>NZ_CP109072.1:4482500-4817500 GCF_035917395.1 Streptomyces sp. NBC_01808
CCCGCAGGAAGAGAAAACAATAGTGATTCCGGGAGTAGTGGCGAGCGAAACCGGATGAGGCTAAACCGTTTGTGTGTGATACCCGGCAGGGGTTGCGCGGGCGGGGTTGTGGGAGTTTACGTGACTGGTCTGCCGGCTGGTCGGCGAGTGAGAAACCGCATATGTAGACGAAGGGCATGCGAAAGGCCCGGCGTAGAGGGTAAGACCCCCGTAGTTGAAATGTGTGCGGCTCGTTGTGAACCACCCAAGTAGCACGGGGCCCGAGAAATCCCGTGTGAATCTGGCGGGACCACCCGCTAAGCCTAAATATTCCCTGGTGACCGATAGCGGATAGTACCGTGAGGGAATGGTGAAAAGTACCGCGGGAGCGGAGTGAAAGAGTACCTGAAACCGTGTGCCTACAAGCCGTGGGAGCGTCGCCGTTGTTCTTTCGGGGACTTCGGTCGTGACTGCGTGCCTTTTGAAGAATGAGCCTGCGAGTTAGCGGTGTGTAGCGAGGTTAACCCGTGTGGGGTAGCCGTAGCGAAAGCGAGTCCTAGCTGGGCGATGTGAGTTGCACGCTCTAGACCCGAAGCGGGGTGATCTAGCCATGGGCAGGGTGAAGCGGCTGTAAGAGGTCGTGGAGGCCCGAACCCACCAGGGTTGAAAACCTGGGGGATGACCTGTGGTTAGGGGTGAAAGGCCAATCAAACTCCGTGATAGCTGGTTCTCCCCGAAATGCATTTAGGTGCAGCGTCGTGTGTTGCTTGCCGGAGGTAGAGCTACTGGATAGGCGATGGGCCTTACCGGGTTACTGACCTTAGCCAAACTCCGAATGCCGGTAAGTTGAGCGCGGCAGTGAGACTGCGGGGGATAAGCTCCGTGGTCGAGAGGGAAACAGCCCAGAGCATCGACTAAGGCCCCTAAGCGTATGCTAAGTGGGAAAGGATGTGGAGTCGCAGAGACAACCAGGAGGTTGGCTTAGAAGCAGCCATCCTTGAAAGAGTGCGTAATAGCTCACTGGTCAAGTGATTCCGCGCCGACAATGTAGCGGGGCTCAAGCGTACCGCCGAAGTCGTGTCAGCAGCACAGATAGCCTTAACGGGTGTGTTGTTGGGTAGGGGAGCGTCGTGTGCCGGGTGAAGCCGCACTGGAAGGTAGTGGTGGACGGTTCGCGAGTGAGAATGCAGGCATGAGTAGCGATACACACGTGGGAAACGTGTGCGCCGATTGACTAAGGGTTCCTGGGTCAAGTTGATCTGCCCAGGGTAAGTCGGGGCCTAAGGCGAGGCCGACAGGCGTAGTCGATGGATAACCGGTTGATATTCCGGTACCCGCTGTGAAGCGCCAAACATCGAATCAGGTGATGCTAAGCCCGTGAAGCCCCCTGTCTGATCCTTCGGGTGAGGGTGGGTGTGGTGGAGCCGGTGATCCGAGCTTGTAGTAGGTGAGTGATGGGGTGACGCAGGAAGGTAGTCCAGCCCGGGCGGTGGTTGTCCCGGGGTAAGGGTGTGGCCCGTTGTGCAGGTAAATCCGTGCAACATGAGGGTGAGACCTGATGCCGAGCCGATTGTGGTGAAGTGGATGATCCTATGCTGTCGAGAAAAGCCTCTAGCGATGTTTCATGGCGGCCCGTACCCTAAACCGACTCAGGTGGTCAGGTAGAGTATACCGAGGCGTTCGGGTGAACTATGGTTAAGGAACTCGGCAAAATGCCCCCGTAACTTCGGGAGAAGGGGGCCGCTTCTGGTGATCCGTTTTACGCGGGGAGCTGGGGGTGGCCGCAGAGACCAGCGAGAAGCGACTGTTTACTAAAAACACAGGTCCGTGCGAAGCTGTAAGGCGATGTATACGGACTGACGCCTGCCCGGTGCTGGAACGTTAAGGGGACCGGTTAGTCGGGTTTCGATCCGGCGAAGCTGAGAACTTAAGCGCCAGTAAACGGCGGTGGTAACTATAACCATCCTAAGGTAGCGAAATTCCTTGTCGGGTAAGTTCCGACCTGCACGAATGGCGTAACGACTTCTCGACTGTCTCAACCATAGGCCCGGTGAAATTGCATTACGAGTAAAGATGCTCGTTTCGCGCAGCAGGACGGAAAGACCCCGGGACCTTTACTATAGCTTGATATTGGTGTTCGGTTCGGCTTGTGTAGGATAGGTGGGAGACTGTGAAGCGGCCACGCCAGTGGTTGTGGAGTCGTCGTTGAAATACCACTCTGGTCGTGTTGGATGTCTAACCTGGGTCCGTGATCCGGATCGGGGACAGTGTCTGGTGGGTAGTTTAACTGGGGCGGTTGCCTCCTAAAGAGTAACGGAGGCGCCCAAAGGTTCCCTCAGCCTGGTTGGTCATCAGGTGGTGAGTGTAAGTGCACAAGGGAGCTTGACTGCGAGACTGACGGGTCGAGCAGGTGCGAAAGCAGGGACTAGTGATCCGGCGGTGGCTTGTGGGAGCGCCGTCGCTCAACGGATAAAAGGTACCCCGGGGATAACAGGCTGATCTTCCCCAAGAGTCCATATCGACGGGATGGTTTGGCACCTCGATGTCGGCTCGTCGCATCCTGGGGCTGGAGTCGGTCCCAAGGGTTGGGCTGTTCGCCCATTAAAGCGGCACGCGAGCTGGGTTTAGAACGTCGTGAGACAGTTCGGTCCCTATCCGCTGCGCGCGTAGGAGTCTTGAGAAGGGCTGTCCCTAGTACGAGAGGACCGGGACGGACGGACCTCTGGTGTGCCAGTTGTTCTGCCAAGGGCATGGCTGGTTGGCTACGTTCGGGAGGGATAACCGCTGAAAGCATCTAAGCGGGAAGCCTGCTTCGAGATGAGGACTCCCACCCCCATGAGGGGTTAAGGCCCCCTGTAGACGACGGGGTTGATAGGCCGGATCTGGAAGCCCTGTGAGGGGTGGAGGTGACCGGTACTAATAGGCCGAGGGCTTGTCCATAGCTGCTTGCGTCCACTGTGCGGGTTCTGAAACAACAACCCACCCACACAAACCTGTACCGGTGTTCTGCCGGTATGAGGGGTGTGGGGGATAGTTTCATAGTGTTTCGGTGGTCATAGCGTTGGGGAAACGCCCGGTCTCATTCCGAACCCGGAAGCTAAGCCCGACCGCGCCGATGGTACTGCATGGGGGACCGTGTGGGAGAGTAGGTCACCGCCGAACAATCTTTAGTACTCAACCCCCGGACACCGTCCGGGGGTTGAGTCATTTCTGCACCCCTCACACCCCCAGCGACAGCCCCGGCCAGCGGCTGCGCGCCTGCTCCGGCGAGCGCATCGTGGCCAGCGTGGGCAGTCCCTCGCGGTCGCCTTCGGTGAGGAGGGCGGGGAGGTGGGCGAGGGGGGCGACTGCGGCTACGTCGTCGAGGACGAGGGTGAGTGGTGGGTCGAGCCGGCCGGTGGATGACCCTGCGGCCATGCGGCGGCCGTGCTCGACCACGTCTGTGGCGAGGGCGGTGAGTAGTGGCATCGCACCCGGGCGGGACCGGGGGCCCTCGATGGCTTCACCCACCAGATAGAGCGTTCCCCCTTCGTCGATGAATGACTCCAATACGAGCGAATCTGCTCGGGTCGGTTTGGAAGCGTTGCGCATGTGGATCGACGACATGCCCTCCAACGCAGTCGCCACCAGCTCCGCCGCCGCGTCCCGCCGCTCCGGATGCCCGGTCAGCGCCGACTCCAGCTCGCCGGCCGCCCCCGACGCCGCCTCGGGCACCGAGCGCAGGATGCCCACCGGCTCGTGGGCGCCTGTGCCCTGGGCCCAGCGGTGGACCTGGGCGAAGGGGCGGTCCCCTACGGCGGCGGCGTGGAGCCAGCACGCCAGCATCGTCTCCGCGGTGTCCGCCACCGTGGTGTCCGTGCGGTGCTGGGGGCGTACCGGGCGGAGGAGGGCTGCCGCTCGCTCGGAAGCCGTACCGCGGTCTGCGCAGCCGGCGGCCGGGGACCAGCGGAGCCGGTCCGGGGTGTCGCAGAGCTGGCCCGGGTCGTAGACGAGGACGGGGCCGAGCTTGCCGCGGGCGTCCTTGGTGTCCGCCCACAGGGTGGCGTCCGAGGTGATGACGAGCGCGGGACCCTCTGCTCCCAGCAGCGTCTCCCGGGTGACCGCCATCGCCGTCGGGCTGCCCTTGCGGAACACCAGCGGGCCCGCGTGTGCCGGCGGCAGTCCGGTCGAGGGCTGGCTTCGGCCCTGCCGCGGAACGGTGGGGAGGGGCCGCGTGGGCTGCGGGCGTGGCTCCTGCGTGGGTCGTACGGGCGGTCTGCGCTGGGGCGAGGGCTGTGGCGCGGACTCCGTGTCCTCGTACCGGTCCTGGTCCGCGTACCGGTTCTCCAGGCCGCCTGCCAGCGCCTCGTCTCCCGCGGCCGCCTTTCGTGCCGCCGCCCGGCGCGCCCGCCAGCTCGCCATCGTCGTCATCCCCACGAGCGTGAACGTGCCGAGCACCATCAACTGGCTGATGAACACGCCCCAGAACAGCCCCCACCCAGACAGGGACGCGCGCGGCGTGTCCGGCCAGGCGGCCGGGAGGTCGTGCGGCTCGGAGACCAACTCGCGCATCGCCAGCGGCGTCCGTGTGAACGTGACGCCGTCCGGCCACGCGCCGTGCGCCAGCAGCCCGGACAGACCCGTCGCCGTCCACGCCAGGATCGTCAGGCCGAGCAGGAACGCCAGAACGCCGAGGAGCAGGGCGTCGGGGATGCCCCGCTCCGGGCTGCCATGCTGCCCGCCGCCCCGGTTTCGTCCACCGCGACCCTGCGCCATCTCAGGCCACCGTCGATTCCTTCGCCATCACCACCGGGCCGGTGTCGTCCGCCGCCTCCAGGGCCGGTACCGGAGCGGACTCCGTCATCGCCCGGTCGGTGAAGACCAGCGGCCGTTCGGCCTCGGTCACCAGGTGCTTGACGACCTGCACGTTGCCGTTGACGTCCCAGACGGCGATGCCGGGCGTCAGGCTCGGGATGATCTCGACGGCCCAGCGCGGCAGTCCGAGGACCTTCCCCGTCGCGCGGGCCTCGTCGGCTTTCTGGGCGTAGATCGTACGTGTCGACGCCATCTTCAGGATCGCCGCCGCCTCCCGCGCCGCGGCTCCGTCCACGACGTCCGACAAGTGGTGCACGACGGCGACGAAGGAGAGGCCGAGCCGGCGGCCGAACTTCAGCAGCCGCTGGAAGAGCTGGGCGACGAAAGGGGAGTTGATGATGTGCCACGCCTCTTCGACCAGGAAGATGCGCTTCTTGCGGTCGGGGCGGATCCAGGTGTGCTCCAGCCACACGCCGACGATCGCCATGAGGATCGGCATGGCGATCGAGTTCCGGTCGATGTGGGAGAGGTCGAAGATGATGAGCGGCGAGTCGAGGTCGATGCCGACGGTCGTCGGGCCGTCGAACATGCCGCGCAGGTCGCCGTCGACCAGGCGGTCGAGGACGAGGGCGACGTCCAGGCCCCAGTTGCGGACGTCCTCGACGTCGACGTTCATGGCCTCGGCGGCGGTCGGCGCCGGATGGCGGAGCTGCTCGACGATGTCGGTGAGCACCGGCTGGCGGTCGGTGACGGTCGCGGTGACGTGACCGTGGGCGACCTTGAGGGCGAAGCCGGAGCGCTCGTCCAGGCCGCTGCCGGTGGCGACTTCGATGATCGTACGGAGCAGGGCGAGCTGGCCGGTGGTGGTGATCGCCGGGTCGAGCGGGTTGAGGCGGATGCCGCTGTCGAGGGCCGCGAGGGGGTCGAGGCGGATCGGGGTGATGCCGAGCTCCTGCGCGATGAGCGCCCATTCGCCGACGCCGTCCTCGCCCTGGGCGTCGAGCACGACGACCTGGCGGTCGCGGAAGCGCAGTTGGCGCAGGACGTAGGTCTTCTCCAGCGCGGACTTGCCGTTACCCGACTCGCCGAGCACCAGCCAGTGCGGCGCGGGGAGCTGCTGGCCGTAGAGCTGGAAGGGGTCGTAGATGTAGCCCTTGCCGCTGTAGACCTCGCGGCCGATGATCACGCCGGAGTCGCCCAGGCCGGGCGCGGCGGTGGGGAGATAGACGGCCTGCGCCTGCGCGGAGGAGGTGCGCACGGGCAGCCGCTGGGTCTCCGTCTTGCCGAAGACGAAGCCCGCGAAGGCGCGCGTCGCCAGATCGAGGAGGTCGGCCATGGGGGGTCACCTGATCCCGGTCGCGGAGGGCGGGGTGTCGACGAACGCGCGGCGGTGCCCGCGCTCGCACGGGGTGCCCTTCCGGGCGGGGACCGGGGCAGGGGGCGAGGGGGCGCGGTGCGCCGCGCGTTCCCTGTCGTGGGGGAGCATCAACCGCTGGGCCATGGGGGTCACCTGATCCCGGTCGCGAAAGGCAGGGTGTTCACGAAGGCGCGGTGGTGCTCTCTGTCGCACCATTCCAGTTTCAGGTATGACTTCCCCGCCGAGGCGCGGATCGTGCGCTTGTCGCGGGCGAGAGCCTCGGGGGAGCGGGCGGAGACCGTGAGGTAGCCGACGATGTTGACGCCGGCGGCGCCGGAGGCGAGGTCCTCGCCGCGCTGGTCGATGCGCTCGTGGTGGGCGATGTCCCGGGGGTCGACGACGCGGTTCATCTTCGCCTGCCGGGACGCCTCCGCGTCGTCGTTCGTCTTCTCCGTCAGCATCCGCTCGATGGCCACTTCTGTGGGCTCCAGGTCCATGCATACGGCGACCGTGCGGATGACGTCCGGGGTGTGGACGAGGAGCGGGGCGAGGAAGTTGACGCCGACCGGGGTCATCGGCCATTCCTTCACCCACGCCGTGGAGTGGCACCAGGGGTCGCGGGTCGCCGACTCGCGGGTCTTGGCGCGCAGGTACTGCGGGTCTACGGCGTCCAGTTCTGCCGGCCAGGCGTTGCGCTGGGTCATGGCCTGGATGTGGTCGATGGGGTGGTCCGGGTCGTACATGGAGTGCACGAGGGCCGAGAGCCGCGCGATGCCCAGCGGCTGCCGTACCCGGATGTCGGCCTCGGTGAGACGGGCGCAGATGTCGCCCAGCTCGCGGGCCATGATGACGGCGATGCACTCGTCGCGGCTCTGCTTGGTCGCGCGGCCCATGACCGTGGCCTCCTGGCCGAGGTCGCGGGTGTACGGCATGCAGGCGACGAGGTACGCGCGGTGCTGCTCGGAGGAGGTGGAGACCATCGACTGGAGCTGGTCGTACGAGCCCTTTATCCACTGCGGCGCGCGCGGGTCGCCGCGCTGCGAGACGTCCTTGGCGTGTGCGTCGGGGTCGGCGGGCAGCGTACGGGCGAGCATCTGCAGGCGGCGTACGAAGCCGTCGCCGTTGGCGGCGTGCTTGAGCAGCGTCCCGAAGCGGTCGACGAGGGCTTCCTGGTCCTCGCTGTCGCGCAGGCCGACGCCGGGGCCTTCGATCTCAATCACGGCGGTGACGGTGCGGCGGTCCGCGTGCAGCAGGACGGCGATCTCGTCGGGGCCGAAGGGGGCGACCATCCAGCTGATGCGGCCGATGCCGGGCGGGGTGCCGACGGCGACCTCCTCGCCGTTGAGGCGGGTGCCGGCTTCCTGGGCGCCGGAGCGGTAGACGGCGGCGCCGCTGCGCAGGAGGCGGCGGTGGCTGCGGCTGATCTCGAACCAGCGGTAGAAGGTGCGGCCCCGGTACGGGACGTAGACGGCGGCGAGGGCGAGCAGCGGGAAGCCCATCAGCAGCACGATGCGCAGCGTCAGCACGGGGACGAGGAGGCCGCACATCATGCCGAGGAAGGCGCCGCCGATGATCATGCCGATCTCGCCGGTCTCGCGGTTGCGGCCGACGATGGCGTTGGGGCGGGCCTTGCCGATGAGGTACGTGCGACGGGGGGTGATCGGTGGTGTGTCGTGCGTGGTCACCGCAGGTCACCTCCTGTTTCCGGGCTGTTGGGCGGACTGCGGGGGCACGCTGCGGCCGCCCTGCGAGCCGGAACCGGAGCCGCCGGTGCTGTGGTTGGCGGTGCTCGGCTTGGGCGGGGCGGACTGCTGTGGGCGGGTGCTGTGGGCGGAGACGCCGCCGGCGACGGGGTTGGCGGGCTTGGCCGCGGAGCGGGACTCGCCGGTGGCGCCGCCGGCGGGTCCCGACGACGAGGTGCGGGAGCCGTGGGTCTTCATGCCGGCGGTGACGAGGGCGGCGGGGGTGGCCATGACGGCGGAGGCCGGGTTGGCGGAGGTGGCGCGGCGGCCCTGCTTGGCGGTCATGATCTCGTCACCGAAGCCGGGCACGAAGCGGTAGATCATCGCGCTGGCGAAGATGGCGAGCAGGATGATCGCGAGGCCGGAGACGACGGCGGAGAAGGCGTCGGGTCCTTCCTCGGCGGAGAGGGCGCCGGCGAGGCCCAGGACGATGACGATGACCGGCTTGACGAGGATCACGGCGATCATGATCCCGGCCCAGCGGCGGACGTGGTGCCACATGTTCTTGTCGACGAGCCCGGCGTAGACGGCGGTGCCGAGGAGGGCGCCGACGTAGAGGAGGGCGGCGCGGATGACGAGCTCCAGCCAGAGCACGCCTGCGGCGAGCACGGACACGAGGGAGACGACGATGAGCATGATCGGGCCGCCGCCGATGTCCTCGCCCTTCTTGAGCGCTTCCGAGAAGCCGCCGAAGAAGGTGTCGGTGTTGGACGACGTACCGGATGCGATGGCTTCCGTGACGGAGTCGGTGGCGGTGACGAGGGTGTAGAGGACGAGGGGGGTGAAGGCGGAGGCGAGGACGGTCAGCCAGAGGAAGCCGATGGCCTCGCCGAGGGCTTCGCCGAGGGGGACGCCGCGGATGGCGCGCTTGGCGACGGCGAGGAGCCAGAGGGTGAGGGTGAGGATGGTGGAGGCGGCGAAGACGACGGCGTACTGGCGCAGGAAGGTGGCGTTGGTGAAGTCGACGGTGGTGGTGGAGTTGACGGCGTCGGAGAGCTTGTCGATGGTCCAGGCGGCGGCTTCGGCACACCCCTTCGCCAACGAGGACAGCGGATCGACGGATTCGGTGACGTCACCGGGGGAGTTGGGCGCGGAGCGGCCCCCGTCGTCTTCCTTTTCGCAGTAGTCCCGGGCGGGCCCGATGAGGCTGTCGCAGGCGCCGCCGTCGTCCTGCGCGGGTACGGCGCCGAGGGCGCGGGGGGCGGCGAGCAGGAGGGTCGCCTGCGCGCCGGCGAGCAGGGCCAGGGCTGAGGCGACGCGGCGCCGCGGGCTACCGGGCATAGGTGAAGCCTCCGAACTGCTCGACGGCGTCCTCGATCTGCTCGTCGGTCGCCGCCGGTACGTCACCGGGGACGGGGGCGGGGCCCCGCTTCTGGGAGTCGGCGGCGATCTTCCAGTCGCCGTCCGACCACTGGAGTTCGAAGGTCCAGGTGTGCCAGGTGGTGCGTACGGGCACGTCCGAGTCGGGGCCCGCCAGGCCGATCAGGCCCGTGTACCAGACGGCGACGGTGGCCCTGCCGTCCTCGTACTCCTTGACGGTCGTGCCGATCGGGACCGTCCGGGAGATGAAGGTCATCCCGGAGGGGGGCTCGCCCTCGGCGTCGAGGCCGAGGTTGGCGAGGAAGTCTTCGTTGTACGCGGCGTCCATGCCGGTCTTGGTCTTCTCCGCCAGTTCCGGTGTGTAGAGGGCATCGACGAGCTCGTGTCGCCCTTCGGGCGTGAACATCTGGTCGCCGCCGAGCGCGACGGCGAAGTTCGCCGCCGCCGACTGGGCGCCCTCTGCGGATTGGGGGAAGCCTGTGGGGATGCCGTTGGTGGGGGATTTGACCGGGGTGTCGCCTGTGGGGGAGGTGGGTTCGGCTCTGGTGTCGGGGTTGGCGGCGGATTCGGGGTTGTCTTCCGTGTTGCCGCCGCGGTTCGCGAAAGCGATCGCCGCGATGAGGAGGACCACGACGCCCACGACCGTGACCATCGCGCGGGACGGCGAGACGCGGCCGCCGCGGCGGGTGTCGTAGCGGGCGTCGTTGTCGCCTTCGGCGAAGCGGGTGCGGGTGCCGGGTTCGGGGGTGGCGTAGTCGACGTAGTCGTCGTCGTGGCTCATGCCGGGTCCCCCCTTCCGTGCGCCGGTGCCCCGTTGCACCGGCGTGCCGTAGGCACAAAAAGGTAGCGGTGCGCCGTCTGACGTCCTACGGGGGTCCCCGGGCCGCGGCCGGGGGGTGGTTGCCTCCCGGGTCGCGGGCTCGGGCGACGTCCCGTCGCCGTGTGCCGCACCGCCGTTCGCCGTACGCCTGGCCCTGAAGTCACGGCCCGGCCTACACCGCCATTCCGTACACGATCGTGAACACGGTGCCGAGGGAGCCGATGATGAACACTCCCGTCAGACCCGCCACGATCAGCCCCTTGCCCTGCTCCGCGCTGAACGTGTCGCGCAGCGCGGTCGCGCCGATGCGCTGCTTGGCCGCGCCCCAGATCGCGATGCCCAGGCACAGCAGGATCGCGACCGCCATGACCACTTCGATCATCACGCGCGCTTCTTGGCCCAGGCTTCCGAAGGGGCCCCAGTCAGGGGCGATACCGCCGATGATGGTGTTGATGTCGCCCTTGTCGGCTGCCAGGAACATGTCGTAACTCACCGCCCCATGCGCTGTGTTGCCGTCCGGGGTGGACGGCAGGAGTCATTGTCCATCCTCCCTGATGATGCCCTCGTGAGAGTCGATTTGGCGTCAACCGCGGGGATTTCACAAGGGTGTTCGGCGCTCTCCGCCGACTTTCCTGTGTGTATCACGTTAGGTGACTATTGGCAACGCTGCGTGCTTGCGGGGTCGGGGAGGCGGTCGGCTTGTCCGACCTGCGCCGAATCGGAATATGTGAAGAGTGGGTGCCGCGGTGACGGGCGCCGGGCGGGCCTCGTTGGGGGATTTGACTCAAACAGGCCCTAGGGAAGGCGGCGGATGTGTTCGAAGGGATGACGGTCGTCTCGGGGGTCGTGGTGCTCGTCGGCGCGGTCAGCGGCGTCGGGGCGTCCCTGCACGAGGCCGCCGGGCCGGGGGCGTTGTCGTCGTCGGCCGCGTCGTCGGCCGCGTCGTCGGCGGTGGAGGATGCGGTGGGCGCGGAGGACGGCGCGCCGCTGTCGGCCGCGGCCTGACGCGGCGCGCCCGCCGGGCGCCGGGGTGCGGCGGCGGGCGGGCGAGGGCGTACGCGGGGGCGCGCCGGTAGCGCGTCCGAGTGCCTTACACGGGCTGGCCGATGGGGCGCATGACGACCGTGTTGACGTCGACGCCCTCCGGCTGGTTCAGCGCCCAGACGATCGACTCGGCGACCTGGTCGGACGTCATCATCTCCATGCCCTCCGGCGCCCCGCCCATGCCGTCCCAGAAGAGCGTGTCGGTGCGGCCGGGGGCGACGAGCGTGACGCCGATGCCGTCGCCGGTCACCATGCGGCGGGTGTTCTCCGCCAGCCCCGTCATCGCCCACTTGGTGATGCCGTAGATGTTGCCCGGGGTGTGGACGAAGCCCGCGACGCTGCCGACGATGACGATCCGCCCGCGGGTCTCGCGCAGCGCCTCCAGCGAGCTGCGGATGAGCAGCGCGGGGCCCAGGACGTTGGTGAGCACCATGTCGCGCCAGCCGGCCGGGTCGCCGGTGCCGAGGTCGTCGTGGCTGGCGAAGCCGGCGTTGGCGACGACCGCGTCGAGCCGGCCGAACGCCGTGAGCGTCGCCTGCACCGCCTCGGCCACCGCCTCGTGGTCGGAGGCGTCGCCCGGCAGGGTCAGCAGCTCCGGCGGGTCGCCGGCGTCCTTGGCGAACCGGCGCAGCCGCTCGGCGCCGCGGCCGGTGACGGCGACGCGGCCGCCGCGGGCGAGGAGTTGGCGGGCGGCGGCGGCGCCGATGCCGCTGCCACCGCCGGTGACAAGGGTGACGGGCGAGTCGTGGGTCATGGGGAACGGGCCTCCGGGTGCCGGTCTGGTCGGACGCGGCGAGTGCACCACTTGGAGTGTTCTCTATGTCAACACCCCTGGTGAGGGCGGGCGAAGGTGGCCGTACGGCACGGGCGGGGGTGGTGCTGGCGCCACCACGGGTCCGGCGGTCGGCACCAGTGATCACAGGGCGTACGGGGACGAGGGTGGAGCCCGCCACACCACGACCCAGGGAGACAGCCGTGAACCGCACCCGCACCCGCACCCGTACCCGCACCGCCGCCCGCCGCGCCGGGGCCGCCGCCCTCCTCGCCGCCGTCGTCGCCGGCGCCGCCGCGCCCGTCGCCGCCGCCCACGGCGCCGGGGGCGCCCCCGACCCCGTACAGCGCCGCCTCGACGCCCTCGTCGAGCGCGACGGCGTCCCCGGCGCCCTCGCGTACGACGGCCGCACGACCCGTACCGCGGGCGTCGCCGACACCGCCACCGGGCGGCCCATGGTCGGCGCCGAGGGCCGCTACCGGATGGCCAGCAACACCAAGGCGTTCACCGCCACCGCCGTCATGCGGCTCGTCGCCGCGGGCGAGGTGCGGCTGGACGCGCCCGCCGCGCGGTACGTGCCGCAGCTCGCCGGCACCGGCGTCACCGTGCGGCACCTGCTCAAGCAGACCAGCGGGCTGCCGGAGTACCTGCAGTTCGTCGACTGGAGCCGTGCCGGCACCGAGGAGGAGTACCTCGCGCTCGCCCTCGACCACCCCGCCGACTTCGCACCCGGCGCCCGCTGGGGCTACTCCAACACCAACTACCTCGCGCTCGGCCTGCTGATCAATCAGGTCACCGGCGAGGATTACCGCACGTACATCGAACGCACCCTCATCGAGCCGCTGCACCTGAAGGACACGTACTGGCCCGCGAAGGGCGAGCTGACGCTGCGCGGCCCGCACGCCCGCAACTACGGCGTCGACCCGACCGATCCCGGGGCCGGCGTCACCGATGTGACCGAGCTGCCCGGCTACGAGTTCGGCGCCTCCGGCGGCCTCGTGACCACGCCGAAGGACCAGAACGCCTTCTGGGACGCCCTCTTCGGCGGCAGACTCCTGCCCGGCTGGGCGCTGCGGGCGATGACCCACGACACCACCGACGTCGGCGGCCAGGACACCTACCCCGAGGGCAGCCGGTACGGCTACGGCGTGGCGTCCTTCCCGCTGAGCTGCGGCGGCGTGTACTGGGGCCACGGCGGCGACCTGCCCGGCGACTCCGTCGCCGGCGGGCGGGCCGACCGGGGGCGCGGGACGGTCACCGTCTACACCACCACGTGGGCCGCCGAGGGCGACCGGCTGGCGGACCTCCAGGGGGCGGCCGACGCGGCGCTGTGCGCGAAGGGCCGTACGGGCAAGGGACGTTGAGCAGGGAACGGGCAGACAGCCGGGGCCCGATGAGGGATGGTTGAGGGGTGCGCAAGCTCTGGCTGTTCGTGGCGCTGGGGTCGGGGATGGTCCTGTCGTTCCTGGCCCTGCTCGTCGTCGGCACGTACACCGCCGCGTCCGGTCTCGCCGGCCGCGGCGTCGGCCTGGCGAAGGGTGCTGTGCCCGCCACGTACCAGTCGCTGGTGCAGGAGTGGGGCAACCTCTGCCCGTCCCTCAACCCCGCCCTGCTCGCGGCGCAGTTGTACCAGGAGAGCGGCTGGGACCCCAACGCCGTCAGCCCCGCGGACGCGCGGGGCATCGCGCAGTTCATGCCCGGCACCTGGGCCACCCACGGTATCGACGCCAACGGCGACGGCGAGCGCAACATCAACGACCCCGAGGACGCCATCCCGTCGGCGGCGACGTACGACTGCAAGCTCGCCGGCTACGTCGAGGACGTGCCCGGCGACCCGACCGAGAACATGCTCGCCGCGTACAACGCGGGACCGTACGCCGTCATCAAGTACAACGGCGTGCCCCCGTACCGCGAGACGCAGAACTACGTGCAGATCATCCGTGCGCTGGAGGAGAGCTTCGCCGCCCCCACCTCCCGCCTGTCGCCGTCGAAGCAGGCCGCGGGCGCCATCCACTACGCGCAGGAGAAGCTCGGCACGCCCTATCTGTGGGGCGGTGACGGCACGCCGGAGGAGGGCGGCCGGTTCGACTGCTCGGGGCTGACGAAGGCGGCGTACGCCTCCGTGGACATCGAGCTGCCGCGGGTGGCGAACGACCAGTGGAACGCCGGGCCGCACCCGAGCAGGGACGAACTGCTGCCCGGCGACCTGGTGTTCTTCGCGTACGACATGAACGACTCGCGCTCCATCCACCACGTCGGCCTGTATGTAGGGGGCGGCTACATGATCGACGCCCCTTACACCGGCGCCGTGATCCGCTTCGATCCGATCGACTCGCCGGACTACTTCGGCGCGACCCGGGTCACGGAGGCGGGCGCGGAGGCGCTGCCGAAGCGCTGACGTGCGACGCGCCGCCGCGCGCGGTCGCCGTAAGGGCCGCACGGACGGTCACTCTTCGATAACCTCCCGGTGATCTTTCGGTCGCAAGCGGAACGCCGACCGTCGCGGCGCCGTTGCAAAGGGCGAGCGGCACCGTTGCAATAGGGAAGACGGCAGTCGCCGATCAGCGGGAAACGGGTGGGGAGAGGAGCCGAGTGGACATGCGTTCGCTGCACCTGGCGGGGGCACCCCCGAGCGGGTCGAACGCCGACGTTTCCGTGCTGTTCGACATCAACGGCGTTGCGGACTCCACGCCGCCCTGGTTCGACCGCGGGGCGGCGTTCCTCGGCGAGTACGGACTGATCGGGTTGCTCGGCGTGCTGCTGGTCGTGTGCTGGTGGCGCGCGCGCCGGCGTACGGGCGCGGTGCCGGCCGTGACCGCGCTGCTGTGGGGCCCGCTCGCGGCGGCGCTCGCGCTGCTCGCGAACATCCCGATCCGCGAGATCGTTGAGCGCCCGCGGCCGTTCCGGGAGCACGAGGGCCTGGAGGTCCTGCTGCCCGGCACCACCGGGTATTCGTTCGTCAGCGACCACACGTCGGTCGCCATGGCGCTGGCGGTCGGCATCTTCATGGCGAGCAAGCGATACGGGCTCGCCGCGCTGGCGCTCGCGCTGCTGGAGGCGCTGAGCCGCGTCTACCTGGGCGTGCACTACCCCTCGGACGTCGTCGGCGGCATCGCGCTCGGCACGTCGGTGGCGCTGCTGCTCGCACCGGCGGCGACGGCCGGGTTGATGCCGCTGGTGAGACGGGCGCCCGAGTGGCTCGTCGGCGACCCGGAGGCGGCGTACGCCGACCGGGACCGGGAGCCGGCGACGGGTCCCGGCGCGGTCCCCGCGCCGCGGACGGAGCCGCTGGAGCGGGGCGGAGGCGGCCGGGACGGCGACGAGTTGGCGGCGTAGCGGGTACGGGTGCGGGCTCCCGGGCGGCTACGGAGGCCGGGGCCCGGCGCGTACGGAAGCAGTCCACGCCGGGCGCGTGCGCCCATGCGCCCCCCGAAGTTCTCCGCGCCCGGCCGCTACACCGCGTGACGCCCACACCCCGGCGCCCACGCCCCCCGGCGCCTACACCGCCTGGTCGAAGTCGAACAGCCGCTCCGGGTCGTACCGCTTCTTCACCTTCGCCAGCCGCTCCGCCGCGGGACCGTAGTACGCGCCGCGCCACTTCCGCAGCTCCGGATCCGTGTAGTTCTGGTATGCCGCCCCCGAGGCGTGCTCCCGCATCGCCGCGTGCGTGTCCGCCAGCCACCGCTCGCCGGGACCGCCGTCCTCGCCCTCGTCCCACGACGAGATGTACTGCGCCAGCACCCGCGACCCGCGGTGCACGAACGCCGTGTCCGCCACCGGCACCCGGTTCACCGCCCCGCCCAGCGCGGTGAGGATGAACAGCGCGTCCGCCGACCGCGACGCCTTCTCCGCCCGGTCCAGCAGCGTGCCGATGCCGCCGGCGCCCAGCGGCTCGTCGTAGAAGTCGGAGCGCGCCGCGAACGTGTCGCGCTGCAGGATGCCGCGCGCGTTGCGGCCCGGGACGCTGCCCTGGAGCCGGCACTGCTCGCGGTCGGCCTGGGCGCAGCCCGCGTACGAGCGCATGGCGTGGATGTACGACTGCGGGCCGATGGAGACGTCCTCGGCGGGCCCGGGGCCGCCGGCCTGGTCGGCGAGGAAGTCGACGGCGGCGTGCATGTCGTCCTCGGTGCCCAGCGACATCGCGGCCACGGAGATCGTCGGCTCGCCGCCGCGGGTGTTGCCGAAGTGGACGGCGGACCACAGCTCGTCGGGCTGGTCCGGGCCCCACTGCTGCCAGGTCGTGAGCAGCGCCTCGGCCTTCGACCAGGGCCACACCATGTTCGCGGCGACGACGTCCGAGGCCTCGCGGGTGTCGTAGCGCAGTTCGGTGACGACCCCGAAGTTGCCGCCGCCGGCGCCGCGCAGCGCCCAGAACAGGTCCTCGTTCTCGTCCGCCGAGCACTCGACGGTCTTGCCGTCGGCGGTGACGACGGTGGCGCCGCGGAGGTGGTCGCAGGTGAGTCCGTACGCGCGCGAGACGACCCCGTGGCCGCCGCCGAGGGTGAGGCCGGCCATGCCGACCGTCGCGCAGGAGCCGGCGGGTATGGTCCGGCCGCGGACGGCGAGGACCTCGTAGACGTCGATGGTGCGCGCCCCGGCGCCGACGGTGGCGGTGTCGGAGTCGGCGTCGATGCCGGAGAGGGCGGAGACGTCGACGACGAGGCGGCCGTTGCCGCTGGAGAAGCCGGCGTAGGAGTGGCCGCCGCTGCGTACGGCGACGGGGACGCCGGCGGCGCGGGCGAAGCGCAGGCACTCGGCGGCGTCGTCGGCGTGGTCGACGTACGCGACGGCGGCGGGGCGCAGGTCGTCGAAGCGGGTGTTGTACTGCTGGGCGGCGACGCGGTAGTCGTCGTGCCCGGGGAGGACGAGGCGGCCGGCGAGGGACTGCCCGAGCGCGGGCCAGTCCGGCGGTCCTGTGGCCGGGCCGCTGCCGGAACCGGAGTGGGAGCCGCCGGGCTTGGGGTCGGGCTTTCCGCCGTCGTCGTCGCCCGAGCAGCCGGCGACGCCGGCGGCACCCACGCCTGCGGCGGTGGCGAGGGCGGTACGGAGCACTGTGCGCCTGTCCATCGGGACAGCACAGCGCATCGTGTCCACCCTTCGCTACCCCCAAGTAGCAAAGCCTGGCGCCGGGGTCAGTCAGCCGATGCCGTCCGGGAGGTGGTCCGCGGCGTCCGTACGGGCCCGGGAGCGGGCGCGGCGGGCAGGCCCCGTCCAGCCGCAGGTGCAGCGGGCGAAGGCGAACGCGCCCTGCTCGGCGGTCGACGTGCGGTGCGTGCCGCCGCGGTACGGGCCGTCGGAACCCGCGCCGCCCTGGGGGTCACCCGGCCCGCCGCCGGGTCCGTCGCTGAGCACGCGGTCACGGTACCGCGGTGGGAAAGACCGTGACGGTGCCCCCTCCACATCGTTAAGCGAACCGGAGGAAACACCGGCCGGGGGTAGCGAGAGATGGCGGCGGAGCAGCGGCGGACCGTAGGTACCGGCACCACGCCCGCACGCCCCGGCACCGCCCCCAAGGCCCGCCCCGGCGCCGCCCCCGCGGCGCGGCCCGCGGTCGCGCTCGCGCTCCTCGGCGCCCTCGCCGCCGCGGCCCTGTCCGCCACCGCCGGCTGCTCCGAGCGCGGCGCCGCGGCCGACGAACACCCGGGCGGCGACCCGCTGACCGCCGTGCAGCGCGCCGCCGACGCGCTGGCCGGCGCGGGCAGTTCCCGCGCGCGTACGGCGATGGAGATGATCAGCGGCGGCACCCGCGTCACCGTCAGCGGCGACGGCGCCTTCGACTACGCGGGCCGGCGCGGCCTGCTGCGCGTGGTGATGCCGCAGACGGAGGAGGAGCCGATCACGGAGCTGTACGCGGTCGGCGAGCTGTACATGAAGAACCGCGGCGCCGGCGTCCCCGCCGACAAGTGGCTCCGGCTCGACACGACCCGGCTCTCCGACGGCAACCTCGTCACCAACGGCGCCACCGACCCGCTGACCGCCGCGGAACTGCTGCGCGGCGCCAGCGAGGTGCGGTACGTGGGCGAGGAGCGCGTCGGCGACAGCGTCGTACGGCACTACGAGGGCACGGCCGACCTCGGCCGCGCCGCCCGCGCGGCGTCCCCGTACGCGCGCGGGGCGCTGGCGGCCGCGGCCGAGGGGTTCGTCCAGGACGCGGTGGCCTTCGACGCGTATCTGGACGAGGACGGCCGGCCGCGCCGGGTGCGGCACGAGTTCGCGCTGTCCGGCGACTCACCGGTGCGGGTGGCGTCGACCGTCGAAACCTACGACTTCGGGGCGCCGGCCGAGGTGGCGTTGCCCGCGGATCGCGACATCTATGCCGGAACGGTTCGCCAGGGCGGCCAACAGCCCGCGTCCTAGCGGGAGTTGATTCCGGTCGTTTGCGCGGGGGCGTCGGGATTCGCCCGGGAAAGCCGGGGCCGTAAATGGTCCAGACGTGTCATGCGCGGACTGTGCCGCCCTACCTACTCTGAGCGGTGAGCCCGGCTGCCGGCGGGTGTGCATGGGGAAGTGGGGTGATTGCACGTGGGTCGGGGGTCGGCTGTCCAGGACCATGTGGCTCTCGCCGAAATCGAGTTGTGCGGTGAATTGATCATCGCGGCGACGAGTGCACCGGAAGAGCGGCTGAGCGACGACCGCATCGACGAGGTGCTGAGGGTGGAAGCCGAGCGGCGCGGCTCCGAGTTGGACCGCAGGCGCGGCCGGCAGGAGATCACGCCGTAGCGACGGGGCACGTGGCGCACGGGGTACATGGCGCAGGGGTACACGGCGCGGCGGGACGGCGCTCGGGACATGTAGCGAAGGGCACGGATCGCAGCCGTGTGCGGCGGAGCGGGCCGCGGGCGCTGCGCGCGGCCCGTACGCGCGCAGCAGCAGCGGCCGGCTGCCCGCCCGGCGCTACGCCCGCAGCATCCGGGCGATCGCGGCGGTGGCCTCCTCGACCTTCGCGTCGATCTCGTCGCCGCCCCGGGCGGCGGCGTCGGCGACGCAGTGCCGCAGGTGCTCCTCCAGAAGCTGGAGCGCGAAGGACTGCAGCGCCTTGGTGCTCGCGGAGACCTGCGTGAGTATGTCGATGCAGTAGACGTCTTCCTCGACCATCCGCTGCAGACCGCGGACCTGGCCCTCGATCCGGCGGAGTCTCTTGAGGTGGGCCTCTTTGTCCTTGCTGTACCCGTGTGGGCCGGAGCCCGGCGCCGTCCCGGCGGGGGTCGTCGTTGCCGTGGTGTCGGTCACGTGCCCGTCCTTCCGTTTCCCATCCCTCGATCCGCCCCGGCGCGTATCGCTGTGTGCCTACCACCGTATGCGAACCGTGCACGATATACCCTCAGGGGGTATATGATACCGCCTTCATGGCATTCTGTCCTGCGGCTGTTCCGCAGAGCCGGTTCGCTCCGCAGGTGCGGCTCGCCTAGCATCATCAGGACCTATTCGCCGATATTCGCAGCACTGAGGATCATCACGTGCGATTTCGTCTGACCCCCAGGGAGACGAGCTTCTACGATATGTTCGCCGCCTCGGCCGACAACATCGTGACGGGCTCGAAGCTCCTGATGGAACTGCTCGGGGCGGATTCCTCCGCCCGGGCCGAGATCGCCGAGCGGATGCGCGCTGCGGAGCACGCCGGCGACGACGCCACCCACGCCATCCTGCACCAGCTCAACGCCTCGTTCATCACGCCCTTCGACCGCGAGGACATCTACCGTCTCGCCAGCTCCCTCGACGACGTCATGGACTTCATGGAGGAGGCCGTCGACCTCGTCGTCCTCTACCAGATCGAGGAGCTGCCGCGGGGCGTGGAGCAGCAGATCGAGGTGCTCGCGCGGGCCGCGGAGCTGACCGCGGAGGCGATGCCCAACCTCCGTACGCTCAACCACCTGCCGGAGTTCTGGATCGAGGTCAACCGGCTGGAGAACCAGGCCGACCAGATCCACCGCAAGCTTCTCGCGCACCTCTTCAACGGCAAGTACGACGCCATCGAGGTGCTCAAGCTCAAGCAGATCGTCGATGTCCTGGAAGAGGCCGCCGACGCCTTCGAGAAGGTCGCGAACACCGTGGAAACGATCGCGGTCAAGGAGTCCTGAGCCCGGTGGACACCTTCGCGCTTGTCGTCACGATCGGGGTTGCGCTCTTCTTCACGTACACCAACGGCTTCCACGACTCCGCCAACGCGATCGCGACCTCCGTCTCCACCCGCGCCCTGACGCCGCGCGCCGCGCTGCTGATGGCCGCGGTGATGAACTTCGCCGGGGCCTTCCTCGGCAGCGGCGTCGCCAAGACGGTGAGCGAAGGGCTGATCGAGACCCCGCACGGGTCGCACGGGATGTGGATCCTGTTCGCCGCCCTGGTCGGGGCGATCACGTGGAACATGATCACGTGGTACCTCGGGCTGCCGTCGTCGTCCTCGCACGCGCTCTTCGGCGGCATGGTCGGTGCGGCGCTGGCGGCGTCGTCGAAGGTGTTCTGGTCCGGGGTGCTGGAGAAGATCATCATCCCGATGTTCGTCTCGCCGATCGTCGGCCTGTGCGTCGGCTATCTGGTGATGTGCGCGATCATGTGGATGTTCCGCCGCTCCACCCCGCGCCGCGCGCAGCGCGGCTTCCGGGTGGCGCAGACGGTCTCGGCGGCGGCGATGGCGCTGGGGCACGGGCTGCAGGACGCGCAGAAGACGATGGGCATCGTGGTGCTGGCGCTGGTCATCGCGGACGTCGAGGACGAGGGCGACGCCATCCCGTGGTGGGTGAAGGTGATGTGCGCGCTGATGCTCTCGCTCGGTACGTACGCGGGCGGCTGGCGCATCATGCGGACGCTGGGGCGGCGGATCATCGACCTCCAGCCGCCGCAGGGGTTCGCCGCCGAGACGACGGCGGCGGGGATCATGTACTCGGCGTCGTTCATGTTCCACGCGCCGATCTCGACGACGCACGTGATCACTTCGGCGATCATGGGCGTCGGTGCGACGAAGCGGGTGAAGGCCGTCCGGTGGGGGGTGGCGAAGAACATCGTGATGGGGTGGTTCGTCACGATGCCGGCCGCGGCGGGGGTGGCGGCGGCGGTGTACTGGCTGGTGCACCTGGCCTTCGAGTAGCGCTGAAGCGTTTCTGCACGGCCTACGCGCCCCGCGGGCCGAGTCTCAGCCGAAGCGGCCCGAGATGTAGTCCTCCGTCGCCTTCTCCTCGGGGTTGGAGAAGATCTTGTCGGTGTCGCCGACCTCGATGAGCCGGCCCGGCTCCCCGACCGCCGACAGGTTGAAGAACGCCGTACGGTCCGACACCCGCGCCGCCTGCTGCATGTTGTGCGTGACGATCACGATCGTGAACCGCTCCTTCAGGTCGGCCATCAGGTCCTCGATGGCGAGGGTGGAGATCGGGTCGAGGGCCGAGCAGGGTTCGTCCATGAGGAGCACCTGCGGTTCGACGGCGATGGCGCGGGCGATGCACAGGCGCTGCTGCTGGCCGCCGGACAGCCCGGAACCCGGGCGGTTGAGGCGGTCCTTGACCTCGTTCCACAGGTTCGCGCCGCGCAGCGACTTCTCCACCACGTCGTCGAGTTCGTGCTTCTTGTACGAGCCGTTGAGCCGGAGCCCGGCGGCCACGTTCTCGTACACGCTCATCGTCGGGAAGGGGTTGGGCCGCTGGAAGACCATGCCGACCACCCGGCGCACCCCGACCGGGTCGACGCCCGGTCCGTACAGGTCGTCGCCGTCGAGGCGCACCTCGCCCTCGACGCGCGCGCCGGGGGTGACCTCGTGCATGCGGTTGATGGTGCGCAGGAAGGTGGACTTGCCGCAGCCGGACGGCCCGATGAAGGCGGTCACGGACTTGGGCTCGACGGACATCGAGATGCCGTCGATCGCCTTGAAGTCGCCGTAGTAGGCGGTCAGGTCACCGATGTCGATGCGTTTGGCCATGGGACTGGAATCTCTTTCTCACGTGGCGGTCAGCGGCCGGTCTTCGGAGCCTTGAAACGGGTGATGAGGCGGGCGAACAGGTTGAGGAGCATGACGAAGATGATGAGCACCAGGGCGGCGGCCCAGGCGCGGTCGAAGGAGGCGCTGTTGCCGTTGGCCCACTGCTCGTAGATGTAGAGCGGCAGCGACGCCTGGGCGCCCTCGAAGGGGTCGGAGTTGATGGCGGGGTTGCCGAAGACGAGCAGCAACAGAGGAGCCGTCTCGCCGGTGATACGGGCCACGGCGAGCATCACGCCGGTCGTGATGCCGCCGAGGGAGGTGGGCAGGACGACCTTGAGGATGGTCTTCCACTTCGGTACGCCCAGGGCGTACGACGCCTCGCGCAGCTCGTTCGGGACGAGCTTCAGCATCTCCTCGGTGGAGCGCACGACGATCGGCATCATCAGGATGGCGAGCGCGAAGGAGCCGGCGAGGCCGGAGTAGCCGAAGCCCAGCCCCATGATCCAGACGCTGAGGATGAACAGGCCGGCGACGATCGACGGGATGCCGGTCATGACGTCGACGAAGAAGGTGACCGCCTTCGCGAGCCGCCCGCCCCCGTACTCGACGAGATACACGGCCGTCAGCAGCCCGATCGGGGTGGCGATCACGGTGGCCAGCGCGACCTGCTGAATGGTGCCGAGGAGGGCGTGGTAGATGCCCCCGCCGGGCGCGATGGCGACGACGCCGTTCATGGAGTGCGTCAGGAAGTAGCCGTCGAGGACCCTGACGCCCTGTCGTACGGTCTCCCAGACCAGCGACGCCAGCGGGATGACGGCCAGCAGGAAGGCGCCCCACACGAGCGACGTCGCCAGCCGGTCCTTCGCCTTGCGGACGCCCTCCGTACGCGCCGATATGGCGTACAGCCCGGCCACGAAGAGCAGCGCGGCGATCAGCCCCCACTGCACCCGGCTCTCCAGCCCCGCGCCCAGCCCGACCGCCACCCCCGCCGCCGCCGCGGCGACCGCGACGGCCACCGGCGCCCAGCGGGGCAGGCGCGGCTGGTGGATGGCGAAGGCGTCGGCCCGGTCCACGACGCTCCCGGGCGCGCTCATGCGTTCGCTCCCGAGTACTCCTTGCGGCGCGCGATGATCAGCCGGGCGGCGCCGTTGACCAGCAGCGTGATGACGAACAGCACCAGGCCGGAGGCGATCAGCGCGTCCCGCCCGAACTCCCCGGCCTCCTTGAACGCCGAGGCGATGTTCTGCGCGAACGTCCCGCCCCCGGGCTGCAGGATCTTCGCCGACAGGATCGCCGACGGGGACAGCACCGTGGCCACCGCCATCGTCTCGCCCAGCGCCCGCCCCAGGCCCAGCATCGAGGCCGAGATGACGCCGGAGCGCCCGAAGGGGAGCACCGACATCCGGATGAGCTCCCAGCGCGTGGCGCCCAGCGCCAGTGCCGCCTCCTGGTGCGTCTGCGGCGACTGCCGGAAGACCTCGCGGCTGACGTTCGTGATGATCGGCAGGATCATGATCGCCAGCAGGATGCCGGCGGTCATCAGGGAGCGCGGGGCGCTGCCGTCGAACGAGAACACGACGGTCCAGCCCAGGAGGTCGTCCAGCCACTCGTACGGGCCGACGAGGTGCGGCACCAGGAACAGGGCGCCCCACAGGCCGTAGACGATCGAGGGGACGGCGGCCAGCAGGTCGATGACGTACGCGAGGGGCGCCGCCACCCTGCGCGGTGCGTAGTAGGTGATGAACAGCGCGATGCCCACCGCGATCGGCACCGCGATGACCATGGCGATGACCGACGAGACGATCGTGCCGAAGGCCAGCACCGCGATGCCGAACACCGGCGGGTCGGCGTTGGCGTCCCACTGGAAGGTGGTGAGGAAGTTGCCCTCGTTCTTGGCGAGGGCGAGCGAGGCGCGGTACCCGAGGAAGGCCGCGATCGCGCCCATGATCACCAGCAGGGTGATCCCGGAGCCCTTCGACAGCCCGGCGAAGACGCGGTCGCCGAGGCGGGTCGCGCTCTTGCGGCGGCCCTTCTCCGGCGGCGCCTTCGGCGGCGGCGGGGCGGAGGTGTGTATGTCGGTGTCGGTGTCGGTACTCACGGGCGGCCTCCCGTCGGGGTGGGGCGGCGGCGCGGGGGTGGGCGCCGTTCGTCCCGGCGGCGGTGCACCGGATACGGGACCCGCGCCCTTCGGGCCCCCGCTCAGGTCGGCGCGGGGGCTGCGGGGGTCGGGGCCGGCGGTCAGGAGAGTGACTCCACTGTCGTACGGACCTTCCCGGCGACCTCCGCGGGCAGCGGGGCGTAGCCGAGCTGGCTCAGCTTCGACTGGCCGGCCTCGCTCGCGGTGTAGCCGAGGAAGGACTTGACCTTGTCGAGGTTGTCCTTGTGGTTGCCCTTGTCGCAGGCGATCTCGTAGGTGAGGAGGGTCAGGGGGTAGGCGCCCTCGGTGTCGGTGGTGAAGTCGAGCTGCATCGCCAGGTCCTTGCCGGAACCGGTGATCTTCGCGGCGGCGATGGCCTTGGAGGCGTTCTGGCTGGTGGCCCCGACGGGCTCCTTGGCGCCGGTGTCGAGCTTGACGGTGTTGATGTCGCTCGCGGTGGCGAAGGACAGCTCGAAGTACGAGACGGCGCCGTCGGTCTGCTTCACCTGCGAGGAGACCCCGGAGGAGCCGTCCGCGGCCTGGCCGCCCTGGACGGGCCACTTCTTGCCGGGCTGGTGCGGCCAGGTGTTCTGGGCGGCGGCGGCGAGGTACTGGGTGAAGTTGTCGGTGGTGCCGGACTCGTCCGAGCGGTGCACCGGCTGGATCTTGGTGTCCGGCAGGTCCGCGTCGGGGTTGAGGTCGGCGATGGCCGGGTCGTTCCAGCTGGTGATCGCGCCGGAGAAGATCCGGGCGAGGACGTCCGCGTTCAGGACGAGGTCGTCCACGTCCTTGACGTTGTACCCGATGGCGATGGGGCCGCCCAGCATCGGGATGTTGACGGCCTCGCCGTTCTTGCAGACCTTCTTCGACGCCTGCACCTCCTCGGGCTTCAGCACCGAGTCGGAACCGGCGAAGCCGGTCTTGCCCTGGAGGAACTCCTGGATGCCGGCGCCCGAGCCGGTGGCCTTGTAGTTGACGGTGATGTCCGGGCAGACGCCCTGGAAGTCGCTGACCCACTGGTCCATGGCGTTCTTCTGCGCCGAGGAGCCCGACGCCAGCAGCTCGCCGGAGCCGGCGCACTTCACGTCGTCGGTCGCGGCCTGGGCGCCGCCACCGGTCGAGCCGGAGCCGCCGGTGTTGTCGTCCGACCCGCAGGCGCCGAGGACGAGGGCGCCGGCGAGGGCGAGGGAGCCGGCGGCCGCGGCGCGCAGCCGGGTGGTGCGGGGAAGCTTCACGGTGGGGGTCCTTTGCGGTTCATGCGGACTGGAGACAGACCTCTCCCTCAGGTATGCGCGTTCCCGTCCGTCTCGCCTGCGCTGGTTCACCTTTCGTTGCCGAATTTAGGCAAAACAGGTGAATCGATCTCCTGTCCGAAGTGAACGAGAAGTGAACCTCCTCCCTCGTTCGGGCGACCACCCCACCGCCCCCGCCCGTGCCCCGCTCCCCGCCCGGCCCGGCACGTCCCCTACGGGCCCTCCCGCAGCCGGTTCCGGGGGCTGCGCGCTCCCGCTCGGCCGCGTGGGCACGTACGGTGAAGAGATGACGAGCATCGGTGGTGCGGAGATGGTCGACTGGAATCTCGCGGTTGCGACCGCGACCCGGCTCGTGCGGCCGGGCCCCGAGGTGAGCCGGGACGAGGCGCGCGCCATCGTCGGCGAGCTGCGGGCGCACGCCCGGTCGGCCGAGGAGCACGTACGCGAGTTCTCCCGGATGTATCCCGAGGGCGCCGACCCGCGGCACGACACCCCGATCCTCGTGGTCGACCGCCCCGGCTGGATCAAGGCGAACGTCGCGGGCTTCCGCGCCGTCCTCGCGCCGCTGCTGGAGAAGATGGACAAGCGCCGCTCCGGCCTCCCCGGCGGGGCCGTCCTGGGCGCCGTGGGCGGCAAGATCACCGGCGTCGAGCTGGGGATGCTGCTGTCGTTCCTGTCCTCCCGCGTCCTCGGCCAGTACGAGACCTTCGCCCCCGCCACCCGCGACCTGCCCGGCGGCCCCGCCGCCCACGCCGGCTCCGGCAGCGGCGGCGCCGGCCAGGGCCGGCTGCTGCTCATCGCGCCGAACATCGTCCACGTCGAGCGCGAGCTGGAGGTCGCCCCGCACGACTTCCGGCTGTGGGTCTGCATCCACGAGGAGACGCACCGCACGCAGTTCACCGCCGTGCCGTGGCTGCGCGACCACCTCCAGGGCGAGATCCAGTCCTTCCTCGGCGAGACCGAGATCGACCCGGCCACCCTCTTGGACCGCGTACGGGAGGCGCTGCAGAGCCTCAGCGGCAGCCGGGAGGAGGGCGGCGAGGAGCGCAGTATCGTCGAGGTCGTCCAGACCCCGGCGCAGCGGGAGATCCTGGGCCGGCTGACCGCGGTGATGTCCCTGCTGGAGGGGCACGCCGACTACGTGATGGACGGCGTGGGACCGCAGGTCGTGCCGTCGGTCTCGGAGATCCGGGAGAAGTTCACCAAGCGCCGCCAGGCCGGCGCGGGCCGGCTGGACCAGGCGCTGCGCAAGCTGCTGGGCCTGGACGCCAAGCTCCGCCAGTACCGCGACGGCGAGCGCTTCGTGCGGCACGTCGTCGACCAGGTCGGCATGGACGGCTTCAACCGGGTGTGGACCTCGCCGAACACGCTGCCCACCAAGGCGGAGATCGCCAAACCGGCGGACTGGATCGCGCGGGTGCACAGCCGCGCGGAGAGCTGACGACCCTCCCGGCGGTTCCCATGGCGGCGATATTCGCGCGACTTTCACCCGTCCGAGGGAGCGAACCCGGCGTTGCCCGCGTGCAATGCTCGGTTGGTCGCTCTCCTCTGTCACCATCGACATACTTACAGTGACGGTCGCGGAGGTGAGCCCGAGCGAGCTCTTCCGCCGCCAGCGAAAGTGAAGTGAAAGCCATGGGTCCCCATCCAGCGGTCGCCGCGATACGTCTGGCCGTACGCCACGTTCTGCACGACGTGCTCACCGAGTACGCCACGGCCCACGTACCCCCCACCCCCGCGGCCTCCCCGGCCGCCCCCCAGGCGTCCCCCGCCGCCCCCACGGTCTCCACGGCCGCGGCCCCCGCACCGGCCTCGCGCGCCCGCTTCGCGGGCACCCCCCGCCCGGCCGCCCCCACAGCCGCCCCGCTGATCCTCGTCGCCTGCTCGGGCGGCGCCGACTCCATGGCGCTGGCCTCCGCCCTCGCCTTCGAAGCCTCCCGCCAGGGCGCCCGCGCCGGCGGCATCACCATCGACCACGGCCTCCAGGACGGCTCCGACCTGCGCGCGCAGGAAGTCGTCGGCCGGCTGCGCGCCCTCGGCCTTGACCCCGTCGAGTCCGTGCGCGTCGACGTCGGCCGCGGCGGCGGCCCCGAGGCCGCCGCCCGCGACGCCCGCTACGCGGCGCTGGACGAGGCCGCGCAGCGCCTCGGCGCCGCCGCCGTACTCCTCGGCCACACCCGCGACGACCAAGCCGAAACGGTGCTGCTGGCGCTCGCCCGCGGCTCCGGCGTGCGCTCCCTGTCCGGCATGGCCGCGACCTCCGGGCCCGGCGGCCGCTACCGCCGCCCGTTCCTGCAGATCGACCGCCAGGTCGCCCGCAAGGCGTGCATGGTCCAGTCGCTGCCCGTCTGGGACGACCCGCACAACGTCGATCCCGCCTACACCCGCTCCCGCGTCCGCCACGAGGCGCTGCCCGTGCTGGAGAAGGCGCTGGGCCGCGGCGTCGTCGCCTCCCTGGCCCGTACCGCCCGGCTCTCCAGGGACGACGCCGACGCCCTCGACGCCTGGGCCGCCGACGCCGAGCGCGCCGTACGGGACGCGGACGGCGGCCTCGACGTCCCCGGGCTGTACGCGCTGCCGCCCGCCGTGCGGCGCCGCGTCCTGCGCCGCGCCGCCCTGGCAGCCGGCTCCCCGGCCGGGTCCCTCTTCAGCCGGCACATCGAGGAGATGGACAAGCTCATCACCGGCTGGCGGGGGCAGAGCGCCCTGAACCTCCCCGGGCGGGTGTCCGCCCGCCGCGAACAGGGCCGGCTGGTCGTCCGGCGGGAGGACCTCCGGGAGGACCTCCGCGAGGACTGACGGCCCGTACGCCGCGGATCCCGCCGGTGCGCAGGCCGGCCGGCGGGACCGTACAGGCCCTGGCTAGCGGTCGGGAGGTGCGGAAAACGTGTCCTACGCGCTCCTGACCGCCCGGAGAACGGATGGCAGACTGTTCGTTCGGCAGTGGTCGTCGACCGAACGAGAGTGACCCCGGGTGGATGTGAAGGACATGGGCGCGGACCTTGAGAAAGTGCTCATCACCAAGGAAGAGATCGACGCCAAGCTCGCCGAGATGGCCGCGAAGATCGACGCGGAGTACGTCGGCAAGGACCTTCTGATCGTCGGGGTGCTCAAGGGCGCCGTGATGGTCATGGCGGACCTCGCCCGCACGCTCTCCACGCCGGTCACGATGGACTGGATGGCCGTGTCCTCGTACGGCGCGGGCACCCAGTCCTCCGGTGTCGTGCGGATCCTGAAGGATCTGGACACCGATATCCAGGACCGGCACGTGATGATCGTCGAGGACATCATCGACTCCGGCCTCACGCTCTCCTGGCTGCTCTCCAACCTCGGCTCCCGGCAGCCGGCCTCGCTGCGGGTCTTCACCCTGCTGCGCAAGCCGGAGGCGGCGAAAGTGCCCATCGACGTGGACTGGGTCGGCTTCGACATTCCCAACGAGTTCGTCGTCGGCTACGGCCTCGACTACGCGGAGAAGTACCGGAACCTGCCCTTCGTCGGCACCCTCGCACCGCACGTGTACGGTGGCTGACGCAGTCCGCGGCTCGGCGTGTGCGGACTGAGGGGACATCCCGCCGCCGCCCCCCGGGTGGCCGGACGCTGGCCGGCGGGTCCCTGCCCGGGGAACACCGGGGGGTTTCCCGCCGTTGGAGCATGGGAAAGCCGGTTTGTTAGCCGTCCCCGGCGGGGACGGGTGACAATTCTGGGGTACCGTCCGAACGACAGTCGTTTCAGTTTGGACCCATAACAGGCATACGCACGGCCACGGGCTCGGTCAGGAGCCAGCCGTGCCTCACTGGGCAGGAGGGACGGGGCGTACGCCGCCCCGTGTGGATGGACGTGAAGCGCTACTTCCGTGGGCCGGTCATGTGGATCGTGCTGGCCGTCCTCGCCGTGGTCCTGTTGATGCAACTGGTCGGCTCCTCCGAGGGCTACAAGTCCGTTGACACCGCCAAGGTCGTCGCCGCGATCCAGAAGGACGACGTCAGCTCCGCGGAGCTGACCACCGGCAACAGCGAGACCATCAAGGTCCAGCTCAAAGACGGCAAGAAGATCGACGGCAGCGACAAGGTCCAGGCCAACTACATCGACAACCAGGGTGTCGATCTGGCCGACAAGCTGCAGAAGAAGTTCGACGGCGGGCACATCCCCGACGGCTACTCGGTCAAGCCGACGAAGGACAACCCGTTCGTCAGCATCCTGCTCTCGCTGCTGCCGTTCGTCCTGATCGTGCTCGTCTTCCTCTTCCTGATGAACCAGATGCAGGGCGGCGGCTCCCGGGTCATGAACTTCGGGAAGTCCAAGGCCAAGCTCATCACGAAGGACACCCCGAAGACGACCTTCTCCGACGTGGCCGGGGCCGACGAGGCCGTGGAGGAGCTCCACGAGATCAAGGAGTTCCTGCAGGAGCCCGCGAAGTTCCAGGCCGTCGGCGCCAAGATCCCCAAGGGCGTGCTGCTCTACGGCCCGCCCGGCACCGGCAAGACGCTGCTGGCCCGCGCCGTCGCCGGCGAGGCAGGCGTGCCGTTCTACTCCATCTCCGGCTCCGACTTCGTCGAGATGTTCGTCGGTGTCGGCGCCTCCCGCGTCCGCGACCTGTTCGAGCAGGCCAAGGCGAACGCACCGGCGATCGTCTTCGTCGACGAGATCGACGCGGTCGGCCGGCACCGTGGCGCCGGCATGGGCGGCGGCCACGACGAGCGCGAGCAGACGCTGAACCAGCTCCTGGTCGAGATGGACGGCTTCGACGTCAAGGGCGGCGTCATCCTCATCGCGGCCACCAACCGGCCCGACATCCTCGACCCCGCCCTGCTGCGCCCCGGCCGGTTCGACCGGCAGATCGGCGTGGAGAGCCCCGACATGCAGGGCCGGCTGGAGATCCTCAGGGTCCACCAGAAGGGCAAGCCCGTCGCCCCGGACGTGGACCTGTCCGCCGTCGCCCGGCGCACCCCCGGCTTCACCGGCGCCGACCTCAGCAACGTGCTGAACGAGGCCGCGCTGCTCACCGCGCGCAGCAACCGGAAGCTGATCGACAACGAGATGCTGGACGAGGCCATCGACCGCGTGGTCGCCGGCCCGCAGAAGCGCTCCCGCATCATGTCGGAGAAGGAGAAGAAGATCACCGCGTACCACGAGGGCGGGCATGCCCTGGTCGCGGCGGCCTCTCCCAGCGGCGACCCGGTGCACAAGGTGACGATCCTCTCCCGCGGCCGCGCCCTCGGCTACACGATGGTGCTGCCCGACGAGGACAAGTACTCCACCACGCGCAACGAGATGCTGGACCAGCTCGCGTACATGATGGGCGGGCGCGCGGCCGAGGAGCTGGTCTTCCACGACCCGACGACCGGCGCCGCCAACGACATCGAGAAGGCGACCGGGCTCGCCCGCAAGATGGTCACGCAGTACGGCATGACCGAGCGGCTGGGCGCGATCAAGTTCGGCTCCGACCAGTCCGAGCCCTTCCTGGGCCGGGAGCTCTCGCACCAGCGCGACTACTCCGAGGAGGTCGCCGCGCTGGTCGACGAGGAGGTCAAGAAGCTGATCGAGACCGCGCACAACGAGGCGTGGGAGATGCTCGTCGAGAACCGCGACGTGCTCGACAACCTGGTGCTGGAGCTGCTGGAGAAGGAGACCCTGGGCAAGGAGGAGATCGCCGAGATCTTCCGGCCCCTGGTCAAGCGCCCGCTGCGGCCGGCGTGGACCGGCTCCTCGCGGCGTACGCCCTCCACCCGGCCGCCGGTCACCTCCCCGCGGGAGACGAACGGCTCGGGCCCGCGGATGCTGGACAAGGCCGAGACGCCGCCCGCCGGCAGCGGCCTGCCGGGCGGCCTCCAGGGCGGCACGCTGCCGGGCGAGGGCCCGCAGCACCAGCCGTCGCCGAGCGAGGGCGGTCAGCCGTAGCGGATACCGCTGGAATGTGTGCAGCGCCCCCGAGGTTCTAGCCTTGGGGGCGCGGCCATTGGCGCAGGTACGAGAGGCACCACGATGACGGATGCGGCTGTCAGGACGGGACACGGCCCGGAGCACGGCGACGGGGCGTACGGCGACTTCGACGAGAAGCGCGCCGCGGACGCCGTGCGTGAACTGCTCATCGCCGTCGGCGAGGACCCGGACCGGGAAGGTCTGCTGGAGACGCCGGCGCGGGTGGCGCGCGCGTACAAGGAGATCTTCGCGGGCCTGCGGCAGCGCCCGGAGGACGTGCTGACGACGACGTTCGACCTGGGCCACGACGAGATGGTGCTGGTCAAGGACATCGAGGTGCTGAGCACGTGCGAGCACCACCTGGTGCCGTTCGTGGGCTCCGCGCACGTGGGGTACATCCCGTCGCGCGACGGGAAGATCACGGGGCTGTCGAAGCTGGCGCGGCTGGTGGACGTGTATGCGCGCAGACCGCAGGTGCAGGAACGGTTGACCACGCAGATCGCGGACTCGCTGATGGAGATACTCGAGCCGCGGGGCGTGATCGTGGTCGTCGAATGCGAGCACTTGTGCATGACGATGCGGGGTGTGCGGAAGCCGGGGGCGAAGACGCTGACGTCGGCGGTGCGCGGACAGCTCCGGCACCCGGCGACGCGGGCCGAGGCGATGAGCTTGATCAGGTCGCGCTGATGGGGGGCGGGGGTACGGAGCCGGGAGCGTGCTGCGCGCCGGGGCGTGGGGCGGAAGGCGCGGCGGTACCGGAGGGCGGCGGGGTCGCCCCGGTCGTCCTGGAGTCTGGAGAGGCCGCACCCGCGTCGGGACCGGCCGCGTACGAACCGCGCGGAGGGTGGCGGAAGCTGCCCGGCGGGGCGTTCCTGATGGGCTACGACGCCGGCCCGTACCCGGCGGACGGGGAGGGCCCGGCGCGCGAGGTGACGGTCGACGGCTTCGCGGTCGCGGCGACGGCGGTGACGAACGAGGAGTTCGCGGTCTTCACCGACGCGACCTCATACGTCACGGACGCCGAGCGCTTCGGCTGGTCCTTCGTCTTCGCGGGCTTCCTGCCCAAGAACTTCCCGCCCACCGCGTCACCGCCGCAGACGCCGTGGTGGCGGCAGGTCCACCAGGCGGACTGGCGGCACCCTGAGGGCCCCGGCTCGGGCCTGCGCGGCCGGTGGGACCACCCGGTGGTGCACGTCTCGCACACGGACGCCCTGGCCTTCTGCGACTGGGCGGGCGGACGGCTGCCGACGGAGGCGGAGTGGGAGTACGCGGCGCGTGGCGGGCTGGAGGGGGAGCCGTACCCGTGGGGGGCGGAGCGGGAGCCGGAGGGCGCGTACCGGATGAACATCTGGCGCGGCAGCTTCCCCGACCGTAACACGGCGGCGGACGGCTACCGGGGGACGTGCCCGGTGGACGCCTTCGAGCCGAATGACTATGGGCTGTACAACGCGACGGGGAACGTGTGGGAGTGGTGCGCGGACTGGTTCCACGCACGGCACCACCGGAATGCCCCGCGCGACAACCCGCGGGGACCGCGGCTGGGGCAGTCGCGGGTGCTGAAGGGGGGGTCGCATATGTGCCATGAGTCGTACTGCTTGCGGTACCGGACGTCGGCGAGGATGGGGAACACACCGGACAGCTCCAGCGGCAACACGGGCTTCAGGGCGATCCGGAGTCTGTGAACCCTGTCCCCTGGCGGGCCTGGCCGCCGAAGGCGGCCCGCCCGCGTACCCGGGCCCTCGGACCCACGTACCCCGGGACCCACGGAACCCCCACGTACCCCGCACGCCCGCCCAAGGGTAGGCGCGCCCTCTGACATCGCCCCGGCGCGCTCGCGCCGGGGCGGTCCGCTCTACGCACCCCCGCCGCCCGACCGCACCCCACCCCTCCTCGGGAAAGCCCCCGGCGCCCTGCCGGGACCGGGTGTGCCGATGGCGCATACGCTGGAGGTATGACGGATGTGCGCAGGGGGCAGGTGGCGGGGCTGCGGGACTTCGGCCGCTGCGCCGTCATGGGCGTCGTCAACGTCACCCCCGACTCCTTCTCCGACGGCGGCCTCTGGTTCGACTCCGCGGCCGCGATCAAGCACGGCATCGACCTCGTCGCCACCGGCGCCGACATCGTCGATGTCGGCGGCGAGTCCACCCGCCCCGGCGCACCCCGCGTGGACGAGGACGAGGAGCTGCGCCGCGTCCTCCCCGTCGTACGGGGCCTCGCGGCAGAAGGCGTACTCGTCTCCGTCGACACCATGCGCGCCACCGTCGCGGAACGGGCGGTCGCCGCCGGCGCCCGCCTCGTCAACGACGTCAGCGGCGGCCAGGCAGACCCCGCGATGGTCCCGGCGGTCGCCGCGACCGGGGTGCCGTTCGTCGTCATGCACTGGCGCGGGCAGTCCATCGACATGAACAACCGCGCGGTCTACGAGGACACCGTGACCGAGGTCGTCGACGAACTCCGCCGCAGCCTGGACCGGGCCGTGGCGGGCGGTATCGATTTCGAGCGGATCATCGCCGACCCGGGCCTCGGCTTCGCGAAGGCGGCGCCGCACGACCTGGTGCTGCTGAACAGCCTCGCCCGGCTCCGCGCGGAACTGGGCCGTCCGCTGCTGGTCGCGGCGTCGCGCAAGCGGTTCCTCGGGCGCGTCCTGGCCGGCCCCGACGGTTCACCACCGCCGGCCCGCGAGCGGGATGCCGCCACGGCGGCGGTGTCGGCGATAGTGGCGCGCGAGGGCGCGTGGGCGGTACGGGTCCACGAGGTCCGGCCGACGGCGGACGCGGTACGGGTCGCGTCGGCGCTGGACGGGGCGTAGAGGGGCGTACGGGCCGCGTACCCGAATCCGTATCGTGAGAGCCCGGCCGTGCGGCCGGAGATCTTTGTCAGAGCAGCGGCCTACCCTGGGGCGGGAGTGCGGGAGAAGGGTGACGGGCGCCCGGCGACGGCGGACGACACAGCGCACCGCGGGACAACCCACCACGCGCAAGACAACCCACCACGCGCAAGACAACCCACCACGCGCAAGACAACCCACGACCCCGCGGGACAACCCACCGCCGCGCGGCACCTACGACCCACCCACCCGTCTCACAAGACCTGGGTCGCGTTCATAGCCCGTTCGAGTCGCCGTCACCCCCCATACCGCTGTCCCGTCGACCCTCCCCCGTAGACGCGGCCACACCCCGCGGCACAGCCGCGAGCAGCCCCGGTCGTTCGGCGTGTCAGCAGGCGCAGGTACATTCGATCGAGGGTCCAGGGGCAGGGCCGAGCATCAGACCACCACCGCTTCGACCGCAGCGAGCCCACTGGCACCGCACATCGACCGAAACGAGCAGCCGAAGACACAAGCGCACAAGCAACCGACGCAAGGCGCAGGGAACAACGTTCAAAGGCACCAGCACACAACGGCCCCCAGACGCAGAAGGTGAGGTGAGCGAGCCATGACCCAAGCCGACCGAGTCGCGCTGCGCGGCCTCAGGGCCCGCGGCCACCACGGCGTCTTCGCGCACGAGCGCGCCGAAGGCCAGCCGTTCGTCGTCGACCTCGTCCTCCACCTCGACACCCGCCCCGCCGCCGCCACCGACGACCTGGCGCGGACCGTGCACTACGGCGTCGTGGCGGAGGAGACCGTCGCCATCGTCGGGGGCGAGCCGGTGGACCTGATCGAGACGCTCGCCGAGCGGATCGCCGCGCAGTGCCTGACCCACGCGCCCGTGCAGCAGGTGGAGGTGACGGTGCACAAGCCGGACGCGCCGATCACCGTTCCGTTCGACGACGTGACCATCACCATCACCCGAAGCAGAGGTTGACCATTGAATCGCAGCGACCCGACCGTGCAGCCAGTGCCGCATTCCGTGGTCGAGCAGGTCGACGCGGCCGACTCGACCCTGCAGAACCCCAAGCTCGCCGTGCTCTCCATCGGCAGCAACCTCGGCAATCGCCTGGAGACCCTCCAGGGCTCCGTCGACGCCCTGGAGGACACCCCCGGCCTCCGCGTCAAAGCCGTCTCGCCGGTCTATGAGACCGACGCCTGGGGCGTCGAGCCGGGCAGTCAGCCGACGTTCTTCAACGCCGTCCTGATCGTACGGACCACCCTCCCGCCCGCGTCGCTGATGGAGCGGGCGCACGCCGTAGAGGAGGCGTTCGCGCGCGTACGGGACGAGCAGTGGGGTCCGCGCACGCTGGACGTCGACATCGTGGCGTACCAGGGCGTCGTCTCCGACGACCCCGCCCTCACCCTCCCGCACCCCCGCGCGCACGAGCGCGCCTTCGTCCTCGTCCCGTGGCACGACGTGGACCCCGCGGCCGAGCTGCCGGGGCGCGGGCCGGTGGCCGAATTGCTGGCGCACGTCGGCCGGCAGGGCGTGCGCCCGCGTACGGACCTCGAACTGCGGCTCCCGGACTGAGCGCATCGTGCCGGCCCTACGGGGCTACGATTTCCGGGGGTTCTGGGAGGAGCGCGTTCGGTGAGGCAACTGCACGTCGGGATGTTGGCCGGCATCTTCGTGGTGGCGGGGGTGCTGTCCTGGGCGGGATCCCGGCTGTGGAACTCGGTGGGGACGCTGCCCAGCGTCCCCGTCGCCGCCCCGGTGGTGCTCGCCCTGATCGCCACCATCCTGACGGCGACCGCGCTGTCCATCCGCTCCCGCCTCGCCGCCCAGCGCGAGCGCGTACCGCACGCCAAGGGCGTCGACCCGCTGATGGCCGCGCGCGCGGTGGTGCTGGGCCAGGCGAGCGCGCTGGTCTCGGCGCTGGTGGCGGGGGGGTACGGAGGGCTGGGGCTGTTCCTGATCCAGGACGGGCTGGACTACGGTACGCGCGGCTCCCAGGTGGTGTACGCGGCGCTGTCGGTGGTCACGGCGGCGCTCGTGGTCGGGGCGGCGTTCTTCCTGGAGCGGGTCCTGAAGCTGCCGGACGACGAGGACGAGGACGACCGCACCCCACCGCGCCGCTAGGCCTCGTTCCGTACGACCACGACCGCACCCTGCCGCGGGCCTAGGGCCCGTTCCGTACGGCCGCTAGGCTCGGCTGCATGACTGCCGCGCCCACCGGAGACGCCGCGCCCGCCGCACGCACCGCCCCGCTGACGGTCGGCATCGGCGGCGCGGCCGAGCAGACCGACATGGTGCTCAACATCGGCCCGCAGCACCCCTCGACCCACGGCGTGCTGCGGCTGCGCATGGTCCTGGACGGCGAGCGCATCGTCTCCGCGGAGCCGGTCATCGGCTACATGCACCGCGGTGCGGAGAAGCTCTTCGAAGCCCGCGACTACCGCCAGATCATCGTGCTCGCCAACCGCCACGACTGGCTGTCGGCCTTCTCCAACGAACTGGGCGTGGTCCTCGCCGTCGAGCGCATGCTCGGCATGGAGGTGCCGGAGCGGGCGGTGTGGCTGCGTACGCTCCTCGCCGAGCTGAACCGGGTGCTCAACCATCTGATGTTCCTCGGCTCGTACCCCCTCGAACTCGGCGGCATCACCCCGATCTTCTACGCGTTCCGCGAACGTGAGGATCTGCAGGCCGTCATGGAGGAGGTCTCCGGCGGGCGGATGCACTACATGTTCAACCGCGTCGGCGGCCTCAAGGAGGAACTGCCCGCCGGCTGGACGGACCGGGCACGCGCGGCCCTGCGCGCGACGCGCGCGCGGATGGACGTCTTCGACCGCCTCGTCCTGGGCAACGAGATCTTCCGCGGCCGCACGCGCGGCGTGGGCGTACTGCCGCCGCAGATCGTGCACGCCTACGGCGTGAGCGGGCCCATCGGGCGCGGCTCGGGGGTGGACTTCGACCTGCGGCGCGACGAGCCGTATCTGGCGTACGGGGAGCTGGGCGGCACGCTGCGCGTCGTGACCCGCGAGGAGGGCGACTGCCTGGCCCGCTTCGAGGTGCTGCTGGCGCAGACGCACAACTCCCTCGACCTGGCCGACGCCTGCCTGGACCGGCTGGCGGAGCTGCCGCCCGGGCCGGTGAACCAGCGGCTGCCGAAGGTGCTGAAGGCGCCGGAGGGGGAGACGTACGCCTGGACGGAGAACCCGCTGGGGCTCAACGGCTACTACCTGGTGTCGAAGGGCGAGAAGACGCCGTACCGGCTGAAGCTGCGCTCCGCGTCGTACAACAACATCCAGGTGCTGACCGAGCTGCTGCCGGGGACGCTGGTGGCGGACATGGTGGCGATTCTGGGGTCGATGTTCTTCGTGGTCGGGGACATCGACAAGTAAGGAGGAACGGGGGCGAATCCCCGTTCAGCTCGCCTGCTCCAGGTTGATGACGCGCCCGACGGGCCCGTGGGGGTCGTCGTCGGGGTCGTCGGCGTCGCCGGCGGACGGAACGGCGTCGGACCTGGAACCGGCCTCGGCGTCAGCCTCCGCCTCGGCTTCGGCAAGGACCTCCGGCCCGACGACGTCGGCGAGGTCCGTGCCCGCGTCAACGGGCTCGTCGGGCCCGGAGCGGTGGCCGCCGCCGGCCCGGCGGCCGGACGCCGGGGGAGGGATCTCCCGGGACGGCGCCCGCTGCGGCCGGGAGAAGTAGCTGAAGCCCGCGGCGTCGCCGGCGGGCGCCTGCTCGTGGGTCTGCCCGTGGCCCTGCCGGGCGGCGTTGCCGGCGAGGTTGTCGAGGGCGTGGGAGGCGCGCAGGTACGAACTGAGGGAGGGCGGCCCTATCTGCGACTGCGTACCGGCGGGCGGCAACTGCTTGACGGGCGTCGCCGCCTCGATGGCCAACTGCCGCCGCCCTTCGAGCGCGGCGGCGCGCTCGGACTCGGCGTTGGCGTACCGCGCGAGCAGCGCGGCGTGGTCCGTACGCAACCGGGCGAGGTCGCCGTGCCGCGATCCGAGCCGCTTCTCCAACTCACCGCGTACGCGCCGCGCCTCCTCGAGGTCGCCCTTCAACTCGGCGATCTTCTCCTCATGCTGCCGCTCGGCCCGCGCCTGCGCCCCGGTCGCCTCGGTGACCTGGAGGGCGGCCATCCGGTCCCGCAACCGCATGAGCGCCGAGGCCCCCACCGCGGCCCCGGCCGCCCCCACGGCCAGCCACCGCACGGCGGACCCGTCCCCGGAAACCAACCAGGCCCCGGCCGCGCAACCCAGCGCGACCGCGGCGAACGACACGGGCGGTAGTAGCCCGCGCATCGGCGAGGAGAAGCGGTGGCGTCCACGAGGCATAGTCCGCAACTTACCGTGGAGATGTCCCAAATGGAGCAGCGCCCAACCAATCGTTTCCCGCCGGTTACGTCCCCAGCCACCGACGCCCCCGCCCGCCCGCACCAGGCGGGACCACGCCCCCGGCGATCAACACGCCCCGCCCGCGAGAGCCGCCGATGGAATTCCACCAAACCCGAATAGGCCCTCGGGAACGAAAGGTAGCCGGCGTCATAACCGGGACTGCGTCGGTGGAGCCACAGCCCCTTGGCCTCGTCGTCAGCGTTCGTGTGCGGCTCAGGCGCAACTGTCCGGCGGCACGTGGGGCAGCGCATGGGGACGCAACGGGTAGGAGATCCAGTCACTCGTCCGTTGATCGATTGCGTGCTCGGCGTGGGACGGCGCGTGGACTGCTGTGAAGCCGGCGACCAATGGAATTCCATCGTTGCCGGAAGAGGCAATGTATGACGAAAAGTCGACGGTGGTGCAACTGGATCAACCTTCGGTAGCGTCACCCCACACGGAGACCCCCGATCCCGCCGGAGCCGACATGAAACGCCGCACTCTCCCCACCGCCGCAGCGGCCGTTGCTGCCCTGAGCCTGCTCCTCACCGCCTGCGGCGGCAGCGACGACGATTCGAACGAGGACGACAAGATCACCGGCGCCAACTCGCCCAAGCCGTCCCCGTCGCCGAGCGAAACGGCAGCGGCGAGACCGGAGATCAAGCTGCCGGACGGCGCGAAGAACGTCTTCGAGGGCTGGGAGACCGGCGACCCGAAGAAGGATGCGGTTCTGGCGGACAGTGCGGCTTCTGTCGACTCCGTAGATGAAGCGATCCTGCGCGGATCGACGGATACCGAGGCGTTGGATTTCTACAACTCCGGGAACGCCCTCATGTCTTCTATGGAGTACATCAAGGGCTACCTGGACAAGGGGCATGCGTGGGCGGGCACCACACGTTACTTTGATCAGAACGTGAGTTTCCGGGATGACGGGGCTGCGGTCGTCATCTATTGCTCCGACGAGAGTGATTCATATATTACGAACGCAGACACCGGCAAACCGATCGAGGATTCCTCAGGGGGTGCCAGTGCGTATGTCCTGTACAACACACGCCTGGAGAAGGATGCCGAGAACATTTGGCGGACGGTGAATGTGGTCTCGACGCGGGGGGCGAAGCAGTGCGAGGAGTGAAATTTGCCCTGCCGGCTGTAGTGTTAGCGGTATTCGCTTGCGCATTGACTGTTACTGAAAGTCATGCACAGAGGGATGGGCGAGCGGCTGGTGGCAGCCGTGGAGGAAACACGGTGGCGAAGGGTGGCACCGGGGACGGAGCTGTTTCCGCAACCGCCGGAGCCGAGATCGAGATTAAGCACAGTCAGAGCAGCGGAGAAGGGGAATCCGGCTCTCTCAGCCCCCTCGGAGACTGGACACCTCCTGCGTGCTGGTACGCGCCCAAGTGGACGGCTGAGGAGGCGGCGCAAACGAGGTTCGACGGAGGAATCGACATGAGCCCGCAGCATGATGCGGGTAACGCGGAGGCGATGAGGGACAAGTACGTGAACGGAGAACACGGGCCGTTCAATGTAGAGAAGAATGGTGAGGGTTTCTGGTGGGGTGTCTACACGGACCCGGATCAGGCCAACACTCCCGCAGCTTCCGAGTGTGTCGGGACACCCTTCTGGGTGGACACCGGGGATGACCCGCCTGCTGACATCGAGAACACCATCAACCCCGAGATTCTCGCTCAACTTGCCTACAAGCAGATCCGCATCCCGGAGGCCACGCCGACGCTGCAGCCCGACGGGTCCAGGCAGGTGGTGAACCTCCCCACCTGGGTGTCCTTGGATGACGCCTCCTTCCGGCCGGTGTCTGTCACCGCCTCAGTCGACGTGCTCGGTATCGAGGCCACCACCACCGCCACACCCGGCAGTCTGCACATCGACCCCGGCACCGACGACGCCCTCACGTACCCCGAGTCCGGTGAATGCCCCCTTAACGACGACGGCAGCGTCGGCCAGAAGCGGCCGGCCGAAGCCGAGGGTTCGCCGCCGTGTGGTGTGCAGTATCTCCGGTCCACCGAGGCAACGGGGCCGTACGCCTTTGAAGGCACCGTCACGTGGGACGTGAGCTGGACCGGGACCAACAACCCTGACCCCACCGAACTGCCCTCCGGGACGTTCGGCACCGCGCAGGACGTGACCGTGAAGGAAATCCAGTCCGTCGTCCGCTGATTGTTCGCGTGCCCGACCCGCGGACCAAAGAGGGACCGAAGGGCTTCTCGTAGCCGGCTGCATCGATTCCGGCGGAAAGGAACGAGATGGCAGACTTAAAGATCAAGGGTGACGTTCTTGACGAGCTTTTTCACACGTTCACGACCATGGCCAAACGTCTGGACTACGCCGCCCGCTCGATGAAGGGCACCGACACCGACGTCGTCGGCGCCTGGATGCTCATGCGTGAGTTGCAGGACTTCGCCGAGTCGTGGGAGTACGGGATCGGGCAGCTCGGGGAGCACGCCGAGGGGGCCGCCAAGATGCTGACGAAGATCGCCAGAGACTTCGACGGGCTGGAAAAGGAACTGGAAGCGGCTCTCCAGCCCAAGGGGCGCTGACGTGGCCGACAAGGACTACCCCACCCTCGGATTCGACCCGGCGCCCGGTGACGCGCACAGCACCAAGTACCTGGCCCGCGCCATCGGCCGGCTCGCCGGTGAGCTGGGCACCACCGCCAAGGAGCTGGAACGCCTCGACCAAGGAGTGTGGAAGGGCAAGGCCGCGAACGCCTTCTCCGACCACGTAGCCGACAAGGTCACCCCCGACATCAAGCGGGCGCACACCTCCTTCGAGAAGGCGGCGACGGCGCTGCGACGCTGGTCCGAGAAGATGGACCGGTTCCAGGACGAGGCACGCGCGCTGGAGCGCGAAGCGCGGCGGAAGCAGGAGGCCCTCGGCGACGCGCAGCGGCTCCTGGACGCCGGGAAGGCGGCGCCGTTCCCCGGTGCGTCGGATGACGAGAAGGCGTCGGACGCGCAGAAGAAACAGCAGGACAAGCGCGAGAAGGCCGCGGAGGAGGCCGGTGACGCGCTGGACGAGGTGCGGCGCCGGGCCGAGGAGCTGAAGGACCGCTACTTCACCGAGGCGTGGTCGATCTCCCGGGAGCTGGACAGCGCCGGAGACATAGCCCCGGACGAGCCGGGGCTGTTCGACCGGATAGCCAGCGGCGTGTCGGACGTCCTGGGCGACGCCCTCGACTGGGTCCAGGACCACGCGGACCTCATCAAGGCGATCGGCGACGTCCTCAGCTACGTCACCGCCGCCCTCGCGGTGCTCGCCATCGTCACCGCCCCCTTCGGAATCGGGGCGGCCTTCGCGACGGCCGCACTGATCACGGGAGGGCTGACGCTGGCCACGCACGGGATCGCCAAGGCGGCAGGTGCGGACGTGAGCTGGGCGACCATCGGCCTGGACGTCTTGGGTGTGCTACCCGGTATCGGGGCGTTCTCGAAGGGCGCGAAGGTGGCTGACGCCGCGACGGCGCAAACACGCGCCGCGCAACTCGGGGCGAACTACGTCGGGGACGTGGTACAAGCGCGCAACTACGTCTCCTTCGGTGATAAGGCTGGCAAAGTCATAGGTGGTGTGCAGAGAAGTCCGTTCGGCAAGAACGTGGCGCTATGGGGGCGTAAGGAAGTGGGGATCGTGACGTCCAGGGCAGGTGGCCTGCAGAACCGCATGCTCGGCATTGCAGAGGCGGCGACCTGGAAAGGTCAGTGGTTGGGCACCAGAACCCTCAGTTACGGACCCGATGGGCTGGCCATCGATCCGCTCTCCGTGGGCGGCCGGATGCTCGACTCTGGGCTGAAGATGTCGCCGAAGTTGGTGACTATTCCGCAACACCTTGGCATTGACGTGAATATCGGTGATCGCTTTGAGGCTGCTTTCGGCGGTTGAGGAGAGGGTGAATCATGGCAGTGTGGGAGCCCCGGCGGGGTGAGACCTTACTCAGCCGCGGGCCGGTGGAGTTCGCTACGGGTATGGCGGCGCCGGTCTCCGGTATGCGGTGGTTCCGCGACACCGAGCGCCGCGACATTCAGCATGAGTTGCCCGGTTGGCTTGAGGGACCGACGTACACCGTCCGCAGCCGGGCGGACCGGAACGTCCGGAGTACGGCCAGGAAGGTGGGCCTCGTCGGCCACACGCTGGTAGTCCTGGCCGCCAGCGCCCTGGGGGCTCTGGGGTCCCCGTTCGGTGAACCCAGGATTCGCGGCAAGAGCGAGGACCCGGAGAACGAGGTCGACGACTTCCCCGTCATGTGGGCGCAAGAGGGTGGGGTCGCCAGGACCCTTCCCTGGCAACTCGACCCCGCGCGCCGCCCGGCGAACTACCGGACCCACTTGATCATCACCGATGTGCGCCTCGTAGTGGTGGGCTTTCCCGACAACGACCCCTCCCGCGACACATCTCTTTGTGAGGTGGACCGGTCGTTCATCGCCCGGGTGGAGCGCAAGAAGTTCAGTCAGGGCCATCAGAACTTTACGATCACGTTCACGGACAACTCTTGGTGCCGCCTCTACTCGTACAGCGAGAACGCCTTGGGCCGCATCCTTCGGCACCTCTCCTCCACCCTCGTTCCGCTCGATCAGCTCACTTCACCTCAGCGGAACGCCATCGACGCCTACCTGGCGGGTCGTGCTGAGTCCGACCGTAAATCCGGTGGATCAGGCCGCCTGAACCCCTACGGCATTGTCACCCGACGGCCGAGCGGCAACCTTCTGTTCGAGACCTGGTCCGAACCCGCAGAACCAGTCAACGGTATTGCGGGATACGGCATCCACTTGATGAGCCCGGAAGGCGGACATCCCACATTGCAGCCCGGTGACCTCGACTGAATCGGTGACATATGCCTACGACTCAGCCCGACTCCGACGCGATACCCCCTATTTGGTTCACCGTTCCCCACGGCTTCCACCCACTGCCCATCGCCGCCACCCCGGAGGAACGCGCCACCCTGGCCGAAGGGTTCGTGCGGGAGCTCTTCCCCAACGGTGACGACGCCCTATGGGCCTCCACCGCGCCCTATTACGCCGGGATGGGGGAGCTGATGGGGAGTTGCGGTCACGAGTACTCGGCGTTGGGGCTTTTCGCCCGGGACGAGGGCGGAGTCGCGCATTGTGCGTTCAACGTGGGTGCGGTGGAGAGCCGGCACCCCTCCGCCGAGGCCGCCGCCACCGGGGTGCGGGAAGTGCTCGTACGGGATTCGATGAACGACGTACGGTGGCTCGACCTGCCCTGCGGGCCCGCCGTCTCCTGCGTGACGTTACGGGAGTTCACCGTGCCCGCGGAGCTTGCGGCCGACGGGCAGGAGACCAAGCTGCGCGCTGGGCAGATCCAGGTCCACGTTCCGTTTCCCACCGGTCCGTACATCGGCGTGTTCACCCTCGACACCGCGTCCATGGACTATTGGGGCGAGTTCTGCGAGATGACCGCCATCGTCATGCAGACCGTCAGTTTCGACCCGCCCCAGGAGTAGGCGTCGGCGTCAGCAGGTGTTCTGGCGGGAGTTGACCAACTGGACGTTGCGCACGGTCAGGTTGTCGGCGCACGGGCTCTCGATGATGGCGGAGTTCGTCACCGTCAGGTTCTGCAGCGTGATGTCCCGGGAGTTCGCGAACTCCGAGCGGGCCGCGATACGGATGTCCCCGGGGCCGGCTACGGAACCGCTCTGGCCGGCGATGGTGACGTTGTAGCAATTCTCCAGCAGGATCGCGTTGTTGCCGGTGTCGGCTATGTCGACGCGGTCGATGACCGCGCCGCCGCTCTCGGAGACGCAGAAGACGCCGCGGCCCCCGCCGCGGGCGATGACCCGACCGACGCGGATGTTGGTGCCGTAGCTGTCGCCGATGCGGCCGTTGCGGTTGGCCATGCGGAAGGCGGCGTAACCGGTGCCCGTGCCCGCGCCGACGGCGTCGACGGTGCCGATGGTTGCGTTGGTGGTGTCGTTGAGCAACAGGCCGGACCCGCCGACGTCGCGGGCGGTGACCGTGCCGACGGTGAGGTCGTCGACGCCGTATGTCTCGACGGCGTGGGTGCTCGTGCCGGAGACGTAAACGTTGCCGATGTCGACGTTGCGGGTGGGGACGCTGGTGTCGCCGTGGTTGTCGATGCGGATACCGAGGCCCGCGGACAGGCGCATGTCGATCTGGCCGAGGGTGACGTCCGTGACGTTGCGCATGAAGATGCCGTAGAGCGGGTTGCCCGTGACGTTGAGGTGCTGGACCTCGACGTCCGTGACGCCGCGGGCGTAAACGGGCGCGCGGTCGCCGGAGCCGGAGCCCGTGACGTCGATGGTGCCGCAGACGTCGAGGGCAGTGTGGCTGGGGAGGGAGAGGCGGGCGTTGGCGCTCATCGTGCCGGAGCCGTGGACGACGACCCGCTCCTTGGATGTACGACCCGGGGTGAGGCTGCCGACGGCGGCGCTCATGGCCGACGGCATGTCGTCGCCGGTGTAGACGACGGAACTGCCGCGGCGGGCGGTCCACGTGCTGCCGCTCTTCACCGCCTCCGCGTGGTACGAACCGTCTCCGCACGCCAGCGGCGCGGGCGCGGGCTCCTCGCCATGAGCGCTGCTCTGGACCGTCAGCGTGGCGGCCACGGCGCCGAGTGCCGTCAGGCATGCGGCGGTGAGCGCGGCCGTGCGCCTGCCGCGGGCGTGCGAGGGACTGCGGGTGCTGCGGGGCTTGCCTGGCGCCATGGTCGACCAACTCCCGGGTGGTGGGTGGTGCGCTGCGCGCGTGAGTTGGTTGCCGCCCGAGCCGGATCGGTTGCCCGTTCCGCAGACACATCTATGGGTCCCGCCGGGCCGGTCTGCCCCGGCCCGGCGGGAGCGCTCGCCTGACGAGTCGTCTATGCGTTGCCTTACGAGCCGAGGAGGTTCTTGGCTTCCAGGTACTCCTGTGCCGCGTCGGCCGGCTTCATCCGCTCCGCGTCCACCTTGCGGTTCAGCTCGATCAGGTCCTCCGTCGTGAGTACCTTCGTGAGCTTGTCCAGCGTGGCGGCGATCTCCTTCGTGCCCGCCTCCTTGGCGTTGACGACCGGGAGGATGTTGTCCGCGTTCTGCAGGCCCTTGTCGTCCTCCAGGAGCACCAGGTCGAAGTCGTCCAGGGTGGCGTCCGTGGTGGTCGTCAGGACGAGCTCGTTGGTGCCGTCCTGGACCGACTGCTTGGCCGCCGGGGTGCCGACGCCCAGGGGGTCGATCTTGGTGATGTCGATGTCGTACGTGCTCTCCAGGCCCGGCTCGCAGAACGGGCGCTCCGGGCACTCGTCGCCCGCCGCGAGGCGGATGTCGTCGCCGGTCTTGCCGAGGTCGCTGAGGGTCTTGAGGTCGTTCTCCGCGGCGAAGTCCTTGGAGACGGCGAAGGCGTTCTGGTCGAGGGCGTCGCCCGCGTCGAGCACCTTGAGGCCGCGGGGCTCGGCGAGCTCGCGCAGGGCGGTCACCGTTTCACCGGCGTCGTTCGACGCGACGGGGTTCTTCTCGGGAGCCTCTACGCCGTTCTCCTTCGCGTTCAGGAACTCGGCGAGGGTCGCGGCGTACTCCGGGAAGACGTCGATGCTGCCCTTCTCCAGCTCCGGCTCGTAGAGCTCGCGGTTCTCCAGCTTCTTTATCGTGACGTCGTAGCCGGCGTCCTTCAGCATCGCCGAGTACAGCTCGGCGGTCACCGTCGAGACCGTGAACCCGGCCTGGCCCACCACCAGGGATGACTTGTCGTCGTCCGGGGAGTCCGTGCCGCCCTTTTCCTCCAGGCTGTCGCCGCCGCAGGCCGCGAGCCCCGCGGTGAGGGCGGCGGCGGCCAGCACCGAGGCGGCGGCGCGGGCGCGAACGCGGTTGGTGATCAAGGGATTCTCCATCCGTTGGGAGTCGATATTCGTGGCATCGCTCTGCGAGAGGGGTGTTGGATTACGTGTGATTCGGTTGATTCTTTCCGGAGGAGAATGCCGGCGTTATCCGCACGCCGACGTCACGTGACACGGCGCTGCGCTGCGCATGACCTGACGCCGAACCTTACAGCGACGCCGGCGCGGGCTTCTGTTCCCCCGGAGCTACGTCCGCCCCTTCCGTTCCCGGCGCTGCCAGGTCGTCCCCCGGCGTCCGCCGCCCGCGCCCGCGGCGGCCGTCGTGGCGGCCGCGCATCGGGTCGAGCAGCCGCCCGGCGACGGCGAGCACGACCTCCAGCACCAGGGCCAGCACGGCCACCAGGAAGGCGCCGGCGACCACCATCGGGGTGTTGTACGTCCGGAAGCCCGCGGTGATGATCCGGCCGAGGCCGCCGCCGCCCGCGATGGCCGCCAGCGTGGCGGTCGCGACGACCTGCACCGTCGCCGACCGGAGGCCGGTCATCACCAGCGGATAGCCCAGCGGCAGCTCCACCCGGCCCAGCAGCTGCGGCCCGGACATGCCCATGCCCCGCGCCGCCTCGACCACGTCCCGGTCGGCCTCGCGGATGCCCACGTACGCGTTCGTCAGCAGCGGCGGCACCGCGAAGAGCACCAGGGCGATGACCGTCGGCCAGTCGCCGTGCATCCGCAGCGGCGTGAGCATGAGCAGGCCGAGCACCGCGAGCGTGGGCACGGCACGGCCGACGTTCGAGATGTTGATCGCGAGGGTGCCGCCCTTGCCGATGTGGCCCAGCCAGAACGCGATCGGCAGCGCGATGGCGCAGGCGATGGCCAGCGACATGCCCGTCAGGTACAGATGCTCGCCCAGGCGCACGCCGATGCCGGTCGGACCCGACCAGTTCGACCCCGTGGTCAGCCACGTCCACGCGTCCGCGATGGTGCCCATCAGGCCGTCTCCTTCTGCCGCCCGGCGGTCCTCGCGCGGAACCTGCCGCCGCCACTGCTTCGCCGCTGCGCCCGCGTCCACGGCGTCACCACCCGCTGCAGGCCCAGGATCAGCAGGTCCGCCAGCACGGCGAGCAGCACGCACAGCACCGACGCCGTCAGCACCTGCGCCTTGAACAGGGTGCGCATGCCGTCGACGATCAGGTTGCCCAGGCCGCCGTAGCCGATGATGCCGCCGACCGTCGTCATCGCGATCGTCGACACCGTCGCCATCCGCAGCCCGGCCATCACGGCGGGCAGCGCGAGCGGCAGCTCGACGGCGAACAGCAGGCGCGTCTGCCCGTACCCCATCCCGCGGGCCGCCTCCCGCGTCTCCGCCGGTACGGAATCGAGGCCGGCCAGGAGATTGCGGATGAGGATCGTCAGCGAATAGAGGACGAGGCCGGTGACGACCACGGACGCCGAGATGCCCATGATCGGGACCAGCAGGGAGAACATCGCGAGCGACGGAATCGTGTACAGCACCGTCGTCAGGCCGAGCACGGGGCCCGTGAGCACCCGCCAGCGGCGGGCGATCAGGGCCAGCGGGAAGGAAACCAGCAGGCCGATGCCGACCGACGCCAGCGTGATCCAGACGTGCTGGACCGTGGCGTCGACGAGCTCGTCGCTGCGGCTGCGGACGTATTCACCGCAGATCCACTCGTTCGCTGCCAGGCAGCCTGAGGCTTTCACGCCACCGCTCCTTCCCGTAGGCAGCTCTATTAGACCCCCCGCCACTGACACCGGAAGAGGGAGGGCGGGGCAGAATGAGGAAACATGATCCGATTCGAGCACGTGACCAAGCGGTACCCCGATGGGATTACCGCGGTGGACGACTTGTCGTTCGACGTCGCCGAGGGCGAGCTGGTGACGCTTGTCGGCCCGTCGGGCTGCGGTAAAACCACCACCCTGAAGATGGTCAACCGGCTCATCGAGCCGACCAGCGGCCGTATCGAGGTCGACGGGCAGGACGTCACGGCCACCGACCCGGTCGAGCTGCGCCGCCACATCGGCTACTGCATCCAGAACGTCGGCCTTTTTCCGCACAAGAACGTCCTCGACAACACGGCCACCGTGCCCCATTTGCTGGGCACGCCGCGCGACAAGCGGCTGAAGCGGGCGGCCGAGCTGCTGGAACTGGTCGGCCTCGACCCGCACGAGCACGGCCGCCGCTATCCCGACCAGCTCTCCGGCGGCCAGCGCCAGCGCGTCGGCGTGGCGCGGGCGCTGGCGGCGGACCCGCCGGTGCTGCTGATGGACGAGCCGTTCGGGGCGGTGGACCCGGTGGTGCGCGAGCACCTGCAGAACGAGTTCCTCAAGCTGCAGGCGCGGATGCGGAAGACCGTGCTTTTCGTCACACACGACATCGAGGAGGCGGTACGGCTCGGCGACCGCATCGCGGTCTTCGGGGAGGGGAAGATCGAGCAGCTCGACTCGCCGGCGGCCGTCCTGGGCGCGCCCGCGACCCCGTACGTGGCCGACTTCGTCGGCGCCGACCGGGGCCTGAAGCGGCTGTCGGTGACCGAGATAGAGCTCGGCGACCTGGAGCAGCCGCCGGTGGTCCGGCTCGACGACGACGCGCGCAGTGCCGCGGCGGCGCTACGGGACGGGGGCGGGCGCTGGGCGGTCGTGCTGGACGGCGACGGCGAGCTGCACGGGTGGGTCGCGGCCGACGAGATCGCCAAGGGCGGCGCGGTGTCCGACTACGCGCGGCGGATGGACGCCTGGCTGCCGCTGGGGGCGAGCCTGAAGAAGGCGTTCGCGACGATGCTGCAGTACGACGCCGGGTGGATCGCGGTGGTGGACGACGAGGAGACGGGCCGCTTCGCGGGCGTCCTGACGCCCGCGAGCCTGCACGAGGCGCTGCGGCGGTCGATCGACGCGGACGCGCGCGCGGTCGCGCGGGCGGAGGTGGAGCTGGACTCGCTGCCGCAGCTCTGAGGCGCGACGGCAGGGGTGAGGGGAGCGATAGCGACGGTACGGGTACGGGCGGCCCGCGGCGGCGGTCCGTACGGTACGGGCGTGGGGCCGCGGAGCGGCGTCGGGAGGCCCGTACAGGACCCGCGGTCTCAGGGGAGGACCGGGGCGATGCCCACGTGGTGGGCCAGCCAGGAGAAGCCCCCGAGCCCTGCGGGGTCGAGGAGTTCGGCCGCCTGTCCCGCGGTGGCGAGCCGCCGCAGGTAGCCGGCCGGGTCGGTCGACGCCAGCGCCAGGGGCGGCCGGCTCCCGTCGAGCCCGAGCCCCCGCAACGCCTCCCGCTGTGACATCAGCAACGTCGGTCTGCCCCGCTCCGGCGCTGCGGCGGACGGCGGGTCGTGGGACGGCGGGTCGTGGGGTGAGCCGCCGCCCGTCCCTCCCGGTCGCCGGGCATCGCCCTCGCCGGGCCTGACCCCGTCCTCCGCCCGCCCCGAGCCGCCCTCCCCGGACAGGGCGGCGGCCACCGCGTCCAGCGCCACGTGCGCCGTCACGTCGCAGCTTCCGTCCGGGACCGGCCTCACCTCGTGGCCGTCGCGGAACGCCGTCAGCGTGCCGTACGGGGGGCGGGTGGCCCGGGTGTGGGCGTAGTCCGCGGTCAGCGCCAGGCCGGCGGTCAGCGTCGTGACCGCCGCCGACCACGCCGCGTCGCGCGGGGCGCCGATCTCCGCGCGGCTGCCCGGTGGCGCACCCGCCAGCGGCCACCAGCGGCGCAGCCACTCCGCGTCCGCGCCGCCGACCTCCGCGCCCAGCCGCTCCGTGCCGTCCGCCGCGACCTCCACGTACCGCGGCACACCCCTCTCGTCCGTCTCCGCGACCTCCACCGGCACGTTGTCCAGCCACTCGTTGGCGAAGAGCAGCCCCCGCACACCCTCCGGCGGCCGCGCCAGCCACGTGATCCGCGCGTCCAGCCCCTCCGGCCGCGGGCCGACCTCCACCGCGTACGCCCGCAGCCGCCCCGGTCCCTCGTACGCCGCCAGCACCCCCGTCAGCAGCTCCCCCCGCCCCGCTCCGACGTCCACCACGTCCAGCTCCGCCGGCCGCCCCAGCGCGACCGCCACCCGCCGCACCAGCTCCGCCACCGCCGCCGCGAACAGCGGCGACGCGTGCACCGAGGTACGGAAGTGCGCCGCCGCCCCGGTGCCGGGCCCGCCCCGGCGGTAGAAGCCCTCCGGCCCGTACAGCGCCCGCCGCATGGCCTCCCGCCAGCGCAGCCTGCCACCCGCGCCCGAGCCCCTGCCCGAGCCCGCGCCCGAGCCCGCCGCCGAGCCCCTGCCCGAGCCCGCGCCGGAGCCCGCCGCCGAGCCCCCGCCCGAGGCCGCCGCTGAGCCCGCCGCAGACCGAGCGCCCGGCTCCGCGCCCGCGTCCTGCCCGCCCGTCCCACCGTTCTCCACAAGCGCATCCTCCACCCTGCGGAGTAGATGCATGAGCCAGGGATCGCCCCGCGGACTGACTCCCGCTTACGCGCACGTGCCTACGCTGGGTGACGTGCAACGTGTCTACGATTTCCTCCGCCGTCATCCGACGCTGGTCGACAGCTTCTGGGCTGTCTGCCTCGTCCTGATGACCGGTGCCTGGCTGATCGCCGTGGACACGACCAATCCCGACGACAACCCGCACGCCCCCCACAGCGGCATCGCGAGGACGATCGCGCTGGTCATCGGCATCGGCTACGCCGTCGTCGTCGCCCTGCGCCGCCGCTATCCCGAGCGCATGCTGCTCGTCGCCGGCGCGCTCGGCGTCGTGCAGGTCGTGGTGGATTCGAGTCCCGGCCCGGCGAACTTCGCCATGCTCGTCGTCATCTTCACCGTCGCCGCAGGCGACGTGCCCTGGGCGTCGCGGCTGGCGCTCATCGGCGCCGCCGTCGCGCCCGTGGTCAACCAACTGCGGTGGCGGGCCGACAGTGAGAACGTCATCCAGCAGGCCGTCGGCCTCGCCTTTCTGACCGTTCCCTTCCTGCTCGCCTGGGTGCTCGGCGACTCGCTGCGCACCCGCCGCGCCTACTACGCGCAGCTTGAGGAACGGGCCGCCCGCCTGGAGCGGGAGCGGGAGACGCAGTCGCGGATCGCCGTCGCGGCCGAGCGCGCGCGGATAGCCCGGGAGCTGCACGACGTGGTGGCGCACAACGTCTCCGTCATGGTCGTGCAGGCCGACGGCGCCGCGTACGTGCTGGACACCGCGCCGCAGCAGGCCAAGGAGGCGCTCACGACCATCTCCGGCACCGGCCGGCAGGCGCTGGCGGAGATGCGCCGGCTGCTCGGCGTGCTGCGCACCGGCGACCCGGGCGCGGGCGGCGAGTACGTGCCGCAGCCCGGCGTGGAGCAACTGGCGGAGCTGGTCGAGCAGGTACGCGGCGCGGGGCTCACGGTCTCGTTCGAGGTGGCGGGCTCGCCGCGGGAGCTGCCGAGCAGCATCGAGCTCGCGGCGTACCGCATCGTGCAGGAGGCGCTGACCAACACCCGCAAGCACGGCGGCCCCGAGGCGGGCGCCGCGGTGCGGCTGACGTACGCGGACGGCGAACTGCAGGTGCTGATCGAGGACGACGGCCGCGGCTCGCTGCCCGAGCTGTACGAGGAGGGCGGCGCCGACGGCCAGGGCCACGGGCTCATCGGCATGCGCGAGCGCGTGGGGATGACCGGCGGCGAGCTGGACGCGGGGCCGCGGCCCGGCGGCGGCTTCCGGGTACGCGCGGTGCTGCCGCTGAAGACGGCCGCCTGACCGGCCGCACGACGGACGGCCCGGCGGGCGGCTTACCGTCGGACGGGGACAGAGGCGGGAACCCGGGGCGGCCCACGCCGCCCCGATGAGAGAGAAGGGACTCACGTGACGATCCGGGTCATGCTCGTGGACGACCAGGCGCTGCTGCGCACCGGCTTCCGGATGGTGCTGGCGGCCCAGCCCGACATGGACGTCGTCGCGGAGGCAGGAGACGGCGACGAGGCGGTGCAGCTCCTGGCCGTCACGAAGGTGGACGTCGTGCTCATGGACGTACGCATGCCGCGCCTCGACGGCGTCGAGGCGACGCGGCGCATCTGCGCGGACAAGTCGGCGGAGGCGCCGCCGAAGGTGCTGATCCTGACCACCTTCGACCTGGACGAGTACGCCTTCTCCGCGCTGCAGGCCGGAGCGTCGGGCTTCATGCTCAAGGACGTGCCGCCCGGCGACCTGCTGAGCGCGATCCGGGCCGTGCACAGCGGCGACGCGGTCGTCGCGCCGAGCACGACGCGGCGGCTCATCGACCGGTTCACGGCCGTGATGCCCGCCCCGGCGGGGGAGCGGGCGCACCCGGAGCTGAAGCGGCTGACGGACCGGGAGCGCGAGGTGCTGCTGCTGATCGCGCAGGGGCTGTCGAACGGGGAGATCGCGGCGCAACTGGTGCTGTCGGAGGCGACGGTGAAGACACATGTGGGGCGGATCCTCACGAAGTTGGAGCTGCGGGACAGGGTGCAGGCGGTGGTCCTGGCCTACGAGACGGGTCTGGTACGGGCCGGAGGCTGACGGCGTACGGAAGACCGCCCGCGGCGCGGTGGCGACCCGCCTCAGCGCAGCAGGCCCTCCAGCAGCGACCCGCCCAGGCGGGCGACCGCCGGCAGCGACAGCTCGTACTGCACGTACCGCCCGCGGCGCCGCGTGACGACCAGCCCGGCCTTCTTCAGCACCGCCAGGTGCCGGGAGACCTCCGGCGCCGTCAACTGATGCACGGCCGCCAGCTCGCCCGTCGTCGTCGGCGTCCGCGAGATCGTGCGGCACAACCGGAGCCGCACCGGGTGCGCGAGCGCTTCGAGCCGCAGTTGCAGCGTCTCCAGCGTCGGCGCCCGGGGCAGGTCCGGCGACGGTATGGGGTACTGGATCACCGGCTGCCAGCCCGGCGCGTACACCACCAGCACGTGCGGCCAGCCGAACGCCGTCGGCAGGAACGTCACGCTCTCGCTCGCGACCGCACCGCCGTTGGTCAGCTTGTCCGCGACGATCCGGACCGAGCCGTCCTCGCCCTCGTCGAGCCGCAGGGCGTTCGACACGTCCGCCAGCGTCACGGCCAGGCCCTTGCGCCGCAGCAGGTCCGTCTTGTGCCGGGCGTCCGCGGCCAGCGAGTGGCGCACCTGCTCCCACGTCTCGTCGAAGAACGCCTCCGCGCAGTCCTCGAACAGCCGCCGCAGCCACACCCGCAACCCGTCGGGGTCGGCGAGCATCCGCTCCACGAACGCCGCCTGCCGCGGCCCGCGGGCGGCCGCGCGCTCGACGGCGATCCGGCGGGTGACCGGGTCGGTGAGCGGCGACGGGCTACCGTACTGGTAGGCCGGGTTGCAGACGATCTCGAACGCGGCGGTGACGAACCTGTCGTCCGGTATCCGATCGAGCGCGTCCAACTCCTCGGCGAGGGTCGCTCCCGGCACGGCGGGCAGCAGGATGTCGGCCCGCCCGGCGCTCCACAGGAACTCCCCCTCGCTCAGCCGGTCCGCGAGCCCGGGGTCGAGCGCCGCGGCGGTCGCGGTCGTCCACTCGGCCGCCCCGGGGTGGTGCCCGGGCGCGGCGAGCGCGTGCAGCGCGGCGCCCAGCTCGGCGAGCGGGGAGGGCGTGAAGCCGATGCGCTCGACGGCCAGGCCGGTGATGTCGAGGGTGACGCTCATGAATCCATGGTCGGGCACGGGACTGACAGCGCCGGGGTCCGCGGGCCCTCACCCACGGCCGCGCAGTTGGACGGAGCCCGAGCCGCCTGGCCCACATCCACCCGCGATCAGTTGGACACGGCGGGGTCGGCGGGCTCCGGGCCGGGGGCCGCGGCCTCCGCGCCGGCACGTTCCGTCTCCGCAGCCCCCTCAGTCTCTGGAACCTCCGCGGTCCCCGCAGCCTCCACCCGCCGCACCCGCTCCACCAGCGCCGCCGCCTCCCGCGCCACGTCCTCCGCCGACCACGCCAGCCCCGGCTCCGTCACCGTGACCTCCGTCACCGACAGCCCCGGCGGGTCCCCCGGCTCCGTCCACATCCGGAACAGGCACGTCCCCGTCTCCTCCGCCAGCGCCGTCCCCGCGTCCATCAGCGCCTCCGCCCCGTACGGCAGCCAGACCTGGAACTGGTGCGTGTGCGGCACCCCGGGATGCACGCGGAAGAACGGCACCCCTGCCCCTGCGAACCCCTCCCGCAGCGCCCCGGCGACGACCCGCGCGTGCGCCACGTACGACGGCAGCCGCGGCAGCTCCCGCTGCAACCCCTCCAGCGCGGTCAGCGCCGCCGGCCACTGCTGGAACACCTGGCCGCCGTACCGGTGCCGCCACGCCCGCGCCTCCTCCACGAACCCCGCGGGACCCGCCAGCGCCGCGCCGGACAGCCCGCCCAGCGACTTGTAGAACGAGACGTACACGCTGTCCGCGAGCCCCGCGATCTCCGCCAGCCCGCGCCCGAAGTGCATCGTGCACTCCCACAGCCGGGCGCCGTCGAAGTGGACGACCGCCTCCCGCTCCCGCGCCGCCGCGACGACCTCCTCCAGCTCCTCCCACTCCGGCAGCACGAACCCCGGCTCGCGCATCGGCAGCTCCAGCATCAGCGTGCCGAAGGGCTCGCCCAGCGCCCGTACCTCCGCCGCGGTCGCGACCCGCGGCGCGCGCGTGGGGTGCACCGTGCGCAGCCCGGTGACCACCGCGTACGCCGCCCGCTCGTGCACCTCCAGGTGGGCCATCGGGTGCGAGGCGACGACGCGGCTGCCGGTGCGCTCCGCCCAGCAGCGCAGCGCGACCTGTTGCGCCATGGTGCCGGTGGGGAAGAACGCCGCGTCCTCGCAGCCGAGCAGCTCCGCCGTGCGCTCCTCCAGCTCGCCGACGATCCCGCCGGCGTAGACGTCGACCTGCTGGCCGAGGTCGACGCCGCCGGGCCTGGCGGTGGCGAGGCGGGCCAGGCGTGCGGAGATGGTGGGGAGGGAGGCCGAGAGGGTGTGCTCGGCCGCCGCCCACGTCGCGCGCCTACGGGTCATGAGGTCGTCCGCGTCCGTCATGGGCCCAGATCATGCCCGCCCCCGCGCCCCCGCCACACCGGGTTTACGCACCGGCCGCCCCACTCGCGTGGCGCACTCGTGCCCGTACACCGTGCTCAGACACACACCGGCAGCCGCCCCGGCCGCCAGTACCATGAACCCGTACGTCCGGTACCCGAAGCGGACTGGAACGGAAGGCGACGTGAACCCCAGCCCCACCCCCGAGCCGCAGGAGAAGCCCGCCCGGCTCGCCGTCGGCGTGGTCGGCGCCGGCCGGGTCGGCCCGCCGCTCGCCGCCGCGCTCGCGCTCGCGGGCCACCGCCCCGTCGCCGTGCACGCCGTCTCCGACGGCGCCCGCAGGCGAGCCGGCGAGCTGCTGCCCGACGTGCCCGTCACCGAGCCCGCCGAGGTGCTGGCCCGCGCCGACCTCGTGCTGCTCACCGTGCCCGACGACGTGCTGCCCGGCCTCGTCGAGGGCCTCGCGAGCACCGGCGCGGTACGCCCCGGGCAACTGCTCGTGCACACCTCGGGACGGTACGGGGCCGCGGTGCTGGAGCCCGCCACCCGCGCGGGCGGGCTGCCGCTCGCGCTGCACCCCGCGATGACGTTCACCGGCACCGCCGTCGACGTCCAGCGCCTCGCCGGCTGCTCCTTCGGCGTCACCGCGCCGGGCGAGCTGCGTATGGCGGCGGAGGCCCTGGTCGTGGAGATGGGCGGGGAGCCGGAGTGGGTGGAGGAGGCGGCCAGGCCGCTGTACCACGCGGCGCTCGCCATCGGCGCCAACCACCTCGTCACGCTGGTCGCGCAGTCGATGGAGCTGCTGACCAAGGCCGGCGTCGGCGCCCCCGACCGGATGCTGGGCCCGCTGCTCGGCGCCGCCCTCGACAACGCGCTGCGCAGCGGCGACGCCGCGCTCACCGGACCGGTCGCGCGCGGCGACGCGGGCACCGTGGCGGCGCACATCGCGGAGCTGCGCGTGCACGCCCCCCAGGCCGTGCCGGCGTACGTCGCGATGGCACGGGCGACGGCGGACCGCGCGCTGGCGGGCGGGCTGCTCAAGCCGGAGCTGGCCGAGGACCTGCTCGGGGTCCTCGCCGACGGAGGACGCTGAGGGACGGCGACGATGACCGCTCTACTCGTACACCAGGCCGCGGAGCTGCCGGAGCCGCCGGGGGCGCATGAGCCGCCGGAAGCGCCCGGCGCCGCGCCCGAACGCCCGGCGCGCGCCGTGGTGATGACCATGGGCGCGCTGCATGAGGGCCACGCCGCCCTCGTCCGCGCCGCCCGCGCCGAAGTCGGCCCGCACGGGCAGGTCGTGGTGACCGTCTTCGTCAACCCGCTGCAGTTCGGCCCCGGCGAGGACCTGGACCGCTACCCCCGCACCCTCGACGCCGACGTCCTGCTCGCGGGCAAGGAGGGCGCGGACGTCGTCTACGCGCCGTCCGCCGACGAGGTCTATCCGGGCGGCGAGCCGCAAGTGCGCGTCAGCGCCGGGCCGATGGGGGAGCGGCTGGAGGGCGCGTTCCGCCCGGGGCACTTCGACGGCGTGCTGACCGTCGTCGCCAAGCTGCTGCATCTCACGCGGCCGGACATGGCGCTGTACGGGCAGAAGGACGCCCAGCAGCTCGCCCTGATCACGCGGATGGTGCGCGACCTGAACTTCCCGGTACGGATCCTCGGCGTGCCGACCGTACGCGAGCCCGACGGGCTCGCCCTGTCCAGCCGCAACGTGTACCTCTCCGCGCCGGAGCGCCGCACCGCGCTCGCGCTGTCCCGCGCGCTGTTCGCGGCGCGCGCCGCAGCGGGCGCGGCGGGCACCCCGTCGGAAGCGCTGACCGCGGCACAGTCCGTACTGCACGACGCGGGTGCGCTGACGCCCCCGCTGGAGCTGGACTACGCCGCGCTGGTGGACCCCGCGGACTTCACCCCGGTCACGGACGCCATGGCACGTACGCCGCAGGACCCGGACGGCACGCCACAGAAACCGGACGGCACGCCACTGAAGGACGGCACCGCCCACGAGACCGTCCTCGCCGTCGCCGCCAGGGTCGGCGCCACCCGCCTCATCGACAACGTCCGCCTCACCTTCGGAGGTGCCAGATGACCGCGATAAGGCTCGGCGCCCCCGCCCCCGGCTGGGTGCTGGACACCGACGTCGTCGTGGTCGGCTCCGGCGTCGCCGGCCTCACCGCCGCGCTGCGCTGCGCCGAGGCGGGCCTGCGGGTCACCGTCGTCACCAAGGCCACTCTCGACGACGGCTCCACCCGCTGGGCCCAGGGCGGCATCGCCGCCGCCCTCGGCGACGGCGACAGCCCCGAGCAGCACCTCGCCGACACCCTCGTCGCCGGCGCCGGGCTGTGCGACGAGGACGCCGTACGCACCCTCGTCACCGAGGGCCCCGCCGCCGTACGCCGCCTCATCGCCACCGGCGCCGCCTTCGACACCGACCCCGCCACCGGCGCCATCGAGCTGACCCGCGAGGGCGGCCACCACCGCCGCCGCATCGCCCACGCGGGCGGCGACGCGACCGGCGCGGAGGTCTCCCGCGCGCTGGTGGAGGCGGTGCGCGAGGCGGGCATCGAGACCGTCGAGCACGCGCTCGTACTCGATCTGATCAAGGACGCGGAAGGGCGCGCCGCCGGCGTCACGTTGCACGTCATGGGCGAGGGCGCGCGCGACGGCGTGGGCGCCGTGCACGCCCCCGCCGTGGTGCTCGCCACCGGCGGCATGGGACAGGTCTTCTCCGCGACCACCAACCCGGCGGTCTCCACCGGCGACGGCGTCGCCCTCGCGCTCCGCGCCGGCGCGGAGGTGTCGGACCTGGAGTTCGTGCAGTTCCACCCGACGGTGATGTTCCTGGGCCCGGACGCCGAGGGCCAGCAGCCGCTGGTCTCCGAGGCGGTACGGGGCGAGGGCGCCCACCTCGTCGACGCCGACGGCGTGCGGTTCATGGTGGGGCAGCACGAGCTGGCGGAGCTGGCGCCGCGCGACATCGTGGCCAAGGGCATCACGCGGCGCATGCGCGAACAGGGCGCCGACCACATGTACCTCGACGGGCGGCACTTCGGCGCGGAGATGTGGAAGCAGCGCTTCCCGACGATCTTCGCGGCCTGCCGCGCCCACGGCTTCGACCCGGTCCACGACCTCGTCCCCGTCGCCCCCGCGGCCCACTACGCCTCCGGCGGCGTCGTCACGGACCTGCGCGGCCGCACGAGCGTCCCGGGCCTGTACGCGTGCGGTGAGGTGGCCTGTACGGGCGTGCACGGCGCGAACCGGCTGGCGTCCAACTCCCTCCTGGAGGGCCTGGTCTTCGCCGAGCGCATCGCGGCGGACGTCGCGGCCGCGCCCGTACGGGCGCGGCCGGCCGCGCCGGAGGAGAAGACTCCGCCCCGGGAGATGCCCCTCCTGCCGCAGGACGCGCGCGCGGACATCCAGCGCGTCATGACCGCGGGCGCCGGAGTCCTGCGCTCCGCCGCCAGCCTGGACGAGGCCGCATCCGCCCTGCGCGCGATACGCGACACCGCGCGGCCCGCGCCCGCGGCGCCGTGCGTGGAGACCTGGGAGGCGACCAACCTGCTGCTTGTCGCGCAGGTCCTCGTCGAGTGCGCCAGGCGCCGCGTCGAGACCCGCGGCTCGCACTGGCGCGAGGACCACGCCGACCGCGACGACGCCCGCTGGGCCCGCCACTTCCTCGTCACCCTCACGTCCGATCCCGTACGCCCCGAAAGCCCCGAAACCCCAGCGCACCCCCGCGAACCCGCAGCCCGCGCGGACCCCGCGGACCCCGTACGCCCCGAAGCCCCCGCACACCCCGCACTCGCCGTCCGGACCACGGCCGGCACCGCCTTCCACCGGGAGACCCCGTGAGCAGCACCCCAGAGCCCCACCGACCCCAGCCCGTGGAGCTGACGCTCCTGCCCCTCGGCGGCCCGGACGCCGGCGCCGGCGCGGGGGGCTGCGGCGACGCCTGCGGCTGCGGGGCAGGCGACGGTGCTGCCGAAGCGGCGTACGGGCACGACCCCCTGGAGTGCGGCCTGGACCCCGGTCTCGCCCAGCTCCTCGTCGACGCGGGCCTCGACCCCGTCTACGTCGAGGACGTCGCCCACCTCGCCGTCGAGGAGGACCTCGACCACGGCGTGGACGTGACGACCGTCGCCACCGTCCCCGAAGACGCCGTGGCCACCGGCGACTTCACCGCCCGCGAGGCCGGCGTGGTCGCCGGCCTGCGCGTCACCGAGGCGGTGCTGTCCGTCGTCTGCACCGACGACATGGAAGTCGAGCGGCACGCGGAGGACGGCGACCTGGTCGCGGCCGGACAGCGGCTGCTGACGGTCCGTACCCGCACCCGCGACCTCCTTACCGCCGAACGCAGCGCGCTCAACCTCCTTTGCCGCATGTCCGGAATCGCCACCTCCACCCGCGCCTGGGCCGACATCCTGGAGGGCACCGCGGCGAAGGTCCGCGACACCCGCAAGACGACGCCGGGACTGCGCGCGCTGGAGAAGTACGCGGTGCGCTGCGGCGGCGGCGTCAACCACCGCATGTCGCTCTCGGACGCGGCGCTGGTCAAGGACAACCACGTGGTCGCGGCGGGCGGCCTGGCCGAGGCGTTCCGGCTCGTACGGGCCGAGTTCCCGGACCTGGACGTGGAGGTGGAGGCGGACACCCTGCACCAGGTGCGCGAGGCCGTCGACGCGGGCGCCGACCTCATCCTGCTGGACAACTTCACGCCCGTGGAGACCGAGGAGGCCGTCGCGCTGGTCGCCGGCCGTGCCCGGCTGGAGTCCTCCGGGCGGCTGACCCTCGACAACGCGCGCGCGTACGCGGAGACGGGCGTCGACTACCTGGCCGTAGGGGCGCTCACCCACTCCACCCCCATCCTCGACATCGGCCTCGACCTGCGCGAGGAGGGCGACGGCTAGATGCTCCTCACCATCGACGTCGGGAACACCCACACCGTCCTCGGCCTCTTCGACGGCGAGGAGATCGTCGAGCACTGGCGCATCTCCACCGACGCGCGCCGCACCGCCGACGAACTCGCGGTGCTGCTCCAGGGCCTGATGGGGATGCACCCGCTGCTCGGCGAGGAGCTGGGCGACGGCATCCACGGCATCGCCATCTGCTCGACCGTCCCCTCGGTGCTGCACGAACTGCGCGAGGTCACCCGCCGCTACTACGGCGACGTCCCCTCCGTGCTCGTCGAGCCGGGCGTGAAGACCGGCGTACCCGTCCTGATGGACAACCCCAAGGAAGTCGGCGCCGACCGCATCATCAACGCCCTGGCGGCGGCCGAGCTGTACGGCGGCCCGGCCATCGTCGTCGACTTCGGCACGGCGACGACGTTCGACGCGGTCAGCGAGCGCGGCGAGTACGTCGGCGGTGTCATCGCGCCGGGCATCGAGATCTCGACGGAGGCGCTGGGCGTACGCGGCGCGCAGTTGCGCAAGATCGAACTGGCCCGGCCGCGTTCGGTGATCGGCAAGAACACGGTCGAGGCGATGCAGTCCGGCATCCTCTACGGGTTCGCGGGACAGGTCGACGGCGTGGTCAACCGCATGGCGGCGGAGCTGGCCGACGACCCGGACGAGGTCACCGTCATCGCGACCGGCGGGCTGGCGCCGATGATGCTCGCCGACTCCTCGGTGATCGACGAGCACGAGCCGTGGCTGACGCTGATCGGCCTCCGCCTGGTCTACGAGCGGAACGTCTCGACCACCTGACGGGTACGCGGCAGCGGCCGGCCCCGCGGCGATAGCCCGTTCCGCGCGCCTTCGCGGCATGAGCCCTATTCAGGGCCTAAAGTCGGATTATGCCTACGCCATACGGTTCCCGAGGCGGTGTGGCGCTCAGCGCCGACGAGCTCCGCGTCGTGCGTGACGCGCTGGCCATCGCCATCGAGTCGAGTTGGGGCCTGCCCAGGCCCGCCAGGGGTGACGGAACGGAGCCTGCCGCCGCACCTGCGGTCCCGCGCGGTGCCGTCGTACGGGACTGCACGGAGCTGGCCGCGGCGTTGGACGAGGCGGCGGCCGAGACGGACCGGATGCGCCTGTTCCGTAACGCCGACCTCGCCCGCTACCGCGCCGCGCTCCCCGGCAGCGCCTCCGGCTACGCGGAGCTGCTGCACGACGCGCTGGCCACCGGCTACGCACCCCGGCAGGCCGACATCGCCGCGCTCCGCGCCCTGTGCGACGAGCCGGCGGACTCGGGGGTGGCGGAGCGCCGGCGGCGGCTGCTGCGCCGCTGCGAGGCGCTGACGGCCGCCCAGGTGCCGCCACGCCGCCGCCCGGAGGCGCCGGCTCCTCAGGTGCCGACGGCTGCGGCCACGACGGCCCCGGCAGGCTCCTCGGGGCCGCAACCGCCCACCGCGCCGTCCCCGCTCTTCCCGCGCCCCGCGCTGCGCGCCCTGCCCGGCGGCAGGGCCCGCCGGGCGGCGCAGGGCTCCGAGGAGTCCGAGCCCGCTCCTGACCGGCAGCCGCGCAAGCCCGGCGAGCAGCCGCAGCGCCCGCCGCGCGAGAACCCCCCGGACCGGCAGCCCGCGTCCCCGGACCGGCCGGTGCCCACCCCCGCCGAGGTCTTCCCGCCCCGCCGCCGCCCGGCGCGGCCCCCGGAGCACCTGCTACGCCCCCACGCGGCCCGTACGGCCTGACCTCCGCCCGTACGGCCCGCCCTCCGGGTACGGCCTGACCTCCGCCCCCGTACGCCCCGGCCCCCGGCGCACCTCCACCCCTCCCGAGAACCCGCCGACCCCGCCGGGCTACGCTGGAGGCCGCGGCACCTCCGCGGCGCCCGCGCCCAGTAGCCCGCAACGATGGATGGCTCTCATGGATTACCTCTCCGCGCTGCTTCCGTCGACCGTCATGGCCATCGCCTTCACCGTGATGATCGTGACGATCGTCAAGAACCAGGGCGGCCCCAACAAGGCCAAGGAAGACGCCGCCGTCGACGCCGCATTCGCGCAGGCAGAAGCGGCGAAGCAGAAGTCGGCCGAGTAACGCGGAGCGGCCCCTAACGTCGGCGGCGGGCGCGCCTCCGCCGCCCGAATCGCCACGCCCGCCGCTCCCTTCCCCGTCCCAATCGCCCCATTGTTCACGCTCCTACGGGTATTGTGCTGGCGTGGTCCGGCCATTGGGAGAGCTCGAAGACGCGGTCATGACCCGGGTGTGGGAGTGGAACCGCCCGGTCACGGTCAGGGAAGTGCTGGAAGACCTCCAGCAGGAACGCTCTCTCGCGTACACCACCGTCATGACCGTAATGGACAACCTCCACCAGAAGGGCTGGCTGCGGCGCGCCCCCGAAGGCCGCGCCTATCGATATGAAGCGGTCTCCACCCGGGCCGCCTACTCCGCCGCACTCATGAACGAGGCGTGGGCCGCCAGCGACAATCCGGCGGCCGCCCTTGTCGCGTTCTTCGGCATGATGTCGCCGGGCCAGGTCGAGGCCCTGCGCGATGCGCTACGCGTCGTGTCGCTGGACTCACCCGGTGACACCGAAGCCGGTGACGGCGAAGCAAGCGCGTGACGATAGCGTCATGCCATGCCCAGCGATTCTTACGGGGTCACGATCCGGCGTGCCCGCACCTCGGATGTGCGGGCCATCCGGCGGCTGCTCGACCCCTACGTGCACCGCGACATCCTTCTCGGCAAAGCCACCGTGACGCTTTACGAGGACATCCAGGAGTTCTGGGTCGCCGAGCGGGACACGGACGCCGCCGTGGTCGGCTGCGGGGCGCTGCACGTGATGTGGGAGGACCTCGCCGAGGTGCGGACGCTGGCCGTGGATCCGGCCCGCAAGGGCACCGGCATCGGCCACCAACTCCTCGACAAGTTGCTGCACACCGCCCGCTGGCTCGGTGTCAGCCGCATTTTCTGCCTCACGTTCGAAGTCGACTTCTTCGCCAAGCACGGCTTCGTCGAGATCGGCGAGACTCCGGTGGACCAGGACGTCTACAGTGAGCTACTGCGCTCGTATGACGAGGGCGTTGCCGAGTTCCTGGACCTGGAGCGGGTGAAGCCCAACACCCTCGGCAACAGCAGGATGCTGCTGCATCTGTGACGGCGCTATGTCCGAATCGCGCAGATATTGTTGAGCGAGTTCTCCGGCAGGGTTTGAGTTTTTCGCTGAAAAGCGGTTTGCTTTCGCCAGCACACATTGTTCCGATGAAAGGGAAGCCCGGTGGCTCAGAAGGTACAGGTCCTTCTCGTCGATGATCTCGATGGCGGTGAGGCTGACGAGACCGTGACGTTCGCTCTTGACGGCAAGTCCTACGAGATCGACCTCACGACTGCCAACGCGGAAAAGCTGCGCACCGCTCTGGAGCAGTACGTGAAGAGCGGCCGCAGGACCGGTGGCCGCGCCACGAAGCGTTCTCGCGGCGGGGCGTCCGGCAGCCAGGACACGGCGAAGATCCGCGCGTGGGCGAAGGAGCAGGGTTACGAGGTCAGCGAGCGTGGCCGTGTTCCGGCGAACATCCGCGAGGCATACGAAAAGGCGAACGGCTGACGTTCAGGGCGAGGCGGTGGCAGGCCGTCGCCGCCGCGCTCACCAGCCGTACCAGATCCGGCCGGTCCGCAACCCGGTTCCGTGCCGGCACGGCATCGCCGTCCGCGTAACCGCTGTCCCCATCCATTTCGACAGCATCGCGGCCGGCGTCTTCGACGCCATCGGCGTCATCTCCTACGCCCTCCCCATCCACGACTCCGCCCCCGCGGCCGGCCTCCGTGCCCACGGGCAGCCGCACCGCGGGGAGCCGCGCCAGCGCCGCCCGGCCGGGCGGGCGCAGCCACAGCGTCGGCGGCCAGCTCCTTACCGCCGCCGGCGCGGCGCTCAGATCCAGCGGGATACCGCCCCACTCCAGCCAGTCCAGCAGGCCCGGCAGCTCCGCCGCGCCGCCCTCGGCGATCAGGAAGCGCATCCGGCCGCCGGCCAGCCCCACCGGCCCCGTGGCCGGCCGCCGGCGCAGCACGGCCCAGCCGGCCTCCGAGGGCATCTCCAGTACGTCGCAGCGCAGCGCCCCCGCCGGCAGCACACCGGCTGAAGGACCCCGCGCGGCCACCTCTCCGGCCGTCTCTCCGGCCGCGTCCGCACGCGCTCCTTTCCGGCCGCGCGCGCCGCTTCCGCCCGCCGGGGCGGGCCTGCCCTGCGGGCCGGTCTGGCGCGGGATCACGGGGCCGGTCACACCGTGAGCAACGGGGTCGCACCCGCGTTGGTTACGACATGTGTCATCCCGGTCGCATAGCGCGCTTCTTCTTCCCCGCACCAGCGTCCGCAGACGTTCCACCGTGTTCGCCGTCAGCGCAGTGAAGAGGCCGGAAAATCTGATCGCACGGCCCATGGCGCGGGTAAGACTTGGCTAGTGGTGCTGGTGAGAGCGGTGGCTTCGGCAGGGTCCGGCGGCGGCGTTCGCCATGGGCGTAGCGGCATTGAGAGTATTCGCCTGGCCTGCGGGAACATCGTCTCGCACCATCGGGTTGGAGCAGTAGTCGGATGCCCGGTGCAGGAGACTGACGGAGTCAGCGTCCGGGTGTCGGCAGTTGGAATGAGCGGTCCCCGCTTGCGGGACTAAGCTGCGGAAGGACAGGGAGGGGAACGTCCCCGATCTGCCTGACCGCTCTGAGGAGCGATTAACGATGTTCGAGAGGTTCACCGACCGCGCGCGGCGGGTTGTCGTCCTGGCTCAGGAAGAAGCCCGGATGCTCAACCACAACTACATCGGCACCGAGCACATCCTCCTGGGCCTGATCCACGAGGGTGAGGGTGTCGCCGCAAAGGCACTGGAGAGCCTCGGGATCTCGCTCGAGGCGGTCCGCCAGCAGGTGGAGGAGATCATCGGCCAGGGCCAGCAGGCCCCGTCCGGCCACATCCCCTTCACGCCCCGGGCGAAGAAGGTCCTGGAGCTGTCGCTCCGCGAGGCCCTTCAGCTCGGTCACAACTACATCGGTACAGAGCACATCCTGCTCGGCCTGATCCGCGAGGGCGAGGGCGTCGCCGCCCAGGTCCTCGTGAAGCTGGGCGCCGACCTGAACCGGGTGCGGCAGCAGGTCATCCAGCTGCTCTCCGGCTACCAGGGCGGCAAGGAGACCGCCACGGCCGGCGGCCCCGCGGAGGGCACGCCGTCGACGTCCCTGGTGCTCGACCAGTTCGGCCGGAACCTCACGCAGGCCGCCCGCGAGTCCAAGCTCGACCCGGTCATCGGGCGCGAGAAGGAGATCGAGCGGGTCATGCAGGTGCTGTCCCGCCGGACGAAGAACAACCCCGTCCTCATCGGCGAGCCCGGCGTCGGCAAGACCGCCGTCGTCGAGGGCCTGGCGCAGGCCATCGTCAAGGGCGAGGTGCCCGAGACGCTGAAGGACAAGCACCTCTACACCCTGGACCTCGGCGCCCTGGTCGCGGGCTCCCGCTACCGCGGTGACTTCGAGGAGCGCCTGAAGAAGGTGCTCAAGGAGATCCGCACCCGCGGCGACATCATCCTGTTCATCGACGAGCTGCACACCCTGGTGGGCGCGGGGGCCGCCGAGGGCGCGATCGACGCGGCAAGCATCCTCAAGCCGATGCTGGCCCGCGGCGAGCTGCAGACCATCGGCGCCACCACGCTCGACGAGTACCGCAAGCACCTGGAGAAGGACGCGGCCCTGGAGCGCCGCTTCCAGCCGATCCAGGTCGCGGAGCCGTCGCTGCAGCACACCATCGAGATCCTCAAGGGTCTGCGCGACCGGTACGAGGCGCACCACCGGGTGTCCATCACGGACGCCGCGCTGGTCGCCGCGGCCCAGCTCGCCGACCGGTACATCTCCGACCGCTTCCTGCCGGACAAGGCGATCGACCTGATCGACGAGGCGGGCTCGCGGATGCGCATCCGCCGGATGACCGCGCCGCCGGACCTGCGGGAGTTCGACGAGAAGATCGCCGACGTGCGGCGCGAGAAGGAGTCCGCGATCGACTCGCAGGACTTCGAGCTGGCCGCAGGGCTGCGCGACAAGGAGAAGCAGCTCCTGGCGCAGAAGGCGCAGCGGGAGAAGGAGTGGAAGGCCGGCGACATGGACGTCGTCGCCGAGGTGGACGAGGAGCTCATCGCCGAGGTCCTGGCCACCGCCACCGGCATCCCGGTCTTCAAGCTGACCGAGGAGGAGTCCTCGCGGCTGCTGCGCATGGAGGACGAGCTGCACAAGCGCGTCATCGGGCAGGAGGACGCCATCAAGGCGCTCTCCCAGGCCATCCGGCGTACGCGGGCGGGCCTGAAGGACCCGAAGCGCCCCGGCGGTTCGTTCATCTTCGCCGGCCCGTCCGGCGTCGGTAAGACGGAGCTGTCGAAGACGCTGGCGGAGTTCCTCTTCGGTGACGAGGACGCGCTCATCCAGCTCGACATGTCGGAGTTCAGCGAGAAGCACACCGTCTCGCGGCTGTTCGGCTCCCCGCCCGGCTACGTCGGGTACGAGGAGGGCGGTCAGCTCACCGAGAAGGTGCGCCGGAAGCCGTTCTCCGTCGTCCTCTTCGACGAGGTCGAGAAGGCCCACCCGGACATCTTCAACTCGCTGCTGCAGATCCTGGAGGACGGTCGCCTGACCGACTCCCAGGGCCGGGTCGTGGACTTCAAGAACACGATCATCATCATGACGACCAACCTCGGCACCAAGGACATCTCCAAGGGCTTCGGCCTGGGGTTCGCCGCCGGGGGCGACGTCAAGTCCGGCTACGAGCGGATGAAGTCCAAGGTCAGCGAGGAGCTCAAGCAGCACTTCCGTCCCGAGTTCCTCAACCGTGTGGATGACATCGTGGTCTTCCACCAGCTCACCAGGGACGACATCATCGAGATCGTCGACCTGCGGCTGGCCGAGCTGGACAACCGGCTCAAGGACCGCGACATGGCCATCGAGCTCTCCACCGAGGCCAAGGACCTGCTGTCCAAGCGGGGCTTCGACCCGGTGCTGGGCGCCCGGCCGCTGCGCCGCGCGATCCAGCGGGAGATCGAGGACGTGCTCTCGGAGAAGATCCTCTTCGGCGAGCTGCGCCCGGGCCACATCGTGGTGGTCGACACCGAGGGCGAGGGTGACGACGCGACGTTCACCTTCCGCGGCGAGGAGAAGTCGGCGCTGCCCGACGCCCCGCCGGTCGACGCCGCCGCCGGCGGCGCGGGCCCGAACCTGAGCAAGGAGGCGTGAGCCCGTAGCGGCTCGGCTTCCGGCGCACGACACAGAGCCGCCCCGGACCACACGGTCCGGGGCGGCTCTGCGTGTACGTGCGGGGTACACCCGGGCGCGTACGGGCAGGGCGTGGAGGACGGCGCATACAGGCGCGTACGAGACGTCCCTGCGGCGCACGGCGCGGGGGTCCTGCGGGGTGCCGGCGGGTCAGCCCTTGTACGCGGACGTCACCAGCTCCTGCGCGACCTCCAGGCAGGCGAGCCGCTTCTCCTCCGGGTCGCCCTTGGCGTCGTCCAGGGCGAACATCCCGGCGTGCATCGTGAAGATCGCGGCGATGCTGCGGGCCTGGTCCCGCAGGTCGGCGTCCTTGTCACGCAGCATCCCGATGATGTCGGCCATGCGCGCCTTGAAGGTCTCGCCGAGGCTCAGCTCGCGGATGCTCGCCTGGTTCTCCTGCATGAACCGGAAGAGCGTGTCGCCGCCGGCGAGCAGTGCGCTGTAGCGCGCCAGCAGCTCCAGCCGGGTCTCCAGCGTGGCCGGCTGGGACTGCCCCCAGGCGATCAGCTCGTCGACCCGCCCGAAGTGGTCCTCGACCAGGCTGACGAGGATGTCTTCCTTGGTCTTGAAGTGGTAGTACAGCGCGGCCTTGGTGACGTCGAGCCGTTCGGCGATCTCGCGCAGGGAAGTCTTGTCGTAGCCCTTGTCGGCGAAGAGCTCCAGCGCCACGTCCTGAATGCGCTGGTGGGTGTCGCTCCTGGTCGTGCCCATGATCCCTGCTTCCGTCAGATGCTTACTTGACGCCCGGCAAGTAGCGGCGTACGTTCACATGGTACCCACTAGCCGGGCGGCAAGTAAGTAGGGAGAGGGGCCATGGCGGAGAAGGATCAGGAGGCGGTCCCAGCACCGCCGCGGAACGTCAGGGTGATCATGCTCGGCCTGATGATCACCATGATGCTCGCGATGCTCGACAACCTGATCGTCGGCACCGCGATGCCCACGATCGTCGGCGAACTCGGCGGCCTGAACCACCTCGCCTGGGTGGTCACCGCGTACACCCTGGCCATCGCCGTCTCCACACCCCTGTGGGGCAAGTTCGGCGACCTCTACGGCCGCAAGGGCATCTTCATGTCCTCGATAGTCCTCTTCCTGATCGGCTCCGCCCTCTCCGGCATGGCCCAGGACATGGGGCAGCTCATCGCCTTCCGCGCGGTCCAGGGCCTGGGCGGCGGCGGTCTCATCGTCGGCGTGATGGCGATCATCGGCGACCTCGTACCGCCCCGCGAACGCGGCCGTTACCAGGGCATGATGGCCGCCGTCATGGGCATCGCCACCATCGGCGGCCCGCTGGTCGGCGGGACCATCACCGATCACCTCGGCTGGCGCTGGGCCTTCTACATCAACCTGCCGCTCGGCGCCGTCTCCCTCTTCGTCATCTCCGCCGTGCTGCACCTGCCGAAGAAGCGCATCAAGGCGCGCGTGGACTACACGGGCGCCGCCCTGCTCTCGGTCGGGCTGACGGCACTGGTGCTGGTGACCTCCTGGGGCGGTACAGAGTACGACTGGGGGTCGGCGCAGATCATCGGCCTGGCCGTGCTCGGCGCCGCCGCGCTCGCCGCCTTCGGCTGGGCCGAGACCCGTGCGGCCGAGCCGATCATCCCGCTGCGCATCTTCCGCAACGCCAACTTCACGCTGATGAACGTGATCGGCTTCATCGTCGGCTTCGTGATGTTCGGCGGCGTGACCTTCCTGCCGCTGTTCCAGCAGAGCGTCCAGGGGGCCTCGGCCACCAACTCCGGACTGCTGCTGCTGCCGATGATGCTGCCCGTCATGGTCGTCTCGCTCTTCGTCGGCCGGGCCACGACCAAGACGGGGCGCTACAAGATCTACCCGATCATCGGCGGCGCCGCCCTGATCGCCGGGATGTACCTGCTCTCCACGATGGACACCGGCACCTCCCGGCTGACCTCCGGGCTCTACATGGCCGTGATGGGTGCCGGCCTGGGCTTCATGATCCAGATGTCGATGCTCGTCGGGCAGAACAGCCTGGAGATGCGGGACATGGGCGCGGGCAGCTCCACCATCACCCTGACCCGCACCATCGGCGGCTCCTTCGGCGTCGCGCTGATGGGCGCCATCTTCAGCAGCCGGGTCGCCGACACGATGGCCGAGGAGGCAGGTCCCGCGGGCGAGAAGGCGGCGGGCAGCGGCGGGCAGTTGACCCCGGAGCGGATCGAGCAACTGCCGGCGCAGATCAAGGAGGCGTATCTGAACGCCGTCTCCCACGGCACCCACCAGGTCTTCCTCTGGGGCGCGGCGATCGCGGCACTCGCGTTCCTCGCCTCGTGGTTCGTCAAGGAGGTCCCGCTGCGCGGGGCGGGCCCGGCGAAGGATGACTCCGGATCGGCCGGGGACGCCGGTCCGGACTCCGCGCAAGCGGAGGCGGAGGCCCCGGCGAAGGTCTGAGCGGACCGGGGCCCCGACGACGGGCCGCGCGCCTCCCGCAGTAGCGGGCCGGGGGCGCGCGGCCCTTCTGTGTGCGTACGGGCCCGAAGGCCGGCGCCGTACGGGGACGGGGCGGTTGTCGGTGGGGCGTGCCATGCTCGAAGAGTGCTTCGCCCCGATCTGCGCGCTCTTCGCAGCGCCAAGGACGCCATGGACCGCGACTGGGCCGACCCGGCCCTCGACCTGGACGCGGTGGCGAGGCACGCCGGTTACTCCCGGTTCCACTTCATCCGCGCCTTCAAGGCCGCCTACGGAGAGACTCCCGGGCAGTATCTGACGCGCCGCCGGCTGGAGCGCGCCGAGCACCTGCTGCGTACGTGCAACCTCTCCGTCACCGAGGTCTGCCACCTGGTCGGCTTCTCCGCCCTCGGCACGTTCTCCGCCAGCTTCAAGCGGCGTACGGGGCTCTCCCCGACCGCGTACCGCGACGCCCACGTGGGCCGCGGGACCGCGCTCATACCCGGCTGCTTCGCGCTGCTCTGGGCCGGCGGGTTCGACCCGCGGATCAGGGAGCGCAACTCTGAGGAAGCGGGCTGAGGCCGCCCCTGCCTACGGTGGCCGCAGTACGGAAGCACCACCCCACCAGGGAGAACGCCATGATCACGAACCTGGCCATCACCACCGTCTGGACCACCGACCAGGAGCGCAGCCGCGACTTCTTCGCCGACAAGCTCGGCTTCGAGATCCGCGACGACATCGAGATGGGCGAGGGCATGCGCTGGATCACGGTCGGGGTCCCCGGCCAGCCGGACGTCATGCTGGCCCTCATGCGGACCACGGGACCCGGCCTCGACCCGGAGTCGGCGGAGGCGCTGACCACCCTCGTCAGCAAGGGCGTGCTGGGCGCGGGCGCGTTCCACACGGACGACTGCCGGGCGACGTACGAGAAGCTGCGCGCCCGGGGCGTGGACTTCGTCCAGGAGCCGCAGGAGCGGCCGTACGGGATCGAGGCGATCTTCCGTGACGACAGCGGTAACTGGTACTCGCTGACGCAGCGTCAGGAAGGCGGGCTCGACCACAGCAAGCCCTGGGCCTGACCCCGCGGGGCCGCCTCCGGCGCGGGCATGCGGCGGCGGGTTGCACGCGCCGGCGGGACGGGTCGGCTCACCACGGGACGGGCGGCGGCCCGGACGCGTGTGGTGCTGCCGCGGCGGGACCGGTCGGGGCATACCCGGCCGGGCGGGTGCCGGGCGGCCGGGCGGCGGGCCGCTGCCCTAGTGGGCGGCGGGCGCCTGGCACCCCGGACGTCAGCCCTGCGGCAGCCGGTACAGCCCGTCCGCCAGCGGCTCCACCAGCCCGTCCGACACCAGACTGTCCAGCGCCCGCGCCCGCTGCACCGGCTCGTGCCACACGGCGTCCAGCCGCTGCTGCGGCACCGGCCCGTCCGCGTCCCGCAGCACGGCCAGCAGCCGGCCGCGCACCTGCCGGTCCGTGCCGGCGTACGTCTGCGTACGGCGCGGCGGGCCCGCGTGCGCCGGGTGACCCGCGAGCCGCCAGGCGCAGAGCGTCGCCACCGGGCAGTTGCCGCACTCGGGCTTGCGGGCCGTACAGACGAGCGCGCCCAGCTCCATCGTCGCGGCGCCCCAGCGGGCCGCCTCGGCGTCCTCCTCCGGCAGCAGCTCGCGCGCGACGCGGCGCTCCACGGCGGTCGTCGCGCCGGGCGGGAACTCGGTGCCGCCGACCAGCCGGGCGTAGACCCGGCGGACGTTGGTGTCGAGCACGGCGTGCCGCTGCCCGTACGCGAAGGAGGCCACGGCGGCGGCCGTGTACTCGCCGATGCCGGGCAGCGCGAGGAGCTGCGCGTGCCGCTTGGGCACGTCGCCGTTGTGCCGCTCCTTTATCGCGGTGGCGGCGGCGTGCAGCCGCAGCGCACGGCGCGGGTAGCCGAGCCGGCCCCAGGCGCGGACGGCCTCACCGGGCGCCTCGGCGGCCAGGTCGGCGGGGCGGGGCCAGCGCTTCAGCCACTGCGTGTAGACGGGGAGCACGCGGCTCACCGGCGTCTGCTGCAGCATGAACTCGCTGACCATGACGCCCCAGGGGCCGGCTTCCGGCCGGCGCCACGGCAGGTCGCGGGCGTGCTCGTGGAACCACTGGAGGACTGGCCCGTGCAGCGCCGCGGGCTCGGGCGCAGACGCGGGTGCGGCGCCGGCCGAGGCGGGCGCGGATGCGGTACTTGCTGTGGTCGCAGTCATGGCACCCCTGATCCTGGCACAGAAAGGGGCGGGGCCCCGGGCAGCGCCGGGGGTCTTGCGTGTTGTGCCGCCGGAAGGCGCGGAGCGGCCGGTGCGGCGGTGCGTGGAGCGGACGACGAGACTCGAACTCGCGACCCCCACCTTGGCAAGGTGGTGCTCTACCAACTGAGCTACGTCCGCGCGCCCATGGGCCGGCAGCCCACTATACCCGCGCACGCGTGCCGCGGACCGGCCTGATCCGGCCGGTCCGCCCCCTCACAGCCAGCCGCGCTCCCTCGCCATACGCGCCGCCGCGTGGCGGTTCTCCGCGTTGAGCTTCGTCATCGCCGACGACAGGTAGTTCCGTACCGTCCCCGGTGTCAGCGACGCGCGGCGGGCGATGTCCGAGACCGGGGCGCCGTCCGCCGCCAGCTCCAGGACCTCCGCCTCCCGCGGCGTCAGCGGGGAGTCGCCCGCCGCGATGGCGTCCGCCGCCAGCTCCGGGTCGACGTACCGGCCGCCCGCGTGCACCGTGCGGATCACCTCCGCCAGCCGCTGCGCCGAGACCGTCTTGGGTACGAAGCCCCGCACCCCCGCGGACAGCGCCTGCTTCAGCGCGCCCGGGCGGCCGTGGCTGGTGACGATCATCGCCGCGCAGCCGGGTGCAGCCGTACGCAGCGAGGCCGCCACGGCGACGCCGTCGAGCCCCGGCATCTGCAGGTCGAGTACGGCGACGTCCGGCTGGTGGGCGCGGGCCATGGCCAGCGCTTCGTCGCCGCCCGCCGCCTCGGCGACGACGGTCAGGTCGTCCTCCAGCGCCAGCAGCGCGGCCAGCGCGCCGCGGATCAGGTGCTCGTCGTCGGCGAGCAGGACTCGGATCACGACGCCTCCAGGTCGATACGCGCGGCCAGCCGGAACCGCCCGCCGGTCCTGCGCTGTGCGCTCAGCGTGCCGCCGACGGCCGCCAGCCGCTCGCGCAGCCCGGTGAGCCCGGCGCCGTCGGCGGGGGTGCCGGGTTCGGCGTCGGGGGCGCCGTCGTTGTCCATGACGAGTTGCGCGCCGCCGTCCGCGACCCGCAGCGACACCGTGCACATGCGGGCGTCCGCGTGCCGCAGCACGTTCGTCGTCCCCTCGCGGACCACCCACGCCAGCGCCGACTGCACCCGCTCCGGCACCTCTCCGCGGCGGCCCGGAGCCGTCAGGTCCGTGTCGTCCACCTCGCAGTCGACCCCGGCCGCGCGCAGCACCGCGCGGGCGCCGGCCAGCTCGGCGTGCAGGTCGGCGGCGCGGTAGCCCCGTACGACCGCGCGGATCTCGCGCTGCGACTCCTGCGCGACGCGCTGCACCTCCGCCATCTGGTCCGCGGCCTCGGGCCTGCCGCGCTGCGCCAGTTGGACGGCCAGCTCGCTCTTGAGCGCCATGACGGCGAGGTTGCGCCCCAGGACGTCGTGCAGGTCGCGGCCGAAGCGCAGCCGCTCCTCGGCGACGGCCAGCCGGGCCTGCACGGCGCGGGCGTCGTCGAGTTCGTCGACGAGCTTCACGCCCCACGCCGAGGCGCGGTACGTGATCCCTATGAACGGCGCGCCGAGCGCCGTGGTGATCGCGGTGGTCAGCAGCCAGTTCTCGCGCGGCCCGATCACCAGCGCGGCCAGCAGCGTCGCGGCGCACAGCCCCGCGACGACCACCCCGCCGCGGCGCAGCGGCAGCGCCAGCACCAGGGGCCCGGCGGCGAACATCAGCACCCATACGAGGAACGGCCCCAGCTCCGTCGGGTCCAGCCGGTCCGCCGCGCGCAGCGCGAGGGCGGCGGCCAGCAGCGCCGAGACGACGGCGAGGTGCAGGGCGAGCAGCCGCCCGGTGGGTCCCGCGGCGCCGAGGAACGGGGCGGACAGGGAGAGCTTGATCTGCATCGTGAGGTGCCCGAGGAGCAGCACGAAAACGATGGCGAACGGCGCCGGGCCCATGTCGTCGCGGGTGTTGTCGAGCCAGACACCGATCAGCACGGCCTCGAAGAGCGCGAGGAAGTACATGGTGGAGACGGTGTAGCGGCGCCAGCGCTCGCGCCCGCTCATGCGCCGGGCGCGGTGCAGCCAGCGGAGCACGCCGCCTCCCGCTCCCGGTCGCGGGGCCGCGCCCGGGACCGGATACGTGCCGGGACCCGTGCCCGCGTCCGGCTCGGTCATCTCGTACGCCCCCTCCGCTCCGCATGCTCCGGCTGCCCCGCTCGGTGTGATCGCCGCGTACGGCCGTACCGTACGCCCACCGCCCCCGGCGGCCGCACGGCCGCCCGCACCCCCCTCACCCGCGCGGCTCCCACCGGAACCACCGCCGCACCGCCCACGCTCCCGCCGCGATCCACGCCGCCGCCACCACGAGCGCCTCGACGACCGCGCCGCCGCCCAGCTCCCCGGTCCAGCCGCCGCGCACCAGCTCCACCACCGGCGACAGCGGCAGCCGCTGTGCCACCTCCGCGACCGAGTCCGGCAGCACCTCGAACGGCACGAACAGCCCCGACCCGAACATCGACACCAGCAGCAGCGGCATGCTCGTCAACTGCGCGCTCTCCGCCGACTTCGTCACCGCCGCGGTCGCCGCGGCCAGCACCGTCAGCATCGCCATCCCCAGGAGCACCCCCAGCGCCGCCAGATGCGGCGCCTCGGGCGCCGGCGAGTCCATCGCCAGGCTCACGGCGACGGCCAGCACCAGGCACTGCGCCAGCGCGACGCACAGGGCGGGCAGCGCGGCGCCGGCGAGCAGCTCGCGGTCGGTGAGCAGGCCGGTGCGCAGCCGCTTGAGCACCAGTTCCTCGCGGCGGGCGACGTAGACGATGACGAGGTTCGCGTACACGACGAAGATCAGCGCGAAGACGACGGCGCTCGGCAGCACGACGGTGGCCGCGGTGAGGCCGGTGTCGGACAGGTCCATCTCCTCGACGGCGGACCGGGTGGCGAACGCGAAGCCCGCCGGGGTGACCAGGGCGCCGAAGAGGACGAGCTTGCTGCGCCACATCAGGGTCAGCTCGGCGCGGCCGATCGAGGCCAGCCGGGCGAGCGGTCCTGGGACGTCGGCGGCACGGTCGTCGAGGTGCGCCGCCGGGGTGGCGGCGGTGGTGGCGGTCATCGGGCGTTCCTCTCGTCGGCACGGACCACGTCGGCGGTGCGCTTCGCGGACGGGGCGCTCTTGCCGCGCCGCCGGTCGTCCACCGCGGCGCCCGCGATCTTCAGGAACGCCTCCTCCAGCGACGCCGACCTGGCGTCAAGACCGGCCAGCTCCACGCCGTTGTCCTGGGCCCACAGCAGCAGCCCTGTCAGCGTCCGCTGCAGCGCGCCCGTACGCAGCCGTACGCTCGTCCCCGCCAGCTCGTGCCCCGTCACGCCCAGCGGCGGCAGCGGCGGCAGGTCGCCCGGCAGCCATCCGGTGGGCAGCCGGAACGAGACGGTCGCCGGGTGCGCGCCGACGATCTCCTCGACGGTGCCGGCCGCGGCGATCTGCCCGCCCGCCATGATCGCCAGCCGGTCCGCCAGCTCCTCGGCCTCCTCCAGGTAGTGCGTGGTGAGCAGCACCGTCGTCCCGTCGGCGCGCAGTTCGCGCACCAGGTCCCACGTCGCGTGCCGCCCCTCGGCGTCGAGCCCGGTGGTCGGTTCGTCGAGGAACAGCACCTCGGGCCGGCCGAGGAGCGCGAGCGCCAGGTCGAGCCGGCGCTTCTCGCCGCCGGAGAGGTGCGCCACCCGGACGTCCCGGCGGCCGGCGAGCCCGACCAGCTCCAGCGCCTCCGCGGTGGGCCGCGGCCGCGCCGTGCAGCCGGCCCACATCCGTACCGTCTCGGCGACCGTAAGCTGCGAGGGCATCCCACCCTCCTGGAGCATCACGCCGGTGTACGGGCGCACCCGCCCGCGCTCGCGGTACGGGTCACGCCCCAGCACCCGCACCTTGCCCCCGCTGGGCTCCGCCAGCCCCTCCAGCAACTCCACGGTGGAGGTCTTGCCGGCACCGTTGGTACCCAGCAGGGCGAACAACTCGCCCCGGCGGACGGCGAAGTCGACGCCGCGCACCGCCTCGAAGTCTCCGTACGTGCGCCGCAGCCCCGTGGCGCTGATCACGTTTTCCTCTGCACTGACCATGCCTTCAGACTTCCGCCGCCGCGGGCGCCGGTGCAGTGCACGCTGTCATCGGACGCGATGACAGATGTCATGGCGGCCGGCTTCCCGGAGGACTTCCGGGAACACGAAAAGAGCCCCGGCCGAAGCCGGGGCCCTCAACTGAGCGGACGACGAGATTCGAACTCGCGACCCTCACCTTGGCAAGGTGATGCTCTACCAACTGAGCCACGTCCGCGTGCATCCGAACAGCTCTCACCGTCCGGCGCGTGCTCCACTCTACCCCACGAACTCACAGGGCTTCTGTGGCGGAGCGGGTGACAGGAATCGCACACTGCGCCTCCCTCTTGGAAAGAGGGCGCTCTACTACTGAGCTACACCCGCGTGGCCTCGGGGGGTCTCCCCTCAGCGCGTGTCCAGACTCTATCCGATCCCGGGGGGCAGATGGCAAGCCGGGCCGGTGAACGGGCGCCAAGACCGCCCGGCGGACGGCCGGATGAGGATCCGCCGGACGGCGGAGGCGGGGGCCGCCAGGCCGGTCGGAAGAGCCGGAAGGGAGTGCCGGAAGAGGGCCGCGGTGTCGGTGGACGCCGTCAGTGGGCGGCTTCGAACGCCTCGTAGACCTTCTTCGGGATACGGCCTCTGGCCGGCACCTCCATGCCCTGCGACCCGGCCCAGGCGCGCACGGTGGCGGGGTTGGGCGCGATGTCGGTGCGGGTGAACGCCCGCCCTGACGCGGCCTGCTTCCGCCCGGCCCGCAGGAAGGGCGCCAGCGTGCTGCGCAGTTTCTTGGCGTTCGAGGCATTGAGATCGATCTCGTACGACTTCCCGTCGAGTCCGAAGTTGACCGTCTCGGTCGCTTCTCCGCCGTCGATGTCGTCGAAGAGGCTGACCACTACGCGCTGCGCCACGAAACCGGTCCTTCCGTCGGTCGCGCCTGCCGCTTTCCTCGCCCGCCGCGACCTGCGCGGAAGACCGGGGCTGCGGGAGCGCCGGCTCATTTGATCAGTGCTTTCCCTTTGTATCGCGACGGATTCTGTTGCGGAAGTCGAGCAATTGGGTCCGCGTGTCACGTCGCAATGCGGACCCTACTTTTATTGGGCCCTTTACCCAAGTGGATATCACGGGCGATGCGGAACCGTAACCGGCCCGACCCATATCTACCCGGGTAGATTTGTCCGCAAGGTACGCTGTCGTCACCGCTTCTTCACAACCCTTACCGGGAGTAGCCAGTGGCCCGCGTCGTAGTCGACGTCATGCTCAAGCCGGAGATCCTCGACCCGCAGGGGCAGGCGGTGCAGCGCGCGCTGCCGCGCCTCGGCTTCGCCGGGATCGCCGATGTCCGTCAGGGCAAGCGCTTCGAGCTCGAAGTGGAGGGACCGGTCGACGACGCCGCCCTCGCGCAGATCAACACGATGGCCGAGACGTTCCTTGCGAACACCGTGATCGAGGACTTCACCGTACGTGTCGAGGAAGTCGCGCACGGGGGAGAGGCGAAGTGACCGCTCGTATCGGCGTCGTCACCTTTCCGGGATCTCTCGACGACCGCGACGCGCTGCGGGCGGTTCGGCTGGCGGGCGCCGAGCCGGTCTCGCTCTGGCACCGGGACAAGGATCTGCGGCAGGTCGACGCGGTCGTGCTCCCCGGCGGTTTCAGTTACGGCGACTATCTGCGGGCGGGGGCCATTTCGCGCTTTGCGCCTGTGATGGATACGGTGGTCGAGCAGGCCAGGTCCGGTATGCCGGTCCTCGGCATCTGCAACGGCTTCCAGGTGCTGACGGAAACTCATCTTCTGCCCGGGGCGATGTTGCGCAACAACCACCTGCACTTCATCTGCAGGGACCAGAAGCTGCGGGTGGAGAACGCCGGCACCGCCTGGACCGCCGAGTACGCCGCGGGCCAGGACATCCACATTCCGTTGAAGAACATCGACGGCCGTTACACCGCGGACGACCGTACGCTCGACGAGCTGGAGGCCACCGGCCGCGTCGTCTTCCGCTACCTCGACGGCAACCCCAACGGCTCGCTGCGCGACATCGCCGGCATCGCCAACGAGGCGGGCAACGTCGTCGGCCTCATGCCCCACCCCGAGCACGCCGTCGAACCCCTCGTCGGCACCGGCCGCACCGACGGCCTCGGCTTCTTCACCTCGATCCTCAAGAGGCTGGTCCACGCATGACGCGCACCCCGCTCGACACCGGAACGGCGAGAAAGCGAGTTCGCGCCCGGAGCCACGACCGACTGGACCCCCGCGCGCGAAGGAGCGAGCGAGCGTGACCCTCGATACCGTCAAGCACGCCTCCGGCAGCCCCCGCACCGAGCAGCCCTGGGCCGAACTCGGCCTGAAGCGGAACGAGTACGAGCAGATCCGCGAGATCCTCGGCCGCCGCCCGACCGGTGCGGAGCTGGCCATGTACTCCGTCATGTGGTCGGAACACTGCTCGTACAAATCGAGCAAGGTGCACCTCAAGCAGTTCGGCGACAAGGCCCCGCCCTCCGACGCCCTTCTCGTCGGCATCGGCGAGCAGGCCGGCGTCGTCGACGTCGGCCAGGGCTACGCCGTCACGTTCAAGGTCGAGTCGCACAACCACCCCTCGTACGTGGAGCCTTACCAGGGCGCCGCCACCGGCATCGGCGGCATCGTCCGCGACATCATCGCCATGGGCGCCCGCCCCGTCGCCGTGATGGACCCGCTGCGCTTCGGCGCCGCCGACCACCCCGACACCAAGCGCGTGCTGCCCGGCGTCGTCGCCGGCATCGGCGGCTACGGCAACTGCCTCGGCCTGCCCAACATCGGCGGCGAGGTCGTCTTCGACCCCTGCTACCAGGGCAACCCGCTGGTCAACGCCCTCTGCGTCGGCGTCATGCGGCACGAGGACATCCACCTCGCCAAGGCCGCGGGCGTCGGCAACAAGGTGATCCTCTACGGCGCCCGCACCGGCGGCGACGGCATCGGCGGCGCCTCCATCCTGGCCTCCGAGACCTTCGACGACGCCAAGCCCAGCAAGCGCCCCAGCGTGCAGGTCGGCGACCCGTTCCAGGAGAAGCTGCTCATCGAGTGCACCCTGGAGGCGTTCCACGAGGACCTCGTCGTCGGCATCCAGGACCTCGGCGCGGCCGGGCTCTCCTGCGCCACGTCCGAGCTGGCCTCCAACGGCACCGGCGGCATGCGCGTCGAACTCGACGTCGTACCGCTGCGCGACGCGACGCTCTCGCCCGAGGAGATCCTCATGAGCGAGTCGCAGGAGCGGATGTGCGCGGTGGTCGAGCCCGCGAAGGTCGACCGCTTCCTCGCCATCTGCGAGAAGTGGGACGTCACCGCCACCGTCATCGGCGAGGTCACCGACGGCGACCGGCTGGAGATCTACTGGCACGGCGAGCAGATCGTCGACGTACCCCCGCGCACCGTCGCCCACGACGGCCCGGTCTACGAGCGGCCGATGGCCCGCCCCGGCTGGCTCGACGCCCTCCAGGCCGATGACGCGGCGAAGCTGCCGCGCCCGGCGGACGGGGCGGAGCTGCGCGCGCAGGTGCTGCGGCTCGTCGGCTCGCCGAACCAGGCGGACAAGTCGTGGATCACCTCGCAGTACGACCGCTTCGTCCTCGGCAACACCGTCCTGGCGCAGCCCGAGGACTCCGGCATGATCCGGATCGACGAGGAGACCGGCCTCGGCGTCGCGCTGGCCACCGACGGCAACGGCCGGTACGCCAAGCTCGACCCGTACGCGGGCGCGCAACTGGCGCTGGCGGAGTCGTACCGCAACGTCGCCGCCACCGGTGCCCGCCCGCTCGCCGTCACCGACTGCCTCAACTTCCCCTCGCCCGAGGACCCGGCGGGCATGTGGCAGTTCGCCGAGGCGTGCCGCGGCCTGGCCGACGCCTGCCGCACCCTGGGCACCCCGGTCACCGGCGGCAACGTCTCCCTCTACAACCAGACCGGCGACCAGCCGATCCACCCGACGCCGGTCGTCGGTGTGCTCGGCGTGATCGACGACGTGGCGCGGCGCACCCCGATGGCGTTCGCCCAGGAGGGCCAACTGCTGTACCTCCTCGGCGAGACGAAGGAGGAGCTGGGCGGCTCGGCCTGGTCGCAGGTGGTCCACGACCACCTCGGCGGGCTGCCGCCGGCGGTCGACCTGGAGCGGGAGCGGCTGCTCGCCGAGATCCTGATCTCCGCGTCGCGCGACGGCATGATCGACGCGGCGCACGACCTGTCGGACGGCGGGCTGGTGCAGGCGGTGGCCGAGTCCTGCCTGAAGGGCGGCCACGGCGCGCGCCTGGTGGTGCCGGAGGGGACGGATCCCGCGGTCTTCCTGTTCTCGGAGTCGCAGGGCCGCGCGGTGGTGGCGGTGCCGCGGAGCGAGGAGATGCGGTTCACGGACATGTGCGGCGCGCGCGGGCTGCCGGCGACCCGGATCGGCGTGGTCGACGGGGACGCGGTGGAGCTGCAGGGGCAGTTCACGCTGCCGCTGGCGGAGCTGCGGGAGACGTACGAGCGGACGATCCCGGAGCTGTTCGCCTGAGTCAGGGGCCGTCCGCTACGGGGGCGGGGTCAGCGCGCAGGCTCCGACCCGCCCCCGAGGGCGTCCACGGCGCGGTAGATCTCGGCCTTCAGCCCCTCCGGGTCCGGTACGTGCCGGAGCGTCATCACGCCCTGCTCGGACGCGGACTGCACGTTGAGGGTCCCGTAGCGCATGATCCGCTCCCACAGGTTGGCCCGGAACGACACGTCGTTCACGCGCGACAGGGGGATGCTGCGGCCGGACTTGGACAGGAAGCCGCTGCGCTTGTGCAGGCGCTTGGTGGTGAGGATGTACATCGTGCTGCGCCACTGCAGCAGCGGGACGAGCCAGAAGTAGCAGGCGAAGATCGCCGCCACCGCCAGCACCCCGAAGCTCGTGTACTTCCCCCAGTCCTCGTCCGTCGGCAGCCACCAGACGAGCGCCCCGGCGGCCACCGCGATGACGCAGAGCGCGAGGAACTCGTTGACCAGCGTGGTCCAGTGCTGGCGGGTCACGTACACCAGCGACTCGTCTTCTGCGAGGTAGCGGTCGGCGATAGGCATGCGCGCATGGTGGCACACGACCGGGTTGTCAGACATCGGTCGTACGCTCCTGTCATGCCGACCGCCAAGCGCAGCGGCGCCCGCAGGGCGCGTACGTACGACCCGGACAAGACGTGGGCGGCGCTCACGGCGCAGGTGCGCGCGCTGAGCGCCGCGGCGCACGCGCTGGACGAGCGCCGGCTCGCGCTGCCGTCGGGCCTGCCTGGCTGGGACGTACGGCTGCTGCTGGCGCATCTCGTCGGCGAGATCGAGACGGTGCCGCGGCTGCTCGCCGAGCCGCCGCCGGCGGCGGTGCGGGCGGCGGTCGACCTGCCGCGGTGGGCGGTGTCGACGGCGGGCGCCGCGGACGACCTGGCGGCGGGCGTCGTACGGGACGCGGAGCGCGTCTCGGCCACGTACGGGGAGGGGCCGGCGGCGCTCGCCTCCGCGCTGGACGCGGCGGCGGAGATGCTGGCGGCGGCCGCGCCGGAGGCCGTACGGACCGACAGGCTGCTGCCGCACCGCTTCGGCCCGATGACCGCGCTCGACGTGACCGTGACCCGCCTCGTCGAACTCGTCGTGCACAGCGACGACCTGTCCCGCGCCACCGGCGCCGACGTCCCGCTGGACCGGGGCGCGGTCGCCGCCGCGGTCCGCGTCCTGGCGGACGCCCTGGCGGCGAAGTCCCCGGGCGCGGCGGTGGAGGTGCGCATCCCGCCGTACGCGGCGATCCAGTGCATCGAGGGCCCCCGCCACACCCGGGGCACGCCGCCGAACGTGGTGGAAACGGACCCGCTGACGTGGATCCGGCTGGCGACGGGGCGCACGGAGTGGGGGACGGCGCTGGTGGAGGGGACGGTCGCGGCGAGCGGCGAGCGGGCGGACCTCACGGAGGTGCTCCCGGTCCTCGCCTGAGCCTCCGGCCTGGGGCCCCGGCCCGGTCGGGACCACGGGCCCGCCGCCCTGACGGCCGTCGCCGGTGGTCAGACTGGGGGGATGGAGTTCTTCTGCTACCACCGGGACCGGCCCGGCTCGCTGGAGCTGCGTTATGAACTGCTCGAAGAGCACTGGTCCTACATGGACGGGTACGCGGCGGAGATGATCGCGCGCGGTCCGACCATGGCCGACGACGGCGAGGTGCCGACCGGCAGCGTGCACATCCTGGACCTGCCGGACGCGCCCGCCGCCCGCGCGTTCGCCTTCGGCGAGCCCGGCTGGCAGGCGGGCGCGTACCGCGACGTGATGCTGCGCCGCTGGCGCAACGCCCTGGGCCGCACGATGTGGGACTTCCCCGGCGGGCGCACGGGCGGCAACCGCTACCTCGTCCTGGGCCTCGGCGCCGGTGAGGCGGCCGACCTGGCTCTGCCGCGGGAGCGGGACGAGTTGATCGCGTACGGGCCGCTGCTGTCGGACGACGGGGACGGGTGGCTGGGCACCGCCGCGCTGCTGCGGGCCCCGGACGCGGGCGCGGCGCGGGCGGTCCTCACGGCGGACGCGTACGCCGCGGTCGAGGTGCACGACTGGCACTTCGGCGGCCGGCCGGAGTGAGGCCGGCCGCCGGCCGCACCGCGGCCGTCACACGGCGGCGGGCCGCTCGGGCGGCCCGGTCTTCCCCGGCTGCTCGGTCTGCTCGGTTCGCTGAGTCGTCGCGGGTTGCCGGGCCCCCTCGGATCGCTCGGTCTTCCCCGGGCCGTCGGCGAGCTTGAGCCAGACGACCCCCGCGATGATCACCGTGAGCCAGAGGGCCTTGGCGGGGGTGAGGGGCTCGTCGAAGAAGACCGGGCTGAGCAGGGCGGCCCCGACGGCGCCGATCCCCGCCCACACCGCGTAGCCGATGCCGACGTCGACGGTGCGCAGGGCGACGCTCAGGGCGTAGAGCGTCAGCAGGAAGAAGACGACGGCGACGAGCGACCACGAGAGCACCGTGAAGCCTTCGCTGCCGCCCACGGACAGGGCGTAGCCGACCTCGAAGACGCCGGCGAGCAGGAGTACGAGCCACGCCCGCGCGCGGGCGCTCATGCCGCACCGCTGAGCTGGAGGCCGACGACCCCGGCGATGACGGCGGCGATGCCGAGGAGCTTGCGCCAGCCGAGGCGCTGGCCGAAGAGGAGGACGCCGAGGACGACGATCCCGACGCCGGCGACGGAGGTCCAGATCGCGTAGCCGGCGCCGACGTCGAAGGTCAGCAGCGCCCGGCTGAGGAGGTAGGTGGCGACGCCGCCGCTGATCAGCGTGGCGGCGGTCCAGGCGGGCCGGGTGAAGCCCTGCGCCTTGCCCGCGGACAGGGCGACGGCGATTTCGAAGACGACGGCGAGGCCGAGATGGAGCCAGTGCATGGCGGTTGTCCTTCGTGGCGATGAGTGACCGAGTCCGGCATCCGATCGTCGGACTTCACACCGGTGTCAAGTGCAAGAATGGAGCCCCGGCGGACGGCCACGGGAGGACTCATGCGCATCGGCGAGCTGGGCGCCGCGAGCGGCGTCAGCACCCGTTCCCTGCGGTATTACGAGGAGCAGGGCCTCATCCGTTCCCGGCGTACCCCCGGCGGGTGGCGGGACTTCGACGGCTCCATGGTCGAGCGGGTGGTCATGATCCAGCACCTGTTCGCCGCCGGCCTGTCCAGCGCCACGATCCACGAAGTGCTGCCGTGCCTGGAGGCCCCGCCCGAGGAGCGTACGGGCGTGATGGAGCAGTTGCTCGCCCAGGAAGTCGAGCGTCTTGAGGCCAAGCGACGGGACATCGACCGCGAACTCGACACCCTGCGGGCGCTCCGCGCCGAGACGGCCCTGGTCGGCGAAGCCCCCTGACCCACGCCTTCCGCGGCGGGTGCCATAGTTGAGTCGTGACGACTCAAGTCGGGGATGACTGGCTGCGCTCCTACGCCGAACTCGCCCTGCGCATCGACCGGCAGTTGGCCGCGTCGGGCGGGGGCAGCGCCCTCATCTACGGCGGTCCGGACGCCTGGCAGGCCGCGGTGGCGGCAGAAGAGCCCGTTCCGCCGGCCCGGCTGGCCGAGGAGTGCGACATCCTCCTGCGCGACATCCCGGTCGACGGCCACCGAGCCGCCTGCCTGGCCGCGCAGCTCACCGCCATGCGCGCGACGGCCCGGCAGCTCGACGGCGCCGAGGTCCCCTTTCCCGAGCACGCACGCGAGTGTCTGGGGGTGGCGGTCGACTGGCAGCCCGAGGACCGGTTCGAGGCCGCCCACGCACGGCTCGCCGCGGCGCTGCCCGCGGGGCCTGGGCCCCTGGCCGAGCGGCTGTACGCCTGGCAGCGGGCCCACACCGTCCCCGCGGACCGGCTCCCGGAGCTGGCCCGGTGCGCGATCGCCGAGACCGTGGCCCGTACCCGCACGCTCGTGGACCTGCCCGACGGGATCGACGTCGACGTCCGGCTGGACCCCGGCCCGCACCGAGGGCACTACGCGGGCGGCAACCGCGGCACGATATACGTCAACGACAGCCTGCCCTTCAACGGAGCCGACCTGCTCTACGTCGTGGCACACGAGGGGTTCCCCGGGCACATCGCCGAATCGCTGCTGAAAGCCACCCACCTCGCCGACCGGCCGGAGCACGCGATCCGCTTCATGATCTCGCCGCCGTTCGTGGTCAGCGAGGGCCTCGGGCTCCATGCCCAGCAGCTCGCCTTCCCCGGCGACGAAGCACAGCGATGGCTGACGGACCAGGTGTTCGCCCCGCTGGGGATCCCGTCGGACGGCAGCGACTTCGCCGCGATCCACGACGCCCGCAACGTCCTGTGGGGAGCCTGGGGCAACGCCGCCCACCTCGCCGCCCGCGGACGGCCCGACGCCGAGCTGGCGGCCTACCTGACCCGCTGGGCCCTGCTCACCGAAGCCGAGACCGCCTGGGCGCTCGGCTCGCTGCGCGCACCCGCCATGGGCACGTACGTGCTCGGCTACTTCCACGGCTGGCGGCTGCTGCAATCGTGGCTCGACCACCCCGACCGGCGACTCCGCGTACGGCAGCTCCTCCGCGAGCCGGTCCTGCCGTCCGACCTGGCCTGACGGCGTGCCTCCCGGCTCGCGCAGCACCCTCCGGCCGCGCCCTCGTTGACCTCCGTCACGGCAGGCGAACCCCGTGGGGGCCCGCTGTTACGGCGTTAGGCTCGGTCGCGGTGCGTACGGGACGTGATCAGGAGGGCCGGGGGATGGCGGCCGTGGAGTTTCGGGTGCTCGGGCCGGTCGAGGTGTGGGCGGACGGCTCCGGGGAGGTACGGGTGCCCGCGGGGCAGCAGCGCGTGCTGCTGACGGGGCTGCTCCTGGACGCCGGGCGCGCGGTGTCCGTCGACACCCTGGGGCGGTATCTGTGGGGCGAAGGCGCGGGATCGGCCGTCACGGTCCGGTCGTACGTAAGGCGGCTGCGCCGGTCCCTGGGGGACGAGGGGCTCATTCGGCACCGGCCGCCCGGTTATCTGCTGGCCGCCGCGGCGGACGACGTGGATCTGCTGCGCTTTCGCGCCCTCGCCGAACGGGCCCGCCGCGTGCCCGCCGACGAGCCGGCCCCGCGCGCGGAGCTGCTGGGCCAGGCGCTCGCGCTGTGGCGCGGGGCGCCGCTCGCCGACATCCGGTCCGAGGTGCTGCAACGCGACGTCGTGCCCGCGCTCGTGGAGGAGCGGCTGGTCGCCGTCGAGGAGTGGGCCGAGGCCCAGCTCGCGCTGGGGCGGTACCAGGACGCCATCGGCGAACTGGCCGTCCACGTCCCGCGGCACCCGATGCGCGAGCGGTTCACCGCCCAGCTCATGCGGGCCCTGCACGGCGCGGGCCGGCAGGCCGAGGCGCTGGAGCGGTACCACCGCGCCCGCGCGCTGCTCGACGAGGAACTCGGCGTCGGCCCGGGCCCCGAGCTGGAGCAGACCCACCTGGCGGTCCTCCGCGACGAACTCCCCACCCCCGTACGGGCCACCGCCCTCACGCAGGCACCCGCCCCGGTCCCCGCGGAACTGCCCGCCGACGCCCCCGCGTTCACCGGCCGCCGCACCGAACTCGACTGGCTGCGCGCCGCGCAGACCGAGGCGCGTACGGTCGTGCTCGCGGGATCCGCGGGAGTCGGCAAGACGGCGCTGGCCGTGCACGCCGCCCACCGGTCGCGCCACGCCTATCCGGACGGCCAGCTCTTCATCGACCTCCGCGGCCACGAGGCGCAGCCCGTACCCCCGGGCGAGGCGCTGCGCCGCTTCCTGCGGGCCCTCGGCGAGGCCGACGAGAGCCTGCCGGCCGACCCGGACGAGCGTGCCGCCCGCTACCGTTCACTCCTCGCCGACCGCCGCATGCTGCTCGTCCTGGACAACGCCGCCTCCGCCCACCAGGTCCGCCCGCTGCTGCCCGGCTCCGCCGGGTCGCTAGCCCTGGTCACCAGCCGCCGCCGGCTGGACGGGCTCGCCGCCATCGACCACGCCCGGCAGCTCTCGCTCGACGTGCTCAGCGAGGACGACGCCGCGGACCTGCTGCGCCGTACCGTCGGCGCCGACCGCGCCCGCGGCCAGGACGAGGCCGTCCGCGTCCTGGCCCGGCTCTGCGACCGGCTGCCCCTCGCGCTGCGGATCGCCGCCGCGCGGCTCCTCGCCCATCTCAGGCGCCCCGTCGACTGGCTGGTCGCGGAGCTGTCCGGCGAGCAGCGGCGGCTGGCCAGCCTGTCCCTCGCCGACGACGAAGCCGCCGCCGTCCCGGCCGCGTTCAGCTCCGCGTACGACGCACTCGACCCGGCCGCCGCCCGGGTCTTCCGGCTGCTCGGACTGCACCCGGGCCCCCAGCCGACCGCCGCGGCGGTGGCCGCCCTGGCGGGGGGTACGGTGGCCGCCGTGCAGCCGGCGCTGGACTCGCTGCTCGCCGCCCACCTCCTCCAGGAGACCCCCGTGCTCCTGGACACCCCCGTGTCCCAGGAAGCCCGGGAGTCCCCCGAACCCACCGCCGTCCTGGCCGTCCGCTACACCCTGCACGACCTGGTGCACCTCTACGCCCGGCAGCGCGCCCACGCCGACGAGCCCGACGCGGAACGCGCCGCCGCCACCGCCCGGCTGCTGGACTTCTACCTCGCCGCCGCCGACGCCGCCGGCCGCCCCCACCAGGCGCACTACCCCCCGCCCGAGCGCCGGATCGAGCACCCCCGGCCGACCCGCTCCCGTTCGCCACCGACGCCGAGGGCCTGGCCTGGCTCGCGGCCGAGTACCCCGCCCTCCGCGACGCCGCCTCCCTGGCCGCCCGCCTCGGCGACCACGAGCGCACCTGGCAGCTCGCGGACGCCCTGTGGTTCCTCCAGCAGCGCCGCCGGCAGTACGAGGACTGGCTCGAACTCCACCGCCTCGGCCTCGCCGCCGCCCGCGCGCTCGACGACGGCGTCGCCACCCAGCGCATGCTGCGCCGGCTGGCCGCCGCCTGCGCCGAGACGCGGCGGTTCGCGGAGGCCGCCGCGTACAACGACGAGGCGCTGGCCCTCGCCCGCGCCGCCGGCGACCCGCGCACCGAGACCCAGGTGCTCAACAACCTCGGCGTCCTCCACTCCCAGATGGGCGAACGGGACCGGGAGATCGAGTACCTCTCCCAGGCCGTCGAGCTGGCCCGTACCCACGGCATCCACGAGATGGAGGCCATGGGGCTCGCCAACATCGCGTTCTCCCTCTCCGACCTCGGCCGTCACGACGAGGCGATCGGGCATGCCGCGGAGGCGCTGCGGATCCACCGGACGCTCCCCGAGGGCGTACCGCGGGCCTCCGCCCTCGGCATCCTCGGCCGGGCCCAGCGGCGCGGCGGCCGGTACGCCGACTCGCTGGCCAGCTACCGGGAGGGGCTCGCCGTCAGCGAGCGCACCGGCGCCTCCTACATGCAGGCGGAGTGCCTGGACGGCATCGGCCTCGCCCTGGTCCACCTCTCCGGCCCGGCCGAAGGGGTGCCCTACCTGGAGCGGGCCCTCGGCCTCTTCACCGCGATGGGCCACCGCCGCGGCGAAGAGGTGCGCGCCGAGCTGGTACGCCTCCGGGGCCCCGGACAGGAGGGGACGCGCGAGTCGCCTGATCCGCATGCCGCCTCCCCCGGGGTTTCTCGTGTGCGTTCGCCTGGTGAGGGGCCGTGAGGGTCCCGCCGCGGCTTCACGAACGACGTTACGAAGCCCCGGTTGCACTCCCGTGCCACATCGGTGGCACGACCGGCAGGCGGGCCTTTCGTTCCCGTACGCCCCTGGTGCGGGCGCCGGAACCGAACGTCACCGGCGCCGCGCCCCCGCCGCCCCGGCCGGAGGCCGGGACGTGATCCGGGCCACGCTCCGGCCGTGCGGGTGTCGGGGCAACCTGCCTTAGACTCGAATACGTGCCACGTGGTGACGGACGACACCGCGCACAAAGGACAGCAACGGCCCCGGCATCCCGTGAGGGACGCCGGGGCCGTCGCCGTGCTGCTCCGGGTCCTGCCCGTCGTGCGGGGCCCGCGGTGCTCAGGTAGGGATGAGTTCGATGCCGATGGCGAGGGCGCCGAGTGCTTCCTTCTCGGGGCCGTAGATACTCCGGATGTTCGCGAGCTGCTGCTCACGTGAGGCAGTCGGGTTGACGTTCTCCGGGCCCTCGCCGTCGAGCAGGGCCTCGAAGGTCGGGTACTCGTTGACGCGGAGTACACGGACGTCGACGGTTTCCTCGGTGCCCTTGATCCGGAACCGGATCACGTCGCCCGCGGCGAGGTCGGCGAGACGCGGGTACTTGACCCGTACCTCGGTCGACTTCTTGCCTGCGGCGACGAGATCGAAATACCGACGGTAGAGGTTCAGCTCGTGAACGCGAGCTGTGGTTCCGGTCATGGTGCGGGAACGCTCCTTGTTGGTGCGGTCATCATCCGGCCGACTTCGCCGGCCGAGTACGAACGGAAGAAGTGCCTTGGGTCTGAGAGCACGATCTCGGTCATGCCGAGCAGGCGCTCGACGTAGTCGTCTACCGTGCCGGGCCACTCTCGGGTGTCGAGCATCCAGGGAGCGGCCCCGTCCGGCAAGGGCGCACGCCCTTCCCGAATGAGGGACTTGGACAGCTTCGCGCCGGTGTCTGTGACGACTTGGGGGCAGAACAGGCGGGCGGGGAGCTGCTGCGGGGCGAGGCCGACGGCCTGTAGGGCGCCGTCGACGAGCTGCGAGCCGAACACCCAGTCGCCGCCCTTGACCATCACGTACAGCGTGCCGCTGTACTTGTCGCCGAGGGACAGCTCTTTCACGAGGTTCCGGTAGAGGGTGGCGAGGTCGAGGTATCCGTCGCCGGTGTCCGGAGCGATGGTGACCTCGTACTCGCCGTGATGCAGGCACTCGGCCGTGACGGTGGCGCGGTCGCGGCTGCTGTCGCGTACGTGGGTGCGCTGGGCGTACTTCTCGGACCAGCCGCACCCCGATGCGGGGCACGGCACGCGGAGGTGAGCGACGCCGGCCGAGGGGGCGAGCCACCAGCGGGCCGCGTCCATGCGGGGCAGGACGCGCAGCCACGTGCGCCGGTAGTGCTCGGTGGCCTGCTGCTCGCTGTATGTCTCGACGGCGTACGGCACGGCCAGGCGCTCAGAGAGCGCGGCGAATAAGGGCCGGTACAGGGTGTCGATCTGCTCGGCGATGGCCTGTTCGCCGAGCGCGTGCGCGTAGGTGCGCATGTACCGGTGACCGGTCGAGGGGTCCGTGACGATGGTGTGCGGGGCGTTGTCCAGCGCGGCGAACCGCACCTCGACCGGCACGCCGAACTTGCCGCGGACCCGTGCTGCCGTGGCGAAGGTGAGGGACTGGACGAGCGACGTCCCGATGTGCGGCGCCCCGTTGATCTGCGTCCCGACACCGAACACGATCCGCTCGGGGGTGCAGCCGAGGACGTGAGGTGTCAGCACGTCCTGAGCGTGTGAAAGCGCGTTGGCAAGGACGGTGTTCGGCGATACCGGGTAGGTGGTCACACTTCCCCCTCGGTTGGGTGGACAGGACGATGCCGCGCCTTGCCGGGCGGCGGGTGGGCGGCGGGTGGCCCGCTCCGGGCCGCCCTCCGCTCCGCGCCGACGTTTCCGGCGGCGAGGGCGGCGGTTAGGCGGCCGGAGCGGAGTCATGGAGGTGGCACCGCGACCGGGGCCGGGGAGTCCGCCGGGTGCGGCTCGGCCTATCCGGGGGCGGGTACCTCGTTCCAGCAATACAGGCACGTGTACGTCTGGCCGTTCTGCGATTTCACCATCGGCTGGCCACAACAGGACATTTGTTCTCCAGTGGTTGGGGGCTGCGGGCGACGTCGGCAAGCAGCTCGTCGTCGGGGCTGCTTGGGTGCCCCGGCCGTGCCGGGGGAGACACGGCCGGGGCCGATGGGGACCGCCCGCCGTGCCGGCGGCGGACGTCTGGCGCGCGCCCGCGGGGTCCGGGCGGGCGACCCGCGCCCGGGGGCTCCAGAGCGACCTCCCGCCCCCGGGCACGGGCGTCATGGGGTTGGCTCGTCCGTCATGTGCGCTTCCCTCCTCGACGGGGACGCGGGGCGGGGCTTCGGCCCGCAGCCCGGGTGCGCGAAGACCATGGACCCTCCGCCGGATTCGCCCGCCTCGCCGACGGACTCGACGGGGCGCTCGTCGGTGCCGAGTTCACCGCAGTGGGTGCAGTAGCGCACCGGGGCGCCCTTCGGGGCGGTCGCGGGGTAGCCGCGCCAGTCCGGCGCCTCCCCGAGGCTCGCGGTGGCCGGCCGCGAGTTGAACGGCTCGGCGGCGGTCACGACTTCCCTCCGCGGCAGCGGGGGCACCGGCAGGGCGGGTAGACGCCGTTGAGCAGAGGGGGGGTGCAGTCCCGGTCGTAGAAGCGCTTCTCCGCCCCCCACGTCCTGCCACTGTCGCGGGATACGCGCAGCGTCAGTAGCGGGCGGGCGGGCTCCTTCTCGACCACGGGCGGACTAGGCTCGCGCATGTCGACGCTCCTTCGTAGCGTTGGCCACGCCCCCGGGCCGTTCGCGCGGTCGCGGGGGTCTGCTGTTCATCGAATCGGTGGCTCCGTTCGTGGGGAGGAGCCACACGGGGGGCCAGGGAGGGGCCAGACTGAAGGAAGGAGGGGCCAGCGTGAGCAGAGAGCGGCGGCAGCAGTTCGGCGCCTACATGGCGCGGCTGCGCCATGCTGCCCGCCTGAGTCAGCGTCAGGTCGCCGCGCAGCTCTGCCTCGCCGCGGGGGTCTCCTCCGTGACCCGGAACGAGGTCTCACGCTGGGAGCGCGGCGGGCGCGTACCGGATGCGTGGCTGGCGCCGCTGGCGCAGACCCTCGGCGTGCCGCGGGGCGAGATGGAGCGCGGCGCGGCGTATGCCCGCGGCGAGACCGACACCCCGCCTCCGGGGCCCGCCGTCGTCCTCGCTGAGTTGCTGCCCCCAGACGACGCCCTGACGCCGCTTGTGGCCCGCTGCGGACGGCACCTCGGCCGAGCTGACGTCGCCGGTCTCGCTGGCCGCGTGCACGGACTCAGGCTCGCCGACGACGTGCTCGCCGGGGGGGACTTACTCGCCCCCGCCTTCCGCGAACTGCGCGCCGCGGTGCAGTTGTACCGCGAGAGCACCTACAGCGAAGACGTCCGCCGCGAGTTGCTGGTCCAGATCGGCGAGCTTGCCCAGATCACTGGATGGATCGCCAGCGACGCCGGCCGGTACGACGAGGCCGCGCGCACATACGCCTTGGGCATCTCTGCCGCCCGCCAGGCCGGGGACGGCCCCCTACTCGGCAACCTCGCCGGCAGCCTGGCGTACCAGCACGCGAACACCGGTCGGGAGCACGACGGCGTCGCCCTGGCGCAGGCCGCCCTTGAGGAGGCCGGGCCCGGCGCACCCGCCAAGACGCGCGCGCTGTTCTACGACCGCATCGCGTGGGCCCACACCCGGGCAGGGGAGGCACAGCCGGCCCTGCGGGCGCTCGGCGACGCGCACGACGCGCTTTCGGCCGCCGAGGACGACGGCGCTCCGTCGTGGGCCTACTGGGTGAGCCGGGAAGAGCTGGAGGTCATGGACGCGCGCGTGTTCACCGAGCTGCGCCGGCCACTTCGGGCCGTGCCGCTGCTCACCGACGTACTCACCCGCTACCACGCCACCCACACCCGCGAACTCGCCCTGTACCGATCGTGGCTCGCGGTCGCGCTGGTCGACGCAAACGAGCCTGAGCAGGCCGCCGTCGAGGCCCGGCAGGTTCTCGCTCTGTCTGCCGACATCGCCAGCGAACGGGCGGCTGACCGCTCCCGTGCCGTCCTGCGGCGCCTCGAAGGGCACCAGGACGTGCCGGAAGTCCGGGAAGTCCTGGACGACTTCGGCTATCTACTGAGCACGTAGCGCGTGCGCGGGCGGGCATGACGAAACGCCCCCTGCCCCGGCCGTGTGGCCAGGACAGGGGGCGTTGCTGCTACCTGGTGGCGAGCTGCCACAGGGTGAGGGCGAGGCCGCACGCGGCGACCAGGGCGGCCACGGACGGAAGCGGCCACATGCGGCGTTCGACGGCGTCGAGGCGGGCCGTGTCGCGCTTCTGGCGTTCGGTCTCGCCGCGCTCGACGGTGTCGAGGCGGCTGTCGACGGTGTCGAGGCGGCCGGCCAGCTCGGCGAGCTGCCGTTCGGTGGCGTCGCTGCGCTGTACGAGCAGGGCGAGCGATCCGTCGGCGCGGGCGAACCCCACCTCGACGGACCGGCGTAGCCGCTCCAGCTCCAGCGCGACGGCGGCCGGGTCGGAGGGCGAGGGATGGGTCGTCACGGGCTGGGCTTCTCCTCGTCGACCAGGCCGAGGCCGAACCGGTCGAGCAGAGACTCGAACGCGGGCGCGGACATGAAGCGGGCGACGACGCCGGCGACGCCCGCGGCCGTCGCGGCGGCGGTGATGGCCCACGGCGCAGCGGCGGCGAGGGCGTCGGAGTCGGCCACGACCGCGGCGAGCGCGGGCACGATCGCGACGACCGCGGCGAACGTCTGGAGCGCGGTACGGACGGCGCGGCGGTTCTTCGGGCTCATGGGTGGTGCTCCTGTTCGTGTGCGTGCCCGCCCGGCGGCGCGGTGGCCGGCGGGCGGGCGCGAGGGGGTGTCAGGGGGTGACGGTGAACCCGTGCGCGCGGCCGAGGGAGCGCAGAGAGGCGATGCCGGGGATGCCGTCGGCGGCGGCGCCGGAGTAGCCGCACCGCTGCTGCCACCGGCGGTACGCGGTGACGGTCTGCGAGCCGAAGTGACCGTCGACGTACCGCGCGGCGAGCAGGCCCTCGGCGGCGAGTGCCTTCTCCACGATGCGGGCGCCGGCGTACGAGACCGGGGTACCGGCCTTCGGCGGGTCCTGGCGGGCCGCGGAGATCAGGCGCGACAGGTCGACCACCTTCGCCTCCGGCTTGCCCTTGCCCGGCGGGGTGCCCTTGGCGGGCATGCCCGCCTTCACCCATGCGTACAGGGAGCCGCCGGGGCACGCCGTCGGATATCCGTCCTTGTGCCCGCGCTTGGCGAGGGTGCGGTCGGTCCGCCGGCACGCCTCGTCGTACAGGTCCCGCACGGACCGCAGCGCCGCGTCGCTCGGCTTCTGGGAGCCGCCGATCGCGACGTAGACGCCGATGCCGGTGCGGTTGTGGCCGGGGCAGTGTGCGCCGACCAGGCCCCAGCCGCGGCCCTCGTAGATGGCGCCGTTCTGGTCGACCATGAAGTTGTAGCCGACGCCGGACCAGCCGTTGCCGAGGTGGATGCGCTCGACGTCCTTCGGCACTGCCTTGCCGGTCGCGTGCGCCGGCGGGTCCCCGTGGTAGTGGACGAAGAACGACCTTCGCTCGGAGAGGGCGACGGAGTATGGGGTGCCCTGCCAGGGGCGGGCGCCCCACTTGGCGCGGCTGATGATCTCGACGGACACGGGGTCTCCAGACATGAGAAACGCCCCGCGGCGCGGTGCCGGGGGCGAGGAAGGGGCAGGGGCGGCGTCAGCCGAGTTGCTTTTGCGTGTCGGCCGTCAGCGGCCGGCCGGCGGCGGCCGGGGCGGCGAGGACGGCGCCGCCGGGCCCGGTCAAGGGCCGCTTGTAAGTGACGTTCATGGAGGGGCGCCCGCCGCCGGTGGTGGTGGCGAGAGCGGCGCCCGCGTTCTGGACGGGGACCAGCTCGACGTAATCACCCGGGTTCAGGGGGAGATTGACTGTGCGGGCAGCGACAACCGCGGCAAGGGCCGTAGGCGTCGCGGTGACACGGGACCCGTGCCCGGCCTGCATCAAGGAGCCGTTGAGGTACCAGGCGACTCCGCGGACGCTGCCGGCGGTGCTGCTCTCGAACCCCACATCGCCGGACAGCTCGTACCAGCCGGCGAGGCGGGCGGTGTAACGGGTGGGGGCTGCGGATGCCCACCCGCCGAGGTCGTCGACCTCGATGGTTTCCCAGGCGAGGGCGTTTGCGCCGAGCGGGTTGTTCCCGCTGGTGATGTTCTGCGCGGTGTCCCGGGTGGCACGGAACAGGAGCATGCCGACGATGAAGCCCGCGTTCAGGCGGGCGGCGGTGAGCTGTTGGCCGGGTTGCACGATGTTGACCACGGGGTGTGTCTCCAGAGGGTCAGAGGGCGACGACGGCCGGCTGTGCCAGGCGCACGGCGGTGCCCGGAGGATGAGGTTTGCGGATGCCGTTGACGGCCCGTACGACGGTGGCTGTCTGCGGCGAGCTGCTGCCGGCCAGTGCGGTCACGGTCATGACCTCGCCGCCGGCGGTCACGTCGAACGGACCGTCGACGACGGACCACAGCGGGCCGGCGCTGGTGGCGATCGGCACGGCGGTGGCGTCCTCGGCGACCGCGCCGGCGAGGGTGCTGGTGTCGCCGTCGATGTGGCCGAGCGCGGCCGGGTCGAGGGTGGCGACGGTCCACGGGCCCGCCGGCGTACAGGTGAGGGCGATCTCCCACGTGTGCGGGAGCACGGTCTCGGAGTAGCCCTCCACGATCAGCCGGACCGGGCCGGGCGGCATCCACTCGGGGAGATTCCTGATCTCGACGACATCGCCGACGTCCAGCGACAGCACGCCTGGAATGAGGCGCGGAGCGGTGTGCAGCCGGAGCGTCACCGTGGAGTATCGGGCCTCATCCCACGTGCCCAGGTGCAGCCGCCACCAGGCGTGTTCGTCGGTCTGATCGTCGGTGGCCAGATTGAGAGTGACGCTGTCGTCGTAGACGCCCACGCCTGCCGGCGGCGGCGCGGTCGACAGCGGGCCAGACTCCAGCACCGCGCGGCCGGAACCGCCGTCCGTGCGCGTGACGGTGCGGTCGTTGCGCACGTGCTGATCGTCGTCAACCGGTTCGAGCGGCGGGGCGATGTCGCCGGCGCGGTAGTCGAGGACCAGGGCCGCGGGCTGGTTGTAGAGGGTGCGGCGGGTGCGGTACTGCAAGCCGAGGACGTCGCGCAGTTCGGCCAGCGTGCCGCCGTCGACGTCGGCCGCGTCCTGGATCACCTCCATTGCGGCGGCGATGCGCTGGGGGCCCATGGGGGTGCCGTCCGCCGGCCCGCCGGTGGGGCTGATCGGGAGGTTTTCCTCGCGGGCGAAGCGTCGGATACGGGCCGTGGTCGTCTCGCCGTGGTACGCCGCGTCCGCTGCGCCCTCGCCGCCGCCCAGGACGCTGCTGTCCGGCGCGGCGGTGTAGGTGATGTGGCCCAGCGGCATCCCGGCCAGAGCCGACCCCCACGCGGTATCGATGCGCGTGGGGCGGGTGAGGGTGGGCCGGCTGTGGAACACACCTAGCTGCGAGTTCTGCCCGATGGGGGAGACGATGATCCAGTATTCGGTGCCGAGTCCGCCGGGCCTGGCGCGCATGATCAGGCGGGACCAGCCCTGTGCGCCGGCGGCCAGGATCGCCGGATCCGTCGAGTTGAAGCCGCCGGCGAGGGCGCCGTCGTCGTCGTACACCTCGATCTGGAGCCCTGCGGCCGAGTACGAGCCGATGACACGGGAGATGCCCCCGCCGGTGGTGGTGACGGCAAGCATGGGCTTCTGTGTGCCGGTGGGGATGGCGTCGAGGCGGTAGACGCACTCGACCCGCCATCCGGTCGCGTCGGCGGGCAGCCGGGGCAGCGGGGCCCGTATCCGCGCGGCGTCGCCGAGGGTGGGCAGCGCCGCAGACGACGGCAGATCCTCGGCCGCGGCGAAGGTGATGCCGGACGCGGTCAGCGGGGTGCCGCCGTCCATCGCGGAGGCTGCGCGCGTGGCGGTCGGCCCGTCCTCCATGGGCCAGTACGCCAGCAGTCCGTCATGGGAGGGGATGAACCGGCGCAACGTGCTCTGCACCGGCTTGTTGCCCTGGCCGAGTCGGCGCAGCACGCCGGCGACTTCCAGCGGCACCCATACGTCCGTGCCGGACGTGGCCCAGCGCGACGGCCACGACGCGGCCTCGCCGACGTAGCGCCGGTAGAAGTCGGTCACCTCGGCCGCGCCGTCGAGCTGCCAGTCGCGGCCCGCGGCGTCGGTGAAGCTGCGCGTGCCGGGCGGCAGAGTCGTGAAGTCCGCGGCAGCGACGGCCGGGCCGTCAATGCCGTTGAGGACCTGGGCCCGGTACCAGCGGCCGGCGCCCGGCGCGACGCCCAGAGCGCTGGAATCCCCCAGCTCCAGCAGAACCGCGCCGGTGGTGTTGATACCGGTGGTGCCGGCGCCCGTGCGGACCTCGCCGAGCTGCTGCCACGGTCCGGCCAGGCTGGGGGCGGTGTAGAAGGTCACCGCGTGCCCGCCGGCGCCGTTGTCGACGTCGAGCACGGCCCGCAGCGCGAACCGCGTCCCCGCGGCGTACGGCAGCGGGGCCGTGGCGATGCCCTCGCCGACGTCTGACCCGGTCTGCGACCACGCCAGCCCCGGGCGGCCGTAGTTGTCCAACTGAAGGGCCCACATACGCCCGTTCGCGTCCCAGCGGCTCATCAGCTCTGTCACCTGCGGCGCGTTCACGCCGGATCGGTTGGGCAGCCGGTCGAGCGCGACCTCGACCCTCAGATCGAGGTCCCCGGCGACGGCCAGCTCCGGGCCGGCCGCCACGTGCGCCCGATCCCCCGCGCCCCCCACCCACAGGTACGGGCCCGGCCCCTGCACCCACAGCCGCACGGGGGTGTTGCGGCCGATGAGTCCGAAGTAGGGCGAGCGGGGGTTCCGCGGTGAGAACCTGCCGTCCTTGTTGTTGAGGGTGAGGCGGCACTCGGACGGGCCGGGCTGTCCTTCGGACTGTGAGCCGCGGGTGATCGTGATGGGGTCGCGGGTGTAGGCGTCCTCTGTGATCGGTACCCATTCCGTACCTACGCGCATCTCAAGTCGCGTACGCGGCATGACGACCGCTCCTCTCTATCGCGTTCCAAGGGCCACCTGCACGACGCCGCCGCCGTCGACCCGCACCCGGCGTTTGATCATCTGGACCAGGTCCCGGTCAGAGCCGGTCACGTCGATGACGACGCGCACCAGGCCGCCGGCCGACGGTGAAGCGCCGGCCGCACTGCGCGTGCTGCCGGTGCCTGCGGTGGTGGGGGTGGGCACGGTGGCGAGCGAGGACATGGCGCCCTCGACCGCCGACCGGCCGCTGTCGATGCCGCGCACGAGACCGGCGGGGATGTGCCGGCCGACGTCGCGCGCCATGACCCGTGACGGCGAGTGGATGCCCAGTGCCCGGCGGATCGATCGGCGCATCGCGCGGGCGATGGACAGCATTTGCCGCTCAATGGCCCGATCCTGCGAGCGCAGCCCGCGGACCAGGCCGCGGGCGGCCTCGATACCGGAGCCGTACATCGCCCGTCCGGCCACCAACCCGGTACGGTCAGCGGCCGACTTGAGCAGCTTCTGCTGCTGGTTGATCTGCCGAATCTGCGCCGGGGTGGCCCGTGCCAGCGCGGCGGCCTGGGCGCCGCCGCCGTCGACACCCGCCTGTGCGAGCTGGGAGACCAGATCCCCGCGGACGCCCGCCGCGCGGAGCCGCACGAGATCCCGGCGGAACTTCTCCGCGGCGCCCGCGTCTCCGCGGAGCTGCGACAGGATGGCGGACGCGGTGACCGGGCCGGCGTCACTGTCGCCGGTGATCTCCCCGCCCGACATCACCGCGCCGCGCACCGTGGAGGAGAGCTGCGCGCGGGACCGGCGCAGGTCAGACAGGCGCTTCTCGGACCGTGCGAGCCTGTCGGCGACCGCCGCTTGCCGGGCGGCCAGCCGCGTCAAGTCCCTCGTATCGCGCCGGATGCGGTCCAGCGCGCCGGAGCGGCGCCGGCCCGGAGCGAGGGTGTCACGGACGATGTCAGCCAGCCGGCGCGCGGCACCGGCGACCTGCTTACGGCTACCGGTCAGACCCACGACCAGGCCGCGGGCGATCCAACGGCCTTGCGCCGCGGTCACCTTGGACGGCGAGGCGATGCCCAGCGCGTCAGCGATGGGGCCCGGCACGACGCTGGACGCCCACCCGCCGAGCTTGTCGGCCAGCCAGCCGCCCATGGATTCGATGCCGTTCCACAGGCCGCGGGCGATGTCCTTGCCCTTTTCGTAGAGCAGGGAGCCGACCGCGCCGACACCGTCGCGGACGCGGCCCGGGAGCCGTTCCGCGACGTCGACCGCGTCGGCGAACTTGTCCCGCAGCCCCGAGACCAGCCGGCCGCCGGCGCGGCCGGCGAGCGTGCCGAGGACTCCGGGCAGGGCACTTGCCGCCGAGCTGGCGCGCCCCGGCAGGCCGCGCACGAAGCCGATGGCGTTGTTGCCGTGACGGCGGATCGTGCCGACGAAGCGGACGCCGGCCGACGTCGCGACCTTCCCGATTCGGCCGGCCAACGACCCGGCGGCCGAGGCCGCGCGCCCTGGCAGGCCGCGGAAGAACCCGACGACGTCGGAGACCGCGCCGCGGGTGGTGGAGACGACGCGACCGCCCATGGCGGTGAAGCGTCCGGCGACCGCGCCGGCGAATCCGGAGAGCGCGCCCAGGACACGACCCGGCAGCGACACCAGCCACCGCACCACCGTGTTGACCAGGTCCGGGATGGACCCCCCGGCGACGACGCCGTACAGCCACTTGAAGACGTTGATCACGCCGACGACGAAGCCGCGGATCACGCCGTACAGCCGCGACATGGCGCCGAAATAGATTCCCGCCCAGGTCAGAATGCCTTTCAGCAGGGTTCCGATGTCCATGAGGACTTGCTTGGTCTGCGGGGCGGCGCCGCCCATGGACTCGAAGAACGAACCCATGCCGGTGCCGACGTCGGCGAGCAGTTCCTCGAACCCCTCGAAGACCGGTTGGACGTCCTCCAACATCGAGTTGAAGCCCGGAAGCATGTTCTTGGCCATGCGGTCGACGCCGGACGTCAGATTCTCGGTGATGCCGCTGTCGGCAACGATCTTGAAAGAACGGCGGATCTCCGGGGCGAGATCCTTGACGGTCTGCTCGACGTCGCCGACCGCGTCGGCGATCGGCTCGACCATGGGCTTAGCCGCGGACTTGAACGTCTCCTTCGCGGTGTCGGCCAAGCGCCCGGCGGCCTTCTTGACCTTCGGTTCGTCCTTGACCAGCGCATACGACAGGCCGATCACGCCGAGCCCGCCGGCCAGCCCCGTGCCGATGGCAGCAAACGCGCCGATGAACGCCGACGCCGCGGCGGCACCCGCGCCCTTGAACAACGGGCCGGACGCAACGGACATGAGCGATTCACCGGCGGATGCCAGCCCGGAGCCCATCCCCCGCATGAGCCGACTACTCCACCCCCGCCCGGAGGCGGAGCCCTCGGCGACGAATCGGCCGCGGGAATCCCGCAGCCGGCCGCCGGCGTCGCGCTCGAACCGCGCCACGTCGGCGGAGGCGCGGGTGAGGCTGCGCCGTAGGGGTTCGTCGACGTCGCCCAGTTCCCGGGCGGCGCCGGCCGCTTGGACCAGCGCCGCGGTAGCCCGCTCGCCGCCGGCGGTGACGCCGTCGCCCAGCGCCGTGCCCATGACCGCGCCCTCGGTGACGAACCCCGTGCGCATGTCGCGCAGCCGTCCGTCAGTGTCGCGCTGTAGATCGCGCATCCCCCGCTCTGTGCGGGCGATGCCGCGGCGCATGCCGGAGTCGTCGGCCTCGATGTAGCCGACCAGCTCGCCAACGGTGAGAGCCACGCCGCACCCCCTGTTCCGGTGGTCGGGGCGCGCGGCAGGGTCAGTGCTGCGGCGTGCCGGGGGCGGGGGGTGGAGCGAAGCGGCGGCCGGTGCGGGAGTCAGCCGACAGCAGGCCGAGGATGCGCAGCCGCAGCCACCGCCACGACCGTTCGCGGAGGATGCCGGTACCGACGTCGACGCCGTAGACCTGATGCAGGTCAGCCTCGATCAGCGGCCATTCCTCCAGCAGCGCGGACCACGTCAGGTCGTCGCGGCCTTGGGGGCGCTCGCGGTAGCCTTCCGGCCGCTCGTACCACTCGTAGAGCCCCGTCGCGGGGTCTTGCTCGCCGCGGCCGATCCAGTCCGCTTCGCTGCGCGGCGAGCTGCCCGGTTCGGGGCCGGCTGAGAAGGGGCGCCGGCCCGCGCCCAGAACTCGCGGGCGTCCTCGACGCCCGAGACGATCCACATCATCGCCGTCTTCCCGGCGTGGCGAATCCACGACCAGTCGACGCCGTCGGCCAGCAGCTCGTCATAGACCGGGCCGAGACAGAGCCGGAACAGGTCGTGCTCCAGGTCGTCGTCGAGGATTTCGGTGTCGACGCTCTCGCCGCCGGCGAGCATCTGCACGGCCAGGTTCGTGATGCGCTGGACCTTGAGCCCGTCCTCGCCGGACGGGCTTGGGATGCGGTAGAGCTTGCCCTTGATGGGCAGCTCCAGCGCATCGTCAAGGAGGCTGTCCAGTGCCTCGAAGGCGGTGGCCATCAGGCACCGCCACCGGTCAGGGGGTTGGTGATCGGGGTCAGAGGCCCGGAGCCGGTGAACGTGGTCTGTACCTGGTCGAGCGCGGTGGCCTCGCCGCCCTGCGGCTCCCAGGCGGGCAGGCCGCGGCCCTCGTACGCCTCGGGCAGGCCGTTGCGGTCCATGAACCGGAGGTGCACCTCGTGCGCGTCGTCGTAGGCGAACGCGGCAAGCCTGATCTTCTCGTGCACCGCCGAGTACGCGGTCGCGTCCTTCGTGGTCTTCCGGTTGAAGGTGGAGACCACTTCCCAGGACTGCGAGGTCTTGGTGTTCTCCGTCCACCCGTCGGTGTCGTAGCTGGTGGAGTCCTCGTGGTTCGGCGGGGCCGTCCACTGGAATTCGGTGATGCCAGGGCAGAGCTGCCAGTCGGGCGTCTCGGCGGTGCCCATGTTGATCTCAAGGCGCCAGCGTCGCGCGAGCGCGGTCACGGGCGTAGGGGTGGGCGTGGGCGTCGACATGACGCGGCCTCCTATTCGTACAGGTTCGGGCCGGGCCGGACGGCCCGGAGGTAGTAGTTCGCGGCGATCTCGGCGCGGCCCTGGGCGTCTTGGCCAAGCGGGGCCTGCGACCGGCGCCACGACAGGGCGACGTGCACGCTGCCGAGCTGGTAGCCCTCGCGGCCGTGCAGCAGGTCGCGCACGGCGTCGGCGACGTCCTCGACCGGTCGGGGATCCGGGCCGGAGCCACGGATGCGCACCTGCATGCCGGTGATCACGTCGAACGTGAGGTCGCCCTCGTCGACCGGATACGGGGTCAGGCACACGATGCGGTCGGGGGCCTCGGGCATGACGCCGGCGGTGATGCCGGTCTCATCCGGGCCGTAGACGCCGGTCGGCCGGTAGATGCCGACGCCGGCGGCGGCGAGGAGTTCGGCGAGTCCGCCGACCACGTCGCGGGTGAAGCTCACTGGGCCCACCTGCGCAGCTCGGCCGCGAGGATCCGCGCGACCACATCGCGGGAGGCGTTGAGCGGGTCCTCCAGGTACTTCGCCTTGCGTCCCGGGTCGTGCCGGTAGTCCATCTCTTCGTGCTGCCGGACGGCGTACGGGGTGTCGTAGGACACGGCGGCCGTGAGGGTCGTCTCGTCGACGCTCGCGGTACCGGAGCGTTCGAGCGTGGCCTCCTCAATGGGGACCTCAGCGCGGGACTCGGCGAGCACGTACTCGGTCGCCAGGCGCACGCCGCGGGCCGCGGCGCGGCGGCCCTCGCCGTCCCACTGGGCGCGGCCGGTGAACCGCAGACGGGCACGGGTCACGTGAGCTGCACCTCCAGATGCTCAGGAACCGGCAGCGCGCCGGCATCGCGGCGTAGCGCGGCAATCACGGTGGTGCGCCGGCCGTCCGGCAGCGTGATGCGGGACTTCGGCGGCGCGGTGGTGGTCAGCGGGGCGTATGCCGTCGAGGTCGAGGTCACCTCGTCGCCCGCGGCCGAGCGGACCATGCGGGTCTGCTCGTCGAGCAGGCACCGCACGGTGACGGGGGCGGAGTAGACGGGCCCGTACGCGCCGGTGCCCTCGTACGCCTCCACCGTGACGCGGTGCGGCATGAGCCATCGGGGCAGGTTCACCAGATCACCCCGGGCAGGAGCCCCGCGCGCCGCAGTGCGCGGTACGCGCGGGGGCCGAGGGTGCCGGCGGCCGGCGCGATGTCGAGCCGGCCGGATAGCTCCACGGAACCGATCCGTACGGTGTCGTAGCGGCCGGTGGCGCCGGTGCCGTCGTCGTCGGCGGCGAGCTGGTACTCGACCTGAGCGCACGTCGCGTCGGCGAGGGCCTGGCGGTCGGCCGGATCGGTCGGCATGCCCGCGGCGTCGGTGGCGTACACGGCGGACATCAGGGCGTCGTCGACGTCCTCGGACGCGCGGGCGAGCAGCCGCTCGGCGTCCGGCGGGGCCGGCTGCCCGGTCCACGCCGACAGCTCCTCAGGCGTGGCGTAGATCCGGGCCACCGTTCACCCCTCCTTGTTGGTCTTGCGGGAACGCGAACGCCCCGCGGCCTTGGGCTGCGGGGCGTCCTCGACGGCGGCCGGCTCGGTGCCGACGTCCTCGGGCGGGCCGTCCGGCGCGGTGTCCGACTCCTCGTCGGTCGCGGCGCTCTGGTGGTATCGGCGCAGCAGCACGCGGCGCCCTCCTTCCTGGTCAGGTGGTGGCGAGGGTGCCGACGCACACGCCGCGGTCGTCGAGGCGCTTGACCGCGTAGTGCATGGTCGTGGTCACGACGGTGGAGCGGGCGAGGATGTCGCGGCCGTCCTCGACCAGCGGCCGGCGCTTGTAGAGCAGGCCCAGAACGCCGGTCTTCATCAGCAGGAACTTGCCCGCGGCGATGCGGTTGGTGACGAACACGGACACTCCGCCGATGCGGCCGATGCTGCCGGAGGCGGCGGCCGACTCGCCGGTGCCAAGCTTGGCGGCGTCGACGAACTGCGGGTCGAGCATGGCCTCCCCGAGCTGCGCGGAGTTGATGTACAGGCCGGCGAAGTCGTTCGGCTCCCACTCGTCGCCGAACTGGCCGATGGCCGGGACCATCGCGCCCGCCCACGTGAACTTGGTCTGTCCGGTCGCGGTGGTGAACGCCAGGGGCGTGCCGCCACCCTGCCCGGTCTCGTTGGCCTGTGCCTGGGCGATCAGGGCGGCGTCGACCTTGCGGGCGGCGAGTACGCCGAACTGCCGGCGCGCCTCGGCCTCCGGGTCGCCCAGGGAGGTCAGCCTCGCCTTGTCGGTGATCTCGACGGCCTTACCGACCTCCTTGATGGTCGCCGTCGCGTCGTCGGTCGACATGGCCGTCGGCACCATCGCCGTCGTCTCGGTCAGGTCGTCCAGCTCGCCGAGCGCGCCCCACTTGGGAAAGTGGATCGTGTCGCCCGGAGCACCCTCAAGGGTGCTGTCCTCGATGACGGCGGACGATCCGGCGACGCGCACGCGGCCGGTGAATTCGGCCTGTGCCATGTCGCCCCACACCTCGGGGACGATCATCAGGGCTGCGGTGGTCTGAGCCATGGCGGCTGCTCACTTTCTCCGGCGCGGTGGCCGGGCGTTGGGGTGCCCGGCGCGGGTGCCGGGCGCGGTCAGGAACCGGCGAGGCGCCGGTAGGTGTCGGGGTCGGACTGGTACAGCGCGGCCCGCGCCGCGTAGTCCATGCCGGCGAACTGCGCGGGGGTGACCTCGCCTCCGCCGGCGCCGCCGAAGTCGACGCCGCCCCGGGCAGGCCCGGACGGCTGCGCGGACAGCCGCGGGTTCGCCTGCATGGCCGCGGTGATGGCTGCCTGCACGGCTGCGCCGTCGGCGGGGTTGACCGTCGCGAGGGCGGCCATGGCCGACTGGGAGTCGAGCAGGGCGGGCAGGTCGGCGCCGGCCGTGGCCGCGGCCTGGATGACGGCGCTCTGCATGGCGAGTTGCTGGGCGGCGGACTGCCCGGCGGCCACCTGCGCCTGTGCCCATCGGGGCAGCCGCGACACGTCGCCCTCGGGGGCCTCCGTCGGCGCCGCGGGTGCGGCCGGCGCGGGGGCCGGGGGCTGCTGCGCCTGCTCGGCGGCGGCGGCGCGGGTGCGGTAACCGGCGGCCTCCGCACGGGTGTCGCGGATGAGCGTCTGCGCCCACTCGGGCAGGCTCGCCACGTCCTGCGCCTGCGGGACGGCGGGCGGTGCGGCCGGCGGCGCCGCCGGGACCGGCGCGGGGGCGGCGGGGGCCGCGGGGGCGGCCGTCGGTGCCGGCGCCGTCGGGGTGCCGGGCGCGGTCGGGGCCGCGGGCGGCGCGGGAGTCGTCGGGGCGGTCGCTGCCGGGGCTGCGGGGGTCGGGGTGGACATGGGGCCCTCCTGGAGCCGTAGTCGGAGCAGGGGCGCGCCTGGCGCCCTGCGCGGGGGCATGCAAAACGGGGCCCGCGCCTGGCGGGCCCCGTCGGGGTGGTGGTGCTGGGGGTGCGGTTAGCCGGTGGTCTCCTCCTGGGAGGCCAGCGGGCGCCGCTCGGCGTAGCCGCGAATCCACGCGGTACGCAGCGTCGACGTGCGCGGGTACGGGCACGTGCGCACGTCGTCGCCGCGCGCGCCGGCTTCGCGGCCGGCGGTGATGGCGCGGGTGATGTCCTCGCGCGTGCCCATCGCGTCCCCTTACCGTCGGTTCTGCTGGTCGGACTCGTTCTTGCGGGCGCCGGCGGCCCATCGCTGCGGCTGACCGGTGGCCTTCTCGATGAACTCGGCCTGTGTCATGCGGCCGTGCTCGGCCCACCACTCGCGCAGCTCGTCGGACGCGCGCGCGTGCGCGACGCGCGCGGGCCCGGAGAACAGCGTAAGGGGGTTGATGCCCTCGCCCGCCGCGCGGCGGTTCAACAGCTCGCCGCGGCAGTCCTCTTCGGCCCGTAGGTACTGCGTGTAGACGTACTCGTCGTACAGCGCGCGGGCCTCGCGGCGGGTGATCCGCCGCTCCTCCTGCTCGTCCTCGGCCGGCGGCGCGGTCGCGGCCTGGTCGTCGCCGACGGCGGCGGCCCACACGTCATCGTCGGCGTACGCGCCCCACCCCACGGGGTCGGGCGCCGGCGCCATGGCGTCGGCGAGGGCCTGGCGGTCGGCGAGCAGGTCGAGCACCGCGTCGCCGCTGTCGGCCGGCTGCGGGAGGTCGACGGCGTCGCGGCGGTCCATCTCGGCGGCGATGCGGTCGAGTTCGCCCGCGTTGGCGTACTGCATCGCCCACGCGAGGTGATCGTCGGCCACCGCCGACAGGTCGTCGAGCAGGCGCCCGCCGGGGAACAGCGCCCGCAGCAGGTCGCGGCGGTGCGCCTCGGCGGCGAGCATGGCCAGGGTGCCGGGGTCGGCGTCGCGGGCGCGGGCGGCGAGGTCGTCGTCGGACAGCCGGGCCAGCTCGGGCAGCACGCCGGGCAGGCGGGCGGCGAGGTCGCGCCGGTCCATCTCGACCATGACGGCCAGGAGGTCACTCTCGGTGTCGAGCAGGGGCACGGCGCGGGCGAGCTGGTCGTCGCCGAACGCGGTCAAGTCACCCGCTGTGATGCCGTCGCGGACGGCGGCGAGTAGCTGCTCGCGGTCGCGGCGGTCCAGCTCCGCGGCGGCGCGGGCGAGGGCGCGCTCGTCGAGCGTGCCGGCGCGCACGGCGGCGGCGAGCTGGTCGTCGCTCATCTCCGACGGGGTCAGGGCGTCGCCGGACCGTACGCGGGCGGCCTCGACCTGCTCGGCCGGCGCGGTGCGGCGCGGCTCGGGCAGGTTGCCGGCCCCGAGCTGCTCGCGGTGGCGCAGCCGCCGCAAGTCCGGGTGCGCGGCGAGGTGGTCGCGCATCGCGGTCTGCCACTGCCGCACCTTGGCGTTGGCGGCGCGCTTCGCCTCCGGGGTGACGGCGCCGGCGGCGAGACGCTTGTACCGGCGGATATGCCGCTCGATGGCGCGCTGACGCTGCCCGGCCTCGTACCCCTCCGGGTCGCTGGTGGCCTGCTCAACGCGCGTGATGCCGGGCGTGTAGGCCGATACGGAGTGCCGGCAGTTGGGGTGCTGGAGCCCGGCGAGGCGCGCCTCGCCGAGCGACCCGGCCACGCGGACGGGGATCATGCGGCCGTCGTCGACGGCGTGCTCGACCTCGACCGTGTGCGGTCCGGGCGGGCCCGTGAGGGTCAGAACGCGGCCTTCCCACGGGCGGCAGAGCGGGCACTCGCGCGGCGCGTCGCTGACGACGACCAGCTTGACGCCGGCCTCGCCGAGCGTGCGCATGTGCGCCTCAACGGCGGCCCGCCCGACGGCCGTACGTACGGCCATCTCTGCGTAGCTGGTGAGCTGCCAGCGGCGGCCGCCGCCGTCGACGAACGCCCGGATGCCGCGGTCCGCGAACGCGCGCATGGCGTCCTGTGTGGCCTGCCGGCGGGTGCCGAGTCCGAGCAGAGGCGTTGCGGTGACCGCGGCGACGACGGCGCGGAAGCCGTCGACGACGGCCCGCAGAATCGAGCGGTGCGTCGAGGTGACGCGGTCGACAGCCTCGACGGTGAGGCGGTCGGCCGCCTGCGCCTGCGGTGTGATCTCGTCGACCAGGCGGCGGGCGTCGTCGGGCAGGGCGCCCAGCTCGGCGACCGCGGCGCGGTGCCCGACGTTGTACGCCTCGGCGACCGCGTTGAACACCTCAAGCTCGACGGCGCGGCCCAACTCGTCGACGACGGACTGCGCGCTGCGCCTGAGCGCCTGGACGGCGGCGAGCTTCCGCTCGGCCCAACCGGGTGCTTCGAGGCCGTCGGCGAGCTGCCGCGCGATGATCCCGAGTAGCCGCTCCTCAGCTGCGGCGTACAGGTCCCGCGTCCGCTCCGCGAGCGGTTCGACCATGCCCGGATGAATCGGCACGCGACACCCCCGGCAGGTATGAAATTGAGCCAGATTCTCAATAGGGCATTTGCGGCATAGCGTTTTCGGTGGTGGGTTAACCAGCAGCGATCACATAAAGTGACGGCTCGCGATCCTCTGAGGGCCGAGATTGTTTTGCGGCTTTTCACTCCGCGTCTGGTACCAAATAACGTCCGGGGCATGACTGAATCGCTCGGCGCACTCAGCGCAGTTCTGACGGCTCTCATCCTCGTCGCTCTCGCCCATCCTGACGCGCAACTGCGCGCCACCGCTGAGCGGCTGCTCCGGATCATCTTCCGGACGGAGTGACGCCCTTACATGGGGAATGTCCCGACCGGGTCCGGCGCGGCGGCGCCGGTCTCGGCGAGGATCGCGTCGACCTCGGCCTTGACGGCGGTGTCGTCCCACTCCGGATGAAGGATCTTGACCTTCGTCGAGGTCGACACGGCGCCGGCGCGGGCGAGCAGGTCGAGCGTCGTCGCCGTCTGCTGCTCGGACTCCGCGACTCCGTCGCCGAACTCCACACGCGGGCGCTCCGGGGTGATGCGCCGCCCGAACTGCTTCGCGTCGAGCAGCAGCATCACGTGCAGCATGTCGGCCAACGGGTGTCGCCAGTAGCCGGCCTTCTTCTTCCGGGTGACCATGCCGCGCGCGGTGCGGGCATCGACTTCGGTTGCGGTGACGGGCTGGCCGTCGCCGTCGAGGCCGAACGCCGCCGCATCGTAGCCGGCGGTCTGGATCGCCTGTCGGGTGATGGCCTCGGCCGTGGTCTGGTGCTCCGCTACCCGGATGGCGAACTGCGCCAGGGTGATGCCGGCGCCCTCGTTCGGCGGCATCTTCAGGGAGTGCCAGACCTCACGGTCATCGTCGAACGACGCGCCGGCGCCTGGGCCGTGGTCGCGTAGGTAGCCGTCCGGCACGATCAGGCGGGCGCGGGCGAGTCGGATGTCGCGCATCCACGATGACCACGTCTCGTCGAGGGCGTCGAACTGGTCGTGTACCCCGGCGTAGTCGCTGCGCCCGATCGGGCTGCCGCGGTGCAGCCGGTTGGGCAGCATATTCGGAACGTACGCGGCCGTGAGCTGGTCAATGCCAGTGGCGATGCTGTCGCCGTCGGTGTCGAGGCTGTCGACCAAGTCGGCCGTGTCGGGATGCTCGGTCAACGGCGTGCGACGCCCGATGTTGTCGCGGGTGCCCTCGTACAGCGCATGCACGATGCGGCCGGGTTCGTGCCGCTCGACGTGCCGCCACACGGTTGCCGCGGTCGAGCCGTCCAGCTCGCGCCAGAACGACACGGCGCGCAGCATGCCGAACCGGAACTCGGGCACGGCGTTGTCCGGCTGGCAGACGGTCAACAGCGGCCGGTCGGCCAACGTCTTGTCCCACGTGACACGGAGGAACACCCCGCTGAGCGCGGCGGCCTGCTCGGCGCCACTCAAGAGCGTCTGCTGCACGCGGCCCTCGTCGAGAAGGAGGTCGAGGCGTTCCTGTGTGGTCTTGTCCTCGACACGGATTGCCGGCATGTCCGCGAACAACATGTCGGCGGACGTGCGGGCGATGTCGCCGGCGAGGGGGACATGCAGCCGCCCGTCACGGCGGCCGGGCTGGCGCTCGGCGTCGCGGCGACGGCCCCACACCTTGCGGCGCTCCGTGGGGCGCTCGTGGTTGCCGTAGACGCGGGCGAGGCGGCACCGGTCGCCGGAGTACCAAGCGTCGTCGACGCGCATCTCGGCGTAGTACGGGGCCCACTGCGGCGGCGGCCACGCAGCACCGGATTCGGGCAGTGACACGGGCTACCTTCCTGTCATCATGATTACGTCACCGATGCTCTACAGCGGTCGCTGGAGGATGATTCATGGATCAGGGGATTGCGGCCTTGCTGGGTGCGACGGTTGGTGTCGTTGGAGCTCTCGGAACAGCCGCCTTGGCCTTCTTTGGGGTTCGCTATCAGGCTCGCGCGACCGGACAGATTGAACATCAGAAGGCGTTATGGAATGAGCGAATTGCAGCCTATTCCGCGTTTATTGAGGCAGTTCAGGGTGCACACAATGTGCTGCTAGAAATATCTGCGAAACTTCGCAAATACTCTCCCGACCCCGAGACTCCGGCCAATGCAACTGCTGCACAAGACTTGGTGTCGAGACTCCAGGAAGCCAAGGATAGGGTGTCCGCCGCTTACGAATGCATGGCCCGGATCTACGTCGTGGGACCTCAACAGTTGGTCGACTGCACAACTGGCGCGACGCAGGCGTTGAACCAGCGAGTCCGAGTGATGTCGCAGGGGCTGACTGAAATACTGAGTGGTGTGCATGAATCGGCGCGTTGGGAGGCAGAGGAGGCCGAGCAACGTCGTATTTTCGTGACCAAGTTTGGGGGATTCACGGCGCGAGCTGCGCACGTTGTTGAGGGGCACCAATTGCCGAATGTTGAAGAAGGCGCCGCCATTCATGGGCGGTTGAGTGAACAACGTACCGCAGCGCGTCGCACGAATGATCGTGAATCTTGAGCGGCTTGTCCTCGCCGGCCTCCGTCGCCTTGGGGTCCCAGGAGTAGCCTGGCAGCTCGCCGAGCAGCCCCTCGCAGGAGCGGTGTACGAGCAGGCGGCCGGCGGCGAGCAGCGCGGCCACGGATCGGATGCCGTCGGCTACCTCGTTCGAGGCGCGCGCGGGGTGGGCGTAGCCGTCGGCCCACATCTGCGTACTGAAGCTGGCGGCCGACGGGTCGATGAACGTCCACTCGGGCACTACGTCGAGCCCGTCGAGCCACGCCCGTACGGCCTGGCTGTACTGCGCGTCGGTCATCTGCCGGTGCGCGCGGCGGGAGTCGTGCCGCCACTCGCTCGCGACGTACAGCCGGCCGTCGATGCCCTCGCCGAGCAGGAGCGCGGCGAAAGCGTTCGTGGTGCCGTAGTCGATACCGGCCCAGTAGCGGCGCATCTCCGGCAGCTCGTCGACGACGTGCCGGCCCTCGTCCCACATGTCGTAGATCGCGCCTTCGGCGACCACCCATGCGCCGTCGATCATGCGGCGGCGCCACAGTCCGACGTACTCGGCGGTGAGGTCGGCGACGTACTCGGGCGAGAGCGACGGGTTGTCGGCGAGGCGGAAGTGCCACGCCCTGAGATTCAGCTCGCCGGCGCGGTCGAGATAGCCCGACTTGAGCCAATGCCGCGGCGAGTCCGGGTTCGTGGTGGCGAACAGGCGCGCGCCCGGCACGCTGAGGCGGGCGAGTAGCTGCGTCCAAAATCCCTCGGGCAAGAGGGTCGCCTCGTCGACGTACGCGAGCTGAGCCGTCAGGCCCCGTAGTCGGCCCTCGGCGCGGGTGTCCGCGGCGCCGATCAGGTGGACGGTGCGGCCGAGGATGACGGCCGTCGTCGAGCCGCGGGTGTGGTGCACGTGCCGGGCAAGAGGACCGAACAGGGCCGGATCGGCGAGGGGTTCGAACACGTTCCGCTCGATCGTCTGGAGCGACCGGCCGCAGACGATGATGAGTCCGGACGGGCCCGCGGTGGCCACGGCGATGACGAACGCGAGCAGGCTCGCGATGGTCTTGCCGGACCGTACGGACCCGTGCCACAGGTTTATACGGGCGGTCGCGCGGCCGATGGAAAGCAACTGCTTGCGGGACAGGGGCAGGCGGTCGAGGTCGAGCATTGCTCACCCCCCGTCGGCGCCTCCGTCGTCGTCGGCGTCGCCGGCCGCGGCGGTCAGTGCCTCGCCGAGTGCGCCGAGCATCGAACGCACCTGCTCGGCGCCCTCGCCTCCCTCGGCGGGGGCGATGCGTAGGGACGTGTTCACGGCCGTCTGTACGGATGCGATGATCTGCCGCTGATCGCCGAACCGCGGCTTCTTGAGGTCGGCTGTGTGCCAGTCGCCTTCCTTGCCGGCGAACTCGCCGACCGTGCACGGGGCGAACAACTGCGCGTGCAACTCCTCGGCGGAGCCCTGGAGCTGGAGCGCGAACGCGGCGCGGCGGGCGGCGAGGTCTTCGCGGCGTACGGCGGTGGCGACGGCGACCTCGCCGGCGCGGTCGAACGTGAGGTTCAGCTCGCGGGCGAGCTTCGACACGGTCGAGGGGCTGCGCTTGAGAGCGCGGGCGATTTCGTTGCGGGCCTTGCCCTGCGCGTGGAGGGTGCGCACCTGCTCGCGGTCGGTGTCGTCGATTGGTCGAGCCATGGGCGGTCACCCCCTCGCGTCAGGGCCGGCGGGCATGCGAAACGCCCCGCCGCGGGGGCGACGGGGCGTAGGGGGCGGCCCGTTTTCGGGCACGCCGGAGACGGCGATATTGGAACACACGTGCGACGGTCTGTGCAAGCTCGGTCCGCGCGTGCTGCCTCCCGCGGCCGGGCGCGCGTCGTACGGGCGTGTGCGTCGTACGGGCGTCGTACGCGTCCGACGTCATGCGCGCAGTGCGGCGTACGACCGGACGCCCGGCACCCGTTGTGCGCGTCGTACACAGGGGCGTCGGGCGTCGTACTCCCGTCGTGCGCGCGTCCTACGCGGGCGCGTCGTACGGGGCCGGCGTGTCCCTGACGTGCGGGTATCGCGTATGACGCGGGTCGGGCATCGTCTCGGGTGTGCCGTCGGGCAGGGCGTAGCGCATGGCGATGATGTGGGGCGCGGTGCCGTCGGGCACGTCGTCGTACGTCCATGCGCGGCGGTAGGCGTCGGCGAGCAGGCGCAGTGCGAGGCGGGTGGGTTCGGCGGCGTCGCCGTGCGCGCGCATGACGACGGCGAGATCGTCGCGCATGTCCTCGGTGTTGACGCGCACGGACAGGGAGCGTCCGACGGCCGGCGGGGCGGGCGCGGGCCGCTGGGTAGGGTTGGTGTCAGCCATGGGCGGGTGTCTCCGTCTCGTGGTGAGTCGGGCCCGTCCGGCGGTGGAGTCGCCGCGTGCGGGCCCGCGCTGCTGTCGGGGGCTACTCGGCGGCGGGGTCGTCGGTGGTCGCCTGCTGCTTGGCGTCGCGGATGATCCCGTACACGCGGGCGGGCGTGAGGCCGATCTCGTCGGCGATGCGCGGCGGCTTCTTGCCGCGGGCGGCGGCGGCGAGGATGACGCGCGGTGTCGCGGCTACGGCTGCGTCGCCGGCGGTACGCAGTGCGCGGATGTCGGCGAGGTCGAGGTCGTCGGCGAGGTTGTCGAGGAACTGTTCGCGGGCCGCTGGGTCGTCGCGGGTGTCTTCGTAGGCGCGGGCGAGGTCGTGCACGTCGGCGTACGGGGCGAGGTCGTACGGGTTCGGGTCGCCTGCGGCGGCGCGGCGGGCGGCCTGGTCGCGCTCGTGCCGGGCCACTTCGGCGATGAGCTGTTCGGCGAGGTCGCGGGCTGCGGGGGTCGGCTGGTCGCTGGTGTTCATGCGGTGATGCTCCTCGGTGTGGGTGGGGGGCCCGCCCCCGGGGGTGGGGGCGGGCCGTTCGGGTCAGAACGGGGGCTCGCCGCCCTGCTCCGTGACGCGGGCGGATGCCTCGATTGCGCGGGCCCATCCGGCGTCGCGCTCCTCGGCGAGGCGCCGGTGCTCAAGCGGGGTCAGGCGCGGCCGGGGCCGGCAGGCGTCGTGCCACTGCTCGCCGCGCGGGACGACGTACCCGCACCCATCGCAGCGTGCGGCGCGGCGCGCGTCGCGGTGCGCGTGCGGGCCGTGCTCGCACGGCGCGACCTCAACGGCCTTGCTGCCGGTGTAGCGCAGTACGGACGCGCGGTCTTCGGCCTCGCGGCGGCCGAGTCCGCACATGATCAGCCCTTGCCACTCGCCGCGGATCACGACGCGGTGCGATACGGACCACATGAGCGCGGGCTCAAGCTCGATGGGGCGCGGCTGCTCGGGGGCGAACAGTGCGGGGTACGTGCGGGCGAGGTAGGCGTCAACGGACGCGCGGGTGACCTCCGGCGCGACGGTCTCGGCCGGCGCGGTGACGGCGTCGACCTCGGCGCCCCACGCGGCGACCTCGTCGGCGAGCTGGTCGGCCTCGGCGTGGCCCTGCTTGATGTCGGCGTCAAGCGCCGCGACGCGGTCGTCGAACAGGGCGCCCTGATCGGCGTCCGGCTCGACGGTGAACACGGCGCCGTCGTCGGCCGGCTGCTGGCCGATCCACTCGCCGCGCCACGTGCCGTCGGCGGCCTCGGCCTCGGTGACCAGCTCGGCGGCGAGGCGCTGCTCGTCGTCGAGCTGGGCACGGGCGTTGATACGGGCGGCGTAGGCCGTCAGGAGGGCCTGCTCGGCCTTGCGGTCGAGGCTGGGGGCGCGGTCGCCGCGGGCCTGCGCCTCGCGGTCGGCGGTGGCGCGGTGCGCCGTGATGCCTGCGGCCTGCTCGACCGCCTCGAAGCGGCGGCCGTGCGACTCGCGGGCGGGCTTGCCCGTGCGGGTGGTGCAGCGGGCGCCCGCGGGGACGTGGCAGGTCGGGCAGGTGACGGTGGTGGCGAGGTCTTCGAGGCTGGGCGTGTCTTCGGTCCGCTCGGTGGCCAGCGCGGCGGGCGCCGGCTTGGCGGCGTGACCGGCGCGCTCAATCCACAACTTCGCGGCGCGGCGCTCTGCGGGGGTGGCCTCGAAACCCGGGGCGAGCAGGGTCTCGGCGTACTCGCTGATGACGTGCAGTACGTCGATCGTGGGCCGAATGATCAGGGTGCGGCCTCGGCCGCGGCGTCCGGCGTCGAGGGCTTCGCGGGTGGCCTTGCTGGCGGGGTCGTGGTCGTCTGCGCCGGTCGCGAGGTTGGTACCGGCGAGGAAGTCGGCGAGGGCGCCCGGGATGGTGACCTCGCGGCCGGAGTGGGGCGCGGCCGGCTGCTCGTCGTTGGTGGGCTCCTCGCCCGCGCCGGTGGTGACCCAATACCTCGTAGCGACACCCCAGAGGATCACCTTGCGGCCGTCTGCCGTGGTGCCGTACCGAACGCTGCCACGCAACTCCATGTCGACGATGGTCATGGTCTCGTCGCCGGGGGTGTCCTTCCGGCCGAGCGGGTGACCGTCGCTGTTGGTGTGGATGCGGAACGGCGTCGTGACGCCCTTGAGGGTCCGCCACTCGGGTGCCTGCTCGGTGGTGAAGCTGGTTTCCATCGGGGGTGTCTCCCTGGTTGTCGGGTGCCGGGTGGAGTCCGGCGGGAACTGCAATATAGCGCTTTGACAAACGACAACACAAGCGGTTTGACAAACGGTGACAGTGGGGGGCGTCGGGCAACTCCGGCGCCCCCCACGCCCGTTCACGCCGCGGCAGGCTCCACGCCCCGCTGGCGGGCGTCGAGAGCGGCCCACAGCCCGACCAGCTCGGCCCCGTGCCACGCCCGCCGGCGCCGCTCGTCGAGCGTGGCGGGCGCCCCGCACGCCTCCCCCGTCGAGCAGGTCACCGCGGGCTCGCCCCCGGGCTGGGTGATGCCGACCAGCGGCCCGCGGCACCACGGGCACGGCTCGTCGAGGCAGGTGGTGCGCCCGTCGCGGGCGAGGGCGCGCTCGACGCGGCGGCGGGCGGCGCGGGCGGTCGCCGCGATCTGGTCGAGCAGTACGGCCGGCATGGGGGCGAACAGGTCGTCCGCCGGCTCGTCGAGGGCGCGGCCCTCCAGCCACACGCACGCCCAGTGCAGTCCGTGAGCGCGGCTGCCGGGGGACGCGGCGCGGCCGGTGACGGATGCGCTGTGCTTGGGCAGGCGCCACCGTGCGGGGTCGTCGCGGTCGGCCTGGTCCACGACCATGCGCACGCGGGTGGGAAGGGTGCGGCCGGAAGGGCTCGGGATGCTGACCTCCGGCCGGCGGCGCACGGGGCGCTGTACGGCGTCGGCGACGCGGTCGGCGAGGTCGAATAGCTCGGCCTCGGTCTGCATGGCGGCGTCGAGGGCGTCGAGGTTGAGCGGCGCGGGGTGCTCGCGCAGAACGAGCGGCGTACGGCCGGCGCGCAGCTCGGCCGGCTGCTCGTCGAGGTCGCCCTCGCCGCGGGCGTCGGTGGCGAGTTGGTCGAGGAAGCCGCGGGCCTCGCGGGGCGGCCACTCGGCGGCCGGCGGGCGGGCGATGGCGGCGAGCAGGTCGCCCCACTGGTCGCGGACGGCGGTGAGGTCGTCGGCCGCGCGGCGGGCGAGGGGCGGCGTGTCGAGGGCGGTCGTCATGGTGCGGGGTCTCCCTGGTCAGTTGTCGACGAACACGACGGCGGCCACGCCGCACCACGTGAGCACCGCGGCGACGGCGGCGACGATGGCGGCGAGCTGCGCCTCGGCGGTGAGTGCGTAGGTGCCGGCGCCGGAGAGGGCGCCGAGCAGGGCGCCGAGCAGGAACAGGGGCATGGGGCGTCTCCTGGGCGGTCGAGGGCGGGCGCCCCGCGGTCGAGGCGGGGCGCCCGGGGTGGCTATGCGGCGTCGGGCAGGGGGCGCTTGCAGTCGGCGCAGCGTCGGGCGTGGCCGTCCTGCTCCCACGAACCGGTGCAGCCGCGGGCGTCGTGCTCGTCGACGACCGCGGGCCCGGTCGGGGCGGGGTCGGCGAGCTGGTACGGGATCGGCTCGTCGGGGTCGGTGGGGGCGGCGTAGGTGGGCGGCTTGCCGTCGAGCAGGCGCCGGAGGTCGCCGCGCACGCCCTCGCACATGTCGGCCTCGTACGCGGCGTCGACATACCGGCGGATGGCGGCGAGCTGCTGCTCGGCGGCGAGCGTGCGGCCCCGCTCGTCGGGGTCGGCGGTGATGCCGAACACGACCGGGCTGTCATCCCCGTTGGCGGCGCGGCGGACGGCGTCCGCTGCCGTGGCCGTACGGATGGTGGCGGGGAGTCGGCGCGTCCATGCGTCGGCCATGGTGCGGATGCGGTCGAGGCGCTGCTCGGCCGTGGTGGTGGCGGCCTCGGCGAACTTGGCGAACTCCTCGGCCTTCTCGGCGCGCTCGGTGGCGGCCTGGGCGCGCTGCTCGGCGGCCCGGATGGTGTCGAGGGGGCGCGGGCCCAACACGGCCCGGTACGCGGTGAGCTGTTCCTCGGCGTCGAGCGCGCGCTGTTCCATCTCGCGTATCGCGGCGTCGGCGGCGGCGCGGTTGCGTTCGAGGGCGTGTGTCGTGCCGGTGAGGCTGGCGCGGCCGGCGTCAGCGGCCCGCTGCTCCTCGCGGACGTGCTCGGCGAGGGCGGCGACTTCGGTGGTGCTGAGGGTGCGGCGGGTGGCGCGGGCGAGCAGGATGTCGACGGCTTCGCGGCGGCGGTGGCGTGCGTGGTAGGCGGGTGCGGGTCGACGGCGGTGGGTCACTGGGTGCGCTCCTGGTGGGCGGTGCGGGCGGCGTCGGCGATGGCGTGCAACCGGGCAATGAAGTCGTCGAGCTGATCGAGGGGGATGGACGATCCGCGGAGGTCGGTGCGGAGGTAGATCCCGGGGCCCTGCTCGGGGATGACGGCGACGGCTGCGAGCAGGCGGTCGCCGTCGACGTCGGTGCTGTGCCATGTCGGCCGGCCGTCGCGGTCGGTGCGGTACTGCTCGGGGTCGGGCTGGGCGTCGTCGACGGGGCGCCAGACGGTGAGGGCGCGCTCGGGGTGCCCCGTGACGGTGCTGCCCTTGTCGGCGAGGTGGTTGCGCCAGAACGAGACGCGGGCGCGGGCGGCGCCAGGCTTCGCGTACGGGCCTTCGTGCCACGTCGACGGGCGGCCGTCCTTGCCGGTGCTGGTGATGACGGCGCGGAACACGTCGCGGCCGTCGGCTCCGATGTTGCGGGCCATCAGGCGGCGACCCCCTCGGCGTGGATCTGCTCGACGGTGAACGTGCCGGCGTTGCTGAATCCGGCGAGGAGGTGACCGCGGCCCGTGTCGAGGTCGACGACGACCTCGACGCCCCGTGAGGCGAGGTACGGGCGAACGTTCTTGAGCACCTGCTCGGCGAGCTGGTCGGCGTCGTCGGCGTCGACGGTGAGTTGTCCGGGCGGCTGGCTGCCGTCGCGTCCGCCGTGGCGGCCGACGCGGGTGTATGTCACGCGGTACCGGGTCGACGTGCTGCTCGCGCGGTCGCGCTCGGCGCGCAGCCTGCGGCGGCACACGGGGCCGAGTCCGTCGGCGGCGGGGTGCTTGAGCGCTCGGCCGCACTCCGAGCAGGCGTCGGGTTCGGTGGTGGTGTCGTCGAGCTGGTCGTCGATGGCGAGGGGCGCGGCGGCGTTCACGGCTGGTCTCCCTTGGGGTGTTCGGTGAGGGCTCGGCAGGTGAGGCAGTGCCGGCGGCGGCATCCGTCGCGGGCGAGGGCGGCGAGGGCGCCGGCGGCGGCGGAGTGCTTCCCCCGGCGGATGCCTTCGGCGAAGCCTGCCGCGGCGGCGTGGCTGGCGGAGCGCAACGGAGCGCGACCAGCGCGGCGGCGGGCGACGTGGCCGAGCGGTATCGCTGTGGCGATGACGACCAGGGCGACGAACGCGACCAGGTCGAGGGCGCCCCTCATCGGTTGGCCCTGCGGTGGATGGGGTTCGAGGGGACCAGGGCGCACCGCCGGCACCGGCGCATCGGCCGCTTGGCGTAGCTCGGGCGCAGCGTGACGGGGTCGGCGTCGTGCGGGCGCTCCTGCTCGGCGTCGCACCCGGGGCACGAATCGCGCATGAGGCCGTACCCGTGGGCGCAGTCGACGACGACCGGCACGGCGGGCGCCGGCTCCTCGACGGCGGCCGGTGCGCCCGCGTCGACGAACTCGCGCTCGGGGTGGATGAAGTCGGCGGCCCATGTCGACCAGCCGCGGGCCTTCCCGAGTGCGGTGATGCGCTCGGCGGCAGCGCGGAGCGCGCTCGCCTCGACGGCGGCGGCGTAGGCGGTGACCTGCTCGCCGACCAGCAGCGCGGTTCCGCTGTCGAACTCGGCCGCGGCGCGCGCGTGGTCGTTGGCGTCCATCTCGGCGGCCGGCGAGATTCCGGCGTACGGAGCGATCCGCTCGCTGTGCACGCTGGCACGCCGGATGCGGGTTCCGCCGTGCGAGGTGCACGGGTCGCCCGGCTGCGCGCCGCACCCGGTGCACGTCACGGCCAGGCGGGTGCCGAGGGCTTCGCGCTCGGCGGGGGTCAGAGGGCGTGCGGTCATGACGGGGGTGTCTCCCTGTCTCGGTGTGGTCGAGGGGGTCGCGCGTGCGCGCGGCGCGGGCCGCGACCGGACGCGCGCCGGTCCGGTCGCGGCGTGGTGTCAGAACGGGGGTTCGCTGCTGGGCTGCTGGCCCCATGGGTCGTCCTGGGGGGCCTGCTGCTGGCCCCATCCGCCGGACTGCGGGCGGGCGTTCTGCTGGCCCTGCTGGCGGTCGCCGGTGGTCTTGGTGACGGCGGCGGTCGCGCGGGCGAGGCTCGGGCCGAGGTTGTCGACGTCCAGCTCGACGACGGTCCGCTTCTCGCCCTGCTGCGTTTCGTACGACCGCTGCTTGAGCCGGCCGACGGCGATTACGGCGGTGCCGCGGGTGAGGGATTCGGCGATGTTCTCGGCGAGGGAGCGCCACGCCGAGCAGCGCAGAAAGAGGGTGTCGCCGTCGCGCCACTCCTTCGTGCTCTTGTCGTAGGTGCGCGGGGTCGACGCGACGGTGAACGATGCGACGGCGTGCCCGGCGGGGGTGAACCTCAGCTCGGGGTCGGCGGTGAGGTTTCCGGCGACGGTGATGATGGTTTCGCCTGCCATTACGCGGCGCTCCTGATCGTCTCGGGGGTGGTGTGGGGCGTGAGGCGCGCGACGGCCGGTGCGGCGGCCTTGCGGGCGCGGGCCTGCTCGCGCTTGCACGCGCGGCACTTCCGGGTGCCGTTCGGCGCGATGTACGTGTTCGTCGCGTCGTAGGGGTGGCCGGCGGGGCAGTGCGTGACGGCGGCGCGGCGGGCGACGTGGTTGGTTGAGCGGAGGATGTTCTCGCGGTGCGTGACGGCTTCGAGGTGGGAGGGGCGGACGCACCGGCGGTTGCGGCAGCGGTGGTCTACGTCGTGGCCGTCGGGTATCGGCCCGTGCGCCTGCTCGTACGCGAAGCGGTGGGCCTTGACGGTGCGGCCGGCCCAAAACGTCCCGTATCCCTTGTCGTTCGCGCCGGCGGTCCAGACGTGGCAACGGCCGTGCACGCCGCGTACGAGGGGGAGGGGGCCCGCGGGGTTGACCTTGGCGGCGAACCGCTCGGCGGCTGATGGTGCGGGCATCGGCGGTTCTCCGTTTCGTGCTGAGCGCGGCGGGGCGCTCCCGGTTCGGTGTCGTTCTGAATGTTCTTGCGAGACAGACATGCTTTCTGTCGAGGCAGAAAGTTACCGGCCAGGGGGGCGCCGTGGTGGCTCCGGCGCCCCCCGGGGTCCGGCTACGCGGCCGGCTGCTGGGCGGGGACCTCGACGGCGGGGGCGAGGGTCCAGCCGGCGGCGGTCAGCTCGGCGACGACCAGCTCGGCCGCGTCGGCGTCCGCGAGGTCGTCGCGGCGGCCGTCCGCGACGGCGGCGTGTACGACTGCGACAGCGGCGGCGGGGATCACCGCTGCGCCCCGGTGACGTGCCGGGCCCGCTGCCGGTTCTCCGGGCGGACGATGGCCGGCGGGGTCATCAGCTCGCGGGCGGTGGTCGCGGCCTCGACGGCGAGGCGCCGGCGGCGCTCCTCGACGGCGGCCCGGCCGCGGCGCGCGACCTCGGCCCGGACCTTCAGCAACCACAGCCATGACCGGTGACGGTCGGACTCGTTGGGGCGGTAGCCGGGCGGGGTCGGCGGGTGGCCAGCCGCGGCGAGGGCCTGCTCGGCGTCGCGCTCGGCGGCCAGGGCGGGCCCGTCGAGTTCGTACACGGTGCGCCATACGCCGTACCTGACGTGCTCCTCGACGACGACGTACGCCCCCTGGTCGGCCATCTGCCGGGCGATGCGGTCGCGGGCTTTCTTGTCCTGCGTCGGCTTGATGGCGGGACGGTCGGGGCGTGCGTCCCATGACCCGGTGACCCGGTATCCGCGGGTGTTCTTGGTGCGGTCCCCGCTGGTGGCCTTTCTGCGGTACGGGGCCTTGGCCGGGTGCTTGCGGTTGCGGTTCATGCGGTCTGCTCCTGTCGGGCGGTGTGGCGGGCGGCGGCGCGGTCGAGGCGGCACGGGTGCGGGGTGGCGCGGGTGCGGGCGCGGTTCTTGCCCTGGCGGCACGGCTGGCCAGGGCGGGCCTGGCACCACTCGCACGGCTCGTCGAGCGGGTCGGGCTCGCCGTGGGCGGCGAGGGATTCCCGCTCGGCGCGCACGGGCCGGTGCGGGCGTAGCTGCTCGGCGGCCTCGTCGGGGATGCGGCGGCCGATGCCGGCGAGGCGTTTGGCGACCTCCGGGGCGGGGCCGCCGGTGAGTGCGCGCGGCGCGGTCGAGGGGGCGAGGCCGACGGCCTGCGTCGCGGTCTGCGGGGCGATGCGGCCGTCGGCGACCGCGTCGAGCAGGGCGCGGCGGCGGGCGAGGTACTGCTCGGGCGTCTCGTCGGGCCGGCCGTCGTCGACGACGTTCGCGCGCTCGACGCGCTCGGCCCGGATGCGGGCGCGCTGCTGGCGCACGTGCGCGGGGGTGATCCAGCGTTCGGACTCGGCGTAGTGGCGGGCAACCGCGGCGCGGGCGTCCTGGTCGAGCGGCATCCAGTGGAGCGCGGCGGCCCATGCGCGGGCGTCGGCCTCGCCGACGGTGCGGCGGTCGAACGCGGCGGCCAGCGTCAGCAGTTCGGCGGCGTCGGCGGGCGTCATGCGGGGCTGCCTTCCTGCGCGCGCAGCCGGGCGGCGAGGTCCATCCCGGCGGCGACGCGCTGATCGGTGGTCGAGGAACGGGCGGCGGCGAGGGGGATCACGTCGGCGCCCGGGGTGGTCGGGGCGCCGGCGGCCACGGGCGGGAGCGCGGTCCAGCCGGGCAGGAAGTAGCGGACCGATCGGGGGCGGCTGCGGGCGTTCTGCCACTGGCCGCGGGCGTGGTCGACCAGCGCGGCGACGGCGGTCCGCTTCACGAGCGCTTCGAGGCGGAACCAATCGGCCGTGGCGAGGCTCCACTCGACGACGATTCCGGCCGCGGTCATCGCCTCCCGTAGGGGCCGGATGTTCGGCGGCACGGCGGGGCCGTCCCAGCTAGCTTGCTGTACCTCCGTAGGAGGTACAGCGGGTCGGGTCGGGTCGGGTCGGGGGGACCGTGACGGGTCCAACCCGTCACGCTGTGACACCCCATCCTGACCTGCGATGCAGTCCGGAAACTCGATCTGATTCGCGCCGCTTTCGAGATTTTCCGTCGTCGAATCGTCGTCGATTCGCGGACGATTCGACGGCGATTCGGAACGATTACGCTCCTGGGCCCGCGCGTTGGCGGCCTTCTCGCGGGCCCGCTGCTGCCGCTCGGCTGCTGCGGCACGGCCGGTCTCGACCTTCTCGCGGGTCGGGTTGTAGATCAGGAAGTCGTGCATCACGTAGTCGCCCGCGGGTGGCTGCGGGCAGCGCGAGCAGGTGTGGCCGTGCTCGTGCCACAGGCCGGAGGTGACCAACTTCCGGGCCTGCGGGGCGGTGCCGTAGAGCTGGGCGACGACACCGGGCACGGTGCCCTCGGTGAGGTGCTGGGCGGCGTAGGCGCCGGCGCGCATCCACAGGCCGAGCGCGGCGTTTCCGGCGCGGAGGATCTTCGGGTGAGCGTGGGCGGTGTCGTCCACTTTGAACCATGGCACGGGGGGTGGTGCTCCTGTCTGGGGTGGGGCGCCCGGGGCGAGGGGCCGTTCGGCTCGTCCTCGCCCCGGGGCGGTGCGGGGCTACTGCGGGGCGGTGAGGGCGGCGGCGAACTCGCGGAGCAGCCCGACGCGTTCGGCGGCGCGGCCGACGCATGCGGGGCACCACTCCAGACCGGGCGGCGGCTCGGCCGGCATCGGGTCGACGATCACGGGGTCGCTGTCGCGGTGGGCCCACCCGGCGGCGCCGCACTCGCCGGAGCGGCCAGGGAACGCGCCGTCCTCGCGCATGATGTGCAGTCGCCGGACCTGGGCGGCCCGGCGGCCGGTGCGGCTGCTGTAGCCGCGGTAGAACGCCCTCACGCCTGCCCCCGGGTGGAGAAGGGGCGGGTGCGGGCGGGCTGGTGCCCCTCGCACCGCGGCCCGCAGACGTAGGGGCGTACGCCCTCGTCGTCGGCGCACACGGGGTTGCCGTGCTCGCAGTGCGGCCGGCTCGCCTGCCGGTTGCACTCGGCGCAGTAGCGGCGGCCGTCGGCGCGGCGGCGGGCGTATACCGCCTTGTCGTGCTCGCACGCCCACGCCCGATGCTCCATCCCCGTGATGTCCGCCAGGGCTTCGCGCTCGTGCTGCCGGTTGGCGCGGTCGTCGACGTGGGCGGGCTCGCAGCAGTGCGCGTGCTCACACGCGGGCAGGACCAGTCCGACGGGGGCGCGGCCGGTACGCAGGATGAACGCGGCCTGTGCGGCGGTGTAGTCCTTCCCGCGGTGCCGGAAGCGTCCGGCGCCGGAAGCGGTGCGGCTGGTGCCGGTCCACTCGCGGTGTCCGCCGTCGACGGAGCGCGAACGGCGGGCGAACTGCTCGGCGAGGCCGTCGACGACGGCCGGCGCGGTCGCGTTCACGGGGCCTCGACCTCCGCGGGCGCGGTGAGCGCGTCGAGCTGTCCGGCGAGGGTGCCGTTACGCCACGCGGCGGCGAGGGCGTCCTCACCCCCCTTGCGCCACGTCCGGCTGTACGTACGGGCCCGCGTGGGCTTGATCATGACTCCGGGAACCTCGTGCACCTCGGCCGTCTGGGGGTCGGCCCACTGGGCGGGTCGGGCGCCGGTCTCGCTGGGGGAGAGGCCGACGGCTGCAATGGCTGCCAGTAGCTCGGCGGTGGCCCACGGCTTGACCGTGCGCACGACGCGGGTCTCGGTCCACGCCTCGTCAGGGAATCGCTCGCGCACCCATCGGGCGAACGCCTCCTCATCGACGACAACCGGCCCGGTCTCGCCCTTGCGGAGTGAGATCGTGGCAACGGCCGTGCCGTCGGGGAGCTGGGCGGCGACGCGCTCGGTTCCGTCGCGCTCGTCGGCGGCGTCGAGGGCGCGCTGTGTGCGGGCCCGTACGTCCTTCTTCAACGCGGCGACGCGGGCGGCGACCAGGTCGATTGCGGCGGCTTGGAGGGCGAGGTCGCGCAGCGATTCGACCGGCTGCTCGGGCTGCTCGGTGGCGGTCACGCGGCGGCCCCGTTCGCGGCGTCGAGCAGGTCGTCGCGCATCTCGCGAAGCTGCTCGGGCGTGGCCTGCTGCGGGCTGGTCTGGAACCGGGCGCCGAACGCCTCGTCGGCCTCGCGCTGGTCCGTGAGCCCGGCGGCCTGGGCCGCGTCGTACATCTCGCCGAGCGCGGCGGCGTGCTCGGCGGCGGCCTCCTGCTTGGCGGGCTCGCCCTGCCAACTCGCCTCCCCCGCGGCGTCGGTCACCTCGTCGACGACCCGCGGCCCGGCCGGCTGCTGGGCGGCCTTCGCGCGCTCGGCGGCGACGGCGTCGAGCTGGGCGAGGTAGTCGGCGGGGGCGCCCGCCTGGACGGCGGCGGCCCGGATCTTGTCGAACTCCTCGCGGCTGTTCGCGTTCCGGGCGACGGCGAGGTAGTCGGGACGCTGCTGCTGGTCCTGCTCGGCGCGGGTGTCGCGGCGCTGCTGTCCGCCCTGCTGGCGTTGCTGCCCGCCGCGGCGCTGCTGGCGCTGCTGCTGGCGCTGGGCCCGCTCGGCGCGGTGCTCCGCGGGCGGCTCCGGGGTCTGGCGGTCGCCGTCGTCGATGCTGCGGCCGTCCACGGGGAGCATGAACAGGGTGAACAGAAGGTATTTCAAGGCCGCGGACTGGGCCTTGTTGGTCGCCTTGTCGGCGAAGTCGAACGCCTCGCCCGGCACGTCGGCGAGCAGACAGTCGCCTGCGGGCCCGTAGATGCGGTACCGCATCGTGATCACGGTGCGGGTCATCTTCCCGTCCCGGGCCTGCTGGTGCTCGGCGATGCTCGGCAGGATGAACAGGCCGTGCGTACGCATCGGGCCCGCCATGGCGGACATCACGTCATCGATCCCGCGGAACTGGTAGTTCTGCTGGGTGTTGCGCTGGTTCTTCCCGACGGGCATCGCGTCGCGCATGACGGCTGCGACGACGGCGAACACTCGCGGGGCGTCGGTCGGCGCTCCCTCGGGTGCAGGGAGGTACGCGGTCTGGATGTGCGGCGCGGTGCCGGGGGCGGGGGTGGTCATGCGGCGGTTCCGTTCTGCGAGGTGCGGCGGGTACAGGCGGCGCGGGCGGTCAGGTCGTCGGCGAGGCGGATCGCTTCGCGGTCGCCGAGCACGGCGTCGAGGTGGGCGGCGGCGGGGGACTCGTCGAGCAGGGCCTCGCGGGTGCCGTCGGCCTCGGCCGCGCACATCGCGCGGCCGTAGTCCGTGGCGTCCGGGTCGGTGACGGCGTGGTCAAGGTGACCGACGGCGTCGGCGTGGGCGAGCAGCAACCGGCCGACGGCGTCGGGGTCGTCGGCGTAGGCGGTCGCGAGGTCGTCGACGACGGGCGCGAAGCGGTCGGCGAGCGGGATCCGTACGGCCCTGCCGTCGGCGGTGAGCTGTGGGCGAATGCGGATCACCGGTCGGCCTCCGTCCCGCACGCCTTGCAGGTGAACCCGGCGGGCGGGCGGCCCGCGCACGTCGGACACGGGCCGCCCTCGAACATCTCGGCGATGCTCAGGCCGAACACCTGGGCTGCGGCGACCACCAGATCGACGGGGATGGTTCCGACTCGGCCGGTTTCCTGGTTGGAGATGACGGCGCGGGTGATGGGGTACCCGGCGGCGGTGATGGCGTCGGCGAGCTTCTGCGCGCTCATCCTGCGGCCGATGCGGTACGCCCGGATGCGGGCGATGACGTCGGCGGAGACTGCGGCGGCTGGCGGGTATTCGGGGCGGATCACTGGTGCAGCTCCTCGGGCATGGTCGGCTCGTCGACGGCCAGGGCGCCCGTGATGGCGTCGTAGAGCTGCGGGCGGGTCCAGTCGGCGGCGGGGAACATGCGGCGCAGCAGGCCGCGGGCGGCGCGGTGCGCGTCCCGGTCGGCCTCGATCGGCCGGCCGTCGGCGTCGTCGAGGGCGACCCACGTCGCGCGGTGCCGGGCGCCGGCGCGGTCGGTCGTCACGGGAACGGTGCGGACGCGCGCGGTTCCGGGGGCGATCTGGTCGAGCTGGCGGGCGATCACGGCCGTCCGCGTGCGGTGCCGGTCGTCGGCGTCGGGGGTCGGGGTCTGGTGGGTAGGCTTGGGCGTGTTCACGATCGGACCTCTCGGGGTTCGGTTGGGAGGGCCGTCCGGGTCGCGTCCGGGCGGCCCTTTCGCGTGGTCAGGCGGCGGCGCGGTAGGCCGCGGTGGGGGAGTGCTGTCGTTCGAGGGCGGCGAGGCGTTCCTCGACATCGCGGGGGAGGCGGCCGGCGGCGCGGTCGGCGGCGAGGCGGGCGCGGGCGGCATCGAGCACGGCGCGGGCGTTGGCGAACGCCTGCTCGCGGGGGATCACGTCGGCGGTCACGTGGCGGCGCCGTTCGCTGCTTCGGCGGGCTTGAGCAGGCGGGCCGCGGGGACGCCGTACGCGGCCTCAACGGCGGCGGCCAGGCGGAGACTTGGGGCGGTTTTGCCCGTCCAGAGACGCCATGCGGTGGTGGGGGCAACCTTCAGCCGGGCTGCGGTGTCTAGGTAGTGCGCGTCCCCCTTGTCCTGGGCGACGGCGCGGAAGAGCGTGCGGTCGTACACGATGCTTTCCTTTCTCGCCAGACAGATTGTCTGGCGAGACAGAAAGTAGCACCTTGCTTTCTGGAATGAAAGCTAGCTGCAAGTCTTGCCCGGGGTGCCCCCTTGCGAGGCGGTACAACGTCGGTAGAATCGCACTGGCGTTCGACACGAAAGCCCAGGTAGACACACGGTTCAACAGGAGTAACGCGGTGCAGCACTTAAGTGCCACGCCTGACAGTAGGCATGGCATGCCACAGCCAGGCGCGCTAAATTTCACGCATGAAAAACACCAAGCGCGACGACGGCGACCGCGCGAAGCGGTTCGCCGACTGGCTGCGAGATCAACTCACGCGCCGCGGGTACGACCTCTCGGGCCCGCGCAGCGGCGGGAAGTCGGCGTTCGCCGAGCACTCAGGCATCAGCGCCTCCACGGTCGGCCGGATGCTGCGCGGGGACAAGATCACAGACACGCGCGTACTCGGCCTACTCGCCCAGGCCCTCGGCGAACCGCTCAGCGACATCCTCGTGCGTGCCGGCATCATCACGGCCGACGAACTCGGCGCTGTACAGCGACCATCCCCCGGCGACCGCCGCATCACCCCTGAACAGGCCGCCGACGAACTGGGCATCACCGACGCGCAGTCACGCCGCGTCTTCGTCTCCATGGCCGAGACCCTGCAACGCACCCAACCCCCCACCTCCACCAACGGCGATCAGAGGGTCGCCGACCAGTAAATCCCCCACCCGGAGGTCACGTGATCAGCCACACCATGTACGCACTCAGGCCGCTTGCTCTCGGCCTGCTCTTCATCGGCCTCGCCATGGGCGTAGCGGGCGTGATCACGGGCAGCGATTCGCCCATGCGGGCCGGCATGCTCACCAGCCTTGCCGCACTCCCCGCGGCCGTCCTCGGCATGATGCAGCGCGCGCACATCCTCGCCGACGACCAGCTCGCCGACGCGCACCGCGCCGGATACGAGCTTGCCCTCGACCACGTGGCCCGCGGCCTGCTCGACCAGCCGGCCGACCACACACCCCCGCACGGCGCCCGGTACTGACTCGACGACCTCGACCCGCTACCGGGCGTGCGCCGACTGCACGTGCTTCCTACCCCCGACAAAAGGCACGCCATATGACGATCACCCACCTACCCGCTACCTTCCAAGGCTCGCCCGACGTGCTCGGCGAGCCCTGGCTCGGGTACATCAGAGTCAGCACCTACAAAGAGGAGCAGATCAGCCCGGAACTACAGCGCGAGGCCATCGAGCAATGGGCCCGCCGCACCGGCCGCCGCATCATCGATTGGGTTATCGATCTCGACGTCTCCGGGCGCCACTTCAAACGCAGGATCGTGGGCGCAATCGAACGGGTCGAGGCAGGTGAAGCGCGCGGTATCGCGGTGTGGCGATACAGCAGGTTCGGCCGCAACCGCACCGGCAACGCCGCCAACCTCGCCCGGCTCGAAGCCGTCGGCGGGCAGCTCGAATCGGCAACCGAACCGATCGACGCACGGACAGCCGTCGGAGAACTCCAACGCGAAATGATCTTCGCGTTCGGCAACTTCGAGAGCAACCGCGCCGGCGAGCAGTGGACCGAAGCCCACGACCACCGACGCAGCAACGGACTACCCGCCACCGGCCGCCCACGCTTCGGCTACATCTGGCACCCCCGCCGACTACCCGACGGGAAAGGGGGGTGGATCCTCCAGCGCGAGCGCTACGAGCCGGATCCCGAGTTGGACGGCGTGAACGCCACCCTGTACGACCGGTACATCGCAGGCGAGGGCTTCACCAAGCTCGTCCGCTACCTCAACGGCGCCGGATACACCACGGTCAACGGCAACGCATGGGCGGTGAGCACCCTCGCCCGATGGATGGACAGCGGGTTCGCCGCCGGTCTTCTCCGCGTCCACGCGGCGGACTGCCCATGCGACGGCCGGCACTGCAACCGGTACGACTACATCAAGGGGGCACACGAACCTGTCATCGCCACGACGCGGGAGGCGGCGGCCGAGAAATGGCGCGTGTACCTCAAACGTCGTCAGGCAGCACAGCGGATGGCGCCCCGTGAGCTACAGGGCTCGTACACCCTCACCGGGTTGATGCGGTGCGGGCGATGCCGCGGCGCATGCCGCATCGTCGCCTTCTCCAGCAAGAAGCGCCGCATACGCAAGCCCGGGTACTCCGTCCGATGCCTCAAGCACAGCCACGCCGGAGAGACGGTGTGCAAGGGCGTATGGAGCCGACGAACCGTCGTCGAGGCCGCAGTGTTCGAGTGGCTGGCGGAAGGGGCAGCCGACGGTATCGACGCCGTGCCCGGGGAGGCCGAGCGACCGCGTACCCCCAACGGTGCAGCAGTACGAGCGAAGCGCCGCGCCAAGCTGGAGGCGGATCACGACCAGGCGGAAGCCGCCATCGCTCGCCTGATGGTGGACCGCGCCAAGGCACCGGACCTCTACCCGGAAGAGACCTTCCGTGTAGCGAAGGCGGAACTTGAACGGGACCGCGATCGGGCCATGGAAGCGCTCGGCGAGCTGAAGGCAGAGGAGGAGGAAGGCCCCACCTTCCAGGACTGCGAACCGGTCGTCGTCGGGTTGCTGCTGGAGTGGACGACGCTCCCGACCCAAGCGCGGAACGCGATCCTGCGCCAGCTCATCCGGCGTGTGGTGCTGGCACCCATCGAGAGCGATGGTGGCGATAGTGACAAGCCTCACTATCGATACGAGGTACACCCCGTGTGGGAGCCTGATCCCTGGGCTGAGCCCCAGGAAGAGGCGGCCGAAGCCGTAGGGGCGCCGGCCTCCTAGCTCGTCTGACACAGATCCAGGCGAGTTACAGTGTCTTTGTGCGTGGAGACGGACGACTCAGCCACGACCTGCTTCCCGGCGAGAAGGGCCCCCAGGACGCCTGCGGCGTCTTCGGCGTCTGGGCCCCGGGCGAGGAGGTCGCCAAGCTCACCTACTTCGGACTGTACGCACTGCAGCACCGGGGACAGGAGTCCGCGGGTATCGCGGTGAGCAACGGTTCACAGATCCTCGTCTTCAAGGACATGGGCCTGGTCTCGCAGGTCTTCGACGAGACATCCCTCGGCTCCCTCCAGGGCCACATCGCCGTGGGTCACGCGCGCTACTCGACCACCGGTGCCTCCGTGTGGGAGAACGCGCAGCCCACCTTCCGGGCCACCCCCCACGGGTCGCTCGCGCTCGGCCACAACGGCAATCTCGTCAACACCGCCGAGCTGTCCGAGATGGTCGCCGCGCTGCCCCCGGAGGGCGGCTCGCGCAGCGGCAGGGCGGCGGCGACCAACGACACCGACCTCGTGACCGCGCTCCTCGCCGGCCAGGTGGACGACGACGGCAAGCCGCTGACCGTGGAGGAGGCCGCGCCGCTGGTGCTGCGGCGGGCCAAGGGCGCGTTCAGCCTCGTCTTCATGGACGAGCAGACGCTCTACGCCGCCCGCGACCCCCAGGGCATCCGGCCGCTCGTGCTCGGGCGCCTCGACCGCGGCTGGGTGGTGGCGTCGGAGAGCGCCGGGCTCGACATCGTCGGGGCCAGCTTCATCCGTGAGGTGGAGCCGGGCGAGCTGATCGCGATCGACGAGAACGGGCTGCGCGCCAGCCGCTTTGCCGAGGCAAAGCCCAAGGGGTGTGTCTTCGAGTACGTGTACCTCGCCCGGCCCGACACCGAGATCGCCGGCCGGAACGTCTACCTCTCCCGCGTCGAGATGGGCCGCCAGCTCGCCGCGGAGGCCCCCGCCGACGCCGATCTGGTGATACCCACGCCCGAGTCCGGCACCCCCGCCGCCATCGGATACGCGGAGGCCAGCGGCATTCCGTACGGGGCCGGGCTGGTCAAGAACAGCTACGTGGGCCGGACCTTCATCCAGCCCTCCCAGACCATCCGGCAGCTCGGCATCCGGCTGAAGCTGAACCCGCTCAAGGAGGTCATCGGCGGCAAGCGCCTCGTCGTCGTCGACGACTCCATCGTCCGCGGCAACACGCAGCGCGCGCTGGTACGGATGCTCCGCGAGGCCGGCGCCGCCGAGGTGCACGTGCGCATCTCGTCGCCCCCGATCAAGTGGCCGTGCTTCTTCGGCATCGACTTCGCCACCCGCGCCGAGCTGATCGCCAACGGCATGTCGGTCGAGGAGATCTGCCAGTCGCTGGGCGCGGACTCGCTCGCGTACATCTCCACCGACCGGATGATCGAGGCCACCGGCATCCCCAAGAACGACCTCTGCCGCGCCTGCTTCGACGGCGAGTACCCGATGGACCTGCCCGACCCGGAGCTGCTGGGCAAGCACCTGCTGGAGACCGAGGTCGCCGGCGGGCGCGACGCCGCCGATGCCCTGCGCCGCCCGTAGCGCCGGCGCCCAGGCCCCATCCGATCCCAGGTGAACGACCCGGAGGACCCCAACGCCATGTCTGGTGCCAGCCAGCCCCCCGCCCCCGCCGCTGCCCCCGCCGCCGGCTCCTACGCGGCGGCGGGCGTCGACATCGAGGCCGGTGACCGCGCCGTCGAGCTGATGAAGGAGTGGGTGAAGAAGACCCGGCGGCCGGAGTCGGTCGGCGCGCTCGGCGGCTTCGCCGGCCTCTTCGACGCCTCCGTGCTCAAGCGCTACGAGCGCCCGCTGCTCGCCTCCGCGACGGACGGCGTGGGCACGAAGGTCGCGGTCGCGCAGCGCATGGACGTGCACGACACCATCGGGCACGACCTGGTCGCCATGGTCGTCGACGACCTGGTGGTGACGGGCGCCGAGCCGCTGTTCATGACGGACTACATCTGCGTCGGCAAGGTCGTGCCGGAGCGGGTCGCGGCGATCGTCAAGGGCATCGCCGAGGGCTGCGTGCTGGCCGGCTGCGCGCTGGTCGGCGGCGAGACGGCGGAGCACCCGGGGCTGCTGGGCCCCGACGAGTACGACGTGGCGGGCGCCGGCACCGGCGTCGTCGAGGCCGACGCCCTTTTGGGCGCCCGATGCGTCCGTACGGGTGACGCGGTCGTCGCGATGGCCTCCTCGGGCCTTCACTCCAACGGGTACTCGCTGGTGCGCCACGTCCTGCTGGACCGCGCGGGCTGGGCGCTGGACCGGGCGGTGCCGGAGTTCGGCCGCACGCTCGGCGAGGAGCTGCTGGAGCCGACGAAGATCTACTCGCTGGACTGCCTCGCGCTGCTGCGCGCCACCGAGGTGCACGCCTTCTCGCACGTCACGGGCGGCGGGCTCGCCAGCAACCTGGCCCGGGTGGTGCCCGAAGGACTGCGGGTCGTCATCGACCGCGGGACGTGGGCGCCGGGCGCCGTCTTCGACGTGGTCGGGGAAGTGGGCCGGGTCGAGCGGGCGGAGCTGGAGCGGACGCTGAACATGGGCGTCGGCATGGTCGCCGTCGTGCCGCAGGCGTCGGTGGACGTCACGCTCGCGCTGCTCGCGGACCGCGGGGTCGACGCCTGGGTCGCCGGCGAGGTGCGCGGGCAGGACGAGACGGGGGCGGGTGGTGTCGAGCTTACGGGGGGCTATGCCCGCTGAGACTGCCGCCGCCACTGCCGCCGCCGGCGCCTACGACGCGTACCGGGCGTACGGCACGTACGGCGTCACCGGCGCCCGGGTCGTGTGCGGGGAGTGTGCCTACGGGCCCGTACGCCCTGAGTGTGCGGGCGGCTGTACCCGATTCACGGCAGCAAAAAGGGCCCGTCCGGGGGTGCCCCCGAGCCGAGCTCCGATTTGCTGTCTGCGGTTCAGGCCCCGCGACGCTGCTCCGACGAGCCGGCCGAGTCCTCGCCGTCGTCGTCGTCCTCGTCCTCGTACAGCTCCGCGTAGCGTGCGTACAGGTCGTCGTCGGGAGACTCTTCCTCGACTTGCTGCTGCTGTTGCTGTTGACCGTTCGACGGCGGCTTCGTCGTCGATGCGCCCAGCTCTTCGGCAAGGCGTGAGAGGTCAGTCCCACCGCTGCTGTACTTCAGCTGGCGGGCGACCTTCGTCTGCTTGGCCTTGGCCCGGCCGCGCCCCATGGGTCGACCCCCTCAAACGACGGGGCTCGATGGCCCCAGAGTCTGACACGCGTTCATGATCGGAAGCGGACTCTCCGTTTAAGAGAGACCGTCCATCGGGGTTCAACGGTACCTGTTTCTGCACCCTGACGGTACGTCGCTGGCAGCACGGGCCCCGCCGCCGATCCCGGTGGAGCCCGTGTCCCCGCTGGTCAAGACCCGATTCTATCGTCTGACGAGGAGCGACCCGCCGCGCGGTGGTGAGATGCGTTACGTGACGTCGCTGCTTTGCCTTGGCGAATGTGCACATCCGCCTCGCCCGCCCCGCGCACGGCGGGGCGGGCCGCAGGGCGGCCGGGGGCGTACGGCGCTCAGCCGCGGCGCCTGGCCTCCGCCATGCGCTGCTCCGCGATCCGGTCCGCCGCCACCGCCGGGGGCACGCCGTCGGACGCCGCCCGGTGGAATATCTCCACCGTCGTGTCGAAGATCCGCGCTGCCTTCGCCCGCGCCCGGTCCATGTCGAAGCCGTGCAGCTCGTCGGCGACCTGGATGACGCCGCCCGCGTTGACCACGTAGTCCGGGGCGTAGAGGATCCCGCGGTCGGCCAGGTCCTTCTCCACGCCCGGGTGCGCGAGCTGGTTGTTCGCGGCGCCGCAGACGGCCTTCGCGGCGAGCACGGGCACCGTCTCGTCGCTGAGCGCCCCGCCCAGCGCACACGGCGCGTACACGTCCAGCGGCTCGCGGATCAGCGCGTCCGTGTCCGCCGCGACGGCCACGCCGGGGTGCGCGGCCCGTACCCGGGCCACCGACTCCTCCCGTACGTCGGTGACCACGACCTCCGCGCCGTCCGCCACCAGGTGGTCCACCAGGATGTGCCCCACCTTGCCGACCCCGGCGATGCCGACCCGCCGGCCGCGCAGCGACGGCGTGCCCCACAGGTGCTCTGCCACCGCGCGCATGCCCTGGAAGACGCCGAACGACGTCAGCACGGAGGAGTCGCCGCAGCCGCCGTTCTCGGGTGAGCGGCCGGTGGTCCACCTGTTCGTACGGGCGACCACGTCCATGTCCTCGACGTACGTGCCGACGTCGCACGCCGTGACGTAGCGCCCGCCGAGCGAGGCGACGAAGCGGCCGTAGGCCAGCAGCAGGTCCTCGGTCTTCGCCCGGTCGGGGTCGCCGATGATCACGGCCTTGCCGCCACCGTGGTCGAGGCCGGCCATTGCGTTCTTGTAGGACATGCCGCGGGAGAGGTTCAGCGCGTCCAGGACCGCGGCCTGCTCGGGGTCGGCCGACGAGGCGTAGTCGTGGAAGCGGGTGCCGCCGAGGGCCGGGCCCAGGGCGGTGGAGTGCAGGGCGATGACCGCCTTGAGGCCGGTCTCGCCGTCCTGGCAGAGGACAACCTGTTCATGTCCGCCCTGATCGGAGCGGAAGAGTGTGGAGAGAACGTCGGTCACGGTGGTGACTCCGGTTTGGTCGCGGGCTGCTGCCCTCCAGGGGTGGGGAGGGCAGGTAGTGGCTCAAGCGTAGAGCGGCGCCGCCCTCCGGGACCCCCCGGCGGGGTCTCGGGTCCCCAGGAGGCGTCCCCCCGGAGGACTCAGCACCATAGTCTGCGGGAGACTCGGATACCTACGTGGGCGAGGGGAGAGGGTGTGGCCGTGATGTCGTCACTGGTGGTCCCGTACGCGACGTATCTGCGCGTGTACGAGCCGCTGGCCGCCTTCCCCGAACCCGAACGCACCCACTGGTACCGCTACGCGGCCCGCAAAGCCGCCCCCACCAGCCAGGACGAGCTGCTACGGGCGCTCGCCGGGCTGGCCGGCACCCCGCCGACGGCGGCCCCGGCGCACGAGAGCGGCGACGCCTTCGTCGCCGACGTGGACGGCGTGACGTGCGTCTGCCCGTGGCGCACGCGGCTGCGGAGCTGGCTGGCGCTGGACGAGCTGGTCGAGGAGCTGCCCAAGCCGGTGCTGGAGGCGGCGCTGCCCGAGGTCGTACGGGAACAGGCGCTCGCCGATCACGCGCGGTGGCGGGTGGACAACCCGGACGCCCGCCCATGGATCAGGTCCGCGGTGTGGACGGTGCCGATGCGCTGGTTCGTGCTCTTCTCCGACGAGGAGCGGGAGTACGAGACGGGCGCACGCACCCTGCTGCGCTACCGCACGCCCATGGTGCAGGCCAGGCGCCGGGTGGCGCGCGGGCTGAAGTCGCTGCGCGACGCGGTGGGGCAGGCGCCGCTGGTCGAGGGTCTGGTGGACGTCGGAAAGTGGCTGGAAGAGTTCCATCCGCGGTCGCTGGTGGAGCTCGACTACGGCGGCCTCGTGCACGTACTGCCGAAGGAGCACCTGGCGGAGGACCGGTCCGCGGCGGAGGTCGCGGAGGGCATCGCGGCGCTGGCGGCCGGGGACGAGGAGCGGGCCGGGCGGGCGTACCAGCGGCTGACGGACCGCTGGGGCGTGGTGCGCGAGCGGCAGTTCGCCAGCTAGGCCGCACGGGCGGGGCGCCCGGCGGCCGTTCGGCGGGGTGTCGGCGGGGGTTCTGGCAAGGGGTCCGGCAAGCGCTCACTAGTGTGACGAACAAATCCGGACTAGTGTCCCGCCATGCCTCGGTACGGAAGGGGCCGTTCGGTCCCTGCCCCTGGGGACCTTGGCCCCGGACGAAGGTCCCGAACCAGGCTATTTGGTCAAGCGTGATGGAAAGCACGTACCTGGGTCTTGCCGTCACCGCGTAGCCTGGGTGACGATATAGGGCAAGGAGTCCAGATGGGGTATGTTCCGTCCAACTTAGGGTGGAATGCCGACCATTGATCCTCTCGTGGGAGGCCTTGTGGCCCCTGGGGGTGCTGTGACTGATCGTCACGAAGGTGTGACTGTCCGCTATGGCACGGTCCAGCGGGATCCGTCGAGGTTGAACACCTCAGAGGGCAATTCCATCGGTTTGGCCGACGCCGCTGGACAGATGGTGTAGTTGTAGTGCCGAGGACAAGACGTTCGTCCTATTACCGACTCGACCCCCGTTGGCCATATCGGTCAACGAGGGTCAAGGTGCAGAATTTAGAGGAAAGAACCGAGAAGGTTCGGTTCTCCCGAGGAGGCCGCTCATGACCGCTCGCACCCCTGACGCCGAGCCGCTGCTGACCCCCGCCGAGGTAGCCACGATGTTCCGCGTTGACCCGAAGACGGTCACGCGCTGGGCGAAGGCCGGCAAGCTCACGTCGATCCGCACGCTCGGCGGGCATCGCCGCTACCGCGAGGCGGAGGTCCGTGCACTGCTGGCGGGCATTCCGCAGCAGCGCAGCGAGGCCTGACTTACCCGCGTCGCCGGGGCCGGCCGGGACCCCCTAGCCCGGCTCACGCCCCTCGCACCACACGCGACGCAGCGTCATCGATCGCGCTGGACTCCGCCGGGTCCAGCGCGATGTGCCGATCGGCCCCCAGTGGCCGCCCTCCCCGGGCGGCCGCCGGGGGTCGTTCGCGTACGCGACGTCCGGAAGTGTCGGTGCCCGTCCGGGCATGGGTGCAATGGCATATACAAAATTGACCTAACCTAAGAGGGACGTAAATCCGCATGTTTCGAAACCGAATGAGTGATCCCCGTCACAGTCGTGGCGGCTTGCGGCCTCGGTGACCGCTGCGATAGTGACCCCCGGTCAACTCCTGCCCTATGCCGGAAGCGTTGCCCCGTCCGGCGCGGCCGTGTCCGCCGCGTCGTTCGCCATTGCCGCGTCGTTCGCGTCCGCGATCTCCGGCGGCTGCCCTGACTCCATCGCCAGCCGCAGCAGACGGCTGCAGACGGCGCAGTGGGGGGTGAGGTGCCCGTAGGGCGAGGCGGCGGAGAGATGGGCGCGCAGAAGGGCCTTGGTCTCGTGCCGCACCGTCGTCGTCATAGCCGTTGAGTACCGGGTGCCCGTACGCCCGTCAAGGAAACGAGCAGCCGGTCTAGACCGCGTACCAGGGTGAACGCGCCACGGGAGAAACAGAAAACCCCCGCCGTGACGACGGAGGCTGCTGAGTTCTGACGAGTTGCTGTGCGGCCCTGACGGGATTTGCTGCGTCTGTCTGCGGCTTCGCCGCGGGCGCGGCCTCGGACAGGGCTACGAGTTGCTGTGCGGTCCTGACGGGATTTGAACCCGCGGCCTCCACCTTGACAGGGTGGCGAGCACTCCAAACTGCTCCACAGGACCTTGCTTGCGCGAACGCGCGTGCCCGACTCTACAGCAGCTCAGGCCGCCGGTCGAACCGGTTCCCGCGGCTCACCTCGTCGGCGGCACCAGCGCGTCGACCGCCTTCACGATCCGCTTGTCGGAGACCGGATACGCCGTCCCCAGCGCGTGCGCGAAGTAGCTGACCCGCAGCTCCTCGATCATCCACCGCACGTCCAGCACCGCCTTCGGCGCCGGCCGCCCCCGCGGCTGCTGCTCCAGCAGCCACGCGTACTCGTCCTGCATCTCCTTGACCTTCGCCATCCGCGCCCGGTCCCGCTCCGCGTGCGTCGGGAGCTGCTGCAGCCGGCGGTCCGCGGCGACGAGGTAGCGCAGCAGGTCCGGCAGCCGGCCCGCGCCGTGCTCGGTGACGAAGCCCGGCTTGACCAGCCACGCCAACTGCTCGCGTACGTCCGCCGCGGACTCGGCCAGCACGGGGCTCTTGACGGCCCGTAGCCGCCCCTCGCAGGCGTGCCAGGCCGCCAGCACCTCCTGCACCTGCCGGATGGTCTGCATCGTCGCGTCGACGATGTCGGCCCGTACGGAGTCGAAGAGCTTGCGGAAGCCCTCCTCGTCCCACGCGGGCCCGCCGCGGGCCGCGATGAGCCGGTCCGCGGAGGCCGTCACGCAGTCCTCGAAGAGGGCCTGTACGCCGCCGTGCGGGGTGCGGGAGAGGGCGAGCTTCGCCTGGTTGGACAGCGTGCTGTTGGCGAACTTTGCGGGGTTGGAGGGGAGTTGGAGCAGGATCAGCCGGCGGGTGCCGGCCCACATGGCGGCGGCCTGCTCCGCCTCCGTGTCGTACAGCCGCACGGCGACCGTCTCGCCCTCGTCCACCAGCGCCGGGTACGCCTTGACGGTGTTGCCGCCGAATGGGGTATCCCCTGCTCGAGCGGAGCCGAGAGCTTGGGGAAGGGTCTCGAAGGTGCGGGGGAGGGTGCCGACGGTCCAGGAGGTGAGGCCGGTGCGCCGGTCCAGCGCGGGCCCGCCGGCGCCGCTCTCCGCCTCGGCCCCGCGCGCGCCCTTCCCGCCGCCCGACGCCTCGTCGAACGCCCGGGTGATCGCCGCCTGCGTCTTGGGCTTCAGCTTCAGCCGCAGCTCCTCCAGGTCCTTCGACTCCGCGAGTTGCCGCCGCCGTTCGTCGGTCACGCGGAACGTGACCCTCAGATGGTCCGGAACCTTGCCCCAGTCGAAGTCCTCCGCCGCGACCGGCACCCCCACCATCCGCTGCAGCTCCCGCGCCAGCGCCGTCGTCAGCGGCTCCTGTACGGGCACGGCCCGCTCCAGGAACGCCTTGGCGTAGTTCGGCGCCGGCACGTAGTTGCGCCGGATCGGCTTCGGGAGCGAGCGGATCAGCTCGGTGACCACGTCCTCGCGCAGCCCCGGGATCTGCCAGTCGAAGCCCTCGGGAACCACCTGGTTGAGGATCTGCAGCGGTACGTGCACGGTGACGCCGTCCGCGTCCGTGCCCGGCTCGAACTGGTACGTCACCCGCAGCTTCAGCTTGCCCTGCCGCCAGGAGTCCGGGTAGTCGTCCTTGGTGACGCCCTCCGCCTGCTCGTTGATGAGCATCGACTTCTCGAAGTTGAGCAGTTCCGGCTCTTCGCGCTGCTTCTTCTTCCACCAGGAGTCGAAGTGCGCCCCCGACACGACGTCCGCGGGGACGCGCTGGTCGTAGAAGTCGAAGAGGGTCTCGTCGTCCACGAGGATGTCGCGGCGGCGGGCCCGGTGCTCAAGCTCCTCGACCTCGGTGAGGAGGCGGCGGTTGGCGGCGAAGAACTTGTGGTGCGTACGCCAGTCGCCCTCGACCAGCGCGTGCCGGATGAACAGGTCGCGGCAGGTCTCGGGGTCGATGCGGCCGTAGTTGACCGAGCGGCGGGCCACCAGCGGCACGCCGTAGAGGGTGACGCGCTCGTACGCCATGACCGCGGCCTGGTCCTTCTCCCAGTGCGGCTCGCTGTACGTGCGCTTGACCAGGTGCTGCGCCAGCGGCTCGACCCAGTCGGGCTCGACCTTCGCGTTGACCCGCGCCCACAGCCGGGAGGTCTCGACCAGCTCGGCCGACATGATCCAGCGCGGCGGCTTCTTGAAGAGCGCGGAGCCGGGGAAGACGGCGAACTTCGCGCTGCGCGCGCCCAGATACTCGTTCTTCGCGTCGGTGTCCTTCAGCCCGATGTGGCTGAGCAGCCCCGCGAGCAGCGACTGGTGGACCAGGTCGGGCGCGGCGTCCTGGTCGGCGGGGTGGATGCCCATGCCGCGGGCGATGGTGCGCAGTTGGGAGTAGATGTCCTGCCACTCGCGTATACGCAGGTAGTTGAGGAACTCGCGCTTGCACATGCGCCGGAACGCGGACGAGGACAGCGCCTTCTGCTGCTCGCGCACGTACGTCCACAGGTTGAGGAACGTCACGAAGTCGCTGGACTCGTCGCGGAAGCGGGCGTGGTGCTGGTCGGCCTGCTGCTGCTTGTCGGCGGGGCGCTCGCGCGGGTCCTGGATGGACAGCGCGGAGGCGATGACCATGACCTCGCGTACGCAGCCGTTGCGCTCGGCCTCCAGCACCATGCGGGCCAGCCGCGGGTCGACCGGCAACTGGGCGAGCTTGCGGCCGGTCTGGGTGAGCCTCTTCTTCGGGTCCTTCTGCGCGGTGTCGAGCGCGTGCAGCTCTTCCAGGAGCTGGACGCCCGCCTTGATGTTGCGGCTGTCCGGCGGGTCGATGAAGGGGAACTTCTCGATGTCGCCGAGGCCGGCGGCGGTCATCTGGAGGATGACGGACGCCAGGTTCGTACGGAGGATCTCGGCGTCGGTGAACTCGGGGCGGGCGAGGAAGTCCTCCTCCGCGTACAGCCGGATGCAGATGCCGTCGGCGAGCCGGCCGCAGCGGCCCTTGCGCTGGTTGGCGCTGGCCTGCGAGATGGGCTCGATGGGCAGGCGCTGGACCTTGGTGCGGTGGCTGTAGCGGGAGATGCGGGCGAAGCCGGTGTCGATCACGTACCGGATGCCGGGGACGGTCAGCGAGGTCTCGGCGACGTTCGTGGCGAGCACGACCCGTCTGCCGCCGTGCCGCTGGAAGACGCGGTGCTGCTCGGCGTGCGAGAGGCGGGCGTAGAGGGGGAGGACCTCGGTGTTGCGGAGCTTCTGCTTCGCGAGCGCGTCCGCGGTGTCGCGGATCTCGCGCTCGCCGGAGAGGAAGACGAGGATGTCGCCGGAGCCGTCGCCCTCGGCCTGGAGCTCGTCGACGGCGTCGCAGATGGCGGTGATCTGGTCCCGGTCGCTGTCTTCCGCACCCTCTTCGAGGAGCGGGCGATAGCGCACCTCGACGGGGTACGTACGGCCGCTGACCTCGACGATCGGCGCGTCGCCGAAGTGCCGGGAGAAGCGCTCCGGGTCGATGGTCGCGGAGGTGATGACGACCTTGAGGTCGGGGCGGCGGGGGAGGAGCCGGGCGAGGTAGCCCAGCAGGAAGTCGATGTTCAGGCTGCGCTCGTGCGCCTCGTCGATGATGATCGTGTCGTACTGGCGCAGCTCGCGGTCCGTCTGGATCTCGGCGAGCAGGATGCCGTCGGTCATGAGCTTGACGAGCGTGTCGCCGCCGACCTGGTCGGTGAAGCGGACCTTCCACCCGACGGCCTCGCCGAGCTGGGTGTGCAGCTCCTCGGCGACGCGCTCGGCCACTGTGCGGGCGGCGATGCGGCGGGGCTGCGTATGGCCGATGAGGCCGCGGACGCCGCGGCCCAGCTCCAGGCAGATCTTGGGGATCTGGGTCGTCTTGCCGGATCCGGTCTCGCCCGCGACGATCACGACCTGGTGGTCGCGTATGGCCGCGAGGATGTCGTCCTTCTTCTGGCTGACCGGCAGCTCCCGCGGATACGACACGGGGGGCACCGCGGCGCGGCGGCGCTCGGCGGTCAGCTCCGCGGCGTCGACCGCGGCGGCGATCTCGGCGAGCACGGCGGCCCGCGCCTCCGGCTTGCGGACGCGGCGGGCGCCGTCGAGGCGGCGGCCGAGCCGCTGCTCGTCGCGGAGCGTGAGGGCGGACAGACGGGCGCCGAGGTCGGCGAGGCTGGGGGTGGCGGAAGTGGACATACGGACTCAAGGATCTCACCCGGGCGGGGGCGTCGGCGAACTATTTCGGCGGGGGGTTCGGATGGGGCGAAAGCCGTAAATCGCACTAAGCTGGTCGTCTGTGACGGAGGACAAGGGGCGGCGAGGGGGCGGCTCGGGGCGGTCACGCCCGGTCCGGTGGCCGCACTCCCGGCGGCGGGTGCTGCCGGCGCACGTACGCCCCCGGCCCCGGCCCCGGCTCCGGTCGCGGCTCCGGTCGCGGGGCGCGCGGGGGCGGCGCGTCCGGTGGCCCCTCCGACGGCCCCGCTTCCTGAGGGCTGGCCCGCGGCCCCTCCCGCGGCCCGTCCCGCGGGTCCGCCTGCGGCCCGTACCCGAGCAGATCCGGGCCTTCCGCGCCGGGCCGTTCCTGACGCCGGTGGTGCTGGTGCTGCTCCTGGCCGCCGTCGCGGGGCTCTTCGCCGGTTCGTACACCGCCGCGATGGCGAACCCGACGCCGCACAACCTGCCGGTCGCGGTCGTCGGCGACGTGGCCGCCGAGCCGGGCGCGCGGGCGTTCGTCAAGGGGCTGGAGGAGGCGCTGGAGGCGTCGGTGGAACTGCGCCCGTACGGAACGTACGCGCAGGCCAGGGACGCGGTGGAGGAGCAGCGGGTGTTCGCGGTGCTGCGGGTCGGGCAGGACCGGACGCGGGTGGACCTGTCGGGTGCCGCGGGCGCGTCGGTGGCGCGGCTGCTGATGGAGGACGCGCCGCGGGTGGCGAAGCGGGTGGGGGTGCCGGTGACGGTACGGGACATCAAGCCGATGCAGTCCGGCGACCCCCAAGGGCTCGCGCTCTTCTACATCTCGCTCGCAGCGGTGATCGTCGGCTTCATGGGCGCGATCCAGTTGAGCGTGCACGCGCACGCGCTGAACCCGACGGAGCGGATCGGGTTCACGGCCGCGTACGCGCTGCTCGGCGGGTTCACCATCTACGTGGTCGTGGACCTGCTGCTGGGGGTGGTGCGGCTGCCGTTCCCGCAGTCGTGGCTGACGCTGGCGCTGACGATGTTCACGTCGGGGATGGTCTTCACGATGTTCAACACTCTGATGGGGCGGTGGGCGATCCTGCCGACGTGGGTGGTGATGGTCCTCGTCGGCAACCCGTCGTCGGGCGGGGCGGTCTCGTGGCCGCTGCTGCCGTCGCCGCTGGGGGAGATCGGCCGCTGGCTGCCGCCGGGCGCGTCGGTCAACGCCCAGCACACGGCGGTGTACTTCGCCGGGCACCAGCACCCGTTCCCGTACCTGGTGCTGGCGGGGTGGGCGATCGCCGGGACGGCGGTCTTCTGGACCTGGCGCCACCGGCACCCGGGCGGGCGGGAGCGGGTCGCGCCGTAAGGGTTGCCGGGATGGAACGGGACGAGGAGCGGTTGCTGGCGCCGCAGGTGGCGGGGGTGCACGGGCTGGCGCGGGGGAGTGCCGGAGGGCTGCCGACGGCCAGCGCGCCGGCCGGCGTACGGGCGGTGTGGGGGTGGTCGCCGGAGGCGCGGCTGGTGGCGGTGGCGGAGGACCTGGCGGGTACGGAGCACGAGCGCGCCCTGTCGTCGGATTCGACTCCGTACGAAGCGGAAAGGGCCCCGCGCGCGATGGAGGCCCTGGCCCGCACCCTGGACAGCACCCTGGAGGGCGGCCCCAGCTACGTCTTCCCCCCGACCCTCCCACCCCTGCCCCCGGCCCCGCTCCCGCTCCTGGTGTCGGACGCCCCGGGCCTGCGCCGGGCGGTGAGCCTGCGGCGGCCGGCCACTGGGAACCGGGGGAGTGGGCCGAGCTGACGACGGGCACGCTGGGCCCGTGGGCGATGGCCGTACACGACGACACACCGGTCTCGATCTGCCACACCCCGGCATCGACCCCGACTTCAGCCGAAGCCGGCGCCTGGACCCACCCGGAACACCGCGGCCGGGGCCTGGCACCGCACACGGTCGTGGCGTGGACGGGGCCTCCAACGCGCCGGTGCGGAAGCCCTCTTCTACAGCACCACGACCGGCAACCACGCCTCCCGAGCGGTGGCCCGCACCCTGAACCTCACGCCACTGGGCTGGCTGTGGACGGTGACTCACTCGTAAATGGCGGCGCCCCCAAGGGCGTTGACAAAAAACGCCCGGCCCCCGTCCACCGGTATCTCCTGCCCGGTGCGCGCGCGTACCGCCACCCGTGGGCCCCCTCGCCCCAGGCCCCGAGCGCTTCCAGAAACCGCTCAAGGGCCGGGTTCTCCCACTCGTGCCCGTTCGCCTCGTAGTCGGCGCGCAACTCCTCGATGAACGGCACGAATGCCTGGCGGTCAGGAATCTCTCCCGGCGGCTTGATTGCCATGCCGTGAGTCTCCGCGGCGGCCGCCCCGGGAGACTCACCGCCCGAACGCCCCGACCACCCCGCCCGGCACGAGGAGACACGGCCACGGCCTACGTGAAGATGTCCGCTTCGCGACCCGGCCAGGCGAGGATGACCCCGTGCCGCTCGCAGAGCGAAACCCAACGGGCCTCGGTCGGTTCACGCTCCACCCACAGGAGAGCGCGCACCTCCGCGGCGCGTCCCTGTAACTGGTCTTGGTAATCGAGCACTTGCCCCAGCCCTGCACGCAACTGCCGCGTCTCATTGTCCGACGTCAGCGACTTGACTTCGGAGACCGTCAGCCGGTTGTGACCGTCTCGCCATGCCACGTCGAAGTCGGGGTCGGCTGCCGTAGGAGAGAGCACTTCGAGGCCCCGCACTTGAGCGGCAGCAGCCAAGTGATTCTGGAGCCGGCGATGGACCCGAAGGTTGCGGCCGGACAGGTCCAGATCAGGACCACTCGGGTGTCTCTGACGCCGCTGGCGTCACGTCCTCGTCTGCGGGCCGGTAGTTCGTTCCCACCGATACCTGGTCAGGCTCCGTGGTAGAGCTGATATCTCCTTTCCCGTCACCGCTGTAACGTCCCTGAAGCTCCGCACGGTGCATCCCGTCGCCCGGCTTCAGCTCCGGGTCCGGGTCCTCTCCCGAGGTATGGCCCATCAGCTCGGAGACCGCCTCCCATTGGGAGTCTGCAAGCCGGTGAGGATTGCCGGCGAACGGCTGAGTGAAGATGGTGGCCTTCGCCACACGCAGGTCTTCGGCGATCAGCCTGCGCGGTACGACGCGCTCCAGCCACTCGTCGACAGCCAGCGGCACGTACCACCGCTCACCGGGGTCCTCCCGCCAGTACCCACCATGGTTGGGCGGACCGAACCACGGCGCCCCCGTGATGCGTCCATGGGCAACTAAGCCGCCGTCGGCGCCGGTGACCCACAGAGCGAAGGGGTCGCCGGCTGTCAGTTGCTGCCTGTAGCGGTGGACACTCCAGGAGTCGAGGGTGTGCCCGTCACGTCGATACGACTCCAAGTCGAAGACGCTCGGGTTACAGGTCAGGATCCAACCGGTCATGCGCCCTCCAGACGGCTGCGGCGGCTCGTGGTGCTCGGAGACTACGCCCGAGCACTGACATAGCCGAGCGGACCTCGACGGCGTGGGCAACTGCCGTCGTGACGAATGCCGATCAGTGAGCACCGTGCACCATCGGTACACCGAATTGGGCGCCGTGCACATTGGTTCAGATGCGTATTGCTGCCTAGGGTCGGCTCGTCAGCTTTGCGGGGCACGGTGGCATCCAGCAAAACCGGGCGCCCGCACTTCCGCCAAGTTCAGGGGGAATACATGAAGCGCATGCGACGCATCCTCACCATCGGCGCACTTTCGGCGACCCTCGCGGCGGGCACCGCGCCCGCCATCGCCGACTCCTACCCCAAGGGGGACGGCTTCGGCGCTCCCGGAAGCGACATCGGAGTGACCGCCTTCAGTGACTGCCCCGAGGGCCGTCTGTGCCTCTGGGACAACCAAGAGGGAGGCGGTCTGCGTCTCGCCGCCCTGACGCCCCCCGGCGACTGGAGCCTGACCAGCGCTTCGGTAAACCGTGCGAACAGCATCTGGAACCGCACGGGGCGGATAGCCCTCCTGGAGGACAAGTCCTGCAAGGTCGTCCTCCGCATAGACCCCGGCCAGAAAGCGCCGGACCTGGGCAGCATCGACCGAATCGGTTGTGATGGTAGCTGGAACAACAAGATCGACAACGGGTGGTTCGTCTAGTAGCTACGGTCGGCCTCCGAAACTCCCGCCGACCAGGCCGGCGGGAGTTTCCTCCGGACGCTGACCGGTTCTCCCGCCGTCCCGCGCCGTACGCGGGCATGAAAATGCCCCCTCCGAAGAGGGGGCTTCGTGTGGCTGGGGCCGGGGTCGAACCGGCGACCTTCCGCTTTTCAGGCGGACGCTCGTACCAACTGAGCTACCCAGCCCGATGGCTGGGGACCGGGGTCCCCAGTCGGGTGGCCCTCAGGCGTGCCTGAGGGTGGCGGTCCTGACGGGATTTGAACCCGCGGCCTCCACCTTGACAGGGTGGCGAGCACTCCAAACTGCTCCACAGGACCAGGCTTGCGCGAGCCCTAGTCTCGCACAGGTGATGCGTGATCCCTACTGGGATTCTCCGTCGTCGGCTACGGGCCGTGACGTCGCTGGATCAGCGTAGCAGAACCCCAGCCGGGTCCCCTAAACGAAGCCGCGGGTCTCCTCCAGCCCGAAGAGGCGGGCCGCGTTGTCGTGGCAGACGGCGCGGAGCCAGTCGTCGTCCTGGTCCTGGGTGGTCAGCGCGTCCAGGGCGGCCGCGTAGGGGTACGGGGTGTTCGGGAAGTCCGTGCCCAGGAGGATGCGGTCCCGCAGGGCGGCCAGGCGGGGGCGGGCGTGGGGTGGGAAGGGGGCGGCGGACTCGGAGAAGGCGGTGAACGCCATCGTCGTGTCGAGCATGACGTCCTCGTGGCGCTCCGCCAGCGTCAGGAAGTCCTCGTACTCCGGCATCCCCAGGTGCGCCACGATCAGCCGCAGCCGCGGGTGCCGCTTCAGCAGCGCCGCGATCGGCGCCGGGCCGGTGTACGGGCCCGGGACCGGGCCGGAGCCGCAGTGGGTGACGACCGGGAGGGCGGTGTCGGCGAGGAGGGACCAGACCTCGTCGAGCACGGGGTCGTTCGGGTCGTACGCGCCGACCTGGAGGTGGCACTTGAACACCCGCGCCCCCTGCCCCACCGCCCGCCGCACGTCGTCCACCGCGCCCGGCTCCGCGAAGAACGTCGCCGTGTGCAGGCAGTCCGGGGTGCGGGCGGCGAAGTCGGCGGACCAGTCGTTGAGCCACCGCGCCATGCCGGGCTTGTGCGGGTACAGCATCGACGTGAACGCGCGCACCCCGAAGCCGCGCAGCAGCGCCACCCGCTCGTCCTCCTCCTGCCGGTACATGATCGGCCAGGGCCGCCCGACCAGCGGGCCGGCGGCGTCGAAGTACGCCCACACCTTCGCCAGCACCCGCTGCGGCATGAAGTGGGTGTGCACGTCGATCAGATGCTCCAGGCCGAGCGCGCGGCGGAACGCCGCCACCCGGTCGCGTTCGGCATCACCAGCGCAGGTCACAGGGCTCTTCTCCCGTTCGGCTCGGGCAGGGGTCGACAGCGTGCCTCCGTCGATCGTCCCCCGGCCGGGAGGCGGTCCGTAAGCCGTCTCGGTGAGGAGAGACCGATGCCTCAGTCGCCGTACGTCCCCGCCGGTGCCCTCAGGTCATGTGACCGCCGCCTTCGAGGGCGGCCGCCGCGCCTCGCCCGGGTGGGAAGAACGCCGCAAAGCAGACCACTTTGCTCGCTGAAGCATAAAATGTGGACAATGCGCACCGAAGAGGTCCTATCCGGTCTGGGTACGGGCGTCTGGCGCTGGGCGGCGCACACCGACCGGGTGGTGCTGGATCCGCAGGCCGCCCGGCTGCTCGGGCTGCCGCCCGCGCGTGTCACCGTGCGTGCCTCCGCGGTACGCGCCCGGCTGCACGGCGTCGACTTCATCGAGCTCAACGGCATCCTCGACCTCGCCCTCGCCGAGGGCACCCTCGCCGAGGGCCGGCTGCGGGTCGTCGACACCGAGGGCGACGTCGTACGGGTGGTGCGCTGCCGGATGCGGGCGCTGGAGTCGGCGCCGGGGGAGCAGACCGACATCGCCGGCACCGTCCAGGAAGTCATCGACGCACCCGCCGGTCCCGGCGACGGGCCGCAGGGGGCCAGCGACTGGCGGCTGTCCCGCGAGGCGTTCCTGCTCTCCGCCGGCCGCGCGCTCGCCGAGGCGCGCTCGACCGACCAGGTGCTGCGGGTGGCGGCGTCGCTGTCGATGCCGGGGTTCTCGCCGGACGGCATGGGGGTCTTCGCGGTGGAGGGCGACGACCTGGTCCTTATCGGCCAGCACGGCTACCGGCCCGAGGAGACCGGGCCCTTCCGCACCATCCCGATGGACTCCTCCTTCCCCTCCGCGGAGGCGGCCCGCACCTCCCGCGCCGTGTACATCGCGGGACGCGAGGAGTACCAGCGCCGCTTCCCCGAGGCGTGGCGGTACGCGCAGGCCGTGCCGCGCGGGTCGTGGGCGTTCCTGCCGCTGATCGCGGAGGGGCGGACGGTCGGGGCGTGGGTGGCGGCGTTCGAGGAGGTGGTGCCGTTCACGCCGGACGAGCGGTCGGTGCTGACGACGGTGGCGCGGATGCTGGGGCAGGCGCTGTCCGACGCGCACGTACACGAGTCCGAGCGGGAGCTGGCGGACGGGCTGCAGCGCAGCATGATGCCGGCGGTGGCCCGCGTCCCCGGCTTCGACGTGGCGGCGCGGTACGTCCCCTCCGGCGGCGGGCTGCAGATCGGCGGCGACTGGTACGACGTCTTCGGCCTGCCCTCCGGGCAGACGGCCCTGGTCATCGGGGACGTCCAGGGGCACGACGTACGGGCCGCGGGGCTGATGAGCCAGCTCCGTATCGCCATCCGCGCGTACGCCTCCGAGGGCCACCGCCCGGACGCGGTGCTGACCCGGGCCTCCGCCTTCCTCACCCGGCTCAACGAGCGGCAGGTCGACGACCCCGTCGACGCCCGCTTCGCCACCTGCCTGTACCTCCAGGCCGACCCGGTGACCGGCACACTGACGGTGGCCCGCGCCGGCCACCTCGACCCGGCGGTGGCGCTGCCCGACGGCACGATGATCATCCATCCCAGCGACGGCGGCCTGCCGCTCGGCATCGAGGCCGACCCGGTGTACCCGCTCTCCGAGCACAAGATCGACCCGGACGAGACCATGCTCCTGTGCACCGACGGCCTGGTGGAGACCGGCGGCCACGACCTGTACAGCGGACAGGCCCGGCTCGGGGCCGCGTTCGGGGCGACGCTCGGCGCGGATCTGGAGACGGTGGCGGACACGATCGTGGACACGGTCACGGGGCCCGGTTCGTACGCCACCCGCGGGCCGCACTCCGGGCGCAGCCAGGACGACATCGCGTTCGTCCTGCTCCGCACCGCGGGCGCGACCCGGCTGGCGCACCCGGAGTCGGAGCGGCACATGTACCTGGCGGTGCCGCAGTCCGAGCAGCAGCGCATCTCCGACGCCCGGCACCAACTGCGCGGCCTGCTCTACGACTGGGCGACCGCGGACCAGATCGACGCGGCGGAGCTGGCGCTCTCCGAGATGATCGCGAACGTCATGATGCACACGGACAGCACCGCCAACGTCCTCGCGGACCTCACCGGACCGCCGGGACGGCGCGTGCTGCGGATGACGATCGCCGACGCGGACGGCAACCTTCCGCACCGCCGGCACCCGGGCGAGATGGCGTCGTCGGGCCGCGGGGTGCTGCTGTTGCAGGCGCTGTGCGACAACTGGGGCGTGGAGCCGCAGGGGGACGGCAAGGCGATCTGGGCGGAGTTCCGCGAGCAGGACCAGGAGTGAGCCGTACGGCGGGTAACGCCCGTGCGAACAGCAGTACTTGTTGCCGCTGAACAAAACTGCCCGCTGAACAACTCCCCTCGCCACCCTCTGACCTGCACTCCCGTCCGGCTGTCCGGCGAACCACTAAATGGAGGGGGCAACTCCGCGCGGTTTGTCGGATCATTGTGCGAATGAGGGGCGGGGGCGCCAGTGACTCCTGACCTCGTGACGCAAGGGGAGGGGTTCAGTGCGCAGACACATGAAGAGGGCGGGGGCCGCCGCCTTAGCGGCTGCCGCGGCGACGGCGCTCACGGCGGGCCTCACGGCCGCGCCCGCGGCGTCCGCCTCGCCGGCAGCCGGCTCGGCCGGCTCTGCCGGGTCGTCCGGGGGGAACGGCCAGGCGCAGTACGCGAAGCAGGGCGGCACCTGGGTGACGCTGCTCACCGGTGACCGGGTACGGGTCGACGCCGAGGGGAAGGCCGTGGTGATCGACCGCGGGCCGGGCCGCGCGGAGATACCCGTACGCACCTTCGAGCGGGACGGCCACACCTACGTCGTCCCGCGCGACGCCACCGCGCTCGTCGCGGACGGCACGCTGGATCGCCGGCTGTTCGACGTCACGTTGCAGGCGCGCCCCGAGTACGTACGCCAGCAGCGCGCGGGCCTGAAGCTCATCGTCGACTACCGCGGCGAGAGCCCCGCGGCGCAGAACCGGCTGCACGCCGCCGACGGCACCGACGTCGAGCACCGCTTCCCGCGGCTCAACGCCGAGGCCGTCACCACCGCCAAGGGCGAGGCGGCCGGGGCCTGGAAGGCGCTGACGCGCGCCCAGCGCGGCGACAGCGCCGCCGAGCCGCTGGCCGCCGAGACCGGGGTCAAGCGTGTCTGGCTCGACGGGGTGCGCCGCGCGAGCCTGGATGTCAGCGTGCCCCAGATCGGCGCCCCGGCCGCCTGGGACGCCGGCTACAAGGGCGACGGCGTGAAGATCGCCGTGCTCGACACGGGTGTCGACGAGACCCACCCGGACCTCGCGGGACAGGTCGTCGCCAGGGAGAACTTCACCCCGGCCGCCGACGCCGAGGACCGCTACGGCCACGGCACCCACGTCGCCTCCATCGCGGCCGGTACGGGCGCGAAGTCGGGCGGCAAGTTCACCGGCGTCGCGCCGAACGCGAAGCTGCTCGCGGGCAAGGTGCTCGACGACGACGGCTACGGCGACGACTCCGGCATCCTCGCCGGCTTCGAGTGGGCCGTCGCCCAGGACGCCGACATCGTCAACCTCAGCCTCGGCGGCGGCGACACCCCCGAGATCGACCCGCTGGAGGAGGCCGTCAACCGGATCTCCGCCGACGAGGGCGTGCTGTTCGCGGTGGCCGCCGGCAACGAGGGCTCCGGCAGCCACACCATCTCCTCGCCCGGATCCGCCGACGCCGCGCTCACCGTGGGCGCGGTCGGTGCGGACGGCGGGCTGGCGGGCTTCTCGTCCCGCGGCCCGCGGATCGGCGACAGTGCGGTCAAGCCCGACGTCACCGCCCCCGGCGTGGCGATCACGGCGGCCGCCGCGCCCGGCAGCGTCATCGACCAGGAGGTCGGGCAGAACCCCGAGGGGTATCTGACGATCGACGGTACGTCCATGGCGACCCCGCACGTCGCGGGCGCCGCCGCGCTGCTCGCGCAGCAGCACCCGGACTGGACGGGCCAGGAGATCAAGGCCGCGCTGTCCGCGTCCGCCAAGCCCGCCGCCAAGCGCGGCGCGTTCGGCCAGGGCGCCGGGCTCATCGCCGCGGACCAGGCGGTGGGGCAGTCCGTGGTGAGCGAGCCGGCCTCGCTGAGCTTCGGCCGGCAGGAGTGGCCGCACCAGGACGACGAGCCGGTGACGAAGACCATCACGTACCGGAACCTGGGGACCGAGGACGTCACGCTGTCGCTGACCGCGTCCACCGTGCAGCCCGGCGGCGCCGCCGCGCCCTCGGGGATGTTCAGCATGGGCACCGACGTGATCACCGTCCCGGGCGGCGGCACCGCCGAGCTTCCGGTGACCGTCGACACCCGCCGCGGCGGGGACGTCAACGGCGCGTACTCGGTGTATGTCACGGCGACGGGCGACGGCCAGCGCGTCGTCACCCCGGGCGGCGTGGAGCGCGAGGGCGAGGCGTACGACGTCACCCTGAAGTTCCTCGGCCGCGACGGGCAGCCGACCACGGACGGCACCGCGCTGCTGACCGGCATGGAGGAGAGCAACTGGGAGATCTGGGAGGAGCGGGCGGGCCAGAGCACCGCCACCGTGCGCGTGCCCAAGGGCCGTTACCTGCTCAACGGTGACGTCGCGAAGTTCGACGGCGACACGCTGACCGCGTACGACTGGATCAACCAGCCGCGTCTGGACGTCACCGGGGACACGACCGTCACCCTCGACGCCAGGACCGCGAAGCCGGTCGACCTCAGCGTGCCGGACGGGGCCGCCGTGCGGACGAACCTCGACGTCAGCATGGACGTCAGCGCGGACAGCGGGGGCACGGGGCTGGGCACCTCCATCGAGGGCGACGTCGACGCCCGCACCGCCCACCTCGGCCCGGCGCTCGCCGCCGGCGACCTGTACCAGCAGGTGCAGGCGAACTTCGCGAGCGGCGCGCGCACCGAGTACCAGACCGTCTACAGCGACGCCAACCGCACCACCGCCTGGACCGGCATCACGCGGGCCACCCCGCAGAGCGAGCTGGCCAAGCTCGACCTCACGCTCGGCTCCTCGGCGGAAGGCCGGCAGGGCTGGGTCTGGGCGGTGCCGTACATCGGCGGGAGCACCGGCGCCACGGCCACGGCGCGGGACCTGCCGTACGAGGGCACGCTGTACGTGCGCGGCGGCGACCGCATCAACTGGGAGCTGGAGTACTGGCAGCTCGGCGACGAGTGGGAGGACATCGCCTACACCACGGAGGCGCGCACCTACGCCGGCGGCAGCACGTACAAGGAGTCCTTCAACGCCGCCGTGGTCGGCCCGATCCTCACCCAGGACACCGGCGCCTACCGCGAGGGCAACACGATCGACGCCCTGATCCCGGTCTACCTCGACAACCCCGCCCACTACGGCTACTCGCTGTACGAGAACGCCGACACCACCCTCTACCGCAACGGCACGAAGCTGGGGTCGGTGGCAGACCTCCCGATCGGCACGCGGTTCACGGTGCCGGCGGGCAGCGCCGACTACCAGCTCACCACCACCTCCACCCGCCCGGCCACGGTGGCGCAGACGTCCACGAAGGTGACCGCCACCTGGACCTTCTCCTCCGCCACGACCGACAGCCCGAAGAAGCTGCCGATCTCCGTGGTGCGCTACTCGCCGACGCTGTCGGCGGCGAGCAGCTCCAACGCGGGCGCGACGAAGTCGGTGCCGGTCAAGGTGCTGGGCTCGGCGGCGGGCAGCAACCTCAAGTCGCTGACCGTGTGGGTCTCCACCGACCGGGGCGCGACCTGGAAGGAGCTGCCCGTGCGGGACGGCAAGGTGAGCGTGGTCAACCCGGCCGCGGGCAAGACCGTGTCGTTCAAGGCGAAGGCCGTGGACAAGCAGGGCAACAGCGTCCAGCAGCGGATCTTCGACGCCTACCGGGCGCGCTGACGGCGAGCGGTCCACGCCGGACGTGCCGTACGTGAACGGTCGCTGACCGGCCCGTACGGCAGCAACGGCCGGCACCGCGGAACGGCAGCACGGCAGCACGGCAGCACGGCAGAACGGCCCTTGGTCCGGAGACGGAGCAAGGGCCGTTCGCCGTACGGGCCTCAGGCCGCCGTCCGTACGAGCTTCCGCCGCGGTGCCGCCCGCTCCGCCGCCAGCGACGCGAACAGCTCCTCCCACCGCGGATGGACGGACTCCGGCGCGTACATCCGCGACTTGGCGAGGGCCGCCATGCCCATGTCCGCGCGCATGCCCTCGTCGTCCATCATCTGCCCCATGGCCACCGCGAGCGCGTCGACGTTCTTCGGCGGCACGAGCAGCCCCTCGCGGCCGTCGGTGAGGACGTCCGCCGGTCCCGTCGGGCAGTCGTAGCTGACCACCGGCAGGCCGTGCGTCATCGACTCGATCATCACCATCGGCAGGCCCTCGAAGCGCGAACTCAGCACGAACATCGACGCCTTGGCCAGCTCGTCGTCGAGCCGGGCCGTGAAGCCCATGAGGAAGACGTGGTTGTAAACGTGGTGCTTCTCGATGAGCCGGCGGAGCTGCGGTTCCTTGTCGCCGGTGCCGAAGATGCGCAACTGCCAGTCCGGGCGGGTGGCGACGGCCTGCGCGAACGCCGGGATGAGGAAGTCGAAGCCCTTCTGGTTCTTCAGCCGGCCGGCCGCGATCGCGATGCGGTTCGCGTACGTCGACTGCCGCTTCGCGCCGGTGTGGACGGCGTTGGGGATGCACACGACGCGGGTGCCGGGCAGCAGCCGCGCGTACTCCTCGCGGTCCCGCTCGGTGAGCACGGCGACCGCGTCGAAGCGCGAGTAGAGCCGGGTGATGGCGGCGCGCACGTCCGGGTGGTGGGTGGCCAGGTTCATGTGCTCCTGGCCGACCCGGACCACGTCGGTGCTGGCGTGCTGCGCGGCGAGGATGTTGAGCGACGGGCGGGTGGTGACGAGCACCCCGCCGCGCAGCCGCGCCATCCAGCGGATCACCCGGGTCTCCACGTCCCGGGTGAAGTGCTCGCGCGAGACCTCGCCGTTCGGTACGAACCTGGAGGGCCGGCCGCGGTTGCTGAACCGGGCGGCCCACACCCGCGGTTCGGGGACGGCGGGGGCGCCGTAGGAGTCGACGATCGCGGTCACCCGCACCCGCCGGTCCAGCGGGAACCACGGCGACTCGCGGCGGCGCAGGACGCTGATCACCTCGACGTCGTGGCCCGCGGCGGCCATGGAGCCGGCCTGGTTGAAGACCGTGCGGATGGTGCCGCCCTTGCCGTACGCGTTCAGGAGCAGATAGCGGATCTTCACGAGAGCGTCCGGGAGAGGTCGTCGCGGAGCTGGCACGCGATGGAGAGGTTGTCGCGGACGGTGTAGTAGGGCTTCACCTGGATCGTGTCGGCGTCGGACGACACGGACTGGGCGGGGAACACCATGATGTTCTTCTTCTGCTCGATGTCGTCGAGGATCCGGGTGGCCCGCAGCCGGACCTCCCGGGCGCCCGCGCCCGCGGTGAGGTGGAGGTCCCATTTCGCGGGCAGCGCGATCCCGGAGGGCGCCAGGTCGGCGACGGGCACGCTGGCCTCGAACGTCTCGCCGTGCAGCGTCGCGGGGTAGTCGAGGCGGCGCTCGGGCGAGCCGGTCAGCGTGACGGCCAGCCGCCAGCGCGGCGCGGGCTCCTCGGCCGCCGGGACACCGTGCAGGCGGCCGACGATGCGGATGAGGCCGTCGCGCGGCCAGACCTCGGTGACCTCGGCGCGGGGGTCGTCGGCCGCCGCGTCCGCGGCCGCTCCCGCGGGGTCCCTGAGGTAGCCCCACGCGGTGCTGATCTCCCGCAGCGGCTCGGGCACCTCGGCGGGCTCGGGCAGCGCGCGGCCCTGCTGTACGCGGCCGCTGCGGATCTTCTCCTTCCAGTCACCGAGCCCCTTCGGCAGCTCGCCCTCCTCGCGGGTGCCGTAGTCGAGCATCTCCGGCTCGTACGCGATGCCGAGGAAGTCGCAGATGCTGCGGAGCACGCTCTCGGGGTCGGTGGTGAGGTCCTCGTAGCGCACGAGGTGTCCTGGCAGCTCCCGGCGGGCGCGCTCGGTGGCGCGGGTGTAGTGCAGCGCCTGGACCGCGGCCTCCTCGGGGGTGCGCTTGGAGGGGTCGGCCTCGTACCAGGACTGCGCGATGGAGGCCGGGTGGCGCAGCAGGAAGACGAAGCGGGCGTCGGGCCAGCAGGCGGCGATGCGCTGGTACGCGAAGGCGTTGTTCGGCGTCTTCTCGACCAGGATGTCCTTGCCGGAGCGGACCAGTTCGCGGTGGAGCACGCGGTCCCAGAGCAGGTGCTCCAGGTCGGTGCGCTGGAGGTCCAGCTCGTTCATCGCCTCGACGGCCAGTTCGGTGCCGGCGGTGACCTCCAGCCGGCGCACGTGCAGTTCGTGCGGCGCGTGCAGACGGGAGTGGCCGCCGAGGAGCATGCGCAGCAGGGTGGCGCCGGAGCGTACCGGGGTGATCAGGAAGACGGGCCGCTTGATCAGCCGGTCGACCTGCGGGTTCCGTGGCGGGCGGTAGTCGGGCCGGCGGCCGGGGCGCACGGCGGGGGCGGCGGCCTTGGGCTTCTTCCGGTGCGGCCTGGGCGCGCGCCGGATCTGGAGGCCGGTCAACCGGCCGAGTGCTCTGTTCAGTTGCCGCAGCATTGTCCACCCGTCCATGCGAGAGGTGTTTCCGGCCCGGAAAACGACGCTGCGGGAAAAGGGTTGCGCTCCGGCGGATTCTTCAGATCTCCGTACGGGGGAAACCGCCGGTGAGGCGGGGGGCGCTCGAACGGTTCGTGCGCGGGGGGTTGACAGCCCCGCGGGGTTGCCCGACGGTGGGAGCGCTCCCATAGCTTCAAGCCTTGCACGCAGTACGCACGTTGCACGTACGTCGCAGGCCCATGCGCCGCGCATGTGCTCTGCACGTCGATCCGAGGGCACTCCCCCACGTGCCGCGCACGCACGCAAAGCCCCGGTGGCGGGAGAGCCTTCCCGCTGCGTCCCGCCACCGGTCCCGCTATCCGAGAGGAGCACGAGAGCCGCGATGACAGCGCGAAGAAGCAGCAGTGGAACCGGCAGTGGCGGCAGCCCCGGCCGAAGCAGTGGCGGACCACGCACCAGCACCCGTGCCCGTACGCGACGCAGACCCTGGCGCCCCGCGGCGATCCTCGCCGCACTCGCCGTCGGCGCCGCGTTGGTGCTCACCGGCACCGCGGCGCCCGCCGCGGGCGCGGCCGCCCGCGTGGACAACCCGTACGCCGGCGCCACCCCGTACGTGAACCCCCAGTGGTCGGCGAGGGCCGCGGCCGACGGCGGCGCCGCCGTCGCCGACGAGCCCACCTTCGTCTGGATGGACCGCCGGGCCGCCATCGGCGGCGTCGGCGACGCCTGGGGCCTGGAACGGCACCTGGACGAGGCGCTGGCCCAGGGCGCCGACCTGTTCCAGGTCGTCATCTACAATCTGCCGGGCCGCGACTGCTCCGCGCTCGCCTCCAACGGCGAGCTGAAGCCCGAGGAACTCGACCTCTACAAGTCCCAGTACATCGACCCGATCGCCGACATCCTGGCCGATCCCCAGTACGCGAGCCTGCGCATCGTCACGCTCATCGAGCCCGACTCGCTGCCCAACATGGTCACCAACGCCGGCGGCACCGACGGCTCCACGGACGCCTGCGTACGGATGAAGCAGCTCGGCAACTACGAGAAGGGCGTCGGCTACGCGCTGAGCACGCTGGCCGACATCCCCAACGTCTACAACTACGTCGACGCCGCCCACCACGGCTGGCTCGGCTGGGACTCCAACCTGGCGCCCGCCGTGGACGAGTTCAAGAAGGCCGCCACCTCCGAGGGCGCCACCGTCGGGGACGTGCACGGCTTCATCGTCAACACGGCCAACTACTCCGCCCTGCACGAGCCGTACTTCGAGGTGGGTGGCAACGTGGGCGGCACCCCGGTGCGGCAGGCGAAGTGGGTCGACTGGAACCAGTACGTCGACGAGCTGTCCTACGCCCAGGCGCTGCGCGGCCTCCTCGTCTCCCGCGGCGGCTTCGACCCGGGAATCGGCATGCTGATCGACACCTCCCGCAACGGCTGGGGCGGCGCCGCCCGGCCCACCGGCCCCGGGCCGACCACCTCCGTGGACGACTTCGTCAACGGCGGCCGCGTCGACCGGCGCATCCACGCCGGCAACTGGTGCAACCAGTCCGGCGCGGGTCTGGGCGAACGGCCCGTCGCCGCACCCGAGTCGGGGATCGACGCGTACGTGTGGGCCAAGCCCCCGGGCGAGTCGGACGGCTCCAGCCGGGCGATCGACAACGACGAGGGCAAGGGCTTCGACCGGATGTGCGACCCCACGTACGAGGGCAACCCGCGCAACGGCAACAGCCCGACCGGCGCGCTGGCCGACTCGCCGCTGTCAGGCCACTGGTTCTCCGCGCAGTTCCGCCAGCTCGTCGCGAACGCCTACCCTCCGGTCGGCGGCGGCCCGGGCCCCGGCGACGACACCCAGGCGCCGACCGTCCCCACCGGGCTCCGGGTGACCGGGACGACGGGCGCCAGCGCCTCCCTGTCCTGGACGGCGTCGAGCGACAACGTCGGCGTCACCGCGTACGACGTCTTCCGCGACGGCACGCAGGTCGGCTCGACGGCCGGCACGTCGTTCACGGACAGCGGCCTGCGGGCGGGCACGTCGTACGCCTACGCCGTCCGCGCCCGCGACGCGGCGGGCAACGCCTCGGCGCGTACGCCCACGGTGACCGCCACCACCGGGAGCGACGGCGGCGGGGGCGGCGCGGTGAAGGCGCAGTACAAGAACACCGACACGGCCGCGGCCGACAGCCAGATCCGGATGGGCCTCCAGCTCGTCAACACCGGCAGCACGCCGGTGAACCTGGCCACGGTCAAGGTCCGCTACTGGTTCAGCGGCGACTCCGGCGCGACGTCGTTCGCCACGTGGTGCGACTGGGCCGTCGTCGGCTGCGGGAGCGTCACGCACGGCGTGAGCGCGTCCGGCTCCTCCGCACCCGGCGCGGACCGGTACCTGGAGGTGGGCTTCGGCTCCGGCACGCTGGCGCCGGGCGCGTCGACGGGCGAGATCCAGGTGCGGCTGGCGAAGAGCGACTGGTCGAACTTCAACGAGTCGGACGACTACAGCCGCGCGACGAACACCGGCTACGCGGACAACCCGCGGGTCGGCGTCTACACCTCCGGCACGCTCACCTGGGGCACCGCCCCCTGACCGGCCGGGCGGACCCTCCCCCGCCCCGCCCACCCCGGACCACCCGTCCGGGCCCGACGCCCCCACCCGGCCACCACCGGCGTGGGGGCGTCTCGTCACTCCCGGTGCGCCCGGCGGCGGCGTGCGCCGTGGCGCGGGGTTGTCAGGTACCTCGGCGTCAACGAGCATGGCAGCGCCCGTAATTGACATGGCCACTGCCGTTTGACGGAGGGGAGACCCCGTGTCGCCGCAACCGCGAGGTACGAACCGGAGGACCGTCCTGGCGGCCGGTGCCGCTGCCACCGCCGCCGCCGGGGTCACGGCCGGGCCGGCCGCCGCGAGCGGCCCCGCCGCGCCCGCGGACCAGGGCTCGGGCCGCCCGCCAGCCACCGTCCAGCGGCCCGGACGGGAGCTGCGGGCCCTGCTCGCCGAGGTGGACGCAGGACGGATCGAGGCAGACGTACGCCGCCTCGCCGCCTTCGGTACCCGGCACACCCTCTCCACCCAGGACGACCCCGACCGCGGCATCGGCGCCGCCCGCGACTGGATCCACCGCCGGATGCGCCAGCACGCCGCCGCGTCCGGCGGCCGGATGACCGTCGAGCTGCAGTCGTACGTCCAGCAGCCCGCCAACCGCATCCCCGTCCCGACCCGCATCACCAACGTCCTCGCCACCCTGCGCGGCGACACCGACCCCGACCGCGTCTACGTCGTCTCCGGCCACTACGACTCCCGCGCCAGCGACGTCATGGACGCCACCTCCGACGCCCCCGGTGCCGACGACGACGCCTCCGGCGTCGCCGTCGCCATGGAGCTGGCCCGGGTGCTGGCCACCCGCCGCACCGCCGCGACGATCGTGCTGGCCGCGGTGGCGGGGGAGGAGCAGGGGCTCTACGGGGCCGCGCACATGGCCGAGCAGTTCCGGATCAGGGGCACCCGGGTCCAGGGCATGTTCACCAACGACATCGTCGGCAGCTCCACCGCCGACGACGGCACCCGCGACCCCGGTACCGTACGGCTCTTCGCCGAGGGCGTCCCCACCGCCGAGACCCCCGCCGAGGCCAACACCCGCCGCTCCGTCGGCGGCGAGAACGACTCCCCGGCGCGGCAGCTCGCCCGCTTCGTACGCGACGTGGCGGACAACGACGCCACCGGCATGGGCGTCCGCGTGATCTACCGCCGCGACCGCTACCTCCGCGGCGGCGACCACATCCCGTTCCTCGAACGCCGCTTCCCCGCCGCCCGCTTCACCGAGCCCGCCGAGGACTACGCGCACCAGCACCAGGACGTCCGCGTGGAGGACGGCAAGCAGTACGGCGACCTGCCCGAGTTCTGCGACTTCGGCTACATCGCGCGCGTCGCGCGGGTCAACCTCGCCGCCGTCTGGACCCTCGCCCAGGCCCCGGGCACGCCGACGGGCGTGGGCATCGTCACCTCCGCGCTGACCAACGACACGGAGCTGGTGTGGGACCGCGGTACGGAGCCGGACCTCGCCGGGTACGAGGTGGTGCGGCGGGAGACGACGGCGCCGGAGTGGACGCAGGTGGAGCCGGTCGGCGACGTGACCCGGCACACCGTGCGCGCGTCGAAGGACAACCTCTTCTTCGGCGTACGGGCCGTGAACCGCGCCGGGCAGCGCAGCCCGGTGGCCTTCCCGGTCCCGCGGAGCTGAGCGCCGGGCACCGAGCCCAGGGGGCCGCCGCGGGGGCCCCGCTCGGTCCAGGTCTCAGTCCAGGTCCGGGACCCTCGCCAGCTTGTCGGGATTGCGCATGATGTCGATCGCCGTGATCCGCCCCGCGTCCACCGTGAACGACAGCACCGACAGGTACCCGTCGTTGCCCCGCATCGCCAGCCCCGCCGTGCCGTTGACCTTGATCGGGCGGATGTCCAACGGGCCCACGTAGCCCGCGTACGCGACGATCATCTGCGCCACCCGGCCCGACTTGCGCTCGGTGCGCTGCAGCGTGACGGCCTTGCCGCCGCCGTCGCCCCGCAGCACCACGTCCGGGTCGAGCAGCGCGATCAGCCCCGGCAGGTCGCCGTCCTGGCACGCCGCGGTGAACGCCGCCACCAGCTCCCGCTGCTGCGCCTCCGTCGCCGGCGTCCGCGGCCTGCCGTCCTCCACCTGCCGCCGCGCCCGCGACGCCAACTGCCGTACCGCCGCCGGCGAGCGGCCGACGACCTCGGCGATCTCGGGGAACGGCACGCTGAAGACGTCGTGGAGCACGAACGCGGTGCGCTCGGCCGGCGACAACTGCTCCAGCACCACCAGCAGCGCCATGCTCACCGACTCGTCCAGCGTCACCCGGTCGGCCGGGTCGTCCGAGCGGTCCGCGACCAGCGGCTCCGGCAGCCACGTGCCCACGTACTGCTCGCGCCGCGCCCGCGCGCTGCTCAGCGCGTCCAGCGCCAGCCGGCTGACCGTCGTCGTCAGCCAGGCGCTCAGGTCGCGGACATAGCCGGGGTCGTCGAGCCGCCGCAGCCGCAGCCACGCCTCCTGCACGCAGTCCTCGGCCTCCACCAGGGAGCCGGTCATCGTGTACGCCACACGCAGCAGCCGCGGTCTGTTGGCCTCGAAAGACCGTGCGAGCATTTCCTCCGTGTCCCGCGGGGCGCCCTGTTTGGTGTCCGGTGCGGCGTCCTGCGCGTCCCGATTCGTCATTCCCCTGTCCCGTTCAGCCGAAGGGCCGGTCACATGGTGACACGGCCCAGTTCCGACGAGTGTCCATGTCACACCTCGAAGGGCTACGTCGTCAACAGGCTACGGAAGCCCGGGGCCACCCCGGGGACGCTTGACGACCCTCCGGGGAAGAGACCATGACGATTACCGATAATCGAGAAGAAACCGCGGAACCGCCCCTGCAGAAGGGGGTGTTCGTCCGGGTCGGGGGTTTCGCCTACCGACGCAAATGGCTCGCCGTGATCCTGTGGGTGGTGGTCCTGTTCGGCGTGTACGGCGTTGCCACCGCCGTGGGCGACACCTACAAGGACGACATGTCCCTCCCCGGCACCGAGGCGCAGGCCGCCGCCGACCTGCTGAAAGATCACGGCGCGGAGCGCGCCGGGGACACCATCGAGATCGTCCTGCACGACGAGGGCGGGCTCGCCCAGGTGCAGCAGCGCGTCGAGCCGATGCTCGCGGACGTCGCGGAGCTGCCCAACGTCGGCGGCGTCCAGAGCGTCTACGAGAACCCGAACGCCATCTCCGAAGACGGCACGATCGGCTACGCCACCGTGCAGCTTGAGGTGGCATCGGTGGACATGCCGGTGGAGGACACCGAGCGCATCCTCGACGCCGCGCAGGAGATCGAGGGCGAGGGACTCCAGGTCGAGCTGGGCGGTGAAGCCGTCCGGGCGCTGGCGGAGGGCGAGACCGGCGTCGGTGAGATGGTGGGCCTCGTCGCCGCGCTGGTCATCCTGGTGCTGATGTTCGGCACCTTCATCGCGGCCGGCCTGCCCATCATGATCGCCCTCTTCGCGGTCGGCTCGACGGTCGGCGTCATCATCCTGGCGTCGCACCTCTTCACCATCGCGTCCTGGACGCCGCCGGTCATGTTCCTCGTCGGCCTCGGCGTCGGCATCGACTACGCGCTGCTGATCTTCGCGCGCTACCGCACCGAACTCGTGAAGGGCGTGGAGCCGGAACGGGCCACCATCACGGCCATGGACTCCGCGGGCCGGTCGGTGTTCTTCGCCGGCTGCACCGTCCTCCTGGCGCTGCTCGGCCTCACCGCCCTCGGGCTCGGCTCGATCCAGGGCATGGCGCTGTCCGTGGCACTGACCGTGCTGATGACGATGATCGCCTCGCTGACGCTGCTGCCCGCGCTGCTCAGCATCTTCGGCAAGCGCTTCGCCCGCCAGTTCCTCGCGCGGGCCGAGAAGCGCAAGGCCAAGGGCAAGTCCCAGGACGGCGAGCGGTGGCGGAAGCTCGCGACGGCGGTGCAGAAGCGCCCGCTCGCCGCCCTGCTGACGGCGGCGGTGCTCCTCGGCGCCCTCGCCTTCCCGGCGCTGAGCATCCGCCTCGGCTTCAACGACGCGGGCAACGACCCGAGCGACTCCACCAGCCGCCAGGCATACGACCTGCTCTCCGACGGCTTCGGCCCCGGGTTCAACGGCCCGCTGCTGGTCGTGACCGACGGCGGCGACGGCAGCGCAGAAGAGGCCGCCACCGCGGCGGCGCAGACGCTGGGCGAGACCGAAGGCGTCGCGGCCGCCGTGCCCCCGATGCCCACGCCGGACGGCGAGGCCGCGACGGTTCTCGTCTACCCCGTCACCTCGCCGCAGGACGAGGAGACCACGGAGCTCGTCGGCACCCTGCGCGACGACGTGCTGCCGGGGCTGACGGCGGACAACGGCGCGGAATATTTCGTCGGCGGAGGCACGGCCGCGTCCGAGGACTACGCCGGCAAGCTCGCCGACCGGATGCCACTGTTCATGATCATCGTCGTGGGGCTCGCGATCGTCCTGCTGATGGCGGTGTTCCGATCGATTCTCATCCCGCTGAAGGCCGCGTTCCTGAACCTCCTCAGCATCGGCGCCGCGCTGGGCGTGATGAAGCTGGTCTTCCAGGACGGGCGGTTCGGCTTCGAGGGCGGACCGATCGAGGCGTACGTGCCGGTGATGATCTTCGCGATCGTCTTCGGCCTCTCGATGGACTACGAGATCTTCCTGATCTCCCGGATGCACGAGGAATGGGTCAACTCCAAGGACGGCGACCCCTCGCGCGCCGTACGGGAGGGCCTGGCCCACACCGGCTCGGTGATCACGGCGGCGGGCTCGATCATGATCGTGATCTTCGCGGCCTTCGTCCTCAGCCCGACACGGATGTTGCAACAGTCGGGCTTGGCATTCGCGGTGGCGATCTTCGTCGACGCGGTCATCATCCGATGCATGATCGTGCCTGCGGCGATGGAGCTGATGGGCAAGCGCGCCTGGTGGCTGCCGGCGCCGCTCGCGAAGATCCTGCCGAAGGTGGAGCTGGAGAAGCACTGACGGCTTCCGGCTCACAGGAGCCGGACAGCCGAGGGGCCCCGCCGGTCGTCGAAGGACGACGGGCGGGGCCCTTTGCCGTACGGGGACGGGCGCACCGGACGCAGGCACGCGTCATCGGTGAGCGTCATCGGTGAGCGTGACGTGCCCGTACGCGACCCGCGTGCGCTCACCCCCTGCGCCTACGCGGCTCCCACAGCGGCAGCATCGCGTGCCGCACCTCCGCCAGCAGCTCCCGCATCCCGGTCTCCGCGTCCCGCGGCCGGCCGCCCGCGACCGCGTCGGCGACGGCCTCGTGCAGGTCGAGGGCCGCGGGCTCGGGGTGGTGGGGCATGAGGCCGAGTTGGGTACGGCCCTGGAGGACGACGGCGACGACGTCGGCGAGCGCGCCGAACATCTCGTTGCCGCTGGCCTGGAGCAGCAGGGTGTGGAAGGCGATGTCCGCCGCCAGGAAGCGGTCGAGGTCGCCGGCCTCGCCGAGGGTGCGGAGGGTGGCGGCGATCTCGGTGGCCCGTTCGCGCTCCGCGGCGGAGGCGCTGCGGGCGGCGGCACCGGCGGCGAGCGGCTCGACGGCGATGCGGAGTTCGGTCAGCGAGCGGAGCTGCGCGTTGCGGCCGGGTCCCGAGAGGCGCCACCAGATGACGCGGGGGTCGTAGACGTTCCACGAGGCGCGGGGCTGGACGGTGATGCCGACCCGGCGGCGGGAGCGGACCAGGCCCATCGACTCCAGGATCCGCATGGTCTCGCGGGCGACGGTGCGGGAGACGCCGAAGCGCTCGCGGATCTGCTCCAGCGTGAGCACGTGGCCCTCGGGGAGGGCGTTGCCGGTGATCTCCTCGCCGAGGGTGTCGAGGACCGAACTGTGGAGGACGACGGAGTCGGTGGCGGGGGGCGGCGGGGACGTCGCGTACTCCCGCTTCCCATGGCCAACGTCCTGTAGCTCCACCGCTGAAGAGTATCCCGGGCAGGGTCCTTCCCCGATCTCGCACATTGGTGCTACCTTTCCCGGCGATTGGTAACACCATTCTAGGGAGGTCTTGATGTCCCCGCCTTCCACGCACCGGCCGACCACCCCGGGCACCCACACCGGGCTCGTGGTCATGGGTGTCTCCGGCGCCGGCAAGAGCACTGTCGCCCGGCTCCTCGCCGACCGGCTCGGCTGGGCGCTCGCGGAGGCCGACGACTTCCACCCCCGTACGAACATCGAGAAGATGCGCGCCGGCACCCCCCTCACCGACGCCGACCGCGAGCCGTGGCTGCGGGCGATCGCCGCGTGGCTGGCGGGGCGGGCGGACGCCGGCGAGAACGCGATCGTCACCTGCTCCGCCCTCAAGCGCGCCTACCGCGACATCCTCCGCGAAGCCGGCCCCCGCGTCCGCTTCGTCCACCTGCACGGCGACCACGACACGCTCGCCCGCCGACTGGGCGGCAGGTCGGGCCACTTCATGCCGCCGGCGCTGCTGGATTCGCAGTTGGCGGACCTGGAGCCGCTGACGGAGGACGAGGACGGGGTGGCGGTGGACATCCGGGGGACGCCGGAGGAGGTGGCGGAGGAGGCGCTACGCCGCCTGGGCCTGCCGGAGCCCTCACCGGACAGGTAACGCCCCCGTCCTCCTGACCCACTCAACCGCTCAACCCACTCAACCGCTCAACCCACCCAACCCGCTCGACCGACCCGTCCCCCCTCCCCGCACCCCCGACCACAACCCCGTCCCCGTACCCGAGAAGCGATGGAGCTTTTCCGATGACGACGGTGCATCTGGCCCAAGAGGTCGAAGACTGGACCCAGACGATGTCCGCGGGCCCGCTGCTCGCGATAGCCGGCGCGGCCGTGGCCGTGCTCCTGTTCATGGTGATCTACCTGCGCGTGCACGCCTTCCTCGCGCTGGTCACCATCAGCATCCTCACCGCCTTCGCCGCCGGCATCCCGGCCGCCCAGGTGATCCCCGTGGCGACGGACGGCTTCGGCACGACGCTCGGCAGCGTCGCGCTGCTCGTCGGCCTCGGCGCGATGCTGGGCCGGCTGGTGGAGGTCAGCGGCGGCGCGCAGAGCCTCGCGGACGCCATGATCCGGAAGTTCGGCGAGGACCGCGCCCCCTTCGCGCTCGGCGTCGCGTCGCTGATCTTCGGCTTCCCGATCTTCTTCGACGCCGGCCTCGTCGTGATGCTGCCGATCGTCTTCACCATCGCCCGCCGCCTCGGCGGCGGCGTCCTGCGCTACGGGCTGCCCGCCGCCGGCGCGTTCTCCGTCATGCACGTCTTCGTGCCGCCGCACCCCGGCCCGGTCGCCGCCACCGAACTGCTGGGCGCGGACGTGGGTCTGGTCGTGGCGATCGGCGTGGTCATGGCCATCCCGATCTGGTACGTCACCAGCTACCTCTACGGCCTGTGGATCGGCGAGAAGATCGTCCTCCAGGTGCCGGACATCCTCACCGGCGGCCCGCAGGAGGACAAGGACACCGACCCGCCGAGCGCGGCCACCGTCATCGGCCTGCTCCTGCTCCCGCTGGTGCTGATCTTCGCCAACACCGGTCTGGACACCGCCCGCGCGGCGGGCTGGGTGGAGGACACCGAGTCCTGGTACAACGTCGCCCGCGCCCTCGGCTCGACGCCGGTGGCGCTGCTGCTGGCGGTCTTCGTCGCGTCGTACGTCCTGGGGACGCGCCGCGGCAAGGGCCTGGAGATGATCGAGAAGCTCGTCGACTCGGCGCTCGCCCCGGTCTGCGCGATCATCCTCATCACCGGCGCCGGCGGCATGTTCGGCGGCGTCCTGCGCGCCAGCGGGATCGGCGACGCCCTCGCCGACGCGATGAGCGACCTGGGCCTGCCGGTCATCGTCGTCGCCTACGTCGTCGCCACCGCCCTCCGCATCGCCCAGGGCTCCGCGACGGTCGCCCTGACGACGGCCGCGGGGCTGATCCAGCCGGTCGTGCTGGACGCGGACTACAACGCGGTGCAGCTCGCGGCGATCGTGCTGGCCACGGCGGCGGGGTCGGTCACGGCCAGCCACGTGAACGACTCGGGGTTCTGGCTGGTGGGGCGGTTCTTCAACATGGACGTGAAGACGACGCTGAAGACCTGGACGGTGATGGAGACGACGATCGGCCTCTCGGCCTTCGGCCTCGCCTCACTCCTCTTCGTCATCGCCTGACCCCTCCCGGGTTCCCCGGACCCCTCCGTCCCACGGCCCGCCGGATGCGCGAGGGCTGGGCAGGAATCGTTTTGGCGATCTCCCCCGCCATCCCATATCCTGCTGGAGCCCCCGAGCGCAGCTCAGCCAGCGCCCCGGCGGGCCGTCGGCCCTCATCGTCTAGTGGCCCAGGACGCCGCCCTTTCAAGGCGGTAGCACGGGTTCGAATCCCGTTGGGGGCACCACCACCTTCATCCCTTTGACCTGCAAAAACGCGGCCGGGGGTGTTTTCTTGTGCTGGTGTGTCAGCACGGCTCTGCTGACACACCAGCTCTCCGCCCCAGGTTTCCGGGGCCAGAAAACGTTCCCTCTCCCGTAACGATCCCGTTGCTGGAGCGTGCGTAGCAGGTCATAGCAGTGGCCTCGGGGCCGGGCGGTGTGGGCACAGGTGCAGGTCGTCCGTAACTCTGCCTTCCGGCGGATCGACGGACCGCGCTGACCTGTGGATCTAAGCTCACGGTCGGCACAAGCGGAGGTGGAATCGTGTGGAGCGATTCGTGCACGGGCGAGAAGAGTCTCAGGGCCCGGCGGGTGACCGTTTCTTCGAGCGCGGACTCAGCTGTCTCGACGCGGTCACCTGAGTCGAGATCGGTGACACCTGGGTCACCGCGATCACACCCGGCACGGAGCGGTACGAGGGGAGCTGGTCCTTGACAGCCCGGAGGGTGTGGCCGGGGAGTACGACTGCCCGCACAATCTGAAAGGGAACAGTGCGCATGGTCGTTCCGGGATGGTGGCACTCAACCGCCCCTCGGCGCCATACCGCTCTCCTCGGACGTCCGGGCCCTCACGGGGGAGCGCGTCCAAGACTTCCGGGTCCGTGAGGTTTCCCGCGCCTTCAAGCGGGACCAACTGAGGGGCCCGCAGACGTTCGACTCGGAGACAGTGCAGGTTGAGCCAAAGCAGGTGCGGCCGTCAGTCACGGCGTGACCGAGGCTGCGAGCACCGTCTATAGGGCGATGTCGCCGCTCGCCGATATAGTAACGCCGGAAGACGTACCCCTCTCCGGGCGGTGCGTTCTGACGAACAGAGCAAACAGGGGGCAGCAGGTGAGCGCAGTCGAGCAGGTGTTTCTGGAGTGTGAGCGCGCTCGGGCGGATGGCGACCTGATCCAGCGGGTGTCGGCGAGCGACAAGGAGTACCACTTTCAGAACTGGGTTGGGGAACGCATCGAAGCGTGCCGCCTCGCCTACGACGAACCGGGCAGGAACACGTATCCGGACTTCCGGCTCGTCAATTACCCAGAGGGCTACGAGGTCAAGGGCCTGGCGTTCCCAGGTCGAGAGGCTGATTATGATTCCAACTCTCAGGTGCCCATGGGGAGTCACAGAGGCCGCGAGATCTTCTACGTCTTCGGACGCTACCCCAAGGCCGAGCGCGGCGTCGACGAGTACCCCGTCGTCGATCTCGTGGTCTGCCACGGCAGCTTCTTGAACGCCGACACTGACTATGTCCACAAGAACAAATCCTTCCGCGGCTTCGGCTCCTACGGCGACATATGGGTCCGCGACCGGAAGATGTACCGCGTGCCGACGCCCTTTGCGCTGACCACCGGAACGGCCAGCCTCGCCACACTCATCACCCCCGCCGAGTACCAGGTGCAGTCGAGTGAGCTCGTCCAGGTAGGCGAGCTGGACCGTGTCGAGGCCGACGATGTGCTCGTGTCCTACGAGTTCAACATGCAGACCAACGAGGTGGTCACAAATAAGGAGCCGAACCCGAACGCCGGTATCGTGCACCAGTTCCGTGCCTACCGATCGCGTGGTGCGGGTGACACGAAGAGGGTCACGCTGAGTGGGCCTCGCTCATGACGCCCGTGGTGCCTGCCCGGACCAGCCTGGAGTCGGCCTTTCCTGCCGCGATGCTCAGTGCCGTTGGCACGAAGGAGTCCTGGCGCAAGGAGGTTCACCGCCCTGCGACCAGCACACACAAGTGGTGGGCCAAGCGCCTCGGCACTGTCTTCCGCGGGATTCTAGCCTCGGCTACGACACCCGGGGACGCTGATGGCGCCGCGGCATACGCTTCCCCGCTGGATCTGAAGGGTGCCGTCGTTCTCGATCCCTTCTCTGGCTCTGGTGTCACTGGTGTCGAAGCGCTCAAGCTCGGAGCCCGAGCCGTCTGCTTCGATATCAACCCCGTGGCAACCCTAGTCCAGCGCCAAGCAATGCAGCCCTGGAACATGGAGCGCCTGGCGGCTGCTTATGAGGCCGTCGAGTCTGCCTGCCGCGAGGAGATCAACCGCCTCCATAGGACCGAGGACGGCCGGACCGTCTTGTACTACTTCTGGGTCGCGACCGTCCAGTGCCCCGGATGCTCCGACAAGGTGCGGCTGTTCGACTCGCCAGTTTTCTCCAAGAACGCTTATCCTAAGCGGGTGCCGAAGGCGCAGATCGTCTGCCCTCAGTGCCTGGCTGTCAAGGAGAGCAGGTATGACTTCGACTCCGAAACGTGCTCCAACGGCCACGAAATCGGCCATCGCGGCGCAGTCCGTGGTCAAGTCACAACCTGCCAGCAAGGCCACACCTTCAAGATCTTGACTGCTCTTGGCGACAACAGGGTTGAGTTCGAGATGTACGCCAAGATGGTCGCGAATCCGGACGGCTCAAAGGTCTATGAGAGCATCATTGACTGGGATCGCGACCTCTACGCACAGTGCGTCGAGCGGCTGGCCAGTCTGCCCGGCTCCATGGTCCTGCCGCAGGGTGAGCTCGCCAGAGGAAACAACACCGACCAGGCGCTCAAGTGGAACTTCCGTGAGTGGCGCGACTTCTTCAACGCGCGCCAATTGGTCTCGCTCTCGCTGATCGCGACCGCAATCCGGGACTTGCCCAGCGGCTCCGCAGAACGTGAAGCACTCGCAACACTCTTCTCGGGCACCCTTGAGTTCAACAGTCTCTTCACGTCCTTTAAGGGCGAGGGGACCGGCGCTGTCCGGCACATGTTCAGCCACCACGTCCTCAAGCCGGAGCGCACGCCCCTCGAAGCCCATCCGTGGGGGACGGCGCAGTCGTCGGGTTCTTTTTCGACTCTCTACAGGAGTCGGCTGCAGCGTGCGCATGAGTACAAGGTGAAGCCCGCCGATCTCGTCAACCAAGGCGCAGTGGTCGAACGTGTCACCGGGCTCGCAAAGCCGCTGGTTGCGAACGTTGTCGACTCATGGGCATCGTTTGAAGCTGCCCAGGGCCAAACCGCCTACGTCGCCACGCGGAACTCGGCGGAGACCGATCTCCCCGATGGGTCGATCGATCTAGTCGTCACAGACCCGCCCTACATGGACAACGTTCACTACGCGGAACTCGCTGACTTCTTCCACGCCTGGCTTCGCGGAATGCGGCCGTACGACGCGTATGCGGCGACGGCGACAACACGGCGAACCGGAGAAGTCCAGCACGCGGATCCGGTGGAGTTCGGCAAGGCCATCGAAGCTGTCTGGAGCGAGTGCGCACGGGTGCTGAAACCGGGTGGTCTCCTCGCCTTCACGTTCCATCAGGCACGCATCAGTGGGTGGGTGCAGGTGGTCGAGTCGCTTCGCCGCGCCGGCTTCGTGATCACCGCCGTCCAACCGGTTAAGGGCGAGATGTCGACGAGCATCGTGAAGTCTGGCGCTCGGGAGCCGTCGAATCTGGACAGCGTGGTCGTCTGTCGTCGGGCAGCCGACGACGCGACCAACCCGAACGGCTCGCTCGAAGAAGCTCTGGCGACCGCGCAGAAGGAACTGAGCGCACTGCTGGAGGCCGGTGTGGATGTGGGGGCTGGAGATGTCCGGTCCGTCGTTCGCGGCTCCCTGTTGGCTTACCTCTCGTCAGCGGGCAACGGCTTGAACGATGCGGTCACCGCTCAGGTGGACGCGCTAGCTTCAGAGGCAATCGACGCACTGTTTGCCCCGAAGCAATCAGCTGCGATCCTCGTCTGACACGAGCAAGAACGCCGAGAAGATGGTGCCAAGTTGCTGTACTTCACCCGGTCCAGCGGCAAGCTAGACGAAATCTCCGAGATTCTCGGCGACCTCTACCTCGTTATGTCGGTCCCCAAGAGGGGTAGCGCGGCGCCGAACAGTCGACTTAGTCTCGCGACCTCGACGGCTGGAGACACGAAAGCCAACCGTCCACTGCCACTGAGTGAACACGACTGCCCGCTGCCACCTCTATGCTGAAGGGCCTCCGAAAGTATCTAGCGCTGTTCATGTGGACGGCTCGGAACGGGCAGAAGATCGTCGTGCCCGCGGGCACATGGTTCCACGGACGTGACGACGGGGCTGGATGCCGAACCGGGGTCGTACTGCCGTTCTGCCGTACTACTGTGGCGGACGTCGAGAGGAGCGCAGTGTGACAACGGAGGGCTTCCGTTTCGAGGAGATCGACGTCAGCAGGCCGCATCCCGCGCGGATCTACGACTACCTGCTGGGCGGCAAGGACAACTATGAGGTCGACCGCCAGGCCGGCGAAAAGCTCGTCGCCGCCGCCCCCGAGGCGCGGATCGGGCTGCGCGCCAACCGGGCGTTCCTCCAGCGCGCCGTCCGCCACGTCGTCGCCCACGGCATCCGCCAGATCCTCGACATCGGTACGGGCCTGCCCACCGCGCCCAACGTGCACGAGACCGCCCAGGAGACCGCGCCGGACACGCGAGTGGTGTACGTCGACAACGACCCCATCGTCCGCGCTCATGCCGACGCGCTGCTCAGCAAGGCAGGCGCGACGAGCATCGTGCAGGCCGACGTCCGCGACGTGCGGTCCATCCTGGACCACCCCGACGTCCGCCGGGTCCTCGACTTCGACGAGCCCGTCGGGGTGTTCCTGGTGGCCGTGCTCCACTTCCTCACCGACGCGGACCGGCCCCGGGAGGTCGTCGCCACCCTGCGCGACGCGCTGCCGTCCGGCAGCTTCCTGGTGCTCTCCCACGCCACCGGCGACTTCGCCGACCGCACCGACGCGCAGGCCGTCTACAACAGGGCCACCGCGGGCCTGAACCTGCGCCCGTACGCGGAGATCGAGCCGTTCTTCGACGGCTTCGGCCTGGTCGAACCCGGCCTGGTGCAGGTCCCGTTCTGGCGCCCGGACATGCCGCCGCCCGCGCGGTACCGGGAGATCGGCATCTACGCGGGCGTCGGCCGCAAGGACTGACCGGCGCCCGCGCCGCTGTCAGACCCCTGCCCTACCTTGGCGGGATGCGCGCTGACACCCCCCGTATCGACCGCCCGGCAGACCTCGACGCCGTCCGCACGTCCTATGACCAAGTGGCCGGCAACTACGTCCACTTGATGCAGACGACGGGAATGGGCGACATCCGCCGGTACCCCTGGTTGAAGGCCGCGGTCGACGTGTTCGCCGACGCCGTGGGCGACTCCGGCCCCGTCCTCGACGTCGGCTGCGGACCGGGCCAGGTGACGGCGTACCTTGCCGAACGCGGTGTGGACGCCTCCGGCGTGGACCTCTCGCCCGGCATGATCGAGAACGCCCGCCGGCTGCACCCGCAGTGCCGCTTCGGCGTCTCCTCCGCGACCGACCTCGAACTCGCCGACGGGTCGCTGGGCGGCGTGCTCGGGTGGTGGTCGCTGTTCAACCTCCCGCGGGACGTCCTGCCGCAGGTGCTCGGCCTGTTCGCGCGGGCGCTGAAGCCGGGCGGGCACTTCCTCACCGGGACGCACGTGGGGGAGGGGGATCTGGTCCGGACGGAGGCGTACGGCAAGGAGGGCGTGCGCTGGACGACGCACAGGTGGCGGCCGGAGGAGTTCGTGGCCGTGATCGAGGGGGCGGGGCTGCGGCCGGTAGCGGAGCTGCGGCTGCCGGGTGACGGGCAGACCGGGCCGGGGGTGGTGGTCATGGCGAAGAAGCCGGAGGCGTAGGAGGGAAGGGGGCGAGGGCCGGTCCCCGCGGTCGCCGCGGAGCGGGTGCCGACCCCCGCCGACCCCCCGCGGAGCCCGCCCGTGCCCCGCCGAAAACCCGGCGACACCCCGTGACCTCGCGCGATAGCGTCCGCAACCATGTCTCACGTCTTCGAACGCCCTCCCCTCCTCGCCGACGAACACACCTCGCTCACCGGCTGGCTCGAACTCCAGCGCAGAATCCTGCGATGGAAGTGCGAAGGACTGAGCGAGGCGGACGCGCACCGCTCCGTCGTCCCGACGTCGCCGCTCATGACCATGGCCGGGCTCATCGTCCATATGCGCTGGACCGAGCACACCTGGCTCGACGTCATCTTCCTCGGCGGGGACAGCTCGCGGAACCCGGCTTTCGACGAGTCCGCGGAGGAGGACGCCGACTGGTTCACCGAGGGCGTCACCCTCGCGCAGGTCCTCGCGGACTACGAGGCCCAGTGCGCCCGTAGCGACGAGATCATCGCCGCCGCCTCCCTGGACGACGTCGCCCGCCACCCCGACTTCCCCCGGAACCGCGCCAACCTCCGCTGGATCCTCATCCACCTCATCGAGGAGACCGGACGGCACGCGGGCCACGCGGACATCGTCCGCGAACTCGTCGACGGCACGAAGGGCTACTACTGACGCGGCGCGCGCAGCGGCGCCGTGGTCCGGCCGGCCGAGCCGCTGAGGACGGGGCGCTCTACAGGAGCCCGCCCCACTACGAGATGTACGTGGACCGGACGGACGGCCGCGCTGGAAGCGCGTACGGGAGCTCTCCGCACGGGCGGCGCCGCCCGGGAGGTGCACACCGCGCGCATGCCGGAGCGGGGCTTTCCCGACCTCGACGCCGACCGCCCCTACTGCACGTGGAGTTCTGCCCGCGCTGGGTGCGATGACCTGCCTCCTGCGCGGTATCTGAGTCGATGTCAGTCCCCGTCGCTAGGCTCCTGCCGCATGACCATGATCTTCGACGTCTTCACCGAGGCGACCCGGGGGACGACCCTCTCCGGCACCGTGCAGTACCGCGATCCCGACAACTACGGGTTCAATCAGGGGCCCGCGTTCGGGCTGCAGCTCATCATGGACGCCTGGAGCGAGGGCGGCGACTTCGGTGCCGGGCCCGTATCGGCCGAGACCGAGGCCGAGTTCAAGCAGCTCTTCGAGCTGTACTTCGGCCCGAAGGCGTGGGTGGACGAGGACGGCTATCTGCTGGAGGACGGCTCCACCGAGGTGCGGATACCCCGCGTGAAGGCGGAGGAGTTCTACAAGGGCCGCATCGACCCCTACGGCGGGCGGGGCACCTCGGGCGGCGTCCGCTACATCTGCCTCACGCCGGAGCCGGGCGCGTTCGCCCGCCGTACCGAAGAGATCATCGTCTCCTGGAAGATCGAGGAGGACGACGAGGATCCGGCCGACGCCGACGAGGACGAACCCGGGGGGACGTCCGCCTTCTTCACACTCGAAGTGAGCGACCCGCGCTACCTGGAGCACTTCGCCAAGAACGCGTTCTTCCAGACCGCCTTCACCGGCCACCTCCCGGGCGCGTAGCCCCGCCGGACGTACGCGCCCGCGCCTTCGTCCCCGACCGACCCGGGGGCGAGGGCGCGGTGTCCGGGGCGGACGGCGACGGCGGACGGCGGGCAAAGGTCCGCGGTGCGCCGTCAGCCGCCAGCCGCCGGCGATCAGGTCTCGCGGTAGGCGACCTTGACGGCCATCTGCTTCAGCCGCTCCCGCCAGCCCGGTGCCAGCGGGGCGTTCTCCAGCGCCTGGTGGGCCGTCGCCACCAGGTCCTTGATGCGCTGTTCCACTTCCTCCCGCATCCCCGACGCCCGCAGCGCCTCGTGCAGGCGGTCCGCGTCCCAGTCGCCGCCGTCCGCGACCAGGCGCGCCACCTCCGCGTCCTTCGTCGCCGCCAGCGCGAGCAGCAGGTTCATCTTGTGCTGGCGGATGTCGAGGCCCGCCGGCTTGCCCGTGACCTCCGGGTCGCCGAAGGCGTCGAGGAGGTCGTCGCGGAGCTGGAACGCCTCGCCCGCCGCCACGCCGTACGTCTCGAAGGCGTCGTCCAGGTCGTCGCGGCCGGCGATGGTCGCGCCCAGGGCCAGCGGCCGGTGGATCGTGTACTGGCCCGACTTGCAGACGGCGACGTAGCGCGCCAGGGCCGGGTCCGGGACGAGTTCGGCGGCCAGGGACATGTCGAGCTGCTGACCGAAGATCATCTCGGTGCCGAGGTGGTTCCACACCCGGCGCGCCGGGCCCGACAGCGCCTCCACGGCCGTGTGGGCGTAGCCGTACGCCAGGTCGCCCGCGATGATCGCCGCGCCGTCGCCGTAGCGGCGGGGCTCGCCCGCCCAGCCCTGTTCGGCGTGCACGGCGGCGTGCTTCATGTGGACGGTGGGCCGGCCGCGGCGGGTCGGGGCGTTGTCCATCACGTCGTCGTGGATCAGGGCGAAGGCGTGCAGCAGTTCCAGCGCGGCACCCGCGGAGACGACCGCGTCCTCCGCCTGCGAGCCGTCGAGCGCGCCGCCGGCGGCGAGGTAGCCGCTGATGCAGAACGTCGGCCGCAGCCGCTTGCCGCCCGCCGCGACCAGGTGGGCGATCGCGTCGATCGGCCGCGTCATCCGGGCGTCGACGTCGTCCCAGGTCTTGCGCTCCGCCGCCAGCAGGTCCTCGATCCGGGCGGAGACCCGGGTGAGGAGCCGTTTCGTGGCCACGCCAGGGTCCCCGGCGGGCTCCGCCTCGTCCTTCTCGCTCGTCGTGCGTGCCAGGCCCGCCGGCGGCCGGAACACCACGTTCTCCTGCGCGGTCACGACCGCATCGACCTCCCCGTAGCCCAGTTCCGCGAGCCGTGCCACCACCTGCTCGACCAGCACCTCCGGTGCGCTGGCGCCCGAGCTGACGCCGACCGTCTCCGCGCCCTCCAGCCAGGCCGGGTCGAGCGAGTCGACGGACGGGAGCAGCCTCGCCGGGGTGCCCGCGGTCTCGGCCACCTCGACCATCCGTACGCTGTTGCTGGAGTTCTCCGAGCCGACGACCAGCACGAAGTCGCTCTCCGCCGCGATGGCCTTGACGGCGTTCTGCCGGTTCTGGCTCGCGTAGCAGATGTCCTCGCTGCCCGCGCCCACGATCCCGGGGAAGCGCTCCCGCAGGATGTCGACGATCTCCGACGTGTCGTCCACCGACAGCGTCGTCTGGGTGAGGAAGGCCGACCGCGTGCCCTCGGGCAGCTCGATCCGCCGCGCCTCTTCCGCGTCCTCCACGATCAGCGTACGGTCCGGCGCCTCGCCGTAGGTGCCCTCGATCTCCTCGTGGTCCGCGTGGCCGATCAGCAGCAGCGTCCGCTCGTCCCGCGCGAACCGCCGCGCCTCCTGGTGCACTTTCGACACCAGCGGGCAGGTCGCGTCGATCACGTTCAACTGCCGGTCCGCGGCATTGCTGCGCACCTGCGGGGAGACGCCGTGCGCGGAGAAGATGCAGACCGCGCCCTCCGGCACCTCGTTCTCGGAGTCGACGAAGATCGCGCCGCGCTCCTCGAGTTCACGTACCACATGCTCGTTGTGCACGATCTGTTTGCGCACGTACACCGGTGCGCCGTGAATGTCCAGCGCACGCTCCACGATCTCGATTGCCCTGTCGACACCGGCGCAGAAGCCGCGGGGCTCGGCCAGGAGGACCCTGCCTCGGGGAGTTGGCATGTTCGCCTCTCGGTATTCTTCGTACATCTTCGAGGTCGACGCGGATGGGTCCCGTCCGTCGCCGGGAAATCCCCGTTCCGGCCATGGTGCCGTCAGCATCTGGTAGCTGCCTTGTGCGGCACTGGGGGCTGAGTTGGTGCCGACTTGGGCCTGCCGGACACGGCGGGTCCCGTGCATAGCGCCGACTGCCGCCGACGACCGGCCCGACGCCAAGTGGACGCCAAGCGGATTCACAGTCCTGGCCCGTAGGCTCGGCGAAAATCGGGGGAGTGGAGCAGCAGGCGGCGGCCACGGTCTGGGGACACCCCCCGATGAATGCCGATGTGCCGATCTGGCTCCACCCAGTCCGACCAGGCCCCCCACGTAGTCACTCGTGATCGAAAGCGGAGGATTCCATGTCCGGGGCTAACGACGTCGAACGTGTCTATTCCGCCATGGAGGAAGCGGCCGGGCTCCTGGGCGTGCCCGTCGCACGGGAAAAGGTCCGGCCGGTCCTGACCGCGTACCAGGACGCGCTGGCGGATGCCGTCGTCGTCTTCTCGATGGCGGGCGGCCGCCGGGCGACGGAACTCGACTTCAGCATCTCTGTACCCACGGACCACGGCGACCCGTTCACCACGGCGCTGCAACGCGGCCTTACCGAAAAGACCGGCCACCCCGTCGACAATCTCCTCGCGGAACTGCGCGAGGGATTCCCGCTCGGTATGTACGCCATCGACGGAATGGTCAGCACCGGATTCAAGAAGACGTACGCCTCCTTCCCGACCAACGAGCCGCAGCCGCTGGCCGATCTGCTCGACGTGCCGTCGATGCCGGCCAGTGCGCGGGCGAACGCCAAGCTCTTCGCCAATTACGGTCTCGACAAGGTCCAGATGGTTTCCGTGGATTACCCGAAGAGGCAGGTGAACCTGTACTTCAGCGAGTTGAACACCGATTACCTCCAGCCGGCGCAGGTGAAGTCGCTGGCCGCCGAGATGGGCCTGGTCGAGCCGTCCGGGCTGGGGCTGGAGTTCGCCAAGGGATCGTTCGCGGTGTACCCGACGCTGAGCTACGACACCGATGCCAGCGACCGGCTCTGCTACGCCGTCATCAGCTCCGACCCGGCGCTGGCCCCGACGACGTCGGAGCCGGAGGTCACGCAGTTCTCGACGTACGCGAACAACGCCCCGTACGCGTACGCGGGCGAGAACCGCACCCTCGTCTACGGGCTCACGCTGACGCCCAAGGAGGAGTACTACAAGCTCGGGTCGTACTACCAGATCACGGACTATCAGCGGAAGCTGGTCAAGGCGTTCGAGGCCCTGGACTGAGGCGCTCCGGAAACCGGGCGGCGGCACCTGCCGCCGCCCGCGCATGCTCCCCCCCCCCGCCGCCCCGGGTTGCCCGTGGGCGGCGGGGTGTTCGGGTTCTGCCCCACCGAGGAGAGAGATGACCAAGAAGCTCCACGCCGCCCTCGTCACCGCCGCCGCGGCCGCCGCCGCCCTGCTGGCCGCCCCGGGCGCGTCCGCCCAGGCGGTGGCCGACGGCTACGACCGCTGTCCGGCCGACCACTACTGCCTCTTCTCAGGACCGGACGGCACCGGCGACATGGTCGCGCTCCAGGACGACACCCCGGACCTGGCCGCGGTCGGCATGGACGACCGCGCCAAGTCGGACTGGAACCGGACGGGTTACTGGATCAACCTGTGGTCCGACGCCGACTACACCGGCTGCATGGCGGTCACCAGCCCGGGCGGCAAGGGCAACTTCTTCTCCTCGTTCCAGGACTTCTTCAGCTCGGTCGAGATCGACGAGCCCAACGGCATGTCCTGCTGACGACGCCCGTCCGCGCCCAACGCGCGCCGTACGCGCCCAACGCGCGCCGTCCGCGCCCAACGCGCGCCGTCCGCGCCCAACGCCTGCCGTACGCCCCGTACGCCCCGCGCCGGGAACCCGCCCGGCGCGGTGCGCGCGCCGGCTCACCCCGGCCCGTAGCGGATGACGTGCGTGGGCAGGACCGTGCGGCGCGGTGGCCAGGAGGCGGCGGGGCCGCCGTTGATGCGGTCGATGAGGAGCCGCGCGGCCTGCCGGCCCATCTCGTCCGCGTCGTACGACACGATGGTCAGCGGCATCCCGAGGACGTCGGCGAGGTCGAAGTCGTCGAACCCGGCGAGCGCGACCGGCAGTTCGAGGGCGCGGACCGCGCGGATGGCGCCCTGGGTGAGGCGGTTGTTGGTGCAGAAGAGCGCCGTGGGCGCGGTACCGGATCCGGGCGCGCCGCCCGGGGCCAGCAGCTCCCGCGCCGCCCGCTCCGCCGTCGCCACGTCCGTCAGCCCGCGCCGGACGAGGCCGTCGTCCGGCTCCAGACCGGCCGCCTCGTGGGCGGCGCGGTAGCCGCGGTAGCGCTCGGCGCCGGTGTGGATGGCCGGCGGGTTGCCGAGGAAGCCGATCCGGCGGTGGCCCGCGGCGAGCAGCCGGGCGGTGGCGTCCCGGGCACCGCCGAAGTCGTCGACGAGGACGCAGTCCGCCTCCATGCCGGACGGCGGCCGGGAGGCCAGCACCACCGGCATGTCCCGCAGCGCCGCGGGCGTGAGATGGCTGTGGCTGCCGCCCGCCGGGACCACGATCATGCCCGCGACCTGCCGCGACGCCAGGTCCTCCACCAGCCCGCGCTCGCGGTCCAGTTGCTCGCCCGTGTTGCTGAGCAGCATGCTCAGCCCGTGCTGCGAGGCCACTTCCTGGACGCCGAGCGCGAGCCGCGAGTAGAAGGGGTTGGCGAGGTTGGTGACGATCAGCCCGATCATGCCGCTGCCGCCGAGACGCAGGCTGCGCGCGGTCGCGTTGAGCCGGTAGCCGAGGGCGTCGACGGCGGCCAGGACGCGGCGCCGGGTCTCCTCGCTGACCCGGGCGTCGTCCTTCAGCACCCGCGAGACCGTCATGGTGCTGACCCCGGCGCGGTTGGCGACGTCACGCATCGTCGGCGCCCCGGCGTCGCCCGGTCGCTGCTGGGACATGCCCGTTCCCTCCGCCCGCTCCGCCCCGGTGTCCGCGGGCAGTCGGGGCCGCGAACCCGCCAATTCTAGGGAGGCGCTCCACAGGCAGCGGCAGGGCGCCCGCCCGGGCCGCTGGCGTGCGCGCGATAGTGGCGGGGTGACCCGTGTACGCACCCGCCGGGCCGGCGCCGTCCTCGCCGGCGCCGCCGTCGTGGCCGCCGCCCTGCTCGTGGCCCTGGTCGTGGCCCTGGTCGTCGCCCCCTGGGACGACGGCGACGCGGCGCGGGAGCCCGCGCTGCCCCCGCCGGGCGCCGGGGTCGACTACCAGATCGGCGGCGCGTACGACCCGCCCCCCGGCGTGGAGGTCGTCGTCCGCGACCGCGGCGACGCCCCCGCCCCCGGCGCGTACAACGTCTGCTACGTCAACGCCTTCCAGGCCCAGCCGGGCGCCGAGGACCGGTGGGACCCCGACCTGCTGCTGCGCGACGCGGCCGGCGAGGTCGTCTACGACGAGGACTGGGGCGAGGCCGTGCTCGATCTGCGCACCGCCGGCAAGCGCGAGCGCATCGCGGCGAAGGTCGGCCGGTGGATCGACGGCTGCGCCGAGCGGGGCTACCAGGCCGTCGAGCCCGACAACCTGGACACGTACACCCGCTTCCCGCGCCTGCTGACGGCCGGCCACGCCCGCGCGTACGCCGCGCTCCTCGCCGACCGCGCGCACGAGCGCGGGCTGGCCGTCGCGCAGAAGAACACCGCGGAGCTGGCCCCCGACCGGGCGCGTACCGGGCTGGACTTCGCGGTCGCGGAGGAGTGCGGCGAGTACGACGAGTGCGCCGCCTACGCCGCGGCGTTCGACGACCGGGTGCTGGTCGTCGAGTACACGCCCGGCGGGCTCGCGGCGGCCTGCGGCCAGTGGGCCGACCGCCTGAGCATCGTCCGCCGCGACCGCGCGGTCTCCCCCGAGGGCGCCGCGGACTACGTCCGCGAGATCTGCTGAGCGACGGCCGCCTCCGGCTCCGCGGCGTACGCAGGCTCGGCCCCCGGCTCCGGTTCCGCGTCCGGCTCGCGCTCCGGGCGCGGCGTCGCGAGCAGCGACGTCAGGCACGCCGCGCCCAGCAGCACCGCCGCCCCCACCGTCAGCGCCGTCGTGTACCCGTGCACCGTGGCCGCCGTCGCCGTGGTGCCGGCCGCCGACGTGAGGTGCGCGGCGGCGGCGCTCGCGGCGAGGGTGTTGAGCAGCGCCGTGCCCAGCGCGGCGCCCAACTGCTGGGACGCGTTGTACGCCGCAGAGGCCGCGCCGATCTCGTGTGGGCGCATGTGCGCGGTGGCCAGCGCCGCGGTCGGCGGCATGACGCAGCCGAGGCCGAGACCGGTGAGCACCAGCGCCGGTACGAGGTACGCCCCCAGCACCGCCGAGGTGTCCGCCGTGAGCCGGGTCAGGATCAGCATGCCGAACGCCGCGGCGACCAGCCCCGGCACGATCAGCGCCGCGGGCGCGACCCGCCCGTGCAGCCGCCCGGCGATGAGCATGGAGCCGACGAGCGCGGCGGCGGCGTTCACGATGAGCGTGAGCCCCGACTCGACGGGCGAGTAGCCGAGCACTGTCTGCGTGTAGTAGCTCATGAACAGGTAGAAGCCGAACATCGCGACGAACATCAGCGTGATCGCCGCGAACGCCCCGCCCCGCGCCCGGTGCAGCAGTACGCGCATCGGCAGCAGCGGATGCGGCGCCCGCAGTTCGACGGCGACGAACGCGGTCAGCAGCAGCACCCCGGCGCCGAGCAGCGCGAGCACCTTCGGGTCGCCCCAGCCGCGCGGCTCGGCCTCGCTGAAGGCGTAGACGAGGGCGCCGAAGCCGGCGGTGCTGAGCAGCGCGCCCGGCACGTCGAGCCGGCCCCCGGTGCGCAGCGGCGGGGCGTGCGGCACGAACGCGGTGCCGAGGGCGGCGAGGAGCGCCACGGGCACGTTGACGTACAGGCACCAGCGCCAGCCCGCGTACTGCGTCAGCAGCCCGCCCGCGATCAGCCCGACCGCCGCGCCCGCCGCGCCGACCGCGGCGAACACCCCGAAGGCGCGCCCGCGTTCGCGCGTCTCGGTGTACGTCGTCGTCAGCAGCGACAGCCCCGCGGGCGCGAGGAGCGCGGCGAAGACGCCCTGGAGCGCGCGGGCGCCGAACAGCATCTCGGGCCCTGTCGCGGCGCCGCCGAGGGCGGAGGCGGCGGCGAAGCCGACGAGTCCTGCGGCGAACGCGCGGCGGTGGCCGAGGAGTCCGCTGACCCGGCCGCCGATCAGCAGCAGGCCGCCGAAGGCGAGCGCGTACGCGGTGATGGCCCACTGGCGGTTCGCGTCGGTCATGCCCAGCGACTGCTGGGCGGAGGGCAGGGCGATGTTCACGATCGTGCTGTCCAGCACGACGAGCAACTGGGCCGTGCTGACGGCCAGCAGGGTCCACCAGCGGCGCCGGCCCCCGGCGCGTGCGTGCGTCTCATCCGGCAAGGGATTCCATCCTTCTCTCACATCGTATGTGACTCCCTAACGGCGTTAGGGAATGTTGCACACCGTACTACACTGGGCCGGGTGGGCAGCGAGAGAAAGCCGCGTGACCAGCGGAAACGTGGTGCAGGAGGCGAGGCGCAGAGCATCTGGCTGCGCCCCGGGCGGACGTCGGCCAGGGGCGAGCCGCCGCTGACCCGGGCGCGGATCGGGACCGCGGCCGTCGCGCTGCTGGACGAGGACGGCATCGACCGGCTCACCATGCGCCGCCTCGCCGACCGGCTCGCGGTCGTCGCGCCCTCCCTGTACTGGCACGTCGACACCAAGGACGACGTCATCGACCTCGCGGTCGACGCGGTCTTCGGCGAGGTGGAGCCGCCGGCGGCCGGCACCTTGGAGGAGAACCCGGACGCCGACTGGCGCGAGGGCGTCGCCGCCGTGCTCGGCACCTGGCGCGCCGTGCTGCTGCGCCACCCCTGGGCCGCCGCCGTCCCGGCCCGCCGCAAGCCCGGCATCGGGCCGCATTTCCTCGCCTGGATGGAGGTGCTGCAGGCCACGCTCGTACGGGCCGGCTTCACCGGCCGCGACCTCCTCGCCGCCACGTGGGCGCTGCACAACCACGTCCTCGGCTCCGCCTCCACGCAGGTGGCGCTGGACGTGACGGACGAGGAGCGGGACATGGCCCAGGAGCGGGTGCGCGCCGCGGCCGACCGCTACCCGACGCTCGCCGCCAGCGACTACCTCCGCGACGACGACTGGAACGGCACCTTCGCCGCCGGGCTGGACTTCATCCTCGACGGCCTGGAGGCGCGGCTCGCGCGGACGGCGGCGCCGGGTGCGCCGGGGGTGCGGCGGTCCGGGCGAGGGGCGGCCCGGGCGCGGGGCGCAGGGGCCCAGCGCGTTCGCGGTGACCGGGCTCTGCCGTCGGCGTAGCGACGCTGTGCAGGGGCGGGATCGGTGCTTGGGTGCGGGGATGGACATTCTCGTGCTGGGCGGTACGGCCTGGGTGGGCCGGGAAGTGGCGACGCTGGCGCTCGCGCGGGGGCACCGGGTGACGTGCCTCGCGCGCGGCGAGAGCGGCGGGGTGGCGGACGGCGCGGAGCTGGTGGCCGCCGACCGGCGGGAGCCCGGCGCGTACGATGCGCTGCCGGCCCGTACCGCGGACCGCCCCTGGGACGCCGTGGTCGAGGTGTCGTGGCAGCCCGGCTTCGTCCGCGGCGCCCTCGACGCGCTCGCCGGCGTCGCCCGGCACTGGACCTACGTCTCCTCCGGCAACGTCTACGCCACCCACCACCGGCCGGGCGCCGACGAGTCCGCGCCGCTGATGGAGCCCACCGACCGCGACGAGGTCGACCGCGAGCTGTACGGCGAGGCCAAGTCGGCCTGCGAGCAGGCCACCCGGGCGGCGGTCGACGGCGACCGGCTCGTCGTCGCCCGCGCCGGCCTCATCGGCGGCCCCGGCGACCACACGGGCCGTACGGGCTACTGGGTCGCCCGCGCCGCACGCGACCCCGGGGCCCCGATGCTGGTCCCCTCGGGGCCGCATCTGTCGACGCAGGTCGTGGACGTCCGCGACCTCGTCGCCTGGCTGCTCGACAACGCGGAGTCCGGCCGCACCGGCACGTACGACACGGTCGGCCCCGTCGTCTCGCTCGACGACTGGATCCGGCTCTCACGGGAGGTCGGCGGGCACACCGGTCCTGTGGCCGCGGCCGGTTCGACGTGGCTGCGGCGGCAGGGCGTGGAGCAGTTCATGGGGGCCGAGTCGCTGGCGATGTGGCTGGACGAGCCGGGCTGGGAGGGCTTCACGGCGCGCAGCGGCGCCGCGGCGGTGGCGGCGGGGCTGACGCACAGGCCGCGCACGGAGCTGCTGGAGGACACGCTGGCGTGGGAGCGGGAGCAGGGTCTCCACCGGCCGCGGCGGGCGGGTCTGAGCCCGGCCCGGGAGCGCGAGCTGCTGGCGGCGCTGGCGGCGGCGGAGGCGTAGGGGCCGCTCCGGATCGCGGGGTCGCGGGCGGCGCGGGGGGCGCCCAACTGTCGTAGGGAAGTCGGTTGTCGGTGGAGCGGCCTACCCTTGCGAGGGGTCGGCCTGGTCCGAGGTGGTGCCGTCGCCGAAGTCCCAGCGGTACGTGAGCGCCCCGCCCTCCGGGTCCGCGCTGCCCGCCGAGCTGACCTTCACGGTCAGCGGCGTGCCGCCCGAGGCGCGGTCGGCGGACGCCTCGGCGAGGGGGTTGCGGTTGGAGCCCGCGAGGTACTCGATGCGGTACAGCGGAGAAGCGCTGGTGCATAGTCAGGGGAAATAAATGACAATGGGCTGCGGGAATGGAAAGTAATTGCCTGACCGGTGCTCTCTGCCTCTCGTGGGGGGCAACTGCCCCCCGCCCGCCGCGGGCGGGTCCGCCGGCAGGGGCTGCCCGGACCGCGGGGCGGGCCGGGCCCCCCACCACACACACAGCCGCGCTGCGTGCACGCGGGCGGCACCCAGGACCTAAGGGTGCCCGCCCTCCCATCGCTTCGGGGCCGCCCGGCTCTCCGCCATGCCGGCGGCCCACGCCAGCAGTTGCGGGGAGTCGAGGGACGGGAGCCACAGGTCGGCCTGCAGCGGTTTGCCGCCGAAGGGACGGGCACCGACTCCGAGCACGCGCAGCCCGGCCGCACGAGCGGATTCCACGCCGGTCGCGGAGTCCTCGACGGCCAGCGTCAGGTGGGGCGGGGCGCCGCAGAGACGTGCGGCCTCCGCGTAGACGTCCGGGTACGGCTTCGGCCGCACCGGCTGCCGGTCGTGTTCTCCCGCCGTGTCCGCGCCTTCGGTTCCCCCGGGGGCCGGTGTCGGAACGACGACATGCCGGAAGTGCGGTCGCAACCCGGCGATCTCAAGGCTCATTTCCACCACTTCCAACGGGCAGTTGCTGGCTACCGCCAGCGGGAGACGGCCGGAGAGCACCTCGACCAGCTCGGTGGCACCGGGCATGGTCACCGGGTCGTGGGTGGCGAGCGACATGAACTGTGTGAGCAGCACACTCGTCAGGTCGGCCGACAGTTCGGGCTTGCCCACCGCCTGCGCCATCATCTGCCCGCAGTCGGCGTAGTGAACTCCCTTGGCGCGCTCGGCGAAACCTGAAGGAATGCGCAATCCGAACTCCAGGAATGCGCGGACACGTGCGTCCTGCCAGTGACTTTCGTTGTCCACCAGTGTTCCGTCGCAGTCGAATACCACGGCATCCGGGGACCAATCGGGAAGAGAAGGGAATGCTGCGTGCATGATTCCTCCTGGGATTGGGTTGGTGGCCTTTTTGGTCACGATCAGGAACGCTCGTGGGCTTAGCGCTGGACCGCTTCAAGCGTTGGTGAAACCGAACCCTGCCCGGACGGGAAAAGCGAATGTCTCCGACATTCACGAGCACGTGGCAAACATCACGATGACTACTTTATTTTGCCTGCTCTCGGCGGGGCAAGCACTCCAAAGGGTGATGGGTGCGGCGGGCTCGGGGGGAGTGCACGGACCGCGCCGGACGTGACGGCCCGGTGGCGGGGAGACCCGCCAATTACGCGTCTGCACCGCCGAGTTGAGTCGGCAGATGCTTTCTGTGGTGGTGGTCCTTCATTGCCCGGAGGTTCCCGAACAAGACACATCGCGCCTCAATGGGGTCAGATTTCATCCCGACGGCGCTCGCATCCGAAAGAAGAGCGTAATAACTCCACCTTCATCTGTGCTGCGGTAGCGTGCACGGGCGTACTTCTTTTTGCTTGCTTTACCGGATCGTTAATGAAGGTGGACTGGACGTTGCAGGACCGAGCCAAGGCAACCCGCAGGGCACTCCTGGAAGCCGCAGCCTCGCTCTTTTCCGAACAGGGGTACGCAGGGACCAGCGTCAACGACATAAGTGCCAGGTCAGGGAAGACAAGCGGCGCGGTCTACTTCCACTACGCGAGCAAAGAGACCCTTGCACTGGCCGTGGTCCAGGACCGCTTTGCCACCTGGCCTGACCTCGCCGAAAAGTACACGAACCCGGTCGTTCCGCCCCTTGACCGACTCGTTGCGCTCAGCTTTGACGTCGCCCGCGCCCTTGCCCACGACCCCATCACGCGGGCCGGCGCCCGCCTTTGGGCGGAGCGCGAGAGCATCAGCACCCCGATTCCCGGTCCGTTCGCCCTGTGGACGGCAGCCGCGACGCGGCTTCTCGCCGAAGCGCACGCCGACGGCAGTCTCGCCCCGGAGGTACGTCCCGCATCCGCCGCCCGCACTCTGGTTCGGGCCTTCTTCGGGCTCTGCTCCGTGACCGGTGCTCTCGACGGCCCACAGGCCATCAGCGACCGGCTGACCGACTGGTGGCACCTGACCCTGCCCGCCCTCCGGCGCCGGCCCTGACGCACGGGTGGGCGCCGACAGCACCCGGGGAGCATCGCGGGTCCGGGCGGCATTCCGGCCGGGTCAGTCGAAGGTGTACGTCTGGCCCGCCACCGCGTCGACGACCTGTTCGCCGCCGGGGAGCAGGTCGCCGCCAGTTGCCGAAGTCGTAGCCGCCGCCGGAGCCGGGGCCGCCGGTCCACAGCGTCTTCTCGTTGAGCGTCAGCCGCTCGGAGGCGAGCGTGCCGAACACCCCGACGCCCAAGGCCCCGTTGCCCAGCGGCAGCGACTCGCGCTCCCGGTCGGCGGCGGGCTTGTCGTACCAGAGGCGCCAGGCGTCGCCCGGGTCTGCCGCCGCGCGGCGGGCGGCGTACGCCAGGGCAGGGGTGCCCAGCGTGAGGGTGCCGGCGGCGGCGAGGGCGGATTTCACGGTGGTTCTGCGGGTGATGTCTCCGGACATGTCCACTCACCTCGAAGGTCGTTCGTGCGACGGAAGGACTCGGGTGGTGCGGGCGCCGGGCCGCGGCGTCGGGGCACGGCGCCGGGGGCGCGTGGCGCGTGGGGCTCCGCGCGCGGCGTCGGGACGCCCGGCGCCGTGCGGGCGCGCGGGCAGGGGCGCCCGCCGGACCCGCCCGCGGGGGCGGTACGGGCGAGTCCGGCGGGGCGCGCTCAGGGCCGCGGCGGCGTGGGCCGGTCCGGGGTCAGGGCGAGTTGGCCCTTCAGCATCCGGCCGCCGTCCGCGGTCAGCCGCAGGTAGTAGTCCGAGTGCCGTCGCGCGTCGCGCCCTCGCCGCCGAAGGGGTTGAAGCGCTGGAGGGCGGCGGTGTCGCAGTCGTGCTCGGCCATCCAGCGGAAGTGCGTGTCGACCGTCTGGTCGTCCCAGGAGGAGAACAGGGTGGCAGGGCCGCCGCCGTTGAGGTTCGCGTAGGCGGTGGGGTACGTGTGCTCGTACTCCCGCATGTCCGGCCAGGACGCGATGGTCGTGTTGTCCGGGGACGGCGGCCGGCTCATGTCGCGGCTCCAGTGCCACCACCCGTTGATCGGCGCGCCGTCGCCGGGGCACGCGAACCAGCCCTGGTAGCCGACGGTCACCTTGCCGACCACGTCGCCCACGGGGCTCGCGGCGGGCCGCGCGCCCGCCTTCGCCGCCGCCGCGGGCTCCTCGGCGGCGGCGAGCCGGGTGGAGAACACGCCGCCGGCGGCCGCGGCGGAGGCGGCGGTGCCGGAGAGGATGAGCTTGCGTCTGGAAATCGTCACGAGGGCTTACCTCACGTTCCGGTCTGCGGTGGGGGAATTCCCGGCGGCGGCGAAAGGCGCCGCGCCAAGGGACGCGAGCCGTAACGTAGTCGGGCGCAAGTCGCGTAGCAAGAGATCCGGCGAATGGAATTCGATTTCCCCGCCCGGTTCTTTGTCAGGCTATTTATTTGACGAAATCGGGCGCGCCGGAAAGTCAGTCCACGACCTTGATCTTCTTCATCGTGGGCTGCGAGATGACCCGGGCGACGCCCGGGATCCCGATGATCTTCCCGGTCTGGAACTGCTCGTACGCCGCGTAGTCCGCGACCAGCACCCGCAGGAAGTAGTCCGGCGTGCCGAACACCCGCCGGAACTCCACCACCTCGTCGTACGCGTCGATCGTCGCCTCCAGCCCGGCGAGGGTGTCGAGGTCGCTCACCGACACCTCGATCGACACGATCACTTCGAGCCCGCGCCCCGCCGCCTCCTCGTCCACCCGCGCCCGGTAGCCCGTGATGATCCCGGCCTCCTCCAGCCGCTTCACCCGGCGCAGGCAGGGCGGCGGCGTCAGCCCGACGCGGCGGGCCAGCTCGACGTTCGTCAGCCGGCCGTCCCGCTGGAGCTGGCGCAAAATTTCACGATCAAGCTCGTCAAGTTTTCTTTCATTGCTCACAGCACCAGCCTAGCGCCACAATCCGCAACCATATGAGCCGCGGATATTTCTAGGATCGGCACATGCCGCACCAGCTACGCGCCGATCTCTCCCGGGCGCTCGCCGACTCCGGGTCCGTCGGGCTCGGCGCCTTCCCCATGGGCGTCGCGTTCGGCGTCCTCGTCGTCCACTCGGGCCTCGACTGGTGGTGGGCGAGCGTCTTCTCGGGCCTGATCTACGCCGGTTCGCTGGAGTTCCTCTTCCTCGGCCTGGTGCTGGCCGCCGCCCCGCTGGGGCAGATCGCGCTGACGGCGTTCACGGTCAACTTCCGGCACGTCTTCTACGCCCTGTCCTTCCCCCTGCACCGCGTCCGCGGCCGCGCGGCCAGGGCGTACAGCACCTTCGCGCTCTCCGACGAGGCGTACGCCGTCACCGCGCACCCCGCCGCGCAGTCCTACCCGGGGCGCCGCGTGCTGTGGCTCCAGGTCTTCATCCACCTCTACTGGGCCGGCGGCGCCACGGCCGGCGCCCTGCTCGGCGCCGCCGTCCCCGCGGGCGTCGAGGGCCTGGACTTCGCCGTCACCGCGCTCTTCACCGTGCTGGCCCTCGACGCGCTCCGCGACCGCCCCGGGCTCGCCGTGCCCGCGCTGGCGCTGGGCTGCGCGCTGGCGGCGCGGTTCGCGGTGCCGGGCGGGCAACTCTTCGCCGCCTTCGTGCTGTTCGCCGCCGCGCTCCTCGCCCGCTACGCCGTCGTACGGCGCCGGGAGGCGGGCGCACGTGCCTGACGCCCCCGCCGCCGGGTACCTGCTCGCCGCCGTCGCGGTCGCCGTCGCCGTCACCTGGTCGCTGCGCGCGCTGCCGTTCGCCGCGCTGGCGCCGCTGCGGTCCAGCCCGCTCGTGGCGTACCTCGACGCGGCGATGCCCGTGGGCGTCATGGTGGTCCTCGCCGCCTACACCCTGCGCCACCTCACTCCGCGCGACCCCGGGACGGCGTGGCCGACGGTGCTCGCGCTGGCCGCCACCGTGGCCGTCCACCTGTGGCGGCGGAACGTGCTGCTGTCGATACTCGGCGGCACGGCGGTCCATGTGGTGCTCGCCAGCGCGGTGTTCTGAAGCCCTCCGACGTCTGCGCCCGCCCTGCCGCGGGTGGGTGCGGGATCGTCGGGGAAAAGTGGATTGCTCTCGACTCCCTTGCGGGGAAGGGGCTTTGCGGCCCGCACATGCCGCGGCCCGGCGGACGAATCCGCCGGGCCGCGAGAGGTGTGGTGCCGCTCAGCCGCAGGTGACCTTCGGGTCCGCCCAGTCCGCGTGGTCGTAGCTGATGCCGTCGCCGCCGTCCGCCACCTCCAGGGTGAGGAGGTCGACGCCGGTCACGTCCGCCGTCACCGGCTGCGCGGCGTCCGTGCCGCGCAGGGTGCCGGTCGTGGTCAGCTCCGTGCCGTCGCCGAGGGCCCGGAAGCTCACCGAGCCGCGGTCGCCGACCTCGTCGTCCACGCCGACCTGCGCGGTGAAGGAGGTGCACGCGCCGCCGAGGTAGACCGTCACGCGGGACGGCGCGTGGGCGCCGAGGCCCTTGGCGTACGTCGTGCCGCCGATGGTCAGCGGCGCGCCGTCGCCGGCGCCGTTGTCGCCGACGCTGGTGTCGATCTCGACCGGGCCCCAGCCGTTCGACGCGGTGAGCAGGTGCAGGTCGCCGACGTGCGCGTCGCCCCGCGGCACCGGCGGGGCGACCAGCACCCGCACGGCCCGCTCGACGTGCACCCGGGGCTCCGCGAGACCCGCCCCCGGCGCGCGGTACTCCGCGACGACGGGCACGTCCACGTACCCCGGCTCCGCCGACTCCGGCACCCGTACCGTCCAGCTTCCCGACAGCGCCTGCCCCGGCCGCAGCGCCGGGCGCGCCACGTTCTCGCCCGCCGCCGTCCAGCCGGCCTGCGGCCGGGCGCCGAGGGTGACGTTCCGCAGCGTCGCGGACTCCCCGTCGGCGGCGGCGAAGCGGCCGGTGACCTCGATCTCGTCGCCGGGCGCCGCGGTCGCCGCGTCCGGGGTGATCGCGAGCCCGGTCGCCGGCGTGGTCCGTACCGGCTCGTCGCATGTCGTCCGGCCGCTCCCGGCGGCGCAGACCACCGCCACGAACCCGCCGTTCTCCGCCACCGGCACCGTCAGCCGGGCGTCGCCGTCGACCCTGCGGGTCTCCCGGGCCAGCCCGTCCGCGCCGTCCGTCACCAGCTCGACGAGCAGCCGCTCGCCGTCGTCCGCGCCGAGCCGGCCGAGGTCCGCCTCGGCGGTCCCGGCCGCGCCCGCGTGGATGCCGCCGACGAACCACCGGTCGCCGGCGCGCCGCGCCAGCACCGCGTCGTCGCCGGGCCGCCCGCCGAGGTAGCGGGTCTCGTCCCACACCGTGGGCAGTTGGTCGAGCACGCGCTCGGCCTCGGGCAGCGTGGCGTACGTCTCCGGGCTGTCCGCGGGGTGCTGGAGCCCGGACTCGTACACGACGGGCAGCGCCAGCTCGTGCGCGTCGCTGTGCGTCCTGTTGGTCATGGAGAAGGTGCCGGGCGTGACGTCGGCGGAGCCGACGACGTTCCGGGTGAACGGCAGCATCGTGTTGTACGTGGGCGTGAGCGGCTGGTTGAAGGAGTAGTACTCGTGCCCGCGCACCGCCTCGTACGTCATCAGGTGCGGCCAGGTGCGCTGGAGGCCCTTCGGCAGCGTCGCGCCGTGGAAGTTGACGAGCAGCTTGTGCTCGGCGGTGGCGGCGAGCACGTCCTCGTACCAGGCGTGCCTGCCGACGCCCTCGGGCTCGCCCCCGCCGGAGTTCATGAAGTCGACCTTGACGCCCTTGACGCCCCAGTCGTTCAGCTCGCCGAAGACGGTGTCCATCTCCTGCGGGGTGTCCACCTCCCACCAGCGGAACCACAGCAGGATGTCGACGCCCTTGGCGCGCGCGTACCGCACCAGCTCCGGCACCCACTCGCGGCTCCAGCCCTCGTCGACGAGCGTGTACTCCCAGCCGTGCGCGGCCGCGTAGTCGACGTAGTCCTTCTGCCGCTCGAAGTCCCGCGGGCTGTCGTGCTCGACGAGCCAGGACCAGGAGACGGTGCCGGGCCGGATCCAGGAGGTGTCGGAGAACTCGGCGTCCGGCGCGAGGTCGCTGACGAGCGTCGACTCGGTGACGGTCGCCAGGTCCCCGACGATCGCCGTACGCCACGGGGTCGCCAGGTCGCCGGGCGAGACGACCTCGGCCTCGGCGAGCGCGACGTCGTACGCGCCGCTGCCGGCGGCGTGCGCGAGCTTGCTGCCGGGGTACGTGGAGTCCATGCCGGACTCGGTGAGCAGCACGTAGTCGTCGGCGGCGACCTCGAAGAGCGCGGGGTAGCCGTAGTCGTCCGCGGCGGCGCCGCCCGCGGTGGTCTCGCCGCGTACCTCCTCGTACCAGGAGGTGTGCGGGAGCAGCCAGGCGGGCGCGTCGGAGGGCAGCCGGTAGCCGCTGGCCTCGCCGGTGACGACGGTGCCCTTCGAGTCGGGCAGTTCGTAGCGGAACGCGACGCCGTCGCGGGCGACGCGGACGACGAGGTCCATGCGCACGCCGCCGTCGCCGCGCAGCGCGAAGCGGGACTCCGTCATGGGGGAGTCCACGCGGCGCTGCTTGCCTGTGGTCATCTCGTACTGCTCACGGAGGCTGCGGTCGTCGCGGCCGAGGACGTCGAGCCCCCGGGTCAGGTCGGCGTCCTTGGTGCGCAGGCCCAGCGGGGAGTCGGGGAGGACTTCGTCCGCGCCCCGGCGGACGGTGAGGGTGAGAGCGCCGGTCGCGTCGTCGCGTACGACGTCGGCGGTGAGTTGATCTTTGTTGCCTTGTGGTGCGGCTACGGTCCAGACATCGGAGGTCGTAGCCGTACGGGTCGGGGAGTCGGGGACGGGCGTCGCCGCGGCGGGCGACAGCCAGGCGGTGGCCAGGACAGTGAACGCGGTCAGCATGGTGCCGGCCGGCCGCCGTCCCAGCGGGCCGAGAATGGGCACGGGTGCTCCTTACACATCGGATGAGCAGGAGGAACCGATGAACTGACGTGTTGCACTCTGTTGGTTCGCGTCTGGTTGAGTTAATTCTTGTGAGGGAGGGCTGTCAAGAGTCCTCGCCGGGGGCGGCCGACGGGTCCGTCCCATCGGCGCCACCGGGCCGGTTCTCCTCCACGAGATGGCGGCTGACCTCCGCCGACGTCATCCCCAGCCCGCCCAGCGTGATCTCGTCCCACGCCTGCAGCCTGCGCGTACTCCGGTCGAGATAGAGCACGGACGCGCTCACGTTCTCGGGTACGTCCTCCTCCACCGCGCGCAGCCCGCCGCCGCCCGCCGAGCCCTCGACCATCAGCCGCGTACCGTCCGGCAGGTCGTGCTGCTTGCGGTGGTGGCGGTGGCCGGCCAGCGCGAGCGGCACCAGGCCGTCGACCTCCTCCAGCGCGACCGGGTTGTGCGCGACGGCCAGGTCCGCGGGCCGGCCCCGGTCCCGTAGCCCGGTGAGCGCCGCGGCCAGCCGCTCGCCGGCCGCAGTCTCCGCGGGGTCGCCGGCCGCGGCGACGGAGCGGTCAGGGGTGAACTGCGGATCGCCGATCCCCGCGATCCGCACCCCCGCCACGACCACCGACTCGCCGTCGTCCACGACCCGCGCGTTCTTCTGCCGCTCGACGGCGGCCTGGGTGGCGAGCGAGTCGTGGTTGCCGCGGACCCACACGTACGGGACGCCGAGCGTGGCGATCGGGTCGAGATAGACGTTCTCCGCCTCGGAGCCGTGGTCCATCGTGTCGCCGGTGTCGATGACGGCGTCCAGCTCGTACTGGTCGACCAGGGAGCGGATGATGCCCCAGGCGGCGGGGTTGAGGTGCATGTCGGAGACGTGCAGAAAACGGACGGTGGAGGGGTCGGGTCGGTACGCGGGGAGGGTGGACGCGGCGTCGTACAGCTTGCTGACGTTGGTCACCAGCCGGGCCAGCTCCTGCTGGTACACGTCGAACTCGGTGACGATGCTGCGCGCGTCGCCGATGACGCTGGGCGCGCTGGTCAGCAGCCCGGAGTACTTCGGCTCCAGCACGGACTTGGGGTTCCACGTCGCGAAGGCGGCGGCGCCGGACGCGGCGAGCAGCGCGAGCGCCAGCCCGCCGGCGGCCAGCGCCCGGCGCGGCGTGCGGTAGACGGCGAGCCCGAGCGCGGTCGCCCCGACGAGGGCGGCGCCCCCGGAGCGTACGCCCAGATCGAACGTGCTCCGGAGGATGTCCGAGGCCACCTCGTCCTCCAGCCCGGAGAACTCCTCGGGGTGCGCGACGAGCGCGCGGGAGCGGTCCGGGTCGAGCCGCTCGACCTCGACGTCGAGGCGGAGGGGGGCGTCGTGGCTGTCCATGTCGATGGCGCCGAGCGGCGAGACGCTGATCCGGGTGTCGCCGGTGACGCTCGGCGTGAGCGCCATCCGGGTGTCCATCGGCCCCACGGACGTCTCGACCCCGCCGACGACGAGCAGGCCGAGCCCGGCCCCGACGACCGTGACGGCGGCGAGGCCGAGGGCGCGCGCGTACGGGTGGGGGCGCTGGACGAGGGACGACTCGACCCGGCGCCGCCGGGGCGCGCGCGGCGGGCGCGCCCGCCGGCCCCCGCGCGCCCGGTCGGCCAGGCGGCGGACGGCGGCGGGGAAGCGGCGGACACGGGCGGGGGCGCGGCGGAGCCGCTCGAACAGTGCGCGGACGGGCGAGACCGCAAAAGGCACTTCGCGGGCCATTCGCAACGTATGCCCGGTGTGACCCGTCAGTATTCAGCGGCCTGAAGCAGAATGGGCCATGTGCTGGACATGTCGAACGAAGAGTTCGAGGAACTGGTCGCGCAGGCGCTCGACCGTATCCCGGCGGAGCTGACCCGCCTGATGGACAACGTCGCGGTCTTCGTCGAACCCGAGCCACCGCCGGACGACCCCGGCCTGCTCGGCCTCTACGAGGGCACGCCGCTGACGGAACGCGGCGAGTGGTACGCGGGGGTGCTGCCGGACCGGATCACGATCTACCGCGGGCCGACGCTGCGGATGTGCGAGTCGCGGGAGGACGTGGTGGCGGAGACGGAGATCACGGTGGTCCACGAGATCGCCCACCACTTCGGCATCGACGACGACAGACTGCACGCGCTGGGCTACGGCTGAGAGGGCCGGTCGGGGCTGGCGCGCGTACGGCGATAATGCAACTCGCCGTGCGGGACGGCCTGATGACGGCGGTCCGCCAGGAGTGAGGGGCACCTGGCGCGGTTGCTGCGCGACCCGCCGGTCTGGGGACTCCCGCAGGAGCACGTCTCCGTCCTGGGCAGGGGCACGACGCAGGAACGGATACCGACGGCGGTCCGCGACGCCGCGCTGGCCGCCGAGGACACGCTGGTCGTGTACTTCGCGGGCCACGGGCTGCGCGACCTGGGCGAGCGCCTTCACCTGGCACTGGCGGACGCCGACCCGCCCGTTGACACCGAGGCGGCGGAGCGCATCGTCCAGGACATCCCCACGGCCGACTTCCGGGCGTCCGCCCTCGCGGAGATCGCAAAGGGATGGCTGTGAGCCCACGCGCTTCCGCGGTCCCGCGGGGCGAGGGTGGAACCCAGCGGGATCGGCTGCTGCTCGACGGCGAGTTCGGCCAGGTCCATCCGGAGGGGTGGCGGTCAGGCGGAGGGGAGTCGGGGGGAGGAGCCGCCGGCGCCGGCGGCTGTGCCGCCGCCGGTCGTGTCGTCGTCGGTGGGCGTCGGGGTCGGGGTCGGGGTCGGTGTGGGGGTCGGCGTCGGGTCCGGAACCGAGGGGGTCGGGGACGGGGTCGTCGGCTGGGGGCGGGGGCGCGGGGTGGTGGGCTGCGGGGGGTCCGGGGTGCCGCGGGTGCGGCCCGCGTCGGCGGGTTCGCCGGTGCCGGGGGACGGCGCCGCCGGGTCGGCCGCGCCGCCGCTCTTCCGGCCCGTAGCGGAGGGTTCCTTCTCGTCGCCGTCGCGCTCGCCGGCGGCGCCCCCGGCGCCGCCCGCCTCGCCGGTGCCGGTGCCGGTGCCGCCGGCCGCGGCGGACGGTGCGTCGTTGACCCGTACGCCGCCGTCGGGCTCGGTGCCGCTGCGGCCCGAGCCGGGGTCGGGGGCGCCGGGCTTGCCGGAGCCGGAGACGGTCATGCACCCGCCGAGCGCCAGCACCGCCAGCGTGGCGGCTGAGATCCGCAGGGCGGCGGCACGGGCTGTCGGCTCAGGCATGGGGAGCCCCTTTCAGGACGTGTCGTACGGCTCAACTCCCCAGCGCCCGCGGAGGACACGGGGCGCGTCGCGGGGCGCACCGACCGGCGCGTACCCGATCCGCGCGCCCTGGGACGCCACCCCGCGAGCCGTGTCCGCGGAACGGATTTGCCAGCCGGGCCACCGGGTGCGTACTCTGGTAGATCGTTTGATCCCATTTGCCCGGCGCCCCACCGAAGCGCGCCGTGTGTGGCGCGTTCCCTTCCCTGCCGTGGCAGACCGCAAGAGGCGGTCCTTGTAATTCCGCCGCGGAGTCGTGGCGCGTGCCGACGACTGCGGAAGGCTTTAACTCGTTCATGTCTGAAACCCCTGTGCTCGCCCCTGCCCTCGACGAGGCGGAGACGCCCGAGGTGACCGAGATCACCGAGGCGACCGAGACCGCCGTCACCGGCGACACCACCCTCACCGAGGCGACCGAGACCGCCGAGGCGACCGAGACCGCCGAGGCACCCGAGACCGCCGAGGCACCCGAGACCTCCGAGGCACCCGAGACCTCCGAGGCACCCGAGACCGCCGAGGCGGCCGTCACCGACGACACTGCCGTCACCGGCGACGCCCCGGAGGCCCCCGCGCCGACCTTCGGCGACCTCGGCCTGCCCCGCGGCGTCGTGGCCAAGCTCGCGGACTACGGCGTCACCACCCCGTTCCCGATCCAGGCCGCCACCATCCCCGACGCCCTCGCCGGGCGTGACGTCCTCGGCCGCGGCCGTACCGGCTCCGGCAAGACCCTCTCCTTCGGCCTGCCGCTGCTCGCGACCCTCGCCGGCGGCCACACCGACCCCAAGCGCCCCCGCGGCCTCATCCTCACCCCGACGCGCGAGCTGGCCATGCAGGTCGCCGACGCGCTCCAGCCGTACGGCGACGTGCTGCGGCTGTCGATGAAGGTCGTCTGCGGCGGTACGTCCATGGGCCGCCAGATCGGCGCGCTGGAGCGCGGCGTCGACGTGCTCGTCGCCACTCCGGGCCGGCTGCGCGACGTGATCGACCGCGGCGCCTGCTCCCTCGACCGGGTGCAGATCGCCGTGCTCGACGAGGCCGACCAGATGGCCGACCTGGGCTTCCTGCCCGAGGTCACCGAGCTGCTCGACCAGGTGCCGCCGGGCGGCCAGCGGATGCTCTTCTCGGCGACGCTGGACAAGGGCGTCGGCACGCTCGTCGAGCGCTACCTGGTCGACCCGGTCAGCCACGAGGTGGACCCGTCGGCGGGTGCGGTGACGACCATGACGCACCACGTGTTCGTCGTGAAGCCGCGCGACAAGGCGCCGGTCACGGCCGCCATCGCGGCGCGCAAGGGCCGCACCATCGTCTTCGTACGCACCCAGCTCGGCGCCGACCGCGTCGCCGACCAGCTCCGCGAGACCGGCGTGCGCGCCGCCGCGCTGCACGGCGGCATGACGCAGGGCGCGCGCACGCACACGCTGGCGGACTTCAAGGACGGCCGGGTGCACGCGCTGGTGGCGACGGACGTCGCCGCGCGGGGCATCCACGTCGACGGCATCGACCTGGTGCTGAACGTCGACCCGGCGGGCGACCACAAGGACTACCTGCACCGCGCGGGCCGCACGGCCCGCGCCGGCGAGTCCGGCACGGTCGTCTCCCTCGCGCTGCCGCACCAGCGCCGCACGGTCTTCCGCCTGCTGGAGGACGCGGCCGTGGACGCCTCGCGGCACATCATCAGCGGGCGCGGGGCGTTCGACCCCGACGTGGCGCGGATCACCGGCGCGCGGTCGATCGACGAGGTGCAGGCGGACTCGGCTGCCCAGGCGGCGACGGCTGCGGAGCGGGATGTGACGCAGTTGGAGGCCCAGTTGGAGCGGGCCCGCAAGCACGCGGCGGACCTGCGCGCGGAGGCGACGCGCCTGGCGACGCGCGCGGGCGTGACGCTGGAGCAGCCGGCGGAGCCGGTGGCGCAGGACGAGACGCCGGCGGAGCCGCGTGCGGAGGAGGCTCCGTACGAGGCCCGTACGGACCGGACGGACCGGGGTGACCGCACCGACCGCCCGTACAACCGCACCGGGATCCGGAACGACCGCAGGGAGCAGCGCTTCCGCGCCTTCGACAGGTCGGGGGATACGCGGCGCAACGACCGTAACGACCGGGACAACAGGGACTACCGCGAGCCGCGGGAGACCCGCGACTACCGGAACGACCGCCGCGACGAGCGCTCCTACGACCGCCGCGACGACCGCCCGTCGTACGACCGCCGCGACGACCGCTCGTACGGCACCCGTGAGCCCCGCTCGTACGACCGCCGCGACACCCGCCGCGACGACCGCGGCACCCGCTCCTACCCCCGCCGCGACGACCGCGGCGCCGCCCGCCCCTACGACCGCGACAACCGCCGCCCCTACGAGCGCCGCGACTCCGCCGACCGCTCCCGCTTCGGCGGCGACCGCCCGGCCGGCCGCGACCGCCGCGACGGCCGCCCGTACAGCCACGACCGCCGCACCACGGACGACCGCCGCACGGACAAGCCCCGCTGGAAGCGCCAGGACCGCAACAACCGCAAGGGCTGACCGCACCACCGACGGGCCCCCTCCCCCGGGAGGGGGCCCGCACGCGTCCGCGCCCTCTTGCCGAAACTGCGCGTAGGTGCATTGTCACAGCGGGTTGTTAGGCTGCGCGAGCGTAATGCCTTGAGGGGCCCCACACCCTCCGCCAGGAGAAATCCCGTCGGTTCTCACTCAGGAGGGAAACCTTGGCCCGTCATGCTCTCTTACGTTCCGCCCTCGTCGGCGCGGCGCTGTCCGCCGTGCTGGCGGCGACGCCCCTCACGGCGGCGGCAGCCGCGAACGCCGCGCCCGACCGGCCGGACACGGCCGACCTCACCATGTGGTCCCGCCCCTGCACCGCGGGGCCCGACCGCCCGTACTTCAACATGGCTCCACCGCTGCGCGCGGTCCTGCACGACCCGGACGGCGACAGCTTGGCGGCGCAGTTCGAGCTGAGCTGGCAGGACCCGTCCGGGGAGCCGCAGACGCGTGAGCTGACCACGACGTCGAAGTCCAGCGGCTCCGAGTTCTCCTGGCATCTGAAGCAGCAGGACATCCCCGAGGACATCCCCGTGCAGTGGCGGGTGCGGGCCACAGACGGCACGGCGTGGGGGCCGTGGAGCTCCGACGGTGGCGCAGGTCCCTGCGAGTTCGTCTACGACACCACCTCGCCCGCGCCGCCCGTGATCTCCTCCCCCGACTACCCGGAGGACCCCGAGGGCTGGACCGACGGCGTCGGCGTCCCCGGCCGGTTCATCTTCGACGCGCCGGCCGAGGAGGCGGTCAAGTACTACTACTCCGTCGGCGGCTCGGCGCCCCGCCTGATCGACGCCCCCGCTCCCGGCGAGCCCGTGACCGTCACGTGGACGCCCGAGCGGTCGGGTGTACACGTCTTCGAGGTCCAGTCCGTGAGCAGGGCGGGCACCACCTCGGCGCCCGCGAGTTACACGATCCGCGTCAGCTCGGGCCGCTCGCCGGTGGCGAGTTGGGCGCTCGGCGACGCCGCGGGCGCGAGCGAGGCGGCGCCCACCACCGGCACCGCGGCGGCCACGGCGGGCACGGGCGTCACCTTCGGCGCCGCCGGCCCGGAAGGCACCGCGTACGGGACGGCCGCCGCACTGGACGGCACCCCCGACGCCTACCTGACCCCGCAGACCCCGGTCGCGGACACCTCGGAGTCCTTCGCGGTCGCCGCGTGGGCGCGGCCGGAGACGGCGGCGGAGGGCGGCATGACCGTACTCAGCCAGAACGGCGGCGCGACACCCGCGTCATTCGCGCTGGGCATCCACGACGGCCGCTGGTCCCTCGCGGTCGCGGACGGGACCGCCGACCCGGTCCGGGCGACGGGCGGCGCGGCGGCGACCGGCAAGTGGGCCCACCTCACGGCGGTGTACAACGCCCCGGCCAGGACAGCCCGCCTCTACGTCGACGGCCGCCTCGCGGCGACGGCGGAAGGCGCCACCGCGGCGTCCACGGCCGGCGACCTGCAGGTGGGCCGGGTACGTACCGCCGCGGGCCACGCGGGCAACTGGCGCGGCCGCCTGGCGGACGTACGCGTCTGGGACCGCGTCGTGGTCGCGGACGAGGCCGCGACGCTGGCGACCCGCAAGGCCCAGCGCACGGGCTACTGGATGCTCGACGAAGCCTCGGACGGCACCAGCCCCGAATACACCGGCGGCCAGCCGCTCACCCTGTCCGACGGCGCGGCCGTCACGGACGCCGACCCGATCGCCGGGACCGGCCACCTCGAACTCACCGGCAACGGCGGCTACGCCGCCACGGCCACCCCGCCCGTCGACACCACCGCCGGCTACTCGGTCGCCGCGTACGTCCGCTTCGGCTACGACCTGCCCACCCGGGACATGACGCTGTTCTCCCTCCCCGGCGACCACACCAACGCCGTCGAGGTCCGCTATGAGGCGGACACCGGGGCGTGGGAACTCGTCGTCGCCGACACCGACACCCCGACCGCGACGCACACCGTGACGGAGGCGTACGCGAACCCGTGGGGCCAGCACGTCGCCGTTGTCCACGACGACCCCGCCGACCGCATCCGCCTCTACACCGACGGGATGCTCGCCGCCGACCTCCCCCTTCCCGACGCCGCCACCTGGCCAGCCACCACCGGCCTCCAACTCGGCCGCGCCCGCACCCCCACCGGCTGGACCGACCCCATGACCGCCGCGATCGACGAAGTCCGCACCTACACCGGAGCGCTCTCCAAGGAGCAGGTGGCAATGATCAGGGGCCCCTGGACGGACCCGGACGTCTGACCGCCACCCACCCGCGGCCCCTCCCGCCCCAGGGAGGGGCCGCGCCCCGCCCGCCAGGGGATATCCGCTCGGGGGCACGCCGGGGTCCGGGCTATGCTGGCCGGGCGGGCCGCTAGCTCAATTGGCAGAGCACCGGACTTTTAATCCGTTGGTTGTGGGTTCGAGTCCCACGCGGCCTACTGATGCCCTCGGCATCCGAACCCCCGTTGACCTGCGTCTGCGGGGGTTCAGTCGTGTCCGGCGCTTGCGCTTCGGGCGAATCCGTCGATGAGGTGGTCACAGAGTGGTCACGCTCGCCATCGGCAGGTGCAGAAGGCTCGGCGCGACGGCGACGCGGTACGAGGGCCGAGGCGCGGTCCCAGCGTCCCGGCCGACGCCGCCGAGCAGGTGCGAGTATGTGTCAGACCGCGACGCCGAGCGCAGACGCCAGTCGAGCAGGCGAGCGGATATGTCTCACCAGTCGCCCGCCGGTACGCCGAGATGATGCAGCGCCAGGCCGACGAGGCCGCCCGCGACCGATACCAGGTGCCGGAGTCGCGCGAGGAACTGCTCGCCATGAAGTCGGCCGATCAGGTGCGCACCTACCGCGAGCACCGTGAGGTGTACGACCGCCTCATGGGGCACGCCTAACCCGCTCTCGGCCGACCCACCGTCAACTCGCCGCTGCTCGGCCTTCCCCGTGCCCGGCGCCTTCGAGGCGCCGGGCGCCGGCGCGTCAGCCCAGGGCTTCGATAGCGCGGAGTATCAGCGCGCGAGCCTCGGCCCCGTACACCGCGAGCCGACGCAACTCCTCGAACGCCTTCAGGTACAGGGCGATCTCGGAGGGCTGCGTGACGTTCACTTCGGCGGAGACGAGTTCGACTGATACGAGTGCGTCGTCGTACACGCTGAACGTCTCGTCCGGCCAGCGCATCCGTTCGCGCGCCGCCATCGGGACGATGCCGAGCGAGACCGCCGGCAAGGCGCCCGCAGTGAGCAGGTGCCCGAGCTGGGCGGCCATCGCGTCAGAGTCCGCCATCTGGTAGCGCAGGACCGACTCCTCAACGACGATCACGAACCTGTGGCCTTGCTCATGGATGACGCGGGAGCGCTCGACGCGGGCCCGCGCCGCCTCGGCGCTGTCCTCGATGGGGAGATCCCGGAAGCGGGCTGCCCTGCGGAGGACAGCGGCTGCATAGCCCTCGGTCTGAAGCAATCCGGGAACCAGGGTGGAGGAGTAGACGCGGAACAACTCGGTGTCCCGGTAGAACTGCACCAGGCTTTCCTGCAACTGCTTCTGGCCTCTGCGGATCTGGTGACGCCACTCCCGGTACATCGACTCCGCGTTGATGGACTGGACGACGAGGTCTTGCGCCTGGTCCTGAGTGCGGGTGGCCTCGCACCACTTGCGGATGTCCGTTGCCGTGGGCCCGGTGAGGGCGTTCTCGATGCGTGAGGTCTTGGAGTAGTGCCAGCCGCACCGGTGGGCCAGCTCGACGATGGTCAGCCCGGCCTCCTTACGAAGGTCTTGCAGCCGCCCGGCGACGGCTTCGCGCGCGGCCTGGGCGGCGGAGGACGGGGAGACGGGCATGAGCTGGCCAGCCGGTGCTTCCTGTCAGCGGATCTCGTACTGATCGTGCGGGACAGCGCGCGCCCACACTGCTTCGAAGGCCGCGGCGCACAACTCGGCCGCGGCAGGCTCGTCGGTGATCTCCTGGCCGGCCCAGGCGCCGCTGCCGGTGAAGTGGTTCCAGCGGATCAGCCGCTCGTCGAACAGCCAGAAGTCGTTTCCCGGCAGAGCGATGTCCGAGGCGCGTCGTCGGGGCAGCCAGCGAACCTGCTCGCCCGCGGCGACGTTGACGACCGTTCCGGCGTGCTCGTATCGGATGTAGTCCGTAACCGGCTCAGAGATGACGCGGGCACGCCGCACGGTGACGCCGCGCGCTACCGCCTGGGAGATCAGCTCCACCCAGGAAGCCCAGGACTCGGATCCGGGGTCCGTGTCACGCTGGCCAGTACGTAGCCAGGTGCTGAAGCCATCGGCCTCGTCACTGACCCCGTACTGGTCCCGCATCTCCAGGTGCACAGCGGAGCGTTTGCAGCCCGAGAGGAGTTCAGGGAACGTCGGCTCGCTCGACGACATCGCACGCCTTCCTGATCATGTGCACCATCCTGGCAGGAACCCGGATCACCGCCTCATCGGACGGAATGCCCTTCGCGTGCCCGGGCACCTCGAACGCGGCGCACTCTGCCTCCAGTTCGGCCCCCGGCTTCCAGCCCTGGAAGACGAGTTCGTTGGTCTCCTGGTCGACCCACACGGTAGGGCTCTTGTCCTTCTCCGTAGCGGGGTCGATCCCGACGAACAGTAACGGCATGTCAGCCTCCGTCTACATCGGCTTGCAGTCCTTTGCGTCACCGTCCCCCGCAGGGCGATACCCGTCAAGGGCGTGATGCGGCCAACGTCTCGTGGTGCAGAAAGGAGACGCAAATTTCTGCAAATTCATGGTGTGTGCAAACCGATCGTTCCTACCTTCCTGGGCATGGCCGCCCAAGCAGAGGCGCCGTCGGCGCCTGACGACCCCCTGATGACGCTGCGCGTGTCTCGCGACAGCGGGCGCACCTTCGAGCGCGAGAAGCGCTTCTACGCTCGCGACTGCGAGCCTCCACTGCTCAACGGCGCCTACCCGCCGTGCGAGTGCCCCCGCTGCGGCGGAAGGGGGTGATCATGAGCGCCGATGTGGGGGACGCGACCAGCCAGCGGACCTACCCCTCGCCGCCCGTGTTCCTGCCCGTCCGCGAGGGCCAGGAGGCGCGGCCCGTCCTCGACTGCGAGGGATGCAGTCGGCTCGACCAGGAGCGCCGGGACGCGCGCAACCGCGGCGACCACTCGGCCGCGAGCGACGCCGGCGTCCGCATCCGCAGACATCCCCACCACTGAACTCCCGCCGCTGGCCCTGCCATCCGTCGGGCCAGGGGCGGGGCCCGGAGCCGGGTCCGGCTGCCCCCGGCCTGGACACGGGGCGCCCCGTCCGCCGTCGCGCCGGCTCCGGCGGGCGGGGCACTGCACCACCGCATCCACACCAACGGATCACGGAGGAGCACATGAGCATCGCACTCGAACCCGTCCGCACCGCGACAACGGATCGCGACCCGCGGGCGCTGCTGGACGCGGTCCGGCCGAGGATCAAGGAGCTGACGTACAACGTGCTGGAGTCCCCGGGCTCCGAGCAGGTCACGCTGTGGGAGCGGGAGATCAAACTCCTGATGCGCGACGGCACCATGGTCCGCAACATGGCCGAGCGGATCCTCGACAACGCGATCATGTACCTCGTCACGGCCATGGAGCACCCCGAGGTCCACCTCGGGGTCGGGAAGGTCGTCGACATCGGGGTGCACCAGATCATCCTGGATACCCCCGTGTACTTCGCGTTCTGCGAGGCGTACAACGGCGGCCGGTACAAGCACCACGCCCCGCTCATCGAGCGCCGCCGGGACGGCACCGTGCTGCGCACCGCCGACTTCATCCGCGGCTGTGGCTTCGCCCCGGACGAGGAGTTGTGGGCGATGGACGGCGCGGAGTGCTCGCCGTGCGACGACAAGGCCCCTGACAGCCATTGACCGCCCCTACGCTGGCCCCGCCCCGCACCCCCCAGGGGCGGGGTCGGCCCTTCCCCGAGCGCCCAAGGAGACCCGGTTGCCCGCCCGTCACAACCTCGCCCACGAGACCGAACTGTGGGACGCCTACGCCGAGAGCGTCACCAAGGACATCACCGAGCCCGTCCTGAACTGGACGCAGTACGCCGGCCACGGCCCCGGCCCCGAACTCCTCGGCGACCCGAAGACCGCGCTGGAGATCGGCTGCGGCACCGGCCGGGCCGCCGTCCACCTCACCGCCCGCGGCGTCGAGGTCACCGGCCTGGACCTGTCTCCCGTGATGGTCAAGCAGATCACCGCGCACTGGGCCGGCCGCCGCGTACCGGAGTTCGTCTGCGCCGAGGTACTGGACTACCTCACCGGGACCGGCCGGACGTGGGACGCGGTGTACTCCATCTTCGGCGCCGCCTGGTTCACCGACCCCGTCAAGCTGCTTCCGCTCGTCGCCCAGCGCGTGACCCCCGGCGGCGTCTTCGCCTTCTCCCAGCCGCCGCCCATCCCTGGCGCCTACGGCCCCCAAGGCATGTACAAGGGCGGGTTCGCCGGGAAGGCCCTGTACACCTACCGCTACAGCTACACGCCGAGGAAGTGGCGGATCCTGCTGGAGCGCGCCGGCTTCACCGACATCACAGTTGACGTGCTTAAGGCGCCGAAGAGGGACCACATCGGCACCCTCATCGCCCGCGCCGCCCTGGCCGCATGAACGTCCGCCGCCGGCATGGCCGACGGCCCCGCAGCCCCCGCCGTGCCATCAACCGGCGGCGGTGGCGTCCTCGGCGAGCGCGGTCCGTACCTCGACGGCGGCGGCGACCGCGGCGGCGACGGCCTGTTCGGTGGTGCGGTCGGCAGTCATCGGCCCTCACCGCCCCCGGCGGCGAGGGCGAGTTGTCCGGGCACCGGGGCGTGCCCGCGGGTCTCGTCGAGTCGGGCGTACACCTTCTTGGCGTACGAGGTGCTGCGGGTGGCGAGGCGCGCGGCCTCGGCGGGCGGGGTGCCCTTTGCCCAGCACGATTCGAGGACGACGCGGGCGGCGGCGGTGGACAGCCGCTCGGGCTGCTCGTCGGTCACCTCGTCGCCGGTGTCGGCGTGGGGTGCCCTGAGCACGTACACCTTGCGGTCACCGCAGATGACCAGAGGCGACACGGGCGGCGCGGTGTCGGCGGGCGTCTGCTCGACGGCCTGCTTGTCGGTCACCTCGGCCCGGGGTGCGGCGGCCACCTCAAGCGGGTGCCCGGCAGGTGTCGACGCGGGGCCTGGGGTGACCGGTGCGGCAGCGACGTGGTGTCGCTCGGCGGGCTCCTCGACCACGGTCTCGACGCGGTCGGCGAGCCGGTGCACGGGCCACAGGACAAGCCCACGCGGCCTACCGCTCAGGGCCAGGTCAGAAGACATCTGATCTGGCCCCAACTCGTTCCCGAGGCCCGTGAAGATCGATAGCTCGGCCGAACTTCAGGCGATCACACCAGAAGGCCGCGCGCACGGAACGGCCCCGGGAGTGGATGCACGCTCTCGGGGCCGTCCTCTGCCAGCGCCCGTCCTTCCGTAGACGGGAGGCGCACAGCCGCCGCCACGGTGCCATATGCGGACGATGAGGCCCCGTTCCGTCCAGCGGCTACGACCGGGCGGGCGGGGCTGCTCGGGGCGGGCCGGCCGCGCGCGGGGCAGCGGCGCGGCCGGGGCTGATGGGGAATGCCCGCCGTGCCGGCGGCGGGCGTTCAGCGGACGAGCTGGAGGGCCTGCTTCATCAGCTCGCCGTCGTCGAGGGCGAAGGTGCCGGTGTGCAGGACGTCGTGGCCGTACATCTGCTGGGCCAGCTTGATGCGGCGGTCGAGGCGCAGGCTCCAGCCGGTGTTCGTGACGTCGAGGCGGGGGCCGGAGCCGCCGATGCGGGCGGACCAGCCGGTGCAGATCACCCAGCCGGCGCAGGCGTTCTCGTGTCCGCCGCGGGAGCCGTACAGGCCCTGGGCGTGATGTGCCGCGGCGACCGCCAGCAGCTCGGGGTGCTCCAGCTCCGGGACCGGCAGTACGCCGACGATCGCGGTGGTGCCGAAGTAGCCGGTGGTGGTGTAGGCGAGCAGGCAGCGGCGGTCGGGCCAGTGGTGGGTGAGCGGGAAGACGGTGACGCGGCCGGTGCCGGTCTGCTCGCTGCCCATGGTGCTCCTGTCGGTCCGGGTCGGCCCCCGCGGCACAGTAGCCGCGGGGACCGACATTTCGGGGTATGTCAGCGGTGGCCGGGGGACGGGTTGCCGCCTCCGCCGTCGCCGTCCTCGATGTCGGTGTTGTCGTCCTCGTCGCCCGGGTCGCCCCCACACGGCGGGGGTGATCGTCAGCGGGATGTTGCCGGTCATCGGGTGTGCCTCCTCTCCAGCGCCCCGGGCCGCCCGGGGCGGTGGTGCGGCGCCCCGCCCGCCGGAGCCGGCGCGACGGCTGGGCGAGGCGCGCCCGGCCGGTTCGTTGCTCGGCCGACCGTCCGGTGGCCCGCCCCCTGGCAGATCGGACAGGCGGCCAAGGGGCGGGAGTTCAGTGGTGGGGGTGCCGGCGGATGAGGACGGAGCAGTCGCTGGCGGCCGAGTGGCCGCCGCGGTTGCGCGCGTCCCGGCGCTCCTGGTCGAGCCGGCTGCATCCCTCGCAGTCGAGGACGGGCCGCGCTACCTGGCCCTCGCGGACTGGAAGGAACACGGGTGACGAGGGGTAGGTCCGCGGCGCGGTCACGTCCCCGGCAGCGGCGCTCATGGTCACCGCCTTCTACCGCAGCGGGGGCACTCGCACGGCGGGTAGACGCCGTTGAGCAGAGGCGGCTCGCAGTCGCGGGAGTAGAACCGCTTCTCGGGCTCGAAGGTGCGCCCGCTGTCGCGGGACACGCGCAGGGTCGGCAACGGACGTTCGGGCGCCGTCGGCGCCTCTGCTTGGGCGGCCATGCCCAGGAAGGTAGGAACCCCGTCAGAGGGGCTTCAACGAACTTCTACGAACGTGCATGGGATCACCCGAGAGCGTCGATCGCGGAGGTGATCAGTGTCCGCGCCCGCGGGCCGTACACGGCGATCTGCGCCAGGTTCGCGAACGACTGCGCGTACTCCTCAATCCCCCGGGGTTGGGTGACGGTCAGGTGCGCCGAGACCAGTTCGACGTTCACCTGCACGTCGTCGTACATGGTGAACGACTCCACGGGCCAGCCGATGCCCCGCGCCACCCCGAGCGGGATCACGCCCAGGCTCACCGCGGGCAGTGTGCCGACGGCGATCAGGTGCCCCATCGACGTCCCCACCGGCTGCGAACTCCCGGCGAGCGAGAGCTACGCCCAGATCGAGGTCACCCCTGACGGGGAGTCCGAGACCGCCATCTTCGCGGGCAAGGTCGACTGAGCCGCCCCCGAGGCGCCGCCCCCGCGCATGATCTCCCCATGACCCGTACCGAGTACTACGACGACCCCGCCGCCCCCGAGCCCAACAGCCTCGTCGCCGCCGCCTCCGCCGTGGTGACCGACGGCGGCGGCCGCATCCTGCTCCAGCGCCGCCGTGACAACGGCCTGTGGGCGCTGCCCGGCGGCGGGATGGAGCTGGGCGATTCGCTGCCCGGGTGTGCGGTGCGGGAGGTGAAGGAGGAGACGGGGCTCGACGTCGAGGTGACGGGGCTCGTCGGCACGTACACCGACCCGCGGCACGTCGTCGCGTACAGCGACGGGGAGGTACGGCGGCAGTTCAACGTCTGCTTCACGGCCCGCGTCGTCGGCGGGACACTGGCGATCTCGGAGGAGTCGACGGAACTGCGGTTCGTCGACCCCGGTGAGCTGGACGACCTGCCGATGCACCACACCCAGCGACTCCGGCTGCGCCATTTCCTGGACCACCGGTCCACGCCTTACCTGGGCTAGGTCACCCGATGGGGATGTACAACCACCTGGACGCGGACATGAAGTGCCCGCGGTGCGGCGAGCAGTGTGCGGCGGAGATCGAGTTCAGGTTCGGCCTGCTCGACCTCCGCCGGTACGCGGTCGGCGATGCCGTCGACTGGGGCGTGAAGGGGCTGCGCCACCCCCGGACCCGGCCCCCGGACGGCACCTACGCCGGCGAGGGGTACGCCGAGTGCCGGTGCTGCCGCAAGGACTACTTCGTGCTCATCCGGGTCGAGGCGGACCGGATCGTCTCGGTCGAGGTGGACCCGGCCAAGCCCGGTCACATCCCGCCTACTTCGGCGTGATCACCACCGTTACCGTGCGGTTCTTGGCGTCCTCGGGGTACGGGGCCTCTCGCTGGTCCGCGCTTGAGGTCGTGAACGCCGTGAGGGGTTCGCCGCTCGCCGCGCTCAGTTCGCGGGCCGCGATCAGGGCGCGCCACAGCGCCAGCACCGAGCCGCCGCTGCGGGGGGCGTCGGGGACCGTGGCGGCGTGGCCCCGGATGGCGATGCGGGCGTCCAGCCGGGCCAGGTGCTCGCCCAGGGTCGCGAGGCGGGCGGCGCCTTCCGGGGTCAGTTCCGCGCCCTCGGAGAAGACGCCCTCCGTGAAGGCCACCTCCACAGAGCCGCCCCGTACCTGCGGGCGGATGCCGGGGGAGCGGAGGGTCGTTGCCAGTGCCTCGGCCGCTTCCTCCCGGCGGGTCTCCTCGCTCGTACGGTCCGCTTCCCGCGCCGCCTCCAGTTCCTTCCGTACGCGTTCCTCGATCTGCTGCTCCGTCGCCGCCGCCCGCTCCGTACCGCCCGGACGCCCCGGCTCCTCGTCCCCCGTCAGCGCCACCGCGCCCGTCGCCGCCACCGCCAGCGCGCAGACCGCCGCGACCACAGCCGTACGGGTGCGGTGGCGGGCCAGGGAGGCCCGGGGGCCGTCGGCGGTGAGGCGGGTGATGCGGGCGAGGCCGGCCCGGGCGGCGGGGTCGGCGGGGTCGTGGGTCTGGAGGCGGCGCCAGTAGGTGGCGGCGGCGTCCAGTTCGCCGCGCTGGGCGTGGACGCGGGCGAACAGGTCCAGGACCTCCGGGCGTTCGCCCACCGCGCGGGCGTCCCTGGCCTCCGCCGCGCGCAGGAGACGCAGCGCCTCGTCCAGGTCGCCCGCCCGCGCCGCCGTACGGACCTGTGCCACCAGCAGGGCCGCCCGCAGTGTGCCCGACGCCGGCGCCGGCGTGCCGCCGGCCGACGCGGGGCCGCCGCCGCCCGCGGACGCAGGGCCTGCCGAAGTGCCGCCAGCCGACGTACCGCCCGATACCTCGCCCGCCGCCGTCGTGCTCGTGTCCGTGCTCACCTGACCCCGCCCTCCTTCCTCCCCAGCTCGTTCCCCGCCGCCTCCGGCGGCAGCAGCCGCCGCAGCCGCTGGTTCACCGCCGCGAGCGCCCCCCGGTCGCCCACCGCCATCGCCCTCCTGCCGTCGCGGATCGCCGCGTCCGCCTGGTGGCTCGGGTGCATCAGGTCGCGCATCTCCACCAGCGCGTTGAACACCACGAAGTCCCATTCGTCCGTCCGCCGCAGCAGCTCCACCTGGAACTCCTCCGCCCGCTTCACCAGCTTCCGCAGCTCCGCCGGCGTCGCGTCCCCGCCCGGCGCGCTCGCGCGCCCGCGCAGGTTCTCCAGCTCCCGGCGGTCGGCCGGGGTCCCGCCGACCTGCGTGATGATGTCCTCGCACGAGCCGAGCACGTCCCACAGCCGGCGTTCGAGGCCGGGGATCTCGATGGCCTCCTCGATGTCGTCGAGTTCGGCCTCCAGATCGCGCATCCGGCGGTCGCTCGTCACCGCCGCGCCCGTGTCGACGCCCGCGGCCTCGACCTCCCTGCCGAGCTGCGTGAGCGGGCGGTGCTCCTCCAGCTTCCGCAGCCGGGCCCCGGCCTGCTCCGCGTGCTCGGACGCGGCGTCGCCCTTCAGGCCGCGCAGGCGCTGCTCCAGGTGCCGTAGCCGGCCGGCCAGCTCGTGCTGCTCCGGCGCGAGGAGTTCGGTGCGGTTGATGGTCGCCTCGAACTGCTGCTGTACCAGCGGGATATGGGCGGTGACCAGGGCCTCCCGGCTGCTCGCCGCGATCTCGAACGTCACCTCGACCTCGCTCTCCGCCGGCAGGTCGATCCGGACGTCCCGCGGCCGGATCTCCAACTGCCCCACGCGCGTGTTGCGTTCGGCACGCGGCCGTTCGCCCTCCAGCAGCGGGATACGGATCACCGCGTCCGGCTCCGAGCGGTGCAGCGGGATCGTGGTGCGGTAGATCTTCGTCACCATGGCCGGCAGCGTCGTGCCCTTGCGGAGCAGCGGGTCGAACGAGCCGTCGGCCCGGCCGATGCCGAGGGTGCCCGTCAGCACCGCCTCGCCGGGGACGACCTTCGCGTGCGTGATCGACAGGGTGCCGCCGGTGAGCTTCTGCCGCGTACCGGAGGTGTCGGTCAGCTCGACGGTGAAGTGGGACGTGGCGCCGGCGGTGAGCGCGACCTCGGTGTAGAAGGTGCCGTCCTGGGAGAGCGCGGTACGGGGGCCGCGGAACGGCGGCTGTCCGTCCGGGTTGGCGAGCACGACGGCGTACCGGGTGAAGTCCACCGTGCTGCCGCTGGTCACCTTGCCCGACACCGGGATGTCCGTGGTGTCGACGGTCTGCGCGGGGTAGTTCAGCTCCACCGCGAACTCGCCCGGCGCCGCGGCCCGCACCTTCCGCGGCCGCCGTACGGTACGGGCGAACGCCGCCGCGCCGCGGGCCACCACCGTCGTCGGGTCCTGGCTGTGGTCCACCTCGATACCGAGCCCCGTGTGCCGGTCGGTGAGCAGCGCGCGCAGCCCCGGGCTGAGCGTCGAGCCGCCGGCCAGGAGCAGCCGGTCGATGTGGTCGGGGCGCAGCGCGCTCTCGGCCAGCGCCTCTCGGCAGAGCTTGATCGCACGGGTGTAGAAGGGGAGCGCGAGGTCGTCGAGCGCGCCCCGGGTCAGGGTGAACTCGAAGTTCTCGGTGTCGCCGTTGCCGTCGTCCAGGTCGCAGGCGATGTCGATCTTGTCCATCCGGGACAGCGCGATCTTCGCGTTCTCCGCCTCCGCCTTGAGCTTGGCGAAGTTGCCCAGCCAGCGGCGGTTGCTCCGGTTGAAGTCCGCCAGCCCCAGGTCGCGCCGGACGGCGGGGGCCAGCAGGTCGTCGACGACCGCCCAGTCGATGAGCTTCCCGCCGAGGTACGGGTCGCCCGCGTGCTGGATGAGCTGGAGTTCGCCGTCGCGCTTGCTCATCACGGCGGCGTCGAAGGTGCCGCCGCCGAGGTCGAAGACCATCCAGTGGGCGGAGTCCGAGGTGTCCTGCACGCCGTACGCGATGGCGGCGGCGGTCGGCTCCTGCACCAGCGGGCAGTGCTCGCTGAGCCCGGCCAGGGCGGCGGCCTCGGAGGTGGCGGTGTTCTGGTTGAGGGCGAAGGCCGCGGGCACGGTGATCACCGCGACCTCCGGCGCGTATCCCGTCTCGGCCGCGGCGTCCTGCCGCAGCGACTTCAGCACCTCGGCGGACAGCTCCTCGGGCGTGAGGGACAGCCCCGCGCGCTCGAACCGGCGCGCCGCCCCCGCCACTCCCATCTCCAGCTTGAACTCGGAGTGGGCGTTGGCCGGGTCGGACTCCGTACGCTCCTTGGCCCGCCGGCCCACGTGGACGATGTCCTTCTTGGGGATGTAGACGGCGGAGGGGGAGTAGTCCCACTGCTCGTTGTTCTTGACGATGCGTACGCCGCCGTCCTCCGCCACCGCGATCGCGCTGTTCGTGGTGCCGAGGTCGATGCCGTAGTCGATGGTCTCGCTCACTCCGGGGTCTCCTTGGTCGTCTCGTCACCGGGGTCCTGCGGGGGCCTGCCGACGATGACCTGGCCCATCTGGATGCGCCGGCCGCGGAAGTAGACGGACGGCCGTACGGTCTCCAGCACGACCTCGCGGGTCAGCTCCGGGTCCTCCTGGAAGACCAGCGCCTCCAGGGAGAGACCGGTGTCGAACGGCTCGCCGTCGTGCTCCTGGATCTCCAGCCCGTCCTCGGCGAGGGCCTGGCGGCTGGCGCGGACCTGGAGCCGGACCTGCCGCAGGTCGGCGGGGGAGAGCCTGCCGGCGTCCTGGTCGAGCTTGCGCAGCGCGCGCCAGATGCCGGTGGCCGCGCCCACCAGGGCGCCGGCCCCGGCCCCGGCGTCGGCGGCCGCCGGGTCGGCGGTGCCGGTCGTGCCGGTCCCGGCCGTGTCCGTCCCGGCGTCCGCGGACGACGCCGCTGCCGCGGCCAGCGCCTCCGCCGCCTCCACCTCCGCCAGCACCTCCGCGACCCACGCCGTCTGGGCCGGGTCGAGCTGCGGCGGCGGAACGCGGAACTCGGGCGGCTGGCGCCACTGTCCGAGCGCGGCGCCGAGGCGCCCCCTCGCCCGGTGGCGGGCGTGCTGTGTCATCGGAGCCCTTCCTTCGGTGGCGTACGGGTTCATGAGGCGAACATCCCGGCGAGCACGAAGCCGCCGACGATGATGCCGACCGCCCAGGCGGGTCCTCCTGTGATCCCTCCGATGACTCCGCCGACGATCGCCAGCAGCAGGACGACGCACCCCGCGCACTCGCTCGGCTTGAGCTGCTGCGCGGCCCCCGCACCCGCGCGGCCCAGCCGTACGGCCGCCAGGTTCTGGTCGATCTGCGCCTTGTCCCGCCGCGGGGCGATCCGGCTCGCGTGCTCCATCACCTCGATCAGCGTGCTCCGGAACGGCTTCTGCAGGCCCGCCTCGCAGACACCGAGCGCCACGTTGTTCAGCGCCACGGTGACCGTGTGCGCCATCTCCTCGGACCGCGACTGGGAGACGAACCCCTTCAGCGACTCGAACTCCGCGTACGCGGGCAGCACCCGCTGCTCCAGGGCCGCGAGCGCGTCCGCGTGCTCCCCCGCCTGGTGCCGCTCGCCCGCGGTCCGCAGCGCGTCCTTGAGCCGGTCGACCGACTGCTCGACGGTGTTCTCGAAGACGTCCGGGAGCGGCGTCGCGAAGACCGGGTACTTCGACCAGCCGGCGCTGACCTCCGCCAGCCGCGGCCGCGCGGACCGGTCGGCGGCGAGTTCGCCGAACGGGGAGAGCAGCAGCCCGGGGACGCCGGCCAGGAAGTCGTCGGGGGAGTAGCCGTCGAGCCGCGGGTCGGCCAGGGCCGTGATGCGGTGGGCGATGTGGCCGCGCAGGTCGGGGTTCTCCAGCACGGACGCCCAGGCCGTCGCGGCGGCGCGCCAGGACCGGTTGGGTCCGTCACCCCGCGGTCCTGTGCCGCCGGTCTCCGCCTCGATCGCCTGGCTGTGCACGCGTACGGCCTCGTCGTGCTGCTCGTGCGTCGCAGGGGCGCAGCCGCAGCCGAGGTCGGCGTCCCGCCAGAACCACAGCAGCTCGTCCACGAGCCGGCGCCGCGGGTCCTGGAACTCCTCGAAGGCGTACCGGACTTCCTCCCTGCGGTACCCGTCCGGCGCGGGCGCGGCGGCGTCTCCCGCCCAGGTCTCCTCGACCGCGAGCCGGGCGTCCAGCCGCTGTCTGTGCCGCCGTACCGCGGGACCCTGGGCGGCCACGGGCAGTCCGGTGACCGCGAAGATGTTCCTGCGGTACAGCCGCAGACCCGCCAGGTCCGCGAAGCGGGCCGGGGACTCCTTCACTGAACGACTCCTCTACGCCAGGTCGCGAGCCGGGTCAGATGCCGCTCCCGCAGGCGGGGCCGGCGGCTGAGGGCTGCTTCGAGTCGGTCGGCCGCGTCCGCCAGGCGGCCGGGGACGCGGGAGAGCGCGATGGCGGCGCGGACGGGATCGTCGGCGGGCGGGGCCACCGCAGGCGGCGGCTCGGGTGGCCGCTCCACCGGCCGCTCCACCAGCCGCTCCACCGGCCGCTCCACCGGCCGCTCCACCGGCCGCTCCACCGGCCGCTCCACCGGCCGCTCCACCGGCAGCTCCGCCGGCCGGCGCGGGAGATCGGCGCGTTCGGCCACCTCGCGCATCGCCGGCCGCTCCGCCGGGTCGACCCGCAGCATGTCCGCCACCAGCCACTCCAGCGAGGTGTCCACGTCGTCGTTGAAGTCGCCCGGCGGTCGCAGCGGTTGCTCGAACCGCGCCGGCGAGAACGCCCGCGCCCGGGCGTCCGCGTCGTACGGGAAGCGGTTCGTGAGCAGGTAGTAGACGATCGTGCCCAGCGCCCACACGTCCCCCGCGGCCGAGTAACCGCGCCCGCGGATGAGGACTTCCGGCGGCATGTACGCGACCGTGCCCTGCGCGCTCGCCGCCCGCGTGACCGGGTCGGTCTCCCGCGCCAGCCCGAAGTCGCCCACCTTGGCCCGCAGTCCGGACTCGTCGTACCCGACGAGGATGTTGGCCAGCGACAGGTCCCGGTGTACGACCGGCTGCCGCCGCCCGTGGGCGACCGACAGGCCGTCGGCCACCTGCCGCAGCACGGCGGTGACCTGGGGGACGGGGACGATGCCGCCGTGGCTCCTGACCAGTTGGTGCAGGCTGCCCCCGGCGACGTACTCCATGGTGAAGTAGCCGCGTACGCCGTCCGCCGTGTCCACCGTGCCGGCGTCGAACACCCGGATGATGCTCGGGTGGCCGAGGGTGGAGAGGATGCGCGCCTCGTCGAGCCTGCTGAAGTTGGCGCCGAGGGAGGCGCCGTGCTTGAAGAGCTTGAGCGCCTGCCGGCCGAGCACGTGGTGGCGTACGCGGTACACCTCGGCGAACGCCCCCTCGCCCAGCCTGCGGTCCACCACCAGCCCGTCGTGGACCCGCTGTCCGGGGGTGAGCAGGGGTGCGCGCGCGCCGGTCGCGCCGCCCGTCGTCCGGTATGCCGCCATCGGCACGCTTCCCCCTCTCCCCCTGCCTGCCCGGCTGAGTGCGGTCGCGGAGCCTCCGGTGGCCGTACGGCCGGAGCCCGTTGACCCATCGGAACCGTTGTATCGCGGGGGCCCCGGGACCCCTCCCGCGCGCGGCCGCGGCTAGCGGGGACATGGCGGCGGTGGGACGGGCACCAGGCCCGCGGTAGACCCGCGGCTGGACGCCGGTTGGCGGGCGGTTGGCGGGGTTCCCGCTTCGGGGGGATCTGGCCGCTTGCTGCGCGCGCCGATGCAGGTTCATGACAGCTTCCGGCCTGCCAGGAGGGGGGTTCACGTGGGTAGCGTCGCGAGCGTCCTTCCGACCCCCCAGACAGGACACAGGTGGCCTCGCATGACGACCCGGACCACGCTCCCGCTCCCGCCCGCATCCCCGCTGCCCGGCTCGTTCGGCCACCGGGGGCGCCGGTGAGCGCGGTGCGGTTCCAACTGCTCGGGCCGCTGAGCATCACCGACGGCGGCGAGACCGTCGTCCTGCACCCCTCCAAGCCGGCCAACCTGCTCGCCGCCCTGCTGCTCAACGCGGGCTCCATCGTCTCCGTCGACTACCTCCAGCGCATGGTCTGGGGCGACGAGCAGCCCGCCACCGCGCGGGCCGCGCTCCAGACCTGTGTGCTGCGGCTGCGGCGGCTCTTCGCCAAGCACGAGGTGGTCGACACCCCCATCGAGGCGGTGCCGGGCGGCTACCGGATCACCGCGGGCGGGCGCTCCCTCGACCTCGTCGAGTTCCGCGAGCGGGTACGGCGCACGCAGGAGCCGGGCCTGTCCGCGGAGGCGGCGATGGGGGCGCTGCAGGGGGCGCTGGCGCTGTGGCAGACCGGGGTGCTGGCCAATGTGCGGTCGGAGGCCATCCACCGCGACGAGGTGCCGCGGCTGCTGGAGGAGCGGCTGCGGGTCGTGGAGCGGCTGTGCGACCTGCGGCTGGAGCTGGGGCTGTGCGGGCAGGCGCTCGTGGACCTGTGGAGCGTCACCCGCGCGCACCCCGACCACGGCCGGTTCCGGGAGCAGTTGATCGAGGCGCTGTACCGGACCGGGCGGCAGACGGAGGCGCTGGCGGAGTACCGCGGCTTCAAGGCGTACCTCGCGGACGGCCTCGGCGTCGGCCCTTCGGCCGCGCTCCAGCGGCTGGAGCTGTCCATCCTGCGCGGCGAGGACCTGGGCCCGGCGAGCGAACCGCCCGCCCTGGCGGGGCTCCCGGCCGGGGCGCCGGCCGCGCCCGCGCCGGTCCCAGAACCGCCGGGGCTGCCGCCGGTGCCGTGGTTCACCGGGCGGGCGGAGGCGGTGGCGACGCTGCGGCGGCGGCTGACCGCGGCGCCGGAAGGACCGGGTACGCCGGTGGCGGAACTGGTCTGCGGCGGGCCCGGGATCGGCAAGACCGCCCTCGCCCAGCAGGTGGCGCACCTCGTACGCGACGACTTCCCCGGCGGCCGGACACTGGTCCCCATGGCGGCGCCGGACGGCTCGCCGCGCGCCGCCGCGGAGGTCGTCGGCGAACTCGCCGCGCGGCTGGGCACGCCGGACGCCGGCTCGGGACCGCGGGCGCTGCTGATCCTGGACGACGTGGTCGACGCGGCGCAGGCCCGCGCCGTGCTGGCCGCGGTGCCCGGGCACGGGGTGCTGCTCACCAGCCGGCTGGGGCTCGCCGGGCTGGTCGCCACCCACGGCGTACGGGTCCACCGCCTCGGCCCGCTGGCCGAGGCGGAGGCGCGGGAGTTGCTGACGGCGGTCCTCGGCGCAGAGCGGGTGGCCGATGAGCCGGGCGGCGCCGAGGAACTGGCCGCGGTGTGCGGCCACCACCCGCTGGCGCTGGTCATCGCCGCCGCCCGGCTCGGCACCCGGCCGGCGCTGCGGCTCGGCGACTGCGCCCGCTGGCTGGCCGAAGAACCGCTGGGCCGGCTGTCGCTCAGCGGCCACCCGCGGATGTCGGTGGTGGAGCTGTTCGACGCGGCCCTGGACCGGCTCGACCCCGACCTCGCGGCGGCCTACGTGGCGCTCGGCGCGCTCGGCGAACCCGGCTGGCACGCGGCGGACGGCGCGGCGGTGCTGGGGCTGCCGGTGGCGGAGTGCGAGGCGGTGCTCGAACGGCTCGCGGACGCGGGACTGGTGGAGGACGGCCCGCCGGGTCCGTACCACCCGCATCCGCTGCTGCGGCTGCACGCGCGGCTGGTGGCGGGGCGGGGCGGCGAGGGCGAGACGGCGGGCGGGGCCGATGCGGCGGGCGGGGCCGGAGCGCTCAGCCAGGCCGGTACGGCGAGTCAGCCCGTTCAGTCGGGCCGGCCCGTTCAGCGGGGCCGGACCGGTCCGTCGAGTCAGTCCGGTCAGTCCGGTCAGCAAACGGGCCAGGGCGGCCGCCAGGGCCACGTCCCCCAGTCCGGCCCCGCCGGCCGGTCCGCGCAGTCAGGACCGACCGGCTTCGCCAACTCGCCCAGCCAGCCCAGTCGGTCGACCCAGTCGAACCGGACCAGTCAGCCGAGACAGAAGGTGTGAGAGGGATGCCACGAGCGTTCGACGACCTCGCGGGGATGCGGCCCAGGCTGCGCCGGGACGTGCTGTTCACCCAGACCCCCGGAGGCGTGCTGTTCCACAACGCCGACGGCGGCTTCCACCTGGCCGGACGTACGGCGTACCGCTTCGCCTCCCTGATCGTGCCGCACCTCGACGGCAGCCGCCCCCTCACCGACATCTGCGCCGGACTCGGCGCGCCCCAGCGGGCGATGGTCGCGGAACTCGTCGGCTCGCTGGTGGAGCGGGACTTCGCCCGCGACGCCGCGCCGGCCGTCGAGCCGGGCCCGCCGGCCGCGGTCGCGGAGCGGTTCGCGGCGCAGATCGCGTACGTCGACCACTACGTGGACGAGGCCGCGGCCCGCTTCGCCCGCTTCCGCGACACCCGCGTGGCGGTCCTCGGCACGGGCGAGGCGGCGCGCTGGTGCGTGCTGGGTCTGATACGCAACGGGCTCGCCGCGGTCGCCGCCGAGGAGCGGCCGGAGGCGGCGCTCGCCGAAGCCGACGAGCTGACCGCCGCCGGCACCCCGGCCGCGCTCGACGCCGTCGACGCCGGCGCGCTCGACTCGTACCAGGTGCTCATCGTGACCGGCGCCGACGCGCCCGCCCGCACCCACGCCCTGCTGCGCGCCGGCCTCGCCGAAGGCCAGCTCCTCATCCCCGCCTGGACGTTCGGCGACCGCGTCGTCGTCGGCCCCCGCTCCGGCGGGCTGACCGCCGGCTGCCTCGGCTGCGCCCTGCTGCGCCTCGGCGACACCACAGACGCGGCGGCAGCGGCGGCGCTGCTCGCGGAGCTGGCGGGGGTCGCCGAGCCGGCCGCGGTCCCCGCGGGCGGTGCGCTGGCCGGGCCGGTCGCGGCGATGGTCGGCAACCTGCTCGCGTACGAGGTCTTCCGTACCGTCACCGGCGCGCTGCCCGCGGAGACCGAGGGCCAGGTGCTCATCCAGGACCTGGACTCCCTCGACGTCGTCGCCGAACCGCTGCGCCCGCACCCGCGCTGCCCGCGGTGCGCGGAACGGGCTTCTGGCCCCGGCGCGGACGGCTCCGAGCTGCGGCCTGAGGAGCTGACGGTCGCCGAGCCGGTGACGGTGGACACGGCCCGCGACGCGGAGGAGCTGGTCGCCGGGCTCAACCGGCTCGGTAACGCTCTCATCCGGCCGCACGTCGGCGTCTTCACCCGCTACCGGGACGAGGAGCTGACGCAGACCCCGCTGAAGGTCAGCCGCATCGAGGTGCCGCTGAGCGGCGGGACCCGGCTGGTCTCGGCGTTCGACGTGCACCACCTGGCGGGCGCCCGCGGGCGGGGACTGCGCGCTGCGGCGGCGCTGTACGCGGAGTACGCCGCGCCCGTACGGCCGCTGCCGGAACTCCCGGCGAAGCTGCGGCGGCTGGGGCCCGGGGCGCTGGTCGCCTCCGGCGGCACGGGGGTCACGGCGGACGGGGTGACGGCGTGGGCGCGGGTCACGTCGCTGCTGACGAAGGACGAAGTCGCCGTGCCCGCGGCGGCGTTGTGCCCCTCGGGGGCGGCGAACCGGGACGGCGTGGTGCTGCGCGGTTCCTGGGGTACCGGTGCGGGGGGGTGCGCGGGCGAGGCGGCGGGGCATGCCCTGCTGTCGGCGCTGGCGCACGAGGCGTTGCTGCGCGCGGCTCGGGGTGGTCACGGGGCTACCCCGGTCCGCGCGCAGCCAACGTCGGACGACGCGGAGTGGGTGTTCCTGGCCCGGTCCGCGGAGACGCTGGGCGTGCCGGTGGAGTTGCTGGACCTGGGGGAGACGGAGCGCAGCGGGGTGTCGGTGGCGCTGGCCCGGGAGCCGGGGGTGGGCGCACGCTGGGCGGTGGGGGCGTCGCTGACCCCCGCGGGGGCGGCGGTCGCGGCGCTGCGGGACCTGCTGGGGCAGGTGCAGTTGGCGGCGGAGACCGGTGAGGCGCCGGACACGGGCGACGAGTTGCTGCCGGACCTGGCGCCGGGGGCGATACAACCGTCCGGCGGGGACGGCGGGGACGGCGGCCCGGTGACGTTCCCGGAGGTCCTGGACCGCCTCCGCGCGGCGGGCCGCGACGTGCTGTGGCGGGACACCACCCCGGCCGACCTGCGGTCGGCCGGCCTGTACACCGCCCGGGTGCTGCTGACCACGGAGCACGCCGGTGCCGACGACTGACGCGTGGACCGCCGGGTGCGAGGCGCTGGCCGCGGACCTGGGCGCCCACTTGTCGACGCTGCTTGCCGCGCCCCCGGGGGTGGACGTGGCCCCGCTGGGGCTGACGAACGCCTTTGCGGAGCCGGCGGGCGGTAGGGGTGGTGCCGCAGTCGGTGAGCGGTCGGACCGCGAGGCGCCGCCGCACTCCGCGGCCCGCGGGGTGGCCGCCGGCTTCGCCGGCGAGCAGGCGGGAGAGGATGCGGCCGCCGTCCCGGCGGAGCCGGACGGCGTGCCGGTCGCAGCCTCCGCGGCGCCCCATTCCGCCAGCGGCGGTGACCGGTTGAGCCAGATGGCCGACGCTTCCAGCTTGCGTACGGCCGCCGCCCCGGCGGAGCCGGGCGGCCGCTTTGCGGCGCCGCGGGCGGGCGGTGCCGACGACCGTCCGCGTGCCGCTGCGTCCGCGGACGCGGTGCCCGTACGGATCTACGGGCGGCACGCCGTCGTCGGGCCGCTTGCCGGCCCCGGGCAACGGGGGTGCGTGCGGTGTCTGGAGCGGCGGTGGCAGGCCGCGCGGTCGCGGCAACTGCGGGAGGCCGTCGAACTCGGGGGCGACACCGGGGCCGCCGGGGTGCCCCCGCACTGGGGGCCGTTCGCGGCCGAGGCGCTCGCCGGCGTCGTGGCCGAGGCCGTCTCCGCGGCCCGCCGTGAGACCACCGCCGCTCGCGACACCGCCGACAGCAGCACCAGCACCCCTCGCCGCACCGCCGAAACCCGCCCCGCCCCCTTCCCCCACGTCCACCAGCTCGACCTCGGCGATCTCACCGTCCGCCGCTACCCCCTCGTCCCCGACCCCGAGTGCCCCGGCTGCGGCCCCAGCGAGCGTGACTCCGCCGACGCCGCCGTGCTCGACCTCGCCCCGTCCCCCAAGTACCGCCCCGGCGCCTTCCGTACCCGCGCGCTCGCGGACTACGACCTGCCCACCGCGGCGTTCGCCAACCCCGTCTGCGGCGCCCTCGGGCCCACCGTCGTGCTCGACGTGTCGTCCACCTCCACCTCCGCCACCATCGGCTGCTTCTCGCTCCGCTCCGGCGACTACCTCCGCGAGACGTTCTGGGGCGGCCACGCCGACACCTTCCGCGACAGCCTGCGTATCGGCGTCCTGGAGGGCCTGGAGCGCTACGCCGGCATGCGCCCCCGCGCCCGCGCGACCACCGTGCGGGCCAGCCTCGACCAGCTCACCGCCGCCGGGCGGCCCGCCCTCGACCCCCGCCGCTGCGGGCTCTACGCCCCCGAGTTCCACACCGCGACCGGGATCGCCCCGTTCACGCCCGAGCGCGAGGTCTCCTGGGTCTGGGGGCACTCCCTCACCGGGGACCGTCCCCTGCTCGTGCCCGAGGTGCTGACGTACTACCACACCCCCGGCCTCGCCGACCGCTTCGTGCAGGAGAGCTCCAACGGCTGTGCCTCCGGCGGCTCCGCCGCCGAGGCCGTCTACTACGGGCTCATGGAGGTCGTCGAGCGCGACGCCTTCCTCCTCGCCTGGTACGGGCAGCAGCCCCTGACCGAGCTGGACCCCGCCTCCGCCACCCGCCCGGCCACCCGGCAGATGGTCGCGCGGCTGGAGATGTACGGCTACCGCGCCCGGTTCTTCGACGCCGCGCTGACCTTCCCCATCCCCGTCGTCACCGGCGTCGCCGAGCGCTACGACGGCGGTCCCGGACGGATGTGCTTCGGCGCCGGCGCCGGGCTCGACCCCGAGGCGGCGCTCGCCTCCGCGCTGGACGAGATCGCCACCGACGCCGTCAACCTCGCGGGCCGTACGGAGCGCGAGGAGGTCAGGCTGAAGGCGATGGCCGCCGACTTCGGCCAGGTCGCCGCCCTCCACGACCACCCGCTCGTCTACGGGCTGCCGGAGATGGCCCGGCACGCCGACTTCCTCCTGAAGACCGACCGGCCGCCCGTGCCGCTGCACGAGCGCTACGGCGCCCGCACCCTGCCCGTCTCCGACGACCTCGCCGACGACGCCGCCGCGTGCGTGGCGGCGGTCGCCGAGGCCGGGTTCGAGGTGATCGTCGTCGACCAGACCCTGCCCGAGCAGCGGGAGCGTGGGCTGTGGACGGTCAGCGTGCTCGTACCGGGGCTGCTGCCCATCGACTTCGGCTGGTCGCGGCAGCGGGCGCTGCGCATGCCCCGGCTGCGTACGGGGCTGCGCGAGGCCGGCCTGCGCGACCACGACCTCACCGACGCCGAGCTGAACCCCGCACCGCACCCGTTCCCCTGACCGGCCCGACCGACCCCGTGAACCGCCGCGGAAGCCACCACCCGGAGAAGGAGCAGACGATGGGATACGCCCACGGATACGCGACCGCGATCATGCATCGCGGCCGGGTGCCGATGGAGCCGGTGGACTTCGTGCCCGACTGGGCGGACGGTCCCCGCAAGACCAAGCACTACCCCGGCACGGACCGGCTGCCGCTGCCTGCCGGGCCCGCCTACCCGGCGTACGCCACCGTCGAGCGCGGGCTGCTGACCCCCGCGGGCGGCGGCGGGCCCGCGTTCGACCTCGGGCTGCTCGCCGGGCTGCTGCGGGACTCGTACGGGCTGGTGGGCCGGCGCCTCGGCGTGCAGGCCAACACCGACCTCAATGCCCTGCCGTTCTACCCCCTGGCCAACTGGTCCCGCGGCACCGCCTCCGGCGGCGGCCTCTACCCCGTCTCCGTCTACTGGGTCAGCGGCCCTTCCGCGCCCGTACCGCCCGGCGTGCACCACTACTCGCCCCGCCACCACGCGCTGCGCCGGCTGCTGACCGGCGACGTCAGCGGCGTGGTGCGCGAGGCGCTGGGGGAGGGGGCGCCGGGACCCGAGACGGACCAGTTCCTGGTGCTGGGCGTGAAGTACTGGCAGAACTCCTTCAAGTACAACAGCTTCTCCTTCCACGCCGTGAGCATGGACGTGGGCGCGCTGCTGGGCACCTGGCGGACGTGGGCCGGCGCGCGGGGGACGGCGCTGGAGCCCGCGCTGTGGTTCGACGAGGAGCGGCTGGCGCGGCTGCTCGGGGTCGCGGGCGACGAGGAGGGGATCTTCGCCGTCGTACCGCTGCCCTGGGCGGGGTACGGGGTCGCCGCGCGCCCCGGGGACGGGGCCGCCGCCGCGCCGCTGCCCGCCCCGCCGCCCGAGGTCTCCGTCCGCCACCGCGACCGCGAACGCTCCCGTACCGTCCTCGACTTCGAGGCCCTCACCGCCATGCAGCGCGCCACCGCCGCCGACGCCACCGCCCGCCCCGCCCCCGGCGCGCTCGCCGCCGCCGCGGCCGTCGCGCCGGGCCGCCCGGAGCGGCCCGAGACGGCGCTGCCGCGGCGGGCGCCGCTGGCCCGGGACGTCCGCGGGGCGCTGCGCGCGCGGCGCAGCAGCTTCGGCCGGTTCGCGGCCGAACGGCCGCTGGACGGCGCCCATCTGACGTCCTGCCTGGCCGCCGCCGTGGGCGGCTCACGGCTCGGCGGGGACGCGGCGGCGGCGGGCGCGGACGGGCTCGTCACGATGTACGCGCTGGTCAACCACGTGGCCGGGGTGGAGCCCGGCACGTACGAGTACGTGCGGGACGGCGACCACGGCGCGCTGCGGTGCGTCTCGGCGGAGCCGCCGGGCGCGTTCCTCCAGGAGAACTACTTCCTCGCCAACTACAACCTGGAGCAGGCCGCCGCGGTCCTCGTGCCCACGGTCCGCACGCACAGCGTGCTGGACGCGGTGGGCAACCGCGGCTACCGCCTGGTCAACGCGCTGATCGGCGGCGTCGCCCAGGCCACGTACACCGCGGCGGCGGCGCTGGACGTCGGCTGCGGGGTGGCGCTGGGCTTCGACAACATCGCGTACCGCGAGCGGTTCGAGCTGCTGGAGACGGACGAGATGCCGCTGCTGATCATGATGCTGGGCCACGAGCGGCGCGGTGCGTCCGACTTCCGCTTCGAGATCGCCTGAGGGGGCGGGAATGGCAACGACGACGGCCCCCGCCGACAGCGCCGCGCGCACCGCGCCCGCCCTCGGCCCGCGATTCCTCGCCCGCATCGCGGGGCTGCCCGCCGATGCCGTACGGGCCCTGCGGTCGCCCGCCGTACGGGACTGGGCGGACGGCGTGCTCGCCGCCGAGGCCCGGCTGGCGAAGAGTGCCGGGCCGCTTGGCGACCGGCTGCACGACCTCGTCGCCGGACGGGACGACGAGCGGGTGCGGCGGGACCTGCTGCGGCTGCGCCGGGAGGTGTTCAACGGGCGGCGCCCCGCCGACCCCGCGGCCGCGCTGGCGCTCGTGGGCGGGCTGGCGCCGCAGGTCGCCGAGCCGCTGCGGGGCTGGCTGGAGCTGCGGGCCCGGCTGGACGACGACCTGGCGGCGGGCGAGGAGCTGCTGAGCGGCGAACTGCTGCGTACCCGAAGCGCGTTGCGCGCCGTCCTCGGCGAGGACCGGCTGCGCGGCGGCGTGCTGCTGGCCTCGCCCGTACTCGACGCGCAGCTCGACGCCTTCGCCGCCTCCGACCCGGCGCGCGCGGACAAGCGGACGCGGAAGGTGGAGCGTTCGCTGCTCGCCTACCTCTACCGCACGGCGTGCAAGACGAGCCCGTTCGCCGCCTTCACGTCGGTCGCGCTGGGCCGTCTCACGGACACCGGGCCGGCCGAGGGCGCGCCCCTGCGCATCACCGGCCCCTACACCCCCCGCAGCCACCCGCGCCTCAACGTCCTCGCCGTCGGCCGCCTCGCCGACGCCGTGCTCGCCGACCCCCGCCGCCGCGCCGACCTCCCCGTCGCCCCCGCGCCCGGCTGGGGCCGCGACGAGGACCGCGTGCGCTACGTGCGCCGGTGGGTGACCGCCGGGGACGACGACACGGCCGTCACCTTCGACACCGTGAAGGACCAGCTCTTCTTCCTGCGCCGCAGCGGTGTGCTGGAGCGCATGCTCGGGCTGCTGGAGAAGCGGGAGACGGTCCGCTACGGGGAGCTGGCCGACTGGCTCGGGGCCGACCTGGACGCCGACCGCGAGGCCGTCGACACGTACCTGGCCGCGCTGCTCGACGTCGGCATGATCCGCGTGCCGTGCCTCGACCTGCGCGCCCACGACACCGACCCCCTCGGCGCCTTCCAGCGTGCGCTGCGCGGGCTCGACCGGCCCTGGGCCGACGACGTCGCGGCGGCGCTGGAGGGGCCGGCGGAGCTGCTGGCCCGGTATCCCGCCGCCGGTCCGGCCGAACGGCGCGAGCTGCTGGGCGAGTTGCGGCGGCGGCTGGCGGACGTGCAGCGGGAACTGGGCGTGGCGCGGCCCCGGGTGCCGCGCACGGTGCTGTACGAGGACACGACGGCGCCGGAGGTGACGGCCCCCGGCACCGGGCGGGCGGCGGGCGAGGGACAGCCCGGTATCGCGCGGGCCGACGCCGCACAGGCCGGCGCCGCGCGGGCCGCCGGGCTCGTGGACGCCCTCGCCGGGCCGCTCGCCGCCGTGGAGCGGGTGCTGCCCGCGTTCGACCTGACGCTGCCGCAGCGGCTGACGCTGCGCGGGTTCTTCCTCGCCCGCTACGGCACCGGCGGGCGCTGCACCGACCTGCTGAAGCTGATCCACGACTTCCACGAGGACTTCTTCGACCAGTACCTGTCGTTCACCTCGCGCCGCACCCCGTTCGACGCGAAGGGGGAGTACGTACCGGAGGAGAACTGGCTCGGCCTGCCGCAGCTCCGCGCGGTCGACGCCGCACGGCGCGCGTTCCACGCCGGGGTACGGGCCCGCTGGGCCGACCACGCCGACCGCGACGCCGAACTCGTCCTCGGCACCGACCTCTTCGACTCCGTCGCCGCCGAACTGGCCGCGCTCCCCGCGGAGCCGGCGCTGCACAGCCACCACGTCCAGCTCGCCGGCTCCGAGCCGCTGGTGGTGCTCAACCGCTCGTACGGCGGGCTGCACTTCCCGTTCAGCCGCTTCACCCACTGCTTCGACGGCGCCGACGGCACCCTCTCCGCCGAACTCCGCACCCGGGCCCGCGCGCTCCAGCCCAGGGGCGCCGTCTTCGCCGAGGTCACCGGCGGCCCCGTGACCAGCAACCTCAACCTGCACGGCCGGCTCACCGACTACGAGATCGTCTGCCCCGGCGAGACCAGCACCGTGCCCGAGCGGTACCGCATCGCCCTCGACGACCTCAGCCTGGAGCACGACCCCGCGACCGACCGGCTGGTGCTGCGCTCGGCGCGGCTGGGCCGCGAGGTGGTGCCGGTCTACCTCGGCTACCTCGTCCCGCTGGCGCTCCCCGAGATCCCCCGCACCCTGCTCCTGCTCTCGCCGACGTCCATGTCCCCGGTCGACGTCTGGGCCGGCGTCCCCGAGGGCGATCCGGACGACGGCGTCACCCACCGCCCGCGCGTACGCCACGGCCGCCTCGTGCTCGCCCGCCGCTCCTGGCGCGCCCCCGCGACCGCGCTCCCGCCGCGCGCCGCCGGTACGGGGGACGCCGGATGGCTGCTGGCCTGGCACCGCTGGCGGCGCAGGCACGGGCTGCCCGCCCGGGTCTACGCCATGGTCAAGGACGACGCGGCGCGCGGTGCGACCGGCGCCAAGCCGCAGTACGTCGACTTCGACAGCCCGCTGTCGCTGCTGGCCTTCGAGGGCCTGCTGCGCAGCGACGCGGCGCGCGTGACGTTCCGCGAAGCGCTGCCGGACGAGGACGGCCCGTACCTGACGACAGAACACGGCGGCCACGTCGTGGAGCTGGCCGTGGAGACGGCCGTGGAGACGGCCCCCGCGCCGCCCGGCATCGGCACCGGCACCGCAGAAGGGGAGACCCCGTGACCGACCAGCCCGCGCCCGAAGCGCCGCAAGCGCCCGCCGCGTCCAAGGCGGCCGGCGCGCCCGCCGCCGGGGCCACACCCCCCGGCGACTGGCAGGCACTCCACGTCTACTACGCCGCCAACCCCGTCCCCCTGCTCCTCCAATGCGTCCGTCCGCTCGTCCGCGAGCTGTACGACGACGGCCTTCTCGACGGCTGGTTCTTCCTGAACTACTGGCTGGAAGGCCCCCATGTCCGCCTCCGCCTCCGCCCCTCCTCCCCGGGGCGGGAGGCGGAGGTACGGGCCCGCGCGGAGCGGGCCGTCGACGCCTTCCTCGCCGAGCGCCCCGCGCTCTACCAGGTCGACTCCGGCTTCCTCAACGAGTTCTACAACCAGCTCTTCGACATCGAGTTCCGCCCCGAGGACCGCGTCGCCTACACCGACGCCGACGGCCGCATGAACCTGCGGCCCAACAACTCCCGCGCCTGGCTGCCGTACGAGCCCGAGTACGGCAAGTACGGCGGCCCGGCCGGAGTCGCGCTCGCCGAGTGGCACTTCGCCCGCTCCAGCGAGCTGGTGTGCGACGCGCTGCGCGGCAAGAACCTGCACCTGCGCACCGTGCTGCTCGGCACCTCCGCGCAGCTCATGCTGATCATGTCGACCGCGTTCCTGCCCGAGGACGACCGCCTCGCGGACTTCCTCGACCGCTACTACACCTTCTGGCACCGCGCGTTCCCCGACACCGGCTTCATCGGCAGCGCCGAGTACGAGCGCAAGGCCGACGAGGTCGCCCCCGGTCTGCTCACCTGGCACGGCCGCATCCGCGCCGCCGCCGCGGGCGAGGGCACGCTGCCCGGGCTGCTGGACCGCTGGGCCGGGCACTGCCGCGAGCTGCGCGAGCGGGTCGTGGAGCTGGCCGGGCGGGGCGAGCTGGTCTTCCGGTCCTGGGACGGCACGCAGGACGAGCCGGTCGACGACCCCGACGAGGCGCTGGAGCGGCTGCTGTCCCCGTACATGCACATGACCAACAACCGGCTGCACGTGACGATCCAGGACGAGGCGTACCTCTCCCACGTCCTGGCCCGGGCGCTGCACGCGCGCGCCGCCGCGCCGGCCACCGGGAGCGCGCGGTGAGCAGCACCCGGGAGTCGCTCGCCGCCCACCAGCCGAGGCTGCGCCCCGAGGTGCTGGTCAGCGACGCGCTGCTGCACGGGCCCCGCACCGTGCACCTGGTCAAGGACACCGCGACCGGGCAGTCCTTCGAGGTCGGGCCGCGCGAGCGGTTCCTGATGGTACGGATGGACGGCTCCCGTACGGTCGCGGAGCTGGGCGGCGAGTACGCGGCCGCCTTCGGCAAGCGGCTCGGCGACGCCCACTGGAGCCGGCTCTTCCAGCTCCTCGGCGGCCGCGGCCTCCTCGACGGCGCCCCCCGCCCCGAGCGCCGCGACGAGCCGGCACCGGAGAGGGCCCGGAGCCTGCTCGCCGGCAGCGTACGGCTCGTCGCCGACGCCCACGCCACCGCGGGACGGCTCCACCGCGCCACCGGCTTCCTCCTCGGCCGCGTCTGGGGCACCCTGCTGCTCGCGGCGCTCGGCGCGATGCTGCTGGTGCTCGCCCTGCACCCCGGCGAACTGGTCGACGGCGCCGCCGCCGTGTTCACCGAGCCGGTGCTGCTCGTGGCCGTCGCCACCGCGCTCTGGCTCTCCACCGCGGTGCACGAACTCGCCCACGGCGTCGCCGCCCGGCACTACGGCGGCCGGGTCGGGGAGATCGGGCTGCGCTGGCGGCTGCCCGTGGTGATCATGTACTGCACCGTCGACGACTACATGTACCTCGCGGGCCGCCGCGCCCGCATCGTCGTCGCGGGCGCCGGGGCCGTGGCCAACCTGCTGTTCCTGCTGCCGTTCTGGTGCTGGTGGCTGCTCGCCCCCGAGGGTTCGACCCGCGAAGGGCTCGCGGGCCTGCTCTTCCTCGGCGTGCTCCAGGCCGCGGCGATGCTGGTGCCGCTGCCGCCGCTCGACGGCTACACCATCGCCGGGCAGCTCCTGCGCGGGCTGCGGCTCGCCGAGTCCAGCCGTACGTACCTCTCCCTGGCCCTGCGCCGCTCCCCGGACGCCGCCGCGTACCCGCGCCGCGCCCGCGCCGTCTACGCCGGCTACGCCGCCGGAACGGTGCTGACGGTCGCGGCGCTGGCCGCGGTGCTGGTGCTGCTCGTACGCGCCGTGGTGCTGGCGGCGTAGCCCGATGACCCCCCGACCCCGCGCAGAACCTCCGAAGGAGACCCCCGTGACGACCGACACCGACGCCCCCGGGGGACGGCCCCCGGCCGTCCGCCTGGAGGCGGTGCGCAAGAGCTACGGCGACGTGCGGGCGGTGGACGAGGTGTCGTTCACGGTCCGCGGCGGCGAGTTCTTCGGCCTCCTCGGCCCCAACGGCGCGGGCAAGACCACCCTCATCGAGATCATGGAGGGCCTGCGGGAGGCCGACGGCGGCGTGGTCGAGGTGCTGGGCCGGGCGCCCTGGCCGCGGGACGCCGCGCTGCTGCCGCGGCTGGGCGTGCAGACGCAGACGTCGGCGTTCTTCGTCCGGCTCACCGCGTACGAGCACCTGAAGACGATGGCCGCGCTCTACGGGACGGAACGCGCCGCCGCCGACCGCACGCTGGCCCTCGTCGGCCTCACCGAGCAGGCGGACGTGCGGGTGGAGAACCTGTCCGGCGGGCAGCGGCAGCGCCTCGCGATCGCCTCCGCGCTGGTGCACGCGCCCGAGCTGATCTTCCTGGACGAGCCGACCGCCGCGCTCGACCCGCAGGCCCGCCGCGCCCTGTGGGAGCTGCTGCGGGACCTCAAGCGGGCCGGCCGCACCATCGTCTACACCACCCACCACCTCGACGAGGCCGAGGCGCTGTGCGACCGCGTCGCGATCGTCAACCGCGGCCGGATCACCGCCCTGGACACCCCGGGCAGGCTGGTCGCGCGCGGCGGTACGTCGGTGTGGCTGCTGGTGCCCGCGGAGCGGCTGAGCGAGGAGGACGCCCGGGTGCTGCCCGGCGTCACCGAGGTCACCCGCGAGTCCGACGCGCTGGTGCTGCGCACCGAGGACGCAGGACCGGTGCTGGCCGCCGTGGAGAAGGTCGCAGGGCTGCACGGGGTGCGTACCCGCACCGCCAGCCTGGAGGACGTCTACCTCCAGCTCACCGGCCAGGACTGACAGTTGACCGCCGCCACCCGCCGCCTTCTGAGCCATCGGAGAGAGATGCCATGAGTGCCTATTCCGCGCTGGCGGAGGCCGGCTACCGGGCGTACACCCGGGACAAGACCACGCTCTTCTTCACCTTCGCCTTCCCGCTGCTCTTCCTCGTCGTCTTCGGGCTGATCTTCCACGGCCAGGACGTGGAGGAGAGCGGCCGCCCGTACATCGCGTACATCGCTCCCGGGGTGCTCTCCTGGGGCGTGGGCAACGCGGCCGTCTTCGGCGTCGGGTTCGTGCTGATGCAGTGGCGCCGGGACGACATCCTGCGCGTGATCCGGATGACGCCGACGCCGCTGTCCGCCGTGCTCGGCTCGCGGTACGTGCTGGCGGTGGGCATCGGGCTGGTGCAGGCGGTGCTGTTCGTGGCGGTGGCGCTGCTGCCCGTCATGGGGCTGGAGCTGGCCGCGGGCTGGCCGCTGGCGATCCCGGTGCTGGTGCTGGGGATCACGGCGTTCCTGGCGCTGGGCGCGATCGTCGGCTCCTACGCCCGTACCCCGGAGGCGGTGGCCGCGGTCGCCAACTTCCTGATGGTGCCGATGGCGTTCCTGTCCGGCTCCTTCTACCCGCTGGACGCCATGCCGTCGTGGATGCAGGCCATGAGCTGGGTGCTGCCGCTGCGGCACCTCAACGACGGGGTCTCGGCGGCGCTCACCGACGCGGGCGGCGGTGCGGACATCGCGGTGGCGTGCGGCGGCCTGGCGGCGTTCGCGGCCGTGTTCGGCGCCGTGGCGTTCCGGGTCTTCCGCTGGAGCGACCGCACATGACGGCGACGGCGGCGGAGCAGACGGAGACCGTACGGGCCGGAGCGCCGGGCCCGTTCGAGGCGGCGCGATCCTGGCTGGCGGAGGCGCTGCGGAGCCGCTGGGCGGCCGGCGGAGACGGCCTCCCCACCACCCGCGAACCCGGCGCCCCGCTTCCCCTCGTCGTCCCCCTCGGCGCCGCCGACACCCTGCACCCCGGCCGCGACCCGTGGCCGGACGAGCGCCCCGGCGCCACCGTGCACCTCGCCTCGCGCGCGGTGCTCGTCGGCCCCTGGGGCGCCGGACCGGATCCGGTCGCAGGCGGACCGCCCGCACCGCGGCCCGCCTGCGGCCGGTGCCTCGCGATGCGGTGGCAGCGGCTGCGTACCCGCTCCGAACGGGAGGCGCTGGAGGGCGGGTTCGCGCCGGAGGGCGGCTCCGCGTGGCCGGTGCTGACCGACCACGCCGCCGACGCCGTGTGGGCGGTGTGCCGGGCGGTCGCCGGCCGGCGCTCGCCCGACGGGCTGGCCCGGGTCACCCGCGTCGACCTCGGCACCCTGGCGCTCGCCACCTTCCCGCTGCTCCCCGAGCCGCTCTGCCCCGCCTGCGTGACGCCCGCGGACGACGCGCCCGAGCACGGCAGGATGTACCTCGCCCCCACCCCGAAGCCGGCCCCCGACGTCTACCGCGTCACCCCGCTCACCGCCCTCGACCTCCCCGAGGCGGCCCTCGCCAACCCCGTCTGCGGCGCCCTCGGCTCCACCACCCACCTCAACCCGGCGTCCACCACCACCGCGCCGATCTCCGGCAGCGCCTTCGTCCGCGGCTACGCCGGGCTCAACGACGTCACGTTCTCGGGACAGGCCGACGCGTACGCCACCAGCCGCACCCTCGCCTACCTGGAGGGCCTGGAGCGCTACGCCGGCACCCACGCCCGCCGCGGGCTGCGCCCCGTGACCGCCTCGCTCGACGAACTCGCCGCCGAATGGGGCGAGAACGCCGTCGTCGACCCCCGGCGCACCGGGCTGTACTCCCCGGAGACGTACCGCGACGACCCCATGGTGGCCCCCTTCGACCCGGCCCGCCCGATCCCCTGGATCTGGGGCCACTGCCTGCGCGACGACCACCCCGTGCTCGTACCGGCGCGGCTGGTGCACTACAGCGCCGGGCTGCCGTCCGACAACTTCGTCTTCGAGTGCTCCAACGGCTGCGCCACCGGCGGCTCGCTCGCCGAGGCCGCGCTCTACGGGCTGCTGGAGCTGATCGAGCGCGACGCCTTCCTCCTCGCCTGGTACGGGCGCGCCCCCCTCACCCGCGTCGACCCCCGCTCGACCGGCGACCCGCGGGTGCGCGGCATGCTCGACCGGGCGGCGCTCCTCGGCTACGAGGTACGGGCCTTCGACACCCGCAGCGACCTCGGCATCCCGGTGATCACGGCGGTGGCGGTACGGGAGGACGGCGGCCCCGGGCTGCTGTCGTTCGGCGCCGCCGCGGCCCTGGACCCGGCGGCCGCGCTGACCGGCGCGCTCAGCGAGGTGCTGACGTACATCCCGCACCTGCCGTACCAGGTGGCCGAGCGCCGCGCCGAACTGGAGGAGATGGCGGCGGACTTCGGCCGCGTACGGCAACTGAAGGACCACGCCCAGCTCTACGGGCTGCCGCGGATGGCCGCGCACGCCCGGGACTTCCTCACCGACGACCCCGCGCTGCCGCTGGCCGGCGTCTACGCCGACTGGGCGCAGGTGCGCCCCGCGACGCTGGATCTCCGCGACGACCTGCGGCTGCTCGTCGACGCGCTGGCGGTGCACGGGCACGACGCCGTGGCCGTCGACCAGACGACGCCCGAGCAGCGCGCGGTGGGCCTGCGGACCGTCGCGACGCTGGCGCCGGGGCTGCTGCCGCTGGACTTCGGCTGGCACCGGCAGCGGGCGCTGCGGATGCCGCGGCTGCTGGCGGCGGCTGCGGCGGCAGCCGGGGGCGGGCCGCGTACCGTGCCGCACCCGTTCCCGTAGCGGATGCCCGGGTCACCGCACACCGCAGCCCTCACGGGAGGACCGACTCCGTCCCGTGAGGGCTGCCTTGGGCGCGGCGTTACTGACGGGACGTCAGGCGCTGCACGAGGTGGTGCTGGTGGTGCTGGAGCAGGTCGAGGTGGAGGAGCAGGAGGTCGAACCGGCGAGGACGACCTCGGCCTGGTCCGAGTAGTCCGAGATCTCGAAGGTCTCCGACTCCAGCTCCAGGATCTCGTCGGCAAGGGTGGAGAGCGCCTTGTCAGCCATGGGAACTCCTTCTTCCGTGAGCGGCGGGCCCGCCGTGCGTGAGACCGGCGGATCCGTTGGTTGTCCCGAACATTCAAGCGACGACCGCTGCCACCGCCGCCTCCGTTTCGCTGTCACTTCGCTGTCACCCGGCGACAGAGGGCTGAGCCCGTACTGATCACGTCATCGGGCAGGCTGGAGCTGCCCGGAAGAGGAGCGTGGCGCGCATGGCCGTACCCGCGGACGTTCTGCGGTCCGCCGTCGAGTGCTGTCTCGACGTCCATCTCCACCCCGAGCCGTCCGGCGCCGAGGAACGCACCGCGGGCGTGCTCGCCGGCCGGCTCGCCGCCGACGGCTACGCCGTCACCCGCGGCGTCGGCGGCCACGGCGTCGTCGGGCTGCTGCGCAGAGGCGAGGGCCCGACCGTGCTGCTGCGCGCCGAACTCGACGCGCTGCCCGTGACGGAGGCCAGCGGACTCCGCTACGCCAGCACCGTCCCCGGCGTCGCCCACGCCTGCGGCCACGACGTGCACCTCGCCGCGCTCGCCGGCGCCGCCGCGCTGCTCGCCCGCGACACCGGCGGCTGGCGCGGCACGGTGGCCGTCGTCGGCCAGCCGGCCGAGGAGACGCTGGACGGCGCGCTGGCGATGCTGCGCGCCGGGCTGTACGACCTCACGGGCCCGCCCGATACGGTCCTCGCGCAGCACACCGCGCCGCTGCCCGCCGGCGCCGTCGCCCACACGGACGGTGCCCCGCTGCTGGCCGGCACGGTCGCGGTCGACGCGGTACTGCACGGCACCGGCGGCCACGCCGGGGCGCCGCACCTGACGGTGGACCCGGTGGTGTCGGCGGCGGCGGCCGTGCTGCGGCTCCAGGCGCTGGTCGCCCGCGAACGGGCCCCCGCGGAGCAGGCGGTGCTGACCGTGGGCCGGCTGCGGGCGGGTACGGAGGCGAACGTCATCCCGGACCGCGCCGAACTGGGCATCAGCCTGCGGGCGTTCGACGAGGGCACCCTGGACCGGCTGCTGGCGGGCGTCCGCCGGGTGCTGGCCGGCGAGGCGGAGGCGGCGGGCGCGCCGGAGCCGCCGGAGGTGACGGTACGGGCCCGCTCGCGGACCCTGCTGCCGGACGCGGGGCTGACCGCGGAGCTGCGGGACGCCCACGTCGCGGCGCTGGGCGGCGCCCGGGTGCTGCGCTGGCAACCGGCCACCGCGGCGGAGGACTTCGCCTGGTACGGCCCCGCGGGCGCCGAGGTGCACGGGGCCCCCGGCGTCCGGCTCGGCTACTGGATGCTGGGCACCGTCTCCGCGTCGGCCCGCCGCGAAGCGGCACGCACGGGGGTCCCGGTGCCGGGCAACCACTCGCCGCGGTTCGCGCCGGACCTGCGCCCGGCGCTGGAGACGGGCATCGAGGCGCTGACGGCGGCGGCGCGCCGGGCGCTGCGGGCGCGTACACCGGAAGCCGCCGCCGGGGCGGGCCGATGAGCGGCGGCCGGTCGGTCGAGGTGGCGTTCGTACGCCAGGACTTCGACGCCCCGCCCGCGGAGACGACCGCGGTCCGGCTGCTGTGGCTGCTACGGGCCCATCTCCCGCACGGCCTGCGGGTCGAGTCGGAGCGGATCAGGCTGCGGCTGGCGGTGCCGGAGGTGGGGGCGACGACGGTGGCGGGCGACGCGCTGACGCACCGGGCGTGCGCCGGCTGGTCGGTGGAGGACTGACCGCGGTCACACCCACCCGCGCTCGCGGGCGAGCAGCGCGGCCTGCGCCCGCGTGGAGGCGCCGAGGATCCGCAGCACGTCGGCGATGTGCCTCCGGTACGTACGCACGGAGACACCCAGGTCCCTGGCCCCCGTCTCGTCCTTGCCCACCTCGCACATCATCCGCAGCACCCGCAGCTCCGCCTCCGACAGCTCCGGCTCCGGCTCCACGGGCTCGCGCAGTTCGACGGAGACGTCCTCCGCCTGCTCCCACACCTTCTCGAAGAGCCCCGACAGCGTGCTGACCAGCCCCCGCCCCCGTACCAGGAGCGCGCCCTCGTCGAGGTTCTTCGGGTCCTTGGGCATGAGGGCCACCCGCTCGTCGTACACGGCGAGCTGGTCCGAGATCTCCTCGACCACCCGCACCTCGCCGCCCCGGGCCAGCAGCTCCCGCACGTGTCCTGCGACCCGCGGATGCCGCAGCGTGTCCGCGGGCAGCACCAGCCGCCGCCGCACCCCGCGCTTCAGCGCCCGCCACTCCACCGCGCGCCGCTTCAGCACCGCTTCGCTCATCAGGTGGAAGCCCGGCTCGACGGAGGCGATCTCCTCCCGGGCGAAGAAGACCAGCTCCTCCATCCGGTTGCTCAGGGCCTCCCGGTCGTCGATCTCCTCCACCCCGTGCTCACCGCCGTACGCGCCCGCCTGGCCGCCGCCCTCCACCGGGGCCGCGGTCTCCGCGCGGAGCGTCGTCAGCACGTACCGGCTCTGGGTGAGCCGCTGGATCTCCTGGTACATCTCGCGCAGCCGCATCTCGGTGAGCCGCGCCACGGCCTGCTCCGGATCGACGGGGACGAACCACCCCGGCCGATCCCCGGGTCTGAGCAGCCGCAGCCGGATCAGGCGGGCCACGGCCTCTTCCGTTTCATGCCGGTCGATGCCGAGCTTCACGTGGACGCCTTCGGAGGGCGAATCGGGGTTCCGGAGGAAGTGCCGGTAGAGCTGCTCCTCGGCGGGGGAGACCCCGAAGACTCCCATTTCGTTGGTGTGCACGGCGAGCCTCCTGCTTCGAGCGGTCTGCCACGAGGGGCCGGCGGTAACCGGCCCCATGGTTCCGCGCCGTCGCCACGGCAGGGTGAACTTCGGCGTAACGACAATTTGTCACGCCGGAGTGCGCTGCGGCATGCATATCCGAGGCAGACCGTGGAAAGCGAGTGCCGCGCGCAGACTTCCGAACGACCGTCCGTGCGGGGGGAGTCGGGGGTGGGAGGTGCGGTGGGGCGCGCGGGTACGGCGGCGCACTAATGCGGTCGCTTGCCGCCCGCTGACTTTGCGACGATCACCACATGAGCCCCGACCCCTCCACCGACCCGACCCCCGACCCCGAGTTCGACCGCCTCCTCGACGAAGCCGCCGCGACCCCCACCGAGGGCTGGGACTTCTCCTGGTTCGAGGGCCGCGCCACCGAGGCCCGGCCCTCCTGGGGCTACCAGCGGGCCATGGGCGCCCGCATGGCCGCCGCGAGCGCGTCGCTGGACATCCAGACCGGCGGCGGCGAAGTGCTGGCCGGGGTGCCGGCGCGGCCGGCGCTGTCCGTGGCCACCGAGGCGTGGCCGCCGAACGTCGCCAAGGCCACGGCCCTGCTGCACCCCCTCGGCACGGTGGTGGTCGCCGCGCCGGAGGAGCCGCCACTGCCGTTCGCGGACGGCGCGTTCGACCTGGTGGTGAGCCGGCACCCGGTGAAGCCGTACTTCGGGGAGATCGCCCGCGTCCTGCGCCCCGGCGGGACGTACTTCGCCCAGCACGTGGGCCCCGCGAGCGTCTTCGAGCTGGTCGAGTACTTCCTCGGGCCGCAGCCGGAGGAGACGCGGCGGGGCCGCGACCCGCGGCAGGAGCGGGCGGCGGCGGAGGCGGCCGGGCTGGAGATCGTGGACGTGCGGACCGAGCGGCTGCGGATGGAGTTCCACGACGTGGGCGCGGTCGCGTACTTCCTGCGGAAGGTGATCTGGATGGTGCCGGGCTTCACGGTCGCGGCGTACCGGCCGAGGCTGCGGGAGATGCACGAACTCATCGCGGCGGAGGGCCCGTTCGTCGCGCACAGCTCGCGGACGCTCTTCGAGGCGCGCAAGCCGGCCTGAGCGGTGCCGGTGGCGGTACGGGGCCGGGCGCGGGCCGCGCCCGGCCCCGTACCGGTGGTGATCAGATACCGAACGCCGCCGGCCAGCGGATCATGCCGCCGGGCAGCGGGTGGGCCTCGTCGAGCGCGAGGGCCATCAGCGCGTCGTCCGGCACCTCGACGCTGAGCTGGATGCCGTACGCGGACGCCCGCGTGAACCCGAACCGCGGGTAGTACTCCGGGTGTCCGACGAGGACGACGTACCGCTCGCCCCGCGCCGCGGCCGCCGCGAGCGCGGCCCGTACGGCCACGGAACCCACCCCGTCACGCTGCCGCTCGGGCCGCACGGAGACGGGCCCGAGGCAGAGCGCGGGGGTGTCGCCGATGTGGCCGCGGGTAAGCAGGATGTGCCCGAGGACCGCGGCGCCGGCGGTGCCGGATGCCGCTTCGGGGTCCGTGACGACGAGGGACAGGCCCTCGATCCACGCGGACTCGTCGGCACGCAGCTTGTCGACGATGTCGGCCTCGTGCTCGCGGCCGAAGGCGGCGAGGGTGATCTCGCGGATGACGGGGATGTCGGCGCGGGTCTCGGCGCGCGTGATCCAGGTGTTGCCGGTGTTGCCCATGATGGATGTGGATCCGTTTCGATGGTCGTGTTCGTGGACGCCCCCGCGGGCTCACGCTCCCGGCGTGGGCGGGGGTGGGAGAGAGGTCAGGCCACGGCCCGGGACGTGAGGGAGACCCGGACGCTGCGCACGGTGGCCTTGAGCGCGGTCATCAACCTCACCTCCCTCTCTCTTCTCTCTCCGTAGACGAACACGGCGACGGTCACCTTACACGGGGAAGCCGTCTGCTGCTGACGCGCCAGCCCTTGCTGTTGTCGTCCAGCTCGGCGAACTGCCCGTTGCCGCCGCTGCAACTCGTCAGGCCCTTCGGGCCCTCGACGCTCTGCGGCCCGTACGTGATCTGCCCGCAGCTCACGACGCCCTGCGCGCACTGGTCACGGCGCATCCCCCTCCGCGGGTACGGGGGCGGGCGCCGGGCCCTCCGCCCCGGCCCCCGTGACCAGGAACGGCGTCAGCAGCTCCGGCACCGCCTCCGCCGCGAACCGCAGCCCCTGCGCCTCCCCCACGTCGTACGCCGCGTACGCCTGCGCCCCCGCCGCCGTCGTCGCCCGCAGCGTCACCAGCCCCGCCCGCCGCTGGAACAGCGACTGCCGCACCGTCCAGCCGACCACCCCGTCCCGCCGCAGCGCCACCGTCGAGCGCCGCAGGGTGCCGCTGCGTACGACCAGATACGGCCCCGCCAGCCCGTGCCCCAGGCTCCGGTACGCGTCCCGCGCCAGCAGCGCCGCCGCCGGCAGCAGCACCGCAGCCGCCACCGCCCCCGCGTACAGAAGCCCCCGTACCGACAGCGCCGCCCCCAGCGCCACCAGCACCGCCACCGGCACCAGCGCCGCGCCCAGCGACCACCGCAGCCGCCGCGCCAGCGCCGCCCGCGGATGCGGCGCCAGCTCCGGCCGGGTCAGGGCGACGGGCGCGCGGAGCACCCGGGCCGTCACGTCGTCGACGACGGCGCGCGGGGCGGCGGGCAGCAGAGCGCTCAGGTCGTCGTCCTCACCGTCCTTGCGGGACAGTCCCGTTGCGATCGCCTCCACCCGGGCCGCGCCCGACAGCCGCACCCCCAGCGGCTCGACCACGTCGACGCCGCGCAGCCGCGCCTCCTCCAGCGATATCGACCGGGTGGTCAGCAGCCCCCGGCGGACGCGCAGCGTGCCGTCCGGCTCGCGCTCCAGCCGGTAGTTCCACCACATCTCGGTCCACAGCCCGAGCGACCCCACGAACCCGGTCACCAGCGCGATCGATCCCAGCGCCAGCACCGTCCACAGCGCGGGCAGCGGGCTGAACGTGTCCCGTACCCAGTCGACCACCGTCTCCTCCGCGCCGAACCACTGGCTGACCTGCATCACCGCGCCCCAGCCGGTGAGCGCGAGGAGGGGGGTGAGGAAGGAGAGGGGCGCGTAGCGGATCCAGCCGGGGGAGAGGGTGGCGAGCCGGGGGTCGTCGCCGGCCGGTGCGGCTGTCGTGTCCCGGCGGAGGAGTGCGCGGCGCAGCGACTCGCCCTCCGCGCGCCGCACGGGCGTCAGTTGCAGCGCGGACTCGCCCGCGGCGGTCTGGTCGCCGGTGCCGATACGGACCTTGACCAGCCCGAGGAGGCGGAGGAGGGGGTGCGCGGTGAGGTCGACGGTGCGGATCCGGTCGCGGGGGAGGGAGCGCCGGCTGGTGAACAGCACGCCGGTACGCAGCTCGACGCGCTCGGCGCCGACGCGGTAGCGGGTGTGGCGCAGCCGCAGCACGTCCACGGCGAGCCCGCCGCCGAGGAGCAGCACGGACCCGGCCAGCACCCAGGCCACGGCGGCGCGGACGTCGAGGTGCGCGGCGAGCCCGGCGCCGACGGGGACACCGGCGCCGAAGGCGGCGCCGAGGAGGAGCTGGGCGGTGACGAGGAGGGAACGGGGGTCGAGGCGGCGCCAGTCGGTGGCCGGGTCCGGCGGGGCGGGGTCTGGCCGGGCAGAAGCAGGGGCGGGGGTACGCGGGGCTGCGGGCGCCGGGTCCGGTGTGCCGGCGGGCGTCGCGGTCCGCTCCGCGGGCGCGCCCTGCCCCGTACCCGTAACCGCGTCCGTCACGTCGCGTCCCCCGGGGTCTTCTGCGTCGCCAGCGCCAACTGCTCCGCCAGCTCCGCCGCCTCCTCGTGGTCCAGCGCCTCGATCCGCAGCGCGCCCTTCGCCGACGCGGTCGTCACCGTCACCGCCGCGAGACCGAACGCCCGCTGCAGCGGCCCCCGTTCGGTGTCCACCGTCTGGATCCGCGACATCGGCGCGATCCGGGAGTCGACCCAGAAGTAGCCGGTACGGACGTACACCGCGTCGTCCGTGACCTCCCACCGGTGCACGCGGTAGTACCACCGCGGCAGCCCCGTGCCCACCGCCAGCCCCGCCGCCGCCACCGCCGCGGCCACCGCCAGCAGCCAGAACCTGGCGGGACCGATCAGCGCGCCCAGCACCCCAAGCACCGCGACCGGCACGGCCGCCGCAAGCAGCAGTCGCGTACGCCACCAGGCGACGGCCCGGCGGTCCACCCGGTGGTGCGGCGGCCGCAGCCGCGGCTCCGCCGGGCCCGGGGCGCCGGCCTCTCGATCTACATCCACGATCTGCACCGTACGTCCTGCCCCGCGGAGGTCACGGCCGGGTGCGCAGTGTTCCGGCCGCGGCGACCGGCTCGTAGTGCTCAAGGAAGAGCACCGCCCGCAGTTCGTCGTGCAGCCCCCGCGGCCGCAGGAACTGCCGGTGGATCGCTGCCCGGTCCGGTTCATCGCCCGTCGGCGCGCGCAGCGCCGCGACCGGCACCCGGGCCCGCGCGAGGTCCGCGAACCCGTTGACGCACTCGTCGGACAGCTCGCACTCCCAGTAGTCCCAGCAGCCGCGCTTGTCGGTGTGCTCGGTGCGTACGGGCGCGGTCATCAGCCCGGTCGCCGGGGTCGGTGGCGCGCCAGACGGCGGCGTCGTACGGCAGCAGCCGCGGGGACGCTGGCGGACGCGGCGGGCCTGGCGGCGGCGCTGGGGGTGGTGGCGGCGTTCCCGCTCGCGGCGGCGGCCGCGGCGGTGCGGCTGCGCGGACCGGGCGGGGGGTGACGCGTACCGGGTGGCCGCCGCGCCATGGCCGGACGCCGGTCCGCGGGCGTACCCCGCGGACCGCCGTCCAGCCCTCCTCCCCCTCCGGCACCCGCCTGCTCTGCCGCCCGACTGCCCGTCCTACGGCTCCAGTACGACCTTCCCCACCGTCCCCCGCGTCTCCAGCGCCCGGTGGGCCTCGGCGGCCCGTGCCAGCGGGTAGCGCTGCACCAGCGGTGTCCAGCGGCCCGTGGCCGCCTCCGTCAGCGCCGCCTCCTCCATCCGCCGCAGGGGGTCGTCGCCGCCGATGCGGCTGAGCCAGTCGGGGCCGAGGACGTTGACCGACGTGATGCCCCGCTCCGCCAGCTCCGCCTCCGTGAACTCCAGCGGCGTCCCCGACGACCAGCCCAGCACCAGGTGCCGCCCGCCGGGTGCGAGGAGGTCTGCCGCCGTGCGCGCGGCGGTGCCGCCGACGGTGTCGAGGAGCACGGTGGGCCGGCGGTCGCCGAGGGCGGCGCGTACGGCGCCGGGCCAGTCCTGCTCGGTGTAGTCGGCGGCGGTGTCCGCGCCGAGGTCCCGTACGCGCGCGACCTTCTCCGGGCCGCCGGCCAGGCCCACGGCGTACGCGCCGATGTTCCGCGCGTACTGCACCAGCAGCGAGCCGACGCCGCCCGCCGCCGCCGTGACGATCACGACGTCGTCCGCCGTCACCTCCGCGAAGTGCAGGAAGCCCATCGTCGTCCGCCCCGTGCCGATCATGGCGACGGCCTCCGCGGCGTCGAGGGAGTCGGGCAGCGCGTGCAGCCGCTCGGCCTCGGTGACGGTCAACTCCGCGTAGCCGCCCGGCCGGAGCCCGATGTGGGCGACGACGCGGCGGCCCAGCCACTCCGGGTCGACGCCGTCGCCCACGGACTCGACGGTGCCGGCGACCTCGCGGCCGGGGATCGTGGGCAGGTCGGGGGGCGGCATGGGGCCGCCGGTCTCGCCGGCGCGCAGGAAGGTGTCGAGGAGGTGCACCCCGGCGGCGGCGACGGCGATACGGACCTGGCCGGGGCCGGGCACGGGGTCGTCGGTCTTCTCGTAGACGAGGTTCTCAGCGGGGCCGAAGGCGTGAAGTCGTATGGCGTGCATGAGGCCAGCAGACAACTTGAACAGAACTTCAGGTCAAGCGGTCCCGCCCTCGGGCCGCACGGAGCCGCGCACGCCCCCGCGCCCCGCCCTCGCTACGCCGCCGCGGCCGGCCGCCCCGCCGGCAGCGCCAGCCGCACCGCCTCGATCGCGCTCGCGAACGCCACCTCGCTCAGCACCCCGGGCGCCGCCACCTGGTCCCCCGCCAGGTACACCCCGTCGCCCCGGTCCACCCCGGGCCGGTCGCGCCACGTGCTGCCCGGCGGGTCCACCGCGCCCGTGCGGCCCGCGGCCAGCGCCTCGCGGCGCCATACCGTACGGTCCCGCCAGCCCGGGTAGCCCAGGTCCAGCAGCTCCTCAGCGCGCGCGACACCCACCGTCTTGTTCTCCCCGGGCGCCACCGGCACCTGGCTCTGGATGAGCTGTTCGCCGGCCGGAGCCAGCGACGTGTCCCCGGCGGAGAAACGCTCCACCCAGCCGGGAGCGTCGAGGTCGGAGACGACGAAGGCGTCGCCGCGGCGCTCGCGCACGGCGAGGTCGAGGAGGGCCGTACGGCCCGAGTGCCAGGTCAGCGACGCGTCGCCGAGGAGCGCGCGGGCGGCGGGCAGCGAGGTGGCGACGACGACGGGGCCGCCCCGCGGCAGCTCGGCGACGCGGGTGCCGGTCTCGATCCGTACCCCGAGGTTCCACGCCATGCTCGCCATCCGGTCGACGACGGAACCCCAGCCGCCCGCCGGATAGTGCGCCTCGGGCGGCAGCGCGGTGGTGCGGCGCAGCCGCTCCTGGACGAAGGCGGCGGACAGGGAGCCCGGGTCGTGATGGAAGATCGCGACGGCGCTGTAGTGGGCGGCGGCCCGGGCGCCGGCCTCGCCTGCGATCTCCGCGGCCCAACCGTGGAAGTCGCGGTCCACGGGCGCCTCGCGGCGGCGGACCAGGCGCAGCATCGCGGCCGGCGGCACCTTCCGCAGCCGGCCGTCGCGGCGGAAGCGGAACCGGGAGCCCTCCAGGGGCGGGATCGGGGCGAGCGGGCCGAGGAGGTGGCGCTGCTTGAGCCAGGCCCAGTGCGGGCCGCGGTAGTAGAGGGCGTGCGGCCCCTCGTTGGTGCGGTAGGGCCCGTCGGCGGTACGGGCGCGCCCCCCGACGGTGTGGTGCGCCTCGTACAGGGTGACGCGGGCGCCTGCCTCGGCGGCGGTGATGGCGGCGGTGAGCCCGGCCAGCCCGCCGCCGATGACGGAGATCCGTCGCATGTGGTGCTCCTCACCTGCGGTATTGCCGTTCTGATCACAGGACGAAGACGGGGGCATGGAATGTGACATCGGGTGCGGTGTCAGTGCCGTAGGTCACGATGGGGCGCATGACGAGGCGGAAGACGGTCAAGGCGCCGCGGCGGCCCACGGTGCGGCTCCCGGCGTCCCTGGAGCGGTACGGGGCGGGGGAGGAGGGCGCCGCGGGGACGTACGGGGCGGCGGACCTGGAGCCCGACGGGGACTACGACGCGCTGGAGTTCGCCGGGCTCGACCTGACGGGGGCGGACGGCGCGGGGGCGCGCTTCATGGACTGCGCGCTGCGCCGCTGCGTGCTGGACGCGGCGCGGCTGCCGAGCGCGCGGCTGATCGACTCGGTGCTGGAGGAGGTGCGCGGCGCGGGGACGGACCTGGCGGGGGCGACGCTGCGGGACGTGGAGCTGACGGACACCCGGCTGGGCGGCGTGCAGTTGCACGGGGCGACGCTGGAGCGGGTGGTGGTGCGCGGCGGCAAGGCGGACTTCCTGAACCTGCGCGGGGCGCGGCTGACGGACGTCGTGTTCGAGGACTGCGTGCTGGCGGAGCCGGACTTCGGCGACGCCCGGCTGGAGCGGGTGGCGTTCGAGGGCTGCGCGATCCAGCGCGCGGACCTCTCCGGCGCCCGCCTGACGGACGTCGACCTGCGCGGTGCCTCGGAGCTGACCCTCGAACGAGGCGTGGACCGCCTGGCCGGCGCGGTCATCAGCCCCGAGCAACTGCTTGCCCTGGCCCCGGTCTTCGCCGCGCAGGTGGGGGTGGCGGTCCGGGCGGTGGATGACGGCGGATGACCTGCAGAAATGTCACTGAACACCCGTTCGGGTGAAACGGCGCCTCATTCTGCCGCGTCGGCTCGCATACGCTGAGAGCGTCCTTTCGACGAAGGAGGACACCCATGGCATTGACGATTCCTGAGCGCGAGGTGCTCGTGCCTGCAAACCACCCGGTCGAGGACGCCTTCTTCGCAGCAAGCGCGGCTGTCCCCAGGGGATGGCGCGTGGAGCTGATCGAGGGGCAAATCCACGTGACACCTCCGGCCAATGCTGAGCACGAAGACTTCGTCTCCGGGATGCACGAGCAGGTTCGCGACCATCGTAGAGATGTTCGGATATACCACGGAATCGGCCTGAAACTTTCCGGTCCCGATCCCAGCCTCCGGGTCATCCCTGATCTGGTGGTCGCCCCCAAGCGGGCGTTCCAGGCCGAACTTGAGTGGCACGATCCCGATCCCGTCTTGCTTGTCGCCGAAGTCACCTCGAAGTCCACAGCCCGCAACGACCGCTTGAAGAAGTTTCGCGGATATGCCCGCGCTGGGATCCCCCTCTATCTGCTCATCGATCGCGAAGCGGGCATCGTCTCGGTGTTCAGCAGGCCGAAGGCAGGGCAGTACGCCCGCAGCGAGAGCGCGACGCTCGGTGAGAAGATCACGCTGCCGAAGCCGTTCGACTTCGAACTGGACACTGCCGAGTTCTGACCCCAAGAACACGAGTGGCCCGCCGCGCTCCCGCGCGGCGGGCCACTCCGTGTATGCGGATGTCCCGCGGATCCCGTCGGCTTAGACGCTGACGCCGAAGTCCTGGGCGATGCCCGACAGGCCCGAGGCGTAGCCCTGGCCCACCGCGCGGAACTTCCACTCCGCGCCGTTGCGGTACAGCTCGCCGAAGACCATCGCGGTCTCCGTCGCCGCGTCCTCGGTGAGGTCGTAGCGGGCGATCTCCGCCTCCCCGGCCTGGTTCACGACGCGGATGAACGCGTTGCGCACCTGGCCGAAGTTCTGGCTGCGGGTCTCGGCGTCGTAGATCGAGACCGGGAAGACGATCTTGTCGATCTCGGGCGGCAGGCCGGCGAGGTTGACCTTGATCTGCTCGTCGTCGCCCGCGCCCTCGCCGGTGACGTTGTCACCGGTGTGCACGATCGTCTGGTCCGGCGACTGCCGGTTGTTGAAGAAGATGAAGTGCTGGTCGGAGAAGACCCGGCCTTCGGCGTTCACCGCGATGGCGCTCGCGTCCAGGTCGAAGTCCACTCCCGTCGTGGTGCGGACGTCCCAGCCGAGACCGACCGTGACGGCGGTCAGCCCGGGGGCTTCCTTGGTGAGCGAAACGTTGCCGCCCTTGGACAGGCTTACGGGCATGGGGAGTCCCCTCCTGGTTCTGGCTCCACGTGCCGGAGCCACGTCTACGGACCACAACGCCGGTGTGCCCCACCCGGTTCCACGCACCGTACCCCCGCCACTTCCGGGCGACTCCCGGGTGGCGCAAACGACGTGACAGGTCGAACATCCGCGCGGGATCATGGGAGACATGTCCGGTCCCTACCGCATCCGCGGCTCGGTCGTCCTGCCGGAGGCCGAGCTGCTGTGGCGTTTCTCGCGTTCCTCCGGGCCGGGCGGTCAGCACGTGAACACCAGCGACACCCAGGCCGAGGTCCGCTTCGATCTCGCGGGTACGCAGTCGCTGCCGCCCGTGTGGAAGGAGCGGGCCCTGGAGCGGCTCGCGGACCGGCTCGTCGACGGGCACGTCGTGGTCCGGGCGAGCGAGCACCGGTCGCAGTGGCGCAACCGCGAGACGGCCGCCGTACGGCTCGCCGCGCTGCTCGCGGAGGCCACGGCGCCGCCGCCCGCGCCGCGGCGGAAGCGGAAGGTCCCGCGGGGGGTCAACGAGCGCAGGCTGCGGGAGAAGAAGCAGCGGTCCGACGTCAAGCGCGGCCGCACGGGCCGCGGCTGGGGCCAGTGACAGCTCGGCCGTCTCCCGCCGAGTCCCTCGCTCCCGCCCGTCGCCAACGCGAAGGTGCGAAGGCTCAGCCCAACGTCCGGTACCGCCCCCGGAAGTACGTCAGCGGGCTCCCGTCGGAGCTGGGCTGCGTCGCGCTCAGCACCCGCCCGATCACCAGCGTGTGGTCCCCCGCCACCACGCGCTGCTCCGTCCTGCACTCCACCGTCGCCAGCGCCCCGCCCACCAGCGCGCACCCCGTCACCTCGCCACGCGTGTACGGGATGTCGTCGAACAGCAGCCGGTCGCTGATCCGCCCCTTCATCGCGAACCGTCCGGCGATGTGCCGCTGGCTCTCGGAGAGCACCGACGCCGCCCACTCCTCGCGCTCCGTCAGCAGTTCGTCCATGCGGGAGCCGTTGCGGACGCTGACCATCACCAGCGGGGGGTCCAGGGACACCGACAGGAACGCGGTCGCCGTCATCCCGACGTCCTCGCCGTTCAGGCCGGGGTCCGGGTCGTACGCGGTGACCAGCACCACGCCCGCGGCCAGCCGGCTCATGGCCGCCCGGAACTGCTCGTCGCTCACCCCAACAGGATGGTCCACCGTTTGCGTCTCATGCAGCACGCTTCGAACCGTAACGGGGCGGACGGGCCCCGGGCATCGGGCCGAGGGCGGAGCGGAGTCCTAGGTCTCCGTCCCGCCCCACCTGCCGCGGGCCCCCCACGGACCCCGCCGTACGGCCCCTTCCGCCTCACCCGGCGCGAAGCTCGCGCGGACCGGCGTGCGACTCTTGGCCGCACGCCGGTTAACACCTTCCCACCCTGTGACTTGAGTCACAGAGGCCATCCAATGTTGACCCTGTGTACCCGCCGAAGAGCTGGCTGTGATTCAGTGGCCGTGTCGTTGGATGAAATTCCACGCGGGGGTCTTCCGCCGAGGTCGGGGCGAGACGGGAGGGCAGGTATGGAGACGGAGGCCGAACCTTACGTAAGGCTGGCGAGCCTGCGCCGGCTGCATTCGGTCCTCGCGGACCTGAATCAGACGCGCAGCCTCGCCGACACTCTCCAGAGCGTCGCGGACGGGCTCGTCGCCCTCGGGTACGAGGTGTCCGCGGTGAACCTCGTACGGCCCGACGGCGATCTCGTCGTCGCCGCCGTCGGCGGTGATCCGACCGCCGAGGCGATCATGGCGGGCCGGGTCGGCCCGCGCGAGGCGTGGGAACGCCGGCTCCACATGGGCGTCGAGTGGGGCGAGCTGCGCTACATACCCCACAGCGAAGGCTGGGTGCTCGACGACGACGCGGTGCCGCAGACCCACCCCGTCGTCCCGCCGCCCTCCGCCCCCGGTGACTGGGTCACCGGCGACCGCCTCTTCGCACCGATCTACGACGCCGGCCGCGAGCTGCTCGGCGTCCTGTCCGTCGACAAGCCGGCCAACGGCCGGGTGCCGACACCCTGGGGGCGCGAGGCCCTGCAGATGTACGCCTCGCAGGCCGCCATAGCGATCACCAACGCCCGGCTGCGGGCCAACATGCAGCGCGCGCTGGTGCGTCTGGAGCGCGAGCAGCAGGCGCTCCGCGCCAGCGAGGAGAGCTTCCGCCAGGCCTTCGAGTACGCGCCCAGCGGCATGGCCGTCGCCGAGATGGGCGGCGACGACCACGGGCGGCTGATCCGTACGAACGACGCGCTGTGCCGGCTCCTGGGCCGCCAGCCCTCCAGCCTGCGCCGGCTGTCGTTCTCCGACCTGGTCCACCCCGAGGACGTCGGCACCCTGCTGCGCACCTTCGCCGAGGGCGGCAAGGCCGAACTGCGCCTCGCCCGCCGCGACGGCACGTACGTGTGGGCGAGCCTGCGCAACTCGGTGGTCGCCGACGCCGCCGACGGCCCGCGCTACCTCCTCACCCACGTCGAGGACATCGAGGAGCGCAAGCGCCACGAGGCGCAGCTCGCGCACCGCGCCAGCCACGACTCGCTCACCGGCCTGCCCAACGCCGCCGAACTGCGCGCCCGGCTCACCGCCCGGCTCTGCGACCGGCCGCCGGAGCTGTACACGGGCGCCGTCAGCCACTCCGCCGCCGGGCTGCCGGGGCCGCGCGGCCGGGCCATCGTCGGCGCCGGTCCTGTCCCCGGCGAGGTCGACAGCAACGGGCACGGCTTCGGGACGGACGGTGCCGAGGAGCAGTGGGCAGGACCCGGTCCTTACGAGCACCATGTGCACGCGATGGCCCCCGAGGGCGGCGGGGAGTCCGGGGGCAAGGGGCTCGCGGTGCTCTTCTGCGACCTCGACGGCTTCAAGTCCATCAACGACCGCTTCGGGCACAACACCGGCGACGCCGTGCTCATCGCCGTCGCACAGCGGCTGACCCACGCGGTCCGCGACGGCGATACCGTCGCGCGGCTCGGCGGCGACGAGTTCGTGGTGCTCGCCGACGGCCTGACGCCCGGCGGCGCCGAGGACCTGGCGGTGCGGCTGCGGAACGCGATCATCCCGCCGATCCGCGTCGACGGCCGGGGGGTGCGCGTGGGCGCGAGCATCGGCACCGGCTGGGCGATGTGCGGGATGTCGACGGAGGAGATCCTCAGCTCGGCGGACCAGCTCATGTACCGCGAGAAGCGGGCCCGCTCGCAGGGCCGCTCGCACCGCCGGGCAGGCTAGTGGCGGTGGTACGGGCCCGGGGCGGCGCCGCCCCGCGGCCCCCGGTCGTCCACAGGCGGCCGTCGTGGCTTCGTCCACAGTCGACAGAAGGAACGCTCGGGTACTGCTCCGGACGGGGTAGGCTCGCCCCCTGGCCGGCGGTCCGCCGGCCGGGACGCAACGCCCACCAGGGAGTGAGAGGGAGATGACGGCCGGCAACCACGGTGCGGGCACGCCGCCCGAGGACGACGACCCCTTCGCCCATCTGTACCGCCCCGAGGGCGGTGCCGCGCCGGTGCCGGGACCGGGGGAGGGCACGGCCCCCGCCCCGGGTGTGCCGCGCACGTCGTACACCCAGGTCAGGGCCGTCGGCGAGCGGACGTACGGCGGCCAGCAGGCCGCGCACCAGGTGCCGCCCCAGCAGGCGTATCCGTACGGGCAGTCCAGCCCCAGCCCGCACTACGCCGCGCCCGAGACCTACGGCGGCCCCCCGCCGCAGCCCCCGTCCTTCCCGCCGGGTGACCCCGGCGAGGGCCCCCGCCGCGGCCGCGGCAGCGGGCGGAACGGGCTGATGCTCGGCGCGGTCGCCGTGGTCGCCACGGTGGTCATCGCCATCGTCGCCGCGGTGCTCTTCAGCGGCGACGGGGAGAACTCGGACGTCGGCGGCGGCGACTCGGAGTCCGTCGCCCCCAGCCCCGACGGCGACGACGGGCCCAAGAACGGCGACGACAAGCCCGAGAAGGACCCGACCGCCCCGCCCACCGAGGAGGGCGCGAAGCTGGCGCTGGCCGGCGGCGCGGTCGTCGGCAGCGACACGAACGTCTCCGAGGACGGCCCGTACGTCCACGGCCTGGAGAAGGAGGGCGCGTCCGCCACCTGGAAGCCCGAGGTCAGCGAGGCGGGGGAGTACACGCTCTTCGTCGACTACAGCGTGCCGGGCAAGGACGCCGAACTCACCCTCACCATCAACGGTGAGGCGGAGGGCCGGGCGCTGAACCTGGAGAACTTCGCGAAGGCGAAGAAGAACGACTGGCTGGCGGGCTGGACCCGGACCTACTCGTGGATCTCCCTGGAAGAGGGCGCCAACGAGATCAAGCTGTCCTGCGAGTCGGGCAACAAGGAATGCCAGAGCGCGATCAGCAAGGTGGAGCTCAAGGAGGGCCAGGTCTCGTCGTAGCGCTTTCCGGTGCCGTAGCGCCGGTACGTCCGGGCCCGTAGCGCCGCTACGGGCCCGTCGCCGTCCCCGCTCCGTCAGCCGCCGACGACCTCCAGGAACCGCCGCACGGTCGCGGCCATCGCGTCCCGCCCCGGCGCCAGGTACTTGCGCGGGTCCACCACATCTGGGTGCGCGTCCAGATGGGCGCGGGCGGCGCCGGTGAACGCGGTGTTCAGGGCCGTACCGACGTTGATCTTCACCATCCCCGAGGCCACCGCCTGCCGCAGCTCCTCGTCCGGTACCCCGGACGAGCCGTGCAGCACCAGCGGCACCGCGACCGCGGCCCGCAGCCGGCCGATCAGCTTGTGGTCGAGCGCCGCCGTGCGCTCGGTCATCGCGTGCGAGCTACCCACCGCGACGGCCAGCGCGTCGACCCCGGTGTCCCTGACGTACGCGACTGCCTCGTCCGGGTCCGTCCGCACCCCCGGCGCGTGCGCGTCGAGGGGCGCCTCGCCCTCCTTGCCGCCGACCTTCCCCAGCTCCGCCTCGATCCAGATGCCGTGCTCGTGCGCCCAGCGCACCGCCTCCGCGGCGGCCTTGACGTTGTCGGCGTACGACAGCTTGGAGGCGTCGAACATCACCGAGCTGAAGCCAAGACCGTGCGCGGAGCGCAGCAGTTCCGGGGAGACGACGTGATCCAGGTGCAGCGACAACTGCGCGGACGAGGAGCGCGCCACGGCCGCCGTCGCGGCGGCGATCGGCGTGAGCCGGCCGCCGTGGAACCGTACGGCGTTCTCCGAGATCTGCAGCACCGCGGGCGCGCCCGCGGCCTCCGCGCCGGCGGCGATCGCCTCGGCGTGCTCCAGCGTGATGACGTTGAAGGCGGGCACGCCGTGGCCCGCGGCGCGGGCGGCGGCGACGAGTTCGCCGGTGGTCGTGAGTGGCATCTTCAGGCCCCATCCCGGGCCGCACCGCGGCCCGACGTGATCTCGGTGCGCGGCAGCGTCTCCGCGTAGACGGCGGTGTCGAACTCGCCCGCCACGGGCGCGGCGACGGTCGCCGCGGACAGCGCCACCGCGCGGGCGAGCCGGGCGGGCCAGTCCAGGCCCTCGGCGAGCCCGGAGAGCAGGCCGGCGACGGCGGAATCGCCGGCGCCGGTGGGGTTGCCCGGCACGTGCCGCGGCGGTGCGGCGCGCCAGGTGCCTTCGGCGGTGACGGCGAGCAGTCCGTCGGCGCCGAGCGAGGCGACGACGGCGTGGGCGCCGCGGCGGCGGGCGTCGTCGGCGGCGCGCAGCGGCTCGGTGTCGCCGGTGAGCTGGGCCAGCTCCTCGGCGTTGGGCTTGACGAGGTCGGGTCCCGCGGCGACGCCGTGGCGCAGCGGTTCGCCGCTGGTGTCGAGGAGTACGGGCACGCCGGCGGCGTGCGCGGCGCGCACCAGCTCGGCGTACGCGTCCACGGGCACCCCGGGCGGCAGGCTGCCGCAGAGCGCCACGGCCCGCACGGGTGCGGGGCCTTCGCCGGTGCCTGTGCCCGTGCCGGAGCCCTTGAGGAGCGACGCGTACGCGTCGAGGAACACCGCCCACTCGTCGGCGGTGACCTCGGGCCCCGCCTCGTTGAGCTGGGTGGTGTCGCCCGTACTGCCGTCCACGACGGCGACCGTGCGGCGGGTGTTGCCCGCGACGGAGACGAGCGCGTCGGTCACTCCAGCCGACTCCGCGGCCAGCAGCGCGCGGACCTGCGCGCCCGTGGGGCCGCCGGCGAGGCCGGTGACGGTGACGGGGTGGCCGAGCGCGGCGAGCACGCGGGCCACGTTCAGGCCCTTGCCGCCGGGCCGCTCCGTGACGTCGGTGACGCGGTGCGACGCGTGGGCGCGCAGCCGCGGCACCCGGTACGTGACGTCGAGTGCCAGATTGAGTGTGACGGTGAGGAACATATGCGCGAAAGATCCTGCCATGGTGCTTGAGCGCCGTCGACGGCGCGCGCCGCCGCCGGCGCGCCTCAGCTACCGGGTTCGACGATCCACGCACCCTTGCGCATGATCCCGACGAGAGCGAACCGGTCGTCGAACACGACGAGGTCCGCGTCCTTTCCGGGCTCCAGCGAGCCGATCCGGTCGTACGCGCCCAGCACCTTCGCCGGCGTCGCCGACAGCGCCGCCACGACGTCCCCGACCGGCAGACCGTCGACGGTGACCGCCCGGCGGAACGCGGTGTCCAGCGTCAGCGTGGAGCCCGCGATCGACCCGCCGTCGACCAGCCGGGCCACGCCGTCCCGCACGTCGACCTCCATCGGGCCGAGCGGGTAGCGGCCGTCGCCCATGCCGGCGGCGCCCATCGCGTCGGTGATGAACGCGACCCGGCCCGCCCCCGCGGTCCCGAACGCCAACTGCAGTACCGCGGGGTGCAGATGCACGCCGTCGTTGATCAGCTCGACGGTGACCCGCTCGTCCTCCAGCAGCGCGGCGACAGGACCCGGCGAGCGGTGGCCGAGCGCGGGCATGGCGTTGAAGAGGTGGGTGGCGACGGTGGCGCCGGCCGCGACGGCCTCCTGCACGGCGTCGTACGAGGAGTCGGTGTGGCCCACGGCGGCGATGACGCCGCTGTCGGCGAGAAGGCGTACGGAGTCGAGGCCGCCCGGCAGCTCCGGCGCGAGCGTGAGCATCCGGGTCTGCCCGCGGCCGGCCTCGACGAGCTTGCGCACGTCGGCGGGCGCGGGGTCGCGCAGCAGCGAGGGCTGGTGGGCGCCGCAGCGGTGCGGGGAGATGAACGGGCCCTCGAAGTGGATGCCGGCCAGCTCGCCGTCCTCGGCCAGCTCGGCGAGGACGCCGGCCTGCCGGGCGAGGTCGTCCAGGTCGCCGGTGACGGTGGAGGCGAGCATGGTGGTGGTGCCGTGGCCGCGGTGGGTGTCGATGACGGTGCGGGCCTGCTCGTGGGTGCCGCCGGAGAAGGAGGCGCCGCCGGCGCCGTGCACGTGGATGTCGACGAAGCCGGGGACGATCCAGTGCCCGGAGAGGTCGAGGGCCGCGGGCCCGCCGTCGTCCCGCGGCCCGCCGGGGGCCTGCGGTGCCGTGCCGGGCCGTGCCGGGCCGGCCTGCGGTGCCACCGAGGCGATCCGGCCGTCCGCGACGGTGAGCCGGGCGTCCTCTACGGTGCCGGCCGGCTGGACCACACGGGCGCCGGTGAGCACCGTGCCGCCCTCCCGCATCGAATCCCGCATCAGGCGGTTACCTCCGTGGCGAGTAGGTCCCAGGCGAGCTGCCCGGCGCCCAGGCAGGCGGCGGCGTCTCCGAGCTCCGCCGGGACGATCTGGGGGAATGTCTGGAACGTGAGGCGCGCCCGGACGGCGCGCGTGAGCGGTACGAACAGGGTGTCGCCGGCCTCGGCGAGGCCGCCGCCGACGACGATCCGGCGGGGGTCGAGCAGGGTGATGCCGGTGATCAGACCGCCGGCGAGGGCGTCGACGGCGTCCTGCCAGACGGCTTCCGCCAGCGGGTCGCCGGCCTCGACGGCCCGGGCGCAGTCCGCGGCGGTCGCGCCGGGGTCGCCGCAGGCGGTGGCCCACGCCTCGCCGACCGCGGAGGCGGACGCCAGCCGCTCCAGGCAGCCGCGCTGCCCGCAGCCGCAGGGCGGCCCGTCGGGGCGTACGACGACGTGGCCGATCTCGCCGGAGCCGCCGTGGGCGCCGGGCTCGATGCGTCCTTCGATGCCGATGGCGGCGGCGATGCCGGTGCCGAGGGCGATGAAGAGGAACCGGTCCACGTCGCGCGCGGCCCCGAGCCGGCCCTCGGCGAGCCCGCCGGTGCGCAGGTCGTGGCCGACGGCGACGGGGCAGGCCAGCCGCTCGCCGAGGAGGCGGCGGAACGGTACGTCACGCCAGCCGAGGTTCGCCGAGAACACCGCGACGCCCTCGGCGTCGTCCACGATCCCGGGCACCGCGACGCCGGCCGCGACGGCCGGCTCGCCGTACTTCTCCACGCCGATGTCCCGCAGCTCGGCCGCGAAGTCGAGCACGGCGGCGACGACGGCCTCGGGACCCGCCTCGCGGGGGGTCGGCCGGCGCGTCTCGTGGAGCAGCGCGCCGTCCGCCCCGACGAGGGCGGCTTTCATGCCGGTGCCGCCCACATCGAGGGCGATGACGTGTCTCACGGGGGACAGTCTCGCCCGTAAAGAGGCGAGAGGTCTAGTCCAGTCGCGATGACGGGTCCGGTTTCCCCCGGTATCCGGGTGAGTGCCCCCGCTGAACCCCCGGACGCCGACCGCGGGCTCCCCCGCTGCACGCCGGCCGCACCCCGCCGGGCCCTCCGCCGTGCGTCGCCGCGTGACGCACGGCCGTGTGTTTTCCGCGGGCCGCCCGCGTCAGCGCCCTTCCGCGGTGCCGCCCCGCCGCATGCGCCGTCCCGAAGGCCGGCCGCACGGCCTTATCGCAGGACGACGCTGCGCGTCAGGTTCCGGGGGCGGTCCGGGTCGTACCCCTTCGCCTCCGCCACGGCCACCGCCAGCCGCTGGGCCCGTACCAGGTCCGCCATCGGGTCGAGCCCGCGCGCCGTCGACTCCGCGCTCAGGTGGCCGCCGACCCGGCCGACGTCCGCCGCCAGCCCCTCGGGCAGCTCGCCGAAGTGCCACACCGCCCGCCCGGGGCCGGTGATCGCCATCGGCCCGTGCCGGTACTCCATCGCCGGGTAGCTCTCCGTCCACGCGCCGGCCGCCTCGCGCATCTTCAGCGCCGCCTCCGCCGCCAGACCGCAGGTCCAGCCCCGGCCCAGGAACGTCCACTGCACCGCCGCCGCCAGCTCCTTCGGCAGCGGCTGCGTCACCGCCAACTCGGCGTCGACCGCGGCGTCCGTGACGGACTTCACACCCGCCGCGGGCGGCCCGTGCAGTTCGAGGCCGGCGCGCAGCAGCGCCAGCGCCGTCGTCGCGAACCGGGTCTGCACCACCGACTCCTCGTCCGCGTACGCCAGCGTGACCAGCGCGTCAGCGGCCGTGGCGACGGGCGTCTCCGCGTCCGCCGTGAGGGCGGTCGTCGCGGTCCCGGCGGCGTCGTTCCGTACCGCGGCCAGCAGGTCCAGCACCTCGGTGGTCGTCCCGGACCGGGTGATCGCCACCATCCGGTCGTACCGCCGCCCGGCCGGGAACTCCGAGGCGGCGTAGGCGTCGGTGTGTCCCTGGCCCGCCGCCTCCCGCAGCCCGGCGTACGCCTGCGCCATGAACCACGAGGTGCCGCAGCCGACCACCGCGACCCTCTCCCCGGGCTGCGGCAGCCCGGTGACGGCCGCCGCCTCCTGCCGGGCTCGGCGCCAGCAGCTCGGCTGGGTGGCTATCTCGGCGGCGGTGCGGGACGGTTCTGCGGCTGCCATGAGGTGCGGCTCCCTGGTTGTGCTCGTGGACGTACGTCGCCACGCGCACCGTTGCGATCGTGCGCGCTTTCGTGCTGTTCCGCGACCGTTGGTGTGCGGTTCAGCTCGTCGCTTCCCTATCAGCCCGGTACCCCGTGCGGCAATGGCAGGAAGGGGGGACGTGGTTACGGAAGTGATATCCGTCTGGTGTAGACCTGAGAGGGGCGCTCCGGACAGACTCGGCCCTCTCAGATGATTCTGAAGGTGGGCTAAAGCTGTGCAGCGGCGTGGATTTCTGAAGGCGGCGGCCGGTGCCGCGGGAGCGGCGGCCCTGCCGCTGAGCGCGTGCGGGGACGGCAGTGGCGGCGGCGATGTCACGCTGAAGCTGGTGGCCGCCGAGTACGGCACGGGCGAGTCCGACACCGCCCGGCGCTACTGGGAGCAGTTGGCGGCGAAGTTCTCCAACGACACCCCGGGGATCTCGGTCGACATCGAGATCATCCCGTGGGAGGACATCGACGCCAAGGTCGACAAGATGGTGAAGGACGGCAACCCGCCGGACATCGCGCAGATGGGCCCGTACGCCGAGTACAGCTCCCGCGACATGCTCTACAGCACCGACGAACTGCTCTCCATCCCCACCCAGGCCAACTTCGTACCGAGCCTCGCCGCCGCCGGCGAGGTCAACCGCGTCCAGTACGGCATGCCCTTCGTCTCCAGCTCGCGGCTGCTGTTCTACAACAAGTCCCTCTTCGAGGACGCGGGTCTGAGCACCGACCCCGAGGACGCGCCCGAGGACTGGGACGAACTCCTCGACGTCGCGCAGGCGCTCAAGGACACCGGCGTGAAGGTCCCGTACGCGCTCCCGCTCGGCCCCGAGGAGGCCCAGGGCGAGACGCTGATGTGGATGATCAGCGGCGGCGGCGCGTACACGGACGACGTCGGCAGCTACACGATCGACTCCGAGCAGAACATCCACACCTTCAACTGGATACGCGACAACCTCGTCGGCGCCGGCCTCACCTACGCCGCGCCCTCCGAGACCAACAGACGCACGGCCTTCGCCGACTTCGTCAAGGGCGACGTCGGCATGATCTTCGGCCACCCGACGCTGATGCAGAACCTGCGCCGCGAGAAGGTCGACTTCGGCATCGCCCTGAAGCTGCCCGGACGCGACGGGCCCTCGGAGTCGACGATGGGCGTCGCCGACTGGATCATGGCGTTCAAGGCCAACGGCAACCGCTCCCAGATCGGCAAGTTCCTCGACGTCCTCTTCGACGACACCAACGTGCTGAAGTTCGCGCAGCGCTACGACCTGCTGCCGACGACGGTCTCCGGTGTGGACAAGCTGAGCCAGGGCCGCAAGGACCTGCAGCCGTTCCTGGACCAGCTCCAGACCGCGGTCTTCTACCCGGACAACAAGACCTCGTGGGCGCGGGTCAACGCGGAGCTGAAGAAGCAGATAGGCAAGGCGGCCGAGGCGGGCGGCGAGCCGCCGGAGCGGGTGCTGACGAACCTCCAGAGCATCGCGGAGTCGGCCTCCACGACGGAGGAGTGACCCGCCCCTCGTCCTCCTGTCGTCCTCCTGTGCCGCCCGTACGGACCGCGCGGACCCCGCAGCCCACCCGGACCGGGGGAGCGCGAACGCGCGTCAGCCCTCCCGGGCGTCGCGGCGGGCCTGCCGGACGCGGCGCAGCCGATTGACCGTCACCGGGTCGTGCTCCTGCGCGCGCGGGTCGTCCAGGAGCGCGTTGAGCACCTGGTAGTACCGCGTCGGGGAGAGCCCCAGGCGCTCCCGGATCGCCCGCTCCTTCGCCCCCGGACCCGGCCACGCGCGCTTCTCCAGCGCGAGCACCGCCAAGTCCCGCTCGGTCAGCGCACCCTCCGACATGCCCTGCACGTTACCCCGGGCCGGTAGGGTCCTGGACATGGGCAGCACCTCCGCAGCACAGCTCCCCGTTCCGCGTACCGAGGCGGGCCGCGCCGGCCTCGCGGCGCTCCTCGCCGACCCGGAGCAGGCCCTCGTCGCCTTCGACTTCGACGGCACCCTCGCCCCGATCGTCTCCGACCCGGACTCCGCGCGGGCCCACCCCGGCGCCGTACCCGCGCTGGCCCGGGTCGCGCCGCGCATGGGGACCGTCGCCGTCATCACCGGCCGGCCCGCCGCCGTGGCCGTACGGTACGGCGGCTTCGCCGGCGTCGAGGGGCTGGCCCACCTGCGCGTCCTCGGCCACTACGGCGACGAGCAGTGGGACGCCGCCACCGGCACCCTCCGCGCGCCCGACCCGCACCCCGGCGTCGCGGCGGTGCAGGCCGAACTGCCGGGTGTGCTGGAGGCGGCGGGCGCCTGGCGGGGCACGTGGATCGAGGACAAGGGCCGCGCCGTCGCCGTCCACACCCGCCGCGCCGACCACCCCGCCGAGGCCGCCGACGCGCTGCGCAAGCCGCTGGACGACCTGGCGGCGGCCCACGGCCTCGTGGTCGAACCGGGCCGCTTCGTCCTCGAACTCCGCCCCCCGGGTATGGACAAGGGCCGCGCCCTCACCGCCCTGACCCGCGAGACCGGCGCCCGCACCGTCCTCTACGCCGGCGACGACCTCGGCGACCTCGCCGCCTACGACGCCGTGGACGCGCTGCGCCCGGAGGGCGTCGCCGGGCTGCTGGTGTGCAGCGCGGCGACGACGGGCGAGGGCGCGGACACGCTGGCGGACCGCGCGGACCTGACGGTCGAGGGACCGCAGGGCGTGGTGGACCTCCTGACGGCCCTGGCAACGGCCCTCGGCACGTAGCCCCTGGCCGTCAGGCTTCGCAGCCCCGCGCCGTCGGGCTCGGAGCCCCGGACCCCGCCGACTCCGCAGCCGCGGACCCCGCGGACCCCGCGGACCCCGCGGACCCCGCGGACTCCGCAGCCCCGGGCCGCTGACCACCGCCCGCGCCGCCCTGCGCGCCGCCCTCGACGGCGACGAGCAGCCGCTCGACGAGATACTGGCCCACGGCGCCCGCCGCCCCCTGCTGCGCGCCGGCCGGGCCACCTCGGAGATCGTCGTGGACGACCCCGCGTGGCTGCCGGCCTGGGTCGCCGCGGCCGATCTGGTCCGGCTCTACGAGGAGCACCCGGAGCGGGTCCGCGGCTGTGCGAACCCCGAGTGCGTGCTGTGGTTCTACGACGTCAGCAAGAACGGCCGCCGCCGCTGGTGCTCGATGGAGGGGTGCGGCAACCGCGCGAAGGCGGCCCGCTTCCAGGAGCGCCACCGCCGCTGAGGGCGGCGCGGCCCGTACCGCGCGCCGCTGAGGGCGGCGCGGCCCGTACCGCCGGCTACGCCCGCAGCGCGTCCAACTGCGCGAGGAACCACGCCTGCGGCGGCAGCGCCGTGGCCGCCGCCGCCAGCCGCTTCGTCCGCCGGGCACGCTCGTCGCGCGGCATCGTCAGCGCCGCGTGCAGCGCGTCCGCCGTGGCCTCCACGTCGTACGGGTGCACCACGAGCGCGTCCTCGGCGAGGTCCGCGTACGCGCCGGCCTCCCGGGACAGCACCAGCGCGCAGCCGTCGTCCGAGACCACCGGGATCTCCTTCGCGACCAGGTTCATCCCGTCCCGCAGCGGATTGACCAGCGCCACGTCGGCCAGCCGGTACGCGGCGAGCGAGCGGGCGAAGTCGTCCTCGACGTGCAGCACGACCGGCTGCCAGCCGTCCGTCCCGTACGCCTCGTTGATCTCCGCGGCGAGGCGGCGTACCTCGGCGGTGTAGTCCCGGTACACGGCCAGGTCCTGCCGCGACGGATACGCGAACGCCAGCTTCACCACCCGCCCGCGCCACTCCGGCCGCGCTTCCAGCAGCCGCCGGTACGCGAGCAGCCCGCGGACGATGTTCTTCGACAACTCGGTGCGGTCCACCCGCACCACGATCTCGCGGTCCGCGCCGCCGATCTGCTCGCGCAGGGCCGCCATCCGCCCGGCGACGTCCGGCCGCCGCGACCGCTCGCGCAGGAAGTCGGCGTCGGCGCCGAGGGCGTGCACGTCGACCCAGGTCGTCCGCTCCCCCCGCGCCTCCTCCCCGGCCCACGCGACCTCCGCCTCGCCGCCCAGCACCCCGCGGCAGCAGCCGGCGAACGCCTCGGCCCACCGGCGGGTGTGGAAGCCGACGCGGTCGGCGCCGAGCAGCCCGCGCAGCAGGGCGGCGGCGATGTCGTCGGGGAGGAGCCGGAAGTACTCCGGGGGCGCCCAGGGGGTGTGGGTGAAGTGCGAGATGCGCAGGTCGGGGCGGCGCTCGCGGAGCATGCCGGGGACGAGACACAGGTGGTAGTCCTGCACGAGCACCGCCGCGCCCTCGGCGGCACCGTCGGCGAGGGCGTCGGCGAAGGCGCGGTTGTACGTCTCGTACGCGGCCCACTGGCGGCGGAACCCGGCGTCGAAGACGGGGGCGACGGGGATGTCGTAGAGCATGTGGTGGACGAACCACAGGACGGAGTTCGCGACGCCGTTGTACGCGTCGTGGAAGACGTCCGGGTCGATGCCGAGCATCCGCACCCCCGGCTCGGCCACCCCCCGCCGCACGGCCTCCCGGTCCCCGTCACCGAGCGCGGCACACACCCACAACGCCCCGGCCTCGGGTCCCACGGCGCTGAGCCCGGAGACGAGCCCGCCACCGCCGCGCTTGGCGACGAGCGCGCCGTCGTCGCCGACGGCGTACGAGACGGGCCCGCGGTTGGACGCGACGAGCAGGGGAGCACCGGGCGACACGACCATGCGCCGAGCCTAGCCGCGGCAGAGCCCGCCGAAACGCAACCGGGACGGTGTGGCCGATACCGGTGGGGACACGTGGGCCGGTGGGGCCAGGGGGCTCCGGACGATCGAGAGGCCGGACAGGGGGCGGGGGCGCAGTCGGCCGGGGGAGAGAGACTCGCGGAGGTCTCGGGGGTGCGGCCCCTAGGAGGCTCGGGCGGAGCCCGGCAGGTCTCGGGCGGAGCCCCGGGGTCTCGGGGCGGGGACCTGAGTTGCGGGAAGGGGTGGGTACGGGGAGATCACCCCGCCATCGCCCGCCCGGCGAGGGCTACGCCGCTCGGCGCTCCACATACTCGCGGATCTCCCCCATCGGCGGCCGCTCGTCCGTGTCCACCCCGTACGTCCGCGGCTCGAACGCCCCGTCCGCCCCCCGGTCGAACTGCGTCAGCCGCGGCCGCACCAGGTGCCCCCGCGCCAGCCGCAACTGCGCCGTGCGGTAGATCGCCGCCGCCATGCGCCCCAGCGCGCGGTCGTCCTGGTGCCGGTGCCGGCGGACGCCGACGTCGACCTGCGCCAGCGCGCCCAGCCCCACCGTGTGCAGCGCGTCGACGAGCAGGCCCAGCTCCACCCCGTACCCGACCGGGAACGGCAGCCGCTCCAGCAGCGACCGGCGCGCCGCGTACTCGCCGCCCAGCGGCTGGACGAAGCCGGCCAGCAGCGGCCAGTGCAGGTTCAGCAGCGGCCGGGCCACCAGCTCGGTCACCCGCCCGCCCTGTCCGGTCGCACCCGTGCCCAGCGGCCTGTCGTACACCGCCTTCACGAACTCCACGTCAGGTTCCGTCAGCAGCGGCCCCACGATCCCGCTCACGAACGCCGTGTCGAAGTCCCGCAGGTCCGCGTCCACGAAGCACACGATCTCGCCGCGCGTCACCAGCAGCGACCGCCACAGCACCTCGCCCTTGCCCGGCACCGCCGGCAGCCGCGGCAGCACCTCGTCGCGGTGCACGACCCGCGCGCCGGCCGCGGCGGCGACCTCCGCCGTACGGTCCGTGGAGCCGGAGTCCATCACGACCAGCTCGTCCACCAGCCCGCCGTCGCCGGGAGCCATCAGCTCCGCGCGGATCGCCGCGACGATCGCACCGACCGTGGCCTCCTCGTCGAGCGCGGGCAGCACCACGCTCACGGTCCCGCGCGCCCCGAGCGCCCGCTTGGCCGCCAGCAGCCGCGCGGGCGGCCGGTCCGCCGCGGACCAGGACCGCGTCCTCAGCCACTGCTCCACGTCATCGAGCACCTGCGGGCCTCCCCTTGCCGGTGTCCTGTCCGGTGTGAGAGCCGTCTCGCGTATCGGACGGCCCTCACAACTGTCCTGGTCGTCGGTTACAGTCTTGAACAACGTGCGTGACGTCCCTATGTCGGGGTCCGCGCGCCGGACAAAAGCGCCGGACGGCCCCGCCGGACCCGCGCCATACAGAGCTCATCCAGAGGGGCAGAGGGAACGGCCCGTTGAAGCCCCGGCAACCCTCCGTCCGGTACTCGCGACGCTGCGAGGCCCCGGACGGTGATGGTGCCAATTCCGTCCTGCGGCGAGATGCGTCGCGGGGAAGATGAGGAGAGAGGGCCTCGCCAGTATGGCTGTAGACACAGCTCCCACCCGCACCGCCGTCGACGGCGCCCCTGATCTGGGCCCCGCCGTCGCGCTGTCGTGCCGGGAGTGCGGGGAGCGGGTGCCGCTCGGTCCGGTGTTCGCGTGCCAGTCGTGTTTCGGGCCGCTGGAGGCGGCCTACGAGCTCCCCGGCGGTGACGCCGAGTCCGCCTCCCGGCTGCGGGCCCGTATCGAGGCGGGTCCGCGGAGCATCTGGCGGTACGCACCGCTGCTGCCGGTCCCCGCGGACGTGGCGGACAAGCCGAACCTGAACCCGGGGTTCACCCGGCTGCACCGCGCCGACCGGCTCGCCGCCGAGCTGGGCGTGACGGGCGCGCTGCACGTCAAGGACGACTCGGGCAACCCGACGCACTCCTTCAAGGACCGCGTCGTCGCGATCGCCGTCGAGGCGGCGCGCGCCTTCGGCTTCACCACCCTGTCGTGTTCCTCCACGGGCAATCTGGCCGGCGCGGTCGGCGCGGCCGCGGCGCGGGCGGGACTGCGTTCGTGCGTGTTCATCCCGTACGACCTGGAGCACGCGAAGGTCGTCATGGCCGCGGTCTACGGCGGTGACGTCGTCGGCATCGAGGGCACGTACGACGACGTGAACCGCTTCTGCTCCGAGCTGATCGGCGACCCGATCGGCGAGGGCTGGGGTTTCACGAACGTCAATCTGCGCCCGTACTACGCGGAGGGCTCCAAGACCCTCGCGTACGAGATCTGCGAGCAGCTCGGCTGGCGGCTCCCGGACAACATCGTCATCCCCGTCGCCTCCGGCTCCCAGCTCACGAAGATCGACAAGGGGCTGAAGGAGCTGATCGCGACGGGGCTGGTCGAGGAGCGCCCGTACAAGATCTTCGGCGCCCAGGCGGCCGGCTGCTCCCCGGTCTCGCGGGCCTTCAAGGACGGTCACGACGTGGTACGTCCGGTGCGGCCCGACACGATCGCCAAGTCCCTCGCCATCGGCAACCCGGCCGACGGCCCGTACGTGCTGGACATCGCCCGCCGCACCGGCGGCGCGGTGGAGGACGTGACGGACGCCGAGGTCGTGGACGCGGTGAAGCTGCTGGCCCGTACCGAGGGCGTGTTCGCGGAGACGGCGGGCGGCGTGACCTTCGGCGTGCTGGCGAAGCTCGTCGCGGACGGCCGGATCGACCCGGCCGAGACCACCGTCGCGATCAACACGGGCGACGGTCTGAAGACCCTCGACGCGGTCGCTCCCACCACGGGGCCGAGCGCGATCATTCGTCCCACACTCGACTCCTTCCGAGAGGCCGGCCTCGCATCATGAGCGTGAACGTCCGAATTCCGACCATCCTCCGTACGTATACCGACGGGCGGGCAGAGGTGAGCGCCGAGGGCGCGACGCTGGCCGAGGTGATCGAAGACCTGGAGAAGCACCACCGCGGCATCGCCGGCCGGGTGCTGGACGATCAAGGCAAGCTGCGCCGCTTCGTGAACGTCTACGTGAACGATGATGACGTCCGCTTCGCCGATGGCCTGCAGACTCCCACTCCCGAGGGGGCCGGGGTCTCGATCATTCCGGCGGTCGCCGGAGGCTGCTGAACCCCGCTTGCGCGCGTGCGGCCCCACTGATCCGGAGTGGGGCCGTTCGCATGTCATGACACGCGATAGGGTTGGGGCGTTCCCCCCTCGTGGCCCATGCTCCACGCATATGAGAACGCGACAAGTTCCGTGCAAATGCGGAGAGTTAATTGTCGTGATGGTGAGTTATGCCCTGCCCGAGTTGTCAGGGAATGGCGGAAATTGATCGGAAAAATACCGATCGCGTGTCCGCAGAATTCTCGTCCGATTGACCTGTTGCACTGGGCATCTGTGCGGATACATTCAGCCGCGGTCGACGCGTTCCGGCGCACGCCCCGGCGTGTATCCGGGGGTGAGGTCTGACCCGGGTCCGCGGAGTGCGGTCCTGTGTAAGGGCCAGCAATAGGGGAGTTTGGAATGGCTCAGGGCACCGTCAAGTGGTTCAACGCGGAGAAGGGGTACGGCTTCATCGCGGTCGACGGTGGTGCGGATGTCTTCGTCCACTACAGCGCGATTCAGATGGACGGATACCGCACCCTCGAGGAAGGCCAGCGGGTCGAGTTCGAGATCTCGCAGGGTCAGAAGGGGCCGCAGGCAGACATGGTCCGCGTCAGCGGCTGAGCGCCGGGCATCGACCACGGACGACTCGCGACGGCCCGCACCCTCCGGGGTGCGGGCCCTCTGCTGTCCGCGCTCCTCCCTGCTCCTGCCCCCTTTGTCCTCCCGTGTCCGCCTCCTCCCGCGGCCTGTTGTGCGGTGCCGCGGTCCGGTTCGGCTCTGCGCATGAGAACCCCCTGCCCGCTTGCACTCGCAGGGGGCGAGTGCTAATCATTGGCGTTAGCACTCTCCCCGTGAGAGTGACAGCACGGGACCGGTTCGGTGAGGTCCGTACGCCGGGTGGGAGGGAACCACGCGGGTCGCGGACCGTCCGTCGCGGGCGCCAGCGCGGTCCGGACACAGACGACCCCCCTGTCCGGGAGGACTCAACACAATGGCCAAGACCATCGCGTTCGACGAGGAGGCGCGGCGCGGCCTCGAGCGCGGCATGAACCAGCTCGCCGACGCCGTCCGCGTCACCCTCGGCCCCAAGGGCCGGAACGTCGTCCTCGAGAAGAAGTGGGGCGCCCCCACGATCACGAACGACGGTGTCTCCATCGCCAAGGAGATCGAGCTCGAGGACCCGTACGAGAAGATCGGTGCCGAGCTGGTCAAGGAGGTCGCGAAGAAGACGGACGACGTCGCCGGTGACGGCACGACGACCGCGACCGTCCTGGCCCAGGCCCTGGTCAAGGAGGGCCTGCGCAACGTGGCCGCCGGCGCCAACCCGATGGCGCTGAAGCGCGGCATCGAGAAGGCCACCGAGGCCGTCTCCGCTGCCCTGCTGGAGCAGGCCAAGGACGTGGAGACCAAGGAGCAGATCGCCTCCACCGCCTCCATCTCCGCCGGCGACACCCAGATCGGCGAGCTGATCGCCGAGGCCATGGACAAGGTCGGCAAGGAAGGCGTCATCACCGTCGAGGAGTCGCAGACCTTCGGGCTGGAGCTGGAGCTCACCGAGGGCATGCGCTTCGACAAGGGCTACATCTCCGCCTACTTCGCCACCGACATGGAGCGCATGGAGGCGGAGCTGGAGGACCCGTACATCCTCATCGCCAACTCCAAGATCAGCGCGGTCAAGGACCTGCTGCCGCTCCTGGAGAAGGTCATGCAGTCCGGCAAGCCGCTGCTGATCATCGCCGAGGACGTCGAGGGCGAGGCCCTGTCCACCCTCGTGGTGAACAAGATCCGCGGCACCTTCAAGTCCGTCGCCGTCAAGGCCCCGGGCTTCGGCGACCGCCGCAAGGCCATGCTCGGCGACATCGCCATCCTCACCGGTGGCCAGGTCATCTCCGAGGAGGTCGGCCTCAAGCTGGAGAGCGCCACGCTCGACCTGCTGGGCCGCGCCCGCAAGGTCGTCATCACCAAGGACGAGACCACCATCGTCGACGGCTCGGGCGACAGCGAGCAGGTCCAGGGCCGGGTCAACCAGATCCGGGCCGAGATCGACGCCAGCGACTCCGACTACGACCGCGAGAAGCTGCAGGAGCGGCTCGCCAAGCTGGCCGGCGGCGTGGCCGTCATCAAGGCCGGCGCCGCGACCGAGGTCGAGCTGAAGGAGCGCAAGCACCGCATCGAGGACGCCGTGCGCAACGCGAAGGCGGCCGTCGAGGAGGGCATCGTCGCCGGCGGCGGCGTGGCCCTGCTGCAGGCCGGCCACGTCTTCGAGAAGCTGGAGCTCCAGGGCGACGAGGCCACCGGCGCGTCCGCCGTGAAGCTGGCCCTGGAGGCCCCGCTGAAGCAGATCGCGGTCAACGCCGGCCTTGAGGGCGGCGTCGTGGTGGAGAAGGTGCGCAACCTGACCGCCGGTCACGGGCTCAACGCCGCCAGCGGCGAGTACGTCGACATGATCGCCGAGGGCATCCTCGACCCGGCCAAGGTGACCCGCTCCGCGCTGCAGAACGCGGCGTCGATCGCGGGCCTGTTCCTCACCACCGAGGCCGTCGTCGCCGACAAGCCGGAGAAGGAGAAGGCCGCGGCCGGGGGCGGTATGCCCGGCGGCGACATGGACTTCTGATCCGGGATCGCGAAGTCCGTACGTCCGGCGACCGGCCGCGGCCGGTCGCCGGACGGGCTGACGAACCGAGGGCGGTACCCCGCAGGGGGTGCCGCCCTCGGGCGCGTTGGCACCCGGCGGCGGCGCGTCGGCGCGCAGCGGCGGCGGCCGCGGCGCCGTCGGGGGAGGGGCGGTCTGGTACCCCCAGCCGGCGCCGGCTGGGGGACCCTCCTGTCAACGACCCCTTATCGCCGCCGCCGGGCTCAGCTCACGTCGGTCGCGGACTTCAGGGCGACGCGCAGGTGACCGTGTGAGGCGTCGAGCAGGCGCTCCGCCGTGCTGCCGTCCACGCCGCCGAGGATGGTGAGGATCGCGTTCTTCACCTCGCCGTGGGTTTCGGCGAGGGCGGCCTCCACCTCCTCGTCGCCCGCGCCCGTCGCCAGCGCGACGATGCGCCGCGAACGGGCCCGCAGCTTCTCGTTGGAGGCGCGCACGTCGACCATCAGGTTCCCGTACGTCTTGCCGAGACGGATCATCGTGATCGTCGACAGCATGTTGAGCACGAGCTTCTGCGCCGTGCCCGCCTTCAGCCGAGTCGACCCCGCGATCAGCTCGGGGCCCACGACGACCTCGATGCCGTGCTGCGCCGCCGCGCCCAGCGGCGAACCGGCGTTGCAGGACAGCCCGATGGTCAGCGCCCCCAGGCCGCGGGCGTACGTCACGCCGCCGACCGCGTACGGCGTGCGGCCGGAGGCGGAGATGCCGACGACCGCGTCGTCGGGTCCCAGCTCCGCCGCCGCCAGGTCATCCGCGGCCAGCTCCTCGCTGTCCTCCGCGCCCTCCGTGGAGGTCCGCAGCGCCACGTCCCCGCCGGCGATCATGCCGACGACCTGCGACGGGTCGGTGTTGAACGTCGGCGGGCACTCGCTCGCGTCCAGCACCCCGAGCCGGCCCGCGGTGCCGGCGCCCAGATAGAACAGCCGGCCGCCGCGGGCCATGCGTTCGGCGATGTCGTCGATGGCGGCGGCGATCTGCGGCAGTTGCGTGGCGACAGCGCCCGGTACCCCGCTGTCCTCCTCGTTCATGATTCCGGCGATCTCCAGGCTGGAGAGACGGTCGATCTCTGCCAGCTCGGGACGGAACGCCTCGGTGGTCAGGTTTTCCAGCTCCCGGCGGATGTCTGCTGAGGGAGAGGGCATGTCGGAGCGGCTCTTTCCATACGGTGCGTGGCGCGCGGTGGGCGGTGCGCGCACGCGGAGGTGGGTCGATCACGGCGGCTTGCGTGGTGCTGTCGCCGGCGGTCGGACTACCGCCACGGGCGTCCGGCGCGCGGAGCGCGCCAGGCCACCGGGCGGCGCCGGCGTCGTACGGCGGTGCGGTCGGGCGCCGGCCCTCGGACGCCCGCGGGGACGTCCTGGGGCAGGCCGGTGCGGAGCCCGGCGCCCGGGGTGGTGCGGGGTGGAGCGTGGCCGCGGGCGGGTGAGGCCCGCGAGTGGTGCGTGAGCGGTATGTGGCGCATGAGCGGTAACCGTGGTGTGAGGGGTGCGTGCTGGACATACGGCATGTACGGCACGAGCTGCACGAGCGGTGCTTGGCGCGGGAGCGGTATGCGGTGTGGGGTGTGCGTGGCGCGTGGGCGGTGCGTGGTGCGGGTGGCGCGGTGGACGCGTCGGGCGCGCGGGGCAGGGCCCGTACGCCCGGCGTATCCGACAGATCCGACTCGTCCGCGGCCTCCGGCGCGGCCGGTGCCGTGGGCGGGGTCCGCGCCTGGACGGAGGGCGGGTCGCCGGTGCATCGGTCGTCGTCGGGTGTCGCCGGGCGGCGTCAGGACCGCGGGCGGAGCGGGCTGTGCCGGTGGGCCAGCGCCTCGTACGAGGCGGCGAGCGCCGGGGCGGCCCGTTCGTACGTCCGCTGGGCCACGCCTATGAACAGGCAGTCCACGACCAGCAGTTGGCCCGTCCGGCTGGACATGGCCGCCGGCCGCAGCTCGCTCTCGCGACCCGTGGACGTGGTGAGTATGTGATCGGCGTACGACGCGACGGGGCCGTCCGGGCGGCCGGTGATCGCCACCGTCGTCGCCCCGTGGTCGAACGCGACCCGCAGCGGCTCTATGACGTCGACCGTGCGGCCCGAGTGCGTGATCGCGATGGCCACGTCGCCCGCGCGCAGTTGGACGGCGTTGGTCACGGCCAGGTGCGGGTCGGGCGAGGCGTGCGCCACGACGCCGATCCGCAGCAGCTTCTGGACCAGGTCCTGGCCCACGAGGTTCGAGGCGCCGATGCCGTACACATCGATGCGCCGGGCGGTGGCCATGGCGGCGATCGCCGCCTCCAACTGCACGGGGTCGAGCCCGGCCGCGGTGTCCGCGAGGGCCTGCTGCTCGTCCCGCGCGAGCTTGGCGATGACGTCGGCCATCGAATCGTCCACCGCTATGTCCGCGGTGACCGACGGCGCCCGCCCGGCCTCCTGCTGCGCGGCGGCGGCGGCGAGGGCCAGCCGGAGATCGCGATACCCGGGATAGCCGAGCAGCCGCGCCGTCCGCACGACGGTGGCCTCCGACGTACCGGTGCGCTCCGCGAGGCCGGTGACGGTGAGCGCGGCGCAGCCGGCCGGGTCCCCGGCGACGGCCTCGGCGACGCGCTGCATGGAGCGCGTCATGGACGGCGCGACCGTGCGCACCTTGGCCGCGAGGGCGGCGGGCGCGGGCGGCGCGGGTCCGGTCGGGGTGTCAGGAGTGAAAGTTTCCTTCACGCTGTAGCTCACACACGAAAGATATTTTCGCGACGGAGGGCGAGTCAACCCCCCGCGTCGGCCCTGTGGAAAACCCCGGCGCCCGGCCGCGGCCCGGCCTCGCGGGTGCCGGTTGCGGGACAATGAATGTATGGAGCACCAAGGGCTGGAGCAGGCGCTACACCGCGCCCGCGCGCTGATCCTCGCCGACCTCAGCGCCGCCGACGTGGCGGAACCGGACGTGGTCACTTTCGTCGAGGACGCGGTGGTCCACCGCCGCTGGTGGGTGGAGCAGTGGCCCGAGGGCGTGGCGTACCTCGACGGCCTGGTGGCCCAGGACGTCCAGGACGCGCTGCTGGAGAAGTACGGCAGATGGCCGCTGTGCCCCGTATGCGAGGACGTCGACTCCGCGGGCCCGCACGCGCTGGACATCGAACCGGAGTTGGGCCCGGACCCGCGGTGGGTGTGCGGCAGGACGGGCGCGGTGGTGGCCCGGGTGGGGAGCCTGGGGGGAGGCGGTGCCGGATGACGATCTACGTGGACCCGCCCACGTGGCCGGGTCACGGGCGGATGTGGTCGCACCTGGTGAGCGACGTGTCGTACGAGGAACTGCACGCGTTCGCAGAGTCGATGGGGGTACCGCGGAGGGCGTTCGACGGGGACCACTACGACATCCCGTCGACGCGGTACGGGGACGCGGTGAGCCGGGGCGCCGTGGAGGTGGGCTCGAAGGAACTGCTGCGGAGACTGGTGGAGGGGGGCCTGCGGAGACGGGGGAGGAAGACAGGGACGGGGTGACGGGATCCCCGCGATCGCAGGAATGTTCCCCCGGCGTCCCAGCGTTTCCTTCTTTATGCCGGGCACATCGTAGGGGCCGTCTCCACCTCCTACGGTGTCCTCTTCGCCACCCGCATCGTCAGTGCCCTCGCCTGCGCCGGGTTCTGGGCCGTCGGTGCCGCCGTCGCGATCGCAACCGTTCCGACAGGTGCCCGCGCACGGGCGATGGCGATCATGGTCGGCGGGCTCAGCGTCGCGAACGTCGCCGGGGTGCCCGGTGGGGCGCTACTCGGGCAGCACTTCGGCTGGCGGTCCGCATTCTGGGCCGTGACGCTGATGACCGCCGTCGCCCTCGTCGGCGTGGTGGCGCTCGTACCGCGCGGCGGGCCCGACGACGCCCAGCCGCAGAGCCTCCGGCAGGAGCTGCGCATCTACCGTGACGGCGAGGTGTGGCTCGCCATGGCTACGGTCGCGCTCTTCGCAGGCGCAACGTTCTCCTTCTTCTCCTACCTCGCCCCCCTCCTCACCGACGTCGCCGGCCTCGGCGACGGCTGGGTGCCGACCGTGCTCGCGCTCTTCGGCGCCGGGGCGTTCCTCGGCACGCTCGTCGGCGGGCGGATGGCGGACAGGTACCGGTTCGGGACCATGTACGTCGGGCTGTCCGCGACCGCCGCCGTGCTGGTGGCGTGCGCGCTGCTCGCCGAGTACCCGGTGGCGATCGTGACCCTGTCGATCCTCCTCGGCGCCACGGCCTTCACCACCGCGCCCGCGCTCAACGCCCGCATCTTCGATGTTGCCGGCGACGCACAGGGCCTCGCGGGCGCGACGGCGACCTCTTCGTTCAACATCGGCAATACCGTCGGCCCGTGGCTCGGCGGCCTCGTCATCAGCGCCGGCCTCGGGTACGCCGCCACCGCGTGGACCGGCTCCGTGCTGGCGGTGGGCGCGGTGGTGATGACGGTGGTCGCCGGCCGGTCGGCGGCGCGGCGTACGAGGCTGGTGGCGTGCGGCGGCGAGCCGGCGGCCGAGGGCGCGGTGAAAGCGGCGGGGTAGGCACGGCTGTCACTCCCGTTCACCTCGACTGACGTCCTGTCGGAAGCCTTACCCGCCCAGCAGCTCCAGCTCCGTCCCCACGTTGTGCCGCGCCGCCGCCTCCCAGCGGGCGTACCCCGTCTCCGTACGGAACAGCCGGGGCAGCCCGAGCAGTTGTCGTAGCACCGTCGCGCGGCCCTCCCGGAACGCGTCGGCCGGCACGAAGCCGTACTCCTCCCGGACCGCCGCCGCGTACGCCGCGTACGCCGTCGGCGTACCCGCCAGCACCGCGAGGTCCGCGTCGCACAGCACCTCGCCGTTGCGGTCCCCGGCGTGCGGGTCGTGGGTCACCGTGAGCCGTACGAGCCGCGCCACTTCCGCCACGCGCTCGGCCTCAACTCCCGCCTCTGCCAAGGCGACTTGCGCGAGTCGCGCACTGCGCTCCTCGTTCTCGCTGTGCTCCGGCCGGTAGACGGCGTCGTGGAACCAGGCCGCCAGGCGTACGGCGTCGGGGTCATCGGCGTGGGCGGCCAGCTCGTCGATGCGGTCGAGGACCGCGGCCAGATGCGCCGCGGTGTGGTAGCGCCGCTGGGACTCACCCCACCGTTCCAGCAGGTTCATCCCGTACGGTACGGGGTCGGGGGGTGCGGCGCCGGAGCGGCAGCGGGTGAGCAGTGCCGTCCAGCGGTCGAGGAGGGCCGGGTCGGTGGGCTCGGGCGCCGATGGTGCGGGCTGGTTATCTCCGGGGGCGGGCATGGTCACCATTCTGCGCGATATGGCAGGCTGTGCTTCATGTCTAGACCAATGCTGCTTGAGGTCATCGCCCTGAACGCCGCCGACGCCGCCGCCGCGGAGGCGGGCGGTGCCGACCGTCTGGAGTTGGTCACGGACATGGCCGCCGACGGGCTCACCCCGTCGCGCGAGACCGTCGCCGCCGTGCGGGCCGCGGTGGAGATCCCCGTACGCGTCATGCTGCGGGCCGAGGACGGGTTCGCGGCGGGGGACGTGGAGGCGCTGGCGGTACGGGCGCGGGCGCTGCGGGCGGAGGGGGCGGAGGAGTTCGTCCTCGGGTTCCTGGACGAGGCGGGCGGGCCGGATCTGGCGACGGTCGGGCGGCTGCTGGAGGCGGTGGGGGACGGGTGCCGGTGGACGTTCCACCGGGCGATCGACCGGGCGGCGGACCGGGACACGCTGCGCAAGCAGCTCGCGGGCCTGCCGGGGCTGGACACCTACCTGACGGCGGGCTCGGCGAAGGGTGTCGCGGACGGCCTGCCGGTGCTGGTCGCCGAGGCCGCCCGCGCGACCGCCTGCCAGCCCGGCTACGAGGCCCGCATCATGGCCGGCGGCGGCCTCACCACGGCCCACGTTCCCCACCTCCGGGCGGCGGGCCTGGACGCCTTCCACGTCGGCGGCGCGGTCCGCCCGGAGGGCTGGTCGGGCCCGGTGTCGCCGCAGTCGGTGGCGGAGTGGCGGCGCCTGCTGGACACGTAGGCGCTCCGCGGGGGCGGCGGGCCCGAGGCCGCGCGCTGGTGGCGTAGGCGGCCTGCGTGGCGGGTCGGGGGCCGACGGCCGGCCGGGGGGGACTGTTGCGGGGCGAGCCGGGCGCTGTGGGCTGTGCGCCTGTACGTACGCCACAGGGCGTGCTCCGGTGGCGGGCTGTCTGTCACAGGGGCGGCTTACCCTGGGGCGGGGGTGCGGGGGAGAGCGTTATGCGTCCCCCGCCGCCGCAGGCTGCGCCCCCGCCGCCTTGGCCTACGCCTCCTCCGTCCCCGGTCCCGACGTCGACTCCCTCACCTGCAGTGCCGTCCGCAGCACCACCGTCTGCAGCGGCCGTTCCGTCCCCGCGATCCGCTCCTGCAGCAGCCCCGCCGCCGTCCACCCCAGGTCGTACGACGGCAACTGCACCGTCGACAGCGGCGGGCGGACCAGTGACGCCCACGGGACGTCGCCGAACGACAGGACCCCCGTCCGCGGCGGCTCCGTGCCCGCCTCCCTGAGGGCCTGCAACGCGCCCACCGTCATCAGGTTGTTCGCCACGAACACCGCGTCCGGCGGCGACGGCAGCGCCAGCAGGTCCCGCATCGCCGCCCGGCCGCCCTCGACCCGGAAGTCGGCGTGCCGTACGTACTCAGGCGGCAGCGTGCCCCCGTCCGTCTCCCGCAGGTGGTCGCGCATCACCGCGCGGTAGCCCGCCAGCCGGTCGTCGGACGTGGACGCGCCCTCCGGGCCCGCGATGCACGCGATCCGGCGGTAGCCGCTGCGCAGCAGGTGCGCGGTGGCCTCCTCGCCGCCGTGCTGGTTGTCGACCATCACCGCGTCCACGGACGCGCCCCGCGGCCGCCGGTCCACCGCGACCACCGGCATCCCGCGGCCCTCCAGCACGGACAGGTCCGTCCGGTTCCGCGACGCCGCGGCCACGATCACGCCCGCCATCTGCTCGGCCGCCGCGATCTCCAGATAGCGCCGCTCCTTGTCCACGTCCTCGTCGGTGTTGCACAGCACCACCGACAGGTTCGTCTGCTGCGCCGCGTCCTCCACCCCGCGCGCGAGCGACGTGAAGAAGGGGTTCTCGATGTCCGGGATGATCAGCCCGATGACGCTCGCCCGCTGCATCCGCAGCGACCGCGCCACCCTGTTCGGCGAGAAGCCCAGCTCCGCCGCGGTCTTGCGGACGCGCTCCGCGCGTTCCGCGGTGACCCGGCCTCCGTTGAAGACCCGGGAGACAGTGGCCGGCGAGACCCCCGCGGCGCGCGCCACATCGTTGATGGTCGTCACTTCTCCGCTACCTGAACCTCTCACGCAGGCGCGGGAGTCGGCCGCGCGTCCGGTGCCCTGCCGCCCATTCTCCGCCAGTCCGGGGCCCGGTCGGACCGCCTCGGGGCATCGGATACGCGCATCCGGCGGTCCCGCGATGCGGCCCGCGGCGCGGCCCCGGCATCCGGTCGGGTACGTGGACGGGTCGGCGCGGACGGTGTTTTCCACGGTCTCGTACGGACCTCTTGACACCGTCTTGCGTGAACTCTACGTTCGCGTGAAATGGATTTCAAGGGATTTCCGGTGGGGCCGCCTCACGTCACCGGAACCCGCTCAGTTGCTGCGCGCGCACTTGGGATGACCCTTCGCCACACCCGTACGAAAACGATTTCACAACGGAGCGTCCATGAGCACCACGTTCGGCCTGGATGACCTCGCCCGTACGACCCCCGCCGTCACCCGCTCGATCAGCGCCGAGAACCCCACCGGCGCCAAGGGCGCCGGCGGTGCCGCCACCGAGGGCACCGGCGCCCGGGCCGCGAGCCGGCTCGGCCAGGGCTGGAAGGTCTCCCCGAGCATCGACATCGCCCCCGGCGAGACCGCCGTGCTCGCCGAGATCGACGGGCCGGGCACCATACGCCACCTCTGGTGCACCACCGCCCCGCACGCCGCCTGGCGGCAGACCCTGCTGCGCGTCTACTGGGACGGCGCCGAAACCCCCGCCGTCGAGGTGCCGCTCGGCGACTTCTTCTGCAACGGCTGGAGCGTCTTCAGCCAGGTCTCCTCGGTGCCCGTCACCGTCGCCCCCAACGGCGGCTTCAACGCGTACTGGCCCATGCCCTTCCGCCGCCGCGCCCGCGTCACGCTGGAGAACCTCGCCCCCGAGCAGATGACGCTCTACTACCAGATCGACTACGAGCTGGCCGACGTCCCCGCCGACGCCTCCTACTTCCACGCCCAGTGGCGCCGCAGCAACCCCGTCGACGAATCCGGCATCCACACCCTCCTCGACGGCGTCACCGGCGCCGGCCAGTACGTCGGCACGTACCTCGCCTGGGGCACCAACAGCCCCGGCTGGTGGGGCGAGGGCGAGCTGAAGTTCTACCTCGACGGCGACGAGGACTGGCCCACCATCTGCGGCACGGGCACCGAGGACTACTTCGGCGGCGCCTGGAACTTCGACGTCAAGCCGCACGGCTACACCGCGTACACCACGCCCTATCTCGGCCTGAACCAGATCCTCCGGCCCGACGGCCTCTACGCGAGCCAGCAGCGGTTCGGGATGTACCGCTGGCACGTCCTGGACCCCGTCCGCTTCCAAGAGGACCTCCGCGTGACCGTGCAGTGCCTCGGTATCGGCGCCGGACAGGGCAACGGCCTCAAGCACCGCTACCGCAAGAACCGCGACGACATCGCCTCGACCTCCCTGTTCTACCTGGACGCGCCGTCGAGCGCAGCCCTCCCGGCCACCCCCGGACTGCTCGACCTGGAAGTCGACGCCCCCGACTGAGCCCGTACGAGCCCCCGCGCTCCCGACCCCAGCACCCACCCGACAGACAGGGGCACGACATGCTCCACCACGGCAACGGCGCCGTACCCGCCCGGGGCGCCCCCGCGCGCCGCCGCACCCCCGGCGCCCCCTCGCGCCGCCGCTTCCTCGGCGGCACCGCGGGCGCGGCCGCCGCCGCGACGGCCGCCGCGACCCCGCTGCTCAGCGGCTGCGGCGGCTCCGCGAGCGCCGGCGGCGGCACGCTGAAGTTCTGGCACTTCTACGACCCGAAGGCGTCCGACCCCGCGATGGTCGCCCAGTCGAAGTGGTTCGACAAGCTCATCAAGGACTGGAACGACACCCACGACGTCAAGATCGAGCCGTACTTCGTCCCCGGCGTCAGCTACCAGGGCTCGAAGATGGTCACCGCCTTCGCCGCCGGCGCGGGCCCCGACATCTTCCTGCTCAGCCCCGGCGACTTCACCCGCTACTACAACGGCGGCATCCTCGCCGACCTCACCCCGCACCTCGACGACGGCGTGGTCGAGGACTACGGCACGAGCCTCACCAGCCGCACCGTCGACGGCAAGGTCTACGCCCTGCCCATGGAGGTCGAGCCGCTGGCGATGTTCTACAACGTCCCCGTCTGGGAGAAGGCCGGCCTCTCCGAGGCCGACATCCCGACCACCTGGGACCAGCTCCTCGACACCGGCGACAAGATCCGCAGCAAGACCGGCGCCGCCGGGCTCGTCTTCCACACCGACCCCGGCTACTACCAGAACTTCACCTGGTACTGCTGGATGTGGCAGGGCGGCGGCGAGGTCGTCGACAAGGCGGGCAACGTCGCCTTCGACTCCAAGGGCGCCCGCCAGGCCCTCGGGCTCTGGCAGGACGCCGTCGAGGCCGGCATCGCGCCGCGTACGCTCCCCGCCGCCGACGACCGCATCACCGCCTTCACCTCCGACCTCGCCGGCATGTGGCAGATCGGCATCTGGGAGGTCCAGGCGTTCAAGGCGGGCGCCCCCGACCACGAGTACGGGGTCTTCAAGCTGCCCGTACCGCCCGGCGGCGAGTACACCACCACCCTCGGCGGCTGGTCGTTCTGCGCCAGCACCCAGGGCGCCAACCCCGACGCCGCCGCCGAGTTCTGCGGCTGGGCCCTCGGCGGTATGTCGGATGAGTCCATCGACCGCACCGTCGAGTGGTGTACGGGCGTGAAGTCCGACATCTCCCCGCGCACCTCCGCCCTGGAGCGCGGCGCGGAGCGCGGCGGCTACGACTCCTGGGCGATGAAGAAGTTCAAGGAGGACATCTTCCCCGGCGGCCGGGCCGAGCCCCGCTACCCGCCGATCGTCTACAAGGCGATCTCCGACGCCATCCAGGCCACCATGCTCGCCGGCAAGGGCGTCGACGGCGAGGCCGACCGGGCCGCCCAGACGATCGATGCCTTCATGAAGAGCTATAAGGGGGCGAGCCTCATATGACGAGCATCGCCACACAGCAAGAGCGCGCCCCCGGCGCCGTGGAGCGCGCTGCCGCTCCCGCGGGTCGGCGCAAGCTGGGGCGCAAGGGGCGCGAGCGGCTGGCCGCCGCGTTGTTCCTGCTACCCGACACCCTCGGCCTGGGGCTCTTCGTCGTCCTGCCGATGCTGCTGTCGTTCGTGCTGAGCTTCTTCCAGGTCTCGGGCTTCGGCTCGTACGAATGGATCGGTGTCGGCAACTACGAGCGCATGTTCAACGACCCGTACTTCTGGTCCTCGATGTGGGTCACCGCGAAGTACGTCGTCATCCTGGTGCCGACGCTCTTCGTCGTCAGCCTCAGCCTGGGCGTGCTGATGAAGCAGATGTTGCCCGGCATGGCGGTCTACCGCACCGCACTCTTCCTGCCCCACATGCTGAGCCTCGTCGTCGTCGGCCTGCTGTGGAAGTTCATGCTCGACGACCAGACCGGCGTGGTGAACAAGGGCGCCGGCGAGGTGGGTCTGGGCGCCCGCTCCTGGCTCGGCGACCCCGGCCTCGCGCTGTACGCGGTGATCGCGGTCACCGTCTGGTACTACATGGGCTACTACATGATCATTTTCCTGGCGGGCCTCAACGAGATCCCCCGGGAGCTGTACGAGGCCGCGAAGATCGACGGCGCCGGACCCTGGACCTCGTTCCGGCAGATCACCTGGCCGCTGCTGAAGCCCACCAGCTTCTTCGTCCTCATCGTCAGCACGGTCGCCGCGATCACCGGCACCTTCGACCTCATCTTCGTGCTGACCGACGGCGGCCCCGCCAACGGCACCGCCGTGGCGATGTTCTACATCTACCAACAGGCGTTCGTCTTCGGCGAGTACGGCTACGCCGCGGCCCTGGGCTCCTTCCTCGTCGTGGTGATGGTCGCCCTGTCCTGGCTGATCTTCAAGGCGACCAAGGGCGGGAGGTTCGACGATGAGCACTGACACCCTGGCCGGCGGCACCACCGCCGCCCGCCCCACCCCGCTGCGCGGCCCCGGCCGCCGCCGTGCCCGCGCCGGGCTCACGGTGCTGGCCATCGTGCTGTCGGTGCTGAGCGTCTTCCCGGTCCTCTGGCTGATCACCTCGGCGATCAAGCCGCGCGAGGCGGTCACCGACGGCAAGCTGCTGCCCGAGGACGTCACCTGGGAGAACTTCCGCTACGTCCTCACCGAGGTGGCCTTCGACCGCTGGCTGTGGAACAGCTTCTTCACCGCCGCGATCATCACGATCCTCGCGCTGTTCTTCCACTCGATGGCCGCCTACGCCCTGGCCCGCCTGCGCTTCCCCGGCCGCGACGGCATCTTCGTCGTCATCTTCTCCACCCTGCTGATCACCCCGCCGGTGATCCTCATCCCGCTGTTCATCGTCGTCCGCGAGATGGGCATGCTCGACAGCTACGCGGCCCTCATCATCCCGCCGCTCTTCAACGCCTTCGGCATCTTCCTGCTGCGGCAGTTCTACCTCGGTATCCCGCGGGAGCTGGAGGAGGCGGCGATCGCCGACGGCGCGGGCTACTGGCGGATCTACTGGAGCATCATCCTGCCGCTGTCCCGGCCCATCCTGGCCGCGCTCTCGGTGTTCTTCTTCCTCGCCAACTGGAACGCCTTCGCCTGGCCGCTGGTCGCCACCAGCAGCGAGAACCTGACCGTCACCCAGGTCGGCATCGCGTCCTTCACCACCCAGTACGGCTCGAACTGGAACTACATCCTCGCCGCCGCCGTGGTCGCGGTGATCCCGATGCTGATGCTCTTCCTCTTCTTCCAGCGCCAGATGGTCGAGTCCATCAAGACCTCCGGCCTCAAGTAACGCGCCGCCGCCCGCCCGTACGCGCAGGCGTCACCTCGCGCGCGTACGCCACCGCAGCACCGTCACCACGCATCACAACCGCACGCAATTGGAGGCCAGCCACATGGCACGCATCGGTCTGCTGTCCATCTCCGACGGCCGGGACTACGTCCAGCGGGACGTACGCGACCACGTCTCCCGCGCCGCGCGCGAGCTGGCCGCCATGCTCACCGACGCCGGGCACGAGGTGATCGTCGCGCCCGAGCACGTGGAGTCCAACGTCCTCGCCACCTCCCAGGCCCGCTGGCTCGCCGAGCGGCACGTGGACGTGACGATCTTCCACCACTCCGTGTGGACGTTCCCGCACTTCACCATGCTGGCCGCCGAGTCCACGCCGGGACCGATCCTGATGGTCGCCAACCTCGACCCCCAGTACCCCGGCATGGTCGGCCTCCTCGCCGGCGCCGGCGGCCTGGACCAGATCGGCCGCGTCCACGCCCGCGCCTGGGGCGACCTGGCGGATCCCGCGGTACGGGACCGGATCCTCACCCACGTCCGCGCGGGCGCCGCCGTGCAGCAGTTGCGCGGCTCCACCTTCGGCCGGATCGGCGGCCGGCCCATGGGCATGTACACCGCCACCGCAAACACCGACCAGTGGATGAAGGTCTTCGGTGTCGACGTCGAGGAGATCGACCAGTGGGAGGTCGTGCGGCGCAGCGAGAACGCCGACGCGGCGCGGGTGAAGAACGCCCGTACCTGGATCGAGCGGCACGCGGCCGGCGTGGAGTACGACGGCGACCGGCTCACCCCCGAGCTGCTGGAGCGGCAGATCCGCGCGTACTACGCGATGCGCGAGCTGATCGAGGAGTGGAACCTCGACTTCTCCGGCATCAAGGGCCAGCCGGAGCTGACCGCGAACTTCTGCACGATGGACGTCGCCGAGGCGTTCCTCAACGACCCGTACGACTGGGAGGGCCCGAAGGAGACCCACGTCACCTCCACCGAGGCGGACATGGACGCGGCGCTGACGATGCAGGTGCTCAAGCTGCTCTCCGGCGACCCCGTGCTCTTCGCCGACGTACGCCACTACCACACCGACAAGCAGGTCTGGGACCTGTGCAACTCCGGCCAGCACGCCACCTGGTACGCGGCCCGCTCCGACGACCCCGCGGAGAACCTGCGGCACGTCAGCTTCCTGCCGGAGGTCTTCTACTTCCCGGCCGGCGGCGCGTCCGTCCAGCACCTCGCCGCGCCGGGATCGATGACCTTCGCCCGGCTCACGCGGCTGCGCGGCGAGTACCGGATGCACGTGATGCGCGGCGACCTGGAGCAGTACGACGCGGAGACCAACGAGCGCATGATGCGCGCCTCCACCTGGGAGTGGCCGCACGCCTTCGCCCGTCTGAACGCCACGGCGGAGGAGTTCCTCACCCGCTTCGGCAGCAACCACATCCACGCCGTCCCCGGCGACTACGTCGCCGACCTCCGCGCGGTCTGCGACCAACTGGGCATCGCGTACGACGGCTTCGGAGACGCCGCGTAGCCATGACAGACCACGCAGGCACAGCGCCGTTACTGGCGATGCGCGGGATCGCCAAGTCGTTCCCCGGTGTGCAGGCCCTCAAGGGGGTCGAGCTGACCGTGCACGCCGGGGAGGTCGTCGCGCTCCTCGGCGAGAACGGCGCGGGCAAGTCGACGCTCATGAACGTCCTCGCCGGGGTCCACCCCGACTACGAGGGCGTCATCGAGCGCGACGGCGTGCCCGCCGCCATCCACTCGCCCAGGGACGCGCAGCGGCACGGCATCGGGATGATCCACCAGGAGCTGAACCTCGTCCCCGAGCTGTCCGTCGCCGAGAACGTCTTCCTCGGCCGCGAGCTGCGCACCGCCCGCGGCACCGTCGACAAGAAGGCCCAGGAGACCCGCGCCCGCGAACTGCTCGCGGGCCTCGGCCTCGCCGTGCCGCCGCGGCGGCCGGTCAAGCACTGCCGGCTCGCGGAGCAGCAGCTCATCGAGGTGGCGAAGGCACTCAACCTCGATGTCCGGCTGCTCGTCATGGACGAGCCGACGTCGGCGCTCGCCGACGCCGAGGTACGCCGCCTCTTCGCCGTCATCCGCGACCTGACCGCCCGCGGCGTCGGCGTCGTCTACATCTCCCACCGCCTGGAGGAGCTGGAGGAGATCGCCGACACCGTCACCGTGCTGCGCGACGGCGCGTACGTCGCCAGCCGCCGGATGGCCGGGACCACCCGGGCCGAGCTGGTCCGGCTCATGGTCGGCCGCCCCCTCGGCGAGCTGTTCCCGCGCCGCGCCGAGCAGCACCGCGGCGGCGAGGTGCGGCTCGCCGCCGAGGGGCTGACGTACGTCGCGCAGGACGGCGGCCCGTCGCTGTACGGCGTGGACCTCTCCGTACGGGCCGGGGAGATCGTCGGGCTCGCCGGGCTGATGGGCGCCGGGCGCAGCGAGGTGCTCCAGGCGCTCTTCGGCCACTACGGCACCCGGGCGCACGGCCGGATCGCCGTGGACGGCCGCCCGTACCGCCCGCGCAGCCCCGGCCACGCGATCCGCCGCGGCCTCGCGCTGGTCGCCGAGGACCGCAAGGGGCAGAGCCTCGTCACGGCCAACACCGTGCGCTTCAACGGCTCGCTCGCGGCCCTCGCCCGCTACCGCACCCCGTGGCGCACGGTGCACAAGCGCCGCGAACGGGCCGCGGTCGCCGGGCAGATCGAGGCGCTGAAGGTGAAGACGCCCGGCATGGAGACCGCCGTACAGCACCTGTCCGGCGGCAACCAGCAGAAGGTCGTCCTCGCCAAGTGCCTGCTGACGAAGCCCAGCGTGCTGCTCATGGACGAGCCGACGCGCGGCATCGACGTCGGCGCGAAGGCCGAGATCCACCGGCTCATGGACGAACTGGCCGCGCAGGGCACCGCGATCCTCGCGGTCTCCTCCGAGCTGCCGGAGCTGATCGGCATGTGCGACCGGGTGCTGGTGCTCTGCGAGGGCCGGCTGACCGGCGAGTTCCACCGGGATCCGGCGCGCGGGCCGCAGGCCGGCCAGGAGGCCATCCTCACCGCGGCGATGGCGCGCGAGACCGTCACCACCCACCACCTTCGAGGAACGCGGAGCTGAGGCGGAGATGACCAAGACCCAGCCGGAGGCGGCGACCGCCGGCGACGAGGGCCCGGACGGGGCCGTGTCGCGGGCCCGGCGGATCCTGCCGGTGCTCGGCTCGCTGCAGGCGTACATCGGCCTGATCCTCATCGTCGCCCTCGGCGTGATCACCAAGGGCGACGTCTTCCTCAACCAGACCAACCTGACCAACGCGGTCGGCGCGTTCGCCACCCGCGGCATCCTCGCGGTCGGCGTCACGCTGGTCATCCTGGCGGCGGGCATCGACCTGTCGGTCGGCTCGCTGATGGGCTTCGCGTCGATGTCCGCGGCCATCATGGTGGCGCACCACGACATGCCCGTCTGGCTGATCGTGCCCGCGTGCATGCTCATCGGCGCCGGCTTCGGCCTCGCCAACGGCATCGGCACCGCGTGGCTGAAGATTCAATCGTTTGTCATGACTCTGGCGATGATGTCGATCGCCAGAGGGCTCGACCGCAAGATGAGCGACAACGAGTCAGTCGGCACCCTCGTCGCCGGACCCGACGGCGAACTCACCGAGAACTCCGAGTCGTTCCAGAAGCTCGGCACCCCCGACAACAACGTCCTCGAAGGCATCCTCGGCCCGGACGGCATCTACTTCCCCGTCCTCGCCTTCCTCATGGTCTGCGTCGTCTTCCACCTGCTGCTGTCCCGCACCACCTTCGGCCGGCACGTCTACGCCGTCGGCGGCAACCCCACCGCCGCCCGGCTCTCCGGCATCAACGTCACCTTCGTCATCATCGCCGTCTTCACCCTCTCCGGGATGCTCGCCGGCTTCGCGGGCCCCATCGACGCGGCGTACAGCGTCTCCGCCGACCCGCAGGCCGGCTACACGTACGAACTCGACGCCATCGCCGCCGCCGTCATCGGCGGCGCCTCGCTCGCCGGCGGCAAGGGCACGATCATCGGCACCTTCGTCGGCGCGCTGATCCTCACCCTGCTCGACAACGTCCTCGGCCTGAACGCCGTGGACGACAACTGGCAGTTGGTCATCAAGGGCTCGATCGTCGTCCTTGCGGTCGTGCTGCAACGCCCCGACCTGCTGCAGAGCATCAAGAACGGCATCGACAGGCTACGCGGCGGCCGATCCCGTACGGGACCGGGCCGCACCCCCGCCAAGGCCCAGGTCCCCGGCCAGTCCCCGGCCCCCGCTTCAGAGGAGACCCCACGTTGAGCACCAGCACCAGCACCAGCACCCGCACCCTCCGCCGCGCGCTCACCGCCGCCACCGCCGTGCTCGCCGCCACCGCGCTGGCCGCCGGCTGCGCCTCCAAGACCGAGGAGGGCGGAGGCGGCGGCGAGAAGGGCGCCGGCGACGAGTTCGTCATCGGCTACTCGCAGGCCAACAACGCCGAGCCGTACCGCGCCCAGCTGAACAAGCAACTGGAGCACTACGTCAAGGACTACCCGAACCTCAAGCTGCTGCCGATCGCCGACGCCCAGCAGGACAACGCGCAGCAGGTCAGCCAGATCCAGCAGTTCGTCCAGCAGAAGGTCGACATCCTCATCGTCTCGCCGAACGAGCCCGCCCCCGTCACCCCCGCCGTCGAGCAGGCGTGCGCCGCCGGCATCCCCGTGATCATCCTGGACCGCACCGTCGACACCGAGTGCTACACCTCCTTCATCGGCGGCGACAACCGCGAGATCGGCAAGAAGGCCGGCGAAGCCGTCGTCCGCGAGCTGCCTGACGGCGGCAACGTCGCCGAGCTGCGCGGCCTGCTCTCCACCGAGCCGCAGAAGCAGCGCCACGACGGCTTCATGGAGGCCATCGGGGCGAACCCCGACATCAAGGTCGTCGAGGAGCGCGAGGGCAAGTGGCTCCAGCCCGAGGGCACGAAGATCATGCAGCAGTGGCTCGCCCGCGGCACCGACATCGACCTCGTCTACGCCCACAACGACCCCATGGCCATCGGCGCCCAGCAGGCGGCGAAGGCCGCGGGCAAGGACGAGATCACGTTCATCGGCATCGACGGCCTCGCCATCCCGGACGGCGGCATCCGCGCGGTACAGCAGGAGCGGATGGCGTACACCTACCTGTACCCGACCGGGGCGGAGGAGGCCGCGAAGACCGCGGCCGACATCGCCGCGGGCAAGAAGGTGGAGAAGAAGCAGATCCTCGGCACGGTGGAGATCACCAAGGACAACGCCGAGGACGTCTACGCCAAGTACGACATGAGCGGGAAGGTCGACTGACAATCATGGGGCTCCTCCTCGGCATCGACATCGGCACCTCGTCGTCCAAGGGCGTGCTCGTCCGCGGTGACGGCACGCTCGTCGCCCAGGCCGTACGCGAACACGCCACCTCCACCCCGCGGCCCGGGTGGGTCGAGCACGATGCCGAGGAGGTGTGGTGGGCGGACTTCACGGCGCTCGCCGCGGAGCTGACCACCGCGGCGGGGGAGGGGATCGACGCCGTGGGCGTCAGCGGGATCGGGCCCTGCCTGCTGCCCGTCGACGCCGCCGGCACCCCGCTGCGGCCCGCGATCCTCTACGGGGTCGACACCCGGGCCGGCGCCGAGATCGAGGCGCAGACCGCCAGGTACGGCGCGGAGACGGTCATCGCGCAGTGCGGCTCGCCGCTGACCAGCCAGGCCGTGGGGCCGAAGCTGGAGTGGCTGCGCCGGCACGAGCCGGAGGTGTACGCCCGTACCCGCCGCTGGTACATGGCCAGTTCGCTGCTGGCGCACCGGCTCACCGGCGCGTACGTCCTGGACCACCACTCCGCGAGCCAGTGCACGCCGCTGTACGACCTGCGCGAGCGGCGCTGGATCGCGGAGCGGTGCGAGGAGATCGCGCCGGGTCTTGAGTGGCCCGAACTGGTGTGGCCCGCCGACGTCGTCGGCGAGGTCACCCCGGCCGCCGCTGCCGCCACGGGCCTGCCCGCCGGGATCCCCGTGGTCGCCGGCACGGTCGACGCCTGGGCGGAGTCCACGGCGGTCGGCGCCACCGGCGCGGGCGACCTGATGCTGATGTACGGCACGACCATGTTCCTGGTCAACGTCGTCGAGCAGCCGGTGTCCAGCCCGAAGCTGTGGGGTACGGCGGGCGCCTTCGCCGGCACGTACTGCCTCGCCGCCGGCATGGCCACCTCCGGCGCCGTCACCGGCTGGCTGCGCGACCTCACCGGGTCCGACTACGCCACCCTCGTCGCCGAGGCCGCCGCCGTCCCGCCGGGCGCCGAAGGGCTGCTGATGCTCCCGTACTTCGCGGGCGAGCGCACCCCGCTCTTCGACCCCGACGCCCGCGGCCTCGTCCACGGCCTCACCCTGCGCCACACCCGCGGCCACCTTTACCGCGCCGCGCTGGAGGCCACCGCGTACGGCGTCCGCCACAACCTCGCCGCGATGACCGAGGCCGGCGGCGCACCGGCCCGTCTCGTCGCGGTCGGCGGCGGCGCGCGCGAGCTGTGGACGCAGATCGTCTCCGATGTCACCGGCAAGGAGCAGCAGATCCCCCGCCACCTGATCGGCGCGGCGTACGGCGACGCCTTCCTGGCGGCAGTCGGTGCCGGTACGGCGGCACCGGCGGACATCGCCGCCTGGAACCCCGTCGAGTCGACGGTCACCCCGGCCCCGGCCGCGGGTGCCGTCTACGAAGACCTCTACGGCCACTACCTCGACCTCTACCCGGCGACGAAGGACGTCGCCCACGCCCTGGCCGCCCGCCAGCACGCGGACGCCTGACTCGTACCGGATGGCGGTCCTTATCACGCATCTGTGACCGCATGGTTGCTTTCCTGCCATCGAAGACGCCACCCGGCTTCGCTAATCTCATGGAGGCACAACGGGGGCAGGTGGCTCCCCTCCCACACGTGACGGAGGGAATGACCGCACCATGAGAGCGCGTAGAGCAGGTACGGGAGCGGTGGCAGCGGCGCTGGGGGCCGTGCTGCTGCTGGCCGGCTGCGGTGACGACGGGGGTCCTTCGTCCGGCGACAAGATCGAAGGCGCGCAGCCGACCGACCAGGATCCGTCGGCGGATGCGTCCGAAAAGGAGCCCGGTGCTCCGGAGTTCGACCTCCCGGACGACGTGCGGGTCGAGATCGCCGAGGACGCGACGGGGGACGAGCGGAAGGACGCGATCCTGCGGGACCACGGCTACGCGCTGATGGCCCAGCAGGAGGCGTACGCCGCGACCGAGGCGACCCCGAACTTCACGCAGTACTGGGCCGGTGAGGCCGCCGCGACGTTCGAGGCCGACTTCGCCGAGTACCGCAAGGACGGCGTCACCATCACCGGGCTCGACACCTTCTACTTCCGCGAGGTCACCTCGCTGAAGGACGGCCGCGCCGTCGTCGCGTACTGCGAGGACCAGAGCAAGGCGTATCTGAAGAACGCCGGGACCGGGAAGGTCGACAAGACCCCGACCACGCTGAACTCCTACATCGACGCGCGCGCCACGATGGAGAAGAGCGGGGACGGCTGGCAGGTCGTGGACTACCAGGCAACCAGGGGGAGCAAGGAATGTCGCGACGAAGCCTGACACCACACGGGACGCGCGCCACCGCCACGGTCGCCGCGCTGGCCTGCGGGCTGCTGCTCGCCTCGGCCGGCGGGGCGGCGGCCGACCGCGGCACGGGGACGACGGACACGGGCGGCGGCAGCGGGAACGGCGGGGTCAACTCCACGGTGAAGTTCGAGTACCACAGTCCGGGCGGCGGCCAGCCGATGACCAGCTCGACGGGCAACTGGTCCCCGCCGGTGTGCTGGTTCGAGCCCCGGTACACCAACGACGCGCTGGCCAAGCACAACGAGGAGATGGAGGACAAGGGTCCGCTGGAGGGCATCGACCACGACACCGCGGAGAACCGGAAAGAGGAGACCGACGCCCACAAGGACAAGGACGGCATGTGGTGGGAGCGCACCCCCGTCATGTCGCCGCGCTCCTGCGAGATCGGTGAGCTGTGGATCTGGGTGGACCGCGGCGACCCCGACCCGCCGGCCGACGCCATCGACCCGGAGATCCTCGCGGGGCTCGCGTACGCCGAGACCAAGCTCCCGGCGCCGCCGGTCGACCTGAAGCCGAACGCGGACCGCAACGTGGTGAACCTCCCCACGAAGATCGAGTTCAGCGAGCCGCTGGACCGCGTGTGGACGACGGCGAGCCTCGCCAACGCGCAGGCTGGCATCAACATCGCGGCCACCACCGTCGCCGAGCCGGTCTCGCTGCGCATCGACGCGGGCACGGAGTACGCCGAGCCGTCCTCCTGCACGTACGACCTGGTGAAGGCGGACGGCGGCTACCAGGTCAACAGCGACGGCTCCGGCTGCAACATCACGTACCGCAAGTCCTCGGGCGAGGGTGCGTACTCCATGGAGGCGCAGATCGTCTGGGACGTCACCTGGAACCCGACCGCGAGCCCGGACGGGACTCCGCAGAACGACGACCTGCCGGACGGGCTGTCGGTGTCCGAGCAGGAAGTGACCGTGAAGGAGATCCAGACGGTCGTCCGCTGACCTCGCTGTTTATGCTCGTCACGGCGCCCCCGGCCGGAGAGGCCGGGGGCGCCGTGATCTTCTGGGGGAGGTTCGCGGGTACGGCTGGGGCGGCAGCGGCGTGCGTCGTGGGGGAACGCGCGCCGCTGCCCCTTCGGTTGGCCGGACTCAGCAGCTCATGGCCCAGGTGTGGGAGTCGCCGCGGTCGTTGGCTACGCCGTTGTAGCCGACCTCCTGGCCCGGGGTGAGGCAGAGGGTGGCGGCGCCGCCCTGCCAGGCGTCCTCGTAGACGATCACGTGGTCCTTGACGCCGGGCCCGGAGATGCCGTGGTTGGCCCAGGACGAGTCGGTGTCGGCGATCCACGACTCCCACCAGCCGTCGTCACCGGACCAGTTGGCGCGCTGGCCGTCGAAGTTCGCGTTCTCCCAGGTGCAGAACTCGCCGCTCGGGCAGTCCGCCGCGGTGGCCACGGCCCCGGAGGCGAACGCGCCCCCGAGGGACAGGAGCGCGGCGGCCAGCAGCGCGAGTGGCTTGCGCTTCGTCTTCGTCTTCGTCTGTGTCATGAGGGTGGCTTCTCCTTGTCGAGCAGGGTGGTGGCACGCTCCACGGCGTGGGCGCGCAGGCGGTCGTGCGCGGTGACGTCCGCGCGGTGGTCGGCGCGGACCGCGGCGAGACCGCGGTCCTCGTAGGCGGCGATGGACTTGAGGTTGTTCACGACGGTGGAGGCCCGGAACCAGCGCTCCTGATCCCCGTACAACGCGCGCTGCGCCCCGGCGAGACACCCGTCGGTGTGCGCCCGCACGACGTACCCGGTGGGCAGCTCTTCCGCCAACTCGGCCTCACCCGCCCCGAAGAGCGCGTCGGCGACCTCTCGCTGCTCCCGCTCCCCGCCGGGCGGCTGCCCCGGACGGGGCGGGGTGAGCCCCTGCCGGACGAGACACCGGTCGGTGAGCAACTGCTGCGCGGCGCGTACGGAGTCGTCGTCGCTGAGCGGCGGCGGGGCGGGCGCGGGCGGGGTGGCACAGCCGGCCAGGGCGAGCGCGACGGCGAGGGCTGCGCCGAGCAGACCGGGATGGGGACGGGAGGGCATGGCCTGGTGTGCGCCGCGGAGGGGACTCAGCCGGGCTGGCAGTCGGCGGGCCGGGAGCTGTCCACCCCGTCGATCTTGTTGCCCCAGTCCCAGTTGTCATCCAGCTCGTACGCCCGGATCTCCCGGAACACGCACCCGTACCGCGTCCAGTCGATGGCCCACACGCTGCCGTTGAAGTCGGACCGGAACGAGTACGCGTTGTCGTGCAGGTTCCGCGGCACCTCGGCGTACCCCCCGGGCCGGTAGCACCACCCCTCGCCCATCTGCCCCGGCCGGGTCCAGAAGCAGACCTCGCCCGGCCCGGCGGCACTCGGCGCGGCCCCGCTGGGGACGGCGGCGACGACCAGGGTGGCGACCGCGGTGAGGATGGCGAAGAGAAAGGCGCGCAGGCGCATGAGGAAAGAACCCCCGAGAGTTACGGATTGTGTTCAGACAGTAACCCTTGGTCGCCGCGCGTGGGAAGCGCGGTGTCACCCGAACGGCCCGCCTACAGCCGGACGACCACCAGGGCGGTGTCGTCGGTGAGGCCGGCAGGGGGGATGAGGTCGGTCAGCAGTCCGTCGGCGAGCCGCTCGGGATCTCCGGCGCCGTGACGGGCGATCGAATCGGCCAGCCGGGCCAGGCCGACGTCGATGTCTTCGGACCGGCGCTCGACGAGACCGTCGGTGTACAGGACGAGGACACAGCCTTCGGAGAACGCTGCCCGGGCCTCGGGGCGGGCGCTGCGCTCGGGGCGTACGCCGAGAGGCGGATCGGTGGCCTGGTCGAGGTAGGTGACGGTGCCGTCCGGACGCCAGAGCACGGGAGGCAGGTGGCCGGCGCTGCTGTACGTGAGGGAGCGGCCGGCCCAGTCGATGAACACGGCGGCAGCGGTGGCGGTGGCCGCCGCGTCGACGGACCGGGCGTACCGGCCGAGGACTTCCAGGGCTTGTGCGGGGCCGTCCGCGACGAGCGAGGCGGCGGAGAGCGCGCTGCGGAGCTGGCCCATGACACCCGCTGCCCGCAGTCCGTGGCCGACCACGTCGCCGACGGCGACGACGGTGCCGTCGCCGCCGGGCCGGTCGACGATGTCGTACCAGTCGCCGCAGACGTTCAGGGACGCGACCGCGGGCCGGTAGCGCACCGCGGCCCGGTGGTGACCGAGCGGGCTGGGCGCGGGCAGCATCGCTTCCTGAAGCTGGAGCGCGACCTCGCGTTCACGGGCGTGGGCCAGGCGCAGGGCCTCGTTGACCTCCTGCAGTTCCCTGGCCCGGGTGTAGAGGTCGGCCTCAAGCACCTGGGTGCTCTCCGCGCCACCGCGGGCGCGGATGACTTCGGTGACCTCCTCGACCCGGTGCAGCAGCAGGGCCACGGTCCCGTCCGGCGCGAAGACGGGGACGTTCACCGGGCTCCAGTACCGCTCCTCCCACACCCCCGGCCGGTCGGGGGACTCCACGTCGTAGCGCTGGAGGGCCATGGCGTCGCGCTGCCCGGTGGCCGCGACCCGGCGCAGGGACGCGGACAGGTTGCGCGTGCCGCTCGCCTCGGGGTCGTCGGGGTTGTCGGGAAAGACGTCGAAGACATGGCGGCCGATCACCTGCTGGCGGCTCCGCCCCGACGTCGACCAGTACGCATCGTTGGCGTCCAGGTAGACCAGGTCCGTGGTCAGCAAGGCCACTGCCGTCGGCATGGCGTGGAAGACGGCCTCGTAGTCGATCACGGGTCTGTTCACCATCCACCTGCCCGTGCCACGTACGTCCTGATCGCGTATTTATTCACGATAAGGGCAGATTGTGAGATCGGCCCGCCGTGCTCGTCCGTCCGCGGGTAGCCGGCCCTCAGTGCGGATGCTCTTGGAGTGCGGACAAGCCGGCTGGTGGGCAGGGTCGAGAACCGGACGGGGCTGCTGGTGGCCGCCGCCCACGCCGATCACCGACGAGGAACGACATGATCCCGGATTCGACGGAAGCTCTGCGCGAAGAGTTCGCCGCCACCCTCGGGGACGGGCGCCCGAGCCCCTGGCGCGCGGCCTTCGCCGCCGTGCCGCGGCACGTCTTCGTCCCGGAGTTCTACGGGCAGAACGCGCGCGGCGAGTGGTACCGCGTCACGGAGTCGGACGACGCATACCTGCCGACCGTCTACTCGGACACCGCCCTGATGACCCAGCTCGACGCCCGCGGCGTCCCCACGTCCTCCTCCAGCGAACCGGGCCTCATGCTGACCATGCTCGACGCCCTGGACGCAGAACCGGGCGCCACCGTCTTCGAGCTGGGCACCGGCACGGGCTACAACGCGGCGCTGCTGGCCCACAGACTCGGCGCGGAGAACGTGACCAGCGTGGACGTGGACCCCGACCTGGTGGCGCTGGCGGCCCGCCGGCTCCGCGAGGCCGGCACGACCCCCTTCGTCACCACCGGAGACGGAGCCCTCGGCTACCCGCCCCGCGCCCCCTACTCCCGCTTCATCGCCACCGCCGCGCTCCGCTCCGTACCGCGGGCACTGCTGGAACAGGCGGCGGACGGCGCCGTGATCGTCGCCCCGATCGGCTTCGGACTGATCCGGGCGACGGTCACCGCCCCCGGCCACGCGGAAGGCCGCTTCCTTCCGACCCCCGCTCTCTTCATGCCCCTCCGCGTCCCCCCGGGCAGGGCCCCGGACGTCGCCGGAGCAGGGGAGCAGCCCCCGGAGTCCACCACCCTGCGAGTGACGGACGTGCTGGCCGGCCGGTGGACGTTCCCGCTGTCCCTCGCCCTGCCCGGCTACAACGCCGTCGCGTGGCGGGCGGACGACGGCGCGGTGTCCGGCATGTGCTTGTGGACGGAGGACGGTTCGACGGTCCTGGCGCAGGCGGACGGCCAGGTCCGGCAGGCGGGCCCGCGGCGGTTGTGGGACACCGTGGCAGAAGTCGCGTCCCTGTTCCCGGGCGGCCAACCGGCCCGGGAGGACTTCGGCATCACCGTCACGCCGAACGCCCAGCGGTTCTGGTACGGGACACCGGAGGGCCCGTCCTGGCCGCTGCCGGCCGGGTGACCGAGCGCGGCAGGTCCCGGCAGGTCCCGGCGGGACCGCCCGCCGCAGCGGCTACGGCGCCCTCACGCCGCCAGCTCCGCCGGCAGCGGCTCCGCGTGCAGCACCGTCAGCCCCGACACCGCCCGCGTCAGGCAGACGTACAGCCGCCGCAGCCCAGTCCGTACGTCCGGCTCCGCCGCGACGATCGTCGCCGGGTCGTCCAATACGACGTAGTCGTACTCCAGGCCCTTCGCCAGCGACGCCGGCACCAGCGTCAGCCGCGCCTCCGACGACGTCTCCTCACCCGGCGACAGGAACGGCAGCCCCGCCGCCGCCAGCGCCGCCCCCAGCGCGGCCACCCGCCCGTCCGCCGCGATCAGCCCCACAGAGCCCTCCCGGCTCCGTAGCACCGACCCGCACGCCTCCGCCACCGAGCCGTCCAGCGCCGCCCGCGGCAGCGCCCGTACCGCCAGGTCCCCCGCCGACTCGCGGATCGACGTCGCCTCCGCCAGCCCCGGCGCGATCGACGGCAGCAGCCGCGACGCGTACGCGATGACCTCCCGCGGCACCCGGAAGCCCTGCGTCAGCTCCTCCACCGCCGCGTCCGGCTTCCCCAGGTGCGCGAGGGCGACCGCCCAGCTCTCCGTCGCCCACGGCGTCGTCCCCTGCGCGATGTCCCCCAGCACCGTCGCCGACCCCGTCGAACACCGCCGCCCCACCGCCCGGTACTGCATCGGCGACAGGTCCTGCGCCTCGTCCAGCACCACGTGCCCCAGCGACGGCGTCCGCTCCACGACGTCCCGCGCCTCGTCGATCAGCACCGCGTCCGCCGCCGACCACCGCGCAGAGCGCACCCCCCGCGGCGCCTTCTCCCACAGCAGCAGCCGCTGCTCGTCCGCGTCGAGAATCCCCTCCGCGTGCGCGGCAAGGAAGTCGGCGTCCGACAGCAGCCGCAGCACCAGCTTCACCGGGTCCACCGCCGGCCAGATCGCCTTCACCGCCGCCTTGACCGCCGCGTTCCGCGCCACCGCGTCCTGCACCCGGTCGTCCGGCGCCTCCCCGGCCCGCTCCATCCGTACGAGCACGGCATGCGCGATCCGCTGCGGCAGCGCCTCCCGCGCCGAGTTGTAGCGGATGTCCCGCGCGAGCAGCTCCCGTACCAGCTCCTCCACCTCGTACGCGGGCACCCGCCACCGCCGAGACCCGCGCACCACCACCACCGGCTCCACCGGCATCGTCACCCCGGCCCGCACCGCCCGCCGCAGCACCTCCGCCATCCGCGCGTCGCCCTTGAGCCGCGCCACCGGCGCCGGATCGACCCCCCGCACCTCGACGTGCGCCACCAGCTCGGCCACCGTCGCCTGCTTCACGTCCAGCTCGCCCAGCGTCGGCAGCACCTGCTCGATGTAGCGCAGGAAGGAGTCGTTCGGACCGATCACCAGCGTCCCCGTACGCGCCAGCCGCTCCCGGTGCGCGTACAGCAGATACGCGACCCGGTGCAGCCCCACCGCCGTCTTCCCCGTCCCCGGCGCCCCCTGCACGCACACCGTCCCGCCGATCTCCGCCCGCACGATCTCGTCCTGCTCCGGCTGGATCGTCGCCACGATGTCCCGCATCGGCCCGACGCGCGGCCGCTCGATCTCCCGCTGGAGCAGGGCGCTCGACTTCGCCGCCTCGGAGGGGTCGGTCAGATGCTCGTCCTCGTACGCCGTGATCTCCCCGCGGTCGTACCCGAACCGGCGGCGGAGGGAGACGTCCATGGGGTCCTTCTTCGACGCCCGGTAGAACGGCTGCGAGACCGGCGCCCGCCAGTCGATCACCATCGGGTCCCCGTCGGCGTCGTGCACATGCCGCCGCCCGATGTAGAAGTTCTCCCCGGGATCCCCTTCGGCCATCTCCGCGCCGGGGGCGTGCGAGTAGTCGAGCCGCCCGAAGAAGAGCGGGGTGTCGGCGAGGTCGGCGAGGGCCTTGATCCGCAGGTCGATCTCGGACTGGAGGACCTCGGCGTTGACCCAGTTCGCGGTCACGTCGGCGATGTCCAGCGCCTCGGCGTCGGCACGCATGGCGCGCAGGGCGCTACGGGACGCGGCGAGGTGGGCCCGCTCGCGGAGCAGGGGGGCGGCGGGAGCGGCGGGAGCGGCGTTGGGGGTGGTGCCGGTCGTAGGGGTGGCGTCGGACATGGTGGTACAAGCCTCCGGCGGCTGGCGGCCCGGTCACGGGCGTGGCGTAGGCCGCCGGTTTCCGACCGGCAGGCGGCACTCCCGGCGCGCGAGAACAGCCGGGGAGGCGGGGGCAGACGCGCGAGCTTACGCGCAGGGCCGGGGCGGGTCCAACGAATTTCTCCGCGGGGGCGGGGAGCAGTTCCAGACGCCGTGAGCCTGTGGGCGGGGCCGGGCGGTGCGGTGAGGCCGTCGAGCCCGGAAGGTCAGTGAGCGAGCGTCTTCTGGAACCAGGCGACGTCCCAGAACCTACCGAACTTCCGCCCGACCTCCTCGTATACGCCGACGGGCCGGAACCCGAAGCGCAGATGGAGCCGCTCCGACGCCTCGTTGGGCAGCGCCACACCGGCGAGGGCCAGGTGCACGTCCTCCTGCTCCAGCACCTCGAAGAGCGAGGCGTACAGCAGGCTCCCGACACCCCGCCCTACGTGTTCGGGCGCCAGATAGACGCTGGTCTCGACAGAGGTCGAGTACGCCGGTTTCGGGCGGAACGGGCTGCTGGTCGCATAGCCGAGGATCTTTCCCCCGTCCTCCGCCACGAGCAGCCGGTGCGGACCCCGGTCCGGGTGGGACGCCAGCCACGGGCGACGCTGATCAACGGTGAGTGGCTCGATGTCGAAGGTGATCGGCGTCTCGACGACGTAGTGGTTGTAGATGCGGGTCAGCTCTTCGAGGTCGTCCTCGGTGCCCGGCCGTACCCGCGTATCCACGTCGTCTGCCCTGTTCACCCCGGTGCGCATGCGGCGATCGTAATAAGCCCAGGTTACGTCCCCGTTTCCTGGCGTAATGGTCCGGAGACGGATGGACGTGATGCTTGGCCGCGATGCTCGTGAAGCGGATGGGCATCGTCACGCGGCGGGGAACTCCTCGCGCTTGACGGCGGCGACGAAGGCGTCCCATGCGGCGGGGGTGAAGGCCAGGTGGGGGCCGTGGGGGTCTTTCGAGTCGCGCACGGGGACGGTGGTGGGGGTGGTTGCCACCTCGATGCAGTCGCCGCCGTTGTCGCCGCTGTAGCTGCTCTTACGCCAGTCCGCGGCCACCTCGATGCAGTCTCCGCCGTTCGCGTCGCTGTAGCTGCTCTTACGCCACACGATCATGCCCGTATCCCTCCATGAACTCACCGATCAGGGCGGCGGATTCACGAGCCGACAGCGCGTCAGCTCTGAGCACATCATATGTCCGCAGGTGGTGCCCGTAGACCGCCGGATTCGCGCTGAAGTGACCGCGGTCCAGTGCCTCGGCGTACGCCCATTTCTCGTCGTCGGGCAGCGTGATCAGCGACACCGAGCCGGGTGGGCGGTCGAGTTCAGGTCGGTCGGCCGGAGCCACCTGGATCTGGATGTTCTTCCGCTGGCCTGCTGCGAGCAGGTGTTCGCACTGCTCGCGCATGACCTCCGGTCCGCTGACGACGTTGCGCAGGCAACTCTCGTCCAGCACGACGATGTACAGCGGGCCCTCCGAGGAGAGGAACCTCTGTTGGCGGCTGAGCCTGGCGCGTACGCGTTCCTCGACCTTCTCTTCGTTATCAATGTGGCGGGCGAACAGGGTGTGGGCGTACTGCTCGCTCTGCAGAAGGCCCGGCATGACTCGCTCCTGGTACGCCCGCAACGCCACGCACTCCGCGTCCATCTGCGCTCGTCGTTCGAACCAATCCGGATGCGCCACATCCGGGTACCAGTCGACCTTCAGCCACAGTCGCGCTAACAGTCCGTTACCCCCCAGCACTTCGTCGGACTTCTCCGCGAACGTGTCCGGCGGGACGCTCGTCCCGGTCTCCACCCTCGCGACGTACGACCTGTCGCAGGGGATGAGCTTCGCCAACTCCGCCTGCGTCATGCCCGCTGCCTCGCGCAAGTGCTTCAGTACGTCGCCGAACATCGCGGCCGTCGTACCTGTCGCGCGGTGGGTGGCGTTGCGTGGGGTCATGTCTGCCTCCCAGTTCAAGTCACGTCTGTCACGCGCCGGGCCTTGCCCTCGGCCGCTCCGCTCCGAAAATCTTTCACCACGCAGCGTAACCGAGCGCTACGACAATACAGCCGTAAATCCCAAAGTGTCACTGTAATTCTGGAGTTGAGATGGATGGCCGAGCATGGAGCGTGCGGTTCGGAGGGGATGTCGCGCGAGTGGTCGATGGGGTACGTGATGGGCTACCGGTCCGTGCCGCTGGTACGGGCGCACGTGCGGCGGCAGTTGGCGCTGTGGCGGTGGGGTGGGGAGGCGCAGGACGCGGCGCTCGTGGTGTCGGAGTTGGTGACGAACGCGATCCAGTACGGGCGGCAGGTCGGGCGCCGGGTGTGGGTGCGGTTGGCCGTACGGGAGGACGGGTCGCTGGTGATCGACGTATCGGACCCGCAGACGACGCAGCCGCCGCGGATGCCGGATGCCTCGCCGCCGGGGCCGGAGGACGAGCGGGGGAGGGGGCTGTTCCTGGCGCGGGGGCTGGGGGCGGAGCTGTCGTGGTTCCCGCGCGAGTTCGTCGGCAAGACCGTACGGGCGACGCTGGAGCCGACGCGGGGGCGCGGGCCGGTGCCGGGGCGGGCGGGGGACGGAGAAGTCGGGGGAACCCTGAGACTTCCGTAGGGGTGCGGCTGGCCCTTGGGTCGTAGATCCGGGGCGGTGGGGTTCCGCCCGCGGGCCGAGGTTTTCGCAGGTGATCCGCGGCACGCTGGAAACATGAGCAGCGCTTCCATCGCCCCGCCGCGCGGGGCAGCAGACAGCCGGCGGGCCACCGACGCCCCGCAACCCGACAGCCCGCGCATCGCGACGGTGGCCGCGCGTGCGACGAGGCACCACCTGCACACGGCGTGGCGGGCGGTCACCGCCTTCGGCGGTGCGGTGGTGTCGGTGGTCGTCCTGGGGGAGTACGCGGACCGCTGAGCGGGGCCGGGACCGGCTTGGCGAACGTCAGTGACTGAGCCCGGGTCGGCGCCCCTCCCGGGGGCGCCGACCGTCGTTGGCTATGCCGCTGCTACGACCGGCACACGCGCACTTCACTGCTGGGCTGGCTGGCCTGCTGCCACTTGTTGCTGCTGGTCGACCAGGTGAAGCCGATCGACTCGGCACCGATGGTGATACCGGACACGTTGGTGGAGTTCCAGGTGTGGCCGTACTTCGAGAATGCCTGGAGGTTCGAGCAGCCCGACTTGGCGGCCTTGAAGGTGATGGCCATCTCGCCGATCCTGCCCTGCAGGTCCGCGGTGTCGCCGGCGCCGATCCTGGGGCCTTCGTTGAAGATGAACCCCGACCCGTGGGCATTGGACTTCGCCGCCTGCTCGGTCGTCTTCCAGTCCAGGAACTTGCCCCGGTACTTGAGGACATGACCCAGGGGGGCGACCTTCTTGCTGAAGCTCAGGCCGAAGGCGTCGTACCCCTTGACCTTGCTGGGAATCTTCAGCCACTTCCAGCCGGCGCTGGCGACATAGAGGTTCTTCCCGCTGACCTTGTAGATCTTCGGCTTGTTAAGCGTGATCTCGTTGCCGGGGTCGCCGCGGGTTTCGGCCCCGTCGCCGGTGTCCACCCGGTCCAGGCAGTTGTCCTTGGCCAGCTTCGCGTCGATCTCGGCCTGCGTGAGGCCCTGGCGGTCCAGCGTGTCTACGAGCCTCAGGAAGCGGTTCGCCGCCGCCGTAGGATCGCTCGGCAGTTCCGCGGAGCAGGCCCGCGTGGTCTCCGTCGGCGCTCCCGCCGACTCGGTTTCGCCGAAGGCGGTCGACGCCCCGAGGGGCAGCAGAACGGCCCCCAGCATGGCGGCCCCCATCAGTCGTGTCTTCTTGCGCATGTACCTGTCCTTTTCGTTCGCGATGAGGCTGTGATGTGGAGTCCCGCAGGTGTGCCCATGGATGCGGCGCGTGGTCGCAGGGTGGCCTGCACCTCCCCCCGTTCGGCCGCATGGTTCGGCCGCTTGACAGACCCATTCGTGAGGCGGTCGTTTACTCCACCCACCGGAGGGGCCGTCGCCGGCAACCGTGGGAGCGGCCCTGCCAGGGGCCCGTGTGCACGGTGCTCAGACGCCCCGGGCCCGGGGCGGTTTCACGTTCCCGGTGAGAGCGGGTTATCGGTGATGCCCCAGATGCGTAGCGTGTGCCCGGGTGCGTCCGGCAGCGCCGGAATCTTCCGCGAGATAGCGGTGGTCATGCGTCCCCCCGGGGCATGGTGGTCAACCGTGTTGGCCGTGCCGACTCTGCCAGCAGGTACTTGTACGCAACCTTGAAGGAACCTGACACATCTCTCGGTCCTCAGCCCGCGCGCGGCTACCGCCGGCCCCGTCCCGCGCCCTCGCCGGTCCGCGGCAGCACCCGCCTGCTCGACCTCCGAGAGCAGGTCCTGTAGAGGCCGTCCCGGGCAGAGGAGTTCGATGTCGCCGCGCAGGTTGACGGCGAGCGCGTACGACAGGCCCGGCCAGCGGCGTAGCGGGTCGACGAACGGGATCCGGGTCGGAACGGATTCCGTTGACCACCAACCGCACGTCGTCGCCGCTGTGGGCCTCGCGGATCTGCTGTATCGGCAGGTTCTCGACTACGGACGGGGGCGTACGGGGCGCGAGGCAAACCCGGCTCGGGGGCCGGGGGCGGGGATGCCGTATTCCGCCAAGCCCCCACCTCCCCTCACGCCCGCCCAAGGGTATGCGGCTGGTCTGACAGTGCGGGGGCGTCGGGGTTCTGAGCTGGTACGTCGTGGGGGTGGGGCTTGCCGGGTACGGGGGTACGGCGTCGGGGCGGCGGTGGTGCGCGGAGCGGGCCGGTGTCCGGGGTGGCGGCGAAGGGAGAAGCCGTGTCGTCAAGGCTCCCCCCGGGCCACCCCGCTTGTGAGTGTGCGGGCCTCCGCCCGGTGTCAAGGGCGCTCCTCTCCGCTTCGCTGCGAGGAGCGTCGCTTCGCGATGGGGCTTCGCCCCACCCCTGACACCGGACTCCGGCCCGTAAAGGACCGGCGGCTATGGGTGGCCCGGAGGGAGTGGGCGCCCTCGACCGGCACTACGGAGGCGGTGCCCTGCGGACGGGGGCAGCCCACGGAACCGGGGCAGCACCGATCGCCAATCTCCCCGGCGGACGGGGGCGGAGGCGGGGCGGCGCTGATCGCGGGCGTCCCCGGCGGACGGGGGCCCGCGGCGCCGGGAGTTGGGCCCGCCCCCTCGCGGGTGGGCGCGGCACCGGGCAGGGAGGAGCCGGGCCCGGCTCGTAGAAGCCCCGTCCGCCGCGGCGGGGCGGAGGAATCTCGCCGTAACTCGCGGTAACACCCATCAGTCCGGCCCGATTCGGGCTCCGAGGGCCGACTTTCGCCCCGCTGGGCTCGCTTGCCCGCCCCCGGGTCGTGCCGGGCCGGCGGAATGCGCGCCACCGGGACAAGTTCGCTGCCGACCGCACCGGAAATCGGCCCAAATCGCCCATGTGGCCGGACTTTCGCCCGGCTGCGCTCCTTCAGGCGGGCCACGGGTGCCCGCGGGGGCTCGGGTGAACGCGGCCGAGACGAACTCGCGGCGAGCCGCCGATCAAACCGGGTCAAAACGCCTATCCGGTCCCGGGTTTCGCCCGTCTACGTGCACCTGGCCGCTCCGCGGCCCTCACGCGGTGGGATCCACGTTCCATTCCGCGGGCAGATCCGTGCCGCAGAAGACGCAGACGAAGTCGTCCTCACGCACGATGGTGCGCTCCTGGCAGCCGGGGCACCGCCGGAAGACGACCTCGTGGGTGAAGCCGGAAGGCCGCCGGAGCCCCGCGGCGTCCAGAGCACGGGCGACCTCCGCCCAGGAGCCGACGTCCGGGCAGTACCCGGTGGACTGGTTGCTGACCTCGCTCACGGCCCACCGGTCCGCCTCGCGCACAAAGCTGATCTCGCCGGCGCCCAGGACCATGTCGCCACCGGCACAGGCCACGTGCTCGCTCCGTCGCGGCGCCAGCCGGAGCACACCGTCCATACCGACCACGAAGGTGAACGGCTCGGCCGGCTCCGCCGCCGGTTGCTCCGTGATCCAGCCATCGAAGTCAGCCGCAGAGCCGATACGACGCCCGCCGTCACCGGGCCGGACCGCGGCCTTCAGCTCCACCGGTCCGACGTATCGGTAACCCCGCCCCCGCCCAGTCACGTCAGCCAAGCTAGACCACTTCCGGCACACGCCCCCGCGGGGCTGTCACGTACGGGGCGAGTCGGCTGCCGGGCGCCCCCGGAGAGGCGGTACCCGCCTCGGAGTGACGCCCTCCGCCCGTTTCGGGATCGGCGCCCCACCCACCGACGAGGCCCGGAGGCTGCCTCGCCTCCGGGCCCCTGCCGCTGCGGGTCGCGTCGCGGTGATCGGAGGAGTCTTACCCCCGCCGCGGCCCGCCGTCCGGCCTTACCTCTCGCCTGCCGCCGCGCTGCGCTCCCTCACCTCGTCCGCGAACCTGCCCCGCTCGTTGCTCCTCGGGAACGGCTCGTCCGGCACCGGGACTCCCAGGAAGTCGCACAGCGGCTCCCAGCCCTCGCCCACCCGGAACACCAGCAGCCGGTCCGCGGGTATCTCCTCCCGTACCGCCGCCTCGTGCTCCGCGAAGACCTTCAGCGCGTGCTCCTTCTCCGTGAACCGGCCGTCGAACACGCCGTCCCAGATCACCTCAAGCGACATGTCCCGCAAGCGCAGGAACCCCTCGCCCACGTCAGGCGGGGGCGGGGCCACCGCCGTGGCGTAGATGCTGCTCGCCGCGCTCGCGTACCAGCTCTCCGGGTCCCGTACCGTCAGCACCACCTTCGCCCCGGGGAACGCCCCCGCTATCTCCCGCCAGAAGCGGGCGCCCGGCCAGTCCACCGTCGAGCCGTACTCCGCGTACACCCGGCGCCAGTCCACGGGCTCGCCGCGCGACGCCGCCTCCCACACCGGGATCTGCTCCGGGTCCTCGAAGAGGCCCAGCATGTGGTGGCACGGGCCGAAGCCCAGCCGTTCCAGCGCCGTCTTGAGCGACAGCGTTCCCGTACGGCCGACTCCCGCGCCTATGACTTCCAGCATCACCTTCTCCTTCCGGTTTCCGACGTTCTCCGTGTCCCTACGTACCGCGCAGCAGCAGCGCCCAGACCGTCGCTCCCGGGCCGCACGCCAGCACCACCCCGTGCTGGCCCGCCGCCAGCGGCCGCGTCGTCTGCAGCCGGCGCAGCACCGCCAGCACCGCCGGGGCCGCGGTGTTGCCGTACTCCCGCATCACCTCCCGCGCCGTGGCCATCGACCGCTCCGGCAGGCCCAGCGCCTCGTCGACCCGGTCGAGGATGCGGCGGCCGCCCGGGTGGACGGCCCACCACGCGATGTCGGCCCAGCGGACCCCGTGGCGGGCGAGCAGGGCCCGCGCCGGTGTCGCGACGGAGCCCGCGACGACGTCCGGCATCGACGGCTTGAGCCTGATGCGCAGCCCGTTGTCGCCCATGTGGACCTGGAGGTCGTCCGCGTAGGCCGGCGCGGTGAGCTGCTCCGCGTCGACGACCTCGACGCCGCCCGGCTCATCCGCGTCCCGCGGCAGCAGCACCACCGCCGCGGCGCCGTCGCCGAACAGCGTGAGGACGACGGCCTGTTCCTTGTCGTACGGGGGCGGCTGCACATGCGGCGAGAAGAGGTCGACCGCGAGCAGCACCGCCGGGCGCCGCTTGACCGCGACCCAGTGCGCGCACGCGGACACCGCCGGCACCGCCGCGTAGCAGCCCATCGGGCCGAGGGACAGCGTCTCGACGTCGGGGCGCAGCCCGAGTTCGGCGGCGAGGGCGTCGAGGCCGGGGGCGGAGTGGGTCGTGGTGGTGACGGTGGCGAACAGCCCCACGTCCCCGGGGCCGAGGCCGGCCTCGGCGAGCGCCGCGGTGACGGTGGCGTGGCCGAGGTGGCGGGCTTCGGTGAGGCTGCGGTCCATCCGCCGGCGCGTGGTCCAGCGGCGGGGGTCTTCCAGCAGGGCGTTGACGGCCATGCCCTTGGTGGTGATCGCCGAGTTCCGGACGACCTGGGCGACCGTGTCGCCTCCGGGGTCCGCGGCGACGAGGTTGGCGAACTCTTCCATCTTGACCAGCGGTGGGGTCCGGAACGTGACAGCCACGATCCGCGCTTCGGACATCGTGTTCTTCTCCTGACTCTGCGAGGCGTCGGCGGCCTTCTGTCAGTGGGGGCGGGATGCGGCGGGCTCCGCGGTCTCCACGGGCTCCACGGCCTCGACCGGTGAGGACCCGATGACCCTGCCGCGCGCGTCGAGCGCCTGGACCTTCACGTAGTCGATGTCCCGGGCCTCGGGCGGCAGTCGCACCTCGGTGTCGAGCCCCTTCCACCCGACGCGCGCCACGGGGCGCAGCCCCGACGCCGTCTCGCCGCCGAGCACGCGCCAGTCCTCGACCTCCGTCGCGCCGTTCCACACGGCGTCGACGGCGGTGACCGCGTCGTTCACCCCGACCTCGGGGGCGGTGTCGGGCGTGCTCTCCCAGGGGGCGCGATAGCCCCGGTAACTACTGATGTCCTTCGGCAGCGTGCTGTCGAAGACGAGCCGGCCCGAAGGCGAGAACTCGGAGATACGGCCCGAGGGCGAGCCCCAGCTCACGAAGGTGTTGCCGTTGGGCAGCGCCTGGCTGTTGCCCTCCAGCCCTGTCGTCAGCCGGTCCGGGTGGACCTGCTGGCGTATGAGTTCCGCGGTCATCCGCCGTTCGTCGATACGCAGCCACGCGACCCGCGACTCGTAGCCGGGGCTGCCCATGTTCTGGTTGTCGAAGACGCGGTACGTGTCCTCGCCGGCCGGCTCGATGTTGTGCTGGCCGATGGTGCGGGCGCCGGCGCCGAGGCGGAAGTCGCTGCGCTTGCCGCCGAGCCGCCAGATGACCTCGCCGGTCTCGCGGTCGACCTTGTAGATGGTGCTGGTCTCGCGGCCGGAGAAGAGGAGGTTGCCGTCGTGGTCGAGGCTGACGGCGTTGAGGTGCATGTATGGGAAGGGGCCCGGCATGCCGGGGTCGAAGCGGCGGTCGGAGTCGGTGATCGGGATGTGGTCGAGGCTGTGCCAGTCCATGACCTTCTCGCCGGTGGCGATGTCGATCTCCTGCACGACGTAGTCGAGGACCTGACCGTCTTCGGGTCCGCCGACGGGGGTGAGGTCGTACGGCTCGTCGCGGTAGCTGAGGATCAGGGCCGTGCCGTCGGGGGTGAGGCGGAACTCGTGGAAGTCGGTGCGCTCGCCGGCGTCGGGGGTCTTGACGGTGGCGATGACGTCATAGTTCTCGTCGGCGATGTAGCCGGTGCCCGAGCCCGTGCCGGTGGGGGAGCTTTCGCCTTCCCACCAAGTGAGCACCTTCTTGCCGCGGTACTCCTGGACCTGGAAGTCGGCGGCGACGAAGCCGGCGGGGATCCGGTGGTACCAGACCGGGCGGCCGCGGTCGTCGACGATCTGGGGGCCGCGGGGCGTCTCGTGGCGGCCCTGGGGGGTGAGGAAGAGGAGGCCGGGGGCCATGCCCTGGCCGCGCTTGAGCACGTCGAGCCCGGGCGGCGCCTCGCCGTCGGCGGCGGCCTGGTCGGCGGCGGCCTGCTCGGCGGCGGAGCCGGGGGCGGCGGTGCCGGAGTCCGCGGCGGGCCGCGCGGCTGCGCCGGTGGCCGGGGTCGCCGCGGTGAGGGCGGCGACCGTGGCTCCGCAGAGCATGAACGTGGCGTACGTACGCGGTAATCGGGTCATCCGTAGGGTCTCCCGTCGGGTGGAGGGTCCGGAGCGCTGCGCGGCCGTCCTACGGCAAGGTGGCGGCGCCGCGCGGCTGCTTGATCAGCGATCTTGCTTCAAACGTTGTAACAAGCGTGCGGTTACAGCGTGGTGACGCCGCAAAGGCTTGCTGACCAGGGCCGTCCCGCAGTTGGACGCCGTTGCGGCAGGGGGCGTACGGGCGATCTTGGGCGTCCTACGTTCTAGCCGACCGGCGGTGACAGGGCCGTCACGATCGCCGCGGCGGGGCTCCGGAAGCCGCCTGACCCGGGCGGACCAGGGCGGACATCTCTTGTCACAGGTGTGCTGCAAACGGTCCATTGAGTGTGCTGGTGTGGTGAAGAAACTCCCTATAGTGTCGGCGACTTGAGCACCTGCGAGCATGTTGCTCAGCCCGGCGCACACACCCGACCTGGGACAGGCCACCTGCCCGGAGGAGCCCGTCGATGACCGCGCACCAGGATGCAGCCCCGCCCCGGGCCTCGCGTTCCCGACTCCCCGCACCGCTGACGGCCCTCTTCGTCACGGCGCCCGCGACCGCCGTCGCGGTACTGGCCGCGGCGCTCGCCGGACCCGAGGACCACACCCGGCACATCGTCTACGCCGGTGGCGCCGCCGCCGTCCTGCTGTGCATAGCCGTCGCCGCCGCGGCCGGCTACCGCGCCAAGGCCGCCCGCGCCGACGAACGCGCCGCCGCCGCGGCCGGCGCCGCCGCCGTCTTCGCCGACCGCGTCGTACCCGAGGTGCTGCGGAAGATCGCCGCCGGCGCGCCCGTCGACGAAGCGCTCGCCGCCGCCCCGCGGCTGGACAACCAGGCCTACCGGCGCGCCGTACAGCAGGTCGCCGAGGAGGCGCGGCGCAGCGAGAACCGCCGGGCCGCCGCCATGGCCTCCTGCGCCAACGCCGCAGGCCGGATGCAGGCCATCACCACCAGCATGCTCGCCGACCTGCGCGAGATGGAGCACCGCCACGGCGACGCCGACGTCCTCGGCGACCTCCTCCACCTCGACCACCGCACCGCGCAGGCAGGCCGCGTCGCCGACAGCATCGCCGTGCTGAGCGGCGCCCGCACGGGCCGCCGCTGGGCCAAGCCGATCGCGATGGAGTCCATCCTGCGCGGCGCCATGGGCCGGATCGCCGGCTACCAGCGCGTGCGGCTGCGGGCCGTCTCCGAAGTGGCCGTCGCAGGACACGCCGCCGAGGGCGTCATGCACGCCCTCGCCGAACTCCTCGACAACGCCTGCAACTTCTCGCCCCCCACCACCGAGGTGCACGTCTACGTCTCGGAAGTGCCCGCCGGCGCCGTCGTCACCATCGAGGACAGCGGCCTGATGATGAGCGAGGCCGCGCAGCGCCGCGCCGAGCGCGCCGTCTCCGGCACCGCCACCGACCTGTCCACGCTCACCGGCACCCGGCTCGGCCTGCCCGTCGTCGGGCACCTCGCGCAGAAGCACGGGCTGACCGTCTCGTTCCGGCCCTCCGCCATCGGCGGTACGGGCGTGGTGCTGATGATCCCGCAGGAGCTGATCTCCCGCGCCCGGCCCGGCGAGCCCGTACGGACACCGGCCCTGCCCATGCCCACCGAGGACACCGGCAGCACGCCGCTCCCGCTGCCCCGGCAACGGGACGTCGCCGCCGGCGAGGACGCCGACGAGCGGGCGGGCGACGGAGGGCACGACCCCTTCGCGCTGGCCGCGCTGCCGCGGCGGCGCCGCGGGCGCACACTGGCGGGCGCACACCCCGGCGGGGTGCCGGACGGCGGCGCGTCCGCCGAGGCCGCCGGTACGGGCACGGGCGTCGCACGTACGGGGACGGAAACGGGCACCGGCGACCAGGGCGCCGCCGGTGACGACACCGGGTCCCAGCGCCGCCTCGAACCCGCCGGCTCCGCCGCCCGGTTCGGCGCGTTCCGGCGCGCGGTCACCGGCCAGGAGCGCGGCGCGGACGGTACGGACGGCGCGGGCACGGCGGGCGGCGCCATGGTCGCCGCCGTCAACGGCCGCAAGCGCGACACCGGCCGGGCAGACGACGTACCCGCCGACGGCGCCGTACGGGACGAAGACGACGTACGGGAAGACGACGGGGTACGCGCCGACGATCCCCTGCCCGGCCGGCCCGCCGCATCCCTACCAGAGCAACCTGCGGAACGCGAGGAACCCGCCGCGCCCGACGACGGCGACGACCCCACCGCCGCACCCCCCGCACGCAATGGCGCTTCATCTTCGGAGGACGACCGATGACCCAAACTCCCGCCGAGGCCACCGGGCTGACCTGGCTGCTGGAGGGGTTGCTGGAGCGCACGCCCGGCGCCAGGCACGCCCTCGTCCTCTCCCGCGACGGCCTCAAGCTCTGCCACACGCCCGAGCTCTCCGAGGACCGCGCCGACCAGCTCGCCGCCATCTCCGCCGGCATCCAGAGCCTGTCGCACGGCGCCTCCGTCGAGTTCGGCGACGGCAGCGGCGGCGTACGGCAGTCGATGACCGAGTTCTACGGCGGCATCCTCTTCATCGCCGAGGCCGGCTCCGGCAGCCACGTCGCCGTGATCGCCGCGGAGACGGCCGACCCCGGGCTCGTCGGGCACAACATGCTGGAACTCGTCGAGCAGCTCGGGGAGCACCTCAGCGCCCCGCCCCGCGGGCCCGTACCCGCGGCCGAGGGGGTCGCGGCGGAATGACCCGCCCCGGCCGGGACGACGACCCGGACCGGCTGTACACCCTGACAGGAGGGCGCAGCCGGCCCGCCAGCGACGAGTTCGACCTCGTCACCCTGGTCGTCGCCGAGGACGAACCGGCACCGGGCATGCAGTCGGAGCACGCCGCGATCCTGCGCATCTGCCGCACCCCGACCGCCGTGGTGGAACTGTCCGCCGACCTCGGACTGCCCGTCGGCATCACCAAGATCCTGCTCTCCGACCTGCTGGCCGCCGGCCGGATCACCGCGCGCCACCCGCGGTACGCGCCCCCGCGCACGCCGGGCGGCGTCCGGTTCGCCGATCCCGAGACTCTGGAGAAGGTGCTCGTTGGACTCCGCCACCTCTGACCCCCGCGAGACCCCCGCGCCGGGCGGCGCGACCGAGCGCGCCCCCCTGGCCCGTACCGCGGACAACGGGCTGAAGATCGTCATCGTCGGCGGCTTCGGCGTCGGCAAGACCACCATGGTCCGCTCCGTCAGCGACATCCGGCCGCTGAACACCGAGGAGACGATGACCCTCGCCGGCCGCGGCATCGACGACCGCAGCGCCGTGCCCGGCAAGACCGCCACGACCGTCGCCTTCGACTTCGGGCGGATCAGCCTGGACGAGCGCACCGTGCTCTACCTCTTCGGGGCGCCCGGGCAGGAACGCTTCTGGTTCCTGTGGGACCGGCTGTTCTCCGGGACGCTCGGCGCGATCGTCCTCGTCGACCACCGCAGGCTCGCCGACTCCTGGTACGCCATCGACCGGCTGGAGCACCACGGCACGCCGTTCATCGTCGCCCGCAACGACTTCGGCGGCCCGCCCTACACCAGCGCCGAAGTGCGCGAGGCGCTCGACCTCGACCCGCACGTCCCGCTGGTCGACTGCGACGCGCGGTCCCGCGAGTCCAGCAAGGGCGTGCTGATCGCCCTGGTCGAACACCTCCAGCGCCTCGCCGCCGGCACCGCCACCGCTACCGCCGCGGCCACGGCCGCCGCCGCAGCCACCGTCCCCACCGCACCGGAGACCGCGACATGACCCCGACTCCCGACGACCAGGCCGCACACGAGGGGAGCAGCAGCCCGGCGCAGCCGCGCACGGGCGCGCTGAGCGAGGCCCCTGCGCCCGGTGTACCGGGTGAGCCCGGTGCGCCCGGTGAGCCGTCGGCCGGGCCCGGTGCGCCGGGCGCCGCGCCGGGTGCGCCGGCCGACGGGCCCGCGCCCTCCGGCCCCGACGCGCCCCCCGCCGCCGACGCACCCCCCGCCGCCTGCCCCGCGCACGCCGGCGCCGCCGGCTCCGTACCCCTCAGCGGCCCCCGCTTCCACACCGACCCGCGCGACCTCTACCGCGAGATGCGCCGCGACCACGGCCCCGTCGTCCCCGTCGAACTCCCCGGCGACATCCCCGCCTGGCTCGTCATCGGCTACCGCGAACTCCACCAGGTCACCTCCGACCCCGAACTGTTCCCACGGGACCGCGGACTGTGGAACCAGTGGGAGAAGATCCCGCCCGACTGGCCGCTGCTGCCGATGGTCGGCCAGGTCATGCCGTCCATCCACTTCACCGCCTCCGCCGCCGACCACCGCAGGCACGCCGTCATGGTCGGCGCCGCACTGGAGAGCGTCGACCCCTTCGACCTCCGCCGGCACTGCGAACAGCTCGCCGACCGGCTCATCGACTCCTTCTGCTCCCGCGGCAGCGCAGAACTCGTCGGCGACTACGCCGTCCCCCTCCCCGTGCTCGTCCTCGCCCGCCTCATCGGCTTCCCCGACGCCCAGGGACGGCAACTCGCCCAGGTCCTCAACGAACTCGCGGACGGCGGACCCGGAGCGCTCAAGGCGTACGAGACGTTCGTCGAGCACATGACGCGGCTCGTCGCCGAGAAACGGCTCGCGCCCGGCCAGGACGTCGCCTCGCGGATGCTCGCCGACCCCATGCACTTCACCGACGAAGAGGTCATGCTCGACCTCAAGGACACCACCGCCGCCGGCTTCCTGCCCACCGCCGACTGGATCGGCAACTCCATCCGCCTCATGCTCACCGACGACCGCTTCGCCGCCGCCCTCGGCGGCGGGCGGCACAGCGTCGGCCAGGCCATGAACGAGGTGCTGTGGGAGGACACCCCCACGCAGATCCTCGTCGGCCGCTGGGCCGCCCGCGACACCCAGCTCGGCGGCCGCCCCGTCGGCGCGGGCGACCTGCTGCTCCTCGGCCTCGCCGCCGCCAACGACGACCCGCAGATCCAGCAGGCCCTCGGCGGGCCGGGCGGCGCGGGCGGGGCGGGCGGCATGGGCGGCGGATACGGGTACGGGGGCGCCGGCGTACCCGCACAGGCCGGCAACAGCGCCCACTTCGCCTTCAGCTACGGCGACTTCCGCTGCCCCTTCCCGGCCCAGGAGATCGCTGAGATCATCGCCCGGACGGGCCTCGAGGTACTCCTCGACCGGCTGCCCGACCTGGACCTGTCCGTGCCGGCCCGGACGCTGGTGCGGCGGCCGTCCGCGTTCCTGCGCGGCATGACCGCCCTGCCGGTCACCTTCACCCCCGTACGCGCTGCAGGAGGTCACCCGTCAACTTCTCGGTCCTGAAGGGTCGGGCTTGATGGCCTGGTTGGTCTTCACACCGATTCGCGCTCCCGGCTGCCCCCTACGACAGGACGGCCACGGGTCGCATCCACCACAGGAGAGGAGGTGCTAGGTCTCTTGCAGTGCGGGACTGTTGACGAAGCCCCACGCCAGGCGTGCGCGCTCACGCACGTTGACCCCGGCGACGTGGTCGGCCGGGCCAGCGAGCCCGCACCGACGACAACGAAAGTGATCCCGGGTCGGCCGATTGCCGCGCTCGGTATGGCCGCAGCGCGGGCAGCGCTGCGAGGTATGGCGGGCGTCGACTTCGAGAAACGCCACACCGGCCCGGCGGCACTTGTACGCCAGGTACTCACCGAGCTGTCGGAACGGCCAGGAGGAGAGCGCGGCCCGCTGGTCGCGGGAAGGCCGTACCCGTTCGCGGATTCCGCCGAGGTCCTCGACGGCGACGCCGCGTCCGGTGCGTTGTGCGACGGCCACGATCTCCTTGCTGATCTCGTGGTTGGTGTGGGCGGCATGCCGGGTCTCCCGGCGGGCCATCCGCTTGGCCCGCCGGGATGCGCTGCGGGTCTGTCTGGCCTGCAGTTCCGCCCTCTTACGGGCCCGCCAGCGCCGGTAGCGCCCAAGGCGACGACCCTGGTAATTGGTGCCGTCGCTGGCGGTGGCCAGATTCGCCATGCCCCGGTCCACACCGACCCAGCCCCTCGGCTCCGACACCGTGGGCTCGGGCACCTCACAAACGGCGAGGAGCAGCCACTTCCCGGCACGGTGCACGAGATCACTCTCGCCCTTGCGGTACTTCACCAGCAGCGCCACCTGCTCCGGATGCCCGGCGTAACACAGGCCCTTCAGGCGCCCGGCGGTGGTCCAGATACTGACCGTGCGGGCGTCGTTCGCCGCGGCATTGCAGGCGTGCAGCGTCCGTTGCAGTGCCGACGCATCTTCGGGCGTCGGCAGCAACCTGACCTGCACCACCAGCTTCATGCACGCAACCTACCGGCAGCCACTGACAACCCCTCCTATGCTGCGGAAACCGCTCTGCTCCCCGACGTCAGCATCAGGATTCGACTCTGCCCCGACCCGAAGGCCGGGGCCTCCTCGGAAGGTCATCCGTGAACTGCCCGCACGCCGCCGGCTCCGCCGCCGCCCCGACCGGCTCCGGGGCCCTCCCCGGGCCGCTGGCCATCGACCCGCTCGTACGCGACCTCGCGGGCGAGACCGCGCTCCTGTGCGCCGCCGCCCCGCTCACCCGGATCGAACTGCTCGGCGCGCCCGCATGGACCGTCACGCGGCACGCCGAGGCCCGCCAACTGCTCACCGACGCCCGGCTGGTCAAGGACATCGGCGCCTGGCGGCTGTGGCAGACCGGCGAGGTCACGGCGGAGTGGCCGCTGATCGGGATGGTCAACCCGGGCCGGTCGATGTTCACGGTCGACGGCGCCGAGCACCGGCGGCTGCGGGCCAAGACGGCGCAGGCCATCACGCCGCGGCGGCTCGACGCGCTGCGGCCGGTGGTCGAGCGGGTGACGGCCGAGCTGCTGGACTCCCTGGAGGCCGCGGCGGCCGAGGGCGACGGGGTGGTCGACCTCAAGGAGGTCTTCGCGCAGCCGCTGCCGATGCGGGTGGTGTGCGCGCTCATGGGCGTCGCGGAATCGGAGATACCGCGGCAGATGCGCCTGTGGAAAGCCTTCTTCTCCATGCTCACGCCGCAGGACGAGCGGCTCGCGGTGATGGCGGAACTCGACCGCGTGTTCACGGACATGGTGCGGCAGAAGACCGCCGAGCCCGCCGACGACCTCACGAGCGCGCTGATCCTCGCCGACGAGGGCGGCGAGCCGCTGACGGAGGAAGAGGTCGTCGGCAACCTGAAGTCCATGATCGCCGCCGGGCACGAGACCACGATCACGCTCCTGCTCACCACCGTGCGCGGACTGCTGACCCACCCCGAGCAACTCGGCCTGGTCCGCGAGGGCAAGGTGACGTGGGAGACGGCGATCGAGGAGGCGCTGCGCTACGACCCGCCGGTGACCCACCTGCTGATGCGGTTCGCGACGGAGGACATCGAGATCGCCGGCACGGTGATCGAGAAGGGCGAGGGCGTCGTCATCTCGTACCGCGCGATCGGGCGCGACGCCGGGCACCACGGGGCGGACGTGGACGCCTTCGACGTGACGCGGGCGACGCCGATCCGGCACATGACCTTCGGGCACGGGCCGCACATCTGCCCCGGCGCGGCGCTGTCCCGGCTGGAGGCGGCGGTGGCGCTGCCGGCGCTCTTCGCCCGGTTCCCGGGGCTGCGGGCGGCGGTGCCGCTGGGGGAGCTGCGCAACCTGCCGGTACTGACGCAGAACGACCTGGAGTCCTTCCCGGTACGCCTCGCCTGACGCCGGCTGACGCGGCCTGGCGCGGCCTGGCGCGGCCTGGCGCGGCCTGGCGCGGCCTGGCGCCGCCTGGCGCCGGCTGGCACCGGACGCCTTGGCGCCTGACGGCGACTGACGCTTGACGGCTGACAGATGACGTCAGTTGTCCGAGGGGCGCGTGGGGCGCCGGGAGAGCGGGGGCGCGCGCGGGCGCCGCGCGCGCCGGAGCCGGGCGGCCCTATACCCGTTCGGCTGTACCCTCTGCGTGCGGTCCGCCGGTCCGCGACTCGTCTGCCCTCACACCCTGGCCGCAATGACGCCCGAAACGCCACCTGTAACCCGCCTGGGCCCCGCCCGGTCGCCGTCCCGCCCGGGCCGCGGAACCCTGAACGACGATGGCAAGCGCCCGCGTGTCGGCCGTACAGGGAGGACAGCGCAGGAAGGGCAGCGCAGGAAAGGGCAGGTGCAGCCGGTGCGGGAGGACGGCGCGCAGAGCGCGGGGCAGGCCGAGGGCGGTCCGCAGGACGCGGAGCGCGGCTCGCACGGCGAGGGGCGCGCCCCGTACGAGAACGGGCGGGCCTACCGCGTGGGAAGCGGTGCGCTGGACCTGGCGGTCCGGACCCGCCGCCCCGACGCCCCCGGCGGTGAGCGGCGGGTCCGCTGGGTGCTGCGGTGGCTGCCGGCCGCGTTGATCGTCGTGGGGGCGGTGTTCTTCTGGTTCACGCCGGAAGGGCTGCGGTCCTCGCCGATATTCGAGACCACCCCGCTGGTCGCCGCTGCGCTGCTCACCCTGCGCGGCACCGTCGTCGTTGCCGTCGCCGCCCTGGTGGTGGACGTCACGCTCGAAATCCTCAACGGCACCGCCACGGGCCCCGACGCGCTCACCCAGATGGTGTCGCAGGTCGTGCTCGGCGCCCTGGCGATCGGCATCAACCTCCTCATCCAGCGCAACTACCGCAGGCTGGCCTCCGCCCGCCACGTCGCGGTCGCCGCGCAGCGCGCCGTGCTGCCGAATCCGCCGGACGGCTTCGGCACGCTGCGGGTCGCCGCCCGCTACCAGGCCGCTGACGCCGACGCCCGGATCGGCGGCGACCTCTACGCCGTGCAGGAGGGCCCGTACGGCGTGCGCTGCATCGTCGGCGACGTACGCGGCAAGGGGCTGGAGGCGGTGGAGTCCGTGGCGGTCGTCATCGGTGCCTTCCGGGAGGCGGCCGAGGAGGAGGCGGGGCTCGAAGGAGTCGCGCGGCGGCTGGAACGCGCGCTGCAGCGCCAGGAGACGGGGCGCAGCGGCCTCGACCGGGTGGAGGGGTTCACGACCGCGGTGCTGGCGGAGGTCGACCGCGAGGGCGGCGCGCTGCGGCTGCTCAACCGCGGCCATCCGGCGCCCCTGCTGCTGGGGTCGGACGGCGCGGCACGCACGCTGCACCCGCACGAGCACGCGCTGCCGCTGGGCATGGGCGACCTGGGTACGTGGCCGGACGAGCTGATGGAGGTGGCGTTCCCGCCGGGCGCGGCGCTCGTTCTGTTCACGGACGGCGTGACCGAGGCGCGGAACAAGGCGGGTGTCTTCTACGACCCCCTGACCCGGCTGGACGGCCGGCTGTTCGACGGCCCGCACGAACTCCTGGACACCCTCCTGGACGACGTGACCCGCCATACGGGCGGAAGGGTCGCGGACGACATGGCGCTGTTCGCCCTCGCCCGCTCCCGTACACCGTTCGGAGAGCCGCCGGACTCGCCCTCGGCTATTCACACTCCGTAGTGGAATAGCACCCCTCCGCATAACAACTGATGCACGATCAGCTAACGACCGGACCTCACTGCACGTAGTCGGGCCGTCAACTTGTCCGTTTCCGCTGGTGCATGCCCGGATCGTCCGCGGCAAAGCACAACTGAATAACGGGAACGACTTGGAATCGAACGCCGTCGTCCGCTAGCGTGCGGTAACGCAGCGCGGTCGTCACTGCCGTCGTAAGAGGCGGCACCGTGCGCCGTCGCCGAATCCCGCACGTCACAACTGCAGCAACGGCAACACCTAGGGAACCGGGGAACCACCACCTTGGGGTGAATCGGGCCAACCTCCGCGAGGAGGCGGCCCGTAGGAGACCTTCCTGCTCCGAACCCGTCAGCTAACCCGGTAGGCGAGAAGGAAGGAAAGGAGTACGCCTTCGTGGCGTCCTACAGGTCTGGGCCTGGCTACGGCCATGGCTATGACGATTACGGCTACGACGGCTATGCGTCCGGCGGCTACGCCCCCGAGGGGTATGCGCCCACCGGTTACGCCGCCGAAGAGCCGGTCGACGAAGTCCTCCCCGAGGACGACCTTCCCTCCCGCGGCCGCCGGCGCCTCCCCCGGCAGCGCGGTGGCAGCATGGCGCGCAGCGGCGCCGTACTCGGCGTGGGCGTCTTCGCCGCCGTCGGCGCGGGCAGCATGGCCACGGCGCAGGAGAAGCCCCCGGTCGCGATATCCATGCCCGACCAGGTCGACACCGTCGCGAGCCAGATAAGCGCGCAACTCCCGGACGCGGAGAGCCTGCCGGGCGTCGGCGACCTGATGCCGAGCGAGGAGGAGCCCGCTTCCGACACGGTCGTCACCACGGCTCCGCTCACCCAGGTCAGCTACGCCAGCGACACCGACACCGCGAACCAGCCCGCCGACTCCGGCGAGGCCCTGCGGGCGCGCATCCTGGAGCAGGCCGAGCAGCAGCAGGCGGAGGCCGACGCCTCTGCCCGCGCGGCCGCCGAGGCCGAGGCCGCCCAGCAGGCGGCCGAGGAGGCCGCCGAGGCGAAGGCGCAGGAAGAGGAGCGCCAGCGCCGCCTGGAGGAGGAGCGCCGCCGCAAGGCGGAGGAGGAGGCCCGCCGCAAGGCGGAGGCCGAGCGCCTCGCCAAGCTCGCCGCCAGCTACGTGGCCCCGGTCGCGAACTACACGCTCACCTCGACGTTCGGCGAGTCCGGCGACATGTGGGCCGCGGGCCACACGGGCCAGGACTTCGCCGCTTCCACCGGCACCCCGGTCAAGGCCGTGCACGGCGGCACGATCACCGAGGCCGGCTGGGCCGGCTCGTACGGCTACCGCATCGTCCTCACGCTCGAAGACGGCACCGAAGTCTGGTACTGCCACCTGTCCTCCATCATCCAGTCCTCCGGCGAGGTCACGACCGCCGACGTCATCGGGCGCGTAGGCGCCACGGGCAATGTCACCGGCCCGCACCTGCACCTTGAGGTACGACCCGGCGGCGGGGACGCAGTGGACCCCCTCGCCTGGCTGCGCAACAACGGCGCCCCGGTCTGATCGACCCGGCGGGCCCAGCGCCCCGGCCCCGGTGGCCGGGACCGACGGCCCGCCGCACGGACCGCAAGCCCCCATAAACCCCTCTCCCACGTCTCCGGCGTGCCCGAACGCAACTTCCCCCGTGGCGTCCGAGCGCGCACCGAGACCGCCGGCGGCCCTGGTGGCCGACCCCCCGACACCAGGGCCGTCGGCATTTTCCCGGGACCTACTCCCCGGGCCCGCAGAGGCAGAACGGATGCCCGGCGGGATCGGCGAACACCGGACAACTGCCTCCCTCTTCGGAGAGCCGCGTGGCCCCGAGCCGCAGCGCCAGCTCGCCCGCGGCGGTGGAGTCGTCGACGCCGAAGCAGATGTGCATCTGCTGGGGGTAGGTGCGATCGAGGTCCGGCCAGAGTGGCGGCCGGTAGCCTTCGACTTCCTCGAATGCCAGCCGTGGAAAGCTGCCTTCGTCCTTGGCGATCACCATCCAGTCCTCGCGAATGACCCGCATGCCGAGCAACTGCGTGTAGAAGTCGGCGAGCTGACGGGCGTCGGCGCAGTCGAGCACGATGTTCCTGACGTAGGCGTCCATGGGGGTCACCCTGCCACGCACCTCGGACACCGCAGGTAAACCGGCGGCGACTCAGGCAGCCGCGGTGGCCTTGGCAGCGGCGTCCGAGGCAGCGGCACTGGCGGCGGCGCCGGCACGGGCTGCCGCACCGGCAACCGCATGAGCAGCCGCGGCAGTGCCGGCGGCGGTGCCACGGGACTCCCCGGCGGCGGCGGTGCCACGGGACTCCCCGGCGGCGATCTCGCCCAGGGCGGCGCGGATGGTGTGGAGCATCCGCTGGGGCCGCTCGAAGACGTCGGCCGCGGTGAACCGCAGCATGCGCCGGACCTCGGGACAGCGCCCCAGGTCGTTGAAGCGCTCGACGTCGGCGAGATGAGCGGCCCGGCTGCCGTGGAAGCCGTAGCCCTCGATCTCCACGACGAGCCCCGCCGCCGGGAAGAAGAAGTCCACCCGTATCCGCCGGCCGTTGGGCGCGGTGAACGGCATTTGGCTGAGCGGCCGCAGCCCGGCATCGTACATCCGCAGCCGCGCCACGGTCTCCGCGGGCGACCCGGAGCGCGGATCGACGAGCGCCAGCCGCTGCCGCGCCTGGACCACACCTCGCCGCTGCCCGATCCCGGCAAGGGCCTCGGAGACCGCATGCAGATCGGTCACCTGCTCCCGCCACCTCCGCGGCCACCCACCGCCGGGCCCCAACGGCCGCCGGGTCAAGGCGGACTCCACGGCCACGAGCGCCGCATCCCGCTCCGCCGTACGCAGCAGGTCGACGAGGGTCCGCGCGGCGTCGGTGACCCGCAGCCCGGCGACGTTGACGATCTCCCTGTCACTCACCGCGGTCCGATGCAGCACGCATCCCTCGGGCGCCCGCCCCCGCCCCCGCACGTGCGTGAACTCAGGCCGCACAGCGAGCACTTCGACCCCGAGCAGATGAGCCGCCGCACTGTGACTGACGACCAGCTCCGGCCGCCCGGCCTGAGCCACCCGCAACCGCAGCCGCAGATCCCCAACCCGCCCCGGCTCCACCCACACCCCGGCCCGAACCTTCCGCCACCCCTCCTTCCGCAACCGCCGCACCAACACCCCGGACGACCACCCGGCCGCCAAAGCCTCGGCACAAACCAACACCCCACCATTCCCCGCCGCCAACGCACCCAGCGACCCAATTTCCCCCGTCATGCCCCCACCCTCTCCCGGATCCCCACCCTCCGCTTCCCCCTGTGGATAACTCCCGCACCAGGGGCCTTTGGACAGGTCAGAAGCGCTCGGAGAACTCCCCGTCCCGAACGCCCGCAACGAAGGCCCGCCAACCCTCGGCAGAGAACGCGAGGGCAGGTCCACCGGGATCCTTGCTGTCCCGCACAGGAACAACGCCGAAGGCGGCAACGGCCGGCGCCCACTCGACACAACCGCCGCCGTCGCGCCGCTGCTGAAGGTGGACTTGACCTACCGGAGAGTGGTGATCACCAGGGGAGGGCCTCCCTCTACTGAGCGGATGACGTTTGCTGAAGTCGGTTGGGGACAGGGGATCCCTGCTGACCGGCGGTAATCGCAATGACGCCACCCGTAGCCAGCGAAGAGGTCCATCACACGTAGCGGCTGCATCAGCCCCCTCCCGAGATCACTCAAGTGCGTGCAAAGGATCTTACGCAGGGGCACTGACACCTTCACGGGCCGCCGGACTGAGCAACCAATCCAGCCGCTCGATCACGGCTGTCAGTGCCTGCTGGTAGACCTTGTTGGCATGACCCTCGCTGCCGCTTCCGAGCCCCACGTAGCGTTCGCGGACCTGGAAGCCTCTGATCTTCTCGTCGATGCCCTCTACGCCGGCGGCACGAGTGGCCACACCGGCGACGATCCCATCTCGAAACTTGTAAAGGGTGTTGGCAACCAAGGCGGCTTCCGGTTCTCCGGCTCTCCGGCCAAGGGGACCGTGAGGTTGGCTGTGCTCTACACGAGCGGCAGCGATGTCAACTGGCCCGACCATCTGGACATCGAGACGGGCACTTTCACGTACTACGGCGACAACAAGAAGCCGGGCCAAGGCCTCCACAACACCCCACGGGCTGGAAACGTCCTCCTCCGGGACACCTTCGCCGCATCCCACGGAACCGCAGATGACCGGGCCAAGGTGCCTCCGTTTTTCCTGTTCGAGAAGGCAGGCATCTCCGGTCGGGCCGTACGCTTCCGCGGGCTGCTAGCACCCGGCGGACCGACCCTCACATCTGACGAGGAGCTCGCTGCCATCTGGCGCACGACGTCAGGACTCCGGTTCCAGAACTACCGTTCACACTTCACCGTCCTCGACCACGACAGGATTTCACGCGGCTGGATTCAGCACCTGCTCGACGGCGGTGACCCTCTGGCCGGTGAGTGTCCCGATGTCTGGTGCACTTGGGTTGAGGGACGCGTCTACCGGCCACTGCTGGCGCCGGCGACTACCGTCATCCGCTCCAAGGCCGACCAACTCCCGGGTGACGCCCTAGGTACGGCCATGCTGGAGGAGATCCGCGAGTACTTCCGCGAGCGGGAGCACGACTTCGAGGCGTGTGCCGTGGCAATCTGGCGTCTGATCGCCCGGAACACCGGACCAGTCGACCTCACGCGCCCCAGCCGGGACGGGGGGCGCGATGCCGTCGGCATGTATGGTCTCGGGCCGGCATCCAGTCGCATCTCCATAGACTTCGCTCTCGAAGCCAAGTGCTACGGCGTCGGCAACTCTGTTGGTGTGCGGGAGGCCTCACGTCTGATCTCCCGAATCAGGCATAGAAACTTCGGCGTGCTGGTGACCACGTCATACTTTCAGAAGCAGGTTCAGGAAGAAGTCCACGAGGATGGCCACCCGATCGTTCTCATCGCTGGCCGAGACGTGATTGACGCCCTACGCCACAACGGCCGCACGACTGTTGGCGCCGTCCGCCAGTGGCTCGAGCAGAGCTTCCCGAAGGTGCAACTATGCCAGCCGGAGCATGGCCTATTTGCGGACTGACAATGCACTTAGCGCAGCCTCTGGGCTCTTGACCTGCTGAAGTGTGTGCACGAACGCGCCCTCCGAAGCCGGTGCGAAGGTTCGAATCCTGTCGGGAGTACTCCAAGACCCCGTGACCAGGGCAAGCGTTGAGGACGGGGTCTTCTCGCGTGTGCAGCCGAAGGCCGCCGGATCCGGCTCCATGTCACCGGTCACGTAATGATCACGTATGATCTTGGCCGCTTCCTTAGCAGGTCGACGGCCGTTCTTCACTAATGCCAAGCCCACAGCGGGCATCGGCACGATCCCAGACCCTCAGGCCACAGCGCCAGGGGCGGGACTGTCAACTTTTCGGTGTAAATGAGTTAGTCTGTGGGTTAGTTGCGGGCTGCTGAGAGTCGGCCGTCGAAGGCCAGGTCGAAGGCGTTCAGGGCGCGCTTCCAGCGGCTGGACCAGCGTTTGCGGCCGGTGCCGGTGGGATCCAGGCTCATCACCGCGAGGTAGATGCACTTCATCGCGGCGGCCTCGGACGGGAAGTGCCCGCGGGCGCGGACGGCCCGGCGGATGCGGGCGTTGACGGACTCGATCGCGTTCGTGGTGCACACGATCCGGCGGATCTCGGCGTCGAAGGCCAGGAACGGCACGAACTCCGCCCAGGAGTTCTCCCACAACCTGATGATCGCCGGGTACTTCTCGCCCCAGGTCTCGGTGAACTCCAGGCCGCAGCGAGTCTGCGGAGCGCATGATGGATGTCGGCTCGGTCTGAGCGGACGACTTACCGCCGCGTCCTCCTCTGCTCAGGTGATGCTGCTTCCAGCACCGACAGGATGTGCTCCGCGGCATCTCCGGGATCCTCGTGCTCCCAGACGCGCACCACGGTCCAGCCAGCGTCTTGGAGAGCGGCGTCCGCGTTCCGGTCGCGGGCAATGTTCCGTTCGAGCTTGGGGCCCCAGTAGCCTCCGTTCACGCTTGGCTGCCGACCGTGCTCGGGGCAGCAGTGCCAGAAACAGCCATCGACGAAGACGGCGACGCGCGCGCGTGTGAACAGTATGTCCGGCCGCGGGCGGGCACCTTCAAGATCCAGACGGACATCGACGCGGTACCGCTTGCCGGCTGCATGCAGGAGCGACCGGATCGCCCGTTCTGGTTTGGTGTCTCTGCGCCTGATGGCGGCCATGTTCCGTGACCTGCCGGGCGTGGGTGGCGTCAGGCTTTCGGGGTTGCTCCTGTGGGACATCGCACACACCGTAGCGGGAAACTGTCAGACCCACGGTGTTGGATGGGTCAGGATTGTAGGCGGATGCTGCTCGGACTTGGAGGTACAAGCGTGGCTGATCTGTCGGTCGTGGAGATCTGCGCGGGCGCAGGTGGTCAGTCGCTGGGCCTGGAGCTTGCGGGGTTCAGCCACGCCCTGGCGGTGGAGCTTGACGCGAACGCGGCGACTACCCTCCGGGAAAATCGGCCAAAATGGGACATCCGGAAGGGGGATGTGGCCGACAAGGAATTGTGGGACCCGCGGGAATTCGCCAATGTGAGTCTTCTTGCAGGCGGTGTGCCTTGCCCTCCGTTCTCGATTGCGGGAAAGCAACTCGGTGCCACCGATGAGCGTGATCTCTTTGCCTGGGCCGTGGAATTGGCAGCCGTGATGAAGCCGCGTGCCCTGCTCCTCGAAAATGTCCGCGGTCTGTCGATGCCCCGATTCGCTGCGTACCGGCAGCACGTCAAGGACCGGCTGAAGGACATGGGTTACTGGTCTGACTGGAAGCTGCTTGAGGCCCGGGATTATGGGGTCCCTCAGCTCCGTCCGCGCTTCGTGCTGATTGCTTTGCGTCCGGAGGATGCGAAGTGGTTCGAGTGGCCGAAAGAGGACCCATATACGGGCACTGTAGGGACGGCACTGTACAAACTGATGGCGCAGGAAAACTGGCCTGGTGTCGAGAGGTGGGCTGCGGGAGCAAATAATATTGCCCCAACTATTGTAGGCGGCTCCAAGAAGCACGGCGGAGCGGATCTGGGTCCCACCCGCGCGAAAGCTGCGTGGCGGGCACTGGGCGTCGACGCCCTGGGCGTTGCCGACGCGCCCCCGAACGAATCACACCCAGTCGGCTATGTCCCGAAGCTCACGACGGAAATGGTGGCGCGCATCCAGGGTTGGGGGGATTCCCCCGAGTACGATTGGAACTTTACCGGACGGAAGACGACTCGCTACCGGCAGATTGGCAACGCGTTCCCGCCGCCTGTGGCGCGGGCCGTGGGGAGTTCCATCGTGAACGCCTTCAGGCAGAACGGGAATCCTAAGAATCTGGCGGATGTAGAGGAAGAGATCCTGCATGACCCGCTCTATATTGCATTGAAGAACGCATCGAATTCTCTCACCGAGAGGGAACTTGTAAGTGCCGCTGGCGTGAAGATGGATTCTCAGGAGTTCGAGCGCCGGATGGCACACCTAGCGCGTGATTTCGTGATTGACGAGGACGACCGACTCGACGGCCGTGCGTACCGTCTCGCGGGCTTCAAGGGGTTCATTGGCCAGGAAATTCACGAGAGGCACGCACGGTTCGCGGAGATGCGAGCGAGGATCAGCTAACCTTCACACATGCCTCTATACGGTGAGGTCTAGTGGCAGGTCGCTGATGTCGCGGAGACGCTTCCCAGCGATCAACGTGCCGAGCATGTTGATCGCCTCATCGTTGCCGGTTTGATCGACGGCCTCGATGAGTTCGGGCAGGGAAATGTGGTACACGGTATCAATGTCTCCAGTCCCCAGAGCGAGCGATGCGAGCCTAGATGGAGTGGGCTCTCCGGTCACGACCGCGATGTGCGGTGTGCGGCCCTTGCGGTTGCGAAGGATGTTCAGGGCTTCTGAGCGGGCGTTCTGGGCTCGGTCGCTACGCAGCGTCCACTTGCAGGACACGATAGCGTGGACGATGGGCTGTTCCTGGTTCATCCTCCTAATAATGGCATATTGGCCTGAATCCGCATCGACAAGCTCACGCTGGCCATTGATCACTTCGTCTGGCTCCGGATTGCGTAGCACCAGAATGTCTGGGCTGATCTCGTACGAGTTACCCAGCACGGAGGCGAGAGTGCGATCGTTCTTAATTGCGCGAGCGAGATCGGCCAGGTGCGTGTATGGCTCATACTTGGCGATCTGATAGTCGGCTCGTGACCCGCCGAAATTCTTGATTGTCCAGTCACCCGGGCGGAGAGACTGAAATGCGGGGAAGGTGGCCGCGAGGAATCGTTCGACAGCCTCTTCAAATTGCTTTCCGAGCCGCTGGCCGTCGAGCTTCTTCTCAACGGTCTGCGCTGAAAGCTCCTTTGCTATATGTAGCGCAATGGCCAGACTGGTCTTCTGCCCACCGTCTGCATTCGATGCCACATCATTCAGCGACAAGGAGAGGGTCTCTTTGCCCACGAGATCCGCATGGAAATTCTTCCTTGCCACTGTAAGTAGCGCCGTCATCTGTTACGTGCCTCCTCATGGCTGCCGAGATTCTTCTGCGAGTAGGCGATAGACTCGTCTCGCTCGTCATGAGCGAGTACACAGACCTGATCGTAGACACGGTCAGGTTCCGAGCGGGGTGTCCCGCCGGAGCTAGCCGAGAAAAGTGCGGTTCTTCTCCCGGTCCAGGCGCCTAACCCGGTAGGAGTCGCGTCGCGAACAGGCTCGTTGTGCCTGGCGCACTCAGTCCGCCAATTATCAACAGCATCACCGGCACCGCGAGCCCGAAGGCGTTCCTGTGGGACACGATGCCCGATGGTGACCCTGACCCTGTTCTCCCGCAGTGCGACCTGGTGCTCGCTCATACTGAATGTGCCACCGACTTGCCTGTTGAGCCATAGAAAAGAAGCGATTCTGCGAGTTTGCCCGAACCGCTGACATGTGTCGGGGTAGCACGAAAGCCCACAAAGGGGATTTCCGCCCGGGTCTGTGGGCCGGTCTACCTCGCTCTTTTCAGCCGGCATGCAGATGAGTATCTCCCACACGCCTCCAAGATCACAAAGGTATCGACTATTCAGCGGCTCGCATGAGCCAGGCAAGGCGGAGAGAGGGAAGATCGGGTGGGGCTCTTCGGGCGGGGCCGGGGTGCCTGGTCGGTCGGAAGTTGATGACGGTCTTCTCGCCGAGCGGGAGGTCTATTCGGGGGAAACGCCATCGTGGGTGTGCCAGCGGGCCACGGGGTGGTAGAGGGTGCCGTTGTTGCCCGAGTTGGTGGCGAGGCAGACGACCTGGCCCTCGGCGGTGGCGCCGGTGCGGCGGAGGGTTCGGGCGCGGCGGATGCCCGTGTAGCCGATGGTGAAGAAGCTCGCGCCGAGGAGTAGCGGGCTGAGTGCGAACAATCAGCCGGCACCCATGTCGGCTTCGACGCCGTGGTGCTGCGGGTGGCTGCGGGGACCCTCAGATGTGGGGAGCCTTCGCCGGGTGGGGGGAGACCGGGGGTGGGGGCCAGGGGGGTGGGTTGGTGGTGTAGGCGGCTCTGGTGAGGGCTGGTTGGGCTATCGCCTTGTGCTGCCACATCCTTGCCAGCAGGGCTTCTTCGCGTGTCGCGTAGTCCTTCGCTGGGCGGCCCTGCGTGGCCTGGGCGCGGAGCAGGGCCAGGGTGGTCGCCGCGCGTTCGTAGTCGGCCACCGCGCGGCGGGCCTCGTCGCCGTGGGCGTGGCGGGCCAGGCTGCGGGCTATCTTGCGGATGCGCAGGGAGGAGAGGGCCACCGGTTCCGCGGGGACCAGCCAGCCGGCTTGGGCGTAGGCGGGGAGCTGGGTGCGTATCGTGCGGAGTTTGCCGCCACGGGACCAGACCGCCAGCCACACCAGCAGGCCGAACACCGGCGCCATCACGAAGGCGTACGCGCCGAGGAAGGCGTAGCCGTTCATCACCGCCGAGCCGTTCCACAGCGCGTGCATCGCGATCGCCAGCAGCAGGCCGGCCACCGGCAGGAGCACGCGGCGTAGGCGCTGGCCGGCGAGCGTCATGGCCGCCAGGCCGAAGCCTATGCCCGCCATCGCCGTGAACAGCGGGTGCGCGAACGGGGAGAAGACGATCCGGGCGATGAACGTCACGGTCACCGTCGCCAGGGGGCCGGAGTCGCCGAAGGTCTGGTTCTCCTCGTACGCCCTGCCCAGGTACAGGATGTTCTCGGTGAACGCGAAGCCCGTGCCGATGATCCCCGCCAGCACCAGGCCGTCGACCAGGCCGGAGAAGTAGTGCCTGCGGAAGAGGAACAGCAGCAGTATCGCCGCCGCCTTCGCGCTCTCCTCCACCACCGGCGCCACGACCGCCATCCCCCACAGGTCCGCCTCGCGTGACGACGCCGTCGGCAGGCCGGTGGCGATCCAGCGGGCGGCGAAGGTGTTCGCCAGCATCGCGACGAGCGTCGCGGCGAAGGCGCCCCAGGCGAACGCGAAGATGCGGTAGCGCCACGGCCCCGGCGCCACCCGGTCCAGCCATAGGAAGCCCGCGATCAGCAGCGGCACCGGCAGCAGCGCCAGCCCGCTGCCCAGGAGCATCCCGTGCGTGCCGGTCTCCGTCCACACCAGCCACAGGATCGCCAGGCCCGCCAGCGTCAGCACGGTCGCCACCGCGCCTATTCGTACGCCCCTTCTGCGCCAGAACCGTCGGCCGGCGGGAGGGGTGTGTGCAGTGGGTTCCGCCGCTTTCGGGCGTGCGTCCTCGTACTCCGGGCGCGGACCGAATTCCTCGGGCTCCCGCGGCCGGGTCATGAGCTGAGCGCCTTCGTACCGCACCCTTCGACCCTAGCCAGTCCTCCCGCCGCGCGCGACGGGCTATTTATCGCGGATGCGGCGGAAGAGCAGATCGTTCACGATGTGCCCCTTTCCGAGCCCCTGCCCCTCGAAGCGCGTACGCGGGCGGAAGTCCGGCCGCGGCGCGTAGCCGCCGGGGTGGGTGTTCTCGAAGTACGGCGACGCCTCCAGCGTCTCCAGCATCCACTCCGCGTACGGCTCCCAGTCCGTCGCGCAGTGCAGCACCGCCCCCGGCGCCATCCGCGACGCCGCCAGCGCCAGGAACTCCGGCTGGATGAGCCGGCGCTTGTGGTGCCTCTTCTTGGGCCACGGGTCCGGGAAGTAGATCCGTATCCCCGCCAGCGCACCCGGGGGCAGCATCTCGCGCAGCAGGATGACGGCGTCGCCGTTGCCGATGCGTACGTTCGTCAGGCCGCGCTGCTCGATGAGCCGCAGCAGGTTGCCCTGGCCCGGGGTGTGGACGTCGACGGCGAGGATGCCGGTCGCGGGGTCGGCGGCGGCCATGTCGGCGGTCGCCTCGCCCATGCCGAAGCCGATTTCGAGGACGACGGGGAGGCCGCAGAAGAGGGCGTCGAGATCGAGTACGGACGCGCCGTCGATGTCGAAGCCCCACTTCGGCCAGAGCCGCTGCAGGGCCTCGCCCTGCGCGAGGGTCACGCGGCTGCGGCGCGGCACGAAGGAGCGGATACGGCGCTCGTTGTGCGGCCCGGCGGGCGCGGGCGCGGGGCCGTCGGGGAACCTGGGCTGGGGACGATCGTGCTGATCGGGGTGGTCGGACACAGTGCCCCCATTTTACGAAGGCCCCGAGCAGGTGAAGGGGGCGGTCCCCCGCCGGTCACAGCAGGGCGAGCGTCCTGCGGGCGACCTCCCTGCCGATCGGCAGGGACGCGGTCGCCGCCGGGGACGGCGCGTTCAGTACGTGGATCGTCCGCGGCCCCTCCGCGAAGCGGAAGTCGTCCACCAGCGACCCGTCCGGCAGCACCGCCTGCGCCCGTACCCCCGCCTGCGCCGGGCGCAGGTCCTTCTCGTCGACGGCGGGCAGCAGGCGGCGTACGTCCTGGGTGAACGCCCGGCGGGAGAGGGAGCGGCGGAGTTCGCCGGCGCCGTAGCGCCAGTGGCGGCGGGCTATGCGCCAACTGCCCGGGTACGCGACCGCGGCGGCGGCGTCGCGAGGGCTGAGGCTCGTACGGGAGTAGCCCTCCCGGGACAGCGCGGGGACGGCGTTGGGGCCGAGGTGGACGGCGCCGTCGATGCCGCGGGTGAGGTGGACGCCGAGGAAGGGGAACGCGGGGTCGGGGACGGGGTAGACGAGGCCGCGGACGAGATCGGCGGCGTGCGGGGCCAGCTCGTAGTACTCGCCGCGGAAGGGGATGATGCGCAGCCCGGGGCGGTCGCCGGCGAGGCGGGCGATGCGGTCGGAGTGCAGGCCGGCGCAGTTGACGAGGGCGCGGGCGCGGACGACGTCACCGGCGGCGGTGCGGACGGCGACAGCGGTACGGACGGCGACCGCGGGGCGAGCGGGGCGGGTGGCGTCGGTGGGCTGGCTGGTGCCGTCGGGGCGCGCCGCGTCGGCTACGGGGTCTGCCTCGCCCGCCGTACGCGCCCCGTCCGGGCGCCTCGCGATCGCCCGTACCTCCACCCCGTACCGCACCTCCGCCCCCGCCTCCCGTGCCAGCTCCGCCAGCGTCCGCGCCACCGCCCGGAAGTCGCACACCCCCGTCGTCGCCACGTGCAGCGCCGCCAGCCCGCGCACATGCGGCTCGTACTCCGTGATCTGCGCGGGCCCCAGCTCGCGCACCGGGATGCCGTTCTCGCGCCCGCGCTGCGCCAGGGCGTGCAGGCGCGGCAGCTCGTCCCGGTCCGTGGCGACGACGATCTTGCCGGTGACCGCGTGCGGCAGCCCGTGCTCGGCGCAGAACGCGACCATCTCGGTGGCCCCCTGCACCGCGTAGCGCGCCTTGAGGGAGCCCGGCCGGTAGTACAGCCCGCTGTGGATCACGCCGCTGTTGCGCCCGGTCTGGTGCTGGGCCGGGCCGGGCTCCTTCTCCAGGACGACGACGCGGATGCCGGGGGCGGCCCGCGTCAGCGCGTACGCCGTGGAGAGGCCGACGATGCCGGCGCCGATCACGAGTACGTCGCAGTCGTCGGCCATGGCACCTCCGGCAGGGGTCGGCCCCATCATCCCCCGACCGGCCCGGCCGCCGCCAAACCAGGGCCCGCGAAGCCCCTTACCGCGATGGCCACGACCCCTTACCGCGAGGCCCTCGAAGCCCCCTACAGCGGCAGCCGCGGCGGCACCCCGCCCGCCACCGCGCGCTGCCGCGGCGCCGCGTCGCCCGTCCAGCACGACCCGCGCCGCATCAGCAGCCGCTGCAGCCACAGCTCCGTCGAGACCAGCTCCGCGAGACCGCTCAGCGGCAGCGGCTCGCCGTCCGCCGCCGCGCGCAGCGCCTTGCGCACGACCCGGCCCTCCACCAGACCCGCGTCCGCCAGCAGCGGCCGGTGGAAGAGGTCGGCCAGCTCCGCCGAGGCGCGGCGCAGCCCGATGCGCTCCGCCGACGCGGCGGCCGCGGCGGGGCCGGTCGTCGCGCCCCAGCCCGGCGGCAGCCCGCGGATGCCCGCGCCGTCGAGCACCGCGCCCAGCACCGCCGCCCGCGCGCCCGGCTGCACGCGCAGCGCCTCGGGCAGGGCGCGGCAGGCCCGTACGACCTGGTTGTCGAGGAAGGGCGCGTGCAGCCGCTGGAACCGGACCTCCGCGGCCTGCTCGAAGACGCGGTAGTCGGCGCCCAGTTGCGCCAGCGCCGCGGCGGCGCGGCGCTCGCCCGGGCGGCCGGTGCCGTCGCCGTTCGCCGTGCCCGCGGAGCCCCGGAGCCGTACCGACACCTCGGCCAGTGCCTCGCCCGTCAGCCACCGCGCCGCAGGACCCGGCCGGCACCAGCTCAGCGCGGCCAGCGACGCGTCGAGCGCGCCCCGGCTGCGCCCGGGCGCCCCGCCGAGCCCGCCCGCGGGGTCGTCGAGGAGCGCCTCGGCGCCTTCGGAGATGCCTTCCCAGTACGTCGTACGTGCCAGCCGGCGGGCCGCGCGGTAGACGGTCAGCGGCGCCAGCACCGAGCCCTCCGCGCGCGCCAGCGCCGTCACGGGCCGGAAGAGCGAACGTCGTCTGCGGTCCAGCAGCAGGTCCGCGAGCCGGGCCGGGTGCGCGTCGAGGACCTCGCGGGCGCCGACGCCCACGAGGTGGTCGGCGCTGCCCGCGGTCAGCCGGCGCCGGTGCCGGGCGGCGGCGACCAGGGAGGGCCCCGGCTCGTCCGTCAGCGGCATGTTCTCCAGGTCCGCGTACGGCAGCGCCGCCTCGCCGGCGGCCACCACGACGTGGTGCAGCCGCGGGTTGGCGGCGATGGTGCGGGCCCGCTCCAGCTCGGCCTCGTCGGCGCGCGCCGTCAGGTCGTTGAACGTCACGGCCACCAGCCGCTCGCCCTGCCCGGGCCCCAGCCCCGGCGGCGTGCCGGGCGCCCCCGGCAGCCCGGCGGCCAGCAGCGCGAGGGTGCCGGAGGCGATGCCGCCGGACAGGTCGGCGCCGATGCCGGGCGCGGGGCCGCGCGAGGCGCGCCGGTCGGCCGGGCCCATGCCGGGTACGGGGCCGGGGTCGAGGCCGCCGTAGCCGGGTTCCGGCGCGTGGCGCGGGGCGGCCAGCCGGGCGCGTACGGACTCCACCAGCGCGTCGCGTACGCCCGCCACCGCCGGTTCGGTGTCCAGCGAGGGGGCGGCGACGGCGAGGGAGGCGCGCGGCTCGTAGCCGGTGATCTCCTTGGCGCCCTCGCGGAGGATGAGCGCGTGGCCGGGAGGCACGCGGCGCACGCCGGCGTACGGCGTGCCGTCGCCGAGCGCCTCCGGCACGTCGGGGCAGGCGAGTTGGGCGGCGAGGTGGGGGACGTCCAGCTCGGCCTCGATCAGGTCGGCGAGCGGCAGCGCGGCGGTCGCGTACGCGGTGCCGCCGTCCCAGGCGGCGTGGAAGACGGGGCGCGCGCCGGCGAGGTCGCCGAGGACGGTGGTGCGGCGGCCGACCTGCGCGACGGCGGTGTACCCGCCGGACCAGGCGGTCAGGTGCCGTACGGCGCCGCCGCGGGCGGACAGCAGGCCCACGCGCAACTGGTCGTCGCTCGCGCCGCAGGTGCCGAAGATCGCCAGCCGGATCAGCGGGGCGACGTCGACGACGCGGATCTCGTCCGGCCGCCAGTCGCCGACCGCCCACAGCGGATCGGAGCCGCCCCAGACGAGCTGGGCGCCGACGGGGTGGAGGTCGTAGTCGTCGGCCGACTGCGCACCGTCGAGGAACGAGGGCGCGGCGGCGGCGCTGCTCCACCCCACCAACCACCGCATGCGTGCCTCCTCGTGGGCAACTGGGGACGTATCGGCATATGCCAAGCGAGCCAGGCGAGCCGGGCGATCGGCATCAACTCCGCCACGCTCAGGGCGTACTGCCGTTTCGTCAGGACCAATGCTGCCACGAGAGGGGCGCATGTGAGTGGATGCGGTCGCGCGGGAGTCTGCCTGTCACGGCCGGAAGCGCCCCGGAGGCCGCCGCGCGGGCGCGCTCAGGGCAGTTAGGCGGCCCGGCGGGGGCCGTGCACAGGGAAGAGGATCAACAGACGCTACGGACCGGCCCCCGCGCGCCGTCCGGAACGCGGAACGGACACCCGGGCGGTGCCCGTACTGCGGTACGGACGTCCCGTACGCCCGGATCTACACCCCGTGCCAGGGGCGTCATTCAGCCATTCTGCACACGGCGCAATCCCGGCCAACCAAGCCCGTCTTCGGGGCTTGTGCGGTCCGGGAAGCGTCCCGCGCTCCCCGGACCGTGAGCCGCCGCCCGCGGGGATGAATGACGGCGGAGTTCCCCAGGCCCGCCGCTTTCCCAGGCGCGGCGAGCCGACCCACGGACAACCAGCCAAGCGTGCGCGGCCCTTTGCGTGCAGAGCGCACGTACGGCGCACCGCCACACGACCCCGGAGCACGCGCGCTGCAATCCCGCCATCCGGAAACATTCCTCTTAACGGTCGGGATCCGGCGAACTACGCTGGGTGCATATGCGACCCGGCCGGATCCCCACCTGCCGGACGGGAGCCGTCGGTGGTCGAGGGGTGTGCATGTCCAGGACGCCACGCGGGCCGAACGAGAAGCTGGGCCACATGCTCGCGCTCGCCGGGATCAGCAACGCCGGACTCGCCCGCCGGGTCAATGACCTCGGCGCGCAGCGCGGCATGACGCTTCGGTACGACAAGACGTCCGTCGCCCGCTGGGTGACGAAGGGGATGGTGCCCCAGGGAGCCGCGCCCCACCTGATCGCCACCGCCATCGCCGGCAAGCTCGGCCGCCCCGTGCCGCTGCACGAGATAGGGCTGGCCGACACCGACCCGGCGCCCGAAGTCGGCCTGGCCTTCCCGCGCGACGTCGGCGAGGCGGTGCGCTCGGCCACCGAGCTGTACCGGCTCGACCTCGCCGGGCGGCGGGCGGGCAGCGGCGGCATCTGGCAGAGCCTCGCCGGCTCCTTCGCCGTCAGCGCGTACGCGACGCCCGCCTCCCGCTGGCTGATCACGCCGGCCGACGGCTCGGTCGCCCGCGGCCTCGACGGCGTCGACCCGCAGCACGCGCCCGCCGCCGACGGCACAGGGCCGCGGCGCGTGGGGCACAGCGACGTCGCCAAGCTGCGCGACGCGGCGGAGGAGGCGCGGCGCTGGGACTCCAAGTACGGGGGCGGCGACTGGCGGGCGTCGATGGTGCCGGAGTGCCTGCGCGTGGACGCGACGCCGCTGCTGCTCGGCGCGTACACCGACGAGGTCGGGCGCTCGCTCTTCGGCGCCACCGCAGAACTCACCCGGCTCGCCGGGTGGATGGCCTTCGACACGGGGCAGCAGGAGGCGGCCCAGCGGTACTACATCCAGGCGCTGCGGCTCGCGCGGGCGGCGGCGGACGTGCCGCTCGGCGGGTACGTCCTGGCGTCGATGTCGCTCCAGGCGACGTACCGCGGCTTCGCCGACGAGGGCGTGGACCTCGCCCAGGCGGCCATAGAGCGCAACAGGGGGTTGGCGACGGCGCGTGCGATGAGCTTCTTCCACCTCGTCGAGGCGCGGGCGCACGCCCGCGCACAGGACGAGGCGTCGTGCGGCACGGCCCTGGCGGCGGCGGAGAGCTGGCTGGAGCGCGCCCGTGAGGGCGACCCGGACCCCGCCTGGCTCGACTTCTACGCCTACGACCGGCTCGCCGCCGACGCCGCCGAGTGCTACCGCGACCTGCGGGTGCCGCTCCAGGTGCGGCGGTTCACCGAACAGGCGCTGGCGCGGCCGACGGAGGCGTTCGTCCGCTCGCACGGGCTGCGGCTGATCGTGGCGGCGGTGGCGGAGCTGGAGTCGGGGAACCTCGACGCGGCGTGCGCGCAGGGCACGCGGGCGGTGGAGGTCGCGGGCCGGATCTCGTCGGCGCGGACGACGGAGTACGTGAAGGACCTGCTGGCCCGGCTGGAGCCGTACGGCGACGAGCCGATGGTGGCGGAACTGCGCGAGCGCGCCCGCCCGTTGCTGGTCGCGCCGGCGTAGGGGGCACGCGCCCGGGCGCGCCCGGCGGCGCGGTGCGCCGGGGGGCAAGGGGCGTACGGGCCGAGGGGCGTACGGGCCCGCGCGCGGGCGCGGACGGCCGTGGACCAGGCGCCGGACGGGGCGGCGTTCAGCGGCAGTCGATGACCGCGTCCGCCCAGCCCGTCAGCAGCGCGGTGTGGATGGGGTGCTGCGGTTCCGCTTCCAGCCGGATGGTCTCGGTGCCGGACGGCAGGCCCACGTCGACCACGGCCGCCTGCTCGCCGGCCTCGACCCAGTCGGAGCGCCAGAGCCGGGCGTCGTCGCCGTAGACGGTGAACCTGGCCCCGCCCAGGCGGTACATCATGTCGTCGATGCCGGCCGCCGCCCGGTAGCGGGTACAGGACCGGTTCAGCTCGATGACCAGCGACGACTTCGCGGACACGGTGACGCCGTGGGCGTAGGTCCTGCCGCCGATGTCCAAGTCCTCGCGCTGCCACCACCAGCCGCTGCGGCTCGCGACGATCTCCGGGTCCGTGCCGTCGCCGAGGACGTCGGCGTCGAGGCCGGCGACGCGATACGGCTCGGCGGGCGGCGGCGGCGGTGGCTTCGGTGGCTTCGGGGGCTTCGGTGTCGGGGTCGGCGTGGGTGTCGGCGTGGGTGTCGGCGTGGGTGTCGGCGTGGGCGTGGGTGTCGGCGTGGGCGTGGGGGTCGGCGTGGGGCTGGGGGAGGGCGGCTCCGGAGTCGGGGTGGGCGTCGGCGTGGGCTCCGCCGGCTCGGGGGCGGGGGGCGGGGGAGTGGGCTCCGGCTTCTTCTCGGGCGGGGGCGCCGGGGGCGGCGCCGGGGCCGAGGTGGCGGGCGGATTGGCGACCGGCTCCTTCTCGCCGTCGCCGCCGGAGAGTACGAGCGCCAGCGCCGCTGCCGCCGCGGCCACGACGATGCCCGCCGCGGCCGCGACCTTGACCGGCGTACCGACCCCCTCGCCCGCCGCCGCACCGGCACCGCCGGCCGCACCCGCACTCGAACCTGCCCCGCCGCCGACGACGCCGCTCGCCGCCGCCGCGGCTCCCGCCCCGGTGGCACCCGCCGCCCCGGCACCCGCGCCGACGCCCGCGAACCCGGCGGCCTTCGCCGCCGCGGCCGACGCGAACCAGCCGACGACCGCGACCGGAAGCAGCGTGCTGAGCCGGGAGTTGACGTCCGCGACCTCGACCGCCGCCATGCGGCACCGCACGCAGTCGTCCAGGTGCTTGCGTAACCCCCGCTCGGCGCGCATCCGCAGCCCGCCGCGGGCGTACGCGCCGAGCCGGTCCGCGTAACGGGCGCAGTCGCCGCCCGCGGTGAGCGCGGTCGAGACGTGCGCCTGGAGGTACGCCTGCTTGAGCCCCTCGCGGGCGCGGTGCGCCAGTACGGCGGTCGCGTTGGCGGTGAGCCCGAGCAGCGGCGCGACCTGGCTGGGCGACTCGTCCTCCACCGTCGTGTGCCACAGCACGGTCTGCCAGCGCTCGGGCAGGCTACGGAACGCCTGCACCGCCATCGACTGCTCGGCTTCGTGCATGGCCCGTACGTCGGCGCCCAGGTCGAGGGTGTCGTCGGAGACCGGCCGCGCGGCCTGGGTCGCGAAGTCGGCGAAGTCGTCGACGAGTTGCTCGCGCCTGGCGGTCGTCGTCCAGGCGGCGGCGACCCGCCGCACGGTGGTGAGCAGATACGCCCGTACCGCGGTCTCGGGACCGGCGCCGCCGCGGACCGCCTGGAGCGTACGGGCGAACACCTCGGCGGTGAGGTCGTCGGCGGTGTGCGAGTCGCGGCAGCAGGTGCGCGCGTACCGGCGGACCGCCGGGGCGTGCCGCTGGTACAGCTCTTCGTACGCGCTGTCGTCGCCCGTACGCATCCGGCCGACCAACTCGGTGTCGGAGGGCAGGGGTCCCGTGACCCCCTCGTCCCGCCGCTCACGCTGCTTGGGAATGGCCCCCACGGCCTTGTCGGCATCGTCGGAGGTCCCGTCGGAGGTCCCGCCGTCCACGGCATGCCCGCGATCGTCCCGATCGTCAACTGCCATGCCGCAAGCTCCCGTAGACGCTCGTCCCGCCCGTCATCGGGTGAGCGTGCCACAACGGACCGTGGCCGCCGTCCGCGTTGAACGGTCAACCACCCGTTGGAGGGTTTTCCCGCTCGCGGCGCACTACCGGTCACGCTTTCGGGGTAGACGGCGGCCTCGCTTGACGAACGGGCCACTGCGCCGGCCACGGAAGCCGGCGCCCGGCGAGAGGCCCCCTGACGGGCGACGCCGTCAACACGAACCACCGCCCGCGGTGCCACCCGTCGAGGGGAACCCCCGCGGGGGCCGTCAGGGCACGCCGAGGCACACCCCGGCGCACCCCCGTCGGGCACCGCCTAGGGCTCAGCCCTCCGCGTGCGGCCGCAGCCCGTCGAGCAGGATGTCCAGCAGCCGCGCGGACGCGACCGCCTGCTGCTCCGGGTCCGGCAGGGACGGCGCCGCGGTGGCTATCACCAGCAGCACGTCCGACACCGATACGTCGGCGCGCAGCGACCCCGCGTCCCGGGCCCGCGCGACCAACTGCCCGACCACGTCGAGCAGCGCCGCCGCGTCCGTACCGCCGACGCTCGCGCCCTCCGCACCCGCGCCCTCACCCGCGACCGCACCGCCGGCCTGCGGCGCCGTGCCGTCCGGCGAGGGCCGCTGCTGCGGCACCCGCGGCTCGCCCTCCGGCGCCTGCGCCGTCACGCCCAGCACCTGCGGCGGCAGCAGCCGCCCGGCACCGGAATCGACGGACGCGCGGAGGAAGCGGGCCAGCGCGGCCCACGGCTCGTCCTCCTGCTGCAGCGCGGCGCGTGCCTGCTCGGTGAGCCGCGCGGTCTCCGCCTCGGCGATGCGCTTGACCAGCACTTCCTTGCTCGGGAAGCGGCGGTACACCGTGCCTACGCCGACCCTGGCGCGGCGGGCGACGTCCTCCATCGGGGCGCCGTAACCCAGCTCCCCGAAGACTTCGCGCGCGGCGCGCAGGACGTGCTCCAGATTGCGCTGCGCGTCGACCCGCAGCGCCGACCGGCCATTCGTCGGCAGTTCGCCGGAAGTGTCCGATCCCGACATGTTTGCTGACAGACGACTGCTCTGAACCTGCATCTCTGTTTCCCCCGGTTATGACAGTCTCCCCCCGGAGACTCCCCACCCTGCTTACCGGAGTGCATCTGGTCGGGCCACTCCGGCTCGTACGAACATAGTTCAGCAGAAGTCAAGAGAGAAGGGGCTGTGGATAAGGATCGGCCGCGGGGCGGACACCACGGGCGCCGGAAATCCTTCCCCCGCCTGTGGACAAAAGTCCGAACGCGGTGCGTCATGGGTGTTCCGAGGTCGCCGTCGGCGGCCTCGCCCCGGGCCCGCACCGCCGCCGGCGGCGCGCGGCGAGGCCGGGCCCCAGGCGGGACCCCAGGCAGGAGGTTGCCCATGACGGATCCGACGCGCGTACTCGTCGTCGGTGGCGGCAACGTCGGGATGGCCGCGGCGATGCGGCTGCAGAAGCACCTCGGCAAGCAGCTCAGAAGAGGCGCGGCGGAGATCACCGTGGTCGCCCCCGACCCGTACATGACCTACCAGCCCTTCCTCGCCGAGGCCGCCGCCGGCTCCGTACAGCCGCGCCACGTCGTGGTGCCGCTGCGCCGCGTCCTGCCCCGCTGCCGCGTGGTCGCCGGCCGCGTGACGTCCGTCGACCACCCCGAGCGGACCGCCCGCGTCGCGACGCTCGCCACCGACGAGACCGGCGAACCGCCGCTGGAGCTGGCGTACGACCAGCTCGTGATGGTGCCCGGATCCGTCTCCCGCGTGCTGCCGGTGCCCGGGCTCGCCGAGTACGGCATCGGCTTCACCTCGATCGAGGAGGCCATCGGCCTCCGCAACCACGTGCTCGAACAACTGGACATCGCCTCCTCCACCCGCGACGCCGCCGTCCGCGAGGCCGCGCTCACGTTCGTGTTCGTGGGGGGCGGCTACGCCGGCGTGGAAGCACTCGCCGAACTCGAGGACATGGCGCGTTACGCCACCCGCTACTACACCGGCGTGCGCCCCGCGGACATGCGCTGGGTCCTCGTCGAGGCGAGCGACCGCATCCTGCCGGAGGTCGGCGAGCGGCTCGGCGAGTACGCCGTACGCCGCCTGCGCGAACGCGGCATCGACGTACGCCTGGAGACCCGCCTGTCGAGCTGTACGGACCGTGTTGCCCAACTCGACGACGGCGCCCACTTCCCCACCCGCACCCTCGTGTGGACCGCCGGCGTCCGCCCCAACCCCGTGCTCGCCGCCACCGGCCTGCCCCGCGACGACCGCGGCCGCCTGCGGTGCACCCCCGACCTCCGCGTCGAGGGTGAGGACGCCGCCTGGTCCGCCGGCGACGCGGCCGCCGTACCGGACCTCACCGCCGACGAGCCCGGCGCCCTCTGCGCCCCCAACGCCCAGCACGCCGTCCGCCAGGCCCGCGTCCTCGCCGACAACCTGGCCGCCGCCCTGCGCGGCGCACCCCTGCGCGACTACCGGCACCGCTACGCCGGCTCCGTCGCCTCCCTCGGCCTCCACAAAGGCATCGCCTATGTGTACGGCCACCGGCTGAAGGGCTACCCTGCCTGGCTCATGCACCGTGCGTACCACCTGGGCAAGCTCCCCACCGTGGGCCGTAAGGCCCATGTGCTCGCCGAGTGGACCCTTTCCGGACTGTTCAAACGGGAGATCGTCGCCCTCGGCTCGCTGGAACACCCCCGGGCGGAATTCGAACTCGCCACCCGGTCGGGTCGCGGCCCTGACGGCGACTGAGGCGGGGCATGTGACCATGGACGGGCACGAAACGGCACGGAGCGAAACGAACGACCAACGAGTGGACCTGGGACTGGCACGCTTGAACTTCACGCGCTGGAGCCCCCGGCTCCCCGGATCCCCGCGCCGCACCGCCGCCGCGCGGGGCTTCCGCGGTGCCGTCCCCACCGCCCGCGCCGGACGGCAGGGCCGCCGGGCCGCGGCGGAACCGCCCCCCGGCGCCGAGCCGGACGCCGACCCCGGCGGTACGGCGAGCGGCGACGGCGACACGGGCCCGGAACCCGATACGGAACACGACGTCGACCCCGGCATCGAGCTGCCCGTCAGCGCCACCCTCGGCCGGCTGCCTGCCCCCGTCGCGGTCGTCCACGGCCCCGACCACCGCACCGCCTACGTCAACGACGCCTACGCCGCCGTCTTCGGTGCCCGCGCCCCGGGCCGGCCCGCCCGCGACGCGCTGCCCGAACTCGCCGAGCTGGGCCTGCTGCCGCTGATGGACCAGGTGCTGCGCAGCGGCACCCCGCGCACCGTCAAGGCCCGCCGCGCCCCCGACTCCCGCTCGTACACGTTCACCTGCAGCCCCATCGACGTCGGCGAGAGCGGCGGCGTGCTCGTCTCCGCCGCCGACGTCACCGACCAGGTGGAGGCCGCCGAGCGGCTGCGCGCAGGCGAGCGCATGCAGCGCGAGGCCGCGGTGGCGCTGCAGCGCAGCCTCCTGCCGGAGAAGCTGGAGCACCCGGACGACCTGCGGGTCGCGGCCAAGTACCAGCCCGGCGGCACGGACGCCGCGGTCGGCGGCGACTGGTACGACGTCATCACCCTCGGCGCCGGCCGCACGGCCATGGTCATCGGCGACGTCATGGGGCGCGGCGTCCGCGCCGCCGCCGTCATGGGCCAGTTGCGCACCGCGGTACGCGCGTACGCGCGCCTGGACCTGCCGCCGCACGAGGTGCTCCAGCTCCTCGACGGCCTCGCCGCCGAGATCGACCCCAACCAGATCGCCACGTGCGCGTACGCCGTCCACGACCCGCACGAGGGCCGCCTGGTGCACGCCTCGGCCGGCCACCTGCCGATCCTCATCCGCGACGCGGACGGCACCGTGCGCCGCGTCGACGAACCCACGGGACCGCCCCTCGGCACCGGCGGCTGGGTGCACAGCTCCGCCGAACTGCCCTTCCCGCCCGGCTCGACCGCCGTCCTCTACACCGACGGCCTCATCGAGCGCCGCGGCCAGGACATCGAGGAGGGCGTGAACGCGCTCGCGAGCGCGTTCACCGGCGCCACCGGTGCACCGGGCGTCGTCTGCGACCGCCTCATCCGCTCCCTCGGCGTCACCGCCGAGCACGACGACGACGTCGCCGTGCTCGTCCTGGAGCACCCGCTGCGCGACGACGGCGAGGCCGAGCTGTTCCGCAGCGCGGCGCTCGACCTCCTCGGCGGCGTCGAGGCGGCCCCGCGCGCACGCGCCTTCGCCGACGGCGTCCTGGCGAGCTGGCGCTTCCCGGCGGAGCTGCGCGAGCTGGGCGTACTGGCGGCCAGCGAACTCGTCGCCAACTCCCTGCAGCACGGCTCCCCGCCGATGCGGCTGCGGCTGCGGCGTACGGACCGGAGGCTCATCGTCGAGGTCACCGACGGCGACGACCGCCTGCCGCGCCGCCGCAAGGCGGAGCCCGGCGACGAGAACGGCCGCGGCATCTCCATCGTCGCCACGATCGCCTCGACCTGGGGCTCACGCCGCACGCTGGGCGGCGGCAAGGCGGTGTGGTGCGAGTTCGCCCTGCCGGGCGAGCACGGCCACTGAGGACGCGTACGGAACGGGCGTACCCGCGCAGGCAGGAGCCCGCGCGGGCACGCGCCCAGACAGGGCCTAGGCCGCCTGAACGGGCGCCGGCTCCGCCCCGGCCGCCGCCGGCTTGTGGGCCGCCACCTGCACGGTGCCCGCGAGCCGCGGGCAGTCCTGCACCGGCGTCAGCCGCCGGCCCAGCACCAGCCCCATCACCGTGATGCCCAGCGAGCACACGACGAGCATCGAGAGGTACGCCCCGTACGCCCCCGCGCCCGCGAGCAGCCCGCCGACGGCGGGCCCGATGGCCAGCGCCAACTGCTTGACCAGTGCGAACACCGAGTTGTAGTGCCCGATGTGCGAACCCGGTGCCAGATCGGCCACGAGGGGCGCCACGGTCGGCGACAGCATCGCCTCGCCGAGCCCGAAGAGCGCGTACGTGGAGATGATCGCCGCCGTCGCCATCGCCTGCCCGCCGGCGACCCACCCGGAGGCCCCGGCCACCAGCCACGCGACCGTCCATATGAGCCCGACCGCGGCGATGACCCGGCTGCGCCGCCGCCGCTCCACCAGCCGCAGCACGGCGAACTGCGCCACGACGATCACCGCGGTGTTCGCCGCCAGCGCCACCCCGAGCGTCGACGGGGATATCCCCGACACCTCGACCGCGAACGCAGACAGCCCCGACTCGAACTGCCCGTAGCAGGCGAAGAACATCACGAAGCCCAGCACGCAGAGCCACACCATCGCCCGGTCCGCGAGCAGTATCCGCCACCGCCCCCGGGCGCCCTCGCCCGCCGGGACGGCGTGGGCGGCGCGCGTCCCGCGCGGCAGCCGCACCGTGGCGACCACGGCGCCGAGCACCAGGAACATCACAGACTCGATGGCGAAGAGCCGCACGAACGACCCCGCGTGCTCCTCGTCCACGAGCAGCCCGCCCAGCAGACCTCCGACACCGAGCCCGAGGTTGTTCAGGAAGAACTGCGTCGCGAACGCCCGCGACCGCGTCACCGTCGTCGAGCACCAGACGATCATCGTCGCCAGCGCAGGCTGGATGACCGCCATCCCGGCGCCCATGACCAGCGTCGACGCGAGCACCATCGGCGCCGTCGAGGCCAGCCCCAGCGACAGCGCCCCGGTAGCGGCCGCGACCGTACCCACCAGAGCCACCCGGAGGGGCCCGCGCCGGTCGATGAACCGCCCGGTGAAGGGCAGCACGAGCAGCGCGGCCATGGCGAACCCGGCGAGCGCGACTCCCGCCGTCGTCGAGCCCAGGTCACGCACCCGCGATACGTACAAGAACGTGTACGGCACGGTGAAGCCGCTGCCGAAGGCACTCAGCGCGTTCCCCACCTGGATCCTGCGGAGGGCCGCGGCGCCGGTCTCGCGTGTCACTGCTCACCTCCCATACACACGTACGGCCCGGCGCCGACGAGCTACCGGGTCGAAGACTTCGATGCTAAAGTTCAGACCTAAAGAGTACACGACTGAGAAGTTCGACGCGAACGAGATTGGTGGAATACTGCGCGCCATGTCCGACAGCGACGCCCCGGCCCCCGATGCCGAACGGACGCCCACGCAGGAGCTGCGCTCGCTCGACGAGCAGATCGCGCTCTACCAGCGGGAGTTCCAGGACCTCGACCCCCAGGTCGAGCAGATCGTCTCGGCCCTCAGCCGCCTCAACCGCCGCATGACCGTCGCCTACGGCCGCCATCTCTCCGACATCGGCATCAACGGCGCCGAGTGGGAGGTGCTCAAGGCCCTCGTCCTCGCCGGCGCTCCCTACCAGCTCGGCCCCGGCGAGCTGGCCAAGCGCCTCGGCCTCACCCCCGCCGCGATGACCCACCGCATCGACCGCATGGTCGCCGAGGGCCTGGTCACCCGCGAACGCGACGAGGCCAACCGCGTTCGCGTCATCGTCGGCATCACCGAGCTGGGCCGCGAGAAGTGGTTCGCGACCATGCGCATGGGCACCGACTGGGAGGAGGACCTGCTCCAGGACCTCACCCCGGCCGAACGCACCCTGCTCGGCGAGCTGCTGACCCGCCTCCTCCGCCGCGTCGAGGACGCCCAGCCCGACGCGAGCGGCCGACTGTCCGATTTGGACTAGCCCTTGATCGCGCTTGACACGTTTGAGCCCGCTCCGTAAGGTTCCTCAGGTTGCCACGGGGCCGTTGAGGTTCTGGAGTGCGACGGTGGCCGTCCCTGAGGGGCGGCTCGTCCCATCTTCTCGTTGTGTGATCGACTCCCTTTCGTCGGGGTTGAATCGGCATGCCCGGTTCTTTTCGGCGGGCGGCCGGATTTTGCGCCGCCGGGACAATCCGCTACGGTTATGGAACACCGAAGGGAAACGCCCGGAGAGACCTGAAAGGGTCTTGATGGAAGTGTCCGTTCTTTGAGAACTCAACAGTGTGCCAAGTAATCGATGCCAAGTGTTTGATGTAGTGACACAGCAGTAAGCGAGGCAGACTCGTTTCTGTGATGCATCATGTATGCATTTACGGAGAGTTTGATCCTGGCTCAGGACGAACGCTGGCGGCGTGCTTAACACATGCAAGTCGAACGATGATCCGGTTTCGGCCGGTGATTAGTGGCGAACGGGTGAGTAACACGTGGGCAATCTGCCCTGCACTC
>NZ_CP109072.1:4820000-8221997 GCF_035917395.1 Streptomyces sp. NBC_01808
GTGCAGCGTCGTGTGTTGCTTGCCGGAGGTAGAGCTACTGGATAGGCGATGGGCCTTACCGGGTTACTGACCTTAGCCAAACTCCGAATGCCGGTAAGTTGAGCGCGGCAGTGAGACTGCGGGGGATAAGCTCCGTGGTCGAGAGGGAAACAGCCCAGAGCATCGACTAAGGCCCCTAAGCGTATGCTAAGTGGGAAAGGATGTGGAGTCGCAGAGACAACCAGGAGGTTGGCTTAGAAGCAGCCATCCTTGAAAGAGTGCGTAATAGCTCACTGGTCAAGTGATTCCGCGCCGACAATGTAGCGGGGCTCAAGCGTACCGCCGAAGTCGTGTCAGCAGCACAGATGGCCTTAACGGGTGTGTTGTTGGGTAGGGGAGCGTCGTGTGCCGGGTGAAGCCGCACTGGAAGGTAGTGGTGGACGGTTCGCGAGTGAGAATGCAGGCATGAGTAGCGATACACACGTGGGAAACGTGTGCGCCGATTGACTAAGGGTTCCTGGGTCAAGTTGATCTGCCCAGGGTAAGTCGGGGCCTAAGGCGAGGCCGACAGGCGTAGTCGATGGATAACCGGTTGATATTCCGGTACCCGCTGTGAAGCGCCAAACATCGAATCAGGTGATGCTAAGCCCGTGAAGCCCCCTGTCTGATCCTTCGGGTGAGGGTGGGTGTGGTGGAGCCGGTGATCCGAGCTTGTAGTAGGTGAGTGATGGGGTGACGCAGGAAGGTAGTCCAGCCCGGGCGGTGGTTGTCCCGGGGTAAGGGTGTGGCCCGTTGTGCAGGTAAATCCGTGCAACATGAGGGTGAGACCTGATGCCGAGCCGATTGTGGTGAAGTGGATGATCCTATGCTGTCGAGAAAAGCCTCTAGCGATGTTTCATGGCGGCCCGTACCCTAAACCGACTCAGGTGGTCAGGTAGAGTATACCGAGGCGTTCGGGTGAACTATGGTTAAGGAACTCGGCAAAATGCCCCCGTAACTTCGGGAGAAGGGGGCCGCTTCTGGTGATCCGTTTTACGCGGGGAGCTGGGGGTGGCCGCAGAGACCAGCGAGAAGCGACTGTTTACTAAAAACACAGGTCCGTGCGAAGCTGTAAGGCGATGTATACGGACTGACGCCTGCCCGGTGCTGGAACGTTAAGGGGACCGGTTAGTCGGGTTTCGATCCGGCGAAGCTGAGAACTTAAGCGCCAGTAAACGGCGGTGGTAACTATAACCATCCTAAGGTAGCGAAATTCCTTGTCGGGTAAGTTCCGACCTGCACGAATGGCGTAACGACTTCTCGACTGTCTCAACCATAGGCCCGGTGAAATTGCATTACGAGTAAAGATGCTCGTTTCGCGCAGCAGGACGGAAAGACCCCGGGACCTTTACTATAGCTTGATATTGGTGTTCGGTTCGGCTTGTGTAGGATAGGTGGGAGACTGTGAAGCGGCCACGCCAGTGGTTGTGGAGTCGTCGTTGAAATACCACTCTGGTCGTGTTGGATGTCTAACCTGGGTCCGTGATCCGGATCGGGGACAGTGTCTGGTGGGTAGTTTAACTGGGGCGGTTGCCTCCTAAAGAGTAACGGAGGCGCCCAAAGGTTCCCTCAGCCTGGTTGGTCATCAGGTGGTGAGTGTAAGTGCACAAGGGAGCTTGACTGCGAGACTGACGGGTCGAGCAGGTGCGAAAGCAGGGACTAGTGATCCGGCGGTGGCTTGTGGGAGCGCCGTCGCTCAACGGATAAAAGGTACCCCGGGGATAACAGGCTGATCTTCCCCAAGAGTCCATATCGACGGGATGGTTTGGCACCTCGATGTCGGCTCGTCGCATCCTGGGGCTGGAGTCGGTCCCAAGGGTTGGGCTGTTCGCCCATTAAAGCGGCACGCGAGCTGGGTTTAGAACGTCGTGAGACAGTTCGGTCCCTATCCGCTGCGCGCGTAGGAGTCTTGAGAAGGGCTGTCCCTAGTACGAGAGGACCGGGACGGACGGACCTCTGGTGTGCCAGTTGTTCTGCCAAGGGCATGGCTGGTTGGCTACGTTCGGGAGGGATAACCGCTGAAAGCATCTAAGCGGGAAGCCTGCTTCGAGATGAGGACTCCCACCCCCATGAGGGGTTAAGGCCCCCTGTAGACGACGGGGTTGATAGGCCGGATCTGGAAGCCCTGTGAGGGGTGGAGGTGACCGGTACTAATAGGCCGAGGGCTTGTCCATAGCTGCTTGCGTCCACTGTGCGGGTTCTGAAACAACAACCCACCCACACAAACCTGTACCGGTGTTCTGCCGGTATGAGGGGTGTGGGGGATAGTTTCATAGTGTTTCGGTGGTCATAGCGTTGGGGAAACGCCCGGTCTCATTCCGAACCCGGAAGCTAAGCCCGACCGCGCCGATGGTACTGCATGGGGGACCGTGTGGGAGAGTAGGTCACCGCCGAACAATTCTTTATGAGAGCCGTCCCGAACGCTTCGGGGCGGCTTTCGTGCGTTACGGTGGCCGATATGAGCGGCCGCGCGCACCTGATGTGGGACCAGGCAGTCACCGCGTACGACTTCGGTCCTGAACACCCCATGGATCCCGTTCGGTTGGCGCTGACCATGCGCCTCGTCGAGGAACTGGGGATCGACAAAGCCGTAGACGTCGTTGCCGCGCCCCCGGCCGGCGAGTCGACGTTGCGGCTTGTGCACCGGCAGGACTACATCGACGCCGTGCGGCGGGCCTCCGAGGCGCCGGCGGAAGCCGATCCCACCTACGGGCTCGGGACCGTCGACGATCCGGCGTTCGTGGGGATGCACGAGGCGTCGGCGTTGATCGCCGGGCAGTCCGTGGCGGCGGCGGAGGCCGTGTGGGACGGGCGGGCGGTGCACGCCGTGAACTTCGCCGGAGGGCTGCATCACGCGATGCCCGGTGCTGCTTCGGGGTTCTGCGTCTACAACGATGCGGCCCTGGCCATCGCGCGGCTGCTGGAGTTGGGCGTAGAGCGGGTGGCGTACGTAGATGTGGACGTGCACCACGGCGATGGCGTACAGGCGGCGTTCTGGGATGACCCGCGGGTGCTGACCATTTCCGTCCACGAGCACCCCAGCACGCTCTTCCCCCAGACCGGTTGGCCCGAGGAGACCGGTGGGTCCGGGGCCGAGGGGCAGGCGGTGAACGTCGCCCTGCCGGCCGGGACCGGGGACGCGGGGTGGCTGCGGGCGTTCCATGCCGTCGTGCCGGAGCTGCTGGCGTCGTGGGGGCCCCAGGTGCTCGTCTCGCAGCACGGGGCCGATACGCACGCCGAGGACCCCCTGGCACATCTCGGCGTCAGCCTGGACGCGCAGCGCGCGGTGATGGAGACGTGTCACGCCCTGGCGCACGAGCACGCGGACGGCCGGTGGCTGGCGCTCGGCGGGGGCGGGTACGCCGTCGTGGACGTCGTTCCGCGCTCCTGGGCGCACCTCTGCGCCATCTCCGCCGGCCACCCCGTCCTTCCGGCCACGGAGGTCCCCGAGAGCTGGCGGGCCGAGGCGCTGCGGCGGACCGGGCAGCAGGCCCCGTACCGGATGACCGACGGGCGTGACGCCTCCTGGGCGGACTGGGACGCGGGGTACGACCCGGGCTCGCCGCTGGATCGTGCGGTGCGCGCCGCGCGGCGGACGGCGTTCCCGGCGCACGGGCTGCTGCCCTGAAGGAGCCGGCCCCGCCGCGGCTTTCTTGTGGGCGAAATATCCGCGAAGCCGCCCGTTCCGCCCGTAAGGGCGGCCAGAGTGGGTCGGGTGTTGACCGACGCACCCTTGTTGCGTAGGCATCTGCTGGCGACGGGGATCGCCGGGCCGGTGGCGACGAGCCGCGACAAGAGCCTCCGCAGATATCAGCAGTTCGCGGCCCGCGACCCCCGGGTGCTGCTCGGGCTGGAACCGGAACGCGACTGGTCGGTGGCCGAGTTGCTGCGGCTGATGGCGGAACGCTGCGGTACGAGCGGGGATCCGGGCCGGATCTCGGGCACCGAGGTCATCGATCCGGACCGTACGATCGACGCCCTGCACGCCTTCGCGGAGCGGCTGCGCGACGCCGCGCGCGACTGCGAGGCCGTGCTGTTCGGGACCGGGCACCCCGACCGCCTCCTTGGCTTCTACGCCCCCTTGGCTGCGGGGCTCTCGGCGGCTGGGTGCGTTGTTCTCACCCCCGGTGAGGGCAGAGATGTCGACATAACGACCCGATTCGGCGTACGTACATACCGCCTCAACTACCCCGGGTCTGTTGCCGTTCTGGGTGACCCCGACCCCTCCGCCGAGCCCTCGACCAGGGGGGTCCATACTCACTCTCCGCTTCCCCTGCGTGCGGCACTCGGTGCCGCCGCGGCTGCGGGCGGGCCGCTGCCCGGGCTGGTGGTGGGGGACCACGGATGGGCCTGCGGGGCTGGTCAGTTGGGCATCGAGGCCATCGGTCTGGCGGACGCGGACGACCCGGCACTCTTCGTCGCCCAGGTGGAGGGCCGGGTGCCCGTCGTGGTGCCACTTGATGACTCTGTGCAACCGGACAGCTACGGGCCGGTGGCCGACTATGTGCTCAAACACGCCCGTCTGTCACTGTAGCCATGCGATCGCTACTCCTCTTCCCCACTTGCATCACCCGCCCCTAATCTGGGGAGGAGCGCGCATGCGAGGAGGAGGCACCGGAGGGGAAGCCGGTGTCCGTCATGTGCGGAAGGTTCAGGTGTGTCATGGCTGCAAGCGATAAGCCTCTCAACGAGGTTGTGTTCCTGACCGTGGCTGAAGTAGCCGCGGTGATGCGAGTGTCCAAGATGACCGTGTACCGGTTGGTGCACAGCGGCCATCTGCCGGCGATCCGGGTGGGGAGGTCCTTCCGGGTGCCGGAGCAGGCCGTGCACGAATACCTCCGCGAGTCGTATGTGGGGGTGGAGTCTGCCTGACGGGTCCGACAGGTTGCGCACCCTCGATTACGTCAATCCAGTTCGCCCGGGTAGGCTTGGGCCCTTGTAAGACGTGTGGGCCCTTGCCCGCCCACCCCGACGGAGAGAAGTGAGCGAGGGTACCCGTGGGCTCTGTGATCAAGAAGCGGCGTAAGCGGATGGCGAAGAAGAAGCACCGCAAGCTGCTGAAGCGCACGCGAGTGCAGCGCCGCAACAAGAAGTAGCGGTAGCCCGCACCCGTACCGCCGTCCATCCGCCTTCCCGGCGGGTGGACGGCGGTTGTGCGTGGTGGCGCGTTGTCCTGCGTATACGGTGGGGCGATCGTGCGGGCGTGCGGGCAGGCAGGCAAGGAGAGGAAGGCGAAGGCCAGTGGGCAGAACCGTGCTCGTCACCGGCGTCGCCCGCCCCCTCGTCGGGCGCCTGGTCCGCCGGCTCATGCGGGAGCCGGACGTGGACCGCGTCGTCGGCGTCGACGCCAGGGCGCCCGAGCACCAGCTCGGCGGCGCCGACTTCGTACCGGCGGACATCCGCCACCCCGTGCTCGCCCGGATCCTCGTCGAGCACCGCGTCGACACCGTGATGCACATGGACGTCACCGGCACCCCGCTCACCCGCGGCGGCCGGGGGGCGGTCAAGGAGAACAACGTCATCGGGTCCATGCAACTGCTCGGTGCCTGCCAGCAGGCGCCGCGCGTGCGACGGCTCGTCGTCAAGTCCACCACCAGCGTCTACGGCTCCGCGCCCCGCGACCCCGCCGTGTTCACCGAGAGCACGCCGCCCAAGGCGCTGCCCAGCGGCGGCTTCGCGAAGGACGCGGTGGAGGTCGAGGGGTATGTGCGCGGGTTCGCCCGGCGCCGCCCGGACGTCGCCGTGTGCGTGCTGCGGTTCGCCAACATCCTCGGCCCGCGCGTGGACACGCCGCTCGCCGAGTATCTGGCGCTGCCCGCCCTGCCCACCGTCCTCGGCTACGACCCGCGGCTGCAGTTCGTGCACGAGGACGACGTCATCGAGGTGCTGCTGCTCGCGGCCGGCGAGCCGCGCCGCGGCACGATCAACAGCGGCACGTTCAACATCGCCGGTGAGGGCGTGCTGCTGCTCTCCCAGGCCGCCCGGCGGCTCGGCCGTCCCACGGTCCCGGTGCCGCTGCCTGCGGTGACGTGGGTCGGCTCGGCGCTGCGGTTTGCGGGCATGACGGACTTCTCGCCCGAGCAGATCCGGCTGCTGACCCACGGGCGGGTCGTGGAGACGACGCAGATGCGTGAACTGCTGGGCTTCACGCCGGAGTACTCGACGGCGGGGGCGTTCGCCGACTTCGCCGCCGGGCGGGCGGCGGGGCTGCTGCCGCCGCGTGAGGTGCGGCGGGCCGTCGACGCGGTCGGCGAGCTGCTGGGGGTGCCGGGGGCGCGGACCCCGGCGCAGGGGGACGGTGTTGCGAAGGAGTCGGTGCCCGATGGCTGACGCGAAGGTCATTCCGTTCGACGACGACCGCTCCCGCGGCGGAGGCGGCAAGTCCCGGCGCCGGTCCGGCGCCGGCCGGCCGCGGCGCGCGGACGGCGGCGGCGCTGCGGGCGCGGAGGCGGCGCTCTCCGCGCTGCCCGGCGGGCAGGGCTCCGCGGACGACGAGGGCGCGGACCGTACGGACGCGGCGGGGGACCCGGCAGGGGACGCGAGCGCCCCGTCGGCGGACCGTACGGCACCGCCGGGCACCGAGGCCGCGGACGCGGTCGCCACGGCGCTGCAGAGCGCCCTCATGAGCGCGCTGCCGCGGCTCCTCGGCGGCGGCTGGGAGCGCAGGGCCTCCGATGCGCTGGGCTTCCTGCGGCGGCGGCTGACGGGCGACTACGAGGTCGACGAGTTCGGCTTCGACGCGGAGCTGACCGACCAGGTACTCGTGCCGCTCTTCCGGCCGCTCTTCGAGAAGTACTTCCGGGTGACGGTCAAGGGCGTCGAGAACATCCCCGACACCGGCGGCGCGCTCGTCGTCGCCAACCACTCCGGAGTCGTGCCCTGGGACGGGCTGATGGCCCAGGTCGCCGTCCGCGACTACCACCCCGCCGACCGCCATCTGCGGCTGCTCGCGGCCGACCTGGTGTTCATGATGCCGTTCTTCAACCAGCTCGCCCGGAAGGGCGGGCACACGCTGGCCTGCGCCGACGACGCGGCGCGGCTGCTGGCGCGGGGCGAGGTCGTCGGCGTGATGCCGGAGGGGTTCAAGGGGATCGGCAAGCCGTTCGCCGACCGCTACAAGCTGCAGCGCTTCGGTCGCGGCGGCTTCGTCTCGACGGCGCTCCGGGCGGGGGCGCCGATCGTGCCGTGCTCGATCGTCGGGGCGGAGGAGATCTATCCGATGCTCGGCAACGCGAAGACGGTGGCGCGGCTGCTGGGATTGCCGTACTTCCCGGTGACGCCGACGTTCCCGTGGCTGGGCGCGCTCGGGGCCGTACCCCTGCCGACGAAGTGGACGATCGAGTTCGGCGAGCCGATCCCCACGGACGGCTATCCGCCGGAGGCGGCGGACGACCCGATGCTGATGTTCAACCTCACCGACCAGGTGCGCGAGACGATCCAGCACACGCTGTACAAGCTGCTCGTCGAGCGGCGGTCGGTCTTCTTCTGACCCGTCACCGCTGCTCCGCCTGCTTCCGCCGCGCCGCCTACTCCTCCTCGCCGAAGTCGAGGCCCAGGTCGGGCAGCGGCAGCAGCGGCGGGAGGGTGATCTCGGGCTTCTTGGGCGGCTGCTCCGTGGGCGTGGTGCTGTCGCCGGTCTCCTCGCCGCCCGGCTCGTCCTCGTCGGGCAGGACCCCGCCGATCAGGCCGTCCTCACCGACCAGCCCGTCCTCCTCGGTGGTGCTGGGCTTCGGCTCGCCGTCCTCGCCGACCTCGCCGTCGGCGGTGGCCGTGGACGACGGGGCGGGCTCGGCCTCGTCGGTGTCGGTGCGGCCGCCGCCGGTGCCCGCGCTGCCCGGCACGCTGCCGCTGGGGGAGGTGTCGTCCTCGGGGCCCGGCAGCAGCGACGACAGCGGGGCGACGTCCTGCTTTATGGCATCGAACACCGAGCTGACCTCGTCACCCAGGTCGCCCAGCTCGATGGGGAGCCGCTCGCGCAACTGCTGCCAACTGCGCTCGTTCTTCTGCGAGAAGGTGGAGAGGGTCTGCATGGGGCCGAGCGAGCCGTCCTCGTCGTACGCGCCGCGCAGCAGTTTGCGGCCTTCGCCGGCGTCGTGCCGTACGTTGTCGAGGGCTTCGCGGACCTCGCTCATCGACTCGGCGTCGAGGTCGCCGGCGCGGCCGCGCTCCATCAGCCGCCGCGCCTCGTTCAGCCGCGTGCTGGCCTGGTCGAGGTAGATGCGGCCGCGCTCGGTGTCGCCGTCGGCCATGCCGCGGCGCAGGTCCTCCATGCCGCGCTTGAGGCCGTAGAGGGTGTCGCCCGGGAGGGCGTCGGAGCTGACCGCGGCGGCGGCGCTGAACGCGCCGGCGGCGACGCCGACACCGACGCCGCCGATGGCCACGCCGCGGGAGAGGCGGGAGTGCGGGCGCAGCCGGGACAGCGGTCCCGCCGCGCGGTGGGCGCCGCGCTTGCGGGGCGCGGGGATCAGCGGGGCTTCCGTCTCCTCCGCGGTGTCCTCGGCGAGCATCGCCTCCATGGCGGCGATGAGCTGGGTCCGCTGGACGGTCTTGACCTCGGGGTCGAGGGTGGGACCCGGCACCGAGGCGAGCTGCCCCGCCAGGGCCAGCAGTCGTGCCTGCTCGGGATCTGCCGCCAGCGCTTCCGCCTGCTGCGCCCGAGACTCCTCATCAAGGGCCTGGGCGAAGGCGTTCGCCCGCCGGTGTGCCGATACGGATCCGATCACGGGCGGCACCTCCTGTCGACTCGGGGTCTCTGTGTGGGACTCCCTATCCCGCCCGCATAGTTGTACTCCTTGACCCATTTCACCCGAAGGGGTGAGCCGGGGTGGACAACCCGCGACCGAAGAAGCCCTGCTATCCGCTCAACGACGGGCAGGGCAGTCGGGTTACGCGGTGGCGTTGATACTACTTCGGTGGGCGCGGGCGCCCCGGGTATCGGAAGAGTCAAGAGATCGCTTCCCGTCAGCGGGCGTCGTCCGGCAGCAGCCGGGCCAGGGTGCGCACCGCCCGGTACTGCAGGGTCTTGATCGCGCCTTCGTTCTTGCCCATCACCTTGGCGGTCTCGGCCACCGACAGCCCCTGGAGGAAGCGGAGGGTCACGCACTCCTGCTGCTGCGGGTTGAGCTTGCGGACGGTCTCCAGCAGCGCGGTGTTGGACAGCGACTCCAGCACGGAGTCCTCGGGGCTGCGCTCGGTCTCGCTGGGGTCGAGCATCTCGCCGGTGGTGACCTCCAGCCGGAACCGGCTGGACTTGAAGTGGTCCGCGACGAGGTTGCGCGCGATCGTCACCAGCCAGGCGCCGAAGTCGCGGCCCTGCCAGGTGAACGTGCCGATCCGGCGCAGGGCGCGCAGGAAGGTCTCCGAGGTGAGGTCCTCGGCCGTCGCCCGGCCGCCGACGCGGTAGTAGATGTAGCGGTAGACGGTGTCGGCGTACTGGTCGTAGAGCCGGCCGAACGCCTCGGTCTCGCCGGACTGGGCGCGCTCGACCAGGTCCATCATCCGGCGGCTGTCGCCGGTCGAGGGCTGCGGCTGCCTGGTCTGCCTGCCGCTACGCTCGCGGGTGCCCGCGCCGCCGGCCTGCCGGCGTCTGCTGCCGACGGCGGCGCTGCCGTCGGTGAGGGCGTAGGCGGGGCCCGCGACCGGGCCGGCGGCGGGACTCGCGGCGGGGCCGGCGACGGCCAGGGCGGGCGAGAAGAGGCGCAGTTGCTCGATTACCTGCGCGCGCAGCGTAGCCAGGCCTGAGGCGTCAACCCCGACGTATGAGTACACGGGACTCCCAGAGGCAGTGCTTCCATCACGTTCAGTGCGGGACCGTTGACCGACGTAGGTATGCGCGGGCACCGGATTGCGTCTGAGGAGAATAACGCTTCGTGTCGGGCACGCTACCTCCAGTTGCTCAAATCACCGTTTCCGTCCGATCTGTAGCCTATTGGCGACCCCTCAAGTATCAGCCGCTGGATTGAGTTTGATCGGTAAGTGACACGAACTGCCTGGTTCACGGGCGTGTTGTGTGTTTCCCGGAGGAATCGGTCACGGGTGGGCTGTCGGCGCCCCGTTGACCGCGGGGTGGGGGGCGCCGGCCGGGGGGTGGACAAGTGCGCCCGATTCAGCGGCGGCGGCGCTGCAGGGCGGCCGCCGCGGCCGCACCGCCTGCCACCGCGCCGACGCCCGCCGCGGCCGGGATGCCGACCCTCGCCGCCTTGCGGCCCGTACGGTAGTCGCGCAGCCGCCATCCGTGTTCGCGGGCGTGCTTGCGCAGCCGCGCGTCGGGGTTGATCGCGTACGGGTGGCCGACGAGGGAGAGCATCGGGATGTCGTTGGCCGAGTCGCTGTACGCGGCGCAGCGCGCCAGCTCCAGCGTCTCGGCGGCGGCGAGGGCCCGTACCGCCTCGGCCTTGGCGGGGCCGTGCAGCACCTCGCCGACGAGCCGTCCGGTGTAGACGCCGCCGACGGACTCCGCGACCGTGCCCAGCGCGCCGGTCAGGCCGAGCCGGCGGGCGATGATCGTCGCGGTCTCGACGGGGGCGGCGGTGACGAGCCACACCTTCTGGCCGGCGTCGAGGTGCGCCTGCGCCAGCGCGCGGGTGCCGGGCCAGATGCGCTCGGCCATGTACTCGTCGTAGATCTCCTCGCCCATCTCCATGAGATCGGCGACGCGATGGCCCTGCACGATGGAGAGCGCGCTGGACTGCGCGTCCTCCATGTGTCCTGAGTGCTCGGCGCCGGCGAGGCGGAAGTACGCCTGCTGCCAGGCGAACCGGGCGAGGTCGCGGGTGCGGAAGAACTTGCGCTTGTAGAGCCCGCGGCCGAAGTGGTAAAGCGCGGCGCCCTGCATGATCGTGTTGTCGAGGTCGAAGAAGGCCGCCGCGTGCACGTCGCCGTGGACGGGGAAGTCCGGTTCCTCGTCCTCTTTTGCCGCCTCCGCCTCGCCGTTCGCGGTGACGTCCTCCGCGCGCACGGCTTCCGCGTGCTCCAGCTCCTGTGACGTCTTGCGCGCCGCCTCGGCCGCGGCCTCGCCGGCCGCGACGCTGCGCGCGGTCGCGCGGCGTCTGCGGCTGAGCCATCCGAATGCGGCCATGCCGATGAGCATAACGGTGCGAGGCGGGCCAACCGGTGTCGAGGGGCGGGGCCTCCGCGGACGCGCGCGTGAACTCCCGGGTGGTTCCTGCCCGCCTCTGTACGTCCTTTGCCCGGCTTCTTTCGTTGTGCGCCCGCTCTCTGTCCTGTTCTGCTCGCTTACGGGCGGCTCCAGATGTCTGTGGAGGACGGCACAATCGATGACATGAGCCTGCTGCGACGTAAGACCGCCGTCTCCGCGCCCGCCCCCGCCGACCGGACCGTGACCCTCATCGGCAAGCCCGGTTGCCACCTGTGCGACGAGGCGCGCGAGGTGGTCGTCTCCGTCTGCGCGGAGCTGGGCGCCGGCTGGGAGGAGCGGGACATCACGCGGGACGAGGAGCTGTACCGCCGCTACTGGGAGCAGATCCCGGTGGTCCTCGTGGACGGTGAGCAGCACGACTTCTGGCGGGTCGACCCGGAGAGGCTGCGGCGGGCGCTGCGGTCGTGACCCGCGGGGTGACGCCCGTCACTTTGCCCGGACAAAACGGACACCATCTTTGTGCACGCGTTCACAAAGGCATAGCCTTCTCTCATCAGTGCGGTTTCGCCCCGGCGGGCCGTACGCGGCACCGCGCTAGCGTCAGGAGCACTGTGGCAACTGGCCGAACTCACCGAACGGCGACCCGAAGCCGAGGGATCCCCGAGGCCACCGTCGCCCGGCTCCCGCTTTATCTGCGGGCCCTCACGGCACTCTCGGAGCGCTCCGTGCCCACGGTCTCCTCCGAGGAACTGGCCGCCGCCGCCGGCGTCAACTCGGCGAAGCTGCGCAAGGACTTCTCGTACCTCGGCTCCTACGGCACCCGCGGCGTCGGCTACGACGTCGAGTACCTCGTCTACCAGATCTCACGCGAGCTGGGCCTGACCCAGGACTGGCCCGTGGTCATCGTCGGTATCGGTAACCTCGGCGCCGCCCTCGCCGGCTACGGCGGCTTCGCCTCCAGGGGCTTCCGCGTCGCCGGGCTCATCGACGCCGACCGGGCCATGACCGGCAAGCAGGTCGCGGGCCTGACCGTGCGGCACACCGACGAACTGGAGCCGCTGATCAAGGAGAGCGGCGTCTCCATCGGCGTCATCGCCACCCCCGCGGGCGCCGCCCAGGCCGTCTGCAACCGGCTGGTGGAGGCCGGCGTCACCTCGATCCTCAACTTCGCGCCGACCGTGCTGAACGTCCCCGAGGGCGTCGACGTGCGCAAGGTCGACCTCTCGATAGAGCTGCAGATCCTCGCCTTCCACGAGCAGCGCAAGGCCGGCGAGGAGGCCGAGCTGCGCGAGGCCGAGGCCGCGGCGGCACGGGGCGGCGCGTCCGAGGCGGACGCGCCGGCGGGCCCCACCGCCGCCGCGAAGAAGCGCACCGGGCAGGGGCCCGACGGGGACGTGCCCGCCGTGATGCCCGCATGAGTGTCCTCGTCGTCGGCCTCAGCCACCGCAGCGCGCCCGTGAGCGTGCTGGAGCGGGCTTCGCTCGCGCCCGACGCGCGCGCGAAGCTGCTCGCGGACGCGGTGGCGGCGGCTCCGGTCACGGAGGCGGCGGTGCTGGCCACGTGCAACCGGATCGAGCTGTACGCCGCGGTGGACAAGTTCCACGCGGGCGTCGCCGAGCTGTCGACGCTGCTGGCGCAGCACGCGGGCGTGAGCCTGGAGGAGCTGACGCCGCACCTGTACGTGCACTACGAGGACCGCGCCGTGCACCACCTGTTCACGGTGGGCTGCGGGCTGGATTCCATGGTCGTCGGCGAGGGGCAGATCCTCGGCCAGATCAAGGAGTCGCTGGCGCTCGGGCAGCGGATGCACACCGCGGGCCGGACGCTGAACGACCTGTTCCAGCAGGCGCTGCGGGTCGGCAAGCGGGCGCACAGCGAGACGGGGATCGACAAGGCGGGGCAGTCGCTGGTCTCGTTCGGCCTGGCGCAGCTCGCGGCCGGCGCCCCGGTGGCCGAGTGGGTGGCGGGACGCCGCGCGCTGGTGATCGGCGCGGGCTCGATGTCGTCGCTGGCGGCGACGACGCTGACGCGGGCGGGTGCGGCGGAGCTGGTGATCGCCAACCGCACGTACGAGCGCGCGGAGCGCCTGGCGGCGAGCCTGAACGCGGGGTCCGCGGTCGCGGGCGGCTGGAGTACGGGGTCGCCTGCCGCGGGCACCGGATCAACGGCGGCGGGGACGATCCCGTCGCAGCCCGGGTCCGCTGGGTCCGGGGCGGTGGCCCGTGCGGTGCGCGTGGAGGAGATCGCGGACGAGCTGGTGACGGCGGACGTGGTCGTCTCCTGTACCGGCGCGACCGGCCTGGTGCTGACGGCCGACGAGGTACGCGGCGCACTGGCCCGCCGGGACGGGGACACCCCTCTCGCTCTGCTTGACCTGGCCATGCCGCGTGATATCGATCACGCGCTGCACGAGACGCCCGGCGTGCGGTTCGTCGACATCGAGGCCCTCGCCGGGGCCTCCGCCGATGCGCCCATGGCCGCCGACGTGGACCAGGTACGGGCCATCGTCGCCGGCGAGGTCGACGACTTCGGCGCCGCGCAGCGCGCCGCCAGCATCACGCCCACCGTGGTCGCGCTGCGGACCATGGCCCAGGACGTCGTCGCGGGCGAGATCGCCCGTTTGGAGGGTAGGCTGCCCGGGCTCGACGAACGTCAGCGGGCCGAGGTGGCGCAGACCGTGCGCCGCGTCGTCGACAAGCTGCTGCACGCGCCGACCGTACGGGTCAAGGAACTGGCCGCCACCCCCGGCGGAGCGGGGTACGCGGACGCCCTGCGGGAGCTCTTCGACCTCGACCCGGCCACCGTCGACGCCGTCAGCCGCGCGGACTCCGGCCGCGCGGCGGCCAGCGCACGCAGTGAACGGGAGCCGTCATGACCGCAGCCAAGCCGACGCAGGCGAAGGGAGCCGGGGAGCAGGAAGCCCCGCGCTTCCAGCGCCCGTTGCGCCTCGGCACGCGGCGCAGCAAGCTCGCGTTCGCGCAGTCCGAGCAGGTTGCCGAATCGGTACGCCGTCTCACCGGGCGCCCCGTCGAGCTGGTCGCGATCACCACGTACGGGGACGTGTCCCGGCAGCACCTGTCCGAGATCGGCGGCCAGGGCGTCTTCGTCGCCGCCCTGCGCGAGGCCGTGGTGCACGGCGAGGTGGACCTCGCGGTGCACTCGCTGAAGGACCTGCCGACCGCGCAGCCCGAGGAGCTGGTCATCGCCGCCGTGCCGCCCCGCGAGGATCCGCGGGACGTGCTCGTCGGCCGCGAAGGACTCGGCTTCGAGCAACTGCTCGCCGCCGGCGCCCGGCCCCGTATCGGCACCGGTTCCGCGCGCCGCGCCTGCCAGTTGCACGCCTGGGCCCGCTCCCTCGGCGGCGCGATAGAGACCGTCCCGGTCCGCGGGAACGTCGACACCCGAATCGGGTACGTGCAGAAGGGCGAGCTCGACGCCGTCGCGCTCGCCGCGGCGGGGCTCAGCCGCCTCGGCCGGCTGGCCGAGGTCACCGAGCTGATCCCCCTCGACACAGTCTTGCCCGCCCCCGGCCAGGGGGCCCTGGCGGTCGAGTGCGCCTCGTCGAGCGCGCACCTGGCCGCCCAGCTCGCGGAGCTCGACGACCCGCAGACGCGGGTCGCCGTCACCGCAGAGCGGACGCTGCTCGCCGCCCTGGAGGCCGGCTGCAGCGCGCCCGTGGGCGCGCTCGCCGACCTGCACGCGGAGGGTCCCTCCGGGGCCGAACTGGGCACAGCGTCCACTGTCACCGAGATGCGCCTGCGCGGCGTCGTCGGCACCCCCGACGGCTCCGCTCTGGTGCAGATGTCCGCCACCGGCCCCGTGCCGGCGTCGTACGACGACGCCGTGGCGCTCGGAAGCGAGCTCGCAGAAGAGATGCTCGCCAAGGGTGCGGCCGGTCTGATGGGGGAGCGACTTTGAGCCCCACGCCTTCGACCCGTAAGGCCAGCGCGTCGGCGCGTACCGCAGCGACCGGCGCGGCCCGGCCGCCCGGTCCCGCCGCCCGCGGGCACGTCACGTTCCTGGGCGCAGGACCCGGGGACCCCGGACTGCTGACGCTGCGCGCCGTGGAAGCGCTGTCTGCGGCAGACGTCCTGATCGCCGACCCCAAGGTCCTCGCCGTCGTACGCGCCCACGCGCGCGCCGGCGCGGTCATGCCGCCCACGTCGTCGGCGGCCGCGCCCGCGGCGCATACGTCGGCGGCCGCGGGGGACGACGAACCGCCAACGGCCGCTGACGCAGGCCATCTTGTCATGGAGGCCGCGCGCGCCGGCAGGCGGGTCGTGCATGCCGTGGCGGGCGATCCGGGCCTCGACGGCGGTGCCGCGCAGGCGATGCGCGCGTGCGCCGCCGAGGGCATCTCCTTCGAGGTGGTGCCCGGGGTCGCGACCGCCGTCGGCGTGCCCGCGTACGCCGGTGTGCCGCTGCACGACCCGCAGGGTACGGACGTGCGCGTCGTGGACGCGGCGACCGCCTCGGAGCAGATCTGGGGCGAGGCGGGCGCCAGCGACTGCACGCTCGTGGTGCAGACGTCCCTGGAGGCCACCGCGGCGACGGCGCGCGAGCTGGTCGCCGCGGGCCGCAAGCCGGACACCCCGATGACGGTCACGCTCGCGGGCACGACGACGCGGCAGCGGACGTTCAGCGCCACGCTCGGCAGCGTCGCGCAGGTGCTGAAGTCCGCGAAGGTGCTGCCGTCGCCGGACGCCGGGCAGGCGGTCATAGCGGTCGTCGGCGAGCAGAGCGCGCCGGCCCGCCGCGAGCAGTTGGCCTGGTTCGAGTCCAAGCCGCTCTTCGGCTGGCACGTGCTCGTGCCGCGGACCAAGGAGCAGGCGGCGTCGCTGTCCGAGCAACTGCGCTCGTACGGTGCCGTGCCACACGAGGTGCCGACCATCGCCGTCGAGCCGCCGCGCACCCCGCAGCAGATGGAGCGGGCGGTCAAGGGCCTGGTCACCGGGCGGTACGAGTGGATCGCCTTCACCTCCGTCAACGCGGTCAAGGCGGTGCGGGAGAAGTTCGAGGAGTACGGGCTCGACGCCCGCGCGTTCGCCGGGATCAAGGTCGCGGCGGTCGGCGAGCAGACGGCGGCGGCGCTGGTGGAGTTCGGCGTACGGCCCGACCTGCAGCCCAGCGGCGAGCAGTCGTCGCACGGGCTGCTGGAGGACTGGCCGCCGTACGACCCGGTCTTCGACCCGATCGACCGGGTGTTCCTGCCGCGGGCCGACATCGCCACCGAGACGCTGGTGGCGGGGCTGAAGGACCTCGGCTGGGAGGTCGACGACATCACCGCGTACCGGACGGTGCGGGCGTCGCCGCCGCCGGCCGAGACCCGCGAGGCGATCAAGGGCGGCGGGTTCGACGCCGTGCTCTTCACCTCGTCCTCGACGGTGCGGAACCTCGTCGGCATCGCCGGCAAGCCGCACAACGTCACGGTCATCGCCTGTATCGGCCCGGCCACGGCGAAGACGGCGGAGGAGCACGGGCTGCGCGTCGACGTCATGGCGCCGGAGCCGTCGGTGCACCGGCTGGCCGAGGCGCTGGCGGAGTTCGGCACGCGGCGCCGGGCGGCGGCGGTCGAGGCCGGGGAGCACGTCACCCGGCCCAGCGAGCGCAGGCCGCGGCGGCGGGCGCGGACGACGACCACGAGCTGACGGGGGCCCGGCGGGGATGTCACCGCGGGGGCGTACGGTGGAATCCACCCGGCCCCCCGCGGCCCGGTAGGGGGCGCGTCCGCATGTGCCCTCCCTTGCCGGGCCGGCCACCGGCCGCCCCGGAGCACCACGGAGGTAAGCACACGTGTCCGGCACCGACGCCCCGCACCCCGGCCCTGTCACCGTTCCCGTCGTCCGCCCGCGGCGGCTGCGCACCACGCCCGCGATGCGGCGCATGGTCGCCGAGACCCGGCTGCACCCGGCGGAGCTGATCCTGCCCGCCTTCGTACGCGAAGGCATCGACGAGCCGGCGCCGATCCCCTCCATGCCGGGCGTCGTGCAGCACACCCGCGACTCCCTGAAGAAGGCCGCCGCCGAGGCCGTCGCCGCGGGCATCGGCGGGATCATGCTCTTCGGCGTCCCGGAGGAGCACAAGAAGGACGCGGTCGGCTCGGCCGGCACGGACCCGGACGGCATCCTCCAGGTCGCGCTGCGCGACGTGCGCGCCGAGGTCGGGGACGACCTGGTGATCATGTCCGACGTGTGCCTGGACGAGACCACCGACCACGGGCACTGCGGGGTGCTCGACGCGGCGGGCCGGGTCGACAACGACGCGACGCTCGTGCGGTATGCGGAGATGGCCGTGGTACAGGCGGACGCCGGGGCGCACGTGCTGGGCCCGAGCGGCATGATGGACGGCCAGGTCGCGGTGATCCGCGAGGCCCTGGACCGGGCGGGCCACCAGGACGCGGGGATCCTCGCCTACAGCGTGAAGTACTCCTCCGCCTTCTTCGGGCCCTTCCGGGAGGCGATCAACTCCTCGCTGCAGGGCGACCGGAAGACGTACCAGCAGGACCCGCCGAACGCCCGCGAGGCGCTGCGGGAGCTGTCCCTCGACCTCGCGGAGGGCGCCGACATGGTGATGGTCAAGCCGGCCGGGCCGTATCTGGACGTGCTGCGCCGGGTCGCCGACGAGTCGGATGCCCCGGTGGCGGCGTACCAGATCTCGGGTGAGTACGCGATGGTCGAGGCGGCGGCGGAGCGCGGCTGGGTGGACCGGGACGCGGCGATGATGGAGACGCTGACGGGGATCAGGCGGGCCGGGGCGCAGATGATCCTGACGTACTGGGCGATGGACGCGGCCCGGAAGCTACGCGGCTGACGCGCGGGGGCCGAGCGGCAGCCACGGTGACGTGGGGGGCAGGCCGGCCCGTTGCCGCGGCTGCCGGCCCCTTCACGCCGTGTCTGCCAGCAGCCCCGCCAGCCGGGCGCGGGCCAGCACGGCGATGGTGAACGCGTCGGTGATCCGCCCCGTGCGCACCAGGTCCTCCGCCTCCGCCGGGAGCACGCTGAACACGCGGCGGATCCCCTCCGGCCGGCCGGGCTCGCCGTAGCCGTCGATGTGCACCGCGTAGAGCTCCGTGTGCCCGCCCACGAGACCGGTGTCCGGGTGCAGCCGCCCCAGCGGGACGATCCCCCGGGCCGTCGCGCCGATCTCCTCCGCGACCTCCTTGGCCGCGTTCTCTGGGGCGCTCAGCCCCGGGGTGCCGAAGCCGCGCGGCACCTCCACGTGCCAGGCGCGGGTGGCGTGGCGGTAGTGCTCCAGGAGCACCACTTCGGCGCCGCCGCCGAGCAGCGGCAGCGCCACGACGCCGGGGGCACCGGCCGCGTCGAGCAGCCGGATGTACGTGCCGCGCCTGCCGTCCGGGAAGCGGACGGGATCGCGCACGACCGTCACGTACGGGTCGCGGTAGACCACCCCGACCGGAACCCCGTCCACCGCCGTCACGCCGTCGAGGATCTCGATTCCGCCGGGCTCGTTCAGGAAGAGCCCGGGGTGGTCGCGGCGCAGCTTCAGATAGTGCTCCAGCGGATCGTGTTCGACCGTCATCCGTCCTCCGGGCGCCTAGGTTGCGGTGACCTGCTGGTCTGCCTCGCTTGCCGCCGAGTCGCCTCTGGCGGGGCGGGTCTCCTGGCCGTAGGCGCGGAGTATCGTCTCCCAGTCCTTGCGCAGGCTGCGCAGGCGCAGCGCGGGCAGGGTGATGCTGTGCCCGAGGCCGCCCCGGGACGCGCGGGCCTCCTTGAACACCAGGCGCATCACCAGCGGTCCCGCGACCACGCTGACGGCGTCCAGTGAGCCGCTGAGCAGGGAGGCTTCACCCGCCAGCACCCGCAGGACGACGCCTGGCGACTCAAGGATCAGCATGACGCTCATCTCGCGGCGGAAGGCTCCGGGCCCGCGGCTGATCTTCCGCGCCCGGCGCAGCATCTGCGCGTGGAGCCGGGCGATCTGCGCGGTGGCGGCGGCGAAGTCGTGGGGCGAGGGCAGCAGGTCGGGGGTGAAGCCGGAGTTGACGAAGCCGCTGAGTGCGTCGATGTACGCGCGCCACTCCTCCTCCTGGCGCAGCGCGACTATCTCGGCGAGGGAGAGGCTGCCGTACGAGTCGGGTCCGTCGACCGCCCGGTGCAGGGCGTCGGCGAAGACGCCGCGTAACAGTCGGCCGAGCGCCTCGGGGTCGGCGACCGGGTCGGCGGCCGCGGCGGTCAGTTCCTGGAGGGCGCTGCGGGGCGGGGACTGCGGCGGGGTGGCGGCGACGACGTCGGCGGCGACCGGAACGCCGATGTTGTAGAGCAGGTCGACGAGTTGCTTGGCGGTCAGGATGTGGTCGCCGTCGCGCAGCAGCCGCTCGTGCGGCCGGGTGCCGGGGCGGGTGAAGAAGTTCTCGTAGACCGCGTTGCGCGTGATGGCCGTGTCCGGATCCTGCTCGACGGACCAGCGGGCGATGTCGGTGAGGATGCCGCGGCGCATCGCGTCCGCCTGCTCGACCGGGATGCCGAGGTCCTCGGCGAGCAGCACCGGGTCGAGCCGGTTGAGGGTGATGACGTTGCGGCCGAAGTACTCGCCTATCCGCCGCGCCGCCACCCGGTTCGCTTCGTCGTCCCAGGACAGCCGGACGCATGCCGGTTCCGCCTCTTCCTCCAGGAGCCGCTGCCAGCTCCGGTGGATCCGGTCGTCGATGCTGAACCGGTGCACGCGCTCGCGGTCGAGGTAGGCGGGGCGCTCCGCGGGGTCGCGCTCGCCGAGCAGGAAGGGTACGAGGCTGCCGTCGTTGAGGAGGCGGGCGAACGCGCGGCGCTCCTCGGCGGCGGCGCCGGCCGCGAAGTTCTCGTACAGGGCGGGGTTGTTGAGGAAGTAGGCGCGGTTGGCGACCAGCGTGCCGCTGTTGACCAGGGCCCGGCGGAGTTCCGCGGAGGCCGCGGCGAGATGCGCGTCGTCCGGGCCCGCGCCGGCGGTCGCCGCCTGCCGGGACGCCGCGGCGGAGGGCGGCAGCCACTGGTTGTCCAGTGCCTGGGCCATGACCGGGTACCGGTCGCGGAGATCCTGGAACTCCCACTGTCGCGTCGCCATCTTCCCCACCCTGCCGGTCGCCGTCGATCGCCCCGCGCGGTCATCCTGCCGCATAGCGGGACGCGCGACACCCGGATCCCCGGGAGGGGCGTGCGCTCTGTACGGGGACGGGCGTGGGCGGCTCCTCCGTGGCCGGAGGAGCCGCCCCGGGAGGGACCGCCGCCGTCAGCGCCGCCGTGCGCGCAGCACCGCGTCGTGGTGTTCGGCCGGCTGGCCGGGGCCGTGGGGTTCGTGGCCTTCCGGGGCCCGGCGGGTGCGGACTTCCGCCACGGCGATGTCCCACGATTCCGTGGCAAGGTCTGCCGCCACGTCCTCCGCGGTGAAGTGCACGCCCGGGTGGGCCTCGGCGATGTCCGCGGCGCGGGGGTCCGACTCGTGGTGGCCGACGACCAGCAGGGTGCCGCCCGGGGCCACCATCGCCGCGAGGCGGCCGAAGAGCGCCTGGCGGGAGGCGGTGGTGTGGACGTAGTGGGTGGTGACCAGGTCGAAGGGGGCGCCGTCCGGGGCGGAGCCGGTCAGGTCGGCCCGTACCCACGTGATGCGTCCCGCGACCTCCGCGCCGCGCGCCTCGGCGTGGGCGCGGGCGCGGTCCAGCGCGGTGGCGGAGATGTCCACCGCCGTCACCCGCCAGCCGCGCTCGGCGAGCCAGATGGCGTCGGCGCCCTCGCCGCAGCCGGCCTCCAGGGCGGTGCCGGGCGGCAGGTCGGCGAGTTCGGTCATGAGCTGGGTGTTGGGGCGGCCGCTCCAGATCGCGTCGCGGGCGCGGTACTTCTCTTCCCAGTACGCCTCGCCGAACTCTTCCGTCGCGTTCGTCATCCTGGTGTCCCTCTCTGTCGTCGTCTCGGTCGGTACGTGCGTCACACGCCGACCCGGCGGGCGGCGACCGCCCGGCGGGCGTCCTCGGCGGCGAGGTCCGCGTTGATCTGCGCGCCGGCCATGGCGCCTGCCGACGAGGCGGCGTGGACCTGGGCGGTCATGTCGGTGACGTTGCCCGCTACCCACACCCCCGGTACGTCGGTGCGGCCGGTGGCGTCGGCGGGGATGTGCTCGCCCATGCCGGACGGGTGGGCGACGGGCGTGAGGCCGAGGGCGGTGAGGAGCCCGCTGCGGGCCACCATGCGCGGGGCCACCGCGAGCGCCTGGCGGGGGACGACGGTGCCGTCCGCGAGGCGTACGCCGGTGAGCCGGTCGGCGGCGACCTCCAGGCCGGCGACCTCGCCGGTGACGACGCGCACGCCGAGGGCATCCAACTGCTCGGCGTCCTCGCCCGCCGGAGGCTCCGTGGTGTGGGCGAAGTACGTGACGTCGGCGCTCAACTGCCGGAACAGCAGCGCCTGGTGCAGCGCCATGGGCCCGGTGGCCAGCACGCCGATGGCCTGGTCACGGACCTCCCAGCCGTGGCAGTACGGGCAGTGCAGTACGTCCCGGCCCCAGCGCTCGCGCACGCCGGGGACGGCGGGCAGTTCGTCGACGAGGCCGGTGGTGACGAGGAGGCGCCGGGCCCGTACGGTCCGGCCGTCGGCGAGGGTGAGGACGAACCCGTCCTCCCCCTCCCCGGCCCCGTCGTCGCGGGCGCCGTCCGCCGGCTCCCGGGCCACCCCGGTGACCTCGCCGGGCACCACGTGGCCCCCGTACCCGCGCACCTCCGCCCGGCCGCGCGCCAGCAGCTCGCCCGGGGGCATGCCCTCGCGGCCCAGCAGCCCGTGCACGCCGTCCGCCGGCGCGTTGCGCGGGGCACCCGCGTCGATCACCGCCACGGAGCGGCGGGAGCGCGCCAGCATCAGCGCGCCGGTCAGCCCGGCGGCGCCGCCGCCGACCACCACGGCCTCGTAGCTCTCCGCCGGCTCGTCGGCCGCCTCGGGGCCCTCCACCCACGCGGCGGTCCCGGTCCACTCGGCGATCCCGGCCCTCTCGGCCCTCTCGGTCACGTCGACCACCTCCATGCCGACGACCATGCGGCCGGCGCCATCGGATGCGCAAACTCTGTTGCCGATATGGCAAACTCTTCGTATGGCTGACACCGACAGCACCCCCGACCCCGACGGCGAGCTGGACACCGCCCTCACCGCCGTCGGCCCCCGCCTGCGCGAGCTGCGCCGCCAGCGCGAGCAGACGCTCGCCGAGCTGTCCGCGGCCACCGCGATCTCGGTGAGCACCCTGTCCCGGCTGGAGTCCGGCAGCCGCCGCCCCACGCTGGAGCTGCTGCTGCCGCTGGCCCGCGCCCACGGCGTCACGCTCGACGAACTCGTCGGCGCCCCGCCCACCGGCGACCCCCGCATCAACCTGCGCCCGGTCACCCGCAACGGCATGACGATGCTGCCGCTGTCCCGCCGGGCCGGCGGCATCCAGGCGTTCAAGCTGATCCTGCCCGCGGGCAGCGGGCGCCGGGAGCCTGACCTGCGTACCCACGAGGGCTACGAGTGGATGTACGTGATGAACGGCCGGCTGCGCGTCGTGCTCGGCGAGCACGACCTGATCCTCGAACCCGGCGAGGCGGCCGAGTTCGACACCCGCGTACCGCACTGGTTCGGCGCGGCGGACGACGAACCCGTGGAGTTCCTCAGCCTCTTCGGCGGCCAGGGCGAACGCGCCCACCTGCGCGCCCGCCCGAAGTCGGCCTCGTAGGGGAGGAGCCGCCGGACGGCCGCTGTCAGTGCGGCGCGATAGCTTCCCGGGCATCTTGCGGCGAACCGTCGAAAGGGAAGTCATGTCCTGCCCGGAGCTGCCCCGGACCGCGTCCGGCGAGGTGCTGGTGATCTGCACGTACTACGACAAGGGCGAGCCCTGCTGGGGCGAGCTGCGCGACCGGACCGGGGACGGCGCCGCGCCCGTCCCGGGCGGCGGCGGCCCGGTGCGGCTGCGCCGCGTCGCCGACGCCGGCTGGGACGGCCTGCGCGGCGGGAACGTGCCCGCCCTCCTCCCGCACGGCGGATCCGCCGCGCCCGTCGCCGTCCTGGTGGACAGCGCCACGGTGTACGGCGGCGAGCCGCTGCTGGTGGACCTGGCGGCGATACCGGGGCGCGGGGCCCGGATAGCGGCGGACCGGCTCGGCGAGATCCTGGACGCCCTGCTCGGCGGGACGCTCGTGTTCGACGATCTCGTCCGCGCGATGGACGGTCAGGGCACCTACCAGGGCGACGCCGGGCGTCCGGCCTTCCCCGCGCCGACGACACCGCCGCCCCATGCCTTCCCGGCCCTGCCCGCCACCGACGGCGCCCTGCTGGTCCGCACCTGCTTCGAGGACGACGACGGCTGGCGCGCCATGCTGGCCGAGCTGGGCGGGACCGACGCGGAGGGCTGGGTCGGTGCGGATGCCGACTCGGACGACATCGACGTGGACAACTACCCGCTGACGGCGCTGGTCGTGGACGACCCCGCCTACGCGGGCCTGCCGCCCGGCGCGGTCCCGGCGCTGGTCCCGCCCGGGGAGCACACCGTGCTGGTCGCGCTCGCCGACGCCGGCACCTTCGCCGGGGCGGGCCGGCCGCTGGTCGCCGTCGACCTCGACGACGTCCCGGGCCACATCGCGGTCCTGCCGTGGCGCGAGGCGGGCTCCATGGTCTGCAACCTGGAGATCGCCAACATGGACTTCCACGACTACGTCGCCGTGGAGGGCGTGAAGCCGTGGTGGGAGGACGCGTAGGCGCGGACCGGCGGCGCGGGCGCTAGGACTGCTCGGTGAGGAACGTCTGCAGGGCGGCGGTCAGTTCGGCCGGGGCGTCTTCCTGGACCAGGTGGCCCGCGCCCTCGAACAGCTCAAGACCGGCGTGCGGCACGAGGGCGTGCAGTTCGTGGGCCTTGGCGACCGGGATCCAGGTGTCGTCCGTGCCCCAGCAGATGAGCGTGGGCAGGTCGATCCCGCCGTAGCGGGGCTGGATCTCGTCCGTGTAGCGCTGGTCGGCCTGGGCGATCTGGCGGTAGAAGGCCGGGCGGCCGTCGTCGTCCGTCCAGGGCGCGACGAGGGCGTCGAGGACCGCCGGGTGGAGTCCTGGACCGCCGGTGGTGGTGATGTACTCGCGGACCAGCGCCGTGTGCAGGGCCGCCGGGAGCTGCTCGAAGACGGGCGCGTTGTCCCGTACGAGACGGAAGAACGGCGAGCCCCAGGGGGCGAGCGCGACGGGGTCGACGAGGGCCAGCGCGCGGTACGCGGCGCCGTGCAGCAGGTGCGCGCGCAGCGCGACGGCGCCGCCGAAGTCGTGCGCGACGACCAGCGGCTCGTCCAACCGCCAAAGATCCAGCAGTTGGACGAAGATCCGCCCCTGCGCGTCGAGCGAGACGTCCTGCCCCGCGTGCTTCTCCGACTGCCCGTACCCGGGCATGTCCCAGACGTACACCTCGCGCCCCCGCGCCAGCGCCCGCGCGACGGCCCGCCAGGTGTACGACGACCACGGCGTCCCGTGCAGCAGCACCACCGGCCGCCCTCCGGGAGCGCCGAGCCGGTCCCAGCGGACCTCCCCGGCGGCGCTGGGGAAGACCTGGGCCAACTGCCAGTCGTTCATGACGATCAGCGTACGGGAGCGGTTCCGCGGCCATCGCGCGGTGGTTTCGCCATGTGCGGAGGTCGTGCTCCCTCAGGCACCGGTGCGGCCGAGGTGGAAGACGGCGATCTCCACGATCTCGTCCTTGATCTCATACCAGACGCGGTAACGGCCCACGTGGAGCCGGTGCAGGTTCTCGCCGTACGAGAGCGACCCCGGCGGCCGGGGATCCGAGGCGAGGGCGTCGGTGGCGTCGAAGACGGTCAGTACGCCCTCCCGGTCTTCCTTTGCGTAGAGCTGGGCGGCGGCCAGGGCCTTGGGGTCCCAGGCGACGTTCACTCGTCGGAGTCAAAGACTCGGCGGCGGGCTTCAGCAGCAGGTACCGTGCCGCCGGTCTGCCCCAGCGCCCGGCGCAGCTTGTACTCCAGGACCGCGTTGGCCTCCTCCAGATCCGCCAGCTCATCGGCGTTGATCAGCACGGCCGCGGGCTGTCCATGGTCGGTGATGGTGATGCGCTCCCGGCTGTGGGAGGCCCGGCGTACGAGCTGCCCGAAGCGGTTGCGCCCCTCCGTTACCGTATGCGTCAGTGACATGCGAAAAATGTACAGTGACCTGCTGCTTTCGGCAAGTTCTCAGAGGCGCTCCGGGGTGCGGATGCCCAGGAGGGACATGCCGGTGTGCAGGGTCTGGGCCGTCAGGTCGCTGAGGAACAGGCGGTTCTCCACCTGCGCGGGGGTGTCCGCCTTCAGGACCGGGCAGTGCTCGTAGAACGTCGTGAAGAGCGACGCGAGTTGGTAGAGGTACGCCGCGATCTTGTGCGGCGCGTACTCCTCCGCCGCCTCCGCGACCACCGCGGCGAAGCCGTCCACGTGCAGGCCCAGCGCCCGCTCCGCCGGTTCGAGCGCCAGCTCCGGGTGGGCCGCCGGGTGCGCGGTGTCGCCGGCACGCCGGAGGATGGAGCGGATCCGCGCGTACGCGTACTGGAGGTAGACCGAGGTGTCGCCGTGCAGGGACACCATCTGGTCCAGGTCGAACTTGTAGTCCCGGGCCGCGGACGTGGACAGGTCGGCGTACTTGACCGCGCCGATGCCCACCTGCGCGCCGCGCTCCGCGATCTCCGCCTCCGTCAGCGGCGGCACCGCCTTGTCGGCCTTCTCCCGGACCACCGACGACGCCCGGTCGATCGCCTCGTCGAGCAGGTCCTCCAGCCGTACGGTCGTGCCCGCCCGGGTCTTGAACGGCTTGCCGTCCTTGCCCAGGACCGTGCCGAACGCGAGCTGCGTCGCCGTCACGTCGCCGTCGAGCCAGCCCATCCGGCGGGCCGTCTCGAAGACCATCCGGAAGTGCAGCGACTGCCGGTGGTCCACGACGTAGAGCAGCGTCCGCGCCTTGATGTTGAACACCCGGTCGCGGATGGCGGACAGGTCGGTGGCCGCGTACCCGTAGCCCCCGTCGGACTTGCGGACGATCAGCGGGACCGGCTGGCCGTCCTGGCCCTTGATGTCGTCGAAGAAGACGCACAGCGCGCCCTCGGAGTCGACCGCGACGCCCGCGTCGGCGAGCAGCTCGCAGGTCTCGTCCAGCATGTCGTTGTAGCCGGACTCGCCGACGATGTCGGCGTCCCTGACCTCCATGTCGAGCTTGTCGAAGACGGAGAAGAAGTACAGCTTCGACTCGTCCACGAACCGCTGCCACAGCGCCCGCGTCTCCGGGTCGCCCGACTGCAGCGCGACGACCCGGCGCCTGGCCCGCTCCTTGAAGGCGTCGTCGGCGTCGAAGACGGCGCGGGCGGCCTTGTAGAGCCTGTTGAGGTTCGAGGCGGCCTCTTCGCCGGAGACGGCGGCGCCGTCGGCACCGCCGTGGTCCAGCTCGTGCGGGTGCTCGTCCAGGTGCTGGATGAGCATGCCGAACTGCGTGCCCCAGTCGCCGATGTGGTGCCGCCTGACCACCGTCTCGCCGGTGAACTCCAGCACCCGTACGAGCGAGTCGCCGATGACCGCCGAGCGCAGGTGCCCGACGTGCATCTCCTTCGCCACGTTCGGCTGGGCGTAGTCGATGACGGTCGTGCCGGGGGCGTCCGCGTACGGCACGCCGAGGCGGTCGTCCGCGGCGCGGGCGGCGAGGTTCGACGTGATCGCCGCGTCCGTCACCGCGATGTTGAGGAAGCCGGGCCCGGAGACCTCGACGTCCGCGAGCACGTCGCCCGCGTCGACCTGCGCGGCGACCTGCCCTGCCAGCTCGCGCGGGTTGGTCTTCAGCCGCTTGGCCAGCGCCAGCATCCCGTTGGCCTGGAAGTCCGCCCTGTCGCTGCGTCGCAGCAGGGGGTCGGCGGCCGCCTCCTGCGGCAGCGCTGCCGCAAGGGCGTCCGCGACGCGCTGCCGGACCTGGGTGGCGAGGGACGGGACTGAGGCCATGTTCGTGATCGCCGCTTCCTTCTGGAGGTGGGATGAGCCCTCAGTATCCCATGCAGGGCAAGACGATTTTGTTTGGGAGAATGGGTCCCGCAAGCGCTGCAGAGACGCGCGGAGAGAGGAAGTCAGGACTGTGGGTGCCACCGCCGAGGCCGCCGACTGGGTCTCCCGTTTCGCCGACGAGGTCATCGCCGAGGCGGAGCGCCGAGCCCCCGGCAAACCGGTGGTCTGCGCCTCCGGCCTGTCCCCTTCAGGACCGATTCACCTGGGCAACCTGCGCGAGGTGATGACGCCGCACCTGGTGGCCGACGAGATCCGCCGCCGCGGCGTCCACTGCGTGCACCTGATCTCCTGGGACGACTACGACCGCTTCCGCAAGGTGCCCGTCGGCGTCGAGGGCGTCGACGAGTCCTGGGCCGAGCACATCGGCAAGCCGCTGACCTCCGTGCCCGCGCCCGCGGGCAGCCCGCACGCGAGCTGGGCCGCGCACTTCAAGGCGGCCATGGAGGGCGCGCTCGCCGAGATGGGCGTGACGTACCGCGGCATCAGCCAGACGGAGATGTACACGGCGGGTGCGTACCGCGAGCAGATCCTCTTCGCGATGCGGCACCGCGCCGAGATCGACGCGGTCCTCGCCGAGTTCCGCACGAAGCCGAAGCAGCAGAAGAAGCAGCAGCAGAAGCCGGTGGACGAGGCGGAGCTGGCCGCGGCCGAGGGCTCCGGGGCCGCCGACGAGGACGACGGCCTGACGGCCGGCGGCGCGTACTACCCGTACAAGCCGTACTGCGGGGTCTGCGAGCGCGACCTGACGACGGTCACCGCGTACGACGACGAGACCACCGCGCTGACGTACACCTGCGCCTGCGGGCACGGCGAGACCGTGCGGCTCGCCGAGTACGACCGCGGCAAGCTCGTGTGGAAGGTCGACTGGCCGATGCGCTGGGCGTACGAGGGCGTGGTCTTCGAGCCCTCCGGCGTCGACCACCACTCGCCCGGCTCCTCGTGGAACGTCGGCGGCAAGCTCGTCGGGATCTTCGGCTGGGAGCGGCCGATCGGCCCGATGTACGCGTTCGTCGGCATCAGCGGCATGGCGAAGATGTCGTCGTCGAAGGGCGGCGTGCCGACGCCCGCCGAGGCGCTGGAGATCATGGAGCCGATGCTGCTGCGCTGGCTGTACGCGCGGCGCCGGCCGAACCAGTCGTTCAAGGTCGCCTTCGACCAGGAGATCCAGCGGACGTACGACGAGTGGGACGCCCTCGTCCGCAAGGTCGGCGCGGGCACGGCGCAGCCGGGCGACGTCGCGGCGTACGAGCGCGCCGCGGGCACCGTCGCCGGGCCGCTGCCGGCGACGCCGCGCCCGCTGCCGTACCGCATGCTCGCCTCCGTGACCGACGTGACCGCCGGCGACGACGAGCAGACGCTGCGGATCCTCGCCGAGGTCGACCCGGAGCACCCGCTGACGTCGCTGGCCGACGCCCGGCCGCGGCTGGACAAGGCGGAGCGCTGGATCACCACGCAGGTCCCGGCCGACCAGCGCACCCAGGTACGCAAGGACGCGGACGCGGAGCTGCTGGCGTCGCTCGGCGACGGCGAGCGCGAGCTGCTGCGGCTGCTGCTCGCCGGTCTTGACGAGCACTGGTCGCTGGACGGGCTGACGACGCTGCTGTACGGGGTGCCCAAGCTGCGCGCCAGGCTGCCCGCGGACGCGAAGCCGACGCCGGAGCTGAAGGCGGAGCAGCGGGCGTTCTTCGCGCTGCTGTACCGGCTGCTGGTGGGCCGCGACACCGGGCCGCGGCTGCCGACGCTGCTGCTGGCGGTCGGGCAGGAGCGGGTGCGGGAGCTGCTGGGCGGCTGACGCCGCGGGGCGGGGCGCCGCCGGCCGGTCAGGCGGTGCCCATGCCCTGGTTGTAGCGGGCCTTCAGTTCGTGGGTGTACGTGCGCAGGTAGCGCTCGTCGAGCGTGCGGCCGTCCGCGTACTGCACGCCGTGGACGTCGCGCAGGTAGCGGGCGAACACGCGCGCGGAAGGGAAGCGGCCCTCGTCCACCACGAACTGGCGGTAGTAGCCGAAGAGCGCGTCGTCGTACGGCACGCCGTCCGGCAGCCCGACGACCTCGGCGCGGTCGTCGGCGGGGGCGGGCGGCGCGACGGGCTCGGGGGCCGGCTCGGGTTCGGGCTCGGGCTCCCGGGGCGCCGGGACGGCGGCGGCCGGCCGCTGCGCCGCGGCCCGCTGGTGGCCGTTGAGGGCGGCGGGGGCGCGCAGATCGCGGCGCGGCGCGGGCCCCGGGATCGTCGCGACGGGCTCGGGCTCGGGCTCGGGCAGCGGCTCGGGCTCCGGTACGGGCGCGGGGGCGGTTGCGGTGGTGGGCGGCGCCGGCTCGGCCTGCGGGGCGGCGGCCGCGGGCTGGTAGGCGACCGGGGCGGGCGGTGCGGTCTGTACAGGCGGCACAGCTTGTGCGGTCTGTGTATTTTGTGCAATTTGGGTGGTTTGTACGTCCTGTGCGGGTTCCAGGGCGTGCGCCGTCCGCGCGACCGATCCGGCCGGCCGCAGCGGGGCGTCGATGCCCGCCGCCGCAAGACCCGCCTGCGCCGTCTCCGCCAGCGGCACCCCGTACCGCGCCAGCTTCAGCGGCATGACCGCCTCCACCGGCGCCTTCCGCCGCCACGCCCGGCCGTAGCGGGCGCGCAGCCGGGCGCGGTAGACCATGCGGTCCTGTTCGAGGCGGATGACCTCCTCGTACGAGCGCAGCTCCCACAGCTTCATCCGCCGCCAGAGCCGGAACGTGGAGGGGAAGGCCAGCAGCCAGCGCGAGACGCGCACGCCCTCCATGTACTTGTCGGCCGTGATGTCCGCGATCCGCCCGATCGCGTGCCGCGCGGCCTCCACCGCCACCACGAACAGCACCGGGATGATCGCGTGCATCCCGACGCCCAGCGGGTCGGGCCACGCCGCCGCGCCGTTGAACGCGATCGTCGCCGCCGTCAGCAGCCACGCCGCCTGCCGCAGCAGCGGATACGGAATGCGCATCCAGGTCAGCAACAGGTCGAGGGCCAGCAGCACCACGATGCCCGCGTCGATGCCGATGGGGAAGAAGACCGCGAAGTCGCCGAAGCCCTTCTTCTCGGCGAGGTCGCGCACGGCCGCGTAGGAGCCGGCGAAGCCGATCGCCGCGATCACCACCGCGCCGAGGACGACGACGGTGATGAGCATGCGGTGCGTCCGGTTCATGCGTATCGCAGGAGCCCTGTCCACGCGCCGTTCCCTCTCCGCTGGCGATCACCGGCCGCTCCGGGCCCGGCCCGGAGCCACGCTAGCCTCGCACGGCTGTACGGGCTTGCGTAGGCAGGTTCGCTCACTTGACCGCGGCCAGGGCTTCCTTGGTCGCCTTCTCGGCGTCCTTCAGCAGGTCGGCGGACTTGGGCTGATCCGTGCCCTGGAAACCGGCGCCGTGGTAGTTCACGGTGACGACGACGTTCTCCTGCAGGGAGACGACCGTCTGCTTGCGGTAGTCCTGCTTGTCCTCTGTCGTCTCGTACGTGAACGCCGCGGCCTTCTGGCCTACGCCCGACGGCGCGGAGGTCTTCATGCCCTTGGCGCCCCCGGCCGCCTCGGCGGCGTTGACCTGCTTGCCGTAGTACTCCGCGGCGCGGTCGGCGCCGCTGCCGACGGCCGGGTCGGAGTCGTAGCGCTGGTAGGAGACGTCGAGCCAGCGCCACTGGTAGCCGTCGAGGCCGTCCCAGGAGCAACTGCTGCGCTGGGAGGTGTCGGCGGACTTGCCCGCCTTGCCGGCGGTGCTCTTCGCCCCCGGCACCAGGTCCTTGATGCTGTCCTTCGCGAGCGCGGCGCAGGGGTCGGGCAGCTTGGCGAACTTCGCCGGCTCGACCTGCGGCTCGCTGCTCTCCGTGGACGGTGCGGCGCTGCCCGGCTTGCCGCTGTCGCCGCCGTCGTCGCCGGAGGAGCAGCCGGCGGTGACGAGTATCACGGGCACGGCCGCGGCGGCCAGGGCTCGGGGGATGCGGGTCGTAGAGCGGTGCATGGGTCCTTCATCACTCGGTCGTCGGGCGGCGCGTGGTGGGGGCACGACGCCCTGGGCCAGGCGCCTCGCGTGCGCCGGCTTGCGAGCGTACCCGCAGGCGCCGACGGCGTACGGGCGACCGGGGCGGCCGGGACGTCAGTCGGCGAGCTGGTCGGCGAGCCGGTCGGCCACCTGCTGGGCGCGCTGTTGCAGCTCAGCGCCGTCCGTCGGCTCGGCGCCCGCGGTGTGCCACTGGTCGTACGTGACGGTCACCACGACGTTCGACGTGCGGAACACCACTGTCACCTTGCGCTGCACCCCGGAGGAGGCGCCGGCGGTCTTGTCGTCGAGGAACGACTCGTCGCCGATGTCGTCGAGGAGGCGGGGGGCGATGGTCTCGGCGGGGCTGGAGTCGCCGTCGGGGGAGCCGGTGCCCGAGCCGGTGCTGTCGTCCGTGCTTCCGTCTGTGCTGGCGTCCGTGCTGCCGGGCGTGCTCTCGCCTGTGCCGCCCTCGGAGTCCTCGCCGCCCGCCTCGCCGCTGCTCCCGCCCGACCCGGGCTCGTCGCTCGCTCCGGCGTCCCCGTCCTTGCCGCCGCCCGGCGGGCCGCTCTCGCCCGTGGCCGGGACGCCGCCCGAGGCGTTGCCGGTCTCCGCCTTGTCGGGCAGGTCGGGCCGGCCGCTGCTCACGTCGACGTCGTGCTCCTCGGCCCGCTCGGCGTAGATCTGGGCGGCCTGCTGGTCGTCGCTGACCTCGTCGTCGTACGACACGATCCGCTCGAACTGCAACTCCAGCTTGTGCCCGCCCTCCGTGGTCTCCCGCTCCCAGCGGCAGCCCACCTGCCGGTCGGCGTCATACGTCAGGTCCGGCTCGCCGGCAAGGGCCTCCTCGGCGTCCTCGTCGCTCTCCTCGTCCGCCGTCCCCGGCAGCAGGTCCTCCAGCGTCCCGGCGCTCAGCGCCGTGCACGGCTCGGGCAGCGTGCTGTACTTCCCCGACGGCACCGGTACGGAGGCGGCGCCGGCCCCGCCGGTCTGGCTGTCGACCGCGCCGCTGCTCTGGTCGGAGCCGGTGCAGCCGGCCAGCGCGACCGCGAGCAGGGCGGCCGTCGCGGCGGCCTGCGCGAGTGCCCTTCGCTGCACGGGAGAAGGCTCCTTCCGACTCCAGGACATGGTGCCGTCCGCGGATGGCGGACGACCACAATGTTTATCGCACGTCCTGCCGGTTCGTCCGGTCGGGTGTCCGCAGTAAGGCGGTTGACCCGCTTATCTTGTCGCATGGGCGCGCGAGGCGGGCATGCCGCGCGTCATCGCGCGCTGCCCGCCGGGATGTTCCAGCCGAGAAGTACGGGTCTGTCATGTTCCGTACCGAGGACCGACAGCGTGGCGGTCTCCAGCCGGTACAGCGCGCCCGCGGCCGGGTGCTGGCCCAGCCTGCGGGCGGTGAGGACGCGCAGAACGTGCCCGTGGGCGACGAGCAGCACGTCGCCGTCCGTCTCCTGCCGCGCCGCGTCGGCGACGGCCAGCACCTCGTCGCAGCGGCGCCCGACGGACGCCAGCGTCTCCCCGGGGTGGCCGGGGCCGCCCGCGGGCACCCCGTCGTGCCACAGGTCCCAGCCCGGCCGCTCCGCCTGGATCTCCGGGGTGGTCAGGCCCTCGTAGCCGCCGTAGTCCCACTCCTGCAGCCGCGGCTCCAGCACCGCGCCGCGGCGGCCGGGCAGCGCCAGCTCCGCCGTGCGGACCGCACGCTGCAGCGGGCTGCACAGCACCGTGGCGATGCGCCGCCCGGCGAGCAGCGGGGCCAGCGCGCCGGCCTGGTCCTCGCCCACGTCGGTCAGCGGCAGATCCGTACGGCCCGTGTGGCGGCCGTCGCGGCTCCACTCGGTCTGGCCGTGCCGTACGAGCAGCAGGTCACCCATGGGCGGCCGTGCCTCCTTCTTTCTCCGCGGCGTCCAGCGCCTCGTCCAGGGTCAGTGCGGCCAAGATGAGCGCGAGGTGGGTGAACGCCTGCGGGAAGTTGCCGAGTTGTTCACCGGTGGGGCCGATCTCCTCGGCGAACAGGCCCACGTGGTTGGCGTACGTGAGCATTTTGTCGAACGCGTAGCGCGCCCGGTCCACGTGCCCCGCGCCGGCGAGGGCCGACACGTACAGGAAGCTGCACAGCGAGAACGTGCCCTCGCTGCCCCGCAGCCCGTCGGGGGCGGCGGACGGGTCGTACCGGTGCACCAGGCTGTCGGTGACCAGCTCCGCCTCCATCGCCCGCAGCGTCGACAGCCAGCGCGGCTCGGCCGGCGTGACGAAGCCGACGAGCGGCATCAGCAGCAGCGAGGCGTCGAGCACGTCGGCGCCGTAGTGCTGGACGAACGCCTGCCGCCGCGGGCTGTAGCCGCGCTCCATCACCTGCTCGAAGACGGCGTCGCGCGCGGCGGTCCAGCGGGCGACGTCGGCGGGGCGGGAGAGGTCCGTGGCCATGCGGATGCCGCGCTCGAAGGCGACCCAGCACATCAGCCGGCTGTAGGTGAAGTCCTGGGGCCCGCCGCGGGTCTCCCAGATGCCCTCGTCGGGGCGGTCCCAGTGGTCGGCGAGCCAGTCGAGGAGGGCGGCGAGGTAGCGCCAGGCGTCGTACCCGGCGGGTCCTGCGGTGCGGCTGGCCTGGGCGAGGGCGTAGACGGCCTCGCCGTAGATGTCGAGCTGGAGCTGGTCGGCGGCGGCGTTGCCGGCGCGCACGGGGGCGGAGCGGCGGTAGCCCTCCCAGTGCGGCAGGATCTCCTCCGGCAGGTGGGGGTCGCCGTCGACGCGGTACATGACCTGGAGCGGCTCGCCGGTGACGGTGCCGCAGGAGCAGGGGGTGTCGCCGGCGCCGTCCGCGGCCGCCGCGGTGCCGGTGGCGAAGCGGGCGGCGTGGGCGGCGCCGAGGAGTTCGCCGAGCCAGCGCCGGTAGGCGTCCGCTTCTGCGGCGTAGCCGAGGTCGAGGAGGGCGCGTACGGACAGGGAGGCGTCGCGGATCCAGGTGTAGCGGTAGTCCCAGTTCCGCTCGCCGCCGATTTGCTCCGGCAGCCCCATGGTGGCGGCGGCCACGGGGGCGCCGGTCGGGGCGTACGTCAGCAGCTTCAGCGTGATCGCGGAGCGGGTGACCACCTCGCGCCAGCGGCCCCGGTAGGTGCAGCGGGCGGCCCAGCGGTGCCAGTAGGCCCGTACCTTGTTCAGCTCCCGGTGCACGTCCCGCTCGTACGCGGGCGGGGGCGGGTCCGCGCCGGGGGCGCACACGGTGAACACCGCCGCCGCGGTGCGGCCCTGCGCCAGCTCCAGCACGGCCCGCACGTCGTCGCCCTCGCGGGTCAGGTCGCCGACCGGGCCGAGGAGCTGGAGGTGTCCGTCCGCGGTGGCGGAGCGGAACCGGGCGGTGCTTCCTTCGAGTTCGAGCTGATGCGGGTCACGGCCGTAGTCGAAGCGGGGGCTGCAGTCGAGCGTGAAGCGCATCGGGCCGCGCAGGGCCCGTACGAGCCGGATCACCTGGTGGGTGTCCGTGGGCTGCTCCGGATGGTCCACCGGCATGAAGTCCAGCACCTCGCCGATGCCCCCGGTGGACAGGAAGCGGGTGACGAGGACGGCGGTGCCGGGCAGGTAGATCTGCCGGGGGACGGCGTCGGGGGCGTCGGCGGTGAGCGCGAAGCGCCCGCCGCGCTCGGCGTCGAGGAGCGCGCCGAAGACGCTGGGGGAGTCGAAGCGCGGCGCGCACAGCCAGTCGACCACGCCCTCGGCGGAGACCAGCGCGACGGTCTGCAGGTCTCCGATGATGCCGTGGTCCGCGATCGGGGGGTACGGGCCCGGGGTCACGACGGCACTTCCTTCCCCTGGCGGCGGCGATACGTCGACTCTCCCGCCCCGCGCGCGCGACGGCTGCCGCGGCGCGGCCATTCGGGTGCGGGGGGTTCTTCGCCGGGTTTACGGCTCGCGGTGGACCTTGTAGTTCGCGGCCTGCGCCCGGGGGCGTACGACGAGGAGGTCGACGTTCACGTGCGCCGGGCGGGTCACGGCCCAGGCGATGGTGTCCGCGACGTCCTCCGACGTCAGCGGCTCCTTCACGCCCGCGTAGACGGCGGCGGCCTTCTCCGCGTCGCCGCGCATGCGCGTCACCGCGAAGCCCTCGGTGCGGGTCATGCCGGGGGCGATCTCGATGACCCGGACGGGGCGGCCGTTCAGCTCCAGCCTGAGGGTGGCGGCGATGCTGTGCTCGGCGAACTTCGCGGCGACGTAGCCGCCGCCGCCCTCGTACACGGCGTGGCCCGCGGTGGAGGTGACGATGACCACCGTGCCGTCGCCGGAGGCGACGAGGGCGGGCAGCAGCGCCTGGGTGAGGTTGAGCGTGCCGATGACGTTCACCTCGTACATCGCCCGCCAGTCGGCCGGGTCGCCGGCCTCGACCTGCTCGGTGCCCAGCGCACCGCCGGCGTTGTTGACGAGCACGTCGCAGCTTTCGAGGGAGGCGGCGAAGGCGTCTACGGCGGCGCGGTCGGTGACGTCCAGCGCGTACGGAGTGGCCGCGTACCCGGCGGCGGTCAGCTCTTCGGCGAGCGCGTCGATACGGTCCTTGCGGCGGGCGGTCAGGACGACATGGTGACCGGCGGCGGCGAGCTGGCGGGCCGTGGCCGCGCCGATGCCGCTGCTCGCGCCGGTGACGACTGCGGTAGGCATGGGGCCCAGGATAAGCAGGTGGGCGGGGGTGCCGGCAGGGCAGGGTGCGGGCGGTGCGAGCCGCGGATTCCGGGTGGCTGCGGCGCCGGCCGTCGTCGTCGCAGGGCCAACGACGCTTTCAGAGGGTATGCCGCCCCTCCGACAATTCGGTCCGCGGGCGCAGCCGGACACCTCGCCCCGCGCCCGCGGCCGAACTGGCTGCGTACCAGCGCGCAGAAGAGCCGGTTGGAGATGTCCATCAGCCCGGTCACCATCGACGGCACCAGCGCCGACAGGCTCGGGCCGGTCAGCGCGTCGCAGGTCCCGATCAGCACGATGACGACCAGGACACCCGTCAGCCCGACCGACTGCCACAGCCACGGCATCGTCCATGGCCGTCGCGACCGCGATGCAGCGGCGGATGAACGGCCTGGTTCCCGTGACGGTGGAACACCTCGCTCCCGCGCCCGGACCTCACCGTCCGTTGACTCCGCCCCGCTGAGCAGAGAGGGCGGACCGGGCCGCGGGCCCGATGGTGATCGCGGTGCCGGCGGGGCGGTGGGGGCGGGGTGAGCTGGGGATTCCAGGTGAGCACAAGGTTCCTGCCAGGTGGGAGGGGGAGGGTGTGGCGTCTGATGTCCGATGTCGAAAGGACCGCACAGATGATCACGCTCCTTGAGCCCGAGGTGAGCACTGCCCCCGCGACAATGAAGGGCGGCCCGACTACCGGCACGCGGCGCCGGGCGACGGCGAAGGGCGGCGGGCCCACCGCCGGCACCCGCCGGCCCGTCCGCGTTCCGGCCACGGCGAAGAACGGCGGTGGCATCGGCACCCGCCGACCGGTGCGCGCTCCGGTCACAGCGAAGGGCCACCCCGGTGTCGGCACCCGCCGCCCCGTCCGGGTCCCGGCTTCCGCCAAGGGCGGCGCCCCGGGTACCGCTGAGCGCCGCCTGGTGCGGCCGGCGGTCACCGCGAAGGGCGGCTCCGGCGTCGGTGGCCGCCGCCCCGTCCGGGTCCCCGCCACCGCGAAGGGCAGCGGGGGTACCGCTGAGCGCCGCCCGGTGCGGCCGGCGGTCACCGCGAAGGGCGGCCCGGGTAGCGCTGAGCGCCGCCCGGTGCGGCCGGCGGTCACCGCGAAGGGCGGGCCTTCCGCCGGCAACCGCCGGTCCGTTCCCGCCGTTCCGGTCCGGCCCTAGCCGGCGCCGGTCCGGCCGGTCGCGGGGGACGGGAGGGAACGTATGGGACAGCCGTCGATCACGGTGGAGCGGTGGGAAGGGCTGGAGTGCGCCGCGCAGCTCGACATCGTGCTGCCGATGTACAAGGAGATCTGGGTCGAACCGCCCTACCGCGAAGGCCCCAGGGAGATCGCCGAGTTCGTCGACCGCTTCGCGCAGGAGGTCTTCCTCCCCCGCGCCCGCCTCGTCGTCGCCCGGGCCGACGGCCTGCCCGTCGGCTACGCCTTCGGCTACCCGCTCCCGCCCGACACCGGCTGGTGGAAGGCCATGGAGGAGGAGACGACCCCGGAGTTCGCGGCCGAGACCGGCCACCGCACCCTGGGCATCGTCGAACTCGCCGTACGCGCCGACCGCCGGCGCCGGGGCATAGCCGCCCGGATACACCACCACCTCCACGACGGCCTCGGCGTCGAGCGCGTCACGCTCGCGGTGCGTACCGAAGCCGAGGCCGCACCGGCCCATGCCGCCTACGCCGCGTGGGGCTACCGCCGGATCGGCAGTTGGCGGCCCGGGGACGGCAAGCCCGTCTCCGACATCATGCTGCTGACCCTGTGAACGCCGTGGACCCCCGCGACCCACCGAACCGGAGCGGGCCGCTGCGGGAGCGGGGGTTCCGCCTCTACTGGTCCGCGCTCAGCATCTCCCTCGTCGGCGACGAGATCACCTTCCTGGCGATCCCGCTCGCCGCCGTGCTGCTGCTCGACGCCGGCCCCACCGAAATGGGCTGGCTCACCGCCGTCGCCCTGCTGCCCTCGCTCCTGCTGTCGATCCCCGGCGGCGCCTGGGCGGACCGGCAGGCGAACCGCCGCCGGGCGATGATCGTCGCGGACCTCGGCCGGTTCGCCGCGGTCGTCTCCGTGCCGCTGGCGTACGCCTTCGACGCGCTGACGATGACGCACCTGTACGTGACCGTGTTCACCGTCGGCGCCTTCACCGTGCTGTTCCGCGTCTGCAAACACCACGTCTACGTCGCCGTTCTCGCCGAGGACCGATACGTGGAAGGCAACGCGCTGCTCACCGGCAGCAGATCGGCAGCCGAGGTCGCCGGCCCCGGCGCGGGCGGCGCGCTGGTCCAGGCGCTGACGGCACCGGTCGCGCTGCTCCTCGACGCCGTGACGTACCTGGCGTCGGCCGTGTGCCTGCGACGTATCAAGGCGACGGAGGCGCCGCCCGCGCGCCACGAGGGCGGCGGGCTCACGGCCGGACTGCACTGGGTGACGGCCAACCGCACCCCGGGCCTGCTGATCGCCGGCGTCGCGATGCTGAGTCTGTTCAGCACGCTCCTGGTGACGCTCTTCGTCCTGTACGCGACCGACGAGCTGGGCCTGGCTCCCGCACTGCTGGGGCTGGTGTTCGCCATGTTCGGGCTCGGCGGGCTGACCGGGGCGTACCTCGCACCGCGCGTGGTGCGGCGGATCGGGATCGGCCCGGCCGTCATCATCGGGTTCGCCGGCTTCAGCCTGCCCATGCCGCTGCTCCCGCTTGCCGACGGACCCACCCTGCTGGTGGTCACGTTGCTGGCCGTCTCGCAGTTCGGCTCCGGCTGCGGGGTCGCCGTGCAGGACATCGCGGCCAACAGCTACCTGATCGCCGTCATCCCGCCGACGCTGCGCTCGCGGGTGATGGGCGTGATCCAGACGTCCAACTTCGGCGTACGCCCCGTCGGCGCGGTGCTCGCCGGCACCCTGGGCGCGGCGATCGGCCTGCGGCCGACCATGTGGATCGGTGCCGCGGGCGCCGTGCTGAGCGTCCTGTGGGTCCTGGCCTCCGGGCTGCGTGACGTCAAGGACCTGCCGACGCACGGCACCGCGGACACCGCCGGTACCCCGGACGCCCCGGAGAAGGTTCCCGCGGAGTGAGTCCGGTGCGCCCGTCCGCTGCGTTCGCGCGCCCGCCGGTGCGCGGCGCGAGCCCGTCCGTGCATCCGGCCATGGCGCAAGACGGGCTGCACAGCGGCGGTCCCGGCGTGCGACCCTGTGGGCTTGCGTAGCTTGCGGACAGCGTCGGGCCGGGAGGAGTGCCGGATGTATCTCGTGGCGGGAGCCGGCGGCAATGTCGGGTCCGAGGTGGTCAGGGCGCTGGCCGAGCAGGGCGCCGAGGTCCGCGCGCTCACCCGCGGCGGCGAGCTGCCCGGGCTGCCCCCGCGCGCCACCGCCGTGGCCGGCGACCTCGACGACCCCGAGTCGCTCGCCGGCCCCCTCACCGACGTCGACGGTGTCTTCCTGCTCCCCGGCTACCGCGACATGCCCGGCCTCCTCGCCCAGACCGTACGCGCCGGGGTGGCCCGCGTGGCGCTGCTCTCCGGCCGCTCCGCGGCGAGCGGCGACAGGGGCAACGCCGTCACCGCGTACATGCTCCGCTCCGAGGAGGCCGTCCACGCGGCCGGCATCCCCTGGACGGTGATCCGCCCCAGCGCCTTCGCCGCCAACGCCCTGCGCTGGCGGCCCCAGCTGCGCGCCGGCGACGTCGTCCGCGGGCCCTTCGCGGATGTGCCGGTCGCCTGTATCGACCCGTACGACGTGGGCGAGGTCGTCGCCGACACGCTCCTCGGCGACGGCCACGAGGGCAAGGTCTACGAGCTGTCCGGCCCCGAGCCGCTGCTGCCCGGGGAGCAGGTGACCGTCCTCGGCGACGTGCTGGACCGGCCGCTGCGCTTCGAGGGGCTGGACGACGAGACCGCCCGGGCGGAGATGACCGCGGCGATGCCGCGGGAGTACGTGGACGCCTTCTTCGACTTCTACCGGGGCGGCGCGCTGGACGAGTCGCCGGTGCTGCCGACGGTGTACGACATCACGGGGCGGGAGCCCCGGACGTTCGAGCAGTGGGCCCGGACCCACGCCGACGCCTTCGCCGCCTGACCGGCCACCGCCGCCTGTGACCGGCGGCTGCGCCTTCGTGTGACCCCTCGTGTGCGGACTGCGATGAGTTTTCGTGGATCACACAGTCAGTACTCGTAGCGGGGTGCGGCCAAGGCGACCAGAGAGGGCGGAGCGGCGATGGCTACGGTGAACACGGCGGCCGAGGAGGACTTCCTCCGGTTGTCCGACCCCTACCGGCGCGAGCTGCTTGCGCACTGTTACCGGATGCTCGGCTCCGTACACGACGCCGAGGACCTGGTGCAGGAGACGTACCTGCGGGCCTGGCGGGCGTACGGGAACTTCGAGGGCCGCTCCTCGCTGCGCACCTGGCTGCACACCATCGCCACCCGCGCCTGCCTCACCGCCCTGGAGGGCCGCCGGCGCCGCCCCCTGCCCACCGGCCTCGGCGGCCCCGGGGACGACCCGGCGGGAGAGCTGACCGAGCGGCCCGAGGTGCCGTGGCTGGAGCCGGTGCCGGACGTGCTGGTCGAGCCCTCGGCGGCGGACCCGGCGGCGGTCGTCGGGTCGCGGGAGTCCGTGCGGCTCGCGTTCGTCGCCGCCCTGCAGCACCTGCCGCCGCGGCAGCGGGCGGTGCTGCTGCTGCGCGACGTGCTGCGCTGGAAGGCCGCGGAGGTCGCCGAGCTGCTGGACACCTCCACCGTGTCCGTCAACAGCGCGCTGCAGCGCGCCCGCGCGCAGTTGGAGAAGGCCGCGCCCAGCGAGGAGTCGGTCGCCGAGCCGGCCGACGCGGCGCAGCGCGAGCTGCTGGACCGCTACGTCGAGGCGTTCGTGACCAAGGACGTACGGGAGATCGTGCGCCTCTTCACCGAGGACGTGGTCTGGGAGATGCCGCCGGTTCCCGAGTGGTTCCGCGGTCCTGACCAGGTGGCGACGCTTGTCTCCGTGCAGTGCCCGTACGCGCCGGGGGAGGCGCGGCTGCTGCCGGCGGGCTTCAACGGGCAGCCGGGGTATGCCATTTACACCCGCGGCCCGGACGGCGACCATCATCCGTTCGCGTTGCACGTGCTGACCGTCGCGCCGGGCGGGCGCGGCATCTCGCACGTCGGCTGCTTCTTCGACACGTCGCTGTTCGCCACCGCCGGCCTGCCGGAGGTCCTGACGGACGGGGACCTGACCGACGGGGGGAACCGATGAGGCCCGACGGGAGCGCGCCCCCGGCGCTGCTCGGCGGCGTGGCGCTGCTGGAGCGCTCGGTGACCTACGCCCTGGGGGTGCTGCACCGGATCGGCCCCGGCGATCTGCGGCGGCCCACGCCGTGCGCGCAGTGGGACCTCGGGCAGCTCCTCGCGCACGTCGGCGACTCCATGGCGGCACTCAACGAGGCCGCGGACACGGGCCACATCGCCCTCAAGCCGCAGGCCGCGTACAGCCTCGCCGACCCGGTCAGAGCGGTACGCGACCGGGCCCGGCGGCTGCTCGGCGCGTGGGCGGCGGTGCGGCGGCGGGAGCTGGTGACGGTCGGCCGGCTGCCGCTGGCGGCGGCGGTGGTGTCCTGCACGGGTGCGCTGGAGCTGGCGGCGCACGGCTGGGACCTGGCCCGCGCCACCGGGCAGCCGGAGCCGGTGCCGGCGGCGCTCGCGGCGGAACTGCTGGAGCTGGCCCCGCTGTTCGTGGCGGCGGAGGACCGGCCGGCGCGGTTCGCGGAGGTGCAGTGGGTGCGGGAGGGGGCGGGACCGGGGGAGCGGCTGGTCGCGTATCTGGGCAGGAGGCCGGACTGGGCGGGGTGAGCGGGCGTACGGGGCGCGGGGCCGGCCGGTGACGGTGCCGGCCCGCGCGCGGTCGTGCGGGGACGATACGGGCCCGGCGTCCCGAGGCGTGCCGGGCGCCGTCCGGCGCCGGGCTGGGCGCGTACCGGAGGGGCCCGCCGGGCCCGTCCCCGCACCGGAAAACGGGTCGGAACCCGCCCCCCGCCCCTGCTAGCCTCCCGGGCATGAAGCGCGCTGTGCAGACGACGACGCCGGACACCGTCCCGGCGCGCTGACCCACGACCCAGCCGAAGCCCCGGGGCGACCGCCCCGGGGCTTCGGCGTGCACCACCCCCGCGGGCGGCCACCGCCCCCACCGACCCGCGAGGAGCCCCACCGTGAAAGACCACCGCCGCCTCGGCCGCGAACTCGGCCTCTTCGGCACCGACCCCCTCATCGGCGCCGGACTCCCGTACTGGCTGCCCGCCGGCGCCGCCGTAAGGCAGGCGCTGGAGGAGTACGTCGCCGACGTCGAGCACCGCGCCGGCTACCAGCGCGTCTACTCACCCGTACTCGGCAAGCGCGAGCTGTACGAGCTGTCGGGGCACTGGGAGCACTATCGCGACGACATGTTCCCGCCCATGCGCCTCGGCGGCGGCCCCGACGGCGAGGAGGTCGTGCTCCGCCCCAGCCTCTGCCCCCACCACGCCCTCATCTACCGCTCCCGCGAGCGCAGCTACCGCGAACTCCCGCTGCGCATCGCGGAGCTGGGCGGCATGTACCGCGCCGAGCTGTCCGGCGTCCTCGGCGGCCTCACCCGCGTACGCGCCATCCAGCTCAACGACGCGCACGTCTTCTGCACCCTGGAGCAGGTCGCCGGCGAGGCGCTGGCCGCGCTGCGGCTGATCCGCGAGGCGTACGCCGCGATGGGCCTGGCCGCCGCCCGCTACCGGCTGTCGCTGCCGGGCCCCGGCGCGAAGTACGTGCGCGACCCCGGGCTGTGGCGGCGGGCGGGCGCGCTGCTGGAGCAGGCGCTGGCAGCGGCTGGGATTGACTACGAGGCCGAGGAGGGCGAGGCGGCGTTCTACGGGCCGAAGATCGACGTGCAGGTGCTGGACGCGGCCGGCCGCGAGGCGACCCTGTCCACCGTGCAGGTCGACTTCCACCAGCCGGCGCGCTTCGGCCTCGCGTACGTGGGCGCGGACGGCGGGCGGCACCGCCCGGTGATGGTGCACCGCTCCGTCGTCGGCAGCGCGGAGCGGGCGGTGGCGCAGCTCGTGGAGGTGCACCAGGGGGCGTTCCCGCCGTGGCTGGCGCCGGTGCAGGCGGTGGTGCTGCCGGTGGGCGAGGCGGAGATCGCCCCGGCGGAGGCGCTGCTGCGGCGGTGCGTGGCGGCCGGGCTGCGGGCGGAGCTGGCGGGGCCCGAGCGGGGCACCCTCGGTGCGCGGGTACGGGGTGCGCGGCTGGCCCCGTACCAGGTGGTGGTCGGGGCCCGGGAGGCGGCCGGCGGGGCGGCGGCGCTGCGGCTACGCGACGGGCGTCGCCCCGCGCCGCTGCCGGCGGCGGAGGCGGTGGCGCGGATCGCGGCGGCGGTGGCGGCGCGGCGCCCGGAGCTGTGGCCGGACGAGGGGGAAGCCGCTGCTTGATCAGAGCCCGTCGAGGTCGTGCCAGTGCTCCTGCCAGCGCCAGTCGAGGGGCTCGTCGGCGCGCTGGTAGCGGATGTCGGTCGACAGCCGGTACGTGGCCGCGGTGTTGTCCAGCGACGCGTGCACCATGTGCGCCGAGTGGACGACCATGTCACCGGCCGCGTAGTCGGCGAGGAGCCACCGCGCGTCGTACTCCTCCGCCAGCGCAGGCAGGTCGGCCGTGATCGAGGCGGCCGGGTGCTTCAGCGTGCCCGCCGCCTCGGCCGCGAGGACCCGTACGTGACTGCGCTCCAGATACACCAGCCCGCCCAGCTCCACGGGGCAGTCGCCGAGGGGGATCCACGAGCTGAGCACCCGGTCCGTACCCTCGCGGAGGTAGACGAGGTCGTAGTGCGCCTGCGTGGCGGTGCCGATCCCGGCCTCGCCGGGCCGGGTGTGGCGCAGGATCTTGCGCCGGTGCAGGAAGGTCTCGCCGCCGAGGAACCAGGCGTACCAGTTCCGCACCGCGGGCTGCGCGCAGAACTCCGCGTACTCGGGCCCCGGCACGACCCGCCCGAAGAGCGCCGCGCGCTGGTCGCTGCGGGGCAGCTCGGGGTCCACGTGCGCGAAGTAGAAGCGCCGGAACTCCCGTACGCCGCCTGGGTCGAGCACCCCACGCAGCCACAGATACCCCTCCCGCCGCAGCCGTGCCCACAGCGCCTCGCGGTCACCCCGCTCGGCGTCTGGCACGGGCCGCAACTCGCCGAGGCGGCGCGGGGACTCGTCTAGCACGTAACCGTTGGAGGTGACCATGGCCCCAGGATGACCGCGGGGGCCGTCCGAGACCACAGGGCGTTCCGACCGGCGCGCGCGCCGTCAGTCCATGTGCAGGCGTGTGCCCTTGTCAGGAACGGTCGTCCACGACGTCCAGGTCGACGAACCTGGGCTCGGAGGTGCACAGCTCGCGGAACCGCTCCGCGATGCGCTGTGTTTCCGGCAGGTCGTTGTTGACCATCGCCTGCTCATACGACGGGAATTCGACGATGTCCACGAAATGCCGGCTGCTTTCCCGGTCCCGTGCGTGGATTTCCCGCGACATCGTGCGCTTTCCCTCGGTGGCCGTCATCCATTCGTCCATGGCACGGCCCAGTTCCTCGGGGCGGTCCGATTCGTACTCGATGAGCTGCACGAACGTCATTGCCCTCAGCTTCCCTTCGCGTACTCCGTCGCCATGCCGCCGGCGAAGTCGTAGAGGATGACCGGTTCGTCACCCACGACCCAGGCGTCGTGGCCCGGCGGGCAGACAAAGGCGTCGCCGGCCTGCACCTCGGACTCCTGGCCGCTGTCCATGAGGATGCGCATGCGGCCCTGAACGACGTAACCGTTGTGGTGCACCATGCAGGTTTCGGTACCCGCCAGGGGTTTGACCGACTCCGACCAGCGCCAGCCGGGCTCGAAAGTCGCGACCGCGAAATCCAGGCCGGTCATGTGCACCGCTTCGAGGTGACCGCGCGGGAAGTCGCGTCGTTCGTCCGGCTTCTCGATGGTTTTCACTTCCAGCATCGCAATACCTCCCTCTGTGCCCTTCCAGTGTGCGCTTCGCGCGCCGAGGGCGGCAACCAGAGGGAGGTATCGCGGGACGGGAACCCAGATGTAGGAGGCCAGGACGTTCGCTACGCCTTCGCGCAGGCGCCGCGACGTGGGCGATTGGGCGGCTCTTGCATCGTTCGATAAGGCGACGGCGCCCTTCCGTGGATAGGGGTGCGTTGGCGTGCGGCAAGGGAGTCTCTCTTGTCCGTGAATGCTTGGGCTGCGGAGGTGGCAGTGCGGGTGACCGTTCGCAGCCGAGGGGCGGGATGGGTGTCAGAACGTGATGAGGACCTTGCCGAGGAGGCCACCGGCTTCGAAGCGCTCGTGGGCGGTGCGGATGTCGTCGAGCGGATAGCGCTCGGCGACTCGAAGCCGCAGCTCGCCCGCGTCGACGAGCTTGGCGAGGTGGGCGAGGTCGGTGGCGCTTTCCTGGACGTAGCTCTTGCGGGCGCCAGGCAGGTCGGGCAGGGGATGGTCGGCGATGGAGACATAGCGCCCGCCGGGGACGAGGGCGGCGGCCGCCTCGGCGCCGGCGGTGTCGAGAATGACCGGGAAGCGGCCTCGGGGCAGGTCGTCCGGGCGGTGCCAGACGTGTTCCGTGCCGAGTTCGACGGCGGCCGGTTTGTGTTCGGGCCGGGAGACCAGGGCGTCGACGTGGGCACCGGCCAGGCGGGCGAGTTGGACGGCCAGGCCGCCGACGGCGCCGGCGGCGCCGACGACCAGGATGCGCTCACCGGCAGCGAGCTCTGCGGTGCGGAGGGCTTGCAGGGCCGTCGTACCGGCCAGCGGCAGGGCCGCGGCTTGTTCCAGCGAGATGCTGGTGGGTGCGGGGGCGAGTAGGTGGCTGGGCAGGGCGACCAGGTCTGCCCAGGTGCCGCGGCCGGTGGCGATCTGTGCGGACATCGCGATCACCGGGACACCCACCCCATAGCTGGTGTCGTTGCCGTCGACGACGTGGCCGGAGAGGTCCCAGCCGAGGGTGGCCGGCAACGGCGGTCCGACCTGCCAGGCCCGGGTCTTCCAGTCCACGGGGTTGAGGCTGGTGGCCGTGGTGCGGATGAGGACTTCGCCGGTGGCGACGGCGGGTTCGGCCACCTCGCGGACGATCAGAGCGTCGGGGCTGCCGTGGCGGTCGATCTGGACAGCGCGCATGGTCAAAAGGAGTCCTTCCAGGAACGGGCGGGTGGTGTTCAGGCAGTGGTGGGGGCCGTGGTTTTGTCGGTGTGCTGGGTGGTTTGGGTGCGGGGCAGGATCAGATAGGTCAGGGCCAGGCCGGTCAGGCTCAGCACCGCCCCGGCCAGGCCGGCCCATCGCAGCGCGCCCGCGGCCACGATGGCCCCGCCAAGGGCGGAGCCGGTGGCGGCGCCGAGGTTGAACGCGCCGACGTTGACGGAAGATGCCAGCGTCGGGGCGGCCCCGGCGTGGCGCAGGATCAGACCTTGCAGCGGGGCGATGGTGGCGGTGGCGAGCAGCCCCAGGACGAGGACGGCCAGCACGGCTGTGGGCTGCCAGGCAGCGGCGAACGGCATGGCCGCCAGCACGCCGGTCAGGCCGCCGAAGACCCCGCGCACGGTCGCGGACAGGGACTTGTCGGTCAGCTTGCCGGCGGCCAGGTTGCCCAGGAAGCTGCCGGCGCCGTAGGCGAGCAGCAGGGCGGAGACGGCGGCCGGGGAGAAACCGGTGATGCGGGTGAGCAGCGGCGCGATGTAGGTGAAGACCACCGCGACGCCGGAGAAGCCGACCGCGGTGGTGGCGATGGCCAGCAGCACCGGCTTACGGGTCACCACCCGCACCTCGTCGCGCAGCCTCGTCTCCGGCGCCTGCTGCCGGGGCAGCACCAGCGCCAGCAACGCGACGGCGGCCAGGGTGAGTACGGTCAGCACTGCGAACGGAACGCGCCACCCGGCGGCGTGCCCCAACAGCGAGCCCAGGGGCACCCCGAGCAAGGTGGCCACGGTGAACCCGGACGCCACCGTGGCGATCGCCGAGCCGGTCTTGTGCTCGTCCACCACGCTGGTGGCCATCACCAGCGCCAGCGCCAGGAATGTGGCGTGACTGAGCGAGGAGACCACCCGCCCGGCCAGCAGCATCCCGAAAGTGGGTGCTATGGCGCTGAGCGCGCTGCCCGCGGCGAACAGCAGCATCAACGCGATCGCCAGCCCCTTGCGGGGCAGTCGCGCGGTCAGCAGGGTCACCGCCGGTCCGCCGATCACCACGCCCAGCGCGTACGCGGTCACCGCCTGCCCGGCGGTGCTCTGCGACACCTGAAGATCCGCACCGACCTCGGGCAGCATGCCCGCGACCAGGTATTCCGACGTGCCGACAACGAAGACGCTCGCGCATAGGGCAGCGAGCGAGGCAAAGCTCTTGTCCATGCATCGGAAGCTAAACTCTCACACCGATGTTAGAGTCAACAGGCGCTGCCCATCCCCAGGCATCCGTGAGGAGGATCACGTGCGCATCGGTGAGCTGTCCCGCAGGACCGGCGTCCACGAACGGCTGCTGCGCTACTACGAAGAGCAGCACCTGCTCCACCCTGAGCGGCGCCCCAGCGGCTACCGGGAATACCGCGAGACGGACGTCGACACCGTGCGCCGCATCCGCAGCCTGCTCGCCGCCGGCCTATCCACCACCACCATTGCCACCATCCTGCCCTGCCTCCGCGAGAAGGAAGAGCGCCTGGTACCGACCTGCTCCGACCTCCTTGCCGACCTGCTCACCGAACGCAAGCGGATCACCCAGGCCATCACCGACCTGCAAACATCCCGTTCTGCACTCGACGACGTCATCGCCGCCGCTCCCGCAGACGTCGCCGAACGCGCCGCCGCCAGCGCTACGGCCCACACCCCAGCGCCCGCGACGGCCACGACGCCACCCGCGTAACCCCGCCCGATAGGCAGGACGGTTGACCGCTGGCGAACGTCAATATCCTCCTGGCCCGCAACACCTAGACGCCGGCGTACGAGTGCAGGCCGTCGACGAACATGTTGACGCCGTAGTAATTGAAGAGGAAGCAGAGGAACGCGACGATCGCCAGGTACGCGGCCTTGCGGCCCTTCCACCCGGCCGTCGCCCGGGCGTGCAGATAACAGGCGTACGCGACCCACGTGATGAACGACCAGACCTCCTTGGGGTCCCAGCCCCAGTAGCGGCCCCAGGCGCTCTCCGCCCAGATCGCGCCCGCCACGATGGTGAAGGTCCAGAACGGGAAGACCGCCGCGTTCACCCGGTACGCGAACTTGTCCAGCGACGACGCCGCCGGCATCCGGCTCAGCACCGAGCGCGCGAACGAACCGGGCTGCGGGCCCTTCGCGTCCGCGAGCTTCGCCTCGTAGCGGTCGCGGAAGAGGTAGAGGACCGTCGCGACCATGCCGAGGTAGAACAGCGCCCCGCAGGCGATGGCGAGCGAGACGTGGATCCACAGCCAGTACGAGTCGAGCGCCGGCACCAACTGGTCGCTGTCGGTGTAGAGCACCGACACCGCCAGGCCCAGGTCGAGCAGGACCGTGGTGACCAGCGGCAGGCCCATCCAGCGGATGTTCTTGCGGGCCGCCAGGAAGCCGAGGTACGCGGCCACCGCGACCATGGAGAAGGTCGTGGAGAACTCGTACATGTTGCCCCACGGCGCGCGCTGCACCGACAGGGCGCGCGTCAGCACCCCGGCGGCGTGCAGCGCGAAGGCCAGCACCGTGAGGGAGATCGCGACGCGGCCGTAGACGTCGCCCTGCTCGTCGCCGCCCGCGGCCCCGGGACCGTCGGGCACGGCCGGGGCACCGGAGGAACCGCGGGTGACGACCTTCGGGCGCTCCAGCACGGCGGTGCCGCCGCCGCGCTTCTTGACCGTGACGGTCACGGCGGGCGCGTCCGCGCCGGCCGCCTGCCGCGGGGTGAGCGCGGCGGCGGTCGTGGCCACGCGGCTACGGCTGCCGAAGATCCACTCCCCGACGTGCGCGAAGAAGGCGAGGGCGTAGACGGCCATCGCCGAATAGATGAGGACGTTGCTGATGTCCGCCAGGTTCTGGTCCGTCGCGGCAGCGATGTTCACGCGCGCGCTCCTTCATCGGGCTTGGCTTCGGGCCCTTCGGGCTCGTCGGTTTCGTGCGACTCGGTCTCTTCTGACGTGACTGCGGGCTCGGCTTCGGACTCTACGGACTTCGCACCCGCCGCCGCGGACCCACCCCCGGCCGCGCCGGACTTGTCCCCGGCGCCCCCGGACTTCTTCTCGGCCGCCGCCTCGTCGGTGTCCTCGGCGTTGGTGTCCTCGGCGTTGGTGTCCTCGGCGTCCTCGGCGTCCTCGGCGTCGTCCGCGGTGGCCACCGCCGGTGCCCCGTCCGTCTGCAGCGCCACCGCCAGGTCCGCCAGCTCCTCCGGCAGCCGCGCGCTCTCACTGCGTCCCAGCCCCGCCAGCTCCACGACCGTACGGCCGTCCGCCCCCGGCGCCGTACGCACCCACACGCGCCGGCGCTGGATGAACAGCGACCCGGCGAGGCCGACGATGGCGAGGACGGACCCGCCCAGCGCCCAGTAGTTGCCGGGCTGCTGGGAGACCTGGAAGCTGGCCCACCGCTCCAGCCGCTCGAACTTCAGCGACCCCGCCCCGTTCGGCAGTGTGAACGTGTCGCCGGGCCGCAGCGACTTCCGCAGCGGCTCGCCGTTCTTCTGCTTGAACTGCTTCAGCCGCTCGGTGTCGAGCTGGTACACGTTCTGCGGCACGCCGGCGTCCACGCCGAGGTCGCCGCGGTAGGCGTTGAGGAACAGCGCGGGGTACTCGGGTCCCGGGAACTGCGAGACCATGCCGTCCTTGCTGTAGCCGCCGAACGTCGGGGTGAAGAAGCCCTGGAAGGCGATCTGCGTCTTCTCGCCGTTCTCGTCCCGGTAGTCCGGGACCTTGATCGCGCCGGTGGAGGTGTGGTTGCCGTCCTGCGGCAGGAACGCGACCGGGCCGCTGAACGCCACGTCGCCCTGGCCGTCGCGGACCGTGACGACGGGCGCGTAGCCGTGGCCGATGAGGAAGATCTTGGTGTCGTCGATCTGGAGCGGGTGGTTGACCTCGACGCGGGCCTTGTGCTGCTCGCCCGCCGCGCCCTTCCACCAGGTCAGATCGGCGTAGAACTCGCGCGCCGTGCCGCGCTGCGGCCCGTCCTTCTCGAACGTCGCCGTGAAGTCGTCCAGCGTGAAGCCGAACGAGTCGAGGTCGGCGCCGAACGCGGAGTCCTGGAAGTCGTCGTACTGCGTGAGGGTGTTGGCGAACCCGTCGCCCTTGACGATCAGCTTGCCGCCCTCGACGCGCAGGAGGTTCCCGACGGCGAAGGCGACGAGGAGGACGAAGAGCGCGATGTGGAACAGCAGGTTGCCGGCCTCGCGCAGATAGCCCTTCTCGGCGGAGATCGCGCCCTCGTCGCCGGCCGGCGCCACGGCGTAGCGGAACCGGCGCCGCCGCAGGATCCGCTCCGCGGCCTCGCGTACCTCGGCCTCCTCGGCCTCGGTCTCCCACGTCGTGTACGCGGGCAGCCGCGTCAGGTTCCGCGGGGCGCGCGGCGGGCGGGCGCGGAGCTGGCCTACGAACTGCCAGGAGCGCGGGATGATGCAGCCGGCCAGCGAGACGAACAGCAGGATGTAGATCGCCGAGAACCACACCGAGCTGTAGACGTCGAAGAGCTGGAGCTTGTCGTAGAGCGGGCCCAGCGTCTCGTGCCGCTCGTGGAACTGGACGACCGCGATCTCGTCGACCGAGTTCTGCGGGATCAGCGAGCCGGGGATGGCGCCGAGCGACAGCAGGAACAGCAGTATCAGCGCCACCCGCATCGACGTGAGCTGCCGCCAGAACCAGCGCGCCCACGCCACCAGCTCGCGCCCGAACGAGCCGCCCTGCGGCAGCGGGCTCTGCGGCGAGTCGTCGACCGGTGCCGTGGACAACTGGGACGCGGCGGCGGTCAGCTCGCGCTCGTCGGTCGTGGTCATGGCTCAGATCCCCACAGTGAAGTTCGACGACCAGACCTGCATCTCGTTGATGATGCGGTCCCAGACGCCCGTGAGTAGCAGGATGCCGGTCACGACGAGCATGCCGCCGCCGATTCGCATGACCCACACGTAGTGCCGCTTGACCCAGGCGAACGCCCCGAGCGCCCGCCGGAAGGCGATGGCGGCGACGATGAACGGCAGCCCCAGGCCCAGGCAGTACGCGACCGTGAGCAGCGCGCCGCGGCCGGCGCTGGCCTCGTTCGTGGACAGCGCGAGCACCGAGATCAGCGTCGGGCCGATGCACGGCGTCCAGCCGATGCCGAAGACCATGCCGAGCATCGGCGCCCCGGCGAGACCCACCGCGGGCCGCTTGTGGATCCGGAACTCCCGCTGCGTGAACCCGCCGAGGGTGCGGCCCAGTATCCCCATGAACATCAGCCCGAGCAGTATCGTCAGCGCGCCGACGACCTTGGAGATCGTCTCCCGGTGCTCCAGCAGGTTGTTGCCGACGCCGCCGAAGAACGCGCCCGTCGAGACGAAGACCGCGGTGAAGCCGAGAACGAAGAGGCCGGCGCCGGCGGCCATCCGGCCGCGGCGGGCGTTCTCCAGGTCGGTGCCGCTGACCCCGGTGACGTAGCTGAGATAGCCGGGGACGAGCGGCAGTACGCACGGGGAGAAGAAGGACACCAGGCCGCCGAGCACCGCGACCGGCAGGGCCAGCAGCAGGGCCCCGGTCAGCACGGTCTGGTTCGGCTCCATGGCGTTACGTCACTTCTCCTCGATGACCGGTTCCAGCGCCTTGCGCAGCTCCTTCTCGGAGAGCGGCTTGAGGGCCCGTACGGCGATCTTCCCCTCGCGGTCGAGGATGAGCGTGGAGGGGATCGCCTGCGGCGAGAGGCTGTTCTCGGGGAACTTCAGGATCAGCTTCCCCGACGGGTCGTACAGGCTCGGGTACTCGATCTTGAAGGAGCGGTCGAACGCCTGGGCGTTGGCCACGTCGAGGTCGCGGGTGTTGATGCCGATGAACTGCACGCCGCGGTCGGCGGTGTCCTCGGAGACCTTGCGCAGGTTCGGCGCCTCGGCGCGGCAGGGGGCGCACCAGGAGCCCCACACGTTGAGGACGACGACCTTGCCCCGGTAGTCGGCGAGCGCGAGCTGCTCGCCGTCTGTGGTCTCGCCGGAGATGTCCGGCGCGGCGAGGCGGTCGCTCGCCTTGACCACGGTGAGCTGACCCGTGCCGCTGACGAACTGGGTGTTGCCACCGGACGACGTCGCGTCCTCGCCGCACGCGGTCAGCGCCAGCGCGCCGGCGACGGCCGCGGCGGCGGCCGCGAGGGTCCGGCGGTGGAGCCTCCTCGCAAAAATCATGTGAAAAGTTTCGCATGGCCCGGAGAGGGATCTTCTCCACCCCCCTCTAGCGACGCGCGACGGGACGGAGGGGCTGCTCAGCGGGGCCGCGGGGCCGCGGGTCTGCGCGGCCGAGGGGCGCGGGGCCGAGGGGCCGCTGGACGCCGGGCCGCTGGGCCGCGTACCGGCCCGGGCGGGCCGCCCGCGCGCTACGCCCGCGGGGCGTTGGCCGCCGCGCCGCGGATGGCGCCCCGGCCGAACTTGCGCTGCGCCCCCGCGAGGAGGTGCGGCGGCACGAGGTCGCGGGCGGGCTCGCTGTAGCCCACGGAGACGATGTCGTCGCCGTCGAACGTGAACGTCGTCAGCGACGCCAGCGTGCACTGCCGCGACCGCGGGTCGTGCCACAGCCGCCGGCCCTCGGCGAAGCTGCGCAGGATCCAGATGGGCAGTTGGTGGCTGACGACGACTGCCTCGTGACCGCGGGCGGCCTCGCGGGCGGACTGCAGCGCGCCCGTCATCCGTACGACCTGCTCGATGTACGGCTCGCCCCAGGAGGGGCGGAACGGGTTGGTGAAGTACTTCCAGTTCGCCGGCTTGCGCAGCGCGCCGTCGCCGACGCCGAACGCCTTGCCCTCGAAGACGTTGGCCGCCTCGATGAGCCGGTCGTCGCAGGCGACCTCCAGGCCGTGCGCCTTCGCGACGGGCGCGGCGGTCTCCTGCGCGCGCTCCAGCGGGGAGGCGACGACGTACTGCACGTCGCGCGCGGCGAGGTGCTCCGCCACGCGCTCCGCCATCCGCCGGCCCAGGTCGGAGAGGTGGTAGCCGGGGTTGCGGCCGTAGAGGACGCCGTCGGGGTTGTGGACCTCACCGTGGCGTACGACGTGCACGACGGTGAGATTCTCTTCATCTTTACCGCGCATGTCAGCCATTTTGGACGTCCTGCTCCCCGGCCGGTGACCCGCCCCCGGCTTCGTCACCCGCTTCCGCCGCCGCGCGGGCCGCGACGGGCAGCGCGCGGGCGATCCGCTCCATCGCGCCCTCGTCGAGGGCGGTGGAGACGAACCAGCACTCGAAGGCGGACGGCGGCAGGTACACACCCTCGGCGAGCATGGCGTGGAAGAAGGCCGTGAACTGCTCCGTACGCTGCGCCTTCGCGCCCTCGTAGTCGACGACGGGGGAGTCGGAATCGGTGAAGAAGACGGAGAACATGCTGCTCGCCGTCTGCACCCGGTGCGGCACGCCCTCCTTGGCCAGCGCCTCGGTGACGAGCCCGCGGAGCTGCCGGGAGACGGCGTCCAGCGTGTCGTACGCCGCGTCGTCCAGGAGCCGGAGCTGCGCGAGCCCGGCGGCGGTGGCGACGGGGTTCCCGGAGAGCGTGCCGGCCTGGTACACCGGCCCGGCCGGCGCGAGCCGCGCCATGACGTCCGCCCGGCCGCCGAACGCGGCGGCGGGGAAGCCGCCGCCCATGACCTTGCCGAAGGTCATCAGGTCCGGGGTCACACCGTCGACGCCGTACCAGCCGGCCCTGGAGGTGCGGAAGCCGGTCATCACCTCGTCGGACACGTACAGCGCGCCGTGCTCGGCACACAGGCCCTTCAGCCCCTGGTTGAAGCCGGGCAGCGGCGGCACCGTGCCCATGTTCCCGGGGGACGCCTCGGTGATCACGCAGGCGATGTCCCCGGGGTGCTCTTCGAACGCCGCGCGGACGGCTGCCAAATCGTTATACGGCAGTACGAGGGTCTCGCCGGCCTGCGCCCCGGTGACCCCGGGGGTGTCCGGCAGCCCGAGCGTGGCGACCCCGGAGCCGGCCGCGGCGAGCAGCGCGTCGACGTGCCCGTGGTAGCAGCCGGCGAACTTCACGACCTTCGCCCGCCCGGTGAACCCGCGCGCCAGCCGGATCGCCGACATCGTCGCCTCGGTGCCGGAGGAGACGAGTCGTACCTGCTCAGCGGGGGTGACCCGGGAGACGATCTCCTCCGCGAGCGCCACCTCGCCGGTCCCGGGGGTGCCGAACGACGTCCCGCGCGCGACGGCCTCCTGCACCGCGGCGGTCACCTCGGGGTGCGCATGGCCGAGGATCATCGGTCCCCACGAGCAGACGAGGTCGACGTACTCGCGACCGTCGGCGTCCGTCAGGTACGGACCCTTCCCCGACACCATGAACCGGGGCGTACCGCCCACGGCACGGAACGCACGCACCGGAGAGTTCACGCCGCCGGGCGTCACAGCGGCCGCACGGTCGTAGAGCTTCTGCGAGACTGGAGCCTGGTACGGATAAGTCACGCAAGCCATGGTCTCAGAGTCGCAAGGCGACCCGCGTCGGGGTGTTTCGCGGGCCCGCTGCTGGGGATGTAGCTGAGACGATGATCGGGTTGCGCGGCGGGGGCAGTGCACATCTGAGAGCAGTCGGGTGGAGATATGCATCGCGGTGGCGAACTGGGCGAAGGGACCGATGACCGAGGGCCCCGGCGCGCCAGGTCGGGACGCCATCGCCGGGTGAACCACGGCGGCGAGGGCGTGAACAAGAACGACGGCCGGTCTGGCGGCGTGACGTACAAGTACTTCGGCGCGCCCGACGGCGCGACGGCGGCCCGCGTGCCGATCTCCATGCGCCCGGAGGAACTCGGCGGCGACGAACTCGGCCAGGGCGGTCTCTTCGCCAAGGTGAAGCCCGAGACGATGTCCGCGATGGTCCTCACCGGCATCGAGGGCATACCGCTCCACAAGGTCCCGCCCCTGGAACTCGTCGTCCTCCACCCCGACTACGCGGTGGTCCGCCTCCCCATGACGGTGGTCGACCCCCTCCGCGGCATCGGCGAGGAGGAGGTCGGCGCCGCCGCCTTCATCTGGTCCACGGTTCCCGACCGCGGCGGCCCCCGCGACGCCTTCGACGTCTACCGGATGCTCCACGAGTGGCAGGAGTTCGCCGACCGCCTCCACGAGGCCGGCCACCAGCCGTACTGCCTGGTCTGGCCCTGAGGCCCGGCCGGGACGGCGGTCAGGCCGCCAGAGCACAGAGAGGGCACACGCCGGAGTGATCTCCGGGGGATGTGCCCTCTGTCGTGTCCGTCTCGTCCTTGCCGGCGTCGGCGCGCATGAGGGCGGTGGCTTCATCGATGTCGAGTGGCAGCGTTTATCACCGGTTCCGACGGCGGTTGATTGTTGATGAGAAGTGATGGCACTGCCGGTTGCCTCCCGGCATCTGCGCTACCACGGAACTGACGGTTCGGCCGGACGCGTTCGACCCGCACCTGGACGTCGCAGGTCTGGGGGACCCGGACGCCGAAGCGGTGCCGGAACGAGTCAGCTCAGGACGATGGGGTTCTCGGGCACGCCTTCTCAGCTCTGAACGCGTTGGTCGTAGTCCATTTGGTGCGCCCGGATCTCGTCCGCGTGGTCGACCGTCCAGTCGTACAACCGGCCGAACGGCTCCCGCAGGGATTCGCCGAGCGGGGTGAGGGAGTACTCGACCCCGACCGGCGAGGTCGGCAGCACGCGGCGCACGATCATCCCGTTGCGCTCCAGGCGGCGCAGGGTCTGGGTCAAGACCCGCTGGGTCACGCCCTCAAGGCGGCGCTTGATCTCGTTGAACCGAGTGGGCTTCTCAAGGACTGCCATCACCATCATCGACCACTTGTCGGCGATCTGGTCGAGGATCGGGCGGCTGGGGCAGTCGGACCGGTAGACGATGTCGATGCCGGCGTCGCCGCCGGTTTCAGGAGTGGCCATGTCGGTATCCTTCGCGATCCTTGCGATGCCGAAAGTGCGTTATTGACGCCGGTCGCCCTCCATCGCACTGTAAGTATGCATCAGGAACCTAGATGCATACCAGGTGCCGATCGGAGATCTCCATGAACCACGACGCCTACGCGACCCTACGGGTGAGCCTTGAGGACGGCATCGCCCGCGTCACCCTCGACAACCCACCGGTCAACGTCCTGAACGTCGCCATGATGGCCGACCTACGGCACCTGCTGACCGCGCTGAGCGACGACGACTCGGTTCGGGTGATCGTGTTCGACAGCGCTAGCCCGGAGTTCTTCATAGCCCACGTCGACATGTCGCTCGTTGACACGCCAGACGCCTTCGACAAGCTCGCGGCCGGCCTTCCAGACGGCGTCAACGTCTTCCAGGCGCTGGGGGAGTTGCTTCGGCACCAGCCCCAGGTGACCATCGTCAAGCTTGCCGGGATGGCGCGCGGAGGAGGGGCGGAGTTCGTCACGGCCGCGGACATGGCGTTCGCGGCAATCGGTCGCGCCGGGATCGGCCAGATCGAAGCTCTCATGGGCATCGTCCCTGGTGGAGGGGGCACTCAGTACCTCGCCAGCCGGGTCGGCCGCAATCGCGCCCTGGAGGCGGTGCTGGGTGCCGACCTGTACGACGCCGAAACCGCAGAGCGCTACGGCTGGGTCAACCGGGCCGTCCCTGCTGACGAACTCGACGACATCGTCGACCGCCTCGCCCGCAACATCGCAGCCCTGCCCGAGGGTGTGATCGCGGCGGCCAAGCGCGCCATCGTCCCCGAGGACCTGGCCGAGGGTCTCCTGCGGGAACACGACGCCTGGGCGGGCCAGTTCGTTCGCCCCGCGGCCGAGCGTTTGATCCGCGGCGGGCTGGCCCACGGCGCCCAGACCCGCGACGGCGAGCGCGATCTTGAGGGCCTGCTCCGGGGACTGGCCCGATAGCCGGACGAGGGCCCACGTACTCACCGGTGTCCCGGGGCACGCTGATCTGAACCGGGCCGATGTCGGTGGTCACGGTCTTGGTCCGGCGGCCGTTACGGGAGTTGCCGCCGTCCCGGCGGGCCGCGTCGTGCTTTTCGTAGGCGGGGTGGTCGGTCATCTCACCGTCAGGACACGGGTCAGAACCGCCGTCGAAGAGGGTCCCGCCGGAGCGGTGAATCAGAGCCGCCAGGGCATCTTGCCCGCGAGCGGAGTCGGCGTCACCGAGCGGGACGGGTTCCGGGCCTCGTACCGCCGCCCGGCCTCCATCGGTGTGGCGGCCGGGCTGAGCTGTGGCGCTATGCGGCCGCCCTGCGCGGCGTCGTCTTCTCCGGGAAGCGGGTGCGGAAGGACGCGCGCTGGGTAAGGGCGGAGCCGCCGCGGCGGCCGCTGCCTCCTCCGGCGTTCTTGCGCTTGACGGGGCTCACGGCGGCTGCGGCGAGGGTGACGGGGACGCCGGACGGGGTGCGGGCACCGGTGATGCGGGCGAGTTCTGTGCTGCCGGGCTGGATGCGGGTGGTGTGTGCGGTGATGCCGGCTGTGGTGGTCAGACGGGTCATCTCGTGGCGCTGGTCGGGCAGGACGAGGGTCACCACCCTGCCGGACTCGCCGGCGCGGGCCGTGCGGCCGCTGCGGTGGAGGTAGTCCTTGTGGTCGGCGGGCGGGTCGACGTTGACGACCAGGTCGAGGTCGTCGATGTGGATTCCGCGGGCGGCGACGTTGGTGGCGACCAGTGCGGTGATGTCTCCGCGCTTGAACTGTTCGAGGGTGCGGGTGCGCTGGGACTGGGACTTGCCGCCGTGCAGCGCGGCGGCCTTCACCCCGTTGCTCAGCAGGTGCCGGGCCAGCCGGTCGGCGCCGCGCTTGGTGTGGAGGAACAGCAGCACACGGCCGTCGCGGGCGGCGATGTGGGTGGCGGCCGTCCGCTTGTCGCCGTCCGCGACGTGCAGCACGTGGTGCTCCATCGTCGTCACGGTGGCGGCCGACGGGTCGACCGAGTGGACGACCGGGTCGGTGAGGAAGGCCCGCACCAGCCGGTCGACGTTGTGGTCCAGCGTCGCCGAGAACAGCATCCGCTGGCCGTCTGCCCGCACCTGCCGCAGCAGGGCGGTGACCTGGGGCAGGAAGCCCATGTCGGCCATCTGGTCGGCTTCGTCCAGCACGGTGATGCGTACCTGGTCCAGGTGGCAGTCGCGGCGGTCGATCAGATCCCGCAGCCGTCCCGGGGTGGCCACGACCACCTCGGAGCCGTCGCGCAGCGCGGCGGCCTGCCGTGCCAGAGACGTGCCGCCGACCACCGTGGCGAGCCGCAGATGCGCTGCCCGGGCGTAGGGGGTGAGTGCCTCGGTGACCTGCTGGGCCAGTTCGCGGGTGGGTACCAGGATGAGGGCCAGCGGGTGCCGGGGGGCCGCGCGCCGCCCGGCGGTACGGGCCAGCAGGGCCAGGCCGAAGGCCAGGGTCTTGCCCGAGCCGGTACGGCCGCGACCGAGGACGTCCCGGCCGGCCAGGGAGTCGGGGAGGGTGGCCGCCTGGATGGGGAACGGCACGCTCACCCCCTGGTGTTGCAGCGTCGTCAGCAGAACGGGCGGCATGTCCAGGTCGGCGAACGACGCGGCCGGGGGGAGCGCCGGAGTGGCATTCACCGGCAGCGCGAACTCGCCCTGCGCGGCGGCGGGTTTCCGGCCGCCCGGCCGGCGCGGAGTCTGACCGCGCGAACGGCGACGGGCCGGGTTGCCGGAGTTATGACGTGTACTGCGGTTCATGGGAACCTCCTCGTTGCGGCGCGTGTCGAGGAGATTCCGGCGGAGACGAGCCGCACGGAAGCCGCAGGAACGGGCCGGGGAATGGGCGAACGGCGGCGCGGTGCGCAGAGCGCTCCGGCCGCGGGGCACGGGCCCGCGCCACGCGGCGCCGGCCCGTGCTTGTGACTTGCGCCACGTCCTCGGATCAGGGTTCAGATGAGGGTGATGTTCTCCGCCTGCAGGCCCTTCTGCCCCTGGGTGGCGTCGAACTCCACCCGCTGGCCCTCGGCCAGCTCACGGAAGCCCTGAGCGTTGATGTTGGAGTGATGGGCGAAGACGTCGGCGCCGCCGTCGTCCTGGGCGATGAAGCCGAAGCCCTTTTCACTGTTGAACCACTTCACGGTGCCAGTGGCCATGTCTCTTCTCCTTTTGGTGGCTGTGCCGGAGATCCGCACGGTGCGCGATCCCGCGTCGCCGTGATGATTACCAGGTCCGGAAAGCACCGAAAAACAGAAATGCGCCTGAAGGTCAAAGCCAGCAGGCGCACACAAAGTTCATGGGAACCACAACTGCAACTTCAACCAGCCTAGCACGGGTGGCCACGAGCTGGTTGCGCAGGCCGCGGCGGCCGGACCTCTGCTGATCCGGGACCGCTCCTCGACGGGCCCCGCGGCAGGTCGGGGCCCGATTGCGGGTTCCGTGCCCTCCGGCTCTTTGACATCGGCACGGAAAATACGTCCAATGGGGCGCAAGGGCCTCCGGCCCATACCATGAAGGACTGGCTTGGGCGATCTTCTCGATCGGCTGCCCACAATCGAATCCGGGCAGCGGGTGTTTTGCGCCGAGTACGCGAAAGCCGGCGGAGCCGGCCGGGCCGCGACGCCGCCGGGCCCTGGAGCCAGACCGTTCGGGCGCGTGAACGCGCCGCAGGCGTGATGGCTGTCCACCGCGTCGTCCACACCGCGAAAGTCACGCCCGGGGGACGGTGGTACGGCGAGACGGGCCACGGCGAGGACAGCCGGGACCCACTGGACACCGACCGCATGCACTTCACCGTCGCCCGGGACAAGCAGGCGTTACTTCGCGCCGAACACACCGCTCGGTAAACGCGGGTGGCCCACCCGCCGAAAGAGATCACCGATGTTCTCCAGGCCCGACTCGCCGCCCTCCCGCCGCGGTGACCGGCGGGAGGGCGACGTACGCACCGCCGAAGACAAGGACGCCTCACCATGACCGCATCTCCAGCCCCCTCAGCCCGTGTCCGGCCGCCGGACGAGTCCGGCAGTGACTTCTCCCGGCTGTCGAAGAAGATCTCCGACGCCGGGCTGATGGCCCGCCGCCCCGGCTACTACGCGGTCCGGATCACGGCCGTGGTCGCGTGCTACGCCGCCGCCTGGACCGTCTTCGGGTTCGTCGGCGCCAGTTGGTGGACGCTGGCGGTCGCCGCCGTACTCGCCGTGGTCTTCGGCCAGGTCGCCCTGGTCGCCCACGACGTGGCGCACCGCCAGGTGTTCCGGCTGCGCCGGGCCAGCACCGTGTCCGGCCGGATCGCCGGCGCCGCCATCGGTATGGGCTACGAATGGTGGCAGGACAAGCACACCCGCCACCATGCCAACCCCAATCACGAAGAGCGCGACCCCGACCTCTCCCCCGACATCCTGGTCTGGACACCCGAGCAGGCCCGGGCCGCGCGGGGCCTGCCCCGCCTGCTCGGCCGCTGGCAGGCCGCGCTGTTCTTCCCGCTGCTCACCCTGGAGGGCGTCAACCTGCATGTCGCCGGTGTCCGGGCGCTGGCCGGCCGCCAGGTCAAGCACCGGACGCTGGAAGGCACCCTGCTCTTCGGGCACATCGCGGCGTATCTCGCGGTGCTGTTCCTGGTCCTGCCGCCCGGCATGGCGTTCGCCTTCCTGGCCGTCCACCAGGGCCTGTTCGGCCTGTACCTCGGCTCCGTCTTCGCCCCCAACCACAAGGGCATGCCGACCCTGTCCGGGCACGATCTCCCGGACTTCCTGCGCCGCCAGGTGCTCACCTCGCGCAACGTGCGCGGCGGCCGGCTCACCGACTTGGCGCTGGGCGGTCTGAACTACCAGATCGAACACCACCTCTTCCCGAGCATGCCCAGCCCGCATCTGGCAAAGGCGCAGGCCATCGTCCGGCGCCACTGCCAGGAGCTGGGTGTGTCCTACGTCGAGACAGGGCTGCTCACCTCCTACAAGCAGGCCCTGCGCAGCCTGCACGAGGCCGGCGCCCCGCTGCGCCGCCCCGCCCGGGCGTCCTGACGTGTCGTCGTGGCCGACTCCGCCGGGGGCCGTGGCGGAGTAGGGTGGTGAACACCGAGAGCATTTCGCGTGCCGACTTCATGGTCGGCGCCGTTCCCGGCGCACGGATACACCGGGCCGGCGTGACCGCCGCCCGAGATCGGTCCCGCCCATGACGGCTCTGTCCGTTGTCCGCAGCCCTGTCTGGACCGCAAGCCCCACGACACCAGCGCTCACGCGCTCCGGCCCCGATCTCGGCGACCACGTCGATCACGTCGTGCGGCGCGACCACCGGGACGGCGGTCGCGGCCGACGGCGGCCGAGCAGCCGGGCACGCAGATGCCCCCGGCGCCGGGGGCAGGGCACGGGATGACCGCGGAGACCGGCAACGGCCACGCGGCACCCCCGCCGGCCGCACAGCCGCGGTCACTCCCCGCACCGGGCTTCGCAGAGGTCCGCATCGTCGCGGCCGGCCCGGAAACGGCGCGCCAGATCGCCGAGGTGCTCCGTCTCCGCTTCGCAGCCGACGAACAACGCAGCTACCCCGCCGGTGAAGACGGCCAAGGCACCCGGCTTCACCTCACGATCGACACCATGCACGCCCCCGAGCCGATCGGGCCGTGCCGTCTCTCCGTCATCGGCCACCCGCACCCCGACGAACTGTAAGACTCGCAACGGCGGCAAGCCTCGCCGGCCCGCGGCCAAGGGGCCACTGCCCGGCAGGAGTCGGCAACACCGTCCGCGTCTACCGGGTTTCGCTCCACGGGGCGCCCGACGCTGTCGGGACGTCAGGACAGGTCCACGCTCAGCTTGTAGAACCTGGTCGTCTGCTTCTTCGTGTTGGCGTTGTTGTCGCTGACCAGGTAGAGGGCGCGGCGGCCATCCGGCAGGTGCTCGCCCAGGGCCATGCCCTCGATGTTGTCCAGCAGGGGATTGAGCTGAGGCTGCCTGCGAGGTGCTCCGGCGGTGGGGCAGTTCCCCAGATTGGCCAGCAGCTTCTTCTCCACCCAGGAGTCGTCGGTGATGCCGGAGAGCGACTTCGCCCCGCTGATGTCCGGCGTCTTCGCCAGCGACAGCAGGAACAGGTGAACCGAATTGCCCTCCGGCATGTAGCCGCGCTCCAGGGCGAGCAGCCGGTCGCCGCTCAGGGCGATCAGCTCGGTGAGGAAGAGACCGTATTCGGTCTTGTACGCGTACTGCTGGGGCCTCTTGCCGAACTCCCCGCCCGGAGAACGGGTGTAGCGCAGGATCCGTACGTGGCTGCGACCCGCCGCCTCGCCGTCGATGTGCAGGGGGCCCTCCATACCCGCGTACAACTGGGTGCGGTCCTCGCTCAGGCTCAGGGATTCCAGCCGCCGTGCGGGGCTGGAATCCTTGAAGCCCTCCGGCAGGTCGATCTCCCCGTTCTGTATCCCGTCGCCGAGTCGGTACGACCGGATCGACGGCCCTGCCTCCGAGCTGATCAGGACGTTCTTCCCGTCCACCGCCATCCCCTCGCCGTCGATGTCGGCGGCGGAGAGATTGTCGTCCCGGGGGTGCAGGATCGTGGCGTCTCCGACCGCGGGGACGAGGCGCGCGTCGTCGAGGGTGAGGGAGTGGAGACGGGGAGGGCGGTTGTCCCCCAGAGCCAGGATGGTGCGGTCCCCGGTGACGGCGAGGGCCGAAATCCCCTGCACCGGCATGGGGTCCGTGAGGGTGTCCAGGGCATCGGAGTAGCCCAGCAGACCGACCCGTTTCGAGCAGGGTCCTGTGGCGCCGGTGTCGGAGGAGCCTTTCCAGACCCCCACGCCCGTGATCACGGCGAGGGCGACCGCCGCAGCCGTCAGGGCCCTGGAGTGCCGGCGCGGCCAGGAGAGGTGCGCGGTGCCCGGCTTGGCACGGAGGTTCCGGACGAAGGGGCGGCTGCCGACCGTGTGCGGGTCCAGGGTGTGGGGCGCGGGGCCGCCTTGGCCGGGAACCATCCGGCGCAGCTCGTCGGCGATGTCGTTCGGCGTCAGGAAGTCCTGGCGGTTGCCGATGCCGGCCCGGACCGTTTCGACCAGGGCCCGGGTGAAGGCGGTGAGCCCGGTGCCGGTGGTGCCGACCGCGTCGCCGCCGGGGGGCGAGGCCGCCAGTACGTAGATGTCGCGCAACTCGGCGGCTTCGACCTCCCTTCGTACGGCATCGAAGGCGACACTGCCCTGGCAGCAGTCCAGGATGACGATCGTCCGGGACGGCGGGCCGGGGGCGGCGCCGAGCCGGCGGAGCAGGTCGGTGAACGGAACCGCGGTGCCCGGGACGTCGGCCTCGCGGCTGTCGGGCAGGGCCAGATGGAGCGCGCCGTCGTGGGTCAGGCCGTGGCCCGCCCAGTAGACGACCAGGCAGTCCGACGCCTGTCGCGCGGCGTGGGCCACCGGGTCCAGGAGCTGCTCGCGGTTCTGCGGGCGGACGATCTGGCACCGGTTGGTCGGCAGCCCCCAGACCCGGGAGTCGCCCAGTACGTCCCGCAGCTCCAGGCAGCCGCGGTCCACGGCCGGCAGCGGACGGAGGCCGCTCTCGGGGACGTGGTCGGCGACACCGATCAGCACGGCGTACGAGAGGTGGGGCAGCGGCAGCCGGGGGCGCAGGGCCGCGTCGGTCGTCGGGGGGTTGGCGAGGGCCTGCGGGGAGAGCCGTACGGTGTGCTCGTCCTGCCGCACCTCCAGGGTCGAACTCACCGGCCGCGAGGCGCGCCAGGCGGACAGCGCCAGGACCAGGTTGGCGAGGTCGAAAGAGCTTCCGGTGACGAACTCGATGGCCTCCAGGGTGAGTCCCATGGAGGGGGTCAGCGGGATGGCCGGGTCATCCTCCAGATGCCTGCGTAAGGAGCGCAGCTCCTCCTCGCCCTCCGGCCCGCCCTGTGCCGTGATCTTGATGTGCATGGGATCTCCCTGCCGGCCCGCGGACTTTCACTCGCTGACCGGTACCGTAGCGCCGTCAGGTCACAGGCTGTACCGGAACGGTCACACATGGCAGCGGAGCGGGGGAGGCCGACCCGATCAGGCGAGGTGTCCGCCACCCGGCCGAGCCCCGCGCGATGTACGACCTCGACCGCGGCCACGATCGACCGCCTCGACATCCGCGCCGCCGTGCTGGCCCGCCTGATCGCCCGCCCCGGCGGCCTCGTCCAGCCTGCCCTGCAACTGATCCGCAGCACGGAGAGCGACGACGTACCGGCGAACATCGCCCACTTGGACCGGGCCATGGACCGGCCGGCAACGGCACCGGAGCCGACCGCGCGTTGACCGCGGCGCCCGGGCCCGGGGGTCAGACCTTGCGGGCCAGGGCGCCGAACTGCGGTACCTCCGGGAGTTCGGCGGTGTCGCCCGGGGACGGGCGCCAGCGGGTGCAGGAGACCAGGCCCGGGGACAGGGGGTCCAGGTCGTCGAGGAAGCTCGCGACCTCGGTCCGGTTGCGGGCGGTGATCGGCGGGGTGGCGTGCTCGTTCCAGAAGCGCATCGCCGCCGCGTTGCCCTCGCCGCCCAGTTCCGCCGTGGGGTGGGTGAGCGCGAGGTAGCTGCCGGGCGGTACGGCGGCCATCAGCCGGCGTACGACCCGGCGCGCCTCGCCGGTGTCCAGGACGAAGTTGAGGATGCCCAGCATCATGACCGCCACCGGCTGCTCGAAGTCCAGGGTGCGCTTGGCGCCGAGCAGGATCGCCTCCGGGTCGTGGGCGTCGGCGGCGACGTACGCGGTGGCGCCCTCGCGGCTGCCGGTGAGCAGGGCGCGGGCGTGGGTGAGGACGAGGGGGTCGTTGTCGACGTAGACGATCCGGGCCGCCGGCTCCACCCCCTGGGCCACCTCGTGGGTGTTCTCCGCGGTCGGCAGCCCGGTGCCGACGTCGAGGAACTGCCGTATCCCCGCCTCGCCCGCGAGGTAGCGCACCGCGCGGCCCAGGAACTCCCGGTCGGCGCGGGCCACGTCGCGTATCACCGGGAACAGGCCCGCCACGTGATCGCCCACCTGCCGGTCCACGGCGTAGTTGTCCCTGCCGCCGAGCCAGTGGTTCCACACCCGCGCGTTGTGCGCCACGGAGGCGTCCACCGGCCAGACCGACTTCCGACCCGCGCCCATCATCAGCCCTTCGCCGCCCGAACCTGCCGCCCCATTGTGCGGGGCGCAGGACCGGGCGCCATGCCGGGGCGCGTCAGCGGCCCCCGCCGGGGGCGGCGAAGGGGAAAGGGCAGCGGGGGTGGGAGGCGCAGACGGCGAGGTCGTCGCAGCCCGCTTCCACGGCGGCGGCGAGGGCCGTACGGACCGTGGTCAGGTCGGCGATCCTCGCGTTGATCTCCGCGAGCTTCGCCGCCGCCCGGTCCCCGAGCCCGGCGGCGGTCCGGCCGGCGGTCCCGCCGCGGCGGCGCCGCCCGGCGGCAAGCAGGTCGGCGACCTCGGCCAGCGTGAACCCGAGCCGCTGGGCCGCCTTGATCACGCGGAGCGCGGTCACCGCGTCCTCGCCGTACAGCCGGTGGCCGCCGTTGCTGCGCGCGGGCGCGGGGAGCAGGCCGCGGCGCTCGTAGTAGCGCAGCGTCTGTACGTGCACGCCGGCCGCCGCGGCGACCTGCCCGCTGCGCAGGGTCCCGCTCACCGCGCCGCCACCGCGTCGATCCGCGCGGCGAGGGCGTCGAGGACGGCCGCGTGCGCCGGGTCCACGGCGATGTCCAGCCACAGCCGGCCGGCCGTACGGTCCCGGTGGCGGCCGGCGACGCGGTCGGTGCCGCGCCCGGTCGTGAAGGTGAAGAACGAGCAGCAGCCGCTCTCCCGTTCCGCCAACTCCCGCACCCGCTCCCCGACTTCCGGCCCGCCCGCCAGTACCAGCCGCAGCCGCAGCGGCTCCGGCCGGGAGAGCGAGACCGGCCCCGCCGCGAACAGCGCGTCCCACTCGGCCACCCGCAGGGGCCGTTCGGCGGTGGGCAGCGTGCAGGACCGCGGCACCCACGCAAGGTCACTCATGGTGCTCACTCCCGTCGTCGCGTCCCCGCGGGCGGGGACGTTCTCGACGGTAAACCCGTACCGGGGTACCGGTTGCAAGCGCGGGGGACCGAGGAGTCCGCGGCACGCGGTCCGTCTGCAGGGGCGGCTCGCCCTTCGGGCGCGGGGGAGGCGGGGATCACTTCTCGCGCGGGTCGCCGTCCCGCTTGCCGTCACCGTCGCCGTCGCTCTCGTCGTCCCCGTCGTCGCTCTTGCCCTCGTCGCCCTTCGCGTTCTCGTCGCCGAGCTTCTTCAGGAACTCCGGGTTGTCGTCCGGCGCCACCCACGTCGAGCGCCGCCCCCCGCCGGTGCCGCCGCCCGAGCCGCCGGGCGGCAGGCGGCGGCGGTTGCGGCCGGCGATCAGCCAGCCGATCGAACCCAGCAGCGGGAACAGGACGATGAGGAGGAGCCAGACGATCTTGGGGAGGTGCTTGGCGTCCTCCTTCTTCGTGGTCGCGCAGTCGATCAGCGCGTAGATCACCACGCCGAGAAGAACGATCAACGGCAGGTAGCGGAGCACGCGGCAAACCCCCTGAATGTCGCGGGGCTACGGCCTCGGCCCCCGCTGCGTCTCCGCGTCAGGTTAACGTCTCAGCGCCGGTCCTCGTCGGGTCCCTGGCGTCCTTCCGGACCTTCCTCGTCCCGCTCGCGGCCGCGCTCGTCCTCGGGCTCCTGCCGCGACTCCTGCCGCGGCTCCTCCCGGGGCTCCTCCCGCGGCTCGTCCTTCCGCCGGTCCTCCCCCAGCGAGCGGAGGAAGTCCGGGTTGTCGTCGGGCGCCACCCAGCCGCCCCGGCCCGGCCGGCGCCCGCCGCCCGAACCCTCGCCCGCGATCACCGGGCGGCCCCGCGGCCGGCCGCCGATGAACCACGCCAGCGGGCCGAAGAGCACCGAGCCGAAGAGCACGATGATCGCCACCCAGACCAGCTTGGGCAGGTTCCGTACGTCCTTCTCCGGGGTGTTCAGGCAGTCGATGAACGCATAGATCCACACCGCCAGGACCAGGAGAAACGGCAGATACCTGAGCATGTGCGGCCCTTCGACGTGCGGTGCAGCGGCGGTGCGGCGGTCTCCCTCGCCGGTTCGGTGCGGTTCCCGTACGGACCCCGCGGTCCGTCCAGGGTAATCCGTGGCGGAGACACCCCGGCGACCCCGCCCGCGCCCCGCCCCGTACCCCCTTCGCGGATCGCGCCCGGCGCCTGGCGGATACTGGGGCGCATGGCTTACGACGATCTCCGCTCGCTGCTGCGGGCTCTGGAGCGCGACGGCGACCTCACACGCATCAAGGCCGAGGTCGATCCGTACCTCGAAGTCGGCGAGATCACCGACCGCGTGAACAAGGCCGGCGGCCCCGCGCTGCTCTTCGAGAACGTCAAGGGCTCCGCCATGCCGCTGGCGATGAACGTCTACGGCACCGACCGCCGGCTCCTCAAAGCCCTCGGCCTCGACTCGTACGCGGAGATCGGCGAGCGCATCGGCGGGCTGCTCAAGCCCGAACTGCCGCAGGGCTTCACGGGCGTACGCGAGGCGTTCGGCAAGCTCGGCACCATGGCGCACGTACCGCCGCGGAAGGCGAAGGACGGGCCGGTCCAGGAGGTCGTGCTCACCGGCGACGACGTCGACCTCGACACGATCCCCGCGCTCTTCACCTGGCCCCAGGACGGCGGGTCCTTCTACAACCTGGGCCTCACCCACACCAAGGACCCCGAGACCGGCGTCCGCAACCTCGGCCTCTACCGCCTCCAGCGCCACGACCGCCGCACCATCGGCATGCACTGGCAGATCCACAAGGACAGCCGCAACCACTACCAGGTCGCCGCCCGCCGCGGCGAGAAGCTGCCGGTGGCCATCGCCTTCGGCTGCCCGCCGGCCGTGACGTACGCGGCGACCGCGCCGCTGCCCGGCGACATGGACGAGTACATGCTCGCCGGCTTCATCGGCGGCAAGCGCGTCGAGATGGTCGACTGCAAGACCGTGCCGCTCCAGGTCCCCGCGCACGCCGAGGTGGTGCTCGAAGGCTGGCTGGAGCCCGGCAAGGAGCTGCCCGAGGGCCCGTTCGGCGACCACACCGGCTTCTACACCCCGCAGGAGCCGTTCCCCGCGCTGACCATCGACGCCGTCACGATGCGCCGCCGCCCGCTGCTGCAGTCCATCGTCGTCGGCCGCCCGCCGACCGAGGACGGGCCGCTGGGCCGGGCCACCGAGCGGTTCTTCCTGCCGCTGCTGAAGGTGATCGTGCCGGACATCGTGGACTACCACCTGCCGGAGGCAGGCGGCTTCCACAACTGCGCGATCGTCTCGATCGACAAGAAGTACCCGAAGCACGCGCAGAAGGTCATGTCCGCGATCTGGGGCGCCCACATGATGTCGCTGACCAAGCTGATCATCGTGGTCGACGCCGACTGCGACGTGCACGACCTCCAGGAGGTCGCCTGGCGGGCGCTGGGCAACACCGACTACAGCCGCGACCTGTCCGTCGTGGAGGGCCCGGTCGACCACCTCGACCACGCCTCGTACCAGCAGTTCTGGGGCGGCAAGGCGGGCATCGACGCCACCGCGAAGCTGCCCGAGGAGGGCTACACGCGCGGCTGGCCGGAGATGGTCGTCTCCGATCCGGACACGGCCGCGAAGGTCGACGCCCGGTGGCGGGAGTACGGCCTTTGAAGGCTCCTCCGCCTGAAGGGCGGGGGATTCCAGGCTCAGGCCGCCGCCCGAGCCTGCGGCTCGGGCGGTCCTATGCCCTCAGCACCTGCCGGGTTCCCACCTGCCCGGACGAGCATCACAGCCGCAGAGTTCTTGTCCCTGGGAGAGGAGGTCTTGCAGTGTGTGCAGGGGTAGGTGCGCTCACTCAGCGGCATGCGGTGCTTGGCTCTCGCCCCGCAGTGCGCGCAGTCCATCGTGGTGTGCGCGGGATGTACCAGGCGGACGGTCCGCCCATGCTTACGGCCCATCTCGATCAGCGCCCGCTTAGTGGCGCAGATGGCTCCGTCGGCAGCCGTACGGGCCATTGGCGACTTCGCAAGGAACTTCGGTCGGAAGTCCTCCACTGCGATGCGGTCGTGTTCACGGACGACGGTCCTGGCCCACTTGCGGCCGGTGTCCTGCCGTGGCCGGGCGACCTTCTTGTGCAGCTTCGCGACCCGCGACCCGGCCTTGCGGTAGCCGCGGCTTTGCGGCTTGCCCTTCGGCCGTTCCCGCCGTCTTATGACCCTCTGGTAGCGAGCCAGCTTCGCAGCAGCCGTCTTGCCGTGCTGAGCATGCGGAAGGTCGTGTGCGCTGCTGGTGGTGGTCGCGGTCTCCCGCACGCCCCAGTCCACACCGATCGCCCGGCCGCATTCCGGCAGCGGCTCAAGCCGGGCCGGCACAACGAACGAGCAGTACCAATGGCCCAGACAATCCCGATACACCCGGACCGACGAGGGCTCGGCGGGAAGTCCGCGCGACCACACCACGACCAGCGCGATACCGCCTGCAAGGCGCAGGCGCCCGTTCTGGAGACGGAAGCCGCGCTTGGTGTAGTTCAGCGACGGCCGGGCCTGATCCTTCTTCTTCCATCTGGGCATTCCGGCCCGACGGGACATCGGCAGCCGCTCACGGATGTCCTTCCCGGCCTTCGCTCTCGCCTTCCCGAAATCCTGGATGATCTGCTGCTGCGGAACGCTGGCGCCCTCCGCCAGCCACGGCGTGCTCTTCCTGGCCGCCGTCAGCATTTCGTCGAGCTGGGACAGGCCACAAGTGCGCCTTGCGGCGCCCCCGGGATGGTTCTTGTTCCATTCGTGGATCCCCTTGGACTTCGCCACGCACTCGTTCCACGTCCAACGACACCGGTCCCACTCGGCCAGGAGCAGCCGCTCCGCACCGGCGGACACGCGAAGACGGTAGGCATACCGGGCATACCCGCAATCCCCCGCCTTCGCCGCCGCCGTCATGTATCCCAACCTATCCGGGAGGACTGACAGTTGAGCCTCATCGACCTTTACAGTGCCCCTCACCATCAGAAAGGGCGGACCCTGGATCGCCCTGGCGGGGGTTCAGCCACCTCTGCCCTGCCCCACCGGAGTCCGATTTCTCCCCGGCCGGAAGACCGGAGCGTCCTCGGAGGAAACCTGTGACGGCCGCGGGGAGCGTCGTCGGTCCCGGCCCCGCCCGGTCGGGCAGCGGGGTGCGGGCGTTCCTGCGGCTGGTGATGATCGAGCACTCGATCTTCGCGCTGCCGTTCGCGTACATCGCCGCGCTGACGGCCATGCTGGTCGACGGCGACGGGGCGATCGAGTGGGGGACGCTGCTGCTCGTCACCGTCGCGATGGTGGCGCTGCGGACGTTCGCGATGGCCGCGAACCGGATCATCGACCGCGAGATCGACGGCCGCAACCCGCGCACCGCCCACCGCGAACTGGTCACCGGCGCGGTCTCCGTGCGCTCGGCGTGGACGGGCGCGCTGATCGCGCTGGCGATCTTCCTCGGCGCCGCGGCGCTGCTGAACCCGCTGTGCCTGGTGCTGGCGCCGGTCGCGGCGGTGCCGATGGTGGTCTACCCGTACGGCAAGCGGTTCACCACGTACCCGCACGCGATCCTCGGCCTCGCCCAGGCGATCGGCCCGATCGGCGCGTGGCTGGCGGTCACGGGGGAGTGGTCGTGGCCCGCGGTGCTGCTGGGGCTCGCGGTGGGCGTGTGGATCGGCGGGTTCGACCTGATCTACGCCTGTCAGGACGTCGACACCGACCGCGCCCAGGGCATCCGCTCGGTCCCGGCCCGCTTCGGCATCGCGGGCGCGCTGTACGGGGCGCGGGTGGCGCACGTCGTGACGATGGCGCTGTTCGTCTGGTACGCCCTGGCGACGGACGCGGGCGCGCTGTTCTGGGTCGGCCTGGCGGTGGTGGCGGGCGTGTTCGCGTACGAGCACAGCATCGTCCGCCCGGACGATTTGAGCCGCCTGAACCGCGCGTTCTTCACGCTCAACGGCGTGATCGGCATCATCCTCTTCTGCTGCGCCGCGGCAGACCTCTTCGTCCGCGACCTGAGCCTCTGACCGCCGGGGTCATGCCGCCCCGCGGCCGACGTGGAGTACCAGCACGGTGACCCTGCCGTCGTCGATCCGGTAGATCGCCCGGTAGCGGCCGATCCGCAGGCGGCGCTTGTCGGTGCCCCAGGGAGCCGAGTTCTTCGGGCGCTGCTCCGCGGCGAGCGCGTCGATGCCGTCGATGAGCGCCCGCAGCCCGGCGGGGTCGTCAGCGAGGAAGCCGGTGGCTGCGTTCACGGCATCGGTCTCCCAGACGACTTCGTGGCTCACCCGTCGAGTCCCAGTCGCCTGCGTACCTCGTCGTGCGGCACGTACGTGTCCTCGCCGCGGGCCTTGCGGGCTTCGTACTGCGCAACGGCAAGGGCGTCTTCCAGGTCCTCGATGTCCCCTATACCGACGATCATCGCGGCCGGCTCACCGTGGTCGGTGATGATGGTGCGCTCGCGGCCGAGAGCGGCACGGCGGACGAGCGCGCCGAACTGGCTGCGTGCTTGCGCGATGGGCAGCGTCTCACTCATGCATCAACTGTACAGAAGATGCATGTCCTGTCTGCGCTCAGGGCTTGGTGAACGGGAGCGCGACCGGCCGCGGGTACGACCACAGCACACCGTTCTTGGCACGCCTGCAGCCGACGATCGCGAAGGCGAAGGACGTCGCCAGGTGCACCCCCCACGCCGTCAGCGGCACCGCCGGCACCCACTCCGGCCAGCCCTGTTCCTCGGCCATGTAGATGCTCCCGCCCGTCAGCGCGCCGAAGACGGCGACCGCGACGATCTGCGTGATGCCCCAGTTCAGGCCCTCGGTGCCGTGGTGGCGGATGAACGGGTCCGCGGTCTTGCCGCGGATGTTCAGCGGCCCGATCCAGGCGATCAGGAAGCCGATGCAGCAGGCGCCGGTGCCGGCGATGAAGATGAGCAGCGCGGACAGGTGCGCCCACATCGCCGAGTCGGGCGGCGGCTTGCCGGGCGGGCCGTGCGGGTAGAGCTGCGGCGGGTACGGGACGGCGGGGCCCGGATGCGGGTGGAGGGCGGGGGCGCCCTGCGGTGCGTACGGCGTCGGGGCACCAGGCGGCGCGTACGGCGGCAACGGCGGTGGCTGCTGCCCGGCCGGGTGTCCGGCCGGGTGCCCGGGCGGCTGTCCGGCCGCCCGGTCGTCGCTCGGGTCCTGCTCGGTCATACGTCCCATCCCCCGGGAGATCGTCCGTTCCCCTTCGGACGCAGACCCTAGCCCGCCTGAAGCGCGCCCCTTCTGCGGTCGCTGAAATAGAAGGCCGCCAGGACACCGCCCAGGAGGCCGAAGAGGTGGGCCTGCCAGGAGATCGACTGCTCCAGGACCTGGTCCGTCGGCAGGGCGCCCCACACCATGGAGCCGTAGACCAGGGCGACCGTGATGCCGATCAGTACGTCGGACATCCGCCGGTCGACGAAGCCGCGCACCGCCACGTAGCCGAAGAGGCCGAAGACGACCCCCGACGCACCTGCCGTGGCCGTGCCCGCGGGCGAGACCAGCCACACCCCGAGCCCGCTCACCAGCATGATCACCGCGACCACGCCCACGAACCGGCTGATCCCCCGCATCGCCGCTATGAAGCCCAGCACCAGCAGCGGCCCCGTGTTCGCCGACAGGTGGTCCCAGCCGAAGTGCATGAACGACGCCGGGATCACGTCCCGCAGCTCGCCGAAGTCGCGCGGCGTGATCGCGTACGCGTCCAGCTTGTTGCCGCCGGCCTGGTCGACCGCCTCCAGCACCCACAGCAGCGCCACCCACGCGAGCATCACCACCGCGGCGCGCTTCACGTATATTCGCCCGCGCGGCGGCCGAGCCGCCCGTGCGGGCCGCGCGGCGGGGGTGCCGCGCCCGTAAGGTTCGTACATCACCCAAGCCCCCTTCGGACCAGTGTGTCCTCCCTGGGGAAACGCAGGCGGCCTGCGTCGCGGTTCCCGGCGCCGGATAGGCTCGCCGGGTGGAGCCGCCGCACCAGACGCCGTACGAGGACCCGGTCGGGCCGCCGTCCGAGGGGCCGTTCGCCGAGCCGTACGCCGAGCAGCCGGGCCGTGACCGGCGCCGGCCCTGGGTCGTCGGCGTCTCCGGCGCCTCCGGCACCCCGTACGCCGCCGCCGTGCTGCGCGCGCTGCTCCAGGCCGGGGAGGCCGTCGACCTCGTCGTCAGCCGGGCCGCACGGCTGACGGTGCTGGACGAGACGGGCGGCCCGTTCCGCGACGCGCACTGGCGCGACGACCTGCGGCGCTGGCTCGCCGCCGGCGCCGAAGGACGGCCGGACGCCTTCGACCCGGCGATGGACCTGTCCGGCGTACGGCACTGGGCGGCCGGCGATCTGGCGGCCGGTCCCTCCTCCGGTTCGTACGCCGCGAAGGGCATGATCGTCGTCCCGGCGTCGACCGCCGCGGTGGCCGGCATCGCGCTCGGGCTCTCCAAGGACCTCCTCCAGCGCGCGGCGAGCGTGACGCTCAAGGAGGGCCGGCCGCTGGTCGTCGTCGTACGGGAGACGCCGCTCCCCGGGCCGACGCTGCGGCAGATGGTCGCCCTGGACGAGGCGGGCGCCGTGGTCCTTCCGGCCGCACCCGCCTTCTACGCCGGGGCCACCGGTATCCAGGACCTCGTGGACTTCGTCGCCGGCCGCGCCCTCGACGCCGCGGGCGTGGCGCACAAGCTCTATCGCAGATGGGAAGGGGAGCTGGGGCGCTCCCGCTGACGCAGACACAGCACACGGCACGCAGAACGCAGAACGCAGAACGCAGCAGAAAGCCGGCAGCCGACACAGCAGCACGGAAGGCTTGAGATCGCACATGGACGCCGTCGACAGGCAGCTCATCCAGGCTCTGCGGGAGAACGGCCGGGCCTCGTACGCCGAGCTGGGCCGGCTCGTGGGGCTCTCCGGCCCCAGCGTCACGGACCGGATCAACCGCCTGGAGGCCGCCGGGGTGATCACCGGCTACCGCGCCACGGTCGACGCCGCCCTGCTGGGCCGGGGCGTCACCGCGCTCGTCGGGATCTCGCTCTCCGAGGCGGTGGACCACGACGACGTCGCGGACCGGCTGCGGGACCTGCCGGAGATCGAGGACTGCTTCTTCATCGCCGGGTCGGACTCCTTCATGCTCAAGGTGCGGGCACCGGACGTGGACGGCCTGGGGAAGACGGTCCGGCGGATGTCGCGGATCAAGGGCGTCTCGCACACGGCGACGACGGTGGTGCTGTCCACGATGTGGGAGAGCAGGGTGGGCGAGATCGCGGAGGAGTAGGCCGCGTAGGCTCGGATACGCGCAGATGCGCAGGAACGTGACTTACGGGCTGGGAGGCGGCGCGTGGACGCAGGGCTCAGGCGCGAGCTGGCGGAGAAGGCGCGCGCGGGCGCACGGCTGAGCCGGGCGGACGGTGTCGCGCTGTACGGGAGCGGCGATCTGGCGTGGCTGGGCGGGCTCGCGCACGAGGCGCGGACGCGGCGGCACGGGGAGCGCGGGTACTTCGCGGCGGCCGCGGACCCCGCCGAGCCGGTGGCGGAGGTCTCGTACGACGGGGAAGACCCCGGGCAGACCGTCGACGCGCTCCTGGCGCTCCGCGACCGGCAGGACGCCGGCGCCGGCCTGCTGGCCGTCGTACCGCTGGCGGCGGGGCGGGTCACGGGCGCGGCGGCGCTGAAGACGTTCGCGGTGGCGCGGCTGCTGCTGGACAACGTGCCGCACGTACGGGCCGCGTGGACCGCGTACGGCACGCAGACGGCGCAGCTCGCGCTCCAGCACGGCGCGGACGACTTCGCCCCGGCCCCGGGGGCGGCCGACACCCTCCCGGCCGCGGAACTCGTCGAGCTGATCCAGGACGCGGGCCTGCACCCGGTCGAGCGGGACGCGCACTACGCCGCCGTCCGCGAGCACGCGGGCCCGGACCCGGAGCGGCGCGAGACGCCGCAGCCGATGCGCTTCTGAGGCCGCCATGACCCTGCGCTACGAGCTGGACCCGGCGGTCACCCCTGCCCTGCGGGACGGCATATGCACGCTCTGGGCCGACGTCAGCAACGCGGGCGGCGCGGTGGGCTTCGTACCCCCGGTGACGCCCGAGGACATCCGCCCAGAGCTGGTCAGGCACCTCGCGGCCATGGCGGAGGGCCGCACCCACCTGATCGCCGCCCTCGACGCGGCGGGCCGCCCGGCCGCCACCGCGTTTCTGACGCTCAACACCCACCGCCTGATGCGGCACTGGTGCTGGCTCTACACCGTGATGGTCCACCCCGACCGGCAGGGCACGGGCGAGGGCCGCCGCCTCATGGCCGCCGCGGCGGACGCGGCGCGCGGCATGCCGGGGATGCGGGGGATCCGGCTGACGTGCCGGGGCGGGACGGGGGTCGACACGTTCTACGCATCCTGCGGCTACAAGGAGGTCGGCCGCGTACCCGACGCGATACGGGTCGCGGACGACGACTACCGCGACGACATCACGATGTGGCTGCCGCTGCATACTTGAGTACGACCCGCGCGCACGCCGCGCGTGCACGCGCAGCACCACCCCGCACGCCGCACCACTTTGACCGACGGAGCAGAGAGCAGAGAGAAGTTGTCAGCCGTGACCCCCAAACCGAACCCCGCCGTCCGCTACACCGCCATGCGCCTCGGCGTCTTCGCCGCGTCGTTCGTGATCCTGGCCGTCCTGGTCCGGGTCGGCGCACTCCCCGCGGGCCTGGGCGACTCGAACTACCTGTGGGTCATGCTGCTGTCGATCGTCGTCTCCGCGCCGCTGAGCTTCGTCCTGCTCCGCCGGCAGCGGGACGAGATGTCGGAGCAGATCGTGGGCCGGGTGCAGAAGTCGAAGGAGCGGCTGGCGGCGAACCGCAGCCGCGAGGACGAGGCGGACGACGAGGCGCGCGGCACCGCGTAGGGGAACGGCGCCGGAGGACTGGCGCAGGACGACCGCGTAGGGGGACGTGAGGGGCGTCACCGTCACCCCCAAAGCCGCACTATGGGAATGTCAAAGCAGGAGTGTTAGTCTTCTCGTCATGACGACGACGGTGCCTGCGCTTCGCATGCCTACGAGCCCTCTGCTCGTGGCGCGCCTGCACGTCGATCTCTGCCGCTGCCTGTCCGCGGCATGTCAGAGCCGCTAGTCCCCGCGCTCTGACCGGTCACGCACCACATTCCCCAAGTAGCAGACGCGCGCCCGTCGTCCCGGTCCCGGCACCACCGTGCCCGGACGAGGCGGCCCGGCGCGCCCAGTCACGGAGACGCCCGTGTCCACACCCACCCCCGCCCCCACCGCGCAGCCGCGCAGCGGCTTCCGGATACCCAAGGTGCCCTTCTGGGCCCAGATCCTCGCCGGCCTCGTCCTCGGCGTGCTCCTCGGCTGGGCCGCCCGTACCGGCGACGTCGCCTGGCTGAAGGACACCCTGGACCAGATCGGCACCATCTTCGTCCAACTGCTCAAGCTGGCGGTCGCCCCGCTGGTGTTCTTCGCCATCCTGGTGTCGATCACCAACCTGCGGAACGTCAACAACGCGGCCCGCCTCGCGACCCGCACCCTGCTGTGGTTCTTCGCCACCTCGCTGATCGCGGTCGCCATCGGCCTGGCCATCGGCCTGCTCACCAACCCCGGCGCCGGCACCGACCTGTCCCCGAAGGACGGCGCGGCCCCCGAGGACAGCGGCTCGTGGATCGACTTCCTCACCGGGATCATCCCGACGGACGTCATCACGCCCTTCACCGAACTGAACGTGCTGCAGATCGTCTTCATGGCCGCCGCCCTCGGCGTCGCTGCCCTGAAGCTCGGCGAGAAGGCCCAGCCGATCATCGCGTTCAGCGAAACGATTCTGGAACTGCTGCAGAAGGCACTGTGGTGGGTCATCCGCCTCGCCCCCCTCGGCACCGTGGGCCTCATCGGCTTCGCGATCGCCGACTACGGCTGGAACCTGATCAGCAAGTACGCGACCTTCACCGCCGACGTCTACATCGGCTGCGCCCTGGTCCTCTTCGGCGTCTACCCGCTCCTGCTGGCCACGGTCGCCAAGGTCAACCCCCTGCAGTTCTTCCGCGGCGCCTGGCCCGCGATCCAGCTCGCCTTCGTCTCCCGCTCCTCGGTCGGCACGATGCCGGTCACCAAGAAGGTCACCGAACGCCTCGGCGTCCCCAAGGAGTACACCTCCTTCGCGGTCCCCTTCGGCGCGACGACGAAGATGGACGGCTGCGCCGCGATCTACCCGGCCCTGGCGGCCATCTTCATCGCCGAGATCTTCGACGTCAGCCTGGGTATCCAGGACTACATCCTGATCGCCTTCGTCTCGGTCATCGGCTCCGCCGCCACCGCGGGCCTCACGGGCGCCACCATCATGACCACCCTGACCCTCTCCACCCTGGGCCTCCCCCTGGAGGGCGTGGGCCTGCTGCTGGCGATCGACCCGATCCTGGACATGGTCCGCACGGCGACGAACGTCGCGGGCCAGGCGGTGATCCCGGTGCTGGTCGCGTCGCAGGAGAAGATCCTGGACCGCGACATGTACGACAACGCCACCAGCTTCGACCTCGACGACCCGGACCCGGTGGACACCACCCCACCCAAAACCCCGGTCACGGCCGCGGCCTGACCCACGACCACACGACGCCCGCACCCCGGCACTTCCGGGGCTGCGGGCGTCCGCATGCGCACCCTCGTCAGCCCTGCGGTTCGTGGGTAGGTCGGTGTCGTGCCCGGGTGTGGGTGGGGGTGGGGGTTGGCCACATACACATACGCGCGCCGGCTGATCGCACGCGACCAGGGGGCTGGTACCGGCATGGCGTCAGAAGCTGCTTGGGCGTCGCGGGCAGTCGTCCACGTCGGCGCGCTCACTCATACCCCTGAGGCGGTACCAGAGAAGGGGGCTGCCGAGTGATCAAGACTGACGTCAGGACTGCTATTTCCGTCGGCGGTGAGAGGGGCATGGGTAGAACGGGAAAGCCTACCGCATGAGGAGTTGGCGTATCCCGGCCACGAAGCTGTTGAAGCTGGTCGACCGATTCACATCCGGATTCAAATGAGGACCGATCTTGCGCCCCCATTCTGGTTTCGACGCAATCTTGATGCCATGCGATCGAAGAACTTTCTCGAAAGCATCGGAGCACTTGCCGGTCACCGAATCAGGATCACCGCGGTACGCGCGCGGGACGCTGCTTGTAACTTTAGGAAATCCATGGACAACTGCATCCCAATCGCCGAAGTACCAACTCTCCAGCTCGCGCACAGCGATTCGGTTCAAGACCTCGAAGTCACCCTCTGGCCCTCGCTTGGTTCGAGGTGTCAGGCCAGCGTCCAGGGCTATCGAGTCCAGTCGTCGCTTCAGATCCCGACAGTCATCATTATCGCGATCAACAAGGACGGCTACTCGGAAATCCTCGCCCCTCCTGCGGGAGGCCGCGTAACCTTGTAGTCGATCAGGAAGTTTTTTCAGGAGATCCGGCTTCCTCGGAACTGGCGGATCCCGACGCGAACATTGTGACCTTCAAGGATCTTCGCGAGTAGATGACGGAGAGCCACGCCTGCGGACTCTTCCTCCACTAGAACTTCCAGGCGGATGGGGGTCGGTTGCGGCTTGGGTTTTTTCCTTTTTCCCTTGGTGGCCACGGCTCACTCCCCGAGATCGGCAACGGGAGTGGTCGGTACGGGGACTTCTTCAAAATAGTTTTCCTGCCACAGTGTGCCCAGCAGTGCTCCCTGCTCAAGCATATCCATCACGAGTGGGATGGAGTTCGGGCGGACAACCCGAGTGTACCCGTCAGTGTCTCGGTACAGAGCGATCACTTCATCGGGCCTACAGGAGTTGACGAAATCGTGTGAATGGGTTGTCACCAGCACCTGGGACAGTTCGCTGGAATTTCGGCACTGATGGGCAAGACCGGGTAGCACCGAGGGGTACAAATGATTCTCCGGCTCTTCGATCCCGATAAAAGGTGCCGGGTCGGGATCGTACAGCAGGGTGAGGTAGGAGAGAAGTTTCAGAGTTCCATCTGAGGCATTGCTGGCCAGTACGGCCTCGTCGAATGGCGCATCCTTGATGAAGAGGACAAGCCGCCCGTCAGGTGAGGTGTCATAATCTACCCGCTCAAGTGCGGGAACCGTTTCCTGGAGTGCCTCTATGACTGCTTGCAGGCGCTTCGGATGATTCTCTTTTAGATATTGGAGAACGTTGCTCAGGTTGTCGCCGGATCGGGATAGTTGCTCTTGCGGCCCAGCGGTTGGTGACTTTCGTTCCTCTGCGACGGACAGGTATGAGAGATACCAGCCGGAGATAAAGCGACGAAGCGCTGCAACGCGCGGGTGTGTCCGGAACTGTCCCAATGCGTTGACGGCCAGCCTGTCCGAGCCATCCAACTGCTCGGATGTTTTCTTTCCCGTGTTCTCGTCCATCACGTATCCTGATCCGTGGTGGAAGTCGAGGATATGCTGAGGTCGACCTTGCGCGGGTGCGACGGTCCAGCGTAGCCATTCTCGGCTCACCACGGGACGCCCCTTCTCCTCTTTAATCTCCAGGCGGTAGGTGAGGAGCCTTGTTCCGGGCTGTTCCCGATACGAGATCTGGATGGCGATAGGGCCGTCAGCGCCCCGAGAGCGAAGCTGACGTTGTCCCCCTCGTTGGTCCCACGCGTTACGCACCCCGAGGGTGAAGCACGTCTCCAGAAATGCGAATACGTCGAAGAGTGTGGATTTTCCGCTTCCGTTGGGGCCCACCAGAACCGTGAACGGCTTCAGTTTTTTGATCTCGACGTTCTGCAGGACACGGTAGTTTTCAATCTTGATCGCCTCAATCACAGGTGGTCGCATGGACGCTCCTCGTCGAACTCGCGCAGTGCCGTGACCCTGTGGGGCGCACTCTGTCAAGTGTCCCATCCTAGAGTTCCAGATCTGCGCTGACTGCTGCACCGCGGCGAGGCTTTCCGATCCGTGCCCTACCGTGGGCGCCATGAGGCACCTCGCCCCTGAACTCCGGCGAAGCGGGCTGGCGCACGACTGACATGCCTACACACGGTCCGGCTGCGAACGTCGCGGGCCAGGCTGATCCCGGTGCTGGTCGCGTCGCAGGAGAAGATCCTGGACCGCGACATGTACGACAACGCCACCGGCTTCGGCATCAACGCCCCCGACCTCGTATCCCCCGCCCTGCAGAGATCCCCGGCCCCGATGCACGGGAGCGGGCGCCCGTGTGCACCTTCGTCTGTCCTGCGGCCGACGTGATGTGCCAACTACCCTGGGTTGAAAAGTGGTTGATGCCACAAGGGGGTACCAGTGGTCATTCGGGTCAGGATGGACGGGGCGGGGGCGGAAGACGAGCTGAGGTCGCTCCGCACGTGGTTGGAGGCCGAGCCGGAGGTCAGCCGGCATGCGGCGATGTCCTGGGCGACGCCACCCACACAGCCCGGCCACATGGGACCGGAGGTGATGGAGTGGCTCCAGCTCGTCACCGATACCGCCTGGAACGCGGCGAATTTCGTGCTGGCGTACGCGGCGTGGCGCCGCACACGGCATGACAAGCCCACGGTCACGGTCGAGTATGACGGCGCCAGGGTGACGATCAACGATGCCGAGCCGGAGACCGTCGCGGCCTTGATCCGGACCCTCAGTCGGGGGTAGCGGGGGGTGTTCTTTCCCGACGCGGACAAGTCGCAGGCCGTCCTCATCGGCGTCAGCCGCCACAGGCATCTGGACAATCTGCCGACCGTGAGAAACAACCTCACGGCGCTGTCGTCAGTGCTGATGTCGGACTCTTCCTGGTCTCTGCCGGAGAACAGCCATTGCAGGGTCGTCCGGGATCCGGAGAATGTGGACGACGTCGTCCACGCCGTACGGTACGCGGCGCGCGCCGCCTCCGATTCGCTCTTCGTCTACTACGCCGGGCACGGCCTGATCGATCCCCGGAACGGGGATCTGAGCCTCTCGCTCGTGAAGTCACGATCCCAGGAGCCGTACACAGCCGTCCTCTATGAGTACCTCCGGCGAGAGATTCTCAGCTCTCGTGCCTCGCGAAGGATTGTCGTCCTGGACTGCTGCTTCGGTGCCAGAGCCTTCCCCGCCATGGGTGACCCCACAGGCCATCTCCTGGAGCAGGCCCAAGTGCACGGCACGTACCTGATCTCCGCTGCCGGCGAAACCAGGGAAGCGCTGGCGGACGACGGGGAGGGGTTCACGGCCTTCACCGGCGAACTGGTACGTCTGTGCCGCCAGGGCATCTCGGACGGGCCGGAACTGCTGGATCTGGACACGATCTTCCGGCACATCGAGGCCGAGATGCGCGCGAAGTCCCGGCCGATCCCCAGACAGCGCATAGCTGATCACGCCGGCCGCCTGGCACTGGTGCGCAATCCTGCGTACCGGCAGGGGCCGCCTGCCGCATCGCCGTCCGCAGAGGGTGAAAAGGAGACGGAGGGGGCCCGGTCCTCTCCTTCGGAACCCGAGTCGGCGCCGGGCGGCAACGGCCGTTCGCCCGACGGTGAATCGTCGGCAGAGCCGGCCGAGGCCGCTCCCGGCAGGGTCGGCTGCGGGCATGGTCTGTTGATCTTTTTCGCCTTGCTCCTCGTGGGTGTGCTGGGCGCTTACTTCTTTATCCGCCCAGAGGGCGACCCCACGCCGGGGCTGGACTACTCGAACGGAGACAGGCCCACCGAAAACCACGAGATGTGCCGGCCCCCTCAGTCCGGCGGGGGCTGCCAAGCGGCCGGGTGGAGATGGAACATCCCCGCCTCCGAGAAGATACGGACGACGCTGAGGCCGGACGACGCCGGGACGGACCGGGTACTGGGAGGAAACCTGCGGCTGGAGGCGGACTGCGACGCGACGGTGAAGTGGACGGTCACCGCTGACACGCGTCCGGTGGAGCACGGCACCATCGTGTCCGAAGACACCCATTACTTCACCGAATCCCTTCCCCCCGATGTCGAGAAAATCGAGATCACCGCGCAACGCACCGACACGGAAACCTGCGACGGTCGGCTGTACTGGGTCGACGCGGGACTTACTTCTTGAGGAGTGGGCGCGACGAGCCCGTGATGCGCGGGGCACCGGGGATCCCTGCACAACCGTTCGCCCGGGTGGGGCGTCGTACGGGCGTGAGGGGCATCGATTGGCCGTCGGGACGCTTCCTGCCTGCCTTCGTGCTGGGCCCGCTGACCGGGGTGCTGTGCGGGTATCTCGCCGCCTCGCTCATCATGCGCTCGCGTGCCTACTGCGATGCCGGGAACGAGCCGGGACACCGTTTCGCCCTCATCTTCTTCGACCTCCCCGCTCTCATGCTGGTCTGTGCTCTCGCCGCATGGATCGCCTCGGGTTTCCTGTGGTGCCTCGTCCGGCCCGCTTCCTGGAAGGCGGCCGTCTTCACCGTGGTGCCGATCTCCCTGGAAGTCGGCCTGCTCATCGGGTGGGCGGCGTTCGCGTCCCTCGGCACCCTGGACGGGTATCCCGGCGACTCCGGCCTCTGCCCGGCGAGCAACATCCCGCCCTGGTGGCCCTCGTGGCTACCCGCTTGAGCGGACTAGGGCAGCACGACCGACCGCTGCCGGGCTCGCCGGCGCCCGTGGGTGGCTCTGTCAGACTGCGGGGGTGATCGTCAGGCTTGCGGGGGAGCGGGACTTCGGGGGGTTTCTTGGGCTTGCGGGCGGGGTTGAGCAGTGGTTCGGGGCCATGGTCGGCGAGCCCGGGTTCCACGAGGCCGTGCGGGGGCACATACGGCGGGGGGTTGCGCTCGTTGCCGTTTCCGGGGGGTCCGTTGTCGGGGGGTTGTTGTTCGGGGGTGAGGCGCCCGTTTTCCGGGTGCACTGGCTGGTGGTTGCCGAGGACATGCGGGGGCGGGGCGTCGGGCAGGCGCTGATGGGGGAGGCGGAGCGGCGGTTCGTCCGGGGGCGGGCCGGGTGGGTCGAGGTGGTGACGTTCGGGGCCGATCATCCCGGGGCCGTCGCCAGTGGGGCACGGGTCTTCTACGAGCGGCTGGGGTTCAGGCCCGCCGAGGCCGCCCCGCCCGGGCCCGAGGGGGGTTCGCGCCAGGTGTTCCGGCGGGCGGCGGGGGAGCCCGGGGAGTGAGGGGTGCGGGCTCGTACTCAGGTGGGGGTGAGTACCTTCGCTCTGGTTCGGGCAGCGGGCGGGCCACGAGGGTGGGGGTATGCGTCGTGTGCTGCGGATTCTTCTCCTTCAACTGCTCTCCCTCCTACTCCTGGCCGGCGCCGCCGCCGGGGCCTGGGCCGTGTGGCTCGGCTGGGACCAGGAGCGCGAGGTGAGCGGTGACACCGAGACCGGGCCGTACGAGGCGTGGCAGGTCGGCGGGCTGGTGCTGACGCTGCTCGTCGCCGTGGCCGTCGTCGCGTACGTGCGGCACTTCGTGCCCGCCGTGCTCGGGTCGACCGCGGGGCTGACCTTCGCCTCGTACTACGACTGGTCGGACGACAACACCGGGCTCTTCGCCGTCGGGGTCGCGCTGATCCTCATGGGGACCTTCGTCGGCTCCGCCCTCGTCGCCGTCGCCGTGGGTGCCGTGCGCGGAGAGCCTGATGCGGGGCAAGAGGCCTTCGCCGTCTGCCGCTGATGCGGCGCTGACGGGGCGCTCACCGGGCGCGGGCGGGACCCGGGCGACCCGGGCGACCCGGGCGACCCGGGCGAGACGCGCGGGGCATGCGGAACCGGGAGTATCAGGTGTGGCGTCCTCTGGCGGGGTGGCCGGCCGTTCGCGAGAATGCTGCGTCCGTTGCCGCCCGGCGAGCCGTACGAAGCCGACGCGAACGTCACGGAGCCACCCATGACGCACTCCGCACCACAGCAGCACCCGGCGCCCGCACCCCCGCCGCAGTACCTCAAGGGGATCAACTCCAGACTTCTCCCCGGCACCGCGGTCCCCCCGCTGCTGCCCCCCGCCGTCCGCGCCGACGCCCGCGGCGTCCGCGAAGCGGAGGTGCCCCCCGCCGCCCCGCACGCCCAGTACGGCTCCCTCGCCGACATCCCCTTCGACAACGCCGCCCACGCCCCCGGCGAGCCCGCCCTCGCCCGCCCCCGCGCCGACGGGACCTGGGCCGACGTCACCGCCGCCGAGTTCGCCGAGCACGTCCTCGCCGTCGCCAAGGGCCTCATCGTCTCCGGGCTGCGCCCCGGCGACCGGCTCGCGATCATGTCGCGTACGACGTACGAGTGGACCCTGCTGGACTTCGCCGCCTGGGCCGCGGGACTCATCACCGTCCCCGTCTACCCCACGTCCTCCGCCATCCAGGCCCGCCACATCCTGCACGACTCCGGCGCCCTCGCCTGCGCCGTGGAGAGCGTCGAGCAGGCCCGCCTCATCAGCGGCCGGCGCCAGGACCTGCCGCACCTCGCCCACCTCTGGCAGCTCGACACCGGCATCCTCGGCCAACTCGCCGCCGCCGGCCGCGACGTCCCCGACACCCTCGTCCGCCAGCGCCGCGCCGGCCTCGGCCCGGCCAGCGTCGCCACCGTCATCTACACCTCCGGCACCACCGGCCTGCCCAAGGGCTGCGTCCTCACCCACGGCAACTTCCTCGCCGAGGTCGACAACGCGATCGAGCTGCTCTACCCCCTCTTCACCGCCGTCAGCGAAGACCCTCCCGCCACCCTCCTCTTCCTCCCCCTCTCCCACGTCCTCGGCCGCATGACCGCCATCGGCTGCCTCCGCGCCCGCGTCAAGCTCGGCCACGCGCCCAGCATCAAGACCGAAGACCTGCTGCGCGACCTCGCCGCCTTCCGCCCGACGTTCTTCGTCGGCATCCCGTACGTCCTCGAAAAGGTCTACAACACCGGCCGCGCGACCGCCGAAGGCATCGGCCGCGCCGCCTCGTTCGACCGCGCCGCGAAGGTCGCCGTCCGCTACGCCGAGGCCCTGGAGGCCGAGCTGCACGGCGAGGGCCCGGGCCCAGGAGCGCGCCTCAGGGCGCTGCGCAAGCTCTACGACGCGCTCGTCTACCGCCGCATCCGGGCCGCGCTCGGCGGCCGCGTCAAGTACGCGATCTGCGGCGGCTCCCCGCTCGGCCGCCGCCTCGCCGCCTTCTACGCGGGCGCCGACGTCATGGTCTTCGAGGGGTACGGGCTCACCGAGACCACCGCCGCCGCCACCGTCACCCCGCCGCTGAAACCCCGCTTCGGCACCGTCGGCTGGCCGCTGCCGGGCACCGCGATACGGATCGCGCCCGACGGCGAGGTGCTGGTCCGCGGCGGCCACCTGTTCTCCGGCTACTGGGACGCCGAGGCCGGCGTCACCCGGCTCGACACCGACGACGGCTGGTTCGCCACCGGCGACCTCGGCGAACTGGACGCCGACGGCTATCTGACGATCACCGGCCGCAAGAAGGACCTCATCGTCACCGCCTCCGGCAAGAACCTCGCGCCCGCGCCGCTGGAGGACCGGCTGCGGGCGCATCCGCTGGTCAGCCAGTGCCTCGTCGTCGGCGACGACCGCCCGTACGTCGCGGCGCTCCTCACCCTCGACCCCGAGGGACTGCAGCACTGGCGGATGATGCGCAAGCGCAGTTACGTCCCGGTCACGGAGCTGGTACGCGACCCGCTGCTCCGCGCCGACCTCCAGCGGGCGGTCGACGGGGCGAACGAGCTTGTCTCGCGCGCGGAGTCGATCCGCCGGTTCGCGGTGCTGCCGGCGGACTTCACGGAGGAGGCCGGGTACGTGACGCCGTCGATGAAGCTGAAGCGGGCGGCGATCGTACGGGACTTCGGGCACGTCATCGACGAGCTGTACGGGGCCGAAGGCTGACCGGGAACGGCCCCCGGGCTCCGGCGGCTTGTGGGACGCGGGCGCCCCCTACCCCCGGTCCGCGTCCGCCAGCAACCTCCGCAGCGACGCCCGCGCCGGCGGGCCCCACGTCGCCTTGCCGCCCTTACGGCCCCGCACGCCCGCCTCCCCGACGAGCAGCCCGACCAGGGCCCGCATCACCGCGACGCCGCGGGCGCGGCGCAGCGTCGCCGCGTCGACGGCCGATCCGTACGCGGTGTGGAAGCGCTCCGCGGCGGCGGCGTCGGGGAGCAGGAGCCACGCGGCGGCGAGGTCGAGGGCGGGGTCGCCGGCGCACAGGTCGCCGAAGTCGACGACGCCGCACAGGGTGCCGTCGGCGGTGAGGACGTTCGCGGGGTGCAGGTCGCCGTGCTGCCACAGCGCCGGGCCGCTCCATACGGGCGCGGCGACGGCGTCGTCCCAGACGGCCCGTACGGCATCCGCGTCCGCGACGAGCCCGAGGCCGGCCGCCTCGGCGAGTTGCTGCTCGAACCACCCGGCCGCGTCGGACAGCGGCCCGCCGCGGCCCCGCCCGGTGGGGGCGCCGCCGGGGGCGGGCCGGTGCAGCGCGGTCAGGAACGCGGCGAGGGCGTCGGCGGCGGCCGGGCCGCGGGTGACCGGGGCGCGGTCGGCGGGGGTGCCGGGCACCCAGGTGGTGACGATCCAGGGGCGCCGGAAGCGCTCGGAGGGCTCGCCGATGCGCTGCGGTACGGGCACGGGCAGCGGCAGGTACGGGGCCAGCTCGGGGAGCCAGGCGTGCTCCTTGCGCAGCAGCTCGTCGGCGGACTCCGTGGCCCACGGGAGGCGTACGGCGAGGTCGTCGCCGAGCCGCCAGAGCTGGTTGTCCCAGCCGCGGGCGCCGAGGGTGAGGGGGCGGTCGGCGAGGTCGGGGTGCTGCTCGCGGAGCAGCTCGCGGATCAGGCCCGCGGTGATCTCGGGGCCGGTGCCGGCGTCGGAGGCGGGCCCGGCCGCGGCGTCGTCTCCCGCCGCGGCGCCGTCTCCCGCCGCGGCGTCGTCTCCCGCCGCGGCGCCGTCCCCGGCCCCGGTCCCGCGCTCGGCCTCGTTCCCGGCCGCGCGCCCGGCCCCGCTCCCGGCCGCGCGCCCGGACACGGCCGCGCCACCGGCTCCCGCCGCCTGCCCCGTACCGCCTGCCGCGCCCGTCTCGTGTCCGGGCCCCGCGCCCGTCTCCGCGTCGCTCATACGACGCCACCGTATCCGCCCCCACCGGCATCCGGGCATGAGAAAACCCCCGCCAGGAGGACGGGGGTTCCTCAGGTCAGCCTGGGGCTAGCGTCACGACGGGGAGACGTTAGCCGCCTGCGGACCCTTCGGGCCCTGCTGCACGTCGAAGGTCACCTGCTGGTTCTCCTCGAGCGAGCGGAAGCCTTGGGCGTTGATAGCGGTGTAGTGGACGAAGACATCGGGACCGCCGCCGTCCTGGGCGATGAAGCCGAAGCCCTTTTCAGCGTTGAACCACTTGACGGTTCCGGTAGCCATGAGCCCTCCTTGGGCCAAAGGGTCGCCCTGCCCCAGAGCCTCGAAGAAGCCTGAAAACGACACATGCCCGCGGCGTCAGAATCTCCGCAGGCACGGTACTGCAAGGAAACCAAACTGCAACTTGCGGTTGAGCCTAGCACGCGCGAGCCCGCCCCGGTAGGGAAAAGATCACCCTCCGGTGAGCCCCCGTACCCGCGTGCGGTCGGGCTGCGGTTAGCCTCGGAGCCGTGACAGCACCACCTCCCGACGCAGGAGCTCGGCGCCGGCCACGAGTCGGCCACATCCAGTTCCTGAACTGCGTCCCCCTCTACTGGGGCCTCGCCCGTACGGGCACCCTGCTCGACCTGGAGCTTTCGAAGGACACCCCGGAACGGCTCAGCGAGCAGCTCATCGACGGGGAGCTGGACATCGCTCCCGTCACCCTCGTGGAGTACCTGCGACACGCCGACGAGCTGGTCGCCCTGTCCGACATCGCCGTGGGCTGCGACGGGCCCGTGATGTCCTGCGTGATCGTCTCGCAGCGGCCGCTGGGGGATCTGGACCGGGAGCGCGTGGCGCTCGGTTCCACCTCCCGCACCTCCGTGCGCCTGGCCGAGCTTCTGATCGGCGAGCAGTACGGCATCACGCCGGACTACTACTCGTGCCCGCCCGACCTCTCCCTGATGATGCGCGAGGCGCAGGCCGGCGTGCTCATCGGGGACGCCGCGCTGCGCGCGTCGCTGCACGACGCCCCGCGGCTCGGGCTGCACGTGCACGACCTCGGGCAGATGTGGAAGGAGTGGACCGGGCTGCCGTTCGTCTTCGCCGTGTGGGCCGTACGCCGCGACTTCCTGGCCCGCGAGCCCGAGCTGGTGGCGAACGTGCACCGGGCGTTCCTCGACTCCCGCGACCTGTCGCTGGCCGAGGTCGACAAGGTGGCGGAGCAGGCGGCGCGGTGGGAGTCGTTCGACCCGCCGCTGCTGGAACGGTACTTCCGCACGCTGGACTTCAGGCTGGGCGCCGAGCAGTTGGAGGGCATCGACGAGTTCGCCAGCCGCGCGGGATTCCCGGACGAGGCGCGGGTGCGGCTGCTGCCGGCGGCGGCTGGCGCCTAGGCTGGGGCGGCCACAGGGGGGTATGCGAGGGACCGTAGGAGAGGCGGGGCCGGGGGGAGTTCATGCAGCCAGTTCAGAGCGGTGATCCCGAGGCCGTCGGGCCGTACCGGGTGCTGGGCAGGCTCGGCTCCGGCGGCATGGGCCGGGTCTTCCTGGGCCGCAGCCCGGGCGGCGCCACCGTGGCCGTCAAGGTCGTCCACCCGCACTTCGCGCACGACGACGAGTTCCGTACCCGCTTCCGCCGCGAGGTCGAGGCCGCCCGCCGCGTCGGCGGCGCCTGGACCGCGCCCGTGCTCGACGCCGGGCCCGACGACGACGTGCCGTGGGTCGCCACCGGGTACGTCGCCGGGCCCAGCCTCAGCGACGCGGTCGCCGAGCACGGGCCGCTGCCCGAGGAGACCCTGCGCCCCATGGGCGCCGGGCTCGCCGAGGCGCTGGCGGCGGTGCACGGGCTCGGGCTCGTACACCGGGACGTCAAGCCCTCCAACGTCCTGCTGACCCTCGACGGCCCCCGGCTCATCGACTTCGGCATCGCCCGCGCCACCGACGGCACCGCCTCGCTGACCGCCTCCGGCGCCTCGGTCGGCTCGCCCGGCTACATGTCGCCCGAGCAGATCCTCGGCTGGCCCGTCACCGGCGCGGGCGACGTCTTCAGCCTCGGCGCCGTGCTGGTCTTCGCGGCCACCGGACGGTCGCCCTTCCCGGGCGACAGCGCGCCGACGCTGCTGTACCTGGTGGTGCACGAGGAGCCGCAACTGCACGGCCTCACCGGCGAACTGGGGGAGCTGGCCCTCGCGTGCCTGTCGAAGGACCCCGCGGGGCGGCCGGAGCCGGCGGAGCTGGTGAACCGGCTGACGGCGGGCGGCGCGGCGGCGCACCTCGTACGGCCCGGATGGCTGCCGCCGCCGGTCACGGAGCAGATCAGCCGGCGTGCCGTGGAGCTGCTGGCGATGGAGGCGCAGCCGGCGGCGGCGCCGGAGCGGCGGGACGACGGGCTGCCGTCGGGTCCCGTGCCGCTGCAGCCGGCGGAGTACGGGCCGGGGGCGTTCGGGCCGCCGCCGGTACTGGACGGCACGGCGGCCGGGGCCGGGTCCGGGGCGCAGGACGCGCCGGCGGGGGCGACGCCGCCGGGCGGGGTCGGTGCCGGGGCCGCGGGCGCCGCGCTCGGCGCCGCCGCGGCGACGGCGCCCGAGCGGCGTGCGGAAGTCGGCCTGCGCTCGCGCCGGTTCAGTTGCACCCTGGTGCTCTCCGTCGCCGGCGCCCTCGCGGCGCTGGTGCTCGGCCTGTTCCTCGTACCCGGACTGCTGGACGACGACGGCGCCGACCGCCCGCAGGCCCAGAACCCCACCGGTGGCAACTCCGCGGGCAACGGCAACGGCAACGACAACGACAGAGGCAACGAGGACGGCGGAGGCGGCAGCGGCGGCGCGGCCACCGACAGCCCGTCACCCGATCCGACGGAGGGCGTCGACGGCGTCCCGGAGCGGTTCCTCGGCACCTGGAACGGCGAGGTCCTCCAGGACAACGGCGTCCCGAACGGCCGCGTCACCGTCGAGATCGAGGAGGGCGGGAAGGGCGAGTACGTCGCGTACTTCGACTACTCCCTCTACGACGTCGCGCACTGCTACAGCCGCGCCAGGCTCACCGCCGCCACCGGCGAAACCCTCGTCCTGCGCGAGGAGGACGACCCGTCGAGGAAGAACAGCGAGGGCGTGTGCGCCCCCGGCACTTCCGAGGTGACGCTGATGCACAAGGGCGGCGCGACGCTGGAGTACCGCTCCGACGCCGAAGCCTCCGGCAACCCGCGCGCCACGCTGCGGAAGGACGGCGGCTGACGGCGGCGCCCGCCCCTGCGCCGGAGCGGGTGACCTGCTCCGCGTAGGCTGGGTCCGCTCGTACGCACCACTCGCGGAAGGGGCCGGTCACCGTGACCACCGATCTGCAGGCAGTCCTGGACCGCGCCGCCGCGGGCGGCCGCGTCACCCCCGGCGAGGCCCTCGACCTGTACCGCTCCGCCCCGCTGCACGCGCTGGGCGCCGCCGCCGACGCCGTACGCCGCCGGCGTTACGCCGGGACCGAGCACATCGCGACGTACATCATCGAGCGGAACATCAACTACACCAACGTCTGCGTGACGGCCTGCAAGTTCTGCGCCTTCTACGCCCCGCCCACCGCCAAGGACAAGGGCTGGATCCGCGGCCTGGACGACATCCTGCGCCGCTGCGAGGAGACCGTGCAGCTCGGCGGCACGCAGATCATGTTCCAGGGCGGCCACCACCCCGACTTCGGCGTGGAGTACTACGAAGAGCATTTCTCCGCGATCAAGAAGGCGTACCCGCAGCTCGTCATCCACTCCCTCGGCGCCTCCGAGGTCGAGCACATGGCGCGCATCTCCGGCACCACCGCGGAGGACGCCATCCGCCGCATCCACGCCGCCGGGCTCGACTCCTTCGCCGGCGCCGGCGCCGAACTGCTGCCGACCCGGCCGCGGCGGGCCATCGCGCCGCTGAAGGAGAGCGGCGAGCGCTGGCTGGAGATCATGGAGACGGCGCACGGTCTTGGCGTGGAGTCGACGTCCACGATGCTGATGGGCACGGGCGAGACGAACGCGGAGCGGATCGAGCACCTGCGGATGATCCGGGACGTACAGGACCGCACCGGCGGGTTCCGGGCTTTCATCCCGTACACCTACCAGCCGGAGAACAACAAGCTGAAGGGCCGCACCCAGGCCACCACGCTGGAGTACCTGCGGATGATCGCCATCGCGCGGATCTTCCTCGACAACGTGGCGCACATCCAGGGCTCCTGGCTGACCACCGGCAAGGACGTCGGCCAGTTGACGCTGCACTACGGCGCGGACGACCTCGGCTCGGTGATGCTGGAGGAGAACGTGGTGTCCTCCGCCGGGGCGCGGCACCGCTCGAACCTGCGCGAGATCATCGAGATGATCCGCGGCGCCGACCGGGTGCCGGCGCAGCGTGCGACGACATACGAGCATCTCGTGGTGCACGACGACCCGGCGGACGACCCCGTGGACGACCGCGTCGTCTCGCACCTGTCGTCCACCGCCCTCGACGGGGGTACGGCGCACCCGGAACTGACGCTGGTGGAGGCCGACCGGTGACGCGCGCGACCCTGGAGAAGCAGCCCCACGAGGTGGCGGCGATGTTCGACGACGTCGCCGCGAACTACGACCTCACCAACGACGTCCTCTCCCTCGGCCAGGCGCGGCTGTGGCGCAAGGCGGTCGCCCGCGCGGTCGACGCGCGGCCGGGGCAGCGGGTGCTGGACCTGGCGGCGGGTACGGGCACGTCGTCGCTGCCGTTCACGGCGGCGGGCGCGTACGTGGTGCCGTGCGACTTCTCGCTGGGCATGCTGCGCGAGGGCAAGCGGCGCCACCCGCGGCTGCCGCTGACGGCCGGGGACGCGACGCGGCTGCCGTTCGCGGACGGGGTGTTCGACGCGGTGACGATCTCCTTCGGGCTGCGCAACGTCCAGGAGACGGCCGCGGCCCTGCGCGAGATGCGGCGGGTGACGAGGCCGGGCGGCCGGCTGGTGATCTGCGAGTTCTCGCACCCGACGTGGGCGCCGTTCCGGACGGTCTACACGGAGTACCTGATGCGCGCGCTGCCGCCGATCGCGGAGCGGGTGAGCAGCAGCCCGGACGCGTACGTCTACCTCGCGGAGTCCATCCGCGCCTGGCCGGACCAGCCCGCGCTGGCCGCAGAACTCGGCGCCGCCGGCTGGACCCGCCCCGCATGGCGCAACCTCACCGGCGGCATCGTCGCCCTCCACCGCGCGTACGCCCCGAGCTGAGCCAGCCGGGTCCCGGGCACGGGCGGGGTGGACGTGAGGGTGTCGGGGGCGGCACTTAGAATGCGGGGACCGACCCGCGTTCCCTGGGAGCCGCCGTGACCGACGCTTCTGAGTCCACCCGCACTGCCGATGTGATCGTCGTCGGGGCCGGGCCGGCCGGCTCGACGACCGCGTACTACCTCGCGAAGGCGGGGCTCGACGTCCTGCTCCTGGAGAAGACGGCGTTCCCCCGCGAGAAGGTCTGCGGCGACGGGCTCACCCCGAGGGCGACGAAGCAGCTCCTCGCCATGGGCATCGACGTCTCGGAAGGGGCCGGCTGGCTGCGGAACAAGGGCCTGCGGATCATCGCCGGGGGCAACAGGCTGCAGCTCGACTGGCCGGAGCTGGCCGCGTACCCGGACTACGGGCTGGTGCGCAAGCGCGACGACTTCGACCAGCAGCTCGCCCAGCAGGCGCAGAAGGCCGGCGCCCGGCTGTACGAGCGGTGCAACGTCGGCCAGCCGGTCATCGACGAGCGCACGGGCCGGATCACCGGCGTGCACGCCAAGCTCGGCGAGGAGAAGACTCCCGTCACCTTCCACGCCCCGCTGGTCATCGCCGCCGACGGCAACTCCTCGCGGCTCTCCCTGGCCATGGGCCTGCACCGCAACGAGAAGCGCCCGATGGGCGTGGCCGTGCGGACGTACTTCACCTCCCCGCGGCACGAGGACGACTATCTGGAGTCCTGGCTGGAGCTGTGGGACAAGCGCGGCCCCGAGGACCGGCTGCTGCCCGGGTACGGCTGGGTGTTCGGCATGGGCGACGGCACGTCCAACGTCGGCCTCGGGATCCTCAACTCCTCGTCCGCCTTCAAGGAGCTGGACTGGCGGGACGTGCTCAAGGCGTGGTGCTCCTCGATGCCGGAGGAGTGGGGCTACACCCCGGACAACATGACGGGCCCCATCCGCGGCGCCGCCCTGCCGATGGCCTTCAACCGCCAGCCGCACTACGACCGCGGCCTGCTCCTCGTCGGCGACGCCGGCGGCATGGTCAACCCGTTCAACGGCGAGGGCATCGCGTACGCGATGGAGTCAGGACAGATCGTCGCCGACGTCGTCGTCCAGGCCCAGGGCCGCTCGACGCCCGCCCAGCGCGAGCTGGCCCTGCAGCGCTACCCGAAGGTCCTCAAGGACACCTACGGCGGCTACTACCAGCTCGGCCGCGCCTTCGTCCGCCTCATCGGCAATCCGAAGGTCATGAAGCTCGCCACCGAGCGCGGCCTCACCCACCCGGTCCTGATGCGCTTCACCCTCAAGCTGCTGGCGAACCTCACGGACCCCCAGGGCGGCGACGCCATGGACCGCATCATCAACGGCCTGACGAAGGTCGCCCCGCGAGCTTGAGAATTCGCGCACACGCGCCTGGGACGCATACGCGAGAGCCCCCGCCGGCAGTCCGGCGGGGGCTCTCGCGTGCGTGTGCGCGGGTGTGCGGGAGGCTCAGAGGACCCGCACGGCCGATGTGGGCATGTAGTACGACATCTCCTGGATGACCACGCCCTTCGACGGGTTGGCCGCGTCCAGGTACTTGCCGTCGCCGATGTAGACGGCCACGTGGTACGCCGAGCCGGTGCCGCCCCAGAAGACCAGGTCGCCGGGCTGGACGTCGGAGACCGCGACCGGGGTGCCGACCGTGGACTGCTCCGCGGCGGTGCGGGGGAGCTCCACTCCGACGGTGCGGAACGCGGCCTGGGTCAGCCCCGAGCAGTCGTACGACGACGGGCCGGTGGCGCCGAGCACGTACGCCTTGCCGACCTGGGCGTTGAGGAAGTCCAGCACCGTGCCGACGCTGCCCGAAGCGGCCGGGGCCGCCGCGGGGGTCTCAGCGGTGGGGGCGTCCGAGGAGGCCGAGGCCGCGGCCAGTTCCTCGCGCTCCGCCGCGCGGGCCGCTGCACGCTCCCTGGCGCGCTCCTCGGCGGCCGCGCGGGCCTCCGCCTCCTTCTTGGCCTTCGCGGCCGCCTTGCGGGCGTCCTCGGCGGCCTCCTGCGCGTTCGTGCGCAGTTCGAGGCGCAGGGCCGCGGTCTGGGTGGCGTCGGCGCTCTGCTCGACGCCGGTGGTGAGGGCCGTGCTCACGTCCACGGTGGGGAGTGCGGCGGTCGACTCCGTGGCCGTCGAACCGGTGGTCCTGCTGGTGTCTGCGAGGGCGGGAGCGGACGCCGCCGTCGCGACCATCGTGCCGAGGGCGCCACCGGCGACTCCGGTGCGGACGACCCACGCGGGGGCCTGCCGGCGCCGGGGCTTCCGGTGGCTGGGTATGTGCGGTTTACGGGACATGAACACCAGCGCTATCAGGGGGAAGGACCGCGTTTCAACAGTCGTGGGATGCGCCACACTTGGCTGCCCGTCCTGTGAAATGGGTCATTTGGGCGGTCTGTTCCCCGAGCGTTCACCGGCGGCCGGCCTTCCCGGCGTCGTTACCCGCCTGATACGCAAGGGATTTGGCCCGCCCGCCGAACGTTGCCGGACGGTTATCACTTCTGCCGCCGCAAACCAAGCAAGGGCGGTTGCTTCGCCACTCGTACTGTGGTCCACATCACTCGGATCCGTTTCCCTGCCCGTACTCCCCGCGGAGCCCCTTGTGCGTGTGCGCGTACGTGCCGGGACACCCGAATAACAATTGAGCGCGACGGCGCTCGAATTCGCCTCCGGCCGCGCCACGGTGAAATCGCCCGCCTCCCGAACCCCACCGCCCCCACCGCGCTGACCTGCGGCCGGCCGCAGGTGGCGGAGATCCGGTGATCGTTCCGTCGCACCGCGCAGCCTGCTCCGCGGGCATTCGGCCGTCCGATCGATCACCGGGTGGTTAAGATCACAAAGCCGTAGGGGACCCCCGTGTCACAGATCACAGAGCGATGGGCATAAGATGCCCATCAGTAGGGCTTGTGAACTGCCTCACATGTGAGCGATCTTGGTGGGGCGGGAACGCGAGTCCGGTGTGGACTTGCAGGCAGTCATCGTCGACTGGAGAGGAGCGGGGCCAGCGGTGAACGTATACACGCCGATCCTCGTGCTCGGAGCCATTGCGGCGGCCTTCGCGGTGTTCTCCGTGGTCGCGGCGGCGCTGGTGGGTCCGAAGCGCTACAACCGGGCCAAGCTCGAGGCCTACGAGTGCGGCATCGAGCCGACGCCGATGCCCCCCGGTGGGGGTCGCTTCCCGGTCAAGTACTACCTGACGGCGATGTTGTTCATCATCTTCGACATCGAGATCGTCTTCCTCTACCCCTGGGCCGTCTCGTTCGACGCCCTGGGGATCTTTGGGCTCGTGGAGATGCTGCTCTTCGTGCTCACCGTCTTCGTCGCGTACGCCTACGTGTGGCGGCGCGGCGGACTGGAATGGGACTAGGGGGTACTACGAATGGGACTTGAAGAAAAGCTCCCGAGCGGGTTCATCCTCAGCACGGTCGAACAGGCCGCGGGGCTGGCGCGCAAGTCGTCCGTGTTCCCGGCGACGTTCGGGCTGGCCTGCTGCGCGTTCGAGATGATGACCGCCGGTGCCGGCCGCTACGATCTGGCGCGCTTCGGCATGGAGGTCTTCCGCGGCTCGCCCCGCCAGGCCGACCTGATGATCGTCGCGGGCCGGGTGAGCCAGAAGATGGCGCCGGTGCTGCGGCAGGTCTACGACCAGATGCCGAACCCCAAGTGGGTCATCTCCATGGGCGTCTGCGCCTCGTCCGGCGGCATGTTCAACAACTACGCGATCGTGCAGGGCGTCGACCACGTCGTGCCGGTCGACATCTACCTGCCCGGCTGCCCGCCGCGCCCCGAGATGCTCATGGACGCGATCCTCAAGCTGCACGAGAAGATCCGCCACGAGAAGATCGGCGTGAACCGCGAGGAGGCGGCCAGGGAGGCCGAGGAGGCCGCGATGAAGGCGCTCCCGACGATCGAGATGAAGGGTCTTCTCCGGTGAGTGGGGAGAGCGCGGACGGGGTCAACCCCGACCAGGACGTGAACGCCGAGAACCTGCCGGGCAGGCGCGGCGATCACGGCGAGACCATCCGCGTCCAGCGCGGCATGTTCGGCTCCGAGGGCGGCGGCGACACCTCCGGCTACGGCGGTCTTGTGCGCAGCGTCCGGCTGCCGGGCGAGTCCGCGCGCCCGTACGGCGGCTGGTTCGACGAGGCCGCAGACGAACTGGAAGGTGCCCTCGAAGAGCAGGGGCTCCTCCCCGCGAACGCCATCGAGAAGGTCGTCGTCGACCGCGGCGAGCTGACCTTCCACGTCGACCGCACGCATCTCGTCCGCGTGATGCGGACCCTGCGCGACGACCCGGCGCTGCGCTTCGAGCTGTGTACCGGCGTCTCCGGCGTGCACTACCCCGGCGACAAGGGCCGCGAGCTGCACGCCGTGTACCACCTGCGCTCGCTGACCCACTCCCGGCTGCTGCGGGTCGAGGTCAGCGCGCCCGACGACGACCCGCACATCCCGTCCGTCGTGGAGGTCTACCCGACGAACGACTGGCACGAGCGCGAGGTCTACGACTTCTTCGGCATCGTCTTCGACGGCCACCCGGCGCTGACCCGGATCTTCATGCCGGACGACTGGCAGGGCCATCCGCAGCGCAAGGACTACCCCCTCGGCGGCATCCCCGTCGAGTACAAGGGTGCCCAGATCCCTGCTCCCGACCAGCGGAGGTCGTACCGATGAGCACCACCCACACGACCGGGGCTGCCCGCGAGACCACCGAGGGCACCGTCTACACCGTCACCGGCGGTGACTGGGACGAGGTCGTCGAGTCGGTCCACCGCGCCGACGACGAGCGGATCGTCGTCAACATGGGCCCGCAGCACCCCTCCACCCACGGCGTGCTGCGGCTCATCCTGGAGATCGACGGCGAGACCGTGACGGAGTGCCGTTGCGGGATCGGCTATCTGCACACCGGCATCGAGAAGAACCTCGAATACCGCACGTGGACCCAGGGCTCCACCTTCGTGACCCGCATGGACTACCTGACCTCGTTCTTCAACGAGGCCGGGTACTGCATGGCGGTGGAGAAGCTGCTCGGCATCACCGACGACGTGCCCGACCGGGCCACCGTCATCCGGGTGCTGCTGATGGAGCTGAACCGGATCGCCTCCCACCTGGTGGCCATCGCCACCGGCGGCATGGAGCTGGGCGCCACCACGGTCATGATCTACGGGTTCCGCGACCGGGAGCTGGTCCTCGACCTGTTCGAGCTCATCACAGGACTGCGGATGAACCACGCGTTCATCCGCCCCGGCGGGCTCGCCCAGGACCTGCCCCCCGGCGCGGTCGACTCCATCCGCGAGACGATCAAGACGCTCCGCAAGAACTTCCCGGAGTACGACGCGCTGGCCACCAACAACCCGGCGTTCAAGGCCCGGATGCAGGACGTCGCGCATCTGGACCTGGCAGGCTGCATGTCCCTCGGCGTCACGGGTCCGGTGCTGCGCGCCACCGGACTGCCGCACGACCTGCGCAAGACGGACCCGTACTGCGGCTACGAGACGTACGACTTCGACGTCCCCACCGCGGACACCGCCGACGCCTACGGCCGGTTCCTCATCCGGCTGGAGGAGATGCGCCAGTCGCTGCGGATCGTCGAGCAGTGCGTGGACCGGCTGGAGCCGGGCCCGGTGATGGTCGCCGACAAGAAGATCGCCTGGCCCGCGCAGCTCGCGCTGGGGCCCGACGGCCTCGGCAACTCGCTGGACCACATCAAGAACATCATGGGGACCTCGATGGAGGCCCTGATCCACCACTTCAAGCTGGTCACCGAGGGCTTCCGGGTGCCACCGGGGCAGGCGTACGTGGCCTTGGAGTCGCCCAAGGGCGAACTGGGCGTGCACGCCGTCAGCGACGGCGCCACCCGCCCGTTCCGGGTGCACTTCCGCGAGCCGTCGTTCGTGAACCTGGGGGCCATCGCGGCCATGACCGAGGGCGGCCAGGTCGCCGACGTGATCGTGGCGATCGCGTCCATCGACCCGGTGCTGGGAGGCGTCGACCGATGACGACAGCAGAGCAGGGCCAGGCGGCCGTGTCGCTGGGCATGCCCCAGTTGCCGGCCCCGGACTATCCAGCCGAGGTGCGTGAGCGGCTGGCCGCGGACGCCAGGGAGATCATCGCCCGCTATCCGGACAGCCGGTCCGCGCTGCTGCCGATGCTCCACCTGGTGCAGTCGGAGGAAGGCCACGTCACGCGCACTGGCATGCAGTTCTGCGCGGAGATGCTGGACCTGACCGCCGCCGAGGTGACGGCGGTCGCCACCTTCTACACCATGTACCGGCGCAAGCCCTCCGGTGACTACCAGGTCGGAGTCTGCACCAACACGCTCTGCGCGGTGATGGGCGGCGACGCCATCTTCGACGAGCTGAAGGAGTACCTGGGCGTCGGGAACCAGGAGACCACCGAGGACGGCAAGGTCACGCTGGAGCACATCGAGTGCAACGCCGCGTGCGACTTCGCCCCCGTGGTGATGGTCAACTGGGAGTTCTTCGACAACCAGACCCCCGAGTCCGCCAAGCGGCTCGTGGACGATCTGCGCGCCGGCGCGGAGGTGCACCCCACCCGCGGCGCGAAGCTGTGCACGTTCAAGGAGACCGCCCGCATCCTGGCCGGATTCCCCGACGAGCGCCCTGGCGCCGTCGCGGAGTCCGGCGGTGCGGGCCCCGCCTCGCTCATCGGGCTGCGCATGGCCAAGGGCGAGGAGCCGGCCGCGCGCGTGGTCAGCCAGCGCGCCCAGCCGCACCCGGTGAACCCGCCGCCGGACGCGCTGGAGGACCAGCCGCCCGCCGGCCACCCCAGTTCGCACGACGCGCCGCAGCAGACCTCCGCGTCCGACCCGGCGTACCCGCCTACCGCGTCCGCGGATGAGCCCACCGAGGAGGAGGGCGCGTGATGACCGTCGACTCGCCGGAGAAGCTGCTGACCCCGGTGCTCTCCGCCTTCTGGGACGACCCGGAGTCCTGGACCCTGGACACGTACCGGCGGCACGAGGGCTACCAGGGGCTGCGCAAGGCCCTCACGATGTCGCCCGACGACGTCATCGCGTACGTCAAGGACGCCGGCCTGCGCGGCCGCGGCGGCGCGGGCTTCCCGACCGGCATGAAGTGGCAGTTCATCCCGCAGGGCGACGGCAAGCCGCACTACCTCGTCGTCAACGCGGACGAGTCGGAGCCGGGCACCTGCAAGGACATCCCGCTGCTCTTCGCCAACCCGCACTCCCTCATCGAGGGTATCGTCATCGCCTGTTACGCGTTCCGCTCCAACCACGCGTTCATCTACCTGCGCGGCGAGGTCGTGCCGGTGCTGCGCAGGCTGCACGAGGCGGTGCGCGAGGCGTACGCCGCGGGCTTCCTCGGCAAGAACGTCCTGGGCTCCGGGCTCGACCTGGACGTCACGGTGCACGCCGGCGCCGGCGCGTACATCTGCGGTGAGGAGACCGCGCTGCTCGACTCGCTGGAGGGCCGGCGCGGCCAGCCCCGGCTGCGTCCCCCCTTCCCTGCCGTCGAGGGCCTGTACGCCTGCCCCACTGTGGTGAACAACGTCGAGTCCATCGCCTCCGTTCCCGCCATCATGAACAAGGGCAAGGAGTGGTTCCGCACGATGGGCAGCGAGAAGTCCCCGGGCTTCACGCTGTACTCGCTCTCCGGCCACGTCGCCCGCCCCGGTCAGTACGAGGCGCCGCTCGGCATCACCCTGCGCCAACTGCTCGACATGGGCGGCGGCATGCGCCCCGGCCACCGGCTGAAGTTCTGGACCCCCGGCGGCTCGTCCACCCCGATGCTCACCGACGAGCACCTGGACGTCCCCCTCGACTACGAGGGCGTCGGCGGCGCCGGCTCCATGCTCGGCACCAAGGCGCTGCAGTGCTTCGACGAGACGACCTGCGTGGTCCGTGCCGTCACCCGCTGGACCGAGTTCTACGAGCACGAGTCCTGCGGCAAGTGCACCCCCTGCCGCGAGGGCACGTACTGGCTCGTCCAGCTCCTCCGCGACATCGAGGCCGGCAAGGGCGCCCTCGCCGACCTCGACAAGCTCAACGACATCGCCGACAACATCAACGGCAAGTCCTTCTGCGCCCTCGGCGACGGCGCCGCCGCGCCGATCTTCTCCTCGCTGAAGTACTTCCGCGACGAGTACGAGCAGCACATCACCGGCGGCGGCTGCCCCTTTGACCCGGCCAGATCCACCGCCTGGGCCGACACCCCCGGCTCCACGACCCACCAGGAGGTGACCGCGTGACCGTCACGGAGCCGGAGAAGGCACCGGAGAAGCCTGCCGCGCCGGAGAACATGGTCACGCTGACCATCGACGGCGTCGAGGTCAGCGTGCCCAAGGGCACCCTGGTCATCCGGGCCGCCGAGCAACTCGGCATCGAGGTCCCGCGGTTCTGCGACCACCCGCTGCTCGACCCGGTCGGCGCCTGCCGCCAGTGCATCGTCGAGATCGAGGGCCAGCGCAAGCCGTCGGCATCCTGCACCATCACCTGCACCGACGGGATGGTGGTCAAGACCCAGCTCACCTCGGCCGTCGCCGAGAAGTCGCAGCGCGGCGTGATGGAGCTGCTGCTCATCAACCACCCGCTGGACTGCCCGGTCTGTGACAAGGGCGGCGAGTGCCCGCTGCAGAACCAGGCGATGTCCGCCGGGCAGGCCGAGAGCCGCTTCGACGGCCAGAAGCGCACCTTCGAAAAGCCGGTGCCGATCTCGACCCAGGTGCTCCTCGACCGCGAGCGCTGCGTGCTGTGCGCGCGCTGCACCCGGTTCTCCAACCAGATCGCGGGCGACCCGATGATCGAGATGCTGGACCGCGGCGCGCTCCAGCAGGTCGGTACGGGCGAGGGCGTGCCCTTCGAGTCGTACTTCTCGGGCAACACCATCCAGATCTGCCCGGTCGGCGCGCTCACCTCGAAGATGTACCGCTTCCGCTCGCGCCCCTTCGACCTGATCTCCTCGCCGTCCGTCTGCGAGCACTGCGCCGGCGGCTGCGCCACCCGCACCGACCACCGCCGCGGCAAGGTCATGCGGCGGCTCGCCGCCAACGACCCGGCGGTCAACGAGGAGTGGATGTGCGACAAGGGCCGCTTCGGCTTCCGCTACGCACAGCTCCCCGACCGGCTCACCCACCCGCTGGTCCGCGACGACAGCGGTGAGCTGCAGCCGGCGAGCTGGCCCGAGGCGCTGCGCGCCGCGGCCGCGGGGCTGGCTGCGGCCCGCGGGCGGGCCGGGGTGCTCACCGGCGGGCGGCTGACGCTGGAGGACTCCTACGCGTACGCGAAGTTCGCGCGCGCCGCGCTCGACACCAACGACATCGACTTCCGCGCCCGGGTGCACAGCGCCGAGGAGACCGCGTTCCTGGCCGCGCAGGTCGCGGGCAGCGGCCGCGGCGTCACGTACGGCGCGCTGGAGAAGGCGCCCGTGGTGCTCCTCGCCGGCCTCGAAGCGGAGGAGGAGGCGCCCGGCGTCTTCCTCCGGCTGCGCAAGGCGTGGCGGAAGAAGGGCCTGAAGGTCTACTCGATCGCCCCGTTCGCCACCCGCGGCCTGACGAAGGCGGGCGGCACGCTGCTGCCGGCCGCCCCCGGCACCGAGCCGAGCTGGCTCGACGCCCTCGGCTCCGGCGCCGGACTCGGCGAGGACGGCAAGGCCGCCTCGGACGCGCTGCGCCAGGAGGGCGCGGTGATCCTCGTCGGCGAGCGGCTGGCGGGGGTACGGGGCGGGCTGTCCGCCGTGGTACGTACCGCGGAGGCCACCGGCGCCACCCTCGCCTGGATCCCGCGCCGCGCGGGCGAGCGCGGCGCGATCGAGGCCGGCGCGCTGCCCGGGATGCTCCCCGGCGGCCGGTCCGGCAGCGACACCGAGGCCCGTCGCGAGACGGCCGCCGCGTGGGGCCTGGCGGAACTGCCCACCGGTGAGGGCCGCGACACCGGCCGGATCCTCGACGCGGCGGCGGCCGGCGACATCGGCGCGCTGCTCGTCGGCGGCATCGAGGTCACCGACCTGCCGGACCCGGAGAAGGCCCGCGAGGCGCTGGACCGGGCGGCGTTCGTGGTCAGCCTGGAGCAGCGGCCCAGCGAGGTCACCGAGCGGGCCGACGTGGTCTTCCCGGTGGCCGCGGTCGCCGAGAAGCAGGGCACTTATGTGAACTGGGAAGGCCGCGCACGGCCGTTCGAGGCCGCGCTGAAGCCGGACCAGATGACGCGCCGGCTCGCCCCCGCCGACCAGCGGGTGCTGCACATGCTCGCCGACGCCCTCGACGTCCACCTGGGCCTGCCGGACGCCCGTACGGCACGGGCCGAGCTGGCCCGCCTCGGCGTCCGCACCGAAGGCCCCCGCCCCACGCCGCCGGACGAGCGCGCCGTGCCGCTGCCGCAGCCGGGCGCGGGCGAGGCGGTGCTCGCGGGCCACCGGCTGCTGCTCGACGAGGGCCGGCTCCAGGAGGGCGACGAGGCCCTGACCGGCACCCGCCACGAGGCGGCGGCCCGGCTCTCGCCCGCCACCGCGGAGGCCACCGGCGTCGCCGACGGCGACCCGCTCGCGGTCACGGGGCCCGCCGGCACGGTGACGCTCCCGCTGCGGGTCACAGCGGAGCTGCCCGACCAGGTCGTCTGGCTGCCGCTGAAGTCGAAGGACCCGGGCGTGACGGCGGCCACGGGCGCGAACCCCGGCGACCTGGTCCGGGTGTCCGCCGTATCCAAGGAGGTCGAAGCGTGAGTGCGATGCGGAAGCGCGGCGCGCGATCGCGCGGCGGAGATGCGTACATGACGGAGGCACGACGGTGATCGCAAGCGCATCCGCGGCGCAGGGCGCGAGCGTCCTCGCCGCGGAGGATCTCAGCTTCTTCGGGGGCGACCCCTGGTGGCTGATCCTCCTCAAGGCGGTCTTCTGCTTCGCGTTCCTGATGGTGACGGTCCTCATGGCGATCGTCTTCGAGCGCAAGGTCCTGGGCTGGATGCAGCTCCGCATCGGCCCGAACCGGCACGGTCCCTGGGGCCTGCTGCAGTCGCTCGCCGACGGCGTGAAGCTGATGTTCAAAGAGGACATCATCGTCAAGGGCGCCGACAAGGTCGTCTACATCCTGGCGCCGCTGCTCGCCGTGATCCCCGCCTTCATGGCCATCGCGGTCATTCCCTTCGGTCCGGCCGACAACCAGGTGTCGATCTTCGGCGAGCGCACCGCGATGCAGCTCACCGACCTCCCGGTCGCCATGCTGTACGTGCTGGCCACCGCCTCCATCGCCGCCTACGGCGTCGTGCTCGCGGGCTGGGCGTCCAACTCGACGTACCCGCTGCTCGGCGGCGTCCGCGCGACGGCCCAGGTGATCTCGTACGAGGTCGCGATGGGCCTGTCGTTCGCCGCGGTGTTCCTCTACTCCGGGTCGCTGTCGACCTCGGAGATCGTCGCGGCGCAGGACGACCGCTGGTTCGCGGTGCTGCTGCCGGTCTCGTTCATCGTGTACCTCATCGCGATGGTGGGCGAGGCACACCGGCTGCCGTTCGACATGCCGGAGTCCGAGGGCGACCTGGTCGCGGGGTACTCCACCGAGTACTCGTCGATCAAGTTCGCGATGTTCATGCTCTCCGAGTACGTGCACATGGTGACGCTGTCGGCCGTGGCGGTCACGCTCTTCCTCGGCGGCTGGCGCGCGCCCGCGCCGATCAGCACCGTCTGGGAGGGCGCCAACACCGCCTGGTGGCCGATGCTCTGGTTCACCGGCAAGGTCCTCGTCCTCCTGTTCGTGTTCGTCTGGCTGCGCGGCACGCTCCCACGGGTGCGCTACGACCAGTTCATGAAGCTGGGCTGGAAGGTCCTCATCCCGGTCTCCATGGTCTGGCTGATGCTGGTCGCCACCGTCCGGGCGCTGCGCAACGAGGACGTGGACTTCACCGAGATCGTGCTCTACATCGCCGGCGGGCTGCTGGTGATCCTGCTGCTGTCCTTCGTCGTGGACATCTTCCGCGACCGCAAGGACAAGGAGGAGGCGGCCCGCGAGGCGGCCAAGCCCACACCGGAGTTCGACCCGATGGCGGGCGGCTACCCCGTACCGCCGCTGCCCGGTCAGACCCTCCCGCCCGTGCCCCGCCGCCCCTCGCGCCGCGAGCGCGAGCTGGTGGGCACGAACGGTCCCGGAGGCGACACTGAGGAGGTGGCCGACAATGGCTGACCAGAAGGACGAGAAGAAGGACAAGCAGGGGTTCGTCAACCCGGTGGCCGGCTTCGGCGTGACCTTCAAGGCCATGTTCAAGAAGCGGCTGACCGAGCAGTACCCCGAGTACAAGAAGCCGACGGCGCCCCGATTCCACGGCCGCCACCAGCTCAACCGGCACCCGGACGGGCTGGAGAAGTGCATCGGCTGCGAGCTGTGCGCGTGGGCCTGCCCTGCGGACGCGATCTACGTCGAGGGCGCGGACAACACCGAAGAGGAGCGCTACTCGCCAGGTGAGCGCTACGGCCGCGTCTACCAGATCAACTACCTGCGCTGCATCCTGTGCGGGCTGTGCGTCGAGGCGTGCCCCACCCGGGCGCTGACCATGACGAACGAGTACGAACTGGCCGACCGCAGCCGTGAGTCGCTCATCTTCACCAAGGACGAGCTGCTCGCCGGTCTCCAGGAGGGCATGGTCGACGCGCCGCACGCGATCTACCCGGGGATGACGGAGAAGGACTACTACAGCGGCCTCGTCACCGAGGCCGCCCCGGGTACGGAGCGCCAGGTCGCCGTCAGCAAGGGCGAGTCGGCACCGGAGCCGGCGCCGCACTCCGAAGGAGCCCAGGCATGAACGCCCTCGCCCAGGCCGGCTACACCACGTCCACCGGGGAGGCGACCCAGTTCTGGGTGCTGGCCGTCTTCGCCGTCGCCGGTGCGCTGGGCACCGTGCTGATGAAGAAGGCGGTGCACTCGGCGCTCTGCCTCGCCGGGACGATGGTGATCCTGGCGGTCTTCTACCTCGCCAACGGCGCCTACTTCCTCGGCGTCGTGCAGATCGTCGTCTACACCGGCGCGGTCATGATGCTCTTCCTCTTCGTGCTGATGCTCGTCGGCATCAGCGCGGCGGACTCGCTGAAGGAGACCATCAAGGGCCAGCGCTGGCTGGCGATGCTCTGCGGCATCGGCTTCGGCATCCTGCTGATCGCCGGCATCGGCAACGCGAGCCTCAACACCTTCGAGGGCCTGGAGGACGCCAACTCCGGCGGCAACGTCCACGGTCTGGCCGCGCTGATCTTCCGCGACTTCGTCTTCGCCTTCGAGCTGACCGGCGCGCTGCTGATCACCGCCGCGGTGGCGGGCATGGTCCTCACCCACCGCGAGAAGACCGAGCGCACCCCGACCCAGCGCGAGCAGGCCGCGCAGCGCGTACGCGACGGCGTCCAGGTGCCGCCGATGCCCGCGCCCGGCGTCTACGCCCGCCACAACGCGGTGGACCTCCCGGGCCTGCTGCCCGACGGCACGCCGTCCGAGCTGACCGTCAACCGCACGCTGCGCGACCGCGGCCAGATCCGGGACGTCTCCGCGCAGGCGCTGGCGGATCTCGCCGCCATAGAGCAGCGCACCGCCGACTACCAGGGCAAGGCCCTGGAACCGGACACCGGCGACGACGGCGGGGACGGCTCCGTCGGCGCGAACGCCGGCGGTAAGGCCGGAAAGGGAGAGGGCGAGTGAACCCGGTCAACTACCTGTATCTCTCCGCGCTGCTGTTCACCATCGGCGCGGCCGGGGTGCTCATCAGGCGGAACGCCATCGTGGTGTTCATGTGCATCGAGCTGATGCTGAACGCCTCCAACCTGGCGCTGGTCACGTTCTCCCGGATGCACGGGAACCTCGACGGCCAGATCGTCGCGTTCTTCACCATGGTCGTCGCCGCCGCGGAGGTCGTGGTCGGCCTGGCGATCATCGTGTCGTTCTACCGCTCCCGCCACTCGGCCTCGGTCGACGACGCCGCTTTGATGAAGCTGTAAGGGGACGCACCAGTGGAGTCACTCATCGGATTGCTCGTCGCGGCGCCGCTGCTCGGCGCAGCGGTGCTGCTCTGCGGCGGGCGGAGGCTGGATCGTACGGGCCACTGGCTCGGTACGGGCCTGGCCTTCACCTCCTTCGTCCTCGGCCTCGTCCTCTTCGCCGACATGCTCGGCAAGGACGGCGAGGAGCGGGCGCTGCACAGCCACCTCTTCACCTGGATTCCGGTCGAGGGGTTCCAGGCCGAAGCGGCGTTCCAGCTCGACCAGCTCTCGATGACGTTCGTGCTGCTGATCACCGGCGTCGGTTCGCTCATCCACCTGTACTCCGTGGGCTACATGGAGCACGACGAGCGCCGCCGCCGGTTCTTCGGCTATCTGAACCTCTTCCTCGCGGCGATGCTGCTGCTGGTCCTCGCGGACAACTTCCTGCTGCTGTACGTCGGCTGGGAGGGCGTCGGCCTCGCCTCGTACCTGCTGATCGGCTTCTGGCAGCACAAGCCGAGCGCGGCGACGGCGGCGAAGAAGGCGTTCATCGTCAACCGCGTCGGCGATGTCGGCCTGTCCATCGCGATCATGCTGATGTTCGTCACCTTCGGCACCTTCGCGTTCGAGCCGGTGATGAACTCGGTCGGCGAGACCAGCGAGGGCAAGCTGACGGCGATCGGCCTGATGCTGCTGCTCGCGGCGTGCGGCAAGTCCGCGCAGGTGCCGCTGCAGTCCTGGCTGGGCGACGCGATGGAGGGCCCCACGCCGGTCTCCGCGCTGATCCACGCCGCCACGATGGTGACCGCGGGTGTCTACCTGATCGTCCGCTCCGGCGCGATCTTCGACGCGGCGCCGGACGCGCAGCTCGTCGTCACGATCGTCGGTGCGGTCACGCTCCTCTTCGGTGCGATCGTCGGTTGCGCGAAGGACGACATCAAGAAGGCGCTGGCCGGCTCGACCATGTCGCAGATCGGCTACATGATCCTGGCCGCCGGGCTCGGCCCGATCGGCTACGCGTTCGCGATCATGCACCTGGTGACCCACGGCTTCTTCAAGGCCGGGCTCTTCCTCGGCGCGGGCTCCGTCATGCACGGCATGAACGACGAGGTCGACATGCGCAAGTACGGGGGCCTCAGGAAGTACATGCCGGTCACGTTCGTGACGTTCGGCCTCGGCTATCTGGCCATAATCGGATTCCCGGGCCTGTCGGGCTTCTTCTCCAAGGACCTCATCATCGAGGCGGCGTTCGCCAAGGGCGGTACGCAGGGCTGGATCCTGGGCGGCGCGGCGCTGCTGGGCGCGGCGCTCACCGCGTACTACATGACGCGCGTGATGCTCATGACCTTCTTCGGCGAGAAGCGCTGGGAGCCGGACGCGAACGGCAATGAGCCGCACCCGCACGAGTCGCCGAAGACGATGACGATCCCGATGATCGTGCTGGCGATCGGCTCGGTCGGCGCGGGCGCGTTCTTCGACATCGGCGAGCGGTTCGTGCACTGGCTGGAGCCGGTCACCGGCTTCGAGCACGGGCACCTGCCGGACGGCCTGAGCGTCGGCATCGTCACCGGCGCCACCGTCACCTGCATGGTCCTCGGTGTCGCGGTGGCCTGGCTGCAGTACGGCCGCCGCCCGGTCCCCGCCGCCGCACCGCGCGGCTCCCTGCTCACCCGCGCCGCCCGGCGCGACCTGCTGCAGGATGACTTCAACCACGTGGCGCTGGTCAAGCCCGGCGAGTACCTGACCCGCGGCCTGGTCTACCTGGACCACAAGCTGGTCGACGGCATCGTCAACGGAACCGCGGCGGCGTTCGGCGGGCTCTCCGCCAGGACCCGGCGGGTCCAGAACGGCTACGTCCGCAGCTACGCGGTCTCGATGTTCGGGGGCGCGGTGGTCCTCATCGCCGCCACCCTGCTGATGAGGGCGGTCTGATTATCCATGGCTGATGCTGCTTCTTCGACGTTCCCGCTGCTGACGATCACCGCGGCGGTCCCGGCCGTGGGCGCGATCGCCACCGCCGCGGTGCCCGCGGCCAAGCGCGAGCTGGCCAAGTGGCTCGCGCTGGGCGTGTCGCTGGCGACGCTGGTGCTGGCCGCGGTGATCGCGGTCCGGTACGACCCGGACGGCGACCGCTTCCAGCTCACCGAGTCGCGGGCGTGGATCGCCGACTTCGGGGTGAGATACGAGCTGGGGGTCGACGGCATCGCCGTCGTGCTGGTGGCGCTGACGGCGCTGCTGATCCCGTTCGTCATCCTCGCGGGCTGGCACGACGCGGACCCCGTCGAGACCAAGAGTTCCCGCTGGCGCCCCACCCAGGGCTTCTTCGCGCTGATCCTGGCCGTCGAGGCGATGGTGATCGTCAGCTTCCTGGCCACGGACGTCTTCCTCTTCTACATCTTCTTCGAAGCCATGCTCATCCCGATGTACTTCCTCATCGGCGGCTTCGGGGACAAGGCGCACGAACACGGCGAGGAAGAGGCGGCGCGGCAGCGCTCGTACGCGGCCGTGAAGTTCCTGCTGTACAACCTGGCCGGCGGCCTGATCATGCTGGCCGCGGTGATCGGCCTCTTCGTCGTCACCGACGACCAGCTCGGCGCGGGCACGTTCTCGCTCCAGGAGATCCTCCAGGCGCGCGGCAACGGCGACCTGGACATCTCGACGAACACCGAGCGGCTGCTCTTCCTCGGCTTCTTCTTCGCCTTCGCGGTGAAGGCGCCGCTGTGGCCGCTGCACACCTGGCTGCCCAACGCCATGGGCGAGTCCACCCCGCCGGTCGCCGTGCTCATCACCGCGGTGGTCGACAAGGTCGGCACGTTCGCCATGCTCCGCTTCTGCCTCGGGCTCTTCCCCGAGGCGAGCGACTGGGCGACGCCGGTGGTGCTGGTGCTCGCGCTGGTGAGCATCCTGTACGGCGCGCTGCTCGCGATCGGGCAGCGGGACATCAAGCGGCTGATCGCGTACGCCTCGATCTCCCACTTCGGCTTCATCGTGCTGGGCATCTTCGTGATGACCAGCCAGGGCCAGGCCGGGGCGACGCTGTACATGGTCAACCACGGCATCTCCACCGCCGTTCTGATGCTGGTGGCCGGGTTCCTCATCACCCGCCGCGGCTCGCGGCTCATCGCCGACTACGGCGGCGTGCAGAAGGTGGCGCCGGTGCTGGCCGGCACCCTCCTGATCGGCGGCATGGCCACGCTCTCGCTGCCGGGGCTCGCGCCGTTCGTCAGCGAGTTCCTGGTGCTGGTGGGCACGTTCAGCCGCTACCCGGCGATCGGCATCATCGCCACCGTGGGCATCGTGCTGGCCGCGATCTACGTCCTCGTGCTGTACCAGCGGACGATGACGGGGCCGGTCACCGAGAAGGTCGCGAAGCTGCCCGACCTGCGGGTGCGCGAGGTGCTGGTGGTCGCGCCGCTGATCGCGCTGCTCATCGGCCTCGGCGTGTACCCGAAGCCGCTCACCGAGATCGTCAACCCGGCCGTCGAGCACACCATGTCCGACGTGCAGAAGTCCGACCCGGAGCCCGATGTGAACCCTGTGGAGGCCGCGCATGAGTAGGGGTGTCCACAGCCTGTGGATGGCGCAGGACGGTGTCGACAAGATCAAGGCGCCGCACATCGAGTACGACCTGCTGGCGCCCACGCTGATCGTCATCGGCGCGGCCGTGCTGGGCATCGCCATCGAGGCGTTCGTCCCGCGACGGCACCGGTACTTCACGCAGGTCTTCCTCGCCGTGATCGCCATGGGCAGCGCGTTCGGCGTCATCGTCGCGCAGGCCGCGAGCGGCAAGGGCACCGACGAGGCGCAGACCGCGGCGATGGGCGCGCTGGCCGTCGACGGCCCGGCGCTCTTCCTCCAGGGCGTCATCCTGCTGGTCGGCGTGCTCGGGGTGTTCACCTTCGCCGAGCGCCGGCTGGACCCGGTCGCGCACGGCAACCGGGTCGACTCCTTCGCCGCCGAGGCCGCCGCCGTACCCGGCGGCAAGGCGGAACAGGCCGCGGTCAAGGCCGGGTTCACCACCACCGAGGTGTTCCCGCTGCTGCTCTTCGCGACCGGCGGCATGCTCATCTTCCCGGCCGCGAACGACCTGCTGACGCTCTTCATCGCGCTGGAGGTCTTCTCCCTGCCGCTGTACCTGCTCTGCGCCGTCGCCCGCCGCAAGCGGCTGATGTCGCAGGAGGCGGCGGTGAAGTACTTCCTGCTGGGCGCCTTCTCGTCGGCGTTCCTGCTCTTCGGCGTCGCGCTGCTCTACGGCTACGCGGGCAGCGTGCGCTACGCCGAGATCGCCGACGTCGTCGCAGGCAACCCGCAGAAGATGACCCCGGCGCTCGCCGACACCATGGGCAACGACGCGCTGCTGCTCATCGGCGGCGCGATGGTGCTGCTCGGCCTGCTCTTCAAGGTCGGCGCCGTGCCGTTCCACATGTGGACCCCGGACGTCTACCAGGGCGCCCCCACCCCCGTCACCGGCTTCATGGCCGCGGCCACCAAGGTCGCCGCGTTCGGCGCGCTGCTGCGGCTGCTGTACGTCGTGCTGCCGGGCATGAAGTGGGACTGGCGGCCGGTGATGTGGGGCGTCGCGATCATCACGATGGTCATCGGCGCGATCCTCGCGATCACCCAGACCGACGTGAAGAGGCTGCTGGCGTACTCGTCCATCGCGCACGCGGGGTTCATTCTCGCGGGTGTCACCGCGGCCACCGAGGAGGGCATCTCCTCGGTGCTGTTCTACCTGGCCGCGTACGCCTTCGTGACGCTCGGCGCGTTCGCCGTCGTCACGCTGGTGCGGGACGCGGGCGGCGAGGCGACGCACCTGTCCAAGTGGGCGGGGCTCGGCCGGCGTTCGCCGCTGGTCGCGGCGGTCTTCGCGGTGTTCCTGCTGGCGATGGCGGGCATCCCGCTGACCAGCGGCTTCGCCGGAAAGTTCGCGGTGTTCAAGGCGGCGGCGGACGGCGGCGCGACGCCGCTGGTCGTCGTCGGCGTCATCGCCTCGGCCATCGCCGCGTTCTTCTACGTCCGCGTCATCGTGCTGATGTTCTTCAGCGAGCCGCGTCCCGAGGGCCCCGCGGTGACCGTGCCGAGCGCCTTCACCGTCACCGCCATCGCCGTCGGCCTGGCCGCGACGCTGGTGCTGGGCGTGGCGCCGCAGTACTTCCTGGATCTGGCCGGGAACGCGGGGGTGTTCGTCCGCTGAGCGGCGGGGTCTGGGGGCGCCGCCCCCAGACCCCGCAGCCGCCTATCCCTGCGGCGGGGTCCAGCCGGTCGGCTTGACCTGGCCGTGGACTCCGCCGAGGGCGATCCGCACGCCGTTCGGACCCGGGGCCCAGCCGTCGATGGCGACGGTGTCCCCGTCCTCCAGCCACGGGCCCTTGCCCTTCGTCAGCTCCAGCAGCGAGCCCACCTGATCGGGTTCAGGACCGCTGACGGTGCCGGAGGCGTAGAGGTCGCCGGTGCGTACGGAAGCGCCGTTGACCGTCATGTGGGCCAACTGCTGCGCCGCGGTCCAGTACATGGAGGCGAACGGCGGGCGGGAGACCGGCTCGCCGTTGATCCGTACCTCAAGTCGCAGGTCGTAGCCGTCGTCGGGGGCGTCGGGACCGGTGTCGTCGAGGTACGGCAGCAGCGGGTGCGTGCGCTCCGGCGGGGCGACGCGGGCGGCTTCGAGGGCGTCGAGGGGGGTGATCCAGGTGCCGATGGACGTGGCGAAGGACTTGGCCTGGTGCGGGCCGAGGGGGCGCTGTTCCCACGGCTGGACGTCGCGCGCGGACCAGTCGTTGACCAGGCAGACGCCGAAGACGTGGTCGCGGAAGGCGGTACGGGGCACGGGCGTGCCCATCCGCGACGGTACGCCGACGACGAAGCCGACCTCGGCCTCGATGTCGAGGCGGATGCTGGGTCCGAACTCGGGGCCGCGGGCCGGGTCGTCGGCGGCGCGTTTGCGCTGCCCCGCGGGTCGTACGACGGGCGTGCCGGACGGGACGATCGTGCCGGACCTGCCGTGGTAGCCGATGGGCAGGTGCTTCCAGTTGGGCGTCAGCGGCTCCTCGCCGGGGCGGAAGATGCGGCCGACGTTGGCGGCGTGGTGCTCGCTGGAGTAGAAGTCGACGTAGTCGCCGACCTCGAACGGCATGTGCAGCGCGACGCGGTCCACCGCGTGCAGGTGCGGCTCGACGGCGTCGCGGTGCGCCGGGTCGGTCAGCCAGCCGGTCACCCCGGCGCGTACGGCCTGCCACACCGGCCGGCCCGCGGCCATGAGCGGCGCCAGCGTCCGGGCGGCGAGCAGCGCGGTGTGCGGGGAGCCGAGGGCCGCCGCGACGGCGGCGGTGTCCAGGACGTGATCGCCGTAGCGCACGCCTACGCGGGGGGTCGTGCCGGCGGGCGTGGAGAAGACACCGTACGGAAGGTTGTGCGGCCCGAAGGGATCGCCTTCAGGAACGTCGAGCGGGCTGTGCTCGGCCATCGCGGGGTCCTGCCTCATCGTGGTCGGCGGGCTGGGGACCTCAGGTTACGACCCCCAGGTCGGCCTAGAGGAAGCCGCCCGACGTGATCGTCGCGTGACCGGATACGCTGCGAACGTGGTGCATGGTGGTTGCTAACGACACATCGACAATCTGTTCCACGTGAACGTCTGCAGACAGGAGGAGCCCTCGTGACCGTGGTCGCGCCCTTGGGGCTCAGCGTTCAGGACCGAGCCTTGGAAGCCGATGTCGAGGCCGGACTGGCGGCCGTCGAAGAGGGGCTGCTCGAAGCCACGAAGAGCGATGTGCCGTTCATCACCGAGGCCGCGCGGCATCTCGTCCGCGCGGGCGGCAAGAGATTCCGCCCCCTGCTTGTCATGCTCGCCGCGCAGTTCGGCGATCCGCACGCGCCGGGCGTCGCGCCCTCCGGCGTCGTCGTCGAGCTGACGCACCTGGCCACGCTCTACCACGACGACGTGATGGACGAGGCGGCCGTACGCCGCGGCGTCCCCAGCGCCAACAGCCGCTGGGCCAACTCCGTCGCCGTCCTCACCGGCGACTTCCTCTTCGCGCGCGCCTCGCGGCTCCTCGCCGACCTGGGCCCCGAGATGGTCCGTATCCAGGCCCAGGCGTTCGAGCGACTGGTCACCGGGCAGATCCTGGAGACCGCGGGGCCGACCGAGGGCCGCGACCCGGTCGACCACTACCTGGACGTGCTCGCCGGCAAGACCGGCTCGCTCATCGCCGTCTCCGGCCGCTTCGGCGCGCTGACGGCGGGCGCGGACGAGTCGGTGGTGGAGGTGCTGACGCAGTACGGCGAGCGCATCGGCATCGCCTTCCAGCTCGCGGACGACCTGCTCGACATCACCAGCGACGGCACCGAGTCGGGGAAGACCCCGGGCACCGACCTGCGCGAGGGCGTCGCGACGCTGCCGGTGCTGCACCTGCGCGCCGCCGCCCAGCGCCACCGCGAGCCGGCGGACCTGGAGCTGGCGGCGCTGCTCGCCGACGACCTGACGGACGACTCGCGGCACGCGGAGGCCCTGGCCCGGCTCCGGGTCCACCCGGCGGTGGAGCAGGCCAGGCGGGACACCGTGCGGTACGCCGCGGAGGCGCGGGCGATCCTGACGGCGCTGCCGGCGTGCCCGGCGCGGACGGCCCTGGAGGGGCTGTGCGACGCGGTGGTGGACCGGGCGGGGTAGCGGTGCGGGCCGCGGTCCGGGGGCGGATGGCCCGTACAAGGGTCAGGGTGGTCCCCCCTCTCGGGGCGGATGCCGTCATACGACAGGAGTAATCGAAGCTGCACCCAGGGGCTGACGCCACGGTCCTTCCGGTTTGTTGTGATGGAGGGGAAGCCGTGACGCAGCGAATGACTTTCCGCGGACCATCGCGGAGACGGAGGTACTTCCCATGGCACTGATCCCACCGGAGCGACCCGCCGACGAGGCCGAGGACCGCGCCGCGGACCTCGCCGCGGCCCGGCGCAGAAAGGCGGTGCGGTACGGGGTGCCCCTGGGCATCGCGGGGCTCGCCGCCGCCACCATCGGCCTGGTGCCCGCCCTCGCCCAGGACGAAGGACCGAGCAAGGACGACGTGACGGCCGAGGAACTGATCGCCAAGGCGCTGGCGTCGGAGGTCGAGTCGGTCGACGGCACGGTGAAGGTCAGCACCGACCTGGGCCTGCCCTCGATACCGTTCGGCGGCGGCGGTGGCGAAGGTGCGGACCTCTCGCGGCTGCTCGCCGGCGACACCAAGCTGCACGTCGCGGCCGACGGCCCGGAGAAGCAGCGGGTCACGCTCACCGGCTCGGACGGCGACCGCACCGTGGTGCGCAACGGCAAGGACCTGTGGACGTTCGGCGGCGGCTCGGACGAGGTGTCCCACTCCACGCTGCCGAAGGACGCGGGGAAGAAGGACGCCAAGGAGCACGGCCTCGGGCTGCCGAAGGACCTGAAGGACGCCACCCCGCAGGAGCTGGCGGAGCGGCTGCTGAAGGCCGCGGACGGGACGACGGACGTGGACGTCGCCGGCACGGCGCAGGTGGCCGGGCAGGACGCGTACGAGCTGCGGCTGACGCCGAAGCAGGACGAGTCGACCGTCCGGGACGTCACGATCGCGGTGGACGCCGACAACGGCGTGCCGCTGCGGGTGGCGCTCACGGCGGACGACGGCAAGGCGGTCCTGGACGCCGGCTTCACGAAGGTCGACTTCAACAAGCCGGACGCGGACCTGTTCGCGCCGCCCGCGGGCGCCGACGTGACCGAGAAGGATCCCGGGGAGGGCTTCGGCGAGGGCCACGGCGGGGACTTCGGCAAGGGCTTCGGCGGCTTCGGCGGCTTCGGCGGCGACTGGGCCGGCGGGGACTGGGCCGGGGGCGGCAAGGCCGGCGGTCTGGAGGACGTGAAGGTCCACGGCGAGGGCTGGGGCTCGATCGCCGAGATCTCGCTGCCCGGCGGCACGCTGAGCGAGGACGGGGTCGGGGCCGCCCTCGACTTCTTCACCGACAAGACGGACGCGGGCCGGGTCTTCGAGAGCCGGCTGGTCAACGTGCTGATCACGGACGACAAGGTCTACGTCGGCGCCGTCACCCCGGAGGCCCTGGAGGCCGCCGCGGGCTGACCGCAGCACCGCACCGCAAGGGCCGCCGCGCGCCTCCCCGGCACGCGGCGGCCTTCGCGTGCGCCCCCGTCAGAAGCTGTTTCTGATACCCCGGTTCTGCGTAGTCTGGGGCCGTACGGTGGCGTGGTGTCCGAGGGCGCCGGGTGGGTCGGGGAGAAGGACTGCCGGGCTTGTGGCGAGCCGCTGCGAGTTGGTGTGCGGCGTGATGCGGTGTTCTGCTCGGCGTCGTGTCGTGCCAGGCAGTGGCGGTTTGAGCGTCGGCTGCGGAAGCGGGTGGCGTTCGAGCGGGATGGCGCCGGTGGGGTCGAGTGCCCGGAGTGCGGGGCCCGGTGGCTTGCCGGTGCCGGTCGCACCGGATCCTGGCCAGCATCGATGACGAGGCCGAGCGATTCGCGGCCGTCAACGCCCCGCCGGCAGGCAAGAGCCGATGGACCGCGGACGACGCCAGCCGGCGCGTCGGCCGCCAGGTGGACAACCCCGTCTCCGCGCAGGAGAAGGTCACCGCGATCCACTCCCTCGCCCGGGACGAGGACGTCGCCGCGACGGTCACCACCGACTTCCTCAAGCGCCCCCAGGTCGCCGCCCGGGTCCCGGAGGCGGAGAAGTCCCGGGTGGTGCAGGAGTTCACGCGCGATGAGACGGTCGCGGCGAGCACCGCCGCCCATCTTCTGCGCCGGCCGGACGTGGCGTTCAAGGCGATGAGCGACGACACCGCCCGCTTCCAGGTCAACCAGGCCCAAAACGAGCGCCACCGGCAGGCCCGCGAGGACCTCGACGAGGGCACCAGCGAGGTCGCACCGGCGATCCGCAAGATCGAGAAGACGGTGGAGTTCCTGGACCTGGTCACCGCCTGCCACGCCTTCGTCGCCGCGGCCGGCCGCACCGTCCCCGGCCTGCGCGACCGGCAGCTCGCCGACGACGAACGCACCATCGTCCACGAGAACGTCGCCCGCGTCCGCGCGACGCTCGACTGGATCGAGACCGCGGTGGACACCGGCAAGGTCGACATGGACGAGGCGCTTGCCCGCATCCTGCGGGGCGAATAACGATGCCGCGCGCCTCGCGGCGCCGCGGTGATGCCGCCCGGCGGCACGCCGACACCATCCGCTTCGTGCTCTTCGAGGCACGCCCGGCCGGACTTCTGTTTCCCCAGTTGACCCGCGCCAGCGGCCTGTCCGCCAGCCAGACCCGCTCCGGGCTGGCGGCGTTGAAGGACCAGGCCGAGGAGAAGGGCTGGCCTCCGCTGATCTGGACACGTGCGGACGGCTACCAGCTCGGCGCCGAACGGCCGGCGCTTCAGGCATACGAGCGGGCGGTCCTCAAGGAGAAGCTCACCGAGCTGCGCCGGTTCCTGGCCGGCACCGTCGGCCCGCACGCCAGGGCCCACCCGGGTGACAAGTGGGCGAAGTACATCGTCGCCCAGCTCAACTCCATCGAATCCACCCTCGACATGATCCACACCCACCCCTGACCGCTGGGGGGCGCACGTGTCCTGGGACTCCTGCCGGGCGCCCCGCAGCCCCCGGCCTTGAGGACACCCCGCCATGCGCCGCCGCCGCTATCCCTCCGACACCACCGACGCAGAGTGGGGGCTGATCGAGCCCCTGCTTCCGGTCCCGGCCTGCGACACACCCGCCGGTGGCCGGCCGGAGAAGCACCCCCGCCGCGAGATCGTCGACGCCATCCGCTACGTGGTCGACACCGGCTGCAAATGGCGGTCCCTCCCGCTGGACTACCCTCCATGGCGCACGGTCTGGGGTTTCATGGCCCGCTGGGCCGCCGCCGGCGTCACCGGCCAGATCCGCGACCAACTCGCCGCACGGATCCGCCGCGAGATGGGCAAAGGACACCGCGCGGTCGCCACCGTCATCGACTCGCAGTCCGTCAAGGCCGCCTCCACCGTCGGCCACGACTCCCGCGGCTACGACGCCGGGAAGCCGCAAGCGGCACCTGGTGGTCGACACCCGCGGCCTGCCGCTGCTGGTCATGGTCACCCCCGCCGACCTCCACGACTCCGCCGCCGCGAAGGAAGTCCTCTTCCGCCTGCGGCTGATGCACCCCGAAATCACCATCGTCTGGGCCGACTCCGCCTACGCCGGACACCTCATCACCTGGGCGAAGAAACACCTGAACCTGACCATCAAACCGGTCAGCCGCCCGAAAGACACCTCCGGCTTCGTCGTGCTGCCCCGCCGCTGGGTCGTCGAACGCAGCCTGGCATGGATCATGCACGCCCGCCGCCACGCACGCGACTACGAACGCCTCGTCCAGCACTCCGAAACCCTCATCACCTGGGCCGCCATCACCCTCATGACCAGACGACTCACCCGCAGAAGCGGTCAGCCAGCCTCCCGCGAAGCCCACCGCGGCTGATCATTGCGGCACTGACGGTCAGCAGTGCCACCAAGAGATCAGCAAGCCTGGATCCCGGCCCTGAGCGCCACTCTCCTACCGCCACCGAAAGCCTGAGCGTTTTCCATCCTCAATTTGAGCAGGTCAGGTGCAGGGTGAGGACGGCTTGGACGAGCTGGTGATGCGGGTGGTGGAGCACCGCAGCTTGCGTAGAAGCCGCCAGGTCTTGAGGGTGGCCATCGCCTGTTCGGCAAGTGCGCGGATCTTCGCGTGCGAGCGATTGACGGCTTGCTGGCCGTCCCGCCGGGTCGGTGATGGGCCTGCACGCTCATGCCGTGCCTCTTGTGCTTGCCGTAGTGGAAGGGCCGGTCGGCGGCGATGCGGTCGATCGGCAGCAGCGTGCCGTCCAGAATCACGAATGCCTTGGTGGCGGCGGTCTTCACCGCCTCGGTGAGAGTGGGTGCGGGGGCGGCCAGGACATCGACGGCCTCGGCGATGTACCGGTAGGCGGTGGCGGTGCCGACGCTGAACCCGGCGGCGAGCTGGGCGTAGGTGTGCCCGCACCGCAGGTGCGCGAGGGTGAGCAGGGCCTGACGACCGGGGGTCAGCCGCCTCCAGCGGGTGCCGTGTTGCCGACGAAGCTCCCGCAGCCGGGCGGACAGGAAGCTCAGAACGGAGCTGGACACGTCGATCCCGGACGGGTAGAGAAGCATGCGAAGCCTCTGGTGGCGACGGTTCTCTTGGTCGAAAACCCATCTACCAGCGGCTTCACCGCGCTGTCAGCCCAACGCCCCATCACCCACACGAGGTTGAACAGGCACACTGCATCGGTCCTCCCACTGCCGCCGACGAACCGTCCGCCCGACCAGCAAAGCGTCCCCTCCACCACACCGGCCAACCACCCGAACCAGACCCGTTCGGCATCGCAGATGGCGAACGGCTCGCCTGGGATCAAGTACCGGCACTCACCTGCCGCCAGAGGAGCGCCGGGACGGGGACGGCGAGTTCGATCGGCTCCTGTACGCAGGCGGCAGCTCATGTCCGGGAATCGGTTCACGAGAGTACGGATGCGCCGGCAAGGAGCGGGCAGATGCCAGGCCCTCAGCACTGAGCGGAGAGACCGCCCCACCCGGGTTCCACGAACGGGTGGTTGGCATCTGGGCCTGGGCCGCAGCCCTCGCTTCCATCATTCGGGCCCTGGCTTCCGCCGCAGCACGCGCCTCCCATTGTGCCCGGGTTTCTATCGGTGCATACCGCTGCCTCTGATATTCCAGGGCGGCCTCTTCCGACCCACGTTCCGCCACCAGAGCGCCGAACGTCTGCGCCCGTCTCCTTACATTGTCGAGGTGCGCGTGCTCGTCTTCAACGCTGTCCTCCCGTGCAGTGCCGTCGGCGACCCGTTGCTCCGCCATCGGCAACAGCTCAGGGGCCAAAAATGCTGCGGTCAAACCGGCGTCGCCGTTCCGTATCCCGGAAGCCTTATAGTAATCCCACAACTGGTGCAGCTGAGGGGTCATTTCCGCGCATACTGTACGGCGGGTCGTCGAGAAAGCAGCGCTCATATGCGGCTTCCTCCAGCTCGGCCACAGACAGACTCTCTGGCATAATCACCCTTTCTTATCAACCGAGCCTCCTCACCACGAGCAGGCTGCCTCCACACGGCGAGTATCACCCCGCTCCCTTCAACGCGGGATCGACGCATGGGACTGCCAGGCACTACGCATGGTCGGTCTTCCTAGTTCAAAGACTCTGCCGGACGTCGCCCGGCTGACGACGAACCTGGTCCCGCGCATCGCAGGACTCACGGCGGCTCTTCCAACCTGCCGTTGATGTTGGGCAGTTCGGCTGACGGAACGACGAAGCTCCTGGTAGATAGGTTGCCGATCAAGATCAACCGTCGCTGCCAGGGGCTTCGCTGTGCTGTCTACCCGTCCGGGCTGGATCTGTCCATTTCCGCACTGCGGCTGCTACGCCGTGAGCTGGCCGCCCGGCATCGCATGAACGGCACCCGCTGGCGGCGCCTGACCTGCGGCCGCCGGGCTTCTGCTGGCCCTGGCGCATCTGCGCTGCGGCCACACCTTCGCCCAGCCCGCCGCCGGCTCGGCGTCGGCCTGGCCACCACGCACCGCTATGTCACCGAGGCCATCGAGGTCCTCGCCCCGCTCGCCCCGACCCTCAGCAAGGCGAGACAAGCTGCCGCCACCAAGGCGTACGTCATCCTCGACGGCACCCTGCCGCCGATCGACCGCACCGCCGCCGACCGCCCCTTCTACTCCGGGAAACACAAGCGGCACGGGATGAACGTGCAGGTGATCACCGATCCGTTTGGGAAGCTGTTGTGGGCCTCGCCCGCGCTGCCCGGCGCTATCCACGACCTCAAGGCCGCCCGCACCCACGGCATCATCGCCGCCCTGGCCGCGGCCGATCTGCCCTGCTGGGCCGACAAGGGCTACCAAGGCGCCGACGGCACCGTTCGCGTGCCTTTCCGAGGCCGGTGGCACAAGCTCTCCGCTGGTCAGCAAGCTGTCAACCGCGCCCACGCGAAGATCCGCGCGCTCGGCGAGCAGGCCATGGCCATCCTCAAGAGCTGGCGCCTGCTGCGCAAGCTGCGTTGCAGCACCGGCCGCCGCATCACCGACATCATCCGCGCCACCCTGTTCCTGGAACTCGCGACCTCACGGTGAGGTTGGAAACAGCTCCCTGTCAGCGGCTTCGCGCTCCCAGCGCGACCGGCAACATCGAGGTCGAACCGGCAGCTGTTGACCGGCCGACTTTGCCACCCAAACCCCCTGTTCGAATTCTGGTCTGGGGAAATGCTGGGAACCTACCGGCTGGGCGACCTCGAAGTCGAGGGCTGGTACGTCTGCGCAGCAGGCACCGGTCGCTGCGAGGCGCCTTGACGATCGTCAAGGGAGGCACGCAAAGCAGCCCTCATCTGCTGCTCTTCCGAGGTCATGACCATCACCGGCCGGTCGCTGGCTGCCGCCTCGTACGCCTCTATTTGGGCGGCGGTGGGCCGGTGCCCACCGCCGTCATAGGCAGGAAGCTGCTCTGGTTGGGAAGCATCGGAACGCCGTGCCGCCGCACCAGGCGGCATAAGTTCCATCGCCACTCCGGGGGAGTATTGCGGTGGCGGGATATAAGCAGGGGGCTCAGTATTTCCATGCGACCGGTGAATTGCGTTCAGTCGACTTTGCACTACAGCATCTGCGGACCCATGGACACTCACTAGTCGGCCGAAGTCGATGCCTGCCCCGTGCACGCGAGTCACCAGTTGAAAGTTCTCCTCGCTGCTTCCGCCATGAGCCGTGCGCCAGTCCACCTCCTCTCGAACATATTCCAGGTCAACATCGTGGCCGTCACGGCCAGCGATCACGGAATCGTTCCACACCCGATGCAGCTGCGCATCGTCTCCACGCAAGCTATTCGGCGACGGAGATGACATAACCCGCCAGTCCCCGGTCTCTTCCAGCGCCGCCCGTTGCTGAGACGAAAGCTCATCCACATTGGCGGGCAGATAGTCACTCAAAGGCATGGACCCTCCAACAGAAGACTGCTTCTCACCTCACCACAACGCATCAACTGTCTACATGGTTCAAAAGCCCCTGGAGTCAAGGCTGCTCGCCCAGCACCGGCACTGCGCATTGGCCGCCCCTCCCGCTGAGGCGGACCCGAGTACGGTGGCAGCGGACCTTGAGGGTGCTACGAGTACCACGGCAATTCCCCCGAGATATGTTCCGCTACACGATTCTGCGGGCACAGCGGTGCCCAGGTTTCTCCACGTGACCGATGAATCATGTCAAGCCCTCTCTGGAGAACAGCATCCGCGATCCATAATGCCCCATAAGATTGCCGAAGTTCACGCTGGCCCCATGAACCCTTGCCACGCAGTAGTGCTGCTGGCGGTCCCCCACCCAACGGAGACACCCGCCACTCCGTATGCGTGTGCATATAGCCGTCGTCGCGACGATGGCTATTTAGGCCAGCCTGTACAGAGTCGTTCCACACCTGATGCAGATGAGAGGGGTTACCCCTCAAGGCTGTTTGGTGACGGAGACGTCAGGAAACGCGAGTCACCGGTCTCCTCCAGCACCGCAGGCTGCTGCATGGAAAGACTACTAACGTTCTCAGGCAGATGATCGAGCGACACGAAGCCTCCTCAGTATGACGAACCCTCACCTTCATAACGCAATAGCCACCTGCCTGCTTCAGAACCCCGGCCGACGGACGGATAGTCGCCGCGCCGACCGACCAGGGATCGAAAACAGGCTCTCAGCTTGTGCTTTATCCACCGGCTTCGAACGGCGTCCCGTACGCGGTCACTCGGTAGGGGATTCACCGGACGTGGTCACGGCCTTCGGCTGATCCTGTGCTCCGACCAAGGATGCACTGACCAGCACAAAGGCCGTGGGGGAACGAGTTTGCTGCATCACGAAGCCGGGCGGGGCCCGTTCGCGCTGGCGTCACACTTCCGGGACGACTTCTTCGACTGCCTGACCGTCCGCGGGGACGCGCTGTTCGAGCTGGCCGACGCGCTGTTGTGCAAAGACGGTCCGGTAACCGCACCGGTGGACCTGACCTTGACGGCCGAACACCGGCGCGGGCACGGCGCGATGTACTCCGCGCTGAACCGCGGGGAGATCGACGTGCCCCGGCTGCGGCAGGTACTGGCCGGCCTGCCACAGCCCAGGGCCGCCGACGGGCGCCTGGTCCTCGCTGTCGACGTCACCCACTGGCTCCGCCCTGACGCCTCCACCAGCCCAGAGCGCCTGTTCTGTCACGTCTACGGCCGTAGCGGCCGGTCCTCGGACCAGTTCGTGCCGGGCTGGCCCTACTCGTTCGTGGCCGCGCTGGAGACAGGCCGCACATCCTGGTGCCAGCTCCTGGACGCTGTCCGGCTGGGCCCGGCCGACGACGTCGCCGAGGTCACCGCCGCCCAGGTCCGCCGGATCGTCGAGGACCTGATCGGCATGGGCCGCTGGAAGACCGGCGACCGCGAGGTCCTGGTCGTCTTCGACGCCGGCTACGACGCCCCGCGCATGGCCCACCTCCTGGCGGGGCTCCCGGTGGAAGTCCTCGGGCGGATGCGGGCGGACCGCGTGATGCGCCGGCCGGCGCCCTCCCGGGAGGAGTTCCACCTCGCCCACCCCTATGGCGGGCGTCCACCGAAGCACGGCGGGGAGTTCCGCTTCGCCAAACCGGAGACCTGGGGTGACCCGGACGCGGCAACGGTGCAGGTCACCGACCGCTACGGCACCGCCCGCGCAATGGCCTGGAACCGCATCCACCCCAGGCTGACCACTCGCTCCGCGTGGATCGACCACACCGCCGAGCTCCCCGTCATCGAGGGCACCCAGATCCGGCTCCAGGTCGACCGCCTGCCCGGCGGGAACGATCCCCTCCCGGTCTGGCTGTGGTCCTCAGCCACCGGCCTGGCCGGCGACGACATCGACATCCGCTGGCAGGCGTTCCTCCGCCGCTTCGATCTGGAGCACACCTTCCGGATGATCAAGCAGACCCTGGGCTGGACCCGCCCTAAGCTCCGGGCCCCCGCGGCCGCCGACCGCTGGACCTGGCTCGTGATCGCCGCCCACACCCAGCTCCGCCTCCTTCGTGAGGCAGCCGGGGATCTCCGCCACCCCTGGGAACGACCCGCTCAGCCCGGCCGTCTGACCCCGGCCCGAGTCCGCCGGGGGTTCAGAAACCTCCGCCCGCACTTGACCTGCCCGGCTCGTGCACCGAAACCCTCCCGGCCAGGCCCCGGCCGCCCTCCCGGCTCCAAGAACCGACACCCCGCCACCCACCACAACGTCGGCAAAACCGCCAAACGGCCCGAGAGCATCAAAGAACGATCACGGACCGGTGGATAAAGCACAAGCTCAGTGCACACAGAACTCGTTCCCCTCCGGGTCCGTCATGACGGTCCACTCGCCGCCCTGTTCCTTCACGTGCCGTACGACGGCGGCCCCCAGCTCCGCGAGCCGGGCCGTCTCCTCCTCGCGCCGCCCGGACTCGGGGTGGAGGTCGAGGTGCAGGCGGTTCTTGTGGGCGGGCTTGGGCTCGGGGACCTGGTTGAAGAGCAGCCGGCGGCCGAGTCCGGTGCCGGAGGTGGGGTCGTACGGGTCGTCGGGGTGCCGGACGGCGGCGGCGGTGCGCCAGGCGCGGCGGTCGCGGTGGCGGGTCAGCACGTCCTCGGGGACGGCGCCCGCGGTGAGGAGTTGCTCGATGAGCGGGCTGTTGTCCTCCACCTCGTAGCCGAGGGCGGCGGCCCAGAAGTCGGCCTGGGCGTGCGGGTCGGTGGCGTCGATGACGAGCTTCCAGTGCGTGGGAACCATGTACCGGTTATACTGGTTACATGGTGGACGAGGCAAGCGCCCGCGCCCCGGGCATCGAGATGCGACCCCCGGACGGCCAGGTCTTCCGCTTCGATCCGGGCGCGCTCAGCCTGGAGTTGCTGACGACCGGCGGCCCGGGCCCCTTCACGCGGTACGAGGTGCTGCACACCCCCGCGGACGTCGCGGCGTGGGCGGCGGCGAGCAGGCTGCGCCCGGTGCCGGAGCTGGCGGTCACCGACGACGACGTACCGGCCGTACGCCACCTGCGCGACGCCCTCTTCCGCCTCACCCAGGCCCGCGCCCACGCCGCCCCCCTCCCCGCCGCGGACCTCGCCGTCCTCAACGCCGCCGCGGCCGAACCCCCGCTGGCCCCCCGCCTCACTCCCGACGGCACCCCGTCCTGGGCCCCGGGACCTGCGACGACGGCCCGGCTCCTGGCGACGGTCGCCCGCGACGCGGTGGACCTCTTCTCCGGCCCGTACGCCCACCGCATCCGCGAGTGCGCTGGCGAGCGCTGCTACCTCCTCTTCGCCGACACCTCCCGCCCGGGCCGCCGCCGCTGGTGCTCCATGGAGCGCTGCGGCAACCGCCACAAGGTCCGCACCCTCAGAGCCCGGCGCGAAGCGGACCACTCCTGACAAGATGCGGCATATGAAGCGTGTCGTCGCCCGGGCCTGGAAACTCCTGCGCGGCCCCCTGCAGTGGCGGATCCTGTGGCTCACCCAGGCCAAGTTCATGATCGGCGTGACGGGTGTGGTGCGGAACGAACAGGGCCGGGTGCTGCTGCTCAAGCACCGCATGTGGCCCGACTCCCGCCCCTGGGGCCTGCCGACCGGCTTCGCGGTCAAGGGCGAGGAGTTCCCGCAGACCGTCGTGCGCGAGGTCCGGGAGGAGACCGGCCTCGACGTCGTACCCGGCCGGCTGGTCCAGGTGACCAGCGGCTACCGCCTCCGCGCGGAGATCGCGTACGAGGCACTGCACGTGGGCGGAACGCTCAAGCTCGACGGCTTCGAGATCCTGGCGGCGGAATGGTTCAGCCCGGACGCGCTCCCGGAGGGGCTCCAGGAGGCGCACGTCCGGCTGATCAGGGCGGGCACTCCGGCGTGAGGGTCAGTCGGCGGGGACCAGGAAGACCGCGGTGAAGCCGCCGTCGAAGTGACCTGGCCGCCGCCGGTACCGACGCGGCGCTCGCCGCGGCGCAGGGCGGGTCCGCGGTCCGGCGGGCATGAAGCGGCATCTCCCGGCAGGGCGGTGGTTCCCCCGGCTCCGGACCGAAGTGCCGGTGCGGAGCCAGGGGAGAAGCGGACCACCGGGCGATGCCGCGGGCAGTCCGGTCCGTCAGGCGCGGGGGCCGTCGGAAGGCAGCGTGACGCGGTTCGGGATGGTGTCGTAGACGCCCGTGTCGAGGGAGTTCACCGAGCCGTCCGCGACGGCGTCGACCAGGCCGCCGAGCCCGGTCTCCACTATCTTGGCGAGCATGCCGTTGCGCTTCATGCCGTCGTACTGGGTCTGCGAGGACGTCTCGAAGAGAACCACCGCAGAGCCGCGCAGCTGGTACGAACCGAGCGCGGTGCCCGGCAGGTTGGTGGACTGGGGGTACAGGGTCAGCTTGCCGTAGGAGGACTCGCCCCGCTCCTGGAGCGCCTGGTAGACGGCGACGTTGGCCCGCTTGGAGGCGTCCAGGTCGAACTTGGGCCAGTTGCCGAACTCGGCCGGGTTGTCGATGAACTTGGCCGAGATGGACAGCGGCGACATGCTCTCCATGTCATCGGTGGCGTAGCAGGACCACTGGTTGTGCAGGTCGACGAAGTAATCGACCGTGCCGAACTCCTGCTCCAGCGAACGGTAGACATTGCGGGAGGTCTGCGCCTCGGGAGTGATGTACCAGCCGGTGTCGGCGCTGTTGCCCGGGAAGTCCTCGGCGGCGGGAACGTAGTCCAGGTTCGGGTGGAAGTCACGGTTGATGTCGAAACCGCCGACCCGGGAGTTGTAGTTCCACGACGGGGACGCACCCGCCAGCTGCGGGAAGTCGGCGACGACCTCGTTCCAGGTCATGTCGTTCTGCCGCTGGTCGAGCTCGCCTCCGTCGACGTTCAGCCGGGGGACGACCACCACGGTGACGTTCTCCCGTAGCTTCTTGGCCTCCGGGCTGTTGGAGCCCCACTGCTTGAGCAGCTCCAGGGCCGCCTCGGTGCCGTGCATCTCGTTGCCGTGGATCTGCGTCTGCACGTACACGACCTTGTCGCCCTCGCCGACGCGCGCGGTGTGGATGGCGCGGCCCTTGTTGGAGTACCCGGCCACCTCCACGTCGACGGTGCCGCCGGTGCTGGTCTCAAGCTGCCGGAGAGCGGTGGTCAGTTGCGCATAGTCGACGAAGCCGTTGTTGCCGGATCCGGATGCCTCGGTGCCACAGTGGGACACCGGCGGGATCGCGCCGACGGTGGGATTGTCGGCGGCGTTGGCGGCGACGGTGGAGAGGCCGGCGATCAGGGCGGTGCTCGCCAGTGTGGCGACCCAATTTCGTGCGGACATTCACTGCTCCTCAGGCGTCATAAGGCACTACTGAGGGGGGCGTGCGTCACTCTAGACGCTCAAGAGACATCTGTGAACGAGGCGTTACTCCTGTCGCATACGCACCTGGCCCGGCGGGCGGCCGTCCAGCCTGCAACGGCCATGCACTTCGCGGTATTTCCTCGCCAAATGCTCTGATCTGCAGTAACGCCACTGCTCGGGTCGGCGCGAGGTCGATTCCCGCGCTCGTGAGGCCGATCACGGCGTTCTCCTGGAACTCCGGAGGCAGTTGCTCACGACCCATCGGGGTCGGCCACGACCGCCACGCCCTCTTGGAGCAGGATGCAGGCTCCCAGGGCACGGGCGATCTCGGTTACGGGATCCATAACGGCACCCAACTCCGGGAGGGGTCAGCCCCAGGTGAGGGGGTCGAGGTGGAGGTAGAAGCGGAGGCGGTCGGGGTCGGGCGCGGTGCCGTAGTGCTCGGCGAACGCCGCGTCCTGGGCGCAGGCTTCGGTCTCGTCCGGCCAGGTCTCGCGGGAGTTGGCCAGGAGCAGGGCCAGGTCGCTGTGGCGGTCGGCGAGCCCGAGGCGGCCGAGGTCGACGAAGCCCGACACCTCCAGGGTCCCGGGGTCGAGGACGATGTTGGGCAGGGTGAGGTCGCCGTGGCAGACGACGGTGTCGCCGGCGGCCTGCTTCCGGCGCCGGGGGAGCTGGGGTTCGAGGCGGGCCAGCAACTCCGCGGGCGGGGTGTGCTGTTGTTCCTCGGGCAGGAAGTCGGGCTGGACGGCGTCGCGGGCGACGACGTCGCGGGCGGTGGCGATCACGTCGTCCAGGTCCCTGCGGTACGGGCAGTCGGCGGCGGGGAGCGCGTGGAGGGCGCGTACGGCCTCCGCGATGCGGCTCCAGCAGGCCCGCAGGTCGCCGGGCGGCAACTGGTCGGCGGGGACGCCCGGGACGGCGGCGGTGACCAGGCGGGCGCCGGTGCCGTCGGAGTGCCAGTCGAGGACGCGGGGCCCCGGCACGCCCTGGCCGGCCAGCCAGGCGACGCGGTCGCGCTCCTCGGCGAGTGCGGCGGCGCCGGCGGGGTCCGTCGCGGGTACGTGCTTGGCGTAGCGGGTGCCGTCCGCGCTGCGGAAGACGGCGGCCCCGGACTCGCCGGTGGTGACGGGGGTCCAGGCGTCGGGCGTCATGTCTTGCGGTCCATTCGGTAGTGCAGGACGAGGAACGGGATGCCGAAGACGGAGAAGGCGTGTTCAGCGCGGAGCCGGCCGTCGCCGCCGACGTGGACGTCGAGCCGCTCGGCGAAGCCGTGCACGCCGAGGGTGTCAGCTCGCGGGTCTCGGGGTCGATGTACGTCAGGTAGTGGCCGGGCTGGTCGGTGCCGCCGGTGCCGGCCTCGTCCGCCGCGTGGCTGGTGAGCGTCAGGCCGCCGCCGTCACGTACGCCGAGGCGCGAGCGTGGGCGTGAACTGCCGGTTCCCGGCCGGTCCGCCGGTGGGTCATGCGGGCCGGCCCGGGTTCGCCGCTTCCGGCATGCCGGCCGGCTCCGCCTTCGCCTCGCCGTCCGCCGCGCCGCCCGCAGCCGCCGCCCTCGCCTCCGCCTCCGCCTCCGCCCGGCGCAGCTCCAGCCGGCCGCGGCGTGCCGTGCGCAACGCGTCGTACGTGAGCAGGGCCAGCGCCAGCCACACCAGCAGGAAGCCCGCCCAGCGCTCCGCCGGCATCGACTCGCGGAAGTACAGGACTCCCAGCACGAACTGCAGCGTCGGCGCCAGGTACTGCATCAGGCCGATCGTCGACAGCGGCAGCCGGACCGCCGCCGCGCCGAAGCAGATCAGGGGGAACGCCGTGATCACGCCGCAGCTCGCGAGGAGCAGCGCGTGGCCGACCCCCTCCGTGTGGAACGTCGAGTCCCCGCGGGCGCCCAGAATCAGCATGAACACCAGCGCAGGCAGGAACTGCACCGCCGTCTCGGCCGCGAAGGACTCGATGCCCTCAAGACCGATCCGCTTCTTGATCAGCCCGTACGTCCCGAACGAGAAGGCCAGCACCAGCGCGATCCACGGCAGCCGCCCGTAGCCCACCGTCAGCACGACGACCGCCGCCGCGCCCACCGCGACCGCGATCCACTGCAGCCCGCGCAGCCGCTCCCGCAGCAGCAGCACGCCGAAGGCGATGCTCACCAGGGGGTTGATGAAGTAGCCGAGGGCCGCCTCGACGACGTGGCCCGAGTTGACGGCCCAGATGTAGACGAACCAGTTGACGGTGATCGTCGCCGCCGCCCCCGCCACCAGCGCCAGCCGCCGCGGCTCGCGCAGCAGCGGCCGGATCCAGGCCCAGCGGCGCAGCACCAGCAGGAGCAGGATGCACGCGACCAGCGACCACACCATTCGGTTGGCCAGGATCTCCGCGGGGCTCGCGGGTTCCAGCAGCGGCCAGAAGAGCGGGATGACGCCCCAACTGCCGTACGCGGCGAAGCCGTAGAGGAGCCCGAGCCGGGCCTCGCTCGCCGCGCGCGCCGGTGCTTCACCTGATGACCCCACGGCCGCCCTCCCGTTCCGCCGCCCGCACGGCGTGCGCCGTGCCGACGGTAGCGGGCGCGAGAGCCCATTGTCATATCTGTATCAGCATTTGGGTCCTTACGGCCGCTCCGTCGCCGAGACCACCGCGAGCCCCGCCGCGACCGCGTCCGCCAGCGGCGTCGTCGGCCGGCCGATGAGCCGGGACAGCTCGCCGGACGTGCCGGCCAGCACCCCGCGGGAGACCGCCGCGTCGACGTCGACGAGCACGTCGGCCATCGCCTCCGGCAGCCCGGCGCCGAGCAGGACCTGCCGGTGCTCGGCGGGCGGCAGGTCGCGGTAGCCGACCCGGGCGCCGGACTGCCGGGCGACCTCCGCCGCGTACTCCGGCAGGCTCCACGCCGTGTCGCCGCTCAGCTCGTACGCCCGGCCCTCGTGCCCCTCGCCGGTCAGCACCGCGGCGGCCGCGGCGGCGTAGTCGGCGCGGGAGGCGGCGGCGATCCGGCCGGCGCCCGCGCTGCCGACGACGGCGCCGTTGTCGAGGGCGGGGGCGAGGTGCTCGGTGTAGTTCTCGTGGTACCAGCCGTTGCGCAGGAAGGCGTACGGCAGGCCGGAGTCGAGGACGAGCTGCTCGGTCGCCTTGTGCTCGTCCGCCAGCAGGAGGTCCGCCTTCGGCCCGCCCAGGATGCCGGTGTACGCGAGCAGCCCCACGCGCGCCGCCGCGGCGGCGTCGACCACGGCCCGGTGCTGCGGCACCCGCCGCCCGACCGCGTTGCCCGAGACGAACAGCACCCGCTCGCCCGCGCGGAAGGCGTCCGCCAGCGTGGCCGGCTCGTCGTAGTCGGCGACCCGCACCTCCACCCCGCGTGCCGCGAGGTCCGCGGCCTTCTCCCTGCTGCGTACGACGGCGGCCACCCGCTCCGCGGGCACCTGCTCCAGCAGTGCGGCGATGACGTGGCGGCCGAGGTGTCCGGTGGCTCCGGTGACGGTGATCTTCATGTCGACCACCGTAAGCTGCATACTTACGGAGAGAAAGTACCCACTTTCACGTAAGGTACTGGTGTGGAGGTAAGCATGCAGGCAGAGGGAGAGGCGGCGCCCCGGCTGCGGGACTTTCCGGACGTGATCACGGCCGACTGCCCCGCCCGGAACATCATGGAGCACGTCGTCAGCCGCTGGGGCGTGCTGGTGCTGCTCGCGCTGCTGGAGGGCACGATGCGGTTCAGCGCGCTGCGGCGGCGGATCGGCGGGGTGAGCGAGAAGATGCTCGCCCAGACCCTGCAGACGCTGGAGCGGGACGGCCTCGTGCTGCGCGAGGCGAAGCCCGTCATCCCGCCGCACGTGGAGTACTCGCTGACCCCGCTCGGCGAGCAGGCGGCCCTGCGGGTACGGCCGTTGGCGATCTGGGCGAACGACAGCGTGCCCGCGGTGACCGCGGCCCGGGAGGGGTACGACGAAGCCCGGGCCTGAGGTGCTCAGGCCCGGGCCCGGGTCGTAGCGGCGGGGGACCGGCGGTCGTGGGACCGTCAGCCCGCGGCCGGCGGTCGGCTCAGCCGAGCACCGTCCACGTGTCGCCCCCCGCGAGCAGCCCGGCAAGGTCGCCCTTGCCCTTCTGCTGCACCGCGTCGTCGAGCTGCTCCGCCATCTCCGTGTCGTACACCTGCCGGTTCACGTCCCGGAGGATGCCGATCGGCGTGTGGTGCAGCGTGTTCGGGTCGGCCAGCCGGGAGAGCGCGAACGCCGTGGTCGGGGTGGCGGCGTGGGCGTCGTGGACGAGGATGTCCGCCTCATTCTCCGGCGTCACCTCCACGATCTCCAGGTCGCCCGTGGCCGGGTTCCGCACGACGCCCTTGTGGTCGTCGGCGCCGAAGCGGATCGGCTGCCCGTGCTGCAGCCGGATCACCGCTTCCTGCGCCTGCTGGCGGTCCTTGAGCACCTCGAAGGCGTTGTCGTTGAAGATGTTGCAGTTCTGGTAGATCTCGATCAGCGCCGTGCCCGGGTGGGCCGCCGCCGCGCGCAGCGTCTCGGTGAGGTGCTTGCGGTCCGAGTCGACGGTGCGGGCGACGAACGACGCCTCCGCGCCGAGCGCCAGCGAGACCGGGTTGAACGGCGCGTCCAGCGAGCCCATCGGGGTGGACTTGGTGACCTTGCCGACCTCGGAGGTCGGCGAGTACTGCCCCTTGGTCAGCCCGTAGATCCGGTTGTTGAAGAGCAGGATCTTGAGGTTGACGTTGCGGCGGAGCGCGTGGATCAGGTGGTTGCCGCCGATGGACAGCGCGTCGCCGTCGCCGGTGACGACCCAGACGGACAGGTCGCGCCGGGTGCTGGCCAGGCCGGTGGCGATGGCCGGGGCGCGGCCGTGGATGGAGTGCATCCCGTACGTGTTCATGTAGTACGGGAAGCGGGACGAGCAGCCGATGCCGGAGACGAAGACGATGTTCTCCTTGGCGAGGCCCAGCTCAGGCATGAACCCCTGGACGGCGGCGAGGACGGCGTAGTCGCCGCAGCCGGGGCACCAGCGCACTTCCTGGTCCGTCTTGAAGTCCTTCATGGACTGCTTGGCTTCGGCCTTGGGGATCAGCGAAAGGGCGTCGATCGCCGGTCCCTCGGCGGTCGTCTCAGCCATTGTCGATGGCCTCCTTGAGGGCGGTGGCGAGCTGCTCGGCCTTGAACGGCATGCCGTTGACCTGGTTGTAGGAGAAGGCGTCCACGAGGTACCTGGCGCGGACCAGGGTCGCGAGCTGGCCGAGGTTCATCTCGGGGACGACGACCTTGTCGTACGCGGCCAGCACCTCGCCGAGGTTGCCCGGGAACGGGTTGAGGTAGCGCAGATGGGCCTGCGCGATGTGGTCGCCGGCGCGGCGCACGCGGCGCACGGCCGCGGTGATCGGCCCGTACGTCGAGCCCCAGCCCAGCACCAGCGTGCGCGCCCTTTCTCCCGAGGGGCCCTCCGGGTCGTCGACCTCGATGTCGGGCACCTCGATGCCGTCGACCTTCGCCTGGCGGGTGCGCACCATCAGGTCGTGGTTGGACGGCGAGTACGAGATGTTGCCGGAGCCGTCCTCCTTCTCGATGCCGCCGATGCGGTGCTCCAGGCCCGGCGTGCCGGGGATCGCCCACGGGCGGGCGAGGGTCTGCGGGTCGCGCTTGTACGGCCAGAAGACCTCGGTGCCGTCGGCCAGGGTGTGGTTCGGCTTGCCGGCGAACTGCACCCGCAGGTCCGGCAGGTCGTCGACCTCCGGGATCCGCCAGGGCTCGGAGCCGTTGGCGAGGTAGCCGTCGGAGAGCAGCATCACCGGCGTGCGGTACGTCAGCGCGATACGGGCCGCGTCCAGGGCCGCCGTGAAGCAGTCCGACGGCGTGGCCGGCGCGACGATCGGCACCGGTGCCTCGCCGTTGCGCCCGAACATCGCCTGGAGCAGGTCCGCCTGCTCGGTCTTGGTGGGCAGCCCGGTCGAGGGGCCGCCGCGCTGGATGTCCACGATCAGCAGCGGCAGCTCCAGCGACACGGCCAGGCCCACGGTCTCGGCCTTCAGCGCGACGCCGGGGCCCGAGGTGGTCGTCACGCCGAGCGCGCCGCCGAAGGCCGCGCCGAGCGCGGCGCCGATGCCGGCGATCTCGTCCTCGGCCTGGAAGGTGCGCACGCCGAAGTTCTTGTGCCGGCTCAGCTCGTGCAGGATGTCCGAGGCGGGCGTGATCGGGTACGAGCCGAGGAAGAGCGGCAGGTCCGCCTGCTGCCCCGCGGCGATCAGGCCGTACGCCAGCGCCAGGTTCCCCGAGATCGAGCGGTACGTGCCGGCGGGGAACGCGGACTGCGCCGGGGCGACCTCGTACGAGACGGCGAAGTCCTCCGTCGTCTCGCCGAAGTTCCACCCCGCCCGGAAGGCGGCGATGTTGGCCTCGGCGATGTCCGGCTTCTTCGCGAACTTGGCCCGCAGGAACCCGATCGTGCCCTCGGTGGGGCGGTGGTACATCCAGCTCAGCAGGCCGAGCGCGAACATGTTCTTGGAGCGGCCCGCGTCCTTGCGGGACAGCCCGAACTCCTTCAGCGCCTCGACCGTGAGCGTGGTCAGCGGCACCTCGTGCACGCTGTACCCGTCGAGGGAGCCGTCCTCCAGGGGGCTCGCCTCGTAGCCCACCTTGGCCATCGCGCGCTTGTTGAACTCGTCGGTGTTGACGATCACCTCGGCGCCGCGCGGAACGTCCCCGATGTTCGCCTTCAGAGCGGCCGGGTTCATCGCCACCAGCACGTTGGGCGCGTCGCCCGGGGTGAGGATGTCGTGGTCGGCGAAGTGCACCTGGAAACTGGAAACCCCCGGCAGCGTGCCTGCGGGGGCGCGGATCTCGGCGGGGAAGTTCGGGAGCGTCGACAGGTCGTTGCCGAACGACGCGGTCTCCGAGGTGAAGCGGTCGCCGGTCAGTTGCATCCCGTCTCCGGAGTCACCGGCGAACCGGATGATCACCCGGTCCAGACGCTTGACCTCTTTGCTGTTGACCTCGCTGGTCACCTTCGTGGACCTCCCTCGCGGCGGCCGCTCGGGAACGGGATTCCGACCGCCTGACCCAGTGAACATCGTACGCGGGTTAGGCATGCCTTCCTGAGTCCGTCCGCAAACTGGACGGTGGCGAGACGTCAGGTTATATCCCTTTTTGTCCCTATCTAATGCCCCTCTTGACCCCATCCGCCGGTGTGACAATCCCTTGTCACCGGAGCGGGGCCCGGGGCGGGGCGCCGGGGCACGGCCCGGTCAGGAGTTGAGGTAGGTGAGGACCGCGAGCACCCGACGGTGATCTCCCTCACTCGGCGCCAGGCCGAGCTTCATGAAGATGTTGCTGACGTGCTTCTCCACCGCGCCGTCGCTCACCACGAGCTGCCCGGCGATCGCCGAGTTCGTCCGGCCCTCGGCCATCAGGCCCAGCACCTCGCGCTCCCGCGGGGTCAGCCCGGCCAGCACGTCCTGCTTGCGGCTGCGGCCGAGGAGCTGGGCGACGACCTCCGGGTCGAGCGCCGTGCCGCCCTCGGCGACGCGCACGACGGCGTCGACGAACTCGCGGACCTCCGCGACCCGGTCCTTCAGCAGATACCCGACGCCGCGGCTGGAGCCGGCGATCAGCTCGGTGGCGTACTGCTCCTCGACGTACTGCGAGAGCACCAGCACACCGACGTCCGGATGCTCGCGCCGCAGTTGGACGGCCGCGCGCACCCCCTCGTCGGTGTGCGTCGGGGGCATCCGCACGTCGGCGACGACGACGTCCGGCGCGCTGCCCCCGGCGGCCAGGTCCCCGACCGTCTTGACCAGGGCCACGCCGTCGCCGACACCGGCGACGACCTCGTGGCCCCGGTCGGTGAGCAGCCGGGTGAGCCCCTCCCGGAGCAGCACCGAATCCTCGGCGATGACCACCCGCACGCTGTCCTCCACCGTTGCCCCCCTTACGAACCCATACGAAGATGTGTAGATCTCCAGCATCCCAGCATTCCGCGGCGGGGGAGGTGCCGGAGGCGGATAACGGCAGGTAAAGGGTGGAAAACGGCGGTGGTGCCGGGCGTACGGGACCGCGCGGACATCCGGGGCCGGGGCGCGGAGGGGCGGCAGGCGTACGGGGACGTGGCCGGCCCGCGGGCCCGCCCCGTCCCCGTAGAACCGCTCACGCCCGCCAGGGCAGCTCCGCCGTGACCACCGTCGGGCCGCCGGGCGGCGAGTCGACGACCAGCAGGCCGTCCACCGAGCCCAGCCGCTCCGCAAGGCCCGAGAGCCCCGAGCCCGCGTCGAGCCGCGCGCCGCCGTTGCCGTCGTCCGTCACCTGGATCATCAGCCGTCCTTCCGCGCGCCACAGGTCGATCATGGCCCGGCTCCCGCCGCTGTGCTTGCTGATGTTCTGCAGCAGCTCGGAGGTCGTGTAGTACGCGATGCCCTCGATCGACTGCGCCGGCCGTTCCAGCAGGTCCACCGTCACCGAGACCGGCACCGTGCAGCGCGCGGCGACGGCCGACAGCGCCGGGCCGAGGCCCCGGTCGGTGAGGATCGCCGGGTGGATGCCGCGCGCCAGGTCGCGCAGCTCCTGGAGCGCGAGCTTCACCTCGCCGTGCGCCTCGTCGACCATCGCGGCCGCCGCCTCCGGGTCCTCCAGCAGCTTCTCCTTGGCCAGCCCCAGGTCCATCGCCAGGGCCACGAGCCGGGCCTGCGCGCCGTCGTGCAGGTCGCGCTCGATGCGCCGCAGGTCCGCCGCCGCCGTGTCCACCACGACCCCGCGGTCCGTCTCCAGCTCCTGCACCCGGGTCGCCAGCTTCGACGGGCCCAGCAGCCCGACGACCATCGCCCGGTCCACGTACGACAGGCTGCGCACCACCCACGGCGAGGCGAGCAGGAACACCGCGCCTGCGCCGACCGCGAAGAGCTGCTCCAGCGGCGAGTCCAGGTACCAGCCGTCGCCCTCGGCGTTCCCGTAGACCTGGAGCCCGTCCTGGCCCCAGTGCGCCGGGAAGACCCACTGCCACAGCGGGTACGTGACCATGGACCAGCTCCAGAACATCACGGCCACCGAGATGCCGAAGGAGCACACCGCCCAGAACATGTGCAGCAGCCCGTAGAGCATCGTCCGCCACGACTCGCCGCTGCGGAACAGCGACCCGACCCAGCCCATGAACCCGGAGGCCCGCCGGCTCAGCGGCTCCGGGTCGTCGACGTCCACGCCCAGCAGCAGCCGGGCGCGGGTCCGCTCGAAGTAGCCCATGCCGCGGCAGCCGGCCAGCATCGCGGCGAGCACCGGGACGCCGAGGAACGTGATCAGCAGGCCGAGGCCGAGCGACAGCATCGTGATGGTGTAGACGAAGAACACGATCGACACCGGCAGGCTGAGCAGGTGGTAGAGGAACTCGCGCCAGGTGCGTGCCTCGAAGGGGGCGCGCAGGGCGAGGGGAAGCCGCGGGCGGCGGGCCTCGGGTGCGTACGCGGTGCTGTCCATCGTCGGAAGTCCTTCTGCCGGAGCGCTGGTGACGGGTCTGTCGAGCTTGTGCCTCCAGCCTCCTCGGCGGGGGCGGCGCGGGCCATGGAGCAGGTCGGTCTGTCCGTACGGGGGAAAACCCCACCCCTGTCGGTGCGGCTACGCGCGCGCCTGCGCCTGCGACTCGCGGTTGCGCCAGGGGAGTTCGGCGGTGACGACCGTGGGACCGCCGCCCGGCGACTCCACGACCAGCAGCCCGTCCACCGAGCCCAGCCGCTCCGCCAGCCCGGACAGACCCGTGCCGCCGTCCAGCCGGGCGCCGCCCTTCCCGTCGTCGGTGACCTGCACCATGATGCGCCCCTCCGCCCGCCACACGTCGGCGCTCGCGGTCTTCGCGCCGCTGTGCTTGCTGATGTTCTGCAGCAGCTCGGAGACCGTGTAGTACGCGATGCCCTCGATGGCCTGCGCGGGGCGGTCCTTGAGGTCGACGGTCACCGAGACGGGCACCGTGCAGCGCGCGGCGACGGCCGACAGCGCCGGGCCGAGGCCGCGGTCGGTGAGGATCGCCGGGTGGATGCCGCGGGCCAGGTCGCGCAGCTCCTCCAGGGCGAGCTTCACCTCGCCGTGCGCCTCGCCGACCATCTCGGCGGCGGCCTCGGGATCCTCCAGCAGCTTCTCCTTCGCCAGACCAAGACCCATGGCCAGGGCCACGAGCCGGGCCTGCGCGCCGTCGTGCAGGTCGCGCTCGATGCGCCGCAGGTCCGCCGCCGCCGTGTCCACCACGACGCCGCGGTTCTCCTCCAGCTCCTTGATGCGCCGCTCCAGCGGGTCGGAAGGACCGAGCAGCCCGCGGACCATCGCCCGGTCCACCTCCGTCAGACCGCGCGCCAGCCAGGGCAGCAGCGGCCACAGGACGAACAGCGACACGGACATGAGGGCGAAAGTGAGGACCCCCCACGGCAGCCGCATCACGCTGTACAGCGTCGTCCGCCACCCGACGGGGTCCTTCAGCGTCGCCCACAGCCACGGCAGGAATCCGCCGTACGTGCTGCGCCGGATCGGCGTCGGTGCCTCGACGTGCACGCCGAGCAGCGCCCGCGCCCGCGCGCGCTCCCACGAACCGATCCCGCGGGCGCCGGCGAGGCCCGCGGCCAGCAGCGGCAGGCCGATCACGGTGATCGACAGCAGCGCGCCGGCGTAGAGCCAGATCGAGACGTAGGTGAAGGCGAAGATCGCCATGGGGAGGTTCACCAGCAGGTGCACGATCTCAAGCCAGGTCGTGCCGCTGAGCGGCGGGCGCGGTGGGGGCAGCGGCTTGTCGCCGCTCGGCTCGGCCGGCGGCTCCGCACCAGGGCGGCTGTGGGTCATCCTCCCAGGGTGCCGCGCCGGGGCGCGGGGGCGCCATGGGGGGTGTACGGGGGAACGTACGGGGGCTAACCCCACCCTTTGCGGAGAAGTCTCCGCTTCGGGCCCGGCTTCGGCCCGCGGCGGGGGCGGGCGCGGTCCGTACCTTCGGCGGCTCGCAGGAAGTGGCGTACACGGGATGGCCACAGCGCCCGGGGCAGGGCCTACACTCCTTGCCCGTACAGGTCGATGTCCTGACCGAACGCGCACGGGTCAGCCAGCCACAGCAGTCAGGAGCGGAGCGGACGTGCCGGACATGCTCGCCGCCGACGCCCTCGCCGCCGGGTACTTCGACGGCTACGGGGTGGTCGGCCTCGTCGCCGTGCTGGGCCTGCTCTTCGTCGGCGTCGCCTTCGGCGCTGCCCGGCTGCTGCGGCCCGCGGTGCCGACGCCGGAGAAGCTGCTGACGTACGAGTGCGGGGTGGACCCGGTCGGGGAGGGCTGGGCGCACACGCAGGTCCGCTACTACGTGTACGCCTTCCTGTATGTGATCTTCGCGGTCGACGTCATCTTCCTCTTCCCCTGGGCGACGGTCTTCGCGGCGCCGGGGTACGGGGCGGTGACGCTCGTGGAGATGTTCATCTTCCTCGGCTTCCTCGCCGTGGGCCTGCTGTACGCCTGGAAGAAGGGCGTCCTGGAATGGACGTGAACCCCGCCGCCGCCCCGGCCCCTGCCTCCGGCCCCGTCCCCGCCCCCGTGCAGAGTGTGGGCGTGCTCCAGCGGCTGGCGCCCCAGCCGATGAAGGTCGTGCTCAACTGGGGCCGCCGCTACAGCCTGTGGGTCTTCAACTTCGGCCTCGCCTGCTGCGCGATCGAGTTCATCGCCGCGTCGATGGCCAGGCACGACTTCATCCGCCTCGGCGTCATCCCGTTCGCGCCCGGCCCGCGGCAGGCGGACCTGATGGTGGTGTCCGGCACGGTGACGGACAAGATGGCGCCGTCGGTGAAGCGGCTGTACGAGCAGATGCCGGAGCCGAAGTACGTGATCTCCTTCGGCGCGTGCTCCAACTGCGGCGGGCCGTACTGGGACTCGTACGCCGTGACGAAGGGCGTGGACCAGATCATCCCGGTGGACGTGTACGTGCCCGGCTGCCCGCCGCGGCCGGAGGCGCTGCTGCAGGGGATCCTGAAGCTCCAGGAGAAGATCGCGCGGGAGCCGCTGGAGGAGCGGTACGGGACATCGCCGTCCGGGGCGTCGGTGGGGGCGCTGACGAGCGGGCTGGTGAAGCCGCCGGAGGACGCCGGATGACGGAGCAGGGTGAGGGCTGGCTCCCACGGCCGGCTACGGAACTGTTCGGCCCGGAGGCGGTGGCGAAGGAGGCGTACGGCGTCCTGACGGTGGACGTACCGGCGGCCACCTGGACCGAGGCGCTGCGGACGGCACGCGACGAGCTGGGCTGCACGTTCTTCGACTGGCTCAGCGCCGTCGACGAACCGGCCGAGGGCTTCCGCATCGCCGCCCACGTCGTCGCGGTCGGCACCCCGCCGCGCCGGCTGCTGCTGCGCACGACGGTGCCGCACGAGGCCCCGGCGCTGGCGACGGCGACGGGCGTCTACGCGGGGGCGGCGTGGCACGAGCGGGAGACGCACGAGATGTTCGGCGTCGACTTCCCCGGCCACCCGCACCTGGTGCGGCTGCTGCTGCCGGAGGAGTTCGAGGGGCACCCGCTGCGGAAGGACTTCGTCCTGGCGGCGCGGGTGGCGAAGGCGTGGCCGGGCGCGAAGGAGCCGGGCGAGTCCCACGCGGGCGGCCCGAAGCGGCGCCAGATGCAACCCCCGGGCGTCCCGGACCCCAACGACTGGGGCCCTCAGAAGGGCACCCTCCCCCACCCTCCCACCCGCCCCGCCCGCCGCGCGGGCACCAGAACCGAAGCCCCACCCCGCCGCGCCCGCTCGGCAAGCGCCGGCTCGGCATCGCAGCGGAGCGCCGGCGAGGCGGCGCCCGCAGGCGAGGGTCCGGCGACCCGGCCGGACGAACCGCGCGACCGCCGTACGGGCGCGGGGGCGCCCCCCGCCGAAGAGGGGACGGGCCGCCCGGCCCGCGCCGCACGACGCGCGCGCTCGGCCAGCGAGGGTTCGGCGTCGCAGCGGAGTGCCGGTGGCGGCGCGGAGGACGAGTCCGCGGAGACCTCGGAGTCCGGGCGCCCGCCGCGGGGCGCACGACGCACGCCTTCGGCGAGTGAGGGTTCCGCGTCGCAGCGGGCCTCCGGTGGCGGCCCCGCCGTCGCGGGCCGGGAGCCGCGCTCCCGTGCCCGTACGCCCGATGCCCCGTGGCAACGCCCCCGCCCCGACGACGAGTCGACCCCCGCCGCCGGCGAAGGCACCCCACCCGCCAAGCCCGCCGCAGGCGAACCCCCCTCCGCCCCCGAGGACGGCGAAGGCGGTGACCCCCCGTGAACGACGTGCTCGAAATCCTGGTCACACTCCTCGGCGTGCTCGTCGTCTTTCTGCTCTTTCCGCTCGTCGTCGGGCAGACCGAGCACAAGGTCATGGCCCACATGCAAGGCCGCGTAGGCCCCATGTACGCCGGCGGCTTCCACGGCTGGGCCCAACTCGTCGCCGACGGGCTCAAGTTCGTACAGAAGGAAGACGTCGTCCCCGCCGGTGCCGACCGGCGGGTCTTCCAGCTCGCGCCCGCCGTCGCCCTCCTGCCCTACCTCGTCGTCCTCGTCGCCATCCCCTTCCACCCCGACGGCGGCGTCGGCGAGGCACTGGATGCCGGCATCTTCTTCGTCCTGGCCGTCATGGGCGTCGGCGTCCTCGGGTCCCTCATGGGCGGCTGGGCGTCCGCCAACAAGTACTCCCTCCTCGGCGGCCTCCGCACCGCCGCGCAGCTTCTCGCCTACGAGCTGCCCATGCTGCTCGCCGCCGCCTCCGTCGCCATGGCCGCCGGGACGGTCTCGCTCGTCGGGATCGTCGACGGGTTCGAGTGGTGGTGGCTGCCGTGGCAGCTCGTCGGCGGCGTGGTGTTCTTCACCGCCGGGCTCGCCGAGCTGCAACGCCCGCCGTTCGACGCCCCCGTCGCCGACTCGGAGATCATCTTCGGCGCGTACACCGAGTACTCCGGGCTGCGCTTCGCGCTGTTCCTGCTCGCCGAGTACGCCGGCATCGTCGTCCTCAGCGCGCTGACCGCCGTGCTCTTCCTCGGCGGCTGGCACGGCCCGTACGCCGACGGGCTCGGCTGGCTCTGGACGCTGCTGAAGACCGGGATCCTCGCCTTCGCCGTGATCTGGCTGCGCGTCACGTACCCGAGGCTGCGCGAGGACCAGATCCAGCGCTTCGCCTGGACGACCCTCATCCCGCTCGCCCTCGCGCAGATCGCGCTGACCGGCATCGTGAAGGTGGTGATCTGACGGTGAAGGGGCTCGCCAAGGGGCTCGCGGTCACGCTGCGTACGATGACGCGGCGTTCGCACACCGCGCACTACCCCGACACCCTGCCCGCGCTGCCGCCGCGCAGCCGCGGCGTCATCGCGCTGTTCGAGGAGAACTGCACGGTCTGCATGCTCTGCGCACGCGAGTGCCCGGACTGGTGCATCTACATCGACTCGCACAAGGAGACGGTGCCGCCCGCCGCCCCCGGCGGGCGCGAGCGCAGCCGCAACGTGCTCGACCGTTTCGCGATCGACTTCGCGCTGTGCATGTACTGCGGGATCTGCGTCGAAGTCTGCCCGTTCGACGCGCTTTTCTGGTCGCCGGAGTTCGAGTACGCGGAGACCGACATCCTTGAGCTGACCCACGAGCGCGACCGGCTGCGGGACTGGATGTGGACGGTGCCGGTCCCGCCCGCGCCGGACCCGGCGGGGGAGGAGCCGAAGGAGCTGGGCGCGGCGCGTAAGGCGGCGGAAAAGGCGGAGGCCGCGGAAAAGGCGGAGGCCGCGCGGGTACGGGACGCGGGGGAGCCCCCGGCCGGGGAGGGCGACGACGCATGACCCTCGCCGCCGAGACCCACGGCTTCCTGTCGCCCACCGGCGTCGAGATCGTCTTCCTCCTCACCGGTCTGGTGACCCTCGGCGCCGCCGTGATCACCGTGACCACGCGGCAGTTGGTGCACGCCGCCCTGTGGCTGGTGGTCGCGCTGGGCGGGCTGGCGGTCGAGTACCTGCTGCTGACGGCCGAGTTCGTCGCCTGGGTGCAGGTGCTGATCTACGTCGGCTCCGTGGTCGTGCTGCTGCTCTTCGGACTGATGCTGACCCGCGCGCCGATAGGCCGCTCGCCGGACGCCGACTCGGGCAACCGGTGGGTGGCGCTGGGCGTGGCGGGGGCGGCGGCGGTGCTGCTGGTGACGCTGGTGGTGGACGCGTTCCGTACGACGTGGATCGACCTCGACGAGCCCAAGGGCACCACCGACCTGCTGGGGGCCAGTGTCTTCCGGCACTGGGTGCTGCCGTTCGAGGCGCTCTCGGTGCTGCTGCTGGCGGCGCTGGTGGGGGCGATCGTGCTGTCCCGCAAGGACGGCGGGTCCGCGGCCGAGGACGCCGCCGAGAGCACCGGGGCCGCAGAGGCCGCCGGGGCCGCCGACGACGGCGGGGAGGGCTGATGCATCTCGCGTATCCGGCGGTGCTGGCGGTGCTGCTGTTCTGCGTCGGCCTCTACGGCGTGCTGGCGCGGCGCAACGCCATCCTGGTGCTGATGTCCGTCGAGCTGATGCTCAACGCCGTCAACCTCAACCTCGTCGCCTTCGACGTCTGGCTGCGCGACACCCTGCGCGCCGGGCAGTCGTTCACGCTGTTCATCATCGCGGTGGCCGCGGCCGAGATCGGCATCGGGCTGGCCATCGTGCTGATGGTGTACCGCAACCGGGGCACCTCCGCCGTCGACCGCCTGCGCGACCTCGCCGACACGGACGCGGGCGGCACCGGCGCGGGCGGCACCGGCGACGGAGCGGAGGACCCAGCCCAAGGCGCGGAAGCAGGAATTGCAGCCCCAGGCGCCACCGCCGGCGGCGAGTCCGGGACCGCGTCGAAGAAGGCGGAGGCCACCGCGTGACCACCACCACCCTCGCCGTACTCGTCCCCCTGCTGCCCTTCCTCGGCGCCGTCGCCGGCCTGCTCCTCGGCCGCCGCTCGCCGGGCATGGTGCAGCCGCTGGCCGTGCTGCCGACCGTGACCGCCGCCGTGCTCGCCGCCGTCGTGGCGGCGCGGCAGGGCGGCGACGAGCCGGTGACCGCCGCCACCGAGCTGACCCCGACCGGCTCCGTACCCATCGACCTGGCGCTGCACCTCGACGGCATGGCGGTGCTCGTCGCCGTGCTCGTCGGCGTCGTCGCCTCGTGCGTGCAGATCTACTCCACCGGCTACCTGCGCGACGACCCGCGCTACTCCTCGTACGCCGCCCTCGTCTCCCTCTTCACCGCCGCGATGTTCCTCGTCGTCTACTCCGGCGACCTGATGGTGCTGCTGGTCGGCTGGGAGATCATGGGCATCTGCTCGTACTTCCTCGTCGGCCACTACTGGGACACGGAGGTCGCGCGCGCCGCCTCGCTCAAGGCGTTCCTGGTCACCAAGCTGGGCGACGTCCCCTTCCTCATCGGCATCTTCGCGCTCGCGTCCGAGGCCGGTACGTTCCGGATCAGCGGCATCGTGACCGCGGCCGGCTCCGGTGACGGCCTCGCGCACCCCACGCTCATCGCGCTGCTGCTGCTCGCCGGGGTCGCGGGCAAGTCCGCGCAGTTCCCGCTGCACACCTGGCTGCCCGACGCGATGGCGGGTCCCACGCCCGTCTCCGCACTGATCCACGCGGCGACGATGGTCGCGGCCGGCGTGTACGTCGTCGCCCGGCTGCTGCCCGTCTTCGCCGCCTCGGCCGCCGCGCTGGTGGTGCTGGCGGTCATGGCCGCCGTCACGATGGTCGGCTCGGCGCTCGCCGCGCTCGCGCAGGACGACATCAAACGCGTGCTCGCGTACTCGACCGTCGGACAACTCGGCTACATGACCGGCGCGCTGGCCGCGGGATCCCGGGACGCCGCCGTCTTCCACCTCCTCTCGCACGGCGCCTTCAAGGCGCTGCTCTTCCTCGCCGCCGGCGTCGTCATCCACGCCGCCGGCACCAACTCGCTGGCCGCGATGGCCCGGATGGGCGGCCTGCGCAACCGCGTGCCGGACGCCTACTGGACGATGACCGCCGCCCTCCTCGCCCTCGCCGCCATCCCGCCCTTCGCCGGCTTCTTCTCCAAGGAAGCCGTCCTCGGTGCCGCGGAAGCTGCAATCACCGGACATGGCGCGACCGGCCAGGGCATCCCCGCCGCCGCGGCCTGGACCGTGCTGGTCGCCGGGCTCGCCGCCGCGCTGCTCACCGCCGCGTACGCCGCCCGGCTGTGGCTGCTCGCCTTCCACGGCCGCGGCGAACCCGTACCCGACCACGGCCGCCAGCCGGTCGTCATGAACGCCGTGCTGTGGCTGCTGTTCGTACCCACCCTTGCGTTCGGGCTGAGCGTCTGGACGCTGCCGGACTGGCTCGGCGACCACTCCCTCACCCCGACGCTCGCCACCGCCGTCCTCGGTACGGGGCTGGCGCTCGTCGGCATGACGGCGACGTACGCGGCGTGGAAGCAGACCGCCGGGCTCGCCGCCCGGGTCCCGGCCGGCGCGGTCACCGCCCACCCCGACGCCGAGCCGGCCCTCACCGAGGTGGAGGCCGAGGCCACGCACGAGGCGGTGTACGGCAGCCCGTCGGACGAGGGCACCCCCGCGTCGGGCGCCGCCCCCGACGGCACCTCCACGGACCCCGGCCGCATACTGCTCGGCCCCGCCCTCTACCGGAACGCCGCCCGCGGCTTCCACGTCGACGCCCTGTACGCCGCGCTCTTCGTCCGCCCGGTACGGGCCGCGGCCCGGCTGGTCCGCTTCCTGGACCGGGAGGTCGTCGACACGTACGTACGCGGCGCGGGCACCGCGCCCCGGCTGCTCGGCGCCGCCGTCCGCCGCGCGCAGACCGGCAACGTGCAGAGCTACCTCAGCGCGCTGCTCGGCGGCGCGCTCGTCCTGGCCGTCGCGGTCGTCGTCGCCACCACGTCGGTCACGGGAGGCTGACGCCGCATGGACACCAGCCCGCCCGAGCACCGCCCCGGCAGCCCCCCGGCCCGCCGTATCCGTCCCACGCCCCGGCCGTCCTCCGAAGCCGCGGAGGTCACCCGCGTATGAACCACACCGCGATGCAGCTCGTCCTCGCCGCCATCGTCGTCCTCCCCCTTCTCGGCGCCCTGGCCGCCCTGTTCCCCGCGCCGCCCGGGCTGAAGGGCAAGAGCCCCGACCAGGCCGTGCTGCGCCACGGCGTCACCGTCACCGGCGCCGTGTTCGTCCTGTCCGTCGTCCTGGCCGCCGGCTTCGACTACGACGATGCCGGCACCATGCAGGCCGACTCCGACGTCAGTTGGATCCCGGCCCTCGGGATCCGGCTGCACCTCGGCGTCGACGGCGTATCGCTCCCCCTTCTCGTCCTCACCGCGCTGCTGACCTTCCTCTGCGCGGTCTACGGCTACTTCGTCATGCCCGCCGGTCCTTCACCGCGGGCGTTCGTCGCGCTGCTGCTCGTCCTCGAAGGCGGCATGCTCGCCACCTTCGCCGTCCTCAACCTGCTGCTCTTCTTCCTGGCGTTCGAGATGGTGCTCATCCCGATGTACTTCCTCATCGCCCGCTGGGGCGGCGCCGGACGGACCGCCGCCGCCTGGAAGTTCATCCTCTACACGCTGCTCGGCTCGGTCGTGATGCTCCTCGGCCTCCTCCTCGTCGGGTTCCAGGGCGGCACTTTCGACATGGTGGCACTCGCCACTGACAACGGCGCCGATCTCACCCACACCACGCAGCTCATCGCGGTCCTCGCCATCGGCGTCGGCCTCGCCGTGAAGACCCCGATGTGGCCGCTGCACAGTTGGCTCCCCGACGCCCACACCGCCGCGCCCACCGTCGGCTCCGTGCTCCTCGCCGGCGTGCTGCTGAAGATGGGCACGTACGGGTTCGTGCGCGTCCTGCTGCCCATCGCCCCCGACGGCATGGAGACGTACGCGCCCTACCTCGCCGCCTTCGGCGTCACCGGCATCCTCTACGGCTCCCTCGCCTGCCTCGCCCTCGCCAGGAGCGGCGCACGCGGCGACCTCAAGCGGCTCATCGCGTACTCCTCCGTCGGCCACATGGGCTTCGTGCTCCTCGGCATCTCCACGCTCACCCCCACCGGCGTCAACGGCGCGCTCTTCGCCAACATCGCCCACGGCCTCATCACCGGCCTGCTCTTCTTCCTCGTCGGCGCCCTCAAGGAGCGCACCGGCACCACCGACCTCGACGCCCTCGCAGGCCGCACCGGCGCCGCCCTCTACGGCAACGCCCCTCGCCTGGGCGCGCTGCTCGTCTTCGGCGCCGTCGCGTCGCTGGGGCTGCCGGGGCTGGCCGGGTTCTGGGGCGAGATGCTGGCGATGTTCGCGGCGTACGACCCGGCCGCCGGGCTCCCGCGGCCGGCGTACCTGGTCGCCATGGCCGTCGCGGGCTTCGGCACCCTGCTCACCGCCGCGTACCTCCTGGTCGTCGTCCGCCGCGTCTGCATGGGTGACAGGACGCCGGGGGAGCGGCCGGCCTTCGGGGACGTACGCCGGTACGAGATCGCCGCCTGGAGCCCGCTCGTCACGCTCACCGTACTCGCCGGCCTCTGGCCCGCCGCACTCCTCGGCCTGACCGACCCGGCCGTGCAGAAGCTCCTAGCGGGAGGAAGCTGATGACGTACGCACACGCCGGCGCACCCTCCTTCGGCGGGACCGCGGACACGGTCCTCGCCGAGTCCGTCGTGCAGTCCGTCGACTGGCTGGCCGTCGCGCCGCCCACGATCGTCGCCGTGGCCGCCGTCGCGCTGCTGGTCGCCGACCTCTTCGTGCCCGAGCGCGCCAAGCACCTCCTCGGCTGGGGCGCGGTCGCCGCGCTCGCCGTCTCCCTGCTCGCGCTCCTGCCGCTCCTCGACGGCGACCGCAGCACCTTCTGTCTCACCGACGATCCAAACGTCTGCAGCTACACCGCCGACCGCTTCGCCCTCGTCGTGCAACTCCTGGTGCTCGCGGGCGCGCTGCTCGCCGCGCTGCTGTCCGTGCACGACGTGCGCGCGACGAAGCTGCCCGCAGGGGAGTTCTGGTTCCTGCTGCTGGCCTCGGCCGCGGGCGCGGCGCTGCTGCCCGCCGCGCGCGACCTGGCCACGCTCGTGATCGCCCTGGAGGTCGCCTCGCTGCCGGCGTTCGCGCTGGTCGGCCTGCGCCGCGGGGACCGGCTGTCGTCCGAGGCGGCGCTGAAGTTCTTCCTCTCCTCCGTCACCGCGACCGCCGTCATGCTCCTCGGCGTCAGCTTCGTCTACGCCGCCGGGGGCAGCCTGCACCTGGCGCGGCTGGCCGACGGGCTCGCGACGGCGCCGGAGCGGCTGGAGACGCTGGCGGCGGCGGGGGTGGTGCTGACGCTGGTCGGGTTCGCGTTCAAGACGGCGGCGGTGCCGTTCCACTTCTGGGTGCCCGACGCGTACGTCGGCGCGCCGATCCCGGTGGCCGCGTATCTCTCGGTCGTCGGCAAGGCGGTGGGCTTCAGCGGGCTGATCCTCGTCACCGTGCTGGCCTTCCCGGCGTACGACGAGGTGTGGGGCCCGGCGATCGCGGTCCTGGCGGCGCTGACGATGACCGCGGGCAACGTCGCCGCCCTGCGTCAGCGCGTCGACGCCCCGCACAGCGCGGTCCGGCTGCTGGCCTGGTCGTCGGTGGCGCAGGCGGGCTATCTGCTGGTCCCCATCGCCGCCGCGGCCTATGCCGACGAACCGGAGCGCGCGGTGGGCTCCACGCTCTCGTACGCCCTGATGTACGGGGTGGTGAACCTCGGTGCCTTCGCGGTGGTCGCCGCGGTGGCCGCGAAGGGCGGCCGCGGCGGCCGGATCACCGACTACCGGGGCCTGGCGGCCACGCGGCTGCCGGTCGCGCTGGCGCTGGCGTTCTTCCTGATCAACCTCGCCGGGCTGCCGCCGGGGATCATCGGCCTCTTCGCGAAGGTGACGGTTCTGGGCGCCGCGGTGGACGCGGGTCTTGGGTGGCTGGCGGTGGTCATGGCGGCGAACGTGGTGGTGGGGTTGTACTACTACCTGCAGTGGACGGCGCTGCTGTTCCGCCCGGCGCCCGCGGCTCCGGACGGCGCTCCCGCCCCGGTCCGTACCACCCTGACCGCCCCGCTGCGCGGCGCCATCGGCCTGACGGCGGCGCTCGGCGTCGCGCTCTCGGGCGCACCGCAGCTCGTCCTCCGCTTTGCGGGCGAAGCCCTGCTGTAACGCCGCCTCACCCGCGCGGCGCCCGGGGAATCTGCGCTGACCAGGGAACTTACCCGGTGGGCCGGGCGTTCTGTGCGTGGGAGGGGTCCACTGGAAGGAGACGGCCGACACTCGCGCCGGCAGGCTTTGGAGGGCACACCGTGCACCGGTCGAACAACGGGCTGAAGACAGCCGCGCTCCTGGGCGGCATGTCAGCGCTGATCTTGCTCATCGGCAGCATTTTCGGCCGTACGGGCTTGGTCATCGCGCTCGTCGTGGCCATCGGCACCAACGCGTACGCGTACTGGAACAGCGACAAGCTGGCCCTGCGCGCGATGCGCGCCCGCCCGGTCAGCGAGATCGAGGCGCCGAACCTGTACCGCATCGTGCGTGAGCTCTCCAACGAGGCCCGCCAGCCGATGCCCCGGCTCTACATCTCGCCCACCCAGGCCCCGAACGCCTTCGCCACCGGCCGCGACCCGCGCAACGCGGCGGTCTGCGTCACCGAGGGCATCCTGCAGATCCTCGACGAGCGCGAGCTGCGCGGCGTCCTGGGGCACGAGCTGATGCACGTCTACAACCGGGACATCCTCATCTCGTCGATCGCGGGCGCGCTCGCGTCGGTGGTGATGTTCCTGGTGAACTTCGCCTGGCTGATCCCGAGCGGCGACCGCAACGGCAACGGCCCGGGCCCGTTCGGCATGCTCCTGGTGCTCTTCCTGGGCCCGGTGGCGGCGAGCATCATCAGGCTCGCGGTCAGCCGCTCCCGGGAGTACGAGGCCGACCAGACCGGCTCCCAGCTCACCGGCGACCCGCTGGCCCTGGCGAGCGCCCTGCGGAAGCTCGAAGCGGGCACGAAGCAGCTCCCGCTGCCGCCGGAGCCGCGGATCGAGACGGCGAGCCACATGATGATCGCGAACCCGTTCCGGCGGGGCTCGGGCAACATGTCGCGGCTGTTCTCGACACACCCGCCGATGGCGGAACGTATCGCCAGGCTGGAGCGCATGGCGGGCAGGGACCTGGGGCACTGACGGGCGGCTGGGATAGCGTAGGACGCATGTCAGGTGCTTCTGGAGCCGGCTGCGCCGGTGTGACGAGGACGGCCCGCTAGCGGCGGGACGTACGTCACTTTTACACCCGTAGACCCGTATCTGCGTCTATATGCGGGCCCCCGTGGACACACTCGTACAGTTCCGTCGCTTCGTGATCGATCGACCGGAGCGGCCTCTTTGTGCTGCCCGGAACTCGTCTTCCGAGCAACGGAGCTTCCAGGTGTTCTCAGGCATTCTTTCCGCGCGCGCGGACTCCGCGTCCCCGGCGCGCGCATGGCTGGTGCTGTGCTGCATGGCCATGCTGCAGTTCCTCATCGCGGTCGACGTGACCGTGGTCAACATCGCCCTGCCGTCGATCGGCGCTGACTTCGCGGCCGACGACCGCCAGCTGACCTGGGTGGTCGTCGGATACACCATCACGGGCGGCGGCCTGCTCATGCTCGGCGGCCGGCTGGGCGACGTCCTGGGCCGCCGCCGCGTCCTGCTGTCCGGCACCGCGCTCTTCGGCCTCGCGTCGCTGCTGGCGGGGCTGGCGCCGTCGTTCGCCTGGCTCGTGGCGGCCCGGCTGCTCCAGGGTGCGGGCGAGGCGGTCGCGCTGCCGGCGGCGATGGCGGTGGTGGTGCTGATGTTCCCGGAGGGCCCGCGGCGGTCGCGGGCGCTGAGCGTGTGGGGAGCGGTGGCGAGTTGCGGGCTGGTGCTGGGGTTCGTGCTCTCCGGGGTGATCACGGAGCTGTTCGGATGGCGGTGGATCTTCCTGGTGTCCGTACCGTTCATCGTCGTCGTCCTGGCGGCGACGCTCCTTCTCGTACCGGCAGACCTGCCGCCCGCCCGCACCCCGATGGACCTGCCCGGCTCACTGCTGCTGACCGCGGCACCGCTGCTGTTCGCGGTCGGAGTGGTGGAGGCGGGGGAGGGCGACGGGACGGGGGCGTGGCTGCCGCCGGTGTCCCTGGCGGGCGCGGTGCTGGCGGCGTTGGGGTTCGCCGCAGTGGAACGCCGCTCGGCGAACCCGCTTGTGCCGCTGGGGTTCTTCCGTAACGGCCCGCGGGTGATGGCGAACCTGGCGACGGCGTTGCTGAGCGCGGCGCTGTCGACGTCGTTCCTGCTGTTCACGTACTACCTGCAGGAGCACCGGGGCCTCAGCCCGCTGGAGGCGGGCCTGACGATGCTGCCGCTGGCGTTCACCCTGATCGGGGCGTCGGTGCTGGTACCCCGCCTGCTGGGCCGCTGGGGGGCGCGGATGTGCGCGCTGACGGGGATCGGGCTGACGGGGCTGGCATTGCTGCTGCTCGCGCTGGTGACCCACGTCGAGGGGGGTCCGCTGGCGATGATCCCGGCGATGCTGCTGATCGCGGCGGGCCTGGGCTTCGGAATCATCGGCCTCCAGTACGCGGCGGTGAGCGGGGTGACAGAGACCGACGCGGGCATCGCCTCGGGTGTCCAGCGGGCGGCGGACCAGTTGGGGGGCGCCACGGGGGTCACGCTGTACGTGGGGGTGGGGTTCGCACCGGGGGTGGGGAGTGGGAACCCGTTTGTGATGAGCAGTGTGCTGGCGGTCGGAGGGCTGGCGGCGGCGGGGGCTGTGGCCTGGCGGATGGGGGTGGGGCGGTAGGGGGTGGCCGGGGGCGGGGTCTACGGATCGCTCGCACCGTACATCCCCTCACACCCACTCAAGGGTATGCGGCTGGTCTGACAGCGCGGGGGCAGCGGGGTAGTTGAGCTGGTACGTCGCGTCTGTGCAGGGCGGGTACGGGGGTACGGTTCCGGGCTGGCGGTGGTGCGTGGGGTGGGCCGGTGTACGGGGGTGCCGGCGAAGGGAATAGGGCGTCGCAGGGGCTCCCCCCGGGCCACCCCACTTCTGAGTGTGCGGGCCTGCGTCCGCCGTCAAGGGCGCTCCCTCCGCTTCGCTGCGAGGAGCGTCGCTTCGCGATGGGGCTTCGCCCCACCCCTGACTGCGGACTCCGGCCCGTAAAAGACGGCGGCTAAGGGTGGCCCAGGGGGGAGCGGGCACCCTAACGCTGCGATACGGAGGCGGAGCCCGGCGGACGGAGGGCCGCTGCCCGGAGTTGGCCTGCCCTGTTCGCCGAGCGACGCCGCGCCGGGAAGGGAGCCGGGGCGGGGGTGTCGGTTGAGGCGCCGGGCGGGCGTGGCGTCGGGGGCCGGGCGGTCGCATGTCGTGGTGCAAAACTCGGGCTCCGGGGACCGATTCGGCCCGGATCGCCGAGAGTTACCGGGAGTTACGACCGATTTTCTCCACTGGGACGCTGCGGCTGGCGGTGGCGGGTCCTGGCCCGGCCCTGTGCGTGCCGATGGGCGAAAGTCGGCCCGCGGGGGTGATTTGCCCCGATTCGCAGCGGGTGATTTCGCGAGTTCGTCTCGGCGGCGTTCATCGGGAGGCGACCGCCACCTGTGGGGTTGCGCAGGGCCCCTGCCTCTTGCCCCGCTACTCGCACCCCTCCGCCACCGCCTCCTCCGGCGTCAGTTCTTCCCCTCGCCGCAGTGCCTCCTCCGCGCCCGCGCGCCCCCCGCCGAAGGCGGGCGCGGCGGCGGCGACGGGGCAGACGGCGTACGACCTGGGCCTGGCCCTCGGTATCGCGGTCACCGGCAGCCTGGCGACGGCGGTCTACCGCATCGAGATGCCGCCCGACGCCCCGGCCGAACAAGTCACCGTCGCCCACACGCACTTCCCCACCCCACCCCGCTCCTCCACCCCCCACCGCTCCGCCAGTTCCGCCACCAGCGCCAGCCCGTACCCACCGGACTCATCCGGCAGCCGTGGCACCGGCAGTTGGTCACTGGCGTCGTGCACCTCGATCCGCACCCCGCCCTCCACCACCAGAAACCGCGTCCGGATCTCCCGCCCCGGCGACACCCGCGCATGCACGACGGCGTTCGCCACCAACTCCGACAACACCGCCACCGCCGCGAACTCCAACTCACCCAACCCCCACGCCGCCAACGCCTTCCGCAACTGCGCCCGAGCCAGCCCCACACACCTCCGATGCCGCCTCCACTGCCACACCACCACCTTCTCGTCGCCATCCACCTGCTGAATCTGCATGTCCGACACCATGGGCGAAGCGTTGGGGATCTCGTTTCCCGACGAAGGGGATACCCATGGTGGGTACACTCCTCGGACGGATCGGCAATCACTCCGCAAGCGGTAGATCGCGGGGAAATCGCATGTCAGGACGCATGTCGCCAATCGCTCTTCCGCCGCACGTGCTCGAACGTGCCGATGTGCAGGCCGCCTTGCGGTGTCATGATTTCGGCAAGGTGTTCAAGCTGGCTCGGCAATGGGGCGGAATCAGCTTCGTGAAGATCGCCGATGCCTGCGACATCAAGCCCGAACGGGTGGGGCGGTTGGCCCGGGGCGAAGGTGCGATCACCACCTACGAGAAGATCACGCGCATTGCGGACGCCCTGGCCATCCCTGGGCATCTGGTGGGCCTGGCACCGCGTCCGTGGGAACAAACGCAACTGGACGCGCTGCCGCACACCGAACATATTTGCCGGTTACCCGCACCTGAGGTGAGGGCGGCGCGTGTCTCCCCACGTGCATTCGGGGCAGCAGCCGGTCGAGGAGGAGGCGACGTGGAGCGAAGAAGGTTCCTCGCGGCATCGGGAGTGGCAGGCATCGCCGGCATGCTCCCCGAGCGCAATGCGGGATCGCATCTCGGACGCCGTGAGGTAGCGCAGTTGAGACTGCGCTCTTCTCGGCTTCGCCGCCTGGACGACGTTCTTGGCGGGGCGGACACGCGTCATATCTACCGCACCGAGTTGGACGGAACGGTGAGTCTGATGCGTCATGCCAGTTATTCGGAGACCACCGGAAAGCAGTTGCTCACTATCGTTTCCGAACTGGCGCAACAGGCCGGCTGGGCCGCGTTTGATGCAGGGGACCAGCGGGAGGCGTCGATCCTCTACCGGTGGGCACACCAGGCGGCAAGCGAAGCCGGTGACCGCGCACTCGAAGCCAACTCTCTGGCCTTTCTGGCATATCAGCAGGTCAGCAGTGCATCTTCGGGCGTGGCCACCGCGGTGGCGTCGTGCCGTACCGCGGGCTCCGACGCGCCTCCCACCGTTCGCGGGCTGCTGCACGAACGCCGGGCCTGGGCTCATGCCCGTGCCGGGGAGGCGAAGGAAACGGAGGCTGCGCTCGCTCAGGCAGAGGAGGCCCTGAGCAGCAGCGACGATGAACCGGGCCCCGAGTGGGCCTCGTGGGTTGACGGGCGAGAGTTGCGGATCATGAAGGGTCGCTGCTGGACCGAGTTGCACCGCCCCTTACGCGCCGTGCCGGAGTTGGAGGCGGCGCTGTCCGACTTCGATGACGCACAAGCCAGGGACAAGGCCCTCTACCTCTCCTGGCTGGCGTACGCCTATTTCGACGCCGGGGAGGTCGAGCAGTCGGCGCAAGTGATCGGCAGGGCTATCGATCTCTCCGAAGGGGTCGGCTCGGTCCGTCCCCGGCAACGCATCCAGACGTTCTTGACCCGACTGCATCCGCATCGGTCCTTGGAGGCTGTGGCCGAGGTGCTGCGTCGAGGGGCGTAGGTCAGGCCGTTTCGTCGCCGGGGGATTCGACGGTGCGGCGTACCCAATCCAGGTAGGGCTGGGAGCCGGCAGCCATCGGGATGGCTGTGATCTCCGGATTGCTCCAGGGGTGATATTCCAGCAAGTGTGCTTCCAACTCCGGGTAGCGGGCCGCAGTGGTCTTGAAGATGACCTGCCACTCTTCTCCCTCCCCGAACTCTCCCTGGTGCCAGAACAGCGACACCACTGGACCGACCACCTGCACCCCGGCTGCCAGCCGCGCCCGCGTCACACTCCGCCCGAGCGCCACGGCCGCTTCGCGGGTCTCGGCTGCGGTGTAGACCTGCAGGAAGTCACTCATACTCACCGGCTACCGACTCGTTGACGTTCACGCAGGCGGGGCGCAACGCGGGCGTGTAGACGCTGACGGAACGTCGGCAGGGACCACCCCTGCGTGGGCGGTGTGGACAGCGATGCGTCATGGGTTTTCCTAACCTCGGGGGACCATCCCCGCGTGTGCGGGGAGCACATCCGCACGTCGAGCGCGGCGCCGACCGCGAGGGGACCATCCCCGCGTATGCGGGGAGCATCCTTTGCTACCAGCAGTTTTGCTTGGCAACTGGTTGCGGTTCAAGGACTTGTGTGGATTCGGGCGTATCCCCACGTAGTTGGTAGGTACCGGACGAGACCAAGCAGCGTCGGGAGGCTCGGTTTCAGGAAGGTGATGGTCGTGCCCGCGTCGATAACCGGGCATTGTCACACCACCCCCTGCGCGCCTCCCGCTCATCCGGCGTCCCTGGCCCAGGCCGTTCGCTGGCCCGGGGAGCGTACGGCGTACCCGCGGGGACCCCCCGTCGTCAGCGGGGGGCGTAGCCGAAGCGTTCGTCCGTGGAGACGATCTCGCGGCCCAGCGGCATCAGGGAGATCGGGATGAGCTTGAGGTTCGCCCAGCCGAAGGGGATGCCGATGATCGACAGGAAGAGCGGGATGCTCGTGAGCAGGTGGCCAAGGGCCAGCCACCAGCCGGCGAAGATCACCCAGATCACGTTGCCGACGACCGAGGGCGTGCCCGCGTCCGGCCGTTCCACCGCCGTGCGGCCGAATGGCCACAGGACGTAGCCGGCGATGCGCAGGGACGCGATGCCGAACGGGATCGTGATGATCAGGATGAAGCACACCAGCGCGGCGACCGTGTAGGCGATCGCCATCCAGATTCCGCAGAAGATCAGCCACAGGACGTTCAAAAGGAGGTTCAAGGGCTTCATCATCGGCACCTTCCTGGACACTCGCTTTGACGCGGTCCCCTCGATACCAATTATCGGCACGTCCTCCGCCCGGACGGAAACGCAGCGCGTACGGGACCGCCCCGCGCCAGGTGAAGCGCGGGGCGGTCCCCAGGAGCAGCAGCCGCGTCAGACCCCCACCGGGGTACGGTCCTCCTTCGACGCCGCAAGCGGCGCGGCCGTCGCCGGGCCCCGGTGCTTGTGGATCAGCAGCGCCAGCAGGGCGCCAAGACCCACCCCCGCCGCGCCGACCCACAGCGCCGGTGTCAGGCCGTCGACGAAGCTCTGGCCCGTCTCGTAGCCGCCCTGGGCGGAGAAGACCGCCGCCAGCAGGGCGATGCCCAGCGCGCCGCCCAGTTCCCGCAGCGCGTTGTTCGCGCCCGAGGCGATGCCCTGCTCCTCCGGGGCGACGCTGGACAGGACGACGTTGGCGGAGGGCGCGAAGTACATCGCCATGCCCACGCCGCTCACCGTCAGCGCCGGCAGGATCGACCCGTACGAGAAGCCCACCTCGACCGCCACCGCCCACAGCACCAGCCCCACCGCCTGCAGCGCGAGACCGGCCGCGATGATCGGCCGGCCGCCGATGCGGTCGGAGAGCGCGCCCGCGATCGGGGTGACGATCAGCGGCATCGCGGTCCACGGCAGCATGCGCAGGCCGGCCTCCAGCGGCGAGTAGCCGCCGACGCCCTGGAGGAACTGGCTGAGCAGGAAGATCGAGCCGAACATCCCGACGAACATCAGCACGCTCGCCGCGTTGACGGCGCTGAAGCTGCGGTTGCGGAAGAGGCGCATGGGCAGCATGGGGTTCGCGGCGCGCAGTTCGTACGCGACGAAGGCGGTCAGCAGCACCGGTGCCGCGATCAGCCCGGCGAGGACGGGGGTGGCGGTCCAGCCGTCGGCGTTGCCGCGGACCAGGGCGTAGATGAGGCCGAAGAGCGCGGTGCTGGCGAGCACGGTGCCGGGGATGTCGAGGCGGTCGTTGGGGCCGTGGCTCTCGGCCAGCTTCAGCCGGACCAGCGGGATGAGGGCGATGCCGACGGGCACGTTCAGCCAGAAGATCCAGTGCCACGAGATGTGCTCGGTCAGCGCCCCGCCGACCAGCGGCCCGGACGCGACGGCCAGGCCCTGCACCGCGCCCCAGACGCCGAGTGCCATCCCGCGGCGGGCGGCGGGTACGGCGGCGGAGAGCAGGGTCAGCGACAGCGGCATCAGCAGCGCGGCGCCGACACCCTGTACGGCGCGGGCGGCGACCAGTCCTTCGATGCCGGTGGAGAGCGCGGCGGCGGCGGAGGAGGCGGTGAAGATGCCGATGCCGACGGCGAACATCCGGCGGCGCCCGAAGCGGTCGCCGAGCGAGGCGCCGAGCATGAGGAGGACGGCGAAGGTGAGCGTGTACGCGCTGACCGTCCACTCCAGGTCCTCCATGCCGCCGCCGAGGTCGTCGCGGATGGCGGGGAGCGCGGTGGTGACGACGAGGTTGTCGAGCGCGCCCATGAAGCTGGCGAGGCTGGTGAGGAGCAGGGCCCAGAAGGTGGGGCCGAGGCGGCGTCGGCCGCCGGCGCTGGCTGGGGCGGACATGGGGTTCCCTCCGGATTAGTTATTAGTCAATAACTTTCGCAGGCATGCCTGTGCGGTGAACGGGCCGGGTGTGGTGGGCTACGTGTTCGGCAGGGTCTCGGGCCAGAAGCCGTCCCACACCCGCTCCCTCGGCGCGTAGCCGAGGGCGACGAGGGTGTTGATCAGCATCCCGTACGCGAGGAATCTGGCCGCCGTCTCGGCGTCCCCGCCGAACGTCAGCAGCGTGAGGTCGTAGAGCTGCTCGGACCAGGCGGCCCGGATCGGCTCGCCGAACTCGTGGTCGCCCGACGACTCGGCCGAGGCCACCGCGACGTGCATCTGCATCTGCATCATCAGCAGGTCGCGGTCCTCGATGAGCCGCTGGTACGCCGCGCCCATCGCCTTCTCCTCCCGGCCCGCCGGCGCCTTCTCGGAGGCGGCGCGGAGGACGGCCGCGGTCTCCTCGATGCAGCGCAGGGAGGCGGCGAGGAAGATGGCGCGCTTGTTGGGGAAGAGGCGGAAGAGGTACGGCTGCGAGACGCCGACCCGCTTGGCGATCGACTCGGTGGACGTGCCGTGGTAACCGCCCCGGCCGAACTCCGTGATCGCCGCGCGGATGACGCTCTCGCGTCGCTCTTCTGCGCTCATCCTTACCATGGGAAGTAAGTTATTGGCTACTCACTAACTTGTCAACCGCAGGGTTCTGGTACGGGCCCCGCCCCTGTTCCGCTACGCCAGCCTGACCACGGCCCGCGACATCCCCAGCACCTTCTGCCCGGCGCTCGTCGCCGTCAGGTCCACCCGGACCGTACGCGCCTCGTCGTCCAGCTTCTGCGCGACCTTGCCCGACACCTCGATCACCGCGCCCACGCCGTCGTCCGGCACCACCACCGGCTTGGTGAACCTGACCCCGTAGTCCACCACCGCGCCCGGGTCGCCCACCCAGTCCGTGACCACCCGGATCGCCTCGGCCATCGTGAACATGCCGTGCGCGATCACGTCCGGCAGCCCGACCTCCTTGGCGAACCGCTCGTTCCAGTGGATCGGGTTGAAGTCCCCGGACGCGCCCGCGTAGCGCACCAGCGTCTCGCGGGTCACCGGGAACGACTGCGCCGGCAGCTCCGTACCGGCCTCGACGGCGTCGTACGCCACCTTCGCCACCATCGGCGCTCAGCCCTCCTCGGCGGCGCGGGCCACCAGCTTGATGATCGTCGTCACCACGTGCCCGCCCGACTCGTCGCGGACCTCGCCGCGCACGTCCATGATGTCGTTCCCGGCCATCGACTTGATCGACTCGATCGTCGACGTCACGGAGAGCCGGTCCCCGGCCCGTACCGGACGGCTGTACGCGAACTTCTGGTCCCCGTGCACCACGCGGCTGTAGTCCAGCCCCAACTGCGGGTCCGCGATCACCTGTCCCGCCGCCCGGAACGCGATCGCGAACACGAACGTCGGCGGCGCGATCACGTCGGGGTGGCCCAGGGCCTTCGCGGCGTCCGGGTCGGTGTACACGGGGTTCGCGTCGCCGACCGCCTCCGCGAACTCGCGGATCTTCTCCCGGCCCACCTCGTAGGGGGCGGTGGGCGGATAACTCCGGCCCACGAAGGACTGATCGAGCGGCATGAACCCTCCTGTCGCGCGGGCGGGGCGGGGTGTGGGAGGCGGCTGAGCGTGCGCGGAGTGAAGCGCGGCGAACCCCTCGTCCCGGGTGGGACGAGGGGTTCGATGGCCTGCGTTCAGCGAGTCTCGCGGTGCGCCGTGTGGGCGTTGCAGCGAGGACAGTGCTTCTTCATCTCAAGACGGTCCGGGTCGTTGCGCCGGTTCTTCTTGGTGATGTAGTTCCGCTCCTTGCACTCCACGCAGGCCAGCGTGATCTTCGGGCGGACGTCTGTGGCAGCCACGTGAGTGCTCCTTGACGAACGGACAGCTTCTTCAACGCAGAAAGCGTAGCCGATCGAAGGTCCGACCCTGCAATCGGCTACTTGAGGTGAGTAGCGGTGACCGGACTTGAACCGGTGACACAGCGATTATGAGCCGCTTGCTCTACCGACTGAGCTACACCGCTGCGATGCTCTGCGCCTCCCAGGATAGCGAGGTGCAAACCGCATCAGAGCCCCAAAACGGAATCGAACCGTTGACCTTCTCCTTACCATGGAGACGCTCTGCCGACTGAGCTATTGGGGCGAGCGATGAAGACACTACACGCTGAGCGGCCGAAGGTGAAATCAGTAACCCTCCCTTGATCGCGCCCGCTCGTACGCGCCGATCACCGCCTGTGGGCGGACCCGCGCCGCCGGTGCGCCGGACCTGGGCCGCGCCTGGGTGGGAGCTGCCGGTTGCCACGCCGATACGACTTTTCCCCTCCTCCACGGCGTGCGCGTTCGCCCCGCCTAGGCTCGTTGGCGCCGTCCGATACAGTCTGATGCCTTCTGATCGTGACTGTGCGATTTTGCTCACATCGTGGATGTTTACCCTGACCTGCCCGCAGGAGTCACATGCCCGCCAGCAGCCATCCGCAGCAGCCCCGGCACGGGTCCGCGCAGGGGGGTGACGGAACACCTGTGCTGTGCGGCGCGCGGCTCGCGGACGGCAGGACGGTGGACGTGCGTCTCGGGGGCGGCCGGATCCTGGCGGTGGGGAAGGCGGGGAGCCTGGCGGGGCCGGCGGGCGGGTGCGGGGCACGGGTGGATCTCGGGGGGTACGTGCTGCTGCCGGCGCCGGTGGAGGCGCATGCGCACTTGGACGTGGCGTTGACGGGGGTGGGGGGCGCGGCCGGTGCGGGGGCGGGCGCGGGTCTGGGTGCGGGTGCCGGTGCGGGTTCCCCGGGGGTCGGCGGGGGTGCGGGGGCTGCCGGTGCCGGTGTGCAGCGGCGGGCCGTCGAGGCCGCGCTCCTCCAACTCGGGCACGGCGCCACCGCCTTGCGCACGCACGTACGGATCGGGGGCGGCGCCGGGCTCGACGGCCTCCGCGGCGTGCTCGCCGCCCGGGCCGCGCTGCGGGGGCTCGCCGACGTCGCGGTGGTCGCCGCGGCCCCGGTGCTGACCGGCGTCGCGGGGGCCGGGGGGCGGGCGCTGCTCCACGACGCCGTCGCCATGGGCGCGACGGCGGTCGGCGGCTGCCCGGACCTGGACCCGGACCCGGCGGGGTACGCGGAGGCGGTGCTGCACGTGGCCGCGGAGTACGGGTGCGCGGTCGATCTGCACTGCGACGGTACGGATCCCGCACGGCTCGACCGGGTGGCGGCGGTGGCGGGGGAGCTGCGGTGCGGGGTGGCTGTCGGGCCGTGCGGCGGGCTGGCGCGGGTGCCGTACGAGACGGCGGCGGGGGTGGCCGAGCGGCTGGCGGGTGCGGGGGTGGCGGTGGTGTGCCTGCCGCAGGGGGACTGCGGTGCGGTGCGGGGGGTGGGCGGCGGCGGTCGGGCTCGCGGCGCGCGGCCGTTCGCGTACGCCCCCGTGCGGCTGCTGCGCGCCGCCGGCGTGCGCGTCGCGGCGGGGACCGGTGCCGTACGCGACGCGGCGAACCCCGTGGGGCGCGGGGATCCGCTGCAGTCCGCGTACCTCCTCGCCTCGGCGGGCGAGGCCGACCCGGCGGCGGCGTACGCGACGGTGGCGGGCCAGGCGCGCGCGGTGCTCGGCCTGCCGGAGGTGCGGGTGGAGGCGGGCTTTCCTGCGGAGCTGCTGGCGGTACGGGGCGACTCGGTTGCCGGTGCGCTGGCGCTGGGGTACAGCCGGATCGTGATCCATCGCGGGCGGGTGGTGGCCCGTACGAGCGCGGTACGGCAGTACTGCGACTCGGGAGCCGCGGACCTGGACCTGCCCCGCCAGGGCCTGCGGCGTACGGCGGGCTGAGGGCCGGCTCTTCACGCGAGGGGCGGGCGGCCCCGGGGAGGGGGTGGGCGGCCGCGGGCAGACCGTCGTTGTCAGAGGAGGCCCCTACCCTTGGGCGGGTGTGCGGGTGACGGTGGGTGCGTGGAAGGCGTGCCGACCTAAGGCGTGCGGGTGGAAGGCCCTGCGATGGAAGGCGTACCGGTGGAATGCGGGCCGGTGGAATGCGGGCCGGTGGAAGGCTTGCGGGGTAGTGGCGTGAGGGTGTGGCGGGGGATGTGACGCGGGGCCCCGGTCCTCCGACTGCCGCACGCCGCGCGTGTCGGGCGGGCAGGCGTTACGGTCGGAGCCATGCGCATCGTCATCGCTGGAGGACACGGTCAGATCGCCCTGCGGCTTGAGCGGTTGCTCGCCGCCCGGGGCGACGAAGTCGCGGGGATCATCCGCCGCCCGGAGCAAGCCGACGACCTGCGGGCCGCCGGTGCCGAACCCCTCGTCTGCGACCTGGAGTCCGCGGGTGCCGACGAGGTCGCCCGGCTCCTCGAAGGCGCCGACGCCGCGGTGTTCGCCGCCGGCGCGGGACCCGGCAGCGGTGAGGCGCGCAAGGACACCGTCGACCGCGGTGCCGCCGTGCTCTTCGCCGACGCCGCGGTGGCGGCCGGCGTGCGGCGCTTCCTCGTCGTCTCGTCCATGGGCGCCGGCAGCGAGCCTCCGGCCGGCGGGGACGCGGTGTTCTCCGCGTACCTGCGGGCGAAGACCGCCGCCGACGAGTACGTGCAGGCCCGGGACGGCCTGGACTGGACGATCCTGCGGCCCGGGTCGCTGCGCAACGACGCCGGTACCGGCCTGGTCAAACTCGCCGCGAAGACGGGCCGTTCGGCGGTCCCGCGCGACGACGTGGCGGCGGTGCTGGTCGCGCTGCTGGACGAGCCCCGGACGGTGGGCCTGACGCTGGAACTCGTCGAGGGCAACACGCCGGTGCTGGACGCGGTCGCGGCGGTGGCTGCCAAGGAGTAGGCGCAGTCGGCGATACCGGAGGGCCGCGTCCTGCGGCGGTACGGGATCGCCGCGTACGCACCGCCCGTTGCGCCCACACCGCGCCGCGGTGCGTACCCCGCGTCGCACATGCGCGGCCGGTGCCGCGCGTCCTCTGCGCGTACGGGATCGCCCCTCGCCGCCCGCCGCCGACGCCGCGCTCGTGACCCGCCTCAGGGACCCCGGCGCCGTGATCCTCGGCAAGGCGAACCTCTCCGAGTGGGCCAACTTCCGCGCCGCGAAGCCGACCTCCGGCTGGTCGGCCGTCGGCGGGCAGACCCGCAACCCGTACGTCCTCGACCGCAACCCCTGCGGCTCCTCCTCCGGCTCCGCCGCCGCCCTCGCCGCCTCCCTCTCCCAGGTCGCGATCGGCACCGGGACCGACGGCTCCATCGTCTGCCCGGCGGGGATGACCGGCGTGGTCGGGCACAATCCGAGCCTCGGCGTCGTCAGCCAGGACGGCGTGGTCCCCATCTCCGCCGAGCAGGACACCGCCGGGCCCATGGCCCGCAACGTCACCGACACCGCGCTCACCCTCGCCGCCCTCGCCGCCCTCGCCGAGGACGAGTCGGTACGGGCCTCCCTCCCGTCGTACGCGGCCCTCGCCCGCCCCGGCGCCCTCCGCGGCAAGCGCATCGGGCTGTGGCGGCTGCCCGCGCTCGTCCCCGAGGTGGACGCGCTGATGACCAGGACCGCCGGGGAGCTGCGGCGCGCGTCGGTGGGCGCGGGGGAGTGAGGACGGGCACGGGGCCGCGGCCGCGGCCCCGGGTCAGTCCTCCCGCAGCACCTCCGCCAGCGCCGGGAGCACCTGCGACGACCAGCCGCCGCCCATGATCCGGTGGGCCCGGCGCTGGAGCGGGTCGTCGGGGTCGAAGCCGGTGTGGACGAGGAAGAGGCGGGTCCCGCGGCCCTCGGGGGCGAGCGTCCAGGTGATCGTCCAGTCGGCGGTCCCGGCCCCGGTGCCGCCCCCGGCGCCCGGCTCCGCGTCCGTCCAGCGGACGCGGAGCATCCGCTCCGGTTCGTACGCGAGGACCTCCTCCGCCACCGTGCCCGAGAAGCCGGTTCCGGGGCGGGGGAGTGCCCGCATCGTGGTGCGGTGGCCGACTTCGAGGCGGAAGTCGCCGGGCATCAGCCAGCGGGCGCGCAGCTCGGGCTCGGTGAGGGCCCGCCACACCTTGCGGGGCGGGTGGGGGAGGAAGGCGTCGAGCCGGATCTCGGTGGGGTCCGCGGGCTCGGGGAAGCCGGGGACGCTCATGCCCCGGCCCCGGCCCCGGTGCCGTCCGGACCCTCCGCACGGTCCCGGTCGCCCTCCGACTCCGGCAGGTCGTCCAGCAGTTCCGCCAGGCCCGCCAGCTTCGCCCGCCAGAACCGTTCGTACGGCCCCAGCCAGTCCCGTACCTCCGTCAGCGGCTCCGCCTCCAGCCGGTAGATCCGCTGCCGCCCCGCCCGCTCCTCGCTGACCAGCCCGGCCTCCCGCAGCACCTTCAGATGCTCCGAGAGGCTGGGCCGCCGCATGTCGAAGTGCGCCGCCAACTGCTGTACGGGCTGGGGGCCCTCGTCGCGCAGCAGCCGCAGCACCTCGCGCCGTACGGGACTGGACAGCGCGCCGAAGACGCGGTCCTCGCCGCGGGTTTCCTGTGTCGCAGGCAAGTCCGCCGTCTCCTCTCTCCCCGGGCGTCAGCCCTCCGCGGAGAGCATGAACCGGTTGCCGTCGGGGTCCTCCAGGGTCGCCTGGCGGCCCCACGGCTGGTCGTCCGGGCCCTCGACCTTAGCGCCCGCGGCGCGCAGAGCAGCGCAGTCGCCGTCGAGGTCGGCGCTGACGAGCGCCGTGCCGTGGACGCTGCCGGGCGTGAAGCCCTGCTCCGCGGCGGCGAGCACGAAATGGGTCTGCGCGTCCCTGGGCGCGACGGCGAGCCAGCGGACGGGGCCCATCTGCCGGTCGGCGACGACGTCGAAGCCGAGGGCGTCGGTGTAGAAGGTCTTGGCCCGGTCCTGGTCGGCGACGGGCAGGGTCACGAACTGCGCATGGGTGATGTTCATGCGGCAGATGATACGTAGGAAATTTCCTACGTATCAACCCGGGCCGGGGACGGCGGGCGGCGGCGGGCCCGGCGTCCTGGGATTCTCGTCGCCCTCGTACGCCGCGAGCGCCGCCTGCCGCAGCTCGAACAGCCCGGCCAGATCCGCGGCGCCGATCCCGTCCCGCGCGAGCAGTACGGTGGCCCGCGCCTCCACTGCGGCCCACGCCTGCCGCGACCACTTGTTCGCCAGCCGCCGCCGCTCGCTCCGCAGGAACGCCGCCCCCGCCGCGAACCCCGCCGAGACCAGCGTGCCCAGCGCCGCCGGCACCCGCGCGTCCGCGGACGCCAGCGCGGCGGCGCCGGAGACGGCGGCGAGGAGGGCGGCGGGGAAGCCGAGGGCGATGTCGGTCCTGGCCCAGAACTCGGCCCTGCGGTGGGCGAGTTTCCGCTGCCGCGTCGCGTCCTGGCGTAACCGCTCCACTTCCGTACGCAGCCGGTGTGCCGGCTCGTCCGGGGTGGCCGGTGGGGTGCCGTCGGTGGTCGTGGCCATAGTCGATTGCAGCACGGCGGCCGCCGCCGCGGAGGTGCGCCGGCACGACAGTCCTCGGCGCGTACGGTCGTCGGCTTCCGCCAACGGCGCACGCACACACTGGAGTTGGGTTCTTCCCGGCGAGCACGCGACCCGGCCCGCCCTCACCGGTACCGGCGGGTCCCCGCCAGCCACGCCAACGCCGCCACCGCGAGCGCCGCCCCCGCCGTCGCGGCCTCCGCCGTGCCGAGCGGCAGCAGCACCCCGCCGAGTAAGGTGCCGAGCCCGATGCCGGTGTAGATCGCCGAGGCGTTGAGCCCCACCACGAGCGCCGTCTCCTGCGGCGCGGCGGAGATGAGCCGGTGCTGCTGCGGCGGGGTCTGGCACCAACTGCTCGCGCCCCAGGCCATCATCGCCGCCGCCGTCAGCGGCAGGAAGCGCAGCCCGGCCGCGGCCGACAGCGCGAGGGCGCCGAGGCCCGCCGCCATCAGCGCGTACCCGACGGCGAGCACCCGCACCGCCCCCCAGCGGTCGGTGGCCAGCCCGGCGGCGAAGTTGCCGGCGACCGCCCCGGTTCCGTACAGGCACAGCATCCACACCACCCCCGAGGCGCCGACGCCGACGTCCGCCAGGACGGGCACGGTGTACGCGTAGACCGTGTACCCCGCGCCCATGCCGAGCGCGGTGAGCGGCAGCACGGCGAGCACCCCGGGCCGGCGCAGTGCGCCCAGCCGCGCCCGCAGCGGCACCGGCGCCCCGCCGGGCAGCGGCGGCATGACGGCGTAGACCCCGAGCGCGCAGACCGCGCAGAGCGCGGCGACGAGCCCCAGCGCCGTACGCCAGTCCACCGCCCGCTCGGCGAGCGTGCCCAGCGGGACGCCCAGCGCGGTGGCCATGGTCAGCCCGCCGATGACGACCGCCAGCGCCCGCGCCCGCCGCTCGGGCGGCGCGAGCGCGGCGGCGACGGCACCGGCGCCGGGCGTGAACGCCGCCGCCCCGGCCGCGGCGAGGACGCGACTGGCCATCAGCACCGGGAAGTCGGGGGCGAGCGCAGAGCAGAGGTTGGCGGCGGCGAGCACGAGCAGGGCGCCGACGAGCAGCGTCCGCCGCGGGACGCGGGCGCAGGCGGTGGCGAGTACGGGGGAGAGGACGGCGTACGCGGCGGCGAAGACGGTGACGGACTGCCCGGCGGCGGACTCGGAGACGTCGAGCGAGCCGGCCATCGCGGGGAGGAAGCCGGCGACCACGAAGGCGTCGGTACCGACGGCGAAGGTGCCGAGGGCGAGGACGAGGGTGGCGGAGAGCCCGCGCGCCGGGGCGGCTCCCGCCGGCTCCGCGGACCCGTTGACCGGGATATCTGACATCCCCATTCCTTTCGTGCGTCGCGTACGGGATGCGGCGTGAGGGGCACGGCGTGAAGGAGCGCGGCGCGCTCAGCCCGTCAGCCGGGCGTACTGCCGCCGCGTGCGCTCCGCACTCGCCTTCGGCGCGGCGGCCATCAGATCGGCGACCGTCTGCCCCGCCAGCTCGCGCCGCCAGGCCAGCTCCGCGCGGCGCATCGCGGTGGCCACCCCGCACGGCCGGGCGAACTCCCGCCCCGCGCCCTGCCCCCCGTGCCCCTGCTGCCGGATCTCGGTGCAGACGAACGGTTCGAGCGGCCCCTCCAGGGCGGTCACGACGTCCATGAGCGTGATCCGCTCGGGCTCCCGCGCGAGCGAGAACCCGCCGCGCGCGCCGGGCGTGGAGTCGAGGATCCCGGCGCGGGCGAGGGCCTGGAGGCGCTTCTTCAGATACTCCTGCGGCAGGTCGAACCAGACGGCCAGCTTGCGGATGGGCACCGGCCCCGCGTCCCGCAGCCAGGCCAGGGTCAGACAACTGTGCAGCCCCCACTCGACGCCTTCGCCCATGTTCATAAAGGGGATGCTACACATCCCGATTATCTTCTACGGGACAGGCCCCCGGCTACGGGACGTACCCCTCGACGACGCGCCTCGCCTCGTCGTACAGATACGGCCCCTCGCTCCGCACCGCCGCCCGGCCCGCGCCGGGCTGCAAGTCCCGTAGCTGCCCGGCCGACAGGGCGTACACCACCCGCCCGAGCCCCGACCGCGCCAGCGCCCCCGCGCACATCCCGCACGGCTCGCAGCTCGTGTACATCGTCGTCCCCGCCGCGGTCACCGCGTCCAGCTCCCGCGCCGCCCACCGCGCGAGCTTCAGCTCGGGGTGTGCGGTGATGTCGCCGTCCGTGGCGGCGGTGTTCCGGTCCTCCGCCAGTACGTCCCCGCCGGGCCCCACGAGCAGCGAGCCGAACGGCCCGTTCCCCTCGCCGCGCGCCTGCGCCGCCAGCTCGAACGCCCGCCGCAGAAACCGCTCCTCGCCACGCTCCACCGTCACCACTCCCTCCACATGACCGACGAAGGGGATTCAACCCGACGCCGCCGTCACACGACACCCGCCGCGCCCGCCGTGACCTGCGCATTTCATCGGCTTTCAGCTTTCCGCCGGGCGTTGAAATCGCGCTGAAAGGCCGTTGAGCGCGGCGCCCCGCAAGCTTCGGGGCATGACGACGACCACCGACACACCCGCCATCGCCGCCACCGGGCTGCGCAAGTCGTACGGCGACAAGACCGTCCTCGACGGCATCGACCTGCACGTGCCGGAGGGCACCGTCTTCTCCCTCCTCGGCCCGAACGGCGCCGGCAAGACCACCGCCGTGAAGATCCTGTCCACCCTCATCACCGCCGACGCCGGCGCCATCCGCGTCGCGGGCCACGACCCGGCCGCCGACGCCGACGCCGTACGCGCCGCGATCGGGGTCACCGGCCAGTTCTCCGCCGTCGACAACCTCATCACCGGCGAGGAGAACATGCGCCTCATGGCGGACCTGCACCACCTGCCGCGAGCCGAGGGCCGCCGGATCACCGCAGAACTGCTGGAGCGCTTCGACCTCACCGACGCCGCCGCCCGGCCCGCCGCCACCTACTCCGGCGGCATGCGCCGCCGCCTCGACATCGCCATGACCCTTGTCGGCAGCCCGCGGATCATCTTCCTCGACGAGCCGACCACCGGCCTCGACCCGCGCTCCCGCCACAACATGTGGCAGATCATCCGCGAGCTGCTGACCGACGGCGTCACCGTCTTCCTCACCACCCAGTACCTCGAAGAGGCCGACGAACTCGCCGACACCATCGCCGTGCTGCACGGCGGCAGGATCGCCGCGCAGGGCACCGCCGCCGAGCTGAAGCGGCTCGTCCCCGGCGGCCACGTGCGGCTGCGCTTCGAGGACCCGGGGGCGTACGAGCGGGCCGCGGGCGCGCTGCGCGAGACCGTACGCGACGACCAGGCGCTGACGCTGCAGATACCCAGCGACGGCACCCAGCGGGAGCTGCGCGCGATCCTCGACTGGCTGGAGGCCGCCGACGTGCACGCCGACACCCTCACCGTCCACACCCCCGACCTTGACGACGTCTTCTTCGCCCTGACCGCCACGCCCGAGAAGGAAGCCGCCCGATGAGCACCCTCGCCCTGGCCGTACGCGACTCCTCCACCATGCTGCGCCGCAACCTGCTGCACGCCCGGCGCTACCCCTCCATGACCCTCAACCTGCTGCTCACCCCGGTCATGCTGCTCCTGCTCTTCGTCTACGTCTTCGGCGACACCATGAGCGCGGGCCTCGCCGGCGGCGCCCCCGACCGCGACGTCTACATCGCCTACGTCGTGCCGGGACTGCTGCTCATGACCATCGGCAGCACCACGATCGGCACCGCCGTCTCCGTCGCCACCGACATGACCGAGGGCATCGTCGCCCGCTTCCGTACGATGGCGATCCACCGCGGCTCCGTGCTCATCGGGCACGTCCTCGGCAGCGTGCTGCAGTGCCTGGCCAGCGTCGTCTTCGTCGGCGCCATCGCCGTGGCCATCGGCTTCCGCTCCACCGACGCGACCGTGCTGGAGTGGCTCGCCGCCTTCGGGCTGCTGGCGTTCTTCTCGCTGGCGCTGACCTGGCTCGCGGTCGGCATGGGGCTCGTCAGCCCGAATGCCGAGGGCGCCAGCAACAACGCCATGCCGCTGATCGTGCTGCCGCTGCTGTCCAGCGCGTTCGTGCCGCTCGACGCCATGCCGGGGTGGTTCCGGCCGATCGCCGAGTACCAGCCGTTCACCCCGGCCATCGAGACCCTGCGAGGGCTGCTGCTCGGCACGGAGATCGGGCACGACGGGTGGCTGGCCGTCGCCTGGTGCCTGGGGCTGGTCGTGCTCGGCTACCTGTGGTCCAAGGCGTCGTTCAACCGCGACCCGAAGTGACCGAGATGAGCCCGCGGGCCACCTCGCGCAGCTCGCTCCGCCCCAGGGCGGCGTACTCCGACACCGCGTCGGCGTACGCCGCCCCGTCGGCGTCCTCCGCGGCGCGGCGGGCGCGGTCGACCGAGAGGGTGGGGTGGAACGCCTGCGGTACGTACAGCCGGTCGGCGAGCGCCAGGAGCCGTACGGCGTCCGGCTCGCCCGCGGCGAGGCGGACGAGGCCGAGGCACAGTACGGCGGTGCCGTCCACGGAGGCTTCGGCGGGGATCTCCCCTTCGGCGCGGGGGCCTTGGCCGGGGGTGCCGGAGAGGAGGGTACGTATCCTGCGCTCCAGCTCCGCGACGAGCCCGGCGACGGGCTCCAGGCGGCCGGCGTACGCGTGCGCGGCGACGGCCGTGGCGGCGAGGTGCAGGCCCCAGGAGTCGTCGAGGGGGTCGGGCGGCGCCGCGGCAGGCGTGGCCGACGGTGACGCGGGAGGCGCTGCCGCCGACCCGGGCGCCGCGACCGGCGGGTACGGCGTCTCCGCCTGCCGCCCGGACCGCAGCCTCTCCACCGCCGTACGCCACCGCTTCAGCCCCAGCTCCGTCAGCCCGCGCGACAGCGCGATCTCGCCCCACCCCGCCATCTCCGCCGCCAGCAACTCCGGCTGTTCCGCCGCCGACCGCGCCTCCTCGACCAGCCGCAGCCACTCCTCCGCCTCGTCCGGCTTCCCGCGCTGGAGGCACGCCAGCACCAGCCCGCGCCGCAGCCCCGTCGTCGGCGACTGGTCGCTCAGGTGCGCCATCGCGTCCAGCGCCGCCAGCAGATGCCCGTACGCCTCCTCGCCCAGGCCGCCCTCCAGGCACAGCTCGCTGCAGCGGGAGTGGGCGAGGAGGCTGAGAGACGGGTTGGGCACGGCGTCGACCGCGGCGAGCATCCGGCGCGCGGCGGCCAGCGCGCGCTCCGGCTCGTGCGCGTGCTCCAGCAGGTAGCTGACGACGCACTCGGCGATCCCGGCGAGCAACGGGGCGTCGCTCGCGCGGAGTTCGTCCAGCGCCTCGAAGCGGGGCGGGCGCACGTCCGGTACGGCGCACAGCACCACGGCCAGCGCCCGCAGCAGGGTGTCCGGCTCGGCGGGCGGGAGGCGGCGCAGGGTGGCGAGGTGGCGCGGGTGGAGCGGCCCGTAGCCCATGAAGGGGGCGGCGGTGCACAGGGCGCACAGGGTGCGGGTGACCTCGGTGTGGCGGGGGTCCGGGCGGTAGTGCGACAGCGGGTGGGCGGTGTCGGCGGCCAGGGCGAAGGTGCGGTGGAAGCTCGCCGAGTCGGTGATCCAGACGCCGGCGAGGACGGCGCCGGCCGCGGCGGTGGCGGCGTGGTCGCCGCGGGCGAGGGCGTAGCGCAGGGCGAGGACGAGGTTGTCCTGCTCGGCGCGGAGGCGGGCCCAGTGGCGTAGCGGCTCCGGGCCGAAGAGCGCGTCGTGGTGGGCGACCCCGAAGTCGCGCGCCCAGCCCAGGAAGCGGGCCGTGACCGCCTCGTCCTCGCCGGCCGCCGCGCGCCGGGCGGCGCTGAACTCCCGCACCGTCTCCAGCATATGGAAGCGGATACCGGCGGCGGTGTCCGCGGCCTTCAGCAGCGACTGGTCCACCGACTGCTCCAGCAGCTCCAGCGCGTCCCCGCTGGTCAGCAACTGCTCCGCGGCCTCCGCGGTGAAGCCGCCGGGGAAGACCGACAGCGCCCGCAGCGCGGCCCGGGCGTCCTCCTCCAGCAGGTTCCAGCTCCACTCCACGACGGCGTGCAGCGTGCGGTGCCGCTCGGGCGCGTCCCGCGACCCGCCGCGCAGCAGCGCGAACCGGTCGCCCAGCCGCCGCGCGATCTCCGGTACGGACAGCACCCGCACCCGCGCCGCCGCCAGCTCCACGGCCAGCGGCAGCCCGTCGAGGTGCCGGCACAGCTCCGCGACGGCGGCGGGCGGGAGTTCGGCGTCGGGGCGGGCGGCGCGGGCGCGCTGGGCGAAGAGTTCGGCGGAGGTCGCGGGGGTGAGCTGGGGGAGGTGGTAGACGGCCTCGGAGCTGAGCCCGAGGGGCGCGCGGCTGGTGACGAGCACGCGCAGGTCGGCGGCGCTGGTCAGCAGGTCCCGGACGAGATCGGCGGCGCCGTGGACGACCTGCTCGCAGTTGTCGAGCACGAGCAGCGCGGGCTGCCCGCCGAGGGCGGCGACGAGGGTGGCGTGGACGTCGGCGCCGGGGGTGCCGCTGCCCCCGCCCACGGCGGAGGCCACGTCGCCGGCCACGTCCTCGTCGGCGCGGACGCCGGCCAGCGAGACGAAGTGCACGAGCTGCTGCTCCGCGCGCCGGCTGACGGTGTACGCGAGCCGCGTCTTGCCGAGGCCGCCGGGCCCGACGATCGAGGTGAGCCGGGAGGAGTGCAGCAGGGCGTCGACCGCGGCGAGGTCGGCGTCGCGGCCGAGCAGCGGGTTGGGGTCGTGCGGCACGCCGTGCCGGACGGCGGGGGCCTCGGCCCGTAGCAGCTCCTGGTGGACCGCCTTGAGCGCGGCGCCCGGGTCGGTGCCGAGGTCGTCGCGGAGCTCGCGCCGGTACGTGTCGTAGCGGGCGAGCGCCGCCGGGGACCCGGCGGACGCGGCCTCGGCGCGGAGCAGCTCCGCGAGCACCTCCTCGTCGCGGGGCGAGTCACCGTGGAGCCGGGCCAGCGGCGCGGCGGCCTCCGCGCGCCGGCCGGTCCGCGCGAGGGCGAGGGCCCTGGCCCGTACGAGATCGGCGTACACCCCCGCCCGCTCGGCCAGCAGCTCCGCCACCGGATCCCCGGGCAGTCCCTCCGCCTCCGGCGGCGCGTCCCAGTACCCGAGCCCCTCCTCGGCGGCGGCGAGCGCCGCGGCGTGGTCCCCGGCCCGTACGGCGCGCGCCGCGTCCTCGGCACACCGCTCGACGGCCGCGGTGTCGACCTGCCCCGCAGCCAGCGCCAGCCGGTAGCCGGTCGGCGTGCTGACGACGACGTCCGCCCCGACCTGGGCGCGGGCGCGCGAGACCAGGATGCGCAGCGCGTTCGCCGGATCCGCCGGCAGCTCCTCGCCCCACAGCCCGTCGACCAGCCGCCCCACGCTGCACCCGCCCCGCAGCTCCCCGGCGAGCAGGGCGAGCAGGCCGCGTACGCGCGGCGCGGTGATCTCCCGCCCCCGGAAGGCGACGCGCGACAGAAAGGTCAGCTCGACGCGGCCGGTCACGGCCTGCGACCGGCTGCGCGGAACGCGGGGGGCGGCGGCTCGGTGGTGTCGATCACGGCGGCTCCCTCCGCGAGGAACAGGTGTGCGGGCAGCCTATAGCGAGGGCTTACGGGCCACCGCACCGAAATCGTCGACGGCGGCGGGGGCGCCGACCTCGGCGGCGTCGGGACGCCACAGCGACACGGACACCAGCCCCGGCTCCAGCATCTCCAGCCCGTCGAAGAACCGGGCGAGCTGGGCGGGACTGCGGTTGATCCGGGGGTTCTCCCCGGCCTCGTTCCACTGCCGGATCATCTCCCGCATCCCGGCGGGCCTGAGCACCTCGGTGTCGTCGCACAGCAGCCACCCCTGTCCGACACGCGAGCAGTGCGCACAAGGTATCCCCGCCGAGGCCACCCGACGAGACGCCCGGCGGTGGCGCCGGGGCCGGAGCCAGGGCCGGGGCCCGGGTCAGCGCGGCACGAGCCGGATGGTGGCGGCCTGCGCCTGCGGCGTCACGACACTGCCGAAGATGTCGGCGGGATAGCGCCCGTACTTCGCCCGGTACGCGGCATCCAGCCGCGGCGTGGTCTCGCCCCCGTCCCCCACATCCACGAAGGCGACGTCCTTGTCGACACCCCCCGCCCGGATCCGCCCCTCCAGCCGCGACCGGGTCCCCCGGAACCACGGCCCCTGCGCCCCCTTCACGGACCGCACGTAGACGTCCTCCCCGTCCCGTACGACCCACATGGTCACGGGGTCCCGCAGACTGCCGTCGCTCCGCAACGACTGCAGATTCAACTCCTCGGCACTCTCGATCCGCTCAAGCTCGTCATCCGTCCAGCCGGCCATAGAGGTTCCTCCGCTCCGTACCCCGAGCAAGCCCCATACAGCCCAAAACCTAAACAAACCACCCACCCCCCGCACCCCCGCAAGAGCCAATCGGGCACTCCTGCACAACGGCTGGCCGGAACGCGGCACTTAGCGCGGAGACGGGGAATGCGAAAGGGCCCGCCCAGCATGCAAGCTGGTCACGGGCCCTTCTTCGTGTGTGGCGGCGCCAGGATTCGAACCTGGGAAGGCTGAGCCGGCAGATTTACAGTCTGCTCCCTTTGGCCACTCGGGCACACCGCCTGGGGATGTCGCCTGGTCCGGCCGCTGGGGCCGCCTGGCAACGTCGTAAACCATACCCGATGGCCGGGGGTGGTTCGCCACTCGGTTGTGGGGCTCGTGGGTCGGGTGGGGTGGCTAGGCTGGGCTACGGCCCCGGACCGGGGTGCGGTACCAGGGAACCAGTGCACGAGGAGCGCACCGAAGATGGCCGACTCCAGTTTCGACATCGTCTCGAAGGTCGATCGGCAGGAGGTCGACAACGCTCTCAACCAGGCGGCCAAGGAGATCTCGCAGCGCTACGACTTCAAGGGCGTCGGCGCCGCCATCGCCTGGTCCGGGGAGCGGATCGAGATCCGGGCCAACGCCGAGGAGCGGGCCAAGGCCGTGCTGGACATCTTCCAGTCCAAGCTGGTCAAGCGGGGGATCTCGCTGAAGGCGCTGGAGTCGGGGGAGCCGCAGGCGTCCGGGAAGGAGTACAAGCTGTACTCCACCGTCAAGGAGGGCATCTCCCAGGACGACGCGAAGAAGCTCGCGAAGATCGTCCGCGACGAGGGGCCCAAGGGGGTCAAGGCGCAGGTGCAGGGGGACGAGCTGCGGGTGACCTCCAAGAGCCGGGACTCGCTCCAGGAGGTCATCAACCTCATCAAGGGCAAGGACCTCGACTTCGCCGTCCAGTTCGTGAACTACCGCTAGGCTAAGCGGCTGACCTGCGAAGATTCTGCTTCGCGTGGCTCTTGGGGCACATTGAGGGCACTTGGGCGAGCGTGGACTCCACCGCCGCGCGGATCGTGTCCTGGTCGTGCGGCCAGAGGTTGGTGTAGATGCCGAGTGTGATCGACGGCTTGGCGTGGCCGAGCCGCTTCTGGACGGTCTTCACGCTCTCCCGGTGCTTGATCAGCACTGAGGCGTAGAAGTGCCGGAGGTCGTGCATGGTCGCGTCCTCCGGCACCCGCTGCGGGGCGGGTTCTTCCCCCCTCGGGGCAGCCGCGCTTGCGCCAGCGGGCATGGCGCTTGGCGTGCTGCTCGTCCAGAGACTTGTTGGCGACCTTGCGCGGCTTCTGTCACATGTGCGACCAGCTAGCCCGGCCGACGACGCCGCCTAGTTCGTTGAGGAAGACGAACTGGGCCTTGCGAATCTTCGGGCGGTGGGTGTCCGTTCGGTCCTCGATCTCGATCCACTTGGCGGGGTAACGCTCCAAGTGCTCGGCGAGAGCCTCCATCGCCGCTTGGCCGCTGGGACCTCCCGGTAGCTCTCGTGCGTCTTCGGCTCGCCGAGGTAGGGGGCACCCCTGTCTGGGGTGATGACCTGCTGCTGCACGAGCACGACGCCTTTGCGGAAGTCCACGTGCTCGACCTCTAGGCCGAAGAGTTCGCCCTGGCGTAGATGTGCAGGCGCAGAGACCGCTCCGCGCGCTCGGCAGTGGAACATCGCCGGAAGGGAGTCCCGACCGGCCGAAGGCGCACAGACCCGCACCGCTCCCCGCAGCCGCACCGGCCAGCAGCCCGTGCGGGCCCTCAGCAGCCGTCCCATGCCGGCGCCGCGTCTCTATCCGGATCGCTCCCGGGGGCAGCGCTGACCGCGCTGCCGTCTCCGTCCAACTGCCGCCATGTGTGCCCGAGAAGGGGTGAGGTGAATGTCAGTGTCCGCTGCGAAGCTCTGAATACGGCTTGGACGGGAGGAGACGCCCGGTGCTGGACGATGATCTGCTGGTCGTGGGGTTCGACTTGGAGACGCAGTGCGAGGTCCACATCGGCGAGAGGCCCCTGGACGACTGGCGCTCCCTCGGCTACGGCCGGCGGGAAACGGTGGCGACGCGAGCCCGGGCGCGGGTACACCGGGGGCTTTCCTGACTGGCCGGCGGGATCCCAACCACCGCGCAGAGGATGCCGCGCAACAAGGGGCGGCAGGACGTCGAACGCGGCGGCGCTCCGCGCCGGGAGCGGCCCTCCGCGAAATGGGCGGAGACCGCCGGGGCGATCCTGCGATCGCCCCGGCGCCGACACGACAACGTGTCTCTCCCCGGCGGGGTCACCTACGCGCGAGGAGTCACTCCTGGGCGAGTAGCTCCCGCAGCGGCGGGTTCGCCCGGCGTGGGCCGGCGACCCACAGCGCCAGCAGCATGCACAACGCCACCAGCGGCAGGCTGGCCACGGTGAGCAGCAGGGGCACCGTCACCGGCGGCAACAGCCCGCTCTGCCCCGCCTGCGCGTCGAGCATCGCCGGGATGGCGAGGAGGCCGACCGGCAGCGCCACGACCCACGAACTCACCGCGATCAGCAGCGTCTCGGCGGTGAGCTGGCGGCTGACGCTCTTGCGCGTCGCGCCCACGAGCCGGGTCAGTGCGAGGCCACGCTGCCGCTCGACCAGCCCGGATGCCAGCGTGGCGCCGCCGACCATGACCGCGAGGAGGAACATCACCCAGGCGAACGCCTCGAAGGCACTTACCAGGCGCGCGGTGATGCCGCCGAAGGCGTCCCGCACATCCTCCTGGGTGCGCACCTTGGCCCGCGGGTAGCGCTCGGCGACCGTGTCCTCCAGGGCTGCCGCGACCTCGGAGACGTTCGCGCCCTCGCGTACGCCGACGAAGTACTCGTACACCCCGTCCGTGGCGGCGAGTTCCCGGTAGAGCGCGGTGCTCGCGATCAGCATGCCGCCGTCGGAGGCGGAGTCCTCGACGATCGTCCTCACCCGCAAGGCTCGTTGGCCACTGGGCAGCGGCATGTCGAATGTGTCGCCGACCTCCATGTCCTGGGTGCGGGCGAAGTTTGAGGAGATGGCGATCTCGTCGGGTCCGAGAGCGGTGAGGAAGTCCTCCTCGCCCTCGGCCACCTCCAGGTCCGTGGACAGCTTGTGGTCGGAGGGCCAGTTCCAGACCTGCGTCTTCTTGCCGTCCAGGGTGACGTAGGCGTACGTGAACGGGGTCACGCCGTCGACGCCGTCCACGGCGCCCAGCTCTTGGCCGAGGGACAGCGGGAACTTCTCGTTCTGGAGGTTCTCCCCGACCCCGGCGGCCTGGACCACCAGCTCGCTCTGGGTCCAGCGGTCCACCGACGCGCCCACGTCGTCCTTGATGCTGCTGGACACCCCTGCCATGGCGATGGAGGTCACCACGGCGATGGTGAACGTGATGCTGAGCACCGCGTTCCGCCGCCAGCTCAGTTGGAGCTGCCGGCCGGCACCGAGACGCATCGGCCCCGGCTCGCCCCGCCGCAGCAACGCGCCCACGACCACGGGCAGCACTACGCAGAGCAGTGCCGCTCCGCCGAGCAGGAACAGCAGGCTGGCGGACCTGACCATCTCGCCGCCGAACGCGACCAGCAGCACCCCGATGGCGATCGTGACCAGGCCGGCCACGAGCGGCCGGCGTGTGCCGCCCGGCATCAGCGCGATCCGGTCGCGACCGGTGACTGCCTCGATCGCGGTGATCGCCGTGAAACGGCGTACACCCGACAGCCAGGCGACGGCGAACATCACCACGGCGGCGGCGAACGCCCCCGCCACCGGCACCTGCCAGGGCACGCCCGGGGTCACGGCCTGCCCCGTGAGGTTGGTGATCTGCTCGGTGAACGAGCTGAGCAGTGTGCCCACCCAGACGCCGAGGGCCGCACCGACGACGTACGTGCCGAGCAGCAGCGGCACCATGACGGCGGCCGAGCCCAGCATGAGGTGACGGGTGCGGACGCCGAACAGCCGCATCCGGGCGAGCGTGGAGCGGGCGTCGTCGAGGGCGAGCCGCCAGGTGAGGAACAGCACCACGGCGGCGGTCAGCACGGCGATCACCGCGAACAGCGCAAGGATGGTGACCGATGTCTGGAAGGTCTTGCTGTAGCCGGAAAGCAGGTCCTCGGGGTGCTTGACGTCGGCGGCGCCGTCGACCGCCGCCTCGGCCTCGGCGGCGACCGTGTCCCGGTCGCCGTTCCCGGGGTCGAGGAGCAGCACGTCGGCGGTGTCACCGCGGTCGAACGCGGCTGCGACGGTGGGCAGGGGGGCGATGACGACCGAGCCGCGGTTGGCGACGTCCCCGCTGAGCAGGCCCGCCACCCGCCACGTCTGGACGCCCTGCGGCGAGCTGATGCGGACCGTGTCGCCCTCGCGGACGCCGTGGTCGCCGGCCCACGTCTCGGAGAGGAAGACCTCGTCGGCGCCGAGCGGGGTGCCCCCGACCTCCTCGGCGAGCTGGTCGTCGACGAAGCCGGCGAGGGACTCGTCGACACCGAAGAGGACGACCGGCTCGTTGTCGGAGCCGGCGGACGTCTGCGCGGTGGTGCTGAGGACCACGGAGCGGGAGCCCTCCGCGCCCGTCTGCTGCTCCGCCCGGTCCATCAGGCTGCTGTCCATGCCGCCCGGGGCGCGGGCCTCGACGGCGACGACATCGGGCCGGATCCCGCTGATGGACGCGCCCTTGATGGCATCGAGCACGGAGACGGAGACCAGCAGCATCGCGGTGGTCAGCAGCACGCCGCCGATGCCGGCGGCTATCGCCGAGGCCATCCGGGCCGGCCGTTGCCGCCAACTCCTCCCGAGGGCACGCGCGACGAGGCGCGCGGAATCGAGGCCGGCCATCACGCCTTCCGCTTCGTGTTGACGATCGCACCGTTGGCCATGGTGACGACGACATCGGCGCCGGTCGCGAGGTCCATGTCGTGAGTGATGATCAACCCGGCGGCGCCGAGCGTGCTCACGAGCTTGTGCAGCAACTCCTGGACTCGACTGCCGTTCTCCTCGTCGAGCGCGCCCGTCGGCTCGTCGGCGAACACGACAGCGGGCTCCACGACGCAGGCACGGGCGACCGCGGCGCGCTGCGCCTCGCCACCCGAGACCTGACTCGGCCACTGCGCGGCGCGGTGGTCGAGGCCGACCTCGCCCAGCATGTCGCGGGCGCTCCTGAGAGCCTGCGAGAGCTTCACACCGCTCATGACGAGGGGGGCGGCCACGTTCTCCGCAAGGGTGAGTGAGGGGATGAGGTTGTCCTTCTGGAGCACGAACCCGATCTTGCGTGCTCGTAAAGTGGCCATCTCGGCCTCGCCCAGCGAGGAGATGTCCCTGCCGAGCAGGGTGACCGTGCCCGAGGTGGGTCGGTCGAGGCCGGAAAGTACGTTCGCCAACGTGGACTTACCGCTACCACTCTTGCCGACGATGGCAACGAACTCGCTCGCCAGGACCTCTATGGTGCAGTCCTTGAGCGCCGCCACGGTGGTGTCACCGCTGAGGAATTCCTTGCGCAGCAGCTCGCCGCGCAAAACTATGTCGTTCGCTGTCACTCGACGGACCGTCCCTGTGGATTCTCGTGTATTGCTACGGTGTGTTGTCGTTGAAATCCTACTGTGAGCGATCCGTGGCGACTCACCGTGTTCACCTCTCCATGTCGGCGAGGCGTCCTCGCAGCACCTCGCGCCGCACCTTGCCGGTGGCCGTTCTGGGAATCTCCTCCCAGGCGACGCTGAGGGGCGCGGCCAGCGCGGGCATGTCCCCGGTCGCGGCGGACCACTCCTCGGGTCCGACGGGCTCGGCACCGGGCCGGCCGGCGATGACGGGCAGCAGTCCGTCCTCCGTCTCCAGCACCACCACCTCGGCGAGGTCCGGGATCCGGGAGAGCAGCACGTCCTCCAGGGCGATCCCGCTGGGCGCGCCCTCCAGGCGCTCCACCTGACGGTCCAGCAGCCGCAGCGTGCCGCCGCGCCCCAGGGAACCCCAGTCACCGGTGTCCCACCAGTGCTCCTCGAACAGGTTCTGCGTGAACTTCTCGGGGAAGTTGAGGTATCCGGCGAACCGGCCCTTCGCGCGCACCTGGATCCTGCCGGCCTGACCGCGCGGCACCGCGGCCCCGTTCTCGTCGACGACGCGGATGGCGGCGTACCCGGGGATGGCGTGGCCTACGCGGTGGCCGGCCAGCTCAGTCTCCACGCCGCCGCGCCGTCGGCGGCGGGTGCGCACGTGGAAGGCTATGGGGCCGACCTCGGACTGGGCGTACACCTCCATGAACACCGCCAACCGGCGGCGGGAGCCCGCGAGCAGGCGGTCGACCGTGCGCGGGTGCGTGGCGTCGAACGTCGCGAGGAAGACCCGCACCGAGGACATCACGCCCGCGTCGGCCAGGTCCTCCCAGGTGACGAACGTGTTCGGGTGGGTCTCCAGGTACTCGGGCCGCCAGCGCTCGAGTTGCTCACGCACGCTGTCGCGCTGCTCCGAGCCCAGTATCAGCAGGGACACCCCCGCCGTGATCCCGGTGAGGAGGGCGGAGAGGGTGCGGATGTGGACGGGCGAGGTCGCGAACGCCGCGTAGCCGCGCAGCCGCAGCAGGCGCAGCATGCGCGTCTGGATGACCGACTGCTGGTAGAAGCTGGCACGCGTGTGGACGGCGAGCTTCGGCACACCCGTGGTGCCCGAGGTGTGCGTCACCAGGTACGGGCTGTCGGGTGAGCGCTCCACGCCATGCTGCGGGAGGGCGTCCGTGTCCGTGGCCGTGGCCGTGTCAGCCTCGCCGTCCCCGTCCTGCTCCCAGACGTCCTCCCAGACCAGCCGGGCGGCATCCACGGCCAGGGCCTCGGGGAACTCCTCCGCGCGTGCCCGGGCGACCAGCAGGTGCATGGAGTGCGGCACGGTCTTCAACGCCGTGTGGGCGGCATCGGCCTCCAGCCCCGGACTGAGGAGCACGGGCACGGCGCCGACGGCGGTCAGGCCGCAGACCGCGACCAGGACGTCGAGCGGCTTCTCCAGGCGCACGACGCACCAGTCCTCCGCCGCGATGCCCGCGGCCTGCACCCCGCGGGCGAAGCGCCGTGTCGCCTCGGCGAGTTCGCCGACGTCGACCTCGCCGTCCCGGACGGCCACCGCCGCCGAGGTGTGGTCCGCTGCCCAGGTGCGCTTCGCCTTGCCGGACAGAGCGACGAGCTGACCGTAGAGCAGATCGGCTGACTGCGGTAAACGCATGACTTACTACTTTCTTCCGTTAGGCCCTGAGGAGAGTCTGGGAAGCCCAATGCAGAGGGGAGCGGGAGGTGGGATTCGGTGAGATCGAGGAATTCATGCTGTCGACCGGCTCAACTGAAAGGAGTTCGCATGTCGGAACGCGTGAAGAACACCTCTTGCTTATCAGCATCCGGCAAGCCCGGATTCATGATCAATTGACTCTTGACAGCGCAACATGGTTGCAGACCGCACTCCCGTATGCAAGGGGGATTGTGGTCAGGTTCCGTCGGTTCGTTCCGCCTTTCACTGTGCGTCATGCCGTCAAAAACCAGAACACGTCGGACAGATGGCTCCGGATGTCCTCAATCGCGACTGACGGGCCTGCTGTTTGGCGGCGCTGGGGTGTCACGCCTAGGGCACATCTCCTATGGCAAAAAACTGCCGCGGCCGAGATATGGCCTGTTCAGCCTCGAATCGGGTGTGTCCGCCGTCTGGCCCGGGCGCGGGTTCCGCGGGTAGCGTCCGCCCCCCGGCGCTCACGCTGGCGCCCTCGGCCACGAGGTCCCTCGCCCACGTCCGCTCTAGAGATTGGGACAGTCGCATGCCCGACGTCGCGATACGCGGCACCGGCTCCCCTGCCTTCCCGGCCAAGTCGTCACCAACGACGAGGTGGGCGCCGCCGAGGGCGTCGGCGATGCCTGGATCGCCCGCAGGACCGCCATCCGTGGGCCTCGCCGGGCCGCTCCCGAGGAGGCGACCCCGGACCTGGCCACCGCGGCGGCCCGTCGCGCCCTTGACTCGGCCGACATCGCCTCCGGTGACCTCTCGGCCGTCGTCGTCGCCACCTCGACGTCAACGCCGTCCGCTCCGGCAAGGTGTTCGCCCTCGCCACCGCCGAGGCGTTCCTCGCCCGGACCGGGGGCCCCGCCCTGGTCGTCGGCGCCGACACTTACTCGCGCATACCGAACGCCCGCGACCGTCGCACCGTGGTGCTCTTCGGAGCCGGCGCCAGAGCCCTTGTCGGTCCGCCGCGCCGGGACGGCACCGGACTGCGCAACCTCGCGTCACAGACCTCCGGGAAGCTCGCCGACCTCATCTCCGTCCCGGCGGGCTGCAGCCGCCTCCCCGTGACCCGTCGGCTGTACCACTTCACCATGGGCGGCTGAGTGCGCCGCTTCGTCCAGGGGGACCGGCCGCAACTCGTCGAGCAGTTCCTCCACGGGTCCGATGTCGTGCCCGTCGGCGTCAGCCGCGTGGTTCCCCACCAGGCCGACGGCGTCAGACTCAACGAGGTGATGGCGGAATTCGGCCTGCCCGACGCCCCCCTGCACCTCACCCTCACTGAGTACGGCAACACCGTAACCGTCTCGATACCCGTCATCCTCGACACCGCCGCCAGAGCGGCACACTGCACCCGGGCGAACTCGTCCTCGTCGCCGGTTTCGGCCGCGGCGTGCCGGTGGGGCTCGCCCTCGTCGAATAGTGGCAAAAGGGCGCGGCTCTCACACGTTCTCACGCCTCCACCGTCCATCTGCTATGGCAGGTGAACAGAGCCCCGGTATGTGCTCGCACGACCGGCCGCAGAGGAAATCGGAGATAGTCGGCTCTCAGCAGCCGGACCATAAGGATTTCGAGGTTGCAATGCGCACATTACTAGTGGACAACTACGACTCATTCACCTACAACCTGTTTCACTATCTGGCCGAGGTGAACGGCCGGGAGCCTGTGGTGCTCCGTAACGACGACGCGGGTTGGGACCCCGGCATGCTGGCGGAGTTCGACAGCGTCCTCATCTCCCCTGGCCCGGGGAGGCCGGAGCGCCCGGAGGACTTCGGCATATGCCAGGAGATCATCGACAATGGCTCGCTGCCGATCCTGGGCGTGTGCCTCGGCCACCAGGGCATCGCCCACGCGTTCGGCGCCCGGGTGACGCGGGCGCCCGAACCCCGACACGGTCGGGTCTCACCGGTGTTCCACGAGGGCAATCGGCTGTTCGCCGGGCTTCCCGAGCCGTTCGACGTGGTGCGCTACCACTCCCTCGCAGTGACCGACCTGCCCTGGGAGCTGCGGCCCACGGCGTGGACCGACGACGGCGTGCTGATGGGGATCGAGCACCGGGACCGCCCGCTGTGGGGGGTGCAGTTCCACCCCGAGTCGATCTCGACCGCCCACGGCCACCGACTGCTGCGCAACTTCCGGGAGCTGGCTGAGGAGTTCGGCGGCGCGGGTAGGGGCACGGCCGTCGTGGCTGCGCCGACGCCGGCGGCCGCCGGGACGTCCAGGGTGCCCTCCCGGCCCGTGGCTCCCCGCCCTCGGAGTCCGCGGCGTCTGCGCGTGTTGACGACCGCTCTGCCCACCCGCTGGTCCGATGAGGTCGCCTTCGACCGTCTCTTCGGGGCGCACGAGCACGCGTTCTGGCTGGACAGCAGTGCGGCGGCCAGCGAGCACGGCCGCTTCTCGATCATGGGTGACGCCTCGGGTCCGCTGGCCCGGGTCGCCCGGGCGGACACCTGGGACGGGAGCGTCACGGTGGAGCAGTCCACCGGCGTCGAGACCGTGCGGGGTGAGTTATTCACCTGGCTGGAGGAGGACCTGCACTCCCTCAGCGTGGAACTCCCCGAGCTGCCCTGCGACTTCGTGCTCGGCTGGGTCGGCTATCTCGGCTACGAGCTGAAGGCGGAGTGCGGCGGTGCCGCCAGCTATCGGTCGGACGAGCCGGACGCCGCGATGATCTTCGCGGACCGGGCCCTGGTGTTCGACCACGCGACGTCCACCACCCACCTCCTCGCGCTCGCCGAGGACGGCGATGAGGGCCCGGGCCGGGCGTGGCTCGCCGACACCGCGGAGCGGCTGGGGGAGATAGCCGGGCAGGAGCCGCACTACGTTCCGCCACCTGCGAAGGACGCGACGCTGCGGCTGCGTCACGACCGGGACCGGTACCTGGAGCTCATCGCGCACTGCCAGGAGCAGATCGCGGCGGGCGAGACGTACGAGGTCTGCCTCACCAACCTGCTTCAGGCCGACGTCGCGGTGCCGCCGTGGCAGAGCTACCAGTTCCTGCGGCGCCTGACGCCGGCGCCGTTCGCCTCGCTGCTGCGCTTCGGGGAGATATCGGTGTTGAGCACGTCCCCCGAGCGTTTCCTGCGCATCTCGGCGGACGGCACGGCCGAATCCAAGCCGATCAAGGGCACCCGGCCGCGCGGCGACTCGGAGAGCGAGGACAGGCTGCTGCGCAAGGACCTGGCGGCCAGCGAGAAGGACCGCTCCGAGAACCTGATGATCGTCGACCTGGTGCGCAACGACCTCGGCCGCACCGCCGAGGTCGGGTCTGTCCGCGTGCCCAGGATCTACGACGTGGAGACCCACCCGACCACGCACCAGTTGGTCAGCACGGTCACCTCCCGGCTCAGCCCGTCGATTTCGGCGGTGGCGTGCGTGCGTGCGGCCTTCCCGGGTGGGTCCATGACCGGGGCACCGAAGATCCGCACGATGAAGATCATCGACTCGCTGGAGGCCGGTCCGCGTGGTGTGTACTCCGGAGCCATCGGCTACTTCTCACTGTCTGGCGCATGCGACCTGAGCATCGTCATCCGCACCCTGGTCGTCACCCCGTCCCGGGTGAAGTACGGGGTGGGCGGTGCGATCGTCGCGCTGTCCGAGCCGGACGAGGAGTTCGAGGAGATCGCGGTGAAGGCGACGCCGCTGCTGCGGCTGCTGCGGGCGGAGTTCCCCGGGCGGCTGCCGGTGGACCTCATCAGGACGGGGCGCTGAGCACCGGGACCGGGACACCGGGAAGAGGGCACCGGGGGACACGAACGTGGGGCAGGGACGCCGGGCTGGTGCAGCCGCCCGGCCGGATCCCGCCCCCGGGACCAGGAACCCTCCCAGGACAGGAAAGGAAGGACGCCCGCTGATGCCACAGCGAACGCGCCCACCGGCCGCGAACGTCAGCGAGAGAGGATCAGGGAGTAGGCCGTGAAACAGCTCAAGACACAGGTGGCCATCGTCGGCGCGGGTCCCGCCGGACTGCTGCTGTCGCACCTGCTGCACCGTCAGGGCGTGGAGTCCGTCGTTCTGGAGCGCCGGACCAGGGAGTACGTAGAGAGGCGGGTACGCGCCGGGCTGCTGGAGCACACCACGGTCGACCTGCTGAGGCAGTGCGGGCTGGCCGACCGGCTCGACCGGGAGGGGATGCGGCACGGCGGGTTCGAACTGCGCGTCGCCGGCCACCGGCACCGGCTCGACACCGCCGCACTGACCGGCCACAGCACCTACGTCTACGGCCAGCAGGAGCTGGTCAAGGACATGATCAGGGTCCGGGAGGAGGCGGACGGTCAGGTCCGCTTCAGCGTCGGGGACGTCGCCCTGGACCTCGCCGAGGACGAGGGCCCGTCCACGGTGCGGTGCTCGATGGCCGGCCGTCCGACCGAGATCACCTGCGACTTCGTCGCCGGTTGTGACGGGTTCCACGGGATCTCGCGCCAGTCCCTTCCGCCAGCGCTGCTGACGGCGCACGAGCGCCGCTACCCAAGCGCCTGGCTGGGCATCCTCGCCGCCGCGCCACCCACCTCCAGAGAACTGGTCTACGCCGTGCACGAGCGGGGCTTCGCGTTAGCCAGCATGCGCACGCCCGAGATCAGCCGGCTCTACCTCCAGGTGGGGCCCGGGGAGTCCCTGGACGACTGGCCCGACGAGCGGATCTGGAAGGAGCTGCGCGCCCGCCTGGCCGTCGACGGCGAGACGTCCCTCACCGAGGGACGGGTGCTGGAGCGGTCCCTGGTGGAGCTGCGCAGTTACGTCGCCGACCCGATGCAGCACGGGCCGCTGTTCCTCGCCGGGGACGCCGCGCACATCGTGCCGCCCACGGCCGCCAAGGGGCTGAACCTCGCGGTCGAGGACGTCCACGTGCTGAACGAGGCGTTCCGCTCCTGGTACGCCACCGGCGACCGCGCCGCGCTGGACGGCTACTCCGCCACGCGCCTGCCGGCCGTCTGGGAGGCCGAGGAGTTCTCCGACTGGATGGCGGACCTGCTGCACCGGCCGCCGGACGACGACCCGTACGCGACGCGGCTGCAACAGGCGCGGCTGGACGCGGTCGTCAACTCCCACACCGCGGCACGGCAGCTCGCGGAGCGGTACGTGGGCCTGTCACGACAGACCTCGGGTCGCGAGGGAGGGGCGTGGTCGTGGAACCAGGCATAGCCCCGCAGCGCACCACCGACGCATCGCCACGCTCTACGGGGGAGCTGCTGCGCGGCCTCTTCCGGCTGTCGAAGCTCTTCGTCTACCAGCACTACTACGGGTGGGGCATGGCGTGGCTGCTGCTGACGCCCGAGGCCCGCGAACGTCCGGGAACCACGCTGGCGATGCTGCTGTTCCTGGTCGGCACCATGGGTGTCGTCGCCTGCACGTGCTCGCTCGACGACGTGGTGGGCTTCCGCAACGGCAGCGACGCCAGGAACTACAACAGCGGCGAGACGAAACGCAACTTCTCCATGAAGCCGCTTCTGAGCGGGCGGGTGACGGAGCGGGAGGCCGTGGGCTTCGTCAGCGCGGCGGCCACGGTCGCGATCCTGGCGGGGCTGGGCGCGTTCTGGGCGCTCGACTGGCAGGCGCCTCTGGAGTCGTACGTCCTGTACGGGGTCATGCTCTGCTGCATCCAGTACTCCGGCGGGATGCGGCTGAGCTACTACCCGGGCGGGGGAGAGGCGGCCCTGTTCCTGGGCACGATGTCCGGGCTCCTCGCGCCGTACACCGCCGCGCAGCACGAGTGGTCGGCCGACGCCGTGCTGGTGGCGGCCCTGCTCGGGCTGTGGCTGGTCATGGTGAGCAGCTACTCCAACGTCAACGACGTGGAGGGGGACCGGTCCGTCAACCGCCGGACTCTGGCGGCCACCGCCCCGAAGCAGGTCTACAAGTCGGCGATGGTCGCCTTCTTCGTCCTGTCGGCGGGGAGCAGTTGCCTCCTCGCCGCGACGGAGCGCTGGCCGTGGTGGACCCTGCTGACGCTGCTGCCGGCTCTCGGGCTCCACGGGAGGCAACTGCGCGAAGGCCCGCTGCGGGAGGAGTGGCTGACCGCCCGCAGGCTGGGGCTGTACGCCTTCGACCTCGGCTTCGTCGGACTGCTCGTCCCCGTGCTGCTCGTCGTCCTCTAGCGGCCGCTCGTCGTCCCCGGGGGAAGGTCCTCCTCCGGGGCGGCGTCACAGGGGCTCAGGGCTGACGGACTCGTACTCCTTGCGCAGCGTGTGCAGGACGGGGTGTTCCGGGTCGTACGTGACCCCGTCGATCGAGGCGATGGGGCGGACGCCGACCGCGGCGTTGGTGGCGAAGGCCGCCTCCATCCCGCCGAGGCGTGCGGTGTCGATCAGCTCCGCGCGCTGCGCGCCGGTGTGGTGCTGCCGGAGCAGGGCCATGGTGACGCCGGGGAGGACGTCGGCGGTCGGCCACACGAGGCTGGCGCCGTCGAAGAAGCCGACGTTCCACGTCGGGCCCTCCGACACGGCGGACCGGCCGTCGAGGAACAGGGCGTCGTCGAATCCGGCGCCCTGGGACAGCCGCCGCTCGTGCAGCGCGCCGAACAGGCCGGTGTGTTTGACCGTCGGCACCTCCCGGCAGTGTTGCCTGGTGCCCACGCGCAGGGGCGGCGGCTCCACGGCCGCCGGCCGGCAGGTCACCAGGAACTGCGGGTGTGCCTCGGCTCCCGGTCGCTCTAGCCGCACCCCGGGGTCGAGCACGGTCACCCGCACGGTGACCGGGTCCGGGGCGTCGACGAGGGCGTCCAGGACGGCGGCCCGTACCCGGTCCGTCTCCAGCTCCGTGCCGAAGACGGCGCGGCAATCACGCCGCAGGCGCTCCAGGTGGAGGGAGAGCCCGCGCACCCGTCGGCTCTCCACGCGCATGGTGGTGAAGTGACCGTAGTTGGTCATAGCCAGCGTCGTGAGCTGGCGGGCCTCGGTTTCCGAGGCCCTACTCGTTTCCATGGAAGTGACCAATCTGCTGGCCGGGGTCGCCTTCCGGACGGTCGGCGTGGGCGTCGACCGTCCGGAAGGCGACCCCGGGCGTGCGAACTGACCTGACCAGCGCTTGCGCCTGGCCAGCGCTGCTGCCTGACTAGCTCTGTCGTCGCTCGGCTATCGCCACGAAGTCCTTGGGATACGGCTTGGGCACCGCGACATCCTTCCAGGCCGCCTCTCAGCAAGCCAGGTCAATGCGTGCCCCCCTGCACAGGGTGTGAATCGCGGAGCGCCGCAGGCCACTCGGGGGCCCACTCAGGGCACATGGATCCCGAAAGCGCCGCTGATCAGCGGAAACCAGTGAAGGCTGTTTTCGCTGATCAGCGGCGCTTTCCAGCGGAGACCGCAAGTCGTGCACGGTAGGCGGGCAGTTCGTCAACTACCGTTAGACGTCGCCGAGTCGTCTGGTACCTCATCCGGTCGCACCGGTCCGGCCGAGTTGCTCGGCGGGGGCGGCCGCGATTCGCGACCGCCCCCGCCTATGCACCGGGTCGGCAACTCGGCAGCGTCACCTACCGCCGAACCCGGGCACCGTGACTCCCCGCCGGTGCTCGGGCAAGCCGGACCCGGGGCAGTCTCACTGGCAGCCGAACCCGACCACCGTCAATGGCACGGCCGCCACCCCGGAGTTACAGGTGTAGCTGCCGGCCGGAATGGTGACGACGAAGGGGCCGTTGAGCAGGCCGATCTTCGGCGCGCCGGCCGACGCGGTGCAGTCGAAGCCGGTGACGAGCTGGCCCGCCGTCACGCCTCCGCCGCAGGTGTACGTCGGTACCGCTTGCTGTGTCGGCTGTGCGGCGACCGCCGTGCCGGTGGCCGAGGCCGCCAGCCCCAGTGCGGCTACAGCACCGACCGCCATGGCCCGCGCGGAACGCCGGCCCATGCGCATCCTGTTCATCACTCTGTGCTCCTGACTGTGTGAGATCACCGTTGCCCACCGAATGCGCGAGAGAGGGTTTCCTGCCGGGATGCCGGCTCAGCGCTCGGCATTCAGTAGGATCAGCCTGAACCGATCCGGATGACCTCGGCAGGGCGCGCGGCGGGCTCGAAGAGGCGTTTTGGGAAGCGGGAGTTGCGATTCCCATGTCTGGTGTTCAGTCAGCGACCTTTCCGTCTCCTTTCCGGGGCGGTGCTCACGAAGTGAATTGTTCTGACACCCTGGTCGCGCCGGTGGTACTTCTGGGAGTTACGCGCTCCATCTTTCGGGTGAGTCCGCGCATTTTTTGTTGCGCCTGAGTTCCTCGCGTGGAGTATTGAAATCGGGCGTCTGGTGGGAGATTCACCATCGCCAGGGAACGTCAATTGGCGTTGTCACGTGCCGTATCCGCGTTCCTGACGAGGATATGGATCTGTCATGTGGTGTCGGCTTAAGGTGCCGGCCGGTTCGACGTGTGACCCATCGGTCGATCTCTCGACCCCGTGCGGCGCCATGCGTATTGCACCTCCCGAATCGGGGAGTTCCGGATGCGCAATGAGAAGCGAAATCGAATCCTGAGCCAAGGAGTGATCGTGCCGATCTCACCCGATGAGGGATCGACCGCGGTTCGCCGCCGCTGTGGCCGCGAGTTCCGAGGCCGAGCCCGTGACCGTCACCGTCGCCACGGCCGGTGGCGACGGTGACGGTCGCCGGCCCGGCGGAAACGCGGTCGCGTCGGGCGGTGCCCGGACGCGGAGGCCGGCCCGCGCGTTTTCGGTTCGGCACCGAGATCGGTCCACGCGGTCATCTCAGACATTGAAACCCCTCTGCAGGTCAGCCGGCGAAGGTAGGAGTTCGGTTACGTATTCTTCATGACCGGGTGTACCGGAAGGACAGTCCAGTGCCGCATTCGAAGATCGTCATTCTTGCCGATTGCCCGTTCGTGATTCCACTCCTGCCCGCCGCGGCCAGGGTGGATCACGAGAACAAGGTCAAGATCATGCAGGGGAACGGCTATGAGCACTTCGAATTCCTCGGCGAGTACATCGAGGTGAGCGGAATTCTCACGCCTGTCTATCGATGGCGCAATCGCACCTTCATCGCGGAATGACTCTGCGCCGCCAGACGCACGCCTCAGACAAGGAACGCCGATGAATCGATCCAGGAGCGCCCAGGACGTTGTCGTCACCGGCATGGGATTCTGCTTGCCAGGCGACCCCGCACCCACCTTCACTGCCGACGATCTCTGGCAGGTCGCGTCACGCGGCGGCACCTTCCTGAAAGCCGCGCCCATGTACTACGGGTCCGTGGAACTCACCCCCGAGATGTTCACCGAACGCCTCCCCGACGTTCCCGAGTTCTTCTCCAGGCACTACACCGCGGCCCACCGCTTCGGCCTGGTCTCCTTCGCCGAGGCATGCGCGGACGCCGGGCTGGAGTTCCGCTCCCCTGCGCTCGCCGAGGCGGCCATCCTGGCGGGGCGCGGTGGTATCGATGCCAACATCGACAGCTACATGTCGGTGCTGGGCGCCGATCCGGCGGGCACCAGTCCGCAGGAGGCGATGGAGCTCTTCGTGGCGGCCGAGCAGGCCATGACGCCTTCCGACGTGTCCCTCGTCCAGGCGGCGCTGACCTGTTCCACCGGCCCGTGCTTCACGATCTCGTGCGGCTGCGCTTCCTCTGCCGTGCAACTCGGCCAGGCGCGGCGGCTCATCGCCCAGAACGAGGTGGAGGTCGCCGCCGTGACGGGTGTCGATGTCTTCAGCATCGACTTGATCGAAAAGATCCAGCGGCTGCTGCGCGGTGCCCAGCGCACGTACGACGCTCTGCGCACTGACGGGATGCCGGAGCTCGTCCCGTCCTTCGAGGACCTGATGCGCCCCTACGACCGTCGCGCCCGCAGCATCAACCACGGTGCAGGCTCCGCCACGCTCATCGTGGAGAGCCGTGGCCACGCCGAGCGGCGCGGCGCGCATGTCTACGGCCAGATCCTCGCCACGGCGATGACCCGCGACGGGCTGGCGAATCCGCTGGCCTGCGACGAAACGGGTGCCGAGCTGGTCAGGGCCGTCCGTGCCTGCCTCGGGGAGACCTGGGGCCTGTCGCAGATCGGCTACGTGCACGGCGGCAGCGACGGCAACTCCGTGGTGACCGCTTTCGAGTCCGCGGCGGTCAGGGAGCTGTACGGCGACTCCTCCGACGTGCTGATGACGTCGCAGGAAGGCATCTTCGGCCACAACGGCTCCGCGGCCGGCTGTCTGGGCGCCGCGCTGACGCTGTTGATGATGGAGCACGGCGAGGTGTGCCCGACGGCCAACTGCGAGCAGCCCGCCGACGGACTCCCCTTCGATCCCGTGCCGGGCACGAGGACCCGCCCACTCGACTTCGACCACGCGTTCAGCTTCAACTACCAGGTCGGCGGCGTGAAACACGCCATGCTCCTGGGCAGCGCGGACGCGGCGTAGGGAGAGAGGCCAGTCATGGACGACAACCCAGACGCGCCGGACCGCGCGTACGACGAGACCGCCGGGCAGGCAGGCGGGGGATTCCCCGACGCCGCGCGGAGGGGGCGTGGCGCGGAGATCGCCGTGCTCGGCGCGGGGTGCCGGCTGCCCGGCGACGCCGATTCTCCCGCGGCTCTCTGGCAGCTCCTGGCGGACGGACGTGACGCCGTCGGCGAGCTGCCCCCGGACCGGGCGGAGCTGAGTGCAGGTGCGGACTCCCAGTTCCGCCCCTGGGGCGGCTTCCTGCGCAACGTCTCAGGCTTCGATGCCGACTTCTTCGGTGTCTCGGGCCGCGAGGCAGAAGTTCTCGACCCGCAGCACCGGTTGCTGCTTGAGGTGGCGTGGGAGGCTTTTGAGCACGCCGGATTCCGCCCCGAGTCGCTCAACGGGATGCCTGTGGGCGTCTTCACCGGCATGAGCTACCACGACTACATGGACGGACTCACGGGCCACCCGCGCGAACTGGAAGGCTCTGTCCTGACCAACGGCCATTGTGTCGCCCCGGGCCGGATCTCCTACCTCCTCGGCCTGCGAGGGCCATCGCTGTCCCTGGACACGGCCTGTTCCTCCTCCCTCGTGGCGCTCCACCTGGCTGCCCAGTCCCTCAACGCGGGCGAGTGCGAACTCGCTCTGGCCGGGGGCGTGTCGCTTATCCTCCAGCCCCGGACCACGCAGTCGTTCGCGCGGATGGGCATGCTTTCGGCCGCTGGGCACTGCCACGCCTTCGACGCCGCCGCCGACGGCTTCGTGCGGGGGGAGGGCTGCGGTGTGGTCGTGCTGAAACGACTCGCCGATGCGGTGCGGGCGGGCGACAGGGTGCTGGCCGTGCTACGCGGCTCGGCGGTCAACCAGGACGGCGCCTCGGAAGGACTGGCAGCGCCTTCCTCCGACGCTCAGCGGGCCTTGTACATCCGTGCACTGTCCGCGGCGGGCGTCGACCCGTGCGACGTCGGCATGGTCGAGACACACGGCACCGGCACGCCGGTCGGCGACCCGGCGGAGTTCGCCAGTCTGGCCGCGGTGTACGGCGAGCGCCGAGCCGATGGCGGCCGGTGCGCGCTGACGTCCGTGAAGACCAACCTCGGCCACCTGGAGCCGGCCGCCGGTATCACCGGGCTGATCAAGGTCATCGGCAGTCTCGGCCGGGGCCTGATCCCCCCCAACCTCCACTTCACCGACTGGAATCCGGCGTGCCGGCCCGAGGGCACGCGGCTGTTCGTGCCCACCGGGCTCGTCGAATGGCCGGTCCGCTCCGGACCGCGGCTGGCTTCCGTCTCTTCCTTCGGATTCGCCGGGACCAACGCCCACGCGGTGCTTGAGCAGCCGCCCACCAGCAGGTCACGCGGCGGCCGGGGCAGGCCGAAGCCGGCGGTGCCCCTGCCCTCGCCCGCGCCCGAGGTCTTCCTGGTCCCGGCCAGTTCGACCGCTGTGCTGCCGGACGCCGCGCTCCGCCTGGCCGAGTGGCTGGAGGACGGCGGTGCGAGCGTGCCGCTGCGGGACGTCGCCCACACCCTTGCGATGCGGCGCAGCCCCGGCCGCGGCCGGCTGGGCGTGGTGGCCGATTCACACGGCCGGCTCGCGGAGTCGCTGCGGATGTACGCCGCCGGACAGGCGGAGCCCCATGTGGTGACGGGCTCGGTCGGTTCGGGCATCTCCCGTCGGCCCGTGTGGGTCTTCTCCGGGCAGGGCTCCCAATGGCCGGGAATGGGCAGCGGGTTGCTGGGAACCGTGCCGGCCTTCGCCTCGGCGCTGGCGGAGGTGGACGAACTCATCACTGCAGAGGCCGGATTCTCGGTGCTGGACGTGGTGCGCCGGGGCCGGCCGGTCAGCGGCTGCGGACGGGTGCAGCCGGTGCTCTTCGCACTGCAGATCGCGCTTGCCGCCGCTTGGCGCGGCCACGGCGTGGAGCCGGCCGGGGTCATCGGGCACTCGATGGGCGAGGTGGCCGCCGCCGTGGTCGCCGGAGCATTGTCGCTGCCGGACGGAGTACGGGTGATCTGCCGCCGCTCCGCACTGCTGGAGCGCATCGCCGGTAACGGCGCCATGGCGAGCGTGGAACTGGACGCGGAGACGGTCGAGGCGGAGATCGCCGCAGCCGGCGCGGACCCGGACACCCCCGTCGGGCAGGTCTCGGTGGCGGTGCTCGGTGCCCCCGGGTCCACCGTGGTGGCGGGGGAGACGGCCCGCGTGCACCGGATGGTGGAGGACTGGCAGGCGCGTGGCGTCCCGGCGTCCACCGTTGCGGTGGACGTGGCCTCGCACTCGCCGCAGGTGGACCCACTGCTCGATGATCTCCGTGCCGCGCTCGACGATCTGACACCCAGGTCACCGCATCTGCCCTTCTACTCGACGGTGCTCGACGACCCCCATGGCCGGCCGGCCTTCGACTCCGGCTACTGGTGCGAGAACCTGCGCCGCCCGGTGCGGTTCGCCGCCGCCGTGGCCGCCGCTGCCGCCGACCGCCACACGCTCTATGTGGAGATCTCGCCCCACCCCGTCGTGAGCCGGGCCCTCACCCGCAGCCTCGCCGTGCCCAACGATCAGGCGACCGAGCCGGTGGTGCTGCCCACGCTGCTCCGAGACGAAGACGAACTTGCCACGCTGCGAGTCCAGTTGGCAGCGCTGCACTGCGCCGGGGGCACCGTGGACTGGTCCGTGCTCTACGCGGACGCGCAGCTCGCGGAAGTGCCCACCATCGCGTTCGACCGCACGCGCCATTTCACCCGTCCGGAGATCCCCCGACCTCGCTCGGAGGCAAGCCCGGGCGGCGCCGATGCCGACTCGCTACCCGGCAGGCGTACGGAGATTCCCGGAACGCCGCACCGCCTGTGCTGGCACGGGGACACCGGCATCTCCCGCCTCCCCTGGCTGGCGGATCACCAGGTGTACGGCTCGGCGGCGCTGCCGGGCGCCGTCCACTGCGCCATCGCGCTGAGCTGCGCCTGCGACGTGTTCAACGCCGGACCGCACGAGGTGGAAGTCGCCGACGTGCGCTTCCTGGAACTCCTGCGTCTCACCGAGCGAACCCCCGTCAGCACCACCGTGACTCTGACGGACGCCGACCACGCGCAGTGTGAGATCTACGCACGCGGCGAGAAGGACACCTGGGTACTGCAGGCCACGGCGGTGCTGCGCCGCCGCGCTCCGGTGCCGCGTTCCTCGCTCTCATCGGTCGGCTCCCTCGCCTCCGGGCATCCCCGGCGCCTCGACCCGCGCACCCTCTACGAGAGCCTGCGGGCCCGTGGACTCACGCACGGGCCGGCCTTCGCAGGGGTGACGGGGCTGCGCGGAGCCGAGGACGGCGAGAGCTACTGGGCACAGGTCGAGGTCCCCCAGGAGGCCCGGCGGTCCGGGCACACGTCTCTGCGTATTCATCCCGTGCTCATCGACCTGTGCGCCCAACTCGTTGCTGCACGGCTGATCGAGGAGGCCGATTCGGGGACGTTGCTCCCGGTGGGGATGCGGGACCTGCGTGTCCTGGGCGATATCGCCACCACGGTGTACTGCCACGCACACATCGCCGAGACGAGCGACGATGCCCTCACCGGCAACGTGCGGCTGCTGGACCAGGCGGGCAGCCCCGTGCTGTCCATCGACGGCCTGAAGTTCACACGGCGCGCCGCCACGAACTCCAAGGCGGTGGACAGTTGGTTCAGCGGCATCAGATGGTACGAGTCCCCGCGCCGCACCTCGTCGCGGGACGTATCGGCGCCCACGACGCTGATCATCAGCGAAAGCGGGCAGGATGCCGGGAGTTCCCGTGCGCTGGCCCGCGCCATCGAGTCGGCGGGCGGGAAGGCAGAGGTGTGGAAGCCGCCTCCCGCTCACGAAGGACTTCAGGGGCTGACGGCCTCACTCGTCGCGCGGCTGGAGGCATCCAAGGAGCCGCCCCGCGTGGTAGCGGTGCTGTGCCGGCAGGACGGGGACGGGGACGGGGCCGGAGAGGCGGGGCAGGGCCCTGCGGCGGTGGGCCTGCGGCAGGTCAGGCTCCTGCTTGCCGCCGCACAGGCGATCACGGGCGTGGCGGCCGGGCCGGTGCGCCTCTACGCCGTGACGAGGGGCGCCCGCCCGGTGCGCCCCGGCGATACGGCCGATCCCGCCCAGGGAGCGCTGCGCGGCGTGGTGCGTGTGCTGGCGCTGGAGCACCCCGAGTTGCAGGCCACTCTGGTCGACGCGGACGCCCGCTCCGGCCCGGACACGGGCAAGGGCGACGACCGCGCCGCACTGCGGGAGCTGGCCCGTGAGCTGATGTCCTATCAGGTGCCCGACACCGAGGACCTTGAGGACGAGGTGGCGTTGCGCGGCGGGGCGCGGCATGTCGCCAGACTGGAGCGGACGCCACTGACGAAGGGCGAGCGAGTCCTGGCCGCGCGCATGGTGCGCAGCGGCGAAGACGGATTCCGGCTGCTGGTGCGCCGCCCCGGCGATCTGACGAGCTTGCAGCTAGCCGAGTCGCCTCGGATCGCGCCCGGCGCCGGCGAGGTCGAGGTGCGTGTGACCGCCACCGGGCTGAACTTCCGCGACGTCCTGATCGCCCTCGGCATGCTCCCTGACGCCAGCGCCAGCGCCGGTGCCGGAGCGACCGGTGCCTTCGACGGGATCGGTTTCGAGTGCGCGGGTGTCGTCACGGCCGTCGGCCCCGGCGTCGAGCGTTTCTGCGTGGGGGACGACGTACTCGCGGTGAATCTGGAGGGGGGCGCCTTCGCCTCCTTCGTCACACTGCCGGCCAGAGCCGTCGCCTCGATCCCCCCGGGTCTCGGCGCCGTCGCCGCCGCCGGGCTGCCGATCGCGTTTCTCACCGCGTGGTACGCGCTGCGCCATGTCGCGCGGCTTGCCCCGGGGGAACGCGTGCTGATCCACTCGGCAACCGGTGGTACGGGACTCGCGGCCATCGCCGTCGCCCGGCATCTGGGGGCGGAGGTGCTGGCCACTGCGGGCAGTGAAGAGAAACGCAGCCATCTGCGGGCTATGGGAATCACCGAGGTGATGGATTCCCGGACGCTGGACTTCCGGGACCGAACCCGCGAGGCAACGGGCGGCGAGGGCGTCGACGTGGTGCTGAACTCACTCTCGGGAGCGGCCATCAGAGCCGGGCTGGAAACACTCCGCCCCTTCGGACGCTTCATCGAGCTGGGTGTGCGCGACATCCTCTCCGACGGGCTGCTCGGGCTCTCGCCGCTGCGGCACAACATCACGTTCCGTACCGTCGACCTGATCGAACTTCAGCGATCACAGCCGGAGGTGTTCGACCAGGTGCTACGGGAGGTGCTCGGCCAGTTCACGGCGGGCGAGCTCGCGCCGTTGCACTCCACGACGTTTCCGCTCACTGCCGCCTCTCAGGCGTTCCGGCTCATGGCGGGAGCACGCCACCTGGGCAAGCTGGTGCTGACCACGCCCGCGCAGGGCGAGACCGTCGCCGTGCTGCCTGCCGGGCCAGTGACCGCGCGACGAGACGGGGCGTACATCATCACCGGCGGCCTGCGCGGCGTGGGACTGGCCACCGCGCAGTGGCTGGCCCGGCAGGGCGCCGGTCATCTGGTGCTGAACGGGCGTACCACGCCCACCCCCCAGGCCACGGCAACGCTGCGCGACCTCGACGCCCAGGGCACCAAGATCACGGTCGTGCTGGGCGACATCGCCGAGCAGCAGACCGCGGAGCGCCTGGTGGCCGCGGCCGGGAAACAGCCGTGGCCGCTGCGGGGTGTCGTGCACGGTGCAATGGTGCTGGCGGACGCCGCCGTCACCACACTGGACGAGGAGAGGCTCGATAAGGCGTGGAAACCGAAGACCGACGGCGCATGGCACCTCCATCGGGCGACCGCCGCGCACCGGCTCGACTGGTTCGTGGTCCACTCCTCCATGGCGTCACTGCTGGGGAATCCCGGCCAGGCCGGGTACGCGGCGGCCAACGCTTGGCTGGATGCCTTCGCGGCCTGGCGAACGGCTCTCGGGCTGCCCACGCTGGCGGTCAACTGGGGCCCTTGGGGTGAAATCGGGGCAGCTACTGATTTCGCCCGACGCGGATACCAGACCATCCCCACGGAGATGGGATTCCGGGCGCTGCAGGAACTGCTGGTGCAGGGAAGTGTCCAGGCCGGGGTCATTCCCGGAGACGCTGGGACGTGGATTCCCGGAGTCGGGTGGGGCAGGGATTTCTTCAGCCTGGTCAGGCCGGACGGCGACGCCGGGGCGAGCGGGAGTGAGGAAAGCCCGGGGGAACTGGTGGAGCGGCTGCGCTCCATGCCGACGGGTACCGCCCAGCGGCGGGCGCTGGAGACGTTTCTGGCCGAGCACATCCGCGCGGTGCTTCGGATCGGCGCCACGAGGATCGACCCGCAGACCCCGCTGCGCAGCCTGGGCTTCGACTCGCTGCTGGCCACCGAGGTGCGGGCGCGCATCGAACCGGTCCTTGGCGTGCGCCTGGCCGGCGACTTCGTGTGGCGGCACCGTACCCTCGCGGCACTCGCCGAAGGGCTGTCCGAACGTCTGGGACTGATTCCCTCCTGAGCGCGCTGCATTCCTGACGGGCTCCGGGGCGTGAGCAAACCGTTCCCGGAGCCCGTCGCCCGCGAGTGCACCTGTCCAGCAGATCGTCGATTGATTCGGCGTCACCCGGCCCCCGTCATCTACCGCCGCTCCGGCAAGGCTCTGCCGCATCAGCCCCCCGTCGCAGTGCCGGCCTCGAACGTCGCCGGCCGCTACCTTGTAGCCGGTGTCTGAGGCACGGGGCCGGCGTCGCCAACGTGCCAGCGCACGGTCCGGGCCTCCCCTCCTCGCTGCCTGCCCAACGTGGGTGCGCTGTCGGCCATCTGGTCCTCGAACGCCCGCCGCGCTTCGCTGTCCCGGTTGCGTTGCAGGCGTCCGCGGAAATCGCTCAGATACTCCATGCCGAGGTGCGAGCGCAATCCGCCGAGTAACTCCAGTGCGCGCAAGGCGTGGTGACACCCCTCCGTCACCTCACCGGCCTCGGCTCGTGCAGTGGCGAGTAACAGCAGATCGATGGCGCGACGGCGTACGTCTCTCCGGGGCAGGCCGTCAAGCGCCGTCTGAGCCCAACGGGCCGACTCGGCCGGACGGCCCAGATCGCGGTAGCAATGGGCCAGCCCGTCGGCCAAGTGCGCAGCGGTGAAGTCCGCGATCCACTCGGGTTCGCCGTCCGAGGACGTTTCGTCCAACATCTCGAGTGCGAGGTCTGCGCTCCGCTCACAGGAAAATGCGTCACCAAGCAAAGCGTGCCCGCGTGCCTCCGCCAGGTGAAACAGCGCTTCCACGGACGGCGTTGTGAGGCTGCCGGTGCCGCCACGGGCGGCGAGGGCGAGTGGCACCACTTCTCGTGGGTGACCGAGAAGCGGTGCGATAGTGGCCATACCATCGGCCAGCACGAATCCACCGAGCGCGCGGTCGCCGGCCGCTTGAGCCAGCCTGAGCGCCTGGATGTAGTAACGCTGCGCCAGCCCGGGCCTGCCGGTGTCCACCGTCATGAGGCCGGTGTGCTTGGTGAGTTGGGCAACGGCGGCGAAGAGACTGCGGCCGATCGTCTCCGTGTATGTGCCTGAGAGCAGTCCTGAGACGAATACGTTGAGGTAGTGCACCGCGACAGAACGAGTGTGGCCGCCGCCGAAGCTGCGGTCCAGCCCGGACAGCGCCAGGGCCGTCTCCCGCACCGCCTCCACGTCGGCGAGGTGCACCTGTGAGCCGCCCTCGCGGGAGACCTCCGCGTCGCATGCCGTGATGAGCCAGTCGCGGCTGGGGCCGATCAGAGTGGAGACCGCCACCGTAGGGCCGAACACCAGGCCCCGGGGGTCGGCGTCGCAGGACCAGAGTTCGCATGTCGTCTGGATGGCCTCGGCCAGACCTGGTGCAAATTCCAGACCTACGTTGCTGGCCAGGCTTTTCCCGTACGCCATTCCGATCTCGTCCAGCGATACGGTACGGTCGAGTTTCTCGCTGAGTACTTCGGCAATAATCACTGCCGTGCGGATTCGAGGACGCTGACCCCGCACCCACCGACTCACGGAGGTCTTGTCGTGACGCAGGTTGAGACCGCGCTGGCTGCCTCGGAGGTTCACTCGCCGAGCGAGTCCGGCATTCGAGATCCCGGCCTCGTGTAGCAGGGCCTCAAGTCTCTGATTCGGCTGACGAGAAACGAGCTTACGGGCAGCCATCTTAATCCTTTCAAAGAACCTCTGAGCAGAACGGCCGTGCCGCCACTCAACGAGGAAATTTGACCAAGCAGCCCCGTGCGAGAACCCCAGACTCCCCCTGCAATCATTCTCGTGTTTCCGTTTGCCCGTGGCAAGTGCGCTAAGTGATGAACCGGCATCGAAGTCGCACCCACCGGCGCGTAAGTAGCGTTTGAGAAAGAAACGTTCCCTCGTGCACCAGTTTTCACCTTCTCATTGGTTGTTCTTTTTAAATACAGTGACAGTGGGAGGAGGTGGCGCACGGTATGATCAACGCGACGTGCTCGCGCGAGTCCAAGAGACGGTCGGCTCAGCCCCATCGGCACCGTCCCGGCAAGCGCAAGAGAGATGAACCTGCAGTTCAGGCCGATCCCTGCGGCGTGCCAGCCGCGACCTTCGACGCTACGCGCTGACCGCAAACGCCGAAGGGCCGCGGGCCGACCTCGCCCGGCACCGCGCCGCACTGGCGGCCGCAAGCCCTGCTTCCGCCGGCGATTCGTCCGAGGGCCGGCGGCTGTGCGCTGCCCGGCAGGATTGCTGATCCGGTCGCGTTGCCAGGTGGGTTGGTGCAGGGCGGTGTTGTGGTGGCGGTGGTGTGGGTTGGCTGTGGGCGCCGCTCTGTTATTCGGTCATGGTGAGCGGCGCCCGGTCAGCTGGGGGGTGTTCAGTAGACGGTGACGTCGTTGTCGATGTTGCCGGCGGTGAAGTTGATCAGGCTGCCGCAGGCGAGGGCGCAGAAGCCGTAGGGCGGTGTGGGGGGAGTGGGGGAGGAGGAGATCACGACGGTGGTTTCGTCGTTGGAGGCGGCGCAGTTGTCGTTGCCGTTGTAGGCGGCGGTGATGGTGTGGGTGCCTGTGGTGGCGAAGTTCGTGTCGTAGGTTGCGGTGCCGTCGGGGGCGACGGGGACGGTGGCGAGGAGGTCGGGGCCGTCGAAGAAGGAGACGCCCAGTCCGCCGCTGGGGTCGTCCGGGCAGCCGACCGTGGCGGCCAGTTCCACCGGTGCGCCGACGGCCGCGGTTGAGGGTGTTGCGGTGACCGAGGTGGTGGAGGGCTCCAGGGCTGCGGCCGGGGAAGCCAGGCCGATGACTGCGGCCAGTGCGCAGAAGAGCGCTGCCTTCCAGAATGTCCATCGCTGCCAACGACTCACTGGTGGGCTCCTTGAGCTGAGGGTTTTGCGGGCTTGTTCACCCGCCGGACAGCCGAGGACCGTAGTCGCCGCTTCGGTGACGGTGCGGAAGGCGCTCGGGAGTCGGTCCACTTGGATCACACGGAATACCCCACCGGAGGAACGCCCCCCTTCGCGCGGTGCTTCCGGTTCCACCTGCCTTCGCCCGGAACGCCCGGATGCAGCCGGACGAGGATATTGATCAGCTCAGATGTATCCATATGTCCCAACAGTCACGCGGATGTAACTCGTTTGGGTGATGTGTCGTTCATATTCTTGCACTCGTTTCACCCGAGTGGCTCACTGGCTATATCCGCCACAGGTGGACCGTTCATCTCTCCGTGGGGGCATCGGCGCGGCAGTACCGCGATTCCCCTCACACCTCGGCTCGGCAGCCCGGTCACGGGCGTACCGGGCGTAGTGATCCGATCCCCCCTCTGCGTCTCTGCTTCCGCACGCGGCACCGGTCCGGATGCGGCGGCCCAACTCATTCCTCAAAGGAGGACTCCATGGCCCCCTTCATCACGTCCATCAGCCCCACCCAGGGCACGGCCGGTACCTCGGTGACCATCACCGGGACCGGGTTCGGCGCCCTGGCCAGCACGCCGGTCGTCCACTTCGGCAACACGTCCGTGAACGGCACGGTCACGGTCGCCAACACCCAGATCAGCGTCACCGCCCCCGGCGGCTGCGCCGGGCAGGTCAACGTCAGTGTGACCGTGGGCAGTTCGACCAGCAACAGCAAGGCGTTCTTCTACGTCGCCGCCCCCACGATCGGGGCCGTCAGCGCCAACGCCGGCCCCGACACCTCCCCGCCGGCCAGCACCCTCTACGGCAGCGGATTAGCTGCCGCCACGGCGGTCACCTTCGGCGCCGCCGGCGCCGGCACCCTCGGCACCGTCGTCAGCGACTCCCAGCGCTCCGCCACCCCGCCCTCCTTCGCCGTCACCGGCGTCCCGGTCACCGTCAACGTCACGGTGACCAACCCCGGCGGGACCAGCCCCATCACCGGGGCCGCCGACCAGTACACCTACTACGACCAGCCGACGGCCACCGGCATCAGCCCCAGCACCGGATCGCCGGGAGACACCGGTGTCCTCATCACCGGCACCGGCTTCTACGACGTCAGCGCGGTGACCTTCACCGACCCCGCAGGCCCCACCGCCTACCCGGCCAGCTTCGCCGCTTCCAGCGACATCCAGCTGATCGTGACGGTCCCCTCCGGCGCCCCCACGGGAACGGCACTCAACGTGACCGTCACCAACCCCGGCGGCACCACCACCCCCGCACTGGTCTTCACCACCTGACCCCTGCAACACCACGCGCGCGTGTGTGCCATGGGCAACCACGGCACACACGCCCCCACGCCCCCCGCCCGAGCGAGAGACAAGCGAGAAAGGTCCCCTTCCATGGCACCGGTGATCAGCGCTCTCAATCCCACCCAGGGCCCCGCCGCCGGTGGCAACCAGGTCACCATCTCCGGCAGCGCCTTCATCGGCGCCACCGCCGTCCGCTTCGGCACCAACTCAGCCGCTTTCGAGGTGGTCACCAACTCCCAGATCACAGCCGTCCCGCCCCCGGGCTCCGGGGCCGTGACCGTCCGGGTGACCTCGCCGAGCGGAACGAGCAACGGCCTCACCTACACCTACGTCCCCGCACCGGTGCTCAGCAGCCTCGCACCCGGCCAGGGGCCGACAACCGGCGGGAACCAGGTGATCCTCACCGGCACCGGCTTCACCGGCGCCAGCGCGGTCCACTTCGGCGCCGCCTCCGCCGTCTTCACCGTCAACAACAGCACGCAGATCACCGCCACCGCACCCGCCGGCTCGGGCTCCGTCGCCGTGACGGTGACGACACCCGGCGGCACCAGCAACAGCCTCACCTACACCTACGTCACAGCGGCGGTGCCCGTCGTCATCGACCTCGACTCCCACTTCGGGCCCACCGCCGGCGGCAACACCGTCACCATCCTCGGGGCCGGCCTGACCGGCGCCACCGCCGTCCACTTCGGCGCCCAGACCGCCGGCTTCGTGGTCGTGGGCGACAGCCAGATCACGGCGACCGCGCCGGCCGGCACCGGCACCGTGGTGGTCACCGTCACCACACCCGGAGGCACCAGCAGCACCGGCATCGGCAACCCGTACTACACCTACGTACCGCAGCCCGCCCTCACCAGCCTCGCCCCCAACACCGGCCCCGCCACCGGCGGCACCAACGTCACCATCAACGGCACCGCCCTCACCTACACCGACAAAGTCCTCTTCGGCGCCACCCTCGCCAACTTCGCGGCCATCTCCGACACCATCGTCCTCGCCACCGCACCGCCCGGCGCCGGAAGCGTCCCCGTCACCGTCCACACCCCCGGCGGCACCAGCAACCCCCTCGCCTTCACCTACCAGTGACCCAGCCACACCGCACCCGGCGCCGTCCTCCGGCACCGCTGCCCCGGGAGACAGGGGCTCGTCCAGCGCCGCGGGGCGGGCCGTGTGCGGGGGTTCAGCTCGCGTGCGGGTACGCGACCATCGTGCGCGACGCTTCGTCCCAGAACAGGCCGAAGCCGGCGGTGTCGCCGAAGGGGAAGTCGATGGTGACGTCGTCGAACTCCTCGATCTTGCCGGTCCTCATGTCGAGTTGCACCGGCTGCTCCGAGGAGATGAACCCCCCGGAGCCGATGGCGTTCCCGTACACCACGCCCTCGTCGGTGGCGAGCTGGAACTCGACCGCGTTGGTGCTGTCGGTGCGCTCGAAGCAGACGCCTGTGCCCTCCTCCAGGTCGAACACGCGGCCCCCGTGGGCGAGGTAGCGGCCGTTGGCCGACAGGTGGTGGTCGCCGGTGGTCGTGTCTCCCTCGCAGCGGACCGTGGCGAGCGTCTTGCCGGAGGAACTGTCGACGGCGCTCCACACGATCGCGTCGGAGTTCCGCTCCTGGCCCCAGTCGACGACGAGGAGGTCGTCCGAGATGACCTGGACGCGGGACGGCTCTTCCGGGTCGACTCCCTTCGGCCGGAGGTCGGCGGCGGTCAAGCCGCCGGGGACCCAGAAACCGTTGTAGTCGATGTCGATGCTGGTGCCGATCAGCAGACCGTCGTCCGTGAGCCCCTTGACCTGCCAACTGCTGTCACATTCGGGGCAGTCGGCCGGCGGATCCTGGTCGTTGACGCGGTACTCGGTGGTGTCGCCGGTCGCCGGGTCGACGGCCACCACGGTGTCGTCGCCGCTCTGCACCAGCAGGCCGGCGCCTCCGTCGCGGACCTTGCCCTCACCGTCCACCTCGACGTGGACCGGTCGTACGCCGTCACCGGACGAATCGGCCGGGAAGATGTCGATGGCGACGATCTCCTTGCCGCGGTTGATGGCATCGTCGTCCGTGGTGCCGGACGACCAGAGGGCCAGATACTCCTTACCGTCCACGGTCGCCCTGATGTACGGAAGATTCGTACTCTCCAGCGGGCTGACGGGGACGCTGCTCCACCGCTTCTCGCCCGTTTCGGCGTCCAGGACCGTGAAGCCGTACTCGTCGGCTCCCCCCTCGCCCGGCCGCTCCCAGTACACCGCCACCGCGCCGGTCCGCGGGAGCGGCAACTGCGTGCCCTCCTCCGTCGACTCCCAGCCGCGCCCCGTGTCGTACAGCGCCGGCACCTCCAACTGAGTGCCGGGCGGCGTCGCCTCGGCACTCGGCGACGGGCCGGTGCGCTTGCCGTCCTTCGCCCCGGGGTTCTCCTCGTCCTCTCCGGAGTCCGAGCAGCCCGCCAGTAACGCCACCACCACCGCCGCGCAGGCGATCCACCTCGTCGCACGCATCAGCGCCCCCCCACCCCGTACTCGACTGAGCGCACCACAATGTCACTGCGGCTGACGCGCCGCAATCCTCGTCCATGCCTGCGCGGCAGGGAGGTTCGCCGGCCACCGGCGGACCGCCGCCCTCCGGCAGAATCGACCCGGACGAAGGGGGAGGGTGGGTAGTGGGCGCATCTGGCGTGGCTGCTCGCTGAGCTTCCGTTCGTCCATACGTTCAGGGAGTACGGCCCCGAGGGCGGCCCGGTGCTCCGCGGAGTGGTGGTTCCCTCGCGTGAATGGGCGGACGTGCTCGTGGAGCATCGCCGGGAGCAGTGGGCGGGTGCGGGTGGCGCTGCAGGGGCGCACCGAGCCGATCGGGTTTCCCGGGATGGTGATCGGCGAACTGTTCGGCGAGGGCGGGCACCGGCGGCTGGCGGTGGCGGGCGAGCCGGACCTGGTGGCTTCCGGGATCTGACGACTCCCTCCCGTGCCGTCAGGTACGGGCGTCCCGCACTGTTACCCCCGGAACCCGGGCCTCAGCAGTTTGCGGGGGTCCCGCAGTCTTCCTTCTCGTACATCTCCTTCACGTTCGGGTTCGGCTTCGGCCGGTGGCGGGCGGCGGGGCCTTCGGCGAAGGCGTGCAGGAGGTTCTCCGTGGTACGGGTGACGAAGGCGCGGGTACGGGCGTCCATGCCGTGGACGCGGCCCGCGTGGGGCGTCTTGGCCGTCAGGGCCTCCACCCAGCGCATGGTGCCGGTCGCGAAGACGCCCGCGCCGCCCGGCACGGTGTAGTACGCCGAATCGCTGCTGCTGCGGCGGCCGTTGCACACCAGCGGGGAGTGGGCGGTGATCTCGATGGACCCCGGGTGCGGCGACTCCGGGGTGACCCGGTCGTACTCGACGCCGACCAGGTGGTCGAAGCGGTCGCCGCGGCGTACGCCCGTTCCCTCGTACAGCCAGTGGCCCGCGGTGTGGACGACGTAGGGGGCGTCCGTCGGGTAGCCCTCGTAGAGCACGCCCGTCAGTGAGGACTCGGGGTCGGGCTCCGGGTCCTGGCGGAAGGCCGCCGTCACCGCGGCCGGGCGGCTGGTGTAGCAGGGGTCGTCCTTGAAGGAGGACTTGTAGCAGACCACCCTGTTCCCTTCGAGGCGGATGCGGCGGTAGCAGGTGTTGGCGCCCAGGAAGGCCACGTTGGTGCCGGCGTCGCGGGCCTCGGTGAGGTGCCGGCGCTGCCGCGGGGTCCAGTATTCGTCGTGGCCCAGGGAGATGACCGCGGCGGCCCCGCGCAGCACCCGCGGGTCGCGGTGCACGTCGTTCCCGGTCGTGTACGCCAAGGGGATGCCGAGCCGTTCGGCGAGGACCACCGCCGGCCGCTCGTACACCATGAACTTCTCCGCGCCGTCACGGTCGTAGGGCCGGTCGTAGCTCACGGCCAGCGACCGCTTCTCGTACGAACCGGAGGCGCCCTCGTAGAGGTTGTAGCCGCCCCACCGGTTGTACGCCTGCCAGGTCGCGGGCGCGTGCATCAGCACCGTCCGGCCCTCGCCCTGCTCCGAGCGCAGGACCAGCGGGACGTAGCGCTGGTGGCCGTCCCGGGTGTCGAGCCGCAGCAGGTACGCGCCCTCCGGCCAGCCCTCCGTGTCGAGGCTCATCGTGCGCCGCCACTCGGCCCGGATCGTACGGGTGTCGGACACCAGCCGGGGCCCGGACTGTGCCCGGCCCCGTACCCGCCCGGACGACCACACCAGCCGCGCCCCCGCCCCCCCGTACCAGCCGATGCGGAAGGCCGACACCGTGAAGGACGGGGCGGTCGTCGACACGTACAGGCCGCACTCCTCGCCCGGCCGCACGCTCACCCGGTCGGCATACGCGGCGACGGCCGCCTCGGGACCCTTCGAGCGGATACGCCAGTCGGAGGTCCCGGACCGGTCCCGTTCCTCCTCGGGCCGGTGTGCGGCCGACGCGTCCCCCTCGCCGGCGGCGGGGGCGTCGCAGGCGCCGGCGATCGCGGGGACGAGCCCGGCACCCGCCTTCAGCAGGGTCCTGCGGCGCAGCACAGGCCCGTCTTCCACGCTGTGCCGCGGTGTCTCCTGTCCGCCAGGGCCCATGTCGCCTCCGTACGTCCGGCCCGTCTCTCGCCACCTCCCAGCGGCAGCGTCGCACGGCGGCCCGTGTTCCGCCCGGCGTGCCCGGTCCGTACGGAGGGGACTGCGTCCGCGCCCCCCGGGGCGGGGGCTCACGGCTCCAGATAGCGCAGGATGGCCAGGACCCGGCGGCTGTAGCCCTGCGTGTGGCCCAGGTCGAGCTTGTCGAAGATCGCGTTGACGTGCTTCTCCACCGCGCTCTGCGAGACGTGCAGCCGGGTGGCGATCGTGGCGTTGGTGTGGCCCTGGGCCATGCGGTCCAGGACCTCGCGTTCGCGCGGGGTCAGGCGGTCCAGGGGGTCCGTGCGGGTGCTGTGGGTCAGGAGGCGGCGTACGACCTCGGGGTCGAGGGCCGTGCCGCCCGCTGCCACGCGGTCGAGGGCGTCGAGGAACTCGTCGACCTGGACCACGCGGTCCTTCAGCAGGTAGCCGACGCCGCCCGTGCTGCCGGTGACCAACTCGGCCGCGTAGCGCCGCTCCACGTACTGCGACAGCACCAGCACCCCCGTCTCCGGCCACCGTTCGCGGATCTCCAGCGCCGCGCGCAGGCCGTCGTCGGAGTGGCCGGGGGGCATGCGGACGTCGACGACCGCGACGTCGGGCGGGTCGGCGGCGACGGCCGCGACCAGGGCCGGGGCGTCGCCGACGGCGGCGGTGACCTCGTGGCCCTCGTCGGCGAGGAGGCGGGCGAGGCCCTCGCGGAGGAGTGTCGAGTCGTCGGCCAGCACTACGCGCACGGCAGCTCCGCGGTGACGGTGGTGGGCCCGCCGGGCGGGCTGGAGACGGCGAGCCGGCCGTCGAGGGCGGCGACGCGGCGGGCGAGGCCCAGCAGGCCGCCGCCGGCGGGGTCCGCGCCGCCCGTGCCGTCGTCCTCGATGCTCACCCGCGCCATGGTCGCATCCCGCGTCAGCCGTACGGTCACGAGCGTGGCGGACGAGTGCTTGATCGCGTTCGTGACGGCCTCGGAGACGGTGAAGTACGCGACCGTACGCACCGCTTCCGGCAGCGGCTCCGCGAGCGCGTAGTCGATCCGTACGGGCAGCTCCGAGCGCTCCGCCAGCGCCTCCAGCGCGGCGCGCAGGCCCGCGTCGTCCAGCGCCGCCGGGTAGACGTGCCAGGCGACCTCGCGCAGGTCGGTGAGCGCCAGTTGGGACTGTTCGTGTGCCTGGCGGAGCAGTTCCCGCGCCTTGTCCGGGTCGGCGGCTCCGGTGCGCCGGGCGCGGCCCAGGAGCAGGCCGAGGACGATGAGGCGCTGCTGTACGCCGTCGTGGAGGTCGCGTTCGATGCGGCGGCGCTCGTCGTGTACGGCGGCCACGATCCCGGCGCGGGTGGCGGCGAGTTCGCCGATGCGGCGCTGGAGGAGGTCGGCGGGGCTGGGGCCGAGGAAGCGGTGGGCGAGGTGGTTGTCCAGGGCGGCGACACCGTCGACGCCCTGGATGGAGAGGAAGAGGAGAAACAGGCCGCCGAGGGCGGAGGCGATGAGGGTCCAGTGGTCGACGCCGTGGGCGACGTACCAGATCCACAGCAGCGTCGAGCCGTACGCCGCGCCGATGAGGGCGGTGCAGAGCACCGCGCCCCCGAGCGCGCCGACGCCCCAGCGCAGCGCGAGGTACTGCAGCGCGCGGGGGGTGGCGCGGGGCGGGGCGAGTTCGCTGCCGTAGAAGTACGTCATGCGCGTGCGCTCCGCCGTCGCCAGGCGGGCGGCGGCCGCGTACGGCAGGCGCGTCGCGCGCGGGGCGCCGCCGGCGGCGGCCTGCCACGGCCAGGCGGCCAGGAGCCACAGCCCGCACAGGGCGACCAGCGGCAGCTCGACGAGGGCGGTGAGGCCGCCGGTGAGGACCCCGGCCGCGGTACGCAGGCGGCGGAGCAGGATCGGACGCATGATGCGGTCACGCTAACCGCGGGCGGGGGAGAGGCGCACTGCGGCTTTCCGCACGATGGTCCGGGGTGCGGTCCGGCACAGCCGGGGGGGTGTGGTTTTCCGTACGGGCCTGGGTGGGACCCCGGATTCCGGTTGTCGGACCGGCCACGTAACGTCATCACCATGATCGGAATCGCTGCGGGAGAGGCGCCCAGCGGTGGCGTCGCGGGGTGGGCCGCCGGGCTCATGGAGGATCTCGGGGCGCCGGGGGCCGGGCTGGCCATCGCGCTGGAGAACCTCTTCCCGCCCCTGCCCAGCGAGGTCATCCTCCCGCTCGCCGGATTCACGGCCAGCCAGGGCGGGTTGAACCTGGCGGCGGTCCTCGTCTGGACCACCGTCGGCTCGGTCGTCGGCGCCCTCGCGCTGTACTGGGTGGGCGCGCTCCTCGGCCGCGAGCGGACCGTCGCGCTGGCGGCGAAGCTGCCGCTGCTCAAGGTGCGCGACATCGAGCGTACGGAGGCGTGGTTCCTCCGGCACGGCACGAAGGCGGTCTTCTTCGGCCGCATGATCCCGATCTTCCGCAGCCTCATATCGGTGCCCGCGGGCGTCGAACGGATGCGGGTGCCGGTCTTCCTCGGCCTCACCGCCGCCGGCAGCGCCCTGTGGAACACGGTGTTCGTGCTCGCCGGCTACTGGCTGGGCTCGCGCTGGCACGAGATCAGCGACCTGGTCGGCGTGTACTCCAAGGTGGTCCTGGGCGTCGTCGCTCTCGCGGTGGTCCTGTTCTTCGCCGTACGGGCCGTGACCGCAGGACGCGGCCGCCACCGGGCGCCGCGCGGGGGCGCGTAGCCCGTACCGCCCCGGCGTCCGGCCCTACGACGGGTCGCCGCCCAGGTGCCGCTCGTACGCCGTCAGCGTCTCCACGAACGTCCGCCGCTCGGCCGCCGTCAGCGGCCCCAGCGCCACCCGCCACGCCGCCGCGCTCCGCCCCAGCCACCCGTCGATCGCCGGGCGGCGCTCCGCCGTGATGCTGACCAGCTTCCGCCGCCGGTCCGCCGGGTCCTCGCGGCGCTCCAGGACACCTTTGCGGCTCAGCTCGCCGACCATGAGGCTCACGGTCGTCGGGGCCACCTCCAGCCGCTCGGCCAGCTCGTTGACGCTCGACTCGCCGTCGAAGAGCAGGTAGGCGAGGAGCGACAGGTGCCGCGGGGCGAGGGCGAGGGAGTGCAGCTCCGCGGGGACCGGCAGCCGTTTCGCGCGCCCGACCATGCGCGGCATGAGCAGCAGCAGCGTACGGATGGCGTCGTCGACGTCAGGACCGGCGGTTGACACCGCGGCGCTCCCTTCTTTAGCTTTGTGCTCAAAGCTTCTTTGCTTTCAAAGCAAAATCTCCTGCGGCGTGAGCGCGATGCTACCCGCGAGCGCGAGAGGCGGTCCCCGTGACGACCGAGCAGCAGCCGAGCCCTGCGGAGTTCAACCGGCGGGTCATCGAGGAGTTCCGGGCGAACGGCGGCCGCGTCGGCGGCATGTTCGAGGGCGCACCCCTCGTGCTGCTCACCACCACCGGCTCCCGCAGCGGCACCCGCCGCACCAACCCCGTCGTCTACCTCCGCGACGGCGCCCGCCTGCTCGTCTTCGGCTCCAACGGCGGCGCCGACCACCACCCCGCCTGGTATCACAACCTCCTCGCCCACCCCCGCGTCACCGTCGAGATCCGCGACGCCGACGCCCCCGGCGGCACCACGGCGTACGAGGCCGACGCGGTCCCGCTGCCCGCCGCGGAGCGCGACCGGATGTACGCGGTGCAGGCCGGACTCGACCCCGCCTTCGCCGCGTACGAGCGCGGCACCGCCCGCACCATCCCCGTCATCGCCCTGCACCCCGCCCCCGACCCCGCCGCCGCCCCCAACCCCTTCGCCGACCCGCGGCGCCGCCTGGCCGCCGGGGAGCAACTGCTCAAGGCGCACGAGGAGCTGCGCCGCGAGCTGGCAGGCGTGCTGGCCGCCGCCGAAGGCGCTCCCGCGGACACCGCCCGGGAACCCGCCCTCCGGGACCTCCGCCGCCACTGCCTCGCCTACTGCGGCTCCCTCGAAGAGCACCACGGCGCGGAAGACGGCGCCCTCGGCGCCATGGAGCGGCAGTTCCCCCACCTCGCCCCCGCCGTCGCCCGCATCCGCGAGGAGCACCGCGACGTCACCGCGATGCTGGAGCGCGTACGCGACCTGGCCGCCGCAGCGCCGCAAGCCGCCGCCGACCCGGCCGCCGCCCCCGCTGCCGCCGCCGTCCTCGCCGAGCTGCACGCCCTCGCCGCCCGCCTCGACGCCCACTTCGCGTACGAGGAGCGCGAGCTGCTCCCCGCCCTCGGCCTCCCGGCACCGCCTACGCGCGCTGTCACCCCCGGCCCGTAACCTTGGCCCCGTGCAGGTACGCCACGACGCCCCCCTCGCCCCGCTGACCACCCTCCGCCTCGGCGGTCCCGCCGCCCGGCTCGTCACCGCCACGACCGACGCCGAGGTGGTCGAGGCCGTGCGCGCGGCCGACGCCGCCGGGACGCCGCTGCTGATCGTCGGCGGCGGCAGCAACCTCGTCGTCTCCGACGCCGGCTTCCCCGGCACCGCGCTGCGCATCGCCACCGCCGGCTTCGCCCTCGACGGCACCGCGCTCGAACTGGCCGCGGGGGAGAACTGGTCCGACGCCGTCGCCCGCACCGTCGACGCGGGACTCGCCGGCGTCGAGTGCCTCGCCGGCATCCCCGGCTCGGCCGGGGCGACGCCGATCCAGAACGTCGGGGCGTACGGCCAGGAGGTCGCGGAGACGATCACCGAGGTCGTCGCGTACGACCGCACCACCGGCGAGACCGTCACCGTCCCCGGCGCCGACTGCGGCTTCTCGTACCGGCACAGCCGCTTCAAGGCCGACCCCGACCGCTTCGTCGTGCTGCGCGTCCGCTTCCGGCTCGGCGACGAGGGCGGGCTCTCGGCGCCCATCCGGTACGGGGAGACGGCGCGCATGCTCGGCGTCGCGCCCGGCGAGCGGGTGCCGGCCGCCCAGGCGCGCGATGCCGTGCTGAAGCTGCGCGCGGGCAAGGGCATGGTGCTCGACCCGGAGGACCACGACACGTGGTCGGCCGGCTCCTTCTTCACCAACCCGATCCTCGACGAGCAGGCGCACGCCGCCTTCCTCGCCCGCGTCGCCGACCGCCTCGGCCCCGACGCGCGCCCGCCGGCGTTCCCGGCGGGGGAGGGGCGCACGAAGACGTCCGCGGCCTGGCTCATCGACCACGCCGGCTTCACCCGCGGCTACGGGACGGGTCCGGCCCGCATCTCCAGCAAGCACACCCTGGCCCTGACCAACCGCGGCTCTGCGACCACGGAGGACCTGCTCACGCTCGCCCGCGAGGTGCGGGACGGCGTACGGGACGCCTTCGGCGTCACGCTGGTCAACGAGCCGGTGACGATCGGCGTCAGCCTGTAGCCGGCGGTCGAGGGTCGCCCTGGGGCCGGTGATCGGCGTCACCCCGCAGCCGACGGTTCGGCGTCAGCCTGCGGCGGACGGCGGCCGTACGGGCCCTCATCCCCGCGCCGACCCCAGCCCCACCGTCCGCCCCCGCACCGCGGGGTCGTCCATCAGGTCGAGCACCGCCCGCGCCAGGTCCGCCCGCGCCAGCGTCCCCGTACCGGGCACATTGCCGCCGACCCGGCGCCGGTAGCGCCCCTTGCCGCGCCGGTTCGTCAGCTTGCCCGGCCGCAGCACCGTCCAGTCGAGACCGCTGTGCGCCAGCTCCGACTCCATCGCGGCGGCCTCCGCGTACACGTCCTTGAACACCGTCCGCAGCACCGGGGACACCGCCCGCCCCAGCACCCCCTCGTCCGGCGGCAGCGGCCCGACCGGCGCCGTGCTGACGACCAGCAGCCGCCGTACGCCCGCCGCCCGCGCGGCCCGTACCAGCGCGTGCGCGGCGGCGCCGAGGCGGCCCGTGGGCCGGCCGCCCCCCGGCAGCCCGGGGCAGAACAGCAGCGCGTCGCGGCCCTTGACGACGGGGCCGAGGGCCGCGGGGTTCGTCAGGTCCTCGACGGTCATCACCGTCAACCGCCCGCGCCCGCCGCCCTGTCCGCCCCGGTGCGAGCTTCCCTCCGCGCTACGGCCCTTCCCACCCGATGCGCCGCCCCCGGGGTCCGCGCCCGCCACCGCGGCCAGGCTCCGCGCCCCCTTGCGCACCACTGCCGTCACCTCGTGCCCGGCGGCCAGCGCCTGCCGGACGACCTCCCGGCCGGTCCCGCCGGACGCGCCCAAGACCGTGAGCTTCATGGTCCCTCCCGTAAGTGGGTGCTCACCCACCCCCTGTTAGGGTGAGTGAATGCCCACCTCCCCGTCAAGGCCGGCTCCCGAGCGCATCGTCGACGCCGCGGAGCGGCTCATCCGCACCGCCGGGTTCGTGCACGCGACCACCAAGGAGATCGCGCGCGAGGCGGGTTGCTCGGAGGCGCTGCTCTACAAGCACTTCGTCAACAAGGAGGACATCTTCCTCCGCGTCCTCATCGAGCGGCTGCCCCGCCTGACCGCGCTGTGCACCGAGCTGACCGACGACGGGGACGACCCCCGCGCCCGCGGCGTCGAGGAGTGCCTGACGGCCGTCGCCCGCAAGGCCGCGGACTTCTACGAGGAGATGCTGCCCATGGTGGGCGCGCTGCTCGCCGAGCCGGGGCTGCTCACGCGGTTCGCGGAAGGGCTCGCCGCGGTCGGGCGCAAGGGACCGTACGAGGCGGGCGACGCGCTCACCGACTACCTGGTCCGGGAGCGCGAGCGCGGCCGGATCCGCGCCGACGCGGACCCGCGGGCCGCGGCGGGAATGCTGATCGGCGCGTGCTTCCAGCGGGCGTTCTTCGTGGCCTTCGGCGGGCCCGCGGCGGCTCAGCCGGCGGACGACTTCGCCGCGGCGCTGTCCGGTACGCTCTGGGCCGCGCTCGCCCCGCCGCCCGCGGAAGCCTCGCCGCCCGCAGACCCGCCCGCGGCGCCCCCGCCGGCCGCCTGACGGCCGGCCTCCGGCTCCCCCGACAGCCAGTCGTCCACCCGCGCCAGCAGCCCCCGCCGCACGGCTTCAGGAGCCACCGAGGCCCGTACGGACTGCCGCGCCAGCTCCGCCAACTCCTCGTCCGTGAACCCGTGGTACGTCCGCGCCAGCTCGTACTGCGCCGCCAGCCGCGACCCGAAGAGCAGCGGGTCGTCCGCCCCCAGCGCCATCGGCACCCCCGCGTCCCACAGCGCCCGCAGCGGCACGTCCTCCGGCCGTTCGTACACCCCCAGGGCGACGTTCGACGACGGGCACACCTCGCACGTCACCCCCGCCGCCGCGAGCCGCGACAGCAGCCGCGGGTCCTCGGCGGCGCGGATGCCGTGCCCGATGCGGCTCGCGTCCAGGTCGTCCAGGCAGTCGCGGACGCTCGTCGGGCCCGCCAGCTCGCCGCCGTGCGGGGCGGCCAGCAGGCCGCCGTCGCGGGCGATGGCGAAGGCGCGGTCGAAGTCGCGGGCGAAGCCGCGGCGCTCGTCGTTGGAGAGCCCGAAGCCGACGACGCCGCGGTCCGCGTAGCGCACGGCGAGGCGGGCGAGGGTACGGGCGTCGAGCGGGTGCTTCATCCGGTTCGCGGCGACCAGCACGCGCATCCCGAGGCCGGTGTCCCTGGCCGTGGTCTCGACCGCGTCGAGGATGATCTCCAGCGCCGGGATCAGCCCGCCGAGGCGCGGCGCGTACGAGGTGGGGTCGACCTGGATCTCCAGCCACCCCGAGCCGTCCGCGAGGTCCTCTTCCGCGGCCTCGCGCACCAGCCGCTGGATGTCCTCGGGCGTACGCAGACAGGAGCGGGCCAGGTCGTAAAGACGCTGGAAGCGGAACCAGCCGCGCTCGTCGGTCGCGCGCAGCTTGGGCGGCTCGCCGCTGCTCAGCGCCTCGGGCAGGTGCACGCCGTACTTCCCGGCCAGCTCGATGAGCGTGGCGGAGCGCATGGAGCCGGTGAAGTGCAGGTGCAAATGCGCCTTCGGCAGGCGGCGTACGTCTCGCGCGGCGGGGCGGTGGTCGTGCTCCATGGAGAGATCTTGCCGTATCCGCGGGGGGTGGCGACACCGGCATCTACGAACGAGGGCTTGCCCGGACGGTTGTCCGGACAAGCCCCGCCTGCTCACGTGCCCGGCTACTGCGCCTCCGCCAGCAGCTTCTGCATCCGCGAGACGCCCTCGACCAGGTCCTCGTCCCCCAGCGCGTACGAGAGCCGCAGGTAACCCGGCGTCCCGAACGCCTCACCCGGGACCACGGCGACCTCGGCCTCCTCCAGGATCACCTCGGCAAGCTCCACCGAGTTCGCCGGCCGCCTGCCGCGGATCTCCTTGCCGAGCAGCCCCTTCACCGACGGGTACGCGTAGAACGCACCCTCCGGCTCCGGGCACTCCACGCCCTCGATCTCGTTCAGCATCCGCACGATCGTCTTGCGCCGCCGGTCGAACGCCTCGCGCATCTTCGCCACCGCGTCCAGGTCGCCGGAGACGGCCGCCAGCGCGGCGGCCTGGGCGACGTTGGAGACGTTGGACGTGGCATGCGACTGCAGGTTCGCCGCGGCCTTGATCACGTCCTTCGGGCCGATGGCCCAGCCGACCCGCCAGCCGGTCATCGCGTACGTCTTGGCCACGCCGTTGACGACGACGCACTTGTCGCGCAGCTCCGGCACCACCACCGGCAGCGAGTGGAACTCGGCGGTCCCGTACACCAGGTGCTCGTAGATCTCGTCGGTCAGCACCCACAGCCCGTGCTCCGCGGCCCAGCGGCCGATCGCCTCGACCTGCTCGCGGGAGTAGACCGCGCCGGTCGGGTTGGACGGGGAGACGAAGAGCAGCACCTTCGTGCGCGGGGTGCGCGCGGCTTCGAGCTGCTCGACGGAGACCCGGTAGCCCGTGGTCTCGTCGGCGATGACGTCGACGGGCACGCCGCCGGCGAGCTGGATCGACTCGGGGTAGGTGGTCCAGTACGGCGTCGGGACGATGACCTCGTCGCCCGGGTCGAGCAGGGCGGCGAACGACTCGTAGATCGCCTGCTTCCCGCCGTTGGTGACGAGCACCTGGGCCGGCTCCACCTCGTACCCCGAGTCGCGCGCGGTCTTCGCGGCGATGGCGGCCTTCAGCTCGGGCAGCCCGCCGGCGGGCGTGTAGCGGTGGTACGTCGGGTTGGTGCACGCTGCGATCGCGGCCTCGACGATGTAGTCGGGCGTCGGGAAGTCGGGCTCGCCTGCGCCGAAGCCGATCACCGGCCGGCCGGCCGCCTTCAGGGCCTTGGCCTTGGCGTCCACGGCGAGCGTCGCGGACTCGGAGATGGCGCCGACGCGGGCCGACACCCGTCGTTCGGTCGGGGACTGGGACGCGGTGTTTGCAGCGGTCATGACGCCCATCGTTCCAGACGGGCGGGCGGCCGGGCACGTGGGTTGCACGGCTCGTACGCGGGGCGCGCGGCGTACTCGTTCGACGGCGGGGCGTGAAACCCGTACACTCAACCACCGTGCCAGCCCTGGTGCAGATCTTGCACGCGCTCGTGAAGCCCCTGCAAGAATGCGTTAGGTTGGGATGACACAAAGGGTCGTAGCTCAATTGGTAGAGCACTGGTCTCCAAAACCAGCGGTTGGGGGTTCAAGTCCCTCCGGCCCTGCTACGCGCATCTCCTTCAGGGGGTGCGTACGCAGTTCACAGCAGCCCCGCCGTGCTGCACCACCGGGCGCGGCAGGTCAACGAACCGGGATCCAGGTGAGGGACGAGTGACGGAAGCCTCCACCGCGACGCCTGACCGCCCCGAAGGCGACGCGCGACCCGCTCGCCGCGGCGGCAAGCGCGGCCGGAAGGGCCCGTTCGCCCGCCTGGCGCTCTTCTACCGCCAGATCGTCGCGGAGCTGCGCAAGGTCGTCTGGCCGACGCGGAACCAGCTCACGACGTACACGACCGTCGTGATCATCTTCGTGGTGGTCATGATCGGCATCGTGACGGTGATCGACTTCGGGTTCACCGAACTCATGCAGTACGTCTTCGGCTGACCGATTCGCGTACGCCGCCCCGTAAGGTACGTAAGGTAGGCGACTGCATGTGCACATCCCCTTTTGAGCCAGGAAGAAGCAGCTACCGTGTCTGACCCGAACCTGAACGACGCAGTCGCGACCGACGAGGTCGCCGGCGCTGCGCAGGCTGAGCCTGCCGAGCAGGTGGAGGCGGCCGAGACGGCGGCGGTGGAGGCCGGACGCGAAGACGCCGGGGAAGCCGAGGCCGCGGCCGAGCAGGCCGGCGACGCCGAGAAGGCCGAGGACGGCGCCGAGAGCGCGGCCGGCGAGGCGGACGACGCCGAGACCGGTGACGAGACGGCCGGCGACGAGGCCGCCGTGGACGCGGACGAGAAGCCCGACGAGACCGACGAAGCCGCCGAGCCGGCCGAGGAGGCCGTCGACCCCGTCGAGGCGCTGCGCCAGGACCTGCGCGGCCTGCCCGGCGAGTGGTACGTGATCCACACCTACGCGGGCTACGAGAAGCGGGTCAAGGCCAACCTCGAACAGCGCGCCGTCTCCCTGAACGTCGAGGACTTCATCTACCAGGCCGAGGTGCCCGAGGAAGAGGTCGTCCAGATCAAGAACGGCGAGCGCAGGAACGTCCGCCAGAACAAGCTCCCGGGCTACGTCCTGGTGCGGATGGACCTGACGAACGAGTCGTGGGGCGTCGTGCGCAACACCCCGGGCGTCACCGGCTTCGTCGGCAACGCCTACGACCCGTACCCGCTGACGCTCGACGAGATCGTCCGCATGCTCGCCCCGGAGGCCGAGGAGAAGGCCGCCCGCGAGGCCGCGGAGGCCGAGGGCAAGCCGGCGCCGTCCCGCAAGGTCGAGGTGCAGGTGCTCGACTTCGCCGTGGGCGACTCGGTCACCGTCACCGACGGCCCCTTCGCGACGCTCCAGGCGACGATCAACGAGATCAACGCCGACTCGAAGAAGGTCAAGGGCCTGGTGGAGATCTTCGGCCGGGAGACCCCGGTCGAGCTGAGCTTCGACCAGATCCAGAAGAACGACTGAGGGCGCACCGCCCGCCACGCTTCGACCAGGTCAGAGGGCTTCACAGCCGCTCTGACCTGCTCGGTTTCAGGACCCGTGCCCGATACGGCTATCGTGGCGCGGTATGCCTCCATCCGGATGATCGGCCGGATCGAGGCGCAAACCTCTCATTCAAGGACCCGGAGAGACATGCCTCCCAAGAAGAAGAAGGTCACGGGGCTGATCAAGCTCCAGATCCAGGCCGGTGCCGCGAACCCGGCCCCGCCGGTCGGCCCCGCGCTGGGCCAGCACGGCGTGAACATCATGGAGTTCTGCAAGGCGTACAACGCCGCGACCGAGTCGCAGCGCGGCTGGGTCATCCCGGTGGAGATCACGGTCTACGAGGACCGCTCGTTCACCTTCATCACCAAGACGCCGCCGGCCGCGAAGATGATCCTCAAGGCCGCGGGCGTCGAGAAGGGCTCCGGCGAGCCGCACAAGACCAAGGTCGCGAAGATCACCCGCGACCAGGTCCGCGAGATCGCCACCACCAAGATGGCCGACCTCAACGCCAACGACCTGGACGCCGCCGAGAAGATCATCGCCGGCACTGCCCGCTCCATGGGCGTCACGGTCGAGGGCTGAGCGGCCCACGCCACCCGCAGCACCCTGTGGCAGGGCCGTGCGCCGGCCCGGACCACGACTCCGTACCGACACATCAGGAGCAGCAGTGAAGCGCAGCAAGGCACTCCGCGGCGGCGACGCCAAGGTCGACCGCACGCGGCAGTACGCACCCCTTGAGGCCGTCCGCCTCGCCAAGGAGACGTCCACGACGAAGTTCGACGGCACCGTCGAGGTCGCCATGCGGCTGGGCATCGACCCGCGCAAGGCCGACCAGATGGTCCGCGGCACCGTGAACCTCCCGCACGGCACCGGCAAGACCGCCCGGGTCCTGGTCTTCGCGACCGGTGACCGTGCAGCGGCCGCGGAGGCCGCGGGCGCCGACATCGTCGGCGCCGACGAGCTGATCGAGGAGGTGCAGAAGGGCCGCCTCGACTTCGACGCGGTCGTCGCCACCCCGGACCTCATGGGCAAGGTCGGCCGCCTCGGCCGGTTCCTCGGCCCGCGCGGTCTGATGCCGAACCCGAAGACCGGCACGGTCACGCCCGACGTGGCGAAGGCCGTCACCGAGATCAAGGGCGGCAAGATCGAGTTCCGCACCGACAAGCACTCCAACCTGCACTTCATCATCGGCAAGACCTCGTTCGACGAGCAGAAGCTGGTGGAGAACTACGGTGCGGCGCTGGAGGAGGTGCTGCGGCTCAAGCCGTCGGCCGCCAAGGGCCGTTACATCAAGAAGGCCACGATCACCACGACGATGGGCCCCGGCATCCCGGTGGACCCCGCGCGGGTGCGCAACCTCCTGTCGGAGGAGCCCGCGGTCTGACGGGCGCCGCCCGTTCGACAAGCGCGCATCATCTGTCACGGCCCTGCAACGGGTCGGATCCGGAACGCCCATGGGGCACCGGGTCCGGCCCGTTTCTGGTGTTCACTGACCCGTACGGGCAGAACGCCTGCCCGTACGAGAACGACCACCACGAGGGGGCGGGGATTCCCATGCACACGACCGTGAAGCGCGCAGGTGTCTCTCTGGGAGCGGCGCTGCTGCTCGCATTCGCGGCGGCCTGCGGGTCCGACTCGGGCGGCGGTGACGGCGGTTCCGGCAACGGGGGCGGCGACGGCGGTGGCAACGGCGGCAGCGGGACGATACGGGGCGCCCAGGCCGCGCTTCAGGCGATCGACGAGAAGACCACGGGTGCGGAGTCGTCGAAGTTCGAGAGCACCATGGTCATGGGCGAGGCGATGACCACCGAGAACGAGGGCGAACTCGACTGGGCGGACGGGGCGATCGGCACCGCCACCGTCAAGTACACCGACGGCCAGATGGCCTCCTCGATCCAGATGATGGACGACGACGGCACGCTGGACGCCCGCTACCTGCCGGACGCCTACTACGCGGGCGTCGAGGGCGCGTTCCAGACCCAGTACCCGGACAAGAAGTGGATCCGCTACGACTACGACGACCTGTCGGAGTTCATGGGCCCGTCCGGGGACTACATGAAGGACCAGATGCAGAACAGCACCCCGGGGCAGGCCGTGAAGCTCCTGCTGGCCTCCGAGGACGTCGAGGAGGTCGGCCAGGAGGAGGTGCGCGGCGTCCAGACCACGCACTACTCCGGCACCGTGGACGTCTCCGACCTGGCGCGCGCGTCCTCCAAGACGCTGAGCGAGCAGCAGCTTTCGGACCTGGAGGACCAGCTTGAGGCCTCCGGCGTCACCACGCAGACCGTCGACATCTGGGTGGACGAGAACGACCTGATGATCAAGCGCGAGGAGTCCGGGAAGATGACGGGCGGCGAGTTCAGCACCACCGTCTACTACTCGGACTACGGCGTCGACGTGAACGTCGAGGAGCCCTCGGCGGCGGAGAGCATCGACTTCACCGAAGTCCAGTAGCGGCGGGCGGAGTTGCTCGATCCGTTAGCGTGTCCCCTTCCACGGTTCCGTGGACACGCGTACCCGGAGGGAAGGATGACGATGCACTCGACGTTCGTGCGGGGCGGTGTCGCGCTCGGCGCGGCAGCCCTCGCCCTGACCGCCTTCACGGCCTGCTCCGACGACGGGGGAGACGGCAAGGCGGACGGCAGGAAGGGCGGGAACGCCGGCCAGCCGGTGGACGTCACGCCCGCCGCCGCCGTCCGCAAGGCCACGGACAACGCGGAGAAGCTCACCTCCCTGACATACCGGATGGACAGCAAGGTCCCCGGCGAAGGCGTCATGTCGGGCACCGGGTCCATGAGCACGGACCCGCCCGCCATGGAGATGAAGATGACGGTGAAGGGGGCGACCGCCGCGGACAGCGGTGAGATGGAGATACGTCTCGTCGACGACGCCGCGTACATGAAACCCGGCGAAGAGGCCGCCGCCGGGATGGGCGGCAAGACCTGGATCAAGCTCGGCATGGCCGGCGCGGCGGCCCGCGGCGAGGACCCGCTGCTGGAGCTGGATCCGGCGGTGGAGAACCCGACCGGCGACGCCCAGATGATGACCGCGGCCGAGGACCTGAAGGAGGTCGGCGAGGAGGAGATCGCGGGGGTCGGGACCACCCGATACACCGGCACGGTCACCCTCGACGACCTCCGCGCGGAGCTGAAGGACGAGGACGCGGAGACGAAGAAGGACCGCCAGGAGAAGATCGACGAGATGGCGGAGCTCGGTGTCGACGATTTCACCATGGACATGTGGATCGACGGCGAGGACCGCACCAAGCAGTTCCGCATGCAGGCCGAGACGAAGGAGGGTCCGCTGGACACCACCATGACCTTCCTCAGCTACAACGAGCCCGTCACGGTGGAGGCCCCGCCGGCGTCCGAGACGACGGACGTGAGCGGCGCGACGCAGGAGTCGGAGGGCGGCGCGTAGCACCGGCCTTCACGTCACGTCACGTCGCGTACGGCCAGCCGTCCCGGGGACGATTTGCCCGCGGGACGGCCTAGGCCATATTGTTTCCCTTCGTAGCCAAAGACCGCTGGCCGCCGCCGTACGCCCGCAGGGGAGTGCGGTGGCCGAAGGCTCCGCGTACAGCGGACGGCCCGCGCAGGTGAACGAGGAAGACCTCCCGCCGGGCCCCGGGCCCGTGCGGTCGAGTCACGCCCCGAGCGCCTGCGCCGGGGCGTTTGCCGTGTGCGAGGGCCTCGTGCATCCGAAGGGCGGTCCCATCACCCGGAAGGAGGCTGAGGCTCATGGCGACGCCGGACAAGGTCGAGGCCGTCAAGGAGATCGCGGACAAGCTCCGCGGCTCCAACGCGGCCGTCGTGACCGCGTACACCGGACTGAGCGTGGCGCAGCTCAAGGAGCTGCGCCGTTCTCTCGGCGAGAACGCGCAGTACCGAGTGGTGAAGAACACGCTGACCAAGATCGCGGCGAAGGAGGCCGGGCTCGACCAGCTCGACGAGCACCTCCAGGGCTCGACCGCTGTCGCCTTCGTGACCGGTGACCCGGTCGAGGCGGCCAAGGGGCTGCGTAACTTCGCCAAGGACAACCCCGCGCTCGTCATCAAGGGCGGTGTGCTCGACGGCAAGGCTCTGAGCGCCGCCGAGATCAACAAGCTCGCGGACCTCGAGTCCCGCGAGGTGCTGCTCGCCAAGCTGGCCGGTGGCATGAAGGCGTCCATGGCGAAGGCCGCGGCGACCTTCCAGGCCCCGCTCACGAAGTTCGTCCGCACCGCGGACGCGCTGCGCGACAAGGTCGAGCAGGGCGGTGCCGGTACGCCGGCTCCCGCCGACGCCGCGGAGTAGCAGAAGCGCTCCCTGTGGCTCAGCGGGCACCGCGAACGCCCGCCGTACCGATGCATCAGCACAACCGGCACCAGCCGACTTAGTGGAAGGACCGCCACCATGGCGAAGCTCAGCCAGGAAGACCTGCTCGCGCAGTTCGAGGAGATGACCCTCCTTGAGCTCTCCGACTTCGTCAAGAAGTTCGAGGAGAAGTTCGACGTCGAGGCCGCCGCGCCGGCCGCCGTCGTCGCCGCCCCGGGCGGTGGCGCCGCCGCCGCCGAGGCCGCCCCGGAGCAGGATGAGTTCGACGTCGTCCTGCTCGGCGCCGGCGAGAAGAAGATCCAGGTCATCAAGGTCGTGCGCGAGCTGACCTCGCTCGGTCTGAAGGAGGCCAAGGAGCTGGTCGACGGCACGCCGAAGCCGGTTCTGGAGAAGGTCAACAAGGAGGCCGCGGACAAGGCCAAGGAGTCCCTCGAGGGCGCCGGCGCCTCTGTCGAGGTCAAGTGACCTCGTCCCGGCCGGTCGGGGCGCTGTGAGCCCGGCCCGCCGGGGCTGACGGCCCCGTGCCGCAACCGAGGGCGATCACCCATCCGGGTGGTCGCCCTCGCTGCGTTGCCGGGCCCCCGGCCGGAGCGCTTGCCCCGCGCGCACCGGCGGGTATGGTGATCTTCACCGGCCGGGGCGGCCGACATGATCTCCCTGGGGCAGGGGGGCCTTGACGAACGGCCAGCGGCGCGCGATTCTCAGGTCGTCACATCTCAGGTCGTCACATCGGTCCGTACTCCGAGGCATGGATCGGTGACTGAGTGGGAATGGCTTCAAGCGCGAAGGCATCCGGTATTCGGCATAACTTCAGGGGAGGCCCCACGCGAGGCGGGCGCTCCTCAGGCAGGGAGAGATCGAAGATTTGCTGGTCTCCAGCCCCCGCTGGACATCAGTGTGGCGAGTCGCTACACTGACCCTTTGCGCTGCCTGTTAACTGCCCCCTGCCCGTCACCAGGGGTCTGTCCAGAGCTCGTACGATCTTGAGAGACACGCTTTGACCTGGGCGTTCTCCTCCCCGTGTGGGTTTTGGGACCGGTACGCGCGTAGTGAGTCCGAGCCCTCGGAAGGACCCCTCTTGGCCGCCTCGCGCACCGCCTCGACCGCTAGTACGAACAACGGCGCCAGCACCGCCCCGCTGCGCATCTCTTTCGCGAAGATCAAGGAACCCCTCGAGGTTCCGAACCTCCTTGCGCTCCAGACCGAGAGCTTCGACTGGCTCCTCGGGAACGACGCCTGGAAGGCTCGTGTCGAGGAGGCCCTGGATCATGGACAGGACGTCCCCACCAAGTCCGGCCTCGAGGAGATCTTCGAGGAGATCTCCCCGATCGAGGACTTCTCCGGGTCGATGTCGCTGACCTTCCGCGACCACCGCTTCGAGCCCCCGAAGAACTCCATCGACGAGTGCAAGGAGCGCGACTTCACGTACGCCGCGCCGCTCTTCGTCACCGCCGAGTTCACCAACAACGAGACCGGGGAGATCAAGTCCCAGACGGTCTTCATGGGCGACTTCCCGCTCATGACGGACAAGGGCACCTTCGTGATCAACGGCACCGAGCGTGTCGTGGTCTCGCAGCTCGTCCGGTCCCCGGGCGTCTACTTCGACTCCTCCATCGACAAGACCTCCGACAAGGACATCTTCTCCGTCAAGGTCATCCCCTCCCGGGGCGCCTGGCTGGAGATGGAGATCGACAAGCGTGACATGGTCGGTGTCCGCATCGACCGCAAGCGCAAGCAGTCGATCACCGTGCTGCTCAAGGCCCTCGGCTGGACGAACGAGCAGATCCTCGAGGAGTTCGGCGAGTACGAGTCCATGCGCGCCACCCTGGAGAAGGACCACACCCAGGGCCAGGACGACGCGCTGCTCGACATCTACCGCAAGCTGCGTCCGGGCGAGCCGCCGACCAAGGAGGCCGCGCAGACGCTACTGGAGAACCTGTACTTCAACCCCAAGCGCTACGACCTCGCCAAGGTCGGCCGCTACAAGATCAACAAGAAGCTGGGCGCCGCCGCGCCGCTCGACGCCGGCACGCTGACGGTCGAGGACATCATCGCCTCGATCAAGTACCTGGTGAAGCTGCACGCCGGTGAGGTCGAGACCGTCGGGGACAACGGCCAGTCCGTGGTCGTCGAGACCGACGACATCGACCACTTCGGCAACCGCCGCATCCGCAACGTTGGCGAGCTGATCCAGAACCAGGTGCGTACGGGCCTCGCCCGTATGGAGCGCGTCGTGCGCGAGCGCATGACGACCCAGGACGTCGAGGCGATCACGCCGCAGACCCTGATCAACATCCGGCCGGTCGTCGCCTCCATCAAGGAGTTCTTCGGCACCAGCCAGTTGTCGCAGTTCATGGACCAGACGAACCCGCTGTCCGGGCTCACCCACAAGCGCCGGCTCAACGCGCTGGGCCCCGGCGGTCTGTCCCGTGAGCGGGCTGGCTTCGAGGTCCGCGACGTGCACCCGTCGCACTACGGCCGCATGTGTCCGATCGAGACGCCGGAAGGCCCGAACATCGGCCTCATCGGCTCGCTCGCCTCGTACGGCCGGGTCAACGCCTTCGGCTTCATCGAGACCCCGTACCGCAAGGTCGTCGGCGGCGTCGTCACCGACGACGTGGACTACCTGACGGCCGACGAGGAAGACCGCTTCGTCATCGCGCAGGCCAACGCGCCGCTGACGAACGACCTGCACTTCGCCGAGAACCGCGTCCTGGTCCGCCGCCGCGGCGGCGAGGTCGACTACATCCCCGGCGACGACGTCGACTACATGGACGTCTCGCCGCGCCAGATGGTGTCGGTCGCGACCGCGATGATCCCCTTCCTGGAGCACGACGACGCCAACCGCGCGCTCATGGGATCCAACATGATGCGCCAGGCCGTGCCGCTGATCCGGGCCGAGGCCCCGCTCGTCGGCACCGGCATGGAGTACCGCTGTGCGGTCGACGCCGGCGACGTCATCAAGGCCGAGAAGGACGGCGTGGTCCAGGAGGTCTCCGCGGACTACGTCACCGTCGCCAACGACGACGGCACGTACACCACGTACCGCGTCAACAAGTTCCACCGCTCCAACCAGGGCACCTCCTTCAACCAGAAGGTGCTCGTGGACGAGGGCTCCCGCGTCATCGAGGGCCAGGTGCTCGCCGACGGCCCCTCGACCGACGAGGGGGAGATGGCGCTCGGCAAGAACCTCCTGGTGGCGTTCATGCCGTGGGAGGGCCACAACTACGAGGACGCCATCATCCTCAGCCAGCGCCTCGTGCAGGACGACGTCCTGTCCTCGATCCACATCGAGGAGCACGAGGTCGACGCCCGCGACACCAAGCTGGGCCCCGAGGAGATCACCCGGGACATCCCGAACGTCTCCGAGGAGGTCCTGGCCGACCTCGACGAGCGCGGCATCATCCGCATCGGTGCCGAGGTCGTCGCCGGCGACATCCTGGTCGGCAAGGTCACGCCCAAGGGCGAGACGGAGCTGACCCCGGAGGAGCGGCTGCTGCGCGCGATCTTCGGCGAGAAGGCCCGCGAGGTCCGTGACACGTCCCTGAAGGTCCCGCACGGCGAGACCGGCCGCGTCATCGGCGTCCGCGTCTTCGACCGCGAGGAGGGCGACGAACTGCCGCCCGGCGTGAACCAGCTCGTCCGCGTCTACGTCGCCCAGAAGCGCAAGATCACCGACGGCGACAAGCTCGCCGGCCGGCACGGCAACAAGGGCGTCATCGCCAAGATCCTGCCGATCGAGGACATGCCGTTCATGGAGGACGGCCACCCGGTCGACATCATCCTCAACCCGCTCGGCGTGCCCTCCCGGATGAACCCGGGTCAGGTGCTGGAGATCCACCTGGGCTGGCTCGCCGCCCAGGGCTGGGACGTCTCCGGCATCAAGGAGGAGTGGGCCGAGCGCCTGCAGGGCATCGGCGCCGACCAGGTCGCGTCCGGTACGAACGTGGCGACGCCGGTCTTCGACGGCGCCCGCGAGGACGAGCTGGCCGGCCTGATCCAGAACACGCTGCCCAACCGCGACGGCGACCGCATGGTGCAGCCGTCCGGCAAGGCGCAGCTCTTCGACGGCCGCTCCGGCGAGCCGTTCCCGGAGCCGATCTCCGTCGGCTACATGTACATCCTCAAGCTGCACCACCTCGTGGACGACAAGCTCCACGCCCGGTCCACCGGCCCGTACTCGATGATCACCCAGCAGCCGCTGGGCGGCAAGGCGCAGTTCGGCGGCCAGCGGTTCGGCGAGATGGAGGTGTGGGCCCTGGAGGCGTACGGCGCCGCCTACGCACTGCAGGAACTGCTCACCATCAAGTCGGACGACGTGACCGGCCGCGTGAAGGTCTACGAGGCCATCGTCAAGGGCGAGAACATCCCCGAGCCGGGCATCCCCGAGTCCTTCAAGGTGCTCATCAAGGAGATGCAGTCCCTGTGCCTGAACGTGGAGGTGCTCTCCTCCGACGGCATGTCCATCGAGATGCGCGACACGGACGAGGACGTCTTCCGTGCCGCGGAAGAGCTTGGCATCGACCTGTCCCGGCGCGAGCCGAGCAGCGTCGAAGAGGTCTGACGGGTCCGGCGAGGGCTTCCTTCGAAGCTCCCGCCACCCCCTCGGCCCTAGCGGGCCCGGGAGGCACCCCCTCCCCGCGACCCGCGATCAGACCATTGACACACGACCCTGAGAGGGATTGACGAGAGTGCTCGACGTCAACTTCTTCGACGAGCTGCGGATCGGCCTGGCGACCGCGGACGACATCCGGACCTGGTCCCACGGCGAGGTCAAGAAGCCCGAGACCATCAACTACCGCACCCTCAAGCCCGAGAAGGACGGCCTCTTCTGCGAGAAGATCTTCGGCCCCACCCGGGACTGGGAGTGCTACTGCGGCAAGTACAAGCGCGTCCGCTTCAAGGGCATCATCTGTGAGCGCTGCGGTGTCGAGGTGACCCGCGCCAAGGTGCGCCGTGAGCGGATGGGCCACATTGAGCTGGCCGCGCCCGTCACGCACATCTGGTACTTCAAGGGCGTCCCGTCGCGCCTCGGCTACCTGCTCGACCTGGCGCCGAAGGACCTGGAGAAGGTCATCTACTTCGCCGCCTACATGATCACGTGGGTGGACGACGAGCGCCGCCAGCGCGACCTGTCGTCGCTGGAGGCGCAGATCTCCGTCGAGCGCCAGCAGATCGAGCAGCGCCGCGACGGCGACCTGGAGGCCCGCGCCAAGAAGCAGGAAGCCGACCTGGCCGAGCTGGAGGCCGAAGGCGCCAAGGCCGACGTGCGCCGCAAGGTGCGCGAGGGCGGCGAGCGCGAGATGAAGCAGCTCCGCGACCGGGCCCAGCGCGAGCTGGACCGCCTGGACGAGGTGTGGAACCGCTTCAAGAACCTCAAGGTCCAGGACCTGGAGGGCGACGAGCTGCTCTACCGCGAGCTGCGCGACCGCTTCGGCACGTACTTCCAGGGCGGCATGGGCGCCGCGGCGCTGCAGAAGCGCCTGGAGTCCTTCGACCTGGACGAGGAGGCGGAGAAGCTCCGCGAGATCATCCGTACCGGCAAGGGCCAGAAGAAGACCCGTGCCCTGAAGCGGCTGAAGGTCGTCTCCGCGTTCCAGCACACCCGCAACAGCCCCAACGGCATGGTGCTGGACTGCGTCCCGGTGATCCCGCCGGACCTGCGTCCGATGGTGCAGCTCGACGGTGGCCGCTTCGCGACCTCCGACCTGAACGACCTGTACCGCCGCGTCATCAACCGCAACAACCGGCTGAAGCGGCTGCTCGACCTCGGCGCGCCCGAGATCATCGTCAACAACGAGAAGCGCATGCTGCAGGAGGCCGTCGACGCGCTGTTCGACAACGGCCGCCGCGGCCGGCCGGTGACCGGGCCCGGCAACCGCCCGCTCAAGTCGCTGTCCGACATGCTCAAGGGCAAGCAGGGCCGCTTCCGGCAGAACCTGCTCGGCAAGCGCGTCGACTACTCGGCCCGTTCCGTCATCGTCGTCGGCCCGCAGCTCAAGCTGCACCAGTGCGGTCTGCCCAAGGCCATGGCGCTGGAGCTCTTCAAGCCGTTCGTGATGAAGCGCCTGGTGGACCTGAACCACGCGCAGAACATCAAGAGCGCCAAGCGCATGGTCGAGCGCGGCCGCACGGTCGTGTACGACGTGCTGGAAGAGGTCATCGCCGAGCACCCGGTGCTGCTGAACCGGGCGCCGACGCTGCACCGCCTCGGCATCCAGGCCTTCGAGCCGCAGCTCGTCGAGGGCAAGGCCATCCAGATCCACCCGCTCGTCTGCACCGCGTTCAACGCGGACTTCGACGGCGACCAGATGGCCGTGCACCTGCCGCTCTCCGCGGAGGCCCAGGCCGAGGCCCGCATCCTCATGCTGTCCTCGAACAACATCCTCAAGCCGGCCGACGGCCGTCCGGTGACCATGCCCACCCAGGACATGGTGCTCGGGCTGTTCTTCCTCACCACCGACGAGATCGAGGGTGAGAAGAAGGGCGAGGACCGCTCGTTCGCCTCGGTCGCCGAGGCGATCATGGCTTTCGACGCCGGCGAGCTGTCGCTCCAGGCGAACGTCGACATCCGGTTCCCCGTCGGCTCCGTGCCGCCGCGCGGCTGGACGCCGCCGGTGCCCGAGGGCGAGGCCGCGGCCGACTCGGACTGGCAGCCGGGCGACCCGTTCCGGCTCCGTACCACCCTGGGCCGCGCGCTCTTCAACGAGCTGCTGCCCGAGGACTACCCGTTCATCCACTACACCGTCGGCAAGAAGCAGCTCTCCGAGATCGTCAACGACCTCGCCGAGCGCTACCCGAAGGTCCTCGTCGCGCAGACCCTGGACAACCTGAAGTCCTCGGGCTTCTACTGGGCCACCCACTCCGGCGTCACCATCGCCATCTCGGACGTGGTCGTGCCGGAGGCGAAGAAGGAGATCATCGCCGGGTACGAGGCCCAGGACGAGAAGGTCCAGAAGCAGTACGAGCGCGGCCTGATCACCAAGGACGAGCGCACCCAGGAACTCATCGCGATCTGGACCAAGGCGACCAACGAGGTCGCCGAGGCCATGAACGAGAACTTCCCGAAGACCAACCCGATCTTCATGATGGTCAACTCGGGTGCGCGCGGAAACATGATGCAGATGCGCCAGATCGCGGGTATGCGCGGCCTGGTGTCCAACGCCAAGAACGAGACCATCCCGCGGCCGATCAAGTCCTCGTTCCGCGAGGGCCTGTCCGTGCTGGAGTACTTCATCTCCACGCACGGCGCCCGCAAGGGTCTCGCCGACACCGCGCTGCGCACCGCCGACTCGGGTTACCTGACCCGTCGTCTGGTGGACGTCTCGCAGGATGTGATCATCCGCGAGGAGGACTGCGGCACCGACCGCGGCCTGAAGCTGGAGATCGCGTCGGTCGGCGCCGACGGCGTGCTGCGCAAGGCCGAGGACGTCGAGACCTCGGTGTACGCGCGCTGCCTCGCCGAGGACATCGTCGTCGACGGCAAGGTGCTGGCCCCGGCCGGCACCGACCTGGGCGACGTGCTCATCGACGAGCTGATCCGCCACGGCGTGGCGACGGTCAAGACCCGCTCGGTGCTCACCTGCGAGTCCGCCGTCGGCACCTGCGCCATGTGCTACGGCCGTTCGCTGGCCACCGGCAAGCTGGTGGACATCGGCGAGGCCGTGGGCATCATCGCCGCCCAGTCCATCGGCGAGCCCGGCACCCAGCTCACGATGCGCACCTTCCACACCGGTGGTGTGGCGGGTGAGGACATCACCCAGGGTCTGCCGCGTGTCGTCGAGCTCTTCGAGGCCCGTACGCCCAAGGGCGTGGCGCCGATCTCGGAGGCCGCGGGCCGGGTGCGGATCGAGGAGACGGAGAAGACCAAGAAGGTCGTCGTCACCCCCGACGACGGTTCCGACGAGGTCGCGTACGGCGTGTCCAAGCGGGCCCGTCTCACCGCCGGCGAGGGCGATCACGTCGAGGTCGGCCAGAAGCTGACCGTCGGTACGGAGAACCCGCACGACGTGCTGCGCATCCTCGGCCAGCGGGCCGTGCAGGTCCACCTGGTCGGCGAGGTGCAGAAGGTCTACAACAGCCAGGGCGTGTCCATCCACGACAAGCACATCGAGATCATCATCCGGCAGATGCTGCGCCGGGTGACGATCATCGAGTCCGGCGACGCGGAGCTGCTGCCGGGCGAGCTGGTCGAGCGCTCGAAGTTCGAGCAGGAGAACCGGCGCGTGGTGGCCGAGGGCGGTCAGCCCGCCTCCGGCCGGCCGCAGCTCATGGGCATCACGAAGGCGTCGCTGGCCACCGAGTCGTGGCTGTCGGCGGCGTCGTTCCAGGAGACGACCCGGGTGCTGACCGACGCGGCGATCAACGCCAAGTCGGACTCCCTGATCGGCCTCAAGGAGAACGTGATCATCGGCAAGCTGATCCCGGCCGGTACGGGCCTGTCCCGCTACCGCAACATCCGGGTGGAGCCCACCGAGGAGGCGAAGGCCGCGATGTACTCGACCGTCGGCTACGACGACATCGACTACTCGCCCTTCGGCACCGGCTCCGGACAGGCGGTCCCGCTGGAGGACTACGACTACGGCCCGTACAACCAGTAACGGCCACGGTCACCGCACGCCCCGCAGGGCGGCTCTCCCCCGGGAGAGCCGCCCTGCGGCGTTCCAGGGGCCCCTGGACGGCCGCGCGGGTCCCGGCCGCCCGGCGGGGCCCGGGGGCTGATGCCCGTACGGTACGGGGCTACGCTGAGACGGCGCGCGAACCGGACGACGAGGTGTGCAGGGGGCGCACGGCGGCGGCGCGAACTTCGCGGCGCGGCACCGGAACTCCCCCGGCGCCCCGTGCGTCGAGCACAATAGAAACCACGCGGTACGCGGAGACCGCGGGTGGGGAGGTTCCTGAGTGTCCATGCAGCCGTGGGACCAAAGCCGGCCTCCGTCCATGCGTGCCTCGCACGCCGACCGGGAGCGGACCGTCGATGTGATCAAGGCGGGGTTCGCCGAGGGCAGGCTCACCCAGCCGGAGTACGAGCAGCGCATGTCGCAGGCGTACGAGGCGCAGACCTACGGCGAGTTGCACCTGCTCATCTCCGACCTGCCGCAGGGCCCCATCGGTATTCCGACCATGCCGGCCGTGGTGCCGCATACGTTCCAGCCCGTACCCGTCCTGCCGCCCCCGCAGCGCACCAACAGCTCGGCGGTCGGCGCGATGGTGTGCGGGGCGCTGGTGCCGGTGGTCGGCGTGACGTTCATCCCGGCGATCATCCTGGGCCACAAGGCGCGCGCAGAGATCCGCAGGACCGGCGAGCAGGGCGACGGTATGGCGCTCGCGGGCCTGGTCATCGGCTATCTGGCACTCAGTTTCGTGGCGTTCATCGCCCTCATCGTGGCCGCCGTGGCCAGCAGCGGGGGATAACTGTACCCAGAGCTCCCGTCCCTTATGTCTCTTTGTTTTGACCGGAGCGGGTGGCTGTAGGTACCCTCTGACCTTGTGCCTGGGGTGTCCCCGGGTCTTCGCGTGCGCGGGGGCGCTCCCGCGAAGGCGCCGAGGCTGTGACACCGAAGAGCTGCACTTCCCCGTGAGACTGGCGGGGACGTACGGGGCTTGCGACACACCCGACCGCGTGGGTCGGGGGCCAGCCGGTCTTCACGGACAAAACCCCAGGTTAGAAGTATCGAGATCGGCACACAGAAACCGGAGAAACGGTGCCTACGATCCAGCAGCTGGTCCGCAAGGGCCGGCAGGACAAGGTCGAGAAGAACAAGACGCCCGCGCTCGAGGGTTCGCCCCAGCGCCGTGGCGTGTGCACGCGTGTGTTCACCACCACCCCCAAGAAGCCGAACTCGGCCCTGCGTAAGGTCGCGCGTGTGCGTCTGACCAGCGGGATCGAGGTCACCGCTTACATCCCGGGTGAGGGGCACAACCTGCAGGAGCACTCGATCGTGCTCGTGCGCGGTGGCCGTGTGAAGGACCTGCCGGGCGTTCGCTACAAGATCATCCGTGGTTCGCTCGACACCCAGGGTGTCAAGAACCGCAAGCAGGCCCGCAGCCGCTACGGCGCCAAGAAGGAGAAGTAAGCATGCCTCGTAAGGGCCCCGCCCCGAAGCGACCGGTGCACATCGACCCGGTCTACAACTCTCCTCTGGTGACCTCCCTGATCAACAAGGTGCTGCTGCACGGCAAGCGCTCCACCGCCGAGCGCATCGTGTACGGCGCCATGGAGGGCCTGCGCGACAAGACCGGCAACGACCCGGTCATCACGCTGAAGCGCGCCCTGGAGAACGTCAAGCCGGCCATCGAGGTCAAGTCCCGCCGCGTCGGCGGCGCGACGTACCAGGTCCCGGTCGAGGTCAAGCCCGGCCGGTCCGCCACGCTCGCGCTGCGCTGGATCGTGGGCTACTCCCGCGCCCGCCGCGAGAAGACGATGACCGAGCGGCTCATGAACGAGCTGCTGGACGCCAGCAACGGCCTGGGCGCCTCCGTCAAGCGCCGCGAGGACACGCACAAGATGGCCGACGCCAACAAGGCCTTCGCGCACTACCGCTGGTAGTCGAGAACCCCGTATTACGAGAGAGAAGACTGAGCCAACATGGCCACCACTTCACTTGACCTGGCCAAGGTCCGCAACATCGGGATCATGGCGCACATCGACGCGGGCAAGACGACGACCACCGAGCGGATCCTGTACTACACCGGTGTCTCGTACAAGATCGGTGAGGTCCACGACGGCGCAGCCACGATGGACTGGATGGCGCAGGAGCAGGAGCGCGGCATCACGATCACGTCCGCCGCGACGACCTGCCACTGGCCGCTCGACGACGTCGACCACACCATCAACATCATCGACACCCCGGGCCACGTCGACTTCACCGTCGAGGTGGAGCGCTCGCTGCGCGTGCTCGACGGTGCGGTGACGGTGTTCGACGGTGTGGCCGGTGTCGAGCCGCAGTCCGAGACCGTGTGGCGCCAGGCCGACCGGTACGGCGTCCCGCGTATCTGCTTCGTCAACAAGCTGGACCGCACGGGCGCCGAGTTCCACCGCTGTGTCGACATGATCACCGACCGGCTGGGCGCGACCCCGCTGGTGATGCAGCTCCCGATCGGTACCGAGGCCGACTTCAAGGGCGTCGTCGACCTGGTCCGGATGAAGGCGTTCGTCTGGTCGCCCGAGGCCAAGCTCGGCGAGGCGTACGACGTCGTCGACATCCCGGAGACGCACCTGGAGGCGGCCGACGAGTGGCGGGGCAAGCTGCTCGAAGCCGTCGCCGAGAACGACGAGGAGATGATGGAGCTGTACCTGGAGGGCGAGGAGCCCACCGAGGTGCAGCTCCACGCGGCCGTGCGCCGTATCACCATCAACTCCGGCAAGGGCGAGGGCACCACCGTCACCCCGGTGTTCTGCGGCACCGCGTTCAAGAACAAGGGCGTACAGCCCCTGCTGGACGCGATCGTGCGGTACCTGCCGTCGCCGCTGGACGTCGAGGCCATCGAGGGCCACGCCGTGGGCGACCCCGACGAGGTCATCGTCCGCCGGCCCTCGGAGGAGGAGCCGCTCTCCGCGCTCGCCTTCAAGATCGCCAGCGACCCGCACCTGGGCAAGCTGACCTTCATCCGGGTCTACTCGGGCCGGCTGAACTCCGGCTCGCAGGTGCAGAACTCGGTCAAGGGCCGCAAGGAGCGCATCGGCAAGATCTACCGGATGCACGCCAACAAGCGCGAAGAGATCGACTCGGTGGGTGCCGGCGACATCGTCGCCGTCATGGGTCTGAAGCAGACCACCACCGGCGAGACCCTGAGCGACCCGGCGAATCCGGTCATCCTGGAGTCCATGGACTTCCCGGCCCCGGTGATCGAGGTCGCCATCGAGCCGAAGTCCAAGGGCGACCAGGAGAAGCTGGGTGTCGCGATCCAGCGCCTCGCCGAGGAAGACCCATCGTTCCGGGTCAAGACGGACGAGGAGACCGGCCAGACCATCATCTCGGGCATGGGCGAGCTGCACTTGGACGTGCTGGTCGACCGCATGAAGCGCGAGTTCAAGGTCGAGGCGAACGTCGGTAAGCCGCAGGTGGCGTACCGCGAGACGGTGCGCCGGCCGGTGGCGAAGCACGAGTACACGCACAAGAAGCAGACCGGCGGCTCCGGCCAGTTCGCGCGCGTCATCATCGCGCTCGAACCGTTGGAGGGCGACGGCTACGAGTTCGTCAACGAGGTCACCGGCGGCCGCATCCCCAAGGAGTACATCCCCTCGGTGGACGCGGGCAGCCAGGAGGCCATGGAATTCGGCATCCTCGCCGGATACCCGCTGACGGGCGTGCGTGTGCGCCTGCTGGACGGTGCCTACCACGAGGTGGACTCGTCCGAGATGGCCTTCAAGATCGCCGGCTCGATGGCCTTCAAGGAGGCCGCCCGCAAGGCCGCTCCGGTCCTGCTGGAGCCGATGATGAAGGTCGAGGTCACGACGCCCGAGGACTACATGGGCGACGTGATCGGCGACATCAACTCGCGCCGTGGACAGATCCAGTCCATGGAGGACCGGAGTGGTGCCAAGCTGGTCACCGGTCTGGTCCCGCTGTCGGAGATGTTCGGCTACGTCGGCGACTTGCGCAGCAAGACGTCCGGCCGGGCGAGCTACTCCATGCAGTTCGACTCCTACGCCGAGGTTCCCAAGAACGTCGCCGAGGAGATCATCGCGAAGGCCAAGGGCGAGTGAAGCCGTAGGCTGTAGCAAACGGCATACGGGTCATACCGCCGCAGATCCTCCGGGAGCTGCGGCGGGTGCCCCGGCCGCCGACCACAGGCGGACTGGTCAAGGGCATCCCCCTAGGGGTCCTGACCGGTTCGGAACGACCACCTGAACCCCTCCGTAGAAGGCGGGGGGCGTACAGCACCAGTCCACAGGAGGACCCCAGTGGCGAAGGCGAAGTTCGAGCGGACTAAGCCGCACGTCAACATCGGCACCATCGGTCACATCGACCACGGCAAGACCACTCTTACCGCGGCGATCACCAAGGTGCTGCACGACGCTTACCCGGACCTGAACGAGGCCTCGGCCTTCGACCAGATCGACAAGGCTCCGGAAGAGAAGCAGCGCGGTATCACGATCTCCATCGCGCACGTCGAATACCAGACCGAGTCGCGGCACTACGCGCACGTCGACTGCCCCGGTCACGCGGACTACATCAAGAACATGATCACCGGTGCCGCCCAGATGGACGGCGCGATCCTCGTGGTCGCCGCTACCGATGGTCCGATGCCGCAGACCAAGGAGCACGTGCTGCTCGCCCGCCAGGTCGGCGTGCCGTACATCGTCGTCGCGCTGAACAAGGCCGACATGGTGGACGACGAGGAGATCATGGAGCTCGTCGAGCTCGAGGTCCGTGAGCTTCTCTCCGAGTACGAGTTCCCGGGCGACGACGTCCCGGTCGTCAAGGTCTCCGCGCTGAAGGCGCTGGAGGGCGACGCCGAGTGGGGCAAGACCGTCCTCGACCTGATGAAGGCCGTCGACGAGTCCATCCCGGAGCCGGTCCGCGAGATCGACAAGCCGTTCCTGATGCCGATCGAGGACGTTTTCACGATCACCGGTCGTGGCACTGTCGTCACCGGCCGCATCGAGCGCGGCATCCTCAAGGTGAACGAGGAAGTCGCGATCATCGGCATCAAGGAAGAGACGACCAAGACCACGGTCACGGGCATCGAGATGTTCCGCAAGCTGCTGGACGAGGGCCAGGCCGGTGAGAACGTCGGTCTCCTCCTCCGCGGCATCAAGCGCGAGGACGTCGAGCGCGGCCAGGTCATCATCAAGCCGGGCACCGTCACCCCGCACACCGAGTTCGAGGCGACGGCGTACATCCTGTCGAAGGACGAGGGTGGTCGGCACACCCCGTTCTTCAACAACTACCGCCCGCAGTTCTACTTCCGCACCACCGACGTGACCGGCGTCGTGCACCTCCCCGAGGGCACGGAGATGGTCATGCCGGGCGACAACACCGACATGAAGGTGGAGCTGATCCAGCCCATCGCCATGGAGGAGGGCCTGAAGTTCGCCATCCGCGAGGGTGGCCGGACGGTGGGCGCCGGCCAGGTCACGAAGATCCTCAAGTGACCTGACGGTACACGCACCCGGGGCCCCGGCCCGCCTTACGGCGGACCGGGGCCTTTGGCGTGGGTGGGGGTGTGCCTGTTCAGGCAAGTTGCCTTTGGGGGAGAGGTAATGGAATTCCAATTGCCTGATGAGAGCGGTGCGAAATGCGTCAACGGGCGGAGTTATCCACAGCCCCGAAAGCGGGGGTGGTGAACGCAGCCGGGACTCCTATAGCGTCGGCTTCCTAACGTATCGTCACCGTGACCGGGAGTTGATCGTGTCCCCCCGCGCCCTTTCCGCTGCCGCCCTGGCGGCCACCGCCGCCCTGAGCCTCCTGCTGACCGCCTGCGGCAGCGACGGGGAGGACGGCGACACCAAGCCGGACGACAAGATCCAGGGCGCGGACAAGCCGGAGAAGTCCCCGTCACCGAGCGCGGAGGAGGAGGCGGCGGGCAGACCGGAGATCAAGCTGCCGAAGGACCTCAAGATCACCTTCAGTCCGGAGGAGACGGGCGACCCCGTCAAGGATGCAGTGCTGCGTGACAACGCCGAGCGTATGAAGGCTATCCAGTCCGCCATCGCCAGCTTGGACCCGAAGTATGAGGCGCTCAACTACTACAACACCGATGAGGCGCTGGCCGAGTCGGCCGAGTGGGTCGAGCAGTTCAAGGAAGAGAAGCTCACGGTGACCGGAGCTGTCCGCTACCTCGACCGGCAAGTGACGATAAACGACGACAGCACCGCCACGGTCACTTTCTGCGCTGACGAGAGTAAGGGCTACAGCAAGAGCCTTGAGACGGGGAAGGTGAACGTCACGCCGATCACGAAGGACAGCTACCTCGTTTACAACACCAAACTGCAAAAGAACGATCAGGGAGTCTGGCAGACCACCAGCATCTTCTCGGAAAGGGGTGCGGACGAGTGCCAACCGTGAAGACCGCCATGAGGGGGATGCTGGCAAGCTTATTTCTGTTCGCGCTTGCTGCACCTTCCGCCCAAGCCGACATCACCCCTGGTGATGGAGGCTCTGATGGTGGCTCTGACGCGCCACCGCCCGGGGTCGATGGCGGTGCCGAAGGGCAGAACCTCAACGCTGAGGCCGGTGGGGTGGTGTTCGATGACTCTGAGAACGGGGGCGGGGGCGGGGACGGCTCCGGGGGCGCTGGGGCGTTGGAGCCCGTGGGGGACTGGGCGCCGCCGCCTTGTTGGTACGCGCCGCTCTATACGCCCAAGCAACTGAGGAAAGAGATGGAGCACACCTGGTCCCTGGAGTCCACCGGCTACCAGTGGGACGCCGAGCAGCGCGCGAAGTACTCCGAGGGCGGCGCAAAGCCCGGCACCTACGAGGACTTCAACATGGCGAAGTCCGACGACGGCTACTGGTGGGACGGCTACGTGCCGGACGGCGGCGCGGGTGTCCCGGGTGCGTTGGACTGTGACGACGGGCCGTTCTGGCTGGACAAGGGCGATCCGCCGCCGGCGGAGTACCAGGACGCCGTGACGCCGCAGATCCTCTCCGAGATCGCCTACAACCGTATCCGGGTGCCGGATACGGAGATCAACCTCAAGCCCGACGCCGAGAACGCGCAGAAGGTGAACCTCCCCACCTGGGCCTGGCTGGACGCCGCCACCTTCGAACCCGTCTCGGTCACCGCCCGGGTGCCGGTGCTCGGGATATGGGCCAGAACCACCGCCACCCCGGTGTCCCTCACCCTCGACCCCGGCACCGGCGACGCCGAGTTGCACCCCTCCTCGGGCGCCTGCCCCATCAACGACGACGGCTCCATCGGCACCCCTTTCACCGCCGGGTCGGCGGAGGAGACCCCGCCGTGCGGGCTCACGTACCTGCGTGCCACGCCGGACGGCGAGACCTACCCGCTCCGGGCGACGATCACGTGGTCCATCGAATGGCAGGGCTCGGGCAACACGGGCGGCCGCCTCCCTGACGGCTCCTTCGGCACGACCACCGAGGTGGAAGTCGACGAGATCCAGTCCATCGTCCGCTGACGTTCGCACCTGCTCGTTCGGGCACATAGCCGAATTCGACGTGCCGAATGGAATTCCACCCCGGGGCCATTGTCAACGGCCTCGATTGTGGGGTGGTGCGTGCCGTTGGGGCTCCTATAACGTCGAGTCTCCTTGCGCATCGTCGCTCTACCCGGGAGTTGATGGCACCGTGCCAGCCGTGAGGTGTTTGCGAGAGATTCTGGCCGCGTTGTTCGTGGTGGGTATCTTGGCCGTATTGCCATTCCCCGCATCCGCGGCCGAGCCGTCTGCCACCCGCGCCACCCGCGTCGCCGGCGCCGGGGCCGAGCGGCAGGATCTGCGGGACGAGGCGGGGGCGCTGGCTTCTCTTCCCGCGGCGACCTGCCCGGCACGGGCAGGTGGGAGGTCGAACGGGCGGTGCGGGGGGCGGCGGGGGCGGTCGCGGGAAGCGGCGCGGTGTACGGTGCCGGGTCGGGTGGGGCGGCCGAGGTGCCGCGGGGGCGGTTCGGGTGTGGCCTCCGCCCAGGGAAGGGCGAGTACCGTGGCCCGTTCGGGGTGGTCGTCCACGTCCTTGAGGACCAGGCCCGGCAGGTGCGACTCCGGCCGGTGACCGCGCGACCGCCGGAGAACCGCGGAGGGGTGTGAGTGGAACTGGCCGGCGGGCTTCGCCATCCTCGGACCGTCGAGGAGGCGGTGGCGGAGCAGGAGCGGTTGCGAGGGCTGGTACGGGTCGAGCCGGCGCACGACGTAGCGCAGTGGCGCACGGCGGCCGGGGTCGACGTGGCGTACGACGACGATTCGGGGGCGTGTGCGGCGGCGGTCGTCGTGCTGGATGTGGCGAGTCTGGACGTTCTGGAATCCGTGACCGCTGTTTCGCGGATCGAGTTCCCGTATGTCTCCGGTCTGCTGGCCTTTCGGGAGATTCCCGCGGTTGCCGCGGCACTGCGCAAACTCGATGATCCGCCTGATGTGTTCGTGTGCGACGGTTACGGCATCGCTCATCCCCGTCGCGTAGGTCTGGCGAGTCACCTGGGGGCGCTGACGGGGATTCCGTCGTTCGGCGTGGCGAAGAATCCGCTGTATTTCCGGTGCGATGTGCCGGGAGCCGAGCGGGGTTCGTCGACCCCGCTTCTGGACGGTACGGAGGCGGTGGGGCGCGCGCTTCGTACACAGGCCGGGGTGAAACCCGTGTACGTGTCTGCCGGCCATCTGATCGGCGTGGACGACGCCTGTGCGCTCACGCTCAGTCTGGCGAGGCGTTATCGGCTTCCCGAGACGACGCGGGCCGCGGACAGGCTCTGCCGCCAGGCGCTGCCGGCCGCGGGCCCCGGCGAGCAGCAGCCCCTCCGAGGCGCAGCCGGCTCCTGACCGCAGCCCTCCGCCCCGCCCTCGGCCCCGCCTCCCCCCGCACGGCGGGCGGCCTCAGCGGGCGCCCGTGCGGGCCTGGTTGAAGCTTGCGCGGTACGCCGTGGGTGTGACCCCGACCTGCGCGGCCATGTGCTTGCGCAGCGAGTCCGCGCTGCCCAGGCCGCTCTTCTCCGCCACCAGGTCCATCGGCAGCCCGGTCGTCTCCAGCAACTCCCGCGCCCGGTGGATACGTCGCTGGAGCAGCCACTGCAGCGGGCTCAGCCCCGTCTCCGCGCGGAAGTGGCGGGTCAGGGTCCGCACGCTGGTCCCGGCGTGGCGGGCCAGGTCCGCGAGCGTGAGCGGGAGATCGAGGCGTTCGAGGGCCCACGCGCGCGTGGGGGCGAGCGAAGTGCCGCGTTCCGGTGGCAGCGGTGTCTCGATGAACTGGGGAGCGACGGCCTCGAAGACCGTGCTGCTGCTGGCCGAGGACGGCGAGCGGGTACGGATGATCAGCCGGACCGGCGGCGGTCCCGACCACCCGCTCGTCGAGAGGATCGCCGCGGACGCGACCGACACCGACCGCCTCACCGGGCTGGCAGAGGGCGCGGACACGCTGTTCACCACCGCCGCCCCGCCCTACCACCTCTGGCCGGAGCAGTTCCCGGCCCTCTCGGCGTCGCTGCTCGGCGCGGTGCGACGGACGGGGGCGGCGTACGTCATGCTCGGCAACCTCTACGCGTACGGGCCGGTCGTCGGCCCGATCACGCCGGACCTCCCGCTGGCCGCGACCGGCCCCAAGGGCCGCGCCAGGGCCCGGGTCTGGGAGGAGGCCGCGGCGGAGGCGGCGGCCTCGGGGGTGCGGGTGACGGAGGTGCGGGCGGGGCAGTTCTACGGCGCCGGGGCGTACTCGGTGTTCAGTCTCATGGTGCAGGGGCAGGTCCTGGGAGGCACGCCGGTACTGGTACCGCAGCCGCTCGACGTGCCGCACAGCTACTCGGCGATCGGCGACACCGCCCGCACGCTGGTCGCGGCAAGCCGCGAGGAGAGCGCGTACGGGCGCGCCTGGCACGCGCCGGCCTCGACCCTGTCCGTGCGGGAACTGGCCACGCGGCTGGCGGCGCTTGCCAGCGCCCCGGAACCCCGGCTGGCGGAGATGACGGAACGGGAAATCTCATTGCTCGCGCTCACGGAGCCCTTCTGGGCGGAAATGCACGAGGTGCTCGTGAAGCCCGGCCACCCATTCGTCGTCGACTACTCCGAGACCGAAAAGGTCCTCGGCGTGACCGCCACGGCGGTGGACGACGTGCTGGGGGAGGTGATGTAGCGGAACGCGCGGATCGCGGCCGGTGGAGGACTGCCGCAGGCGCCGATGCGGTGGTGCCGGTGGGGGAGTTCCGGGCGTTCGTTCCGGTTCCCCCTGACCTGTCGGCCGGCTGGGAGGAGGTGCCGCCGAGGCCGAGGCCCACGCCGCGGCGGTCGTTCCGCGCTCTACGGCGGCGGAGTCGAGACCGTCCGCCGCCCGGTTAGCCCTTGATGAGGCCGTTGATCGCGATCGCGGCGAAGAACACGAGGACGATCTCGCTGATCACCCAGGAGTGGGAGTTCATCCAGTCGCGGATCTTCGGCAGGAGGACGTCGGCCCGTCGCCCGAGGAACACGACGCACAGCGCGGGCGTCGCCAGGAGCAGCAGGGTCAGCGCCACGAAGGGAAGGCACTGCCACCAGGGGTCGCCGCTGCGTTCGACATGGAAACCGGCCGCGATCGAGCTGGCGATGTCCGTCGGGAAGACGCCCATGAGCGCGAGGCCCATCAGAAGGGCGAACTTCGGCTCTGCCGTCTGCAGCTTGCCCATCCACTTCGGCGGCTGGGACTTTCCGCGGGTGAGGTATACGCGCACGATCAGGAACAGCATCAGCACGAGCACGATCCCGTCGATGCCGCGGTCGAAGGCCGCCTTGTGCCCGCTGCCCGAGTTGTTGACGCCTTTGGCGACGAAGTAGGCGACCGTGACCGTCGTGGTGACGGAGATCGCCGCGCCGAGGACATAAGAAAGGGAATTCGCGGCCCAGCGGCCGCTCGTCGCCAGGAAGAACGAGGTGACGATCTGTGGTCCCGCGATCATCACGAAAGACAGTGGAAGAATTTCGCTGAAGCTCACGGCAATCGCCATCTCCTCGGGGGCACGAAAATCTCGCCGAGAACCTACCACCGGCGACGGCTCCACCCGGGCCGACTCGATTGCATCCGATATTGATGTCATTTTCTGCAGGTCGCCATGCACCTTTCGCTCGCTGCCACCCGTCCGCGTCCGGGCTGCGGATTCCGCTGGGTGAGGCGGGGGCGGCTCCGCGCGTGAGGGACGGGAGCCTTCTCGTCCCCGGGGCGGAGTCGTACGGGAGGGGCGCTTTGCCGGCGTCAGGGGGGCAAGGTCGGCGATCCGGCCTGCCACGTCTTCCTCGTCGATCGGCTCCGCGGGGGTCTTCGCCCGGAATGGCTTGTCGAAGTCGCTGAACGTCCAGACCATGCCGCCGCGTTCGGTGAATTCAGGAGGTAGGGTCGGCCCTCGGCCGCGATATGGATGTCCCGCGTGCTCGGTCCGCCCGTGCCCCGCGCCCTGCGCCGCCAGTCCTTCGACACCCGTACGCCCCCGGCCGGCACCCGTACGCCCCCGGTGCCGCCCCGCGGCGCCAGCCCCCTCCCCACCGTCGACCTCGGGCTCGACGCCGAGACCACCGCCGTCCTCGGGAACTTTCCCCCCGCCGTACAGGACTTCCTCCAGCGCCCCTTCCTGCACGGCGACTCCCACGGCGTCGTCTCCGACTGGGACTACCAGGAGGAGACCGAGTTCACCCACCGGCACCTCTCGGTGCTCCTCGCCCTGTCCGCCGACCGGAACGTGACCTTCGCCTCCGGCATCCGCATCCTGCCCCGCGGGCGCTCCCCGCAGGACGCATACTGGGAAGTCGAGTGCTACCACGCGCCGGTACGCGGCCGGGGCCCGGCCGGGCCGTAGGAGCACCCGAGCGCCGGTACGGCCCCCGGTCCCGGGGCGGCCGTCGGGGCCGTGTGGTATTTGGGCCGATTGGCGCGAGCCGAGCGCCGTATGGCACACTATCCGGGTTGCTCGGCTGAGCGTCGATGCTGCGCGCCTCCCGCCGGGAGGACCGGAAGCGAGTCCCACGTATTCGTCGCCCCTCATCAGGGGCGGAAGTACGGGAATCTTCCGGGAAGCGTCAGCGGGGTGCAGGCCAGGGCACTCGGTGGGATCTTCCCCCCTCTTCCTGCAAGGAAAACTCCTGCGGATCACGGACCTCCGTGGACGTCCGTAGGAGAAATGCTTTCGCGGGAGAACTGCGGGGAGGGTTGCGACACGCCCGACCGCGTGGGTCGGGGAACGGGTACGCAGCGAGACCGCCGGGCGCCGGAGCGCTACGAGAACAGGACTGCTGAGAAGCCATGGCGGGACAGAAGATCCGCATCCGGCTCAAGGCCTACGACCACGAGGTCATCGACTCCTCGGCGAAGAAGATCGTCGAGACGGTGACCCGCACTGGTGCGTCGGTCGCGGGCCCGGTGCCGCTGCCCACTGAGAAGAACGTGTACTGCGTCATCAAGTCGCCGCACAAGTACAAGGACTCGCGCGAGCACTTCGAGATGCGCACCCACAAGCGTCTGATCGACATCCTCGACCCGACCCCCAAGACCGTTGACTCGCTGATGCGCCTGGACCTTCCGGCCGGCGTCGACATCGAGATCAAGCTCTGAGAGGTCGCGAAGAGATGGCTAAGCAGATCAAGGGTGTCCTGGGCGAGAAGCTCGGCATGACCCAGGTCTGGGACGAGAACAACCGTGTCGTCCCCGTGACCGTGGTCAAGGCCGGCCCGTGTGTCGTCACCCAGGTCCACACCGCAGACTCCGACGGCTACGACGCCGTCCAGATCGCCTTCGGCGAGATCGACCCGCGCAAGGTGAACAAGCCCCTCAAGGGCCACTTCGCCAAGGCCGACGTCACTCCCCGCCGCCACCTGGTGGAGATCCGCACCGCGGATGCCTCCGAGTACACCCTCGGCCAGGAGGTGACCGCCGAGACCTTCGAGGCCGGCGTAAGGGTCGACGTGACCGGCAAGAGCAAGGGCAAGGGCTTCGCCGGTGTCATGAAGCGCCACGGCTTCGCCGGCGGCAAGGCCAGCCACGGCGCCCACCGCGTGCACCGCAAGCCGGGCTCCATCGGTGGCTGCGCCACCCCGGGCCGTGTGTTCAAGGGCATGCGGATGGCCGGCCGGATGGGCAACCAGCGGGTCACCACCCAGAACCTGACCGTCCACGCCGTTGACGCGGAGAAGGGGCTGCTGCTCATCAAGGGCGCCGTCCCCGGTCCGAACGGCGGCCTCGTCCTGGTCCGTAGTGCGGCCAAGGGGGCCTGAGGTAATGAGCACCGTTGACATCCTTTCGCCGGCGGGCGAGAAGGCCGGGACCGTCGAACTCCCCGCGGAGATCTTCGACGCGCAGGTCAGCATTCCGCTGATCCACCAGGTCGTCACCGCCCAGCTGGCCGCTGCCCGTCAGGGCACGCACAAAGTGAAGACCCGCGGCGAGGTCCGCGGCGGCGGCAAGAAGCCGTACCGCCAGAAGGGCACCGGGCGTGCCCGGCAGGGCTCGATCCGCGCCCCGCAGTTCGCGGGCGGAGGCGTCGTGCACGGCCCAGTGCCGCGCGACTACTCGCAGCGGACCCCGAAGAAGATGAAGGCCGCCGCGCTGCGCGGCGCCCTCTCCGACCGGGCGCGCCTCGGCCGCATCCACGTCGTCACCGGCGTGGTCGACGGCGAGGTCTCGACGAAGGCCGCCAAGACCCTCCTCGGCAAGGTCAGCGAGCGCAAGAACGTGCTGCTGGTCATCGAGCGGGACGACGACCTGTCGCTGCTGTCCGCCCGGAACCTGCCCGACGTGCACATCCTGGACGCCGGTCAGCTCAACACGTACGACGTGCTCGTCTCCGACGACGTGGTCTTCACGCAGGCCGCCTTCGAGCGGTTCGTGGCCGGCCCCGTCAAGGGCGGCGGCAAGAGCCAGTCTCCTGTCGACGAGGTCGAGCTCCAGAAGGCTGAAGGGAGCGACGCCTGATGGTCGACATGGACAAGACCGAGGCCGAGGCCGCGGACGAGACGGCGACCGGGTTCACCGTCACCAGCAAGACCTACGACGACCCGCGTGACGTGCTGCTCAAGCCCGTCGTCTCGGAGAAGAGCTACGCGCTGCTCGACGAGAACAAGTACACGTTCATCGTGGACCCGCGGGCCAACAAGACGCAGATCCGGCAGGCCGTGGAGAAGGTCTTCCAGGTCAAGGTCATCGGGGTCAACACGATCAACCGCCAGGGCAAGCGCAAGCGCACCCGCACCGGCTACGGCAAGCGCGCCGACACCAAGCGCGCCATCGTGACCGTCGCCGAGGGCGAGCGCATCGACATCTTCGGCGGCCCGGTCTCCTGACGGGGACCGACAGGGCTGTCCGTAACGGACGAGGACTGAAGAAATGGGTATCCGCAAGTACAAGCCGACGACTCCTGGCCGTCGTGGCGCCAGCGTCGCCGACTTCGTCGAGGTAACGCGGTCCACGCCGGAGAAGTCGCTGGTCCGCCCGCTGCACAGCAAGGGCGGCCGAAACAATTCCGGTCGTGTGACCGTCCGCCACCAGGGCGGTGGCCACAAGCGCGCCTTCCGCGTGATCGACTTCCGTCGGCACGACAAGGACGGCGTCCCCGCCCGGGTCGCGCACATCGAGTACGACCCGAACCGCACCGCGCGCATCGCGCTGCTGCACTACGCCGACGGCGAGAAGCGCTACATCCTCGCGCCGGCCGGCCTGAAGCAGGGCGACCGGATCGAGAACGGCGCCGGCGCGGACATCAAGCCGGGCAACGCGATGTCGCTGCGTAACATCCCGGTCGGTACCGTCATCCACGCCATCGAGCTGAAGCCCGGCGGCGGCGCGAAGTTCGCCCGCTCCGCCGGTGCGCACGTGCAGTTGCTGGCGAAGGAGGGCCGTATGGCCCACCTGCGGATGCCGTCCGGCGAGATCCGGCTGGTCGACATCCGCTGCCGCGCCACCATCGGCGAGGTCGGCAACGCCGAGCAGTCGAACATCAACTGGGGCAAGGCCGGCCGCATGCGCTGGAAGGGCGTGCGCCCGACCGTCCGCGGTGTCGTGATGAACCCGATCGACCACCCGCACGGCGGTGGCGAGGGCAGGACCTCCGGTGGTCGCCACCCGGTCTCGCCCTGGGGCCAGAAGGAAGGCCGTACGCGCTCGCCGAAGAAGGCGAGCAGCAAGTACATCGTCCGCCGCCGCAAGACGAACAAGAAGCGCTAGGAGCGGGTGGAGTAGAGATGCCGCGCAGTCTGAAAAAAGGGCCCTTCGTCGACGACCACCTCATGAAGAAGGTGCGCGCGCAGAACGAAGCAGGCACCCATCAAGTCATGAAGAGCTGGTCCCGCCGCTCGATGGTCGTCCCGGGAATGCTGAACCACACGATCGCGGTGCACGACGGCCGTAAGCACGTCCCGGTGTTCATCACCGAGTCGATGGTCGGGCACAAGCTCGGCGAGTTCGCGCCGACCCGCACCTTCAAGGGCCACGTCAAGGACGACCGCAAGTCGCGTCGTCGCTGACCGGCGGAGTGCGAAGACCATGACTCACACCGAAGGGACAACCATGGAAGCCAGGGCCTCCGCGCGCTATGTGCGCGTCACGCCCATGAAGGCCCGCCGTGTGGTGGACCTCATCCGTGGCATGAATGCCACGGAGGCTCAGGCGGTCCTGCGTTTCGCCCCGCAGGCCGCGAGCGTGCCCGTCGGCAAGGTGCTGGACAGCGCCATCGCCAACGCGGCGCACAACTACGACCACACCGACGCCGACAGCCTCATCGTCAAGGAGGCGTACGTCGACGAGGGCCCGACCTGGAAGCGGTTCCGGCCTCGCGCGCAGGGCCGGGCGTACCGGATCCGCAAGCGCACCAGCCACATCACGCTGGTCGTCGGCAGCAAGGAAGGGACCCGGTAATGGGCCAGAAGGTAAACCCGCACGGGTTCCGGCTTGGCATCACCACCGACTTCAAGTCGCGCTGGTATGCCGACAAGCTGTACAAGGACTACATCAAGGAAGACGTCGCCATCCGCCGGATGATGACGAAGGGCATGGAGCGCGCCGGCATCTCCAAGGTGGAGATCGAGCGCACCCGTGACCGCGTCCGCGTCGACATCCACACCGCCCGGCCGGGCATCGTCATCGGCCGCCGCGGCGCGGAGGCCGACCGCATCCGCGGGGAGCTGGAGAAGCTCACCGGCAAGCAGGTGCAGCTCAACATCCTTGAGGTGAAGAACCCCGAGACCGACGCGCAGCTCGTGGCCCAGGCCGTCGCCGAGCAGCTCTCCTCGCGTGTCTCCTTCCGCCGGGCCATGCGCAAGAGCATGCAGTCCTCGATGAAGGCGGGCGCGAAGGGCATCAAGATCCAGTGCGGCGGGCGGCTCGGCGGCGCCGAGATGTCCCGCTCGGAGTTCTACCGTGAGGGCCGTGTGCCCCTGCACACCCTGCGCGCCAACGTCGACTACGGCTTCTTCGAGGCCCGTACGACCTTCGGCCGCATCGGCGTGAAGGTCTGGATCTACAAGGGCGACGTGAAGAACATCGCCGAGGTCCGCGCCGAGAACGCCGCGGCCCGCGCCGGCAACCGCCCGTCCCGCGGTGGCGGTGGCGGCGGTGGCGACCGTCCGCGTCGCGGTGGTGAGCGCGGTGGCCGCGGCCGTCGTCCGCAGCGCGAGCAGCAGCAGGCTCCGGCTGCCGAGGCCCCCCGGGCCGAGGCCGCGAGCACCGCCGCTCCCGCCGCTGCCGAAAGCACTGGAACGGAGGGCTGACCCCATGCTCATCCCTCGCAGGGTCAAGCACCGCAAGCAGCACCACCCGAAGCGCCGCGGTCTCGCCAAGGGCGGCACCGAGCTGGCGTTCGGCGACTACGGCATCCAGGCCGCCACGGCCGCGTACGTCACCAACCGGCAGATCGAGGCCGCGCGTATCGCCATGACGCGGCACATCAAGCGTGGCGGCAAGGTGTGGATCAACATCTACCCGGACCGCCCGCTGACGAAGAAGCCCGCCGAGACCCGCATGGGCTCCGGCAAGGGCTCGCCGGAGTGGTGGGTCGCGAACGTCAAGCCCGGGCGCGTGATGTTCGAGCTGTCGTACCCGAACGAGAAGACCGCTCGTGAGGCGCTGACCCGCGCGGCTCACAAGCTTCCGATGAAGTGCCGGATCGTCCGGCGCGAGGGTGGTGAGTCGTGATGGCCGCCGGTACCAAGGCGACCGAGCTGCGTGAGCTCTCCAACGATGACCTCGTGGAGAAGCTGCGCGAGGCCAAGGAAGAGCTGTTCAACCTCCGCTTCCAGGCGGCGACCGGACAGCTCGAGAACCACGGCCGGCTGAAGGCCGTCCGCAAGGACATCGCCCGGATCTACACCCTGATGCGCGAGCGCGAGCTCGGCATCGACACGGTGGAGAGCGCCTCATGAGCGAGACGAATGTGACCGAAGAGACCAAGACCGAACGCGGCTTCCGCAAGACCCGTGAGGGTCTCGTCGTCAGCGACAAGATGGACAAGACCGTCGTCGTCGCCGTCGAGGACCGCGTCAAGCACGCGCTGTACGGCAAGGTCATCCGCCGTACCAACAAGCTCAAGGCGCACGACGAGCAGAACGCCTGCGGCGTCGGCGACCGCGTCCTCCTCATGGAGACCCGGCCGCTGTCGGCGACCAAGCGCTGGCGCGTCGTCGAGATCCTCGAGAAGGCCAAGTAAGTATTCCTGGGGGGAGCCCCCAGGACGGTTCCGCCAGGCTCGGCGGGTCCCCGCTACCACGGGTCCCGCCGGGAACCGGCAGACGATCAGGAGATAGACGTGATCCAGCAGGAGTCGCGACTCAAGGTCGCCGACAACACGGGTGCAAAGGAGATTCTTTGCATCCGTGTGCTCGGCGGATCGGGCCGCCGCTACGCGGGTATCGGTGACGTGGTCGTCGCCACCGTCAAGGATGCGATCCCGGGTGGCAACGTCAAGAAGGGCGACGTCGTCAAGGCGGTCGTCGTGCGCACCGTCAAGGAGCGCCGCCGGCCGGACGGTTCGTACATCCGCTTCGACGAGAACGCCGCCGTCATCCTCAAGGCCGACGGCGACCCCCGCGGCACCCGTATCTTCGGCCCGGTCGGCCGTGAGCTGCGCGAGAAGAGGTTCATGAAGATCATCTCGCTCGCGCCGGAGGTGCTGTAGCACATGAAGATCAAGAAGGGCGACCTGGTTCAGGTCATCACCGGCAAGGACAGGGGCAAGCAGGGCAAGGTCATCGCGGCCTTCCCGCGCGAGGACCGCGTCCTGGTCGAGGGTGTCAACCGGGTCAAGAAGCACACCAAGGCCGGCCAGACGGCCCGCGGGTCCAAGACCGGCGGGATCATCACGACCGAGGCCCCGATTCACGTCAGCAACGTTCAGCTGGTGGTGGAGAAGGACGGCCAGAAGGTCGTGACCCGGGTCGGCTACCGCTTCGACGACGAGGGCAACAAGATCCGCGTTGCCAAGCGGACGGGTGAGGACATCTGATGACTGCCACCACCACCGTCCCGCGCCTCAAGCAGCGCTACCGGGACGAGATCCAGGCCAAGCTGAAGGACGAGTTCTCGTACGAGAACGTCATGCAGATCCCCGGCCTGACCAAGATCGTGGTCAACATGGGCGTGGGCGATGCCGCCCGCGACTCCAAGCTGATCGAGGGTGCCATCAAGGACCTCGCCACGATCACCGGCCAGAAGCCGTCCGTGACCAAGGCCCGGAAGTCCATCGCGCAGTTCAAGCTGCGCGAGGGCATGCCGATCGGCGCCCACGTCACGCTCCGCGGCGACCGGATGTGGGAGTTCCTCGACCGGCTGCTGTCGCTCGCGCTGCCGCGCATCCGCGACTTCCGCGGCCTGTCGCCGAAGCAGTTCGACGGCCGGGGCAACTACACCTTCGGTCTCACGGAGCAGGTCATGTTCCACGAGATCGACCCTGACAAGATCGACCGGGTCCGGGGCATGGACATCACCGTGGTCACCACGGCGAGCAACGACGACGAGGGCCGCGCCCTGCTTCGTCTCCTCGGCTTCCCGTTCAAGGAGGCATGAGCCGTGGCAAAGAAGGCCCTGATCGCGAAGGCCGGCCGTAAGCCGAAGTTCAAGGTGCGCGGTTACACGCGCTGCCAGCGCTGCGGCCGTCCGCACTCCGTGTACCGCAAGTTCGGCCTGTGCCGCGTGTGCCTGCGTGAGATGGCGCACCGGGGCGAGCTGCCGGGCGTGACCAAGAGCTCCTGGTGATCCGCCGGATCACCGGGACGCTTTGACCGACTACTACGCCGTAGGTCCCCGCACCACACCCGTCCTCGTACCGAGGGAGAGGGACGGTGCAGACAGGAAACCGCGGCGAGAGAGGCCGAAGGCCATCACATGACCATGACCGATCCGATCGCAGACATGCTGACCCGTCTGCGGAACGCGAACTCGGCGTACCACGACACCGTGACGATGCCGCACAGCAAGATCAAGACGCACATCGCGGAGATCCTCCAGCAGGAGGGCTACATCAGCGGCTGGAAGACCGAGGAGGCCCGGGTGGGCCAGAGCCTCGTCCTGGAGCTGAAGTACGGCCCGAACCGCGAGCGCTCGATCGCGGGTATCAAGCGGATCTCGAAGCCGGGTCTGCGGGTCTACGCAAAGTCCACCAACCTGCCGAAGGTGCTCGGCGGCCTGGGCGTGGCGATCATCTCCACCTCCCACGGGCTGCTCACCGACAAGCAGGCAGGCAAGAAGGGCGTGGGCGGGGAAGTCCTCGCCTACGTCTGGTAACGGAAGGGAACGGAGGTAAAGCCATGTCGCGTATTGGCAAGCTGCCCATCCAGGTTCCCGCCGGCGTGGACGTCACCATCGATGGCCGTACGGTCAACGTGAAGGGCCCCAAGGGCTCCCTCTCGCACACCGTCGCTGCGCCCATCGACGTCGCCCGTGGCGACGACGGCACGATCGTCGTCAGCCGCCCGAACGACGAGCGCAAGAGCCGGGCGCTGCACGGCCTGTCGCGCACCCTGGTGGCGAACATGGTCACCGGTGTGACCCAGGGCTACATGAAGAAGCTGGAGATCAGCGGGGTCGGCTACCGCGTCCAGGCGAAGGGCTCCAACCTGGAGTTCGCGCTGGGCTACAGCCACCCGATCCTCATCGAGGCCCCCGAGGGCATCACCTTCAAGGTCGAGAACCCGACGCACTTCAGCGTCGAGGGCATCGACAAGCAGAAGGTCGGCGAGGTCGCCGCGAAGATCCGCAAGCTGCGCAAGCCCGACCCGTACAAGGCCAAGGGCGTCAAGTACGAGGGCGAGTACATCCAGCGCAAGGTCGGAAAGGCGGGTAAGTAAGCCATGGCATACGGTGTGAAGATCGCCAAGGGCAGTGCCCGCAAGGCGGCCGCCGTCAAGCGCCGGCACATCCGCGTGCGGAAGAAGATCTCCGGTACGCCGGACCGCCCGCGCCTGGTCGTGACCCGCTCGAACCGCCACATGGTCGCGCAGGTCGTCGACGACATCGCCGGCCACACGGTGGCCTCGGCCTCCTCGATGGACACGTCCATCCGCGGCGCCGAGGGCGACAAGACGGCGCAGGCCAAGCAGGTCGGCGCGCTGGTCGCCGAGCGGGCGAGGGCCGCCGGAGTCGACGCCGTGGTGTTCGACCGCGGTGGCAACAAGTACGCCGGGCGCATCGCCGCTCTGGCCGACGCCGCCCGCGATGCCGGGCTGAAGTTCTGAGAGAGGAAGTCCAATGGCTGGACCCCAGCGCCGCGGTGGCGGCGCCGGCGGCGGCGAGCGGCGGGACCGGAAGGGCCGGGACGGCGGCAACGCCGCCGACAAGACCGCGTATGTTGAGCGCGTTGTCGCGATCAACCGAGTCGCCAAGGTAGTGAAGGGTGGTCGTCGCTTCAGCTTCACCGCGCTGGTCGTGGTGGGCGACGGTGACGGCACCGTGGGTGTCGGGTACGGGAAGGCCAAGGAGGTGCCGGCCGCCATCGCCAAGGGTGTCGAGGAGGCCAAGAAGCACTTCTTCAAGGTCCCCCGGATCCAGGGCACCATCCCGCACCCGATCCAGGGTGAGGAGGCCGCGGGTGTCGTGCTGCTGAAGCCGGCGTCGCCCGGTACCGGTGTGATCGCCGGTGGCCCGGTGCGTGCCGTGCTGGAGTGCGCGGGCATCCACGACGTGCTGAGCAAGTCGCTCGGCTCGTCCAACCCGATCAACATCGTGCACGCCACGACGGCCGCACTGAAGGGCCTGCAGCGCCCCGAGGAGATCGCCGCCCGCCGTGGCCTGCCGCTGGAGGACGTGGCGCCCGCCGCAATGCTGCGCGCCCGCGCTGGGGTGAACGGCTGATGGCACAGCTGAAGATCACCCAGAGCAAGTCCTACATCGGGAGCAAGCAGAACCACCGGGACACGCTGCGGACGCTCGGCCTGCGCCGGCTGAACGACAGCGTGGTCCGCGATGACAGTCCCCAGGTGCGCGGCATGGTGCACACCGTCCGCCACCTGGTGACGGTCGAGGAGGTCGACTGACATGGCCGTCCAGGACGCGGCGGAGCAGAAGCCGCTGAAGATCCACAACCTGCGGCCGGCCCCGGGCGCCAAGAAGCCGAAGACCCGTGTGGGTCGAGGCGAGGCGTCCAAGGGCAAGACCGCGGGCCGCGGCACCAAGGGCACCAAGGCCCGCTACCAGGTGCCGGAGCGCTTCGAGGGCGGGCAGATGCCGCTGCACATGCGGCTGCCGAAGCTCAAGGGCTTCAAGAACCCCGCCCGCAAGGTGTACCAGGTGGTGAACCTGGACAAGCTGGCCGAGCTCTACCCCGAGGGTGGCGAGGTCACGGTGGCCGATCTGGTCGCCAAGGGCGCGGTGCGCAAGAACGAGCTCGTGAAGGTGCTGGGCAACGGGGACGTCTCCGTGGCGCTGCAGGTGGCCGTCGACAAGGTCTCCGGCTCCGCCCGCGAGAAGATCACCGCCGCCGGCGGCTCGGTCACCGAGCGCGTCTGAGTGTGACGAGCAACCGGGGATGTCCCGCATGGGCATCCCCGGTTGGTCGTTCCACGGCAGCCGCACCCCCCGGTAAGGTGGCGTGCACTGTCCCTACCCATGTGGGCGTACGCCTGCGTGGGACGTCTACCGACCATCCGCTGAACAAATGACCCGTCAGCCCCCGTGATCAAGCATGGGGGCCGCAGGAGGCACCGTGCTCACCGCGTTCGCCCGGGCGTTCAAGACACCCGACCTGCGCAAGAAGCTGCTGTTCGTGCTGGGCATCATCGTGATCTACCGGCTCGGTGCGCAGGTTCCCGTCCCCGGAACCGACTACCAGGCCGTGCAGCAATGCATGGACGAGGCCAACGCCAACCAGGGCCTGTTCGGCCTGGTCAACATGTTCAGCGGTGGGGCCCTCCTGCAGATCACCATCTTCGCGCTGGGGATCATGCCGTACATCACGGCGAGCATCATCCTGCAGCTGCTGACGGTGGTGATCCCGCGGCTGGAGGCCCTGAAGAAGGAGGGCCAGTCCGGCACCGCGAAGATCACACAGTACACGCGCTACCTGACCGTCGCCCTCGCGATTCTGCAGGGCACCGGTCTGGTCGCCACGGCGCGCAGCGGCTCGCTCTTCCCGCAGTGTCAGGTCAACGACCAGATCATTCCCGACGACTCGATCTTCATCATCATCACGATGGTGATCTGCATGACCGCCGGTACGGCGATGGTCATGTGGCTCGGCGAGCTGATCACCGACCGCGGCATCGGCAACGGCATGTCGATGCTGATGTTCATCTCGATCGCCGCCGGCTTCCCCGGCGCCCTGTGGAACATCAAGCAGTCCGGCAAGATCATCGACGGCTGGGGCGAGTTCATCGTCGTCATCGCGCTCGGCCTGGCGATGGTCGGCCTGGTGGTCTTCGTCGAGCAGGCGCAGCGCCGCATCCCCGTGCAGTACGCGAAGCGCATGATCGGGCGCCGTTCCTACGGCGGCACCTCGACGTACATCCCGCTGAAGGTCAACCAGGCGGGCGTCATCCCGGTGATCTTCGCGTCCTCGCTGCTCTACATCCCCGCCCTGGTGGTCCAGTTCACCGGTTCCAACTCGGGCGCGGCGCAATGGGTCGAGAAGAACTTCGTCACCGGTGATCACCCCGTGTACATCCTCACGTACTTCCTCATGATCGTGTTCTTCGCGTTCTTCTACGTGGCCATCACGTTCAACCCCGAGGAAGTCGCCGACAACATGAAGAAGTACGGTGGCTTCATCCCGGGCATCCGGGCCGGCCGTCCCACCGCGGAGTACCTGAGTTACGTGCTCAACAGGATCACCTGGCCGGGCTCGCTCTATCTGGGTCTGATCGCGCTGGTACCGACAGTGGCGTTGGTGCTGTTCAACGCGAACCAGAACTTCCCCTTCGGCGGCACGAGCATCCTCATCATCGTGGGTGTCGGGCTTGAGACGGTGAAGCAGATCGAGAGCAAGCTGCAGCAGCATCACTACGAAGGGTTCCTCCGCTGATGCGAATCGTCCTCGTCGGGCCTCCCGGTGCGGGCAAGGGCACGCAGGCCGCCCTGCTCGCCAAGAACCTGTCCATTCCGCACGTCTCCACCGGTGACCTCTTCCGTGCCAACATCAGCAAGGGCACGGAGCTGGGCCGCCAGGCGAAGGCGTACATGGAGGCGGGCAACCTGGTTCCGGACGAGGTAACCGTGGGGATGGCCTGGGACCGCATGGAGCAGCCCGACGCTGCCGGCGGCTTCCTGCTGGACGGTTTCCCGCGGAACGTGGCGCAGGCGGTGTCGCTCGACGGGCTGCTGAAGGAGGCCGGTCTTGAGCTGGACGCCGTGCTCGACCTGGAGGTGCCGGAGGACGAGGTCGTCAAGCGCATCGCCGGCCGGCGGATCTGCCGGAACGACAGCAGCCACGTCTTCCACGTCACGTACTCCCCGCCGGAGCGCGAGGGCGTGTGCGACATCTGCGGCGGCGAGCTGTACCAGCGCGACGACGACAACGAGGACACGGTCCGGCGCCGGCTGGAGGTCTACCACGAGGAGACCGAGCCGATCATCGACTACTTCAAGGCCCAGGGCCTGGTGACGACGATCTCGGCGCTCGGCTCGGTCGCCGAGGTCACCCGGCGGGCGATGGAGGCGCTGCCGGGCGAGGTGCCGGCAGACCGGTCCTGAGCCGCCTGTAGCAGCCGCGGAACACCCAGCCGGTCCCCGCCCGCCCGCGGGGGCCGGCTGACGCGGTTCCACGGCCGTACGGGCCCCTGCACGGCCCGTGGCCGGCTGGGCGTACGATCCTTGCGCCACGGGCCCGTACGACCCCTGTACGACCCTTCTACGCCCACCGCACCGGGCCCCGACCGGCGGCCCGCGGCGGGCACGTATCGTGGACGGGGGAGACGTCCCTCGCCGGCCCAGGAGGCAGCAGCCGTCATGGTGGAGATCAAGACCCCGGAACAGATCGCGAAGATGCGGGCCGCCGGCCTCGTCGTCGCGGCCATGCACCAGGCGTGCGCCGCCGCCGCCGTTCCCGGGGCCACCACGAAGGACCTCGACGAGATCGCCGCCAAGGTCCTCGCCGACCACGGCGCCAAGCCGAACTTCCTGGGGTACGGGGGCTTCCCCGGCAACATCTGCACCTCGGTCAACGACGTCGTCGTCCACGGCATCCCCGACCGCGAGACCGTGCTCCGCGAGGGCGACGTGATCTCCATCGACGCCGGCGCCATCGTCGACGGCTGGCACGCGGACGCCGCCATCACCGCCTTCGTCGGCTCCGGGCACAAGGCGGAGCTGCACGAGCTGAGCCGGGTGACCGAGGAGTCCATGTGGGCTGGCATCGCGGCCGTCCGCAAGGGCAACCGGCTGGTGGACATCTCCGCGGCCATCGAGGGCTACATCCGCCGCCAGCCGCGTCCGGCCGCCGGCAAGTACGGCATCGTCGAGGACTACGGCGGCCACGGCATCGGCTCGCAGATGCACATGGACCCGCACCTGCTGAACTACGTCGACAGGCGCCGCGGCCGCGGCCCCAAGCTCGTCCCGGGCTTCTGCATCGCGATCGAGCCGATGGTCAGCCTCGGCACCCCGCGCACGCACGTGCTGGCCGACGAGTGGACGGTCAAGACGGACGACGGAAGCTGGTCGAGCCACTGGGAGCACTCCGTGGCCCTCACCGAGGCCGGCCCGCTGGTGCTGACGGCTCCGGACGGCGGCCGCGAGAAGCTCGCGGCGTACGGGATCACGGCGGCCCCGGACCCGCTGGACTGAGGCCGCGGCGCACGCGGGGGCGCCCGGTTCGCCACGCGCTTAATGATCTTGCGGAGCGGGCACACTCCCGATTTCGCCTTTCTGGTGCGGTCGCGTAGACTGACTCGTCGGTCCCCGTGCACCCGTGTGCCCAGGACCATCCAGGTAGCCGAATCCGGAAGGTGAAGCGCTCAAGCATGGCCAAAAAACAAGGGGCCATCGAGATCGAGGGCACCGTCGTCGAGTCTCTGCCGAACGCGATGTTCAAGGTGGAGCTCCAGAACGGGCACCAGGTCCTCGCGCACATCAGCGGCAAGATGCGGATGCACTACATCCGTATCCTTCCCGACGACAGGGTCGTGGTGGAGCTGTCTCCGTACGACCTGACGCGCGGACGGATCGTCTACCGCTACAAGTAGATCTTGCTTCGTCCCGCTCCCGTGGGGCGGGGCACCGACCCGGAGAACCTCCAGACACATGAAGGTCAAGCCGAGCGTCAAGAAGATCTGCGACAAGTGCAAGGTGATCCGCCGCCACGGCCGGGTCATGGTCATCTGCGAAAACCTGCGCCACAAGCAGCGCCAGGGCTGACGTACACCGACCCATCGCCTCGCACCGCTCGCAGCTCATCGCGCGACGCAACAAGCGAACAAGTAAAGAAGCAGTCACCCGACCCCCACGAATGTGTGTGGGACGAAACCCCCGGCTCGGAGGCCGGGGACCCGGCTCGTAGCGAAATACGGGAACGGTGCTGCGGAAGACCTCCGACCAGACACAGGAGCCTTCAATGGCACGCGTTGCAGGTGTCGACATTCCGCGCGAGAAGCGCGTGGAGGTCGCCCTCACCTACGTGTTCGGCATCGGCCGGACGCTCTCCCAGCAGACGCTGGCCGCGACCGGGGTGAACCCCGACACCCGCGTCCGTGATCTGACCGAGGAAGAGCTCGTCAAGATCCGCGAGTTCGTGGACAACAACCTCAGGACCGAGGGTGACCTCCGCCGGGAGATCCAGGCGGACATCCGGCGCAAGGTCGAGATCGGCTGCTACCAGGGCCTGCGGCACCGCCGCGGACTGCCCGTCCACGGTCAGCGCACCTCCACCAACGCCCGCACCCGCAAGGGCCCGCGTCGCGCCATCGCCGGCAAGAAGAAGCCGGGCAAGAAGTAGTCCGCAGCGGTCCGCTCCGTGCGCCCGCATCGCTGCAGGACCGACCACCTCCACGGGAGATAACACCGAATGCCTCCGAAGAGCCGAGCGGCCGGGGCCAAGAAGGTCCGCCGCAAGGAAAAGAAGAACGTGGCCCATGGCCACGCTCACATCAAGAGCACGTTCAACAACACGATCATCTCGATCACCGACCCGTCCGGGAACGTGATCTCGTGGGCCTCCGCCGGCCATGTCGGCTTCAAGGGCTCGCGCAAGTCGACGCCCTTCGCCGCCCAGATGGCCGCCGAGTCCGCCGCCCGTCGTGCTCAGGAGCACGGCATGCGCAAGGTCGACGTCTTCGTGAAGGGTCCCGGCTCCGGCCGTGAGACCGCGATCCGCTCCCTCCAGGCCACCGGCCTCGAGGTCGGGTCCATCCAGGACGTCACCCCCACCCCGCACAACGGCTGCCGCCCGCCGAAGCGCCGCCGGGTCTGAGAAAAGCGAAGTAGGAGACGACAAGACATGGCGCGTTACACCGGGGCCGACTGCAAGCGTTGCCGTCGGGAGAAGCAGAAGCTCTTCCTCAAGGGAGCCAAGTGCGAGAGCGCTAAGTGCCCGATCGAGATCCGTCCTTACCCCCCGGGTGAGCACGGGCGCGGGCGCACCAAGGACAGCGAGTACCTGCTGCAGAAGCGCGAGAAGCAGAAGTGCGCGCGCATCTACGGGGTGCTGGAGAAGCAGTTCCGCGGTTACTACAACGAGGCCAACCGGCAGTCCGGCAAGACCGGTGAGAACCTGCTGCGCATCCTCGAAACGCGGCTGGACAACGTGGTCTACCGGGCCGGCTTCGCCAAGTCCCGCGACCACGCCCGCCAGCTCGTCCGGCACGGCCACATCACGGTGAACGGGCGCAAGACCGACATCCCGTCGGCCCGCGTCGTGCCGAGCGACATCATCGAGGTCCGCGAGTCCTCCAGGAACCTGACCCCCTTCGCGGTGGCGCAGGCGGAGGCCGGCGACAGGACCGTCCCGGCCTGGCTGGAGGCGATCCCGTCGAAGCTGCGGATCCTCGTGCACAGCCTGCCCGAGCGCCAGGTGATCGACACCCAGGTGCAGGAGCAGCTCATCGTCGAGCTCTACTCGAAGTAACCCTTCGGGCGGAAGCTCGCAGGTACGGGCGGTATGGCGCGTTTGCGTCGTGCCGCCCGTACCCTGGTCGGTACAGCGGGCGTCAAATAGCGGGCGCCCACGACTGAAGGAACACACACATGCTGATCGCTCAGCGTCCCTCTCTCACCGAAGAGGTCGTCGAGGAGTACCGCTCCCGGTTCGTCATCGAGCCGCTGGAGCCCGGCTTCGGCTACACCCTCGGCAACTCCCTCCGCCGTACGCTCCTCTCCTCGATCCCGGGTGCCGCCGTCACCAACATCCGGATCGACGGCGTTCTGCACGAGTTCACCACCGTGCCGGGCGTCAAGGAGGACGTCACCGACCTCATCCTCAACATCAAGCAGCTCGTCATCTCCTCCGAGCACGACGAGCCCGTCGTGATGTACCTGCGCAAGCAGGGCCCGGGCGTGGTGACCGCCGCCGACATCGCCCCGCCGGCCGGCGTCGAGGTGCACAACCCGGACCTGGTCCTGGCCACGCTCAACGGCAAGGGCAAGCTGGAGATGGAGCTGACCGTCGAGCGCGGCCGCGGCTACGTCTCCGCCGTGCAGAACAAGCAGGTCGGCCAGGAGATCGGCCGGATCCCGGTCGACTCCATCTACTCGCCGGTCCTCAAGGTCAGCTACAAGGTCGAGGCGACCCGTGTCGAGCAGCGCACGGACTTCGACAAGCTGATCGTCGACATCGAGTCCAAGCCGTGCATGCGCCCCCGCGACGCGGTGGCCTCCGCCGGCAAGACCCTGGTCGAGCTCTTCGGCCTGGCCCGTGAGCTGAACATCGACGCCGAGGGCATCGACATGGGCCCGTCCCCCACGGACGCCGCCCTGGCCGCGGATCTGGCGCTGCCGATCGAGGAGCTGGAGCTCACGGTCCGCTCGTACAACTGCCTCAAGCGCGAGGGCATCCACTCGGTGGGCGAGCTCGTGGCCCGCTCCGAGGCGGACCTCCTCGACATCCGCAACTTCGGCGCCAAGTCGATCGACGAGGTCAAGGCGAAGCTGGCCGGCATGGGCCTGGCCCTGAAGGACAGCCCGCCCGGATTCGACCCCACCTCGGCCGCCGACACCTTCGGCGCCGACGACGACGCCGACGCCGGCTTCGTCGAGACCGAGCAGTACTGACGTCCCGGGGGGCGCGACGCCCCCCGGACCCCGATCACCGGTACCTGACACGGCCGGTGCGGTAAAGGAGAAACACCATGCCGAAGCCCACCAAGGGCGCCCGACTGGGCGGCGGCGCGGCGCACGAGCGCGCCATGCTGCGGAACCTGGCCACCGCTCTCTTCGAGCACGGTCGCATCACCACGACCGAGGCCAAGGCCCGCAGGCTGCGTCCGTACGCCGAGCGGCTGGTGACCAAGGCGAAGAAGGGCGACCTTCACAACCGCCGCCAGGTCATGCAGCTCATCTCGGACAAGAGCGTGGTGCACACGCTGTTCACCGAGATCGGTCCGCGGTACGACAACCGCCCGGGCGGCTACACCCGGATCACCAAGATCGGCAACCGTCGCGGCGACAACGCCAAGATGGCGGTGATCGAGCTGGTCGAGGCGCTGACCGTGCAGCAGGAGGCGGTCGGCGAGGCCGAGGCGGCGACGAAGCGCTCCGCGAAGGACGTGGCGGGCGAGGAGGCGGCGGCCGGTCTGAAGAAGGACGCGGAGGCCCCCGAGGCGGCGGACGCCACCGAGGCCGAGGCCGCTGAGGCCGAGGCCGGCGAGGCTGCCGAGTCCGCTGAGGGCAAGGACGCCAAGGACGCCTGACACGCGTTTCGTGCATGACGACGGGCCCGTTTCCCTCCGGGGGAGCGGGCCCGTCGCGCTGAGAGGAACAGGGCAGTGAGTGACGAGGTGGCGGCCGGCTTCGTACGGGTGCGGCTGGACCTGTCGTACGACGGGAGCGGCTTCTCCGGCTGGGCGCGGCAGCGCGAGGGTCAGCGGACCGTGCAGGAGGAGCTGGAGACGGCGCTGCGCGTCGTCCTGCGGGCGCCCGCGCCGTACGAGCTGACGGTGGCGGGCCGTACGGACGCGGGGGTGCACGCGCGGGGGCAGGTGGCGCACGTCGACCTGCCGGAGTCGGTGTGGGCGGGGCAGGGGGAGCGGGGAGAACTGCTGCTGAGGCGGCTGGCGGGGCGGCTGCCGCACGATGTCCGGGTCTGGCGGGTGACCGCCGCACCGCCGCACTTCAACGCCCGGTTCTCGGCGATCTGGCGCCGCTACGCGTACCGCGTCGGCGACGACCCCGGCGGCGTCGACCCGCTGCTGCGCGGCCACGTGCTGTGGCACAACCGGCCGCTGGACGTGGCCGCGATGAACGCGGCGGCGGAGCTGCTGCTCGGGGAACACGACTTCGCGGCCTTCTGCAAGCGCCGGGAGGGGGCGACGACGATCCGGCGGCTGCTGGACCTGCGGTGGTCGCGGCGGGCAGACGGGGTGCTGGAGGCGACGGTCAAGGCGGACGCCTTCTGCCACAACATGGTGCGGGCGCTGGTCGGCGCGATGCTTTTCGTCGGCGACGGGCACCGGGAGCCGGAGTGGGTGGGACGGGTGCTGGGGGCAGCGGTACGGGACTCGGCGGTGCAGGTCGTGCGTCCGCACGGGCTGACGCTGGAGGAGGTGGGCTATCCGCCGGACGAGGCCCTGGCAGCCCGCAACACAGCCTCCCGCCGCCTCCGCACCCTGGGCGCCGACTAGGGGGTTGTTCCCCGACCCCGCCCCTTCCCGAACCCGAGGGCTCGGCCCCCGGGCCCCTGCGTGCTCCCTCGCCCGTCCGGCTGCGCCCACGGCGTCCCAAGCCCCGCCGCCATCCCTGAGCCCGCCCTCCGCCCCTCCGCCGGGTGACCCGCGCCCCCAGCCCCGTGTGCCTGGGCCTCGGGTGCTCCCGGCATGGGTTGGGTGGGGGGATGCGTTTTCTTGCCGGTTTCTGTTGCCTTCTTCTCCTCGCCGCCTGTGCCGCCCCCTCCTCCCCCGACCCCGCCCCTGACGCCCGGCCCCGTGCCCACTGCCGCGGTGTCGACTGTCTGCGCCACATGACCCTCGCCGAGAAGGCCGGGCAGATGATCCAGGTGCAGAACGCCTTCCTCGGCGACCCCCGCGACCTCACCCGTCTCGGCATCGGCGCCATGCTCAGCGCCGGTGACGACGGCGGGCCCCGCGGCGGGGGCAGCGACGCCGCCGCCTGGGCCCGGATGGTCGACGGGTATCAGCGGGCCGCCCTGCGCAGCAGGCTGCGCATTCCGTTGCTCTACGGGGCCGACGCCGTGCACGGCATGAGCGGTACCACCGGGTCCGTGATCTTCCCGCACCACATCGGTATGGGCGCCACCCGCGACCCCGCCCTCGTCCGCCGCACCGAGCGCGTCGCGCGGGACGAGACGCTCGGCGCCGGGGTGCGGTGGGCGTTCACGCCGTGCGTGTGCGTGCCGCAGGACGTGCGGTGGGGGCGTACGTACGAGGGGTACGCCGAGGATCCCGCCCTCGTGGGGAAGCTGGGCGCCGCCTCCGTGCGCGGGTTCCAGGGGGCCGCCCTCGGCCCCCGTTCCGTGCTCGCCACCGCCAAGCACTTCCTCGGCGACGGCGCCACCGCCTACGGCACCGCCACCGGCGAAGGCCGGCTCCTCGACCAGGGCGACGTACGGGTCACAGAAAAGGAGCTGCGCCGCGTCCACCTCGCCCCGTACCGCGACGCCATCGCCGCCGGCGTCGGCTCCGTCATGGCCAGCTACAGCAGCGTCCACGGCACGAAGACCCACGGCGACCGGCGCCTCCTCACCGGCTTGCTCAAGGGCGAACTCGGCTTCCGCGGCTTCGTCGTCAGCGACTACGACGCCGTGCAGCAGCTCCCCGGCAAGGACCTCGCCGCCCAGGTCGCGCGCGCCGTCAACGCCGGAATCGACATGGTCATGGTCTCCAGGGACTACCGCGGCGTGCACCGCGCCCTCGTCGGCGGCGTCCGCCGCGGGGACATCCCCCGGCAGCGCGTGGACGACGCCGTAGGCCGCATCCTCGCGGCCAAGGACCGCCTCGGGCTCTTCGACCGCCCCTTCACCGCCCCCGCCCGTACCGCCGCCGTCGGCTCCCCCCGGCACCGCGCCGTCGCGCGGCAGGCCGTACGGGCCTCGCAGGTGCTGCTCCGCAACGAGCGCGGCGCCCTGCCGCTGCCGCGGCGCGGCCCGTACCGCATCGTCGTCGGCGGCAACGGCGCCGACGACCTGGGGCGGCAGCTCGGCGGCTGGTCGGTCGGCTGGCAGGGCGGTACGGGCCGGACGACGCGGGGGACGACCTTCGTCCAGGCGCTGCGGGCCGCCACCGCCGGCACCGGCATCGAGGTGGCGACCGAGGGCCGCGGCGATGTCGGGATCTGGGTCGGTGGCGAGGATCCGTACGCGGAGTGGTTCGGCGACTCCGAGACCCTGGCGCTGGGGGCGCGGAACGAGGCCGATCTCGCCGACGTGTGCGGGCGCACGAAGACCTGCGTGGGCGTCCTGTACTCCGGGCGGCCGCTGGTGCTGGGGAAGGCCCTGGCGCGCACGGACGCCTTCGTGGCGGCGTGGCTGCCGGGGACGGAGGCGCGCGGGATCACGGACGCGCTCTTCGGGGCCGGGTTCAGCGGGCGGCTGCCGGTCACCTGGCCGCGCCGGGCGGCGGACGGGGCGGTGTCCCGGGAGGCGGGGGCGAAGCCCCTGTTCCGGTACGGGCACGGGCTTCGGCCCTACTGAAGTGAGGGGTGCCCGCGGTGTCTTTCCCGTCTTCTACGGGGGCGGGTTCCCCCGCCCCCGTCGCCCCTACCTCGCCGCGAACACCTCCGTGAACCCCTCCCGCCACGTCGGGTGCCCCGGCTGCCACGCCAACTCGCTCTTCGCCTTGTCGTTCGACGCCCCCCGGCCTTCCGTCATCACCATCGTCACCCACTTCCCCGCAGCCAGCCGCGCCAGCCACACCGGCACCCGCCGCGGGGGCCGCGCGCCCATCGCCGCCGCCAGCCGCGGCAGCCACTCCCTCTGTGCCGCGGGGTCGTCGTCCGTGATGTTGTAGATGCCCGGTGCGCCCCGTTCCACCGCCGCGGCCGTCGCCGCCGCCGCGTCTTCGATGTGGATCAGCGACAGCACTCCCTCGCCGCGGCCCACCACCGGCAGGAGGCGCTTGCGCACCATCTCCGCCTGCTCGCCGCCCGGGTAGATCGTCGTGCCGGGGCCGTAGAAGCCGCCGTAGCGCAGGACGATGCCCTCGATGCCGGGGGCGGTGGTGACCGCCTCCTCCAGGTGCTTCATGGCGCCCAGGCTCTTCTCGGTGCCGGGGGGCGGGGTGCTGTCGAGCGGGTCCTCCTCGGTCTTGATCCGGCCGCCCTCGCGCTTGTACGGCCAGCCGGCGAAGCTCTGCGCGATGAACCGGCGGGTGCCGGTCTCGGCGGCCGCCGCCAGCAGGTTGTCGGTGCCCTCGCTGCGCAGCCGGTTGGTGGTGGCGAAGACGGTGTCGAGGTTGCGGAGTTCGCGGGCGCTCAGGCCGGTCTGCTGGGAGAGGGCGGTGGCCTCGTGCACGATCACCTCGGGGGCGGCGTCCGCCACCGCTTCCCGTACGGCCGCCGCGTCGAGCACGTCGAGTACGACCGGCTCCGCGCCCGCCGCGCGCAGCCGCTCCGTCTTCGCCTCGCTGGTGGTGGTGCCGGTGACGGTGTGTCCGGCCGCGGTGAGCAGGGGTACGAGTCGGCTGCCGAGGGCGCCCGTGGCGCCGGTGACCAGGATCTTCATGGGTCCAGCGGACCACCGCGCACGCCCTCGTACCACGCTGGTTGCCCCGTTCGGGGGCTGTCCGCCACCCGAAAGGCGGGCCGGGCTACTGCTCGGTTGACTTCAGGGCCTGCTCCCGGCCGCGGTCCATGATGCGGCGGTAGACGTACGCGCCGGTGTCCCGTACGGCCTCGCTCGTCGGGGCGTCGTCGGCGGTGACGGCCTTGCCGTCGGCGTAGCCGGCGATGGTGAAGTAGGCGTAGCGGCCGAGGGTGTTGCTCGTCAGCCGGCAGGCGGTGGCGCGGCAGAACTCGGGGACGCCCTGGCCGGGCAGCGACTCCAGGTTGCCCTTCGCCTGCTCGGCGGTGCGGGCGGCCGGGCCCTCGTCGGCGAAGGCGGCGACGCCGACGGTGACCGCGGTGCCCTCGCGGGTGAACGTGGCGCGCAGCAGCCGGTCGCAGCCGTTGGCGGTGAGGATCTTGCCGAGCTTGCTGGAGGCGCCGGAGGCGCAGTCGCGGGTGCTGTGGGTGGCCCTGCGTTCGTACGTGTGGCCGCTGACGGTGATCTTCGCGTTGGGGAAGAAGCTGTCGACGGTCAGCGGGGCCGTGTCCTTGTCCGCGGAGGCGATGAACTCCTTGGGGTCCGGCGGCGGGGCCACCGAGGAGAACGACGGGTCGCCCTTGCCGCTCTCGCTCCCCGCGCCGGATATCCGGTCCTCCGAGGCGCTGCTCGACGGATCGTCGTCGCCGCCTGAGGTGGTGACGACCGCCGCGGCGACGGCGCCGGCTATCACGACCGTGGCCAGCGCCCCGCCGACGATCGTCATCAGCCGCCGCTTGCGGCGCCGCTCGGCGGCCGCGGAGTCGGCGAGCGCGCTCCAGTCGGGCGCGGGCCCGCCGGATCCCGGCGGACCGAAGCCCGATCCCTGCCCCTGCCCCCCGGGGCTGCCGTAGCCGCCCCCCTGCCCGAAGCTCATGGCGGGCATCTTAACCGGGCCCACCGTCACCCGGACGGCGGCGTGGGGGCGTTGGGCGCCGCGGGGGCGGTCCGGGGGCGTACGGGAGACGGTGTGGGTTCTGTACGGCGCGGAAAACCCGTTTCGCCGGGGCGCCGCGGGCCGCGAGGATGGGGTGTATGGGACACCTGGAGGCCGCGCACCTGGAGTACTACCTGCCGGACGGGCGGCCGCTGCTCGGCGACGTCTCGTTCCGCGTCGGCGAGGGCGCAGCCGTGGCGCTGGTGGGGGCCAACGGGGCGGGGAAGACGACCCTGCTGCGGCTGCTCGCCGGGGAGCTGCAGCCGCACGGCGGCAGCATCTCGACCGGCGGCGGGCTGGGCGTGATGCCGCAGTTCGTCGGCTCGGTGCGGGACGAGCGTACGGTCCGTGACCTGCTGGTCTCCGTCGCCCAGCCGCGGATCCGGACGGCCGCCGCGGCGGTCGACGAGGCCGAGTTGGTGCTGGGGGTTCGGGGGGCTGCTCCCCCGGAAAGGCACAGTATGGAGCGCGACGACGAGCGCGCCCAGCTCGCGTACGCGCAGGCGCTGAGCGACTGGGCGGAGGCCCGGGGGTACGAGGCGGAGACGCTGTGGGACAAGTGCACGACGGCCGCCCTGGGCGTGCCGTACGAGCGGGCCCAGTGGCGCGAGGTGCGTACGTTGTCGGGCGGCGAGCAGAAGCGGCTGGTGCTGGAGGCGCTGCTGCGCGGTACGGACGAGGTGCTGCTGCTCGACGAGCCGGACAACTATCTGGACGTGCCGGGCAAGTTGTGGCTGGAGCAGCAGCTCCGCGAGACGCCGAAGACGGTGCTGTTCGTCAGCCACGACCGGGAGCTGCTGGCGCGCAGCGCGGAGAAGATCGTCAGCGTCGAGCCGGGCCCCGCGGGCAGCGACGTGTGGGTGCACGGGGGCGGCTTCGGCACGTACCACCAGGCGCGCAAGGAGCGCTTCGAGCGGTTCGAGGAGCTGCGCAGGCGCTGGGACGAGGAGCACGCGAAGCTCAAGCGGCTGGTCATCATGTACAAGCAGAAGGCCGCGTTCAACTCCGACATGGCCTCGCGCTACCGGGCCGCGCAGACGCGGCTGCGGAAGTTCGAGGAGGCCGGCCCGCCGATGGCGCCGCCGCGGGAGCAGGACATCCGGATGCGGCTGCGCGGCGGGCGGACCGGGGTGCGGGCGATCACGTGCGAGGAGCTGGAGCTGAGCGGGCTGATGAGCCCGTTCTCGCTGGAGGTCTTCTACGGCGAGCGGGTCGCGGTGCTCGGCTCGAACGGCTCGGGCAAGTCGCACTTCCTGCGGCTGCTGGCGGGGGGCCCCGCGGGAGAGGCAGTGGCGCACAGCGGGGCGTGGAAGCTGGGCGCCCGCGTGGTGCCTGGGCACTTCGCGCAGACCCATGCGCACCCGGAGCTGCAGGGGCGCACGCTGCTGGACATCCTGTGGAAGGACCACGCGAAGGACAAGGGCGCGTCGATGTCGGCCCTGCGGCGGTACGAGCTGGACCGGGCGGCGGAGCAGCCCTTCGACCGGCTTTCCGGCGGCCAGCAGGCCCGTTTCCAGATCCTGCTGCTGGAGCTGGAGGGGTCGACGGCGCTGCTGCTCGACGAGCCGACGGACAACCTCGACCTGGAGAGCGCGGAGGCGCTCCAGGAGGGGCTTGAGGCGTACGAGGGGACGGTGCTGGCGGTGACGCACGACCGCTGGTTCGCGCGCAGCTTCGACCGGTTCCTGCTCTTCGGCGCGGACGGCCGGGTCCGGGAGACGCCGGAGGCCGTCTGGGACGAGGGCCGGGTGGCCCGGCGGCGTTGATCTTCCGGGGCCCGACGGGGGCGGGCCGGCGCCCGGGGGAGCGGCAGGGGTGTTTTGACCTGGTGGCGCGGGCCCCGGTATTCTGCTGGATTGTTGTGCGTATTGGCTGCTCGTTCTCACGCGTGAGGCCGTTACGCCTGGTCCACCAGGACGATTGATCAGCGATCACCGTCGGTTTGCGTCGCCGGCGCGGTCTACTGCTGCCGTGATCTCCGGGTGACCTTGTCAGAGAACACCCACTGAAGAAGCGAAGGCTACGACCGTGCGTACGTACAGCCCCAAGCCCGGCGACGTCCAGCGTCAGTGGCACGTCATCGACGCCACCGACGTCGTTCTGGGCCGCCTGGCCTCCCAGGTCGCCCAGTTGCTGCGTGGCAAGCACAAGCCGGTGTACGCGCCTCACGTCGACGCTGGTGACTTCGTCATCATCATCAACGCCGACAAGGTGCACCTCTCCGGCAACAAGCGGACCCAGAAGCTGGCCTACCGCCACTCCGGCTACCCCGGCGGTCTCCGCTCCGTCCGCTACGACGAGCTGATGGACAAGAACCCGGAGAAGGCCGTCGAGAAGGCCGTCCGCGGCATGCTGCCCAAGAACACCCTGGGCCGTCAGATGCTCAGCAAGCTGAAGGTGTACCGCGGTGCCGAGCACCCGCACGCCGCTCAGCAGCCGGTCCCGTACGAGATCACCCAGGTCGCGCAGTAGTCCCGGCCACACCCCCTAGAGACAGAGAAGCTGAGGAGAATCGTGGCTGAGACCACCGCTGAGGCGCCCGTCGAGGACGTCGAGGAGTACACCACCGAGACGCCCGCCGAGGACTACACCACCGAGTCCGTCGCGGCGCGCTTCGGCGAACCGCAGCCGGCCGCGGGCACCGGGCGCCGCAAGAACGCCATCGCCCGGGTGCGCATCGTCCCGGGCTCCGGCAAGTGGAAGATCAACGGCCGCACCCTGGAGGGGTACTTCCCCAACAAGGTGCACCAGCAGGAAGTCAACGAGCCCTTCAAGGTGCTGGAGCTGGACGACCGTTACGACGTCGTCGCCCGCATCGCCGGCGGCGGCATCTCCGGCCAGGCCGGCGCGCTGCGTCTGGGTGTGGCCCGTGCGCTCAACGAGGCGGACGCGGACAACAACCGCGGCCCGCTGAAGAAGGCCGGCTTCCTGACCCGTGACGACCGCGCGGTCGAGCGGAAGAAGGCCGGTCTGAAGAAGGCCCGTAAGGGAACGCAGTACAGCAAGCGCTGATCATCGTACTGCTACTGTGCGCAGAAGCCGTCCGTAAACCCCCGTCGTCCGCCCGCAGGGCGGGCGACGCGGCGTCTGGTGCCGTGCATCGCAAGGCGGAGGGTCGCCCTCATACCGGGCGTATTTGGGCGATCCTGACAACGCAGCGAGGTGCGGTGCCAGGCGTCGCGTCGCAGACGGGGGTTTGCGGACGGCTTCTCGCCCCGGCGGCCCCCGGAGACAGATCCGGGAGGGCGCCGGGGCGCGCTTGTATGGTCGGCATACGGTCCGCGGGTATGGTCACGTGAGGACTTTTAACGGTCCGTAGCCGAACATACTCGCTCAGAATTGAGCACTCGGGAGCACTCGGAGGAGATCAGTGGGACGACTCTTCGGCACCGATGGCGTGCGCGGCGTCGCCAACGCGGACCTCACCGCGGAGATGGCCCTCGGGCTGTCCGTGGCGGCGGCACACGTGCTCGCCATCGCCGACGCCGCCCAGCCGGCCGGCCAGCGCCCGAAGGCGGTGGTCGGGCGCGATCCACGGGCGTCCGGAGAGTTCCTGGAGGCGGCCGTCGTCGCCGGACTGGCCAGCGCGGGCGTCGACGTGCTGCGCGTCGGCGTGCTGCCGACCCCCGCGGTCGCGTACCTCACCGGCGCGCTCGACGCCGACCTCGGTGTGATGCTCTCCGCCAGCCACAACCCGATGCCCGACAACGGCGTGAAGTTCATCGCCCGCGGCGGCCACAAGCTCTCCGACGAGCTGGAAGACGAGATCGAGGAGCTCTACCACAAGCACGAGCGCGGCGAGCCCTGGGAGCGTCCGACCGGCGCCGGTGTCGGCCGCGTCCAGCGCTACGAGCAGGGCTTCGACCGCTACGTCGCCCATCTGCTGGGCGTCCTGCCGCACCGCCTCGACGGGCTCAAGGTCGTCGTCGACGGCGCCCACGGCGCCGCCGCCCGCGTCTCCCCGGAGGCGTTCCAGCGGGCCGGCGCCGAGGTGATCTCCATCGGCACGGAACCCACCGGCCTCAACATCAACGACGGCTACGGCTCCACCCACCTCGACCAGCTCAGCGCCGCCGTCGTCGAGCACGGCGCCGACCTCGGCATCGCCCACGACGGCGACGCCGACCGCTGCCTCGCCGTCGACGCCGCCGGCAAGGAGATCGACGGCGACCAGATCCTCGCCGTCCTCGCCCTCGGGCTGCGCGAGGCCGGCCGGCTGCGCAAGAACACCGTCGTCGCCACCGTCATGTCCAACCTCGGCTTCAAGCTCGCGCTGGAGCGCGAGGGCGTGGGCCTGATCCAGACCGCGGTCGGCGACCGCTACGTGCTGGAGGAGATGAAGCGCGGCGGCTACGCCCTCGGCGGCGAGCAGTCCGGCCACGTCATCGTCCTCGACCACGCCACCACCGGCGACGGCACGCTCACCGGCCTGCTGCTCGCCTCCCGGGTGGCCGCCAGCGGCCGGCCGCTGGCGGAACTGGCGGCGGTGATGGACCGGCTGCCGCAGGTGCTGATCAACGTGCGGGACGTCGACAAGTCCCGGGTCGCCAGCGCCCCGGAGCTGCGCCAGGCCGTCCTGGAGGCGGAGCGCGAGCTGGGCGCCACGGGGCGGGTGCTGCTGCGCTCGTCCGGTACGGAGCCGGTGGTGCGGGTCATGGTGGAGGCGGCCGACATCGACCAGGCGCGGTCGGTGGCGGGGAAGCTGGCGGACGTGGTGAAGTCGGCGCTGGGCTGAGGCGGTTGTTGCTGCCGGTGCCGGTGCCGGTGCCGGTGCCGGTGCCGGTGCCGGTGCCGTGCGCCGTGCTGGGCTCCCGCCCCGTACGGCGTACGGACGTCAGAGCCGCCGCTGCGGCTGCTGCGCCGCGGCCCGGGTCTGCTGGAGGTGCTGGCCGAGCGTCTGTTCCGTGTGCCAGGCCCAGTACAGCTTCTGCGCCAGCAGCGTCAGCGTCCCGGCGACGACGATGCCCAGCAGGTTGAGCAGCAACTGCTCGGACGAGCCGCGCGCCTGCCCCCAGTCGCCGTAGCTGACCGCGACCGCCGCGTTGGCCGCCGCCGGCACCGTCGTCACCGAGATCGCGACGCCCACCAGCGCCCCGGACTTCGACGACGTCAGCGACAGCGTGCCCGCCGTCCCCGCCAGCAGCGCGACGATGAACGAGAACCAGTCCGGCGCGAAGATGAACCCCGTCTGCGGACGAACGGCTTCCAGATCCGTCTCCGTGAACAGCCCGAAGGTGTCCATCATCACGCTGAAGGCCACGGTCAGCGCCATCGCCGCCGCGAACCCCGCGAGCAGCGCCACCAGCGTCCGCCCCACCAGCCGCGGCCGCCACTGCACCAGCGCCACGCACAGCCCCGCCACCGGACCGAACTCCGGCCCCACCGCCATCGCCCCGACGATGAGGATCGCGCTGTCGATCATCACGCCGCAGGCGGCGAGCAGCGTGGCGACGCCGAGCATGGCGAGGTACGTGAGCGACAGCGTCGACTCCTCGTGCGTCTCCTCGACCAGCGACTCCCACACCACCGCGTCCGCCGCCTCGCCCGGCGCGGCCTCCTCGGCCTGGTCGGCGCGGCGCGAGAGCGTCAGGTCGACATGGTCGACGCAGACCGCCCCCTCGTCGTACAGCCCGCGCAGGCGCAGTTCCTGGAGCAGCTTGTCGGCGGCCTCACGGGCGATGTCGCACAGCACGACGTCGCCCTCGGGGTCGAGGGAGGCGCCGCGGAGCACGGCGAGGTGGGCGGTGCCGACGGTCTTGTGCAGGAGCCCGACGACCTCTGCGGTACGGGCGGCGGGGCACTGGATCCGCAGGTGCAGCATGCGCCGAGGTTAGCGGGTGCCGGGAGGCGGGATTCCGTACAACCGTCCGACGGCGGGACGCGTAGCGCGCGCCAGAGCGCTAGAGCTTGCGCAGGGAGAGGCGCTGGACCTTGTGGTCCGGGCCCTTGCGCAGGATGAGGGTGGCGCGGCCGCGGGTGGGGGCGATGTTCTGGCGCAGGTTGGGCTCGTTGATGGTGCGCCAGTTGCGTTTCCCGTACGCCATCGCCTCGGCCTCCGGCACCTCGGCGTAGCGGCGGAAGTACGACAGCGGGTTCTGGAAGGCCGTCTCGCGCAGCTTGCGGAACCGCTCGACGTACCAGCGCTCGATGTCCTCGATACGGGCGTCCACGTACACGCTGAAGTCGAAGAAGTCGGCGAGCGTGACGCGGGTGCGGCCGTCGCGGCCGGGGAGCGCGGGCTGGAGGACGTTGAGGCCCTCGACGATGAGTATGTCGGGGCGCTGCACCTTCAGCCGCTCGCCGGGGACGATGTCGTACGTGAGGTGGTCGTAGACCGGCGCGGTGACCTCGTCTTTCCCGGACTTCACGTCGGCGACGAAGCGGGTCAGCGCGCGGCGGTCGTACGACTCGGGGAAGCCCTTGCGCGACATCAGCCCGCGGGCTTCGAGCTCGGAGTTGGGCAGCAGGAACCCGTCGGTGGTGACGAGTTCCACGCGCGGGTGCTCGGGCCAGCGCGCGAGCAGCGCCTGGAGCAGCCGCGCGACGGTCGACTTGCCGACGGCCACGCTGCCGGCGACGCCGATGACGAACGGGGTGCCGGCCTGGGGGCCCGCGGTCTCGCCGGGGTCGCCGAGGAAGGTGTTGACGGCGTCCCGCAGGCCGTGGGTGGCGCCGACGTAGAGGTTGAGCAGGCGGGAGAGGGGCAGGTAGACGTCCCGCACCTCGTCGAGGTCGATCACGTCGCCGAGGCCGCGCAGCCGCTCGACCTCCGCCGCGGACAGCGGCAGCGGGGTCCGGTCCCGCAGGGCGCTCCACTCGGCGCGGGAGAGGTCGACGTACGGGGAGGGGCTGTGCGTGCTCGTCGGCGAGGCCACGGGGCCATTGTGCGCGGGCGTGCGGCGGGACGCGCGGGCGGGGCGTGCCCTACCCCTAGGCCGGGGCCGGGCGGAGGGTTAAGGTCCGGATGCGCATTCGAATCTAGGGGGGCGAGATGTCAGCGATGCGGACGGTTTGGCACGAGAGACGCAGGCAGTTCGCGGCGGCGGGCGCCCGGCGGCGGCGGGCCCGGGGCGCGCGCGAGGCGTTCGCGGGCCGGGTCAGGGGCGACCTGGCGGCGGAGCTGCCGGACGAGGACCTGGGGGAGGACCTGGTCGAGTCGCTCGACCTGTACCGCATGGGCAGCAAGCCGCGCTGCGAGGAGGTGGAGTACCTGGACCTGGTGCAGGAGGCGGTGGAACGGATGGCGTGGGGCAGATAGCCCGCGGTCACCCCTCGATCACCCCTCGGCGATGACGACGGCGGAGGCGACGCCGGCGTCGTGGCTCAGCGACACGTGCCAGGTACGCACCCCCAGCTCGGCGGCGCGCGCGGCGACGGTGCCGCGGACGCGGAGGTGGGGCCGCCCGTTGTCGTACACGCACACCTCGGCGTCGTGCCAGTGCAGCCCGGGGGGTCCCCCCAGCGCCTTGGCCAGCGCCTCCTTGGCCGCAAACCGCACCGCCAGCGAGGCGACCCCCCGTCGCCCCCCGTCGGGCAGCACCTGCTCGGCAGGGAGAAACAGCCGATCCGCCAACTCCGGCGTCCGCTCCAACGCCGCCCCGAACCGCCCCACCTCGGCGACATCGATCCCGACCCCGACGATTCCACTCATGCGCGGCAGAGTAACGGGTACCGCACCAGCGCCGGGTTTGCCGATGCCCCGACCCGTAGCGTGACGCCCCACGCGTCGGCGAACCGCGCCGGCCGACGTGATCGACGTGGGCGGGGACCCTCGTCCTGGCCCGCTGTACCACCTGCTGGAGCGCGACGACCGCGAGCGGGCCCTCGCCGAGGCGCGGCGGGTCACCCGGCCGGGGGGTCTCGTCGCGGCGGCGGCGATCGGCCGGTACGCCTCCGTCTTCGAGCACACGGCGACCCACACTGCTCGCCAAGGACCGTGTCCACGACGCCGTACGCGACATCCTGACCACCGGCCGCCACGATCCCGGGCGCAAGGGCTTCACCGCCGCGTACTTCCACACGGCGGCGGAACTGGAGGGTGAACTGCGCGACGCGGGGTTGGGCGAGGTGACCCTTTACGGGGTCGAAGGCCCCGGCTGGGCGCAGCTCAAGGCCGTCGAGCAGGACGCGGGGCGGCCGTTGGCCGAGAATCACCCGGCGTTCGAGGCAGCCCTGCGGGCGGCTCGGCTGGCCGACGGCCATCCGGACCTGCTGGCCGCCGCGTCCCACCTGCTGGCGGTCGCCCGGCGGTGAGGGCGGTGGGGACCGGCTGCGGGGCTTTGCGGGGCGGGGGAGGATGGGGGGATGAGGAGTGCGTACGGGGTGGAGACGGTGCGGCGGGCCGAGGCGGCGCTTATGGCCGGGTTGCCCGAGGGGGCGCTTATGCAGCGCGCCGCCGCGGGGCTCGCCGCCGCCGCGGCCGGGTTGCTGGGGCGGGTGTACGGGCGGCGGGTGGTGCTGCTCGTAGGGAGCGGGGACAACGGCGGGGACGCGTTGTACGCCGGGGCGCGGCTCGCGCGGCGCGGGGCGCGGGTGACGGCCGTGCTGCTCCGCCCGGAGCGTACGCACGAGGGCGGGCTCGCCGCCCTGTGGGCCGTCGGGGGGTGCGTCGTGCCCGCGGAGGAGGGTGGCGACCTCGGTTCGCCCCTGTGCCGCGTGTTCGACCGCGTCGACCTCGTCGTCGACGGCATCGTCGGCATCGGCGGTTCCGGCGGCCTCCGCCCCGCCGCCGCCGCGCTCATGCGCGTCGTCCGCGACACCGGCGCCCCCGTGCTCGCCGTCGACCTGCCCAGCGGCGTGGAGGCCGACTCCGGGGAGGTACGGGGCGAGGCCGTGACCGCCGACGCCACCGTGACCTTCGGTACGTACAAGCCCGGGCTGCTCGTCGATCCCGCCGCCGAGCGGGCCGGCGCGCTGCGGCTCGTGGACATCGGGCTCGGCCCGTACCTGCCCGCGGTGCCCGACCTGGAGGCCCTGCAGCACGCCGATGTCGCCGCGCTGCTGCCGGAGCCGGCCGCCGAGAGCGACAAGTACCGGCGCGGCGTCGTCGGCGTCGTCGCCGGCTCCGAGCGCTACCCCGGCGCCGCCGTGCTCGCCGTCGGCGGGGCGCTGCGCGGCGGGGCGGGGGCCGTGCGGTACGTGGGGCCCGCGGCGCGGGCGGTCATCGAGCGGTATCCGGAGACGCTGGTCCACCCCGGGCCGCCGGGGAAGGCGGGCCGGGTCCAGGCGTGGGTCGTCGGGCCCGGGCTGGGGGACGGGCCGGGTGCGGAGGAGGCGCTGGAGCAGGTGCTCGCCACCGACGTCCCGGTGCTGGTCGACGCCGACGGCCTCCGGCTGCTGGACCGGGCACGGGTACGGCGCCGGTCCGCACCGACGCTGCTCACCCCGCACGCGGGCGAGGCCGCCGCGCTCCTCGGCGTCGACCGGGCCGAGGTCGAGTCCCGCAGGCTCGCCGCCGTACGGTCGCTGGCCGACGCGTACGGCGCGACCACCCTGCTCAAGGGCTCCACCACCCTGATCGCCGACCCCGGCGGCGAGCACCCCGTGCGCCAGAACCCCACCGGCACCTCCTGGCTCGCCACCGCGGGCAGCGGCGACGTCCTCTCCGGTCTCACCGGCTCCCTCCTCGCCGCCGGCCTCGCCGCCCGCGACGCCGGCTCCGCCGGCGCGTACCTCCACGGCCTCGCCGCCCGCACCCTCGCCGCCGGCGCCCCGATCACCGCCCACGAACTCCCCGGCGCCCTCCCCGCCGTCTGGCGTGACGTCCGCGACGTCCGTGACCGTCCGTGACGAACGCGAAGCCTGATCAGTCGGAATGCGAGACTGGCTACCGATGACCGACTCCCCCCTCCGCGCCCGCGCGGAGATCGACCTCACCGCGTACGGCGCGAACATCCGCGCCCTCCGCGGCATCGCCCCGCGCGCGCAGCTCATGGCCGTCGTCAAGGCCGACGCGTACGGCCACGGGATGCTGCCCTGCGCCCGCGCCGCGCGCGCCGCGGGCGCCGAGTGGGTGGGGACCGCCACCCCGCAGGAGGCGCTCGGCCTGCGCGCCGCCGGCGACCGGGGCCGGATCCTGTGCTGGCTGTGGACGCCCGGCGGGCCGTGGCGGGAGGCCGTCGAGGCGGACCTCGACATCACCGTCAGCGGCCTGTGGGCGCTGCGCGAACTGCTGCCCGCCGCCCGCGCCGCCGGGCGCACCGCGCGCGTGCAGCTCAAGGCCGACACCGGCCTCGGCCGCAACGGCTGCCTCGCCGCCGACTGGCCGGAGCTCGTCGCCGCCGCCCGCGCCGCCGAGGCCGAGGGCGCCATCGAGGTCACCGGCGTCTGGTCGCACTTCGCCTGCGCCGACGAGCCGGGACACCCCTCCGTCCGCAGCCAGCTCGACGCCTTCCACGACGCCCTCGCCGTCGCCGACCGCGCGGGACTGCGCCCCGAGGTGCGGCACATGGCGAACTCGCCCGCCATGCTCACCCTCCCCGAGGCCCACTTCGACCTCGTCCGGCCCGGGATCGCGTCGTACGGGCTGTCGCCGAGCCCCGAGGTGGGCAGTCCGGCGGACTTCGGGCTGCGCCCCGTGATGGCGGTCAAGGCGTCGCTGGCGCAGGTCAAGGAGGCGCCGGCCGGCCTGGGCATCTCGTACGGGCACCACTACGTCACCCCGGGCAGGACCACCCTCGCGCTCGTGCCCCTCGGCTACGCGGACGGGGTGCCGCGGCACGCGTCCGGTACGGGCCCCGTGCTGGTCGCAGGGAAGTGGCGGACGGTCGCGGGGCGGGTCGCGATGGACCAGTTCGTCGTGGACCTGGGCGGTGACGCCGCGGCGGCGGGCGACGAGGCGGTGCTCTTCGGCGCCGGGGACCACGGCGAGCCGACGGCGGAGGACTGGGCGCGGGCGGCGGGCACGATCGGGTACGAGATCGTCACCCGCATCGGACCCCGCGTACCGCGCGTGTACGTGGGCGGGGCGGGGGATGCCACCCCCATGGACACCGACACGGACCGCCCCGGGCCCCGCCATGGCTGACCCGCTCGCCACCCCCGCCCCCGGCCTCGGCCCCGCCCCCGGCCTCGGCCTCGGCCCCGGCGGCTGGGCGAGGGCCGGCCGACGCGCCGGTATCGCCGGCGTCGCCATCGGCGTGCTCGCCGCCGGCGCGGCCGCGGGTGTGGCGGTGGAGCGCCTGGCGATGGGCCGCGACGTACGCCGCCGGGCCCGGCAGGCGCTCGACGCGGCCGGTCCTTACGGCACCCTCCGCGGCACCCCCGGCACGGCCGTCGCGGACGACGGCACCGAGCTGTACTACGAGGTAGAGGAGGCCGACGACTTCCCGGCCGCACTCCCCGACGGCACACTCCCAGAACCGCAGACCACCACCACCCCCCGCCGCCGGCGCCGCCGCTTCGCGGGACGCCGCGACCCCGCGCCCCTCACCGTCGTCTTCAGCCACGGCTACTGCCTCACCCAGGACTCCTGGCACTTCCAGCGCGCCGCCCTCCGCGGCCGCGTCCGCACCGTCTACTGGGACCAGCGCAGCCACGGCCGCTCCGCCCGCGGCATCTCCCAGCTCGCCGCCGACGAGCCGGTCACCATCGAGCAGCTCGGCCGCGACCTCAAGGCCGTCGTCGACGCCGCCGCCCGCGAGGGCCCGCTGCTGCTCGTCGGGCACTCGATGGGCGGCATGACGATCATGGCCTTCGCCGACCAGTTCCCCGACGCGGTACGGGAGCGGGTGGCCGGCGCCGCGTTCCTCGGCACCTCCTCCGGCGACCTCGGCCGGGTGACGTTCGGCCTGCCCGCGGCCGGCGCCTGGGCCGTACGGCACTTCGTGCCCGGCGTCCTGAGGGCCCTCGGCAGCCGCGCCGAGCTGGCCGAGCGCGGCCGGCAGGCGACGGCCGACCTCTTCGCCGGGATCATCAAGCACTACTCGTTCGGCACCGAGGGCGTCGACCCGGGCGTCGCGCGCTTCGCCGAGCGGCTGCTGGAGAGCACGCCGATAGACGTGGTCGCCGAGTTCTACCCGGCGTTCGCCGCGCACGAGAAGGGCGAGGCGCTGGCGCCCTTCCGCGACCTCCCCGGGCTCGTCCTCGTCGGCGACCGCGACATGGTCACGCCCCCGGAGCACAGCGAGCGCATCGCCGCGCGGATGCCCGACGCCGCGTTCGAGGTCATCGAGGACGCCGGGCACCTGGCCCTGCTGGAGCGCCCGGAGCGGGTGAACGAGGCGCTGGCCGCGCTGCTCGCCCGCGCGGGCGTGCGGCTGCGCCCCGGGCCCGGGGCGCAGCCGGGGGCGAGGCCGGGAGCGGGACCCGTACGGCGGCCGCGCGGCACGTCGCGCCGGACCCTCTAACATCCAGTGCCATGAGCGCCGCCGCGACCACCACCACCGCCGTCCAGTTGACCGTCGAGTCGCCCGAGCAGATGCAGGAACTGGGCCGCCGGCTGGCCGCCGTGCTGCGCGCCGGGGACCTCGTGCTGCTCACCGGGGCGCTGGGCGCGGGCAAGACGACGCTCGCGCGGGGGCTGGGGGAGGGGCTCGGGGTGCGGGGGGCGGTGACGTCGCCGACGTTCGTCATCGCGCGCGTGCACCCGTCGGTCTCGGGCGGGCCGCCGCTGGTCCACGTCGACGCCTACCGGCTGGGCGGCGGTCTGGAGGAGATGGAGGACCTGGACCTCGACGTGTCGCTGCCGGAGTCGGTCGTGGTCGTGGAGTGGGGCGAGGGCAAGGTCGAGGAGCTGGCCGAGGACCGGCTGCACGTCGTGATCGAGCGCAGCAGGGGCGGTGCGCCCGAGCAGGCAGCGGACGCCGGGGAGGCGGACGCGGAAGGGGCCGGCGAGGCGGACGTACGGCACGTGACCGTCACCGGCGTCGGCGAGCGCTGGGCGCACGGCGCGCTGGCCGCGCTCGCCCGCACCTGAACAGCAGTGCTGGACGTTCCGACAAATATGCCGACGTGCTGTCGGTAAATCGTTGCCCCAGGTCGGCGGGCGTGGTCCCATGGGCGTATGGCACCTGAGCAAGACGAGCAGCGCCCCGCCGTGGGAGTCGCCGAGCTGCTCGCCGCCTGCGCGGCGGCAGAGGCGATCTCGACGCCGCCCGCGCCGGAACCCGAGGCGGCCGAGAGGGCGGGGACGGACGGGCCGCGGGCCCCGGAGAGCCCTGCTGCGCCGGAGCAGCACGCCGCGTAGCCCGAGCGCGCCCTGCCCCACTGCGGGACATCTAGGCTGCGCTGCATGGACATCGGCATCGGACTTCCCTCCACCATCTCCACCATCTCCGGCATCCCCGGCAAGCTGATCCCCCAGTGGGCCGCCGCGGCCGAGCGGGCGGGGTTCTCGACTCTGGGCACCATCGACCGCGTCGTCTACGGCAACCTCGAAACGATCCCCACCCTCGCCGCCGCCGCGGCCGTCACCGAGCGGATCGGCCTGACGACGACCATCCTCATCGCCCCGTTCCGCGGCAACGGCGCCCTGCTCGCCAAGCAGCTCGCCTCCGTCGACGTGCTCTCCGGCGGCCGGCTCACCGTCGGCGCCGCCGTCGGCGGGCGGGAGGACGACTACGAGGCGGCGGGCGTGCCGTTCACCCAGCGCGGCCGGATCTTCGACGACCAGCTCGCCGAGATGCGCGCCGTGTGGCAGCAGGACGCCCGCGGCCGCGCCCACCCCGTCGGCCCGGCGCCGGTGCAGGCGGGCGGGCCGCCGATCCTCTTCGGCGGCAACTCGCCCGCCGCCTTCCGGCGGCTCGCGGAGTACGGCGCCGGGTGGATCCTCGGCGGCGGCAGCCCCGAGCAACTGGCCCAAGGCGCCGAGAAGGCCAGGGCGGCCTGGCGCGAGGCGGGCCGGGAGGGCGAGCCGCGGGTGGCGGCGCTGGCGTACGCGAGCCTCGGCCCGGACGCCGAGGAGCACGCCCGCCGCTACCTGCTGGACTACTACGGGTTCCTGGGGGAGTTCGCCGAGAAGGTCGCCGAGGGGGCGCTGACCTCGCCGGCGGCGGTCGCCGCCGCGAAGGCGGCGTTCGCGGACGCGGGCTGCGGCGAGCTGGTGCTGTTCCCCTGCAACCCGGACCTGGCACAGGTCTCGCTGATCGCGGAGGCCGCCGGGCTGTAGGGACGTACGGACGAAGGGGCGGGGGCCCGGCGGCGGGTCCCCGCTACTTCACCACCGCGACCGGGACGCCCACGGTCGCGAAGCGCCACAGCGCCTTGCCGTCCACCCGCGACGAGCGCACGCCGCCCGTCTTCTCCGTCGCGTCCGGGTCCGGCCGGGAGCCGTCTATGGCGGCGCTGAAGCCTATGACCGTGCCCTCCGCCTCCGCGAACCGCACCACGTGCTCCACCAGCACCCCGTCCGAGCCCGTGATCTGCCGCGACCGCGAGGTCACGGTGTACATGCCGGGCGGCGGGTCGACGGTGCTCGGGGTCACCTTGTACGTCCGCAGCACCGAGTTGTCCTCGCCGACGAGCCACACGCGCTTGTCCTTCAGCGCGTACACCACCCGCAGCCCGGAGCCCGAGCGCGCGGGCAGTTCGAGCTTCTTCTCCTTGGCCTTCGACGGCTCGGGGCTGGCGACGCCCGGGCGGCTGCGGGCCAGGGAGTCGGGGGCGTTGGCGTTGGCCTGGTAGGCGAGGAAGGCGACCACGCCCAGGGCGGCGGCCGTCAGCCCGGCCACGAATTTCCCGCTGCCTGCCACGCGGTACGCCCCTTCCGGTACGGCGGCCGCAGGGCCGCTCTGCCGCAGTCTGCCCCTGGCCCGCCCTCTTCTCACGCGCCAGTCCGCCCCCGCCTGCTCCGCCCGACGGTAGCACCCGCCGCCGCGCTCCTCGGGGCGGCCGCAGCCGGAGTCACCGGCCCGGCGGACGCGCTCCGGGCACCCCTTCCGCGCGACTACCCTGAAGGGCGTGCTGCTCGCCATGGATACCGCCTCCCCCGCCGTCACCGTCGCCCTCCACGACGGCGACCCCGGGTCGCCCGCGCTCGCCGCGTCGCACCAGGTCGACGCCCGGCGCCACGGCGAGCTGCTGCTGCCCGCCGTCGACCGGGTGCTCGCCGAGGCGGGCCGCGGGCCCGGGGAGCTGACCGGCGTCGTCGTCGGCGTCGGCCCCGGTCCTTACACCGGGCTGCGGGTGGGGCTGGTGACCGCCGAGGTCCTCGGCATGACGCTCGGCATCCCCGTGTACGGGGTCTGCACGCTGGACGGCATCGCCTACGCCGCCGGCCGCGACGACGGCGTCGCCGGCGGCATCGACGGCCCGTTCGTCGTGGCCACCGACGCCCGGCGCAAAGAGGTGTACTGGGCGCGCTACGCCGACGCCCGCACCCGCGTCACGGACCCCGCCGTCGACCGGCCCGCCGCCCTCGCCGAGCAGGTCGCGGGCCTGCCCGCCGCCGGGGCGGGCGCCGAGCTGTACCCCGAGGCGTTCCCCGACGCCCGGCCCCCTGCGCACCCGCATGCCGCCGCCCTCGCCGCGCTGGCCGCCGAGCGGCTCGCGGCGGGCGCCGAACTGCTGCCGCCCCGCCCGCTGTACCTGCGCCGCCCCGACGCGCAGGTCCCCGCCGCGTACAAGGCGGTCACCCCGCGATGACCGCGTGCCAGGCCCCGTACGAGAGCAGCCCATGACCGCCGTCGCCTTGCGCGAGATGCGGTGGTGGGACATCGACCCCGTGCTCGCCCTCGAACGGGACACCTTCCCCGAGGACGCCTGGTCCCCCGCCATGTTCTGGTCCGAGCTGGCGCACGCCCGCGGCCCCGGCGCCACCCGCGCGTACCTCGTCGCCGAGGACGAGGCCGGCCGCGTCGTCGGCTACGGCGGCCTCGCCGCGCTCGACGGCACCGGCGACATCCAGACCATCGCCGCCGCCCGCGGCCACTGGGGCACCGGCCTCGGCCCGCGCCTGCTGGAGGCGCTGCTCGCCGCCGCCCGCCGCTTCGGCTGCCGCGAGGTGCTGCTGGAGGTGCGCGTCGACAACGAGCGCGCGCAGCGCCTCTACGAGCGCCACGGCTTCGCCGTGATCGGCGTCAGGCGCGGCTACTACCAGCCCGGAAACGTCGACGCGCTCGTCATGCGCCGTACCGAGAAAGAGTGACGCCCCCCATGGCAGACGAACCCCTGGTGCTCGGCATCGAGACGTCCTGCGACGAGACCGGTGTCGGGATCGTCCGCGGGCACACGCTGCTCGCCGACGCCATCGCCTCCAGCGTCGACGCGCACGCCCGCTTCGGCGGCGTGGTGCCCGAGGTGGCGAGCCGGGCGCACCTGGAGGCGATGGTCCCGACGATCGAGCGGGCGCTGCGCGACGCCGGGGTGGCGGCCCGCGACCTGGACGCGGTCGCGGTGACGGCGGGCCCGGGTCTCTCCGGGGCGCTGCTGGTCGGGGTGTCGGCGGCCAAGGCGTACGCGTACGCGCTGGGCAAGCCGCTCTACGGCGTCAACCACCTCGCCTCGCACATCGCCGTCGACCAGCTCGAACACGGCGCGCTGCCCGAGCCGACGATGGCCCTGCTGGTCTCCGGCGGGCACTCCTCGCTGCTGATGTCCGCCGACATCACCGCCGACGTCCGCCCCCTCGGCGCGACCATCGACGACGCGGCGGGCGAGGCGTTCGACAAGGTCGCCCGCGTCCTCGGACTCGGCTTCCCCGGCGGCCCGTTCATCGACAAGGCCGCGCGCGAGGGTGACGCGGCCGCGATCCGCTTCCCGCGCGGCCTGACGGGCCCGCGCGACCCGGTGTACGACTTCTCCTTCTCCGGTCTGAAGACCTCCGTCGCCCGCTGGGTGGAGGCCAGGCGCGCGGCGGGGGAGGACGTGCCGGTGGCGGATGTGGCGGCGTCGTTCCAGGAGTCGGTGGCGGACGTGCTGACGCGCAAGGCGGTACGGGCCTGCCGGGACAACGGCGTCGGGCACCTGATGATCGGCGGCGGCGTCGCGGCGAACTCGCGGCTGCGGGCGATGGCCGAGCGGCGCTGCGAGGACGCGGGGATCGTGCTGCGGGTACCCCGGCCCAAGCTGTGCACGGACAACGGGGCGATGGTCGCGGCGCTGGGCGCGGAGATGGTGGCGCGCGGGCGGGCGGCGTCGGACTGGGAGCTGTCGGCGGACTCGTCGCTGCCGGTCACCCAGACGCACGTACCGGGGCACGAGCACGCACCCGGGCACGGCCACGACCACGTGCACGAACTGGCGAAGGACAACCTGTACTCGTGACCGTCATCGCGCTGATGTGGGAGGCCAAGGCCGCGGCCGGACGCGGCGACGAGCTGCTGGCGTGGGCGCGGGCGCAGCGGCTGCCCACCCGGCCGCTGCGGCGCGAGACGTTCCGCGCGCCGGGGGACCGGGTGCTGGTCATCACCTGGTGGGACGCGGGCTGCGGCAACCGCGAGGCCGACATGCCGGAACTCCGGGACCCGGACGCCGGCCTGCTGGCCCGGCCCGTGCACCGCTGGCGGTTCACGTCGCTGGGGCCGGACGGCCCAGAAGCACCGTAGGGGCGCCGGCGACGCGGGTAAGGAAAACGGTGCAGGACACCGCGGCCGGGCCGGTGAGCTTCAGCTTGCGCCGCAGCTCCTCGGGCTCGACGGCGGAGCCGCGCTTCTTGACGGTGACGCTGCCGACGCCGCGTTCGCGCAGCAGGGCGCGGAGCTTCTTGACGTTGAACGGGAGCGTGTCGGTGATCTCGTACGCGGTGGCGTACGGGCTCTGCACCCGGTCGTCGGCCGTGACGTACGCGATGGTGGGATCCAGCAGCCGCCCGCCGACCTGCGCTGCCACCTCGGCGACGAGGTGCGCGCGGATGACGGCGCCGTCCGGCTCGTACAGATAGCGCCCCACGGGTCCCGGCGCCGGGTCGGGCAGGCCGCGTCCCACGAGGGTGGCGCCGGCGGGCAGCAGGGTCGCGCGGCGGCCGCCGGGGTCGGTGCCGAACCAGAGCACGGCCTCCTTCACGTCGCCGGCGTCGGAGACCCACTCCGCCTCGGCGGCGTCCGGCACCGCCTCGTGCGGGATGCCGGGGGCGACCTTCAGCGCGGCGTGCGAGACCCGGCCGGCGACCTCGACGGCCCAGGACAGCGGCGGGGAGTACGCCTCGGGGTCGAAGACGCGGGTACGCCCCCTGGCGCCGCCGCCGACGCGACGAGCCGGATCGACGAACACGGCGTCGTACCCGGAGATGTCCACGTCCCCCACCTCCGCGCACCGCACCTCGACCAGCTCCGTGACCCCCAGCGCCGCCGCGTTGGCCCGCGCGGCGGCGGCCGCCGCCGGGTCCCGGTCGACGGCGAGCACCGCGATCCCGGCCCGCGCCAGCGCCACCGCGTCGCCGCCGACGCCGCAGCACAGGTCGGCGACCCGGTCGACGCCGAGCGCCGCGAACCGGGCCGCGCGGTGCGCCGCCACCGCCGTCCGGGTGGCCTGCTCGACGCCGTCGGGGGTGAAGTACATCCGCGCCGCGTCCGCCCCGAACTTCGCCGCCGCCCGCTGCCGCAGCCGGGCCTGCCCGAGCGCGGCGGAGACCAGCTCCGCGGGGTGGGTGCGGCGCAGCCGGGTGGCGAGGGCCAGTTCGTCGGCGGGGTCGTGCTCCCGCAGCTCGGCGAGGAGCGCCTGCCCCTCGGGGGTGAGGAGGGCGGCGAGGGGGTCGTCGGGGGCGTCGGGGCCGTGCATGGGCCCATTGTCCGCTGTCCGCCGTACGGGCGCCGTACGGCGTGGCGCCATGACACCCCGTTCCTTACTGGCAGGATGCGGGCTCCGGAACTAATACGACAAAAGGATAAAATGCTCCCACCTGCCCGACCCCGCGCCGGCCTCCTCGCCCTGGCCGTCACCACCGCACTCCTCGCCTCCGCCTGCTCCTCCGGCTCCGCCGAGTCCGACCACCCCCGCCCCCTCACCCACCCCGACGGGGATGCCAAGCCCGCTGTCGCCGGCGGCCTCGCCGCGGCCCCCGCCCGCGCGCTCGCCCGCACCGCGCAGCACCAGCAGCGCGTCCACGCGCAGCGGCTCGCCGCCGCCCGCACCTGGGGCATGGACGCCACCCCGCTGCTGCCGCCCGCCCCGCCGCGTACCAAACCCGCGCTCGCCACCGAACCCGGCTTCGAGGCGAACGGCGGCGGCCCCGGCCTGCCGCCCGTCATCACCCGGGTACCGACCGACGACCGCGTGATCTTCCTGACCATCGACGACGGCTACCGCAAGGACCCCGAGCTGCTGCGCATGCTCCGCGAACTCGACGTGCCCGTCAGCGCCTTCCTCACCGACGAGGTCGCGCGCGACGACTACGGCTACTTCCGCGACCTCCGCGACCTCGGCACCACCGTCAGCAACCACACCCTCCACCACCCCAACCTCCGCGAACTGTCCTACGCGGCCCAGCGCGAGGAGATCTGCGGCCAGCAGCGCGTCCTGGAGCGCGAGATGGGCACCAAGCCGCGGATCTTCCGCCCGCCGTACGGCAATTACAACGCCGACACCCTGCGCGCCGCGAAGGACTGCGGCATCGATCTCGTACCGCTGTGGCAGCAGGAGGCGTTCCCCGGACGCTGGACGTACTCCCGCGGGGACACCGCGTTCCACCCCGGCGATATCGTGCTCACCCACTTCGAAGGACCTTCCGAATTCGGCGGCACGATGACCGATATGCTCCGTACGGTGCTCCGTAAGGCGAACGACGAGGGCTTCGCCGTTGCTCGCTTGGAGGACTACGTATGAGGCGCACCCGCCGCTCCGGGCGGCGGTCGTCAGCCGCCGCGATAGCCGCCGTCTGCCTGCTGGCGCTCACCGCCTGCGCGGACGCGGCCAGGCCGACCGAGGAGTGGTTCCCGCAGAGCGCGGAGGAGCCCGCGGCGCCCGGGGACGGGCGGGCGGACGGCAAGCCGGGCGCGAGGCACGCGGGGCGTACGCCGCGGGCGCTGCCCGGCGGTGACGGCAAGGCCCGCAAGGACGTCGCCCGCGCCACCGGCCCCGGGGCGTACCGCCGCTGGGGCCTCGACCGCCCCCTCGCCGCACCGCCCACGCCCCCCGCGAGCCGCCCGGTGCAGCCGGGGGACTCCGGGCTGCCGGCGGTCGCGGGCCGGGTGCCGACGCGGGACAAGGTCGTCTTCCTCACGATCGACGACGGCTGGGACAAGGACCCCGAGCTGATCCGGATGGCGGCCGACCTGCGGCTGCCGTTCAGCATGTTCCTCTCCGACTCGGCGGCCGGCGGGGACTACGGCTACTTCGAGGAGCTGCGGCGCCTCGGCAACTCCGTACACGGCCACACCCTCACCCACCCCGACCTCACCTCCCTCCCGTACGCCGGGCAGCGCCGCCAGATCTGCCGCCAGCAGGAGCGCGTCGCCGATGCCTTCGGCGTCCGCCCGACGCTCTTCCGGGCGCCCTACGGCAAGTACGACGCGGCGACGCTGCGGGCCGCCGCCTCCTGCGGGGTCCGCGCGATGCCGCTGTGGCGGGCCGACATGAAGGCGAGCGGCCTGGAGTACCGCAGCGGCGACCGGCTGCGCCCAGGCGACATCGTGCTGGCGCACTTCCGGGGTCCTGGGCAGCAGGGCGGGCGGACGATGACGGACGTGATGGCGGAGTTCGTACGGGAAGTCCAGCGGCAGGGCTTCACGGTGGCCCGTCTTGAGGACTACATGTGACGCGGCCGGGGGCGCGGCCCGTACGACAGTACGGTCGGCGGCGGGCGACGCGGGTGGCAATCTGGCACTCGGCTTGACCGAGTGCTAAAGGGCGGCATAACCTCGGCTCTGGCACTCCCCCAGGGAGAGTGCCAACACAGCGACGAGGCGGATCCGGCACCCGCGACGACGGGTCCTCCAGGGTCGCCACCCCAGACATTCAACCCCGCGAGATCTCCGAAGGGGGAGGTCGGATCGTGACGACCGCCAGCACCAAGGTTGCCATCAAGCCGCTTGAGGACCGCATCGTGGTCCAGCCGCTCGACGCCGAGGAGACCACGGCCTCGGGCCTGGTCATCCCGGACACCGCCAAGGAGAAGCCCCAGGAGGGCGTCGTCCTTGCCGTCGGTCCGGGCCGCTTCGAGGACGGCAACCGGCTGCCGCTCGACGTCTCCGTCGGCGACGTCGTTCTCTACAGCAAGTACGGCGGCACCGAGGTGAAGTACAACAACGAGGACTACCTCGTCCTCTCTGCCCGCGACGTGCTCGCGATCATCGAGAAGTAATCGGGGCGCTTCCCGCTTCTTCCCACACCAGGCCGCGCCCCGGATCCGTTCGCCGAGCAGGACATATCGAAACGGGCCGGGGCGTCGGCGCTCCCTACGGCGCCCTTTGAGAGGACCCACGTTCCATGGCGAAGACTCTGAAGTTCGACGAGGACGCCCGCCGCGCTCTTGAGCGCGGCGTGGACAAGCTTGCCGACACCGTGAAGGTGACGATCGGCCCCAAGGGCCGCAACGTCGTCATCGACAAGAAGTTCGGCGCCCCGACCATCACCAACGACGGCGTGACCATCGCCCGGGAGATCGAGGTCGAGGACCCGTACGAGAACCTGGGCGTGCAGCTCGTGAAGGAGGTGGCGACCAAGACCAACGACATCGCGGGCGACGGCACCACCACCGCCACCGTGCTGGCCCAGGCGCTGGTCCGCGAGGGCCTGCGCAACGTGGCCGCCGGCGCCTCCCCCTCCGCGCTCAAGCGCGGCATCGACGCGGCCGTCGCGGCGATCTCCGACGAGTTGCTGAAGGCCGCCAGCCCGATCGACTCCAAGTCCGACATCGCCGCTGTCGCCGCGCTGTCCGCGCAGGACGAGCAGGTGGGCCAGCTCATCGGCGAGGCCATGGACAAGGTGGGCAAGGACGGGGTCATCACCGTCGAGGAGTCCAACACCTTCGGCCTGGAGCTGGACTTCACCGAGGGCATGGCCTTCGACAAGGGCTACCTGTCGCACTACATGGTGACCGACCAGGACCGCATGGAGGCGGTGCTGGAGGACCCGTACATCCTGATCACCCAGGGCAAGATCTCCTCCATCCAGGACCTGCTGCCGCTGCTGGAGAAGGTCATGCAGGCCGGCTCCGCGAAGCCGCTGCTGATCGTCGCCGAGGACGTGGAGGGCGAGGCGCTGTCCACCCTCGTCGTCAACAAGATCCGCGGCACCTTCAACTCCGTGGCGGTCAAGGCCCCCGGCTTCGGCGACCGCCGCAAGGCGATGCTCGGCGACATGGCCACCCTCACCGGCGGCACCGTGGTCTCCGAGGAGGTCGGCCTCAAGCTCGACCAGGTGGGCCTCGAGGTGCTGGGCACCGCCCGCCGCGTGGTCATCACCAAGGACGACACCACGATCGTCGACGGCGCCGGCAAGTCCGACGAGGTCGCAGGCCGGGTCGCGCAGATCAAGGCCGAGATCGACGCCACGGACTCCGACTGGGACCGCGAGAAGCTGCAGGAGCGGCTGGCCAAGCTGGCCGGCGGCGTGTGCGTCATCCGTGTCGGCGCGGCCACCGAGGTCGAGCTGAAGGAGAAGAAGCACCGTCTGGAGGACGCCATCTCCGCCACCCGCGCGGCGGTCGAGGAGGGCATCGTCTCCGGCGGCGGCTCGGCGCTCGTGCACGCGGCGAAGGTGCTGGAGGACGGCCTCGGCCTCACCGGCGACGAGGCCACCGGCGTGGCGGTCGTCCGCCGCGCGTCGGTCGAGCCGCTGCGCTGGATCGCGGAGAACGCGGGCCTGGAGGGCTACGTCATCACCTCCAAGGTCTCGGAGCTGACCGCGGGCCAGGGCTTCAACGCCGCCACCGGCGAGTACGGCGACCTGGTGAAGGCCGGCGTCATCGACCCGGTGAAGGTGACCCGCTCGGCGCTGGAGAACGCGGCGTCGATCGCCTCGCTCCTGCTGACCACGGAGAGCGCGGTCGTGGAGAAGCCGGAGCCCGAGGAGGACCAGGGCCACAGCCACGGTCACGGCCACTCCCACTGACCTCCGGTCAGGACCACGAGCAACGCACACCGCAGGGCCCCGCCTCCCCGGGAGGCGGGGCCCTGCGGCGTACGCCCCCGCCCGCTCGGGCCGGAGGCCCGGTGGCCCCGGTGCCGCGGAGCCACGAAGGGCCGGGGGTCTCGGGGGCGGAGCCCCGAGTTTCGGGAAGGGGCGGGGTCGGGGAACAACCCTCCCCCCACGGTGCCGGGCCGGCCGGGCGCCGCCACCCCCTACTGCGGCCCGTACTTGCGGCCCGCCCCCGTCGACACCCGCCCCAGCAACCCCCGCGGCACCAGCTTCGCCGCCCCCATCAGCGCCTTGTACCGCGGATCCGGGATCGACACCGTGCGCCCCCGCCTCAGGTCCCGTAGCCCCTCCGCCGCCACTCTGTCCGCGTCCAGCCACATCCACCCCGGGATGTTGTCCGTCCCCATCCCCGCCCGCTCGTGGAACTCCGTCCTGACGAACCCCGGGCACAGCACCATCAGCCGCACCCCGCTGCCCGCCAGATCCCGCGCCACGCCCTGCGTGAACTGCACGACCCACGACTTGCTCGCCCCGTACGTCCCCCGCGGCACGAACGCCGCCACCGACGCGACGTTCACCACCGCACCCCGCGACCGTTCCCGCATCGCCGCCGCCGCGGCCGTCGTCAGCCGCAGCACCGCCTCGCAGTGCACCTTCAGCATCGTCAGCTCGTCGGCGAGCGTGACCTGGAGGAAGCGCCCCTTCAGCCCGAACCCCGCGTTGTTGACCAGCAGGTCCACCGGCTGCCCGGCGCCGGTCTCGCCGAGGCGCTTCTCCACCGCCGCGATGCCCTCCTCCGTCGCCAGGTCCGCGGGCAGCACCGACGTCTCCACGCCGTACCGCTCGTGCAGTTCGGCGGCCTGTTCGTGCAGCCGCTCCGCCGTCCTGGCGACGAGCACCAGGTCGTACCCGGAGGCCGCCAGCCGGCGCGCGAACGCGGCGCCCAGGCCGGCCGTCGATCCCGTAATCAGCGCAGTCGTCATGTCCGCACGCTAGCGGGCGAGGCCGGCACCGGGTCAGCACCCGGCGGGTGCACCCGGTCAGTGCCTCCGGTGTTCCAGCCCGCCGCCCGGCGGCCGCCCGGCCTGCTCACCCGGGTTCACGACCGCGAACTGGCCCATCATTCCGCCGTCCTCGTGCGACAGCAGATGGCAGTGGTACATGTACGGCACGTCCGGGTCGGCCGGCCCGTCGAAGCGCAGCACGAGCTTCACCTCCCGCCCGTTCGGCACGTACACCGTGTCCTTCCGCCCGCGCAGCTCCGGCGGCGGTGGTTCGCCGTCCACCTCCAGCACCCGGAACTGCACGTCGTGGACGTGGAAGTTGTGCGTGATGCCGTCCCGGTTGCGCACCGTCCAGATCTCGGTCGCGCCGCGCTCGACGGTCGCGTCGATGCGGTCCATCGCCATCGGCTGTCCGTTGATGCCGCTCGTGCGCAGGTCGAAGTGGCGTTCGCGGGAGGCGTCGGCCGGGTCGGGCAGCTCGACGTCGCCGAACCGCGCCGGCACGGCGGGCGCCGGGCGAAGGGTGCCGGCGGCGCGCAGCTCCAGCACGTCGAAGGAGTCGTCGCCCCCCGCGAAGCGCGACTGCCAGAAGTCGCCGCCGCCCGGCGGGCTGCTGCGCAGGACGGTCCGTTCGCCCGGCCGCATCCGCACCAGGATCTCGGCGCGTTCGCCCGGGGAGAGCAGCACGCGGTCGGTGCGGTACGGGGCGCCGAGCAGGCCGCCGTCGGTGCCGACGAGGTCGAAGGCGCGGTCGTCGGCGAAGCCGAAGTCGTAGACGCGCGCGGTGGAGGCGTTGAGCAGCCGCAGCCGGACGACCTCGTCGCGTACCTCCTGGTACGGGGCAAGGGTGCCGTTGACCATCGTCTCGTCCCCCAGGAAGCCGGTGTTGCGCATCATCCGGTGGCCGTGGTCGAACCGGTCGCCGTCGAAGCGCACGTCCTGGACGACGACGGGCACGTCGTTCACGCCGTACTCGTCGGGGAGGCCGAGCTTGCCCGCCTTCGCGTCGTCGACGAGGAACATCCCGGCGAGCCCGCGCTGTACGTGCCGCTCGGTCTGGCCGTGCGGGTGCGGGTGGTACCAGAGGGTGGCCGCGGGCTGGTCGACGGTCCAGTGGGGCCGCCACTCGCCGCCGGCCTCGACCATCTGGTGCGGGCCGCCGTCCATGGCGGCGGGCAGGTGCATGCCGTGCCAGTGGACGGTGGACGGCTCGTCGAGCCCGTTGCGGACCTCGACGCGGACCTTCTCGCCGCGCTCGGCGCGCAGCGTCGGCCCGAGGTACGTCCCGGGCCACCGCCCGTCGGCGGCCGTCGCGGGGCTGGTGAACCCCCAGGTCGGCGTGGTCCTGCCGGGCCTGAACTCCGTCTCGCCCGCGCGCGTCCCCAGCCGGAAGACCCGGGTGCCGTCCGCCTCCACCTCGCCTTCCTCCAGCGGCGGTATCCGCAGCTCGTCGGCGAAGTCGACCTTGCCGACCGTGGAGACGTCCGCGGTGGCGTAGAACCATGCTCCGGCGCCGACGACCACCGTCACGATCGCGACCGCCACCGCGGTCAGGGCGAGGAGCACGCGCTTGAGCCGCGGTCTCGGTCCACTCGTCTTTGTCATGTGTCAGAGTTTTCTGACACATGGGGCAGGCGGGCATCGGGTATCCCACGGGTACGTCCCGGAGGGAACCCTGAGCCCGCTCTCCGGGTCGGCCCGGAGAACCGTGGCCGTCAGGACGCGCGGGCCGCCGCCTTACGGGCCTTCTCCAGGGACTCCGGGTGCAGCGCGTCCCCGGCGGCGAGGAGCCGGGGCAGCAACTCCCGCTCCAGGGTGCTCGCGCGGAACCAGAAGGCGGCCGTCACCTCGTGGTCCGGGCGGTGCTCGATGCGGATCCCGTCCCCGGCCCGGATCTCGCCCGGCTCGATCACCCGCAGGTACGCGCCCGGGCGGGCCGCCTGCGTGAAGCGCTTGACCCAGCCCTTCTCGCCCAGCCAGCCGGCGAACGTGCGGCAGGGGATGCGTGAGCTGGTGACCTCCAGCAGCAGGTCGGGGCCGATCCGCCAGCGCTCGCCGATGCGCGCGCCGCAGACGTCGAGGCCGGAGGTGGTGAGGTTCTCGCCGAAGACGCCGTTCGGCAGCTCGCGGCCCAGCTCCGCGCCCCAGATGTCGAGGTCTTCGCGGGCGAACGCGTACACCGCCTGGTACGTGCCCCCGTGGTGGCGCAGGTCGCCGATGACGTCGCCGGAAAGCGCGCTGCCGCCGACGCCCCTGGGTCCCGGCTCCTCGACGCGCACCGGGCCCTCGGCCGGGCGCTTGTCGATGCCGGTGACGAAGCCGGGGGCGTCGGTGATGCCGGGCGCGGTCTGCGGCCGGGCGAGGTTCACGGAGAGCACCTGCATCCCCCGACCGTAACCGCCCCTTCCGGCAACGCTCAACGAGCTTTTCGATCGGGCAGGGCCGAGCGCCCGACTCGCCTAGGCTGGGGGCATGTTCGACGCCCGCCACCTGCGCGTTCTCCGGGCCGTCGCCGCGACCGGCTCGTTCTCCGCCGCCGCCCGCGAACTCGGCCTGACCCAGCCCGCCGTCAGCCAGCAGATGAAGGCGCTGGAGCAGACGGCGGCCACGCCGCTGCTCGTCCGCGCCGGCCGCGAGCTGCGGCTGACGGAGGCAGGGGAGGCGCTCACACGGCACGCGGGCGGCATCCTCGCCGGGCTGGCCGCGGCGGAGGACGAGGTCGCGGCGCTCGCGGGGCTGCGCGCGGGACGGGTGCGGCTGGTGTCGTTCCCGAGCGGCAGCTCCACGATCGTGCCGGGCGCGCTGGCGGCGATGCGGGCGGCGCACCCGGGTACGCGGATCTCGCTGGTGGACGCGGAGCCGCCGCGGTCCGTGGAGATGCTGCGGGAGGGGGAGTGCGAGATCGCGCTGGCGTTCCACTACCCGCCCGCGGGCGAGACCGTGCCGGAGCGTGGTGCCGATGCCGCCGAAGCGGGCGCCGGTGCCGCCGGCGACCCCGGCGACGGCTGGGACGGCCTCGTCGTACGGCCGTTGCTCGCCGACCGGCTGCTGTGCCTCGCGCCGGAGGGCCACCCAGCCGCGGCGGCGGGCCGCGTGGAGCTGGCGGAGCTGGCCGCGGAGCCGGTGATCGCGGGCTGCCCGCGGTGCCGGAGGCATCTGGTGGAGCTGTGCGAAGGGGCCGGCTTCGCGCCCCGTATCGACTTCGCGACCGACGACTACCCCGCCGTCGTCGGCCTGGTGCGCGCCGGGCTGGGGGTCGCGGTGCTGCCGGGGCTCGCGGTGCGCGCGGTGCCGCCGCGGGGGGTCGTCACCGTGCCGCTGACGCCGGAGGCGCGGCGGGAGGTGGTCGCGCTGACGCTGCCGGACCTGGCCAGGGTGCCGGCGGTGGCGGCGATGCTCGACCGCCTGGCGGCGGCGGCGAAGGACGCCCAGGACACGTAGGACGCACGGAGCAGAAGGCGCGCGGGATACGTACGACGCCGCCCCGGCGACTCCCTGCGACGCCCCGTCTCAGTTGTGCGGCGTCGGTGTCGGTGTCCGTGTCGGTGTCGCGGTCGGTGCCGGCGCCGGTTCCGGTTCCGGAGCGGGTGCCGCCGCGGGTGCCGGAGACGTGGCCCCCGGAGTCGGAGTCCGGTGCCGGGCGCGGCCCAGCAACTCCTCGCGCTCGTCCTCCGTCAGCCCGCCCCACACGCCGTACGGCTCACGGACCGCCAGCGCGTGCGCCGCGCACTTCGCGCGCACGGGGCAGCGCATGCACACCTCTTTGGCGGATGCTTCCCGTGCGCTCCGGGCGGCGCCCCGCTCCCCTTCCGGGTGAAAGAACAGCGAGCTGTCGACACCGCGGCACGCTGCGATGAGCTGCCAGTCCCACAGGTCGGCGTTCGGGCCCGGCAGCCGGGAGAAATCAGCCATTTTGTATCACCTTGGGAGCGCCGTGGGAGACCCTTAACGGTCGTGACACTACCTCTCCGGGCTTACTGGATGTAAATAGTACTCATAGGGAAAATAGAAAATAGCAGATCAGAGCGTCAGGAAAAGGTGCATTCGGGTCATGGCGCGGCGCGGCGCGGTGACTGCTTCTCGGTGACCGCTTCCTCACGTAGAGTGGCGACGTGTGTGGCTCCGGTCCCCGTGGCGACAGCCGTTGCAACAGGTGCCAGGAGCCCCCGTAACTCTTTCGGGTGACCGTCGTTGAGAGTGCGGAAGCGGTTGACTGCGAGCGCGTTCGTCCCGGGCGCGCCAGATGCGCGGTCGACCGCCGAAGGTGACGATACGTACCAGCCCTGGAGGCTCAAGGTGACGCGCATCAGCTCCGGAGGGCGGCCATGACTTCCGTCCTCGTTTGCGACGACTCCCCACTCGCCCGAGAGGCGCTGCGCCGTGCGGTTGCGACCGTGCCCGGCGTCGAGCGCGTGACGACGGCGGCTAACGGCGAGGAAGTACTCCGCCGCTGGGGTGCCGATCGTTCGGACCTGATTCTGATGGATGTACGGATGCCAGGACTCGGCGGCGTCGAGACCGTGCGCCGGCTGCTCTCGGCGGACCCGGGGGCCCGGATCATCATGCTGACCGTGGCCGAGGACCTCGACGGCGTGGCCCTCGCCGTCGCCGCCGGCGCCCGCGGCTATCTGCACAAGGACGCCTCCCGCGCCGAGCTGCGGGCCACCGTCACGCAGGCCCTCGCCGACCCGACGTGGCGGCTCGCGCCGCGGCGGCTGCGCTCCACCGAGATGGGGGCCGCGCCGACGCTCACGGCGCGTGAGATCCAGGTGCTCGAAGGCATGAGCCACGGGCGGTCCAACGCCGAGATCGGCCGCGAGCTGTTCCTCTCCGAGGACACCGTGAAGACCCACGCGCGCAGGCTCTTCAAAAAGCTCGGCGCCTCCGACCGTGCGCACGCGGTGGCGCTCGGTTTCCGCTGGGGTCTCGTACGCTGACCTGCTGCGCATCCGCCGCGCCGGGGCCCCGCGCCCCGGGCCGGCACACCCGCCCCGTAGCCGGCGGCGGGCCCGCGGAACGGGGCCGCGGGCCACGGGGCGATCCGGTTTCCCGCGCGAAGGCGCATGCTTGAGGCATGGGTTCTCCGGAACGAGGCGCATCGGGCACAGCCGAATCCCGCACGGGGGCAGCGAAGGGAGGGCGCGCGTGGTGAGCGTCCGCGCGGTTGCGCATAACGCTTCGGTCTACAACGACGGCCGCGATACCGCGGAACGTTCGGGGGCGAGGCACCATGGACGGATGCGCGGCAACGAGACCACTGTTTCCCAGACGGCCGAAAGGCCCGTCGAGATCAGGGGACTCGTGCAGCTCGCGGCCGAGGGGGACGAGCGCGCGACGCACGACCTGCTGGCCCACGTGCACCCCCTGGCGCTCCGCTATGTCCGCACGCGGCTGCACCGGTTGCCCGGCGACGCACGGCACTTCGTAGACGATCTCGCGCAGGAGGTCTGCATCGCGGTGCTCTGCGCGCTCCCGCGCTACCGCGACACCGGCCGCCCCTTCGAGGCGTTCGTCTTCGCCATCGCCGCGCACAAGGTCGCGGACCTCCAGCGCGCCGCGATGCGCGGTCCGGGATCCACCGCCGTGCCCTCCGACGAGATGCCGGAGCGGCCGGACGACTCGCTGGGCCCCGAGGAGCAGGCGCTGCTGAGCAGCGACGCGGAGTGGGCGAAGCAGCTCCTGGCGAGCCTGCCGGCGAACCAGCGGGAGCTGCTGCTGCTGCGGGTGGCGGCGGGCTTCAGCGCGGAGGAGACGGGCCAGATGCTCGGGATGACGCCGGGTGCGGTGCGGGTGGCCCAGCACCGGGCGCTGAGCAGGCTGCGGGCGCTGGCGCGGCAGTAAGCGCGGGGCGGACGGGCCGTGGCGCGGGGGCGTACGGGCCGTCGCGCAGGGCGTACGGCATGGGCGCGTACGGCGTACGGGGAGCGGGTCGCGACGCCGGTCCGAAGGTCCCGCGGGCTCCGGACTTCGTCCCTTCGTGCACCGGCCACCAGCCCCGTTACGTGACTCTCCGGCGCGCCGTTACCATGGTCAGTCCCATCGGGCAAGACCCACCGGAAGGGTGTCATGACAGAGCGCGCCGCCGACGTCCCTGACAAGTTCGCCACCATCGGACTCACCTTCGACGACGTGCTGCTGCTGCCCGGCGCCGCCGACATGGCCCCGGGCGAGATCGACACCGCCAGCCATGTGTCGCGGAACGTCAAGGTGAACATTCCGCTCCTCTCCGCCGCCATGGACCGGGTCACCGAGTCCCGGATGGCCATCGCCATGGCCCGCCAGGGCGGCGTCGGCGTACTGCACCGCAACCTCTCCATCGAGGACCAGGCCAAGAAGGTCGACCAGGTCAAGCGCTCCGAGTCCGGCATGGTCGCCGACCCGATCACCATCCGGCCCGACGCGACGCTCGCCGAGGCGGACGCGCTCTGCGGCCGGTTCCGGATCAGCGGGGTGCCGGTGACCGACGAGGGCGGCCGGCTCGTCGGCATCGTCACCAACCGCGACATGGCCTTCGAGCCCGACCGCAGCGTCGAGGTGCGGTCGATCATGACGCCGATGCCGCTGGTCACCGGCCGGGTCGGGATCTCCGGTGCGGAGGCCATGGAGCTGCTGCGCCGGCACAAGATCGAGAAGCTGCCGCTGGTCGACGACCGGGACGTGCTCAAGGGCCTCATCACGGTCAAGGACTTCGTCAAGGCCGAGAAGTACCCGAACGCCGCCAAGGACGGGGAGGGCAGACTGATCGTCGGCGCCGCCGTCGGTGTCGCGGGCGACGCGTACGACCGCGCGCAGGCGCTGGTGGAGGCGGGCGCCGACTTCATCGTCGTGGACACCGCGCACGGCCATTCGCGGCTCGTCGCCGACATGGCCGCGAAGATCAAGTCGAACGCGGCGGTCGACGTCGTCGCCGGCAACGTCGCCACCCGCGACGCCGCCCAGGCGCTCGTCGACGCGGGCGTCGACGGCATCAAGGTCGGCGTGGGCCCCGGCTCCATCTGTACGACCCGCGTGGTCGCCGGCGTCGGCGTCCCGCAGGTCACCGCGATCTACGAGGCCGCGCAGGCGGCCCGGGACGCCGGCGTGCCGGTCATCGGCGACGGCGGCCTGCAGTACAGCGGCGACATCGCCAAGGCGCTGGTCGCCGGCGCGGACACGGTGATGCTCGGCAGCCTGCTGGCGGGCTGCGAGGAGTCGCCGGGCGAGCTGCTGTTCATCAACGGCAAGCAGTTCAAGTCGTACCGCGGGATGGGCTCGCTGGGCGCGATGCAGTCGCGCGGCGGCAACAAGTCGTACTCCAAGGACCGCTACTTCCAGGACGAGGTCAAGAGCGACGACCAGCTCATCGCCGAGGGCATCGAGGGCCAGGTCCCGTACCGCGGCCCCCTCGCCTCCGTCGTGCACCAGCTCATCGGCGGGCTGAAGCAGTCGATGTTCTACGTCGGCGGGCGCACCGTCCCGGAGATGAAGGACCGCGGCCGGTTCGTCCGCATCACCTCCGCGGGCCTGAAGGAGAGCCACCCGCACGACATCCAGATGACGACCGAGGCCCCGAACTACTCCCGCAAGGCCTGACCGGACCGGCCGGGGGATACTGGGGCGGCAACCGTCTGGAAAGGGCAGCATCCGTGACTGAGATCGAGATCGGCCGGGGCAAGCGCGGGCGCAAGGCGTACGCGTTCGACGACATCGCCATCGTGCCGAGTCGGCGCACCCGGGACCCGAAGGAGGTCTCGATCGCCTGGCAGATCGACGCCTACCGCTTCGAGCTGCCCTTCCTCGCCGCCCCGATGGACTCCGTCGTCTCGCCGGAGGCGGCCATAAGGATCGGCCGCTTCGGCGGCCTCGGGGTGCTCAACCTCGAAGGGCTGTGGACCCGTTACGAGAACCCGGAACCGCTGCTCGCCGAGATCGCCGGGCTGGACGAGCGCGACGCGACGCGGCGGATGCAGGAGATCTACGACGAGCCGATCAAGGAGGAGCTGATCGGCCGGCGGCTCGCGGAGGTCCGCGAGTCGGGCGTGGTCACGGCGGCGGCGCTGTCGCCGCAGCGTACGGCGCAGTTCTCCAAGGCGGTCGTGGACGCGGGGGTGGACATCTTCGTCATCCGCGGCACGACGGTCTCCGCGGAGCACGTCTCGTCGGCGGCGGAGCCGCTGAACCTCAAGCAGTTCATCTACGAGCTGGACGTGCCGGTCATCGTCGGCGGCTGCGCGACGTACACGGCGGCGCTGCACCTGATGCGTACGGGCGCGGCGGGCGTGCTCGTCGGCTTCGGCGGCGGCGCGGCGCACACGACGCGCAACGTGCTGGGCATCCAGGTGCCGATGGCGACGGCGGTGGCCGATGTCGCCGCGGCGCGCCGGGACTACATGGACGAGTCCGGCGGCCGCTACGTGCACGTGATCGCGGACGGCGGCGTCGGCTGGTCCGGCGACCTGCCGAAGGCGGTGGCGTGCGGGGCGGACGCGGTGATGATGGGCTCGCCGCTGGCCCGCGCGACGGACGCGCCGGGGCGGGGGCACCACTGGGGGATGGAGGCGGTCCACGAGGACGTGCCGCGGGGGAAGGTGATGGACCTGGGCACGGTGGGCACGACGGAGGAAGTCCTGCTGGGCCCGTCGCACACGCCGGACGGATCGATGAACTTCTTCGGCGCGCTGCGCCGGGCGATGGCGACGACGGGCTACTCGGAGCTGAAGGAGTTCCAGCGCGTCGAGGTCACGGTGGCCGCCTCCCGCTGACCCGTCTGTGAGGGGAGCACCACCCCGGCCCCGGCGGGAGGGCAGTCCCGCGGGGCCAGGGGGTGCGCTCACGAACCGCCTCCCGGCGGCCCGGGTCTCTCCGCCCTCGTACGCTCGGCCCGTACCCGACTCCCACGCATCGCCGAACTCCTCGGCGACGGCGGTCGATCGGGGGTGCCCGCATGATTAACGCCCGATGCCGGACGACCGCAAGCTCATGGACATTCGCGTCAAGCCGGACTTATCCGTGGAATTCTCGAAGTCCCGCTGGTCGGCGCCGCCTTGCTGATTGCCGGAGCTGGCAGGCCGGGGGTTTGTCCAGACCTGGGTGGTGACCCCTCGTGTGGGAAGTGTCACCCCTCGGAGGTGTGACGTTTCATCGGGGTTCCGGCGCTGTTCAGGTGAAGGTCGCCACCGACGAGCGTGGAGGGGATTCCCATGGGGCGTGCGAGCGATGTGTTACCCGAAGCGGCCGGGATGAGCCGGTTCGTGGAGGGGGTGGTGGCCGAGTGGTTGCGGGGGGCGCGGCGGTTGCCGTTGGACTACTCCGTGGAGAGCCTGCGCGTCGCGGACCGGATCGTCGCCGGGATCCGCGCCGGGCAGGGGGCCGACGAGCGGGCGGTGGCGCAGGCGCTGCGCGGGGTCGGGGCGTACGTCGGGGAGGTCATGGTCCGGGCCGGGGGCGGGAGTTGGGTGGACCTCGACGACCGGCAGCGCGACTACTTCGAGCAGCCCGTCGGCGTACGGATGCCGGACGGGCGGGTGTGGAACCCCCTCGGCCGCGCCCTCCGTCGCTACGACCGCGGCAAGGGCGGCCGGGAGTCGCTGTACGTCTTCTACCTGCTGCTGCACGGCCGGCTGGGCACCGCCCTGCCGCCCGCCTGACGGCACCGCAGCGCCGCCGGTCCTGCGGCGCAACGACGCAGGGCCGGGGCCGCGTTCGTCGCGGTCCCGGCCCTGCGTCGTTGGCCGTCTGCGGCTGCCTCAGCTATTGCCGAGGCGCTTCGTCAGGGCGAAGCCGGCGGCGCCGCCGACCGCGTACATCGCGGCCACCAGTGCGTCGAAGTCCTCCTTGAAGGCTTCCTTCAGCACGTCGAACTCGTCGGTGAACGCCGTCGCGATGCCGATCTGGCCGTCCGTCCAGTGGTTGATCAGCAGCGCGTAGCCGAGGAACTGGCCCATGATGGCGCCGAGGATGCCGAGGACGATGGCGACGAAGGGCAGCGCCGGGTTCCGGCCGCCGAGCTTGCCGAACGCGAGGCCGACGAGGATGCCGGCCGCGGCGGCGGGGTAGGCGTACAGCGTGTACTCGCCGGCGTCTCCCCCGGACGCCCGCATGATGGCGGCGTAGATGACGGCGCCGACGATCATCGCGACGATGCCGACGCCCACGGCGAGGCCCGTGTTGCCGGAGGCGGCCGGCGGCTGCGCGTAGGGCGGCTGGGCGCCGTACGGCTGCTGGCCCGGAGCGCCTGGGCCTGGTTGCTGCTGGTAAGGCTGGGACATGGGTATTTCCCCCCGGAGTGATGGGTCTGCCGTGCCCGGGGACAGTTGGTGTGGTGGGCGCGGTCAGTGGGACAACCCGCGGCACGCTAGCAGTTGAGCGGTGCCCGACAACAAGCCCTTAAGGGGAGTCGTGACGCGACTGCGACATGCTGTTTCGAACTTCGGACACTCGCTGGCTGACCAGGAACGCTTCCGCCGCGGCCACGAGGCAGAACGTCATGTCGTTCTTCCCCAGCACATCGCTCTGCCAGAAGTCGAACGCCGCGCCCACGTCCGCCGTGCCGAGGTGTACGGCCGTCGCCACGAGTTGGGTGAGGAAGACGCCGGCGAGCGCCACGGGGATCGCCAGGAACGCCGAGCCGCGGGTCTCCGCGCCCGCGCGGCCCACGGCGGCGCCGACGAGGAGGCCGAGGGCCAGCGCCCAGTAGCCGAGCTCCAGGCCGCGTTCGCCCACCAGGCCCTGCGTCACGCCCAGGACCAGCGCTCCCGCCACGGTGGCGGCGGCGCCGACGGCGAGCGCCTGCAGCAGCCGGGGGCGGCCGCCGGCCGTCGTCATCACCGCATCACCCATACGGCCGAACGGTAGCAGTTCCGGCGGGGCACCTCCGGTTCCGGCACCCTGGGGGACGGGTGATCCGCGGGGTGTTACGCCCCTTGCCGCACGCCTTGCCGCTCGCCGCCCGGCCGCTCGCCGCTCACAGCCGGTGTGCCGCTCCCGGTGGCGTCGCCCCCCGGGTGTCCAGGAGGAGCTGCGCCTTCACCGCCAGCGCCTGGAGGTCGTACGTCCGGTGCGGCTGCAGCAGCACCGTCAGGTCCGCGTCCGCCGCCGCGTCGTACACCGACCCCGTCCGCGGCACCGGCCGGCCCAGCACCTGCCACGCCGTGACGTACGGGTCGTGGAACCCCACCCGTGCACCCAGCTCCGTCAGCCGCGCCGCGACGTCGGTCGCCGGGGTGCGCTCCAGGTCGGCGACGTCCGGGTCGTACGTGACGCCGAGGAGCAGCACGCGGGCGCCGCGGGCGGACTTGCCGTGCTCGTTGAGGAGCTGGGCGCAGCGCTGGACGACGTACCGCGGCATCCGGCCGTTCACCTCGCGGGCGAGATCGACCATCCGCAGCGGGTGGTCGAAGCCGGGCGCGGTCCTGCCGCCCGGATGCGGTACGCGGACGGGGACGCGGCCCGGGTCGACGGGCACCCCGTGGCCGCCGACGCCGGGGCCCGGGCGGAAGCTGTGGGCGGTGCCGAAGGGGCGGGTCTCGGCGCAGCGGACGACGTCCCACAGGTCGATGCCCCGGTCGTGGCAGAACCACGTCAGCTCGTTGACGAGGGCGGAGTTCACGTGCCGTACGTTGCCCTCCAGCAGCCGCACCGTCTCCGCCTCGCGCGGTCCCCTGGCCCGTACGACCCGCTCCGCGAACCGCCCGTAGAACGCCACCGCCGCCTCCGTGCACCCCGGGGTCAGCCCGCCGACGACCTTCGGCGCGGAGGCGGGTTCTGCGGGGTCGAGGGGGCCGGGGGAGTAGGCGAGGTGGAAGTCGCGCCCGGCGCGCAGCCCGGAGCCCTGCTGGAGGAGGGGCCGCAGGAGGTCCTCGGTGCTCCCCGGGTAGGCGGCGGACTCCAGCAGCACGGTGGTGCGGGGCTTGAGGTGCCGCGCCAGTTCGCGCGCCGCGTCGGCGACCGGGCCGAGGTCGAGCGCGCCGTCCTCGGCGAGCGGGGTGGGCACGCAGATGACGGCGGTACGGACGCCGGTGAGGTCGGCCGGGTCCGCGGAGGCGCGGAACCCGGTGGTCAGGAGCCTGCGTACCTCGGCGGCCGTCAGCGAGCCGCCGACCGGCGGCCGGCCGGCGGCGAGGGCGTCGACGGCGCGCGGATCGGGGTCGTATCCGACGACGGAGAAGCCGGCCGCCGCCGCGGCCTGGGCGAGCGGCAGGCCGTGGTGGCCGAGTCCGATGACGGCGACGTCTGCGGGCATGTCTGGGGGACGTTCCTTCCCGGAGGGCCCCGGGTGCCGGGCCCGGGATGAGCAGAGGCTCTTGTCAGGCTACGGGCATATATGACTGTTATTCAGTATTGGGTGCTTTGCGGCGCCCGTGGCGCGGCGGCCCGCGACCGCCGTACGGCGCCTGCGCTGTGCCGCAAAGGTCGACGCACGGTGGCTGTACGGCGCGGGTGCGGACAGAATCGGACGTGGGCACGTGGACTGCCGCAACGGGGCGACAGGACGGGAGGCATCCGTGAAGACAGCGGTACTGGGGCCGGCCGAGCGCGGCGCGGCCCTCGCACAGATGGCCGAGCGCGAGCTGGACCTGCTGGTCGTCGGCGCCGGTGTGGTCGGCGCGGGCACCGCGCTGGACGCGGCGACCCGCGGCCTGGCCACCGGGCTGGTCGAGGCGCGGGACTGGGCGTCGGGCACGTCGAGCCGGTCGAGCAAGCTCATCCACGGCGGGCTGCGCTATCTGGAGATGCTGGACTTCGCCCTCGTCCGCGAGGCGCTGAAGGAGCGCGGGCTGCTCACCGAGCGCCTGGCACCGCACCTCGTCAAGCCGGTGCCGTTCCTCTACCCCCTCAAGCACCGCGCCTGGGAGCGGGCGTACGCGGGCTCCGGCGTGCTGCTGTACGACGCCATGTCCGTCTCCCGCGAACACGGCCGCGGCATGCCCGCGCACCGCCACCTCTCCCGCTCGCACGCCCTGCGCGTCGCGCCGTGTCTGCGGAAGGACGCGCTCGTGGGCGCGCTGCAGTACTACGACGCACAGGTCGACGACGCCCGCTACGTCGCCACGCTCGTGCGCACCGCCGCGCAGTACGGGGCGCAGGTCGCCAACCGCGCGCGGGTCTTGGGCTTCCTGCGCGAGGGCGAGCGCGTCGTGGGCGCGCGGGTGCACGACCTGGAGCAGGGCGGGGAGTTCGAGGTACGGGCGCGGCAGGTCGTCAACGCCACCGGGGTGTGGACGGACGAGACGCAGGCGATGGTCGGCGAGCGCGGGCAGTTCCACGTGCGGGCGTCGAAGGGCATCCACCTCGTCGTACCGAAGGACCGCATCCACTCCACCTCCGGCCTCATCCTGCGCACCGAGAAGAGCGTGCTGTTCGTCATCCCGTGGGGCCGGCACTGGATCATCGGCACCACGGACACCGACTGGGACCTCGACAAGGCCCACCCGGCGGCCTCCTCCGCCGACATCGACTACCTGCTGGAGCACGTCAACGCCGTGCTCGCGGTGCCGCTGACGAGGGACGACGTCGAGGGCGTCTACGCGGGTCTGCGGCCGCTGCTCGCCGGCGAGTCCGACGCGACCAGCAAGCTGTCGCGCGAGCACACCGTGGCGCACCCGGTGCCCGGGCTCGTCGTCGTCGCAGGCGGCAAGTACACGACGTACCGCGTGATGGCCCAGGACGCCGTCGACGAGGCCGTGCACGGGCTGGACCAGCGCGTCGGGCCGTGCGTCACGGAGGACGTGCGGCTGCTGGGCGCGGAGGGGTACCAGGCGCTGTGGAACGCGCGGGCGCGCACGGCGGCGCGTACGGGGGTGCACGTCGCGCGGGTGGAGCACCTGCTGAACCGGTACGGGGCGCTGTCGGAGGAGGTGCTGGAGCTGATCGAGAAGGACCCGTCGCTCGGCATGCCGCTCACGGGCGCGGACGACTATCTGCGCGCGGAGATCGTGTACGCGGCCTCCCACGAGGGCGCGCGCCACCTCGACGACGTGCTGACGCGGCGTACCCGGATCTCCATCGAGACCTTCGACCGCGGTACGCAGTGTGCCGCCGAAGTCGCCGCGCTGATGGCGCCGGTGCTCGGCTGGGACGGCGACCAGGTCGAGCGCGAGGTGGCGCACTACGACAAGCGGGTCGAGGCGGAGCGCGAGTCGCAGCGGCAGCCGGACGACCAGACCGCGGACGCGGCGCGGCTGGGCGCGCCGGAGATCGTGCCGTTGTGATTCTGCCCCCGCGGGGGTGCGCGCTCCGGTGCTCCCGCGGGTCCGGCGGAGGGCTGGCGCCGCGGTGGCGGCATGTCGGTTGTAGGTGCATGTAAGCAACCGCGGCACGGGACTTGGGCGGCGACAACGCCGCAGATCGGGCCGCGGGAGGCGGGAGATCGATCGTGGCAAACCTCGCCCGGCGCTCAGGGGTGTCCGTGCGATAAGACACAATGGAGGTCCTGCCGGGGTGAATCGCTGAGGGGATCGATGGGGCGCGAAGGGGACGGCGCGACGGGTCGGCTGCTGGCCGGCCGCTATCGGCTCGGGGAGGTGCTCGGCCGCGGTGGCATGGGCACCGTCTGGCGTGCCACGGACGAAGTACTGGGCCGTGCGGTGGCGGTCAAGGAGCTGCGGCTGCCCACCAGTGTGGAAGAGGACGAGAAGCGCCGCCTCGTCACGCGAACGCTCCGCGAGGCCAAGGCGATCGCCCGCATCAGGAACACCGGCGCGGTCACTGTCTACGACGTGGTGGACGAGGACGACCGCCCCTGGATCGTCATGGAGCTGATCGAGGGCCGCTCGCTCTCCGATCTCACCCGCGACGACGGCCCGCTGACCCCGCGGCGCGCCGCCGAGGTCGGCCTCGCCGTGCTCGACGTGCTGCGCTCGGCCCACCGCGAGGGCATCCTGCACCGCGACGTGAAGCCGTCGAACGTGCTCATCTCCGACGACGGCCGCGTCGTGCTCAGCGACTTCGGCATCGCGCAGGTCGAGGGCGACCCGTCCATCACGACGACGGGGATGCTCGTCGGCGCCCCGTCGTACATCTCGCCCGAGCGCGCCCGCGGGCAGAAGCCGGGCCCCCCGGCCGACCTGTGGTCGCTCGGCGGGCTGCTGTACGCGGCGGTGGAGGGGCATCCTCCGTACGACCTGGGGTCGGCCATCGCCACCCTGACCGCGGTGATGACCAAGCCCATCGACCCGCCCAAGAACGCCGGTCCGCTGGAAGACGCCATCTACGGACTGCTGCGCAAGGACCCCGACGAGCGGCTCGACGACGCGGGCGCGCGGGCGCTGCTGCGCGCCGTCGTCGACGCGCCTGAGGACGCGCCGGGCGAGCCCTCGGCGACGGCGCCGACGACGATGGTGCCGCTGCCGGTGGTGCCGGACGCGGGCGGTGGGGCGGGCGCCGCGGCGCCGGCGCGGCGGAAGACGGAGCGGAAGAAGGCGGCGCGCAGACAGGCTTCGGGGACGCAGGGGAGCCGGCGTACGCCGGGACGGGCCGGGACGGGCGCGGCCGCGGGCGCGTTGGGCGCCGGTGCCGCCGCTGCCGGTACGGGTTCCGCCGCGGCGGCGGAGGCGGCGGCTCCGGCCGACGCGCCGGCCCCGCCGCAGACGGCGCCCGGGATGCCGCAGACACCGCCGCGCCCCGACGCCGGGACCGGTACGCCCGATCGGCCCGCGCCGCCGCCGCGGTCCGGGGCGGCCGCCGGGACTTCGGGCGCGGGTACCGCCGGGTCGGGGTCGGCCGGGGACGGAGGCCCGGGGGCCGGTGCGTACGGCGCCGAGGGCCCCGCCGCCCGTACGACGGCCACGGGCGCGGCACCGCCGGCTGCCCGGGCGCGGGCGGGCGCCGGTGAACTCGCCGCGCGGGTGGCGGCGCTGCCCCGGCGCACGCTGGCGGTCATCGCCGCTGTGGTGGCGCTGGCGATCCTCGGCACGGTGCTCGCCGTGGCGCTGGGCGGCGGCGACTCCGACTCGGGCACGTCCGGCAACGACGGCGGGCAGAGCGCGGGCGCGGGCACGCAGGACGGCAAGGAAGGGAAGCAGGACAAGGACCAGGGCGGCACCGGCAAGAACGACGCCCAGGAGGACAAGCGGCAGCAGGACGACGACGGCGCCGCGGGCGACGAGGACGACGACTCCTCGGGCCCGGGGTCCGGGAAGAACGAGGACAAGGGCGACGAGGGCTCCGGATCCGGCTCCGGGAAGGACTCCGCGGGCGCACCCGACGGCTACGCGACGCTCAAGGAGCCGGAGTTCAAGTTCTCCGTGGCCCTCCCCGACGGCTGGAAGCGCACCGGCACCTCGCCGGGCGGCGGCGGCGCGATCCTCAGCGGATCGTCCTCCTTCCCGCGCGTACAGATCGACTTCACGTCCCAGCCCAACAACACCGAGGGCGGCGCGCTGTCGAACTGGCAGGAGATAGAGGGCGCCGTGAGTTCCTCCAGCTCCGGCTACCGCAAGATCTCGATGAAGGAGATCGAGTGGCGCGGGTATCCCACGGTCGCGGACTGGCAGTTCAGCCGCGTGCAGGACGGCCGGCGGATCAGGGTCCTGGACCGCGGGTTCGCCGTGGACGACAGCCACGGCTACGCGATAATGATCAGTTGTCCGGAAAGCGAGTGGGACGGCGCGGAGTGCCGCGAGCTGCGCGACACGGCGTTCGAAACCTTCAAGCCGGTCGACTAACCCGCGCGAGCGGGGCACAGACCACCCGTCGAGCACGTATCGTGATGTCTCGCGGACCGTACGCATCCGGACCAGGCTGAATACCGACCGCATTTGGCCCGGTCTCAGGCTCATTGCGCGGTTGTGGGGAGGCGTTCGTGGACGACTACGCGGGCCGAGTGCTCGCCGACCGTTACCGGCTACCGGCTGCCGTCGACGCCGAACCCATCCACACGCGCGCCTTCGACACGTACAGCGGGCAGGACGTCCTCATCGGACAGGTGCCGCTGCCGGAGATCGTCGAGGCCGAGCTGCTGGAGGACGGCGGCGGCGCGGATCCCTCCGGGTACGGCGACGGGGCGGGCCGGAGCGCGGCGAGCGCGGTGGTGCAGCGCGCGATGGACGCGGCCCGCGCGGCGGCGGCCATACCGGACCACCCCCGGCTGGCGCAGGTCTTCGACGTCTTCGAGGAGGGCGGCAGCCTCTGGATCGTCAGCGAGCTGGTGCCCGCGCGGACGCTCGAAGGGCTGCTGGAGGAGCGGCCGTTGAGCCCCTACCGCGGGGCGGAGGTCGCGGCGGACATCCTCACGGCGCTGCGCGCTCTGCACGCGCACGGCTGGACGCACCGGAACATCACGACGCGCACGGTGCTCGTCTGCGACGACGGCCGGGTGGTCCTGACGGGCCTGGCGTCGGGCGCGGCGGAAGAGGCGCTGTGCGGCTACGATCCGCTGCCCCCGCCGCCGGGGCGTGGCGAACCCCCGCGCCCGTCGGGCAGCCCGGGGCCCCGCCCCGGCGTCACCGCGGACCCGGGGGCGGGACCGGAACCGGGTCCCGGCGAGGCGCCGGGCCTGCCGCAACTCCCGGACCCGGCAACGGGGTTCCTGCCGGCCCAGGGCGCGCCCGGCGCTCCGCGGGGAGCGGTCGGCCAGCCGGAGGGCGGTGTCTTACCGCCGGGGTGGGACGACCGCGGGGGACCGTACGGCGACGGCGCGGAGGCGCGCGGCGGCGCGGGCCCGTACGGCACGCCGCCGTACGACGAGGACGACGAGGTATGGCGCTCGGCTCCGTACGGGGCGGGCGGCGGACCCGATCCGGCGGAGGGCGAGCCGCGGGGCGGCGACGGCCGCGAAGGCCGCGCACCGGGCTGGGGCGCGCAGGGCGGCTCGGCTACCGGAGCGGGCACCGGCGAAGCCGCGGCGGAGGGCTGGCCGTTCGGCGCGTGGCAACAGGGCGGCCCGGCAGCGGGTGCGGCGGGCGGCGAGCGCGGCGGCCCGGCCCAACGGCCGTACGCGGGTGGCCCGCAGGGCGGCGCCGCGCAGGGTGCGCCGGGTGGGCAGCCGGGCGGCGGCCCTTCCGGAGCCCCTGGGCAGGGTCCCGGGGCGCCGGGCGGTGGACCGGTCCAACAGCCGTACGGGAGTGGGCCGCAAGGCGGCCATCCCGGCGGGCAGCCCGGTGGTGCTGCTGGGCGGGCGGCCGGGGGGCAAGGGCCTCGCAGTGCCGATCCGGCCCAGCCGGAGGGGCAGTTGCACGGTCGCTCCGCCCCCGCCGGTGGCGGAGATGTGCCTGCGGCGCGGGCCGGGGTGATGGCCGCGTACCAGGCCGGTACGCGGGCCGCCGAGGCGCGGCTCGCCGACGGCGCCGGTGATGCGAGACGTCCGGTCGTGCCGGGGCAGGCGGCGCGTACGCCCGAGGCCGGCCGGCCTCCCGGCGCGGGGGCGGGTCCGGCGTACAGCGACCGCATCGACATCGGCGGGAGCCAGCCCGCACAGGGCGGTGCCGCCAACCCGGCCCCGCAGACCGCCGGTTCACCGGATACCGGCGCCCCCTGGGACGACCTGCCGCACGACGCGGGCGACGACGGCTACGACGGCTACGACGGCTACGACGGCTACGACGGCTACGACGAGTACGGCACCGCGGACCCCTACGGCACCGCGCCCCCGCCCGGCCCGTACCGGGCCCCCGGCGCCCCGGCGCCCCACGCGGGCGGCCCTGTTCCGCACGGCGCCCCCGGTTCCGGCGGTGCGCCTGGCGTACCCGGGCCCGGTCGTGCGCCCGGCGCTACCGACGCGACCGGTACCCCAGGCTCGTACGGTCCCGGCCCGGCCGGTGGTGCGGCGCCGCGCGGTGGCAGCGGGGCACCCGGCGGTGCGCCGCCGGGCGGTGCGCCCGGTCCGTATCGAGGTACGGGTGCCCCCGGGACCCGCGGCGGCGTCGGGTCCGGTTCCTACGACCACTCCGGTTCCGCCTACGGAGCCCCGGGCACAGCCGGTGGATCTCCTGAGCCCGGCAGACCCGCTGCATCCCGCGGGCCGGGGCCGGGCCACGCGCCCGGCGCCCCCGGGGCTCATCCCGGCGCCGCGCAGCCCGGCGGTCGCGGTCCCGGTGCCTACGGCAACCCCGGCGCCAGGCCCGCCGAGTTCGCCGAGCCCGAGCAGCAGTCCCTCCCCGGCGGCGCCTCCTACGGCGGCAGCCTGCCGGGGGTGCGCCCCGGGGCGTCCATCGCCGTGCCCGTCGGCGCACAGGCCGTGCCCGCGGCGCGCGACGAGATGCCGGGACCCGAGACCGGCGGGGCCACCCGCTACCCCGGGCCCAGCACCCGGCTCGCCGCCGAGCGCGCGCGGCAGACGCGGATGCAGGTCGTCGGCGCCGTCACCGAGCGCTGGGCGCCCGAGCAGGCCGGGCCCATCCACGAGCACTGGCAGCTCGCGCCCCCCGTCGGCCCCGCCGCCGACCTGTGGGCGCTCGGCGCGCTGCTCTTCCGCGCCGTCCAGGGGCACTCCGCGTACCCCGAGGAGGACGTCGCCGAGCTGGTGCAGCTCGTCTGCGCCGAGCCCCCCGCGCACGCGGAGGAGTGCGGGGCCCTGCGCCCCGTCGTGGAGTCGCTGCTGCGCCAGGACCCCACGGAGCGGCCGGACTTCGAGGAACTGCGCGGCTGGCTGCGGTCCCTGATCCGGACCGCGCCCGAGCCCGGCATCGGCAGCCGTACGGTCACCGTGCCGCAGCACGGCACCGGCCGCGGCGGCGATCCGCGGCGGCTGCCGATACTGCGCAGGCGCGGCGAGCTGATGCGCAGGCGGCGCGCCAGCAAGTCGCCGGTGCCGGTGCGGCGGCGGCACAAACGCCGGGCGCGGCGCGGCCCGCGCGGGCCGCGCAGCCTGGGCCGTACGCTCATCGCGCTGATCTTCGTCGCCATGGCGGGCGCCATCGCGTACGCGGCGATGTTCATGCCCGGGGCCGACGAGGCGGGCCGCGACCAGCGCAGCGCCGTCGGCGCGGGCCGCGGCGACGAGCCGGGGGAGTCGGCGGCACCGCCCTCGGACTCCGACGACACGAACGAAGCCGGGGAACGCGGGCAGCCCAAGGAGTCCGGGGACGCCCCCGACAAGCCGAAGGACGGCGGGCAGGGCAGCGGCGCGGGTTCCGAACTGCCCGACGGCTTCGTGCTCCGCGAGGACCCGGCGGGTTTCGAGGTCGCCGTCCGCGACGACTGGCAGCGCACCGCCGGGAGCGACGGCCAGGTCAGCTACGTCGGCGGGGACTACGAACTCCTCGTCGTCCCCGGCCGCGACGGGGTCGGCGAGTTCGGCAGCGACCCGATGGCGTACCAGCAGCAGAGCGAGCCGGAGCTGGACGAGTACCGCGACTCCGCGTGGGCGCAGGCCGACGGGCTGCGGCGGATCGAGGTCGGGCAGCGGGTCATGGCGGAGGGCGAGTTCGACTGGACCGACGGCAGCGGACGGCAGGTGCACGCGCGCAACCTGGCGATGATCTGGGACGACAGCTACCACGTGGTGCTGCTGATCGGCCCGGACGGGAAGAACGACGAGGTGGAGCGGTTCCACCGGATCGCGGCGGAGAGCTACCAGCCCACGGGGTGAGGGGGCGGCGGGCCCTCTGGCCGGACCCGCCCCTTCCGTCCCGTACGCGCCACACGCCCCCCGCGTGCCCCCGCGCGCCCCCTTCCCGTCACCTCCCTCCGCTACCCTCCCGCCCATGTCCGACCAGGCCACCCCGCTCGCCCGCCGCCTCGGCGTCACCGACGCCGTGCTCGTCGGCCTCGGCGCCATGCTCGGCGCCGGGATCTTCGCCGCCCTCGCGCCCGCCGCGCGCGCCGCCGGCTCCGGGCTGCTCATCGGGCTCGGCGCCGCCGCCGTCGTCGCGTACTGCAACGCCACCTCCTCCGCCCGCCTCGCCGCCCGCTACCCCGCCTCCGGCGGCACCTACGTCTACGGCCGCGAGCGCCTCGGCCCCTTCTGGGGCTACCTCGCCGGGTGGGCGTTCGTCGTCGGCAAGACCGCGTCGTGCGCGGCGATGGCGCTGACGGTCGGCGCGTACGCCTGGCCGGAGCAGAAGCACGTCGTCGCGGTGGCCGCCGTCGTGGCGCTGACGGCCGTCAACTACCGCGGGGTGCAGAAGTCCGCGCTCCTCACCCGGGTGATCGTCGCGGCCGTGCTCGCGGTGCTGGCCGCCGTCGTCGTGGCGGCGCTGACCAGCGGCGCCGCCGAGGCGGACCGGCTGCAGCCGGGGGGCGACACCTCGGTGTGGGGGGTGCTGGAGGCGGCCGGGCTGCTGTTCTTCGCGTTCGCCGGGTACGCGCGGATCGCCACGCTCGGCGAGGAGGTGCGCGACCCGGAGCGCACCATCCCGCGCGCGGTGCCGGTGGCGCTGGGCATCACGCTCGTCGCGTACGCGGCGGTGGCGGTGGCCGTCCTCGCCGTTCTCGGCGCCGGGGGTCTCGCGCACGCGACGGCGCCGCTGTCGGACGCGGCGTCGGCGGCGGGCGCGGGGTGGCTGGAGCCGGTGGTGCGGGCCGGGGCGGCGGTGGCGGCGCTGGGGTCGCTGCTGGCGCTGATCCTCGGGATCTCCCGTACGACGCTCGCGATGGCCAGGGACCGCCATCTGCCGCACGGTCTTGCCGCGGTGCACGAGCGGTTCCGGGTGCCGCACCGGGCGGAGCTGGCGGTCGGCGCGGTGGTGTCAGTGGTGGCTGCGACAGTGGACGTGCGCGGGGCGATCGGGTTCTCGTCGTTCGGGGTGCTGCTGTACTACGCCGTGGCCAACGCCTCGGCGTGGACGCTCCGTCCCCAGGAGGGCCGCCCGCCGCGCGTGGTGCCGGCGGTGGGTCTTGCGGGGTGCGTGGTGCTGGCGTTCTCGCTGCCGCCGGCGTCGGTGGCGGCCGGCGCGGGGGTGCTGGCGGCGGGCGCGGTGGCGTATGCGGTACGGGGACGGTGGGCGGAGCGGTGATCACGACGGGGACGAGGGGACCCGCGGGCTCGGCCACCGCCGGGACCCCGCCCCGCGGCCCTGCCTGGCCCTGAAGACCACTTCAACGTGGATGCGGAATCCGTGACAGCCTGTGCGAACATTCTCATCGGTACCGATAAACCAACTGTGTATCGTGCTCGGTGTGCAGCTTCGGTACAGCTTCCGCCTATACCCGAGCGCCGGTCAGCGCACGGCGCTGGCGCGGGCGTTCGGGTGTGCGCGGGTGGTCTACAACGACGCCCTCAGGGCCCGGGAGACTGCCCGCGCCGAGGGGCAACCATTCCCGAAGACCGGCGAGCTGTCCAGGCGGCTGATCACCGAGGCGAAGAAGACTCCGCAGCGGGCCTGGTTCGGCGAGGTCTCCGCCGTCGTGTTGCAGCAGTCTCTGCGGGATCTGGACGCGGCGTACCGGAACTTCTTCGAGGGCCTGAAGGGCAAGCGTCCGCGCGTGGGTGCGCCCCGGTACAAGTCGAAGCGGGACACCCGTCAGGTGGTGCGGTTCACGGCGAACGCCCGCTGGTCGATCACGCCGGGGATGAAGCTGCGCCTGCCGAAGGTCGGCGACGTGCGGGTGAGGTGGTCGCGCGCGCTGCCCTCTGCCCCGTCCACAGTGAGTGTGGTCAAGGACAGCGCGGGCCGGTACTTCGCGTCCTTCGTCGTTCAGACCGGCCCGTCCGAGGTGCTGCCGCGGACGACGCCCGAGGTCGGCATCGACCTCGGCCTCGGTCATTTCGCGGTCCTCTCCGACGGCACGAGGGTCGACTCGCCCCGGTTCCTGCGCCGCGCCGAGAAGCGCCTGAAGAAGGCGCAGCGGGTCCTGTCCCGCAAGGAGGAGGGTTCGAATAACAGGGACACGGCCAGAGCGAAGGTCGCTCGTGCGCATGCCCGAGTGGCGGACGCGCGGCGCGACTTCCATCACCAGCTTTCCACCCGGCTGATCCGTGAGAACCAAGCGGTCGCCGTGGAGGACCTGGCGGTGAAGGGATTAGCCCGTACACGTCTGGCCAAGTCCGTGCACGACGCCGGGTGGTCGGCGTTCGTGAGCATGCTGGAGTACAAGGCCGCACGGTACGGGCGCGCTTTCGTGCGCATCGGCCGGTTTGAGCCGACCTCACAGGTTTGCTCGCAGTGCGGGGTCAAGGACGGACCTAAGCCTCTGCACGTCCGTGTGTGGACGTGCAGGGCGTGCGGGGCCGTCCTGGATCGGGATGTGAACGCGGCGGTCAACGTCGCCAAGGCGGCCGGACTGGCCGTGACAGCCCGTGGAGCGCAGGTAAGACCGGTACTCGTACCGGCACCGCGCAGCGAAGCGGGAACCCGCCCGACACCGCAGCCTTCAACGGCGCGGTAGGCGGGGATCGCCGACTCTAGGACGGCGAGGATGTCAATGATGGTGCCATGACGTACGAGGGGGACAAGGTGGGGGACGAGCCCACGAGTTACGGCCTGCGGCCACCGCACGAGAACGCCGGGGACGCGGCGCAGGAGGCCGCGGCCACGCAGGTAGTCGCGGATCCCGCGGTAGGCCGGCTGATCGGCGGGCGCTACCGCCTCGCCGCCCGCCTCGGCGCCGGCGGCATGGGCACCGTCTGGCGGGCCCACGACGAGGTCGTCGACCGCGACGTCGCCGTGAAGGAGCCCCGGCTGCCCGCCGACCTCGACGAGCGGACGCGGCAGACGGCGTACGAGCGGATGCAGCGCGAGGCCCGCGCCGCGGCCCGGATCGACCACCCGTCGGTCGTCACCGTGCACGACGTGGTGATGGAGGACGGCAGGCCCTGGATCGTGATGGAGCTGGTCCGCGGCCGCTCCCTCGGCGACCAGCTCACCGAGGGCACCCTCGACCCGCGCGAGGTGGCGCGCATCGGCGTCGCCGTGCTCGGCGCGCTGACCGCCGCGCACGAGGCGGGGATCCTGCACCGCGACGTCAAGCCCGACAACGTGCTGCTCGGCCGGCACGACCGCGTCGTGCTCACCGACTTCGGCATCGCGCAGATCGAGGGGGAGCAGGGGCTGACGGAGACCGGCGCGTTCGTCGGGTCGCCGGAGTACATCGCGCCGGAGCGGGTGCTCGGCCAGCGGCCGGGTCCCGAGTCGGACCTGTGGTCGCTGGGCGTCGTGATGTACGCGGCCGTGGAGGGCATGTCCCCGTACCGCAGGCAGACCGCGCCGGCGACGCTCCAGGCCGTGCTCTCCGCCGAACCGGCGGCGCCCGCGCGCGGGTCCGGGGCGCTGGGCACGGTCGTGATGCAGCTGCTGCGCAAGGACCCGGCGGCGCGGCCGGCGCCGGACGAGGTGCGCCGGCAGTTGGAGGCGGTAGCCAGGCCGGTGCCGGCGCCGACGATGATCGCCCCGGTGGGCGGCGGCGCGGGCGGCGGGCGCGGCGGGAAGCTGGCGGCGGCGCTGCCGAAGGGGCGCGGCGGGAGGCTGGCCGTGCTGGGCGGGGCGATAGCCGTGGCGGCGGCGCTGGTGCTGACGCTGGCGAACCCGTTCGGCGGTGGCGACGGCGCGCCGGAGGGCTGGAAGACGTACGACGAGACGGAACAGCTCAAGGCGTCGCTGGCGGTGCCGGAGGACTACAAGCGCAGCGTCGACGAGGGCACGGTCACGTACACGGACCCGGGCGGCACGCCCAGCCTGTGGCTCACCCGCTCCTCCGGCAACGAGGACAGCGCGCTGAGCGAGGCCAACCAGACGCTGGAGTGCGACAAGGGCGACACCATCGGGTGCACCGAGCTGAGTTCCGACGTCGAGGGGTCGGTCAAGGAGTTCGAGTACCGGGGCAAGGACGCCGCCGAGATGGTCACGACGTGGACCCGCGACGAGGGGTACCAGACCGAGACCGAGATGCGCAGCCGGGAGTTCTTCTACGTCAACGACGACAACATCGGCTGGCACCTGACCGTGGAGATGCCGGCCGCGGGCGAGGGCAAGCGGGACGGCGAGCGGGTCTTCGAGGAGGTCGTCGACTCGCTCGACATCCAGGACCTGTGACGGGGGCGGGGCGGCCCTCGGTACGCCCCGGCTCCCGCCGGTGCCCCGGCGGGAGCCGCAGCACCGGCCGTGCCCGGCGCCGGTACCGCCCCGCACGTATGAGCCAGCAATCGCTGGCGGAATTCGGTTACCCGCAGGTATCCAAAGGCGCCGCCGGAGTCCTACCCTCGGCCTTATGACGGAGACCGCCGTAGGCAACCCCACCGCTTCCGCTTCCGACGGCGCCCGCACCGCCGGCGCCGTCGCCGCCGAGTTCGTCACGCCCGCGCTCGTCGAGCGCCTGACCCGCGGCGTCGCCGGCACCGGCACCGTCGCCGTCCGGTCCCCGCTGACCGGCGAGGTGCTGGCCGACGTGCCGGAGGCGGGACCCGCGGACGTGGAGGCCGCGTTCGAGCGGGCCCGCGCCGCGCAGCGCGCCTGGGCGGCCAGGCCCGTACGCGAGCGTGCCGCCGTGCTGCTGCGCTTCCACGACCTGCTGCTGCGCGACCAGGACGAGGTGCTGGACCTCGTGCAGTTGGAGACCGGCAAGGCGCGGCTGCACGCCCACGAGGAGGTGCAGTCCGTCACGGTGGCCGCCCGCCACTACGGCCGCAGGGCCCCCGCCTACCTCGGCCCCAAGCGCCACACCGGCGCGCTGCCGACGCTGACCAAGGTGACCGAACTGCGGCACCCGCGCGGCGTCGTCGGCCAGATCGCGCCCTGGAACTACCCGCTCGAACTCTCCGTCGGCGACGCCCTGCCCGCCCTCGTCGCGGGCAACGCGCTCGTCATGAAGCCCGACTCCAAGACCCCGCTGACCGCCCTGTGGGCGCGCCGGAAGCTGGTCGAGGCCGGGCTGCCAGAGGAGGTGTGGCAGGTCGTGATCGGCCCGGGTCCCGTCGTCGGCCCCGAGATCGTCCGGCACGCCGACTACGTCTCCTTCACCGGCTCCACCCGCACCGGACGCGAGGTCGCCCAGGGCGCCGCGGCCCGGCTCGTCGGCGCCTCGCTGGAACTGGGCGGCAAGAACCCCATGCTGGTGCTCGCCGACGCCGACGTGGAGAAGGCGGCGGCGGGCGCGGTGCGCGCGGCGTTCGCGTCGGCGGGGCAGTTGTGCATCTCCGTCGAGCGGCTGTACGTGCACGAGTCGGTCGCCGACGCCTTCCTCGCCCGCTTCGTCGCCAGGACCAGGGCCCTGCGGCTGGGCAACACCCTCGGCTACGGCGCCGACATGGGCTCGCTGGTCAGCGCGCAGCAGTTGGAGACCGTCACCCGGCACGTGGACGAGGCGGTCGGCAAGGGCGCCGAGGTGCTGGCCGGCGGGCGGGCGCGGCCCGATGTGGGCCCGTACTTCTATGAGCCGACGATCCTCGACGGCGTCGAGCCCGGCATGACCGTCTGCGACGAGGAGACCTTCGGGCCCGTCGTCTCGGTCTACCGCTTCCGTGACGAAGACGACGCCGTCGCGCGCGCCAACGCGACGCCGTACGGGCTGAACGCGAGCGTGTGGACGAAGGACGGCCGCCGGGGCGGCCGGATCGCGGCCAGGATCCAGGCGGGCACGGTGAACGTCAACGAGGCGTACGTGGCCGCGTACGGCAGCGTGCAGGCGCCCGCGGGCGGAATGAAGGACTCCGGGGTCGGCCGGCGGCACGGCTCGGAGGGGATCCTGAAGTACACGGAGTCGCAGACGGTGGCGCAGCAGCGGGTGGTACCGCTGGCGCCGTTCGCGCTGGGGCCGCTGCGGTACGACGACGACAAGAGCTACGCGGCCTTCATGAGCCGCGGGCTGCGGGCGCTGAAGGCGCTGCGGTTCCGCTGAGGCGGGTGTGTGTACGGAGCCGTCGCGCGCGGCGCGTACGCGGGCGGTGCGCACCCGGGGGCGGCGCGCGGGCGGCGGCGCGGGGGGCGACCGGTCCGGTCGGCGCGCGGGCGGGGGCGCGGGGCGACCGGTCCGGGCGTCCCCGGAGCCGGCCGCATCCCTGCCGGGACCGGGAAGCTGTCCCCTGCCTCCGGTCACCGCGTCCGGTTCAACGAACCGGGTGTGGCGGCGGTCACGCCACCCGGACGCCGACCGGGTGACCGGTGAGAACGGATTTGCCCCTGCCCGTCCCTCCTGCTGAAACCATTCTGTGACTGGATGGACCGGACTCCCCTTCGGATATCGGATCGTCACCGTAGGAGTCTGGAACGCGGGGGTTCGTATGGCCTTGAATGCAGTGCCATGCACTTCCTCCGGCCCCTTGTGACGTTCCCGCGCGTGGTGCGCCACTACTCCTGGGTCGGCGCCGACTTACCCCTCGACGAAGACGTCCTGCTGGACGCTCCGGGACACCGCGTCCGGGCGGTACTCACGGCCGCCGAGGCGGGCGACTTCCGCCCGGCCCGCGAACTCCTCGCCGGTGCCGGGCGGGCGGCGGAGTGGGAGCGGCGGGACACGTACGTCGCGGAGTTGGCGACCGCGGCCCTCGACGACGGCGGGTGGCTGCGGCGGTGGCGGGAGTGGGACCCGCAGTGCGGGGACGCGGCGGTGGTCGAGGCGGAGCGGCTGCTGCGGGCGTGGCGGGTGGAGCGGTACGGGCCGCGCAGACGCCGGTTCGAGGGGTGGGGCGTACGGCGGCGGGGCGGGGCGGTGCCGGGGCCGTGGGCGGGCGCGGGGTCCGCCGAGGACGCCGGTGCCGGGGGCGGTGACGGGGCGGGTGGCGCGTGGTCCGGGGTGGCCGACGCGGAGTCGTGGCCGTGGTACGGGGTGCCGGGCGCGGGGCCCGGGTACGGACGGCCAGGTTCGGGAACGGAGCACGGCCGGCCGGGTACGGGTACGGGGGCGGGGCCGGGCGCCGGTGCGGGGGCCGACCCCGGCGCCGGACCGGGGGTGGGCCCGGCGCCGGGGGACCGCGGGGATACCCGTACCGGACCGGGCGGAACTGCCGGAACCGCTGGACCCGCCGGTGCGGCCGGCGCTGGCGGCGGGCGGCGGTCCCGGGGACCGTACGGCGCCGGCGGCCTTCCCGCCACCGACCCCCGGGCCGTGCTGCGCGACGTCCTGCCCCTCGTCCGGCTGGCCGCCGCCCAGGCGCCGGGCGATCCTGTGCCGTGGCGCATCGCCCTCGAACACGCCACCGCCGTACGGGCGCCGCGGGAGGCGTTCGTCTCCCGGTTCGCCGAGGCGGTCGTCCGCGCGCCCGGCCACCACGGGGCGCACGTCGCGGCGTTGCACTACCTCGCCATCGTCGGGGACGCGGACGTCGAGGAGTTGATGGTCTTCGCGGAGGAGTCGGCGGAGGAGGCGCTGCCGGGGTCGCTGCTGCACGCGCTGCCGCTGGAGGCCGCGTCGCTGGGCGTGTGCCGGGCCCGTAGCGCACGGTCCGGCGGCCCCGACCCCGCCGCCGCCCCCGGCTCGTCCACCACCTGGGCCGTCGAACGCGCGCTGGAGCTGTCCGCGCACTACGAGCCCGGCGACCCCGAGGCCGCCGGCTTCCGCAACTGCCTCGCCGCCGCGCTCGTCCGCGCCCGGCGCTGGGACGAGGCGCTGGAGGTCTTCCGCGCCGTCGGCTCGGACGCCCGCGGCGTGCCCTGGGCGCACCCCGGAGACGACGCCGAGGCCATCCGGCGCCGCTTCCTCCTCGCCCGCCAGGAGGTACGGGCCCAACTCGCCCGGCGCGTCCCGCTCTTCGGCCCCCGCCCCGACAACGCCCCCGGCCCCGGCGCGGCCTTCGGGCCCGCCGGCACCGGCGCCCGGCCCGAGCCGGCCCCGTACGCCGGGATCGTCGTCTGCACCGCCCCGCCTGCCGCGGTCGCCAGGGCGGCCCACGCGGCGGACCTGCGGCTGCGCCTGACCGCCACCGGCGGCGCCCGCACCTGCGCCCAACTGCGCACCCGGCAGCGCCCGGAGCCGGGCCGGGCGCCGGTGCGCGTGCCGGGGCGGGCAGCGGGCCGGTGGCCGCGGGGCCGTACGGCGGCGGGGGAACCGCCGTCGCCCGACGCGCTGCTCGCCGCCGCGGCGGCGATGACGCGGGGCGAGGGCTGGCCCGCGGTGGCGCTGTACGCGGCGGACGGCGCGGCGGGGATCGCGGTGTACCGGGGTGGGGAGCGGACGGCGGAGTTCACGTGGCGCGCGTCGGGCGCGGCGGTGGCGGCGACCGTACGGGACGTGGCGCAGAGCGCGTCGCCCGGCGGCGGCGGCGCGGCGGCGCCCGGCGGTCCTGAGCGGGCACCGCGGGGCGGTACGGGGCGGGTGGCGCAGTTCGCGGAGGTACGGGACACGGCGGAGGCGATCGCCGCGGCGCTGGCGGTCGCGGACGCCAGACCGCTCACGGGCGTGCTGCGCACGGCGGGCACGCGCCGCCCCCGCAGCACGCTGGCGGAGGCGCTGCAGGCCCTGGATCTGGCGGCGCTGGCCCCGCTCTTCGCCCCCACGCCCGCCGACCCGCCCTCCCGCCCGACCACGCCCCAGGCGGGCCCGGACCCGATCTCCTGAGGCGCAGCGCACCCCGGCGACGCGCCTCCGGCGCGGGTGCGACGAAATGGGGGTGACCCGTGCCCCGGACCTGACGGTCACCAACCGCTTCGGCGGCACGTCGCTGATCCCGGCCTCGGAACGCGGCCACGTCGCGTACGTCCGCTGGGTCACCGAGCACACCGACATGGACGTCGACCACGTCAACGACCTCGGCTGGACGGCCCTCCTCGAAGCGGTGATCCTCGGCGACGGCGGCAAGGACCACCAGGAGATCGTCGCGCTCCTCCTCGCCGCCGACGCGGACCCGGACATCGCCGACAAGGACGGCGTGACGCCCCTCCGGCACGCGGCCAACCGCGGCTTCACGGAGATCGCCGCGCTGCTGGAACGCGCCTGACCGATGACTTTCGCCGCCGGCCCGGGTCGATGATGGGCGACCCGGTAATCAGCGCAGAAAGGACATCCGATGGGAAACCCCGTGGTGCACTTCGAGATCATCGGACGCGACCCCAAGAAGCTCCGGAGCTACTACGGCGAGTTGTTCGGCTGGGAGTTCGGCGTAGGCGACGCGGCGACCGAGGCGGTCTCCCAGCCCGGCAACTACGGCTTCGTGGACGGCAGCACGACGGACGGAGGGATCAACGGCGGCGTCGGCGGCGGCGAGGACTACGAGGGCCGCGTCCTGTTCTACGTAGGGGTCCCCGACGTGGAAGCCGCACTCCGGAAGGCCGAGACCCTGGGCGGCACCCGCCGCATGGGCCCGGAGGGCACCCCCGGAACCCTGGTGGTCGGCCACTTCACCGACCCGGAGGGCCATCTGATCGGCGTAGCCGGCACGAGGTAACCCGAAGGGCCGCCCCCACGCGTGACGAACGTGACGTCGGAAATCCGTCGGCATGCTCGCGGCCGGTCGGGCGAGACTCCGCCCGTGATCGCTGAACCGCAGGGAATCCGCATCCGGCGTCGCGGGTGAGCGACTGTGTACTCGACGGGTCGAGGGCCTGCCTGTGCGGGAGGTATCGGGTGGTGCCGCAGAGCGGTGGGGGCACCTGGGGTCTCAGGCGTCGCGGGTCCCCGGCGCGCCGTATCGGGCGAGCATGGTCAGCACCGCTTGGTCGACCGCGTTGGTGAGGGCGGAGTCGTCAGGTTCCCAGCCTGCGAGCAGCATCCGCGGCCAGAACACGTAGTTGGAGATCATCCCGAGGAATTGGGTCGCCGCCATCTCCGCATCGTCAAGCCGGGCTGTACCAGCGGCGTTCTCCGCTGCCAGGTAGCGGCGGACCGATTCGAAGTAGGGCATCTTGCCGAGCTTGAACTGGGTTTCGCCGAGCTCGGGGAAGCGCGGTACCTCGGCGATGACGATGCGGAAGAGGGCGGCCATGCCGGGCTGGGTGAGCAGCGCCACGTATCGGCGTCCGATGGTCTCAAGCCCTGCGCGGAGGTTCCCCGGCTCGGGGAGGGGTGCCTCCCCGTCGTCGACCTTCCAGTACTCGGTGACGATCGCCTCGAACAGGGCCGCTTTGGTGGTGAACTGCTTGAACAGCGTCGCCCTCGACACTCCGGCCGCCTCCGCGATGCGGGCCAGCGAGGTGCCGTCGTAGCCGGAGTCGAGGAACAGCTTCGTCGCCGCCTCGATGATGGACGTCCGCTTCTGAGCTGCGACGCGCCGGTGGTATTCCGAAGGCTGTGCCGTCATGACCTCCAGTATGCCTCTCACTGCGAGGTGAGTCACTTGACTCACCTCTAGTCCTGATCCTACCTTGAGAGAGGAGGTGAGTCACTCGGCTCACCACTATGTAAGCCTGGAAGGAAGCATCATGGGGCGCTTTGAGGGCCAGACCGTCATCGTCACCGGTGGCACCGGGGGCATGGGCAGCAGTCATGTGCACGGCTACCACGCCGAGGGGGCGAACGTCGTCATCGCCGGCCGCGACGACGACGCCGGCCGCGATCTCGCTGCTCAGCTCGGTCGTCGGGCTCTCTCCGTCCACCTGGATGTCGCCGGTGAGGACGACTGGGCGGCGGTGGTTCGAGACGTCGAAGGCCACTTCGGGCCGATCACCGTCCTGGTGAACAACGCGGGCGTCCAGAACCCGGCGGCCCCTATCGAGCACACCGAACTCCACACCTGGGAGCACACCTTCAGCGTCAACGTCACCGGCCAGTTCCTCGGCATCAGGGCCGTGGCTCCGTCGATGCGCAGGGGCGGTGGCGGAACCATCGTCAACATCGCCTCGACCATGGCCCACGCCGGCACGGCCTTCTACGCCCCCTACACCGCGAGCAAGTGGGCCGTGCGCGGACTGACCAAGACGGCCGCGCTGGAGCTGGGACGGGACAACATCCGGGTCAACTCCATCCACCCCGGCGTCGTCTCCACACCACTGATCAACGAACCCACCGTCGCAGGCCAGCCGGCCATCGCCGACTTCTACTCGCCCGATCCGTTCGCCATCCCCCGTCTCGCCGAACCCTCTGAGATCACCCGCCTGTTGCTCTTCATCACCTCCCAGGACGCATCTTTCGCTACGGGCTCGGAATTCGTCCTGGACGGGGGCCTGCTGCTCGGCCCTGCACTCCAGCCCGAAGCCGACATCGCAGCTTGAGCCGGCATTGCAGTATGGGGGCGTGCGGTCGCGGGACGTCCCATACGGCTGCTTCACCGGCACAGGCCGATGCGGCACTAGCGGCTGCTGGCCCGCTCGATGGCGTCGAAGATGTCCGCATCTGTCTCCTGCTGCCACTCGGGAAGCTCGGACCAGTCCGCGACGTAACCCGGCTTCGGGTCCTCGATGCGGTGATGGATCTGCGCAATCCAGCAGATGGCGACGAAGCGCCCGCGCTGTTCTCTGCTCAGCCGCTCCGTGCTGCCGCCGGACACCTCGATGAACTCCCGCACCTGACGGCACACGGCCGCCGCGGCCTCCCGCTCCCAGTCCGGGGTCTTCTCCCACGGTGTGACGTACCCGGGTTTCGGCTCTCCGGGAAAGTGCTTCCTGACCCCCGCAATCCACGCCTCGCGAAAGATACGGCCTGCCTCGATGTCCACGGATCTCCCTTTCATGCCGAGAAGTTCAGGTCACTGTTCCTGGACCAGCGGAATGATCTGGGAAAGCAACCCCGGGGTCACGGCGATGGTCTCGCCCGAGTCGATGTCGTGTGCGCTTCCGGACGCGGAGACGACTCGCGCACCGGCTTCGCGCGCGATCACGACGCCCGCAGAGGTGTCCCACGGGTTGTTGGACAAGATGACGCTCGCGTCGGTCTTCCCTTCCGCCACCCACACCAGGTCCAGGGCCGCGGTTCCCCACATGCGCACCCGCTGAACCCGCCCCGCCAGCCGCTCGGTGATCGCCAGCCGCCGCTCGTTGCGCACGCGCGCGTCCGGGCCGACGGCGTAGTCCCCGATGGACACGATGGCCGCGCTCAAGTCGCTTGTGGCGCTCGCGTGGATCCTTCTGGATCCGCGGTACGCGCCGCCGCCTTCGACGGCGTGGTACCGGGCGCCCATGAACGGCAGGTCGACGACGCCGAGGACGCAGCGCTTCCCGTCGAAGAGCCCCAGGGAGACACAGCAGAGCGGAATGCCGCGAACGAAGTTTGCGGTCCCGTCAACCGGATCCAGGGCCCACATGAACCGTCCTGCCGACGGCGACTTCCCCTCCTCCTCGCCCAGGAAGGTGATGTCCGGAGTCAGGTCGGCCAGATACTCCCGCACCGACGCCTCGACGGCGAAATCGACCTCGGACGCCATGTCGCGGTCACCTTTGGCGGTGATCTCGCCGGGGTCGCGGCTGATGATGATGGACTTGGCGAGTTCGACGGCGCCGTCGGCGACTTTGAGCAGATCGGCAAGGTCGGTCATAGCAGTGTCGCTCGATCCCAGAGTGAGGTGAAGATCTGCTCGAACGCGTGGAAGAGTTCACCGCCGTGCACCCTGCGCTCGACCAGAAATGTCGGAGAATCTACACCGCGGGCTTGCGGAAGATAAGGCTGGATCACCCCGGTCGCGTCATCGATGAGGGTGATGTTGAACCTGAGGGTCTCATTCGAGATGCCGATCTCGACTCGATCGCGTTTGTCTGTCTCCAGAAGGGACCGCACACGATCCTTCGCGATCTTCAGGTTGATCTCGGTGAGGCCGGCCAGGAACCCGATGTCGTACCCTTCCTCACGCTCGCGGACCTTCATCGCCTCGCTGCCCGGATCCAGGAAGAGCAACTGAAACCGTGTGCCGGACTCGATCAAGCGGCGAATCTGCGCGTCCGGATAATGCTGGATGAGAAGGTTGAGGGAGAGGCCGCTCGCCCGAACGAGAGAGGCATTTTCGATCATTTCGTAAAGCGGTACCTCGGAGAGGAGTTGCGGTCGGGACATGTAGACACCCGTCAGGTCCAGGTGTCGATTCCCCTGGTCGGGAAGTTGTCGGTGGTCGTCTGACGCTCTTTTGCGGTAAGGAGCGAAAAGCTCGTCGATCGTCCAGCCGGGAAACATGGTCTCCAGGACTCTGCAGGAGTCGGTGCGAGGCTTTCCGCTCCGAAGGTCTCCCTTTAACCACCGGTAGAACTGGGCGTGCCCAGGGTGGCTGCCGCTCAGTCTTTTGTCAATCCCTTCCGCGGGCTTCTCCCATTCCTGGCAGAAGCCCGCGTAGCTGAGGTGGCGCTGCTGAATCAATGCCTTGATGGCCACCACTTCTTCGCCCATAGGCTGCCTCACCCCCGGCTGCTTGAACCCCTCACGATACTCCGGATGAGACCGGGAAGATACAAGGTGATACCGGAAAGAGTGAAGGAGGGATGCGGGCGGTATCGAAATGCGACCAGCGGTAATGCCACTGTGCGGCATGTCCACAGCAGCCGACCGAGTACCAGCTTTGAGGCGATAGCAGATGCCGAGTAGGGCGACCGTTCAGGCGGGCATTCCTGACCTGCACGTGGTGGAGTGGCAGTGGCGCAGGCATCGCGGGTGTGTCGGGCTGGCGCGGGCTCAGTTGCGTAAGGCGTTGGCCGGGTGGGGGATGGCCGAGCTGGAGGAGCCGGCTGTGCTGGTGGTGTCGGAGCTGGTGACGAACGCCGTCGTGCATGCCCGTGTGCCGCCGGGGCGGGAGATCCAGACGCGTTTCGTACGGCAGGACCACGGGGTGCGGATCGAGGTGCACGACGCGTCGAGCGTGTGGCCCGTGCCTCGCGTGCCGGACGAGGACGGGGGCTACGGGCTGCTCCTGGTCGGGACGCTCTCCTCCCGGTGGGGTGTCGCCGAGCGGGGCGGGGTCGGCAAGGTGGTGTGGGCCGTGGTCGTCGCGCCGGTGGCCGGGGGGCCGGGCCCGGAGGGCGGCAAGGTGACGTGAGCCGCCCCGGCCCGGGGCCTCACCCGGTGCCCCGGCGGGCGTCATACGCGGCCGCGGCTGAGTTCCAGGAGGGTCATCGCCAGGGTCGTGCCCGGGCGGCCCAGGTGGTCGCGGTAGCGGGCCAGGATCTCCATTTCGCGGGAGAGGTTCACCCGGCGGCCGCCCGAGGCGATGCGGGCCTTCTGGATGCGGGCCGAGACCGCCATCCGTTCCTCGACCAGCGCGATGATCCGGGTGTCCAGGTCGTCGATCCGTTCGCGGGCGTCCGTGATCTCCGTCGCCGCCTCGTCCGTGCGGGCTCCCGTCCGGTCCGTGGTGCCGGCCGTCGCGGAGGCCGTGGTGCGGTCGCTCGACTGGGTTGCGTTCATCTCGTCGCTCCTGGGGTTGAGGACCCGGAGCCCGCCGCCCGGCGGCGGCAAACGCAGCGCGCCCCGGGCCTGCCGGCCCGGGGCGCCTGGGAAGTCGCTTGTCAGCTCAAGCGCACGACCATGGCAGCCGGACGGGCCGGTTGCCATAGGTAAAGAGGAAGCTCCGCGTGCGCATGGCCGCCAGTATTCACCCCCGGCCCCCCTCGGCCAAAGGCGGCCCGCATGGTGAGACGCCGCCAGCCGATAGACTCGGCGGTATCTCCCCTCCCACCGCCGGAAGGCCGCAGCAGTGACCTCAGCGACCCCCGACACCGTTCTCGTCGTGGACTTCGGTGCCCAGTACGCCCAGCTCATCGCCCGCCGCGTGCGCGAGGCCCGCATCTACAGCGAGATCGTGCCCCACACGATGCCGGTGCCGGAGATCCTGGCGAAGAACCCCAAGGCGATCATCCTCTCCGGCGGCCCCTCCTCGGTGTACGCGGAGGACGCCCCCGGCATCGACCCGGCGATCTTCACCGCCGGCGTCCCGGTCTTCGGCATGTGCTACGGCTTCCAGCTCATGGCCCAGGCCCTCGGCGGCACGGTCGACAACACCGGAAGCCGCGAGTACGGGCGTACGCAACTGAACGTCACCCGCCCCGACTCCACCCTCTTCACGGGAACCCCCGAGCGCCAGGACGTCTGGATGTCCCACGGCGACGCCTGCTCCGCCGCCCCCGCGGGCTTCACGGTCACCGCGTCGACCGAGGGCGTGCCCGTCGCCGCCTTCGAGGACGACGAGCGGAAGCTGTACGGCGTGCAGCACCACCCGGAGGTCATGCACTCCACCCACGGCCAGCTCGTCCTGGAGCACTTCCTGTACCGCGGCGCCGGCCTCGCCCCCACCTGGACCACCGCGAGCGTCGTGGAGGAGTCCGTCGCCGCCGTCCGCGCGCAGGTCGGCGACGCGCAGGCGATCTGCGCGCTGTCCGGCGGCGTGGACTCGGCGGTGGCCGCGGCGCTCGTCCAGCGGGCCATCGGGGACCGGCTCACCTGCGTGTACGTCGACCACGGGCTGATGCGCAAGGGCGAGTCGGAGCAGGTCGAGAAGGACTTCGTGGCCGCGACCGGCGTGCAGCTCAAGGTCGTCGACGCGGCGGAGCGGTTCCTGACCGCGCTCGCCGGGGTGTCCGACCCGGAGCAGAAGCGGAAGATCATCGGCCGGGAGTTCATCCGGGTCTTCGAGCAGGCGCAGGCCGAGATCGTGGCCGCGGCGGGGGAGACCGGTGCGCCGGTGCGCTTCCTCGTCCAGGGCACGCTCTACCCGGACGTCGTGGAGTCCGGCGGCGGCACCGGCACCGCGAACATCAAGTCCCACCACAACGTCGGCGGGCTGCCGGAAGACCTGGACTTCGAGCTGGTCGAGCCGCTGCGGCGGCTCTTCAAGGACGAGGTCCGGATGGTCGGCAAGGAGCTGGGGCTGCCCGAGGCGATGGTGCAGCGCCAGCCGTTCCCCGGCCCGGGGCTCGGCATCCGGATCGTCGGCGAGGTCACGAAGGACCGGCTCGACCTGCTGCGTGAGGCCGACGCCATCGCCCGCGAGGAGCTGACCGCCGCCGGGCTCGACCGCGACATCTGGCAGTGCCCGGTGGTGCTCCTCGCCGACGTGCGGTCGGTGGGCGTCCAGGGCGACGGGCGCACGTACGGGCACCCGGTGGTGCTGCGGCCGGTGTCGTCGGAGGACGCGATGACGGCGGACTGGTCGCGGCTCCCGTACGACGTGCTGGCGCGGATCTCGACGCGGATCACGAACGAGGTGGCGGACGTCAACCGCGTGGTTCTCGACGTCACGTCGAAGCCCCCGGGGACGATCGAGTGGGAGTGAGCGGCCCGGCGACCCCGCCGCGGCGGCGGTAGGGCAGAATTCGCTCTCATCACATGGACGGCTTGCGGTCAAGGGGGCACGAGGTGGCGGTGGAAGCGGGGGGCGACGAGACGGCTACGGGAGCCGCACAGGTCCCCGTACAGCCCGGCCCGCCGGTCGCGGGTGCGGGCACGGACACGGACACGGGTGCCCTGGGACGTGGCGACACGGCCGCGTCCGGTGGGGGGTCCGCGTCCGGCGGGTCAGGCGATACGTCGACGGACCCTGCCGGTACGTCGACGGGCGCTGCCCCTGCGCCGTCCGGCGCCTCCCCCGCCGACCCCGCCGTCGAGTTCGCCAGGCGCCGCGACGGCTTCGCCGCCGGCGAAGGCGTGCCCGCCGGCGTCGCCTACTCGCCCGGCGCCTCCCGCCAGTGGGTCTCCGACGAGCTGACCCGCTCCGCCGACACCCTCGCCGAGCGTGGCGCCGCCGCGGGCGGGACGTGGCTGGCGTCGCTGTGGCGGCGCAGCCTGTACGTCATCGGCGCCGGCCTGCTCGCCCTCCTCCTCGTCATCGGGCTCACCGCTCTCGGCCCCGGCTGGACCCGGGCCCGTACCGCGGCGCTGCTCGCCGCCGTGCTGACCGCGGGACTCCTCGCCGGTGCCGCGTGGCTCAACCGCGCCCGCGGCGGGCTCCTCGCCCCCGTCGTCGGCGAGGACGGCCGGCTGTCGACCGGCCGCGCGGTGGCCGGCGCCTGGACGCTGCTCGCCGGATACGCCCTGCTGCACCTCGCGCTTGCCCTGGCCCTCGCCGACGGTTCCGCCGCCCGCGACCGGCTCCTCGACGGCCTCGGCTGGTCCGGCACGGGCGCCGGCACCGGCGGTGCCGCCGGGCTCGTCGTCACCGTCGCCGTCGCGTGGGCCGCCGCCCTCGGCGCCCGCGCCGTCGTCGCGTACCGGCTGCGCAGCGGGGGGCTGACCAAGACCCGCGCCGACCGCCCCCGCGGCGCCGACCTGCTCACCGACGACGCCGGCCGCGCCGCCGCCGTCGACATCCAGTACGTCGTCGTCTCCGCCGCCGCCCTGCTCTTCGCCCTGGTGCAACTCGGCCGCGGGCCCGAGCAGTTGCCGGGGCTGCCCTGGGGCGTGGCCGCGCTGGTCGCGGTGAGCGCGGCGGTGCACCTGGCCGCCCGGCTCGTCGACGGCGGGCGGCCCGCCGTGCTCTCCGTCGTCCGGGTCCGCGAGCCCGGCGACCTGCACACCGCGATCCGTACCGGCGACGACATCGAGGTCCGCGGCACCGGCTTCGTGCCGCCGGGCGCCGAGTCGCCGGAGCTGCTGGCGCGGGTGGTCGTGCGGATCGGCGCCGTCCACGTGCACGTGCCGCTGGTCCCCGTGCCCGGCGGCTTCGCCAACCCCGCGGCCACCCGGCTGACGGTGCCGGTGCCGGTGGACGTGGAGCCGGGCCGCACGGAGTTGCGGGTCGTCACCGCCGGAGGCGCGGAGTCCGCTCCGTACCTGCTCGACATCGTCGACTGAAGCGGACGCGAACGACCCGATCCGGTTGAGCGTTCACGAAACGCTTTACGTATCCCCTCTCACACATGAAGTATCGGCGCCGGGGCGATCACCGGCACGGTCCACGGCAGGAGAGGCGGACTACACATGGCACAGGACCAAGCGTCCGGCACCACGGTTCTCGGGAGGGTGCCCCAGGGAGAGCCGCCCGGCGGCCTCCGCGCCGCCGCCGCCCGGTTCGCGCTGCTGCCGCTGCGGATCTTCCTCGGCATCACGTTCGTCTACGCCGGCCTCGACAAGCTCATGGACGACGCGTTCCTCGACTCCAGCGGCCCCGGCTCGCTGCACAACACCCTGGACACCCTGCCGGACGTCGCCATCCCGGCCCTGGTGGACCTGGCGCAGCAGGCGCCCACGGAGTTCGGGATCGCCATCTCGCTCGGTGAGATCGCGGTGGGGCTCGGCACGCTCGCCGGGCTGTGGGCGCGGCTGGCGGCGGTCGGCGGGGCGCTGCTGTCGATGACGCTGTGGTTCACGATGAGCTGGTCGGCGGACCCGTACTACTACGGCCAGGACCTGCCGTACATGATCGCGTGGATCCCGCTGATCCTGGCGGGCGCGCCGTACTGGTCGCTGGACTCGGTGCTCGCCGTCCGCCGCCGCAGGAAGGGCCAGCAGCTCTTCACCTAGCGCGGGCGCTTCGGCGTCCGCTCCGGATCACGCACCCGTCGTCCCTGCTTCTACGCCCGGTTCCCCGGCCCGCGCCGCCGGCCGCCCCCGTCCGCGTTCCCGTTCCCCGAAGAGCCACCGGCGCCCGAGTCGTCCGCACCGGAGCCGTCCGCGCCCGGGCCGCCCGCGTCCCGGGCGCCGAAGCGTGCGTCGTACGTCCCGCGCAGCTCGTCCATCGGCAGCCCCCGCAGGTCCGCGCCGACGTCCACGTCCGCATCCCGGTCCCGTGCCGCCGCCGCGCGCGCCTCCCGCGCCCGCCGGCGTGCGCGGCGCGCGCCGTAGCCGACGGCGGCGACCAGCCCGGCCAGCGCGAGCCCCGGCGGCACCACGGCCAGCGGCACCCAGTCCGGCTGCCGCAGCGCGTCCGCCGCGTCGAGCAGGGCGAACGCCGCGCCCGAGAGCAGCACGAGCCCGGCGACGAGCTTCGCGGGCTCGAACCTATGACGCCGCACGCTGGACCTCCAACTGCCCGATCGAGACCGTCAGGTCCAGCACCAGCGTCCCCTTGGGCCCCCCGGACCCGCCGGCCGTGGGCTCCAGCACCGTCGTGCGCTCCTGCCGCGGGGAGACGTCGATGTCGGCGTCGCCGGGGTCCTCGCTGCCGGTGGCGGGCGGGAGCTGCATGTCGCCGATGTCGACCCGGGAGTGCACCTCCACGCGTACGTCGTCGGGGACCCGCACCGTCAGTTGGCCCAGGCCCACCTGGGCCGCCGTCTCGACCCGCCGGCCCTTGTCCAGATCGAGCCGGCTGAGGTCGAGCCGGGCCTCGCCGCTGCCCAGCTCGTACCGGTCGCGCACGTCCGCGGCCGCCGCCGGCTGCCAGTTCCGCGTGCCCCAGTCCGCGGTGATGGTGTCGGGCAGCCACAGCGCGACGGCCAGCAGGACGGTCGTCAGCAGCGCCCAGAAGGCGGTGCCGCCGCCGGTGCGGCCGATCCAGGCGCTGAGCGTGAAGCCCGCGCCGAAGACGGCGAGCGCGCTGCCCAGGCCGTACGCCAGGGTGGTGCCCAGCGGCTCCGCGCCCCAGGTGGCGCCGATGACGACGGCGCAGGTGCCGGCGGCGGCGAGGAACGTCCAGCCGCCGATGCCGGCCGCCTCGTGCTCGTCCCGGCCGCCGCCCGACGGCGTCGCCTTCTGCGGGCGGAAGCCGGCGCCCGGCGGGCCGCCCGGCGCCGCGTCCTCCGCGCCCGCGCCGTCGTCGGGGCCCCAGAGGTAGGGCGGGAAGTCGCCGTCCTTGGTGAGCGGGTCGCGCCACCAGGACGGGGAGTACGGCACGGGCGGCGGCGCGGTCTCCGGCGGGGCGTCGGCCACGGCGTGGGCGGTGGCGTCGTCCACGGGGACGCCGTCGGCGGCCAGCTCCTCGGCCTCCCGGCGGTGGTGCGACCAGTAGGCGGCGCCGCCGAGGCAGAGGAGCAGCAGGGCGGCGAAGAAGTGGGTGTCCGTCGAGTTCAGCACGGACAGGAACAGGCCGCAGCCGACGATGGCGAACAGCAGCGCCGTCAGCGCCGAGCCCTCGACCCGGCCGGACAGCAGCCGGCGGCCCTCGCTGTCGTCCTCCCCGTCCAGCGGCATCAGCAGCCAGGCGAAGCCGTACGCGACGAGGCCGAGGCCGCCGGTGGCGGTGAGTACGCCGAGGACGACGCGGAAGATGACGGGGTCCATGCCGAAGTACTGGCCGAGGCCGCCGCAGACGCCGCCGACGACCTTGTAGCGGCGGCTGCGCCGCAGCCGAGGCCGGCGGGGGGAGCCGTCGGGCGTCCCGGGCGCCGGGTCCGCGGCGGAGCCGCCGGTCCGGTCCCCTACCCCCGCGCGTGCCGTACGCATACGGGCCTCCGCCGCGGCGCGACCGCCCGCCGCGTCCCGCGCGCCCGCGTCCGGGGGCGCGCCCGCGTCCGCGCCCGGGGATGTACCCCCGTCCGCGCCGGGGCTCGTGTCCGTCATGGGTCCATGGTGGCGGACGCCGCCGCGGTGCGGGAGGCGGGACCACCCCGAGCCCACCCTGAAATCCTCCGGGGACCGATGGGGGGCCAACCCTGATGCCAGAGCCGCCCCACCCGTGTGACGATGCGTGGCATGACCGCCCCCACCGCCGCGCCCGCCCCCGAGGGCGCCGCCGCGCCCGGCGGCCCGTACGACCCGTACGAGCGGCCCGTCAGGCGCCTGTACCGCAGCGCCGACGGGCGCTGGCTCGGCGGCGTCGCGCGCGGCCTCGCCGGGCACCTGGGGCTGCCGGTGTCGTGGGTGCGGATCGTCTTCATCGGCCTGCTCCTGGCGAACGGCCTGGGCGTGCTGCTGTACGCGGTCTTCTGGTTCGTCGTCCCGCTCGGCCAGGGCGGCAGGGCGGAGAAGCCGCTCGTCGATGCCGACGCCGACGGCCGCAAGCGGCTCCGCAAGCCCGACAAGGGACAACTGCTCGCCCTCCTCGCCCTCCTCGTCGGCGCCGGCATCTTCGCCGGCAGCCTGGACCTGGGCCGCTCCAACGCCTTCGTCTGGCCGCTGCTGCTCATCGGCGCCGGTGTGGCCCTGGTGTGGCGGCAGGCGGACAACGCGCGGCGGGCGAAGTGGGCGGCGGTCACGCGGCGCACGAAGTTCCTGCCGCTGGCGCGCGGCGCGGCCGGGGTGCTGCTGGTCGGGGCGGGGGTCAGCGCGATATTCGTCATGCAGGGTTCCACGCGGCACATCGGCGCGGTGGTGCAGGCGTCGCTCGCGGTTCTGGTGGGCGTGGCGCTGCTGGCGGGGCCCTGGCTCGTACGGATGGTGCAGGACCTGTCCGAGGAGCGGCTGATGCGCATCCGGGCGCAGGAGCGCGCGGAGGTCGCCGCCCACGTACACGACTCCGTGCTGCACACCCTCACGCTCATCCAGCGCAACGCGGACAACGCCGGCGAGGTGCGCAAGCTGGCCCGCGCGCAGGAACGGGAGCTGCGCACCTGGCTCTACAAGCCGGAGGGGACCGGCAAGGACGAGGAGGAAGGGGCGGGGCCCGGGACGCTCGCCGAGGGGGTGCGCAAGACGGCGGCGGAGGTGGAGGACTACCACGGGGTGCCGGTGGAGGTGGTGTGCGTCGGCGACTGCCCGCTGGACGACAAGCTGAGCGCGCAGTTGCAGGCGGCGCGTGAGGCGATGGTCAACGCGGCCAAGTACGGTGGCGAGGCGGGGCCGGTGCAGGTCTTCGCGGAGGTCGAGGGGCGGCAGGTCTTCATCTCGGTGAAGGACCGCGGTCCCGGCTTCGACCCCGACGCGGTCCCGGCCGACAGAATGGGCGTACGCGAGTCCATCATCGGCAGGATGGAGCGCAACGGCGGCACCGCCCGGCTGCGCACGCCGGCGGGCGGGGGCACCGAGGTGGAGCTGGAGATGGAGCGCGCGGAGTGAGCGCGTACGCGGACGCGGTGGGCGCAGTGAGGAGCGGACGATGACGGACGACGCAGCGGGCGGGACACCGGCGGCAGGGACCCCGGTGAGCGGCGCGGGCCCGGAGGAGGGCCGCCGGGTGCGGGTCGTGCTCGTCGACGACCACCGCATGTTCCGGGCCGGGGTGCAGGCGGAGATCGGGGTGACCGACGAGACCGGCGTCGAGGTCGTCGGCGAGGCGGCGGACGTCGAGCAGGCCGTGACGGTCATCACCGCCACCCGCCCCGAAGTCGTGCTGCTCGACGTGCACCTGCCGGGCGGCGGCGGCGTCGAGGTACTGCGCCGCTGCTCCGGGCTGATGGGGGAGTCGCCGAGCGGCGAGGCGCCGGTGCGCTTCCTGGCGCTGTCGGTGTCGGACGCCGCCGAGGACGTGATCGGCGTCATCCGCGGCGGCGCGCGCGGGTACGTGACGAAGACCATCACCGGCACGGACCTCGTCGACGCGATCTTCCGGGTCTCGGAGGGCGACGCGGTGTTCTCGCCGCGGCTCGCCGGCTTCGTCCTCGACGCCTTCGCGTCGACGGACGCGCCGCCGGTGGACGAGGACCTGGACCGGCTGACGCAGCGGGAGCGGGAGGTGCTGCGGCTGATCGCCCGGGGGTACGCGTACAAGGAAGTGGCGAAGCAGCTCTACATCTCCGTGAAGACCGTCGAATCGCATGTCTCGGCGGTGCTGCGCAAGCTCCAGTTGTCGAACCGGCACGAGCTGACGCGCTGGGCGACGGCCCGCCGCCTGGTCTGACGGACCGCCCCCCGGCGCTTCCCCGCGCCTCCCCGGGCTCAGGCGGGACGTACCGCCGTCACGAACGGCATCGAGTCCACCGGCGCGTAGCGCACGGTCGCCCCTGGCCGGGGCGCGTGGATGATCTGGCCGCCGCCCGCGTAGATGCCGACGTGGCTGAGGCCGGAGTAGTAGAAGACCAGGTCCCCGGGCGCGAGCGCGGAGCGCGGGACGGTGCTGCCCGCCGCGGCCTGGGTGTAGGTCGTACGGGGCAGGGAGACGCCCGCGGCGCCCCAGGCGGCCTGGGTGAGTCCCGAGCAGTCGAAGGCGGCGGGGCCGATGGCGCCCCAGACGTACGGGCTGCCGACCGCGCCCTGGGCGTACGACACGGCGCGCGCGGCGCGGGCGTTCGGCGCCTGCACCGGCCCACGCGCGGCGCCGCGCCCCGCCCGGTCGCCCGCCGCGCCGCCCGCGCCGCTGTGCCCGTCGGCGCCGAGGACGGCGTCGCGCTGCTCGGCGGTGAGGGTGTCGAGCAGCCCGCGGGCCTCGGTGAGCTTGTCCTCGATCGCGCTCTTGTGCCGCTTCAGCTCCGCCCGCGCGTCCTTCAGCTCCGCCAGCCGGTCGCGGGCCTCCGCGCGCACCTGCTCCACCTCCCGTAACTGCCGCCCGACGCCTTCGAGCGCGGTGGCCTGCCGGTTGCCGACCCGTTCGAGCAGGGCGGCCTGGCGCAGGTAGTCCTCCGGCTCGGCGGAGAGGGCGAGCTGCAGGGTGGGGTCGGCGGTGCCGTTGCGGTACTGGGCGGTGGCGAAGGAGCCGAGGGCGTTGCGGGCGTCGTTGAGCCGCGCGGTCTTGCGGGCGGCCTCGTCGCGGAGGTCGTCCAGGGCCCGTTCGGTACGGTCCGCCTTCTCTCTGACGCCGTTGTACTCCTCGACGGTCTGCTCGGCCTCGTGGTGCAGCCGGTCGACCCTGGCCCTGACCTCCGCGGGTGTCGGCTGCGGGTCGGCGTGCGCGAAGCCGCCGAGCGCGGTGGCGGTGGCGGCGCCGACGAGCGCGATCGCCCCGGCGGCACGGGCCCTGGTCCTCCTGTGGGACGCCACTCGGGCGTTCACCCCTTCCTAGCGGTCCGGCGGCGGCCCGCACGGGGGAGCGGACCGCCGCCGACTCTCGGCGGGGGTGGCCGGCTGCCGCGCCGGTGACGCGGGCGGCGGTGAGAAGCCGACCACCTGAGCGGAGACGCTAAGCCGAGGGCGCGGCGCGGGAGGAGGGGATGAAAGAGACTTACCGGACCTGTCTGGCGGTGACAATTTGTGATCGACCGAACACGGTCTAGTGATCTGCGGGTTGGTATCCGTGACCGATGTTCCGGAAGTAGTCACCCCCATTGGGGCGAGCTGTTACGGACCGCTACGCTCCCCTCTCATGGATGTACTCATCAACCTCTTCGTCGCCTCGCACATCATCGGTGTCGCCGCGCTGCTGGGCGGCTGGCTCACCCAGTTGAAGTCGTTGAGCACGGGCGACGTGCGCATCGCGCCCTCGATGGTGCACGGCGCGCTGGTCATGCTGGTGACCGGATTCATCCTCGTCGGCCTCAACGAGGCCGATGACGTGGAACTCAATCAGACGAAGATCAGCGTCAAGAGCCTGATCCTGATAGCGATCCTCGTCATGGTCTTCATCAAGCGGAAGGAAGAGCGCATCCCGAAGCCCTACTTCGCCGCCATCGGACTCCTGACCATGGCCAACGTCGTCATCGCCACCACCTGGACCTGAGGGCGGGACCGTTCTTCCGGCCCTCGGAACCCCTGCACCAACCTCCTGCAACCCACGCCTTCAGGCCGGGCGCACCCCGCTGTGGAACGGCATGTAGTCGATCGACTCGTACTTCACGTCGTCGCCCGGCTTGGAGGCGTGGATCATCTGCCCGTTGCCCACGTAGATCCCGACGTGGCTGATGTCGTCGTAGAAGAAGACCAGGTCGCCCGGCTGCAGATCCGCCTTGGCCACCTGCGTGCCGGCGTTGACCTGGTCGTAGGTCGTACGCGGCAGTGAGATGCCCGCCTCCCGCCAGGCCGCCTGGGTCAGGCCCGAGCAGTCGTACGAGTCCGGGCCTGTGGCCCCCCACACGTACGGCTTGCCCAACTGGGCCTCGGCGAACGCCAGCACCTGCTCCGACTTCGAAGGGCCGGGGTCCGCGGGCGGCGGCTCCTCCTGCTGCTCCTCTTCCTCCTGCTGCTCCTGCTCGCGCTGCTGCTGCTCGCGGCGCTCCTGCTCGGCCTGCTGCTGCCGCTCCAACTCCGCCTGGCGCGCGGCCTCCTCGGCCTTGCGCCGCGCCTCCTCCTCGCGCTTGCGCTCCAGCTCGGCGAGGCGCTCCTTCTCCGCCTCGGTGAGCCGGTCCAGCACCTTGCGCGCGTCGGACAGCTTGGTCTGGACTTCCTGCTTGGACTCCTGGAGCTGCTCCTGCGAGTCGGTGAGGTTGCGCAGGCTCTCCTGCGCCTCCGTGCGCTTCTTGGCTGCCTGGGCCTGGCGCACCTGGAACTGGTCGACCGCGGCCTTCTCGCGGTTCGTCAGCCGCTCCATGAGGTGCGCCTGGTCGAAGTAGGTCTGCGGGTCGGGCGCGAGCATGAACGTCGCGGTGGGCGTGACGCCCCCGGTGCGGTACTGGGCGGCCGCGAGCCGGCCCAGCTCGCGCCGCGACTCATTGAGCCGCGCGGTCTCCTTGGCCACCTCGTCGAGCTGCTGCTCGACCCGGGTGCGCTGCTGCGCGGTGCGCTCCTTGGCGCCGTTGTAGCGCTCGGTGGCCCGCTCCGCCTCGTGGTAGAGGTGGTCGACTTCCTTCTGCACGTCCTCGATCGACCGCTCGGCCGGGGTCGCGCCGGCTTCCTGGGTGAGAAGCGTCGCTGAGGCCAGTGCCGCGGAGCCGACGCCGACGGCGGTACGGCGCCCCGCAGGCGACTCGAGGATCCGGGTCCGCGGCTTTCGGTGGGAAGCCAAGGCAGGCCACTCCTTCCGTCCGGGCAGTGCCGTGCACGGTAGCCACTCGGTGGGACTGCTGTGAAGTCTGATGTTCGATATGCCCGAAACCGTTTCGTGATCCGAGGCACGGTTCCGTGCAAGGGGGACATCCCGGTCGGGCGGTGGGGCCGGCCGCCGGGTCGCCCGGCCGGGGTGGAAAGAAGGGCTGCGGGAGTGGGTTGTCGGTGCGGCGCCCTAGACTCTGTGGACGATGAGCAGCCTCTTCGACGACAGTCATCTCGCCCTCGCCGCGAGCACCCCCGAGCCGTACTACCGCGATGGCGCGCCCCGCCCCGTGACGGACCCGGAAGCGCTGCTCACGGGGCTGAACGAGCAGCAGCGCGCCGCCGTGGAGCACACCGGCTCGCCCCTGCTGATCGTCGCCGGCGCCGGCTCAGGCAAGACCCGGGTGCTGACCCACCGGATCGCGTACCTGCTCGCCAAGCGGCGGGCCCACCCCGGCCAGATCCTCGCCATCACGTTCACGAACAAGGCGGCCGGGGAGATGAAGGAGCGCGTCGAGGAGCTCGTCGGCGCGCGGGCGAACGCGATGTGGGTCTCCACCTTCCACAGCGCCTGCGTGCGCATCCTGCGCCGCGAGTCGAAGAAGCTGGGCTTCACGTCCTCGTTCTCGATCTACGACGCCGCCGACTCGCGCCGGCTGATGGCACTGGTCTGCCGGGACCTGGACCTCGACCCGAAGCGGTATCCGCCGAAGGCGCTCAGCGCCAAGGTCTCCAGCCTGAAGAACGAGCTGATCGACGAGGAGAGCTGGGCCGCCCAGGCCGTCGACGGCTTCGAGAAGACCCTCGCCGAGGCGTACGCGCTCTACCAGTCGCGGCTGCGCGAGGCCAACGCGCTGGACTTCGACGATCTGATCATGACGACCGTGAACCTGCTGCAGGCGTTCCCGGACGTCGCCGAGCACTACCGCCGCCGGTTCCGGCACGTGCTGGTCGACGAGTACCAGGACACCAACCGGGCGCAGTACATGCTGGTGCGCGAGCTGGTCGGGCCGCCGGCCGAGGCGCCGGGGGAGGGCGGGTCCGCGGCCGCGGCGGAGGAGGGGACCGCGGCGGAGGACGGCGGCGCGGGACGTACGACGGGCCCGGAGGGACCCGCGGAGCTGTGCGTCGTCGGCGATGCCGACCAGTCGATCTACGCCTTCCGCGGCGCCACCATCCGCAACATCCTGCAGTTCGAAGAGGACTACCCCGAGGCGCGCACGATCCTGCTGGAGCAGAACTACCGCTCCACGCAGACGATCCTCAACGCGGCCAACGCGGTCATCGAGCGCAACGCCTCCCGCCGCCCCAAGAACCTGTGGACCGACGCCGGCGCCGGCGCCCGCATCGTCGGCTACGTCGCCGACACCGAGCACGACGAGGCGCAGTTCGTCGCCGACGAGATCGACCGGCTCTCGGACGCCGGCGAGGCGCGCGCCGGCGACGTCGCCGTCTTCTACCGGACCAACGCCCAGTCCCGTGTCTTCGAGGAAGTCTTCATCCGCGTCGGCCTGCCCTACAAGGTCGTCGGCGGCGTCCGCTTCTACGAGCGCCGCGAGGTCCGCGACGTCCTCGCGTACCTGCGCGTGCTCGCCAACCCCGAGGACTCCGTACCGCTGCGCCGCATCATGAACGTGCCGAAGCGCGGCATCGGCGACCGCGCCGAGGCGATGATCGAGGCGCTGGCGCAGCGCGAGCGGATCTCGTTCCCGCAGGCGCTGGTGCGCGTCGACGAGGCGTACGGGATGGCGTCCCGCTCGGTCAACGCCGTCAAGCGGTTCAACACGCTGATGGAGGAGCTGCGCACGGTCGTCGAGTCCGGCGCCGGGCCCGCCACGGTGCTGGAGGCGGTGCTGGAGCAGACGGGCTATCTCGCCGAGTTGCAGGCGTCGACGGACCCGCAGGACGAGACCCGTATCGAGAACCTGCAGGAGCTGGCCGCCGTGGCCCTGGAGTTCGAGCAGGAGCGCGGCGAGGAGGGGCCCGGGACGCTCGCCGACTTCCTGGAGCGCGTCGCGCTGGTCGCCGACAGCGACGAGATCCCGGAGGAGGAGACGGACGGCTCCGGCGTCATAACGCTGATGACGCTGCACACCGCCAAGGGCCTGGAGTTCCCCGTGGTGTTCCTCAGCGGCATGGAAGACGGCGTCTTCCCGCACATGCGGGCCCTCGGCGACGTCAAGGAGCTGGAGGAGGAGCGCCGGCTGGCGTACGTCGGCATCACGCGCGCGCAGGAGCGGCTGTATCTGACGCGCTCGGTGATGCGCAGCTCGTGGGGCCAGCCGTCGTACAACCCGCCGTCGCGCTTCCTGGACGAGATCCCGCCGGCCTATGTGGAGTGGCGGCGTACGGGCGCCTCGGCCACCCGGGGCGGCGGCGGGGGGCGGTCGCCGATGGAGTCCGCGGCGGCGGCGCTGGCGTCGTCCACATCCTCGGCCCGTACGCGGCAGGGCCCTTCGGGCTTCGCCACGGGGCGGGCGACGGAGCGGCCGGTGATCGCGCTGTCGGTGGGGGACCGGGTGACGCACGACCAGTTCGGGATGGGGACGGTCGTGGAGGTGTCGGGCTCGGGCGCGAACGCGCAGGCGACGATCGACTTCGGCGACGGCGGACGGACGAAGAAGCTGCTGCTGCGGTACGCGCCGGTGGAGAAGCTGTAGGGCGCGCGTGCCCTCGGTTGTCGCGGGCCGTGATGCGGTCCGGCGGTGCCGCGCGGCGCCGGCGGCACGCGCGGCCTACTGCGGGTCGAGGCCCTTCTCCTGCAGCCAGGCGAGCGGGTCGATGGCGGCGCCGCCGCCGGGGTGCACCTCGAAGTGCAGGTGCGGTCCCGTGGAGTTGCCGGAGTTGCCGGAGTAGGCGACGACGTCGCCCGCCTGTACGGGGCCGGTGGTGATGGCGTAGCTGTCGAGGTGGGCGTACCACGTCTCGGTGCCGTCGGCGGCGGTGAGGACGAGCATGTTCCCGTACGAGTAGTCGTAGCGGGTGGTGACCGTGCCGTCGGTGGCGGCCTTGACCTCGCTGCCGTACGAGACGGGGAAGTCGATGCCGGTGTGCACGGACATCCAGTTGACGCCCGCCTGGCCGTAGTACGCGCTGAGCCCGGGGCTGTCGACCGGGACCGCGAACTTCGGGCGCAGCGCCTCCTTGCGCGCCGCCTCCTCCGCCTCCCGCTTCCGCTCGGCCTCCTGCTTCTCCTTGAGGTCGATGCGCTCCTGGGTGCGGCTGGCGCGGTCGGCGAAGTCGTCGGCGTCCTCGGTGACGCCGCGAAGCTGCGTGTCGAGCGCGGCGTTGGCCTTCGAGACCTTCGCGGAGCCCGTGTCCGGGGCCGCCTGCGTGGTCTTGCCGTCGCCCTCGGCGCCACCCTTGCCGGTGACGCTCGCGGCGGCGACACCGGCCACGCCGACGACGGCGATGGACGGCACGGCCACGGTCAGCAGCGCGGAGCGCTTGGGACAGCGGCGGCGGGCGCGTACGGCGCGGCCGACGGGGACGCCGGCCGGGCGGCGCGCGGCGGCGGGGGCGGGGTCGGCGTCGGGCGCCGTGGGGGTCTCGGGCGCGTCGGGGTGGTCGAACCCGTCCGGCTTGTCGGGGCCGCCGATGCCTTCGATGCCGTCGTGCTCGGCGAGGGCGGCGAAGTCCCAGGCGGAGGTCGCGTCGGGGTCGGCGTGCGCGGCGTTCGCGAGGTCCGGGGCGTAGGCCGCGTGCTCGTCGTACGCGGCGGTGGCCGCCGTGGTGTCGCCGAACGCCTCGGGGTATGCGGTGGCTTCGGCGTACGCCGTGGCGTCCGGGTACCCCGTCGTGTCCGTGGCCGCCTCCGCGTACGCCGCGGTGTCGTAGTGGCCGGTGTCCCAGCCGGCGGCGGAGTCGTACTGCGTGCCCGGGTGCCGCGGGACTTCGTGCTGCACGGCTTCGTACTGCGTGCCGTCGTACGCCGCGGCCTCGTGCTGCTGCGCGGCGTCGTACTGCGTGCCGTCGTACCGCGCGCCGGTGTCCCAGTCGGACCACTCGCCCGTGGTGTTCCACTGCGCGGCCGGGGCGCTCGCCGACGGATAGCCGTAGTCGTACTCGTCGGCAGGGCCCGCCTGCCGCGGGATGCCTCCGGCCGGAACCCCGGCGGCCGGGGTGTCGGTGGCGGCCTCCGTCCAGAGCGGGGAGACGTCGTAGCCGCCGGAGGCGTGGGCGTCGGTGGCGTAGGGATCGGCCGTGCCGTACAGGCCGTTCGTGCCGTACACGCCGAAGTCGGCGGACTGCGCGCCGGTGTCCCACGACGGGGCGGCGTCGGGCGTCAGATAGCCGCCGGTCTCGTAGCCGGTGGTGGCGTATGTGCCCGAGTCGTACGCGGCCGAGTGGCCCGCGTCGTAGCCGTCATAGCTCTCGTCGTAGCTCTGATAGCCGTGATGGAGAGGCTCTTCACCGGAACCGCCGCCGTGGCCGGAGGTGTCGTAGCCGTACCCGTAGCTGTCGAGGCTGCCATAGGCGGAGGCGTCGCCAGCGGGAGAGGCCGGGGTGGGGAAGCCCGGCGGGGGACGGTCGTTCACCACTTCTCTTTCGCCTCGGGAGCAGGAGACTGCCGCGACTGTACCGGGCGTCCCACGGCTCGACAATCTTTCCTTGGTTTCACCGGGGCGCGTTCGGGGCACTTGCCCGATTTTTCGAGTACCCGAGGGTAGGACCGGGGCCAGGGCTGTCCGATTTGCCGGTGGCCGCCCGTGTGATTTCCCCCTCCCCGGATGTTGCGGTCGGCCGGGGTGCGCGATGCTGGGGATAACGTTCGTTCACACCCTCGAAGGACTCACGGACGCGCGGGACGGCGCGATGGAGGCAGCGATGAGTGGCACCGGTCCGATCCGCGTGGTGGTGGCCAAGCCGGGACTCGACGGCCACGACCGCGGGGCCAAGGTCATCGCGCGGGCCCTGCGCGACGCCGGCATGGAGGTCATCTACACGGGCCTGCACCAGACGCCGGAGCAGATCGTCGACACCGCGATCCAGGAGGACGCCGAGGCGATCGGCCTCTCCATCCTCTCCGGGGCGCACATGACGCTCTTCGGCAAGGTCGTGGAGCTGCTGCGGGAGCGGGATGCGCTGGACATCAAGCTGTTCGGCGGCGGGATCATCCCGGAGGACGACATCCCGCAGTTGAAGGGGCTGGGCGTCGCGGCGATCTTCACGCCGGGCGCGGCGACCACCGAAGTGGTGGAGTGGGTGCGGACGCACGTGCGGGAGCCGGCGGGCGCGTAGGGCGTACGCTCCGAGGGGGCGCGCACCCGGTGGCGCGTTGCGCCACCGGGAACGGCGCGTGACCGTCTGCGCGCGGGCGTCCCTCAGGGCCGCAGGGCGGCGGGGGTGGTCAGCTCGTCGCGCATCGCGGCGCGTATCCGCAGCGTGGCGACCAGCCGCTGGAACGCCTCCGACCAGTACCCGGCGGCGCCCGGCGAACTCTCCTCCGCCTCCTCGTGCATCGCGGCCAGCGGTTCGAGGCGGACGGCGTACGAGGGGTCGAGGCAGCGCTCCGCGAGGCCCATCACGCCGCTGAAGCTCCACGGGTAACTGCCGCCGTCGCGCGCGATCTCCAGGGCGTCGACCACGGCCCGGCCCAGCTCCTCCGGCCACGGCACGGCGCAGGCGCCCAGGAGGCGGAACGCCTCGGACAGGCCGTGCGCCGAGATGAACTCGGCGACCCACGCGGCCCGTTCCGCCTCGGGCAGCGCGGTGAGCAGCCGCGCCGGGTCCCGCCCGGGGACGTGCTCGCCGCCGCCTGACGTGCTGCCGGGGGCGGGGATGCGCGCGGGGGAGGGCGGCCCGGCGGTGAACGGCGGCGGCTCGTTCGGGGGCGAGGTCGGGGCGGTGCCGAGGAGGGCGCGGGCCCAGGCGGCGTCGTGCTGCCGGGCGGCGGCGCGGCTCCAGGCGGCGAGCAGGTCGGGCCGCCAGCCGTCGGCGACGGGCAGGTCGATGACCTCCGCCGGCGTCCGGTCGTCGAAGACCTCCGTCCACACCGCAAGCGGCGCCGCCGCGACCAACTGCCCGAACCACCACGACCGCTCGCCCATGCCCGCCGGCGGCGTGGCCACGATCCCGTCCCGCTGCATGGCGGCGTCGCACTCGTAGGGCGCCTCCACCGCGACGACCGGCGGCTCCTCGCTGCGGTCGAGCATCACCAGCGACCGCACCCGCGCGGCCATCCGCCCGGCTAGCGCGGAACCGGGGAGCCCGGCGAGGAGTTCGGCCGCCGCGGCCCGTACGCCTCGGCTGCGATCGGCCAGGGCGTCCTCCAGGAACTGCTCGTCGGCGAGGGACAGCCCCGTGCGCAGCAGCTCCACGAACGCGAGCCGGTCCTCGGCCTTCTCGGCGGACCACGTCGTGGTCAGCAACTCGACGGCACCCGCGGGGTCGGCCCTGCGCACCTCGGCGAAGAGCGCACCGCGCACCTGGCTGGTCCCCGGCCCGCCGGTCCGCGGCCCCTCCTCCCACAGCGCGCGGACGGCGCCCGCGTCGCGCGGGTCGGGCAGCGCGGGCCCGGCGGCGCCGTCGCGCAGCAGCGGCGCCCACTGCGGCGCCCGCTCGGCGAGCCACAGCCCGCGCGGCCCGGCGAGGGCCAGCGCGTGCGGCCGCAGGTCGATACGGGCCCGGGCGGCGTCGAGCAGCGCGGGCAGCAACTCGGGCGGCGACTGGTAGCCGCACTCGACGGCGTGCCGCAGCCACTCCGGTATCAGCTCGGCGAGGTCGGGAGCGGGCCCGCGCCGCCGGGTGCCGCCGCCCGTACCGGAGCGGTCCGCGAGCAGTGCGGCGAGCCGCCGTCGCGCGGCGGCGGGCAGCCGCGGCCGCGGATCGTGCGCGGCGGGCTCGGGCAGCCGCCGCGCGGGGCCCGGCACGACCCCGGCCCGCCGCCGCACGGTGGCCGCGGCGGCGGCGTCGAGCAGCGCCCCCTCGTCGACCCCCCGCCGCCCGCCTCCCACGACAGCCGCACCGACCAACTCCCCCCAGCCCCCGAAGACCTGCGTCCCCACGGTCATACGACCTCCTCAGAAGACCCGCACCCCGCCCGAACCCCGCACCTGCGCGGATATGCCACGACAGCCGCCACCTGTCCCGTACGCCTCGCGCCGAGCCGGCCGGCCACCGCCGGTCCGTCGCGCCGCACCTCCTCCCGATCCCGCGTCAGCGCCATGCGCCTCCGCCCTTCGCCGCCGCGATCGGCGCCCCCGCATCCGCCACCGCGGCGACTGCGCCCGTCAGCGGGACCGCCGTGCCCGCCGACCATGTGGTCAGCGGGCGGAAGCCCGCGTGGCCGAACTCGCCGAAGACCGTGACCGGGCCGCCCCCCGACACCGCGAGGAGCTGCCACACACCCGGGCCGCGGCCCGCGGCCGGGTGGAGCGGCAGCGCGCGGTCACCCGTGCGCTCGGCCAACTGCCAGCCCTCGTCCCCCTCTTCCGGCACCGGGACCAGGTCCGTGAGGACCGCCGGTATCCCCTCCAGCCACGGGTCCGCCGCCAGCGCCGCCCCGTACGCCGCGGCCACCGCCGCGATCCCGGCCCCCGGCGGCACGGCCCGCTCCTCCCGGCCGCCCCTCGCCGCCGGGGTCCGCGGGCCCGCGTGGACCGTGCCGAGCGCCGCGCGCAGCGGATACGCGCCCGGGTAATAGGCCAGCTCCGCGTCCAGCACCAGCCCCGTCGGCAGCGACTGCTCCGGCGCCCGGCCCGCCGCCCCGTACGCCAGCAGCAGCGCCATCCGCTCCGTGCCCGCGCCCCACAGCCAGATGCGGCGCGTGACCAACTTGCCGTCATCGGCGTCCTCCTGGGCCAGCACCAGCCAGTCGTCCCGCAGCGTGCCGCCGCGCAGCAGCCCCGCGGCGTCGACCGTCAGGCCCACCCGCGCCCGCACCGTCGCCGCCAGCGGCTCCGGCAGCTCGTCCAGCCGCAGGAACCCCTGGTCGAGCAGATGCAGCAGGCTGCACTCGGCGAGCAGGCGCGCAGGCCACCCCGGTCCCGAAGCCGGCAGCGTCCCCAACTCGCGCACCCGCGCCGCCAGCCCGGGCGCCTGCGCGTCGACCATCCGCGCCGCCGTCTCCTCCCACACCGCGCCCCGCGGCGCCGTCGCCAGCCCGTCGCGCAGCAGGTCCGCCAGCCGCTGCTCCAGCTCCGCGGCCCCCGCGGCGATCCGCTGCCGCCGCTGCTCCGCCCGCCGCCGCGCCTCGGCCGCCGCCGCCGGATCCGGGGTCCGCTCCGCCGCGGGCTCGGCGGCGGCCTTCCGCTCCGCCTTCTCCCGGCGGCTCGCCAGCCACTCCGCCGCCCACTCCGGGGCCGGCGCTTCCGCCGGGGTCTCGGGCACGTCGCCCTGCGCCCAGCGCAGCAGCAGCCCCAGCGCGTGCTTGCACGGGAACTTCCGGCTCGGGCAACTGCACTTGTACGCCGGGCCCTGCAGATCCACCACCGTCTGATACGGCCTGCTCCCGCTCCCGCGGCACAGCCCCCACACCGCCTCGCCCGCGGCCCCGGACTCCGCCCACGGCCCGGCCGCGGCGAGCTTGCTGCCCGCCGTACGTGACGAGGCGTCAGGCGCCAGCCCCCACACCTGATCCACGCTCCACCGTTCGCTCAGCCCCTCCATGCCCACGACGCTACGACCCCCCACTGACAACGGCTCTGACCTGCGATATCCACAGACACGGGGGCGGTGTCAGTGCCGTGCGGCAAGGTGGTTTCCGCAGTCACCGCGGCGGTAGCGGGCGGCGGCTGCGACCGAGTCGGCGAGGAGGGGACGATGACGACCACGACAGGGGCAGGCGCGGCCATCGGGGGCAGCGGCGAGGCGGGCGGGGCTCCGGAGTCCGCGGGGTCCGCGGGCACCGGCGGGTCCGCGGCCGCCGACGCCGCGCTGCGGCCGCACGCCGAGGACGCCTTCGCGCATGAACTGGCGGCCCTCGCCGCCGCGGACGACCGGCCGAGGCCGCCGCGCTGGCGGCTGTCGCCGTGGGCGGTGTCCACGTATCTGCTGGGCGGCACGCTCCCGGACGGCACGGCCATCACGCCCAAGTACATCGGCCCGCGCCGGATCGTGGAGGTGGCGGTCGCCACGCTGGCGACGGACCGGGCGCTGCTGCTCCTCGGCGTGCCCGGCACGGCGAAGACCTGGGTCTCGGAGCACCTGGCCGCCGCCGTCAGCGGCGATTCCACGCTGCTCGTGCAGGGGACGGCGGGCACCCCGGAGGAGGCGATCCGCTACGGGTGGAACTACGCGCAGTTGCTGGCCGCAGGACCCAGCCGGGAGGCGCTGGTGCCCAGCCCGGTGATGCGGGCGATGGCGGAGGGCATGACGGCGCGGGTCGAGGAGCTGACCCGTATCCCCGCCGACGTGCAGGACTCGCTCATCACGATCCTGTCCGAGAAGACCCTGCCGATCGCGGAGCTGGGCGAAGAGGTCCAGGCGGTGCGGGGGTTCAACGTCATCGCGACGGCCAACGACCGCGACCGCGGGATCAACGAGCTGTCGAGCGCCCTGCGCCGCCGCTTCAACACGGTGGTGCTGCCGCTCCCGGCGTCCCCCGAGGACGAGGTCGGCATCGTCACCCAGCGCGTCGCCCAGATCGGCGCCTCCCTCCAGCTCCCGCCGGTCCCCGAGGCGGTCGACGAGATCCGCAGGGTCGTCACGGTCTTCCGTGAACTGCGCGACGGGGAGACGTCCGACGGCCGCACGAAGGTCAAGTCCCCGTCCGGGACGCTGTCGACGGCCGAGGCGATATCCGTGGTCACCGGCGGCCTCGCGCTGGCGGCGCACTTCGGCGACGGGGTGCTGCGCGCGAGCGACGTGGCGGCGGGCATCCAGAGCGCGGTGGTCCGCGATCCGGCGGCGGACAGCGTGGTGTGGCAGGAGTACCTGGAAACGGTCGTCCGCGAGCGTGACGGCTGGAAGGACTTCTACCGCGCCTGCCGCGAGCTCACGGCCTGACCCCACCCGAGTGCCGGACATAAAGAAGTAAGGAAGGGAGTGAGGGGGTGAGGGTGGCGGAAGAGGCGTACGCGGGCGAGGAGTTCGCCGACGCCCGGCAGGAGGACACGGGACACCTGGCAGGGGGAGGCGCGGCGCCCGCGGCCGGGGGAGCCGCGCGGACCGTGGCCGGGGAAGCCGCCGGGCGCCTGGCGGGGAGGAGCGCGGAAACCGTGGCCGGGGGAGTCGCCGCAGGCGTGGCAGGGAGGGGTGCGGAGCGCTTGGGCGGGGGAGTCGGGGTCGTGGAGGGGGAGCGGGCTGTGAGCGGTGTGGAGGAGGGGAGCACGCGGAGCGCCGCGGCCGTCGAGCCGCTGCTGCTCGGCGTGCGGCACCACGGGCCCGGCTCCGCGCGCGGAGTCGCCGCGGCGCTGGACGCGTACCGGCCGCGGGTCGTGCTCATCGAGGGGCCGCCGGAGGCGGACGCGATCGTCGGGCTCGCCGGAGAGGAGGACATGCGGCCGCCCGTCGCGCTGCTGGCCCACGCCGTGGACGAGCCGGCGCGGGCGGGGTTCTGGCCGCTGGCGCACTTCTCGCCGGAGTGGGTCGCGATCCGCTGGGCGCTGCGCCACGGCGTCCCGGTCCGCTTCATCGACCTCCCCGCCACCCACACCCTCGCGATGGCCGGCGCCGGCCGACTGGCCCCGGGCGGGCCGGGGCCGGGCGAAGGACCGGAGGGGGGCCGGCCCGACGAGGGGGACGGAGCAGGAGGCAAGGGAGGGGAAGGGCCGGGGCCCGACCCCGAGGCGCTGCGCATCGACCCGCTGGCGGTCCTCGCGGAGGCCGCCGGTTACGACGACCCGGAGCGGTGGTGGGAGGACGCGATCGAGCACCGCATGCCGAAACCGGGTGCGGAAGCGGGGGAGCGGCGCGGTCGCGCGGCGCCGGAGACCGATGCGGGGGACGCCTCGGCGTCGGCCGCCGACGGCTCCGCCGCCACCGCGGACCTCCGCGGTCAGGCCGCCTCCGCGGCGGGCAGCGGTGATGTCGCCGCGACGTTCGTCGCGCTGGGCGAGGCGATGGGCGCGTTGCGCGAGCGGTACGGGGACGGAGGGCACGACCGGGACCTGGTGCGCGAAGCGCACATGCGGCTGCGGCTGCGGGAGGCGCGGCGCGAGTTCGACGGGCAGGTCGCCGTCGTCTGCGGCGCGTGGCACGTGCCCGCGCTGCGGGCCCGTACCACCGTCACCGCCGACCGCCGTCTGCTCAAGGGCCTGCCCAAGGTCAGGACCGAGGTGGCCTGGGTGCCGTGGACCCACCGCCGGCTGGCGCGGCAGAGCGGCTACGGGGCGGGTATCGACTCCCCCGGCTGGTACGCGCATCTCTTCGAGGTACAGGACCGGCCCATCGAGCGCTGGTTGATCAAGGTCGCCGACCTGCTGCGCGCGGAGGGCCGTACGGTCTCGTCGGCGCACGTCATCGAGGCCGTCCGGCTGGCCACCGCGCTGGCCACGATGCGGGGCCGCCCGCTCGCCGGGCTGGCCGAGACGCTCGACGCCGTACGGGCCGTGATGTGCGACGGCTCCGAGGTGCCGCTGGCGCTCGTCGCCGACCGGCTCGTCGTGGGGGACGCGCTCGGCGAGGTGCCGGAGTCGGCGCCCGCCGTCCCGCTGCAGCGGGATCTGGCGCGTACGCAGCGGGCGTTGCGGCTCAAGCCGGCGGCGGAGGAGCGCGAACTGCAGCTCGACCTGCGCAAGGAGACCGACGCCGGGCGCAGCCGCCTCCTGCACCGGCTGCGGCTGCTCGGCATCGACTGGGGCGTGCCCGCGGCCTCCCGGGCGAGCACCGGCACGTTCCGCGAGACGTGGAGCCTGCGGTGGGAGCCGGACCTGTCCGTACGCGTCGTGGAGGCGGCGCTCTGGGGCACGACGGTGGTCGCGGCGGCCACGGCCAAGGCCGAGTACGAGGCGGCGCAGGCCGGTTCGCTGGCACAGGTGACGGCGCTGGCCGAGCAGTGCCTGCTCGCCGAGCTGACCGACGCCCTGCCGGTCGCCATGCGGGCACTCGCCGACCGCGCCGCGCTCGACACCGACGTCGGCCACCTGGCCGCGGCCCTCCCGGCGCTGGCCCGCTCCGTCCGCTACGGCGACGTCCGCGGCACGGAGACCGCGGCGCTCGCGGAGGTCGCCACGGGTCTGGCCGACCGCATCTTCGTCGGCCTCCCGGCCGCGTGCGTGGGGCTCGACGCGGACGGGGCGCAGGAGATGCGTACGTACGTCGACGCGGTGCACGCGGCGGTGGCGCTGCTGGACGCGGGCGCGGGGCCGGGAGACGCCGGTTCGGATGGGGACGCCTCCGGCGGTGCGGTGCACGGAGGGCGTGGAACGGACGCGGGGAGTGATGACGGAAAAGCAGCCGGTGATGGCGCGGTGGCGAGGAAGACGGCCCCGGACACGGCCGGTTCGCTGCGGGGGCGGTGGGCCGGTGCGTTGCGGGTGCTGGCGGGCCGGGACGCCGTGCCCGGGCTCATCAGGGGCCGGGCCGTGCGGCTGCTTCTCGACGGTGGCCGGATGCCGGCCGCAGAGGCGGAGCGGGTCATGGGCCTCGCGCTGTCGCACGCCGTGCCGCCCGCGGACGCCGCCGCATGGGTCGAGGGCTTCCTCGGCGGCGACGGCGGCATGCTCCTCGTCCACGACGAGCGGCTGCTCGCGCTGGTCGACGGCTGGCTGACCGGGTTGTCCGGTGACGCCTTCACGGACGTGCTGCCGCTGCTGCGGCGGACGTTCGCCGAGTACGAGCCGGGGGCCCGGCGCGCCATCGGCGAGTTGGTGCGCCGCGGCGCCTCCGCCGCGGGCCCGGCGGAGCCGGAGGGCCTGCCGGGCTTCGCCGACGAGATCGACACCGCCCGCGCGGCCGCCGTCCTGCCCGCGCTCCAGGCCCTGCTCGGCACCGAGAAGGGACAACAGTGACCCGGCACGCAGCCCGCAACGAAGGGAATCCGACCCCCGGTTCGCCACCCCACCCCCACACCCCCCAGGAGGAGCCCTCGATGCCTACCCCCGCCGACCCCGCGCCCGCGACCCCGACTCCCGCACCTGCCACTCCCGCCGCCCCCGCGGGAGAGCGGCTGCGGCGGTGGCGGCTGGTGCTGGGCGGTGAAGGCGGCGGGGACGGGACCGGGGCCGCGCTGGGCAGGGACGACGCCGGGATGGATCAGGTGCTGGCCGCTCTCTACGGGGGCGCAGAGCAACCCGGCCGCAGCGGCCGGCGGCGGGCCGGGCTCGGCGGGTCCGCCCCGCAGGTGGCCCGGTGGCTCGGCGACGTGCGGGAGTACTTCCCGACGCCCGTCGTCCAGGTCATGCAGCGCGACGCCATCGACCGCCTCGGCATCGCCTCGCTCCTCCTGGAGCCCGAGATGCTCGCCGCCGTCGAGCCCGACGTGCACCTCGTCGGCACGCTCCTCTCCCTCGCCAAGGCCATGCCCGACGAGGCCCGCGAGACCGCCCGCACCGTCGTCCGGCAGGTCACCGACGACCTGGAGCGCAAGCTCGCCGCCCGCACCCGCGCCACCCTCACCGGCGCCCTCGACCGGGCCGCCCGCGTGCAGCGCCCCCGGCATCGCGACATCGACTGGGACCGCACCATCCGCGCCAACCTCAAGCACTACGTCCCCGAGCACCGCACCGTCGTCCCCGAGCGCCTCGTCGGCTACGCGCGCGCCGCCCGCTCCGTCCGCAAGGAAGTCGTCCTCGCCATCGACCAGTCCGGCTCCATGGCCGCCTCCGTCGTCTACGCCTCCGTCTTCGGCGCCGTCCTCGCCTCGATGCGCTCCCTCGCCACCCGCCTCGTCGCCTTCGACACCGCGGTCGTCGACCTCACCGACCAGCTCAGTGACCCCGTCGACGTGCTCTTCGGCACCCAACTCGGCGGCGGTACGGACATCAACAGGGCGCTCGCCTACTGCCAGCAGCGCATCACCCGCCCCGCCGACACCGTGGTCGTGCTCATCAGCGACCTGTACGAGGGCGGCATACGCCAGGAGATGCTGAAGCGGGTCGCCGCGATGAAGGCGTCCGGCGTGCAGTTCGTCGCGCTGCTCGCGCTCTCCGACGAGGGGGCGCCCGCGTATGACCGTGATCACGCGGCCGCGCTCGCCGCCCTCGGCGCACCCGCGTTCGCCTGTACGCCCGAGCTGTTCCCCGAGGTGATGGCGGCGGCGCTGGAAGGCCGCCCGCTGCCCGTCCCCGCGGCGACGTAGCGGGACGCGGAGAGCAGTCCCCCGTGCCCCATCCGTACCCGCTCACACGGGGACCGCACTTGTGACCGTTCTCACCGCGCCGGTGTGACCCCGAATTTATGCCGGGCTGTCGGGCAGGGCTAATCTGCAAGGCGACCCTGCCATTACAACGCGACACGACTGAATCACAAGGGACGGACGCGCGTGGATCTGTTCGAGTACCAGGCGAGGGATCTCTTCGCCAAGCATGGTGTACCGGTGCTGGCCGGCGAAGTCATCGACACGCCCGAGGCGGCGCGCCAGGTGACCGCGGAGCTCGGCGGTCGCGCCGTCGTCAAGGCCCAGGTCAAGACCGGCGGCCGGGGCAAGGCGGGCGGCGTGAAGCTGGCGTCCGACCCCGACGACGCCGTCGAGAAGGCCGGCCAGATTCTGGGCATGGACATCAAGGGCCACACGGTCCACAAGGTGATGCTCGCCCAGACCGCGGACATCGCCGACGAATACTACGTGTCGTATCTCCTCGATCGCGCCAACCGCACCTTCCTCGCCATGGCCTCCGTCGAGGGCGGCATGGACATCGAGGAGGTCGCGGCCACCAAGCCGGAGGCGCTGGCCAAGATCCCCGTCGACGCCAACGAGGGCGTGACCGAGGCCAAGGCCCGCGAGATCGTCGACGCCGCGCGCTTCCCCGCCGAGATCGCCGACCAGGTCGTCGAGGTCCTGCAGACGCTGTGGACCGTCTTCGTCAAGGAGGACGCCCTCCTGGTCGAGGTCAACCCGCTGGTCAAGACCGCCGACGGCACGGTGCTGGCGCTGGACGGCAAGGTGTCGCTGGACGAGAACGCCGAGTTCCGCCAGCCCGACCACATCGCTTTCGAGGACAAGGCCGCCGCCAACCCGCTGGAGGCCGCCGCCAAGGCCAAGGGCCTCAACTACGTGAAGCTCGACGGCCAGGTCGGCATCATCGGCAACGGCGCGGGTCTGGTCATGTCCACCCTCGACGTCGTCGCGTACGCGGGCGAGAAGCACAGCGGCGTGAAGCCCGCCAACTTCCTCGACATCGGCGGCGGCGCCTCCGCCGACGTGATGGCCAACGGCCTGGAGATCATCCTCGGCGACCCGGACGTCCGGTCCGTCTTCGTCAACGTCTTCGGCGGCATCACCGCGTGCGACGCGGTCGCCAACGGCATCGTGCAGGCCCTCGAACTGCTCAAGACCAAGGGCGAGGACGTCACCAAGCCGCTGGTCGTGCGGCTCGACGGCAACAACGCCGAGCTGGGCCGCAAGATCCTCAGCGACGCCAACCACCCGCTCGTCGAGCAGGTGGACACGATGGACGGCGCCGCCGACCGCGCCGCCGAGCTGGCCGCCAAGTAAGGACAGAGGGCAGAAGAAAACCATGGCTATCTTCCTCACCAAGGACTCCAAGGTCATCGTCCAGGGCATGACCGGCTCGGAGGGCCAGAAGCACACGCGGCGGATGCTGGCGTCCGGCGCCAACGTCGTCGGCGGGGTCAACCCCCGCAAGGCGGGCCAGAAGGTCGACTTCGACGGCAGTGAGATCCCGGTCTTCGGCTCCGTCAAGGAGGCCGTCGACACGACCGGCGCGGACGTCACCGTCATCTTCGTGCCGGAGAAGTTCACCAAGTCCGCCGTGATCGAGGCCATCGACGCCGAGATCCCGCTCGCGGTGGTCATCACCGAGGGCATCGCGGTCCACGACACCGCCGCCTTCTGGGCGTACGCGGGTGCCAACGGCAACAAGACGCGCATCATCGGCCCCAACTGCCCCGGTCTGATCACCCCGGGCCAGTCCAACGCCGGCATCATCCCCGCGGACATCACCAAGCCCGGCCGGATCGGCCTGGTGTCGAAGTCCGGCACGCTGACGTACCAGATGATGTACGAGCTGCGTGACATCGGCTTCTCCACCTGCGTCGGCATCGGCGGCGACCCGGTGATCGGCACCACCCACATCGACGCGCTCGAAGCCTTCGAGGCCGACCCCGACACCGACCTGATCGTGATGATCGGCGAGATCGGCGGCGACGCCGAGGAGCGGGCCGCGGACTACATCAAGGCCCACGTGACCAAGCCGGTCGTCGGCTACGTCGCCGGCTTCACCGCCCCCGAGGGCAAGACCATGGGCCACGCCGGCGCCATCGTCTCCGGCTCCTCGGGCACGGCCCAGGCGAAGAAGGAAGCCCTGGAGGCCGCGGGCGTGAAGGTCGGCAAGACGCCGTCGGAGACGGCGCGGCTGGCCCGCGAGGTGCTGGCGGGCTGACGCGGCTCGCCGCGCAGGTCTCGGCAGAGGCCCCGTTACGGAACGCGAGCGGGCCCGCCCCACCCGGGGCAGGCCCGCTCGCGCGTGCCGGGGCAGGCGTGCGTCAACCTGACGTGCCGCGGACCGGTCCCGCGGACGGGTGGTCCTGCCCGCCGGCGGGCGCGGCGGCTGGACCCGGCGCGAGCGGCGCGGCGGGCGGGCCGTAGCCGGGGCCGCCGGCGGGGCCCGGGGTGCGGGATCCCGGTGCGGACGGGGCGCCGGTGCCGGTGGCGGGCGGCCAGACGGACCGGCCGGTCAGCCACGCGGGCTTCACGGGCGACGTGGCTCTGTTGCGGGCCTGGACCTCACCGATGACGGAGACGACGGCGGCGAGCAGGAAGATGACGGCGGCCAGCAGGGCGTAGCGGCGCAACTGCCGGTCCGTACGGGCCTCGCTGCGCTGCCGCGCCGCGCCCGGGGGCAGGGTGCGTATCGGCTGCGCCGCGGCGAACCGCCGCAGCCGGGCGCGCAGCTCCTCCGCCCGCCTGCGCTCCGGCAGCGCCCCCAGCTCCGGCACGGCCTCGGCCAGCGCCTCGTGCGCGTGCGTGACCCGCCCCGCGGCGGCCAGGGTGCTGGCCTCCAGCTCGGCGGCGGCCTCGGGCAGGTCGAGCCCGACGACGTCGTAGACGACGACGGCACTGCGGTACGACTGCGGCAGCGCCCGCAGCGCCGCGAACACCCGCCGGTCCGCCTCCTCACCGCAGCCCAACTCCCCGCACGTCTCGTCCGGGCCCGTCTCCTCCCCTCCAACAGCCACCCCGCGCCGCGTTCGGCGCCGCCACCGGGCGCGCAGCCACTCCCAGGGCTCCTGCACGTAACCGAACGCAGCCGCCCGCACCCACCCCGGCGGATCCCGGTCCGAGGCCACCTCAGGCCACTGCTCCCACGCCAGGTGGAAGGCGTGCTCGACGGCCTCGCGGGTCAGGGCGTGGTCGCCGGTGAGCAGGTACGTGTGCCGGGTGACGTCGGCGGCGCAGCGCTGGTAGAGCGCGTCGTACGCGGCCTCCGCGGCGGCGGCCGTGGTGTCGGCGGCGGCGGAGTTCCGCGCGGCGGCGGCCCGACGCCCGGCGCGGTACGCCCTGTTCCCGTACACGCCGACCCGGTGCGCCCGGCCCGCCGCGGCGCGGTTCCGGGGCGTCCCCCCGGCCGGCCCGAGACCGTATGCTCCAGTCCCTCCGGTCCACGCATCCGCCCCCGCCCCGGCCACGCCCACGACCGGGATCTCTTCGGTGTCCTCCAGATCGGGAGACCGCCCCTGCCCGCGCCGCCGCCGGCGCCTCTCCCGGGGCCCGAGCGGGACCGGGGGCCCGGGCGGCGGGGATATGTCAGGGTCCATAGCACCATCGTGGCCAACACGACGGGCAAACGCTCGTTACCAGGGCGAAACGGGTTAATTTGACACCATGGCGGCCGTGAGTCAATTGACCGACCTCGCCCCGTCGTTATCTCCCCGGCGCCAGGCCCAGGGCGCCCGCGGCGCCGCCGTCGCCGCGGCGCTGGCGAGCGGCTTCCTCGCCGCCGGCCTCGGCCTCGGCCTTCTCGCCGTGCTCGTGCTGCTGCTGTGGATCACGTCCCCGTACCCCGACAGCGGCCCGGGCGGCGCCCTGCACATCGTCGCCGACCTGTGGCTTCTCGCCCACGGCGCCGATCTCGTACGCACCGAGACGCGCACCGGCACACCCGCCCCCGTCGGCCTCACCCCGCTGCTGCTCACGGCGCTGCCGGTCTTCCTCCTGCACCGCGGTGCGCGCGATGCGCTCACCCCGCAGGAAGGCAGGCCGCAGCTCGCGCCGCTGGCCACCGGCGCGTGGGTGGCCTGCGGCTACCTCGTCGTCGCCGCCGGGGTCACCGGCTATGCGCTGGCCGGGCCGCTGCGCGCCGCGCCGCTCGGCGTCGCCGCCGTGGTGCCGCTGACGGTGGCGGCGGCCACCGCCGCCGGGGTGTGGTCCGCGGCCGGGACGCCCGCCGTGCTGCTGCCCCGCCGCTGGCACCCGGGCGCCGCCGACGCCCGGGCCGGGGCGGCGCCGCGCGCGGAGGCCGCCGCGCGGGCGGGCGCGGCAGGGGTCGTCGCGCTGCTCGGCGGCGGGGCGCTGCTGTGCGCGGTCGCGCTGGTCGCCCACGCGGCCGTCGCGCAGGAGCACTTCCTCTCCCTGTCCACGACGGTCTCCGGCCGGTTCGGCGTCTTCCTCCTCGCGCTGGCGCTGCTGCCGAACGCCGCGATGTGGGCGGCGGCGTACGGGCTCGGGCCCGGCTTCGCCGTCGGGGCGGGGAGCACGGTGACGCCGCTCGGTGCCGCCGACTACCCCGTGCAGCCCGTCTTCCCGCTGCTCGCCGCGGTGCCGGGGGAGGGCCCCGGCGGGCCGCTGACCTGGGTCCTCGCGGCGGTGCCTGTGGCGGCGGGGATCGTCGTCGGGTGCTTCGCGGGGCGGGCCGCGGCGCCGGTGGCGAGGGAGCGGGAGCCGGGTTGGCGGTGGTGGCCCACGGTGGGGGTGACGGCGCTGGCGGCGCTCGGCTGCGGCGCGGGCACGGCAGCGGTGGCGTGGCTCGCCGGCGGGCCGCTCGGCACGGAGACGCTGGCGGCCTTCGGCCCGGTGTGGTGGCAGGCCGGTGGTGCGGCGGTGGCGTGGACGGCGGTGGTCGGGGTGCCGGTGGCGCTCACGGTACGGGCCGTCCGGCTGCGCGGCGCGGCGCCGCTGCCGGTGCCGACGTCGGTGGCGGCGCCCGGCGGGCGGATGCGGGCGCGGCGGTGGACGTGGGGGCGGCAGGACTGGCCGCTTTGGGAGCCGCGTTCGCGACTGGCGGAGGAGTGGGAGGAGGAACCGGGCGGCGACTGACGCCGTACGAGAGGAACCGATGCCGTACGGCGCGAGTCGGCACCGTACGGCAGGAGCCCACACCTCCGTACGCACCGTGCCCGGGCGCCGCCGCAGCGGGGCGCCCGGGCACGTACCTGACTGACTGCTCCGCGGCCCGCGCTCAGTCGCGCTCGAAGAACGTCCGCAGGGGCTTGGGCAGTTCGTTGCTGCAGTGCTCCTTCGACGCCTCGGTGAGCGCATCGCTGCGGCAGTTGAAGTAGTCGCGGTACGCGATCTGCACCGAGAACCCGATGAGCACGATGGACAGCGTGATGCCCGCCGCCACGATGCCGGTGATCGCCGCCGTGGTGTGCGGGCGGCCGCCCCGGGCCTGGCGCTGTACGGGCTGGCCGTAGGCGTCCGTGCCGCCGCCGTTGGCGCGGCCGTTGGCGGCCGCACCGTTGCCCGGCGCGCGGGACTTGCCGCGGAGCGCGTCGATGCCCCAGTAGAGGGCGAGCGAACCGAGAAGCAGGGCCAGCGGCCACCAGTTGAACAGGGCGAAGAAGAAGCCCCACATGCCGGCGAGCAGCGCGTACCGCGAGCGGCGCTGCACCGGGTCGGTCGGGTCCCAGCGCAGGTTCTTCCCCGGCCCGTCGCCGTTGTCCCGGCCTTTGTCGCGGCCGGGCCCCGACCCGTCGCCGGAGCCGCCGGGGCCCTGGCCCTGGCCCTGCGGGCCGCCGGTGCCCTGCTGGCCGTGGTCGCCGCCGCCCCAACCGCCGTGCCCGGGGGGCGGCTGGTGGCTGCTCCACTGGTTGCCCCACGGGGGCGGCGGCTGGTCCTGCCCGCCGTTCTGCCCGTTGCCCTGGCCGTCCTGACCGCCCTGGCCGCCGTGCTGCGGACCGCCCTGGCCGCCGCCACCGGGCGATCCCTGCGGTCCCTGCGGCCGTTGCCCCTGCGGCGGCGCGTCCTGCGGCCCGGGACCGATCTGCGGCGGCCCCTGCGGCGGAGCACCGTAAGGCCCGGGCCCGTACTGCGGCCCGCCCTGCGGCTGCTGCCCCTGTCCGCCCTGGCCGCCCGGCGCCCCCTGGCCGCCCGGCGCCCCCTGGCCGCCCGGCGCCCCCTGGCCGCCCTGCGTGCCCTGCCCGCCGTCCTCCGGCGGCGGCGCCGGCGCCTCGGGGTCCGACGGCGGCCTGGAGTCGCGGTACACGACGCCGCCTTGTCCGGGCACGAGCACGTCCCGGGGCGCGCCGAACCAGCCGGGGGACTGCGAAGGGCCCCCGGCCGCTGCGGGGACGGGGCGTCGGAGGGCCGCGCTGCGGCGTCGGTCCTGCTGCATCTGGACGGCGTCGTCTCCTCAGGTCGTCTGCCCGCGCGGCCGGGGCGCGTGCGCGGGCGCGCGTAACTGCTACCGGAGACGCTACCCCGCCCGGCCTGGCGCGGCCCCGCCAGGGGACGCCCGGTATGGTGGCAGACGTCCGCCGCCCCTCCCCGGGACCCCTGGCACCCCAGGGTCTCGCGGCTCGTACGGACACACAATCGCCCGCCGAAGAGAGATCCCCCGTGGTTCCGCATGCGCCCGCCCGCCTCGTCGTGCTCGTCTCCGGCTCGGGTACGAATCTTCAGGCCCTGCTCGACGCCGTCGCCGCGCAGGGGGCGGACGCCTACGGCGCCGAGGTCGTCGCGGTCGGCGCCGACCGCACCGCGGAGGCCGGCGCCGCCGGGCTGCTGCGCGCGGAGCGCGCCGGGCTGCCGACGTTCGTCTGCCGGGTCCAGGACTTCGCCACCCGCGCCGAGTGGGACCGGGCGCTGGCCGAGGCCACGGCCGCGTACGAGCCGGACCTCGTGGTCTCGGCCGGGTTCATGAAGATCGTGGGGAAGGAGTTCCTGGCCCGCTTCGGCGGCCGGTTCATCAACACCCACCCCGCGCTGCTCCCCAGCTTCCCCGGCGCCCACGCCGTACGCGACGCGCTCGCGCACGGCGTGAAGGTCACCGGGTGCACCGTCCACTTCGTCGACGAAGGCGTCGACACCGGCCCGATCATCGCGCAGGGCGCGGTCGAGGTCCGCGAGGAGGACCACAGGGACGGGGGCGAGGCGCTGCACGAGCGCATCAAGGCAGTCGAACGGCGGCTGCTCGTCGACGTCGTGGGCCGGCTGGCCCGGGACGGGTACCGCGTCGAGGATCGAAAGGTTCGGTTCGGTGAGTAATTCTGGGTCCCCGGGCAAGGCAGGTTCCGCGTCGGAAGAGGCTGCCGGGGCTGACTCCCGGCGGCCGGTACGCCGCGCGCTGATCAGCGTCTACGACAAGACCGGCCTGGAGGAGCTGGCCCGCGGGCTGCACGGGGCCGGGGTCGCGCTCGTCTCCACCGGCTCGACGGCCGCGCGCATCGCGGCCGCCGGAGTGCCGGTGACGAAGGTCGAGGAGCTGACCGGCTTCCCCGAGTGCCTGGACGGCCGGGTCAAGACGCTGCACCCGCGGGTGCACGCCGGGCTCCTCGCCGACCTGCGCCTCGATGACCACCGGCGGCAGCTCGCGGAGTTGGGCGTCGAGCCGTTCGAGCTGCTGGTGAGCAACCTCTACCCGTTCGCCGAGACCGTCGCCTCCGGCGCCTCGCCCGACGAGTGCGTCGAGCAGATCGACATCGGCGGCCCGTCGATGGTCAGGGGCGCGGCGAAGAACCACCCGTCGGTCGCCGTCGTCGTCAACCCGGCGCGCTACGACGAGGTGCTCAAGGCCGTCGGGGACGGCGGCTTCGACCTGGCGCAGCGCAAGCGGCTCGCGGCGGAGGCGTTCCAGCACACGGCGGCGTACGACGTGGCCGTGGCCAACTGGTTCGCCGCGGACTACGCCCCCGCGGACGAAGGACCGCAGGACTTCGTCGGCGCCGCCTACACCCGGCTGAACCCCCTGCGCTACGGCGAGAACCCGCACCAGGCCGCGGCCCTCTACACCGACGGCTCCGGCGCAGGACTGCCCGGCGCCGAGCAGGTGCACGGCAAGGAGATGTCGTACAACAACTACGTCGACACCGAGGCCGCGCGCCGTGCCGCGTACGACCACGAGCGCCCCTGCGTCGCCATCATCAAGCACGCCAACCCCTGCGGCATCGCCGTCGCCGACGACGTCGCCGAGGCGCACCGCAAGGCGCACGCCTGCGACCCCGTGTCCGCGTACGGCGGCGTGATCGCCGTCAACCGGCCGGTGTCGAAGGCGATGGCCGAGCAGGTCGCGGAGATCTTCACCGAGGTCATCGTGGCGCCGGAGTACGAGGACGGGGCGCTGGAGGCGCTGACGCGGAAGAAGAACATCCGCATCCTGCGCAGCGCCGGGACGCCGCAGCGCGGCCAGGAGTTCCGGCCCGTCGACGGTGGGCTGCTGGTGCAGGAGCGGGACGTCTTCCAGGCCGCGGGCGACGACCCGGCCGGATGGCAGCTCGCCGCGGGTGCCGGCCTCGACGCGGCGGGCCTCGCCGACCTGGCGTTCGCCTGGCGGGCGTGCCGCGCGGTGAAGTCCAACGCGATCCTGCTGGCGAAGGACGGCGCCACCGTGGGCGTCGGCATGGGTCAGGTCAACCGCGTCGACTCGGCGAAGCTCGCCGTGCAGCGCGCGGGGGCGGAGCGCGCGGCGGGGGCGTACGCCGCCTCGGATGCCTTCTTCCCGTTCCCCGACGGGCTTGAGGTGCTGCTCGACGCGGGGGTACGGGCCGTGGTGCAGCCGGGCGGCTCGATCCGCGACGAGCAGGTGATCGAGGCCGCGCAGAAGGCGGGCGTGACCATGTACCTCACCGGCGCACGGCACTTCTACCACTGAGGACCGCCGGGCCGGACGGCCCGGACGACACGGACGGCCCAGACGAACGGAGCCCCGCCTTCGCCGGCGGGGCTCCGTCCGTATACGTAACGAAAGTCACGGCCTGGGGCGCCCGAACCAGCGCCCGGAGTCGCGGTTCGCGACCATCACGATCGAGATGATGCCGAGCGCGATCCAGATGATGCCGAGCGGGAGCGCCAGCACGCCGAAGAGGATGAGGAAGCTCAGCCACACGATGCTGCCGACGCGCACGCCGGCCGCGCCCCTGCCGAAGAGCGAGGCGAGGACGATGCCCAGGATCGCGTGCACCAGGTAGATGCCGGCGACCACGGCCACCGCCTCGGCCGGGACCTCGACGCCCGAGCCTTCCTGGAAGCCGTCCTCGAAATCATCCTTCGCCACCGCGATGCCGATGAGCAGCAGGAGCGAGAGCAGGGTCTGCAGACCGGCCGAGATGAACATCATGATGCGGGCGGCGGTCGCCTTGCCCGGGATGCTCGTCGGGTAGCCGCCGCCGTCGCCGTACGGGCCGGGGCCGCCCGGGTACGCCGGATACGGCTGGCCGGCGCCGGGGTACTGCGGATAGCCGTAAGGCTGCTGCTGGGCAGGCTGCTGCGGTGGTTGCTGCTGCGCCTGCTGTTGCTGGCCCTGGGGCCCGCCGTAGGGGTTGTTCTGGTCGGGGAGGCTCACGGTGCCCTTCTTCCGCGGTTATGGACGTACTGACACACTGACCTGGCCCGAGGACGGCTGTCCAGACCGGCTGATTGGTCTGTTACCCGCAGCATCGGGGAGGATGGGGCCATGACCGCCCAGATTCTCGACGGCAGGGCCACCGCGGCCGCGATCAAGTCCGAGCTTGCCACGCGCGTGCAGGCGCTCAAGGGCCGGGGTGTCACGCCCGGCCTCGGCACCCTCCTGGTCGGCGACGACCCGGGCAGCCAGAAGTACGTCGCGGGCAAGCACCGCGACTGCGCCGAAATCGGCATCGCCTCGATCCAGCGCGAACTGCCCGCGACGGCGACGCAGGAGCAGATCGAGGCGGTCGTCCGCGAGCTGAACGAGGACCCGGACTGCACCGGCTACATCGTGCAGTTGCCGCTGCCGCGTGACATCGACGAGAACCGGGTGCTGGAGCTGATCGACCCGGCCAAGGACGCCGACGGGCTGCACCCCACGAACCTCGGCCGGCTCGTGCTCAACGAGCCCGCGCCGCTGCCCTGCACCCCGAACGGCGTCATCCGGCTGCTGCGCCAGTTCGGCGTGGAGCTGAACGGGGCACACGTCGTGGTCGTCGGGCGCGGCGTCACCATCGGCCGGTCGCTGCCGCTGATGCTCACCCGCAAGTCCGAGAACGCCACGGTCACCCAGTGCCACACCGGCACCCGCGACCTCGCCGGGCACCTCCGGCAGGCCGACGTGGTCGTGGCCGCGGCCGGCTCGCCGCACCTGATCAAGCCGGCGGACATCCGCCCGGGCGCCGCCGTCCTCGACGTCGGCGTGAGCCGCGACGAGCACGGCAAGATCGTCGGGGACGTGCACCCGGGCGTCGCGGACGTCGCGGGCTGGCTGTCGCCGAACCCGGGCGGGGTGGGGCCGATGACGCGGGCGATGCTGCTGGTCAACGTCGTGGAGGCGGCGGAGGCCGCGACGGGGGCGAACGGGTCCGGGGTCTCCGGTGTCGCGGGCGTCGCCGATACGTCCGGGATGGGCACGGCCGCGCCGGCGGCGCCGTGATGGCCCGCCGCACGGCGTTCCCCACCCGCGGCACGGTCCGCCCCGAGGGCGGCGGCCGGGCGGCGTCCGGCCAGGCCCCGCCGCCGGTGCGGCAGTGGCCGATACTCCTGGTGCTCGCGATAGCGGCGGCCGGGCTGATCACGGTGGCCGCGGGCCCGTTCCGCGAGGGCACGCTGATCGTCGGCGGGGCACTGCTCGTCGGCGGCGTGCTGCGCGGGACGGTGCCGGAGGTGGGCATGCTGGCGGTGCGGTCCCGGTTCACCGACATCGTGACGTTCGGGGTGCTGGGCCTGGCGATCGTGCTGCTGGCGCTGGTCGCGATGCCGGACCCGTGGCTTGAGGTGCCGTTCCTGGAGGACGCGGTCCACTTCTCCGTACGCTGACGGGCGCCGCCGGCGGGGGCCGGCGGAGGGCCGCCGCGCGGGCCGGCGAGGGGGCCGGCGAGGGGCGGGATCGTACCCGGGATCTCCACGTCCGCGCTGGCAGATGCGATGCTGGAGCGGGAGCGCGTCACGGGGACCAAGGGGGAACAAGGGAGTAGCGATGCCTCGCTGGAAGGAGCTGCCGGAGGAGCTCGACCCGCAGATACGGGACTTCGCCGCGCACATGCGCCGGCTGGTCGACCGCAGCGGCCTGACCGTGTCGGAGGTCGCGGACCGCACCGGGTACAGCAGGTCGTCGTGGGAGCGCTACCTCAACGGGCGGCTGATGCCGTCGCGCGCGTCGGTCGTCGCGTTCGCGGAGGTGACGGGCGCGCGGGACGACCAGCTCATGACCGAGTGGAGCGCGGCGGACCGCGCCTGGAGCCGGGCGGAGCTGCGGAACCGGTCGGCGCTTCGCGCCCTGCGGGCGGCAGAGCCCGGCCCTGACGGCGCGCAGGCCCCGGAGCCCGGCCGCCGGGGGCGGGGAATCCGCGGAGTCCTGGGCCGGGGCAGGGGACGCGGCGAGGAGATACCCGGCGCGGGGGAGACGGCGCACGTCGGCGGGAGCGGCGGTGCGGCGCGGGGTGCGGAGAGGCCCGTACGCCCGGACGCGACGGAGCGCTCGGCGGTACGTCCCGGACCTCCGCCGCCGCCGGAGAGGCGGGCGACGGGGGCGGCCGGAGAGGGCGAAGCGGGGGCGGGAGCGGGAGTTGAGGCGAGAACCGGCGCGGGGGCCGGGGCCGGGAGAGGAGCCGGGAGCGGAGCTGCCGCGGCGGCGGGAGCCGGACGCGGTTCTGACACCGGTTCTGACGCCGGTTCTGACACCGGTTCTGACACCGGTTCCGATACGGGGCCCGACGCCGGGGGCAAGGCCGGAAGCAACGCCGTCGACTCCGCCGCCCGGGACACCGACGAGACCACGAAACTCCGCGCCCTCTCCCGCCCCGCCCTCTCCCGCCCCGCCCCGCCGCCCGCACCGGAGCCGGCCGGCGGGACGGCCCGTACCCGGCCGATATCCACCGCCCCCGCCCCGCCCCCGCCCGCCGCGGCGCCCCCACGGAAGAACTGGCCCCTGCGCCGCGTCCTCCTCGCCGGCCTCGTCACCCTGCTGCTCACCGGCAGCGGCGCCGGCGTCGTCTACGTCGGCCACGGCCTGATCTCCGACCCGGGCGTCGAGGAGCAGCAGAAGCCCCGCGGCGGTCCGCCGCCCGACTCCAGCCCGACCGGGAAGACATCGGGCCCGGGGTCCGAGTCCGGTTCGCCGTCCGGGGCCGCGGAGTTGCCCGAGGGCGTGGAGTGCCAGGGCGACGACTGCACGGGCAAGGACGCCGACGAGATGGGCTGCGGCGGCGACTTCGCCCGTACGACCACGGAGACGACCATCGGCGACATGGTCCTGGAGATCCGCTACAGCGAACCCTGCCAGGCGGCGTGGGCCCGGATCACCGCCGCGGAGCCCGGCTCGACGGTCACCGCACTGGCCGAGGTGCCGGGCGAGGAGCCGGTCCGCGAGGACTCGTCGGCCGGGACGAGCGAGGGCTACACGGCGATGGTCGTGGCGGAGGACCTGGACACCGTACGGGCGTGTGCGGAGTTGCCGGACGGGACCGCGGCCTGCACGAAGGGCACGCTGCCGTCGTAGGGGCCCGGTGACAGTGCGACCGCCCTTCCCCGCCCGTACCGGCGGCTCCGCCCCACCGCCGCCGTGACCGGGCCCACACCGGCCGCCCTCCGGCACTCCGTGCCAGTCGGATAGATTGACCCACGGGGGCACGGCTGCCCTTGGCCGCCCGGGCCCCGCCCAGCCCGTACGTCGCGCCCCCTCATCGGAGAGATCACCATGACCCGCACTCCCGACAGCCCCGTCACCGTCACCGTCACCGGCGCGGCCGGGCAGATCGGCTACGCGCTGCTCTTCCGTATCGCCTCCGGCCAGCTCCTCGGCCCGGACGTGCCGGTCAAGCTGCGGCTGCTGGAGATCACCCCGGCCCTCGGCGCCGCCGAGGGCACGGCGATGGAGCTCGACGACTGCGCGTTCCCGCTGCTGCGCGGCATCGACATCACCGACGACCCGAACGTCGCCTTCGCCGGCGCCAACGTCGCGCTGCTCGTCGGCGCCCGCCCGCGGACGAAGGGCATGGAGCGCGGCGATCTGCTGGAGGCCAACGGCGGCATCTTCAAGCCGCAGGGCAAGGCCATCAACGACCACGCCGCGGACGACATCAAGGTCCTCGTCGTCGGCAACCCCGCCAACACCAACGCGCTCATCGCCCGCGCCGCCGCCCCGGACGTACCGGCCGAGCGCTTCACGGCGATGACCCGCCTGGACCACAACCGGGCGCTGTCGCAGCTCGCGAAGAAGACGGGCGCCGCGGTCGGCGACATCAAGAAGCTGACGATCTGGGGCAACCACTCGGCGACCCAGTACCCGGACGTCTTCCACGCCGAGATCGCCGGGAAGAACGCCGCCGAGGTCGTCAACGACGAGAAGTGGCTGGCCGACGAGTTCATCCCGACCGTGGCCAAGCGCGGCGCGGCCATCATCGAGGCGCGCGGCGCCTCGTCGGCGGCGTCGGCGGCCAACGCGGCGGTGGACCACGTGTACTCGTGGGTCAACGGCACGGCGCAGGGCGACTGGGTCTCGATGGGCATCCCGTCGGACGGCTCGTACGGCGTGCCCGAGGGGCTCATCTCGTCGTACCCGGTGACGTGCGCGGACGGTGCGTACGAGATCGTGCAGGGGCTGGAGATCAACGAGTTCTCGCGGACCCGTATCGACGCCTCGGTGAAGGAGCTTGCGGAGGAGCGCGAGGCGGTACGGGCCCTCGGGCTGGTCTGAGCCTGGCGCTGCCGTCTGCTGCTTGCCGCCTGCCGCGGCGGGTCCTCCTGGGGGAGGGCCCGCCGCGGTTTTTGTGTGGCGGGGATATTCGGTTGCGGCCTGCCGGGGGTGGTCTCTACGGTCGGGCGCATGGTCTCCGAGCCGGTCGACACACCCGAGGCGCACTAGGGCGCGTATTGCGTCGTGATCAATCTGCGGGGTTTGCCTTCGCGGCAGGGCCTGGACCGGTAGACCTTCCTGGGTGACGCGAGTGCAACTGACGGATGCGGAGTGGGAGTTCATCGCGCCGTATCTGCCGATCGGCGAGTACGGCCCGTACCCCGAGCGGCTGCGGCAGCAGTTCGAGGGCGTGATCTGGCGGTTCAAGACGGGCGGGCAGTGGCGGGAGATGCCGGTGGAGTTCGGCGCCTGGTCGACCGTCCACAACCGCTTCCGGCAGTGGCGTGACGCCGGGGTCTTCGATGCCCTGCTGGAGGGCCTGATCGCGGAAGCCGCGAAGCGGGGTGAGGTAGACCTGTCCCTGGTCAGCATCGACTCCACCACGGCGCGGGCCCACCACGACGCTGCCGGGATGCACCTGGACGAGGGCGTCCTCACCGCTTTGGAGAAGGCTGCCACCGAGGCGGAGAAGGCCAGGTCAAGGGGGGCGGCTGCGGCGAACAAACCGGGCAGGAGGCCGGAGGCGGTCCCGAGCGGGAAGAACGACGGCGCATCCGGCGCCGACGCAGACTCCGGCTGAAGGCCGCTCTGCTCGGACGCTCCAGGGGCGGACAGACCAGCAAGATCCATGTTGCCGGCGACCGGAAGTGCCGCCCACTGGCGTTCATCCTGACCGCGGGACAGGCCGCCGACAGCCCGCAGTTCATCCCCGTGCTCAAGAAGGTACGGGTCCGCGGGCCCGTCGGCCGTCCCCGTACCCGGCCCGGCACAGTCGCCGCGGACAAGGCGTACTCGTCCCGTGGAAACCGCGCCCACCTGCGCAAACGCCGCATCAAGGCGGTCATCCCGGAGAAGAAGGACCAGGCCGCCAACCGGAAGAAGAAGGGCTCCGCAGGAGGCCGGCCCCTCAGCCACGACGCCGACCTCTACAAGGAGCGGAACACCGTCGAACGCCTGATCAACAAGCTCAAGGCATGGCGAGGCATCGCCACTCGATACGACAAGTCACCCGCAAGCTACCTCGCCGGACTCCACCTGCGCGCCTCGGTGATCTGGCTCAAGGACCTCACCCGGACCACCCGTTGATCACAACCAAATACGCGTCCTAGCGCCCTCGCGCCGGCCCCGCGGGTAGCGGGGCTGCTTCGGCTTGCCCTGCTCGACCATCTCGTCTCCGGGACGTTTCCCCGTGCTTCCTCAGTCGCCTTTGCCTAGCGCTCGCGTGCGTCTGTGTTTTCGTACGCGTACGCGCGCACGTACGCATGCCCGTCCGTACGTGCATCCAGACACGGCCCTGGTTCTCCGGCCCCTGGTCGGGCGGGATCCCCCGCCCGCGTTCGCCGCACCGCAGCGAACGTCCACCGGAGGAAGGAAACCAGCGTGTCCAGCTCCATGTTCAGGAAGAAGTCGCGGGCCCGGGTCCGCCACCACCGCGCGCAGTGGCGCGGCCGGGTCTCGGTGCCCGCGCTGATGACGTGCCCGAACACGGCGTGCGGCGAGCCCAAGCCGCTGCACACCGCGTGCCCGAACTGCGGGCAGTACAAGGGGCGTCAGGTCTACCGCCCGTAGTGCGTGAGGACACCCCGTCCGGGCTTGCCGGCCCGGGCGGGGTGTCGGTTTGTGCGGGGGAGGGGTACCGGGGGCGGGGGCCGTATCGGGACGGGTGCGATGTCGGACGGCGGAGGGCGCGAGGGGCCGAGTCCTCGGTACGGTTCGGTGTGCCGGCGGACGGTGCGGTGCCGGGGGCGAGTCCGGGCGGGCGTGCTGTGTGGCCCGTGCGGGGCTCTCGGAGACCTGGGGGACAGGAGACTGACATGAGCAGCGGCGGGTCGTACGGGGACGAGGATGCACAGCGGCGGGGGCAGGGACCGGAGGTCCCGCCACCCCCGACGATCCCGCCGCGGCCGGCGGAGGCGCCGGCGGCGGGCTCTGAGGCGCGTGCGGGTCACGAGGAGTCGGATGGACCGGCCGTAGGCGACGGGGCGACATCCGTGGAGGATCAGGCCCCGGAGGACGGGACGCCGGAAGACAGGGAGCCCGAGGACAGGGAACCCGAGGACAGGGTTCCCGACCAGTCGGCGGAAGACGGGGACGACGCGGAAGAAGAGCCGACCACCTCCGTTACGGACCGGGAGTGGTGGGAGGACCGGGCTGCGGACGCGTCGTCGGCGGGGCCGGACTGGGCGGCGGGAGCGAAAGACGACGTACCGCCGCGGCCGACGGTGGCACCGGCGGATGTGCCGGATGTGGCGGATGTGGCGGCGAATGCCGGTGTGGAGGCGGTGGTGTCGGACGCCAAGCCGCCGATTGCCTCGGACGCGGAACCGCCGGGCTCGGAGGAGCCGTTGGATTCCGCGGCTGAGCCGCGGGAACTGCCGGCGTTGAGCGTGCCGGAAGAGGCAGCGGGTTCCGGGGCCGAGCCTCCGGCGTTGAAGGTGCCCGACTGGTGGGCGGGGGCCGGTAGTTCGGTACCGCCGCCGACCGCGCCCGACTGGTCCGAAGCCCCCGGGCCCATCCCACCGCCGCCGGTCACGGCACCCGACTGGGGCGCGGCGGGCGGCCCCGACGTGCCGGCCCCGCCCCCGCCCCCCGAGTTGCCGACGCAGTCCGCCCAGCCGCCGCCCCCCACCGCACCGGGCTGGGGCCCGGAACCGTCCCCGGGAGTACTCCCTCCGCCGCCGGACGTGCCGACGCAGGCTGCGACGGGGTATCCGGCGGCGCACGGGCAGGAGCAGGCGCACGGGCAGGAGCAGGCGTACGGGCAGGAGCAGGCGTACGGCTACGGGCAGGACGCCTCGTACGACCACTATGCCGCCCCCTACGCCCCGTACCCCGGCTACGAACTCGGCGTCGAGCCCGAGCGCCCGCGGCGACGCGGCGGGGTCGTCGCGGCGGTGGTGGGTCTCGTGGTGATCGTGGCCGGCGGGCTCATCGCCGGCGGCTGGCTGCTGCTCGGCGGGGACGACGACGGCGAGCAGGCGGCAGAACCGCAGCGCAGCGCCGCGGCGGACCCCAAGCCCCCGAAGGAGGACCCTTCTCCGTCGTCCGAGCCCTCATCGCCGTCGCCTTCGTCGTCGGAGCCTGCCGTGCCGCCCGGCTATGTCCTCGCGAGGGAGAACGGCTACTCGCTGGCCGTCCCGGAGGATTGGGAGCGGCGGGTCGACGGGGTGTCGGTGTTCTACGAAGAGCCGCTCGCGGAGGGCACGTTCATCCAGGTCTACGAGGTGACCGAGCAGGTCAGCCCGTATGAGGCGGTGCAGATCATCGAGGGCACCAAGGAGAACGCGGAGGGCTACCGGCTCAACGAACTGGCGGACCTGGGCCACGCCGCGGAGTACGACTACTCGTACATCGACGAGGAACTGGGCCCGCGACGCGTCTTGCTGCACGACCTGGAGACCGAGGACGGAAAGATGTACGCGCTGCTGGCCTCGGGCCCGGAGACGGCCTGGCCCCGACAGCGGGAGGTCGTGGACGAGATGACGGCGTCGTTCTGCACGGGGGCGGAATGCGAGGTAACGGGCGGGGCTTGAGCCGGGAGCCGCCGCCCGCCCGGACGCCCTACTCCCTCCCCAGTTCCCTCGCCAGGTCCTCCACCCCCCTCAGCGTCCTCTCCAGCAGCCCGCCCCCGAACGTGATCCGGCTCGCCCCCAGCCTCCCCAGCTCCGCCGGACCCGGACCCCGGCCCCCCGTCGCCGCCAGTGCGTTGACCGGCAAGCCCGTCTCCTCCGCCAGCAGGCGCAAGTGCCTCGGCGGGGCCCCGATCGGGTACACCCCGTCCGCCCCCGCCGCCGCGTACAGCCTGCCCCGTTCCACCGCCGCCCCCGGGTCCTCCACCCCCCGTACGAACGTGTCCACCCGGGCGTTGATGAACAGCCCGTCCCCCGCCTCCGCCCTGACCTCCGCCAGGAACTCCGCCTGTTCCGCCGCGTCCCTCAGGGTCCTGCCCGGGTGCACCGTGTCCTCCAGGTTGCAGCCCACCGCCCCCGCCACCAGCAGCCGTTCGACCAGCTCCCGCGGCCGCAGGCCGTAGCCCGCCTCCACGTCCGCCGTCACCGGTACGTCCACCGCGCGCGTGATCCGCGCGATCGCCGCGAACATCTCCGCTACGGGCGTCGCCTCCCCGTCCCCGTAGCCCAGGGCCCTCGCGATGCCCGCGCTCGGCGTGGCCAGCGCAGCGAAGCCCGCGTCCGCGAAGACGCGGGCGCTCGCGGCGTCCCAGGGGCCCGGCAGCACCAGCGGGTCCCCCGCCTCTCTGCCGTGGTGCAGCGCCCGGAATTCGTCAACGCTCCCCGCCACGCCCCTCACGCCCCCTGCTCGTACTGACCCGGGCGGTAGTCCCCCGCCTTCGCCCTGCTCGTCACACACCACCGGTTCCACGCGTTGATCACCGTCAGCACCCCGATCAGCCGCGCCAGTTCCTGCTCCCCGAAGTGCTTCGCCGCCCGCTCGTACACCTCGTCAGGTACGAACCCGTCCGTCAGCACCGTCACCGCCTCGGCCAGCGCCAGCGCCGCCCGCTCCTTCTCCGTGTACAGGTGCGGCACCTCCTCCCAGGCGTTCAGCAGGTACAGCCGCTGCTCCGTCTCGCCCGCCGCGCGCGCGTCCTTCGAGTGCATGTCGATGCAGTACGCGCAGTGGTTGATCTGGGAGGCGCGGAGCTTCACCAGTTCGTAGACGACCGGATCGAGGCCCTTCCTGGCCGCTTGCTCCACCCTGACCAGGGCGCGGTGGACGTCGGGGGCGAGTGCGAAGAGGTCGAGACGCTGTGTCATGCCTCCCACGCTAGATCTTCATATCCCAGATGTATGGTCCATTTCCATGGCGGATTCCTGGGCCACTTCGGCGGAGCTACGCGACTTCCACCGCTCCCTCGACCTGCACGTCGACGTCCGCGCCGGCACCCGTGGCGCCGGTGCCGCGCTCGTCAGGTCGCTGCGCGACGCGGTACGCACCGGGCGGCTCGCGCCCGGCACCCGGCTGCCGTCGTCCCGGGCGCTGGCCGCCGACCTGGGCGTGGCGCGCAACACGGTGGCCGATGCGTACGCCGAACTCGTCGCCGAGGGCTGGCTGACCGCCCGGCAGGGCTCCGGCACCCGCGTCGCCGCCCGCAGCGAGCCGCGCCGGGCCACGACCCAGGCGCACGCCCCCGCGCACGAGCCGCCGCGCCACCCCCTCGACCGGCAGGCCACCTACAACCTCCTCCCCGGCGCCCCCGACGCCGCCCGCTTCCCCCGCGCCGCCTGGGCCGCCGCCGCGCGGCGGGCGCTCACCGCGGCCCCCTCGGCGGCCTTCGGACACCAGGGTCCGGGCGGGCGAGTGGAGCTGCGCCGGGCGCTGGCCGGGTATCTGGCGCGGGCGCGCGGGGTGTACGCGGAGCCGGAGCGGATCGTGGTCTGCGCCGGGTTCACCGGCGGGCTGCGGCTGCTGGCGGAGGTGCTACGGGCCGAGGGCGCCCGGCGGGTCGCCGTCGAGCCGTACGGGCTCGGGCTGCACCGGCGCCTCCTCGCCGACGCCGGGCTGCGGACGGTGCCGCTGCCGTACGACGAGGAGGGGATCGCCACCGCCGCCCTGCCCGCGACCGGCGCCGGCGCCGTCCTCCTCACCCCGGCGCACCAGTTCCCCACCGGCGTCCCCCTCGCCCCCGACCGGCGCGCGGCGGCCGTCGACTGGGCACGGGCGACGGGCGGGGTGGTGCTGGACGACGACTACGACGGCGAGTTCCGCTACGACCGGCAGCCGGTGGGGGCGCTGCAGTCCCTCGACCCGGAGCACGTCGCGCACCTGGGTACGGTCAGCAAGAGCCTGTCGCCCGCGCTGCGGCTGGGCTGGATGGTGCTGCCGGAGCGGCTGGTGCGCGGGGTGCACGCGGTGCAGTCGCTGAGCCGGACGCCGCCGGGGGTGGTCGATCAGCTCACCCTCGCCGAGTTCCTCGACTCCGGCGGCTACGACCGCCACGTACGCGCCGCCCGCCAGCGCTACCGCCGCCGCCGCGACCGCCTCGTCGCCGAACTCGCCCGGCGGGCGCCCCGGGTGACCGTCACCGGGATCGCGGCGGGCCTGCACGCCGTCGTACGGCTCCCGCCGGGTACCGAGCGGCGGGTGCTGGCGCGGGCGGCGGGGGAGGGGCTGGCGGTGGCCAGGCTGGGGGCGTACGAGTACGGCAACGCCGCGTGGGAGGAGGGCGGCGACTTCACGGCGCCGGCCCCCGCGGGGGAGGCGCCGGGGGCGCAGGGGGAGGCGCTGGTGGTGGGGTACGGGACGCCGCCGGACCACCTGTACCCGGGGGCGCTGGCGGCGCTGTGCCGGGTGCTGGAGGCGGAGACGTAGGGGGTACGGACCCGCCCCGCGCGCGTACGGACCCGCCCCGCGCGCGTACGGGCGCGGGCCGTACGCGTACGGGTGCCCCTCACGCCCCCGGCGACGCCAGCCGCACCAACGTGATGTCCGACGGCGCCCCCACCCGCACCGGCGGCCCCCATGCCCCCGCGCCGCGCGTGACGTACAACTGCGTGTCCCCGTACCGCTCCAGCCCCGCCAGCGTCGGGTTCGCCGCCTCCGCGATGTACGTCACCGGCCACATCTGCCCGCCGTGGGTGTGCCCCGACAACTGCAGGTCGACGCCGTGGTCCACCGCGTCGTGGATCACGACCGGCTGGTGCGCGAGCAGCACCGAGGCGCGGGAGGTGTCGCGGTCGCCGAGGGCGCGCGCGAAGTCCGGGGCCCTGCCGACGTCCTCGCCGGAGACGTCGTTGACGCCGGCGAGGTCGAAGCCGGACAGTTCCGTACGGGCGTTCTCCAGCGGGTGCAGGCCGAGTTCGCGGAGGTGGTCGAGCCACTCACCGGCGCCTTCGGCGCCGGTGAAGTACTCGTGGTTGCCGGTGACGAAGTACGTGCCGTCGGGCGCCGCCAACTGCCCCAGCGGCTCCGCGGCCGTCCCGAGGTGGTCGACGGAGCCGTCGACGAGGTCGCCGACGATGGCCACGAGGTCGGGGCGCTGGGCGTTGATGGTGTCGACGATCCGCTGGGTGTGCCCGCGGCCGAGGACGGGACCGAGGTGGATGTCGCTGACGACGGCGATGCGGTAGCCGTGGGCGGACGCGGGCAGCTTGGTGAGGGGGACGGTGACGTTCTTGACTTTCGGCGCGCGGCCGAGCACGCCGTACGCCCCGTACGCGACGGTCCCGGCGGCGACGGCGGTGGCGCCGATCGCGACGGTACGGGCGACGAAGAGCCGCCGCGACACGTCACCGCCCACCGGCGCGGCCGCGGGGTCACCGGCGTCGGCGCGGCCGTCTGCGGACCCCGCGGAACCCCCGGAACCCGCCGCGCCCTCGTCCCCCAGCCCGGTGGCGGGCCCGAGCCGGAGCGGCGCCTTCGTCCCCGTACCGCCGCCTCCGCCGCTCGCACCGCCACCGGCCTCCGCGGCGGCCTCGTCCGCCGCCTCCGCCGTCGCGACCTGCTGCGCCAGGGCCGCGACGGCCGCCTCGCGCTCCGCTTCGGCCACCGGCGCCGCGGCTCCCGCACCACCGCCGGCCCGGCGCGCCCGCCGCTCCAGCACCCGCAGCAGCACCGGCCGTACCAGCTCGCCCACCGCCAGCGCCAGCAGCAGATACAGCAGCAGCGCCAGCCACATCAGCCCCGGCCACCCCAGCGCCTGCTGCACCGGCATCGGCGCCCCGGCGCGCTCCGAGGCCACCGCCGCGAACGCCATCAGCGGCAGCAGCACCACGGCCGGCGTCGCCAGCCGCCGCGGCCAGCCGCCGCGCCGCATGGTGTCCCGGACCAGCCGCCGCCACACGTACCAGTGCGCCCCGGCGACGAGCAGCAGCATCCCGATCGCAATCGGCACGAAGACCACGGCCCTACCTCCCGGCCCCGGCCGCCGCCCCGCGCACGTCCCCGCCGGCGCCGCCGGCGCCGCCGGCGCCGTCCGAGCCGCCCGCGCCGCCCGCGCCGCCCGCGCCGCCCGCGCCGTCCGCCCCGTCGCGCCCGCCGCCGCCCGGACCGCCGTCCGCCGGACCACTCCCGGCCCGCCGCCCCGCCCGTACGCCGCGCAGGCCCAGCCACCCGATCGTCGTCCCCAGCGCGAAGGACGTCACGGCCAGCGTGAGGTGTACCCAGAAGTAGCCGGTGGGGTCGCCGTCCTCGAAGGCCAGCCCGCTGGAGTCCTTCCACAGATTCCGGACGAATGTGATCCAGATGAACCAGGACCACCCGCCGAAGGCGAGCAGAAACCAGGAGGCGCGGCGTGAGAGGTACATGCGACAAGCCTCGCACCCCGCCCCGCGAACCCACGCCCGGGGCACTCTGAGCCCGCAATCCCCGGGCCCGCGCGCCCCTCGGCGGGCTAGACGATCGGCGGCCGCCCCAGCCTGGACATGCGCCACACCGTCCGCCACCGCATGGGCCGCCGCCCGCCGCAGTCGGTCCGCATCCCGCCGCGCATCGGGTCGCCGGACCGGCGCCGGGGGACGTGCCGCCGCTGGGTGGTGCCGGTGGCGTCGGCGATGCGGAAGCTGACGACGCCCAGCCGTTCGTCGGCGGCGTAGTGGTCGCGGAGCCGCGTATCCGTGGTCAGGACGGCGACCCCGAGGCGCGGTACGGACACGACGGCACTCCAGACCTCGACTGCGGTGCCCGCGATGCTCACCGTTCACCACCCGGCCACCCCTTGTCGCACCGCCGGTGGCTCCGGGGACCGGGGGAATCCGGTGGCGGGGGTGGTGGGGGGCGGGTGACGATCGGGGGATGGGTGTGTTTCTGGAGACCGAGCGGCTCGTGCTGCGGCCGTTCGCCGCCGCCGATGTCGATCTCCTGGTCGCCCTGGACGGCGATCCCGCGGTCATGCGGTTCATCAACGGTGGCCGTCCCACCAGCCGCGAGGCGGTCGAGGCGCGGGTTCTGCCGCGGCTGCTCCGCGACTACCCGTGGGGGACCCGCGGGTACTGGGCCGCGGAGGAGAAGGGCGGCGGCGGCTTTCTCGGCTGGTTCGAGTTCCGGCCGGTGGAGGCGGACAGCCCCGCCGTGGTCGAGCTGGGGTACCGGCTCAACCGGTCGGCCTGGGGGCGCGGCTACGCCACCGAGGGCTCACACGCGCTCATCCGCAAGGGGTTCACCGACCTCGGCGTCGAGCGGGTCACCGCCAACACCATGGCCGTCAACACCGGTTCCCGCCGCGTGATGGAGAAGTCGGGCCTCACCCTCGTACGGCACTTCACGGGCGACTGGCCGGAGCAGATCGAGGGCTCGGAGCACGGTGAGGTCGAGTACGCACTCACGCGCAGCCGGTGGGAACGGACCCGCTAGCCCCCGGCGGCGCCTCGGCCAAGAAGAAAACGCCCCGTCGGCGAACGGCAGGCGCTCGCGGAGGTCGGCCCGGTACAGGTCCGCGCCGTCGCCGAGCCGCCGCCCGGCCTCGCCGGCCTCACCCGTGTCACCGTCGATACGTGCCATCGCCGCAGCCTAGATGAATGAGTCCGATGTTCTCAGTGGTCGTAGTCGATCAGAGATCGTTTGATCTTGGCGTCGGTGGTCCAGTTGTGCCAGATGCCGGCGGCCAGGGCGAGGAGGCGTTGGCCGGTGCGGGCGAAGACCCCGGCGGGGGTTCTGCCGCCATGGTGTTCCAGGCTGAGCTGACCTTTGAGGGTGTCGAACACCGCCTCGATCCACTGGCGGACACGGGCCAGTCGGCCGTGCCGGGCGGGTTCGTCCTTGCGGTCCGGCCGCACCAGGTGGATGCCCAGCCGTTCGGTGAGGAACGCCTCGAACTCGCGCCCGGCGAAGCCCTTGTCGGCGAGGATCACCTGCCCGCTGCGGACGAGGTGGTGGTCGCGTTCCAGCAGCGCGGTCATCACTTCGCGTTCGCCGAGCTTGGGGTTTGCCAGGCACCAGGACACCGGCATGCCTTCGGCGGTGGTGAGCAGGTAGAGCCGGAACCCCCAGAAGAAGCGGGAGTGGCTGCGGCAGTAGCCGTATCCGGCGTGCCCGGCCAGTGCGGAGCGTTTGACCGTCTCGCGGGAGGCTGCGCAGGGCAGAGGCGTGGAGTCGATCAGCCGCAGGTCGTCCTGCCAGGTCGGCACCTGCTTGGCCAGGGCCTCGATCACCTGGCTGATCAGCGGACCCGCCGCGTTGAGCCTTTTGTTGTAGGCCGACTGCTGGGGCAGATAGCGGAAGAGGTGCCCGAGCCGGGCGTGGGCGAAGCGGATCCAGTGCCGGGCCGAGGGGAAGCCGAGCAGTACCTGCGCGACGGCCAGGCACAGCAGTTCGGCATCCGTCAGTTTCGGGGGTCGCCCGATCCGGCGACGAGGCGCCACGTGGTCGTCGATGAACACGTACAGTGCCGCCAGAAGGGCGTCCAGGCTGGTAGTCACACACGAGCCAACGGGCGCCCTTCGCGATGGTCGCGACCAGCACAAACATCGGACTCATTCATCTAGATCACGGAGCCCCGGGCGAGCCGCCCCAATCCCGGCCTTCCGGGCGGTAGTCCGCCCGCTGGCCCCGGTTGAGGTTCCGGGCCATGCACACCTGGCACTCCACCCAGCCGGTCTCCCCGTCCTCCTTGGTACGGGCCACGCGGACCGGGCGGTCGTGGTCGGTGAACCCGTTGGCCTCGTACCCCTCCAGCGTCTCCTTCGCGACGAAACCCCACATCTCGCCCACGTACATCTTCTTCTCGCAGAAGTCGCACACGTCGGCGACCTCCGGCTGTTTCACCGACTCCGGCCACGAGCCGTGGACCCGCTGCCACCCCAGGGCCGCGAAGAGCACGCAACCCGCCGGGTCCACCGCACCGTTGCTGTCGGAGATGTGGTCGTTCAGCGCGTCCGCGCGTGCCGCCGCCCGGTCGAAGATGAAGAACTCGCTGCACCGCTCGCAGACGGCCCACGGGGTGTTGCTGGCGACGTGCTGCCGCAGGAAGTCGTCGAACACGGAGGACAGCCGGTCCTCCGGAAGGAACATCTCCCAGATCGCTTTGTTCGTCGCGAAGCAGTCGGCCCAGTGGACCTCGGAGATCATCACCGTCCTGGTGGGGAGGTAGTACGCGTCCGCGCGGGCCAAGGCGGCGTTGCAGCAGTCGCACACCATGTCGTCACCACCGCGGCCGCCGCCGCTCCCGCCGCCGCTGCTCCCGCCGCCGCTGCTCCCGCCGCCGCTCCCGGAGCCGCCGCCGCCCCCGGGCGGTGCCGCCGTGCCGCCCCGCCCCCGGCCCGCGCGCCCGCCGAACAGCCTGTCCCTGATCCAGCCCATGCCCACCGCTCCTCTGCCGGCGACGGTCGTACGTTCAGCGTAGAACCGGGGCCCGGGACCCCTCCCCTGTCCCACCCGCCCCCATCCGGGGGCGCTCCTCGGCCAACTAGCGCACCTCGGTGTCCACATCGACGGCGACTCCAGGTAGGTTCGCGACGTGCCGACATCTCATGTGACTATCCGGGGCGCCGCGCTCGCCGCCGCCGCCACGCTCCTGTCGCTCGGGGGCGTCGCGCCCGCGGCGGCCCAGGACGACAAGCCGCGGCCGCCCGACCAGATGTCGAACGTCGGGGGCACCCTCCTCGGCCAGCCCGGCACCCACGTGGATCTCGGCACCGGTGCCCCCGAGCTGCCGAAGAAGCTCACCGGCAGGTCCTGGGTCGTCGCCGACGCCGAGAGCGGCGCGGTGCTCGCCGCGCACAACGCGCACTGGAAGCTGCCCCCGGCCAGCACGCTGAAGATGCTCTTCGCCGACACCCTGCTGCCTCTGTTCAACAAGGAGGAGAAGCACAAGGTCGCCGCCGAGGAGCTGGAGGGCATGGGCGCGGGCAGCAGCCTCGTCGGCATCAAGGAGGACCTCACCTACACCGTCCGCGAGCTGTGGCTCGGGGTCTTCTTGCGGTCCGGCAACGACGCCGTGCACGTGCTGTCGGCCATGAACGGCGGCGTCGACGCCACGGTGCAGGCCATGAACGACCGGGCGCGCGAGCTGGGCGCCGAGGACACGCACGTGGTCAGCCCCGACGGGTACGACGCGAAGGGGCAGACCTCCAGCGCGTACGACCTGACGCTCTTCGCCCGCGCCGGCATGCAGAACCCGGACTTCCGCGCGTACGCCGCCACCCCCCGGGCGAAGTTCCCGGGCGGGAAGAAGGGCAAGAAGCGCGAGTACTTCGAGATCCAGAACACCAACCGGCTGCTGACCGGCGACGTCGACGTGGACGTCTACAAGGGCATCGCCGGCATCAAGAACGGCAACACCACCAACGCCGGCGCCACCTTCACCGGCGTCGCCGAGCGCGAAGGACGGGTGCTGCTCGTCACCGTCATGCACCCCGACGAGGACGAGTCGAACGCCGTCTACAAGGAGGCCGGCAAGCTGCTGGACTGGGGCTTCAAGGCGGCGCCCGCCGTGCAGCCGGTCGGCGAGCTGGTCCCGCCGGAGGGCATGCGGAACGAGGACGCCGCCGGCAAGGACTCCGGTCAGGGCGCCGACAAGACCGCCGGCGGCACCCAGGGCTCCGGCGACGAGGCGTCCGCGTCCGACGGCGCCAGGCCCACCGCCGCGGACGGCGAGGAGGAGGGCGGCGTCGGCACGGCGCTCGCCATCACGATCGGCTCAGTCGCGCTGCTCGCGATCGTCGCCTACGTCATCCACCGCCGCTGGCCGCTTCCCGACCTCGTCGGGCGTGGCCGTCCAGGCGGCGCAATAGAGCAGGAGGCGGGCCATGAAGTTGATCCAGATGACGAGCGCGACGGGAACGCCGAAGGCGCCGTAGACGCTCCGTCCGGCGACGCCGCTGAAGTAGCCGCTGAGAAGAAGCTTGAGTAGCTCGAAGCCCACGGCTCCGGCGAGGGCCGCCTCCACCACCCGCCGCCGGGGCGGGTGGACGCCGGGCAGCCGGGTCAGGACGTAGACCAGCAGCAGGAACCCCGCGGTCACGGCCGCGCCGAACGCGGCCACCTCCAGCACCGCGCTGCCCCAGCCGCCCTCCTTGATGCCGAGCGCGCCGAGCACGGCGCCGGCGGCGGTCGTGGCCGTGATCGAGACGGTCAGCGAGACGAGCACCGTGCCGCCCATACCGAACAGGATGAGGGCGTCCTTGCCCTTGCCGAGGAACAGGTTCTCGGAGGTGTCCGCCCGGTCCCACACCGCGCGCAGGGCGTCGCGCAGGGTGCTGATCCAGTTGACGCCGGTGAACAGGAGCGCGGCCAGCGAGATCAGCCCCACCGTGCCGGCGTTCGCGAAGAGGCCGCCGAGGTCGAGCCGGTCGGAGATACCGGGCACCTGCTCGGTGATCCATTTCTCGACGTCCTTGCGCCGGCTGTCGCTGAGGACGGCGGCGGAGATCGCGGCGGCGCTGGTGAGCAGCGGGAAGAGCGCGACGAAGCTGCTGAACGTCACGGCCCCCGCGAGCCGGCTCCAGTGCCGTGCCTGGACGTACTCGAAGGCCCGGTACGGGCGGGTGCGCAGGAACCGGGCGAGGTACGGGCCGACGACGGGCAACCTGGTCAGCCACTCCACGCTGCACTCCTGCCGTCGCGTCCCCCGAGCCGCCACCGGGTGCGCGGCGGGCCGTACGAACCGGCGTATGCCCCGGAAACGCCAGGCTATCTGTGGGGAGGGTGGGGAAAGGGACGCGGCACGCTGGGCGCCCGCCTCAGCCCGGCGACGGGGCCGGCTCCGAGCGCGTCTGCGCCGGCACCTCCAGCGCCGATTCGCCGCCGAAGCGGAACTCCCGCTCCAGCCGCCACACGCCGTCCGCGTCCTGCTCGTACAGCGAGAACCCGGCCACCGACCAGGCCGCCTCGAAGTCCGCCAGCTCCGCCGCCGCCCGGTCCATCGCCGCCTCGTCTATGTCGTGGGCGATCGTCACATGCGGGTGGTACGGGAACTGCAGCTCCCTGGCCAGCGGCCCGGAGGCGTCCCGGACCATCTTCTGCAGCCAGGAGCAGGCCGCCGCGCCCTCCACCACCTGCACGAAGACCACCGGCGTCAGCGGCCGGAACGTGTCCGTACCGCTCAGCCGCATCGGGAAGGGCACCCCGCACTCGGCGATCTGCGCCAGGTGCCGCTCGATCCGCGGCAGCGCCCCGGCGTCGACGGCGGTCGGCGGCAGCAGCGTGATGTGCGTGGGAATGCCGTGGGCCGCGGTGTCGCCGAAGCTGATCCGGCGCTGCTGCAGCAGGCTGCCGTACGGCTCCGGGACGGCGATCGATACACCGACCGTCACGGTCCCCACAAGCGTCTCCTTCACGGCCCTCAGTGCTTGGCGGGCAGGAAGCCCACCTTGTCATATGCCTCGGCAAGTGTCTCCGCCGCGACCGTACGCGCCTTCTCCGCGCCCTTGGCCAGCAGCGAGTCCAGGGTCTCCGGGTCGTCCAGATACTCCTGGGTCCGGGAGCGGAAGGGCGTCACCCACTCGGTCACCACCTCGGCGAGGTCGGTCTTGAGCGCACCGTAGCCCTTGCCCGTGTACTTCTGCTCCAGTTCGGCGACGGCGGCGCCGGTGAGCGTCGAGTAGATGGTGAGGAGGTTGCTGACGCCGGGCTTGGCCTCCGGGTCGTAGCGGATCTCGGTGCCCGTGTCCGTCACCGCGCTCTTGATCTTCTTCGCGGAGGACTTCGGCTCGTCGAGGAGGTTGAGCAGGCCCTTGGGCGAGGACGCGGACTTGCTCATCTTCACCGTCGGGTCCTGGAGGTCGTAGATCCGGGCCGTCTCCTTGAGGATGTACGGCGCGGGGACGGTGAACGTCCGGCCGAAGCGGGTGTTGAAGCGCTCGGCGAGGTCGCGGGTCAGCTCGATGTGCTGGCGCTGGTCCTCGCCCACCGGGACGGCGTCGGCCTGGTAGAGCAGGATGTCGGCGATCTGCAGGATCGGGTACGTGAAGAGGCCGACGGTCGTGTTGGCCGTGCCCTGCTTGGCGGCCTTGTCCTTGAACTGCGTCATGCGGGACGCCTCGCCGAAGCCGGTGAGGCAGTTCATCACCCAGCCGAGCTGCGCGTGCTCGGGCACGTGGCTCTGCACGAACAGCGTGCAGCGCTCCGGGTCGAGACCGGCGGCGAGGAGCTGCGCGGCGGCCAGGCGCGTGCTGGCGCGCAGCTCCCGGGGGTCCTGGGGGACCGTGATCGCGTGCAGGTCCACCACCATGTAGAACGCGTCGTGCGTCTCCTGCAGGGCCACCCACTGGCGGACGGCGCCGAGGTAGTTGCCGAGGTGGAACGAGCCGGCGGTGGGCTGGATGCCGGAGAGCACGCGGGGGCGACGGGTCGGGGCTGCCATGGGGCTCATTCTCTCAGGTGCGGAACGTGTTTCGGCCCGGCGGTGTAGGGAGGGTGCGGGGGCTGTCGGTGGCGTCCGCGGGCGGTCAGTGCGCGGGGCCGGCGGGGGGCGGGGGAGGGGCGGCGATCAGCGGGGACGGTGCGGGCGAGGCGCGGCTGGTGGCGCGCGTACGGAACGGGGAGACCGAGGCGTACGCGGAACTGGTGCGCGCCCACGCGGAGACCGCGCACCGGCTCGCGCTGCTGCTGGGCGCCGGCGCGGAGGCAAAAAACGTGGTGCAGAACGCCTTTATCACGGCATACCGGGCGCTCGGCGGCTTCCGGGCCGGGGCGGCCTTCCGCCCGTGGCTGCTGCGGATCGTGGCCGATGAGACCAAGGACACAGTGCGCGCCGCGGCCCGGCGGCGGGCGGCGACCTCGACGGCTGGGGCACGCCGGGACCCGCGCCACGCGGGTGCGCGAGCCTCCGGCTCACGCACCCGGCGCGGGTTCAGACAACGGCCGGCCGCAACAGACCGGCCACCGCTGTCCCGCGCTCAGCCCACCGTCAGCCCCGGTGCCGGATAGGCCCCCATCAGCTCCGCCACCTCGCCCCTGATCCCCTTCAGCGCCACATCCGCCTCCGCGCCGCCGGTCCGCGCCGCCGCGACCCCCCGGTCGATCCACTCCGCCACCTGCGCCATCTCCGCCGTCCCCAGCCCCCGGGACGTCAGCGACGGCGTGCCGAGCCGGATGCCCGACGGGTCGAACGGCTTGCGCGGGTCGTACGGGACGGTGTTGTAGTTGACCACCAGGCCCGCCCGGTCCAGGGCCTTCGCCGCCGCTTTCCCCGGGACCTCCTTGCCGGTGAGGTCGATGAGGATCAGGTGGTTGTCCGTGCCGCCGGAGACCAGCGAGAAGCCGCGCTCCGCGAGCCGCGCGGCGAGCGCCTGCGCGTTGGCGACCACCGCCGCCGCGTACTCCCGGAACGACGGCTGCGCCGCCTCGTGCAGCGCCACCGCGATGGCCGCCGTGGTGTGGTTGTGCGGCCCGCCCTGGAGGCCGGGGAAGACGGCGCGGTCGATCGCGCGCGCGTGTTCCGCGCGGGTCAGGATCATCGCCCCGCGCGGGCCGCGCAGCGTCTTGTGCGTGGTCGTCGTGACGACGTCCGCGTGCGGTACGGGCGAGGGGTGCGCGCCGCCGGCGATCAGCCCGGCGATGTGCGCCACGTCGGCGACGAGCACGGCGCCGACCTCGCGGGCGATCTCACCGAAGGCGGCGAAGTCGATGGTCCGCGGGATGGCGGTGCCGCCGCACAGGATGATCTTCGGGCGCTCGGCGCGCGCCAGGTCCCGTACCTCGTCGAAGTCGATGCGCCCGTCCTCGCGCCCGACCGTGTACTGCACGCCGCGGAACCACTTGCCGGTCACCGACACGCTCCACCCGTGGGTGAGGTGCCCGCCGTGCGGCAGGGACATGCCCATCACGGTGTCGCCGGGCTCGGCGAAGGCCAGGTAGGCGGCGAGGTTCGCGGGGGATCCTGAGTACGGCTGCACGTTGGCGTGCTCGGTGCCGAAGAGGGCGTTGGCCCGGTCCGCGGCGAGGGTCTCGATGGGGTCGATGTTCTGCTGGCCCTCGTAGTAGCGCTTGCCGGGGTAGCCCTCGCTGTACTTGTTGGTCAGCACGGTGCCGGTGGCTTCGAGCACGGCGGCGGACACGTAGTTCTCGCTGGGGATGAGCCGCAGCGTGTCGGTCTGGAGCTGCTCCTCGGCGGCGACGAGGGCGGCAAGCTCGGGGTCGGTCCGCGCGAGGGCGGGGTGGGCGGGCGCGGCGTGGGCGGGGGAAGGAGCCACGGTGAACCTCCGGGTCGAGTCTGCGTCGGACCCGGGGCACCCAGGCGGGCGGCACCACTCGGCTGCTGCGCCGCGCGGCTTCCCCGTGGTCCGTTCCACGTTCGCCAGTCGCCGCACGTGGTGCCACCCTAGCGGGCACGCCCGCCGGTGATGGATCCTTCGTCCATCAACCGAGTGAAGATAGAAACAGGGGCACCACCCCTGCCCCGCCCGCACCGCCCTTCACGGCGCAACGGAACGGAGACCCCGTGACGCGAACCGACGCAGCCATCGCCGCGGCCGACGCCCACAGCGCGCACAACTACCACCCCCTGCCCGTGGTCGTCGCCAGCGCCGAAGGCGCGTGGATGACCGACGTCGAGGGCAACCGCTACCTGGACATGCTCGCCGGCTACTCGGCCCTCAACTTCGGCCACGGCAACCCCCGCCTCCTCGACGCCGCCCGCGCCCAGTTGGACCGGGTGACGCTGACCTCGCGCGCGTTCCACCACGACCGCTTCGCGGAGTTCTGCACGCAGCTCGCCGAGCTGTGCGGCAAGGACATGGTGCTGCCCATGAACACGGGCGCGGAGGCCGTCGAGACCGCGGTGAAGACCGCCCGGAAGTGGGGCTACCGCGTCAAGGGCGTGCCCGAGGGGCGCGCGAAGATCGTCGTGGCGGAGAACAACTTCCACGGCCGTACGACCACCATCGTCAGCTTCTCCACCGACCCCGAGGCCCGCGCCGACTACGGCCCGTACACGCCGGGTTTCGCCATCGTCCCGTACGGGGACCTGGCCGCCCTGGACGCGGCCGTCGACGAGGACACGGTCGCCGTGCTGCTGGAGCCGATCCAGGGCGAGGCGGGCGTGCTGGTGCCGCCGCCGGGCTATCTGGCGGGCGTACGGGAGCTGACCGCGGCCCGGAACGTGCTGTTCATGGCCGACGAGATCCAGTCGGGCCTGGGCCGCACGGGCCGTACGTTCGCGTGCGAGCACGAGGGTGTGGTGCCGGACGTCTACATCCTCGGCAAGGCCCTGGGCGGCGGCGTGGTCCCCGTCTCGGCCGTCATCGCGAGCCGCGAGGTCCTGGGCGTCTTCCACCCCGGCGAGCACGGCTCCACCTTCGGCGGCAACCCGCTGGCGTGCGCGGTGGGCCTGGAGGTCATCGCGATGCTCCGCACCGGCGAGTACCAGCAGCGTGCGACGGAGCTCGGCGACCACCTGCACCGCGAACTGGGCCTGCTGACGGGCACGGGCGCGGTCCGGGAGGTACGCGGCCGGGGCCTGTGGGCGGGCGTCGACATCGACCCGGCGCACGGCACGGGCCGGCAGCTCTCGGAGAAGCTGATGGCCCGCGGCGTCCTGGTCAAGGACACCCACGGCTCCACGATCCGCATCGCCCCGCCGCTGGTCATCACCAAGGAAGACCTCGACTGGGGCCTCATGCAGCTCCGCGAGACCCTCACCGCCTGACCGCACCGCCTCGCCGTGCGGGGCAGGGGGCGCGCACCGCGCCTCCTGCCCCGCCTCCGTCCGTGATCCGCCCCACCTCCGCCTGCCGCCGCCCGGCATCCGCCGTATGACTGGTAACCGCGCCTCATGTGGCCGCGGCCTGCGCGTCCGTTCGTGACGATCACCGCGGGCCCGGAGAATGCGGGACCGCAGCGGCATCTCCGGAGACCAGACGAGCGAGGCGGTCATGACGGGTTCCAGCACTCCGAAGGAGACCTCGGTCATCCGGAAGGAGGCCGTGAGTGAACTGTCGAAGGTGTTCGGGCTCGACGCCGGGGGACTCGACCTGCCACGGGCGATCCTGTTCCTGGACCTCGCGCTGGTGCCGCTGGTGGTCTTCTGGGCGATCGGCCACGAGCAGTACCTCCTCAGCGCGCTCTTCGGCCTGCTGCTCGCGGTGCTGGACGACCGCGGCGGCAGCTTCGGGCACCGCGCGGCGCGCGTCTCCTTCTACGCGCTGATCGGCGCGGGACTGACCGCCTGGGGCTTCGCCCTCGGGGGCGCGGGCTGGGGCTGGCTGGTCCTCTCGGGCTTCGCGGTCACGCTCCTGGCCGGGCTGGCGGTCGCGTACGGGACGCGCAGGTTCGCCGCCGCCCTGCTGCTCAACATCTGGTTCATCGCCGCGCTCGCGCTCGCGTTCCAGCTCGACCATCACTCTGGCCCCACCAGCCACACGTGGGCCCAGGTGGTCGCCTGGGCGGGCGGATCAGCGCTGTGGCTCGCGGTGACGTCCGTGGGGTGGCTGGCCCGCGGGCGCGGGAACGGGCCCCGGCCGGCGGCGGATCCGCCCGCCGGGGACGCGCCCGCCGGGGACGCCCCTGCCGGGGACGAGTCCCCGCCCGCCGCGGAGCCGCGCGCCGAGACCGCGCGGCAGCTTCCGTCCTGGCCGGTGCTCACGTTCGCGGTGATCCGCGCCGCGGCCGTCGCCGGGGCGTGCGCGCTCGGCTTCGGGCTCGACCTCTCGTACGGCTACTGGATCCCGGTCGCGACCGTCATCGCGATGAAGCCGGTGCTGGAGCAGACCACGCTCGTCACCGCGCAGCGCCTCGTCGGCGCACTGCTCGGCGCCGCCGCGGCTTCGCTCCTGATCCTGCTGCCCGCGGGCGAGACCGGGACCAAGCTGTTCGCCGTGACGCGCGTGCTCGAAGTGGTGGCGCTCGTCCTGCTGATGCACACGGCGGCGGTCCGCTACTGGAACCACGCGCTCTACTGCGCCGCCGTCGCCGCGGGAGTGCTCATCCTGGTCAGCCTCCCGCAGCCCACCGACTACACCGTCGAGGGCTACCGCGTGCTGTGGACGGCGTGCGGTGTGGCGATCGGCCTGGGCCTCATGCTGCTGGCGGGCAGACTCGCCGCCCGCGACGACGAGGAACCCTGACGGCGCGTGTGCCTCGCTGATGCGGCGTCCGCAGCACTCAGTCGAGGGCCTCGATGGCCTTGAGTATCAGAGCCCGTGCCTCGGCGCCGTAGACGGCGAGTTGCTGTAGTTTCCGGAACGTTTTGACGTAGAGGGCGATCTCCGTGGGCTGGACGATGTTCACCTGTGCCGAAACCAACTCCACTGATACCAGCGTGTCGTCGTAGACGTGAAACGTTTCGTTCGGCCACATCGAGCGGGCCGGTGTGGAGAACGGGATGACGCCCAGTGATACGGCGGGTAGAGCGCCCGCTGTAAGCAGGTAACCGAGCTGAGCGGCCATCGCCTCCGAGTCCCCGATCTGGTAGTGCAGCGCCGCCTCCTCGATGAGGAGTACGAACCGGTGCCCCGGCTCGTGGATAACCCGGGAGCGCTCTACGCGGGTGGCGGCGGCGTCGGCCCCGTCGTTCTGGATCTCGGAGAAGTCCGCGATGCCGCCGAGCAGTGCCGTGGCGTAGCCCTCGGTCTGCAGCAGGCCGGGCACCATGGTGGATGAGTACACGCGGAACAGTCGGGTCTCGTGAAAGAACTGGACCCAGTCCTCTTGCAGCGCTTTCAGCCCTCGGCGAGCCTGAAGGCGCCATTCGGTGTACATCGACTCGGCGTTGAGCGACTGGATGACCAGGTCCTCGGCCTCGTCATCGGCTCCGCAGGCGCGGCACCAGGCCCGTATGTCCTTTGCGGACGGCGCGGTGTGCGCGTTCTCGATACGGGAGGTTTTGGCGTGATGCCAGTGGCACCGGGAGGCCAGTTCGACAACCGTCAGCCCCGCACCCTTGCGCAGGTCGCGCAGCCGCTTGGCGACCGCTTCGCGAGCGGCCTGGGCGGAGGAGGACGGGGAGATGGGCAATGAGCTGGCCTGTCCGATGCTTTCTACGTCAGCGAATCTCGTACTCGTCGTGCGGGATGGCCCGCTGCCACACGGCTTCGAACGCCGTGGCGCACAGTTTCGCAGTGGCCGGGTCGTCGCTCAACTCGTGGCCGCCGGATCCTCCGTCCCCCGTGAAGTGGTTCCAGCTCACCAGCCGTCCGTCGAAGAGCCAGAAGTCATTGCCCGGCAGGGCCAGATCTGACGCCCGGCGACGCGGTAGCCAGCGGACTTGCTCACCGGCGGCCACGTTGGTAAAGGTGTCCGAGTGCTCAAACCGGATGTAGTCGGAGACCGGCTCGCTGATGATGCGGGCCCGACGTACGACGACACCCCGGCCGACGGTCTCGGCGATCAGGTCGAGCCATGGCCGCCACCACGAGTCCCGGTCCGCCGGGTCGTGTCGGAAGCCCTTTTTCCAGGCGGCGAACTCCTCCTTCTCCTGCTCGATCCCGTAGACATCCCGCATTTCCAGGTGCACGGCCGACTGCGTGCAGTCGGCCATCAGCTCATCGAACGTCGGCGTGTCCGAGGACATCACACGCCTCCTTGATCTGCTCGGCCATGCGGGCCGGAATCCGGATCACCGCCTCACCCTCGGGGATGCCCACCGCGTGCCCGGGGACCTCTGTGGCGGCGCACTGGGCCTCAAGTTCTGCGTTCGGCTTCCATCCCTGGAAGACGAACTCGTTGGCGTCGGTGTCAACCCAGACCGTGGGGCTCTGGTTTTGCTTGGTGTCGGGGTCGATGCCGATGAAGGTTAACGGCACGGCTGCCTCCTGGTGTTCGCTCGTGCATTCATGTGCATCACGGTCCTGCTCTACAAGTGCGCTGTCAAGTCACTCTTTCGGTCTGGCATGCAGAGCGCACAATTCTGCACATTGCTAGCGTGACGGCCAGGTGCCTCCCTAGCGTCGACGCCATGGCGACCCAGCCCGACGCCCCCACCCCACCCGCCCGACCGCTGTTGACGCTGCGCGTATCCCGTACCAGCGGTCGCACCTGGGGCCCGATACGGCGGTACTTCGCGGGGGACTGCGCTCCCCTGCTCACCTCCGAATGGCCGCCCTGCGGCTGTCCGCGGTGTCGCGGGGGCCGGGGGCGGGGCTGGTGAGGAAGGACGGCTTCCGCCCCGGCCGTCGGGCTTGGACGGCGGGCGGCCCGGGGCGGGCCGGAACCCCGGGGCAACGGGGTTCCGCGGGCAACACGGCGCGAGGAGACGCCTCGTGCCGCGGACCCGACAGGGGGTCACCATGTGGCACCTGCTGGACCAGGTCAAGGCGGAGCCGGAAGACGACGACGGCGAGTCCGCCGGCGGCTGCGGTGACGGAGACGGCTGCGGCCGTCAGTAACGCAAGACCCGTGAGGGGCGGCTGTGCCGCCCCTCACCCCGTGTACGGCGGTGAGGTGCCCCGGTGAGCGACCACCACCACGGCTACGTCTGGCTCGGCAGCGGACGCGAGTTGGCCAAGGACGGCCCGCGCCGTCCCGCGCACGGCGAGTTCGCCGTCAGCCGCGTACCGCCGCTGGAGCTGGCGCACTGGCTGCTGAAGCCCGCTTCCTTCGTCCAGGGCACCTGGCGCGATCCGGGCGAGGCCGCAGCCTGGTGGGGCCGGTGCGTACGGGCACACGCCGATGCGCTCACTCCGCACGACAGACAGCAGGTGTCCGACCGCGCCGAGGCCGCAGCGCGGGCGGTCGCGGGCGGAGAAGACGTCGCGGGCGGGTGGTGGCTCGCCGGGGGACGCTTCCTCTCCGTCTGCCTCATCGGCTGCTCCCCGCACCGCTTCCGCCCGGAGTACCGCTGCCCGACCGGCTGACGGCGTACAAATGGGGAATGACTGAGATCTCGATCAGCAATGCCCGCGATGAGCTGGGTGATCTGGTGCGGCGTGCCGCGCTCGGCCGCGAGACCATCGCGCTCACCGACCAAGGCCAGGTTGCGGCGCTCCTGGTATCGCCTCAGGTGATCGAGGATCTCGAAGACTCCCTGGCGATCGCCGAGCGTGAACGGCGCCAGGCGCAGGGCACGCTCGGCGAGGGGATCAGCCACGAAGAGGTGGGCAGGCTGCTGGGGTTGCGGGCGTGACCTACTCCCGCGTCACGCGGCCGCGTTGCGGGCGTAGGCGACGAAGGCGGCCCAGGCGTCGGGGGTGAAGGTGAGGTGGGGGCCGGTCTTGTCCTTGGAGTCGCGGACGTGGACGGCCTCGGGGCACGCGGCGACCTCGACGCAGTCGTCGCCGGAGCTGCCGCTGTAGCTGGACTTGTGCCAGGTGACGGCGACCTCGACGCAGTCGCCTGAACTGCCGCTGCTGTAGCTGGACTTGTGCCAGGTCAGGTTCGAAGTGCTCATAGCGATCCTCGCATCCGCTGCAACAGGCTCACGGAATCCTCGGGGCTGAGAGCCTGTGCGCACATCCTGGCATAGCGCCGCTGGAGCACGCTGACCGCTTTCGGGTCGGAGATCAACTGCCCGCTCTCCTGGCCCTCGTTGTAGGCATACCAGCGGTTCTCCGGGGTTTCCAGCAGGCGCATAGGCCCGTCCGTACCGGCGTGCGTCTCCCGTACCAGCGGCATCACCTGCACCTCCACGTTCCGCAGCCGGGCGACCTCCAGCACATGGTCGATCAGGCCCCGCGTCACCTCGTCGCCGCCCATCCGCCGCACGAACTGGTGCTCCTCCACCACGAAGCTGAACGCCGTGTGCGACCGCTCCACGAGCAACCGCTGGCGTTCCGACCGGGCCGCCCACTGGGCCTCGATCTCCGCGTCGTCCAACGGCGGCAGCCGGTGCCCGAACAGCGTCCGCGCGTACGCCTCCGTCTGCAACAGCCCCGGGATCAGCCGGCACTCGTACGTATAGAGACTGACGGCCTCCCTCTCCAGCCGCGCCCACTCCCGGAACCACCGCGCCAGCCCCGGTTTGCGCACCACATGCGGCACTGACCGCCGCAGCGCACCCGTGTCCCCGAGCACCGGCTCCGCCCGCTCCACGAAGTCCTCCGGCGGCATCCGGCGGCCGACCTCGATCGACGCCACCATGTGCTTCGAGTACCGGACGTGCTTTCCTAGCTGCTCCCGGCTCAACCCCGCGTGCTCTCGCAGTGCTTGGACCACCGCGCCGAACGTCCGCATGCTGTCCGACGGCTCCGGCTCACCCACACCACCCGTACCTGCGACCATCTCCGCCACCTCCCGTTGCGTGTGACCATGCTCACGGAAGGTGACGAGTACTGTCCACTCTCTGCGTATGTACGCATACGGGTTGTACGCGCTTCGGCTTCTCACAGGGAACTCGCAAAATCGCGCCCGGCCGTGAACCGGACCGGCGCCCCGATACTGGGGCCATGAGCGGTGCGGCGGAGCGTAGTGCGGCGGGGCAGTCCGTTCTCGTGGTCGAGGACGATCCCGGGATCGCCGACATCCTGCAGATCACCCTGCGCTTCCACGGCTTCGCCGTGCGCGCCGCGCCCACCGCAGGGCGCGCGCTCGAACTCGCCCGCAGCCACGCCCCCGACCTCGTCCTCCTCGACGTCATGCTCCCCGACGGCAGCGGCTGGCAGGTCTGCCGCGAGCTGCGGGCGTACGGGGACGAGCCCGCCGTGATCTTCCTGACCGCCCGGGACGCGCCCGCCGACGTGCTCGGCGGGCTCGCGCTCGGCGGGGACGACTACATCACCAAGCCGTTCAACGTCGACGAGGTCGTCGCCCGGGTGCGCGCCGTGCTGCGCAGGACCCGGGGGCGGGCGCCCGCGGGCGGGGTGCTGCGGCACGGGGACGTGGAGCTGGACGAGGCGACGTTCACCGTACGGCGCGGGGGTGCGCCCGTGGAGCTGACGCCGACCGAGTACAACCTGCTGCGCCACCTCATGCGCAACGCCGGCCGCATCCTCACCAAGGAGCAGTTGCTGCGCAACGTCTGGCAGTTCGACACCGCGGTGGAGTCCACGGTCGTCGAGACGTACATCAGCTACCTGCGGCGCAAGCTCGACCCCCTCGGTCCGCCGCTCATCGAGACCCGCCGCGGCGTCGGCTACGGACTGCGCCCCGTAGGACCTTCGGACGGACCCGCCGGAGCTGCCGGGCCGCCGCCGTGAAGCGGTTCCCCCGTTCCCTCAGCAACCGGCTCTCCGTCACCAACGTCGTCATCCTCGCCGTCGGTCTTCTCGCCGCCGCCTGCGCCAGCCTCTTCGGTACGTACACCCTCCTCGTCGGCGAGGTCGACGCCACCGTGCGCCAGGGCCGCGACACCCTCGACTCGGGACCGCTCAGCGCCGTCGCCCTGGAGCGGGTGTGCCAGCTCGCCGAGACCTTCGGCGTCCGCGAGGACGAGGGCATCGCGGGCTCCGCCGAGGACGAGCCGTTCGTCCTCCTGGAAGCCACCGGCGAACTCCGGCCCACCTGTGTGCTCTTCGGCGGCAACGACCCGCGGCTCTCCCGCGAGATAGCCGACGCCGTCGACGACCCCGGCGCCCTCGCCGACTCCGGCGACCTCACCAGCATCGCCGCCGGCGGCCACCACTACCGCGCCGCCGTCGCCCGCCTCGACGACGGTTCGTACGCCATCAACACCACCCGCTACGACGGCGTGCGCAACGCCGTACGCAAACTCTTCGTCATGGAAGCCGTCTTCGGCGCCCTGCTCCTGCTGCTCCTCGCCGTCGTCTCCTCGCACGCCGCCCGCCGCCGGCTGCGCCCCCTGGAGGACATGGTCGAGACCGCGTCCGCGATATCCGAGGGCGACCTGTCGCGCCGCGTCGACACCTCGCCGCCGGGCGGCAGCGAGGTCGAGCAGTTGCGCGACGCGCTCAACGTCATGCTCCAGCAGGTCGAGGGCGCCATGGCCAGCCGGGAGGAAGCCGCCGCGCGGCAGCGGCAGTTCCTCGCCGACGCCTCGCACGAACTGCGCACCCCGCTGGCGACCGTACTCGGCTACCTCCAGCTCTACGACAAGGGCATCCTCGACGACGACGAGGCCGAACGCGCCCTGACCCGCGTCGGCGCCGAGGCCGAGCGCATGAGCCGCCTCGTCGACGAACTCCTCGCCCTCGCCCGCCTCGACCAGCACCCCGCCCGCGACCGCGCCCCCGTCGACCTCGCCGCCCTCGTCCGCGACGCCGCCGCCGACCTCCGCGCGCAGCAGCCGCACCGCCCCGTGACGGCCGACGCCGCGGCGCCCGCGGTCGTGGTCGGCGACGAGGCCCAGTTGCGCCAGGTCCTCGGCAACCTCCTCGCCAACGTACGTACCCACACCCCCGAAGACGCCGCCTGCACCCTCTCCGCCGCCACCGGCGACGGCGCCGCCGTCCTGCGCATCGCCGACACCGGGCCCGGCATGCGCCCGGAGGACGCGGCGCGCATCTTCGACCGGTTCTTCCGCGCCGACCCGGGACGCGCACGGGTCGCGGGCGGCAGCGGCCTGGGCATGTCGATCGTGCGGGCGGTGGTCGAGGCGCACGACGGCGAGGTCGCGCTCGACACCGCGCCCGGCGCGGGCATGGCCGTCACCATCCGGCTGCCGCTGCCCGACGCGCGGGTTGAGAGTTCGGTGTGAAGCGCCTGCGGGATCCCTGAGGGCCCTGGGTACGCCCCGGCCGCCGCGGTGACGCTGAAGTCCTCCACCCCGTGTCGCCGAGCCGAGGAGCCCCGCCGTGGCCGCACTGGCCCGATTCTGTTTCCGCCACCGCTTCGTCGTTCTGCTGCTGTGGGTGTGCGCCCTGCTCGGTACCGCCGTCGCCGCACAGGCCGCGGGCAGCCGCTGGGCCAACGACTTCGAGCTGCCCGGCACCGAGTCCGCCGAGGCGGTCGACCTGCTGCGCGCGTCTTTCCCGCAGACCTCAGGGGACACCGACAGCGTCGTCTGGCGGGCGCCGGAGGGCGCCTCGGTACGCGACCCGCAGATCCGCGCACGGATGACGGAGGCGCTGGCCGGCATCGCCGACGTACCGCAGGTCGGCCGGGTCGTCGGCCCGTACGCGCCCGAGGGCGGCGGGCAGGTCAGCGAGGACGGGCGGATCGCGTACGCGCAGGTGACGTTCACCGAGCAGGCCATGAACCTGGAGAAGGAGAACGTCGAGGAGGTCGTCGACACCGCGCAGGCCGCGGCCGGTGACGTCGAAGGACTCCAGGTCGAGCTGGGCGGCGAGGCGATCCAGGCGGTCGACGGCACGCCCGGCGGGCTCGCGGAGGTGACGGGCATCGTCGCGGCGGCGGTCATCCTGTCGATCGCGTTCGGCTCGCTGTTCGCGATGCTGCTGCCGATCGTCTGCGCCGTCTTCGGCATCGGTACGGGCCTGATGACGGTCACGCTGCTCAGCCACACGACGGACTTCGCCGAAGCCACCACCCTCCTCGGCAGCCTCATCGGCCTCGGCGTCTCCATCGACTACGCGCTCTTCATCGTGACCCGGCACCGCACGGGGCTGCACCGCGGCATGCCGGTGGAGGACTCCGCGGTACGGGCCCTGGACACCGCCGGGCGCGCGGTGCTGTTCGCCGGCGGGACGGTGTGCGTGGCGCTGCTCGGCATGATCGCGCTGGGCATCAGCTTCCTGAACGGGGTGGCGATCGCGGCGTCGCTCACGGTGCTGCTGGGCGTCGCGGCGTCGGTGACCCTGCTCCCGGCGCTGCTGGGCATCCTGCAGACGCGGGTACTCAGCCGCCGCCAGCGCCGCAGGCTGGCGGAGCACGGCCCGGAGCGCACGCCGGAGCCGGGTGACCCGGCGGCGGGGGAGCCCGGGGAGGCCGCCGGGCGGGCCGCCCGCTGGGCGCTGCTGGTGCAGCGCAGGCCGCGGCTGCTGGCGTCCCTCGCGGTCATCGTCATCGCGATCGTCTCCCTCCCGCTGCTCTCCCTCCGCCTCGGCACCACCGACCAGGGCAACCACCAGGAGTCCAAGACCACGCGCAAGGCGTACGACCTCCTCGCCGAGGGCTTCGGCCCGGGCTTCAACGGCCCGCTCCAACTGGTGGCGGAAACCCCCGGGAAGGCGGACACTCCCGCACTCAGCCACCTGATCACCCGCGTGTCACGGACCGAAGGCGTGGCAGAGGTGGGCACCCCCGCCCCGGCCCCGGACGGAAGGATCACGGTCGTCCAGGTCATCCCGGACAGCGCCCCTCAGGACGAGGCGACCGACCAGCTCATCGACCGGTTACGGGACAACGTCATCCCGGCGGCACAGGAGGGCACGTCACTGGACGTCCACGTCGGCGGGGTCACGGCGATCAACAAGGACTTCGCCTCCGTCATCACCGGCAAACTGCCCCTCTTCGTCGGCATCATCGTCGCGCTGGGCTTCGTCCTGCTGCTGGTCGCGTTCCGCTCGGTGGTGGTACCGCTGACGGCGGCGGTGATGAACCTGCTCGCCGCGGCGGCGGCGTTCGGCGCCCTGGTCGCGATCTTCCAATGGGGCTGGGGCAGCGACCTCTTCGGCCTCGGCCGCGAGGTGCCGATCACGGCGTTCCTCCCGGTCATCATGCTGGCGATGCTCTTCGGCCTGTCGATGGACTACCAGGTCTTCCTGGTCAGCCGCATGCACGAGGAGTGGGTCCACCACGGCGACAACGCCCGCGCGGTCCGCGTCGGCCTGGCGGAGTCCAGCCGGGTCATCAACGCGGCGGCGCTCATCATGATCTGCGTCTTCAGCGCGTTCGTCCTGAGCGGCGACCTGGAGGGCGTGATGGCGGGCATCGGCCTGGCCGGCGCGGTGGCCCTGGACGCCTTCGTGATCCGCACGATGCTGGTCCCCGCCCTCATGCACCTGATAGGCCCCGCCAACTGGTGGCTCCCCACCTGGCTGGACCGCCACCTCCCCCACCTGGCAGTAGAACCCCGCGACGACCCGGGTGGGGTGGAAGACGAGCCGGGCCGCCCCCAGGAACTCGCGAAGACGGGCGGGGGCCCGGCGTGATTCCGCCAACCTCTTCCGAATGTCACGGAGAGTAGTCGATTGGGCTCGTCCGGTGGTACTCTCGCCGCGAGAGTTTCTCCCTCGGAGGGGACATGGACACGAAGTGGGAAGCCGACCCAGAGGCATCGTTTGTCCGTCGGTTAGGGAAGTCGTCGCATGAACTCGGGCAGACCGCCGGTGAAGCAAGCTGCCCGGATGTGTGGGAGCTGGACAATGGGGATGTCGCTGTCATCGGCACCGACCTGACCACCGACTACAGGGGACGGCTCCCCGAGGGGGTCAGCGTCGACCCCGGCGAGCGTCTGGTGGTCATCCCGCGGGCGACGGTCATCGCGGCGAAGACGGATATCCCGGATGAGTAGCCTGCTCGACGGCGCGACGAGCGAGCGCATGCCCCTCGCCCCCTACTACGCCGACTTCGAGACGCACTACTGGCGCAGTGCCGACCTTGGGTTCTGGAAGCTGGAGCGGCAGCAGACCTTCCAGGAACCGGGCTACGACAGTTGGGAGGCGTTCGTCCGCGGCGACTGGAAGGAGTCCCTGCGCCTGCTGGACGCGGGGCGCGAGGAATTGACGCGGCGTCATCAGAGGGGCCGGGAGCACGGCTTCACCTCCCGACGGATCAGGGTGGTGGAGGAGCCGCTGAGCCCGTACATGCAGTGGGAACTGCACGCCCTGCGGGTCCGTGCGGAATCCGGCGGGCCGATTCACGTCATCGACGCGGACAAGATCGTGGAGTACGAGTCCGACGGCCCGCTGCCGGAGATCTACACCCTCGGTGAACGCGTGATGTACGAGGCCGTGTACGACGAACGGGGCATCCTGGAAGCTGCACGGAAGTTCGTCGATCGCGATCTCATCCTGCGCTGCCAGAGCTTCATCGAGGAGCTGTACAAGGCCGGGGAGCCCTTGCTCGACTGGTTCGACGGGCATGTCGCGCACCTGCCGCCTCCACCCGCCCAGACGTAGCGATGGGCGGTGACGGTACGCCGGGGCACGTCAACCGGGTCGGGGGCGAGACCGTCGCCCACGCCGTCGTCCAGGCCCGGGACATCAGCGGCGGGCTGCACCTGCATCAGCACGGGCAGGCGACGCCGGCCATCGTCCCGCATCAACTGCGCGGCGGCGTCGGGCACTTCGTGAACCGGTCCCGGGAGCTGGCCCGGCTGGACTCCCTCCTCGCGGAGGATGCGGCCCGGTCGCGTTCGTCGCGCGTGGCGGCCGGCAGCTCGAAGCCTCCTGAGGAACGTCCCAGCGGTACGGACCTACTCCGCGGGTGCGGATTCGGTGATCCACACGGGCCCGTCCGCGCAGTCCAGACGAGGCCCGTCGGCGGGGGCGAGACTGGTCCGCAGCACCTTCACGCGCCGTCCTCCTAAGACCGCGACCGGTCCCCGGCCAGGGCCGATGTACCGGTGCGTGCGTACCTGGTTGTGCACCTCGTGAGCGCTGCGCGCGGTGTCGACAACGGAGAACTCCTCCTCCATGAGCCCCGCGTAGGTCGCCCCACGGGCTGACTGCGGCTCACCGGCGGAGGGGTCCGCCGCCCGCTCCAGCGCGACGGCGAGCACCCGTCGGAGCGACTCCGCGAGCCGGGGCCACAGCGCCTCGGGCGTCGCGTCGTCCGGGATGGGGACCGAGCGCTCCTGGGCGAGGATGGGACCGGCGTCGAACTCCTCGTTCATGCGGTGGGCCGTGACGCCGAGCTTCGGATCACCGTTCCGGATCGCCCACAGCACGGGGGCGGGCCCGCGGTACTCGGGCAGCATCGAGCAGTGGACGTTGACGACGCCGTAGCGGGGGACCGAGAGAACGGCCGGGGGCAGCCGCCACGAGAAGCCGAAGCAGACCAGGAGATCGAGACCGTATCCGCCGAGGGCTGTCCCGAGCCCTTCGGAGCTTCCGGGAAAGAGCAGGTCGATCCCCGCGGGCAGCGCGGCGGTGATGCGCCCCGCGGTGTCGGCGGCGGCTGGATCGGTCGCCGATCTGGGGCGCATGGAACGGGAGTAGGCGTAGACGACGGGGGTGTGGCCGCCTTCCACGCAGACCTCGTGCAGGGTGGCGAACTCCCGGGCACCGAATGAGATCAAGCCGATACGCATGGCAACGCTCACCGAGGCAGCATAGCGAGGCACCAGGCCCCGGAAGGCGACTTCGGCGGTGGCCGGGGACGGGGAAACCTCGCCCGCGCAACGGAGCGGGGTGCTGCCCCTGTTGGGCTGCACCCCGGTCCGTAGTGGCGGTGTCGTGGTCAGACGGTCACCAGTTCTTCCTTCTGCTCCGGCCCCGCCTCCGCGGTCGGCTCCGGCTCCTCCGCCGGGTTGCGCTTCGGGAGGGCGAAGAGCAGGGCGTACACCACTCCCAGGATCGCGATCACCCACCACATCGCGTTCTCGAACGCCCCCGCGAACGCCGGGCCCGCCTCCTGCGGGGCCGTCGGCTCGTCCATCGCGCCGAAGAACACCACCGACACCAGGCCGAGACCCAGCGCCATCCCCAACTGGTTCGTCGTGTTGATCAGGCCCGACGCCGAGCCCGCGTGGCGGCGCGGGACGCCGGAGAGGACCGCGTTCGTCAGGGGGGCGAAGACCAGGCCCATGCCCGCGCCCAGGAGGGTCAGCGGCAGCGCCATCTGCCAGGTGGAGATCTCCGTGCCGTAGCGGTCGGACGCCGCCAGGTACAGCAGGGCTCCCGACACCATCATCACCGCGCCCCCGTGCAGCACCTTCCGCCCGAACCGCGGCGTCAGCTTCTGCACCGACATCCCCGCCGCCACCGAGCAGCCGAGCGAGAACGGCAGCCCCGTCAGGCCCGCGTGCAGCGCGCTCCAGCCGAGGCCGAGCTGCATGTACAGCGTCCACACCAGGAAGAAGATCCCCAGCCCGGTGCTGAAGGCGAGTTGCACCCCGATGCCCGCGGCGAAGCTCTTGACCCGGAACAGCGTCAGCTCGACCAGCGGCGAGCCGTCGGCGCGCTGCTTGCGCTTCTGGTACGCGACGAAGGCGGCGAACACCGGCAGGCTCGCGGCCATCGAGACGAAGCCCCACGCCGGCCAGTCGTTCTCGTGGCCCATGGTGATCGGGTACAGCAGCATCAGCAGCCCCGCGGTGGCCAGCAGCACCCCGCGCAGGTCCAGGCGCAGCGCGTCGGGTGCCGTCGACTCGCTGATGAAGCGGCGGCCGAGGATCAGGCCGGCGATGCCGACGGGCAGGTTGATGAGGAAGATGGGCCGCCAGGCCAGCCCGAACAGGTCCCACTCGGTGAGCAGCGCGCCGATCATCGGGCCGGACACCGCGCCGAGGCCGGCGACCGCGCCGAACATCCCGAAGACCTTGCCCCGTTCCTCCGCGGGGAACGTGACGTGGATGATGCTGAGTACCTGCGGCACCATCAGCGCCGCCATCGCGCCCTGCAGCACCCGCGAGCCCACGAGCATCGCCGGGTCGGCGGCGATGCCGCACAGCAGCGAGGCGACGGTGAAGCCGCCCATGCCGAGCAGGAAGACCCGCTTGCGGCCGTAGATGTCGCCGAGCCTGCCGCCGGTGATGAGGCCGATGGCGAAGGCGAGCGCGTACCCGGCGGTGATCCACTGGATCGCGCCGAAGGAGGCGCCGGTGTCCTCCCGGATGCTCGGGATGGCGATGTTGACGATCGTCGCGTCGACGAGGTCCATGAAGGAGGCCGTCAGCACGACGGCGAGCGCGAGCCACCGGCGGCGATCCGGTCCTGCCACAGAGGCGTTCTGGAAGGTCATAGCGGTAATCTAGGATCCGTATAGGACAGGTCATGTCCTAAAGGGAAGGCAGTCTGGAAAACATGACGACCGACACTCCCAAGCGGCTCCTGCACCTGCTCTCCCTCCTCCAGACGCCCCGCGAATGGCCCGGCAGCGAGCTGGCCGGCCGCCTCGGCGTCACCGACCGCACCATCCGCCGCGACATCGAGCGCCTGCGCGACCTCGGCTACCCGGTCGAGTCCGCCAGGGGCACCGCCGGCGGCTACCGCCTGGTGGCGGGAAAGGCCATGCCCCCGCTGCTCCTGGAGGACGACGAGGCCGTCGCGATCGCCGTCGGCCTGCGCAGCTCCGCGGGCCATACGGTCGCGGGGCTCGCCGAGGCGTCCGTACGGGCGCTGGCGAAGCTGGAGCAGGTGCTGCCGTCGCGGCTGCGCCGCCGCGTCGCGTCGCTCGGCACCGCCACCACCCCGCTGACCCGCTGGCAGGGCCCGCAGGTCGACGCCGAGGTGCTGACGGTGCTGGCCGCGGGCGCGGCGGGCGGCGAGCGGCTGCGCTTCGGCTACCGCGCGGCGGACGGCACCGAGACCAAGCGGCTGGTGGAGCCGGCCGGTCTGGTCGCGGCGGGCCGGCGGTGGTACTTCGTCGCGTACGACAACGACCGTGACGACTGGCGGATGTTCCGCGTCGACCGCATCACCCGCCCCTTCGCCACCGGCGTCCGCCCGCCGCGCCGCGAACTGCCGGCGGCGGACGCGGCGGCGTTCGTCGAGGACCGGATGGGCGGGGACCGGCCCCGCTACCGCGCCCGTGCGACGCTGCACGCGCCGTACAAGGAGCTGGCGCGCCGCCTCGCCGGTACGGAGGGGCTGACGCGGCTGGACGAGGGGCGCTGCGAGTTCGTGACGGAGGCGGACGCGCTGGACTGGCTGGCGCTCCGGCTGACCGCGCTGGGCTGCGAGTTCGAGGTGCACGAGCCGCGGGAGCTGGCGGAGTACCTACGGGCCCTCGCGGGCCGCGCGTCCCGAGCGGCGAGCGGGATGGGGGAGGGGACGGGGGAAGGGACGGGGGAGGAGTGAGCGGGGCAGGGGCGCGGGCTGCGGTGATCCGGTACGCGTGCGACCCGGCGGTCCCGAAGCGGGCTCCGGTCCCGCGGTCCGGCCCACACGCCTACCCCGGCCGCCGCCCCCCATCACCTCAGCCGTCGCCGTAGCGCCCGTGCCCGGCGTGCCACCCGCCGTACCGCCGGGCTCCGCGGCACGAACGCCAGCCGCTTCGGCACCCCGCCCGGCAGCCCCTCCACCGTCAGCCGGCGCCGCTTGAAGTACCGCCACGTGTCCGCGTCCAGCTCCGCCGCCAGCCACGCCTCGACCTCCGGCCGCCGCCGCGCGTAGATCCGCGGCTGCATCGTGAACCCGACCGCCGTCAGCAGCCCGCCCAGCGCCGCCTGCGCCTCCTCCGCGGTCGGCGCCCGCCAGTCGCGTACCGCCGCCGGGTCGTCCAGCGACGGCAGCAGCGCGTCGGCGATCGTGACCGGGACGCGGTTGCTGTTCTCGTACGGGGTCAGCCGCTCCAGCAGCGTGTCGGTGCCGACGCTCGCCACCGGCAGCCCGTACAGCGTCGAGGCGGTCATCAGCGCCGTGGAGAACGCGCCCGCGACCAGCGCCGGTTGCAGCCGCTCGTACAGCACCTCCGCCAGCACCGGGGAGTCGAGCACCGTCAGCGTCACGCCGAGGCTCTCCGCCTCCTGCTCCAGCAGCCGCGAGACCCGCGCCGGCGCCATCGGGTGCGGCTTGAACACCACGCTGCGGTGGCCCAGTCCGGCGGCCCCGCGCAGCATCCGCACGTGCAGCTCCTCTTCCTCCTCCGCCGTGAGGATCTTCAGCGCCGAGAGGTACTGGCCCAGGAGGAGTGCGGGCGAGGACCCTTCGGCGACTCCGGCGGCGGGCAGGTCGAGGTCGGCGGCGGCCGCCAGTTCGGCGAGCACCTTCTTCAGCTCCTCGGCCGGCACGATCTCCGGCGGCACCCCGAACTCCGTGAGCAGCATGGGCCGTACGCCCGGCAGCAGGTCGGGGTGGAGGAGCCGCTCGACGCGCGTGCCGACGAGGGAGGAGAGCTTGTTGCGGGTGGGGCCGTAGCTCATCAGGCCGTCGGCGTAGACGTGCAGGGCCGCGTCGGGGAAGAGCTGGACGAGCGCCCGCGCCGGGTTGACCTGGATCGACTCCACGACCAGCGTGAGCCGGTCGTCGCCCAGGCCCCACAGCAGCCGCAGGTGCCGCTCCCACAGCGGTACGTCCTCGGCGCGCGGCTCCCACGCGGCGGGGTGCAGCGGGCGGACGGCGTGGTTCCAGTCGCGTACGTCGTCGAAGCGGGAGCGCAGGTGCGCGAAGCCGGCCATGGCGTCGACGGCGGGGGTGGTCTCGGGGTTGGCGGCGTTGTTGGTGATCAGCAGGACGCGGCGGTCCGCGGCGGGGAAGAGGCCGGCGTCCAGGGCGGCGGCGAGGGTCGCGGTGCCGTAGAGGGTGGAGGCCACGAAGACCTGGGTGTGCCGGCCGGGCGCGTAGCGGATCTGCAACGGCGGATACGCGGACACGGGGGCCGCGTGGTCGGCCGCGGGGTCGGCCGCGCGGTCGGCGAAGGGGTCGGCGGACGGGGAGGTCATCAGACGGCCACCTCCGCGAGTACGCCCCGGCGGTAGAGCCGGCGCAGCAGTTCGGAGCGGTCGGTGTCCATGGCGTCCAGCACCTCCGTGAGTACGTGCTGGGGCATGCGCCGCAGCGCGTCGGCGCTCATCTCACGCAGCCTGCGGGCCACCGGCTTCTCGAACCGTTCGATGTTCTTCAGGTGGTGCGCGATGATCGCGCAGTAGTTCCGCACCGCCTTCGGCAGCAGCAGCTCCGCGTCCCGGTCCGCCGCCGTCTCCTCGACGACCTGGTCGAAGGCGCGCAGGAAGTCGAGCTGGCGGATATCGCCGATCTGGGTGAGGGAGTTCGCGACGCCGCGGCGGTAGAAGACGCCGAGCAGCCCGACGACCGCGAACGTACGGGCCTCGCGGTGCAGCCGCCAGATCCACGGCCGGTCCTCGGCCGTCCGCAGCCCGTCGGGGAAGTGCAGCAGGCCCTCGTCCAGCAGCCGGCGGTGGTAGATGCCGGCCCAGGCGTACGCGTAGTCGACGGACGTGGTGTGCGTCGCCGGCAGGATCGCGGAGCGCGGGTCCTGGACGACGCCGCGGCGGCCGTGCGGGACGCGGTGGATGGTGCGGGCGCGGGCGGCGCACTGCACGTGGTCGGTGCGGACGAAGTCGCAGTCCAGCTCGGTGACGGCCGCCAGCAGCCGGCGGTAGTGGCCGGGGGCGAGCCAGTCGTCGCCGTCGAGGAAGGTCACGTACCGGCCGCGCACGCGGTCGAGCCCGGTGTTGCGGGCGGTGGCCAGGCCGCCGTTGTGCTCGTGGCGTACGTGCACGGCGCCCGGCAGCTCGCGCGCGGCCTGCTCAAGCAGCTCGCCCGTGCGGTCCGTCGAGCAGTCGTCCACCAGGATGAACTCGGTGTCGGGTGCGGCGTTTGCGCGCAGGCAGGCCAGCGTCTCGGGCGCGTAGTCCTGCACGTTGTAGAAGGGAACGATCACGGAGAGTTGACGCATCCAGGCGATGCTAGGGGCCGCCCCGCGCCCGGGGCTTGCCCTGCCCCGACGCCGGCATGAACGCCGGGCGGCGGAATGGTGAACGCCGTCCCCCTGTGATCGGGTTCGCCGTTCGGCGGCGTGTTGTTAACCATTTGTACGGCCGGTGTTGGGCCATCGAGCGGAATGCCTCCCTACCGTCGGCGGCGTGCTCAACGACCCCCCGTCACAGCTTCGCACCGCTGTTCTCGCCGACTCGGACACCCGCTGGAAATGGGGCGCGCTCACCGCTCGCCGCATGGCCCCGGAGGCGGTGCTCGACGGGTACCTGCTGCACGGCAGGGCGACGCCCACGGCCCGCCAGCTCGCCGAGGTGGGCGTACCCGCGGACGCGATGAGGGAGGTCACGGCCGTCGAGTTCCTGGCCGCCGCCGACCCCGACCGCTACGACGTCGTGCTCCTCTCCTGCGTCGGCGGCACCGTGCAGGCGATGCTCCACGGCCTCGCCCGCGCCTGGCAGGGCGCCGAGCGCCGTCCCGCGGTCGTCACCGGCTACGTCGGCGTCGTGTACGAGAAGCTCTCCGACGGCCTCCTCCTGCGCAACGGCGCCGACATCGTGCTGGCCAACAGCCGGCAGGACGCCGAGCGCTTCCGCGCGGTGTACGAGGGCGTCGGCGCCTCGCCGAACAGCATCGTGGAGTGCGCGCTGCCGTTCCTCGACGGCGCGGCATACGACCCGGCGGCGCCCGGCGGCGACCGCCCGTACACCGTCGTCTTCGCCGTCCAGCCCTCCGTGCCCGACACCCGCGAGGACCGGCTGTACCTGCTGCGCCGCGCCGCCCGGCACGCCGAGCGGCACCCGGAGCGTGAGGTGCTGGTCAAGCTGCGCAGCCGGCCTGGCGAGCACACGACGCACATCGAAGAGGCCCCGTACCAGAAGCTCGCCCAGAAGCTGCCCGGCGGCCTGCCCGCGAACTGCAGCCTGGTCTACGGGAACATGGGCGAGGTCCTGGACCGCACCGACCTGCTCGTCACCGTCTCCTCCACCGCCGCGCTGGAGTCCCTGCACCGCGGCATCCCGACCGCCGTCCTGACCGACCTGGGCGTACGCGAGCCGCTGGGCAACCACCACTTCCTCGGCTCCGGCTGCCTCGCCTCCTGGGACGAGCTGGACGCCGGCCACCTGCCCAAGCCCGACCCCGTGTGGCTGTCCCGCCAGGGCGTCCCCGGCGCGGCCTCCGCCGAGCCGTACAACGCCGCCTTCGACCGCGCCAGGGCCCGGCTGACCACCCTGGTCGCCGACCCGCAGTTGCCGCCGCTGGCGCCGTACTACACCCCCGGGACCGCCGGCGGCTACCTGCCGCGGATCCTCGCCCGGCACGGCCTGGCCCCCACCGGCGAGCCGCTGCCGCAGGCCGCGGCCGTCGCCGAGCCGGGCCCGCTGCGCCGGTGGGCGCGCACGCTGCTGCGCAAGGCGGCGCGCGCCGCGTACCGGGGCGGAGTGCAGCGCATCGCGCCCCTCATCCGCCGCATGGGGGCGCTGTGACGTCCCTCGGCCGCTCGCATCAGCAAGGAGCCTCCATGTCCCAGCCCGAGTCCGCAGCCCGCGTGCTCGCGGTCATTCCGGCCCGCGGGGGGTCCAAGGGCGTCCCCGGCAAGAACCTCGCCCGTGTCGGCGGCGTGCCCCTGGTGGCCCGCGCGGTACGGCAGTGCCTGGCGGCCCGGCTCGTGACCGACGTCGTGGTCTCCACCGACGACGACACCATCGCCTCCGTCGCCCGCGAGGCGGGCGCCGAGGTGGTCCGCCGCCCCGCGGAGATCGCGGGCGACACCGCCTCCAGCGAGGCGGCGGTGCTGCACGCGCTGGACAGCCACGAGGAGCACTGCGGCGCGACGATGGCCGCGGTGCTGCTGGTGCAGTGCACGAGCCCGTTCCTGACCGGCGAGGACATCGACGGCGTCACGAGGGCGGTGCTCGCCGAGGGCGCGGACAGCGCACTGACGGTGGCGCCCTTCCACGGGTTCATCTGGCGGGACGAGGCGGACGAGGCGGAGGCCGCGGCCGTCGCCGAGACCCCCGCGGCGGCGAAGACCCCGGCGGTCGCGGAGGCCACCGCGGTCGCCAAGGCGGCGGCGACGGGTGCCGCGGCGGGCACGGCGACGGGTGCCGCGCCGACGAAGGTCGCCCCGGCCGTCGAAGCCGGCCCGGCCCAGGGGTACGGCGTCAACCATGACAAGTCGTACCGGCCCCGGCGTCAGGACCGGCCGCAGGATCTGCTGGAGACCGGTGCCGCGTACGCCATGCGCACGCCCGGGTTCCGGGAGCACCGCCACCGCTTCTTCGGCCGCACCGCCCCGGTGCGTACCGACGCCGCCCGCGTGCTGGAGGTCGACGAGCCGGACGACCTGACCCGCGCCCGCGCCCTGGCGCCCCTGCTCGACGTGCCGGGACCGGGGTCGCTGCCCACCCGCCGCGACGTCGACGCCATCGTCCTCGACTTCGACGGCACCCAGACCGACGACCGCGTCTACATCGACGCAGAAGGCCGCGAACTCGTCGCCGTCCACCGCGGCGACGGCCTCGGCATCGCCGCCCTGCGCCGCGCCGAGCTGAAGCTGCTCATCCTGTCCTCGGAAAAGAACCCGGTCGTCGCCGCGCGGGCACGCAAACTTCACCTCCCCGTTCTGCACGGGGTCGACCGTAAGGACATCGCACTGAAGCAGTGGTGCGAAGAGGAGGGCATCGCGCCCGAGCGCGTGCTCTACGTCGGCAACGACGTGAACGACCTGCCGTGCTTCGGCCTCGTCGGCTGGCCCGTCGCGGTCGCCGGCGCCCACGCGATCGTGCGGGACGCGGCGCGTGCGGTGACGTCCACCCCCGGAGGCGACGGAGCGATCCGCGAGATCGCCTCGTGGATCCTCGGTCCCTCCCTGTAGCCCGATCCCTCCCTGGCGAGGGTCTGGAGAGTAAGGAACAGATCTGCATGAGCTCCACCCAGCGTTTCCGCACCTTTGGCGACCGCGTCGTCGGCCCCGGCCGGCCGGTGTACGTCACGGGTGAGATCGGCATCAACCACAACGGCGACCTCGACAACGCGCTCGCGCTCGTCGACGCCGCCGTCGAGGCGGGCTGCGACGCGGTGAAGTTCCAGAAGCGCACGCCCGAGATCTGCACCCCCCGCGACCAGTGGGACATCGAGCGCGACACCCCCTGGGGCCGGATGACGTACATCGACTACCGGCACCGGGTCGAGTTCGGCGAGGAGGAGTACCGGGCGATCGACGCGCACTGCAAGGAGCGCGGCATCCACTGGTTCGCCTCCCCCTGGGACCCCGAGGCCGTCGCCTTCCTGGAGAAGTTCGACGTGCCGGCCCACAAGGTCGCCTCCGCCTCGCTGACCGACGACGAGCTGCTGCGCGCCATGCGCGCCACCGGCCGCACGGTGGTCCTGTCCACCGGCATGTCGACCCCGAAGCAGATCCGGCACGCGGTCGAGGTACTGGGCAGTGACAACATCCTGCTCTGCCACGCCACCAGCACGTACCCGGCGAAGGCCGAGGAGCTGAACCTGCGCATGATCCACACGCTGCAGGCCGAGTTCCCGAACGTGCCGATCGGCTACTCGGGCCACGAGACGGGCCTGCAGACCTCGCTCGCCGCGGTCGCCCTGGGCGCCGTCTTCGTCGAGCGGCACATCACGCTGGACCGCGCCATGTGGGGCTCCGACCAGGCCGCCTCGGTCGAGCCGCAGGGCCTGGCGCGGCTCGTACGCGACATCCGCGTCGTCGAGGAGTCCCTGGGCGACGGCGTGAAGAAGGTCTACGACAGCGAGCTGGCGCCGATGAAGAAGCTGCGCCGGGTCAAGGGAGTCGTCGCGGAGGCCGCCGAGCCGGCCGACGGGGCGGGAGTCGAGAAGGAGCCTGTCGGCGTATGACCGGAGACGGCGCTGGCGGGACGACCGTCGCCCTGGTGGAGAGCCCGGTCCAGTTGCTGAACGTGCTGGAGTGGGCGTACCAGGGCGGCACCGTCATACCGTTGACGGTGGTCGTGCTGCCCCCCACCGAGCCGCTTTCGCGCGGCCAGTTGCGCCGGATGGCGGAGCTGGCGATGGACGACGGGCTGGACGTCCGCTGGCAGGAGGCGCGCGGCGGCGCGGGCCCGCTGCGCACCTTGACGAGCCTGGCCCGCCCGCTGCGGCGGGCGCGCCGGGTGGTGCTGGGCGACCCGTTCTCCCGGTACGTGCAGACGCTGCTGACCGTCGTCAAGGCGCGGGAGGTCGTCGTCGTGGACGACGGCACGGCGACGATGGAGTTCACGGCGCAACTGTCGCGGGGGGAGCGGTTCGTCCGCTGGCACCGCAGCGGGCGCAGCGGCGGGGCGCGGGGGATGCTCTTCGCGCCGGTCGCGACCGCGGCGCGGCGGCGGCTGACACCGGCGGGGAGCGGCGCCTCGGGTACGCGGGTGGAGGTGTTCACGTCCATGCCGGTGGTGGACCCGCCCTCCGGGCTGAAGGTGACGGCGAACGAGTTCGCCTGGACCCGCTCCCGCTTCGGCCCGCCGAGCGTCGGCACGGCGACGGACCTCGTCGGTACGTCCCTCGTGGAGACCGGCGTCGTCGACCACGACCGGTATCTGGAGGCGGTGGCGTCGCTCACCAAGGCGTACGGCGCCACGCGCTACTTCGCGCACCGCAGGGAGCGGGCCGACAAGCTGCACCGGCTCCACCTGCACACCGGTCTTGAGATCGTCCGCCCCGACCTGCCGCTGGAGATCGTCGCCCGCCGCGGCCCGATAGGCCGCACGATCGTCAGCTTCCCGTCGACGGTCGTGCACACGCTGCCGCTGGCGCTGGCCGGTACGGGCGTGAAGGTGGCGGTCTGCGAGGTGGACCCGAGCTGGCTGACGGAGACGGCGTCGCCGCGGGCGCAGGGCTTCCTGTCGTCGGTGGCGGGGGCGGCCCGGGAGCGGCGCGGGGTCGACGGGCTGCCGGTGGGTCCTGCGACGGCGACGGGGTGGTCGGGGGCGCCGGCGGCGTCGGTGTGAGTCGCCGTTCTCCGTCGGTGTGAGGCGCCCGTTCTACGAAGGACGGGGGAGCCGGACACGGGGGTACGGGGGAGCCGGACACGGGGGTACGGGGGGCCGGATAGGGGGTGAACGGGGGAACGGGCCGCGCGAGCGCCGGAGTGTACCCACCGCGCACGCCGGTCATGCACCCGCGGGACTGAAATTTTGTTGATCCCTTCTCGGTAGCCCCGGTGATCCCCGTACCCTTCACAGTGTGAACCGACTGATGTCCCGTGACGCAGAGCCCGAGTCCGGCCCCGACGCGCTGCTGCCCGGGGCACTCCCGGCGGCGCTGAACGCCGAACTCATCGCGTTCCGGCGGGACTTGCACATGCACCCGGAGCTGGGCAACCAGGAGTTCCGTACCACTGCCGCGATCAAGGAGCGGCTGGAGGCGGAGGGCCTCGCGCCGCGCGTACTCCCCGCGGGCACCGGGCTGATCTGTGACATCGGTGTCGAGGAGGGCGGGACGCCGCCCGGCCCGATGCTGGCGCTGCGCGCGGACATCGACGCGCTGCCGATCCCGGACACCAAGACGGTCCCGTACCGCTCCGCCGTCCCGGACCGCGCCCACGCCTGCGGCCACGACGTGCACACGGTGGTCGTCCTCGGCGCGGGCATCGTCCTCGCCGCACTGGCCCGCGAGGGCATGCTGCCGCATCCCGTACGGCTGATCTTCCAGCCGGCGGAGGAAGTGCTGCCCGGCGGCGCCACCGACGCGATCGAGGCCGGGGTGCTCGACGGGGTGGGCCGGATCATCGGGGTGCACTGCGACCCGCGGGTGGACGTGGGCAGGATCGGCCTGCGCCAGGGGGCCATCACGTCCGCGTGCGACCGCCTGGAGATCTCCCTCGACGGCCCCGGCGGCCACACCGCGCGCCCGCACCTGACCACCGACCTGGTCACGGCGGCCGCCCGGGTGGCCACCGACGTCCCGGCCCTGCTCGGCCGCCGGGTGGACGCGCGCGCGGGCCTGGCGGTCACGTTCGGCCGCCTCCACGTGGGCCACGCCTGCAACGTGGTGCCGCAGCACGCGGAGCTGTCGGGCACGGTGCGCTGCCTGGACCTGGACACGTGGCGCCGCGCGCCGGACCTGCTGCACGCGGCGGTCGACGAGGTCGCGTCGATGCACCGGGCGAAGTCGGCGATCACGTACGTCCGCGGCGTCCCGCCGGTGGTCAACGAGCCGGCGACGACGGCGCTGCTGGCCAATGCGATGACGGCGCGGCGGGGAGCGGAGTCGGTGGAGACGACGGAACAGAGCCTGGGCGGGGAGGACTTCTCCTGGTACCTGGAGCACGTCCCGGGGGCGCTGGCGCGGCTGGGCGTGCGGACGGTGGGGGAGACGGGGCTGCCGCGGGATCTGCACCAGGGGGACTTCGACGTGGACGAGGGCGCGATCCGGGTGGGAGTCGAACTCTTCACGGCGGCGGCGCTGCTGGGCGCCGGGCCTGCGGCCTAGCGTCACCCTCTTCACCCTCGTCACGTGAGTGATCAGTTGGACACTTGCGCCGCTATTGTCGGACCGATTGACTACGGTGAGTGGTTGATTGAGTTCGGTGCGTAGGGGGTCTGGCAGGTGAGCCGACGGAACGCGGCGGGAGAGGGCGGGGTCACGACCGCCATGATGTTCGGGGATGTGCTGAAGCACTTCCGCGAGCGGGCGGGACTGAAGCAGGCGGATTTGGCGCGGCAGATTCCGTGCGACAGGTCGTATGTGGCGAGGGTGGAGACGGGGCGGAGCGTCCCGCCGGATGTGTTTGTGGAGAAGTGCGACGAGATCCTGGATACGGGTGGGCTGTTGATCGCGCTGTGGGGGAGGGTGCACTGGTATCCGGATGTGGGGCATCCGGATTGGTTCGAGCACAGGGCGCAGATGGACGCGGAGTGCGTGGCGATGCGGCAGTATCAGCGGCATGTGGTCCCCGGTCTACTCCAGACGGAGAACTACGCCCGCGCCTTGTTCACTACCGAGCCGAACAAGGACGAGGTCGAAGACCGAGTACGTGCCAGGCTCAGTCGCCAGCAGCGGTTTTTCTCCCCCAAGGAGCCACCGCTGTACGTGGGTCTGCTGGAGGAGAGTTGCCTGCGTACGGTGATCGGTGGGGCCGAGGTCATGCGCGAGCAGTGCGCACACCTGCTCGCGGCGGGGGAGCGGGACAACATCCGCATCCAGATCGTCCCGGCCGACAGGGCGGGCATCTTCCGCCCCACGACGCCGATGTCCCTCATCACCATGCCCGAAGGGGATGACTGGATCTACTGGGAGTCACTGGATCGTGGACATGTGACCGACGCTCCGGCGGTCTATACCCGCCACGCGCAGACCTATGATGTGCTCAGAGCCGATGCTCTGTCAGCTCACGAATCCGCCGCTCTGATCGGCGAGTTCATGAAGGGATACCGGCAGCATGGCCATCACCTGGCGCAAGAGCAGTTACAGCGAGTCGAACGGCGGCAACTGCATCGAAGTGGCCGCGGAATGGCGCACGAGCAGCTACAGCGAATCCAACGGCGGGGACTGCGTCGAGGTGAAGACAACCCCGACGGCGATCCCGGTGCGTGACTCCAAGGACCCCGAGGGCCCGCAACTCGCCTTCACCCCCGCCGCCTGGACGGCGTTCCTCGCCTCCGTCAAGGCAGGCGAACTCTCCGCCTGACCCATTGCGGTTCCGACGCCGCCCGCACCGTTCGCCAACGGCGACGGGGGTGGCGGCGAGGGGAGTAGCCGTGTCGTGAAGGCTCCCCCCGGGCCACCCCACTCCTGATGATGCGGGCCTCCGTCCGGTGTCAAGGGCGCTCCCTCCGCTTCGCTCCGGGAACGTCGCTTCGCGATGGGGCTTCGCCCCACCCTTGACACCGGACTCCGGCCCGAAAGACCGGCGGCTATGGGTGGCCCGGAGGGAGCGGGCGCCCTCGACCGCCACTACGTATGCCGTACCCGGCGGACGGGGCAGCCGCCGGACGCCGGGGCTGCCCCGATCGCCGACGTCCCCGGCCGACGTGAGGCGGCGGCCGGGGCTGGGCTGGCCTGTTCGCGGGTGTCAGCGGTGGACGGGGGCCGGGACACGGGGAGTTGAGCCGGCCCCGATCGCGGACGCCCCCCGCCAGACGGGGGCCGGGCCGCCGGAGGCAAGTCTGCCCGCATCGCGTACGCCCTGGCCATCCGGCCCGCGCGGAATGCGTGCCGCGGGGACGAACTCGCGGTAACCATCCCTCAAACCTGCCCAAAACGCCCACCGGGGCCGACTTTCGCGCACCGGGACACGCCAACGGCCGCCCAGGCAGCTCCGAATGAACGCGACCGGGAGGAACTCGCGACAGCCCGCCTCTAAAACCGCCTTAAATCGCCCACCGGGCCAGACTTTTGCCCACCCGCGCGCACTCACAGGGCGCGGACAGGCCGGCCGCGCCGCAGGCGACTCTCCATGCAGGAACTGGCGCCAAACTCGCGGCAACCTCGACCGCAAATTGGGGCAACTCACCCCGGCAGCCCGCCTTTCGCCCATCGACGCGCACGCGGCCGATTCCGGGACCGGTTACCGCCGTTCGGGACGCCCGGGCGGAGGAATTGGGTCGTAACTCGCACTAACACCCACGGATCCGGGCCGAATCGGGCCCCGGAACCCGAGTTTCGCCCCGCGGCACGCGCCCAGCGCCCAGGTCGAGTCCGAACAACGCCCACTCCGGCGCCGCACCTGGCGCCCGCACGCGGCTCCTCCGCGACGCGGCAAACCCGCCTCCGGCCTCGGCCCACGTCGACCGGGGGCACCGGCGACCGGGGAAGCCCGGCGCCCGGCGGCCCGCCCCCGTCCGCCGGGGGGGGGCGTCCGCACCGGAGCGCACCGGCCCCGAGGTCCGCCCCGCTCCGGCGTGACATCCGCGATCGGCCAGCCCCGCCTCCGCCTTCGGCCCACGTCGTCCGGGGGCATCGGCGCTCGGGGAAGACCCGGAGCGCGGCGGCCTGCCCAAGTCGTCGGGGCACAGCGGTGATCGGGGCAGGCCCGGCGTCCGGTGGCCCACCCCCGTCGTCCGGGGCCATCGGCAATCAGGGGTACCCCCGGCTCCCGGTGGCCCGCTGCCCCGTCCGCCGGGTACGGCATACGTAGTGGCGGTCGAGGGCGCCCGCTCCCTCCGGGCCACCCATAGCCGCCGGTCTTTCGGGCCGGAGTCCGGTGTCAAGGGTGGGGCGAAGCCCCATCGCGCAGCGACGTTCCCGGAGCGAAGCGGAGGGAGCGCCCTTGACACCGGACGGAGGCCCGCATCATCAGGAGTGGGGTGGCCCGGGGGGAGCCTTCACGACACGGCTACTCCCTTCGCCGCTCCCCCGTACATCGGCTCCCCCAACGAAGCACCGCCGGCCCGACGCCGTACCCCCGCACCCGGCCCGCACAGCCACGACGTACCAGCTCAACGCCCTGCCGCCCCCGCGCTGTCAGACCAGCCGCATACCCTTGGGCGGGTGTGAGGGGAAAAGGCGGGCGACGCCGAGACGGGGGCCGTGGGCGAACCGCGCCGGCCCCCGGGCCGCCGACCCCGCCCCGGGACCACCGACCCGGCCCCCGGGCCGCCGACCCCGCCCCCCCGGATCACCCACCCACCCGCACCGAAAACGCCCCCGCCTTCGCCGCCAGCACCGCCGCCGTTGCCGCCCGTTCCGGGAGTTGCGGGTCCGGAGCGGCTCGTAGCAGCACTACGTGGTGGTACACCGGCGCCGTCGCGGCCATCAGCACCGCCCTGGCATCCGTCCGTCCCGCCGGGAGTTCACCCCGGTCGGCCGCCCGGGTCACCACGATCTCGCACTGCGCGTACCGCTCATCCCACAACCGCGACTGCGCCCGCGCGGCCCGTTCGGAGTGGAACGAGGCGGCCATCAGGGCGACGGCGAACGACGGCCGCACGACCAGCGACTCCTGGATCTCCTCGTTCAGCGCCGTCAGGTCGCCCCGCAGGGAGCCGGTGTCCGGTGGGCGCCAGTCGATCTCCCCGGCCGCGTCGATGACGTCGACCAGCAGGCCGCCCACGTCGCGCCAGCGCCGGTAGACCGTCGCGCGGTGGACGCCCGCGCGGGTGGCGACCCCTTCCATCGTGAGTCCTTCGTGGCCGCCTTCTGCGAGTTCGGCGCGTACCGCGGCGAGGACCTGGGCGCGGATGCGGGCGGTGCGACCGCCGGGGCGGCGGTCCGGTGTCGTGGCCGTGGGGTCTGTCATCAGGGGTCCAGAATCCGGTTGATCGGCGTGCCGGGGATGCGTGACCATCTTAAAGCTACAGTTGTCGCACTAGTACGGTACCGCCGCCCGAGAGGAACCGCCTCCCCATGCCACCCGTCCCCGCCGACCCCACCCTCCTGCACCCGATGCCCGAGCATCCGCGCGTCGTTCTCCTCAGACCCCTGCTGACCTCACCCCTGATCGAGGCCGGCGACTTCTCGTACTACGACGACCCCGACGATCCGACCGCGTTCGAGACGTGCAACGTGCTGTATCACTACGGGCCCGAGCGGCTGGTCATCGGCAAGTACTGCGCGCTGGGGACCGGCACGCGGTTCCTCATGAACGGCGCCAACCACCGCATGGACGGCCCGTCCACGTTCCCCTTCCCCACCATGGGCGGCTCCTGGGCCGACCACTTCGACCTGATCACCGGCCTGCCGGGCCGGGGCGACACCGTCGTCGGCAACGACGTGTGGTTCGGCCACGGCGCCACGGTCATGCCCGGCGTACGGATCGGCCACGGGGCGATCATCGCCGCCGGTGCCGTCGTCACCGGCGACGTTCCCGACTACGGCATCGTCGGCGGCAACCCGGCCCGTCTCATCCGCACGCGCTACGAGGCGGCGGACGTCGCCCGGCTCCTCGCGGTGGCGTGGTGGGACTGGCCCGTGGAGCACATCACCGAGCACGTACGGACGATCATGTCGGGTACGGTCACCGACCTGGAGGACGCCGCCCCGTAGACCGCGCAGACCGACCGGGCTCCGGCATCGCGCCCACAGCACACACCGCCGCACGCCGTGCACATACGGAAGTTGCCGGGTGCCGACGCGTACACGGAGAAGTTCGCGCGGTGGCTGGCGGAGTGCGGGGCGACGACCACGGACGTGGACGCCTTCTCCGGGCGGCCCGGCCACGCCCTCGCCCTGATCCCGCGGGCGATGCAGCCGCACGCCGACCGGGTCGACACGTCCACGGTGACCTTCGTCGGCCCCTGCTTCGACACCCGTACGGACACGGAGGGCTGGACCCGTCCGCCCGGCGCGGACCGGGTGCTGCTGGTCTCGCTGGGCTCCGCGTACACGCGCCAACCGGAGTTCTACCGCCAGTGCGTCGCCGCCTTCGGCGACCTGCCCGGCTGGCACGTGGTCCTCCAGATCGGCAGGCACACCGACCCGGGCGAACTCGGCGCCGTCCCGCCCTCCGTCGAGGTACGCACCTGGGTCCCGCAGCGGGCGATCCTGGAACAGGCCGACGCCTTCGTCACCCACGCCGGCATGGGCGGCTGCGGCGAAGGACTCATGGCCGGCGTCCCCATGATCGCCGTACCGCAGGGCGCCGAACAGTTCATGAACGCCGACCGGCTGGTGGAACTGGGCATCGCCCGCCGCGTGGACACAGCAGACGCCACCGCCGCAACCCTGCGCACGGCGCTGACCGACCTGCTGGCGGACCCGGACCGCGCGGCCCGCTCCCGTCACTTGCAGACCGCAGCCCGCACCGAAGGCGGCACCTCCCGCGCCGCCGATCTCATCGAGAACCTCCTCCCCACACCCTGACCACGGCTCACCGTGCCGGGTGTCAGAAGAGATCCGAGGTGGCGGAGCATCGCCCCGAGATAGTAGCCATGGATATAGTCGCCATGTACTCTATCGGTATGAGTGAAGGTCCATCCGGTCCCACGCCCGGTTTCCTGGTCTGGCGGCTCGCCAACAAGTGGCGCGTCGCCGTCGACCGCGCGCTGGCTCCGCTGGACCTCACCCACGCCAAGTACGCGCTCGTCGGCTCCCTCTACGGCATGCAGCACGCCGGCGAGCGGCCCAGTCAGCGGCAACTCGCCGACCACACCGGCATGGAGGCGCTGTACGTCTCCAAGCTGGCGCGCGCCCTCGAAGCCGACGGGGTGATCGAGCGCACCCGTGATCCCCGCGATCCCCGTGCCATGCGGCTCGCCCTCACCGAGTCCGGTCTCGCCGTGACACGGGAGGCCGTCGTGGTGGTCCGGGAGCTGGTCCATCAGTTGCTGGAGCCGCTCGGCGGTCTCGACACCCCGCGGACCCGCGCGTTCACCGACGAGCTGCTGACCCTGCTCGACGTACCTCTCGCCCCCCTCCTGCCGAACGACCCGACGACCCAGGGGACATCACCGTGACCACCACCGCACCCGTCGCCGACGCCCGTGCCCTCGCCCTGGCCCACTACGCCGCCCGCGGGGTCCTGGAGCACGTCCTCGCCCGCCACGGCGTCACGTTCCAGCAGCAGATCGCGCTGCGCGCCGCCGTCACCGCCGACGCCCCGCAGACCGCGGACGACCTCGTCGCCCAGGTCCGTGGTTCCCTCAAGGCCGACCCGGCCGACATCCGCGCCACGCTCGACGAACTGCTGGCCAGGGAACTGCTCGTCGCCGATGCCGCCCGCTTCCGCCCCACCGACGCCGCGCGCGAGTTGCTCGCCGCCGTCGCCGCGGAGACCGCCCCCTACTCCGCGCGCATCTGGGGTGGCATCGCCGCCGAGGACCTTGCCGCCGCCGGCCGGGTCCTCGCCCTCGTCAACGAGCGCGCCAACGCCGAGCTCGCGGCCCTCAGCGACTCACCCCGCTGAACGCCGAGGCCGCAGCACCCGACGACCCACGGCACGCACGGACCAGCCCACCGCTTCCCTAAAACGCGTTCACCGGCTCGTACGTCCCCCACACCTCCCGCAGCGCCTCGCACACCTCTCCCACCGTCGCCCGCGCCGCCAGCGCCGTCTTCATCGGATACAGCACGTTCCCCGTCCCCTCCGCCGCCGTCCGCAGCTCCGCCAGCGCCGCCGCCACCGCGCCCCCGTCGCGGGCGGCTCGCAGCCGGGCCAGCCGCTCCACCTGCCGGGCCTCGATCGCCGGGTCGACGCGCAGCGGCTCGTACGGCTCCTCCTGCGCCAACTGGTAGCGGTTGACGCCCACCACGACCCGTTCGCCTGCCTCCGTCTCCTGCGCGATCCGGTACGCGCTCCGCTCGATCTCGCCCTTCTGGAAGCCGTTCTCGATCGCGCTGACCGCGCCGCCCTGGTCCTCGACCCGCTGCATCAGGTCCACCGCCGCCGCCTCCAGGTCGTCGGTCATCGTCTCCACCACGTACGACCCGGCGAAGGGGTCGACCGTCGCGGTCACGTCCGTCTCGTACGCCAGCACCTGCTGCGTGCGCAGCGCGAGCCGCGCCGCCTTGTCGGTGGGGAGCGCGATGGCCTCGTCGAAGGAGTTGGTGTGCAGCGACTGCGTGCCGCCCAGGACCGCCGCCAGGGCCTGGACCGTGACGCGCGCGAGGTTCACCTCGGGCTGCTGGGCGGTGAGCTGGACGCCCGCGGTCTGGGTGTGGAAGCGCAGCATCAGCGACTTGGGGTCGCGCGCGCCGAACTCCTCGCGCATCACCCGCGCCCAGATGCGGCGCGCGGCGCGGAACTTGGCGACCTCCTCCAGGATCGTGGTGCGGGAGACGAAGAAGAACGACAGCCTGGGCGCGAAGTCGTCCACGTCCATGCCCGCCGCGACGGCGGTGCGCACGTACTCGATGCCGTCGGCGAGCGTGAACGCGACCTCCTGCGCGGGCGAGGCGCCCGCCTCCGCCATGTGGTAGCCGGAGATCGAGATGGTGTTCCACTTCGGGATCTCGGCACGGCAGTACCGGAAGATGTCGGCGATCAGCCGCAGCGACGGCTTCGGCGGGAAGATGTACGTGCCGCGCGCGATGTACTCCTTGAGCACGTCGTTCTGGATCGTGCCGGTGAGCTTCGCCGCGTCCACGCCCTGTTCCTCCGCGACGAGCTGGTAGAGCAGCAGGAGCAGCGCGGCCGGGGCGTTGATCGTCATCGACGTGGACACCCGGTCCAGCGGGATGCCGTCGAAGAGCACCCGCATGTCGTCCAGCGAGTCGATGGCGACGCCGACCTTGCCGACCTCGCCGTGCGCGAGGACCGCGTCGGAGTCGTGCCCCATCTGCGTCGGCAGGTCGAAGGCGACGGACAGGCCCGTCGTGCCGTGGGCGATCAGGTCGCGGTAGCGGGCGTTGGACTCGGCGGCGGTGCCGAAGCCCGCGTACTGGCGCATCGTCCACGGCCGGCCGGTGTACATCGTGGGATAGACGCCGCGCGTGTACGGATACGCCCCCGGCTCCCCGAGCCGGACCTCGGGGCGCCAGCCGGCCAGGGCCTCGGGCCCGTACACCGGCTCGATGGGCAGCCCGGATTCCGAGTGGCGCGCCATGTGATCCCAGCCTTTCCCAGCTCTCCGTGCCCCGCACGGACCGTAGTCACGAGCGTACGCTCCGCCGGTGACAACGGGCCGGGATCTCGCGCCGCCTACCCGGCGCGCCGGTACCCCCACAGCTCCGCCAGCTCCGCGAGCCGCCCGCTCAGCCCGGCGTCGTGGTCGCCGGTGCGCGCGGGCTGGATGCGGCCCGACTTGATGTTGCTGCTCCAGTCGCCCATGTGCGGCCGGAAGGTGCCGTGGTCGTGCGCGCCGTAGTCGAGCATCCCCGGGGCCCACTCGACGCCGAGGAAGTCGCAGATGCCGCGGGTGGTCGTGGCCGGCTCGGCGGTCAGCTCCTCGTAGCGCAGTACGTGCCCGGCCGCGCCCAGTTCCGTACGGGCGGCCTCCAGGGCCTCGCCGTAGTCGAGGACCTCGGCGTGGATGGCGTCGAGGTCCGGCTCCTTGCGGCGGTTGACGAGGGAGGAGACGACGGCGCCGGGGTGGCGCAGCAGGACGAGGAAGCGGGCGTCGGGCCAGCAGTCGCTGAGGCGGTCGCGGATGAGGGCGTTGGCGGGGGTCTTGTCGACGATGACCCGCTTGCCGCTGCGCTCCAGCTCCATGTGCAGCACCCGGTCCCACAGCAGGTGTTCCAGCTCGCGGCGGTCCAGCTCCAGGCCCTCCATGGCCCTGGCGCTGTACGGGCGGGTGAGGTCGACGCGCAGCGTGCGCAGGTGCATCTCGTGCGGGGCGCGGATCTCCGGGTGGCTGTTGAGGAGTACGCGCAGCAGGGTGGAGCCGGAGCGTACGGACGACAGCACGAAGACCGGGGACCCGACGAGGCGCGGGGCGCGCGGGGCTGTGTACCCCGGCGAGACGGCGGTGCGCGCGGGTGTGTTGGTGGACCGGGGGGCGCGCCGGGGTGGGCCGAGCGCCTGTGCCATCAGCTTGCCGCGCCGCTTGAGCCCCTTGCCGACGGCGTTCATGCGCACACCCAACCCTCCTAGCGGCGATCACGGACGGTCCGGCGGCGCGCGCCGGGCCGACGGGCCATTCCAGGGGATCGTGGCAAACGCAAGGTGTCCGGCAGGCAACGGCGCGCTACGGGGTTCCGGACCGGCCGTGGCAGGGGAGAGAATCGTTCGACGTCTTGCAGGAGGGAACCGGGGGGATGGGCGAGTTGCGTCCAGCACGTGTGAGCGTTTACAGGAAACTCCATTCGATCCGCGTGGCCGTCGCGCTCGCCGCCGCCGGTGCGGCGCTCGCGGCGGGGTGTTCCGCCTCGGCGGACGCGGCCGGGGGCGGGGGCCGTTCCGCGTCGCCGTCGACGTCGAGCGCCGCGCCCACGCCGTCCGAGAAGCCCGCGGAGCCCTCGGCCACGCAGTCCGGGAAGAAGCCGGCGAAGCCGACCGAGGAGCCCGAGGCGGAGGCGTCCGCGACCAAGACGCCCACCGCGGAGCCGGCGCCCGAGGGCCCCGAGGTGCTGATGGCCGTGGGCGACGAGACCGAGCAGGTACGGGAGCTGCAGGCGCGGCTGCGCGCGGAGGGCGTCTTCGACCGGAGCCCCACCGCGTACTACGGGCCGATCACCGCCGACGCCGTCTCGGCGTTCCAGGAGGACCGCGGCCTGCCGCGCACCGGCGAGACCGACGTCGTCACCTGGGAGCGGCTGCTGGCCCGTACGGACGAGCCCACGCGCGACGAGCTGTACCCGCCGACCTCGCAGGCCATGGAGAAGCCCGACCCCCGCTGCAACGAGGGGCGGGTGCTGTGCGTGAGCAAGCGCAGCGACACCCTGCGGTGGATGAAGGACGGCGAGGTGCTGGCGGCGATGGACGTGCGCTTCGGGTCGCAGTACACGCCGACCCGCGAGGGCGTGTTCGAGGTCTTTCTCAAGAGCCGGCACCACGTCTCGACGCTCTACGACACCCCCATGCCGTATGCGATGTTCTTCAGCGGCGGCCAGGCCGTCCACTACTCCGCGGACTTCGCGGCCAACGGCTACGCCGGCGCCTCGCACGGCTGTGTGAACGTGCGCGACGAGGCGAAGATCGCGAAGCTCTTCGGGGACGTCCGGCTCGGAGACAAGGTGGTCGTCTACGGCTGAGCGCGCGCGGCGGCACGGCACCCGCGGTGCCGTACGCGCTGTACGCAGGGGCTGAGCTGTGGCTGTGACACTTTCTCCGCCGACGACGCTGTAAGTGATGTGCCGACTGGTCATCGGCCCAGCGCTCGGCCGGGGTTCCCCCCGTACCTGCGGCTCAGCGCATATGGCGCGGGCGGGTTGCGTTCCCCCAGCACCGCCCGCGCCACTCCCTCCTCCTGACGCCGCCTACGGATGCCGTACGCCGGAAGGCGTACGGCAGCGGGCGTACGGGACCTCTCAGGCGCCCAGACCCAGCTTCAACTGCTCTTCCGAGCCCTCTCCCCGCTCCGCCGCCGGCGGGCCGCTCCCGCCCGCCGCGAAGGCCGCGCGCTCCAGGCTCCGTTCCCGCCTGGCCGCGGGCGTCACCAGCCCGGCGAGCTGCCGCAGCCCGCGGTGGGCGGCGGTACGCACCGCGCCCGGCCGCTTGCCCAGCACCTCACCGGCGTCGGTGGCGCGCATCCCGGCCACCGTGCGCAGCAGCACCGCCTCCGCCTGGTCGCGGGGCAGCGTGGAGATGAGCCTGAGGACCTGCCGGGTGCCCAGCGACTCCAGCGCGTGCTCCTCGGCCGCGCGCTCCGCGGGCAGGTCGTGGACGACCTCGTCGAGCAGCACGCCCTGTGGGCGGCGGCGTTCGCGGCGCAGCAGGTCGAGCGCCCGGCGCCGGGCCACGGTGATCGTCCAGCCGCGGAACGACGGGCCGTCGCCGCGGAACTTGCCGAGGTCGCGCGCGATCACCAGCCAGGCGTCCGCGGCCACGTCCTCCGCGTCGTCGCCCACCACGCCGCGCAGATACGCGAGCAGCACCGGCTGGAGCCGCCGGTAGAGCGCGGTGAACGCCGTCTCGTCGCCGTTCTGCGCCCGGTGGACCAGTGGCTGAAGGTCCTCGTCCGCACCCTTGTGTTCCGGCGCCGCCCGTGCGGCAGCCGGTCTGTCGTAATCCCCCACCTTGTGAGCCTCATGAGATCGGCCTGCGGCACTGTGCACCGTGCCCGCGCCCCCGCGCGCTCTCCGTCAGGCCGCTGCCCCAGCCACTCCCGGAATCGAACAGATCACTGCAACAATGCCAGACATCATGGACGTTTGACGTGAGCATCCCCACATTTATCCCGTACGGGCAGGTGACCGCCACAAATATTCTCGGTCCGCTCCGGATGAAACGGGATAAAAGGGCGCCCCGGTCGGCGACTTGCCGAAGGGCGGGGTGCCGCGGCGTCAGCCGGCGGCGGACTCCTCGGGCTCCGCGGCGGTCGCGGTGGCCGTGGGCTCGGGGACCGGGGACCCCGAGACGTTGACGCCGGGATTCGACGACGGGCCCTCCTGCGGCGGCGCTTCGCTGCCGCCGTTCTCGCTGCCGCCGTCGGTGTCACCGCCGCCGGTCTCCCCGCCGGAGCCGCTGGATCCGCTGGAACCGCCCGTGCTCCCGCCCGGGTCGGTGCCCGGGTCGGTCGGCGACGGGCTCGGGCTGGTCGGCTCCTCGGAGTCGCCGCCCGTGCCGCCGGTCGCGCCGCCGGGGGTGCCCACGCTCGTGCCCAGCCGGTTCGAGCAGTACGACGCCATCGCCTCCGGCGAGCCGGCCGCCTGCTCCAGGACGCGCAGCCGCCCCTGGCCCGGCATCGGACCCGTACCGGCCTGCGCGGCCAGGTAGTCGCGGCAGAGCTGGTCGAGGACGGCGTCCGCGTCCGCCGTGTTCGGCGGCTCGTTGCCCCGTACGTCGCCGATGACGCCCCGGCCCGGCAGATCCGTGTCCGCACCGCGGCCCTGGTCCTCGGGGTCCTTGCCGTCCTTGCCGGAATCCTTGTCCTTGCCGTCCTTGTCCGACCCCTCGCCGTCCCCCGGGGCGGAGTCGTTCTCCTTCTCGCCGCCGGGGGTCTCCGCAGACGACGTGGCACCCACGCTCGGCGACCGGTTGCCCCCGGTGTCCTGGATGAACGACGGCGACGGCAGCACACCCGCGCTGGAGGCGACCGCGACCCCGCCCAGCGCACACGCCGCCACCGCGCCCACGACGCTCAGCCGCAGCGACCGCAGCCGCTGCACGACGCCGGAACGGCGCCGCCCGCGGCGCCCGTCGAACGGCGACTCGGCGGCGAACTCCGCGGCCGACGCCGGGCTCGGGCTCTCCTGCGCCGCCCGGAACGCCGCCAGCGCGGCCTGTTCGCCCGGCACCCGGCCGTTCGCGTCCGGACGACCCGACTCCGCCACCCGCGCCAGCACGGCGGCCAGCCGCTCGGCGGCGGCCCGGTCCTCCGGCGACCAGCGCTTACGCCCTCGCCGGCCGTTGCCGTCCGCGAAGTCGAGCGGCTCGCCGCGAAGCAGTCGCTCCGCGACGTCCTCATCGAGCCAGCCGTACCGGTCGTCCACCATCACATTTCCTTAAGCGTCCGCGCGGCTGATTGCGTCACACCGCCAGGCTGCTGCCCTTCCCCGGGCGGAACGTCCCCCTCTTCCTGCGGCCGCTCTATCAGCGCGGTCAACTGCTTGAGGCCGCGGTGCGCCGCCGTACGCACCGCGCCCGGGCTCTTGCCCAGGACTTCGGCGGTGCGCTTGGCGTCCAGTCCCATGATCACGCGCAGCACCACGACTTCGGCGTAGTCGCGGGGCAGCCGTGCGATGAAGGCCATCGTGCGGCCCGTACCCAGCGCCTCGATCGCCTCCTCCGCGGTGTCCGAGTCCGCGGGCCGGTCGGCGAGCTGGGTCTCGTCGCCGCCGGAGACGGGCCTGCGGGAGCGCATCCGCACGTGGTCGAGCGCGCGGTTGCGCGCTATGCGCGCGGCCCAGCCGCGGAAGCGGTCGGCGTCCCCGCTGAACGAGCCGAGGTCGCGGGCGATCTGCAGCCACGCCTCCGAGGTCACGTCCTCCGCGTCGCCGTCGCCGACGAGGCTGCGCACGTATCCGAGCAGGCGAGGGTGCACCGTCCGGAACACGATGCGGAACGCTGCCTCGTCACCACGCTGGGCAGCGTGCACCGCGCCGGACAGCGCGGCGTCTTCCGCGTATTCCCCCTGCACGGTGGTCAGTCGGTCCGTGGCGCCGGGAGACGCTGTACACGCGGATACATCTGCGGAGCACCCCCGGATCTGGGCGGACCGTCGAGCGATAGTCGAACGAATGTCTGTGCGCCGAGTCGGCGCGCACTGCACGCTACGGCGGTGGCGGTCCCTTCGCAACACACCGGGGCCCTCCCCACCCGACCGCATGAGGAACGGGCGGGTCCTGGCAGGGCCCCCGGCGGCGGCCCGGCGGCCTGCCGGAGAGCGGCGCGACGGGCCCGTGGGAGAGGGCCCGGCAGCCAGCAGGACAGGGGCAGGACGGGCCCCGGAGAAGCGGTGCGCGGGGGTCCCGCGGCACCCGCCGACGGGGGGCTGTGACATTTCCGGGCCCTCTGGCGCTGAGTATTACAGCGGGCCCGAACGGGCACCGCGCCTGAGGCCGACGGCCGGAGCAGCTCCTGTGGGGGGTAGCGGCTCCGGCCGTCTTCTTTGTACCGGTCAGGGCGGGCGTGACACGTTTTCGACCCCGGCGGCGCTGTACGTGTGTCAAGCGTGAGCGAAGGTCACACGCGAGCGAACCGAAGGGGCGGAATGTGAGTCCGCATAGATCCCATGCGTACCGGCCGCTGAGCCTGCGCAGACGCGCCTGGCTGACGCTGGGCGCGGTCGTGCTCGGCGGTGCCGGCGTGATCACCGTCGCCGTGGCAGACCCCGGCTCCGGCTCCGAAGAACCGGCGGCGGCCGGGCTGGAGCCGCGCAAGCCGGCGGTGCACGGCGTCGACCTGACCGGGGACGGCGCCCGGCAGGAGGTGGACCGCACCGGGACCGAGCAGTTCTCGATGGTCGGCATCTCCTGGAGCAACGAACGCCGCGACCTCGACGGCGCCGCCGAGGTGCGCACCCGCTCGGCCGAGACCGGCACCTGGAGCGACTGGCGCGCTCTCAGCACGGACGGCGGCCCGTCCACCGACGACCTGACCCCCGCCATGCGCGGCAGCACCGAGCCGCTGTGGGTCGGCCCGTCGGACGGCGTCGAGGCGCGGGTCGTACGCGCGGACGGTACGAGCACGACGCTGCCCGCCGGCATGGAGGTCGCCCTCGTCGACCCCGGTGTCACGCAGGAGGAGGCCGAGGAGGCGCGGGCCGCCGGCGTCGGCACGGAGGCGGGGACGGAGACGGCGCCGGTCGCGCAGGCGGCCGCGCCGCCCGCGCCGGAGTCCGGCGCGGCTTCGTCCTCTTCGTACCCTTCGTCCTCGTACGCAGCCGACATGGCCCCCGCCGCCGCCGTCACCCAGGCGGACCCGGGCCCGGCACCCGACTCGCCCGTCACCCCGCCGCCGGTGATCCGCCGGGCCGGCTGGGGCGCCGACGAGTCGCTGGTCGACGACCCGCCGACGTACAACCCCGACGGCATCAAGGCCGCGTTGGTGCACCACACCGCCCAGGCCGTGAACTACTCGTGCGCCGAGTCCGCCGCCATCGTCCGCTCCATCTTCCTCATGCACGTGAACGGGAACGGCTGGAACGACGTCGGCTACAACTTCCTCGTCGACAAGTGCGGTCGCATCTTCGAGGGCCGCGCCGGCGGCATCGACCAGCCGGTGCTGGGCGCGCACACCAGTAACTTCAACAGCCACTCCACCGGCATCTCCATCCTCGGCGACTACCACACCTTCAGCCACCCCTCCCGCGCGTCGCTGGAAGCCGTCTCGCGCATCGCCGCCTGGAAGCTCGGCCAGTACGGCGTGAGCCCCACCGGCAGCACGTCGCTGACGCCCATGAAGCTCGACGCGGACGACAACTTCATCCCCGCCGGTGCCCCGAAGACCATGAAGAACATCTCCGGTCACAAGGACGGCAGGTTCCGCCCGGACGGCGCGGACGCGGACGTCAACGTCACCGCCTGCCCCGGCGACCGGCTGTACGCCAAGCTGGGCCAGATCCGCGCCCTGGCCGCCGCCCCCGGCGCCTCGCACGCCCTGCCCACCCGGGACTTCAACGGCGACGGCCGCGGCGACCTCGTCGCCGGTACGCCGCGGGCCAACGGCGGCGGGAAGACCGGCTCCGGCGCGGTGTTCGTCGTCCCCGGCGGCGAGAACGGCCCGGTGGCGAGCGCCAAGCGCAGCATCACCCAGAACAGCACCGGCGTGCCCGGCACGGCCGTGGCCGGCGACGCCTGGGGCACCGACACCGAGTGGGGCGACGTCAACAACGACGGCATCGCCGACCTCCTCGTCGGCGCCCCGAACAAGGACGACGCCGCCGGGCACGCCGACGCCGGCGCGATCACCGTCCTGTACGGCCCGGGGCTGGACTCCGGCCAGAACCTCGTCCTGGGCGACGGCTTCTCGCCGGCCGGCGCCAAGTACGGCTCCGCGGTCGCCGCCGGCGACTTCGACGGCGACGGCCGCGACGAGGTGCTCGGCGTCGGCGGGGAGGCGTGGGCCACGCACGACCTGAACGGCAACGGCCGCGAGGGCTCGTTCCCGTACGAGACGGTCGCGTACCAGGACGCCGCCGTGGGCGACTTCAACCGCGACGGCTACGACGACGCCGCGATCACCTACCGCGACCCGAGCGGCAAGGCGCGCCTCGACGTGCTGCGCGGCTCGGCGGTCGGGCTGGACGTCACCGCGAACCTCGGGGTGCCGGGCGGCCGTTCGGTGGCCACCGGGGACGTCACCGGCGACGGCTACGCCGACCTCGTCGTGGGCCAGCCCTTCGCGAGCGAGTCGGCGGCCGACACCGGCGGCCAGGTCACGCTGCTGAAGGGCTCCGCGAGCGGCCTGACGGCGACCGGCAAGCAGATCGTCCACCAGGACACAGGCTCTGTGCCCGGCGCGTCCGAGGCCGGCGACGCGATGGGCTTCTCGGTCTCGGTCGGCGACGTGGACGCCAACGGCTACGCCGACCTGCTCACCGGCGTCTACCGCGAGGACATGACCCGCGACGGCGCCAACCGCGCCGACGCCGGCACGTCCCTGCTGCTGCGCGGCGGCTCCACGGGCCTGTCGACGGCGTCCGGTTCGCCGAAGGCGTACCACCAGGACACCGCGGGGATCAGCGGGGTCAGCGAGAAGGGCGACCGGCTCGGCTCCTCGGTGCTGCTGGCCGACCTGTCCGGATACGGGCGGGCGGACCTCGTCATCGGCGTGATCGGCGAGGACGCCTACGACGGCACCCTGCTGCAGCTCGACAGCGGCAGCCAGGGCGTGTCGACGTCGGGGGCCGTGTACTACGGCAAGTCCGCGCTCGGCACGCCGACGGGCGGGCGGCTGGGGGTGGAGCTGGCGCCGTGAGGCGCTGACTCCCGGCACCAAAGCCGACGAGGGGCCGCTCCCGGTGGGGGCGGCCCCTTCGGCGTGCACACGGCTTGCACACGGCGTGCGGCGGCGGAGAGGCCGATGGCGGCCCGTCCCGTACGGGCCCGGGCCCGCGGCCGTCCGCGCCGCCGGGGGCCCGGCCCGTACGCCGCTCAGCCCCTGCCCCGCACCGTCCCCGCCAGGTCCGCGAACTCCCCCCACCCCGGCCGGGGCTTGCGCGGGTCCCACACCTTCTGCGCCAGCGCCGCCAGCGGCAGCCTGACGCCCTCGGCCACCTGCTCCGGCGTCTGGGCCCCGGCCCGGTCCCCCCACACCGCGAAACGGGCGCCCAGCACCTTCCCCGGGCCCGCCAGCCGCTCCGGCACCGGCCGGGTGCCGCGCAGCACCGCGGGCGTCCACTCCTCGTAGATCCGCTTGCCCGTCGGGTACGTGAAGTCGTTGGGCTCGCCGAGGACGTAGTACAGGTACTCGTCGTTGAGGTTGACGAGCTGCCACCCGTCCTCCAGGAACGCCTGCGGGTCGCGCGCGAACGCCTCCTTTCCCGTCCAGTACTCGACCTCCCGGTCCCGGTCGGGGCCGACCTTCGCGCCCGGGATGAAGCCGTCGTTCCACGCCTTGACCTTCTTGCCGCGCTTCTTGACCGTGTCCGCCCGTTCGTTGAGCCAGGCGGCGTTGAGGTCGGCGACGGCCGCCCCCGCGCCGAAGCGCTCGCGGGCGGCGGCGGCCAGGTGCGGGTAGCGGGCCTCGGGGTCGCTCGCCATCAGCGCGACGTACTCGTCGCCGCCGATGTGCATGTACGGGCCGGGGAAGAGCCGCGCGTACTCCGTCAGCAGGTCGTCCACGATCCGGGCGGCGCGCGGCTTGGAGATGTCGATCGCGCCCTCCACCGGGCTGCCCTCCGGGGTCTTCAGTTGCAGGTCCGGGTGGGCGTCGAGGACCGCGCCGAGGTGGCCGGGGGAGTCGATCTCGGGGATGACGGTGATGTGCAGCTCGGCGGCGAGTTCGAGGATGTCCCTGACCTGCGCCTTGGTGAGGTGCGGGTTCGAGACCACCTCGGGGTGGCTGTCGCTCTCGATCCGGAACGCCTGGTCGTCCGAGAGGTGGAGGTGGAGCTGGTTGAGCTTGAGGTCGGCCATCTCCCGGAGGCGGTCGGACAGCCACGCGGCGCTGAAGTGCTTGCGGGCGATGTCGACCATGAACCCGCGCTGCCGGCGGTCGGGACGGTCGTCGATGCGGCCCGGCGGCACGCCGCCGCCGGCGCGGGCGGCCTGGAGGAGGGTGCGGGTGCCGTAGAAGACGCCGGTGTCGGTGGCGGCGGTGACGGTGGCGCCGCCGTCGGCGACGTCGATGCGGTACGCCTCGGCGCCACCGGCGCGGCCGGGGTCGAGCCGGAGGCGGATGTCGCCGCGCTGCCCGGGGTCCGCCGGCCGGTCGCCGCCGGCGTCTTTCGCGTAGAGCATGCCGAGTTCGCCGGCGAGGCGCTTGGACTCGTCGGTGAGCGCGTCGTCCTCGGCGATCACGACGGCCCGGTCGGCGGGCCGCCAGCCGGTGCCGTCGGCGCGCTCGTAGGAGCGGACGGCGGGGACGGTGCGGGGGTCGGGCAGGGGCTTGCCGCGGTCGCCGCGGGGCGGGGCGGGGAAGTCCTCGCCGTCCGGCGTGGGCGTGGCCGGGGCCTGGGCCTGCGCGGTGCGGTGGGCGGCGGCGCCGACGCCGCGGTGGGGGCTGTCGCCGCCGTCACCGCCGTCGAGTACGGGGCGGAGGGCGAGGAGTACGGCGGCGGTGGCCAGGACGGTGGCCAGGGCCCAGTACAGCGCACGCCGGGGGCCCCGGAGAGCGCGGAGCGGGCCGCCCGGGGAGCGGGCGTGCCGGCCGGTGGGGGACCGGCGCGGGGGGCGGGGCGGACGCGGGGGGAATCGCATGGGTGGGGGACCTTCCGGAGGGCCACGGCAGAGCGTGGGGACGCGAAGCAGCACTCCTGTCGATTCAGTGCGACAAACCTCCTCTTCCGGGTGAACCGGCGGCCGGTACCACCGGAACGTTCGGTTCCGGCCGCTAGCGTGACGCATCGCTGTTCGACCGTAACTGCCCCCGGTACGCCCCCACGCACCCGGCACGCCCCAGGGAGCCGTCCTGCCCACACCCACCCCCCGAGCGACCCGCGCCGCAGGCCCCGCGGCCGACCCCGCGCGGCTGGCGGCCTTCAACGCGGCGCCCGCCGCCGACGCCGAGCGCGCCCTCCTCGGCTGCCTCCACGACCGGCACTGGGCCCGCCGCCTCACCGCCCACCGCCCGTACCCCGACCTCGGCGCGCTGCTCGCCGCCGCCGACGAGGCCAGCTACGACCTCGCCCCCGGCGCCGTCGCGGGCGCGCTGGCCGACGAGGCGACCGCCCCGCCCGCGGCCGCGGGCCCCGCCGAGCGCACCGCGCTGCGGGCGGCGCATGCCGCGTACGAGAGCCGCTTCGGCCACTCCTTCGTCCTGTGCCTCGACGGCTGCCCCGAGGACGAACGCCTGGACCACACCCTGGCCGCCATCCGCACCCGCCTCGGCAACGAACCCGACGAGGAACGCCTCGTGGCCGCCGACGAACTCCGCCGCCGGGCCCGCGCCCGCCTCGCCCGGCTCGTCGCCCCGGCGGCCGGCCCGGCCCCCGTCTGACGGCGAAAACCCGCCACCGGCACAGGCGTCAAATGGGGACGCAACCGGCCGGATCCCCACGCCTGCCTGCGCGGTTAGGCCACGCGCGTGCCTGATTGATCACACCTGCACCCCCATGGCCGATGTGCCGACGCACCGTCGCTACGATGGCGAAGGCCGGTGGACCGTACCCGGCCGGGTCATGACCGACAGTGCAGTACCCGAGCCCTGACGGCCGGCCCCCGATCAGTTTCCGGAGGGTTTTTCCGTGCCGGCTGGAACGCTCTACCGCGGCCGGGAAGGCATGTGGTCCTGGGTGGCGCACCGCGTCACCGGCGTCCTCATCTTCTTCTTCCTGTTCGTCCACGTCCTCGACACCTCGCTGGTGCGGGTGTCGCCCGAGGCGTACGACGACGTGGTGGCCACCTACAAGACGCCGATCGTGTCGCTGCTGGAGTACGGGCTGGTCGCCGCCGTCCTCTTCCACGCGCTCAACGGGCTGCGCGTCATCGCCGTCGACTTCTGGTCGAAGGGAACCCGGCTGCAGAAGCCGATGCTGTGGATCGTGGTCGGGATCTGGGCGGTGCTGATGGCCGGGGCGGTCTACCCCGTGCTCGGCCACACCGCGCGCGAGCTGTTCGGGAGCTGATGACCATGGCCACCTCCGACGTAGAGCTGACCGGCTCCTCCGCCGCGTACTCCGCTGACAACCCCGCCCCGCTCATCGAGGCCCCCCGCGCCCGCACTCCGCGCAGCGCCCGTTCCACCTCCCGCACCCGCACCAACTTCGAGCTGTACGGCTGGGTGTTCATGCGGGTGTCGGGGGTCGTGCTCGCGGTCCTGGTCGTCGGCCACCTGCTGATCCAGTTGGTGCTCGACGGCGGTGTCAGCAAGGTCAGCTTCGCCTTCGTCGCCGGCCGCTGGGCGTCCCCCTTCTGGCAGGGCTGGGACCTGGTCATGCTCTGGCTCGCGATGCTGCACGGCGGCAACGGACTGCGCACGGTCATCAACGACTACGCCGAGCGCGACGGCACCCGCTTCTGGCTCAAGATGCTGCTGTACGCCGCCACGGTCTTCACCATCCTCCTGGGCACGTTGGTGATCTTCACCTTCGACCCGAACATCCGCTGACGCGGCGAAGAGGTTCCCCTCATGCAGATCCACAAGTACGACACCGTGATCGTCGGCGCGGGCGGCGCCGGCATGCGCGCCGCCATCGAGGCGACGAAGCGCAGCCGCACCGCCGTGCTGACCAAGCTGTACCCGACGCGCTCCCACACCGGCGCCGCGCAGGGCGGCATGGCCGCGGCCCTCGCGAACGTCGAGGAGGACAACTGGGAGTGGCACACCTTCGACACCGTCAAGGGCGGCGACTACCTGGTCGACCAGGACGCCGCCGAGATCCTGGCGAAGGAGGCCATCGACGCGGTCCTCGACCTGGAGAAGATGGGCCTGCCCTTCAACCGCACCCCGCAGGGCCGCATCGACCAGCGGCGCTTCGGCGGCCACTCGCGCAACCACGGCGAGGCGCCGGTGCGGCGCTCGTGCTACGCGGCGGACCGTACCGGCCACATGATCCTCCAGACGCTCTACCAGAACTGCGTGAAGGAGGGCGTGGAGTTCTTCAACGAGTTCTACGTCCTCGACCAGCTCATCGTCGAGGACCCCGAGACCGGACTGAAGCGGTCGGCGGGCGTGGTCGCGTACGAGCTGGCGACCGGCGAGATCCACGTCTTCCAGGCCAAGGCCGTCGTCTACGCCTCGGGCGGCAACGGCAAGTTCTTCAAGGTCACCTCCAACGCCCACACCCTGACCGGCGACGGGCAGGCGTCGGTGTTCCGGCGCGGGCTGCCGCTGGAGGACATGGAGTTCTTCCAGTTCCACCCGACGGGCATCTGGCGCATGGGCATCCTGCTCACCGAGGGCGCGCGCGGCGAGGGCGGCATCCTGCGCAACAAGGACGGCGAGCGCTTCATGGAGAAGTACGCGCCCGTCATGAAGGACCTCGCCTCGCGCGACGTCGTCTCCCGCGCGATCTACACCGAGATCCGCGAGGGCCGCGGCTGCGGCCCCGAGGGCGACCACGTCTACCTGGACCTCACGCACCTGCCGCCGGAGCAACTGGACGCGAAGCTCCCGGACATCACGGAGTTCGCGCGCACGTACCTGGGGATCGAGCCGTACACCGACCCGATCCCGATCCAGCCGACCGCGCACTACGCGATGGGCGGCATCCCCACCAACGTCCGCGGCGAGGTGCTGGCCGACAACACCACGGTCGTCCCCGGGCTGTACGCGGCCGGGGAGGTCGCCTGCGTCTCCGTACACGGCGCCAACCGGCTGGGCACCAACTCGCTGCTCGACATCAACGTCTTCGGCCGCCGCGCGGGCATCGCCGCGGCGGAGTACGCGGCGACGGCGGACCACGTCGAACTGCCGGAGGACCCGGAGGCGTTCGTGGTCGGCGAGGTGGAGCGGCTGCGCGACTCGGCGGGCAAGGAGCGGGTGGCGGAGCTGCGGCGCGAGCTGCAGGAGACGATGGACAAGAACGTGATGGTCTTCCGCACGGAGCAGACCATCAAGGAGGCGGTCGAGACGCTCGCGGAGCTGCGGGCGCGGTACAAGAACGTGAGCATCCAGGACAAGGGCCGGCGGTTCAACACCGACCTGCTGGAGGCGATCGAGCTGGGCAACCTGCTCGACCTGGCCGAGGTCATGGCCATCTCCGCGCTCGCCCGCAAGGAGTCCCGCGGCGGCCACTACCGCGAGGACTACCCGAACCGCGACGACGTCAACTTCATGCGGCACACCATGGCGTACCGCGAGGTCGGCGACGACGGCGCGGAGACCGTCCGGCTCGACTACAAGCCGGTCGTGCAGACCCGCTACCAGCCCATGGAGCGTAAGTACTGATGGCAACACCCGTGATGGACAAGATCGAAGACGAGGCCGCGGCCTCCCCGTACATCACCGCGACGTTCCGCATCCGCAGGTTCAACCCGGAGGCGGCGGCGGAGTCGTACTGGGAGGACTTCAACGTCGAGATCGACCCGAAGGAGCGGGTCCTCGACGCGCTGCACAAGATCAAGTGGGACATGGACGGCACCCTGACCTTCCGCCGCTCCTGCGCCCACGGCATCTGCGGCTCCGACGCGATGCGCATCAACGGCCGCAACAGGCTGGCGTGCAAGACCCTGATCAAGGACCTCGCGCCCGAGAAGCCGATCCTGGTGGAGCCGATAAAGGGCCTGACGGTGCAGAAGGACCTGATCGTCGACATGGAGCCCTTTTTCCAGGCGTACCGCGACGTGATGCCCTTCCTGGTCACCCACGGCAACGAGCCCACCCGCGAGCGCCTCCAGTCGGCGGCGGACCGCGAGCGCTTCGACGACACCACGAAGTGCATCCTGTGCGCGGCCTGCACGAGCTCGTGCCCGGTGTTCTGGAACGACGGCCAGTACTTCGGCCCGGCGGCTATCGTGAACGCCCACCGCTTCATCTTCGACAGCCGGGACGAGGCGGGCGAGCAGCGCCTGGAGATCCTGAACGACAAGGACGGGGTGTGGCGCTGCCGCACGACGTTCAACTGCACGGACGCGTGCCCCCGCGGCATCGAGGTCACGAAGGCGATCGCGGAGGTCAAGCGAGCACTGATCACGCGGCGGTTCTAGCCGGTACGGGAGGCCGGCGTCCGTGCGGCCTCCCGCGGGTGCGGCGTCAGTCCTGCTGCGGTTGGGCGAAGACTTCGTCCACGGTGGCGGCGGTGATGGCGCGGTCGAACCAGAGGCCGAGGAGTTCCGGGTCGTCGCAGGCGGTGATGCGGAGGCGGGCGTCGTCGGGCAGGGGAATGCCCCGCACCTCCAGAAGCCGGATCAGCTTCTCCGTCCCCTCCGCCACCCGGCCTTCTTCGCGGCCCTGCTCGCGGCCCTCCTTGAGCCCCAGCGAGAGACCTTCTTCCCGGCCTCGCTCCCGCCCCTGCGCGCGGCCTTCCACCCGGCCTTCCTCGCGGCCTTCGACGCGGCCCTCTTCACGCAGGCCCTCGGCGACGAAGCCGCGGAAGGAAAACAGACCCGTCTCCATCAGGTTCCTCCAAATTCCGGCGGCCGGGGTGCCCCCCAGTCCGCTGGCGGCCAGTTCGGCGCAGATCGTGCGGCTCTCGTCATCGGTTTTCTGCAGGGCTTCTGCCAGCACTGCCAGTATGGCACCCGCATCCGGGTCATTGCTGTGTGTAATGGCTGAGAAGACCGCAAACGGCACGTCTGCCGCCGCGCGTTCGTAGTCGGTGATCTTCGGGACGTTGTGCGGCCCCAGCACCAGGGGAGTGAGAGTGAGATTCGGGTGGGCCGGGTGGCCGATGCGGAAGGGGCGGGAGGCCCAGAGGGCGGTTGCGCGGTCGCGGCAGACGACGAGGAGGATCGGTTGGCAGCCGTATCTGTTGCGGAGGTAGCTGAGGTAGTACGCCCAGCTGTCCGGCTTGTCCGGGTCCCGCTTCGTCTGCGCCTCGACCAGGAGCAGGTACGGCTCGCCACCCGGGAACTCCAGCCGAAGCAGCGTGTCGACGTGGCGTTCAATCGGCCGTACCTCCGTGAGGTCGCTGTCGATCGCCGTGACGACGGCCTGGTCCGGCACCGGGAGATCCAGCAGCCTGAACGCGCTCGTGAATAACGCCGGGATCTGCTGGAAGGCCCGGTGGTGCGTCTCGTGCGGGGAGTTGACCATGATCGAGATGCTAGGCGCCCAACCAGATATGCCATCGGCATATCTGGTTATCTCACTCGCGCGAGTGATCGACCTCGGCCCTGTTGACGCCGCCGCCCCTCAGTCCAGGCGGTCCAGGATCAGGGGGCTGCGCTCCACCGTCGCTCCCGGAGGGGCCACGTCGTACGCGGACTCCAGGGCCTCCAGGGCCTCCGGGATGCGCTCCGGGGTGTCCGTGTGCAGGGTCAGCAGCGGCCGGCCCGCTGTCACCACCGTGCCCGGCTTCGCGTGGAGTTCCACGCCCGCCGCCGCCTGCACCGGGTCCTCCTTGCGGGCGCGGCCCGCGCCCAGGCGCCAGGCCGCCAGGCCCACCGCGTAGGCGTCGAGGCGCGTGAGGACCCCCGTCGACGGGGCCGGCACCGGGTGGGTCTCGCGGGCCGTGGGCAGCGGGGCCGACGGGTCGCCGCCCTGGGCGGTGATCATGCGGCGCCACACGTCCATCGCCGAGCCGTCCGCCAGCGCCGCCGCGGGGTCCGCGTCCGGCAGGCCCGCCGCCGTCAGCATCTCCCTGGCCAGCGCCAGCGTCAGCTCCACCACGTCCGCGGGACCGCCGCCCGCCAGCACCTCCAGCGACTCGCGGACCTCCAGCGCGTTGCCCGCGGTCAGCCCCAGTGGCGTCGACATGTCGGTGAGCAGCGCCACGGTGCGCAGCCCGTGGTCGTTGCCCAGGCCCACCATCGTCGCGGCCAGTTCGCGCGCCCGGTCCAGGTCCTTCATGAACGCGCCCGAGCCGACCTTCACGTCCAGCACCAGCGCGCCGGTACCCTCGGCGATCTTCTTCGACATGATCGAGGACGCGATGAGCGGGATCGACTCCACCGTCCCGGTCACGTCCCGCAGCGCGTACAGCTTGCGGTCCGCCGGCGCCAGGCCCGTGCCCGGGGCGCAGATCACCGCGCCGACGTCGCGCAGGGTCGCCATCATCTCGTCGTTCGACAGCGAGGCCCGCCAGCCCGGGACGGACTCCAGCTTGTCGAGCGTGCCGCCGGTGTGCCCGAGGCCCCGTCCCGACAACTGCGGCACCGCCGCCCCGCAGGCGGCGACCAGCGGCGCCAGCGGCAGCGTGATCTTGTCGCCGATGCCGCCCGTCGAGTGCTTGTCGGCGGTCGGGCGCGGCAGCGCGGTGAAGTCCATCCGCTCGCCGGAGGCGATCATCGCCGCGGTCCAGCGGGCGATCTCGTCCCGGTCCATGCCGTTGAGCAGTATTGCCATGGCCAGCGCGGACATCTGCTCGTCGGCGACCTCGCCGCGGGTGTACGCCGCCACGACCCAGTCGATCTGCTCGTCGGAGAGCCGTTCGCGGTCGCGCTTGGCGCGGATGACGGAGATGGCGTCCATCAGTTCTGCGATCCTCCGCTCTCGGAATGCTGGGAACCGTGCAATCTGCTCAGCTCGAACGGGCCGAACGCGTCCGGCAGCAGCTCGGCCAGCGGCCGGATGCCCGCCGGGGTGTCGAGCAGCAGGCCGGGCCCGCCGTGCTCGCTGAGCAACTGGCGGCAGCGGCCGCACGGCAGGATGAGCTGCCCCTCGCCGTTGACGCAGGTGAAGTGGGTGAGCCGGCCGCCTCCGGTGGCGTGCAGCGCGGAGACCAGGCCGCACTCGGCGCACAGCCCGACGCCGTACGAGGCGTTCTCCACGTTGCAGCCGACCACCGTACGGCCGTCGTCCACGAGCGCCGCGGCGCCCACGGGGTAGCGCGAGTACGGGGCGTACGCCCGGGACATCGCGTCCCGCGCCGCCCGCCGCAGCGCCTCCCACCGCTCGTCCTGCGACGTCACGCGCTCTCTCCCCTTCGGTAACGCTTGCCGATCCACTTCGGCACCCGCAGCCGTTGTGCGAACACCGCCAGCACCACCAGTGTGGTCACGTACGGCGTGGCTTCCACGACCTCGCGCGGCACCGTGTCGGTCGTCGCGTACAGCAGCCCGAGGAGCACCGCCGCGGCCCCGGCGGCTATGGCGGCCCGGCCACCGCCGCGCACGTACTTCCAGACCGCGTACGCCGCGAGCAGCACCGCCAGCAGCAGGAACAGCGCGTGCACCGCCTCGCCGCCGCCGCGCAGTTGCAGGCTGTCGGTGAAGCCGAAGAGCCCCGCCGCCATCGCCGTACCGCCCGGGCGCCAGTTGCCGAAGATCATCGACGCCAGGCCGATGTAGCCGCGGCCGCCGGTCTGGCCCTCCAGATAGATGTGGGTGAACGTGACCAGGAACGCCCCGCCGAGCCCGGCGAGCGCGCCGGAGACGGCCAGCGCCGCGTACTTGTACAGGTAGACGTTCACGCCCAGCGACTCGGCGGCCACCGGGTTCTCGCCGCAGGACCGCAGCCGCAGCCCGAACGCCGAACGCCACAGCACGTAGTACGTGAGCACGAAGAGCGCGGCCGCGATGAGGATCAGGTACGACACGTCGTGGGTGAGCCCGCGCAGGATGCCGGCGGTGTCGGAGAGGAAGAACCAGTGTTTGTCCTCCAGATCCCCGAGCCAGCCGGAGAGTCCCGGGACCGAGAACGTATGCATGTCGTCGACTTGCGGCGACTGCTTGTCCGTGCCGCCCGCCTCCAGCGCGTCCCCGTCGGCGAAGAAGATCTTCGCCATGTACTGGGTCGCGCCCAGCGCGAGGATGTTGATCGCGACACCCGACACGATGTGGTCGACGCCGAATGTCACCGTCGCCATCGCGTGCACCAGACCGCCCAGCGCCCCGCCGATCACGCCGGCCAGCGCGCCCGCCCACGGGCCGTGCTGCCAGCCGATCCAGCCGGCGAAGAACGTGCCGAGGATCATCATGCCTTCGAGGCCGATGTTGATCACGCCGGACCGCTCCGCCCACAGCCCGCCGAGGCCGGCCAGGCCGATCGGCACGGCCAGCGCGAGCGCGCCGCCGATCTGCGCGGAGGCGGTGAGGTTGGTGGTGTCGGTGATCGCGCGTACCGCGGAGAGCAGCAGCAGTCCGGCGGCGACGAGCAGGAGGACCTGCGGCATGCCGAGCCGCCGCTTGCCGCCGTCCTTCGGCGGGCGCTTCGCGGGCGCGGCGACGCCCGTCCTGGTCACCGTGGTCATGCGCCAGCCTCGCTTCGCTCGGCGGGCTGTGAGCACAGCGCGCACCTTTGAATGATTCGCTCGCTCCGCTCGCTCATGCGCCCACCTCCGCCTTCTCGGTCTTACGTGCCTGGGCCAGCTCCTCGCCGACGCGGCGCTGCTGGTCCCGCAGCGCCCAGCGGCGGACCACCTCGTAGGCGATGACGACGCAGAGCACGATGATGCCCTTGATGACCTCGACGATCTTCTGGTCGTAGCCCTCGAATTCGAGCTGCGTGCCGGTGCGCTCCAGGAAGGCCCACAGCAGCGCGCCGAGGGCGATGCCGACAGGATGGTTGCGGCCGAGGAGGGCGATGGCGATGCCGGTGAAGCCGACGCCGAGCGGGAAGTCGGTGCCGTAGTTGTACGACTCGCCGAGCAGGGTCGGCATCCCGACCAGCCCCGCGACGGCGCCGGAGAGCACCATGCTGGTGACGATCATGCGCTTGACGTCCACGCCGCTCGCGGCGGCGGCCGTCTCCGACTGGCCGACGCTGCGCAGGTCGAAGCCGAAGCGGGTGCGGTTGAGGACGAACCAGTACAGGAAGCCGGCGAGCACGGCGAAGACCACGAAGCCGTTGATGTCCCCGACCGAGGTCTCGATCATGAAGATGTGGCTGGAGGACGGGATGTTCGGGGTGTGGGTGAGGTTCCCGTCCTTCTCGCCGAGGCGGCCCGCGGTGAGGTAGTACCCGATGACGGCGCCGGCGATCGAGTTGAGCATGATCGTCGTGATGACCTCGCTGACGCCGCGGGTGGTGCGCAGCACTCCCGCGATGCCCGCCCAGATCGCGCCGACGCCCATGGCGACCAGGATGATCAGCGGGATCTGGATGATGCCGGGCAGCGACAGCGCGCCGCCGACGGCCGCGGCGAAGAAGGCCGCGATGCGGTACTGGCCGTCGACGCCGATGTTGAAGAGGTTCATCCGGAAGCCGATGGCCACGGCCAGCGCGGAGAGGAAGAACATCGTCGACTTGTTGACGATGTAGATCGCGCTCCGGTCGGTCGTGCCGAACTCGATCATGACCTGGTAGGCCCGGAACGGGTCCTTCCCGGAGATCAGGATGATCAGCGAGGTCAGCACCAGCGCGGCGAAGACCGCGAGCACCGGGGCGCCGACCGCCGTGATCAGCTTGTCCCTGTCGAGGCGTTTCATCGCGTACGGCCTCCGCCCTGCCCGTCGTCGCTTCCGGTGGACCGCGGGTTCGGCACGGCGGCGTCCCGCGCCGCCGCGCCGTCCTCCAGGTGACCGCTCGCCGCGCCCGTCATCGCACTGCCCAGCTCCTCCGGCGTGATCGCCGCCGGGTCCGCGTCGGCCACCAGCCGCCCGCGGTACATCACCCGCAGCGTGTCCGACAGACCGATCAACTCGTCCAGGTCCGCGGAGATCAGCAGCACCGCGAGCCCCTCGCGGCGGGCCGCGCGGATCTGCTCCCAGATGTCCGCCTGCGCGCCCACGTCCACGCCGCGCGTGGGGTGGGCGGCGATGAGCAGCTTGGGCGAGTGGCTCATCTCCCGGCCGACGATCAGCTTCTGCTGGTTGCCGCCGGAGAGCGAGGCGGCGGTCACGTCGATGCCGGGGGTGCGGACGTCGTACTCCTCGACGATCCGCTTGGTGTCCTTGCGGGCCGCGGCGGCGTCGATGAGCACGCCGCGGCTGTTGGGGCGTTCCGTGGTGTGGCCGAGGATGCGGTTCTCCCACAGCGGGGCCTCCAGCAGCAGGCCGTGCCGCTGGCGGTCCTCGGGGATGTAGCCGATGCCGCCCGCGCGGCGCTTGCGGGTCGCGGTGTGGCTGATGTCCGCGCCGTCCAGCACGATGCTGCCGGTGTCCGGGTGGCGCAGCCCCATGATGGCCTCGACCAGCTCGGACTGGCCGTTGCCCTCCACGCCGGCGATGCCCAGCACCTCGCCCTTGTGGATGGTGAAGGAGATGCGGTCCAGCACCTCGCGCGGTACGCCGTCGGCGTCGACGGCCGACAGGTGCAGGTCGCTGACGCGCAGCATGGGTATGTCCGTGACCGTCGACTCGCGGGTCTCGGGGGTCGGCAGCTCGCTGCCCACCATCAGCTCCGCGAGCTGCTTGGACGTGACGTCCGCGGGCTTCACGGCGGCGACGGTCGTGCCGCGCCGGATGACGGTGATGTCGTCGGCGACGGCGAGGACTTCGCCGAGCTTGTGCGAGATGAACAGCACGGTCAGGCCCTCGGCCTTCAGCCCGCGCAGGTTGTCGAAGAGCGCGTCGACCTCCTGCGGGACGAGGACGGCGGTGGGCTCGTCGAGGATGAGCGTACGGGCGCCGCGGTAGAGGACCTTGAGGATCTCGACCCGCTGCCTGTCGGCGACGCCGAGGTCCTCCACCAGCACGTCGGGGCGGATGCCGAGGCCGTACGCGTCCGACAGCTCCTTGATCTTCGCCCGTGCCCGGTCGCCGATGCCGTGCAGCTTCTCGCTGCCCAGGACGGTGTTCTCCAGCACGGTGAGGTTGTCGGCGAGCATGAAGTGCTGGTGCACCATGCCGATGCCGCGCGCGATGGCGTCGGCGGGGCTGGCGAACGCGACCTCCGTGCCGTCGAGCGTGATGGTGCCCTCGTCCGGCTTCTGCATGCCGTAGAGGATCTTCATCAGGGTCGACTTGCCCGCGCCGTTCTCGCCGACGAGGGCGTGCACGGTGCCGCGGCGCACGGTGATGTCGATGTCGTGGTTGGCGACGACGCCGGGAAAGCGTTTCGTGATGCCGTGGAGTTCGACGGCGGCGGCGCCGGCGGGTGGGTCCGCTGCCGTGGAGCTGCTGCTGGGGGCTGTGATGGCGCACACTCCTCGTCGAGGGGCGGTGGATGCGGGGCGGCGGACGTACCGAAGCGCCGTGCGGACGGCGCGAGTTACGTGACGCGAGTTACGGCATATCACGCTACGCGCGTAGTCCGGAGGCAGATGCACGGGGTCCGGTGGACGGCGACGCGCACCGTCCCCCGGACCCCGTCACACGTACCGTGCTCAGGGAGTGTCGCTGACCGTGATCTCGCCGTCGGCGATCTTCTTCTTGGCCGCGTCGATCTCGCCCTGGATGTCGTCGATGAACCCGCCGGAGGTGGCCAGGCTCACACCGTCGTCCTTGAGCGCGAAGGTCTGGTCGCCGGTGAGCGGCTTGTCGTCCTGGACGCTCTTGATCACGTCGTAGACGGCCACGTCGACGTTCTTGACCACGGACGTCATGATCGAGTCCTTGTAGTCCGCCAGGGCCTTGTCGCGGTACTGGTCGGAGTCGACGCCTATCGCCCACGCGCCGTCCTGCGCGGCCACGGCCTCGATCGAGCCCGTACCCGACAGGCCCGCGGCGCTGTAGATGACGTCCGCGTCGGAGTCGAGCATGCCCTCGGCGATGCCCTTGGCGCGCAGCGGGTCCTGGAAGCCCTTGAGGTCGCTCTCGTAGAGGTACTTCACGTCGATCTCGACGTCGGGCTTGGTGTCCTTGACGCCCTGGACGAAGCCGGCCTCGAACTTCTTGATCAGGTTGTTGTGCACGCCGCCTATGAAGCCGACCTTGCCGGTCTTGCTCTTGGTGGCGGCGGCGACGCCGGCCAGGTACGAGCCCTCGTGCTCGGCGAAGGTGACGCCGGCCACGTTCTTGCCCTGGGATGCCTCGTCGATCACGGCGAAGGTGGTGTCGGGGAAGTCCTTGGCGACCTTGTTGACCGACTTGCCGTAGGCGAAGCCGACCCCGATCACCGGGTTGTAGCCCGCCTCGGCGAGGGAGGTGAGCCGCTGCTCGCGGTCGGCCTCGGTCTCGCCGTCGCGGGCGGTCAGCTCCTTGCCGCCGAGGTCGAACTCCTTCTTGGCCTTGTCGTACCCGCGGGCCGCCGACTCGTTGAAGGAGGCGTCGCTGCGGCCGCCGACGTCGAAGGCGAGACCGACGCCCTTGTCGCTGCTGCCGCTGTCGCTGCTGCACGCAGCACTGGTGAAAGCGAGGGCCGCGGTTGCCACGCCCGCGGCGGCGATCTTGGTTACCCGGCGCAAGAGGACTTCCCCTTCGTCTTGGCGAAGCGCCTCTTTCCGGCGCTACTTCGGGGGCATCGTAACGCGCGTAGAACAAGCTGAACCTCCGGCAACGAACCCGTTACCGGATCGTCTCCGCGCCGGTGCTTTCGACGCTGCGCGCGAGCCCGGTGCGTATCGGCTGACCTGTCGGTTCGCGGGGTACGGGGCGGGTTGCGGGGACCGGTGCGCGCCCGCTTGCGCGGGGCTCCTGCCGGGCCTGCTCACGCGCTGCCGTGCGGGTCGCCGCGGTGGCGAGCAAGGTGGCGCGAATAGTGATGCCCGTGACGCCGGTGAGGGCCACGAGACCGAGGACGACGACCCCGCGCCAGCCGACCGCGTGGAAGGCGATCGCGCCGACGGTGGCGCCCGCGCTGTTCCCGACGTAGTACGCGACCTGGTAGAGCGCCGACGCCTGCGCCTTGCCGGTCTTCGCCGCGTGGCTGACGGAGGCGGAGGCGACCGCGTGCCCGGCGAAGAAGCCCGCGGTGAGCAGCACCAGACCGGTCAGCACGGCGGCCAGGGAGTCGCCGATCGTCAGCAGCAGCCCCGCGGCGGTGGTGCCTGCGGCGGCGTACAGGGTGCCGCGGCGGCCGAGGCGGGCGACGAGCCGGCCGGCGGCGGCCGAGGAGCCGGTGCCGACGAGGTAGATGACGAAGACCGAGCCGATGAGGCCCGCGGACAGGCCGAAGGGCTCGCCGGCCAGCCGGTAGCCGATCATCGTGTAGACCGACCCGAAGACGGTCATGAACAGCAGCCCGATCGCGTACAGCCGGCGCATCAGCCCGTCGGAGAGATGGCCGCGTACGGTCCGCGCGAGCGCCCGCGGCGCCAGCGGCGCGGCGGTGAAGTGCCGGGCGCGCGGCAGGAGTACGCGGAATGCGACCGCGCAGAGCAGCGAGAGCGCGGCGACGGTGGCCAGCGCCGCGCGCCAGCCCCAGGCGTTCGCGGTCCAGCCGGTGAGGATGCGTCCGGCCATGCCGCCGATGCTGTTGCCCGCGACGAAGAGCCCCACGGCGCCGATCACCGCGCGGGCCCGTACCTCGTCGGCGATGAAGGCGATGGCCGACGCCGGGATCCCGGCGATCGCCACGCCCTGGAGCGTACGCAGCGCGACGAGCGCACCCAGGTCGGGCGCGAACGGCAGCGCCAGCCCCAGCAGCACGGCCGCCGTCAGCGACCAGGTCATCGTCCGCCGCCGGCCGAACCGCTCGGAGACGGCGCTCAGCGGCAGCACCGCGAGCGCCAGGGCGGCGGTGGTGGCGGAGACGGTCCAGCTGGCCGCGCCCGGGCTGACGCCGAGGTCGGCGGAGATGGCGGGCAGCAGGGCCTGGGTGGAGAAGAGGAGGGTGAAGGTGGCGACGCCGGCGGCGAACAGGGCGAGGAGCACGCGGCGGTAGCCGGGCTCGCCGGGGGCGTGCTTGGCGGGCACGTGGGTGAGGGCGCTCACATGGGGCGTAAGCGCCCCGGTATCGGAGGGCATGCGTCGAACGTACGGCGGGCTCGCTCATGCGTCCAATGCGGAAAACGGTGATAATCGATGCTGTGGTGAATGAGCAGAGGTCGCGGGGGTCGTTGTCACGGTCCCGTCATCAGAAAGACATCTCGGCCACGGCCGCTGTAGCAGCGCCCGGCGCCCCGGGGGAGCCGGGGGAGTGGGGCGCGGTGCTCGCGCCCCGGCTCGCGCAGTTCGCCGCGGTCGCGCGCGAGGAGCACGTCACGCGCGCCGCCCGCGCGCTCGGCGTCCCGCAGCCGACGCTGAGCCGCGCGATGGTACGGCTCGAAGCCGACCTGGGCGTCGCGCTCTTCGCCCGCCGCGGCCGCACGCTGTCGCTGACGACCGCGGGCCGCGACTTCCTCGCGTACGCGGAGCGCGCGCTGGCGGAGGTGGCCCGCGGCGCCGAGGCCGTACGCGCCGACGCGCACCCCGAGACCGGCAAGGTCGCCTTCGGCTTCCTGCACACGCTCGGCTCGGAGACCGTGCCGGGGCTGCTGCGGGAGTTCCGCAAGGACCACCCGCGGGTGCGCTTCGCGCTGGTGCAGAACTACGGCGAGTGGATGCTGCAGCGGCTGCGGGCGGGCGAGTTGGACCTGTGCCTGACCTCGCCGGTGCCGGACGCGCCGGACCTGGAGGCGCGGCGGCTCGACGAGCAGCGCCTGCGGATCGTGGTGCCGGAGGACCACCGGCTCGCGGGGCGGCGGCGGATCCGGTTCGTGGAGGTGGCGGAGGACCCGTTCGTGACGCTCGAACCCGGCTACGGGATGCGGCGGATGCTGGAGGAACTGTGCGCGGAGGCGGGATTCGTGCCGCGGGTCGCGTTCGAGGGGGAGGAGGCGGAGACGATCCGCGGGCTGGTGGCCGCGGGTCTGGGAGTGGCGCTGCTGCCGCCGCCTGCGGTGCCGCGGCCGGGGGTGGTGGAACTGAACGTCACGGCGCCGCGGGCGGTACGGGAGATCGGGGTGGCCTGGGTGGCGGGCCAGCAGGAGACGGCGCCGGTGGGGGCGTTCCGGCGGTTTCTGCTGGGGCGGCGGGGGCAGTTGCTGGCGGGGTAGGGGGCCCGTCCCGGGCGCGTCAGGCCGGGGCGAAGCCCGCGGCCAGCGGCATGCGCAGGCCGATCGGCGGGGGTGCCGCGAGGGCGTCGGCGAGCGGTCTGCTGTACGGCCGGCCGAAGAGCGAACCCATGACGAAGTCGGCGCCCAGGGCGAGGACTTCGGGGCGGTGCTGGTGCAGCCCGTGCCCGTCGGAGTGCACCTCGAAGCGGCACACGTCGCGGTTGGCCTTCTTCGCCCGTACCGCCAGCCGGTACGACAGGTCGGGGTCGGTGCGGGCGTCGTCGGTGCCGTGGACGAAGAGCACGGTGCGCCCGCTTAGCTGCCGTACGGGCTCGGCGTCCGCCGCCTGCGCGTCCGGCAGCCACGGCGCCAGCGCCAGCACCGAGACGACGGCCTCGTGCCCGGCGGCGCGCAGCGCGGCCCGGCCGCCGACGTCGGTGCCGACCAGCGCCACGGGCACGTCCCCGTACCGCCGTACGACCTCCTCCAGCGCCCACTCCGCATCCTGCGCGGCGTCCGCGGCGGCGCCGTTCCAGCCCCGGTAGCGGTAGTGCACGGTGTGCGCGACGAGCCCGTCACCGCGCCCGGCGCGCCCGAGCCGGCGGGCCAGCGACCACACGGAGGCGGCGGCGAGCCGCGACGGCCGCCGGCTGCTGACGCCCTCCCCGGCGGGCAGCAGCAACGCCACCGCCTGCACGGAGGCCGCCCCGGTGGCACGTCCGAGCCGGGCGGGGCGGGTCGCGCTGATCTCCTGTGGCATGGCAGCACGATGGCAGATCCGGCCCCCCCGTGCCCAGTGGTCTGCACCACCCCGACACCCCCTGACAGCCCCCCGGTTGCGCCCCACGGACTGCCCCACCCGGGACGGTCACGGGTCAGCACAGGGGGTAGGGCCCCCTTGCCGTGCCGTCCGGAGTTTGCTCGCCACCGTCACGTCCCCGGTCTCCGGCGGCCCTTGCGCCCTGGCGTCGGTCCGCGAGGGCCACGCCCGGGCCGACTCCGCGCGCCGCGGCCAGTGCGCGCTGCCCCTCCCGGCCCTCTCGCGCTGCCCGCACGGCATCCGCTCGCCACCACCACGTTCCGGCCCACCGCGCACGCTCCCGCTCCAGCCGCCCCTCCGCCTGCCCCCGCACACCCACACCCTCGCGCCCCCGCCCCGCGCCGCCGCTTCATCCCGGCGCTCCCGTCGCCGCGCCCCCGCTGTCGGCGCCGCCGCCGGGCACCGCTCTACGCGCGTAGGATGACGCAAATCGTGACGAGAGAGAGGTGCCGCATGGCGGATGACAACAGAGGTGCACCGGCCCGGGCGGTGCCCGACCCGGAGCGGATTCGGCGGGCGCCCAAGGTGCTGCTCCACGACCACCTCGACGGCGGTCTCCGTCCCGGCACCATCGTCGACATCGCCCGCGAGACCGGCTACGACGGACTGCCCGAGACCGACCCCCAGCGGCTCGGCGTCTGGTTCCGGGAGGCCGCCGACTCCGGGTCGCTGGAGCGCTATCTGGAGACCTTCGCCCACACCTGCGCCGTGATGCAGACCCGCGACGCCCTCGTGCGGGTCGCCGCCGAGTGCGCCGAGGACCTCGCCGCCGACGGCGTCGTGTACGCCGAGGTGCGGTACGCCCCCGAGCAGCACCTCCAGGGCGGGCTGAGCCTGGAGCAGGTGGTCGAGGCGGTCAACGAGGGCTTCCGCGAGGGCGAGCGGCGCGCGCACGCCGCCGGGCACCGCATCCGCGTCGGCGCCCTCCTCACCGCCATGCGGCACGCCGCCCGCTCGCTGGAGATCGCCGAACTCGCCAACCGCTACCGCGATCTCGGCGTCGTCGGCTTCGACATCGCCGGCGCCGAGGCCGGCTTCCCGCCCACCCGCCACCTCGACGCCTTCGAGTATCTGAAGCGCGAGAACAACCACTTCACCATCCACGCCGGCGAGGCCTTCGGCCTGCCGTCGATCTGGCAGGCGCTGCAGTGGTGCGGCGCCGACCGGCTCGGCCACGGCGTACGGATCATCGACGACATCCACGTCGCCGAGGACGGCACCGTCAAGCTCGGCCGGCTGGCGGCGTACGTGCGCGACAAGCGGATCCCGCTGGAACTGTGCCCGACCTCCAACCTCCAGACCGGCGCCGCCCCCTCGTACGCCGAGCACCCCATCGGGCTGCTGCGCCGGCTCTACTTCCGCGCCACTGTCAACACCGACAACCGGCTCATGAGCGGCACGAGCATGAGCCGCGAGTTCGAGGAGCTGGTGCGCACGTTCCACTACACGCTGGACGACATGCAGTGGTTCACCGTCAATGCGATGAAGTCCGCATTCATTCCTTTCGATGAAAGGCTGGCGATGATCAGCGACGTCATCAAGCCCGGATACGCCGGTCTGAAGTCGGAGTGGCTCTTTCGCTGACCGGTTCTGACCTGCGAGTTCGGAAGTTCGCCGGTTCGCGGGGCGATGGTCCTACGATCCGCGGATGGGGCCGTACGGGCCAATTTCGCAACCGGCGGGGCGGTCTTTGCGGCTGCGATATCCGGCTGGCTACGTTTCTCATTGCCGCTGGATATCCGCAAGGACGAGGATCTGAATTCCATGAAGACCCGCAAGTTCGTCGGTACCGCACTGCTCGGCGCCGCCTTCGCCGCCGCCGCGGCGGGCACCGCCTCCGCCGCGCCCGTCCCCGGCCTGCCCGACCCGGTCGGCCAGGTGACCTCCCCGCTGGAGTCGGTCACCGGCTCCAAGGTGGGGAGCCACAACGGCACCCCGAACGGCGCCGCCAACGCCCAGCCGCCGTCCCTCGGTCAGCTCGGCGCCCTGACCAGCGTGCTCCCCGTGGGCGCGCTGCCGCTCTGAGGCCCGTACGCAGCGAAGCCGGGGCCGGCGTCCCTCGTGGATGCCGGCCCCGGCTCCATGTCGTAGGAGTCCGTTCTCACCAGGCCGGGTGCTGCACCTTCTCCTCGCTGGGCATCAGTACCCACAGCGCCAGGTAGAGCAGGAACTGCGGGCCCGGCAGCAGGCACGAGACCAGGAAGACGACCCGCACCGTCGTGGGGGTGGTGTCGAAGCGCCGGGCCAGTCCTGCGCACACTCCGGCGATCATCCGGCCGTCGCGCGGTCTCATCGGCATGGCCATGGCTGCGTCACTCCTCGGGTCGGCGTTCGCGGCCCGCCGTGTGTGGGCCGGTGATTCCACCGTAGGCACGCAAGCCGGACGAAACGTCGCCCTACGGGGCGATCTCGACCCTGGTGATTCTCGGGGTCGTGCCCTGAGCCTTCCCGTCCGCCGTACGCTCCGCCGCTTCCGCCCCTTCCGTCCCGGCAGCCCCCGCCGCGTGCGCCACCCCGGCCGCGCGGCCCGCGGGGTGCCGCCGGCGCAGCCGCGCCCGCGTGGCCGGGACCACCGCCAGATGCGCCAGCGCGATCCCCAGGATGTAGAGCAGCATCGTGTCCACGTTCGCGACCTGCCCGGGCACCGTGGTCTTGAGCAGCTCGACGACCAGCGCCAGCATCGAGCCCGCGAAGACGGTGCGCGCGAACGACCCCGCCAACGACGCGTTGACCCGGCCGCCGATCAGCGGCAGCAGCACCCCCGCGGGGGCCAGCACGAACAGCGACTCGACGGCGTACCGCAGCGCCGACCACGGGTCATCGCCGAACTCCGCCCGGATCGTCGTGAGCGGTCGCAGATTCGCCGCGTCAACCCACGGCACGGCGTTGGGGCGGAGCGTAAACCACCAGACTGCGGTCAGATGCAGGACTAGGAGGACAACGCCGGCCACCCGGAATCTCAGGGCGGCCGTTCCGCCCGTCGCATGGCGCTGCACGCAGGCAAGGACGCCGCTACCGACCCGTACGGTTCCCGCCCTCCGCCGGCCGGATGGTGATCTTCGGTGCGGAGCCCTCTCAGCCGACCAGCCGGCGGCGCCAGTCGAGCCCCGTGACGGGTATCGACCGGCCCGGATCGCCGTCCCACTCCGTCCGCAGACCGGCATCCCCGAGGGCGGCGACCACCTCGTGCCCGACGGCCGCGGTCGTCTCGGACGAGCCGTCGAAGCCGCCGTAGTAGAGGGTCAGCCAGCCGTCCGCCGCCGCGGACTCCGACGACTGGTGGATGGAGTAGACGAAGCCGCGCGCGTCCGGCTCGCCCGCCCCGCCTATCTCGGCGTTGCCGCAACTGCGGCAGCAGGCGAAGTGCTCACGGACGGTGATGCCCGACTCCCGCAGGGTCGCGAAGGCGCGGGTGAGCCGCTCGGGGTCCGTCTCGCCCCGCCAGCCGGCCTGCTCGGCGACCCGCTCCAGCCACAGCCGGTCCGCCAGCGCCCTGGCCTGCGGGGCGGAGACCGGCCTGCGGTCCCCGGTGACGAGGAACTCCTCGGCGCACTCGGCCAGTTCGGCACGGGTCGCGTACCCCGCGGCCAGCATCTGACGGACCCGCCGCTCCAGCTCCGTACGCTCCCCTTCGCCGAGGTGGAGCGGCGGCACCTCGGGCGCGGGGGTGATGTCCGCGCGGGACCAGGACAGCCCCGCCTCCCAGCCGGCCTCCTCGCGGGCCCAGCCGGTCAGCGCCGCGATCACGGCCCCGGGACCTTCGGCCGTCGCGGCGAAGTGCCGGTCGCCGCCGCCGTCGCGGTGCTCCACCTCGTAGTCCCCGCCGGCGTCGTGCCAGACCTGGGCGAAGACGTCGGGCAGGTCGGGGATCCGCTGGAGCACGAGGAAGTGGTCGCCGGCGCCGCCGATCCGGCCGACCAGCCCCGCCAACTCCGCCGCGGACACGCGCACATGCCGCTCCCCGCGCTCCGTCTTCACCACGATCCCGAGCATGCGGACACTGTGGCACACGCCACTGACACCGGCCCCCGCACGGCCGCCGACACCGCCCCCGCGCGCCGGAAACGCTCAGGCCGCGGGCTCGCCCACGGTGTTCTCCGGCGCCCGCAGCGCGTCGTCGGTGCAGCGGTACGTGTACGGCGGGTCCCCCGCGTCCGGCCCCGCCAGCACCGCCGTACGCTCCTCGCCCGCCGCGTACGTGCACACGAGCTGGGCCAGCATCGGCGACCCCAGCCCCTGCGGATCCCGGCTCAGCCGCACCGTGCCCGCCGGATCCCCGGACGGCCCGTCCACCACCCGGAGCCCGGAGACCGCGGTCGAGTAGCCGGCCTGCTTCTCGTCCTCGCCCGGCTCCCGCTCCAGCTCCGCCAGCAGCCGCGCCGCCAGCTCCGTACCCGCCAGGTCGTCGGGGACGTTCCGGGGCACCGGCGCCAACTGCGTACCGCACACGAGATACACCGCCCGCACCGTCTCGCCGCCTGCCGACCTCGCCGCCGGGGACGACCCGCCCGGCGCGCACTCCGCCCGCGACGGCGCGCTGCCGGCGTCCACCGGCACGGACGTGGGCCGGATCCCGCACCCGGTGGCCAGCACCGCGACGGCGACCGCGGCGACCGCCGCCAGGGCGGAGAAGACCCGCCGGTTCGAGGCTGCCGCCCTCACTCGTCCTCCTGCTCCAGGGCCTCCGCCGCCGCAGACGAGTCCCGCGGCAGCCGCAGCGTGAACACCGCACCGCCCGCCGGGTCGTTGGCCGCGGTGATCGTACCGCCGTGGATCCGGGCGCTCTCCACCGCGATGGACAGCCCGAGGCCGCTGCCGTCGGAGCGCGGGCGCGCGGTGTCCGCCTTGTAGAAGCGGTCGAAGACGTGCGGCAGCACCTCGGCGGGGATGCCGGGCCCCTTGTCCTTGACCTCGATGACCAGATCGCCGGCGCCGGGCGCGTCCGCCGTGGTGCGCACCGACACCCGCACGGGGGAGCCGCCGTGCTTGAGCGCGTTGCCGATGAGGTTGGCGAGGATCACGTCCAGGCGCCGCGGGTCGAGCCGCGCGACGATGCCGCGGTCGGCGTCCAGCTCCACCGCGTCCAGCCAGGCGCGGGCGTCGATGCAGGCGGTGACCTGGTCGGCGACGTCCACGTCGTCGAGTACGAGCCGGGCGGTGCCCGCGTCGAAGCGGGTCACCTCCATCAGGTTCTCCACCAGGTCGTTGAGCCGCCGGGTCTCCTGCACCACGAGCTGCACCGCGGGCGCGATCATCGGGTCCAGGTTCTCCTGCTCCTCCTCCAGCACCTCGGAGACCGCGGTCATCGCGGTCAGCGGCGTGCGCAGCTCGTGCGACATGTCCGCCACGAACCGCCGGCTGGACTTCTCCCGCTCGCTCAGCTCCTCCACCCGCTGCTGGAGCCGCTCCGCGGTCTGGTTGAACGTCCGTGACAGGTCGGCCAGTTCGTCGGTGCCCGTCACCCGCAGCCGGGTGTCGAGCTTGCCCTCGCCGAGCCGCCGCGCCGCGTCGCCGAGCCGCTGTACGGGCCGCAGCACGGTGGACGCGGCGCCCTGCGCGAGCAGCGCGGAGCCGATGAGGGACAGTCCTGTGGCGATGCCCAGCGACCAGGCCAGCGAGTTGAGGTCCCGGCGCTCGGAGTCCAGGGACTTGAACATGTAGCCGGTCCAGTCGGTGCCGATCACCCGGGCGCCGCCGACGAGATACGGCGTGCCGTCCATCGTCACCCGCTGCCAGTACAGGTGGTACGGCCACTTGCCGTCGTCGCGCCGCTGGTCGACCGCCGTCTTCAGCGTCTTCGGCACGTCGTGCAGGGTGAACGACGGGTCGGAGCGCTCCACGCAGCCGGGCTCGTCGCCGCTGCCCCCGCTGCCGGAGATGAGTATGACGTCGAAGTTCTGGGTGGTGCTCGACAGCCGCCGCGCGGCCTTGGCCAGGTCCGTACAGCCGGCCCGCAGGTCCAGCTCGCCGCCCTCGTCCTGCAGCGACTCCCGGAAGTCCTTGAGCGAGGCGTCCTGGGTGCGGGTGAGCACCGAGTCCCGGTTGAGCCAGTACGCGATGCCTGCGACCGACACCGCCGAGACCAGGGCCACCAGCGCGAACACGATGACCAGACGCAGTCGCAGGCTGATCCAGCGCAGCAGCCCCGCCGCCCAGCCGCGTACGAGCCCCTGCCGCCCCTGCGCGTCGGCGGGGCCCGGACTCACGAGGGCGGATCCAGCCGGTAGCCCACGCCGCGTACGGTTTTGATCAGTGTCGGCGCGGACGGCACGTCCTCGACCTTCGCGCGCAGCCGCTGTACGCAGGCGTCGACCAGCCGGGAGTCGCCCAGGTAGTCGTGCTCCCAGACCAGCTGCAGCAACTGCTGGCGCGACAGCGCCTGGCCGGGCCGGCGGCTCAGCTCCAGCAGCAACCGCAGCTCCGTCGGCGTCAGTTGCAGATGCTCGCCGTCCTTGGTGACGGTCATCGCGGAGCGGTCGATGACGACGTTGCCGAAGGTCGCCGAGTCGGTGGTCTCCCGCTCGCCGCGGCGCAGCACCGCGCGGATCCGGGCGTCCAGCACCCGGCCCTGCACGGGCTTGACGACGTAGTCGTCGGCGCCCGACTCCAGCCCGACCACCACGTCGATGTCGTCGCTGCGCGCGGTCAGCAGGATGATCGGCAACTGGTCGGTGCGGCGGATGCGCCGGCACACCTCGAAGCCGTCGATGCCCGGCAGCATCACATCCAGCACGATCAGGTCGGGCCGCTGCTCGCGCAGCAGCTTGAGCCCGTCCTCACCGGTCGCCGCGGTGGTCACGCGGTGGCCCTGGCGGGAGAGGGACATCTCCAGCGCGGTGCGGATGGCGTCGTCGTCCTCGATCAGCAACAGAGAAGGCACGCGGGTCATTCTGGCAGGGCGCGCCGGAAGGGGCGAGTTCGCCGTCATCACGGCCTCCTGAAGGGCCCGTGTAAGGGGCCCAACCCCTGTTGCACGCCTGTGACAGTCGACGGACAGCGCGATGAAGTCGGGACGACAGGATTCTGGGCGTCGGGCAAGCCCGGCACGGCAGGACCGACCGAAGCAGACTCCACCGACGGGGGGCGTGAGATGAACGCACTGCACGACAGCACCACCAGCGCAGCGGTTCACACACGCCTGCACGCCACGGGGGGAAGTGCTGAGGGGATGACTCCCGCCCGCGCCTCGCGCGGTGCGGGGGAGTCCGGTGCCGCAACCGCGCGGGGGTGCGGTCGCGGCGCCGGGCGTCGTCCTCCTTACATGGTCGCGATCGCGGGCAGCACGGGCCCCGGGGGGACCGGCGTCATGCCGGCGGGGACCGGACCGGCCGCGGACCCGGGGGGGAACGCCGGGGGGGACACCAGGGGGGACGACGGGGGGAAGAAGGCGTACGGAGAGGTGCCGGGGGAAACGGTCGGCACACAGGCCGGGGCCGCCGCGGAGGCTGACAGCACCGCGGCGTTCACCGCCTACGTGGCCGAGCGGCGCGCCTCTCTGTACGCCACCGCCTACCACCTGACCGGCGACCGGTTCGAGGCGGAGGACCTGCTGCAGAGCGCGCTGTTCTCCACCTACCGGGCCTGGGACCGGATCAGCGACAAGGCCGCGGTGGGGGGCTACCTCCGCCGCACCATGACGAACCTGCACATCAGCGCCTGGCGCCGGCGCAAGCTCGCGGAGTACCCGACCGAGGAACTCCCGGAGGCGCCGGGGGAGTCGGACGCCATGCGCGGCACGGAGCTGCGCACGGTGCTCTGGCAGGCGCTGGCGCGGCTGCCCGAGATGCAGCGCACGATGCTCGTGCTGCGTTACTACGAGGGCAGGACCGACCCGGAGATCGCCGACGTACTGGGGATCAGCGTGGGGACCGTCAAGAGCAGCATCTGGCGCTCGCTGCGCCGGCTCCGCGACGACGAGGCGCTGAGCTTCGGGCGGGACCGGGAGGAGTCGTTCGAGGAGCTCGTGGCCTGAGGGGGCCGATGACCGGGGATGGGGGGACCCCGGGCCGCGAGAGGGAAAAACGGGGGAAATCGGGGGATAACGGGGGGACCGGGGGAACGGGGGAGGACCGCGAGACCGTACGGGGCCGGGGGGCTCGTCAGGACTCGGGGGGAACGGGGGATACGGGGGACGAGCCGGGGCCGGGCGCGCGGGGGGTGCGCCCGGCCCCGGCTCTTGTGGACTCCGTATTGGGGCCATGGCGCCCTGTATGATGACGCGCATGACCATCAACATGACTTTCTCGCTCCCCGACGAAGTGGCGGCCTACCTCAAGGCCGGGCCGAACGCCTCCGCGACGGTCGCAGCCGCAATAAGGCGGCAGATGCTTGAGGACGCGCTCGCAGGGCTACCGCGCCGTGAGCAGGCCGACCCGTTCCTCCGGGCGTCGGGCGACGCGTTCATGAGCGCCGAGACCCAGCGGTGAAGCGCGGGCACGTCTTCGAACTGACGCAGGGCGGCGGCGTCCGGCGCGTCCTGGTGGTCTCCGACGACCTGGTCAACGAGCGTCTGGGAATCGCCACCTGTGTCGAAGTGCAGGGGCCAGGCGGCGCAGCCCCCTCGATCCTGGTCACCGTGCTGACGGAGCCGGTCAAGGGGGTGGTCGTCGTCGACGCGTACGCCACCTTCGCCGCCCGCTACTTCACCACCGATCTGGGGCCGGTCGGCCCGCGTGACATGGAGGCAGTCGAGACGGGCATCCGGACTGTGCTCGCCCTCTGAGCTCTCCCGTCAATACGCCGAGCCGCTCACGCCCAGGCTGCCCGTCGGGTGCCAGACCGTCTTCGTCTCCAGGAACGCCGTCAGCCGGCCCGTCCCCGGGTCCGCCGTCCAGTCGTACGGCGGCCGCGGGCGCAGCACCCGCTTCAGGTTGTCCGCCGCCGCGACCTCCAGCTCCCGCGCCAGCTCCGCGTCCGCGCCCGTCAGGTCGATGGCGTTGACGTCCTGGTGCGCGGCCAGCGTCGGCGCGATCTCCGCGGTACGCCCCGAGAGCACGTTGACCACACCCCCCGGCACGTCCGACGTGGCCAGCACCTCCGCCAGCGACAGCGCCGGCAGCGGCCGCTCCTCCGCGGCGACGACCACCGCCGCGTTGCCCGTGGCGATCACCGGCGCCAGCACCGACACCAGCCCCAGCAGCGCCGACTCCTGCGGCGCCACGACGGCGACGACGCCCGTCGGCTCCGGCGCGGAGAGGTTGAAGTACGGCCCGGCGACCGGGTTTCCGCCGCCGGCGACCTGGGCGATCTTGTCGGTCCAGCCCGCGTACCAGAGCCAGCGGTCGATCGCCGCGTCCACCTGCGCCGCCGACTTGGCCTTCGACAGGCCCTCGGCGTCGGCGACCTCCGCGACGTACTGCTCGCGCCGCCCCTGGAGCATCTCCGCCACCCGGTAGAGCACCTGGCCGCGGTTGTACGCCGTGGCGCCCGACCAGCCGGCGACGGCCTTGCGCGCGGCGACCACCGCGTCGCGGGCGTCCTTGCGGGAGGCGCGGGGCGCGTTGGCGAGCCAGCGGCCCTTCGCGTCGGTCACCTCGTACACCCGCCCGCTCTCCGAGCGGGGGAACTTCCCGCCCACGTACAGCTTGTAGGTCTTGAGGACCGACAGCCTCGCATCCGCCTGTGTCATCGCAGGTACGCCTCCAGCCCGTGGCGGCCGCCCTCGCGGCCGAAGCCCGACTCCTTGTAGCCGCCGAACGGCGAGGTCGGATCGAACTTGTTGAACGTGTTCGCCCACACGACGCCCGCCCGCAGCCGGTCGGCCACCGCCAGGATCCGCGAGCCCTTCTCCGTCCACACCCCTGCGGACAGCCCGTACGGCGTGTTGTTGGCCTTCGCGACCGCCTCCGCGGGGGTACGGAACGTCAGCACCGACAGCACCGGGCCGAAGATCTCCTCGCGCGCGATGCGGTGCGCCTGCGTGACGCCGGTGAAGAGCGTCGGCGCGAACCAGTAGCCGCTGCCGGGCAGTTCGCACGGCGCCGTCCAGCGCTCCGCGCCCTCCGCGTCGCCGGCGTCCGCCAGCTCCGTGATCCGGGCGAGCTGCTCGGCGGAGTTGATGGCGCCGATGTCGGTGTTCTTGTCCAGCGGGTCGCCCAGCCGCAGCGTGCCGAGCCGCCGCTTCAGCGACTCCAGCAGCTCGTCGGCCACCGACTCCTGCACCAGCAGCCGGGAGCCCGCGCAGCAGACCTGGCCCTGGTTGAAGAAGATGCCGCCGACGATGCCCTCGACGGCCTGGTCGATCGGCGCGTCGTCGAAGACGATGTTGGCGCCCTTGCCGCCCAGCTCCAGCGTGAGCCGCTTGTCCGTGCCGGCGACCGACCTGGCGATCTCCTTGCCGACGGCCGTGGAGCCGGTGAACGCGACCTTGTCGACGTCCGGGTGCGCGACGAGCGCGGCGCCCGCGTCCCCGTAGCCCGGCAGGATGTTGACCACCCCGCGGGGCAGTCCTGCCTGGCGGCAGATGTCGGCGAAGAACAGCGCGGACAGCGGCGTGGTCTCCGCGGGCTTGAGCACCACGGTGTTGCCGCAGGCCAGCGCCGGGGCGATCTTCCACGCGAGCATCAGCAGCGGGAAGTTCCACGGGATGACCTGGCCCGCGACGCCCAGCGGCTTCGGCTCGGGGCCGAAGCCCGCGTAGCCGAGCTTGTCCGCCCAGCCGGCGTAGTAGAAGAAGTGCGCGGCGACCAGCGGCAGGTCGGCGTCCCGGGTCTCGCGGATCGGCTTGCCGTTGTCCAGCGTCTCCAGCACCGCCAGCTCGCGCGAGCGCTCCTGGATGATGCGGGCGATACGGAACAGGTACTTGCCGCGCTCCGCGCCCGGCAGCGCCGACCAGGAGGTGAACGCCCGCCGGGCGGCGGCGACCGCCCGCTCGACGTCCGCCTCGCCGGCCCGCGCGACCTCGGAGAGCACCTCCTCGGTCGCCGGGGCGACGGACTTGAAGACCTTGCCGTCGGCGGCCTCGGCGAACTCGCCGTCGACGAACAGGCCGTAGCTGGGCGCGATGTCGACGACCGAGCGGGACTCGGGCGCGGGCGCGTAGGCGAAGAGCTTGTGTTCAGCGGTCATGCGGCTCGGACCCCCTCTAGTCCACGGTCACGTAGTCGGGGCCGGAGTAGCGGCCGGTGCGCAGCTTCTGCCGCTGCATGAGCAGGTCGTTGAGCAGGCTGGAGGCGCCGAAGCGGAACCAGCGGTTGTCCAGCCAGTCGTCCCCGGCGGTCTCGTTGACCAGCACCAGGAACTTCACCGCGTCCTTGGCCGTGCGGATGCCCCCCGCGGGCTTCACGCCGACCTGCACGCCGGTGGCCGCGCGGTAGTCCCGGACGGCTTCGAGCAGGACCAGGGTGTTGGCGGGCGTGGCGTTCACGCCGACCTTGCCGGTCGAGGTCTTGATGAAGTCGGCGCCTGCCAGCATGCCGAGCCAGCTCGCCCGGCGGATGTTGTCGTACGTGGACAGCTCGCCGGTCTCGAAGATCACCTTCAGCCGGGCGCCGGCGGCGGCCTGCCGCACCGCGCGGATCTGCTCGTAGACCTCCAGATAGCGGCCGGCGAGGAACGCGCCGCGGTCGATGACCATGTCGATCTCGTCGGCGCCCGCGGCCAGCGCCGCCCGGGTGTCGGCGAGCTTCACCTCAAGCGCCGCCCGCCCGGAGGGGAAGGCGGTGGCCACCGAGGCGACCTTGACGCCCGAGCCGGCCAGCGCCTCGGCGGCGACGCCGGCCAGGTCCGGGTAGACGCAGACGGCCGCGACCTCGGGCGTCGTACGGTCCGTGGGGTCGGGGGTACGCGCCTTGGCGCACAGCGCGCGCACCTTGCCGGGGGTGTCGGAGCCCTCCAGCGTGGTCAGGTCGATCATCGAGACCGCCAGGTCCAGCGCGTACGCCTTGGCGGTGGTCTTGATGGAGCGGGTGCCCAGGGCGGCGGCGCGGGCCTCCAGGCCGACCGGGTCGACGCCGGGCAGACCGTGCAGGAAGCGGCGGAGCGCGCCGTCGGAGGCCGTCACGTCCGCGAGGGACGCCGGCGGGCCCGCGGCTGCGGTGGGTATGCGGGGCATGGTCACCACACGAGCATATCTACCCGCGTAGCGTCCCGGGAGTGGGCATTGCGGTCCCGGCGGATCGATGCGGGACCGCAATCCCGGCGCGACGTCCGGATTCCGGAGCCGTCGGGCACAATCGGCGGCATGAGCAAGGACACCCCGGACACCCGGCCGAAATACGCCGACCGCGCCTACCGCTCCGTCTCCGGCATCGCCGCCGGCGTGCTGCTGCTCGTCCTCGGCGGCTGGCTCGGCGCGGACGCGCTGGTCCGCGGCAGCGGGCAGGCGCGGGCGATCGCGGTGGCCGCGCTGGTCGCCGGGGTGCCGATGGTGGTGTCGCTGACGCTGCGTCCCGTGGTGTACGCGGGCGAGGAGCGGCTGCGGATTCGCAACCCGTTCCGCACGATCGTGGTGCCGTGGGGCCGGGTCGAGGAGATCCGCGCGGGCTACTCCAGCGAGGTCGTCACCGAGGACGCCAAGTACCAGATGTGGGCCATCCCCGTCTCGCTGCGCGCCCGCAAGCGGGCCAACCGCCGCAGGGACCGCGCGGCCGGCGGCGGCGGGCTCTTCAGCCCGTCCAGCCGCCCGGCCCTGTCGGATCCGGCGATGCGCCGCCCCGGCGGCACGGGCGCCGCGGACCTGGACCCCTCGGCGGGCGACCTGACGCCGACGGCCGACAAGTCGATCCGCGAGCTGCGCGAGCTGGCGCACACGTACGCCGACCGCGAGGGCGCGCAGGGCCCGGTCTCGGTGCGCTGGGCGTACGAGATCCTGGGCCCCGCGATCGCGGGCGGCCTGGCCCTGATCATCGCCATCGCCGTCGGCTGAACCCGCCGGCCGGCCGCGCCCCGCTCGTCTCGCGTGGCGGCGCGCCGGCTCATCCGGGCCGGATCGCGCTGTGGATCGGCATGCTGTAGATCGACTCGGACCGGACCACGGCGCCCGGGCGCGGGGCGTGGATCATGTGGCCGCCGCCGGTGTAGAGGCCGACGTGGCTGATGTCGTCGAAGAAGAAGACCAGGTCGCCCGGGCGCAGTTCGGCTACGGGCACGGAGGTGCCGGCGGTGACCTGGTCCCAGGTCACGCGGGGGATCTCCACCCCGGCCGCCCGCCACGCGGCCTGCGTGAGACCTGAGCAGTCCCACGTGTCGGGCCCGGTGGCGCCCCACACGTACGGCTCGCCCACCTGCGCCTCGGCGAAGGCGATGGCGGCCTCCGCCCCTTCGGAAACGGGCCCGTCCCCGGCGGGTGCGGTGGCCTCCCCGGTGATGGTCCCCTCCGCCCGCTCCTGCCGCGTCTCCTCCTGCTGCTCCCGCAGTCGGCGCTCCTCGGCCGCCTCCCGCCGGGCGTGCTCACGGGCCCGCCGCTCGGCCTCGGCGCGCTCCGCGCGCTCCAGCTTGTCGAACTCCTCGCGCTCGCGGTCGCTCAGCTCCGCCTTCAACTGCCGGGCCTCGGCGAGCTTGGCCCGCAACTTCTTCTCCTGCTCGCGCAGCGACGCCTCGCGGTCCTTCAGCTTGTCCATGGCCGCGCCGGCCGCCTTGCTGCGCTTACGGGCCTCCTGCTGCCGCGCGGTGAACCGGTCCAGCGCGTGCTGCTGCCGCGCGGACAGCCGGCTCAGCAGGTGCCGGGTGTCGGCGTACCTCTGCGGGTCCTCGGCGAGCAGCAGAACGGCGGCCTCCGACAGGCCGGTCGCCCCGGTGCGGTACTGGGTGGTGACGTACCCGGTCAGCGTCCGCCGCGCGTCGTTGACCCGCGCGGTGGCCTGCGCGGCCCGCGCCAGCAGCCGGTCGGTCGCCCGCTGCTGCTCGTCGACCGCCGCCTCCGCCTCGTTGACCCGCCCTCCGGCGACAGCGGCCTGCCGATTCAGCTCGCCCACCCGATCCCGTACGTCGGCAGCCCGCTGCGCGGCATCCTCGGCCCGCTCCCGCTGCTCCTCGACGGCATCGGGACCGCCGGGCTCATCCGCGACGGCGGCCTGCGTCAGCAGGACGGCCGCTATGAGGGAGGAGGCGGCAACGACCGCGGGCCGCCCACGTATCCAAGAACGAATGGCCATCCCCAGCCGCTACCCACCCCGGCCTCGCCCCACGCCTTGCGGTCAGGGGAGCAGGAGGTTGCTCTGCCCGTTCTGGATGCCGCCGGTGAAGGCCCGGTAGTCGTCTTCGGAGAGGATGAGGACCTGGGCTTCGGGGTTGCCGATGTCTTTGGAGTCGCGCAGGGCGACGACGCCGTCGATGAACGCGACCTCCAGGCAGTTCTGCCCACCGCTGCTCAAAGCGCTTTTGGCCCAAGTGGCGTTGGTGAGGTCGGGCTTTATGATCATGTGTAGCGCTCCTTGAGTACCTTGGCGATGTGATCCCGGGAAGCCCGCACGTCAAGGGCCTCGGTTCTGAGGTGGTCGAACCCGCTTTCGTAGCGTGCCAGGTGGCCATCCTCCTCCAGATAAAGGGAGGTTGTCATCGGCTCGACCGCTGCGACTGGTGGACCTGCTGCGAAGTGCAGGAGGTAGAACGCGCCGTCCACCCCGGCGTGGGCGCCCTGATCGAACGTCAGCACCTGCACATCTACGTGCTTGTGCTCCTCCGACACGTTGATCAGGTGCTCAAGCTGGGCTTTCATCACCGCGTTGCCGCCGACGCGCCGCATCAACGCCGCCTCGTCCAGGACGCACCACAGGTGGAGCGGCTTCTCGCGGTTCAAGGCCGTCTGTCGCGCCATGCGCAGGGCGACGAAGTTGTTGATTTCTCGCTGATGCTGCCAAGCGCGACTTCCCTCCACGATCGCCGTTGCATACGCCTCTGTCTGGAGAAGACCTGGGACGATGCTGGCGAACGACTCGCACTTCACGGCCAGTTCCTCAAGCAGGATGTAGTCCGCGAAGGGGTCGGGGATGGCGCTGCGATACTCGTTGAACAGGTTGCTCCGCTTCCCGCTGTTGGCGAGCTTCGCGAGTTCCCTGATGTGCGTGCGGCGGTCGTCTTCGGCGACTTCGTAGACATCGAAGAAGGCGAGTACGGCCGTGGGTGCCACCCGCTGCTTGCCGTTCTCGATCCGGCTCAACGAAGGTGCGCCCGGCAGGTCGAGCTTGTCCGCGGCCTCCGCCAGAGACAGACCGGCGGCCTTCCGTAGGGTTCGCAACTGCATGCCAAGGCGTCGTCGGTGCAGGTTGGGCTCAGCGTCGGTCATCGGTGTACCTCCCTGAGGCCGCAGGCTACCGCTCATCGGAACATCCTCTGCAAGCAATCATCCGATCGTGTCAACCTTGAACGAAGAACTCTTGCGGACAACATTCCTGTCGTGCCACGCTTCGGGCAAGTTACAGAGCGTGGGGGTCCAGCTACTGGTGATCACGAGGGTGGCTGCCCCGGCCCGCGATCCGACTCGGTGTCATGGGCCATGAGTTGAGCCCTGGAGGTACCCCGTGAAGGTCACCGCCGATAACGCCGAAGGCCACTCGGCGCGCGCATGGCGCCTGACCGCCGAGGCGCGCACCATCGAGCGATGGCGCAACGCGGCCGCCGCCGCAACCGCCGACTTCGGCGGGGACGCGGATGCCGTGGCGGTGGTCCGGCTCGGTGTCTCGGAACTCTTAGCCAACGTCGCCGAACACGCCGGGAACAAGACCTGCCGACTCACCGTCCGGGTCGACGAGGGGTGGGTCTACATCCACGTATACGACACCTCCCGCCAGGCGCCCGCGCTGACCACCCCCTCCTGGGACGCGGAGAGCGGACGCGGTCTGTGGCTCCTGAACTCGATGGTGGCCGACTGGGGTTACGAATGCCGGGAGGACGGCAAGGCCGTGTGGTTCCGTGCCCCGCTGACCGCCGCCGCGCAAGAGCGCAAACCGGCTCCCGTGCGAGCGGCGGGCGCGCGGCGGGTGGACTTCGCGACGGTGGCTGTCGATGACAACGTCATCTATCTCGGTCAGAGGCGACGGATCGCGGCGCTGGTCCAGACCCGTACCGGATACGTCGTGCAGTTCGCCGACGCCACTGCCCTTCACGTGGTCTGCCCGCCGGACGTGTGCGAGATCGACGGCTGCACCGTACGCCTCGACGACATCGCGGACGGTGCCTGCTTCTGGTGCGGCACCGCCAGACGCCTGGTCTCCGTGGGCCGCTACGCCACGGCGTCCGGAACCACCCACACCGTCTACGCCTGCACCGGCTGCATCGCCGCCCGAGGGCTGATCCCGCTGGCCTCCCGCGGGGACGTCGACACGAGAATCCGCTACCGGTCGCGAAGCGCACATTGACCACCCGACTCACAGACAGGAAACCCATGTCCCTGGAAGAGCTGGTCCGCCCCGATCTTGCCCGCCAGGAAGCGGAAGAGGCTGCACGCAACCTCGCTCGCCAGGCCGAACGCCTGGGCCTCCCACTGGAAGACATCGAAGTCACCGCCCCCTGCCCCACCTGCCGCCGCAGCGCCTACACCATCCACCTGGGCACCCTCGACCCCGACCAGACCCGCCAGTTGGCCAACGCCCTCCGCGCACTGCAGCGTTCCGCGTCTCCCTCGGAGGGCACATGCTGACGCCACCGGGTCAGCCCACGTCGGCCGTGACAACCAGGGTCCCCAACTTGCCCGGCGCGGGAGCCGCCACGACTCGTGCCTCCGTGGTCTCGAATCCGGCCCGTCGCAGGAGCTGGGTCCACTCCTGCGACCGGTACTGCCAGCGCAGCAGGGTGGCTTCGGGGTGGTCGTCGAGCCAGTGCCCGCGCATCTGCTGCGGGCCGGAGATGCCGGTGGGCTCGGCCTGGGAGAAAACCAGGCGCCCACCGGGCGCGAGGCGCTTGGCGATGAGCTGCAGCAGCAGCTCGGGTTCGGTGAACCACACCGCCCCCCACACGGAGTAGATCGTGTCCCAGGTGCGATCAGCTTCGGTGAGGTACGAGATCACATCGGCATGGACGATCTCCAGGCACGGCAGGTCGTGCCACCACATGCGGGCGCGTTTGACCTGTGCCGGGGAGAGGTCCACTGCGGTGACCGTCACCTGTTGGCGCGCCAGGAAAGCCGCCTCGGCGCATTCGGCGGCGCCCAGGTCGAGAGCGGTGGCCGGGGCGCCGAGAAGTTCGGCGCCGGGGCCGTGTCCGGGGTATTGCGTCCATTCAAAGACGTCGGCAGGTGGGCGCGGCTGGGTCCCTTCGCCCTTGTGGGGTTTGTAGGTGTCCCAGTAGGCGGCGGCGTCCTGGAGCACGGGGCGCGGTGAAGGATGGGGCACAGGGCGTCCTCCGGGGCGTGGGTGTGCTGGCGAGGCGACACCGTACCCGGACGGAGGGCCGGCCCAGGGTGGTATGACCGAACGTGGCACTGCATGTTCGGGCGTGCAGAAGACGGCCCGGTCGCCCCTCCAGGGCGACCGGGCATTCCTCCTGTGATCAGGCGCAGGTCAGTGGCAGTTCTCCCCGGGGCGGCAGGGGCCGCACTTGGCGTAGTCGCGCTCCCACAGCGGCCAGTCGACGTTGAAGCCGTTGTCGAAAATGATCTGCGCGGTGCGCTCCACCGATCCGTCGTACTTGAACTCCAGCTCGGGGATGTGCTCCAGGAACTTGCCGCCGAAGTGCCGATGGCAGAACTCGCGGTAATTCTGGGTGTCCAGGATGAAGGCGTGCACGGCCATGTCGACCAGTCGGCCGCAGCACATCTCCAACTTCTTCCCCCACTTCTCCAGCCGTGATCAGGTACGAGACGGCGGCGTCGAACAGGCGGTTGGCCATCAGCTCGTCGAAAGGCTGGTCACGGACCAGCAGGGCGATCTCGCGGTCCCACACCTTCGGGTCAACGAAGTCGCGTGGGCTGCGGGGGTGGTCGTGCACGGGGCGGTTCGGAATTTCCAGTGTCGTTGCCATCGGGGCGGCCTTTCCAGCTCCAGGGTGATGCGGACGTCTCCATCGCAGCACCGCCGGCGGCCTGCGTCGCCACCGCGTGCAGATGGTGGCATCCGTGTGCACGTCCTGCACGCGATGTCGACGCGCCACCGTGCAAGTGCCTAACGTGGATAGAACGCCTTCGCAGCGCGTGCAGGGGATGCCATGCACACTGAGCACAGCAATTCCTTATGGGACTCCGTGCAGGCCCGCCGCCTGGTCGATCGTCAGGAAGTGGGCCGACTGCTACGGCTGGGCCGCGTCGACCGTGGCTGGAGGCAGGCCGACCTCGGCGCGCGCATCGGCTGTTCCGCCTCCACCGTCTCCCGGCTGGAGAACCACAGCCGCATCCCCGATCTTGCTCTGCTGCGTCAGGCTGCACGCGCGGTCGGCCTGCCGACGCGCGTCCTGGCGAGGGCCCTCGGATTACAGGTTTCTGCCACTACAGTGACGACTCGACAGCAGAGCCGTCCGCTGGAGGACCCGTTGCGTCGCCGCACCCTGCTCGCCGCCACCTCGCTTGCTCCGGCCCACCTGCTTGCCTCCTTCGATGATGCGCTGGCGGCCACCCCCGACGCGACGGGCTCGGCCGTCCCCGCTGGTGTCCGTCTCGCTGAGGCCCAGCGGCTGTACGACACCAGCCGTTACGCCACTCTGATCGAGGCCCTGCCTACCCTGCTCGGTGATCTACACGCCCGGGCCCGCAGCGGCGGTGAACCTGCGCAGGCACGGCTGTCGGCCTGCTACACCCTGGCCACCCACACGCTGTCGAAAATCGGCGCGTACGGACAGGCCCGGCTGAGCGGGGACCGCGCTGCTACCTACGCGGAGCTGTCGGGCTTCCCCCTCGCTCAGGCTGCCGCCGCCCGCTGTCTGGGCATCGTGCTGCGTCACCAGGACCACTCGCACGCCGCGCAACTCCTGACCCGACGGGCAGTCGAGCAGCTGGAGCGCAGTGGGCTCCGGGACCGACCGCACCGCGCCGCCTACGTTCAGATGCTGGCGACTACCGCTTACACCGCCGCTCGTGCCGGCCGACGCGAGGAAGCCCTGACCACCCTGGCCGAGGCCCAGGACGCGTCGCGCGGTCTGCCCGCCCAGGCTCCGGCCGCCAACCTGTCTTCCATCACCCCGGCCGCCGTCGAGCTGTACGCCGTCGGCGTGCACCGGGCGCTGGGCGATTCCGGCGCTGCACTCCAGGCAGGGAAGACCCTGCGTCCGGAGCACTTTCCCACCGCCGAGCGGCGCGGTCGGTTCCACACCGACATGGGAAGGGCCTGGTGGCAGTCGGGCAGGCCCGAGCAGACCGCCCGCGCCCTACTCGCTGCCCACCGCGTAGCACCGGCCGAGGTCCGCAACCGCCCGGCCATCCGGAGCATCGTCACCGATCTCGCTCGGCGTCACCCCCACACGATCGGTGTGAAGGAACTGGCAACTGCTGTCGCCGAACCCGCGTTCTGAAACCGCGACAGGTGACCTTCGCCGAAAGACGCTATACCCCATGTCCCATGCGGGCCCGGCCAAGACGGTGCACCGGCAGAGCATGTGCTGCATCGGCACCCTCACGCTGCACGGCGAGCCGGACTCTTCGCTGACGTCGGCTGGTCGGACAAGGAGAACCCGCAGGCATGAAGTACGAGACCTGGCCCCGGCTGCTGGTGGTCGATGTCGAAGGAAACGGCGCCACACCCCCCGACGTGGTCGAAGTGGCTGCCCTGCCGCTGCGCAACGGGGCCCCGGACACCAGCACGGCCGGCGCCTGGCTCGTCCGCCCCCCGGTCCCCGTCACTCCCTTCGCCAGCCGGGTGCACAAACTCACCCATGATGACCTCAAGTCGTGCCCGCCCTGGGAAGCTGTCCGTGAAGATGTGAGGACCATGCTGAACGGAGCGTGGATCTGCGCCCACAACGCTTCCGTCGACTACAGGGTCCTCACCCGCCACCTACCGGGCTGGGAACCCACAGGCGTCATCGACACCCTGCGCTTGGCGCGGGCGACCTACAAGGCAGCGCCGAAGCACAACCTTGATGCCCTCATCCAGCATGCCGGGCTCGACCTCAGCCAGGCCCCCGCCCATCGACACCGCGCCACCTTCGACGCCTATGCCACCGCCCTCCTGCTGCTTCACCTGGCCCAGCACTACGCCACGTGGGAAGCGCTGGTGCACGCCGCAGTTCCTCCCGGCCTTCCCGGAGCGCTCGAACCCGAACAGGAGCCCACGCTGTGGTGATGCAAGCCGACGACTTCGACGCATGGCAGGAGACCATCTACCTCCTGCGCTCGCCGGCCAACGCCCGGCGGCTGAGGGAAGCCGTCGCCCGTGACAAGGAAGGTTCCGCCACGGTCAGCGTAAGCATGGAGGAACTGGATGGCCTGGCAGGCGGACAGACGAACACCGCCTCGTCCAGCGACTGAGCCCACGCTGTGGTGACGCCTGGCCGCGGTGGCCGGGCGGGGTGTCAGAGGCCCGCTGCCGCCGACAGGTCCCCTTCAGCTCCGCCAGTACCGCCGCCGCCGTCGACCGGGCCGCCGGGAGGCAGCGGTGGCCGTCCGGGGCCGGGACCACGACCTCCAGGTAGCACTTCAGCTTCGGCTCCGTGCCAGCGCGCGCAGGGCGTTGGCGAGCTGGCGGGTTTGGGCGGGGTCGAGGGCGCCCAGGTGGATGGCGTAGGCCGTGCGGCGGCAGGTGCGGCAAGGGTCCGTCAGGAAATCATCTCGCTGGAGAAAGCCCTGCCGGAGGTGTGGGGTGCCGGGGTGGTGAACCATTGGGCGGGTGGATCCGTGGTGATGGCGCGCCCTCCGCGCCGATGCGGGAGGCGGCGGTTGTGTTGTGTACGGAGAGGAGACTGTGGTGCCGAATCAGAAAAGAGCGCCGCTGACCGAAGATAAGTGTGTGGCTGAGTTGCAGGCACACTGGGATGCGCATGGCACATTGCCTCCTAAGGGCACCCCCATGGGAAACCGTCTGTACAACTCGGCCCCGAGCGGGGGCTCCCATCTGCCGCCGAAGGCGGCAGAGTGGCTGCGGAAGCGCGGATATGGACACCGGTTGGAGAAGGCGGAGTCCGGCGGGCTCGGGGCGCACAAGTTCCGCCCCCGCAAGGAGAAGCTGCCACCGCTGACCGATGCTGAGTGTGTGGATGCGTTGGAGAAACACGACAAGGAGCAGGCCGATAGGGACGTGCCCTTCGAAGACCGCACATTGGCTGCTACGGGCTCCCGCGTCGCAAACCTTCTGGGCAACGCGCGCCCGAACGGGCGCTCCCATCTGGGGCCGGATACGGCACAGTGGCTGTCGGCTCACGGACGTGGAGCCCGGTTGACGAAGGAGGGGTCCGCCAAGCCCGGGGCGTACAAGTTCCTCCCCCTCAAGGATGCGCAGCCACCGCTGACCGGTGCTGAGCGTGTGGCGGAGTTGGGGCCGGCGGAGTCTTCCCGTGCCGTAGCGTCAGGCGCAGCAGGGCACGGCGGTGACTACGGGGCCGGCGCCCCGCAGCACCACCCGTTGCCGGAGGCTGTGGCTCCAGGTTTCGAGTGGCCTGGGTACGGTCCGCAGCAAGGTGAGCCTGTGGGATTCGGCGCCGCGCCCGGGCCCGGTGCTCCGCAGGGCGCCCCGGACGGTGCACAGCGCCTTCCTTCGATCAGGGATGTTGCTGATGTGGGCCCCGCGTTTGCCCAAGGCCTTCCTGATTTTTTCAGCCCGAGGGGCAGCGGGCACTTCGCTGCCCACTCGTCGGGAGAACACACGAATGCCGGTCCGCAGCAAGGTGAGCCTGTGGGATTCGGCGCCGCGCCCGGGCCCGGTGCTCCGCAGGGCGCCCCGGACGGTGCACAGCGCCTTCCTTCGATCAGGGATGTTGCTGATGTGGGCCCCGCGTTTGCCCAAGGCCTTCCTGATTTTTTCAGCCCGAGGGGCAGCGGGCACTTCGCTGCCCACTCGTCGGGAGAACACACGAATGCCGGTCCGCAGCAAGGTGAGCCTGTAGGGTTCGGCGCCGCGCCCGGGCCCGGTGCTCCGCAGGGCGCCCCGGACGGTGCACAGCGCCTTCCTTCGATCAGGGATATTAGTGGTGTGGGCGACGCGCTTGCCCAAGAACTTCCTGAGTATCTCAGGCCGAGGGGTAGCGGGCCCTCCGCTGCCCACTCGTCGGGAGAACGGGCTCCCGGCAGCTACCCCTCCTACTCTCAGCCGCACACGAATGCCGGTCCGCAAGGTGGTCGTCGAGCCCGCTGATGTGCTGGACGCCGCGCACCGCTTGGCGGGCCATCACACGCACCGTGACAGCCGGGGTCGCACAGGCCAGCCCGGCCGAAACCGTGGAAAACACCGCCCCATGATGCTGTGGCCCGTCTCACTATTCGGTGGTGACGGAGGTTTGTGAGTGTCGTCGACATACGCGTGAAGGATGTCAATGGGCGTGTGCAGACATTTTTCGGGTCTTTCGCCGCTGGTCAGTCCTACTACGAGACTCACCGCCTGCCGTGGTTACGCCGCTCCCGCCCAGGCGTCAGAGGCCGGCCGCTGTCGACAGGTCTGCTTTCAGTTCCGCCAGGACCTCCGTCGCCGTCGCCCGTGCTGCCGGGAGGCCGGGGTGGCCGTCTGGGGCCGGGATCACGACCTCCAGGTAGCACTTCAGCTTCGGTTCCGTGCCGCTCGGGCGGACGATCACCCGGGCCGCCTCCACGCCCCGGGCCTCGTCGCCCCCCAGGGTGTAGCGGAGGCCGTCCGTCGGGGGGAGGTCCGGGGTGCCCGTTGACAGGTCTTCCGCCTGCGTCACCCGCAGTCCCGCCGCCGACGTCGGCGGGGCCGCGCGCAGCCGGTGCATCGCCGTCGCGATCACGTCCAGGTCCTCCACGCGGACGGAGAGCTGGTCCGTGGCGTGCAGCCCGTGCTCCACCGCGATGTCGTCCAGCAGGTCCTGGAGCGTACGGCCCGCCGCCTTCAGCTCCGCCGTCAGCTCCGCGACGAGCAGGGCCGCGGTGATGCCGTCCTTGTCGCGGACGCCGGCCGGGTCGACGCAGTAGCCGAGGGCCTCCTCGTAGGCGTAGCGCAGGCCGTCGACCCGGGCCAGCCACTTGAAGCCGGTCAGCGTCTCCTCGTACGGCAGGCCCGCGGCCCGCGCGATCCGGCCCATGAGCGACGAGGAGACGATGGACGCGGCGAAGGTGCCCGCGGCCCCTTTCCGTACGAGGTGCGTGGCCAGCAGGGCGCCGACCTCGTCGCCGCGCAGCATCCGCCAGCCCGTGCCCCGGTCCGCCGCCGCGTCCGGTACGGCCACCGCGCAGCGGTCGGCGTCGGGGTCGGTGGCGATGATCACGTCGACGTCCCCGCCGGCCGCCGCGCGGGCCGTGGCGAACGCCAGGTCCATCGCCCCCGGCTCCTCCGGGTTGGGGAACGCGACCGTGGGGAAGTCCGGGTCCGGCTCCGCCTGCGCCGCGACCGGCACCGGGGCCGGGAAGCCGGCGCGGGTGAAGGCGGCGGCGAGGGTGGCGCCGCCGACGCCGTGCAGCGCGGTGTGCACGGTCCGTACGGCACGGGGGCCGCCCGCGGTGACGACCGCGGCGGCCCGGTCGAGGTACGCCTCCACGACCTCCTCGCCCAGCACCTCCCAGCCGTCCGCCGGACGGGGCACGTCCGCGAGCGGGCCCACCGCCGCGATGGCCTCGGCGATCCCGGCGTCGGCGGGCGGGACGATCTGCGAGCCGCCGCCGAGATAGACCTTGTAGCCGTTGTCGCGCGGCGGGTTGTGGCTGGCGGTGACGGTGACCCCGGCGACCGCGCCGAGGTACCGGATCGCGAAGGCCAGCACCGGCGTCGGCAGCGGGCGGGGCAGGACCGCGGCCCGGAAGCCGGCGCCGGTCATGACGGCCGCCGTGTCCTCGGCGAAGGCGTGGCTCTTGTGCCGGGCGTCGTAGCCGACGACCACCAGGCCGCCGCCCGCGCCCTGCTCGTTCAGGTACGCGGCCAGCCCCGCGGCGGCGCGGATGACGACGGCCCGGTTCATCCGCATCGGCCCCGCGCCCAGCTCACCGCGGAGCCCGGCGGTGCCGAACTGCAGCGTGCCGGCGAAGCGGTCCGCGAGGGCGGCGGTGTCGCCGTCCCGCAGCAGGGCCGCCAGCTCGGCCCGGGTGTCGGGGTCGGGGTCCTCGGCGAGCCAGGCCCCGGCCCGTGCGGTGAGCGCGGCGGCGTCCTCAGCGGCGTCTGCGGTCGGGTTCGTCGTCACCGGTTGCCGTCCTCAGTCACTGTCGTCTTCTCCGTCCGTCCCCGGCCCGTCGCGGCGTACGCCCCGGCGCGTACCGCCTGAAGCTTCACACCCGGCGCAGCACCTCGGCCAGCAGCCCGCCCATCCGGGCCGCCGAGTCGCGGCCCGCCTGCAGGACCTCCTCGTGGCTCAGCGGCTCGCCGGTCATGCCCGCCGCCAGGTTCGTCACCAGCGAGATCCCCAGCACCTCGGCGCCGGCCTCGCGGGCCGCGATGGCCTCCAGGACCGTCGACATGCCCACCAGGTCGGCGCCGAGGCGGCGGAGCATCTCGATCTCGGCCGGCGTCTCGTAGTGCGGTCCCGGCAACTGGGCGTAGACGCCCTCCTCCAGGCTGGCGTCCACCTGCTTGCACAGCGCCCGCAGCCGCGGCGAGTACAGATCCGTCAGGTCGACGAAGTGCGCGCCCTCGATCGGCGAGGCCGCCGTGAGGTTGATGTGGTCGCAGAGCAGCACCGGCTGACCCGGCCGCATGCCCTCGCGCAGCCCGCCGCAGCCGTTGGTGAGCACCACCGTCTTGCAGCCCGCCGCCGCGGCCGTGCGCACGCCGTGCGCCACGGCGGCGACGCCGTGGCCCTCGTAGAAGTGCGTGCGGCCGAGGAAGACCAGCGCCCGTTTGTCGCCCAGCCGGTAGGAGCGGATCCGCCCGGCGTGGCCCTCCACCGCGGGCGGCGGGAAGCCGGGCAGGTCGGTGACGCGCAGCTCGTGCTCGGGCGCGCCCAGCGCTTCCGCCGCCGGTACCCAGCCGGAGCCCATCACGACGGCGACGTCGTGGGTTTCGGCCCCGGTGAGCTCGCGGAGGCGGTCGGCGGCGGCCGCCGCGTCGGGGGCGGCGTGCGGAGTGGATGCGTTCACGCCGACGAGCCTAGCCCGTCACCCCCTACGCGCGTAGAAGCGGCCCCCCACTGGGGCCCGCAGCCCCGCGCGGGAGCCGTCGGCCGCGGCGGGGGACAATGGGTACGTGACTCGGATCGTGATCATCGGTGGAGGCCCCGGCGGGTACGAGGCGGCGCTCGTCGCCGCGCAGCTCGGCGCGGAGGTGACGGTCGTCGACAGCGACGGCCTGGGCGGTGCGTCGGTGCTCACCGACTGCGTGCCGTCGAAGACGCTGATCGCCACCGCGGAGGTGATGACGACCTTCGACTCCTCGTACGAGGAGCTGGGCATCATCGTCGCGGACGACACGCCTCCGGAGAAGCAGGCTGCCCGCGTCGTCGGCGTGGACCTCGGCAAGGTCAACGCCCGGGTGAAGCGGCTGGCGCTGGCCCAGTCCGAGGACATCACCACCAGCGTGACGCGCGCCGGCGGCCGGGTCGTACGGGGCCGGGCGAGCGTCTCGCCGCAGCAGGCACCGGACGGCTCGCGCACGGTCCGGGTGACCGGGGCGGCCGCGGGGGAGCCCGCGGAGCTGGTCGCCGACGCGGTGCTCGTCGCCACCGGCGGCAGCCCGCGCGAGCTGCCCGACGCGCAGCCCGACGGCGAGCGGATCCTCAACTGGAAGCAGGTCTACGACCTCGACGAGCTGCCCGGGGAGCTGACCGTCGTCGGCTCCGGCGTCACCGGCGCGGAGTTCGCGGGCGCGTACCAGGCGCTCGGCTCGCGGGTCACACTGGTCTCCAGCCGGGACCGGGTGCTGCCGGGCGAGGACCCGGACGCGGCGGCGGTGCTGGAGGACGTCTTCCGGCGCCGCGGCATGAACGTGATGAGCCGCTCCCGCGCGCAGGGCGCCAAGCGCGTGGGCGACCGGGTCGAGGTGACGCTCAACGACGGCCGGGTGATCACCGGTTCGCACTGCCTGATGGCGGTCGGCGCGGTGCCCAACACCCGCGGCATCGGCCTGGAGGAGGCCGGGGTGCGGCTGACGGACTCCGGGCACATCTGGACCGACAAGGTGTCGCGCACGAGCGCGCCGGGCATCTACGCGGCGGGTGACTGCACGGGCGTCTTCGCGCTCGCCTCGGTGGCGGCGATGCAGGGCCGGATCGCGATGTACCACTTCCTCGGCGAGACCGTCGCGCCGCTGCGGCTGAAGACGGTCTCCGCGAATGTGTTCACGGATCCCGAGATTGCCACGGTGGGTTACCAGCAGTCGGATGTGGACGAGGGGCGCATTGATGCGCGGGTGATGAAACTGCCGCTGCTGCGCAACCCGCGGGCCAAGATGCAGGGGGTACGGGACGGATTCGTGAAGCTGATCTGCCGCCCCGGCACCGGGATCGTGGTAGGGGGCGTGGTGGTCGCGCCGCGGGCCAGCGAGCTGATCCACCCCATCTCGATCGCCGTCGACAACAATCTGACCGTCGAGCAGATCGCGAAGGCGTTTACCGTCTATCCCTCGCTGTCGGGGTCGATCGCGGAGGTCGCGCGGCAGCTCCAGGCCAGCAAGCCGGGCGGCGACGACTAGGCCCGTACCAGGTCTTACCCGGTCCGTACCCGATCCTCACCTGGTCCGGCTCGCGCGTGGGCCCGTTGGGCAACCGGGCGCCCATACCACCTTCTGATGTCGCCAAGGGGCATTTTCTTCTCATCGACGCAAGCGGCTGAAAGAACACGGTCTTTGGCGTTACTGTCGGTTTCGTGTTCGCTGCAGAACGTCGTCAGTTGATCCTGGAAATGGTGCGGGCCAATGGGGCCGTTTCCCTCCGAGAGCTTGCCCGAGTCGTACAGACCTCCGAGGTGACCGTACGCCGAGACGTACGTGCCCTGGAAGCAGAAGGGTTGCTGGACCGAAGGCACGGAGGGGCGGTCCTTCCGGGCGGTTTCACCCGTGAGTCCGGCTTCCCGCAGAAATCACATCTTGCGACCGCGGAGAAGACCGCGATCGCCGATCTGGCGGCCGGATTCGTCGAGGAGGGCGAGGCCGTCGTCGTCGGTGCCGGTACGACCACGCAGGAGCTGGCCCGCCGGCTCGCGCGCATCCCCGGCCTCACCGTCGTGACCAACTCCCTGCTCGTCGCCCAGGCGCTGGCGCACGCGAACCGGGTAGAAGTCGTGATGACCGGCGGCACGCTGCGCGGCAGCAACTACGCGCTGGTGGGCAGCGGTGCCGAGCAGTCCCTCCAGGGGCTGCGCGTCTCGCGCGCGTTCCTCTCCGGCAGCGGGCTGACCGCCGAGCGGGGTCTTTCGACGTCCAACATGCTGTCGGCGAGCGTCGACCGGGCGCTGGTGCAGGCGGCGGCGGAGGTCGTGGTGCTCGCGGACCACTCCAAGCTGGGCACCGACACGATGTTCCAGACGGTGCCCACCGACGTGATCACGCGGCTGGTCACGGACCAGCCGCCGCCGAACGACGAGCGGGCGGCGACGGAGCTGCAGGCCCTGGCGGACCAGGGGGTGCAGATCGCGGTGGCGGGCCCGGACCAGTCCGCGGGCGGTGACAGCGGCCCCCCGGCGCCCCGCCGGCACCCCCGGCACGGAGGTGAGCGGCGCCGCACCGAGGACAGCGTCCCCCTCCCAGGCCAACGCCGCACCCCCCAACCCGCTCCCACCGCCATGCGCCCAGCCACCCCCCTCCCCGACCAGAACAGAGTCGCCGACCTGGCCCCCCGCCGCCGGTAGGGGGCGGGGGCGGCCGACATTCGCGACCCGGGGTCCCGGCGCCCAGCGCACGGTCCTGCGGCCTAGCGGCCCGCCGCAGCAGCCCCGCGGCGAGTAGCCTCGCGGGCCCCGTCCCGCGGGCCTTACGCCCGCTCCGTACTTGCCCTCGCGGCCCGGCCCGAGGCCCCCTCGTAGCGCGTCGGGCTGTGGGTCGGCGGCCCCTTCCTCGCCGAAGCACGCGCGGAGCGCAGCCCTCGCGCCCCCGGCGCGGAGCGTCGCCGGCGGCGGCCCCGCCCGTAGGGCCAGCCGCCCGAGCGTGTCCTCCCTCTCGGGCCCCGGGCGCGCCGCAGGGCGTCGGTCACGTGGCCGCGCCCCCGGTACCCGCCGTCAGGCGTTTCGGGTGCGTAGGCCGTCCAGGGTCAGGCCCAGGAGGCGGTCCGCGACCTCCTTGTCCTCCGGGTTCTTCGCCGACGCCTTCTCCGCCGCGTACGCGATCGCGCTCGTCAGCCGCAGGAGGTCGTCCGGCGCGACGTCCGCCCGCAGTTCGCCGGACCGGCGCGCGCGCGACGCCAGCAGCTCGACCGTCTCCCGCAACTGCTCCTTGCAGTTGACCATCAGACCCTCGTCCATCAGCGTCGCCGCGATCCCGCGGATCGTCGACGACACGTCCACGTACCGTCGCATCCACGCCGCCAGCGCCCCCATCGGCGTCCCGGCCTCCGCCGTCAGCGCCCGCGCCGCCGCGTCCAGCTCGTCCACCTGTGTCTGGAACACCTCGCCCATGAGCGCGAAGCGGTCAGGGAAGTGCCGGTACAGCGTGCCGATGCCGACGCCCGCGCGGCGCGCGATCTCCTCCAGCGAGGCGTCCGCGCCGTGTTCGGCGAACGCCACCGCGGCCTCGCCGAGCAGCCGCTCGTAGTTGCGGCGCGCGTCCGCGCGCATCGGCCGGCCCTGCACCGTTCCCATGGGCAACCACCCTTCGTCGTCCCCGCTGCCGCCCAGAATGCCATTGCGAAAACGGAGGCACCCTCCGTATAGTCAAGCGGAGCTACCCTCCATTTCATTCTCTGCCGGAGGCACATCTGTGTCCACATCCCTGCGCACGCCCACCGGCCACGGCATCCGCGGTCACAGCCGAAAGACCCGCGGCGCCCGCCCGGGGCTCGCCCTCACCGCGATCGTCGCCACCCAGCTCATGTTCCTGGTCGACGCCACGGTGGTGAACGTCGCACTCCCCGACATCGCGCTCGACCTCGGCTTCTCCCCGACCCGGATGTCCTGGATCCTCAACCTCTACACCCTCGCCTTCGGCGGCCTGCTGCTCCTCGGCAGCCGCATAGGCGACCGCATCGGCCGCCGCCGCGCCCTCGTCACCGGCGTGCTCGCCTTCACCGCCGCCTCCCTCCTCGCCGGCCTCGCGCCCAGCGGCGGCCTGCTCCTGTTCGCCCGTACCGCCCAGGGTGTCGCCGCCGCCCTCGCCGCCCCCAGCACCCTCGCCCTGATCGCCACCACCTTCCCCGAAGGCCGCCAACGCGCCCGCGCGCTCGCCGTCTTCGCCTCCATCAGCGGCGCGGGCTCCGCGCTCGGCCTGGTCCTCGGCGGCGCGCTCACCGACCTCGCGTCCTGGCACTGGGTCTTCCTGATCAACCTGCCGGTCGGCCTCGCCATCGCCTGGCTCGCCCCCCGCCACCTCGACGAAACCCCGCGCCAGCGCGGCCCGTTCGACGCCCTCGGCGCACTGCTCGGCACCCTGGGAATGACCTCGCTCGTCTACGCCTTCATCCGCACCGCCGAGCAGGGCTGGAGCGACGGGTTCGCCCTCGGCGCCTTCGCCGCCGCCGCGGCGCTGCTCGGCAGCTTCCTCGCCGTCGAACTCCGCGTCCGCCGCCCGCTGGTGGTCCTGTCGCTCTTCGCCGACCGCAATCGCTCGGTCTCGTACGGGACGATGCTGATGGTCCCCGCCGGGATGTTCGGCGTCTTCTACTTCACCACCCAGTACCTGCAGCGGTTCCTCGACTACAGCCCGTTCCGCGCCGGCCTGGCCTTCCTCGCGCTCACCCTGCCGCTCTTCGCCGCCTCGCGCTTCGCGCCGCGCGCCCAGGCCAGGTTCGGGCCGAAGCGCACCGCGCTGGCGGGGCTGACCCTCAACACCGCCGGCATCCTGTGGCTCACCCGCCTCGACGCCTCCTCCGGCTACGTCGACGGGCTGCTGGGCCCGCTGCTGCTCATGGGCGTCGGGGTCGGGCTGACGATGATGCAGCTCACCACGCTCATCCTCAGCGGCGTCGAACCCGAGGACGCGGGCTCCGCCTCCGGGCTGCTGCAGACGATGCAGTACGTCGGCGGCAGCCTGGGCCTGTCCGTCCTGGTCTCCGTCTTCGACGTGGGCCTGCGGCACTCCTCGGGGCACACGTTCTTCGACGGTACGGGCGCCGCGTTCACCGCCGCGGCGGCGTTCTCCGCGGTCGCGCTGCTGCTGATGGCCGGGGCCCGGAACGTGACCCGTACGCCGTGAAACCGCGTCGGGGGCGGGCCCTCTGGCCCGCCCCCGACCGCGTCAGTCCGCGTCAGTCCGCGTCAGATTCGCGTCAGATTCGCGTCAGTCCTTGATCTCGCAGATGACCGCGCCGGACGTGAGCGTCGCGCCCATCTCCGCCGCGAGATCCTTGACCGTGCCCGCGCGATGGGCGTTGATGGGCTGCTCCATCTTCATCGCCTCCAGCACGATCACCAGATCGCCCTCCGCGACCTGCTGCCCCTCCTCGACCGCCACCTTCACGATCGTGCCCTGCATGGGCGAGGCCAGCGCGTCGCCCGAGACCGCCGAGCCCGACTTCTTCGCCGCCCGCCGCTTCGGCTTCGACCGCCCGGCCGCCGCCGAGGCGACCGCGCCGAGCGACGACGGCAGCGACACCTCCAGCCGCTTGCCGCCGACCTCGACGACCAGCGTCTCGCGGCTCTCCTCCGCCTCGTCGGCGTCCGCGCCGCCGGCGAACGGGGGGATGCCGCCCGCGAACTCCGTCTCGATCCACCGGGTGTGGACGCTGAACGGCTCGATCGCCGAGGCCGGCGCGAACGCCGGATCCCGTACCACCGCACGGTGGAACGGCAGCGCCGTCGCCATCCCGGAGACCGTGAACTCGTCCAGCGCGCGCGCCGCGCGCTGCAGCGCCTGCTGCCGGGTCGCGCCCGTGACGATGAGCTTGGCCAGCAGTGAGTCCCACGCCGGGCCGATCACGCTCCCGGCCTCCACGCCCGCGTCCAGCCGCACGCCGGGGCCGGCCGGCGGCTCGAAGGCAGTCACGGTGCCGGGGGCGGGCAGGAAGTTGCGCCCCGGGTCCTCGCCGTTGATACGGAACTCGAAGGAGTGCCCCCGCACCGGCGGGTCGTCATACCCCAGTTCCTCGCCGTCGGCGATACGGAACATCTCCCGCACCAGGTCGATGCCCGTGACCTCCTCGGTCACCGGGTGCTCCACCTGGAGCCGGGTGTTGACCTCCAGGAAGGAGATCGTGCCGTCCTGGCCGACGAGGAACTCGCAGGTGCCCGCGCCCTCGTAGCGCGCCTCCCGGAGGATCGCCTTCGACGCCCGGTACAGCTCGGCGTTCTGCTTCGGCGACAGGAACGGCGCCGGCGCCTCCTCCACCAGCTTCTGGTGGCGGCGCTGCAGCGAGCAGTCCCGGGTGGAGACCACGACCACGTTCCCGTGCTTGTCCGCGAGGCACTGCGTCTCCACGTGCCGCGGGCGGTCGAGATAGCGCTCGACGAAGCACTCGCCGCGGCCGAACGCGGCGATCGCCTCGCGGACCGCCGACTCGTACAGCTCGGGGACCTCTTCGAGGGTGCGGGCGACCTTCAGCCCGCGACCGCCGCCGCCGAAGGCGGCCTTGATGGCGATCGGCAGCCCGTGCTCCTCCGCGAACGCCGTGACCTCCTCGACGCCCCCGACCGGGTCCTTCGTGCCGGCCACCAGCGGCGCGCCGGCGCGCTGGGCGATGTGCCGGGCGGACACCTTGTCGCCGAGGTCGCGGATCGCCTGCGGGGGCGGGCCGATCCACGTCAGTCCGGCGTCGAGGACGGCCTGGGCGAACTCGGCGTTCTCCGACAGGAACCCGTACCCCGGGTGGACGGCGTCCGCGCCGGAGTCCCCGGCGGCCTGAAGCACCTTGCCGATGTCGAGGTAGCTCGTGGCCGGGGTGTCACCGCCGAGCGCGAAAGCCTCGTCGGCCACGCGGACGTGGAGTGCGTCCCGGTCCGGCGCGGCGTAGACGGCCACGCTGGCGATACCGGCGTCCCGGCAGGCGCGGGCTACCCGGACGGCGATTTCGCCACGGTTGGCGATGAGCACCTTGCGCACGTTGGCTCCCTTCTCGGAACACCGAGATTTTAGGTAATGGCGACACCTCTGCGCTGCGGGATCCCGGAGGTGAGCTTTCCCACACAGAGGGTGATCCGCGCCGCCGCACTCGGGCGCGTAGCCCTGAGTTCCCAAGGTACGCCGCATCCCGGGCCGTGCGCGCGAAACCGGCGTGTGGCCAAGGTCTCGCGCGCATTGAGCAGATGGACGGCGCATCTTTTTGTGGGAACCATACGAAGGCGAGACGGAATCTTTTCGGGTCGCCCGTCCGGTCGGATCCATGGCGCAAGCCTGTCGTGCGCCCGTCGCGTGTTCCCTCGCATGTCCATCGTGCGCGCACCCTTGCCGCCCCGGACTACCCATCAGTAGCGTGAAAGGGCCGTACGGACCTGGGCCAGGGGGTGCCGCCATGCGCAGAACCGCCGCCGCGGTGGCGGGCGCCGCGCTGTTCGCCGACGCGGTCGCACTGACCGTCGTGCACTTCGTCCTGGGCTCGGTCGTCGACCGCCAGGACATGTCCCTCGCCGGCCTCGACTCCGGTCTCATGTCCGCCTCCACGCGCGCAGCGGGTGTCGCGATCGGGCTCTATCTGCTGTGCTGCTGCGCGGTCGCGTTGCGCATCGCGGTACGGGACCGGGCCCCCGGGCGCGCCGGGCGGATCCTGCTGGTGAGCTGCGCCGTGCTGCATGCGGTGCTGGCGGCGCTGGCCGTGGGCCTCGTGGGCTGGGCGGCGTTCGCGGGGCTGATGGTGCTCTTCGGCCTGATCGTGCTGACGTTGACCGCCGAGGACGTCCCCGTACGGCAGGCGGAGGGCGGCGCCGAGCCGGCGCCGGCGGCCTGAGCCGCTTCGTCTCCACCGCCGCCGCGCGGCATCCCGTAAGGTCCTGAAGGCGCCCTACGCCCACAGATCCGTGATCTGCACCCCCAACTCCGCGAGCAGCCGGCGCAGCAGTGGCAGCGAGATCCCCACGACGTTGCCGTGGTCGCCGTCGATGCCGTCGATGAACGCCGACGAGCGGCCGTCGATGGTGAACGCCCCGGCCACGTACAGCGGTTCGCCCGTCGCCACGTACGCCGCGATCTCGGCGTCGCTCGGCTCGCCGAACCGCACCACCGTCCCCGCGGTCGCGCTCGCCCGCCGCCCCGATTCCGTGTCGATCACGCAGTGCCCCGTCTGCAGCACCCCCGAGCGGCCCCGCATCGCCTTCCACCGCGCCGTGGCGTCCTCGGCGTCCACCGGCTTGCCCAGCGCCCTGCCGTCCAGCTCCAGCACCGAGTCGCAGCCGACGACCAGCGCCCCCGCCGCCTCCGGACGCGCGGCCACGGCGCCGGCCTTCGCCTCGGCGAGCACCAGCGCCAGCTCCGCAGGGGTCGCGGCGGTCACGGCGTCCTCGTCGACACCGCTGACGACGACCTCGGGCGCGAGCCCCGCCTGCCGGAGCAGGGCGAGCCGGGCGGGGGACTGCGACGCGAGCACGAGCGTGCGGGCGGGGTGGTGGGTCATGGGCGTCATCGTAGGCGGCGGCGATGACATCGCCGCCGGGCACGGGCACCGGTGCACAAGTCGTCATGCACGCACGACGACTTGTGCACGTGCCAGGGGGCCGCGGCGCCCGTACGCCGGCGGCTCACGCCGGCGGCTCACGTGGGCAGTACGCCGGGTCCCGCCGCCCCCAGCGCCATCGTCACCACCGCCGCCAGCGCAAGCAGCCATCCGGCGCGGCGCAGCCGCCGTTCCGCCGCACGCAACTCCGCGTCGGGCTCGTCTGGAGGGTCGGACCAGAGCATCTTCCGATGGTGCCGGTCCCGCGCCCCCGCGCGCCTGAGTACGGGTACTCAATTACGTGCGGCGCGGCCCTCCTACGACGGCCAGTACGTCGTACGCCACGCCTTCGGCCCCGGCTGCGGCGTCCGCCGGGCCAGCACCCGCCGCGCCGGATCCGCCCACTCGCCGGCCGGCCCGCCCCGCCCGCCCGGCGCGGACGACACCGCCCGCGCCTGGACCACCGCCAGCGCCGCCGCCAGTTCCTCCGCCGTCGGGTTGCCCCGGACGACCTTGATCTCGTCGGACATCGGCCCTCCTCGACTCCCGCCGCGCTACAGCGGGATGTTCCCGTGCTTCTTCGGCGGCAGCGTCTCCCGCTTGGTGCGCAGCACCCGCAGCCCCTTCGCCACCTGCCGCCGCGTCTCCGACGGCATGATGACGGCGTCCACATACCCGCGTTCCGCCGCCGCATACGGGTTCAGCAGCGCGTCCTCGTACTCCCTGATCAGCTCCTCGCGCCGCGCCTCCCGCTCCTGCTCGTCCTCGATGGCGGCGAGCGTGCGGCGGTACAGGATGTTGACCGCGCCCTGCGCGCCCATGACGGCGATCCGCGCGGTGGGCCACGCCAGGTTCAGGTCCGCGCCGAGGTGCTTGGAGCCCATGACGTCGTACGCGCCGCCGAACGCCTTGCGGGTGATCACCGTGATCAGCGGCACGGTGGCCTCGGCGTAGGCGTAGATGAGCTTGGCGCCGCGGCGGATGATGCCGTCGTACTCCTGGTCCGTGCCCGGCAGGAAGCCGGGGACGTCGACGAAGGTGAGCACGGGGACGTTGAACGCGTCGCAGGTGCGCACGAACCGGGCGGCCTTCTCGCTGGCCTTGATGTCCAGGCAGCCGGCGAACTGCATCGGCTGGTTGGCGACGACGCCGACGGGGTGGCCCTCGACGCGGCCGAAGCCGGTGATGATGTTCGGCGCGTACAGCGCCTGGGTCTCCAGGAACTCGCGGTCGTCCAGCACGTGTTCGATGGCGGCGTGCATGTCGTACGGCTGGCTCGCCGAGTCCGGGATGAGGGTGTCCAGCTCCCGGTCCTCGTCCGTGACCGACGCCTCGCCCTCCTCGGGGAAGGCGGGCGGGTCACTGAGGTTGTTCGACGGCAGGTACGACAGCAGCGCCTTGACGTACTCGAAGGCGTCCTTCTCGTCGCCCGCCATGTGGTGGGCGACACCGGAGGTGGTGTTGTGCGTACGGGCGCCGCCCAGCTCCTCGAAGCCGACGTCCTCGCCGGTGACGGTCTTGATGACGTCGGGGCCCGTGATGAACATGTGCGAGATGCCGTCCACCATGACGGTGAAGTCCGTGATGGCGGGGGAGTACACCGCGCCGCCCGCGCACGGGCCGACGATGACGCTGATCTGCGGGACGACACCCGAGCCGTGCACGTTGCGGCGGAAGATCTCCGCGAAGAGACCCAGCGCGACGACACCCTCCTGGATACGCGCGCCGCCGCCGTCGTTGATGCCGATGATCGGGCAGCCGGTCTTCATGGCGAAGTCCATCGCCTTGACGATCTTCTCGCCGTAGACCTCGCCGAGGGAGCCGCCGAAGACCGTGAAGTCCTGCGAATACACCACGACGGGGCGGCCGTCGACGGTCCCGTAGCCGGTGACCACGCCGTCGCCGTACGGGCGGTTCGCCTCGATGCCGAAGTTCGTCGCGCGGTGCCGGGCGAACTCGTCCAGCTCCGTGAACGACCCGTCGTCCAGCAGCAGGTCGACCCGCTCGCGCGCGGTCAGCTTGCCTTTCGCGTGCTGCTTCTCCACCGCGCGCGCCGACCCGGCGTGCGTGGCCTCCTCGATCCGCCGGCTCAGATCGGCGAGCCGGCCGCCCGTCGTGTGGCTGTCCGCCATCTCGGCGGGGGGCTCCTGGGCCATGGCCATCGCGGTGCAGCTCCTGCTCGTCGGGGGCGCCTCCGGGCGGGGGACCCGGGGGAGTGCGGGACTTACCGCTACGTAGGCTATCGGCGCCCGGCCGCCCTACGGGTGCGGCGTTGGCCACACCCGCCGCGTGGCGTCGCCGGGGCGGTGCTGACGCCGATCCGCGACGGGCGTAAGGGCCCCGTGGCGTCGGCGGCGGTGGGGCCGATGTCTGGCCCTAGGGTGGCCGTATGAGTGCAGATCGGGGAAGCCGCTGGTCCGACCTCGACCGTCCGCCGCTGAACGCCGACGCGCTGCGCCGGGCGCTCGTACGGACCGGGGGGCTGTGGACGTCGCTCGACGTCGTCGAGGCCACCGGCTCCACGAACGCCGACCTCGCCGCGCGCGCCCGCGAAGGGGCGCCCGAGGGCGCGGTGCTCGTCGCCGAGGAGCAGACGGCGGGGCGCGGCCGGCTGGAGCGCCGGTGGTCGGCACCGCCCCGGTCGGGGCTCTTCTTCTCCGTACTGCTGCGCCCGGAGGGCGTACCCGTCAGCCGGTGGGGCTGGCTGCCGCTGCTCGCGGGCGTCGCCGTGGCGACCGCGCTGCCGCGGGCCGCGGGCGTGGACACGGCGCTGAAGTGGCCGAACGACGTGCTCGTGACCGTCGGAGGCGAGGAGCGCAAGGCGGGCGGCATCCTCGTGGAGCGCCCCGATGCCGCGAGCGAGTCCGTGGTCCTCGGCATCGGCATCAACGTCACCCTGCGCGCCGGTGAACTGCCCGTCCCGCAGGCCGGCTCGCTGGCCCTGGCGGGCGCGAAGGTCACCGACCGGGATCCGCTGCTGCGCGCGATGCTGCGATCGCTGGAGCGGTGGTACGGAAGCTGGCGTACCGCCGGCGGCGACCCGGCCGGCGCCCGGCTGCAGGAGACGTACGCGGCGGGCTGCGCGACGCTCGGCCGGCAGGTCCGCGCGGAGCTGCCGGGCGGCACTGCGGTGACGGGGGAGGCCGTCGCGGTGGACGGCGACGGCCGGCTGGTGCTGGCGACGGCGGCGGGGCTGGCGGAGCCGGTCAGCGCGGGGGACGTGGTGCACCTGCGGTCCGCGGCCGAAGCGGAGTGAGCTGGGCCACACTTCCCGTATCGTTGAGACCGCAAGGGCGGTGGCCAGGGAACGGACGGGTGGAGGGGGCAGCCGGTGAGTGAGGTTGCGGGCTCCTCCGGTGCGGAGGAGCCGAGGGGCCCGGTGGGTCCTGACGGCTCGGAGGGCGCTGCGGGCGCTTCGGGCACCGACGACGCGGCGGGCGCGGCGGGCGCCGCCGGGGGCGTAGCAGACCCGGAGGGTCCGGAAGGTCCGGCGGCCCCGGAAGAGCCGGACGAACCGGTTGATCCGGAGAGCGAAGACGACCCGATCGCGATCCGCATCGAGCAGCTCATCCTGGGCTCCGACCGCCGCTACACGCCCTTCCAGGCCGCCCGCGCCGCGGGCGTGCCGATGGAGCTGGCGGCCCGCTTCTGGCGCGCCATGGGCTTCGCCGACATCGGCCAGGCCAAGGCGCTCACCGAGGCCGACGTGCTGGCCCTGCGCCGGCTGGCGGGCCTGGTGGAGGCCGGGCTGCTGAGCGAGGGCATGGCGGTGCAGGTGGCGCGCTCCACCGGGCAGACCACGGCCCGGCTGGCGGACTGGCAGATCGACTCCTTCCTCGAAGGGCTCACCGAGCCGCAGGAGGGCATGTCCCGTACGGAGATCGCCTACCCGCTGGTCGAGCTGCTGCTCCCGGAGCTGGAGGAGTTCCTCGTCTACGTCTGGCGCCGCCAGCTCGCCGCGGCCACCGGCCGCGTCGTCCAGGCGCAGGACGACGACGAGATGGTCGACCGCCGCCTCGCGGTGGGCTTCGCCGACCTGGTGGGCTTCACCCGGCTGACCCGGCGGCTGGAGGAGGAGGAGCTGGGCGAGCTGGTCGAGGCGTTCGAGACCACCGCCGCCGACCTGGTCGCCGCCCACGGCGGCCGGCTCATCAAGACCCTGGGCGACGAGGTGCTGTTCTCCGCGGACGACGCGGGCACGGCGGCGGAGATCGGCATCCGTCTGATCGAGACACTGGCCCACGACGAGACGATGCCGGAGCTGCGGGTGGGCATCGCGTTCGGCACGGTGACGACGCGGATGGGCGACGTGTTCGGCACGACGGTCAACCTGGCGTCGCGGCTGACGTCGATCGCGCCGAAGGACACGGTGCTGGTCCACGGCGACTTCGCCGCGGAGCTGATACGGGACGGCGACGCCCCGGAGTCGGAGGCGGCGGCCACGGCGGCGGAGAAGGCGGCGGCGGAGGGCGGCACGGAGGAGGCCCCGTCGTACCGCTTCGCGCTCCAGCCCATGTGGCAGCGCCCGGTGCGGGGTCTTGGCGTGGTGGAGCCCTGGCTGCTGAGCCGCCGCGGCTGAGGGTCTCCTACTCCCGACTTCCCCACTGCCGCCCCCGGAACGCCCGCCTGCTCCGCCCCCGCGGTGGGTCGTCCGCCATCCTCGTCACCTCCCTGTCCCGGCCCGCCACCACCGGACCCTCAGAACCCGCCCCCTTCGCCGCGTACTGCGCCGCGTCCGCCAGCCGCAGCAGCCGCCGCCCCGACAGCACCCGGCCGATCGGGTCCCCCGTCGACGCCACCCCGCACGCGACCCCCCGGCCCGGCTCCAGGGTCGCCGCCCGCGCGCACAACTCCGTCGCCGTCCGCACCACGTCGTCCGCCGGCGGTCCCGCCGACAGCAGGCAGAACTCGTCGCCGCCCAGCCGGGCGGCCAACGTGTCCGGCAGCGCCGCCCCGTGCAGCGACAGCAGCGAGCCGAATCGTTCCAGCAGGCGGTCGCCGCCCGCGTGGCCGAGGGAGTCGTTGACCTCCTTGAGGCCGTTGACGTCGCAGACCACGAGGCTGACCACCGTGCCCTCCGCCCGGTGCTGCTCCACCGCCTCGTCCAGCCGCAGGTCCAGCGCCCGGCGGTTGGCCAGCCCCGTCAGCGGGTCCGTGAACGCCAGCCGCCGCGCCTCCTCCAGCCGCTCCGTCTGCGCCAGCCCCGCCGCCACCACCGCGCTCAGCGCCGCCGCGAAGCTCTCGTCGTACGGGCCGAAGGCGGCCGCGCCGCGCGGGCGGGCCACGTACAGCTCACCCCACGCCCGCCCGTGCACCAGGATCGGCGCGAAGAGGCAACTGCCCCGCCCGCGCCGCCGCAGCATCTCCCCCCGCGGTCCCGGAGAGCCGGACGTCGCCGTCCGGGCGCCGCCGGTCGAGGCCAGGTCGGGAAAGTCGCGCAGGGGATACGACTCGTCCGGCGGGAACTCCTCCTCGTCGGGCGTCCGCTCGCCGTCGTTGACGAGCACCCGCAGCCGCCCGCGCTCCCGCTCCCAGACGGACACCGCCGCGAACGATCCGGCCAGCGCGCGCCTGGCACCCGCCGCCGCCGCACGCACCGTGTCGTGGGGCGTGACCGCCTCCGCCAGCGCCCGGGCCAGCTCGACCACGGCGCGCAGCGGTTCGTCCGGGGGCCGGCCGTTGCCCGTCACGGCTCCAGGGTAGGCAATCGATCCGCATTTGCAGGATTTAGGCTGATTGCCCACTATGAGGGAGGCGACCCCCTTCGCCCCTCACGTCCCCGGCCACTCCGGCTTGCGCTTCTCGTTGAACGCGGCCACGCCTTCCTTCCGGTCCGCCGACAGCGCCGTCCGGTGCCAGGCCGCGTCCTCGATCTCCAGCCCCGCCCGCAGCTCCCGCCCGTAGCCCAGCCGCAGCGCCCGCTTCGCGGCCCGTACGCCCACCGGCGAGTTGCCCGCGATCCGGCGGGCCAGCTCCAGCGCCGTCGTACGGGCCTCGCCCGCCGGCACCAGCCGGTCGACCAGACCCAGCGCGTGGGCCTCCGCCGCCTCCACCCGGCGCGCGGTGAAGATCAGCTCCGCGGCGCGCGCGGAGCCCACCCGGCGGGGCAGCAACTGTGTCCCGCCGCCGCCCGGCACCACCCCGACCGACACCTCCGGCAGCCCGACCACCGCGGTCTCGTCGGCGACGATGAAGTCGCAGGACAGCGCCAGCTCGTACCCCCCGCCGAGCGCGAAGCCGTGCACCGCCGCGATGGCCGGCATCGGCAGCTCCAGCACCCCCGTGTACGCGGCCCGCGACGTGGGGCGGTGGCGGTGCATGTCGGCGTCGGTGAAGGCGTTGCGCTCCTTGAGGTCCGCGCCGACGCAGAACGCGCGCTCGTGGCTGGAGGTGAGGACCACGGCCCGTACGGAGGCGTCGGCGGCCAGCCGCGCGGTGGTCTCGGTGAGCGCGCGGGCCAGCCCGGTGGAGACGGCGTTCATGGCCTCCGGCCGGTCGAGGACCAGCTCGGCGACGTGCTCGTGCGTGCGGACGGCGATGCCCTCGCCCATGCGAATCTGCCTCCGGCGGCTCGTGGCGTTAACGCTCGCTAACGTAGTGCGTGCGACCGTGGCGCGCCAGAGCCGACCAAGTGTGTTTTCTGATCAGTTGGACGTCCCGCGAGGGGGTCCGCGCAGCGCCCGTGACAGCTCAGGATTCAGTTCGTAAGGTTCCTGAATATGAATATGCACTCCCGCCCCGCGCCCGTCGTCCTCGGGCCCGCCGGCACCACCGCGGACGACGTCCTCACCGTCGCCCGCCGCGGCGCCCCGGTCGAGCTGTCCGTACGCGCCCTCGACGCGCTCGCCGCCGCGCGCCGCGTCGTGGACGACCTCGCCGCCAAGCCCGACCCGGTGTACGGGGTCTCGACCGGCTTCGGCGCGCTCGCCGTCCGGCACATCAGCCCCGACCTGCGCGTGCAGCTCCAGCGCAACATCGTCCGCTCACACGCGGCCGGCATGGGCCCGCGGGTGGAGCGCGAGGTCGTACGGGCGCTGATGTTCCTGCGCCTGAAGACGCTGGCCTCCGGCCACACCGGCGTACGCCCCGAGGTCGCGCAGGCGATGGCCGGGATGCTCAACGCCGGCATCACCCCCGTCGTCCACGAGTACGGCTCCCTCGGCTGCTCCGGCGACCTCGCCCCCCTCTCGCACTGCGCGCTGGCGCTCATGGGGGAGGGCGACGCCGAAGGCCCCGACGGCACCGTGCGCCCCGCCGCGGACCTGCTCGCGGCGCACGGCCTCGCGCCCGTGACGCTGCGAGAGAAGGAGGGCCTCGCGCTGCTCAACGGCACCGACGGGATGCTCGGCATGCTGCTCATGGCCTGCGCCGACCTCGCCGCGCTGCTCACCGCCGCCGACGTCACCGCCGCGCTCACCCTGGAGGCCCTGCTCGGCACGGACCGGGTGCTCGCGCCCGAGCTGCACGCCGTACGCCCCCACCCCGGCCAGGCCGCCAGCGCCGCCAACATGCTCAAGGTGCTCGACGGCTCCGGCCTCACCGGCCACCACCAGACCGGCCACGACGGCCTGCCCGCCGCGCCCCGGGTGCAGGACGCCTACTCCGTGCGCTGCGCGCCGCAGGTCGCGGGCGCCGGCCGGGACACCCTCGCCCACGCCCGTACGGTGGCGGAGCGCGAACTGGCCGCCGCCGTCGACAACCCGGTGGTGATCGACGGCCGGGTCGAGTCCAACGGCAACTTCCACGGCGCCCCCGTCGCGTACGTCCTGGACTTCCTCGCCGTCGCCGCCGCCGACCTCGGCTCCATCGCCGAGCGCCGCACCGACCGGCTGCTGGACAAGAACCGCAGCCACGGCCTGCCCGCCTTCCTGGCCGGCGACCCCGGCGTGGACTCGGGCCTGATGATCGCCCAGTACACGCAGGCCGCGCTGGTCAGCGAATTGAAGCGGCTGGCCGTGCCGGCGTCGGCCGACTCCATCCCGTCGTCGGCGATGCAGGAGGACCACGTCTCGATGGGCTGGTCCGCGGCGCGCAAGCTGCGTACCGCGATCGATCATCTGACCAAGGTGCTGGCCGTCGAGATGTACGCGGCCACCCGCGCCGTCGAGTTGCGCGCCGGACTCACGCCGGCGCCCGCCACGCAGGCCGTGCTGCGCGCCGTGCGCGACGCGGGGGTCGCGGGGCCGGGGGACGACCGGTTCCTGTCGCCGGATCTGGCCGCGGCGGAGGGATTCATCCGTTCCGGGCGGCTCGTCGCGGCGGTGGAGTCCGTCACAGGGCCTCTTTCCTGATTCGTCGCAATCTGATCGAATGGGCGCTGACCTGCGCCGTTCCCTCTCCTTCCGGCCGGTTGTGAGGCGATGTGCCCGACGACAGGTCAGGAGCGTCCGTGGCGTGTGCCACAGTGGGGTGGCAGGACGGAACGGACTAGTGGGGACTGGGCGTCCTCCTCCGTGAGGTAGGGCATCGCGCCCTTCGCGGTGAAGGGGAGTTACGACGTGAGGGTGTACGGCAAGGGGCGGCGCGGGGTGGCGCTGACCGCGGTGGCGATGAGCGCCGTGCTGGGGCTGACCGCGTGCGGCGGCGACAGCAAAGCGGAAGGCCCCGGGGATCAGAAGGACTCCGCCTCGGACCAGCAGAAGAACGTGCCGGACGCCCGAATATCCATCGCGCCCAAGGACGGCACGGAGAACGTCGGGATCAACTCCGACACCAAGGTCACGGTGAAGGGCGGCAAGCTCACCGAGGTCGTGCTGACCGCGGCCGGCAGCACCGACCAGATCGCCGGGACCATCGCGGACGACGGTGCCTCCTGGACCCCGGACGCGGCCCTGGAGCGCGGCACGGAGTACCGGCTGACGGCCAAGGCCAAGGACGGCGACGGCCAGGTGTCCACCTCCAACGCGAACTTCTCCACGGTCTCCGCCGAGAACAGCGTGATCGGCTACTTCACCCCGGAGGACGGCACCGAGGTCGGCGTCGGCATGCCCGTGTCGCTCAACTTCGACAAGCCGGTCGAGGACAAGGCGGCCGTCGAGTCGAAGATCGCGGTCGAGACGAGCAGCGGCCAGGAGGTCGTCGGCCACTGGTTCAACGACACCCGGCTCGACTTCCGCCCCGAGGACTACTGGGAGGCGGGCTCCACCGTCACCATGGACATGAACCTCGACGGGGTCGAGGCGGCGCCCGGCGTCTTCGGCGTGCAGGACCGCGAGATGAGCTTCACCGTGGGCCGCTCGCAGGTCACCACCGTCGACGTCAAGGCCATGACGATGGAGGTCGTGCGGGACGGCAAGAAGGTCAAGACCATCCCGATCTCCGCCGGTTCGCCCGAGAACCCCACGTACAACGGTCAGATGGTGATCTCCGAGAAGCACAAGGAGACCCGGATGGACGGCTCGACCGTGGGCTTCACCGACAAGCAGGGCGAGAGCGAGTACGACATCCCGGACGTGCCGCACGCCATGCGGCTGTCCACCTCGGGCACGTTCATCCACGGCAACTACTGGGGCGGCCGGGGCGTCTTCGGCAGCGCCAACACCAGCCACGGCTGCGTCGGCCTGTTCGACAAGCAGGGCGCGAACGACTCCGGGACAGACGGCGCGTGGTTCTACGACCAGTCGCTGGTCGGTGACGTCGTGATCGTCAAGAACTCGCCGGACGAGACCATCGCCCCGGACAACGGCCTCAACGGCTGGAACATGGACTGGGCCGCCTGGCAGGAGGGCAGCGCGCTCTGAGCCGCTGATCCGCTCAGCCGTGGCGCGGCACCGCCGGGCCGACGCGGTGCGCCGGGGGGCGTACGGAGTTCATGCCCCGTACGCTCCGGCGTACCGCAGCGCGCGGGGGCGCGGAGCGCCTTCCTCCGGCGGGCGCCGCGGGCGGGCGCCGTAGCACCGGCACAGGGCCGGGACCTGGACCGTACGACGTACGTACGGCGAGGCCCGGCCCTTTCTCATGGCACTCTCACGGTGACCTCAGCCTTTCCCCAACAACGCGCCATAGCTTCGCCGCATGTTCCTCACCTACCTCCGGCGCGAGTTGCGCCGGCGCAGAAAGGCCGCACTGGTCGTCGCCCTCGGCCTGGCGCTCGGGATCGGCCTCGTCATCACCGTGTCATCCGTGGCCGCCGGCATGCGCGACGCCCAGGACGAAGTCCTGCACTCCCTCTACGGCGTGGGCACCGACCTCACCGTCAGCAAGGAGGCGGACGAGAGCGGCGGCGGGCCGCAGAGCTTCCGTATCGGGCCCGGCGAGGACGGTGAGGACGCCACCAAGACCGACGACCGGCTGATGCCGCTCGGCGGCTTCCAGCACCTCGACGACTCGGTCGTCGGCGAGGTCGAGGCCCAGGACGGCGTCGACACCGCGGTGGGGGCGCTGGCGCTCAACGACATCGAGTTCAAGGGCGACTTCAAGCAGGGGAAGATCGAGGGCGGTGCCACCGACCAGGCGGCTCCCGGCCAGGGCGGACCCGGCGGCGGAGGCGGCGGGGGCGGCCCGCGGATCGAGGGCGGCGGCGCCGACATCGACGTCGACTCCTTCACCGTCACCGGCCTCGACGTCACCCAGCAGGACGTCGGCCCGCTCTCCTCGTCCAAGATCAGCGACGGCGCGACCTTCGGCAAGAACGACACCGACGCCCTCAAGGCCGTCGTCGACAGCGCGTACGCCAAGGACGAGGACCTGAAGGTCGGCGACGACGTCACCATCAAGGGCAAGAAGTTCGAGATCGTCGGCATCGCCACCGCCGACACCGGCGCCGCCACCGCGAACGTCTACATCCCGCTCAAGCGCGCCCAGGAACTGTCCGACGCCGACCTGGAGAACAAGGTCTCCACCATCTACGTCAAGGCCGACAGCTCCGAGGACATCCCCGCGGTCAAGGACGCCATCGACAAGAACGTGTCCGGCGCCAGCGTCACCTCCGCCTCCGACCTCGCCGAGCAGGTCTCCGGCAACCTCTCCACCGCCTCCAACCTGGCCACCAACATCGGCAAGTGGCTCTCCGCCGTCGTGCTGATCGCCGCCTTCCTGCTCGCCGGGCTGCTCACGATGTCCGCCGTCGGCCGGCGGGTGCGGGAGTTCGGCACGCTCAAGGCGCTCGGCTGGCGCAGCGGGCGCGTCGTCCGGCAGGTGATGGGCGAGGCGTTCGTCAACGGGATCCTCGGCGGCGTCCTCGGCATCGCGCTCGGCGTCGCCGGCGCGTACCTCGTCACGACCGTCGCCCCGACGCTCGACGCCTCGGTGGGTCCGGGCTCCGACATGCCCGAGGGTGCCGTGATGCGCGGGCCGAAGGAGATGGTGGACGCGGCGAACTCCACCGTGGAGGTCGCGCTCCAGGCGCCCGTGACGCTCTCCGTGATCGCCCTGGCCGTCGCGCTCGCGGTCGCCGGCGGGCTGATCGCCGGCCTCTTCGGCGGCTGGCGGGCGGCGCGGCTGCGGCCGGCCGATGCGCTGCGGCGCGTCGAATAGCCTCCACCTCCCCCGACCACCTCACCCGCGGCATCCAGGAGTTGACCACGATGTACCAGCTCACCGGCGTCACCAAGCGCTACCAGCGCGGCAAGGAGGCCATCGACGCCCTCGCCGGCGTCGACCTCACCATCGCCGACGGCGACCAGCTCGTCGTCCGCGGCCCCACCGGCGGTGGCAAGTCGACGCTGCTGCAACTGCTCGGCGGCCTCGACCGCGCGACCTCCGGCACCGTCAGCCTCGACGGCACCGACCTCGGCGGCCTCAGCGAGGCCGCGCTCACCCGGGTACGCGCCGCGACCATCGGCTTCGTCTTCCAGAGCTTCAACCTCATCCCCACCCTCAGCGCCCAGGAGAACGTCGAGACCGCGCTCGTGCCGCTCGGCGTGAAGGCGACCGAGCGCGCCAAGCGGGCGGCCGAGGCGCTGGAGTCCGTGGGGCTCGCGGAGCGGCTGACGCACCTGCCGGGCGAGTTGTCCGGCGGCCAGCAGCAGCGCGTGGCGATCGCGCGGGCGCTGGTCAAGCAGCCGAAGGTGCTGCTGGCCGACGAGCCGACCGGCAACCTCGACGAGGACACCCGGGACGACATCGTGGCGCTGCTCGAAGGGCTGTGGAAGGAGCTGGGGTTGACGTACGTGCTGGTCACGCACGACAGCGCGATCGCCAGGCGGGCGCCGCGGCTGGCGGTCATCAAGAAGGGCCGGCTGAAGGTCACGGAGCGGGAGGCGGCGTAGCGCCTTAAGGGGACGGGGGTTTCGGGGGAAGGGCGCGTACGGGCGCGGAGGCGTCCGTACGCGCCCCTGCGCGCCCCGGTGTCGTACGGCACCGGGGCGCCGGCCTGTTCAGCGGCGGCGCGGTGAGGCCAGCAGGTACATCCCGCCGTCGCGCTCGGGGTGTTCGGAGACCTGCCACCCCGCCGCCTCCAGCACCCCCGCGCCCCGTACCAGCTCCCGCAGTGCCGGACCTGGCCGCCGGTCGACCCGTACCGCCTCCGGCTGGTGCGCGGCGGGGGTGACGACGTAGCCGCCGGTCACGTCGGTGGCCGGGGGCAGGCCGCCGGCCTCCAGTGCGAGGGCGACCGCGGACGCCAGGTGCGTACGCTCCCAGGCGCACGGCACGTCGGTGGCGCCGTCGGCGTTGGTGAGCCGGCGCAGCTCGGCGAGGCCCTCCCAGGCGCTGCGCACCTCGCGGGCGCGCGCGGCGGCGTCGGACGGGGCGGGCTCGCCGCCGGTACGGGCCGCGAACACCCCGGGCTCTGCCGGGTCCTGGCTGCCCGCCGGCCCGGCTGTCGCGCCGGCTGCGGATTCGGCTGCGGCTTCGGCAAGCAGCCGGTCGCGCAGCTCACGCCCCGCGGGGGTGAGGTAGTGCCGGTGCGGCGGGCGCGGATGCCGTACCGCGAAACCGCCGTCCACCAGCCCTTCCAGCACGCGCTCGCTCGCGCGCACCAGCCCGGTCGCGGCGTCGGCCCCGGCCACGGCCCGGCGCCGGGCGGGCGTCAACTTGGCGGTGCTCATGGCACCACGGTACGCAGTCGCCGCGTACCCCCTTCCGCGTACCGTCCCGGCTGCTGCTGCGACAGGCCCCTGCCGCCCCGGGACGGGCGCCTGAGCGCCCGTTACTCCCCTGGGAGTAAGAAAGTTGACTCCTGTGGACGGACGACCGGCACACGCCGTCACAGGCAGACTGCGTGTAAGCGACGAGGAGGCCGCCCACCATGCGCATCAGCATCAACGTCACCGACTTCTCCTGGCCCGGCGGTCCCACGGCCCTCGCGCCCGCGCTCGCCGAGGTCGTCGGCGCCGCGGACGTGGCGGGCGTGGACACCGTCTGGGTCGGTGACCACCTGCTGCAGGCCGACCCCACGTGCACGCCGGACGAGCCGGTGCTGGAGGCGTACACCACCCTCGGCTACCTGGCCGCGCGCACCGAGCACGTCCGCATCGGCACGATGGTCACCGGCGTCACGTACCGCCCGCCCGCGCTGCTGGTCAAGGCCGTCACCACCCTCGACGTGCTCTCCGGCGGCCGCGCCTGGCTCGGCCTCGGCGCCGGCTACCGCGAGGACGAGGCGTACGCGATGGGCCTGACCCTGCCGCCCGCCGTCGAGCGGGTCGAGCGGCTGGAGGAGACGCTGCGGCTGGCGCAGCAGATGTGGGCGGGCGACACCGGCGCGTTCGACGGGCGCCACTTCACGCTGGACTATCCCGTGTGCAGCCCGCAGCCGGTGCAGCGGCCGCGGCCCGCGGTGCTCGTCGGCGGCGTGGGCGACGGGCCGATGCTGCGGCTGGCGGCGCAGTACGCGGACGCGTGCAACTTCTTTGACGTACCGGACAGCGGCCTGACGCTCCGCCGCGAGCTGGACGTGCTCGCGGACCACTGCGCGGCGGCCGGGCGGCCGTTCTGGGAGGTGGAGAAGACGGTCACCGCCCGGATGGAGCCGGGGGAGCCGGCGGAGTCGGTGGCGGAGCGGTGCGAGTCGTTCGCGGAGTTCGGGATCGAGCACGTGGTGTTCGTCGCGGTCGGGCCGTGGTCGGTGGAGGCGGTCGAGGCCGTGGGCGAGGCCGTGCCGGTGGTGGCGCAGATCAAGCCGAACAGCGAGGTGGGCGTCTGGTGAGCCCGGCGGCCCTCACGTGCGGCGGAAGGTGACCACCGTCCCCGGGGTCACCGGCGCGGGCGCCTGCGGCGCCGCGGCCACCCGGCGCTCCAACTCCGCGAAGCCCGCCTCGATGTCGGCTTCCGGCATGTGCTCGAAGATCGAGCACGCCCGCGTACGCAACCGGGCCAGCGCCCCCGCCCACGTCCCGGGCGCCGGCAGCCCGACCTCTCCCACCCCCTTCAGTTCCCACCCCGCCGTTTCGAACGTATCGCGCAGCACTGACAGCGGCTCGTAGAGCGCGGCGAGGACGTCGCGCCCGCGCGGGAAGGCGTCGAGGTACCACAAGTCGGGCAGCGAGTCGGTGAGTTCGGTACGCAGCAGCAGGGTGCCGCCGGGCCGTACGACGCGGTGCAGCTCGCGTGCGCCGGCGGGCTTGTCCCGTACGTGGTGCCAGACCAGGAAGCCGAGCGCGAAATCGACCGACGCGTCCGGCAGCGGCAGCGTCTCGGCCCGCCCCGTGACGTACGCGACCTGGGGATGCGCGGCGCTGGCGACGGCCTGCTCGCGCATCCGCGCCGACGGCTCGACCCCGGTGACCGGACCGCCGAACTCAGCGGCGAGCAGCGGCGTGAACCGCCCGGTGCCGGACCCGAGGTCCAGCCCGCGCAGCGGACGGGCGGCGGGCAGGCGGGCGGCGAAGGCGCGGGACCAGGCGGTGCGCTGGGCGTCGGTGAGGGCGCGGCCCGCGGCGTAGGTGCGGTGGAGGCGGTCGTCGTAGTCCACGGGGCGCATGCCCGATTCCTACCCGGCGGCGGCCCCTTCGTGCGCTTCCGCTTCGCCCGGCGGAGGGGCGGGGTGGGGAGTGGCCGCCACGCGCTAGTCTGGCCAGCCATGTCGCTGAACGGCCCCGCACCGCCTACCGATTCCGCTTCCGCTTCCGCCCACGGGGGCGGTGCGGTGCTCGTGGCGGGCCTCGCGGCGGCGGGCGGCGGCTGGACCGACCGCCACCGCCACCCCGTGCCGCAACTGGCGTGGGCGCGCAGCGGGGTCCTGATGGTGCGTGCGACGGGCCGCACGTGGGTGCTGCCGGCGACGACGGCGCTGTGGATCCCCCCGGGGGTGCGCCACGCGACGGGTACGGCGGGTACGGCGGAGCCGCGGACGCTGTACGTCCGGTATCCGGGCCCGGCCCCGGCGGCCGCTGACCACCCGCTCCGTACGCGCCCGCCGGCGGACCGGCCCGGGTGGTCAGAGCCGACCGTCGTGGCCGTGACCCCGTTGCTGCGGGCCCTCTGCGACCACCTCGCCGACGACGCCCCCGCCCCGGCCGCCCGCGCCCGCGCGGAGGCCGTGGTCCTCGACCAGCTCACCCCCGTCGCCCCGACGTCCGTCCTGGCGCCCATGCCCCGCGATCCCCGCCCCCGCGCCGTCGCCGAGGCCCTGCGCGACACTCCGGCGGACGCCCGCACGCTCGCGGAGTGGTCCCCGTACGCCGGCGCGGCGCCCCGTACGCTGGCGCGCCTCTTCGTCGCCGAGACCGGCATGCCCTTCGGCCGCTGGCGTACGCACCTGCGCCTCCAGGCGTCGCTGCCGCTGCTCGCCTCCGGCGCGACGGTGGCCACCGCCGCCCGCCACGTCGGCTACGCCTCGCCGAGCGCGTTCGTGGCGGCGTTCCACCGCACCGTGGGGGCACCGCCGGGCACGTACTTCCCGCGCGACTGAGGATCCGCGAACCGGGCACGTACCGTGTCCCCGTGCCAGCCTCCCGCCTCCGCCGCGCCGCCGTCCTCGTACTGGAAGGCGCCAAACCCCTCGACGCCGGCATCCCCGCGCAGGTCTTCAGCACCCGCCGGAGCATGCCGTACGAGGTCCGGGTCTGCGGCGCCGCACCGGGGCTGGTGGCCGGCGGCGACGGGCTCTCGTACCACGTCGCACACGGCCTCGATGCGCTGGCCTGGGCCGACATCGTCTTCGTACCCGGCTACCGGTTCCCCGACCGCGACGACCCGCCGCCCGCCGTCACCGAGGCCCTGATCGCCGCCCACCGCAGGGGCGCCCGCCTCGCCGCCATCTCGACCGGCGCCTTCGCCCTCGCCGCCACCGGCCTCCTCGACGGCCGCCGCGCCACCACCCACTGGCACTACACGCGCGCACTCGCCGCGAAGCACCCGGAGGTACGGGTCGACGAGAACGTGCTCTTCGTCGACGAAGGCAGCGTCCTGACCTCCGCGGGCGCCGCCTCCGGCATCGACCTGTGCCTGCACATCCTCCGCGGCGACCTCGGCGTGGCCGCGTCCAACCACGCCGCGCGGCGCCTGGTGGCGGCCCCGTACCGCAGCGGCGGCCAGGCGCAGTACGTGCCGCGCAGCGTGCCGGAGCCGCTCGGCGAGCGGTTCGCCGCGACCCGGGAGTGGGCGCTGCACCGGCTCGGCGAGCCGCTGACGCTGGAGGCGCTGGCGCGGCACGCGGGGGTGTCGACGCGCACGTTCTCCCGGCGCTTCGTGGACGACACCGGGTACACGCCGATGCAGTGGATCATGCGGGCGCGTATCGACGTGGCGCGCGAGCTGCTGGAGCGGTCCGAGCAGAGCGTGGAGCAGATCGCGGACCGCGTCGGCCTCGGCACGGGCGCGAACCTGCGGCTGCACTTCCAGCAGATTCTGGGGACGACGCCGAGCGAATACCGGCGCACGTTCGCGCGGGGCGAGTAGCTGGCGAGATCCTTGCGGAGGATGGCACCCAGGCCGCTGTCAGGGAGCGGCACGGCGGGCGAACCTGCTGGAAAGCGCAGAAACCCGAGGGGAAATCCACGGGGAAAGCCAGTGGGAAGCCGCAGACCCCCGGAAGGCAGGAAGCCATGACCCGCATCGCCATCAACGGATTCGGCCGCATCGGCCGCAACGTGCTGCGCGCGCTGCTGGAACGCGATAGCAGCCTCGACGTCGTCGCCGTCAACGACCTCGCCGAGCCCGCCACCCTCGCGCGGCTCCTCGCCTACGACACCACCGCCGGCCGCCTCGGCCGCCCGGTGACGGCGGACGGCGACACCCTCGTCGTCGACGGCCGCCGCATCAAGGTGCTCGCCGAGCGGGAGCCGGCCAAGCTGCCGTGGGCCGAACTCGGCGTGGACGTGGTCCTCGAAGCCACCGGCCGCTTCACCGCGGCCACGGCCGCCCGCGCACACATCGACGCGGGCGCGCGCAAGGTCCTCGTCAGCGCCCCCTCCGCCGGCGCGGACGTCACCCTCGCGCCCGGCGTGAACACCGAGGCGTACGACCCGCAGGCCCACACCATCGTCTCGAACGCCTCCTGCACCACCAACGCGCTCGCCCCCCTGGCCGCCGTCCTGGACGAACTCGCCGGCATCGAGCACGGCTTCATGACCACCGTGCACGCCTACACCCAGGAGCAGAACCTCCAGGACGGCCCCCACCGCGACGCCCGCCGCGCCCGCGCCGCGGCCGTCAACATCGTCCCCACCACCACGGGCGCCGCCAAGGCCATCGGCCTCGTACTCCCCGGCCTGGACGGCAGACTCTCCGGCGACTCGATCCGCGTCCCGGTCCCGGTCGGCTCGATCGTCGAACTCAACACGACGGTCGCCCGCGACGTCACCCGCGAAGACGTCCTCGCCGCCTACCGCACAGCAGCGGAAGGCCCCCTGGCCGGCATCCTCGAATACTCCGAAGACCCCCTCGTCTCCGCCGACATCACCGGCAACCCGGCCTCCGCGGTCTTCGACTCGGCCCTCACCCGCGTCGACGGCCGCCACATCAAGGTAGTCGCCTGGTACGACAACGAATGGGGCTTCTCCCACCGGGTAATAGACACCCTCGAACTCCTCACCACCACCTGACGCCCACCTTCCCCGTATCCAGGAGGGCCGGCTGATCGCCCTGGTCGCCGGTCTGCTTGTGGCACGTCGCGGATCTCACGAGAATGCTGCGCACCACAAGGGGGACTGAGGGGGAGACACATGACCGTGCCGGGTGAGCAGGAACTCGGTGCCTTCGTCGGGCGCCATCAGACCGACGTGGCACGCCACGGGCGGACCGGGATCATCTCGCTAGTGATCGGGGTGGCGGCGGGGGCCGCGTCCATCCCGGTCTTCATCCAGACCTTCGAGGAGTCCTCCAGCGGCACCTTCGCCGGCCTGCTGGTGGGCGTGGCCCTGCTCTGCCTGTGGTCGGGCATCACCAACGGCCTGCGCTTCACCACCCGCCACGGCGAGGTCTACACGGTCCGCGAGGGCGGCCTCGTCTACCGCAGGACCGGCGAGTCCCGGGTGATTCCCTGGGAGAGCATCCGCAAGGTCTCCGACAGCGGCCAGCAGAACGCGATCAGCGCGGCCATGGGCTGGGACGTCCACTGCCGCATAAAAGTCCACAACGGCAAACGCCTCCTGCTCACGGGCTTCACCCACGACGCGGCGACCCTCTCCCAGACGATCCAGCGAGCAGTAAAAGAGGGAATCCACCCCCTCCCGCCGGAACGCACCTGATCCCGCCGCGCGGGTACTACCCGGTGACGTCGAGTGCCGTCCCGTACAGCCGGTTCACCTTCAGCCGGATGACCACCCGGCGCTCGGCGACCATCTGCTCCAGGAACGCGCCCTCGTCTTCCGGCTTCGCGGCCGCCGGAACCATCGCGAGCAGTTCCCGCCCCACTGCATCCCCCGGGCCGTCGAGATGTCGGAGACCTCGGCCTCCCCTTCGGCAACGGCGAACGACCACACATCGTCCGTCGCGACGTTCATCCCGGACGGTCGGAGTCGTCCTCCCCCTCGGCGAGGAACCGGCGCCCCGCCGAGAGGGTGTCGAGGGCCCGCGGCGACCCGTCCAGTCGGTCGGCGAGGGCGTCCGCCATCGCGATGAGGCAGCGCGAGTCCGCCGAGCGGGCGGAGAGGTATGTCCGCACGAAGGCGAGGTGTCGGGTGAACACGCGCTCGTCGTCGACGTAGACGGCCGCTGCCAGGGAATCCAGCAACCGGCCGAGAAACCCGGTGCCCTCCTCGTGCTCCATGCCGGAGCCGGAGCCGTATTCCGTGCCCATGCGTCCGCGCAAGCCCGGGCCCACGTCTCGCAGCGCCGAGGCCAGGTGCTCCAGCAGCCGGGGTCGTTGCCTGACGAGCATCGCGTACGCCTCCACGGCATCCGCCTCGATCGACGACTCTCCGCGCAGTACCGGCGGCCAGTGGCGAATCAGTGCTTCCGCGGCGCCACGCGCGTCGGCCGCGTACAGGTCCGCACCCAGCGCGTACGCCCATGTGCCCTCGGGACCGAACCCCGCCCCGCCCGTGATGACGGGAACGCCGGCCCACCGGCAGATTTCGATCTGCCGGTGCGCGAGCGGAAGGTTCCAGGGCAGCGTGCATGAGAGAGCGACCACGTCGGGGCCGTTCTGGTGTACGTCCGAGAGAATCCCGTGCGGGGACACCGACCCGCCGAGTGAGCGCACGTCGAAGCCGTGCAGTCGCAGCACCTCGGCGAGGATCTGGGAGGGGAGAACGTGCCATTCGCCGTCGCTGCACGCCACCAGCACGTGGCCCCGTGAACCGGCCCCGCCGGGCAGGCGGTCGGTGCCGCGGGCAGCGGACGTGACCCCGTCGACGGCCTTCCTGCTGACATGGGTGGCTGCGTGCTCCTGCGCCACCGTCCACTCACCGGACTCCCACCGCTCACCGACCCTCACCTGCGCGGGCGCCACCAGTCGGAGCAGCACGTCCTCCGCGCTCACGCCGCTCGTCACAAGACCGACGGCCAGCTCGACCGCCGCGTCCTCGTCCGCGTCTGCCAGGCAGGCGTCGAAGCGGGCCCGGGCGGCTTCGGTGATCCGGGGCTCACTCATGGAATCCCGGCCTTCCCGGCAACGGGGGACTCGCGCGGCTCCCGGGCTGACGGTGCAGGGAGGAGCCACGGTGGGGAGGTGCCTGAAGCGTCAGGAGGGAGATGTCGTCGTGCGGGCGGCCGGCAAGCCATTCGGTCGTGAGCAGTTCCAGCCGCTCGGCGACCGACGCCGCCTGCATGTCGGTGCAACTGGCCAGCGCGTCGACGAGGCGTTCGTCGCCGTACATCTCCCGCCCGCTCGCACCACCTCGCGCTTCAGTGACCCCGTCGCTGTAGAAAAGGATCAGCTCGCCGGGTTCGAGAAAAAACTCCGTAAGGCTGAAACGGGGATCGGGCACCGCCCCGACGAGCGTGCCCTCGCAGGCGATTTCCTCCACCCTTCCGTCGCCACGAAGGACGAGCGGGGAGAGGTGGCCGCCGCCGGCGATCTCCATCTTCACCGAGCCGTCGTCGCAGGGGCGGGCGGAGCCCGTGACCAGGGTCGCGAAACGGTGGTCGTCGCTGAGGACGATCTCGTTGAGCAGATGCAGGTCACGCAGGGGTTCGCGTTCCTTCGCGACCATGGCCAGCGTCCGCATGCTTTGCCGTAGGTGCCCCGCCAGCACCGCGGCCTCCGCACCCTTCCCGGACACGTCACCGAAGAAGAACGTGACCCCGCCCAGGGCGGAAGGGGCCACGTGGTAGAAGTCGCCGCTGATGTGCAGCGCCTCAGCGGCCGGCCGGTAGGCGGCGCCGAGCCTGAGGCCGTCGGCGGAGGGCAGGGGTTCCGGTGCCATGCTGGCCTGCAGGACGGCGATGGTGTCGGCCTGCTGCGTGTAGAGCGCCGCCGTTGCCAGCGCGAGTCCGGCCCTTACGGCGAACTCATGCACCAGTTCGATGTCCGCGTCGTCAAAGCGGTCACGTTCCGGGCCGCGCAGCATGATCAGCGCGCCGGCCGGCACGCCCCCTGCGGCGAGCTGGGCCACGAGCGGCTCTCCGTCTTGGACGAGCTCTGCGGGCATAAGGCTGTCGAGCGGGTCCAGCTCTTGAGGGCTGACGACGGTGGGGCGCGGTTGGAGTCCGTACAGCGCGTTCGCGACCTCGGGCACCTCTTCGAGCCTCTCGACCGTCACCTCACCGGAGGAGCGGGCCCCGCCAGGACCCGCCCGGTGCCAGTCCGTACGCCGCCCGCTCGCAGGCAGGACCACCACGGCCGCGTCCGCCAGCTTCGGGGCGACGATCTCGGCGAGCGTACGGGCGGTGCGGCCGTGATGGAGCGAAGCGCCAAGGCGCTGCGTGGCCTCCTCCAGAAAGGCCGACCTGGCGCGTTCGTCGACGAGCGCCGCCTCGGCCTCCTGTGCGCTGCCGACCTGACTGACCAGCCATACCGCGAGTCCGTCGGCGGTGCGCAGGTGACCGCGGAGCCTGCGGCCCTCGTGAGCGGCGGAGAAGCGCTTCGCCCCCCGGGCGGCGGCACGAGCCAGGGGCGCCGCCGACGCACTGGCCGGCTGTCCCGTGCGCAGCCGGGGAAAGAGGCGCGCGGCGGCACGGTTGAACCCCCGGATCGTCCCATCGGCGCGGTCGTACGTGACGATGGCCTCGTCGACGAGATCCAGCAACTCGCCAAGCTGCGCAGAGGTATGGCTCCACGCGCCCGCGCTATCTCCGTCGTCCGCCACCGGCCACCACCTCTTGCGCGCTCCGCTCCTGCGCCCGCAGTATTCTCGGTTGTGTCCTTATTTTATGGCATTTATAACACTGTGCCTGTGACCGTCGCGCCATGCGCGGCGCAGTGGTGTCTTGGCGCTGCACGCACGTGGCGGGTGACTACCAGGAGTGGGAGTGCACCCGCTGCGGCGAGTTGATCTCGGCGACGACGTGACGCGGATATTCGGGGTGGCGGATCCTGTTGCCCGGCCGGAGACGCGTCGAGACAGCCCGAGGCCGGCGCGCCGGGAAGGGCCGTGGCGCCGTCCAGCGCGTCGATGCCCTCCTGTGTTGCTCGCACGAATCAGAAGCGGACGAGGTGGGCGATGTCCTCCTGGATCGCCGACTCGGCGTCGCTCTCACCCCGTCGGGGTCACTCCGCCCTGGCGACGCCCACCGGGCAGCTCACGCCCGTGCCGGCGAGCCTCTGCCGCCGTGTCAACCATGGGCCGCCGTCTCCTGGGTGAACCGGCCCGTGACCCTGGACGCGGTCACAGTGAACTGGGCTTCCCAGGCCACGGACCGGGTCGCATGGAGGCTGAGAACTCTGCTTTTGCTTTCTTCATGGACATTTCACACGGGTGAGATAGAATTGGGAGCGCTCCCATCTGTGTTCTTCAACCGGAATGGAGACCCCCCATGCATGAGCCAAGCCCCTCCGGCAGGCGCTCCCGGCGGGCTGCCCGCCGACCTCTCCAAGCGCTCATCCTGCTGGTTGCCGTGGTCGCCGGCGCACTGGCCTGGACCGGCACCGCCCAGGCTCACGGCACCGTCGTCGACCCGGCAACCCGCGCCTACCACTGCTGGGAAGAGTGGGGAGACGACCACTTGAACCCGGCGATGGAGCAAGAGGACCCCATGTGCTGGCAGGCCTACCAGGCCAACCCCAACACCATGTGGAACTGGATGAGCATGCTCCAGGACGGGCTCGGCGGCGAGTTCGAGGCGCGGATCCCCAACGGGAAGCTCTGCAGCAACAACCTGGAGAACTTCGCGAGCCTGAACAACCCCGGTCCCTGGACGACAACTGACGTCGAGGACAACTTCTCGATCCACCTATACGACCAGGCATCCCACGGCGCCGACTTCTTCCGGGTCTACGTGAGCAAGCAGGGGTTCGACCCCAGGACCCAGAGCCTCGGCTGGGGTGACCTCGACTTCATCACCGAGACCGGCAGCTACCCCCCGGCGTCCGACATCACGTTCCCCGTCCAGACCTCCGGCTACTCCGGACATCACATCGTCTTCACGATCTGGCAGGCCTCGCACCTCGACCAGGCCTACCTGATGTGCAGCGACGTGAACTTCGGTTGAGCCGGGAGGGCCGCACGCACAGCACCCCTTCCAGCCCGGTGCCGTGAGCCCGGCACCGGGCCGGCCAAGCTCCGTTGGGCAGCGTCGCCTGGCCAACGGAGCTTCTGGCTGGGATGACGTGCCCGCATTGGGCCTAATGGGCTTGTTGGGCTGGATGGCCCTGCCAGGCTGTGCGGGTTGGTCACGGTCATGTCAGGAGCCCCTGTGTGCAGATCTCGTGAGTGGCTTTTCGAGCGGATCCCCCGCCACCGTCGGGTGGATCCGGGGGTGCCTGGGGACTTCATCGACGCGATGCTGCTGGCGGATGTGGAAGGGCCGCGCAAGCAGCGGCACACCATCGAGCGGATCGTTGCACGGCTGGTGGCCGAGCATGATTTCGGGCTTGCAGACCGGCGCCGACTCCTACCGGCTCAAGGCCACCGAAGACGAACACCGGGCCGCCCGGTGAGCGCCCCGCTCCGTCAGCGACCCGGAGCTGCAGGCGGAATGACCGGGGCGGGGGGAGGCGTGCACGGTGGTGGGAGGTGAACGCAAGCCGCGCCGGGTCGAGGTAGACAGGTCGGAGGGTTTCGGCGAGCGCTTGCTGGGCGTGCTGCTGGACCGCGCGCACGAAATGCCCCCGCAGATGATCGCCCCCCTGATCGCAGAAGAGGTCGCCGGTATCGGAGGGCGGGACGTCTCGATCCTCCTGCAGGACTACGAGCAGATGCTGCTGGTGCCCCTGCCCGGGCGGCGGCTGGTGGTCGGCGACCCCGAACCCATCGAGGACTCTCCCGCCGGTGACGCCTTCCTCTACGCCAGAGCCGTGGAGGTCGACCAGGACGACGGCGGCGTCCGGATCTATATGCCGCTGCTGGACGGTAGCGACCAGGTCGGGGCCATGAGCGTCACTCTCGATGAGGTGGACGACGACGACCGGCGACTCCTGCGGCGTCTCGCGGGGCTGGTCGCCGACATGATCGTCACCAAGAACGCCTACACCGACCAGTTCTTCGTGGCCCGCCGCCGCGCCCCCATGAGCCTGGCCGCGGAGATCCAGTGGTCGCTCCTCCCCCCGCTGGCGATGTTTGTCCCACAGGTCGAAGTGGCAGGGATCCTCGAACCCGCCTACGCCGCGGCCGGCGACAGCTTCGACTACGCCCTCAACGACGACCTCCTGCACGTGGGCATGATCGACGCGATGGGGCACGGCCTGGACGCCGCGACCATGGCAACGGTGGCCATCGGCGCCTACCGCCACGCCCGCCGCGCCGCCATCGACCTTGCTCAGGTGTACGCGTTCATGGATCAGGCCATCGACGAGCAGTTCGGCCCCGACCACTTCGTCACCGCCCAGATGATGCGCCTGGACATCACCACGGGGCATCTGCAATGGGTCAACGCCGGTCATCCGGCCCCGCTGCTGATCCGCGGCCTTACGGTGGTCGACCGGCTGGAGAGCCCGTCCACGTTGCCGGTGGGCTTCGGCGGGGATACACCGGCTGTCAGCGAGCTGATGCTGCGACGCGGGGACCGGGTCCTGTGCTTCACTGACGGCCTGATCGAGGAACACCGAGGCAAAGGAGAGTTGTTCGGCGAGGAACAACTCATCCACTGGACCAACCACATCATGGGCCAAAACCCGACGGTGCGCGCCGCCACCAGAGCTCTCTCCCATGCTCTGAAACGGGAACGAGGCGGCCTCACCAGCGACGATGCCACCCTCTTCCTCTTCGAATGGCGCGGAGGTGATGCCGACCACCTCGCCGTCTTCGACGACCGGTCGTCCCGGCAGGCCGAGGGAGGACCCGAGGGTACGTGACCACGGCGCGGTGTGACGTAGGCCCGGAACGGTGGGACAACAGCCGCGGGCGCCGCTGTGTGCAACGACAGAGACCGGTTGTCACCTTCCCTGGACGGTGTCAGCATCTCGACAGAGCGCTGCCCGAGAGGAACCGTAGCCAACAACCTATTCAGCACGAGGACAACGGCTCCTGAGCACGTTGCCCCCGCGGCTCCCGATGATGCGGTCGAAACAGCCGCCCGGTCCAGCTCCCGGGTGAAGCCGACAGGGGCGCGAGTCCTCTCCTTAGCGGCGGCGTACAGGGCGTGACTCCCCACCCCACCGCTCGAACGAGGCAGAAGCGAATCAGCCCGTCGGTGCGATGCCTGTGGGGCAGGACGCGCCGGTCGACTGGCCACTTAGCTGTAACTGCGGCGCAAAGTCGGACCGCACTTCCATGAACAAGATTGTGATGCCTCGCACTGACATCGCACTACATGCTGAGCTAGCCAAGGTGTCGAAGCCACTGAGGTCTAGGTGGCGTGTCGAGTGGGCGGTTGTGCCCGACAACATGCCTCAGTGCTGGGTACCTCAGGCAGAGGCAACGGTTCGTCGCTCACCCTGCCTGTGGGTCCCGACCGAAACTGTCAGCCCTCAGCGGGGGCGACGCCGACCGGGCAGCTCACGCCCGTGCCGCCTATGCCGCAGTAGCCGCCCGGGTTCTTGTCCAGGTACTGCTGGTGGTACGCCTCCGCCGGGTAGAAGGGGCGGTCGGCTGCCGGGAGGATTTCTGTGGTGATGTCGCCGTAGCCGGAGGCGGACAGCACCTGCTGGTACGACGCGCGGGACGCGTCCGCCGCCTTCGCCTGGGCGGGGGTGTGGGTGTAGACCGCCGAGCGGTACTGCGTGCCGATGTCGTTGCCCTGGCGGAAGCCCTGCGTCGGGTCGTGGGACTCCCAGAACAGCTTGAGCAGCTCGTCGTACGAGACCACCGCCGGGTCGTACACCACCCGGACCGCCTCCGTGTGGCCCGTCCGGCCCGAGCAGACCTCCTCGTACGTCGGGTGCGCCGTGTGTCCGCCCTGGTAGCCGACCAGGGTCGTCCACACGCCCGGCGTCTGCCAGAAGTTGCGCTCGGCGCCCCAGAAACAGCCCAGGCCGAAGTCCGCGACCTCCAGGCCCTCCGGGTACGGGCCCTCCAGAGGGTTGCCCAGCACCGTGTGGCGCTCCGGGACGGGGAAGGCGGGCGCGGGGCGGCCGGGAATCGCCTCGTCCTTGGTCACGAGGTGGTTCTTGTGGCGGTTCAGGAACATCTCCGGCCTCCTCCGCTGACGCTGCTGATTACCCTCTCCAAGAACGTATCGCGCACCTCTGACATTCCCCGCCCCCTCACTTCAACGCCGCGCCCCTGCCGCCCTCGTACCCCGCCACCGCCAGCGCCCGGTACGCCGCGTACTCCGCCGCCGGCTGCTCGCTCAGCGACCACGGGAGCGCGCCCACGTACCCGTCCACGTGGCGCATCTGCTCCAGCGCCTCCTCGTACCGTTCCGCCCGGACCAGGAAGCACGCCAGCAGGTGCCGTACGTGCGGCAGCATCGGGTGGTCCGCCGGGGCGTGGTGCACCGCGTACTGCGCGCCCTCGATCGCCTGCCTGACGACCTCGCCCTCGTACAGCCCCCGCACCAGGTTCGCCTCCGGCAGGTGCTCCCAGACCGCGAACAGCGGCAGCGCGGGCAGCAGCTTCCCCGGCCCCGCCGAGGCGGCTGCGCGCTGCGCGAAGTCGTACGCCGCCTCCCTGGAGCCGTGCCACTTCTCGCACGCGTACTGCAGCGCCGCGAGGTGCGCGCCCATGTGGTCGCCCGCGCGCTGTTCGACCGTGTGCCACAGCTCCTCGAAGTCCGCCTCGCGGTAGTGCGCCCCGCGGGCGATGGCCAGCTCGATGATGTACGGCATGGGGCTGCCCGGCGCCAGCATCGCCGCCTCCGCGCAGACCTTCTTCGCCTCCTCCAGGATCACCGGGAACTCCGACGCCCCGGCCCCGGCCATCCACGCCTGCCGTACCAGGAACTCCGCGTGCACCTCGGCCCCGCCGACGTCCTTGGGCTTCTCCGCCCGCCACGTGCGCAGCCACGCCCCGCCCTCGCCCGGCGCCTGCGCCAGCTCGAAGGCCGCCGCGCCCGCCAGCGTCTGCACCCGCTGCCAGCGCAGTTCCCACTCGTCGTCGGTGAGCGCGAGGAGCCGGGAGGCGGCCTGCCAGTCCTGGTCCTCCTGCAGCTCCCGCAGGACCTCGGCGAGCTGCGGGTCGGGGCCGGGCAGGCGGACGTCGAGCTCGTCGACGGGGACGAAGCCGTAGCTTCCGGCCGGGTCGACGGCCCGTGCGTTCGACTGCAGCACCTCCCGGCCGCCCCGGGCACGCCGCAGCAGGGGCACGGCGACCCATGCGATCAGGGCGATGGCGAGGAGTGCGAACAACAGTTCCATTAATGTGTCCTGGGTTCTCAAAGAGGGTGCGGGCCGGGCTGGTACACGTACGGGTCCTCCCCTCCAGCAAACCAGACCGCCGCGCGCAACGGCCCCCCTCCAGGGCTTATCCTCGGGCCGCATGAGCCAGCCCAGCTTCGAGACCGTCGCCATCCACGCGGGCCAGGAGCCCGACCCGGCGACGGGCGCGGTCGTACCGCCGATCCACCAGGTGTCCACGTACAAGCAGGACGGGGTGGGGGGCCTGCGCGGAGGCTACGAGTACAGCCGTTCCGCGAACCCCACCCGCACCGCCCTGGAGCAGAACCTCGCCGCGCTGGAGGGCGGGGCCCGCGGCCTCGCGTTCGCCTCCGGCCTGGCCGCCGAGGACTGCCTGCTGCGCACCGCGCTCACCCCCGGCGACCACGTGGTCATCCCGGATGACGCGTACGGTGGCTCCTTCCGGCTCTTCGCGAAGGTCGCGGCGCGCTGGGGGGTGGAGTTCTCGGTAGCGCACACCGGGGACCCGGCGGCGGTACGGGCCGCGCTCACCGACCGTACGAAGCTGGTGTGGGTGGAGACGCCCAGCAACCCGCTGCTCGGCATCACCGACATCGCCGCCTCCGCCGCCGTCGCGCACGAGGCCGGCGCCCTGCTCGTCGTCGACAACACCTTCGCCAGCCCCTACCTGCAGCAGCCGCTGGCACTCGGCGCCGACGTCGTCGTGCACTCCACGACCAAGTACATGGGCGGGCACTCGGACGTCGTCGGCGGCGCGCTCGTCGTGGCCGACCGCGAGCTGGGCGAGCGGCTGACGTTCCACCAGAACGCGATGGGCGCGGTGGCCGGGCCGTTCGACGCCTGGCTGGTGCTGCGCGGCATCAAGACGCTGGCCGTACGGATGGACCGGCACAGCGCCAACGCGGCGCGCGTCGCACACATGCTGGACCGGCACCCCCGCGTGACGCACGTGTACTACCCGGGCCTCGAAGACCACCCCGGCCACGAGACGGCCGCGAAGCAGATGCGCGAATTCGGCGGCATGGTGTCGTTCCGCGTCGAGGGCGGCGAGGAGGCGGCGGTCGAGGTCTGCAACCGGGCTCGGCTCTTCATCCTCGGGGAGTCGCTGGGCGGCGTCGAGTCGCTGATCGAGCACCCGGGGCGGATGACGCACGCCTCGGCGGCGGGGTCGCCCCTGGAGGTGCCGGACGACCTGGTGCGGCTGTCGGTCGGGATCGAGTCGGTGGACGACCTGCTGGCGGACCTCACGCAGGCCCTGGGCGGCTGAGGACGGGACGCACCGGGCCCGGACATGCCCGGCCCGCACGCACCGGGCCCGGACGGACCGGGCGCGGGCCTCACGGCCTCCGTTTACGCACCATCCCGATGCCGCCGGGCCGCCCCGCCTCCCGCGGGCCGGCCCCGCGGCCTCACCAGCCGTCGAAGTCCGGCGTCGTCTGTGCCGGGTGGTCCACCCACGCGCCGCTCACCGCGGCCCACACCGTCAGCGCCACCAGCGCCGCGACGAGCAGCAGCCACACCCCGGACCGCAGCAGCGTCCGGCGGCGCAGCAGCCGTCGGCCGCGTGCGGCGGCCAGGTCGGCGAGCTGCGGCGGCACGGCGGGGTGCGGCCCGTCGAGGAGGTCCCGTACGGCCTGCTCCTTGCGGGCGGTGATCGAGATCACGACGTCGCCACCTCCCGTCGCGTACGCCCCGGGGCCGGCGTGTGCCGGCTGAGCATGGCGGCGCTGGCCCGCATCAGTATCTGGTGGACCCGCTCGGGCGGCAGCCCGAGTGCGGCCGCGGTCTGCTCCTCGGCGACGCCCTCCGACATCCGCAGCACGAGCACCAGCCGCTCCTGCGGCGACAGCCGGTCGAGCAGGCCGCCGGAGGTGCGCCGGTAGCGCCAGGCGGTCTGCGCATAGCGGGCGACGAGTTGCTGCCGCGCCGTCTCGTACGGATCCTCGCCGCGCAGCCGGTCCCAGCGGGCGTACGTGCGGGCCAGGGCCTGGGTCAGCAGCCGTTCGGCCTGCGGGGCGGCGTCCGGCGGTTCGGCGGTGAGCAGTTGGGCGGCATGCAGGAGCCGGCCGGCCGCGCCCGCGCAGAAGGTCTCGAACTCCAGGGCACGGCGGCGCCGTTGTGCCGAGCGCCGCTGACGCACAGCGCTGCTCCCTTCACCGCCCTCGAACCAATAGGACGGCAGCCGGGCGCCGTGGTCAAGACGTCGGCAGCACCGAACGTCGTCGGAGCGCCTGACGTCGTCAGCCGCCCCCGTCCCGCGGACCGCCCAGGCCGTCCCGGCCGTCCCGCTCTGCGTTCTCCTCGCCGTTCTCCTCCCCGTCCTGCCGGCCCGGCTGCCGGCCCTCCTGCTGCCCGGCGTTGGCCTGCGAGACCGAGGTGTTGAACCGCGTGAGCAGGGTGCAGAACGTGGCCCGTTCCATCGGCGTCCAGTCGGCGGTCAGCCGTGCGACCAGCTCGCGCCGCGAATCCTGCACCTCGTGCAGCCGCGCTCTGCCGTGCGGCGTCAGCTCCAGCACGACCGCGCGGCCGTCCTCGGGGTGGGTGGCGCGCTTGACCAGCCCGCCGTCGACGAGCGGCGCGACCTGCCGGGTCACGGTCGAGGAGTCGATGCCCATGCCGGCGGCGAGGGCCTTGACGCCCGTGGGGCCGTGCTGTTCGAGGCGGTTGAGCAGCAGGTAGGCGGCGCGGTCCATCGTGTTGCGCATCTGCCCGGTACCGGCGAGGCGCGTCTGCTCGGCGCGGCGGGCGAAGACGGCCAACTGATGCTGCAGGTCGTTCAGCAGGTCGGCCGGTGCTGGGGTGTCGGTGGGAGGAGGCGGGGAGGGCATGGACGGTGCTCACTTCGTGAGGACGTTCACTGGCTGCGGATCTGGCTGCCGCCACGGACACGGCGGCAGGGTCTGCGGTCTGGTGGCTGCGGATAAGGGGGGCGGGCACGGACACGGGCGCGGGTCGGTCCGTAGGACAGGGGATGAGCATCGGATTCGAACTGGGCCACAGATTACGCGGCCCCGCAGGTTGCCGTACGGCCTGTGGAAAACCCCCTGTGGAAAACCCGGCGTCATCTCAGCGTGCGAGACTGTGGCCATGAGCGCAGCCGCGGCCGGTGCCGTCAGTCTGGACGACGTTCGCGACGCACAGAACATCCTCGCCGGCATCGCACGGGTCACTGCGCTGGAGGGCAGCAGGTTCCTCTCCCGGCTGGTCGACGCGCCGGTCCATCTGAAGTGCGAGAACCTGCAGCGGACCGGTTCCTTCAAGCTCCGCGGCGCGTACGTGCGCATCGCCGGGCTCGGCGAGGGACAGCGCCACCGCGGCGTGGTCGCCGCCAGCGCCGGTAACCACGCGCAGGGCGTCGCCCTGGCCGCATCGCTGCTGGGCGTGCGCTCGACGGTCTTCATGCCGGTCGGCGCCCCGCTCCCCAAGGTGGCCGCGACGCTGGACTACGGCGCGGACGTACGGCTGCACGGGCAGGTGGTCGACGAGACCCTGGAGGCGGCGGAGTCGTACGCCGCGGCGACCGGCGCCGTCCTCATCCACCCCTTCGACCACCCCGACGTGGTGGCGGGCCAGGGCACGGTCGGCCTGGAGGTGCTGGAGCAGTGCCCCGAGGTGTCGACGATCGTGGTGGGGATCGGTGGCGGCGGCCTGGCGGCCGGGATCGCGGTGGCGGTGAAGGCGGTCCGGCCCGACGTGCGGATCATCGGCGTGCAAGCGGAGGACGCGGCGGCGTATCCGCCCTCGCTCGCGGCAGGGCGGCCGGTGGCGCTGGAGTCGTTCGGGACGATGGCGGACGGCATCCAGGTCGGCAAGCCCGGCGACGTCCCCTTCAAAATCATTGGCGAGTACGTGGACGAGGTGCGTACGGTCTCCGAGGACGCGCTGTCCGCCGCGGTACTGCTGTGCCTGGAGCGGGCGAAGCTGGTCGTCGAGCCGGCCGGAGCGGCTCCGGTCGCCGCGCTGCTGTCCGATCCGAAGGCATTCGGAGGCGGTCCGGTGGTGGCGGTGCTCTCCGGCGGGAACGTCGATCCGCTGCTCGTCCAGCGCATCCTCCGGCACGGCATGGCGGCGGCGGGGAGGTACCTTTCGCTGCGGCTGCGCGTGACCGACCGCCCGGGGGTGCTCGCGACGCTGCTGGGGGTGTTGTCAGAGGCGGACGCTAACGTCCTCGACGTGAGCCATGTGCGGACGGATCCGCGCCTCGGGCTCACAGAGGCCGAAGTCGAGCTACAGCTAGAGACGAAGGGGCGGGAGCACTGTGATCGGGTGCTCGCTGCGCTCCGGAAAGCCGGGTACACGGTGACTGCCTGACACACACGAGTACGACGAGCACGAAGCGCTGCCCGACGCACACCACGCCCCACGGGCATCACGCGTCACGGAGCGCCCCCGCGCACGACGCACCGGACGCGCGCCGCGGAGCCGCAGTCCCGGCCCGTACGCAACGACGCGCATCGGCGCACACACCCCCCAGCCCACCCTTCACCCACCCCACGCGGCTCTGTCACTCGCGACTTGACGCGATATATCGCGTGTTCTATTCTCCTGCTGTTGTCCGCTCGTCCGCCCTTGTCTGACATTTGTTGAGAAGTGCCGCCAGACCGTCCAACACCACCGACTTCCATCCAACCTGGGGAGATCTCTATGCCAGGCGCCATCCACGCCGAAGGGCTGGTCAAGCACTTCGGCGATGTGCGGGCACTGGACGGCGTCGATCTCGACGTCCCCGAAGGCTCCGTTCTCGGTCTGCTCGGTCCCAACGGGGCCGGCAAGACCACCGCCGTCCGTGTGCTGACCACGCTGCTGCGACCCGACGCCGGGCGCGCCGAGGTCGCGGGGATCGACGTCCTCAAGCATCCGAACGAGGTGCGCAGGTCCATCGGCCTGTCCGGCCAGTTCGCCGCGGTCGACGAGTATCTGACCGGCCGCGAGAACCTCCAGATGGTCGGCCAGCTCTACCAGTTGAGTTCGCGCGACGCCAAGGCGCGCGCGGCCGTGCTGCTGGAGCGGTTCAACCTCGCCGACGCCGCGGACCGCACCGCCAAGACGTACTCCGGCGGCATGCGCCGGCGGCTCGACCTGGCCGCCGCGCTCGTCGTCGAGCCGCCTGTGATGTTCATGGACGAGCCGACCACCGGCCTCGACCCGCGCAACCGCCAGCAGCTCTGGGACGTTATCCAGGAGCTGGTCAAGGGCGGCACGACCCTGCTGCTCACCACGCAGTACCTGGAAGAGGCCGACCACCTGGCGCACGACATCTGCGTCATCGACCACGGCCGCGTCATCGCGCGCGGCACCTCCGACGAGCTCAAGGCCCGGACCGGCGGCGAGCGCGTCGAGGTCGTCGTGCACCAGCGCGACCAGATCTTCGCCGCCAGCGAGGTCCTCGGCGCCCTCGGCCAGGGCGAGGTCACGGTCGCGGACCACACCCGCAAGCTCACCGTGCCCGTCAGCGGCGGCGCCCGGCTGCTCGCCGACGTCATCCGGGACCTGGACGAGCGCGGCATCGCTATCGACGACATCGGGCTGCGCCGTCCCACGCTGGACGACGTGTTCATCTCGCTCACCGGCCACGCGGCCGAGGCCGAGGACGGGAACGGGAAGGCCATCGAGGACGGCGACCCACGGGCCGCCGCCGACGCCGCGAAGGAGACCGACAAGTGACCGCCTCGACCGCCCCGGCGCGCCCCGGACCCACGGCGCCACCGTCCCTGGGGGGTGTCGGCCAGTCCGCCCGCGACTCACTGGTCGTCGCCAAGCGCAACCTGCTCCGGATGTCCCGGATCCCGGAAGTCGTCATCTTCGGCCTGATCCAGCCGATCATGTTCGTGGTGCTGTTCTCGTACGTTTTCGGCGGCTCCATGAACGTCGGCGGCAGCACGAACTCCGAGGTGTACCGCGAGTTCCTGATGGCCGGCATCTTCGCCCAGACCGTCACCTTCGCCACCGCGGGGGCGGGCGCCGGCATAGCCGAGGACATGCACAAGGGGCTCATCGACCGCTTCCGGTCGCTGCCGATGGCCCGCGGCGCGGTCCTCACCGGCCGCACCCTCGCCGACCTGGTGCAGACCGCGCTGACGCTGGTGGTGCTCGCCCTCGTCGCCGCGCTGGTCGGCTGGCGGTTCCACGAGGGCCTGCCGAAGGCGCTGGCCGCGTTCGCCCTGCTGCTCCTGCTGGGCTACGCCTTCACCTGGGTCGGGGCGCTCATCGGGCTGTCGGTGCGTACGCCCGAGGCGGCCACGTCCGGCGGTCTGGTCTGGCTGTTCCCGGTGACGTTCGTCTCGAACGCCTTCGTGGACTCCACCAGGATGACGCCCTGGCTGCGGCACATCGCCGACTGGAACCCCTTCAGCGCGACCGTGCAGGCGTGCCGCGAGTTGTTCGGCAACCCGGGCGTCAGCCAGTCCGACGCCTGGCCGATGCAGCACCCGGTGCTGGCCTCGCTGATCTACTCGGTCGCCATCATCGCGATCTTCCGCACGCTGGCGGTGCGGAAGTACCGCAACTCCGCCGGGTAACGCGCCCCGCGGCGCACGTCGAAGCCCCCGGTCCGGGAACCTCGGTTCCCGCCGGGGGCTTCGCGATGGGCTGCTGCCTCCGACGCGCGGTCAGGCTGCGTACGGCTTGGCGTTGAGGATCGTCACCATCGCCTTCTTGCCGTTCGGCAGCTCGTAGCTCGCTTCCTCACCGATCTTCTTGCCGTTGACTCCCATGCCCAGCGGCGACTGCGGCGAGTACGTCTCGACGTCCCCGCTCGCGTACTCCCGGGAGGCCATCAGGAAGGTGAGGGTGTCGCTCTCGTCACCGTCGAAGGCGATCGTGACGACCATCCCGGGCTCGACGACACCGTCGTCCGGCGGGGCCTCGCCGACCTTCGCGTTCTCGAGCAACTGCTGAAGCTGGCGGACGCGCAGCTCCTGCTTGCCCTGCTCCTCCTTGGCCGCGTGATACCCGCCGTTCTCCCGCAGGTCACCCTCCTCGCGAGCCGCCTCGATCTTCTTGGCGATCTCGGTGCGTGCGGGACCCGACAGGTGCTCCAGCTCGGCCTTGAGCTGGTCATACGCCGCCTGGGTCAGCCAGGTGACGTTGTCGCTGGTCTGGGTCACAGGTGCTCCTTGTCGGTGGTGGTTCTGGTGCTGGGGGAACTTCTCATGCGTCTGTGATGCAGCAATCGCCCTACCCAGAAGAATTGCGCCTTCGTGGGTGGGGCGAAACCACGATCGTAACAATTCCGGCAGCGAGACGGCGACCGTTATCGCTCGTCGGCCGCCTTGCAGCCGACGAGCTCGGCGTTGGCGCCGCGCGCGGTGGTCCGGATCGACACCACGGTGTCGACGCGGGTCTTCTGCTCGTCGATGCGCACGTCGCGGACGCCGACCTCGGACTTGTCCGCTGCCAGCGAACGCAGCGTGCACACGGCGTCGACGTCGGACTTCTTGCGGACCTCGATGTGCGCCTGGACCTCGGTGTCGGACATCACCTGGAAGCGGATCAGCTCCCCGGACGCCTTCGAACCGGCCGTCGCGTCGACAGCGCCCCAGGCCACGAAGCCGAGCAGCCCCGCGCCGAGCACGGCGCCGATGACTTTCAGCCGCCTGTCGGCACGGGCGTCGGCCGAGCGGCCGTAACGGCCCTCGGGCAGCGTTTGGGGCACACCGGCCATGATGGTCCCTCCCGGCAGAGCGGCTGGCTGCGGCTGACGGCGGAATGAATTGTCAGTCCGCTCAGTCACTATAGAAGCCGGCCTAGACGACCTGTTACCGAGGATTGAATCTGTGAGCGATGACCTGCGGCTGATGGCCGTCCACGCACACCCCGACGACGAGTCGAGCAAGGGTGCGGCCACCATGGCCAAGTACGTCTCGGAGGGCGTAGAGGTCCTGGTCGCCACCTGCACGGGAGGCGAGCGGGGGTCGATCCTGAACCCGAAGCTTCAGGGCGATGCCTTCATCGAGAAGAACATGCACGAGGTACGGCGCAAGGAGATGGCCGAGGCGCGGGAGATCCTCGGCGTGAAGCAGGCGTGGCTGGGGTTCGTCGACTCCGGGCTGCCGGAGGGGGACCCGCTGCCGCCGCTGCCGGAGGGCTGCTTCGCGCTGCAGGAGGTCGACGAGGCGGCGGAGGCGCTCGTCCGGCTGATCCGCGAGTTCAAGCCGCAGGTCATCACGACCTACGACGAGAACGGCGGCTATCCGCACCCCGACCACATCATGACCCACAAGATCACGATGGCCGCCTTCGATGCCGCCGGCGACCCCGCGCGCTACCCGGACGCGGGCGAGCCCTGGCAGCCGCTGAAGGTCTACTACAACCAGGGCTTCAACCGGCCGCGGACCGTCGCGCTGCACGAGGCGATGCTCTCGCGCGGGCTGGAGTCGCCGTACGGGGAGTGGCTGGAGCGGTGGAAGGAGTTCGAGCGCAAGGAGCGCACGATCACGACGTACGTGCCGTGCGCCGACTTCTTCGCGATCCGCGACAAGGCGCTGATCGCGCACGCGACCCAGATCGACCCCGACGGGCCGTTCTTCAAGATCCCCATGGAGGTCCAGCAGGAGGTCTGGCCCACCGAGGAGTACGAGCTGGCGAAGTCGCTCGTGGATACTTCCCTCCCCGAGGACGACCTCTTCGCCGGCATCCGCGACAATTGAGCGTGTGAACACCACATTGGCTGCCGATCTCGTCCCGCTCGCGGAGGAGCTCGACAAGAACAAGGTCACGCCGGGCGTCCTCGGCTTCATCGTCTTCGCGCTTCTCGGCGTCGCGGTGTGGTTCCTGCTGAAGAGCATGAACCGGCATCTGGGGCAGGTCGACTTCAAGGAGAAGACCGACCGCGGCGACGCCGGTCCGGGGGGCTCCCGCCCGGAGGGCGAGGGCCCGGGAGACGGGGGCGATCCGCGGGACGACGCGCCCCGTGGGGACGCACCGCGCGGGTCGGCCCCGCGCGGTGACGCGCCCCGCGGCGGCGCCCCGCGCGACGACAGCCCACGGGGCGAGTCGCCGCGCACCCCGGCGCCGGCGGAGAGCCCGGCCGCCGACAAGCAGCCGGCCGGCCGCCGCCGCTGACGACAGCCGGCGGGCACGGTCCCCGGGCCGACACGGGCCAGTGGCGCCGAGCCGGGGACGCCGGGCGCGGTCAGCGCCCGGCCACGCCGTCGCCCCTGCCTGAGCGTCGCCGGCCGCGGGCCTGTGGTCAGTGGCAGGCTTCCGGGCCGCCGGTCAGCCTGCCGGCCGCCGGTCAGCCCGCCAGGGCGCCGTCGCCCGCGGGGGCCGTGCCGTCCAGCGGGACGCCCATGACCTCCCGGGCGTGCCGGCTCGGGACCATCCCCAGGCGCCACGCCTGCCAGCCCGTCTCCGGCTCCACGCCCCGCTCCAGCACGAGCTGGAACGTCTCCGCGTAGTCCTCCAGCGCCGGGTCGACCACTCCGCGGCGTCCCGCGGTCACCGTACGCAGCTCGTCCAGCAGCTCCGACAGCTCCTGCTGCGCCACCGCCGCACCCACCACCGAGCCGCCCGGCGAGGCGAACGGCAGCAGCGTGCAGCGCAGGAACCGCGCCCACGTGGCCCCCCGCCGGTCGCCGATGCCGCCGAACAGGTCTATCGCCGTGTCCACCAGCTCCAGCGCCTGCCCCGCGCGGCCGTTGCCCGCGTCGATCACCGCCAGCTCGATGCAGGACCACGCCTCGCCGTGGGCCACGCCCACCCGGTGGAAGTCCTGCCTGGCGTCCTGGAGCAACTGCCGGGCGAAGCCGCTGTTGCGCAGCGTGCCGGTCTGCTCGGCGCGCAGGTCGCGGGTGACCCGCGCGGAGTGGTGCCGCGCGCAGGCCAGCCCGTACACGTCCCGCATGCGGCTGAACATCGAGCGGGACCGCTCCAGCGCCCGCACCGCCGACTCCCGCTTGCCCGCGCCCTCCTGGGCCTGCCCCAGGTAGTACAGGGTCCAGGCCTCACCGCGCGCGTCGTCGTTCTCCCGGTGCCGGGCGAGGGCCGCCTTGAGCTGCGTCACGGCCGTGGCCGGGTCGGCGGCGACCAGCCGGGCGCGGGCGAGCTGGGTCATCGCCCAGGCCTCGCCGCGGCCGTCGCGGGTGCGTGCGTACTGCTCCAGGGCCTCCTCCAACTGCACCTCGGCCCCCGGGACGTCGCCCATCCGCAGTCGCACCTGGCCGAGCTGGAAGTGCGCCCACGCCTGGCCGTGCACGCTCTCGCTCTCCTGGTGCAGCGCGAGCGCCTGCTCCAGCAACGTCAGCGCGTCGCCCAACTGGGCGCGGTCGCGCAGCACGGCCGCCAGCGCGTGCAGCGTCCAGGCGCGGTCGCCGCGCATGTTCTCGCCCTGCTGTATCTGCAGGGCCTCGCGCAGCTTCGCCTCCGCCTCGCGCAGGCTGCCCTGCTGCTGCAGGGTGATGCCCAGGTCGCGCAGGGCCCGGGCGGCGCCGGCGGAGTGCTGCGCCTCGCGGTAGAGGTCGACCACGGAGGACAGCGTGGAGCGGGCCTTGTCCAGCTCGCCGAGCTGCCGGGCGGCGACGCCCGTACGCCACTGCACCGAGCGCATCAGCAGCCCCTGGTCGGCGGCCTTGGTCAGCTCGTTCAGCTCGCCGAGGCGGTACAGGTCGCCGCGCAGCAGGCAGTAGTCCGCGAGGGCGCCCAGCAGATGCAGCACGGTGGCCTGGTCCACGCCCTCGGCGTGCCGCAGGGCGGCGGTGATGAAGCTCTGCTCGTCGTCCAGCCAGCGCAGCGCGGAGTCCAGCGAGGTGAAGCCGTGCGAGCCGAACCGGTCGGCGCGCGTCGACGTACGCCCGTCGACCAGCCGGATCACCGAGTCGGCCAGCTCCGCGTAGCTGCGGATCAGCCGCTCGTGCGCGGCGGCGCGCACCTCGGGGTCCTCCTCGTCGAGCAGCCGGGCGTACGCGAAGCGGCGCACCAGGTCGTGCACCCGGAAGCGGGAGCCGCGCACGTGCTCCACCAGCCCGGCGCGGGCCAGCGCTGTCAGCCGCTTGCCGGCCTCCTCCTGGCCGACGTCGAGGAGCGCGGCGCAGGCCGCCGCCCCCAGGCTCGCCCGGCCGACCAGCGACAGCCGGCGCAGCAGCGCCCGGGTCGGCTCCGCCAGGTCGCCGTAGCGCAGCCACAGGGCGCGCTCCACAGGACCCACCGGCCCGTAGGCGTCCAGCGCCTCGGCGAGCCCGACGAGGCTGCGCCCGTCCAGCGCGGAGCCCGCGATGCGCAGCGCCAGCGGCAGCCCGCCGCAGAGCATCCCGATGCGGTCGGTGGACTGCGCGTCGTACGGGTCGGCGGAGCGCTCGGCGCCCTCCTTCCCCTGGGCCATGGCGCTCAGCAGCTCCTCGGCCGCGGTCGGCTCCAGGCCCTCGACCGGCATGTGGTGCACCCACGCGTCGAGGTCGTCGGGCAGCTCCAGACGCTCCCGCGAGGTCACCAGCACCAGGCTCTCTGAGCGCTCCGGCACCAGCAGCCGGACCTGCTCGGCGTCGACCGCGTCGTCCAGCACTATCGACACCGGCAGCGACGTCAGATGCTGGTGGTACAGCTCGATGAGCCGGCGCAACTGCGCGTCGTGCGCCGGGCGCTCGCGGAACATGAGCTGGTCGCGCGGGGCACCGAGGCGGTTGAGCAGGTGCAGCAGCGCGTCCCGGGTGGGCAGCGGGTCCTCGCCCAGGCTCTCCCCGCGCAGGTCCACCACCACGGCGGCGCGGAACTGCTCGCGCAGTTGGTGAGCGGCGCGGACCGCGAGCGTGGTGCGCCCGGCGCCGGGCGGGCCGTGCAGCAGGACGACGGTCGGCTTGGTCTCCGTGCTGGCGCGGCCCTGCTGCACCCAGCCGGCGATCTGGGTGAGCTGCGCCTTGCGGCCCACGTACACCGGGGAGGCTTCGGGCAGTTGGCGGTAGGACTGCTCCAGGGTGGCCCGCTGCCGCGCCTCCTGGCTGCGGTTCCGGCGCGACTGGGGCTCGCGGTCCGTACCCCCGCCGCCGGCCGTGCTCGGTCGGGGGCCGTCGGCGGCGGGCTCCGGGCGGCTGCCGGTGCGCGTGGCGGCCGAGATCATCCGCTGCTGGTCGAAGAAGGGCCGCACGCCGCGCAGCTCCAGAGCCGTCAGCCACTGCAGCCGGAGCTGCTCCGGGCCGCCGGGCTGCCGGGCGGCGCCCGAGCGCGTGTTGCCCGAGAGCCAGTGGGCCAGGCCGATCTGCACCAGGCCCGCGGCGAGCCCGGCGAGGCCGGCCGCCACCCCGGTCCAGAGCGCGGCCGTGGAGCCCAGACCCTCTTCGGCGGAGACGAGCAGGGCGATGGCGGCGGCGGTGAGCGTCGCCGTCACGGCGGGCCCGGTCGACTGCGGGGTGAAGCGCTCGGCGAGCGAGCGCCTGCCGGCGGCGGCCTCGTCCAGCGCGCGCACATACGCCCCGTACTCCTCGGCGGCGCGCTCCGCCATGTCGTCCAGCGCCGCCCGCGCCCGGCCGAGCAGCACCACGCCGTCGGTCCGGCCACCGGAGCGGCGCACTTCTTCCTCCACCGCGCGGGTGAGAAGAAGCTCCGCCTCCCCCCGATGCTTGTCGCGCAGTCGGGACGCTGTGCCCGGCATGTGCTCCCCTCCCATACCCGTCGCTCGCTCGTGCAGTTGACTTGCACTGCCAAGTCTTCCGCGTTTCCCGGGCATTCGGCATCCCCCTGTGGATAACTCGGCCGGATGACGCGGTGAATGAAGAGCTGATATCACCGCGTACCCGGTCCTCGAGCGGAATTGGGAGCGGGGAAAACACGGACCGGCGGGTACGACGCCGTTGTCGTACCCGCCGGTCCGGTCGTCCGCGTACCAGGTCAGCCCAGGCGGTTGACCAGCGCGCGGTACTCGTCCCACAGCTCCTTCGGAGTGTGGTCGCCGAAGGTGTCGAGGTGCGCGGGGATCAGCGCGGCTTCCTCGCGCCAGACTTCGGGGTCCACGGAGAGCAGGAAGTCGAGCTGCTCGTCGGTGAGTTCGAGCCCGTCGAGGTCCAGTGCGCCCTTGGCGGGCAGCACCCCGATGGGGGTCTCGACGCCTTCGGCCTCGCCGTTGAGCCGTTCGACGATCCACTTCAGCACGCGGCTGTTCTCGCCGAACCCGGGCCAGACGAACGATCCGTCCGCGTCCTTGCGGAACCAGTTGACGTAGTAGATCTTCGGCAGTTTCGCGGCGTCCGCGGAGGCGCCGACCTTGAGCCAGTGGCCGAAGTAGTCGCCCATGTTGTAGCCACAGAAGGGGAGCATGGCGAACGGGTCGCGGCGCAGCTCGCCGACCTTGCCCTCGGCGGCGGCGGTCTTCTCGGAGGCGACGTTGGCGCCGAGGAAGACGCCGTGCTGCCAGTCGAAGGACTCGGTGACCAGCGGCACCGCGGTGGCGCGGCGGCCGCCGAAGAGGATGGCCGAGATCGGCACGCCCCTGGGGTCCTCCCACTCCGGCGCGATCGTCGGGCACTGCGCGGCCGGCACCGTGAAGCGGGCGTTGGGGTGGGCGGCGGGGGTGCCGGACTGCGGGGTCCAGTCGTTGCCGAGCCAGTCGGTGAGGTGCGCCGGGGGCTCGTCGGTCATGCCCTCCCACCACACGTCCCCGTCGTCGGTGAGGGCGACGTTGGTGAAGACGGAGTTGCCCCACAGGGTCTTCATGGCGTTGGCGTTGGTGTGCTCGCCGGTGCCGGGTGCGACGCCGAAGAAGCCGGCCTCGGGATTGATGGCGTACAGCCGGCCGTCCTCGCCGAAGCGCATCCAGGCGATGTCGTCGCCGATGGTCTCCACGGTCCAGCCGCGGGTGGTCGGCTCCAGCATGGCGAGGTTGGTCTTGCCGCAGGCCGAGGGGAACGCGGCGGCGACGTACTTGGCCTCGCCGCGCGGCGGGGTGAGCTTGAGCACCAGCATGTGCTCGGCGAGCCACCCCTCGTCGCGCGCCATGACGGAGGCGATGCGCAGGGCGTAGCACTTCTTGCCCAGCAGGGCGTTGCCGCCGTAGCCGGATCCGTACGACCAGATCTCGCGGGTCTCGGGGAAGTGCGAGATGTACTTCGTCGAACTGCACGGCCAGGGCACATCCTGCTGCCCGGGCTCCAGGGGTGCGCCGACGGAGTGGACGGCCCTGACGAAGAAGCCGTCGTCGCCCAGCTCGTCGAGGACCGCGCGGCCCATGCGCGTCATGGTGCGCATGGCGGTGGCGACGTACGCGGAGTCGGTGATCTCAACACCGAGCGCGGAGAGCGGGGAGCCCAGGGGGCCCATGCAGAAGGGGACGACGTACATGGTGCGGCCGCGCATGGCGCCGCGGAAGAGGCCGCCGTTGCCGGAGTTGCCGGTGAAGACCTCGCGCATCTCGGCGGGGTCCATCCAGTGGTTGGTCGGCCCGGCGTCCTGTTCCTGCTCGGAGCAGATGAAGGTACGGTCCTCGACCCGCGCGACGTCGGTCGGGTCGGACGCGGCGTAGTACGAACCGGGCCGCTTGACGGGGTCCAGCTTCGTGAACGTGCCCTTGGCGACGAGCTCGGCGCACAGGCGGTCGTACTCCGCCTGGGAGCCGTCGCACCACACGATCTCGTCGGGCTGGGTGAGGTCGGCGATCTCCTGGACCCAGGAGAGGAGCCCTTCGTGCTTGGTCGGGGTGGTCATGAGTGCTGCTTGCTCCAGATGTAGAGGATTTGGGCTGGTTCTTCTCTGATGTCACATCTATCTGGTTTTCAAGACCGTTACCCCTTGGGGGTGCCGACCCAGTCGCCGCTCATATGAGCCCATCCGGTGTCGGGTGTGCGCTCGTTTGATGATGAGGTAGCTCAGACGTCATGTCCAGCCGGCTCCTGCGTGAACAGCGCCACTCCCGGGCCGCAACCTACGGACGCGTCGGTAGCATGGGCGGATGAGTGCGACGGGCGAGGGAGAGCTGCAGCGGGTCGCGAATGCCGCGGCCGCCGTGCTCAAGCCGCGGCTGCGCGGCTGGTTGCACGCGGTGATGTTCCCGGCGGCGCTGTTCGCGGGCGTGCTCCTGACGGCGATGGCCGAGAGCCCGCGCGGCCGGCTCGCCTGCGCGGTCTACACCTTGACGGCCTGTCTGCTTTTCGGGGTCAGCGCGCTCTACCACCGCGGCGACTGGGGCCCCCGGGCCACGGCCGTGCTGCGCCGGCTCGACCATGCGAACATCTTCCTGATCATCGCGGGCACCTACACGCCGTTCACGATCCTGCTGCTGGAGGGCGGCAGGCAGCAGGCGCTGCTCTGGTTCATCTGGGCGGCGGCGCTGGCCGGGATCGCGTTCCGCGTGCTGTGGGTCGGTGCGCCGCGCTGGCTCTACACGCCCTGCTACATCGCGATGGGCTGGGCGGCCGTGTTCTTCCTGCCGGACTTCATGCGCGCGGGTGGTATCGCGGTGCTCGTCCTGGTCGTCGTGGGCGGCGTGCTGTACAGCGCGGGCGGCGTGATCTACGGGATCAAGCGGCCCAACCCGTCGCCGCGTTGGTTCGGCTTCCACGAGGTCTTCCACTCGTTCACGCTGGCGGCGTTCGCCGTCCACTACGTGGGGATCTCGCTCGTCGCGTACCGCCACGCCTGAGCCGGGCGGGGGAGTTCGTGCCAGCCGTCCGTCTGTCCGGGTGATCTGCTCGTGTCGCTTCTGTACTTCGGGGCGCAAAAGCCGCGGGGGTGCTGTTATTCGGTGCGAACTACCACCCCCCGCTCCTCGTGGAGGCAGAAATGCGCATCCGTATGCTCGCCCGCTCCCTGGCCGTCAGCGCCGTCGTGGTCGGTCTCGCCGGTGCCGGTGCGGCTTCGGCTCAGGCCAGCGCGCACCCGAAGTCCGGCAAGCCGTGCTGCAGTAAGTCGTACTACAACAAGTCGTTCAACAAGATCCACAAGGAGAACAACAAGTTCCACAAGTCGTTCAACAAGATCCACAAGACCTGGAACAAGGTCGACGTCGACGTCGACATCGAGAACAAGATCAACAGCCGTGTCTCTGGCAACAAGTACACGGAGATCAGCCCGTCGGCGACGGTGGTGTTCGGCCCGCTGCAGAGCTTCAACCGCTAGGCGACGATCCCGGGTCCGGCCCGCACCTCCTCCTGCGCGGGCCGGACCTTTGCTGTTGCCTCCGCGTTTTTCCTGTGTGGGTCGCCTGTGGCCCTGGCGCTCGATTCTGCGAGTTGCTACCTTTTGCGAGTGACTTCCAAAAGGCGCTGGTGGGCTCTCGGCGGGCTCGTCATGTCCGTGCTCGTGCTCGGGTTCGACCTGACGATCCTCAATGTCGCGCTGCCCACGATGGCGGCGGACATCGGGGCCGACACCGGCGAGCTGCAGTGGATCGTCGATTCGTACGCGGTGGTGTTCGCCGCCTGCATGCTGCCCGCGGGGCTGCTGGGGGACCGGTTCGGGCGCCGCCGGATGCTGGTGGCCGGGTTGGTGATCTTCCTGGCCGGCAGTCTCATAGGCCCGTTCGTCTCCAGTCCGGAGGCGGTGATCGTCGCGCGTACGGTGATGGGCCTGGGCGGGGCGCTGATCATGCCGCTCGCGCTCTCGGTCATCCCCACGCTCTTCGACGACGACGAGCGTACGAAGGCCGTCGGCGCGGTGACCGCCGGCATGGCCGTCGGCATGCCCGCGGGGCCGCTGCTGGGCGGCTGGCTGCTCGACCACTTCTGGTGGGGCTCCATCTTCGTGCTGAACATCCCGCTGGTGGCCCTCGGCATCGCGGCGGCGCTGCTGCTGATACCCGAGACGCGCGACCCCTCGGTGCCGCGGGTCGACCCGGTCAGCACGGTGCTCAGCGTCCTCGGCCTCGGCGGGCTGGTCCTCGGCGTCATCGAGGGGCCGACGCGGGGCTGGGGCGATCCGCTGGTGGTGGCGCCGCTGGCCGGCTCGGCGGTGCTGCTCGGCTGGCTGGTGCTGCGGGAGCGGCGTGCGGTCCGGCCGATGCTGGACCTGGAGTTGCTGGGCAACAGCGCCTTCCGGTGGAACGCGATCGTGGCCGTGCTCGCGACCTTCGTCATGGCGGGGCTGCTGTTCGTGCTGCCGCAGTATCTCCAGGCGGTGCTGGGCAACGACCCGTTCGGCACGGGGCTGCGGCTGATGCCCCTGATGGCGGGGCTGCTGGTGACGGCGCGGGCGGCGCCGCCGCTGATGGCCCGGTTCGGCTCGCGGGTCGTGGTCAGCGCGGGGATGGCGGTCTTCGCGTTCGCCATGCTGCTCGGCAGCCGTACGGACGTGTCCGACGGGTACGGCTTCACGGCGGTGTGGCTGACCGTCACCGGCTTCGGCCTGGGGTTCGCGCTGGTGCCGACCATGGACGCCGCCCTCGGCGCGCTGCCCGCGAGCCGCGCGGGCAGCGGTACGGGGCTGCTGACCACGCTGCGGCAGGTCGGCGGCGCCATCGGGGTCGCCCTGCTGGGCAGCCTGCTGAACGGGGTGTTCACGGACCGGCTGGACACGGAGGGGGTGCCGGGGGCCGCGGCGGAGAAGGCGCGGGAGTCCGTGGTCGCGGCGCACGCGGTCGCCGAGCGGCTGAGCGCACCGCGGCTCGCGGAGTCGGCCGACTCCGCGTATGTGCACGGCATGGGCCTGGCGTTGCTGGTCTGCGGAATCGCCGCGCTGCTCACGGCGGTCGTCACCGCCGTCCGGCTGCCCGACGGCGGGCGAGGGGAGAACCGGGGATACGGGAGCCCACGGAAGGAGGGGACGACAGGCCGCGACGCCGGAATAGCCGCAGCCAAGGGCGGTACAGGACAATGAGGAGCATGGCCTCCTCCCGTACCTCCGCCGCCCCACCCGTCGCCGCCTCCCAGGCGGCTTCGGTCGCCGAGGCCGGGCTCGGTCTGCGCGAGCGCAAGAAGCTGCGCACCCGCCAGGCGATCCGGCAGGCGGCGTACCGGCTGATCGGGAAGCAGGGGTACGAGCAGACCACCGTCGAGCAGATCGCCGAGGCCGCCGAGGTCTCGCCGAGCACCGTCTTCCGGTACTTCGCGACCAAGGAGGACATCATCCTGACCGACGAGTACGACCCGGTGCTGGAGCAGGCCATCCTCGACCGGCCGGCGGACGAGCCGCCGCTCGTCGCGCTGCGGGAGGCGGTGGTCGCCTCACTGCGGCTGCTGTACGACGAGTTCCGGCCCGAGTTCGTGCTGCGGATGCAGTTGGTGCGCGAGGTGCCGGCGCTGCGGGCGCAGATGCACCAGGGCATGGACCAGAACGTCGAGTTGCTGTGCAGGGTGCTCTCCGAGCGCACCGGGCGGCCGAGGGACGACTTCGAGCTCCGGGTGGTGGTGGGGGCGATCTTCGGGGCGCTGACGCAGGTGCTGTTCGAGTGGGTGGACCGAGGGCCGGAGGGCGACTTGGTGGAGACAGTCGACCGGGCGCTGGCGGTGCTGGAGCGCGGCCTGACGCTGTGAGGCGCGTCCGCACGCTGTGAGGCGTGCCCGCGTCTCAGCCCTGCGGGGGTGCGGCCGGGGTCAACTGGGCGCGTAGCTCTTCGGGCCCGGTCACCGGGGCGGCGCAGACGAAGTGGCGGCAGACGTACGCGGCGGGAGCGCCGTCGACCAGGGGGCGGTCCGCGAGGAGGGGGACGGCGTCCGGATCCTCGGGCAGTGCGGCGGCGTGCTGTGCCGCAGCGGGTTCCGCGGTCGCGCCTGCCCCCTGCGCCTCACCCGTACCGGAGGGCGGCCCGGTGGCGACCACCGCGCCGGGGGCGGGGGAGAGGAGGGCCGTGCGGTGGAGTTCCGCGCGGCGGGGGTCCTCCGGGGAGCCGACGACGGCGATCTCCCGAGGGCCGTCCAGCGCCGCCTCCGCCGCCGCGAGGCCCCAGCCGACGAAGCGGGGCGCCCGCGGGCCCAGCTTCGCCACGATGCCGAGGGCCTGTTCGGCGGCCTCGCGGTGCCGTTCGCTGCCGGTGTACGCGGCGTAGGACAGCAGCGCCGCGGCGGATGCCGTCCAGCCGGACGGCGTCGGGTTGTCCGTCGGGTCCTGGGGGCGCCGGATGAGCTGTTCGGCGTCGTCGGCGGTGTCGTACAGCGTGCCGCCCTCGCCCCGGAACCGGTCGAGCACGGTGTCGAGCAGCAGCCCGGCGAGGTGCAGCCACGTGCCCTCGCCGGTGACGGCGGTGAGCGTGAGGAAGCCCTCCGCCACGTCGCCGTAGTCCTCCAGCACGCCGGCGTTGTCGCCGGCCGCGCCGCCGCGCGAGGTGCGGACGAGCCGGGCCACCGTGCCGGGTCCACCGGTGCCGTCCGTCATGTGCACCCGTACCAGCAGGTCCGCCGCGGCTACCGCGGCGTCGACCAGGTCCGGCCGGTCGAAGTACGCGCCGATCTCGGCGAGGGCGGCGATGGCCAGCCCGTTCCACGCCGTGACCACCTTGTCGTCGCGGAACGGCCGGGGCCGTTCCGCCCGCGCCGCCGCCAGCCGCTCCCGTACGGACGCGATCCGCCCGGCGTCGACCGGCATCCCGGTGTCCGGCAGTTGCAGCACCGAGGCGCCCTCCTCGAAGGTCGCCGCCTCCGGCGCCCCGGGCACGCCGTAGTACGTACCCGCCAGCGCCGCGTCCTCCGCGCCGAGGACCTCGCGCAGCTCGCCGGGCGTCCACACGTAGTACGCGCCCTCGGCGTGCCCGCCGCCGTCCGGCCGGTCGCTGTCGGCGTCCAGCGCGGAGGCGAAGCCGCCCTCCTCGGTGTGCAGTTCGCGCACCATGAAGTCCGCGGTCTCCAGCGCCACCCGCCGGGCCAGCTCGCTGCCGGTCGCCCGCCAGAGACGGGCGTAGACGCGGGCCAGCAGGGCGTTGTCGTAGAGCATCTTCTCGAAGTGCGGTACGACCCACTCCGCGTCCACCGAGTAGCGCGCGAAGCCGCCGCCGAGCTGGTCGTAGATGCCGCCGCGGGCCATCGCCTCGCAGGTGGCCTGCACCATCTCCAGGGCCGCCGCCGACCCGGTGCGGGCGTGGTGGCGCAGCAGGAACTCCAGCACCATCGGCTGCGGGAACTTCGGCGCGCCGCCGAACCCGCCCCGTACCGCGTCGAACTCCTTGGTGAGCTCCAGCAGCGCCGCATGCACCTCAGCCGCCCCGGGCGCCCCGCCCTCCGCCGCGCCGAGCGTCCGCCCGGCAAGATCGGCGGCAACCCGCGCCGCCACTTCGGCAACCTCCCCCCGCCGATCCGCCCACGCCGCCGCAACCCCCCGCAGCACCTGCCGGAACGACGGCATCCCGCCCCGCGGCCGCGGCGGAAAGTACGTCCCGAAGTAGAACGGCTCCGCATCGGGCGTCAGAAACACCGTCATCGGCCACCCACCCTGCCCGGTGGCAGCCTGCACCGCCTCCATGTACACGGCGTCGACGTCGGGCCGCTCCTCGCGGTCGACCTTGATGCTGACGAACCCGGCGTTCAGCTCCGCGGCGGTCGCCTCGTCGGCGAAGGACTCCCGCGCCATCACATGACACCAGTGACAGGAGGCATACCCCACCGACAACAACACGGGCACATCCCGCCGCCGCGCCTCCTCGAAGGCCGCCGGCGACCAGGGCCACCAGTCGACGGGGTTGTCGGCGTGCTGAAGCAGATAAGGCGAGGTCACACCAGCCAACCGGTTCATACGGCCCAGCCTCTCACAGCGCCCGTCCCGGCCAACGAAGCCGCACGACCTCAATCCCGCTCGCAGAACCGCGCCGCATCGAAGATCGTTCCTTCCCGGAAGTGGGCGCCTCGGGAGCACAGGACAGTAGGCTGAGCCCAGCAGGGTGGAGACTGTGAGGGCTCCTTGAGGGAGGTACGTCATGACCGCCGAGATGGTGGCGCCCGCCTGGATGCACACCCAGATCAGTGCGGAGCAGTACGACTCCTGGTCCGAGGAGCAATGTGCCGGCATCGAGATCGTGGACGGAATGGTCGTCGTGAGCCCGAGCGCCTCCAAGCGGCACAACCGGCTGGCCCGGGTCCTGGCCAATGCTCTGGACGCCGCGGCGGGTCAGGACTGGAACGCCGACACGGACTTTGACGTCCGGCTACAGGACGTTCCGCTCACCAACCGCCGCCCGGACGTCATCGTCTACCGGGCGGAGACAATCGACCTCACACCCACCCGCCCGGAACACGTACTCCTGGTCGTCGAAGTTGTCTCGCCCGGCTCGGAGACCACGGACCGGATCGTGAAGGTCGACCAGTACGCTAAGGCTGGCATCTCCTTCTATTGGCGTGTCGAACAGGCCGCCACCGGTGTCCCGATCGTTTACACGTACGTTCTCGACCCTGCCACCAAGACCTACCGGGACGGCGAGATGTTCACCGGCGTGATCAAGGCTGGCGCGCCCTTCTCCGTCACCGTGGACCTGGGATCCATCTGACAACCAGCAAGGCTGAGCTCTAGCCTTTTGTCGTCAGCGGTGCTGACCGGCGCGGCAGGGGAGGGGGAACAGTGCCGGCAAGGGTTCCTGGGAACAGAAGAATTGCACGGGCGGGGGTCAACGCGCTTCGTGCACTCCTCGAGGAACACGATCAAATCGTTCAGGAGATCGACGGAGGCAACGACTTCGGCGAGGATCTGTTTGTCATGCTTACTCGGGAGGGTGAGCGAACTGGCTCATCGATCACCGTTCAGGTGAAGAGCGGCGAGAAGTACAAGCGGGCGAACGGCTACGCGATCCCTGTCGGGGCACACGCAAGCGACTGGAGGAACGCACTTCTACCAGTTTTCGGCGTGGTCTTCGATGTCGGGTCACAAAGGCTGTTCTGGGCAAACCTGACGGAGGCTTTGGAAGCGTCCAAGGATTCGCCGACAACGATATTTGTTCCTCGCGAGCAGGAGCTCCACCCAGGTAGTGTCGGCGTGTTTTTGGAGGCCGTCCAGACATTCGTCGAGCAGCGTTCCAATCGAGGCACAAGCGAGACTGCGATCAAGGTCACACGCGTGTCGGAAACCTCTCTACTGGCCCCATTCTGGTTCGTCGGTCGACGTCAGGAACAGCAGACCATCAAAGCGAAGCTGACCGAGGGTGGCGCCCGCAGAGTCCTCATTTCTGGCATGGCTGGCGTCGGCAAAACTTCCCTCATCGAATGGATTGCCGGGGAACCGGATACACATGCGAGGTTCTCCGGCGGTGTGATCGTCGCGGACATGCACGGCTTCTCGGTGAAGCGCGAATACTTGGCACGCGCCGACACTGCTTACGCGCCCTTGTTGTCCGCACTTGGTGTCCCGCCCACCGAGGTGCCACAGAACGTCGAGAGCCAGGCAGCTATCTATCACCGGACGCTCGACGCCCTCGGCGAATCGGACAGTCCGGTGCTTCTGGTGCTCGACAATGTGGCTGAGCTTGCGCAAGTCGCCGAGCTGCTTCCCAGAAGAACTGACCACGGCGTGATCATCACTTCGCGCAGCCGACTCGGCATCATAGAAGGTGTCGAGGTGGTCAAGCTTGATTGTCTCGATCCCACGGAATCGGAGGACCTGTTCCTCAGGAGCCTGGGCCCTCGCGACGACCGCCTTCGCTGTCTTTCCCCAATCCGAGAAATCTCCGAGTTGTGCGGGCACCTTCCGTTGGCGCTCAGCATCTCGGCGGCGATCTTGAAGGAAGATCCCGACCTCGCCCCCACCGAGTTGCTGATGGAACTAGCGGCTGAGAAGACGCGGCTTGATGTCCTGCAGTTCGGAGACACGGCCGCCAGAGCCGCACTCCACGTCTCACTCATCCGACTCGATGAGTCCCTGCGGGCCCCGTTCTGCAGACTTTCCATTCATCCGGGCAGTCAGATGTCAGAGCAAGTCGCTGCTGCCGTTCTGGGTGAGCGCGACCCGCAGGCCCGCTCACTCCTCCGCAGGCTCAGTCAGGCAAGTTTGATTTCGCGCGTCCCAGGAACTTCCCAATGGAGGATGCACGATCTGGTCTATCTGTTCGCTGCCGAACGATGCGAAAAAACCATCGTCGCGGCAGAGCGTCGAATGGCTTTCGGTCGAGTGGCAGAGCTCTACTCTCAGATCTCGCGTCATGCCGACCTCGCGTTGAGAGGAATACCTGAAGGGAATCCACCCCGGTTCGCCGAGGCAGGTGATGCACTGAAGTGGTTCGACACCGAGTGCACAAACCTTCAGGCGACTGCTCGGCGGGCCCGAGATTTCGGCATGGCGGAGCATGCGTTCACGCTTTCGACGAATCTCATCGTGTTCCTCGATTTGAGGGTTCGGGTCGCTGAGTCCCTTCAGTGCGCCGAGACGGCGTACGAGGCCGCATGCCAGGATGGCGACGACGAGCGGCAAGTCAAGGCTCTCAATAACCTGGGCAACGCTCTGACCAGCCAGCGAAAATTCGAGGACGCCATTCGGACGCTGACAAAGGCCGTCGATACTGCGAAGAGAATCGGATTCCTCGACGGCGAGTGCGACGCCACCATCAGCTTGGGCGCGGTAGTCCTCCAGCACCGGGGGCCTGTCGAGGCAATTCCGATTCTCGTCCATGCAATCGCCATTGCCCAAAGAAATCAAGACATCAACGATATTGGCACGGCGCTCACGAATCTCGGCAATGCCTATCGAGAGGCAGGCATGCTCAGTTCCGCTGCTGCGGCATACGGTGAATCCCTCCGTTACCACCGTGCATCGGGGGACCGCCGGAAGGAAGCATCCGCACATGCCGGCCTCGGCACCGCACTGTTGCAACTGGGCCAGATGGAAGAGTCCATGAGAGCGTTTCAGGCAGCTTTCCCGGCATACCGGGAAGTCGAGGATGAGTTTGGTATTCACATCAACTATATGAATCTTGGCCACGCTCAGCTTAGGATGGGCAGGATGCAAGATTCCAGGAAATCGCTCCAACTGGCCCACAACTACTTCCGAGACATCTCGAACGAGTACCGCGAGGCGACTACGCTGTCCCTTCTCGGCATCCTCGAATGGATGTCCGGCAATCTGGACATCGCGCAGACGAACTATCGCGCGGCTATCCGGCTGTTTCGAAAGCTCAACGCCCAGCGAGAACAAGCGGCGGTAGAAGGCTATCTCGATAAATTGCTGGGAGTTTCCACATTCCCGGAGTAGCGCGACTACTTTCTGCTGCCGACCGAGTTCGACTTTCTCAGCGGCAAGGGGGGCGTTGCGCCCTCCACCTTCGACCAGGCGGAACGGTTGCAAGTGCCGCAGCAGCCTTTGGTCTTCTACGGGCAGGAGACGTACCCAACGGACAGCAGCACCGGCGCGTTCGCGCTGCTTTGCCTGTTGCGTCCCTCCGTCTCCCACGGCCAGCAATACACCGGGTTGGAGGCCCATCGGCCGGACCACTGCCCTGCGGCTGGCCGACGCAGGCGCTTCGGTGGCGATGGTCGTGCGTCGCGCCGATCACCTGGACGAGCTTGAGGACGCGATCCGTGCGGCCGACGGCACCGTGCTGACGATCACGGCCGACCTGACCGACGCCGTCGCGGCGCGTTCTTCGTGCGCGACGTCTGACAGCCGTCCGGCGGAATCTCGCCCGGTCGTTCAGGTGCGGGTCAGCGCTGGCGGTAGCCGTCCAGGAAGGCGCCGATGCGGGTGATGGCGTCCGTCAGGCCGTCCTTTTCCAGGAGGGTGACGATGCGGAAATGGTCCGGGCGGGGCCAGTTGAAGCCGGTGCCCTGGACCAGGAGGATGTTCTCCGCGCGGAGGAGGTCGAGGACGAAGCGGGCGTCGTCCTTGATCTTGTGGACCTTGGGGTCCAGGCGGGGGAAGGCGTAGAGGGCGCCCTTGGGTTTGACGCAGGTGACGCCCGGGATCTGGGTGAGCAGCTCGTACGCGGTGTCGCGCTGGACGAGGAGGCGGCCGCCCGGGAGGATCAGGTCTTTGATCGACTGACGGCCGCCGAGGGCGGTGGCGACGATGTGCTGGGCGGGGACGTTGGCGCACAGGCGCATGTTCGCCAGGATCGTCAGGCCCTCCAGGTAGCTGCGGGCGTCCTGCTTCGGGCCGCAGACGGCCAGCCAGCCGCTGCGGTAGCCGGCCACGCGGTACGCCTTGGAGAGACCGTTGAAGGTGAGGACCAGCAGGTCCGGGGCGTAGGTGGCGGTGGGGGCGTGGGTGGCGTCGTCGTAGAGGATCTTGTCGTAGATCTCGTCGGAGCACAGCACCAGGCCGTGGCGGCGGGCGATGTCGGTCAGGCCGCGCATCAGCTCCGCGTCGTAGACCGCGCCGGTGGGGTTGTTCGGGTTGATGACGACCAGGGCGCGGGTGCGGTCCGTGATGCGGCGCTCGATGTCGTCGAGGTCGGGCATCCAGTCGGCCTGCTCGTCGCAGTGGTAGTGCACCGGGGTGCCGCCGGCCAGGGAGACCGAGGCGGTCCACAGCGGATAGTCGGGGGCCGGGATCAGGACCTCGTCGCCGTCGTTGAGGAGGGCCTGCATGGACATCTGGATCAGCTCGGAGACGCCGTTGCCGAGGAAGACGTCCTCGACGTCGAGGTCGATGCCCTTGGTCTGGTAGTGCTGCATCACGGCGCGGCGGGCGGGGAGGATGCCCTTGGAGTCGCCGTAGCCGTGGGCGCTGCCGGCCGTGCGGAGGAGGTCCTCCAGGATCTCCGGGGGGCACTCGAAGCCGAAGGGGGCCGGGTTGCCGATGTTGAGCTTGAGGATCTGGTGACCTGCCGCCTCGCGCCGCATCGCCTCTTCGAGCACGGGGCCCCGGATGTCGTAGCAGACGTTGGCGAGCTTCGTTGACTGGATCACCTGCATGCGGCCACTGTACGGGCCGGTCCCCGACCCCGCCTCCGGATAACGTGCGAGGCCGGTCACACGGCCGAGGGCCCGCCGGAGCCGGTCCGTAGCTGCCACAATGTCCGGATGGCGGCCCAACCCCCCACCGGCACACCGACGTTCGCCTCCCTCGGGGCCGGCACGCTCGCCCTGGTCAACGACGAGCCCGTGGCCGCCCCCGGCGACGACATCCTGGGCACAGGTCTGGCCGCCGCGCAGCTCGCCCGGCTGCTGCACGCCTCCCGCGCCTCGACGCCGTTCACCCTCGCCGTGGACGCCGGCTGGGGGATGGGCAAGTCCAGCCTGATGCGGCTGGTCGACGCCAGGCTGCGGGCCGAGCCGGACGTGGAGACGGTCTGGTACAACGCCTGGACCTCCACCGGCGCCGACGCCCTCGAAGGGCTCGTGAAGTCGGTGCTCGTCCGCTTCGAGCGGCGCACGCTGAAGCGCGCGCTGGCGCGGATCTCCCGGGCGCGCACGGTGACGCGCGGCGTACGCGCCGTCACCACGGTGCTCGGCGGGGCGCTCGGCGCGGCCGGGCTGGTCGACGAGCTGTGGACGAGCTGGGACGCGGGACCCGAGGCGCGCAACGGCATGCGCGAGGAGATCGACCGCATGGCCCGGGAGTGGGCCGGGAACCGGCCGCAGCGGCTGCTTGTCGTCTTCATCGACGACCTCGACCGCTGCTCCGAGGAGACGGTCCTCGCCGTCTGCGAGGCCCTGAAGATCTACCTGGACGTGCCGGGGCTCGTCTTCGTCGTCGGCTGCGACCGCTCCGCGCTCGGCCCCAGCGGGCTGCTGCGCGACCTGTCGCCCGCGGGGTCCGCGTTCATGGAGAAGATCTTCCAGACCAGCTACCGCATCCCCGTCGCGGACAACGACGGCGTCGGCCGCTACGTCGAGTGGTGCGCCCGCACCGCGGGCATCGAGGGCATGCTCGACGAGGTACTGAAGAAGCTGCTGGTCGAGCGGTCGGGACGGAACCCGCGGCGGATCAAGCGGCTGGTCAACGGCTTCGTGCTGGAGGCCACGCTGAACCCGGTGTGGTCGGGATTCCGCCCGGAGGCGGTCATCAGGACGCTGCTGCTGCAGTACTTCTATCCGGAGTTCTACCGGATGATGACCGGCGCCTCCGGCGCCCCGGGCGGTGACGTGGTGCAGGAGTTCACGACCTACCGCCGGGTACGCCGCACGCTGCTGTCGCCGGTGCCGCCGGAGGCGCAGGTGTCGTCGCCGGAGTTCGCCTCGGCCGAGGAGGTCGGCGCGTTCTTCGAGCAGTACGAGCTGTCCGCGCCCGAGACCCGGGGGGAGGCGGAGCACGGGCTGGAGCAGATGGAGCGGCGGCTGCCGGTCGGCTTCCCCGAGCACGCGGACGACCAGGGGTTCACGTCCCTGCTCGGCGAGCTTCTGCGGGTGCCCGACGCGGAGCGGCTGCTGGTGCTGCTGCGCGAGGGGGCGCCGGTGGCGGTGGAGGGGACGGGCCAGGCGCAGCCGCCGGTGGCGCTCCCGTACGTCGACGAGAGAGGCATGGTGTCCGGTACCTGGGGGACGTCCTGGGGCGGCGGACAGTACGAGGCCCCTTACGGGCACCAGGCGCCGTACCCGGAGCCCGCCCTGGCGGCGCCGAGCCAGCAGGCGTACCCCCCGCCGGCCCAGGGCCGGCCCCCGCAGGCGTACCCGCCGCCGGGCCAAGTCCAGCCTCAGCCGGCCTACCCCACCCCTGTCCCCCCGATGGGCGACATCGACCTCGGCCGCCCGCTGCCGTCCTCGCTCGCGCTGGAGGGCCTGCGGATCCTGTGGGTCGACGACCATCCCGAGAACAACGCGGCCCACGTCCGCCGGCTGCGCGGCCTCGGCGCCAGGATCTCCATCGCGCGGGATCGCGAGGAGGGGGAGCAGGAGCTGGCCGCCTTCCCGTTCGACCTGCTGATCTCCGACATCACCCGCGGCGGCGAACAGTCCGCGGGCCTCGACGACCTGCGGGCCTGGCGCACCTCCGGGACGTACGACGGCCGCGCCGTGTTCCTGTCCAGCCGGGTCACTCCCGAGCGCGAGGAGGTCGCGGCCGGCCTGGACGCCAGGATCTTCAACAGCGGAGACGCCCTGCTGGGCTACGTCATGGAGCTGGCCGTGTCCCTCAGCGCCGTCCGCGCCCCCGCGCCGTCCGCCCCCGAACCGTCCGCCCCGGCACCGCGGCCGTCCGACGCCCCTCCCGGATGACGTACTCCCCGCCCACCAGCACATACGGCACCCCCACCGGCCCCCGCCGCGGCTCCTCGTACGTCGCCCCCGCCGCCACCGTCGCCGGGTCGAACAGCACCAGGTCCGCCACGTAGCCCTCCCGCACCAGACCCCGGTCCGGCAGCCGCAGCCGGGCCGCCGGGCGGCCGGTGAGGTGGTGGACGCACTCCTCCAGGGTCAGCACGCCCAGTTCGCGCACGTAGTGCCCGAGGTAGTGCGGGAAAGTGCCGTACGCCCGCGGGTGCGGCTTCGCGCCGTGCAGGATGCCGTCGCTGCCGCCGGTGTGCGCCGGGTGGGCCATGATCGCCCGGACGTTCTCCTCGTGCCCGACGTGCTGGAGGATCGTCGTCGCCAGCCGGTCGTCCAGCAGCAGCCGGCGGGCCGCGGCGAAGTCCGGCAGCCGCCGCCCGACCCAGTGCGCGAGCGCCGGGTCGCCCACGCCCGAGACCTCGATCGTCGACCAGTCCATCGGCACCCCGTGCGACCCGTCGGAGCCCTCGACGTCCAGCGCGTGCCCGATCCGCGCCGCCGTGTCCGCGTCCCCCAGCCGCGCGAGCGTCGCCTCCGGGCCGCCCACCGCCGCCCAGCTCGGCAGGAGCGCGCCCAGCGTGGTGCAGCCGGCCAGGTACGGGTACGTGTCCAGGGTGACGTCCACGCCCTCGGCGAGCGCCCGGTCCAGCAGGCCGGTCAGCTCGGCGGCGCGGCCGGCGTTGACGTCGAAGTTGAGGGTGGCGTGCGCGAGGTGCAGCGCGCAGCCGGCGTCCCGGGCGAGGCCGAGCATCTCGGCGTACGCGCCGAGGGCGCCGGCGCCGTACGAGCGGTGGTGCGGGCAGTAGTAGCCGCCGTACGCCGCGACGACCCGGCACAGCTCCGTCAGCTCGGCGGTCGGCGCGTACATCCCCGGCGTGTACGTCAGCCCCGACGACATCCCCACCGCGCCCTGCTCAAGCCCCTCGGCGACCAGCCGCTTCATGTGCGCCAGCTCGTCGTCCCCGGCCGGCCGGTCCTCCCAGCCCAGCGCCAGCATCCGCACGGTGCCCTGCGGTACGAGGTACGCGGCGTTGACGGCGAGCCCGTCGCCGTCGGGGCCGCGGTCGAGGCGGTCGAGGTACTCGCCGACCGTGCGCCAGTCGAACGCCACCTCGTCGTCGCCAGGACCGCCGCCGTTCCAGCCGGCGATCTGGCGGCGCAGCGCGCCGAGGGTGCGGTCGTCCACGGGCGCGTACGACAGCCCGTCCTGGCCGATGACCTCCAGCGTCACGCCCTGCGCGGCCTTGGCGGTGTGCGCGGGGTCGCGCAGCAGGGCGAGGTCGGAGTGGGCGTGCATGTCGACGAAGCCGGGGGCGAGGACGAGGCCCCCGGCGTCGAGGACGGTGCGGCCGGTGAGCCGCGGGCCGACGGCCGCGATCCGGCCCCCGGCCAGCCCCACGTCGGCGCGGTGGCCTGCCGCCCCCGAGCCGTCGACGACGAGGGCGCCGCGGATCACCAGGTCCATGTCTGCCGCTCTCGAACGCCGCTCAGAAGGCCGCTCAGAAGAAGGTCCGTACGTACTCCGTGACGGTACCGTCCTCCTCCACCAGCGGGATGAGCTGCCACTTGTCGAAGATCGTGCACGGGTGCGACATGGCCAGCGCCACCCAGTCCCCGACCTCCAGCTCCACGCCGCCGGGCGTCACGTCCAGCCAGGCGTGCTGGTCCGAGAGCTTGCGTACGGTGATCCCCGTCGCCGCCCGCTCCGCGCCCGCCCCGCCGGCCGCGTCGAATCTGCGCACCGCCGCCGGCACCGGCAGGTCCAGGTCGTACGCGGCGTCCCGCTTCCCGGCGTTGACGAACGCCTGCCCCGGCTCCGGCCGCGAGACCACCTGCGTCCACAGCCGGAACGCCGGCGTCAGCGACCCCTCGCCCGGCACCCGGTTGAACGGCGTCACCCGGGTGTAGTGCCCGTCGTCGTGGCTGATGTACGCGCCCGAGCGCAGCAGCTTGAGCACCGGCCGCGACAGCTCGGGCGCCGCCGCGAAGCCGTCCGCGACGGCGTCGAACCACGCGCTGCCCCCGGCGCTGACCACGATCTCGTCGGCGTCCGCGAAGAGCCCCGCGGCGTCGAACTCCGCCGCAAGACCCAGCAGCCGCCCCATCCAGCCCCGTACCACTGCGGCGTCCGCGCCCGGCGCCTCGGCCTCGTACCCGGCGACCCCGACCAGCCGCAGCGTCCCCGCCCGCGCCGCCGCCTCGGCGACCGCGCGGCAGTCGGCCTCCGTACGTGCCCCGGTGCGCGCGTCTGGACCCGCGCCCAGCTCGACGGTGACCTCCACGGGCCGGGTGGCCCCGGCCGCCCGCAGCGCCGCGTCCATCAGCTCGACGCCGCGCACCGAGTCGACGTAGCAGACGAGCCGGAAGTCCGGGTCCGCGGCCAGCTCGGCGGCGAGCCAGCGCAGCGCGGCCGCGTCGACCAGCTCGTTGGCGAGGAAGATCCGCCGGAAGCCGAACGCCCGCGCCACCCGCGCCTGGTGCGGGACCGCGACCGTGATGCCCCAGGCGCCGTGGTCGAGCTGGCGGGCGAAGAGCTGCGGGGCCATCGTCGTCTTGCCGTGCGGCGCGAAGGCCAGCCCGTGGGCGGCGGAGAAGCGGGCGAGCGCGCCGAGGTTGTGCGCCAGCGCGGGCGCGGAGAGCGCGAGCACCGGGGTGGTGAAGCCGCCGGTGAAGAGCGAGCGGCGCTCGGCGGCCAGCTCGCCCACCGTGAGCCCGGCCGCGTCGGGCGGCAGGCCCTTGAAGCGGTGGTCGATACGTTCTTCCGCCAGCTCGGCGAGCGACGCCATGAAGCCCTCCAGCAGGTTGGTTGCGCAACGCGCAACGTGCATTGCGTATATCGACACCGCTGTCTAACATCCGGGCGAACGGCCGGTCAACGGTCGGCGGTACGAAGCCGGCGGTCGCGGCCGGCGGTACGGAGCCACGGCAGCGGGAGGTCGCGATGAGCCAGTCGGTCGGCCGCGCGCTCGCCATCCTGCCCATGCTCGCCGAAGGACCCGCGGGCCTGGAACAGGTCGCCACCCGGCTCGGCGTGCACAAGACCACCGCGATGCGGCTGCTGCGCACCCTCCACGAACACGGCCTGGTCTACCGCCAGGACGACCAGCGCTACCGCCTCGGCGCCCGGCTCTTCGCCCTCGCCCAGGCGGCGGCCGAGAGCCTGGACGTCCGCGAGATCGCCCACCCGCACCTGGTGAAGCTCGGCGAGCAGACCGGGCACACCGTGCACCTCGCGGTCTACGAGGACCGCGAGGTGATGTACATCGACAAGGTCGACAGCCGCTACCCGGTGCGGATGTACTCGCGCATCGGCCGGCCCGTCGCGATCACCGTCGCGGCCGTGGCCAAGCTGCTCCTCGCCGACCTGCCCGAGCCGGAGCGGCGCGCCGTCGCCGAGCGGCTCGAATACCCCATGTACACCCCCCGTTCGACGCCCGACGCGCAGGCCCTGCTCACCGAGCTGGCCGCGGTGCGCGAGCAGGGGTGGGCCACCGACTTCGGCGGCCACGAGGAGTCCATCAACTGCATCGGCGCCCCCATCCGCGGCGCCGACGGCCGTACCGCCGCCGCCTGCTCCCTGTCGGCGCCGAACGTCGTCGTCACCGCGGACGAGCTGATGGCCCTCCTCCCGCAGCTCCGCCGCACGGCGGCAGCGATCAGTGACGACTACTCCGGAAGAGTGCCCGCATGAGCGACAAGGCCCAGAAGACCGACGTCACCCCCGCCACCCACGTACCGCCGCCGGCACGCTTCTCCGCGGGCGTGCGCAAGGGCAACATCCTCCAGGTCGCAGGACAGGTCGGCTTCCTGCCGGCCGAGGAGGGCAAGCCGCCGACCCCGGCGGGCCCGGATCTGCGTGCGCAGACCGAGCAGACGCTGTCCAACGTCAAGGCGGTGCTGGAGGAGGGCGGCGCGTCGTGGGAGGACGCGGTGATGATCCGCGTGTACCTCACCGACACCGCCCACTTCGCCGAGTTCAACCAGATCTACGACGCCTACTTCGCGGAGCTGGAGCAGCCGCCGGCGGCGCGTACGACCGTGTACGTCGGGCTGCCCGCCGGGCTGCTCGTGGAGATCGACTGCCTGGCCGTCCTCGGCTGACCGGACGTTCCCCCCGGCCCGTCCGTCAGCGCCCCGCGCCGACGGACGGGCCGCGGAACGTCCGCCGGTAGGCCTGTGGCGTGGTGTCCAGCCGGCGCAGGAAGTGGTGGCGCAGCGTCGCCGCGTTGCCGAAGCCCGCGCGGGCGGCGATGGCGTCCACCGTGGCGTCGGTCTCCTCCAGCAACTGCTGTGCCAGCAGCAGCCGCTGGCCGAGCAGCCACTGGTACGGCGTCGTGCCCGTCTCCTGCTGGAAGCGGCGGGCGAAGGTCCGCGGCGCCAGATGCGCCCGCGCCGCCAACTGCTCCACCGTGGCGTCCTCGTCCAGGTGCTCCTGCATCCAGGCCAGCACCCGGGCGATGGCGTCGTCGTCGCACGTGCCGCGCACCGGCCGCTCGATGTACTGCGCCTGGCCGCCGTCCCGGTGCGGCGGTACGACCATGCGGCGGGCGATCGCGTTGGCCACCTTGCTGCCCTGCTCCTCGCGGACGAGGGCGAGGCAGGCGTCGATGCCGGAGGCGGTGCCGGCGGAGGTGAGCACCGGGCCGTCGGCGACGTAGAGCACGTCGGGCTCGACAAGGGCGGCGGGATACTCGCGTTTGAGCATGTCGGTGTAGAGCCAGTGCGTCGTGCAGCGGCGGCCGTCCAGCAGCCCGGCCTGGGCGAGCAGGAAGGCGCCCGTGCAGACGCTGAGCACCTTCGTGCCGCGCGCCACCGCCTCGCGCAGCGCGTGGAGCAGCTCGGGCGGGAAGTCGCGGTACGCGAACTTCTGGCCGGCCGGGATGGCGATCAGGTCGGCGCCGGCGAACCGCTCCAGGCCGTGCGGTACGTCGACGGGCAGGCCCGGGTGGACGGTGACGCGGCCCGGGCGCGGGGCGGCGAAGGCGAAGTCGTAGAGCGGCAGGCCCTCCTCGCGGCGGTCCATGCCGAAGACCTCGCAGACGACGCCCAGCTCGAAGGCGTTGACGTCATCGGTCAGCAGACACACGACGTTCGACAGCATGGGGCCAGTATGCCATCCGGGTGGCAGCAATTCGAAGGTCTATGGCAGGGCTGCCACTGTTTGTGTGTGCAAGGATCCGGGATCGTAGACGTCATGAACGCGATCCTCGACTACACCGTCGGCACCCTGGTCCTGCTCCTGATGGCCGCGATCCTCGCGGGTCCCGCCCTGTACTTCGACCGGCGCGAGCGCCTCACCGACCGCCGGCTCAAGGCCGCCGAGCGCGGCGACCCGGCGCCCGCGGGGGACGTCTCCGTACGCGACGCGCTCGCCCGCTACGGCCGCGCCGCCTGACCGCAAGCCCCGCAAGTCCGGTAAGTCCTGTAAGTCCCGTAAGGTGCGGCGCGCCCCCGGTCCCGGGGGCGCGCCGCCGGCGTCAGCCGGTGCAGTACTGGGCCTCCTTGCCGATCGAGCGGTACATGCAGTCGGCGTTCTCCAGCAGTTGCAGCACCGCGTCCCGGTTGCGGCTGGTCTCCCGGTCGATGACCTCGTCGGGCGGGTAGAACCCGCCGCCGCTCGCCGAGCGCGGGTACATCTCGAACGTGTAGCTGAAGATCTTCTGCTCGCCCCAGAGGTAGTCGTTGACCGACCCGTCCGTGATGTAGAGGTCGCTCGACTGCTGCGGCGTGTAGCCGTTGCTCGCGGCCATCTTCTGGCCGACCGCCGCGAACGCGTCGCGGTCGTCCTGCGTCAGGCCGGGGCCCGTGTCGTTGTACGTGTACCCGTACGGCCACAGCACCAGCTCGCTGTACGTGTGGAAGTCGATGCCGGCCTTGATCTGCTGCTTGCCGCCTACGACCCGGCTGCGCGCGAAGTCGGCGACGACCTTGACCTCCTTGGCCGACTCGGCCGCGCTGCCGCGGTAGGTCTCGGACGACGTGCTGCCGGAGGAGCCGCCGCAGCAGCCCCAGCGGTAGTTCCAGTTGCGGTTCAGGTCCGTGCCGACCGCGGTGGAGCCGGTGTTGGGCTGGCGGTTCTTGCGCCAGCTCCGGTACGAGCCGGTGGCGATGTCGTACTCGCCGCCGTCCGGGTTCAGATCCGGCACGATCCAGATCTCGCGGCCGTCGACGACGTCGGTGATCCGCTGGTCGGTGCCGTAGCCGTCGGCGAACTCGCCCAGCAGGTACAGCGCCATCTCGACGGTCAGGTGCTCGCGGGCGTGCTGGTGGTGGGTGAAGAGGACCTCGGGCTCGTTCTCGTCGGTGCGCACGTTGTCGCTGACCTTGACGGCGACGATGTCGCGCCCCTGGTACGAGGTGCCGATGACCCGCTTGCTGATGAGGTCCGGTTTCGCGGCGATCAGCCGGTCGATCTCCGCGGTCATCTCCGCGTAGTTGTGGTAGCCGGAGTCGGCCGGCGGGAAGTCGAGCGTTGTAGGGGGCTTGTCCGCCAGCCGCGCGGGCGGGGCGGGGAGCTGTTCGAGCCGGTAGCCGAGCGCGCGGAGCTGCCGGGCCTGGGCGCCGTCGGCGGAGACGACCACGGAGTGGTCGCGTACCTCGTCGACGGACACGCCGGTGGCGGCGAGGCGGGTACGGGCCTCGCGGCCGGTCTGGCCCGGGACTTCGTACTGCCGGATCTGCCGGATCTGCCGGATCTGCTCGGTCCGTTGCGCCTGGGCGGTGCCCGTCCCGCTGGTCCCCGCCGGTTCGGCGCCGGGTTCCGCGCCTGCGGCGCTGAGGGCGCCGGCGGCGGTGAGGGCGAGCACCGCGGTCAGGGTCACCGACCGAATGCGTAGTCGCATGCCTGCTCCTGGATGTGGAGGTGTGGGGTGGTGCATGGCGACGTCGTGTCGTGTGGGGCTGTGGTGCGCGTCAATGGTTCTGAACCTGGCGTGGTCAGGTCAAGAGGCGGCCCCGGCCATCCGCCGCGTACGCCCTCTTGTGCGCCCGTCCGCGGATCCCTTATCAATGCCGGAGATCGCAGGGGGGACGAGTTGCGAAGGAGCCGCTCATGGCTGACCGCACCGAGCCTGCGTCCGCACCACCCGTGATGAGAAAGGCCAAGTGGCGCCACGTCGGGCCGGGGATCGTCGTCGCCGCGACCGGCGTCGGCGCCGGCGACCTGGTGGCCACGCTGCTCGCCGGCAGCAAATTCGGCTACACCCTTCTGTGGGCCGCCGTCATAGGCTGCGTCGTCAAGATCGCCCTCGCCGAGGCCGTCGGCCGCTGGCATCTGGCCACAGGACGCACCCTGTTCGAGGGCTGGCGCACCCTCGGCGTCTGGACCTCCGTCTACTTCGCGATCTACGTCGTCATCTGGGGCTTCGTCTACGGCGCCACCGCCATGTCGTCCTCCGCGCTGCCGCTGGTCGCACTCTTCCCGGACGGTCCCGAGCTGAAGGTCTGGGGCATCCTCACGGGCCTGGTCGGCCTGGTCTTCGTCTGGTTCAACCGCTACGCGGTCTTCGAGAAGGTCATGACCGTCCTCGTCGGCGTCATGTTCGTGGTCGTCGTGTACGTCGCGATCCGCGTCTCCCCGAACATCGGGGACGCCTTCGCGGGGCTGTGGCCCACGCTGCCCGACGACTCGCTGCTGTACACCCTCGGCCTGATCGGCGGCGTCGGCGGCACGATCACCATGGCCGCGTACGGCTACTGGGTCAACGCCAAGGGCTGGACCGACATCGGCTGGCTGAAGGTCATGCGGCTGGACAACCGGGTCGCGTACCTCACCACCGGCATCTTCGTCGTCGCGATGCTGCTCCTCGGCGCCGAGCTGCTGCACGCCACCCAACTCACGCTGGAGTCGGGCGACAAGGGGCTCGTCGACCTCGGCGACATCCTTGAGGAGCGCTACGGCGCGGGCACCGCGAAACTCTTCCTCGTCGGCTTCTTCGCCACCTCGTTCACCTCGCTCATCGGCGTCTGGCACGGCGTCAGCCTGCTCTTCGCGGACTTCGTCGAGAACGTGCGCGGCGCGGGCGGCGGCGACGGCAGCGCGCGGGAGGTCGCCGCGGGCAGCCGGGAGCGGTCGCTGCCGTTCCGCGCGTACCTGTTGTGGCTGACCTTCCCGCCGATGACGCTGCTCTGGCTCGACCAGCCGTTCGCCATCGTCATCACGTACGGCGTGCTCGGCGCGTTCTTCATGCCGTTCCTCGCGCTGACGCTGCTGTGGCTGCTCAACACCGACCGCACCCCGCGGCAGTGGCGCAACGGCCTGCTCAGCAACGCGCTGCTGACCGTCTCCGGGATGCTCTTCATCGTGCTGTGCGTGCAGCAGATCAGGGACCTGCCCTGGTAGCGGGGCGATACGGGCCCGCCCGCCCGGGTTGCACGGGCGGGCGGGCCGTGGGCCGACGGCGCGGCCTGCGGTGCGGGAGGCGGCCGGCCGCGGACGGCCGGTCAGGGCAGGGCGGGAGCCGGAACGGCTGGTCAAGGGCGTTGTCAGTGTCTGGGTTTACGCTGCCTGCGTGAAGATCGTGACGCAGGTCAAGCTGATGCCGGACGCTGTACAGGCGTCGGCGCTGTCGGCGACCCTGCGTACGGTCAACGACCTGGCGAACTGGGTGTCCGAGGTGGCGTTGGTGTGGATCTCGGCATCGTCAACATCGCCACCGCGTCCACCGGTTACCAGGCCGCCGGACGCCGGCTCAACCGGTACCGCAAGCGGCAGCTCGCCCTGCGGCGCAAGCTCCAGAAGAACGCCTCCCACGTCCTTGCCCGCAGGGGCGAGAGCGTGTGGACTGCGGGGGGTGAGTCACGCGCCCCAGCCGCCCGGCCAACCGGCTGAACGGCTCAGACGCAGGAGGCCATCTCACAGCCAGTGGGAACCTTCCCGCATACCGGGACCCTCAGGGCCCGGGCAGTTGACGCCGTTCTCCAGGTTGACGTCGAAGCCCTGCCCACTATGAGCGCGTACACGTGCGACGTGGGGCGTGCTGCACAACTTGGTCGAGATCAATGCGCGCGCCAAGCCTTCCCGCGCGAAGGTCGTACCTCGAACGGCACCGTCCGGCCCGCCCCCGGCACGCACCCCAACCGTCTTTGCATAAAAGGTGTTTCCGCAGCCCACGTCCCGGTTATGGTGCTCAGAGCGTGTCTGAGACCGGTGGGGGGACGCCCGACGTGCCAACAGCCATCGCAGTCACCGGCCCCGACCTCGTGCTCCCCGCCCCCGGCCGGCACGGGCCGCTCGGCCGGCAGGGCCCGCCCGGCCTCCCGGGACCCACGGTGATGGCGCTGCGCCACCCGCGGGAGCAGCCCCTGGAGGAGGCGCTGGCGGAGGTGTCCGCCGTGCTGGAGCAGCACGGCTTCCTCGTCGTGCTCCACCCCGCCGCAGCCCCCGCCGAGGTGGTCCGCCGGCTGCACACCGTGCGGTCCGTGCTGGAGAGCGACCGGATGGCGCTGATCCCGCTCCCGTTACCGCCGCTGGCCGTCGCCGTCATCGCCCGCCAGTTGCTCCAGTTGTCCACCGCCGACCTCGGCGCAGGCGTGCTCGCCACCGCAGCCCGGCTGCTCACGCACTACATCCACGCGGGCGCCGTGCTCGGCAGCGTCGCCAAGCTCGACCGGGTGCCGGTGACCCTCGGCGCGCACGCCCGCTCCTGGGTGCCGGGCGCGCAGTTCGCCGTCCTCGCCGCGCCCCGCCCCCGGTTGGTACGGATCGGCCGCGACCCCGTGCCGCCGGGACCCGACTTCGCCACCGGGCTCGTGCACGCCTCCGGGCGCGCCGACGCGGCCTGGGTCACCGGCGAACTCGCCGCCGGCTGGCGGGTGGAGGCGATGGAGATGGCGCCGCTGCCCGCGGCCTCCGCGCCCTGGTGGGCGACGGACAAGGTGTGCGAGTTCGCCGCCGGGATCACCGACCCGCTGGTGCTGAGCCGGCTGGTCGCCTCGGTGCAGCGGGCCCGCTGCTCGTGGTGCGGTCTTGAGATCATCGGCGACCGGTGCCTGCTCTGCGCCACCCCGGTGCCGCCGGGGCCCGCCGCCCCTTCGCCCCCGCTGCCGCAGGCGGTGCCGGCGCCCGTACCGCACCAGGGTGCGCCCCCGCCCGTCGCGCAGCCGCCGCCGCAGTCCGTACCGCCGCCGTACCACCAGCCCGCCGTCGGCGCGGCCCCACCGTCACCCCCCGAGATCAACCGTTGAGGTCCCGTCGATGAACTCACGCCAGCGTCGCGGCATCATCCTCGTCCTGCTGTCGGTCCTCGTCGCACTCGGCGCCTTCGCCGGCGTGCTGGCGTTCGTCAGCGACGTGGAGTCCAAGGTCGGCGACGAGGCCACCGCGTACCGGCTCACCACCGACGTCGAGGCGTACGAGCCGCTGGAGCCCGACCAGTACGAGAAGACGACCATGCCGAAGCGCTGGCTGCCCGACACCGCGGTCACCGACCCGGGCGAGCTGGCCGGGAAGGTCGCGCTCACGCCGCTGAAACAGGGCTCGCTGCTGCAGAGCGACATGGTCAGCGGGCGCCCGGACCTGGAGCCCGGACAGCAGGAGATCGCCATCATGATCGACGCCTCCACCGGCGTCGCCGGGAAGATCACGCCGGGCGCGCGGGTCAACATCTTCGCCACCTTCGACGCCCAGGGCGACGGCGACAAGCCCGTCTCCCAGGTGATCGTCGCGGGCGCCCGGGTCATCGACGTCGGCGAGCTGACGCCGATCGAGCGCACCGGCGACGACGACCCGCGGGCCGACGAGGGCGAGGCCGTGCCGATCACCTTCGCCCTCGGCACCTCCGACGCGCAGCGCGTGGCGTACGCGGAGTCCTTCGCCACCCATGTGCGCCTCGCGCTGGTCGCCCCCGGCGAGGAGGACACCGACATCGCCCCCGAGGACCGCACGTACACCCTCGACGAGGACCGGTGAGGGGCCGCACATGACCATCCGCATCCGGCGAAGGGCCGTCGTCCCGCGGGCGTACGGGACGCGGGACGCGCTCCCGCGCGCGTACCCCTCGGAAGGGGGGCGGCGGCCATGACCGTACGCATCCAGCCCGTCATCGCCGACCCCGACGCGGCGCGCGCCACCGTCTCGCTGCTCCACCAACTGCCCGACGCCGAGGCCGCCGCGCCGATCGGCGACTCCGTCGCGCTGCTCGACCACCTCGCGACGCTCGCCGGCACCGGCGTGGCGGAACTGCCCGAGGTCGTCCTCGTGCACGAGCGGATCGGTCCGGTGCCCGCGCTGGAGCTGATCCGCGACGTCGCGCTGCGCTTCCCCGCCGTGGGCACCGTCCTCGTCACCGCCGACACCTCGCCCGCCGGCTACTCCGCCGCCATGGACGCCGGCGCCCGCGGCGTCGTCGGGCTGCCGCTGGCGTACGAGGAGCTGGCCGCCCGGGTGCAGGCCGCCGCGCAGTGGAGCGGCGGCGTCCGGCGGCACCTCGGCGCCGCGACGGGTCCTGAGGCGTTCGGCGGTCCCGGCGGCACGCTCGTCACCGTCAGCGGCGCGAAGGGCGGCGTCGGCACCACCGTCGCGGCGGTGCAGCTCGCGCTCGCCGCGCGGGCCGCCGGGCGGCAGGTGGCGCTGGCCGACCTGGACCTGCAGTCCGGCGACATCGCCTCGTACCTCGACGTGCAGTTCCGCCGCTCGGTCGCGGACCTGGCGGGCATCAAGGACATCTCGCCGCGCGTGCTCCAGGACGCCGTCTTCACCCACCACACCGGTCTCGGCCTGCTGCTCGCCCCCTCCGAGGGCGAGCGCGGCGAGGACGTCGACGACCGCGCGGCACGGCAGACGCTGAGCGCACTGCGGTCGCGGTACGAGGTGGTGGTGCTCGACTGCGGCAGCCAGGTGACCACTCCGAACGCCGCGGCCGTCGAACTCGCCGACGTGGCACTGCTCGTGACGACGCCCGACGTGATCTCCGTACGCGGCGCGAAGCGCATGCTGCGGCTGTGGGACCGGCTGCAGATCCGCAAGGCGGAGGACACCGTCGTGCTGGTCAACCGGCTCACCCGGAACACCGAGATCCAGCCGTCGATCATCGCGCGGGCCACCGGGACGACGGTGGCGCGCACGGCGGTGCCCGCGGCGTTCAAGGAGCTGCAGCCGCTGGTGGACGCCGGGCGGCTGCAGGACCTGGAGCAGAAGTCGACGGTGCGGCAGGCGCTGTGGGCGGTGGCGGGCGAGCTGGGGCTGACGGTGGTGCCGGACCAGGCGGGCCCGGGTGCGGCCGGCGGTCCGGGCGGTCCCGGCGGTCCGGGGGCGCACGGGGGCGGCGGTCAGCGGGCGCTGGGCGCGGGCGCCGGTCCGGGCGCCGTCGCCGCCGGCGGCCGCGGCACGGGCCCCGCGCCCCAGGTCGCACCGCCCGGCGCGAAGCCTGCGCTGCCGCCCGGCGCCCCGGGGGCGCCGGGCCCTGCCACCGCGCCGGGTCCCGCGGCAGGGCGCGGGGGGCGCCGCTGGGGGGACCGCGGGCAGGTGTCGGTGGAGTTCGCCGGCATGCTGCCGCTGATCGCGCTGGTCCTCGTCGTCGTCTGGCAGTTCGTCCTCGTCGGCTACACCTACTCGCTCGCCGGCAACGCCGCCGACATGGCCGCCCGCGCCGCCGCCGTCGGCGGCGACCCGGCCGCCGCGGCGGCTGAGGACCTGCCGGACGCCTGGGACGCCTCGGTGTCGGTCGGCTCGTCGAACGGCGTCACCACCGCGAAGGTCGACCTGAAGGTCCCGGTCCTCTTCCCGGGCGGGCTGGACTTCCCGTTCACGGTCAGCGGCACCGCGGGCGCGACGGACGAGGGAGGCTGAGGGTGGGGAGCGGATCGCGTACGAAACGGCTCCGCGCCGAGCGGACCGCGCCGGGGCCGGTCGAGGACCGGGAGCCGCCCGCACGGTGCCGCCGGAGGGCCGGCGACCCGCCGGCCCGGCCTGGTGCGCAGGCCGAGCGCTGCGCGCCGGCGGCGGAGGACTCGCCGGCCGTCCCATTCCGGCTCAGGGGCCGCGGGTTGCGGGCCCGCGTCGCTGCCGGGGCGGAGCACCGCGTGCCGGCTGCGGACGACTGGCCGGTCGTGCCGGCCCGGCGAGGGCACCGCGCGCCGGCGTCGGCCGTGGACGGCCCGCCCGTCTCGCCGGCCCGGCGAGGGCACCGCGACCGGGGGTCCGTGGCGATCGAGTACATCGGCTTCCTGCCCGTGCTCATCTTCATCGCGCTCGCCGCCGTGCAGTTGGGCATCGCCGCCTACACCGCCTCCCAGGCCGGCACCGCCGCCCGGGCCGCGGCGCGGATGGAGTCCCTGGACGACCCGCCGTCCTCCGCCGCGGCCGCCGGCGCCGCGGCGATCAGCGACTGGCTGGACGCCGGCTTCTCGGTCTCCTCGGGCGACGGCGAGGTCACCGTCACCGCCAGCGTCGAGATCCCCTCCCTCATCCCCGGCGTCGACAACTTCGGCTCGGTGGAGCGCAGCTCCACCATGCCGCGGGGGAAGGACTGACGATGAGCCTGCGGGCCCGTATCACCACCCCCGACCACAGCACGGAGGGCCACGGCGAGACCCTCGTCCCCACCTACCGCGCCAAGCTGCTGGAGGAGATCGACCTCGCCGAGATGTCGGCGCTGTCGCCCGCCGAGCGGCGCGCCCGGCTGGAGCGGGTGCTCGGCCACATCCTCAGCCGCGAGGGCCCCGTGCTCTCCACCGCAGAGCGCTCGCAGCTCATCCGCCGCGTCGTGGACGAGGCGCTGGGGCTCGGCATCCTGGAGCCGCTCCTGGAGGACCCGAGCGTCACCGAGATCATGGTCAACGGCCCCGACCGGATCTACGTCGAGCGGGCCGGCCGGGTCGAGCAACTGCCGCTGCGGTTCGCCTCCGACGACCAGCTGATGCAGACCATCGAACGCATCGTCTCCACCGTCAACCGCCGCGTGGACGAGTCGACCCCCATGGTCGACGCCCGGCTGCCCACCGGCGAGCGGGTCAACGTCATCATCCCGCCGCTGTCGCTGACCGGGCCGACGCTGACGATCCGCCGTTTCCCGCGCTCGTACACCCTCGCCGAACTCATCGGCCTCGGCACCCTCGACGAGCACATGCTGCTGCTGCTCTCCGGCCTGGTCCGGGCGAAGTTCAACGTCATCGTCTCCGGCGCCACCGGCGCCGGGAAGACCACCCTGCTGAACTCGCTCTCCGGGCTCATCCCCGAGCACGAGCGGATCATCACCGTCGAGGACGCCGCCGAGCTGCAGTTGCAGCAGTCGCACGTCATCCGTCTGGAGTCGCGCCCGCCGAACGTCGAGGGCAAGGGCCGGATCACCATTCGCGACCTCGTACGCAACTCGCTGCGCATGCGCCCCGACCGCATCATCGTCGGCGAGGTACGCGGCGGCGAGACGCTGGACATGCTGCAGGCCATGTCCACAGGACACGACGGCTCGCTGGCCACCGTGCACGCCAACTCCGCCGAGGACGCGCTGATGCGGCTGCAGACGCTGGCGTCGATGTCGGACGTCGAGGTGCCCTTCGAGGCGCTGCGCGACCAGATCAACTCGGCCGTCGACGTGATCGTGCAGCTCGCGCGGCACACCGACGGCACCCGCAAGATCGACGAGATCGTGATGCTGTCGTCCCGCGGCCGGGAGGTCTACCAACTGGTGTCCGTCTGCCGTTTCCGTGCCCTGCCGATCAGCTCGGACCGGATCGTCCGCGGCCAGTTCGAGTTCTCGCCGCTGCCGCGGCGCACCGGCGACCGCCTGTTCTACGCCGGCGAGCCGGTACCGCCGGCGTTCGGGGTGGCGCCCTCGGAGCGGCACCTGCAGACGCGGGAGGCGAGGTGATGGACCGCCAGCAACTGTTCGCGCTCGTCGTCGGCCTGTCACTGCTCGCCGGCGCGCTCGCCGTGTGCGGCGTCGCCGTCTACGCCGCGGGCCGCGCCCGCCGCGCCGAGCTGCTCGACCGGCTCGCCGACGCCGGCGACCGGCGGCCCCGGCGCCGCTTCGCGGAGGTCGACCGGCGGGTGCGGCCGACGCGCGTCGGCCGCTATCTGGAGCAGCGCATCGCGACGACCGGGCTGGACGTCACACCGGGCGAGTTCACGGTGTACGTGCTCGCCGGCGTCGCCGTGCTGTGGCTGCTCGCCGACGCGCTGTTCGCCGCGTTCTTCGGTCCGATCGCCGGGCTCATCGGGGTGTGGTGCGCGCACGCCTACCTCAACCGGCAGCGGCAGAAGCGCATCGAGGCGTTCATCAACCAGCTCCCCGACCTCTCCCGCATCCTCGCCAACGCCACCCAGGCCGGCCTCGCCCTGCGCACCGCGCTCGGCCTGGCCGCCGAGGAGCTGGAGGCGCCGGCCGGCGAGGAGCTGACCAAGGTCACCGACCAGCTCGCCGTGGGCGTACCGCTCGACGACGCCCTCGGCGACCTCGCCGAGCGGCTGCCGTCGCGCGAGCTGTCCGTGCTCGTCTCCACGCTGGTGCTCTCCAACAAGGCCGGCGGCCAGGTCGTCGGCTCGCTGCGGAACCTCACCGGCACCCTCAACGACCGCAAGGAGACCCGCCGCGAGGTGCGCACCCAGCTCTCGCAGGTCACCCTCACCGCGTACACCGTGCCCGTCATGGGCATAGGCACCCTGCTGCTGACCGACCAGGTGATGCCCGGCTCCATCGAGCGCATGGGCTCCTCGCCGCTCGGCCAGGGTGCGGTCCTGACGGCGGTCGGGCTGTACGCGCTGGCCATCCTGCTCATCCGCCGGCTCGCGAAGATCGACGTCTGAGGGGCCGGGACTCACATGGCATACGGAACCCTCGGCCTGCTCCTCGCCGCCGCCGTCGGCCTCGCCGTCTTCGGCGTCCTCAGCGGCATCCGCGTCTACCGCGCCGAGGTCAAGCTCCCCAGCGACCTCCAGGTGGCCCTGGAGGTCGGCGCCACCCGCACCACCGTCGTCGGCTCGCTCATCGACCGGCTCGGGATGCGGTTCGCGCCGCTGGTGCTGAAGCTGATGGGCCGGCGGGCGGTGGAGAGCAAGCGCCGCAAGATAGACCGCGCGGGCAACCCCGGCGGCCTGACGATCGACCGCTACGCCGCCCGCCGCGCCGTCTACGCCGCCATCGGCTACGGCGGCGCGCTCACCCTGCTCTCCTCCGGCCAGTGGGTCGGCGCCCTGGTGCTGGCGGCCTTCGGCTACGGCTGGGCGGAGGTCGGCATCTGGGCGGCCGTACGCAAGCGGCGCGACGTCATCGAACGCACGCTGCCCGACTTCCTCGACGTCCTGGCCGTGGTGGTCAGCGCGGGGCTCGGCTTCCGGCAGGCGCTGGACCGCGTCAGCGAACGCTACTCGGGCCCCTGGGCGGACGAACTGCGCATCACCCTGCGCCAGATGGACATGGGCGTCTCCCGCCGGCAGGCGTTCGAGGAGCTGCGCCGCCGCAACGACTCCGAGCAGGTCGCCCAGTTCGTCACCGCACTCCAGCAGGGCGAGGACCTGGGCGCACCGATCGTCGAGACCCTGATACAGATCGCCACGGACCAGCGGCGCACGGATGCCCAGAACGCGCGCCGGCGTGCGTCCCGGGCGATCCCGAAGGCGACGCTGCTGATCACCAGCCTGATGGTGCCGGCGACGATCATCCTGCTGGTGACGGCGGTGTATCTGGGCTCCGGCTCGGAGTTCGGCGTGCTGACGGAGTAGCGGGTGGAGCCTTTCGCGGAGGCGCTACGACACCAGCGGACGCACCTCCTCGGCCACCCACCGGACGAAGGCCACCGGATCGGGCTCGTCGGCGGTCGGCTGGAGCACCACCGTCGTCGCCCCGGCCGCCGCCCAGCGGTCCACGGCGGCCGCGACCGCCGCGGCGTCCCCGGCGACATGGGCCTCCGCGGCGGGATCCCAGCCCATCCGGCGGGCGTCCTCGGCGAGCCGGCGCTCGGCGCCGGGCCCGGTGGCGACGAGGATCGAGGCGACGAGCGGATGCTCCCCGCCCCGCCCGGCGGCCTCCCGCCCGGCCCGTACCGCCTCGGCGGCCTCCTGCACCACCTCGGGCGAGGCACCCCCGGCGAGGATCGTCCCGTCGGCCGACTCCCCGGTGAGCCGCAGGGTCTTGGGCCCCGTACCCCCGGAGAACACCGGCGGCGCCGCGGCCGGCGGCCAGGCCAGCTCGACGGCGTCGAGCGTGACGTACCGCCCGTCGACGGTGACCTTCTCCCCGGCGAGCAGCGCGCGCAGCGCGGTCAGATGCTCGCGCAGCAACGTCAGCGGCGACGCGGCCCGCGCCCCCACCTGCCCCATCCACGACTGCACCCCGTGCCCCACGCCGAGCGTCACGCGCCCGGGGAAGAGCCGGTGCAGGGTGGCGGTCTCCATGGCGACCAGCGCGACGTTCCGCAGCGGCACGGGCAGGATCCCGATGGCGACGTGCACCCGCTCGGTCCAGGCGAGCACGGCGGCGGCGGTGGCGACCCCGCTCTCGTAGAAGCAGTCCTCCCACACCCACAACTCGTCGATCCCGGCCTCGTCGGCGGCGCGGGCCACGGCGCGAAGCTGCTCGGGAGGGAACTGGGGAATGAACACGGTGGCAAGTCTCGTCATGCGGCGACGGTACCCGGGACGGCCGACACCACCCGGGAGGCGGACATCCCGGGGTATTCCCCGCCGGCCTCTCGCATGCGCGAGGGGGGTGTGGGACAGTCGGCAAGCGGCCGGTTACGCTGCGCACGTGGACGCGCCGCGGCGCGGGCCGCCGCAGGTGTAAGGCGGGCGGCGAGGGGGAGGACGGAAAATGGCCGTTCCTGACGCCAAGTCCGCTGTTACAGACCACAATTGGCTTGACGGACCGACGGCAACGGCCGCGTTGTCCGACTCCGGAGGTAGACCGCATGTGGAAACCCAACGACGTGCTGCTGAGGTCCCTGGCCGCCACCCAGCGGCTGCACCGCGGCCGCAAGCGCGATCGGGGGCAGACAGCGGTGGAGTACCTGGGGATCATCGCGGTTTCCGTGGTGATCGTGCTGGTGCTCATCCAGTCGGGGCTGGGGGACACGATCCTCAGCAAGATCAAGGCGCAGATCGACAAGCTGCCCTGAGGTCCGATACCGGCCAGGCATTTCCCCTCTACATCGCGGCCATCGGCGGACTGCTTTTTCTGGCCGTCGCGTACTTCGCCGTCGGCCAGGCCGTGGCGCACCGCAACTACGCCCAGGGGGCGGCCGACGCCGCCGCGCTGGCCGCCGCCCACGACGCGCGCGAGCAGTTGTCGGAGGGGTTGCTGGACACGCTCCTCGACCCGGACTCGTGGGACGACCTCCTCGGAGGCGAGGGCTTCGAGTACGGGTCCGCCTGCGCCGCGGCGCAGGATTTCGCCGCCAAGAACGACGCGGACACGACCGCGTGCGACCGTGTTTACGACCCGGACGACGGTTTCACGGTGACGGTGCGGAATCGCGAGGCCGTGGGGGACACGCTCGTCCCGGGAACGGAGAGCAAGCGCTCCGAGGCCACGGCGACGGCGGTGCTCGAATCCCGGTGTGACGTGAAGGAGCCCGAGGGCGGCGACGAAGGCGGTGGCGGAGACGAGGACCGTGACGAGGACCGGGACGAAGACCGGGACGAGCCGCCGCCGTTGGAGCTCGACTGCGACGGCGGCGACTGGTCCATCGACCCCGAAGACATCGATCTCCTGCCCGACCCGGAGGACCTCTTCTCCGTACGTCTCGTCGAATGAAGCGAAGGAACCCGGCACATGAGCATGTGGCGCACGAGCAGAGCCGCCCAGGGGATCGCCGCCGCGGCGCTGGCTGTCGGTCTGGCCCTCTCCGCCGCCGGCTGCGGCAGCGGCGACGACGGGGACGGTGGCGACGACGGGAAGTCGTCCGAGTCTTCCCAGGCGCAGGACAAGAACGGCCAGGCAGGCGGAAGCCAGGACCAGGGCGAGGAAGAGGTCCCGGAGGAGCCGATCGTCGAGGTGAAGAACCAGGCGGGCGTCGTGCTCGGCGTCATGGAGATCAGGCGGGACTCCGGCGGCTTCGTCACGCTGAACGGAGAGCTGGAGAACACCGGCGAGGAGTCCTACCTGGACACGCACCTGTGGGCCGGCAGTGAGGAAGGGGTCGACAAGACCTCGCTCATGGGCGCCACGCTGGTGGACGGGGACGGGAAGAAGCGTTACTACGCCCTGCGCGACACCGACAAGCGCTGCCTGTGCACCTCCGGGCTGAGCATCCTCGAAGCCGGCAAGACCGTTCCCGTCTACATACAGTTCCCCGCCCCGCCCGACGACACCACCGAGGTCGAGTTCCAACTCCCCACGTTCCCGCCCGTCACAGTCGAGATCACGGACTGAGGTGAGCACCGCGATGCCCTCCCGCACAGGCGTAGCGCTCGCGCTCGCCTCCTTTCTCGCCGCCACCCCCGGTGTCGCGCACGCGCTCCCCGCGCAGGACGACGTCCCCGTCCCCTCCTCGCCGCCCGGGACCAGCACCTCCGCGCCGCCGCCCGTCGAGACCGACGCCAACGACCCCGATCTCCGGCTGGAGGAGGGCGCCACCCTCGACGAGCCCAAGGTGCTGGACATCGTCTCCGTCGTCGAGACCCAGGGCGGTGAGGAGCGGCGGTCCGACTCCAACTCGACCATCACCATCGCGCTGCAGGCCGAAGTCCTCTTCCCCAAGGACAGCGCCAAGCTCACCGGCCAGGCGCAGTCCCGGATCGCCGCCATCGCCGACGAGATCGAGCAGAACAGCCCGGACACCGTCCGCGTCTTCGGCTTCACCGACGACCTCGGGTCGTACGAGCACGGCGTCACGCTCTCCAAGAACCGCGCCAACGCCGTGCACCAGGAGCTGACCAACACCCTCCAGGCCGCAGACATCACCTACGTCGTCCGCGGCTACAGCGAGGACTACCCCATCGCCGACAACGCCACCGAGGAAGGCCGGAAGCAGAACCGGCGGGTCGAGGTGAGTTTCCCCCGGGGGCAGTGACCCGGATGTCCGTCGTGCCCGGTATGCTCGCGTCGGCGCGCCTGCGTGCCGGGAGGGGGCGAGGACCGCGTGACCTTCGTGGGGCGGGTGCTGCGGGTTGCCGCTGCCGTGGCCGGTGCCGCGGTGGTGCTGGGCGGCGTGCTGTGGCTCGCCGACGACGTGCTACGGGGTCCGCCCGCCGACTCCGCCCAACTGCGCCCCGATGCCGGGCGGTCGGCCGGCACGTCGACCTACGCCGCCGCCGAGTTCGCCGAGCACGTCACCGGAGTCGAGACCGAGTGGGAAGGCGACACCGCGGTGCGTACGGTCATCTCCACCGACCTCGCCGACGACGCCGCCGGCCGCCGGATCGCCGTCGGCATCGAGGTGGCGCATATGCAGCAACTCCTCGCCGACTGCGTCGAGAAGCTGCCCGTGGTCGTCGTCAACGACCGCGAAGGCGACGAGATCCGTCACGGGGACGTCCTCAGCTTCTCCCGGCAGCGGGGCGACGACTGCCCGGGACGGGCGCCCCGGACCTCCTGAGCCCCGCTCAGAACCTGCGCACCGTCCCCGGCGTGCGGGTCGCGTACGCCGTGAACGCCGCCCACGCCTCCGGCGTGAACGTGAGCACCGGACCGTCCGGCGTCTTGGAGTCCCGTACGTGCACCACCCCGGCCCCGGCGGCGACCTCCACGCACTTGGCCCCGGCCCCGCGGCTGTAGCTGCTCCTCCGCCATTCCAGGCCATCAGGGCCGTGCTCGGTGCTCATCGGTCTCCCCGCCGTATGTCACGTACCGCGCGCCGGACCACGACGCGCCCAAGGCCGCCCAATGCGGGCACAAACCTCGAAACGAATGACGACACGGCACGGCACTTAGTTCCCGCAGTGCCCGTTGTTACCGCTTTTTCCGTGCGTTCCCCGTCAGCGGCCCGCGGCAGCAGGCGGTGCCGTCCGGGCCGCGGCGGACGAGGAGTCCGGCCGCCGGGTCGGGTACGGCGTCCAGCGCCGCCCGTACGCCCGGCAGCCGGCGCCACGCCTCCCCGTCGCTCTCCTCGCGGAACGCGATCTCGAAGACGATCCCGTCGGAGTGGACGTGCCATTCCCAGGTCGATGCCCGGTTGCTGATCGCCGACTCGACGAGCGCGTACTCGTACGCGTCCTTCCACCGCAGTGCGGAGGAGTGCGCGTCGAACACCTCGATGGACCACCAGTCGCCCATGGCTGCTTCCTTCGGCTTCCCGCCGCGGTCTTCGCCGGTTCTCCGGCCCACCACCGTAGGCCGGTGCGCGTGCGCGTACCAGGGGCGCTCAGGGTGCGTCGAGGGGCGCTGGCCCGCGGGCCACCGGCGGTCTGCCACCGGGCAACTCCCGTGCGCTCCCCGGGTGTCGGGCTCAGCCCTCGATGAGCCGCTCCAGCACCGCCTGGAACTCCTCGTCCACCATGATCTTGATACCGTCCTCGTCCATCGCGCTGAGCCGGGTCAGCGCACCGGCCCGCCACCAGTAGACGTCGGGGGTGATCCGCCCGACGCCCTCCTCGAAGCCCGCCGCGGCGAACTGCGCGAGGGTGTTGAGGCCGGCTATCACATGCCGGTCGCGGATCGCGTGGAACGCGAGCTGGTGCCGGAACGGCACCGCCACCAGTGCCCCGTCGGTGCTCAGGCCGCGGCCGGTGATCCGGGGCACCAGCTCGTCCAGCGTCAGCACCAGGCTCGCCGTGAACATCGACTCGCCCATCACCACGTCGACGCGGGCGCCTTCCTCCTGCTCGATCGTCTCGTGCGCCTCGACGCGCAGCCGGCGCAGGTTGTCCAGCGCCCGCGCCCGCAGCACGGCGACGTCGCCGAAGGGCTCCAGCGAGGAGCGGGGGAGGACCATGACGCTCTCCGGGAGGTCGAGCGCCAGCACCTCGCGCAGCCCCTCGGCGAGGGGGCGCGCGTAGTCGAAGCCGTCGGAGCCGGTCATCTCGTCGGGCAGCAGTCGCGGGTAGAGCTGGGAGCGGAACTTCTCCGCCGGCATGGTGTCCAGCACCGAGGGGCCGTCCATGGCCCGGAGCATGATGCCGATGTGGCGGCGGGTCAGCTCGGGCCAGACGCGCGGCCCGCGGGTGTCGTTGTGGCAGACCGCCGCCAGGTTGCCCAGGCCGAACTGCCGGCCCGAGCTGTCGGTCACCGCGTCCGCGCCGACCGTCACCTCAAGGCCCTGCTCGGCGAAGGCCGCGTGGACCCCGGCGCGGAAGCGGGCGCCCTCGTCCTCGGAGAAGAACTCGAACGAGGCGTCGCGCGTGGTGTCCCGCCCGTCGCGGCGCGGCTTGCGACCGAATATCCCCACGGTGGTGCCCCCTGTACGTCCGTACGTCGTCCGCGCCCGGCCCGGCGTGCGGGCCCCGATCACGGTCGTTTTCGATCGTAGCGAGCGCCACTGACGCTCCCGCCGCCCGGTCAGTCCGCCTCCGCAGGGGCGGGGCCGACGCCCAGGCGCACCCCCGGCCGGATGCCCCAGCCGGCGAACGCGCCCGCCTCCGCCTCCAGTACGTGCCGGGCCCGCAGCCGGGGGCGGCCGAGGCGGCCGGGGGGCATGGTGCGTACGGCCAGGACCGTCAGCCGGCGGTCGAGGTACGCGACGTCGATGGCGAAGCGCATGCCGAGGGTGTGCACGCCCTGGGCGGGGGTGAGGAGGAGGGCGCCGGCCAGGCCGTCGCGGCCCAGCAGGCCGCGGCTGCGGCGGGCGAAGGAGGACGCCACCTCCAGCGGCAGCCGGTCCGTGCCGGTGCCGACGGTGAGCGTCGCCGGTCCGTCGGGCCAGGCGGGCATGGCGGGCCTCCCCCCGAGGTGTCGCTACGGGCCGGGAGCCACCCCGTACGGTTCCCCGGCCCGGCCCCCGAGCCGCCACCGTACCGCCGCGGGCCCGTCCCCGTACCGCCGCCAGCCCGCCGTAGTACCGCCGCCAGCCCGCCGCCGTACCGCCGCCGACCCGCCCCTGCCCCGCCCGCGGGAGCGCCGTTAGGCTCACCCCGTGCTCGCCGTCCTCCTCGTCGTCCTCGCCGCCGGCTACGGCGCCGCCGCCGGGGCCCTGCTGCCCCGGGCCGCCTACCGGCTCTCCGTGGCCGCCGACGAGCCGTGGCACGACCGCTGCCCGCAGGACCACCCCCTGCCCGGCTGGGCCGGCCCGGCGACGTGCAAGGAGTGCGGCGGGAGCCCGTACGGGCTGCGCATGTGGCTCCCGGCCACCGCGACCGCCGCCGCCTGCGCCGCGCTCGCCGCCGCCACGGGACCCGAGCCGGAGCTGGCGGTCTGGCTGCTGCTGGCGCCCTTCGGGGTGCTGCTCTTCGCGGTCGACCGGGCGGTGCGCCGCCTCCCGGACGTCCTGACGCTGCCGCTCGCGGGGGCGGCCGTGGTGCTGCTGGGGGGTGCGGCGCTCGTAGGAGGCGCGGGATCGTGGACGCGCGCCCTGCTGGGTGGCCTCGCGCTGGGGGCGATCTACTTCCTGCTCTTCTTCCTCAACCCCGCCGGCATGGGCTTCGGGGACGTGAAGCTGGCGCTCGTGCTGGGCGTCGCGCTCGGCTGGTACGGCTGGGACGTGCTGTTCACCGGCTCGTTCGCCGGTCTGCTGCTGGGTGCGGGGTACGCGATCACCATGCTGGCGGCCCGCCGGGTCGGCCGGAAGACGGGCATCGCGTTCGGCCCCTTCATGATCGTCGGGGCCTTCGCGGGGCTCGTCGTCGGCGGACTGGCGGCCGGCTGAGCGGCGCGGGGACGGGTCCGCCCGTACGCCCCGCACGCCCCCCCGAACCCCTCCCGTGAGCCGCGAACCGCCCCGTGCGAGTGACCTGATCGCAGCGGAGTTCGTATACGGAACGTCACCGAACGAGCACTTTTCGAGGTGACCCGTCCGTTCCGGTACTGAGCACCCCTCACCCTGGGTTATGGTGGAACTCCCCCCCTCGGGCCGGTCCGTATCCCCCCCACGGACCGGCCCGTTCCCTTTTCTGTGGACGGCCCCGCCGGGCGCCCTCACGTACGGGCTCTCAGCCGCGTCCGGCCCAGATGTTGACGCCGCTCGTCGTCTTCGCGAACCCGTCGATCTCCGCCAGCTCCGCCGCCGTCAGCTCCGCCGCGCCCAGCGCCGCGACGTTCGCCTCCAACTGCGCCACGCTCGACGCGCCGATGAGCGCCGACGTCATCCGCGGGTCCCGCAGCACCCAGCCCAGTGCGAGCTGCGCCAGCGACTGCCCGCGGCCGCGCGCGATCTCGTTCAGCCCGCGCAGCCGCCGCACCACCTCGTCCGTCAGCAGCTCGGGATCCAGCGACTTGTTCTGCGCGGCCCGCGAGTCCGCCGGGATGCCGTCCAGGTACTTGTCGGTCAGCATCCCCTGCGCCAGCGGCGCGAAGGAGATGCAGCCCATGCCCTCCGCCTCCAGGGTGTCGAGGAGTTCGTCGTCCTCGGTCCAGCGGTTGATCATCGAGTACGAGGGCTGGTGGATCAGCGGCCGTACGCCCATCTCCCGCAGCAGCCGGGCGGCTTCGCGCGTCTGCTCCGCGGTGTACGAGGAGACGCCGACGTACAGCGCCTTGCCCTGCTGCACGGCGGACGCCAGCGCGCCCATCGTCTCCTCCAGCGGGGTGTCCGGGTCGTAGCGGTGCGAGTAGAAGATGTCGACGTAGTCCACGCCCATGCGGCCGAGCGACGCGTCCAGCGACGACAGCAGGTACTTGCGCGAGCCCCACTCGCCGTAAGGACCGGGCTGCATCAGGTAGCCCGCCTTGGTCGACAGCACCAGCTCGTCGCGGTACGGGCGGAAGTCGGCGGCGAAGATCCGGCCGAAGTTCTCCTCCGCGGAGCCGGGCGGCGGGCCGTAGTTGTTCGCCAGGTCGAAGTGGGTCACCCCGAGGTCGAACGCGCGCCGCAGGATGGCGCGCTGCGACTCCAGGGAGCGGTCGTCGCCGAAGTTGTGCCAGAGACCGAGGGAGATCTCCGGGAGCTTCAGGCCGCTGCGACCCGTCCGGCGGTAGGTCATCGCGTCGTAGCGGGTGTCTGCTGGCAGGTAAGGCAAAAGACTGTTCACAAAACCTGCCTATCACGAACCCGGTGCGCCCCTGTGACAGGACTGTGGCATAGCGGGCAGTACTGTGGCGCCTTCCGGGGGGTGTTCCGAACGTACGACGGAAGGGCTGAACGCCGGATGACCTGGCGCGGCATCGTGTATCGCGTTTACGAGAAGCGCCTGGAGCGCCGTCTCGACCCGGCCCGTGTGCCCAAGCACATCGGCGTCATCCTGGACGGCAACCGTCGCTGGGCCCGCGCCGCGGGCGGCACCACCGAGCAGGGCCACCAGGCCGGCGCCGAGAAGATCCACGAGCTGATCCGCTGGTGCCGCGAGACCGACGTCGAGGTGCTCACGCTCTGGCTGCTGTCGACCGACAACCTGGACCGCCCGGAGCCCGAGCTGAACCCGCTGCTCGCCATCATCGAGGAGGCCGTCTCCGGCGTCGCCGGGCGCGGCGGCGCGCAGGTGCACCACGTCGGCAACCTCGACCTGCTGCCCATGCGGACCCAGCGGATCCTCAAGGAGGCGGAGGAGGCCACCCACCTCGTGGTCACCGGGCCCGGCAGCGGCGCCGTCCTGGTCAACGTCGCCGTCGCATACGGCGGCCGGCAGGAGATCGCCGACGCCGTGCGCTCGATGCTCGGCGACGCCGCCGACCAGGGCAGGTCGCTCGCCGACGTGGCCGAGACCGTCGAGGTGGAGCACATCGCGCAGCACCTCTACACCCGCGGCCAGCCCGACCCCGACCTGGTGATCCGCACCAGCGGCGAACAACGGCTGTCCGGGTTCATGCTGTGGCAGTCGGCGCACTCCGAGTACTACTTCTGCGAGGTCTTCTGGCCCGCGTTCCGCCGCGTCGACTTCCTGCGCGCCCTGCGCGACTACGCGGCCCGCCACCGCCGCTTCGGCGGCTGAAACCCCCCGCGGCGCACCCTTTAGCACGTATCCACCGTTACGGCCCCTTGGCCACAGGCATTGCATGCCCCGGGGCTCGCGAGGGAATATCCGTGCTAGCAGGCGGTCCACCGCACCGCCCGCCCGGGAGGGCCCTTTGCACCACGTGCCGCATCACGAGGTCCGTGCGCAGCGCACCATCGCACGTACGGACGGAGCGGAGGGCCGGGGCCCGGTCCTGCGCGCCCGCGTGGCCGCACGGGTCCGGACGCCCGGCCCGATCCCCGCGACTCCGTCGCGTGCCGACCTCATCCGAGGGGGTTCGTCCATCCGTGGTGAACAGCAAGAAGCCTGACCGGCGCACCTATGTCCTCGACACGAGCGTCCTGCTGGCCGACCCCATGGCCATGGCGCGCTTCGACGAACACGAGGTGGTGCTGCCCGTCGTGGTGGTCACCGAGCTCGAGGCCAAGCGGCACCATCCGGAGCTGGGCTACTTCGCCCGCCAGGCGCTCCGCCAGCTCGACGAGTTCCGGGTCAGGCACGGCCGCCTCGACGCCCCGATCCCGCTCGGCGACCTCGGCGGCACCCTCCGCGTGGAGCTGAACCACACCGACATCGGGGTGCTCCCCGCCGGTTTCCGCCTGGGGGACAACGACTCCCGCATCCTGGCCGTCGCGCGCAACCTCCAGGCCGAGGGGCAGGACGTCACCGTCGTCTCCAAGGACCTGCCGCTGCGTATCAAGGCGTCGTCCGTGGGGCTGGCCGCCGAGGAGTACCGGGCGGAGCTGGCCATCACGGACTCCGGCTGGACCGGGATGGCCGAGCTGATGCTCAGCGGCGAGCAGGTCGACGAACTCTTCGCCGCCGAGGTCGTCTCGGTGCCCGAGGCGGACGACCTGCCGGTGCACACCGGGCTCGTACTGCAGTCCGAGCGCGGCCGGGCCCTCGGCCGGGTCACGCCCGACGGGCGGGTCCGGCTGGTCCGCGGCGACCGCGAGGTCTTCGGGATCCACGGCCGCAGCGCCGAGCAGCGGATCGCGCTCGACCTGCTGGTGGACGAGGACGTCGGCATCGTCTCGATGGGCGGCCGGGCCGGTACGGGCAAGTCCGCGCTGGCGCTGTGCGCGGGCCTGGAGTCGGTGCTGGAGCGCCGGCAGCACCAGAAGGTGATGGTCTTCCGCCCGCTGTACGCGGTCGGCGGCCAGGAGCTCGGCTATCTGCCGGGCACCGAGGCCGAGAAGATGAGCCCGTGGGCGCAGGCGGTCTTCGACACCCTGTCCGCGGTCACCTCGCGCGAGGTGATCGAGGAGGTCATCGCGCGCGGCATGCTCGAAGTGCTGCCGCTGACCCACATCCGGGGCCGCTCGCTGCACGACTCGTTCGTGATCGTCGACGAGGCGCAGTCCCTGGAGCGGAACGTTCTGCTCACGGTGCTCTCGCGGATCGGGACGAACTCCCGCGTCGTACTCACCCATGACGTGGCGCAGCGGGACAATCTGCGCGTCGGCCGCTACGACGGTGTGGTGGCCGTCGTCGAAAAGCTGAAGGGGCACCCGCTCTTCGCGCATGTGACGCTCAGCCGCTCCGAGCGGTCGCCGATCGCCGCGCTGGTGACCGAAATGCTGGAAGAGGGCCGGGTATAACGGGATACTGCTCCCCGTGCTTCTTCCCGAACCGTGTGAACTGGGCGCAACAGCTTAGCTGTTGCGCCCAGTGCTGCGCACGGGTTTCCGTCAACAGCGAGGGGCAAACGCGGTGTGAGCTTTCCCACTGGACGGGGAATTGCGTCCGGGTGTCCGTCTCCGGCAGAGTCTGGGACTCGTCAGGCCCTGCGTACGGCCCCGCACCGACCCCGGTGCAGCACGACTCAACTGAACAGAGCCGCCGTACGCCGCCCGAGCGCAGTAATGGTCCCCGCGGACGCGGGGGCTGCCGGGCCCGCGCCTCCCGTGACCAGTCGGTCCGCCACAGTCGGCGGTCCGGAACAAGGGGAGGCCAGTGTCAGGGGCAGGGACGCGTCCGCGAGGTCACCGAAGCGGGCGACGCTGGAAGGACTTTGTGTGAGCCGGATTTCGGTCCGGGGTTTCGCCGTGGCTTCCGCCACCGCGGTCACCTCTGTCGGCGCTGTCGTCGGCGTGGCCACGGGCGCGGAGAAGGGCGACGACTCGACGGCCAACGTCGAGGCGACCGCCGCCGACGCGACGCTCCTCGCCGACGTACCCGCTGGCGCCTCCGCCCAGGTGCAGACCGCCTCCCTCACGGAGCAGGCGGACGCCCAGGCAGACGCCGCACACACGGACGCCCGTAAGGCGGCCGAGGAGGCGGCGCGCAAGTCCGCCGCCCAGGCCGCGGAGGAGAAGAAGGAGGCCGCAGAGCGCAAGGCGGCCGAGGAAGCCGCCGAGAAGGAGCGGGAGGCCGCCGAGGCCGCCAGCCGCTCGGCCGCGGCCGAGTCGGCGTCCGCCGACGCGGGCGACTTCGCTCCGCAGTCGTCCTACTCCGTCGCCGATGTGCAGGCCATGGCCCGCCAGATGGTGCCGGCCGACCAGTACCAGTGCTTCAGCAACATCGTCGACCACGAGTCGGGCTGGGACTACACCGCTACCAACCCGAGCTCCGGTGCCTACGGGCTGATGCAGGCGCTGCCGGGCTCGAAGATGGCCTCGGCGGGCGACGACTGGCAGACCAACCCCGCCACCCAGATCGAGTGGGGCCTGAACTACATGAACGACCGCTACGGCAGCCCCTGCGGCGGCTGGGAGTTCTGGCAGGCCAACGGCTGGTACTGAACCCCGGCGCGCATCCCGCGCCGCGCGTACGTGAACGCCCCCGGCTCCGCCGCCGGGGGCGTTTCGCATGCGTACGGAACCGCCGCTCCCGTCCGGCACGTCCTAGGTGACCGGAGCAGACCTCTCCCGTACACGGGGGCCGTGTACGGTCGTGCGGGTGACGGACGGGGCTGCGGCGGGACCGAAGGCGGCGTGAGGACTTCTATGTCGAAGATGACGGACTGGCTCGGCGGGGTGGGCGAGCGGGCCAGCCGGATGGCGGAGCGGCGCCGGGCCGCGGCCGCTGCCGCCGCGGAGAAGTCCGCCTCCACCGGGCAGCCCGCCGTCGAGGACGCCCCCCAGGACACGGTCGCGGAACCGGCCGCCGCCGCCCGGCCCCCGGGCCCGCCGCCGCGTCCCGCGCCGGCCAGCGTCGTGCCGTGGGGGGTCCGGGTCGCGGCCGAGGTGGGCTGGCGGCTGCTGGTCCTCGCCGGTCTGATCTACGTGCTGATGCAGGTCATCAGCGTCGTCAGCCTCGTCGTCATCGCCTTCGCGGTCGGCCTGCTGGTCACCGCGCTGCTCCAGCCCACGGTCGCTCGGCTGCGCCGCTGGGGCTTCAGCCAGGGGCTCGCCACCGCCACCACGTTCATCGGCGGCTTCGTCGCGATCGGCCTCATCGGCTGGTTCGTGGTCTGGCAGATCATGGAGAACATCGACGATCTGACCGACCGCATCCAGCAGGGCATCGACGACGCGCAGGAATGGCTCATCGACGGGCCGTTCCACGTGCAGGAAAAGCAGATCAACAACATCGGCAACGAGATAAGCGACTGGCTGGGCGAGAACTCCAGCGAGGTCACCTCCGCCGGCCTCGAAGGCGTCTCGTACGTGCTGGAGTTCTTCTCCGGCGCCGCCATCGCCGCGTTCGTCACCCTCTTCCTGCTCTACGACGGCGAGCGCATCTGGCGCTGGTGCCTGAACTTCGTGCCCACCGACGCCCGCGACGCGGTGGCCGGCGCCGGGCCGAAGGTGTGGGCCACGCTCACCGGTTACGTGCGCGGCACGGTGCTGGTGGCGCTCATCGACGCCGTGTTCATCGGCATCGGCATCTTCATCCTCGACGTGCCCATGGCCGTCCCGCTGGCCGTGCTGATCTTCCTCTTCGCGTTCGTGCCGCTCGTCGGTGCGCTGGTCTCCGGCGCGCTCGCGGTGGTGGTGGCGTTCGTGACGAACGGGCTCGTCACCGCGCTGCTGGTGCTCGGCGTGGTGCTGCTGGTGCAGCAGATCGAGGGGCACGTCCTCCAGCCGTTCATCCTCGGCCGCATGGTGCGGGTGCACCCGCTCGCGGTGGTGCTCTCGGTGGCCATCGGCACGCTCGTCGCGGGCATCCCGGGCGCGGTGGTCGCGGTGCCGCTGATCGCGGTGCTCAACACGGCGGTCGGGTACCTCAAGGCGTACCACCGGGAACACGCGGCGGATCCTGGACCGCCGCCGTACGGGTCGACGGTCCTCGAAATCTCACCGGCCACGCCGGCCGACACCCCCGCGCCCGGCTCGGACGCGGAGACGGCGGAGGCCGCGGCGGCGACGCGGGAGGGCCCGGAGGCCGAGGGCGGCGAACCGAAGGGCTGACGCACCGGCGCGTGCGGGGCGCTCGGCGACGGCCGGCCGCGGTCAGCCGGCGCCGAGTGCCTCCTGCGCGTCGAGGACCGTGCCGGCAGCGTGCACGAGCGCGGCGACCTTCAGCGCCTCCTGCACCGTCTCCCGGTCCGCGCCGGTACGCCGCAGCGCGGCCTCGTGCTCGTCCAGGCACGCCCCGCAGCCGCCCACGGCGGACACGGCGACGCACCACAGCTCGTAGTCCGCCTTCGGTACGCCCCGGGCGCCCAGCACGTTCGTCCGCAGCCCGGTGCGCAGATGGCCGTAGCCGGGGTCGGAGAGCAGGTGCCGGGCGCGGAAGAAGACGTTGTTCGCCGCCATCGCCGCGGCGGCCGCCCCGGCGGCCTCGTACGCCTCGGGCGTCAGCCGCCGCCGCGCCTCCGGCGCCACCGCGCGCAGCACGGCGGCGGAGCGTACCGCGATGGCGCAGGCCAGCAGGGCGCCCCACAACTGCCGTTCCGGCAGCGGCCCGTCGTCGACGACCGAGGTGAGGTTGCGGCGCAGGTCCCCGGCGTAGCCGGGGAGGGCCGACTTGAGCGCGTCGAGTGCCACGCGCCCGACCCTACAGAACGTAAGTGTCTGTCTGACATCTCTGGTCGCGGGGTCTGACGATCGGGATGCTGGGGTGTATGGCCTCTGGCGGGGTGGTTCGAAGGTATTGCCGGGAGTGTGGGGTGCCGCTGCCGCCGACGAAGTCGGCGGCAGCGGTGTTTTGTTCGGGTAGGTGCAGGTCACGGCGGTGGCGAGCTCTGGAACAGGCCCGCCGGCGGGTGGCGGTGATGCTGCACGGGGATGAGGCGGTCTGTCCGGTCTGCGGCCGGGGGTGGACGGTTGGGGTTGAACATCGGCGGTCGGCGGTGTTCTGTTCTTCGCGGTGCCGCACTCGGGCCTGGCGGGAGAAGGCGTCGCGGGATTCCGTCACGGTGACGCCATAGCGGAACGCCGCCTCCGGCTCAGCAGACCCTCCTGTTCTGCACGGGGTCGTACGTGATTGTGTTCGCGCTTCGCGCGCCCGTCCTGCGCGCCTGCCGACCTTGGAACGTGCCGTTTCATTCTGGTCGTGACCTGGGCTGATATGTCTTCGTGCCGTCACTGACGGGTGGCTGGTCCGGCCTGGGAACGAGGTGGTGGAGGCGGCATGTCGGATCGGGTCGGGAACGTCTCGCGGACGCGTTACGAGCAACTGGTGGCCGAGGCGAGGGAACTGGTCGCGCAGGTCGCGAGGGCCCAGTTCGCTCTCGGGGACAAGGCCCTGGAGATTGAGCCGATGAGGCCGGTGGGCGGATCGGTGGCCAAGGGCACTGAAGAGCTGTTCACGGTCGAGGAGTGGCTGCAGATGTTCGCCGACGACATCGGGGTGGCTCTGGCGACGGTGCTGGACTGGCGGTGGACTGCCTCGCGCTGGCCGCAGGGCAAGCGCAAGGACGGGGTGTCGTTCACCGTTCACAAGATCCTGGCGTCGATTCCGGATGAGGCCGAGCGGTGGGTGTCTATCGAGGACGCGCCGTTCAACTCCCGTTCGGGGAAGCGGCAGTGGACTACGGACGGGGCGAAACGCCTGGTCGGGCAGCAGGTCGACCGGCCGGTGACGGTGGAGGAGAAGGTGCGGGCGGTGAAGGATCTGACCCGCGACGACGAGGTCGCCGTCCAGGTCACGGCCAGTCTGCTGAGCCGGCCGGAGACCGCGGCCGCGATGCCGGCCGCCGAGCGGGTCAGGGTGGTACAGGAGCTGACCCGCGATGACGAGGTGGCAACCAGCGTCACTTCGGAGCTGTTGCAGCGGCCCCGTGTCGCCCGTCAGGCCATGCGCGACGACGACACCCGCTTCACCGTCAACCGCGCCCAGTTCGACAACTCCGAGGAGACCCGGGAGACGATCCGCGACCGCGTCCCGGCGGTCTGCAAGATCGAGCACACCCTCGAATACCTGGACCTGGTCGGCTCCTGCCACCAATACGTCGCCACCCTGGGCCGGCTCGTGCCGCGCATGCGGGACCAGGAGTTCACCGACGATGAACGCGAGACGATCCGGCGCGCAGTCGCGAAGGTCCGCGGTGCCGCGGACTGGCTGGAAGCGGCCATCGATACGGGTCAGTTCACCTTGGACGAGCAACTCGCCCAGATCCTCAAGGGCGACTGAGTTATGGCAGCCCGCCGCCTGCGCGGACAGGCCCGGCCGCTCAGCGAGCATTACGGCGACCTCGTCCGCGTCTCTTTGATGGAGGCCAGACCAGCAGGGCTGCAGACCCGGCAGCTGGTTGCCGCGACCCGGCTCACACCCTCCCAGGTCGCCCGCGGAGTGCGGCACTTGCGCGATGTCGGCGCCGCCGAGCATCTCACCCCGATCATCTGGCGCCGCAGGGACGGCTACCTCTTCTCCGACGAGCCCGCCGACTGGATCGAATACGAGAAGAAGCAGTTCCGCCTGGTGCTGGGCTGCCTGACCCGGTTGATCACGGGGACGCTCGACCCTCACCTGGCCCGCTACCCGGACGACGAATGGGCCCAACTGGCATCCGCCCAGCTCACCGGCGTCCGCGCGACCCTGGCCCAGCTGACCAAATAGACCAAGCCCGACCCCGAACCCGAGACTTCTCCATGCCTCTCACGTCCCGCCGACGCCGCTACCCCTCCGACACAACGGTCGCGGAATGGGCGCTGCTCGAACCACTGCTGCCCGTCCCGGCCTGTCAGACCAGGACCGGCGGGCGCCCGGAGAAATGGCACCGCCGCGAAATCGTCGACGCCATCCGCTACCTCGTCGACAACGGCGTGAAGTGGCGGGCTCTGCCCGCCGACTACCCGCCCTGGCAGACGGTCTACTACCACTTCGCCCGCTGGCACCGAGCGGGTGTCGTCGCGTTCCTGCGCGACCAGCTCCGACGGCAGATCCGTACGGGCCAGGGGCGGTGTCCCTGGCCCGTGACCCTGATCGTCGACTCACAGTCGGTCAAGGGCGCCGAGACCGTCTCCAAAGCCACTCGCGGATTCGACGCCGGGAAGAAAATCAATGGCCGCAAGAGACATATCGCGGTCGACACCCTCGGGCTCCCGGTGATGATCACGGTGACACCCGCCGACACCACCGACCGCGACGCAGCCCGCGAACTCCTCTGGCGCCTGCGCGTCATGCAGCCCCAGATCACCCAGGTCTGGGCCGACTCCGCCTACGCCGGCCAGCTCACCAACTGGTCAGACGACTTCCTCCGCATGACACTCAGGACCGTCTCCCGACCCCGCGGAGCGAGAGGCTTCGTCGTCCTGCCCCGCCGCTGGAAAGTCGAACGCACCCTCGGCTGGATCATGAAAGCCCGGCGAAACGTCCGCGACTACGAACGCCTGCCCCAGCACTCAGAAGCACACCTGACCTGGGCACTCATCACACTGATGACCCGCAGACTCACCCGCAAAAGCCCTCAGGCCACGTGGTCCAAGAACAGCTGATGGCGGCTTGGGCGACGCCCGAACCTACAACTGAACCGCCAGGACGGCGCAGCCGTTACAAGACAACGTAAGTTGCCTGTAATCGGGAGGGTGAGCTCATGCCCCGCAGGATTGACACGCAAGATGTGATTGATGCTGTAATCATAGAATATGGCCTTAGGGCGACGGGAAATCCGGAAGCCCCCTACCAGGCCACCGGCGAAAACGCGCACCAGGTCACTGGGCAAGTGAGGGGTCCTCAAGAACGACACATCCGCGTGCCTAGTGGTAATGAAGTGTATCTACCAACAGCGCTAAGCACCTGGCGTCATGCAGGACGTATAGTGACAGACGAGGCTCAATTCAGGCAGGCATCGGCCGTCTTTGCTGCAGCCCTGAGTGGACAGCTGGTCGACGGCGGAAGCCTGAGAGAGCAGTCCAATCCCAACCCACCCAAATACATGCGCGAGGCGGATCCGCATAAGATCTATCTCGTCTTCCCCGTGGCACGACCATTCACAGGCTTGAATATACAGGCTTTTAATAGGGCGAACGGTACATCTGTATCACCCCCCATACAGAATCTACCTTCCCTGCAGCATGTACGCGCCATCCATAACGCGCTCCAGAATCCCGTGGACCCGGCCTTTATAAGGTCACCTGGCAGCCAGGGGCCTGCCACGAATCTGCCCGGACAAAGTCAGCAGAGCTACAGCCAGCCGACTGCACACACCCAGGGGCAACGTTCCCCAAGTCCCGGAAGGCGTTGAGAAAACCCTGAGTTCTTTGAGGTATCTCGAGGTCACGTTTCTACTGTCAGAGATCTCAAACAGGCACTGAGCTTGTTCCTTTTCTTCTGGCCTCGAACGGCGTCTCGAACTACGTCGCTCACCTGGGCATTCAGGGGGCGTGAGGGCGGCCTTCGCTTGATCCTTTGCTCCGTCACAGAGATGCGGGATCAACCGAAGGCCGTTGTCATGAGTGTGGTGTGCCGCGATGTTCGGCGCGAAGCGTTCGCGGAAGCGTCACGCTTCCGGGGCGAGTTCTACGAGTGTCTGACCGCCCGGCGGGATGAGCTGTTCGAGCTGACGGACGCACTGCTGTGTGTCGAGGGGGCGGTCGCCTCGCCGGTGGACCTGACGCTGGTGCCCGAACACCGCCGTGGTCACGGCGCCTTGTACGGAGCCCTCAACCGCGGCCGGATCGACACTGACAGGCTGCGGGCACTGCTGGCCGGTATGCCCCTGCCGCGCTTCGAGGGCGGGCGCCTGGTGCTCGCTGTCGACGTGTCACCGTGGCTGCGCTCGGACGCGCCGTGCTCGGCGGACCGGTTGTTCTGCCATGTCTACGGGCGGGCGAAGTCCGCCTCGCAGTTCATCCCGGGCTGGCCGTACTCCTTCGTCGCCGTCCTGGAGCCCGGGGCCACCTCGTGGACGTCGATCCTGGACGTGCTCCGGCTCGGCCCCGAGGACGACGCGACCGCGGTCACCGCTGCCCAGCTGAGGGCGGTAGTCGAGCGGCTCGTCACGGTCGGTCAGTGGACGCCTGGGGACCTGAACGTCACGATCGTCATGGACGCCGGCTACGACGTCACCCGCCTGGCCTGGGTCCTGCGGGATCTGCCCGTCGAGCTGGTCGGGCGGATCCGCTCGGACCGGGTGATGCGCTGTCCGGCGCCCTCCCGCAAGGAGTGGGACCTGGCCCACCCCCTGGGCGGGCGCCCGCCCAAGCACGGGCCGGAGTTCCGCTTCGCCAAGCCCGAGACCTGGCCCGAACCTGCGGTCACCACGGCCACCGACACCGTGAACTACGGCAAAGCCGAAGCCCGTGCGTGGGACCGGGTCCACCCCCGGTTGACCCACCGTTCGGCGTGGCTGGAGCACGACGGCGAACTCCCCGTCGTCGAGGGCACCCTGGTCCGCCTCAAGGTCGAGCACCTCTCCAAGGACCGAGAAGCGCCGCCGGTCTGGCTGTGGTCCTCGAAGACCGGAGCCGCCCCCGCGGACGTGGACCTGTGGTGGCAGGTCTTCCTCAGGAGATTCGATCTGGAGCACACCTTCCGGTTCGGAAAGCAGACGCTCGGCTGGACCACCCCGAAGATCCGTACGCCCGAGGCCGCGGACCGCTGGACCTGGCTCCTGGTCGTCGCCCACACCCAGCTCCGCCTCGCCCGGCCGCTGGCCGCCGACCTCCGCCGGCCCTGGGAGAAGCCGACCAAGCCCGAACGCCTCACCCCGGCCCGGGTCCGACGCGGGTTCAGGAACATCCGTCCCCACCTCGCCTGTCCGGCCCGTGTTCCCCAACCTCGTGGCACCGGCCCCGGACGGCCACCCGGGACCAAGAACCGACGCCCCGCACCCCGCTACGACGTGGGCAAGACCGTCAAACGACCCGAGACCCTCAAGGCCATCGGCAGACCCGGCAGATCTTGGTAGATAAAGAACAAGCTAAGGACCGACTCCGCCGGTCCGTACGGGACCGGCCCGGCGCGCCCCCCTGTGACGCGCGCCCGGCCGGTCCCGGTCCCTACTCGGTGCGCAGCCCGTCCGGGCGCATCAGCCGGATGAGCAGCGGCATGCTCAGCCCCGTGACCGCGACGACGACACCCGCGCCCGTGCCCGCCATCAGCAGCACCGACGGCCAGTCGACCACGACGGGCGTGTCCGTCATGCGCAGCAGCACCGTGCCCAGCACGAGCCCGAAGCCCATCGACAGGGCCATTCCCAGCGCCACCGGGATCGCCGTCTGCCAGAGCACGGACAGGCTGAGAGTGGAGCGCCGGGTGCCGAAGGCGACCAGGGACGACAACAGCTTGCGCCGGTCCCGCAGTTGTTCGAGCTGGCCGACGAGCAGGCTGGTGCCGATCAGCGCCAGCACGCACGCGGCGCCCACCGCCAGCCCGGTGCGGATGCCCGCGAAGTCCTCGTCCACGGCCTCGCCGGTCAGCGTGTGGACGGAGAGCAGCGGGTCGACGCCGTCGACCACGTTGCGTACGCGCTCGGCCGCGTCCGGCACGGCCGGGTCGAGCCGCACGTCGACGGAGGCGTTGTACACGCCGGAGTCGTAGACGTCGGGGACGGCGGCGGGAGTCGCCACGATACCGCCGTGCTGGTAGCCGTCGACGTCGCGGAGTGCCCTGGCGGGGCGGATGCCGGGCGGCGGGGCCCAGGGGAGCGCCTTCCCGCTCGACCCGTCGTACGACGGGTCGAGGTACAGCGGGCCCTCCGCTGAGATCAACCGCTTGGTGTCGGCGCTGTCGTAGGCGCCGGTGAGGTAGAAGATGTCGCCGTCGCGGCAGTCGGGGAGCCGCGCCATCTCATGCAGTTCCGCGCAGGAACCGACGGTCAGCGTGGTGAATCCGGCCGGGTTGCGCTTGCCGTCGGCGACCTCGGCGGAGATCGTGGTGGCGGTCTCCCGGACGCCCTCGGTCGCGGCGACCCGGTCACCCACCCGGAGGTCCTGTCCGGGCGCCGCGTACACGGACAACTGGGCGAACTCGATGTCCTCGCCGGTCGGCTCGCTGTAGTCGTCCTCGACGCCGGCGAAGACCATCTGCAGCGCGATGGCCCCGGCGACGGCGACGGCGATGCCGTTGACCAGCCGGGCAGCGGTGCCGCTGCTGAGCTGGAGCCGGCGCACGGCCAGTTGCCAGGACGTCGGCCCGCGGCCGAGGCGGGCGACCACGGCCTCGACGAGCCAGGGCAGCAGCGCCGTGATGCCGGTCAGCAGCAGTACCGTGCCGCCGATGACCTGCCACTCGGGGAACGATCCGGCGTCCCCGCCCTGGCCCATCATCGGCGCGAGCAGGCCCAGCCCGACGGCCGGCAGCAGCAGTCGCCACCAGATGCGCCGCCGGCGGGGCCGCGCCGACCGTACGACGCCCAGCGGCTCGATGACGACGCCCCGCAGCGCGAGGAGGGTGACGCCGACCGCCGCGGCGGGCACGGCCACGGCGACCAGCAGGGCGAGCGTCGGCGACGGGTTCAGGTCGGAGGTGAAGACGCTCATGCCGTAGACCGACACGGCGCCCGCGAGTTGCCTCCCCACGAGGAACAGGCCCGTGCCGACCGCGAGTCCGAGCAGCGCCCCCGCCAGCGCCTCGCCCGCGGCGATCCGGCGCACCGCGCGGCCGTCGGCGCCGACGAGGCGGAGCGCGGCGAGCCGGCGGTCGCGGCGTTCGCCGCCGAAGCGTACGGCCGCGATGAGGAACACCGCGACGGGCATCAGCAGGGCGACGAACACGATCATCGCGAGCAGCAGCAGCACCGGATCCATGCCGCCGCCGTCCGGCTCGTCGCCGAAGGCGGCGATACGGCTGACGTTGACGTCGGCGGCCTCGATGCCGTCGCTGCCCGCGTAGTACACCAGTTCGCCGGGGTCGCTCAGGCCGGTGTCGGCGATGGTGCCGGCGATGCCGTAGTCCAGGCGCTCGCGCAGCAGGTCCGCGTCGCCGTCGTCGAGCCGGTCGGCGAGCGCGGGGGAGACCACCATCTCGCCGGGCTTCGGGAAGTGTGCGAGGCCGGGGGGCAGCGGGGCGCCGGAGCCCTCGGGGCGCAGCAGCCTGCCGCGGACCAGGGTGTCCTCGTACTCGGTGTCGACGTTGCCCACCAGGAGGGTGTCGCCCCCGTACTCGGCGTCGGACGCGAGGACTTCGCTGCGGGCCAGCTCCCGCTGGTCGCGGTTGTCCCGGGCGCCCGGGATGGCGGTGGTGAGCAGCAGCAGCGCCACCCCCAGCCCGACGCCGACCGCGGTGAGCACGGTGCGCATCCAGCCCTCGCGCCCGCCGCGGAGCGCGAAGGCCAGGCCCATGCGCAGGTCGTCGGCCCAGGTCCGCAGCGTGCCGCGGGGGTCGGGCGGCGGCGGGCCCGCGGAGTGCGGACGGGGGGTGCCGCGCTTCTTCTCTGCGTACGTGACGTCGCTCATCGGCCGGCCGGCTCCAGACTGCGGGTGCGCCCGTCGCGTACGACGATCTCGCGGTCCGCGTACGCCGCGACCCGCGCCTCGTGGGTGACCAGGACGACGGCCGCGCCGCTGTCCTGCGCGGCATCGGTGAGCAGTTCCATGACGCGCTCGCCGTTGAGGGAGTCGAGCGCACCGGTCGGCTCGTCGGCGAAGACCACCCGCGGCGTGGTCGCCAGCGCGCGGGCGACCGCGACGCGCTGGCCCTGGCCGCCGGAGACCTCACCGGGCCGCTTGTGCGCGATGTCGCCGACCTCCAGCCGCTCCAGCCAGGGCCGGGCGGCGCGTTCGGCGTCCCGGCGGCCGAGGCCCGTCAGGCGCAGCGGAAGGGCGACGTTCTCCACGCAGGTCAGCTCGGGTACGAGCTGGCCGAACTGGAAGACGAAGCCGAACTCCCGGCGGCGCAGGGCGCTGCGCTCGGCGTCGGAGAGCGCGGCGAGGTCGCGGCCGGCGTACGTCACGGTGCCGTCGTCGGCCGGGACGATGCCGGCGAGGCAGTGCAGCAGCGTCGACTTGCCGGAGCCGGAGGGGCCCATGACGGCGACGGTCTCGCCGGCCGCGATGGCGAAGTCGGCGCCGTCGAGCGCGGGGGTGCCGGCGTAGACCTTGCGCAGGGCGGTCGCGGTGAGGATCGGCACCGGCTCGGCGAGCGGTCCTGGGGCGGGTGTGGTGCTCATGCGCGTACCTCCGCGGCGAGTTTGCCGAGGCGCGCGGCGGTGAGCTCCAGCCACCGCAGGTCGGCCTCAAGGTGGAACAGGGCGTGGTCGCAGATGAGCTGGTCGGCGAGGTCGCCGCCCTTCTTGCGACGGGTCAGCTCGCGCATCAGGCGCAGATGCTCCGCGCGCTGTACGTCGAGGAGTTCGGCCGCGTCGCGGCCGGTGAGCAGCGCGAGGACGACCTTGGTGTAGAGGGTCGACTGCAGGTACGGCTCGGGCTTCTCCGGGGCGGCGAGCCAGCCGGCGACGTCGGTGATGCCGGCGTCGGTGATGGCGTAGCGCTTGCGCTCCGGGCCGCCGCCGGGCTCTATGCCGTCGACCTCCACGAGGCCGTTCTTCAGCAGCCGGGACATCGTGGAGTAGACCTGCCCGTAGTGCAGCGGGCGGTCGTGCCCGAAGCGCTCGTCGAAGGCGCGTTTGAGGTCGTAACCGTGGCGGGGGCCGGACTCCAGGAGCCCCAGGAGGGTGTGGCCGATCGTCATGCGGAGGACTCTACACCGTGTGTATACATGCTGTGTATAGACGGGGTGTGTAGTGCCCCACGGCTGGTGGGCGCGGTGCCGGGCGCGGGCCGGGGCGGTGCCCGGCCGGGGCGGCTACTCCTCCGGCTCGCGCGGCGGGCGGCCCCGACGGGGGTGCGGGCGGGCGTTCCCGGGGAGCCGGCCGGCGTCCGCGAGGGCCCGGCGGAGCAGGTAGTCGATCTGCGCGTTGGTGCTGCGCAGCTCGTCCGCCGCCCACCGGGCCAGCGCGTCGTGCACGGCCGGGTCGAGCCGCAGCAGCACCTGCTTGCGCCGGGCCCGGGGGGTGCGGTCGGGGCCGTCGTCCGTCACTGGTAGAGGGACCCGGTGTTGAGCACGGGCTGGGGGGCGCGGTCGCCGCAGAGCACGACCATGAGGTTGCCGACCATCGCCGCCTTGCGCTCCTCGTCCAGCTCGACGATGTCCTGCTGGGTGAGCCGGGCGAGCGCGTCCTCGACCATGTCCACCGCCCCGTCCACGATCTCCCGCCGCGCGGCGACCACGGCGCCGGCCTGCTGGCGCTGGAGCATCGCGGAGGCGATCTCCGGCGCGTACGCGAGGTGGGTGAAGCGCGACTCGATGATCCGGACCCCGGCCGCCTGCACCCGGGCGGTCAGCTCCTCGGCCAGCTTCTCGGTGATTTCCTCGGCGTCCGCGCGCAGCGACAACTCGTCGTCCTCGTAGGCGTCGTACGGGTACTCGATGGCGATGTGCCGTACCGCGGTCTCGGTCTGGGTGGCGACGAACTCGCCGAAGTCGTCGACGGCGAAGACCGCCTGCGCGGTGTCCTCGACCTGCCAGACGACGACGGCGGCCAGCTCGATCGGGTTGCCGCGGGCGTCGTTGACCTTGAGGACTGCGGTCTCGTGGTTGCGCACCCGGGTGGAGATCTTGCGGCGGGTGGTGAGGGGGTTGACCCAGCGCAGGCCGTCGTCGCGGATGGTGCCGGTGTAGCGGCCGAAGAGCTGCACGACGCGGGCCTCGCCGGGCTCGACCATGTTCAGCCCGGCCATCGCGACGAGCGCGATGAGGAAGAGCACGCCGCCGAAGACGAGGACCGGGACGCCCGCGGCGGGTATTCCGCTGCCCCTGAGGGCGATGCCGAGCGCAAGCAGGCCGGCGCCGGCGAGGGCGCCGGTGAGGCCGAGGACCAGGGCGAGGGCGCCGCCGATGCTGGTGGCCTGCCGCTCGGCGACGGGTGGGGCGGGCATGTCGGGGGCGTGCGGGTCGGGTGACTGCTGGTCGGTCATGTGAAGTCCCCGTTCTCGATTCATGATTGTGCAGTGGAGGCTAGCAATGTGCTAGCACTTTTTGAAGACGGATTGTCATGCCCCCTTCCGATGGGTGGTCTACACCGGTCAGAATGGAGCCGCCTGCGGGAGCAGACGCCGGCATCACCGTCCCCGTGTCACCCCCACGAACGACAGGAGACAGCGATGTCCACTATCCGAGCCGTGTCCGCAGCCGGAGCGGGCGGCGTTCTCGTCGCCGCCCTCGTCCTCACCGGCGGACCCGCGCAGGCGGCCGACCCGGGCCCCGCGGCGGGCGCCGGAGCCGCGGCCGCGGGTGCGTACAAGGAGCGCACCGACACCCTGCCCGCCGAGCGGCTGACGGCGGAGCAACGGCGGCTGCTGGCCGAGAAGTCGGCGGCGGCGAAGGGTGCGGCGCAGCGGTCCGCCGCGCGCGGCGACGTCGGGGCGGCGGCGATCGTCTCCTCCGGCGCCATACAGCAGTCCCAGATCAACTCCTACTACTGCGGCCCCGCCACCCTCGTGATCACGCAGTCCGCGCGCGACGAGGTCGGCAACCGGTCCCAGACGCAGGCCGGCAGCGAGCTGCGTACGAACTCCTCCGGCACCGCCTGGTACGGCATCAACGCGAACGTCCCCAACCCGACCGGCTATCCCATCCCCGACGTGCTCAACTACCGCCTGCCGGGCGCGGGGTACGTACCGAAGGCGCTGCCGTACACGCCGACCGCGACGGACAAGGCCAACTTCCGCGACCACATCGTGCACAACACTTCGGGCGACTACGCGATCGCGGGCAACGCCTGGGAGGTCGTCGGCGGCCCGCACCTCGTCGGGCACCCGAACCGGGAGATATTCCACTGGGTGTCGATAGACGGCCACAGTGACGACGGGGCGCGCACCGTGCAGTACCGCGACCCGGTGGGCGGGGTGCCGACGAGCGTCATCTCGTGGGCCGGCAGCGTGCCGCGTACCGCGACCATCTCGTCGGACACCATCACGACGATCATGGGCGGTCGTGGGTACGTCTGGTGAGGCCCGGCCCGGTGCGCTCCGCGCGCGCGGCCTAGCCGCCGCGGCGCTGGGCGCGGTCGTCCTCCTGGCGGGCACGTCGGCGTGCTCGCCGGGAGGCGGCGGCGGCGGGTCTGGCGAGGGATCGCGCGAAGGGTCGCGCGAGGAGTCACGCGAGGGCTCGTCCACGGCGGCGCCGCCGACCGGCGCGCCCGTACGGGACCGGGCCTGCGAGGTGGAACTGCCGGGCGGGTGGTCGGACGCGCTGGCGGACGGGCGGGTGCCGGTGCCGGAGGGGGAGCGCGCCGTGCTCACGGAGGTCGGTCCCGGGGCCGGGTGGTCGGTCCTGCAGTCGTCCGGAGCAGACCGGTCGATCGTGCTGCGGGAGGGGGACGAGGAGCGGCGGGTGATGCGGCTCGCGGACCCCGTCGAGCATCAGGTGGGCAGTGCGGACTTCGACGGGCGGTGGCTTGTTTTCGACGTTGTCGAGGGCCGGCAGTTGGAGAGCCCCTGGACGCTCTACGCCTGGGACGCGACGAGCGGGCGCCGGAAGGCGGTCGCGGAGGCGGAGCGGGCGGCGGACGGGCAGAGCGCGGTGCCGGGGCCGTTCGTGCAGGCTGTGGTGCGGTCGGGGCGGCTGTTCTGGGCGCAGGGGACGGGCGGCGGCCGGTCGGCGGTGTACGCGCGGGATCTGGGCGGCGGCGAGCGGCGGACGGTGTACGAGGGCGTCGTCGACACGCCGTTCGCGGCGGGCGGCCTGCTGGTGTGGCTGCGCCAGTCCGAGTCGCCGTCGGGCGGCCCGGAGACCCGTCTGGCGGCCGTCTCGACGGACACGCTGCGGCGGGCGGACCTCCCGGGCCCGATCGCGGCCCTGCGCAACGTCCGGTACGTGGCGTCGGACGGCCGCACGTGGGCGTGGGCGGGCGGCGAGCCGGAGCGCCCGCGGCTGTACGTATGGCGGGAGGGCTGGCCGAAGCCGCTGCCGCTGGTACGGGGCCGGGGCGGCGGGGCGGTGGCGGAGCCGGAGTTGGGGGGCATCGACCAGGTGCAGGTGAGCGGCGAGGTGGTGACGTGGCGCACGACGGAGGCGGCCTGGGCCCTGGACCTGCGGTCGCGTGCGTACGCGCAGATCACCCCGAGATACGGGTACGCGCTGGCGCGGGACGGGGGGCTGGGGGTGGCGTACCCGGAGGGGGAGGCGAAGGCGGCGGACGCGAGGGACACCATCCAACTCACCGAAACCTCAACGCTGCCCGCGCTACCGGCCTGTGAGTGAGGGGTCTTTCCCCGACCCCGCCCCTTCCCGAAACTCAGGACTCCGTCCCGAGACCCCGCCCGAGCGCCTACGGCGCGGGGCCCCCGGGGCTCCGCCCCGGGACGCCACCCGCGCCTGCGGCGCGAGGCGGCCGGCCCGCAACTCCCCGTACGACGCCGGCCCGTCGGCCGCTCCGCGGCCTCCCGGCGCTCCGCCCCGGCCCCGCCGCCTGCGGCGCGACGCGGGCGGGGCCATGACTCCGCCTGCGGCGTCCGGCTCGTCGTCTGTCCGGGTTGGGCCCGGCGCCGTAGGCGCTCGGGCCGGGGGTCTCGGGGGGCGAAGCCCTCTGAGTTTCGGGAAGGGGCGGGGTCGGGGAACAACCCCTCAGCCGGAGCCGAGGTCGCACTGCGCCCCTCCGACCCCCGACCCCCGGCCGCTCAGATCTCGAACCACACCACCTTGCCCACACTGAGCCGCTCCGCGCCCCAGTGCCGGGCCAGCTTGTTCACCAGGAACATCCCCCGCCCGCCCTCATCCGCAGGACCCGCCCGCCGCATCCGCGGCAACTGCGGGACGTCGTCCACCACTTCGCACCGCAGCCTGTCCGTGTGCACAAGGCGCAGCGTGACCGGCCGCTGCGCGTAGCGCACCGCGTTCGTCACCACCTCGCTCACCAGCAGCTCCACGATGTCCGTCAGCTCCTCCAGGCCCCACCCCGCCAGCGCCCCCCGCGCCAGCGACCTCGCCTCGCGCGGCGCCTGCGCGCGCGGGTCCAGGGACCACTGCGCCGCCGCGCTGGGCGCTATGCCGTCCAGCCGCGCCGCCAGCAGGGCGATGTCGTCGTCCCGGTCGCCGGGACCCAGGACGTCCAGCACCTCGTCGCACAGCGGCTCCAGCGGCGGCGGGTTGCCAGGACCGGTGAGGGCCGCCGTGCGGGTCAGCCGCGCGCAGAGCTGGTCGATGCCCGTGGAGACGTCCATCAGCCGGGACTCGACCAGGCCGTCCGTGTACAGCAGCAGCGTCGAGCCCTGCGGCGCCTGCAGCTCCACCGCCTCGAAGCCCACGCCGCCCACCCCGATCGGCGCTCCCGGCGGCACGTCCAGCACCTCGCTGAAGCCGTCCCGGCGGAGCAGGACCGGCGGCGGGTGGCCCGCGTTGGAGGCGGTGAGGGTGTGGGCGATGGGGTCGTAGACCGCGTACAGGCACGTGGCCATGCGGTCGTCGCCGAGGCGCTGCGCCTGCTCGTCGAGGTGGTGCAGGACCTCCTGCGGCGGCAGGTCGAGCTGCGCCAGCGTCTGCGCCGCGGTACGCAACTGGCCCATGATCGCCGCGGATGTCACCGAGTGGCCCATGACGTCGCCGACGACCAGCGCGACCCGGCTGCCGGGCAGCGGGATCGCGTCGTACCAGTCGCCGCCGACCCGCGCGGTCTCGGCCGCGGGCCGGTAGCGGCTGGCGAGGCGGACGCCGGTGGGCTCCGGCAGGTATTCGGGCAGCATCGTGCGCTGCAGTTGGTCGGCGATGTACGCCTCGCGGTCGTAGATGACCGCTTTGTCGACACCGAGGGCCGTGTGCGTGGCCAGTTGGGCGGCGATCAGCAGGTCGTCCTGCCCGTACGCGGGCCGCGCAGGACCCCGTACGAGCACCGCCACCCCGATCACCCGGCGGCGGCCGCGCAGCGGGGCGACGATCGTGCGCTTGTCGGCCGGCGCGTTGGCGAGCGGGCTTTCGCGGCCCAGCAGTTCGATGAGCGCCGCGCGGGCGGCCAGCGTCTCGCCGAACACCGGGCGGACGCCGCGCAGCACTTCGAGCAGCGCCCCGGCCCGTACGACGTCGACCTGCTCGGCCGCGCCGAGGCCCGGGGTGTCCGGTTCCGCCGCCGCGGGCAGCAGCCGGCTGCCGCCCATGCTGTCGACGTCCTCGACGCCGTCGGTGATCCGGTCCGTACGCCGCAGCCGCAGCCGGAACGGTTCGGTCGGCTGCTCGTCGCCGACCGGCAGCGGGTCGCGGAGGTAGACGAGGATCGCGTCGGCGAAGGACGGGACGACGGAGCGGCACAGGCCGAGCACGATCTCGTCCAGGTCGATACCGCGGGCGATCCTGCGGGTGGCCGCGCCGAGGAACCGCAGCCGCGCGGACGCGGCGTCCTCCTCGGTCCTGCCCATCCCCCGGACCGGGTCGGTGTCCCCGCCCGCGCCCGGCTGGGGGCGCGGCCGGCCGCCGCTGGGGGTGTCGTCGGCGCCCTGGTGCGCCGGTACGCCGCCCGTGGCGGCCCCCGGGGCCGTCGCGGGCGGCGCCGGTTTCGCACGGTGCAGGGCGTCGCGCGGGTCGGGGATGGCCTCCCCCGAGTTCGCGGTGGGTGCGGTCGGCGACACCGCCTCGTCCGTGCCGGAGGCGGCAAGGGTGTTGCCGGACTCCGTCCGCTCGGCGGCTGCCCGCCGCCTGTCGCGCTCCGTCACGTGTCGGTACCGTCCATCCGGCCGTTCCACCCAAGTCTCCACAGGGCGGGTTGAGTTGTGGGTACTGCGTGCTGTGGACGTCGATCCTACGTTTGACCTACCGGGGCGCAGCAAGGGTCTCATGAAGACAAGCGCGCGGGCGTGCGGTCCCAATCAGCCGGAAGAAGCGGAACTGTCCACTTCGGGTCGGGGCGCCAGCGTTCCCAGCCTTCGGAGAACGGCGGCCCCCACGCCCCGATGGCGTCGACCGCCCGCCGTCCCGCGTCGCGTACGGCCACGGCCCGGGCGGCGGACATCAGCCCCGCCCGCTGCGCGGCGGCGAACTCGTCCTCGTCCCGCCACTCCCAGGAGCGGTCGGGGTGGACGACGAGATCCAGATAGTGGTCCTCGGAGTCGACGCCCCCGGCCCAGCGCACCCGGGGCGCTTCGAGGTTGACGTAGAAGGACTTGAAGGTCCAGTCGATTTCCCAGAACAGCCAGACCGACCAGGGCTCGCCCGGCCGGGCCAGCTTGAGCACGCCGGCGCCGAACCAGCGGGTGCGGAACGGGCGGTGCGGCTTGGTGTAGCGGGTGGCCAGCGGCTCGCGGTGTAACTCGGTGCCGTCGGCGAGCACGGGACGTACGCACTCGGTGTCCGGCGCCACCCAGACGGCGAGCGTCTCGGCGTCGTCGCGGACGACGGTGACCGGGCGGCAGACGGCGACGGTACGACCCAGCCGCCCGGCGTCGCCGGCGCTGCCCGTGCCGTCCGCGCCGGCTGTCCCGGCCGCCCCGGGCGCGTGGGCGCGGTAGCGCCAGAGGATGTGGTCCCCGGGCGTCCACCGGCCGCCTGAGACGTTCTTGTCGCTGTCAAGCGTCGCGTCTGGCCCGTGCATCAGACGATGGTAACCAGCGGCGCGTCACGGCCGGGTCATCCTCAGCACGTCCAGCGCACTGTCCAACTGCTCCTCCGTGAGCAGCCCGCGCTCGACGTACCCGTCCTCCAGGACCACCTCGCGGATCGTCTTGCGCTCGGCCAGCGACTTCTTCGCCACCTTGGCCGCCTCCTCGTAGCCGATGTACCGGTTGAGCGGCGTGACGACGGACGGCGACGACTCCGCGTACTCCCGGGCGCGCCCGGCGTGCGCCGTGATGCCGTCGACCGTGCGATCGGCGAGCAGGCGTGCGGCGTTGGCGAGCAGCCGGACGGACTCCAGCACGTTGCGGGCGAGGACGGGCAGCATCACGTTCAGCTCGAAGTTGCCCGAGGCGCCGGCGGTGGTGACCGTCACGTCGTTCCCGACGACCTGGGCGCAGACCATCAGGACGGCCTCGGGGACCACCGGGTTCACCTTGCCCGGCATGATCGACGAGCCGGGCTGGAGGTCGGGCAGGGCGATCTCGGCGAGGCCCGTGCGCGGGCCGGAGCCCATCCAGCGCAGATCGTTGCAGATCTTGGTCAGCCCGACCGCGATCGTGCGCAACTGGCCCGAGGTCTCCACCAGGCCGTCGCGGGCGCCCTGGGCCTCGAAGTGGTCGCGCGCCTCGGTCAGCGGCAGCCCGGTGGCCCGCGCCACCTCGGCGATGACGGCGGCGGCGAAGCCGGGCGGGGTGTTGATGCCCGTACCGACCGCGGTGCCGCCGAGGGGCAGCTCGGCCAGCCGCGGCAGCGAGGCGTGCAGCCGCTCGACGCCGAAGGCGACCTGGGCCGCGTACCCCGCGAACTCCTGGCCGAGGGTGACGGGCGTGGCGTCCATCAGGTGCGTCCGCCCCGACTTCACCACCTCCGCGAACTCCTCCGCCTTGCCCGCGAGCGCCGCCTGCAGATGCGTCAGCGCGGGGATCAGGTCCTGCACGACCGCGCCGGTCGCGGCGATGTGGATGGAGGAGGGGAACGTGTCGTTCGACGACTGGCTGGCGTTGACGTGGTCGTTGGGGTGGACCACCGGCCCGCCGGCGCCCAGCTTCTCCTGCGCGAGGGTCGCCAGCACCTCGTTCATGTTCATGTTCGACGACGTGCCGGAGCCGGTCTGGAAGACGTCGACCGGGAACTGATCGTCCCAGCGGCCGGCCGCGACCTCCTCCGCCGCCGCCTGCACGGCCGCGGCGATATCCGCGTCGAGCACGCCCAGCTCGGCGTTGACCTTCGCCGCCGCGGCCTTGATCCGGGCCAGCGCGGCGATGTGGGCCGCCTCCAGGCGCAGCCCGGAGACCGGGAAGTTCTCCACGGCGCGCTGCGTCTGGGCGCGCCACTTGGCGGCGGCGGGGGCGCGGACCTCGCCCATCGAGTCGTGCTCGATGCGGAAGCCGTCGGATGCGGGGCGTTCTGTGGGGGACCGGTCAGCGGGCTGGCTCATGCTGCCGAGGATACGACCGCCCACCGACACCCCGCGCCGCCGTCCGTGCCGGTGCGCCGAACGGTGGATTCGGCGGGGACGGCCGCGGACTTGCCGCGGCGGCTGCCGGGGGCGCGGACGGGTGCGCGGTGGAATCGACGGACCGGAGGAAATCGGAAGAGACCAGAAGAGACCAGAAGAGACCGGAAGAGTTCGGTAGAGATCGGTAGACAACCGCCAGGTTCGGCCCGAGGAGTGACGTGACGACCAGCCTTCGCACCCGCCGTTTCCGCAGCGGAGCACGCGCCGCCGCGCTCGCCTGCGCCCTGCTCGCCGCCGCCGCGCAGCCGGCGGGCGCCGCCCCGTACGACGACGAGGGGGACGACAAGGGGAAGGACGTGCGGGGGGTGACGGGACCGGCGATGAAGATCGCCATCGACAACGCGCGCAAGACCTCGGGCCCGGGTCAGGAGGCCACGTACACGATCCGCGTCTCCAGCCTCCAGGACGGGCCGATCGAGGGCCTCGTGGTCCGGCAGACGCTGCCGGACGGCATGGACCTGGTCGAGCCGGGCCCGGGCGGCAAGGTGCGGGGTGGCCGCGAGGTGACCTGGACGGCGGACCTGAAGGGGCACAAGTACGCGGAGTTCACCACGCGCACGCGGATCGCGGACGGCGCGCCGACGGCGGGCGAGCTGGCGGCGACGGCGTGCGCGTACGAGAAGGGCGCGGAGGCCGCGGTGGTGTGCGCGCCGGACATCGACAAGCTGACCGACGCGCCGGCGGCGACCCGCGACGACGGCCGCGACGACGGCCGCGGCGGCGACCGCGACGCCGAGCCGCGGGCCGCCGCCGAGTCCGACAGCGCCGTGGCGTACGGGCTGGGCGCGGGCGCGCTGCTGCTGGGCGGCGGGGGCCTGGTGTTCGCGCTACGGCGCCGGGCGGCGGCCGCGCGGCGCGACTGACGGCGCCGGCGTACCGCCCGGCTCGTACGCCCGTGAGGGGCGCCCGGCGCGCCCCGGCCGCCCCTCCCCGCCTGTACGCGCCCTGCTACTGCTGCGCCGCGCCCCGCACCGGGATGCTCGTCACGAACGGCTTGACCGGGCCCGGGTCGGTGAAGAAGTCGTTCCCCTTGTCGTCCACCACGATGAACGCCGGGAAGTCCTCGACCTCGATCTTCCAGACCGCTTCCATGCCCAGCTCCTCGTACTCCAGGACCTCGACCTTCTTGATGCAGTCCTGCGCCAGCCGCGCCGCGGGACCGCCGATCGAGCCCAGGTAGAAGCCCCCGTGCGCCGCGCAGGCGTCGGTGACCTGCTTGGAGCGGTTGCCCTTGGCCAGCATCACCATCGACCCGCCCGCCGCCTGGAACTGCTCGACGTACGCGTCCATCCGCCCCGCCGTCGTCGGCCCGAAGGACCCGGAGGCGTAGCCCTCGGGCGTCTTGGCCGGTCCTGCGTAGTACACGGGGTGGTCCTTCAGGTACTGCGGCATCTCCTCGCCCGCGTCCAGCCGCTCCTTGATCTTCGCGTGCGCGATGTCGCGCGCCACGACGAGCGGGCCGGTCAGCGACAGGCGCGTCTTGACCGGGTACTTCGTCAGCTCCGCCCGCACCTCGGCCATCGGCCGGGCGAGGTCGATCCGCACCGCCTCGTCCATGGCTCCCGCGGACCCCGCGGTCAGCTCCGCGGCGGTGGTGTCCGGCAGGAAGCGCGCGGGGTCGTGCTCCAACTGCTCCAGGAAGACGCCTTCCGCCGTGATCTTCGCCAGCGCCTGCCGGTCGGCGGAGCAGGAGACCGCGATGGCCACCGGGCAGGACGCGCCGTGCCGCGGCAGCCGGACGACGCGCACGTCGTGGCAGAAGTACTTGCCGCCGAACTGCGCGCCGATGCCGAGCGTCTGGGTCAGCTCGAAGACCCTGGCCTCCAGCTCGGTGTCGCGGAAGCCGTGGCCCGCGGGGGAGCCCTCGGTGGGCAGCGAGTCGAGATAGTGCGCGGAGGCGTACTTCGCGGTCTTCAGCGCGTACTCTGCGGAGGTGCCGCCGACGACGATCGCGAGGTGGTACGGCGGGCAGGCGGCCGTGCCCAGCGAGCGGATCTTCTCCTCCAGGAAGCGCATCATCGACGCCTCGTTGAGCACCGCCTTCGTCTCCTGGTAGAGGAACGACTTGTTGGCGCTGCCGCCGCCCTTGGCCATGAAGAGGAACTTGTACGCGTCCCCGTCGGTGGCGTAAAGCTCCACCTGCGCCGGCAGGTTGTTGCCGGTGTTCTTCTCGTCCCACATGGTCAGCGGCGCCATCTGGGAGTAGCGCAGGTTGAGCTTGGTGTACGCGTCGTACACCCCGCGCGACAGCGCCTCCTCGTCCCGGCCCGCGGTCAGCACCTGCTGCCCGCGCTTGCCCATGACGATCGCCGTGCCCGTGTCCTGGCACATGGGGAGCACGCCCGCCGCCGAGATGTTGGCGTTCTTCAGCAGGTCGAGCGCGACGAACTTGTCGTTGGCCGACGCCTCCGGGTCGTCGCAGATGGCGCGCAGTTGGGCGAGGTGGGCGGGGCGCAGGTAGTGCGAGATGTCGTGCATCGCCTCCGCGGCGAGCAGCCGCAGCGCCTCCGGGTCGACTTCCAGGAACGTACGCCCGCCGGCCTCGGCCGTGCGTACGCCCTCCTTCGTCAGCAGGCGGTACGTCGTGGTGTCCGCGCCCAGCGGGAGGAGGTCCGTGTACTGGAACGCGGGGCTGGCGGGGCGGGCGGTGGCTGTCATCGCGTTCCTTGTCGTCGGCGGGCGGCGGCTGTGCGTCCCCCAGGTTAGGACGGCCGCGAGGGCGCGGCGTGGCGAGGTGCCCCTCCGCCCGCCGCCGGGCCCCTAGTCACGATGTATCGCGTTTGGTTACGCTGGGCCCGTGGACGAGACCCCGCGCGACAACGCCCCCGTGCCCGCCGCCCAGCCGTCGCTGTCGAAGAAGCCGGTCGCGGAGGGAGAGCTGCGCGCCTCCGACGCGGACCGCGACCGGGTGGCCGACATCCTCCGCGAGGCGCTCGCCGAGGGGCGGCTGGACCCGGAGGAGCACGCCGAGCGGATCGACGGCGTCTACACCGCCAAGACCGTGGGCGAGTTGGAGCCGCTCGTCCGCGACCTGCCGGTCGGCCGGCGCGCGCCGGGGCCCGCGGCGCCGCCGCCCCCGTCTCCGTACCCGCAGCCCCAGCCGCAGACCCTCGTCGCGATCTTCAGCGGCTCCACGCGCAAGGGGCGCTGGAGCGTGGGGCGCAGGACGTCGGCGTTCGCGCTCTTCGGGGGCGTCGACATCGACCTGACCGAGGCCGTCTTCCATCAGCAGGAGATCATCATCAACGCGACCGCCATCTTCGGCGGCGTCGACATCAAGGTCCCGGCCAACGTGTCGCTGCGCGGCTCCGGCACGGCCATCTTCGGCGGCTTCGACGTGCACGCGCAGGAGGCGGACGACCCCCGTGCGCCGGTGGTGGTCGTCACCGGTTTCGCCCTCTTCGGCGGGGTGGACGCAAAGGGCAAAAAGGGCAAGTTCCTGAAGAATCTGACGGACCGGATGCGCAAGCACGGCCTCGGTCACTGACCCCGTTCCACCGCGTTCCCGGCGCCCCCAACTGCCCCCGCGGACACGCAGGGAGCACCGCCATCCCGGGTGGCCACTCGGCGCATAAGCGCGCGCACAGCGGGTAGAGCACGTGCATCGTCTCCTCCGTACGGCTGCAGGTGCGAACGGTCGTACGCCCTACGAGACAGCTTTGTCCCTGATCCGCCATCGCCGTCGTCAGGAGTGGACCGTGCTGCAGTCCCACCAGCAGTCCCTGCAGGAAGCCCGGGTGCCGATCCAGCGCTCCGGACAGCGGGAAGAGGGGGATCCCTGGCACACGGAGGCGGTGTGCCGGCGGGACGAGGCCGCGCTGTTCTTTGCTCCGTCGAAGGAGCCGACCGCCGACCGGCTCTCGCGTGAGGCCGCCGCGAAGCGGGTCTGCGCGCGCTGTCCCGTGATGGTCGAGTGCCGGGAGCACGCGCTGCTGCTGCCCGAGCCGTACGGCGTGTGGGGCGGCCTCACGGCGGCGGAGCGGCGGGTCGTGCAGGCGCGGCGCAGGCGGCGGGAGACGACGGAGAAGCTGACCGCCCCGCGAGGGATAGCGCAGGCGGGCTGAAGGCGGCCCCCGGGTCTGGACAAACGGTTCTGCCGGGGGCGTCGGCCGTACGCGCCCGCCGCCCGCCCGCGCTCGTGGCCGCGCCCGCTACTGGGCCCGGTCGAAGTCGACCGAGCTGTACGCGCGCAGCTTCGACAGCCGGTGCTCCGACTCGATCTGCCGGATCGTGCCGCTCTTCGACCGCATCACCAGCGACTGCGTGAACGCCCGGTCCGCGCGGTAGCGCACGCCGCGCAGCAGCTCCCCGTCCGTGATCCCGGTGGCCACGAAGAACACGTTCTCGCCGCTGACCAGGTCGTCGATCAGCAGCGTACGGTCCAGGTCGTGCCCGGCGTCGAGCGCCCGCTGCCGCTCCGCGTCGTCCCGCGGCCACAGCCGGCCCTGGAACGTGCCGCCGAGGCACTTCATCGCGCAGGCCGCGATGACGGCCTCCGGGGTGCCGCCGACGCCCAGCAGCAGGTCGACGCCGGTGCCGTCGCGGGCGGTCATGATGGCGCCGGCGACGTCGCCGTCGGAGATGAACTTGATCCGCGCCCCGGCGTCGCGGACCTCCTGTACCAGCCCGTCGTGGCGCGGCCGGTCCAGCACGCAGACGGTGACGTCCCCCGTGTTGCCGCCCTTGGCCTTGGCGACGCGGCGGATGTTGACGGCGACGGGGGCGTTGATGTCGACGTACTCGGCGGCCTCGGGGCCGGTGGCGAGCTTGTCCATGTAGAAGACCGCGGACGGGTCGAACATGCAGCCCCGTTCGGCGACGGCCAGCACGGAGACGGCGTTGCCCATGCCCTTGGCGGTGAGCGTGGTGCCGTCGACCGGGTCGACGGCCACGTCGCACTCGGGTCCGGTGCCGTCGCCGACGCGCTCGCCGTTGAAGAGCATCGGGGCGTGGTCCTTCTCGCCCTCGCCGATCACGACGACGCCGTTCATCGAGACGGTGCTGACCAGGGTGCGCATGGCGCGTACGGCCGCGCCGTCGGCGCCGTTCTTGTCGCCGCGGCCGACCCAGCGGCCGGAGGCCATCGCGCCGGCCTCGGTGACCCGGACGAGTTCCAGGGCGAGGTTGCGGTCGGGGGCCTCGGGGGCCACCTCCAGTTGCTCGGGGAGGTGGTGGGGCGTCTCATGGGACTGCGACATCCGTGAGGACCTTTCGGCTCGGTCGACGGCCGGAGGGGCGCGAGGGGGTCCTCTGAGCCTATCCGTTTATCGCCATTATGAGCACACCGCCCCTCGGATGAGCAGTTCGGCTCCGCCGCTGTCGGACGCCCGCCCGCACCCCGGGGAAGGGGGCGCTCCGCAGATGAGGGACGATGGAGGGGTGGCAGACAGGAACAGCATGCGGACGGTGCGCAATCTGGTGGGCGCGCTGACGGTCACCTGCGGGGTGTCGTTGGTCGTCTACTGGGGCGTCCTCCCGCGCGAGGGCGACGGCAACGAGATAGAGGCCGTCTCCTACAGCCAGGAGCTGGGCCAGGCCCGCCGCGCCGCGCCGTTCCCGGTCGCCGCGCCGGTGGGGCTGCCGGACGACTGGCGGGCCAACTCCGTGACGTACCGCGGGACCGGCGACCACGGCACGACGTGGCACCTGGGCTTCGTCACTCCCGACGACGAGTACGTGGCGGTGGAGCAGGGGAGCGAGAAGCCCGACCGCTTCATCCGCAGGGTTACCCAGGACGCGCGGCCGACGGGCGAGACCCGGCAGGTGGCGGGCGCGGAGTGGGCGCAGTACCAGGGCAGGACGTACGACGCGCTGGTGCACAAGGGCGACGGAGTGACGACCGTGGTCACGGGCACGGGGAGCCTGCAGCAGATGGAGCGGATGGCGGCGGCGCTGAAGGAGAAGTGAGCGGGCTCCTGGCCCGCGGAGTGCTCTGACGGGGTCCGTACGACGTGCGTACGGAGGAGCCGTAGGCGGCCCGCTCGAACCCGCGCGGCCGCATCTGACCGCAGCCGCCGGCCGGGGGGCCTCAGTCCGCACGGTCGGCGGCCGACTCCTCCCCGTCCTCTTCTTCGTCCCCTTCGTCCCCCTCGTCCCCTTCGTCCTCCGACTCCGTCAGCGCCGCGTCGAGCCGCTCGCGGGCACCGTCCAGCCACTGCCGGCAGATCCGCGCCAGCTCCTCCCCGCGCTCCCACAGCGCCAGGGACTCCTCCAGGGTCGAACCGCCGGACTCCAGCCGGCGCACGACCTCCATCAGCTCGTCCCGCGCCTGCTCGTAGCCGAGAGTCCCCCGGTCCTTCGTCTCTGCCATGGCCCCCACCTTAGGACCCGCCTACGACACCGGGCCGACGGTGACACCGAACTCCCCGTCGGCGACCCGGGCGCGCAACTCCTCGCCCGCGCTCACCTCGTCCGCCGCGCGCACCGCCGCGCCGTCCTGCCGCTGCAGCACCGCATAACCGCGCTTCAGCGTGGAGGCGGGGGAGAGGGCGACGACCCGGGCGCGGGTGTGCTCCAGCTCGGAGTCGGCGCGGTCCAGCAGATGCGCCAGCGTGCGCCGGCCGCGCGCGAGCACCGCGTCCACGACCTCCGCGCGCTCCTCCACGATCGCGTACGGCTCCGCCATCGCCGGCCGGCTCAGCCACGCCGCCAGCCCGCGCTCCTCGCGGTCCAGCACCCCCGTCAGCACGCGCAGCGCGCGCAGCCGGAGCTGCTCTATCCGCACGCGCTCCTCGCCGACGTCCGGCACGGCGTCCTTGGCGGCGTGCGTGGGCGTACGGGAGCGGAGATCCGCCACGAAGTCCAGCAGGGGGTTGTCCGGCTCGTGGCCGATGGCCGAGACCACCGGCGTACGGCACGCGGCCACGGCCCGTACGAGCTGCTCGTCCGAGAACGGGAGCAGGTCCTCCACGCTGCCGCCGCCCCGCGCGACGATGATGACGTCCACCTCCGGCAGGCCGTCCAACTCCTGCACGGCCTTGACGATCTGCGGCACCGCGTGCACCCCCTGCACCGCCACCGGCCGCACCTCGAACCGCACCGCAGGCCACCGGTGCCGCGCCGTCTCCAGCACGTCCCGCTCCGCCGCCGACGCCCGCCCCGTCACCAGCCCGATGCGGCGCGGCAGGAACGGCAGCGGCTTCTTGCGCTCCGGCGCGAACAGCCCCTCGGCGGCCAGCGCCTTCTTCAACCGCTCAAGCCGCACGAGCAGTTCGCCGACACCCACCGGGCGGATCTCGGCGGCGCGCAGCGAGAGCTGGCCGCTCGGCGCGTACCAGACCGGCTTGGCGAAGACGACGACCCGCGCGCCTTCCTGTATGACATCCGCCACTTTGTCGAACACGTCGCGGAAGCACGTCACCGTCAGGGAGACCTCCTGCGCCGGGTCGCGCAGCGTCATGAAGACCACACCCGCGCCCGGCCGCCGCGACAACTGGGTGATCTGCCCCTCCACCCACAGCGCGCCGAGCCGGTCGATCCAGCCGCCGATCTTCCGCGAGACGACCCCGACGGGCATGGGCGTCTCGGCCGTGTTCACCGCCATGGGCCCGAGCCTAACGGCGGGGTACGACACCCGGGCCGCTCCGGCGGACAGGGTCGCAGGTCGTGCACCCTCGAATCGGGGAGGCGGTGTTCCGTACGATGGCGGTATGACTGCTTCGAGCACGCCGCAGCCCGCCCGTCGCGTCCTTCTCGCCGCTCCCCGGGGCTACTGCGCCGGTGTGGACCGGGCGGTGATCGCGGTCGAGCAGGCCCTTGAACATTACGGCGCACCGGTGTACGTACGGCACGAGATCGTGCACAACAAGTACGTCGTCAAGACGCTGGAGCGCAAGGGCGCGATCTTCGTCGAGGAGACGGCCGAGGTGCCGCCGGGCAACATCGTGATCTTCTCCGCGCACGGCGTCGCCCCCACCGTCCACGACGAGGCGAAGGAGGGCCGGCTCGCCACGATCGACGCGACCTGCCCGCTGGTCACCAAGGTGCACAAGGAGGCCGTCCGGTTCGCCAAGGACGACTTCGACATCCTGCTCATCGGCCACGAGGGCCACGAGGAGGTCATCGGCACGTCGGGCGAGGCGCCGGAGCACATCCAGCTCGTCGACGGTCCCGAGGGCGCCGACCAGATCGAGGTGCGCGACCCCGACAAGGTCGTCTGGCTGTCGCAGACCACGCTGTCGGTGGACGAGACGATGGAGACGGTCGACCGGCTCAAGGGCCGCTTCCCGAACCTGCTGGACCCGCCGAGCGACGACATCTGCTACGCCACGCAGAACCGGCAGGTCGCGGTGAAGCAGGTGGGCGCGGAGTCGGATCTCGTGATCGTCGTCGGCTCGCAGAACTCGTCGAACTCGCTGCGGCTCGTCGAGGTCGCCGTCGACGCCGGCGCCGACGCTTCGTATCTGGTCGACGGGGCCGAGGAGATCGACGAGGCGTGGCTCGACGGCGTGACGACGGTGGGCGTGACGTCGGGGGCGTCGGTGCCGGAGGTCCTGGTCGACGGCGTGCTGGAGTGGCTCGCGGAGCGGGGCTACGTGGACGTGGACCTCGTACAGCCGGTGGACGAGCGGATCACCTTCTCCCTGCCGAAGGAGCTCCGCCGCGACCTGCGCGCCGAGGCGGCTGCGCTGGGCGGCGGCGCGGCGGACTGACCGCCGCCGGCTGGTCCGGGGCCCGCCGCCGCGGCTTCGCCCGCCGGCGCGCCCCGGAGGACGGCCGGCCCTGAGGCTCCCCGCCGGGGCCGCGCCGTACGGCGAGCATGGCGAAGTGCCGCAGCAGCGCGACGGCGGCGGCGAGCAGCGTGCCCCCGTAGAGCCACGGCGCCTCCAGGGCCAGGGTCGTACCGGCGGCCATCACGTGCGCGGCGATCCCGCCCGAGCCCTCGCCGACGGCCAGCGTCCCGGCGGCGAAGGCGATCGGCATGGCGATCGGCGCGGCGATGACGTCGGAGGGCCGGATCCACAGCGCGCAGCACACGGACAGCACCAGGAACACCACCCCGAAGAACACCGGCGCGGTCCCCATCACCACCTGCACGAACGCCCCCGTGCCCAGCATCACCGCCGCCGCCAGCAGCCCCCCGCCGGCCGCCGTCAGCCGCGGCCCCGCGGGCCGCAGCAGCGTCCGCAGCACGGGCGGCACGGGCCGCCGCGCCGCGGCCCGGTACACCACGGCGCTCTCCTCCGGCCCGGGAGCCGGGGCGGGATCGGGCTCGCGGGCCGGTCGCGGGACGTGAGCTTGCCGTCGCTCTCCGTCAGGACCCGTATTCGTACGGTGATGCTGCATCGCTCCACGTTAGGCCCCGCGGCAGGTGAAACCCCGGGAGGGGCACAGAATGCGCTCATTCGGAGTGCCGGAGTCCCACAGGACGCACACACGGGGCCCGCGGGACCACCCGTAGAATCACACCGGGCCCTGCCGCGCCCCCGTCCCCGTACCTCGTAGGAAGTCGTTCACGTGTCGCTCACGATCGGAATCGTCGGCCTGCCGAACGTCGGCAAGTCGACCCTCTTCAACGCCCTGACCAAGAACGAGGTGCTGGCGGCCAACTACCCGTTCGCCACCATCGAGCCCAACGTCGGCGTCGTCGGCGTCCCCGACCCCCGCCTCACCACCCTGGCGGGCATCTTCGACTCCCAGCGCATCCTCCCGGCGACGGTCGACTTCGTCGACATCGCCGGCATCGTGCGCGGCGCGAGCGAGGGCGAGGGCCTGGGCAACAAGTTCCTGGCGAACATCCGCGAGTCCGACGCGATCTGCCAGGTCATCCGCGCCTTCCGGGACGAGAACGTGGTCCACGTCGACGGCAAGGTCTCGCCGAAGAACGACATCGAGACCATCAACACCGAGCTGATCCTCGCCGACCTCCAGACCATCGAGAAGGTCCTCCCGCGGCTCCAGAAGGAATCCCGCATCAAGAAGGACCTGGTCCCCAAGCTCACCGCCATCGAGGAGGCCAAGTCCATCCTCGACACGGGCCAGACCCTCTTCGCCGCGGGCATCGCCCAGGGCACGGAGCGCGCCGAACTCCTCCACGACCTGCACCTGCTGACGGCGAAGCCGTTCCTCTACGTCTTCAACGTCGACGAGGACGAACTGGCCGACGACGCCTTCAAGGACGAACAGCGCGCCCTGGTCGCCCCGGCCGAGGCCATCTTCCTCAACGCCAAACTCGAATCCGAACTCGCCGAACTGGACGAGTCCGACGCCCTGGAACTCCTCCAGTCCGTAGGCCAGGAAGAACCGGGCCTGGTCACCCTGGCCCGCGTCGGCTTCGCCACCCTGGGCCTCCAGACCTACCTGACCGCAGGCCCGAAGGAGGCCCGCGCCTGGACCATCAAGAAGGGCGCCACGGCCCCGGAGGCGGCGGGCGTGATCCACACGGACTTCCAGAAGGGCTTCATCAAGGCGGAGGTCATCTCCTTCGACGACCTGGTCACCACAGGCTCGGTCCCGGAAGCCCGCGCGGCGGGCAAGGCCCGCATGGAGGGCAAGGACTACGTGATGCGCGACGGCGACGTGGTGGAATTCCGCTTCAATGTATGAATGATTCCGTCCCTGGCCGCACGCGATGAATTCGCAGGTCAGGGGGTGTTTTGTGGGTTGTGCGGATGGGGTGTCGTCGCGGTCCCGCGGAATGTTTGAGTAGCTGGGTGATAGCTGCGGGTTTCACGTGTTCGCAGGTCGGGGGCGTGGGAGGGCTACCGGGAGCGGTGTGTGACGGTGCGGTCACCGTCACGGTGGCTGGATTGTGGCTGGATGAACTGACGTGCCGTCATGTCCATCGTGTTGAGTGCGCGCACGGGAGGGCGGCCGTCGGCCTTGCGTTGCGTTGCCTGGTGCGCCGGTCAGTCGGTGGAGGGTCTGTCGGGGCCGTGGAAAAAACGTACAGTCCCCGCGCCGGATCCCACGCGGCCGACGAGGACGAGATCCCCACCCTCTACGAGGTGGACCTCATCGCCAAGCAGATCTCACCCCAGTACCGGCTCACGACCTACCTCCAGTCCGGTGCCGGGCTGCGGATCAGCGAGACCCTCGCGTTCTCCGCCGACTGCCACCGCGACGGCTTCCTCCGCATCCGCCGCCAGGTCAGCGCCAAGGCCCACCGCGGGGACTGCGTCACCCGCTTCATCCCGCTCAAGCACCGCGCCGAGAACGAGTACCGCGACATCCCCACCCTCGCCTTCCTCGCCGACGAGATCGACACCCACCTACGGCAATGGCGCACCAGGACCGCGGACGGCGTCGAGACCCTCTTCGCCCCGCGCGAGCGCGGCAAGCGCACCATGCCCACCGCCGTCACCTACGGCTACCACTTCCGGAAAGCACTCACCGAAGCGGCCATCGTCAAGCCGGACGGCAGCCCGAAGTACACCCCCCACGGCCTGCGGCACTTCTTCGCCTCCACTGCCCTGGCCCACGGCATCCCGATCCACGAAGTGTCCCGCTGGCTCGGCCACAAATCGATCAAAACCACCGTCGACGTCTACGGCCACCTCGTCCCCGCCTCCTGGGACCGCTGCCGAATGGTCATGCACAACGCCCTGCGACCAGACACCCCCTCGGCCGAACGCAGGGGCGCAGAGCGGGGCCCGGCTGGCCCCAGGGATCCAGTGTGAGGGGCCATGGACCCGCAGTATCCAGCACAATCCTCCGGCCTTCTTTGAGTAGGGTCGGGGACTGGCGCGGTGGCTTCCGCTCCGTTTCCAGCCCCCGACCCTACTCAGCCGTACAACTCCAGTGAAGCGGTGCCGCACCCTCTGGGCCCTATCGAGTCCCGTCGAGTCCCGCGAGGTGGTTGGTGATTGCTCGGCCCAGTTCGGTGGCGGTGACCACCTCTTCGCCGTCGCGCGCGCTCACGCCCAAGCGCTCCGCCAGGTCCGTCAGATGCAGGTCGACCGAGGACTCCACGAGGACGGCGAGCAGGCTCGCGGCGTCGCGGGCTCGGACGACGGCCGTGGCCAGGACGGCGGCCGCGATCGGTGCGGCCGGCCACCACAGCAGGGCGAGCGCCGCGTACAGCAGCGCCCAGCCGGCCAGGCGCGCGGCGGCGTCGTACGCCTGGCGGGCGGCGACGAGGTCGGCGCGCAGCGTCTCGGGCAGCAGGGCCCACAGCCGCGGCCAGGTCGGCTCCAGGTCGAGCGCGTAGCGGCGCCGTACGCGGACCGCGACCCCGTGGAAGACGTCACCGATCCGGGTCGGACGCACGGGCTCCGGCACCTTCCTCCGCCGGGCCGCGTACCCGGCGTGGGAGAGCAGCAGCCGCGCTCCCCGGCCGTGGTGCAGGCCGGCCCGGGCGATGGAACGCCGGGCCCGCTCGATGCGGCGCAGTCGGCGGGCCCGGCGTCGACGCAGCACCCAGGACAGGACCGGCCCGGTGCCGGCGGCGCCCCACAGCCGCTGGAACACGCCGCCCAGCGCCCCGGCCGCGAGGCCCGCGGCTCCCGCCGCCAGCAGTACGGCCGCGGCGACCAGCAGCGTGGCGGAGGTACTCTGCCCGGCCCGGTCCCGGGCGATCTCGTCGAGCCACGCGGTCAACCGGCCGGCGTCGAAGGGATGCGTGTGCCCGAGCCGTACGGCGATGACCAGTGCCGCGATCCACAGCAGGCCGGCTAGGACGACCGTCTGCAGCCAGCGTTCCGCGATCCGCGTGCCGATCCCGGTGAGCAGCGTGGACATCAGCGCGGCGGGAAGGCGCGCAGGGGCTCGTCGCCCGCCGCGCACACGGGCGCGTCGGCGGCCTCCTCGGGGAACACCACCCGGCCGCAGTGGCCCCACGGGCAGATCCAGGCGTCCACGGTATCCGCCCCGTTCTCCGTCGCATCGTCCGGCGTGAGCGCGAACCCGGGAGGGAGCCGGCCCGCGACCGGCCCGATGTCGGCGGGACCGCGTACGTCGAGTGCCGCCAGACCATGACGGGCACAGGCGTCCTCGATGGCGTCCAGGAGTTCGCCCAGCCGTTCCTCGGACGCGGCCGTGGCGTCGGGAGTGGCCGACAGGAGGTCCAGGAGTTCGTCAAGCTGGGGCCCCGCGCCCGCGGCGTCTATTTCCGGCGCCATGTCCCGATGCCGGGTGAGCTGGTCGCACAACACGCTCAGCCGGTCCCGTACGCCTTTCACCGCCGATCACCTCCTGCTGTACCGACCGACCGTCAACTACTATGTGTCAGCGCGTGATTGCCAATGTACCGCTCCGAAATCGAGGTGTACGCGGACCGGGAGGAACGTGATGTCGCCGCACCGGGACGAACTGCTCGCGGATCTCAGGCGCCTGGTGGGATGTGCCCGCGCGACGGGGGACACCGGCCCGCTGCACGGGGCTGGCGCCGAGCGGGCCGCCGCGGCTCTGGCACCGGTAGTCGGCCCCGCCTCCGACCCGGACACGGCCGCCGTACTGGGGTGGTTCCACTGGCTGCGCTTCCGGCCGGGTACGGCGAACGGCGAGGAGGACCTGGTGCAGGCGGCGCGCTTTCTGGCACCGGTGCACGCCGCCGACCCGCGTGCGGTCCCGGCGGAGCTGGCCGCCGTGTACACGGACGGCGGAGGGCCGGAGGCAGACGCCGAGGAGGCCCTCGAATGCGGGCTCCTGCTGCTCCTCGCGTACGAACGGGACGCCTTGGCCCCCTTGTTGGGCCGTGCCGTCGGGCTGCTGCGCGCCGCTGCGGCCGGCTCGTCGCTGCACGCCCTGGACAGGGCGATGGCCCTGAACAATCTGGGGCATGCTCTGCGCATCACGTACGAGACGACGGGGGAGGCCGCGGCACTGGACGAGGCCGTCGCGGCGGCGCGGCAGGCGGCGCGGGCCACGTCGCACCCCGAGCATCCGATGTTCCTGAGCAACCTCGGACTCGCGCTGTTCCGGCTGTTCGGCCGCGACGGCGATCCGACGGCGCTGGACGAAGGGATCACCGTTTGCCGCCGGGCCGTCGTCGCGACCCGGCCCGGCCATCCGCATCTGGTGCGGTACCGGACGCACCTCGGTCTGCTGCGGGCCCGGTGGGCCCAGGTGCACGACGACGCGGCCGCGGGCGCCGAAGCGGTCGCACTGCTCCGGCTGGCCGTGTCCGGGACGCCTCCCCGGGACCCGGCCCGCGCGGCCCGTCTCCTGCTGCTCGCCGCTGCCCTGGACGCGCAGTTCAGGCGCACCGGCGACGGGGCGTACCTCAGCGAGGCCGTCGCCGTCGGGCGGCAGGCTGTCGCCATGACACCCGGTGGTCACCCGCAGCGCGCCGAGGCCGTCGGCGGTCTCGCCGAGGTGCTCACCGAACTGGGTCGGCGGACGGGCGATCCGGCCCTGCTGCGCGAGGCGGTCGGTGCCGCGCGGACCGCCGTCTCCGCCGCCGGCGGGCCGCAGCGCGCCACGTGTCTGCACCGACTCGGCAGGAGCCTGCAGATGTTGGCCGAGACCGTCCCCGAGGAGGGCGGCGCGGCGGCGGCCGAGGCGGTCTCCGTCGCCCGTGAGGCGGTGGCCGCCGACCCCCACGAGGCGGAGTTCCTCGACCGGCTGAGCCAGGCCCTGCTGGCCCGGTTCGAGCACACCGGCGACGTGGACTCGCTGACCGGGGCGGCCGACGCCGGCCGGTCCGCCGTCGCGGCCACGCCCCGGGGCGTTCCGGAGCACGCCGGCCGCGCGAGCAACCTGGTGTTCACGCTGTTCCGCCTGCACGACGTCGTCGCGGACGACGACGTCCTGTGGGAGGCCGTCGGCATCGGCCGCGAGGCCGTCGCCGCGCTTCCCGAAGGCCACCGGTACCGGTCTTCGGCCCTGTCCCACCTGGGCGCTGTCCTGATCCGGGCGTACGAGCACACCGCCCGGGTGGCGCTCGCCGAGGAAGCCGTCGCCTGCCACCGGAGGGCCGTCGCCGAGAGCCCCGACGCCGCCACCCGGTCGAAGTGGCTGATGAACCTGGGGATGGCGCTGGCCTCACTGGCGCGCGGCGAAGGCACCCGGGAACCCGCCGAGGAGGCAGCCGCGGTCCTGCGGAAGGCCCTCGGCGGCATGTCCGACGACAGCCCGCACCGGACCACGGCGCTGAACAACCTCGTGCACGCCCTCTGCGGCGTGGCCCCGTTCGCCGAGGACCCCCTCGTGGTGATGCGGGACGCCGCCCGCACCGCACGCGCCGCGGTCGCCGCCACGCCCGCCCGGCATCCGTACCGCGCCCTGCACCTGAACAGCCTCGGTCTGGTCCTGCTACGCCTGGCCTGGTACACGAGCGACTCGGCACCGGTGCGGGACGCGGTCACGGCCTGCCGGGACGCCTGTGAGGCCGCTCCCCGGCACCATCCCCACCGGGCGATGTTCCTGGGCAACCTCTGCTCCGCGCTGGAGATGTCTTTCGCGCGCACCGGGCGGGAGGAGGACATCGCGGAGGCGGTCGAGGTCTGCCGCGAGGGGCTGGCCACGCTGCCCGCGGACCACCCGTACCGTGCCCGGCTGCGTCACGGGCTTGCCGACGCTCTCCTGACCCGGGCCGTCCGGGGCGACGACGAATCCGCCCTGGAGGACGCGCTCGGGGTCAGCCGGGAGTGCGTCGCCCGAGCCGAGGACGAAGGCGGTGCCGAAGCCGGTGACGCGGGCGCCGTGTCCGTCGAGGCCCGGAGCCTGCTGGTCAGAGCGCTCGTGCTCACCGCGCTGCGGAACGAGGACGCCGTCCTGCTCCACGAGGCGCTCACGCACACCCACGAGGTGGTCGCCCGCACCGGCCCCGAAGCCCTGGGACACTCCGGCGCCCTCTACCAGCACGCCCTCGTGCTCTTTCTGCTGTACGACCGTACTGGCGAGCACGCTCTGCTCGAAGAGGTGCTGTCCGCCGCTCGCACGGTGGCCGGGGACGAGTCCGCCGAGCCCGAGACGCGCATCCACGGCCACCGCCTGCTCGCCGCGCTGGCCGACGCCACCGAGGCACTGTCCTCGGCGGAGTCGATCGTGGCCCTGCTGCCGCAGCTCGGCGGGGGCTCCCTGGACCTCGGCGACCGAGGGCAGGTGCTCGGCAATCTGGGCGCGCTGGCACCCGCGCTGGCCGGGGCCGCGATGTCCGCCGGGCGCCCCGGACAGGCCGTGGAACTGCTGGAGCAGTCACGCGGCGTGCTGACCGCCGAGTCTGTCGCCGCCGTCGGCACGGATCTGGACCGGCTGTATTCGGCGGCCCCTGATCTCGCCGCCGCCTTCGTGGACCTGAGGAACCGGTGCCAGGCCCTCGACCTGCCGGTCCCGGCCCTCCAGGATTCGCCGGTGACGCCCGAAACCCGTGCCGCCGTCCGGCTGGAGACCCGGACGGCGTGGCACGCGCTGCTCCGCCGGATCCGTACGCTGGACGGCTTCGCGGACTTCCTCATGCCGCCGCGAGCCGCCGTCCTCACCACAACTGCCGCCGAGGGCCCGGTCGTCTACGTCTACGCCATGCCGAAGCGGTGCGACGCGCTCGTGCTGACCGGTGACCCCGACGATCCGGTGTCGGTCGTCCCCCTCCACGACCTGCAGGAGTCCGACGTCGTCCGGCAGGCCAGGGCCCTCGGAGCCGCCCTCGACAGCTCGGTCGACCCCACGAAGGGCCCCATGGCGCGCAGGGCCGCGCAGAGCCAGGTGCTGGACGTGCTCGCCTGGCTCTGGGACACCGTGGCCGAACCGGTGCTCACCGCACTGGGGCACACCGCGCCACCGGCCCCCGGCGAACCCTGGCCACGGTTGTGGTGGTGCCCCGTCGGCAACCTGGCTCACCTGCCGCTGCACGCCGCCGGACACCACGGTGACCTGGCCGACGACTCCCCGTACCGGCGGGCGCCACGGACCGGGCTGGACCGGGTCGTGTCCTCCTACACCACCACCGTCCGCGGCCTGGCCCGCGCCCGCGCAGACCGTCCCCGCGCACGGTCCGGCCTCCGCACCGCGATCGTCGCCGTCCCCGACGCGCCCGGCACCGGAGCCCTCCCCGGTGCCGCCGCGGAGGCCGCGCTGCTCGCCGGGCTGGTCCCCGGCGCCACGGTCCTCCCCGACCCGACGCGTGCCTCAGTGCTCGCCGCCCTGGCCGGCCATCCGGTCGTCCACATCGCCTGCCACCACCGGCCCGCCCGGATCGACCCCTGGCAGGGGCAGTTGCTGCTCCGCGACCACCAGCGGGACCCGCTGACGGTCTCCGACATCGCCGCCCTGCGTCTGAACGGCGGTCTCGCCTATCTGTCCGCCTGCTCCACCACGGTCACCAGGCTCCCCGACGAGGCACTGCACCTCACGGGCGCGTTCCAGCTCTCCGGATACCCGCACGTCGTCGGCACGCTGTGGCCCGTCGGCGACCGGCCCGCTCAGCAACTGGCCGCCGACTTCTACGGACGCCTCACCGAGGACGGCCGGACCGCGCCCGACCTCACGCACGCGCCCACCGCCCTGCACCACGCGGTACGCGCACTTCGAGCCAACTACCCGCGAACACCCACGACATGGGCCGCCCACACCCACACCGGTGTGTAATAAAGATTCTGCGACGAAGTCACACGGACCGTAGGCCTCGTGTCTACTTGTGGTGACATTGGCAGGAAACTGCAAGGGAACCACAACGGATGTGGAACGGGGGCGAGTCCGCGTGGCGGAACCGCGGGGTGTGCTACTGCCAGCGTATGTGCTGGCCGACGAGTCGGGGTCGATGGCGCCGTACCGGGAAGACCTGGCCGGCGGGCTGGTCTCGCTGTGCGAGGGACTGAGGGCGGAGCCCATGGTGTCCGCGAAACTGCGGCTGACCGTACTGGGCTTCTCCGACGACGTACAAGTGCGACTGCCGATGGCCGACATGCGCTCGGCGACCAGCCTGCCGGAGGTCGTCATCCGGAGCCTGACCGACTACCGGGCGGCCTTCGACGACCTGGTGAACCGCATTCCGCACGACGTGCGGCGGCTGCGCGCGGAGGGCTACAAGGTCCACCGCCCCGTGGTGTTCTTCCTCAGCGACGGGCAGCCCACCGACGGCGGCGCCTGGCGCCTGCCGCACGGCACGCTCGTCGACAAGGAGCGGACACCCACCGCCCCGAACATCGTGGCGTGCGGCATCGGCGACGCACAGGCGTCCACCATGGTCGAGGTGGCGACGCGCAAGGAGTTCGCGTTCGTCGCCAAGCCCGGTACGGACATCGGCCGGGCCGTCGCCGAGTTCTTCCACGCGCTCACCGCCAGCCTGGTCGCCTCGGGGCAGTCCCTGAACGCGGGCAACCCACAGCTGGTGGTGAACCGCCCGGACCAGTTCAGCATGGCGATCGACGAGGTCGGCTGATGACGGGGCCCGCGGGCCCCGGCGCCCGTGGTGCCGGCAGAGGCGGCCGCAGCCACGGCACCGGCATACCCGCCCGGCCCACGACCCCGCCCGTCGTCCCGCCGCCTCCCGCCCCGCCCTCGGCCCCGCCTCCGGTCCGGGACGCGCCCTGGCGGCGCCTCACGGTGGGGGAACCCGGCCCCGATTTCGAGGCGCGGCCACCGGTCGGCCTCTTCGCCCACGACCACCCCGACACCGAATGCGACGGCTGGTCGACCCCGCTGCTCACCCTGCGCTTCGCCACGGTCCGGGGCGCCAAGCACCGCTACCACCGCCAGCCCCGCCAGGACGCCGCACGGGCCGCCGTGCACGAGCCCACCGGAAGCACGGTGTTCGCCGTCGCCGACGGCGTGTCCAGCGCCTCGCACGCCGAACTGGGCGCCGCCGAGGCCTGCCGGGCGGCGGTGCGGCGCATGCTGGAGCTGCTGTCCCGGCAGCCGGGGCCCGTCGACCTTCGCGACGTCGCCCACCACGCCGCCAGCCAGCTGGGGGAGCTGGCCCAATGGCAGACAGGTGGCCGGGAGCCGGAACCGGGCGAGGTAGCGGGCCTGTACGCGACGACCCTCGTCTTCGGGGTGGCGCACTCCGACTCCGCGGGACACACGGTGGACATCGGGTCCGTCGGGGACTCCGGGGCATGGGTGCTGGACCTGGCGGGCAGCACTTACCGAGCGCTGTTCGCGAGCAAGACCGGTTCGGACAGCTCCGTCGTGTCGAACGAGGTGCGCCCGCTTCCCCGGGTGCCCGACCCCCTGCCGCAGGTCCGCGTCCGACCGGTGCCCGGTCAGGCCGTGCTGATCGGCACGGACGGCTTCGGCGACCCGCTCGGTGACGGCGACGGCCCGGTCGGCGCCCTGTTCGCCCGCAACCTCGGCGCACCCGAGCCCCCGTCACCGCCCTGGTTGGCGCATCTCCTGGACTTCTCCAAGGAGACCTTCGACGACGACCGGACGCTGCTCGCGATCTGGCCCCGCGCGGGAGCGTCGGCACCGTGACGTCCCGTCGGCCATCCGTCGTCGACCACCGCACCCTTGCGCTGGGCCGCCGGCTCGGCCAGGGCGGGCAGGGCACCGTGCACCAGGTGACCAACAAGAAGGTCAACACCTCACAGGGCGACGGCTGGGACGCCGTCTACAAGGAGTACGCCCCCGCCGTGCTCCCCCAACTCGACGTGACCGCGCTGGAAGCGCTGGTGGGGCTGACCGCCGCGCAGGGCCGATGGCTGTGCGAGCGAACGGCCTGGCCCGCCGCCGTGGTCCGGCAGCAGGGCATCACCTGCGGTTTCCTGATGCGGGCGGTGCCCGACCGTTTCATGTTCACCCTCCAGAGACTGCAGGGGAGCACCGGAACGTCGCGACGCCTCGCGAACATGGAGTACCTGCTCAACGACGACGCCTATGTCGCCGGCATCGGCCTCGTCATCAGCGAACGCGACAGGCTCCTGCTCCTGGCGGACCTCGCGGACACGCTCGACCGGCTCCATGCCCTGGGCATCGTCATCGGTGATCTCTCCCCGAAGAACCTCCTCTTCGCCACCGGCCCGCGTCCCGGCTGTTTCCTCATCGACTGCGACGCCGTGCGGCTGCACGGCGCGACCGCGCTGCCCCAGGCCGAGACACCCGACTGGGAGATCCCCGCTGGCGAGGAGAAGGCGACCCGTGCCGGTGACGCGTACAAGTTCGCGCTGCTCGCCGTCCGCCTGCTCGCCCGCGACCAGACCTCCACGGACCCCGCCGCGCTGTCCTCGCTCAGCCCCGAGCTCGGTCGGTTGGCCCGCGCCGGCCTGGACCGGGACCCGGCGGCCAGACCCGCACCCGGGCAGTGGGCGGCACCGCTCACCAGCGCGAGCGGGTCGGCCTCCACCAGGCCCGCCGCCGGCGGAGCCCGGCGCGGGCACTCCCGCGGGGGCTCAGCGGGCTCCCCACGACCGCCCGGCGCTCCCGGCGCACCGACGGGGCCCCGCCCGCCCGCGAATACTCCGCCCAACAAGGGCGCCGGTGTCGCGGCCGCGGTCGTCGTGGCCCTGCTCGCCCTGTTCGCCGTAGAGGCCGCGCAGGACGACACCGGTTCCGCGGCCGGCACCTCCGTGGGCGACGTCCCCACAACCCCGTCGTGGCGCACACCGTCGACCTACGATCCACCGGACCCCGATCCGCCGGACTACCACTCGCCCGAGGACGAGCCCGATCCGCCCGACCCCACCCCGACCAGGACGTCCAGGAGGCCGGCCGCACCCCCTCCGCCACCGCCGCCCCCTCCGAAGAACTACGGGGCGATAGCGGTGAACCGCTCCGGCGGATACGCCAGATCGTGGGACTACGACTCGTCGGCCGAGGCGAGGGCGGCGGCGCTGAAGAGGTGCAACCGCAGCGACTGCAAGGTCCTGACGACCTTTGTCAACGGCTGCGGCGCCGTCGCCTACAACAGCAGCACCCGCAGGTACCACGGCGGCAGCGGCGACTCGCCGGGCGAGGCCACCCGCGACGCCATCGCCCGTGCGGGCGGCGGCAGATGGATCACATACGTGTGCACCACGCGGTGAGCCGCACCGGTCACGTCTCCGTCCGGCACCGCCCCCGTAGGGCTGCTCGCCGGGGGGCCTGCACTGGAGGGTGAAGTCCGCCGCGTCCTTGCTGAGGTAGCGGCCGGTGCAGGTGATGGTCGTCCGGTCGCGGGCGGCGCAGAAGCGCAGGGCGGCGCGGCCGTCGGCGAACGGGCCCGTGACCACGTCTGACGAAGCCCGTGGCGCCGTCGCCCGGCACACGGCCTACCTGCCCCACTACCACGACAAGAACCGCAACAGCCGCGACCGCTGGCGCATCGCCTGCAGACACCCCGGCTTCACCCACCACACCACCCGAACAGACCACCGACCACCGACCCACCGTCCTCGTCCGCAACTGGGGCCGCCTCGCGGTCAGGCGACCAGGAAGGTCGACCAGGCCGAGGACGCCGACCGGTGGGTGAAGCTCGGCACCTACCGCTACAAGCAGGGCACCAGATCGATCACGGTCTCCGGGAACGGCCAGGGCACCGTCAGCGCGGACGCCGTCAAGCTCGTCCGCTCCTACGACGCGGCAGCCGACACCGAGGGACTATCGGGCGAGGTGCTAGTGTCATGAGTCGTTAATTCGCTGGCAGTATGCGGTGAGGGTGTCGAGGATCTGGTCGGCGGTCTTGGCCCAGACGAACGGCTTGGGGTCTTTGTTCCACTCGTTGATCCATTGCCGGATGTCGCGCTCAAGTTCGGTGACACTCCGATGCGCGGACCTGCGGAGTTTGCGGGTGGTCAGTTCGGCGAACCAGCGCTCGACGAGGTTCAGCCAGGACGCGGAGGTCGGGGTGAAGCGCAGGTGGAAGCGTGGGTGGCGGATCAGCCACTTCTTCACTGCCTCTGTCTTGTGCGTGGCGTAGTTGTCGAGCACCAGGTGCAGGTCGAGGTCCTTGGGGACCGCGGCGTCGATGGTTTTCAGGAAGCGGAGGAACTCCTGGTGGCGGTGGCGGCGGTAGTACTGCGCTATGACCGACCCGGAGGCGATGTCCAGGGCCGCGAACAGACTGGTCGTGCCGTGGCGTACGTAATCGTGCGTCATCCTCGCCGGCGTCGCCGGCGCCATGGGCAGCATCGGCTGGGTGCGGTCCAGCGCCTGGATCTGCGACTTCTCGTCCACCGCGAGGACCAGGGCGTTCTTGGGCGGAGCCAGGTAGATCCCCACGACGTCGCGGACCTTGGTCACGAACTCCGGATCCGTCGACAACTTCCAGGTCTCGACGGCGTGGGGCCTGAGACCGGAGGCCCGCCAGATCCGGGAGACCGCCGACTGCGACATGCCGGTCGCCTGCGCCATCGACCGCGTCGACCAGTGCGAATCCCCCGACGACGGCTTCTCGTCGAGGGTCTTGGCCACCAGGGCCTCGATCTGCTCGTCCGTGACCTTCCGCGGCGGCCCCGGACGCGGCCTGTCCGTCAGACCCTCCAGCCGGTCAGCGACGAAACGGGCCCGCCACTTGCGTACCGTCTCCCGCGAAATGCCCAGGCCATCCGCAACCTGCGCATTCGACAGACCCTCCGCGCAGGCAAGCACGATCCGAGACCGGAGCACCAGCGACGCAGCAGCGGTCCGCTTCCTCACCCAGCCCTTCAACACCCGGAGTTCATCATCGGACAGCACCACCGGCAACGGCTTCGGACCAGGCATCACCCCACCCTACAACCGCCAGCGAAACCACGACTCAGGACACTAGCACTATCCGGGTCAAGCACTACTAAAGGCTGTCCCGTAAATGATCGTCGGGGGCGGTGGGCTATCCCGTGACCGCTCGGGCTACGTCAAGAATCGCCAGTCGGTTGTCCTCCACGTCCCGCACGCTCACGCCGTCCCACACGGTCCAGTTGAGGTCCGCGAGACGCGGGTGCCGCGTCATGCACGGGCAGGGCCAACTGGCTGCGGAGGAGCCGCTCCGCACCCACAGCTTCTTCTAGCGCCGGGCGATCCACACCTTGCCGGAACCTCAATGAGCCCTGGTCGTCATCGACTAGAGTGACGCACACTCCCGGCTACAGGAAAACCGGCCGCGATCCTCGGAAACGAGGTCAAGTCGCACCACCTTCATCAAGAGAGGCTGTCTGTGTGGGACCTGGCGTCGGCTGATCCGCGCACGGTCGGGCCGTACCAGACCCGCGCGGTGCTGGGCGAGGGGGGCATGGGCCGGGTGTTACTGGCCTGCGATCCCGCGGGCGGCCTCGTTGCGGTCAAACTCGTACGCGACACTTTCGCCGCCTACGACAACACCTTCCGGCAACGTCTGCGCCGTGAGGCCGTCGCCGCGCAAAGAGTCCGCAGCCCCCGTACCGCCCGAGTGATCAACGCCGACGCCGATGCCGGAGTCCCCTGGCTGGCCTACGAGTTCCACCACGGACCCACACTCCACCGCGCCCTGACCACGACCACGGCGCTGCCGGAAAACACCGTGCTGCACCTCGCGGCAGGACTCGCCACTGCCCTGCGCGACATCCACGCCGCCCAGTTCATCCACCGCGATCTGTCGACGGCCAACGTTCTGCTGGCCGACGACGGGCCCGTGGTGATCGACTTCGGCATCGCCAGATCAGCCAGCCCGGCGGCCGGGACACCCGACCAGACTCAACTCGTCACCGTGACTCGTACCGGAGTGGTGATCGGCAACCCGGGATTCATGTCGCCCGAGCAGGCGATGGGCATGTCCGACCTCACCCCTGCCAGCGACATCTTCTCCCTGGGGACTCTGCTCGCGACGGCAGCCACCGGCCGCAACCCGTTTCAGGGCATATCCCGCGAGCAGACCCGCTTCAACGTCATGATGGCCACCGCGGACCTGGAGCAGATTCCCTCCGCGCTGCGCCGCGTCATCGAGCCCTGTCTCGCCCTCGACCCCGCCGAACGGCCCGACGCACAAGCCCTCCTGGCCATGATCGGCGCACCGCCCCCGCCCCCACGGCTGTGGCCCGAGTCCGTCCACACGCTCATCCGAGAACAACACACCGAACTACGCCGCTACACCGAGATCGAACCCACCGCCGTCCTCCCCGGACCCCACGACCTCGACCCGACAAAGATCTTCACGACGGAAGCGGAGCCGGGCGCCAGTCCCGACCCGTCCCCGGCCGAGGAGCCCGGGGCCCCAGGGAGGAAGCCGCGCACCGGGCTGCTCGTGCTGGCCGCCGTGGTCGCCGTCGCCGTAGCGGTGGCCATAGCCTTCGCCGTCCCCTGGCCGATCGGGGACGACAGTGAAGCTGCGCCGGGGAAAACACCCGCAGCCGCAGCCGACGCCTTTCCCGTCAGCATCAAGCACGACTACGGGGAGACGGTTGTCCGGTCCAAGCCGAAACGGGTGGCCACCTGGGGCTGGGGCGCCGCGGAGGCGGCGATCGCGCTGGACACGTTCCCGGTCGGCATCCCCGAGGAGGACTCCGAATCGGGCAAGGGAATGCTGCCCTGGGTTGCGCAGGCATACGAGGACAAAGGGCTCGACGCCCCTGTCCTCTTCAGCGGCGGCGGCTCGGCAAGCTGGGCACTACCCGAGGAACAGATCGCCGCGACCGACCCCGACCTCATTCTCGCTCCGTACTCGGGCCTGACCGAGGAGCAGTACAAGCAACTCAGCGCGATCGCACCGGTCGTGGCCCGGCCTGTGGGTGCCTCGGTGGAACCGTGGGAGGGCGTCATCGCCACCACCGCGAAAGCGCTGGGCGTGGCCGCGGAGGGCAAGGAGCTGCTCGCGGAGTCCGATGCCCGGCTTGCCGAACTCGGCAAGCAGCACGGGCTCGCTGGATCGTCCTTCGCGGCGATCGTCAACGATCCACCCCGGAAAAGGGTCCACGTCTTCTCCGATGCCAGCCCGGTCGTCCGGGTACTCGAAGGGCTGGGCATGCGGCCGGCGGACTCGGTGGCCGAGCTGGATTCCGACGACAACGGCATGATGTACACCCTGGACTACGAGGGTCTGGGCCGGCTCGAATCCGATGTCATCGTCCTGTACTCCCCTACGTCCGAGTTGGCTGAACTGGATCTGGCCAGCGAGGAACTGAACGCGCTGTCGGCCTTCGCGGCAGGGCGGATTGCTCAACTGTTCGGCACCGACGAGTTCGCCTCGGTTGCCTCACCAACGGTGCTCTCGATCCGCTGGCCTGGCGGAATGCCGGTGTTGGCCGAGTCCCTGGAGAAGGCGGAGGAAGCCGCGAACTGACTCCGCGTTTCACTCCCACTCTCATCGATGGAAGGACCAGCCCAATGCTCCGTCCCAGCGCAGCGCTCGCAGCCGGCCTTGTCTCCTTGGCGCTGCTGACCGCCTGTTCCGAACAGAAGGAGGACGCCCCGTCCCGCGCCGACGACTCCGCCAATTCCTCGGCCCCCTCCGCCGAACAGTCGGAAGACACCCTGGAGAAGCAGGACGAGGTGCCCGACAAGTGGCCTCCGGAGGTCCCCTTGCCTCTCGGATACGAGATCAAGGCGGCCTCGGAACCCATTGAGGGTGAATTCCACAGTGCGCAGGTCATCGGCTTGCCCAAGAAGGCGGTGACGGCGACGCTCGAAGAGTTCAAGTCCAGTGGATTCACCCAGGAAGGGCTCAGCAAGGCCATGAACGATAGAGGCTTCTTCCGTTTCGTGAACAAGAAATGGTCGGTTGACCTCACCGCTGCCCCGATGGACGAGAAGGGGGAACCCACCATGAAGGACACGGGGGTCTACACGTTGATATACATGGTTGGCCCCGCGAAATAGCAGGTTTCGCTGAGTCGAACAGGATTGTTGGGGGAGGCTGTCTGTGTGGGACTTGGCGCCGTCTGATCCGCGCTCGGTTGGGCCGTACCGGACGCGTGCGGTGCTGGGTGAGGGCGGCATGGGCCGGGTGTTACTGGCCTCCGATGCCGCGGGTGGTCTCGTTGCGGTCAAGCTCGTGCGCGATGCTTTCGCGGCCTATGACCACACGTTCCGGCAACGTCTGCGCCGGGAGGCCGTCGCTGCACGAAGAGTCCGCAGCCCTCGTGCCGCGCGTGTGGTCGATGCCGACGCTGATGCCGGAGTTCCCTGGCTGGCCTACGAGTTCCATCACGGGCCCACCCTTCACCGCGCTCTGAGCGAGTCCGCGGCGCTGCCGGAGAACTCCGTGCTGCATCTCGCGGCAGGCATTGCCACCGCCCTGCGCGACATCCATGCCGCGCAGTTCATCCACCGCGATCTGTCGACGGCCAACGTGCTGCTGGCCGACGACGGGCCTGTGGTGATCGATTTCGGCATCGCCAGGTCAGCGGGCCTGGAAGCCGGAGCGTCTGATCAGACTCAGCTCGTCACGGTGACTCGTACCGGAGTGGTGATCGGCAACCCGGGGTTCATGTCGCCCGAGCAGGCGATGGGGATGTCCGACCTCACCCCTGCCAGCGACATCTTCTCGCTGGGGACGCTGCTCGCGATCGCTGCCACCGGCCGCAATCCCTTTCGGGGGACAACCGGTGAGCAGATCCGCTTCAACGTCATGATGGCCACCGCGGACCTGGAGCAGATTCCCTCGGCGCTGCGCCGCGTCATCGAGCCCTGTCTGGCCCGCGACCCCGCCGAACGACCCGATGCACAAGCCCTCTTGGCCGTGATCGACGCACCGCCCCCGCCCCCGCCCCCACGGCTGTGGCCCGAAGCCGTCCACACGCTCACCCGACAACAACACACCGAACTACGCCGCTACACCGAGATCGAACCCACCGCCGTCCTCCCCGGACCCCACGACCTCGACCCGACAAAGATCTTCACAACGGAAGCGACCAACAGTCCGGAACCGGAACCAGAACCGGGTGCACGACCCTCGCGTTCGTGGCGTATGCGGCTGGCCGTCCTCACCCTCGCGGCGGTCGTGATGTTCGGCGCCTTGTGGATCGCGACCGCGCTGACCGACCGGGGCGGCGCCGGCGCCACACACCAGGCTGGCCCGTCCGGTGACCCGGCTGAACCCGGCCACGCTTTCGTCGACGTGTCTCAAGGCGACTGCTTTCGCAACACCGGGACCATGCAGGACATGGACTTCGAGCCGGCTAAGTGCGGTGGGGGTGGCGTGTTCGAGGTCCTGCGCGCTTTCGACAACACCACTGACCGCAGCGTGTGCGACTACGTCGACCGCGTCGAGTGGCGCTATTCCGCCCGCGATCCCGACGTGACGGTCTGTCTGGTGTACCGCCACAGCGACGGCGCCGCGTACAACGCGGACCGGGGCGATTGCATCGGCAGCGGACCCGAGGGGACGGCGTGGACCGTGAAGCAGTGCCGACCCTCCGGCCTCGTGGTCATCGGCCGTATCGAGGGCCGGAGCTCTTCGGACGACTGCGAGCGAGTTCCCCACAACAAGAGGGACCACTACTTCACCGTGGAAGGGTCACCCGAACTGAACGTCCGATTGTGTATGGGCGTGATCCGACCCGGCACCGCCTAGTACTCCACTTCTCCAGGCACGCACTGTCCCTGGGCTGCGCCCCGCGCGGAAGGGGCGGACGAGTGACCGATGTGGCAGAGAACGTTAGCGAATAGCACCGAAAACGTCTGGGAAATACCCACCTCAGCAGGTGAGTTGGCGCATTCACACCCCTCTTCGCCCGGGCCCGCTCCTGATGGGCAGTGAAGCGGGGCACCGCCAGGCTCACTCTGGCCCGTCGAGGCCCTGAAGGAGACTGTGTCGTCGGAGTCCGGCAGCGTCGATCGCTATCTCTCTTGGAGAGCTTGCACTTGGCGTTAATGCGGTCCGTGCCCGCCGCGGGTGCGGCGGGCACGGACCGGTGGTTGGTGTCAGTGGGCGTCGGCGCCCCCGTCGTCGGCCAGGCGGTAGCGTGCGTCGGTGACCTGTTCGGCCCGCCCTTTGGTGGTCAGGGTGGCCAGGGCGTTTGCGATTGCCCCGGAGCTTCTCTCGATCGCCGGGCTGATCTGTGTGGCGGTGAACGCCTCAGTGGGGTGTGCTTGCAGGTGCGTGAGGACCTGCTCGCGTAGGGCCCCGGGGGCTAGACGACCGGCACCGGGCGTGGGCGTGGGTCGTGCTTCCGGATCCGGGTCTGCGGCTGGCGTGTCGGGTGTCCGCCGAGTCGCCGGAGCATCATCGACGTGAGGTCGTGTCTCGTCCGGCTCGGTGGATGAGCTGTTGCTGGGGGGCGTTGTGGCCGTCCGCGGCAGCGGCAGGCGTGTTGTCATCAGGTTGTGCGGTGTCGGTGCGGGGTGGTGGTCGGCCATCCAGTAGCCGACGACCTCCCGGGTCGCCAGGTCCAGCCAGGTCGCCAGATACAGCCAGCCCTCGCCGGTGGCGATGTAAGTGATGCCGCCTGGTCCTGCTTGGCCCAGGCCCGTAGGCTCTCGCCGCTGACCCCGAGTTCGCGGGCGACCTCGGCCACCGTCCTCCCCGAGGAGCGGACCAGCGCGACCGCGTCCCGCTTGAACTCCTCCGAGTACCGCTTCGTGTACTTACTTCTCACCTGGCGCTACTTCCTCTGGAACCTCACGTCCCAGTCTCCAGGTGTCCACGATCAAGGGGAAGCTTCACGCTGGCCGTCTCCCTCGCCGCCGGCCAAGCCGTCATCCGCCGCAAACAACTCCCTTTCGGCGCTCCCCGCCCCACCACCAGCACCGGCAACGAACCTGACTTCCCCGGCGACGCCTTCCGATTCACAAGCGCTTGCTTATATCGTTTCACAGAGTCGATCGCCGAGCCTGGAGGCTGTCAAGCGATCACTCCTACGGCCCCAAACGTGAGCGACTCCACCCGCGCAAGACTTCGTGCCGCGGGGATTGTTGGTCGGCTGCCCGGCTGTTACGGTCCTCATCGAAACGTTTCAGTGGCGTTTCAACGACATGACTCCGTCCCCGGGGGCGCATGTATGGCAGTCGACCGTCGGACCTTCGTACGCACCAGCGTCACCGGCGCCGCGGCCTCGGTCGTCGCCGGCTGGCGGGTCGGTGACGCCGCCGCCCGCCCTCGGGGGCAAGAGCCCGGCCGGATCGACCGCAGAGCCGTCGTCGCCCGGCATCCCGTGATCCGCACCGCCGGTAACCCGGACACGCCCCTGCAGGTAGGCAACGGGCAGTTCGCCTTCGGCGCGGACATCACCGGTCTGCAGACGTTCCAGCCCTTTGCCACCATGTCTCACTGGGGCTGGCACACGGACCCGCTGCCGCCCGGGGAGACTCCGGCCGATTATCAGGGGCAGGTGTGGGACACTCACGGCCGGCCGGTGCGCTACGACATCGAGGACCCGGACCATCCGGCGATCTCCGAGTGGCTGCGGGCCAATCCGAACCGGATGAACCTCGCCCGCATCGGGCTGCGGCTGCTGCGCGCAGACGGCACCGAGGCGACGGAGGCCGACCTGCGGGACCGGCATCAGGAGCTGGACTTGTGGACCGGGATCCTGCACAGCCGCTTCACCCTTGAGGGCAGCGCGGTGTCGGTGGTGACGAGCTGCTGTCCCGACCTGGACGCGGTGGCCGTGCAGATCGACTCCCCGCTGGTGGCCGACGGCCGGCTGGGGGTCTTCGTCGACTTCCCCTACGCCAGCGGCAAGGACAAGTTCTCCGCGCCCTACGTGGGCGTGTGGGACCGGCCCGAGGCGCACGCCACCCGGCTGCAGGCCGTCGGTCCCGGCCGTGCGGACATCGCCCGCACGCTGGATGACGCCACCTACCACGTGGGACTCGCCTGGACGGGCGGCCGGGCGCCGTCACCCGTCCCCGGCTGGCCGCACCGCTACCTGCTGCTGGGTGATCGCCGCCACCGCGGACGGCGGTCCGAACGCATCGAGCTGACCTGCCTGTTCGCCCCCCAGCGGGCCGCCCAGGTGCCGGACGCGGGTGCCGTCGCCGACGCCAGCGCCCGGGCCTGGCCGCGGTTGTGGAACTCCGGCGGCGCGGTCGATCTCTCGCGGAGCACCGATGCGCGGTGGCGGGAGCTGGAGCGCAGGATCGTGGTGAGCCAGTACCTGATGGCGGTCAACGAGGCCGGCGGCAGCCCGCCGCAGGAGTCCGGGTTGGTGAACAACGGCTGGTACGGCAAGTTCCACATGGAGATGTACTGGTGGCACGGGGCCCACTACGCGCTGTGGAACCGCTGGCCGCTGCTGGAGCGCAGCGTCGACGTCTACGGCGGCTTCCTGGACTCCTCCCGTCAGCGGGCCGCCGAGCAGGGCTATCGCGGCGCCCGCTGGCCGAAGATGACCGATCCCGGCGGGCGCGCGGGGCCCGGCGAGATCAATGCGCTGCTGATCTGGCAGCAGCCCCACCCCGTCTTCCTCGCCGAGCTGGACTACCGGGCCCATCCGCAGCGCCGGACCCTGCGCAAGTGGCAGGAGGTCGTCTTCGCCACCGCCGACTTCATGGCCTCCTACGCCCACCGGGAGGAGTCGGGCCGCTACGTGCTCGGCCCGCCGCTGCACCTGGTCTCGGAGAACAGCGACCCCAGGGACACGGTCAACGGCGCCTTCGAGCTGTCCTACTGGCGGTTCGGGCTGCGGCTGGCGGCCGAGTGGCGGCGGCGCCTCGGGCTGCCGCCCGAGCCCCGGTGGGAGGCCGTGCGCTCCGGCCTGGCGGAGCTTCCGGTACGAGACGGGCTGTACGTCGCCCACGAGCGCGCCGAGAACATGTGGACCGACTACGTCAACGACCACCCGGCGGTGACCGGCGTCTACGGCTGGCTGCCGGGCGACGGAGCCGACGTGGACACCGCGCGCGCCACGGCCCACAAGGTCTGGGACCACTGGGCGTGGGACCAGGCGTGGGGCTGGGACTTCCCGATGCTGGCCATGAACGCGGCGCGCATCGGCGAACCCGGGCGCGCGGTGGACTTCCTGCTGCACGAGAACCTCGCCTTCGACGACGCCGGCTACCCCGTCGGCGGCACCCGGGTTCCCACGCCGTACTTCCCCGGACCGGGCGGGCTGTTGTACGCGGTCGCCATGATGGCGGCCGGCTGGGACGGCGCCGAGGGCGACGCGCCGGGCTTCCCCGCGGACGGGACGTGGCACGTCCGGTGGGAGGGGCTCAGCCGGGCGCCCTAGCGGCCGGGCGCGCGGGGCCGAGCGGGGATCCGGTCGCCGAACCGCCCGCGAGGACGACCGGCCGGCGGCCCCCGGCCGGCGAACGGGCCAGCAGCCACCTCGAAGAGCCGTACCGCGTCCATACCCGAGGGACGACAGGAGTGAGTCATGCGGAAGGCCAGGACAGCCCTCATGTGTGCCGTGGCACTGGGCGCCGTGCTGCTGCCCGGGCCTGCCGCCGGGGCCGCGGCGGACGCCCCCGTCGGCTGGGCCGCCACCGGCGACGGCACCACCGGTGGCGAGGGCGCGCCACCGGAGAGCGTCCACACCGTCACCACCTGGGCCGAGCTGAAGACCGCGTTCGACAACGGCGGCGACCCCGACGGGCCGAAGGTGATCCAGGTGTCCGGCGCCATCGACGGAGCCGAGGCCGCCGACGGCTCGATCCTCGGCGAGCAGGACTACGCGCCCGGCTACGACATCGACAAGTTCATGGCCTGCTTCGGCCCCGACGGAACCGGCTGGAGCGACGACGCGCATCCCTGGTGCGACGAGCAGAGCAAGCTGCGCCAGACCGGCTCCAACAACCAGAAGGCGCAGATCCAGACCGAGGTGCCGAGCAACACCACCATCGTCGGCCTCGGCGACGACGCCCGGCTCCTCGGCGTCTACCTCAGCATCAGGTCCACCTCGAACATCGTCATCCGGAACCTCCACTTCGAGGCGCCCGTCGACTACTTCACCAACTGGGACCCCGCCGACGGGGACGACGGCGCCTGGAACGCCCGCTTCGACGCGCTGTCCATGGTGACGGGCCGCAACGTGTGGATCGACCACTGCACCTTCAGCGACGGCCGCTTCCCCGACAGCGAGGCACCCGTTGGCTTCCACGGCGAACGCGTCCAGCGCCACGACGGGCTCCTGGACATGGAGGACGGCACCGACCTCGTCACCGTCTCGTCGAGCGCCTTCCTCGGCCATGACAAGACCATGCTCGTCGGCTCGGGCGACGGCAAAGGCGACCGCGGCCACCTGCGCATCACCTACCACGGCAACCTCTTCGACGACTCCCAGCAGCGCAGCCCGCGCGTCCGCTTCGGCCGGGTCCACGTGTTCAACAACTACTTCACCGGCGCAACCGACGACCCCGACTACCCGCTCGTCAGCCAGGACCGGGGCGGTGACGGCTACTTCCTGGGCAGCGGCATCGAATCGAAGATCGTCTCCGAGTACAACGCCTTCGAGCAGTCGGGCCCGGACGCCTCCGCGGACGTCGTCCTCGCCAACTGGAAGGGCAACGAGTTCACGGACCGCGGCTCGACATTCAACGAGGCGCCCGTGGACGCCGACGGCATCGCCAGGCGCAAGTTCGAGGCCGCCAGGGCGGAGGCCGTCGCGGAGGCGGAGGCGAACGGAGAGCCGGTGCCGGAGTGGGCCACGCGCGAGTTCACCACCGACGTCGGATGGGAGCCCTCCGAGGTGTACGACTACCGGCTCGTGCGCGACCCGGGCGCCGTCAAAGAGGCCGTCCTCGCCGACGCGGGGGCGGGCCGCTGAGCACCGTGACCGGCGGCCACCACACGCAGCCCAGGAGGCACAGATGGCAACACCATGGTCGCGGCGTACGTTCCTGGCGACGGGGGGCGCGGCGGTCGCCCTCGGCGCGGCGTCCGGAGCAGCCGCTCCCGTCGCCGCCCGCGATGCCCGGGACGGCGACCGGGCGGCGCCGCTCGCGCCCGCCGGCCTGACCGTCGGCGACCGGGCGCGGCCGCTCAACGTGGAGGGCACACCGCAGTTCGGCTGGCTGCCCCGGGACACCCGGCCCGGGGAGATCCAGACGGCCTACCAGGTACGGGTCTTCGCCACCGGCACCCACGGCGGCCGTCCCACACCGACCCAGCCGGTGTGGGACAGCGGCCGGGTCGACTCCGGCCGGCAGTCGTACGTGCCGTACGCCGGCGCCGAGCTGGCGCGGGGCGCCACGTACGGCTGGACGGTGCGGACCTGGGACCGGGCGGGGCAGGCGTCGCCGTGGGCACCGCCCGCGTCGTTCGACACCGGGATCGCCGACGGCGACTGGCAGGCGGAGTGGATCCGGCGGACGACCGAGGAGCCGGACGACTACACCCTGGCGCGCAAGGAGTTCGCCGTCGGGGCGAGCCCGGTGGTACGTGCCCGGCTGTACGTGGCGTCCCAGCACCAGTACGAGGCGCGCGTCAACGGGGAGCCGGTCGACCGCGGCCAGGCGTTCAACCACCCCGACCAGGGCTACTACCAGGCCACCGACGTCACCCCGGCCCTGCGGGCAGGCGCCCCCGCGGCCGTCGGCGTGCTCGTCCACTGGTACGGCCGCGGCCAGGGCCGGCCGGCGGCGGCACCGGGACTGCTCGTCCGGCTCGTCGTCGACCACGCAGACGGCTCCCGCCAGGTCGTCGTCACCGACGCCTCCTGGCAGGTCGCCCGCGCCCCCTGGCTCACGGCCCCGCGCCGCAACGGCGACGGCGGCGACTACGTCGAGCACGTCGACGGCGGGCTCGCGCGGCAGTTGCACGGCTGGGACGAACCGGGCTTCGAAGCGGACAGCGCCTGGGCGGCGCCGCAGGTCGTCGGGGCGCACCCGGCGGGGCCCTTCACCGGGCTGCGCGGCCAGGAGCCCCGGCTCGCCTTCGAGGACGTGCGCCCCGCGAGCGTCACCACCCTCGACTCGGGTGCGGTGGTCGTGGACTTCGGCAAGGTCATCCCGGCCCGGCCGGTGATCCGCTTCCGCGCCGGGACCGCCGGCCGGGACGTGTCCATGCACGCGGGCTACGTCCACGCCTCCGACGGCAGCGTGTCCGATTCCGCCGACGACAACCAGGACACCGACCTCTCGTACGGCTACGTGCAGCACGACGGCCCGCAGACGTTCGAGGCGTTCACCTACGAGGCGTTCCGGTATCTGCAGATCGACAACCCCGGCGAGCCGCTGGACGCCCGCTCGGTGTCGGCGCTCGTCCAGCACACCGACGTGGACCCCGGCAGGGCGGCGACGCTCCACAGCTCCGACGAGACGCTGGACGCGGTCTTCACGCTGCTGCGGAGGTCGGCGGTGTACAGCGCGCAGGAGCAGTTCCTGGACACGCCCACCCGCGAGAAGGGCCAGTTCCTCGCGGACTCGGTGGACATCTCCCGGGCGCTGATGGGGGGCTACGGAGAGCGCGTGCTGACCCGCAAGGCGATCCGGGAGTTCGCCGAGTCGCAGCGGCGCCACTGGCCGGACGGCAGGCTCAACGCGGTCTATCCGAACGGCGACGGCAAGCGCGACATCCCCGACTTCACCGAGATGTACCCCGGCTGGGTGTGGGAGTACTACCTGCGCTCCGGCGACCACACGACGCTGCGCGACGCCTACCCGGTGATGTCGGCCGTCGCCGACTACGTCCGCCGCTACGTCGACCCGGACACCGGCCTCGTCACCAACCTCGCCGGCGGCTCCGGCGCCTACCTGGGCGGCATCATCGACTGGCCGGTCCGGTACGGCTACGACACGGAGACCGCCGCCCGTACCACCGTGAGCATCCTCGCGGTCGACGTCCTGCGCCGGACCGCGGACACCGCCGCCGAGCTGGGCCGGCCACAGGCCGAGGCCCGGGCCCTGCGCGCCGACGCCGACCGGCTGCGCGACGCGGTCAACGCACGGCTGCGGCGGCCGGACGGGATCTACGTCGACGGGCTCACCGCCGAGGGCACGCAGAGCACCCACGCCTCCCAGATCGCCGGCGCCTACGCCATCGCCTTCGGCGTCGCCCCGGAGAGCGACTGGCCGGCCCTCGCCGACCACCTCGTCGCGCTGGGCCTTCAGATGGGGCCCATGACGGCGAACTGGCTGCTGACCGCCCTGCACCGGGCCGGCCGCGACGGCGAGGTGCTGCACCGTCTCACCGACGCCGGCACCAGGGGCTGGGCGAACCTCCTGGCCCGGGGCGGGACCTTTACCTGGGAGTCCTGGGAGGCGCCGGAGCGGGGCGACAGCCTCTCGCACGGCTGGGGCTCGACGGCCCTGGTCGACGTCCAGCAGGCGCTGCTCGGCGTCACGGTCACCGCACCCGGCGCCGCGGCCGTACGGATCCACCCGCCGCGGGACACCGCGCTGACCCACGCCGCCGGCACGGTGCCGACCCAGCGCGGCCCGGTCGGGGTGCGGTGGCGCACGGCCGACGGCGGTACCACCCTCTCCGTGGACGTGCCGGTCAACGTGACCGCCGAGGTCCGGGTGCCGGTCACAGGCGACCGGCCGCCGCGGGCGAGCGGCGCGGGCCCCGACGGCGAGCGGTCCCCGCGGTTCGAGGGCGTCCGCGACGGCTACGCGCGCTACGTCGCCGGCTCGGGCCGCAGCACGTTCGGTCCGGGGAACGCCGCCTGACGCCGCCTGACGCTGCGCGCGTCCGCCGGCCGGCATCTGGCGGGCCCGGCCCTTGGCATGGTGTCGGGTGGCCAGGGTGTGGCCGAACAGCCACTGGTTAAGCGCTAAAGTTGCCGGGCAACAACCACACTCCGGGCGCTCCGCCCGTCCGCAGGCCAGGGCTACGATGAGCGACCCTCGACACGATGGGGCTTCACATGGGAACCGATGCGCGCCGTCCCACCCTGCGCGACATCGCCGACCGGGTAGGCGTCTCCGAGGCCGCCGCCTCCTTTGCGCTCAACGGGAAGCCCGGCGTGTCCGAGGCCACCCGGCAGCGCGTGCTCCAGGCTGCCAGCGAACTCAACTGGGCGCCGCACCACGCGGCGCGCGCGCTCACCGGCGCCGGCACCGCGACCGTGGGCCTGGTGATCGCGCGCAGCGCGCAGGACGTCGGCTCGGAGCTGTTCTTCCACCGGCTGATGACCGGCATGCAGGCGGTGCTGAGCCGTCGGCGGTACGCCCTGCTGCTGCAGGTCGTGGACTCCGTCGACGAGGAGGTCGACGTCTACCACATGTGGAAGCGGGAGCACCGGGTCGACGGTGTCGTGCTGGTGGACCTGCGGCGCGACGACCCGCGGCCCGGGGCCGTGGCGGAACTCGGACTGCCCGCGCTGATCGCGGGCGGGCCGGACCCGGCGGGCGTCGTCCCGTCGGTGTCCATCGACGACGCGGCGGCGATGGCCTCCATCATGCGGCATCTCAAGGAGACCGGTCACGAGCGGATCGCCTACCTGTCGGGGCCGATAGCCCTGCTCCACGTCCACCGGCGGGTCGAGTCCTTCCTGCGTGCGTCGGCCGACCTCGGCATCGCGGACTGCCGCAGCCACGCGACGGACTTCTCCGCCGGCGCCGGCGACACCGCGACCACGTCCGCGCTGCTCGGCGACCCCAGGCCGACCGCGCTGATCTACGACAACGAAGTGCTCGCCGTCGCCGGTGTCGGCGCCATCCGGCGGATGGCGCTGCGCGTCCCGGAGGACGTCGCGGTGGTGGTGTGGGAGGACACCCCCGTGTGCACGGTGCTCCAGCCCGCCCTCACCGCGCTGCGGCGCGACGCGGCCGGGTTCGGGGCCGACGTGGCGGAGCGCCTGCTGGAGGTCCTGGCGGGGGAGCGGGTGGCGGACTTCGAGGAGCGGGTGCCCACCCTGGTGCCGCGGGCCAGCACCGTCGGCGAGACGCCCGCCGGCACGGGCTGACGCGCGCCGGCGGCAGGCGTCCGCGCGTCCCGCCACCGCTCGCCCCGGAATCTCACGTCCGGAAGCCGTTGACACCGGCAACTTAAGCGCCTTAGTGTCCGGTCAGCTCATTACCCATCACGATCCGGCCAGGGAAGCACACATGCACAACGCGCCGCGTACGACGCTCGACCGGCTGGAACGCGCCCTGCGTCAGCGCCTGGTACCCCGGGTCCACACGCGGTTGTCCGCCGTGAACGTCTCCGCCTGGCCCGTCGACGGCGACGGCGAGCCCGTGCCCGCCGCGCACGCGCTGGGCCTGGCGCCGTTGCCGGGCCGGTCCACCCCCGTCTACGAGCCGCTCGCAGCCGGCGACCCCTGGGGCCCGGCCTGGGGCACCACCTGGCTCCGCGTGGACGGCGCCGTGCCCGAGCAGGCCCGCCGCGACCCCCGGCGGATCACCGAACTCGTGCTCGAACTCGGCTGGGAGGACCACTCGGTGGGCGGCCAGGCCGAGGGCATGCTCCACCGGCCGGACGGCTCGGTCATCAAGGCGATTCACCCGCGCAGCGGGTGGCTCCGGCTGACGGGCCCGGGCGCCTCGCCCGAGGTGCTGCGCGCGGACGGGACGTTCACCGTCTTCGTCGAGGCCGCTGCCAACCCGCTGGTGCTCGGCCTGCCCCCGTTCGTCACCACGCCGCTCGGCGACAAGCTCACGGCCGGGTCCGCGCCGCTGTACCGCCTCGCCCGCGCCGAGGTGTGCGACTTCGACGCCGACCTGTGGGAGCTGGTGCGCGACCTGGAGGTCGCCGGCGGCCTCGCGGCCGAGGTGCCCGAGGACGAGCCCCGGCACTGGCGGCTGCTGCGAGCGGTCGACGCGGCGCTCGACGCCGCCGACGAGCAGGACCTCGCCGCCACCGTCCCCCGGGCGCGGGCGGCGCTCGCCCCCGAGCTGGCCAAGCCCGCCCACGCCAGCGCCCACCGGGTCACGGCCGTCGGCCACGCGCACATCGACGCCGCCTGGCTGTGGCCGCTGCGCGAGACCGTCCGGAAGGTCGCCAGGACCGTCGCCAACGTCCTGACGCTGATGGACTCGGACCCGGACTTCGTCTACGCGATGTCGTCGGCGCAGCAGTTCGCCTGGCTGGAGCAGTATTACCCGGAGCTGTTCGAGCGGGTCCGCGCCCGGGTCGCCGAGGGCCGGTTCGTGCCCGTCGGCGGCATGTGGGTGGAGTCCGACACGACGATGCCCGGCGGCGAGGCGATGGTCCGGCAGTTCACCTACGGCCGGCGGTACTTCACCGAGCGGTTCGGCGTGGAGCCGGAGGAGGTCTGGCTGCCGGACAGCTTCGGCTACTCCGGCGCGCTGCCGCAGCTCGCCCGGCTGGCCGGCTTCCGCTGGTTCCTCACCCAGAAGATCTCCTGGAACGACACCAACGCCTTCCCCCACCACACCTTCTGGTGGGAGGGCATCGACGGCAGCCGGGTCTTCACCCACTTCCCGCCCGCCGACACCTACGCGGCCGAGGTGACGGCCGCCGAGCTGCACCACGCCGTCGCCACCTTCCGCGACAAGGCCGCCTCCTCGCACTCGCTGGTGCCCTTCGGCTACGGCGACGGCGGCGGCGGCCCGACCCGCGAGATGCTGGCCCGCGCCGCCCGCTTCGCCGACCTGGAGGGCGCCCCCCGCGTCGCCGTACGCAGGCCGGCCGCCTTCTTCGCCGACGCTGCCGCCGAGGTGGAGGACGAGTACGGCGACGGCGCGGCGGTGTGGGTCGGCGAGCTGTACCTGGAGCTGCACCGCGGCACGTTCACCTCCCAGCACGCCATGAAGGCCGGCAACCGCCGCTGCGAAGCCCTGCTGCGCACCGCCGAGTACCTGGCCGCCAGCGCCACGGTGCGCACCGGCGCGGAGTACCCGGCCGCCGAGCTGGACGCGATCTGGCAGACGGTGCTGCTCCACCAGTTCCACGACATCCTGCCCGGCTCGTCCATCTCCTGGGTGCACCGCGAGGCCCGCGCCACCTACGAGGACCTGACCGGGCGGCTCACCGCCCTGATCGACCGCTCCTGCAAGCAGTTGGCCGGATCCGGCACCGCCGCCACGGACCACACCGCCGGGATCCTCTCCCCTCTGCCCTGGGCCGGCCGCGGCGCGTGGGAGACGGCGCCGGCTGCCTCTGCCTCCGGCCCCGCCGCCGCGGCGGTACGGCTGACCCCGCTGGACGACGGGGCACACGAACTCGACAACGGCCTGCTCCGCGCCGTCGTGGACGCGGCCGGCCACGTCGTCTCGCTGCGCGATGCGGCCACCGGCCGCGAGCTGGTGCCCGAGGGGCAGCCGCTCGGCGTACTGCAGTTGCACCGCGACGAGCCGGTCCGCTGGGACGCCTGGGACATCGACCGTGACGCGGCCCGCATGCGCACCGATCTGACCGAGCCCGTCTCCGTGACGGCCCGTACCCGGGAGGACGGCACGGCGGAGGTGGCCGTGGAGCACACCGCGGGCCTGCCCGGCGGCTCCCGCCTCACCCTGAGCATGAGCCTGGCGCCGGGCGAGCGGCAGCTCGCCATGGAGCTGGACGCCGACTGGCGCGAGCGCGAGCGGCTGCTGAAGGTCGCGCTGCCGCTGGCCGTGCACACCACCACCGCCCGCCACGAGACGCAGTTCGGCTTCGTCGAGCGCACCATCCACGCCAACACCAGCTGGGACGCCGCCCACTACGAGGACTGCGCCCACCGCTACGTGCACGTCGCCGAGCCCGGCTTCGGCGTCGGCGTCGTCAACGACTCCGTCTACGGCTGCGACGTCACCCGCCTCGGCGGCCCCGGCGGCGGCGCCGTCGTACGGCTGTCGCTGCTGCGCGCGCCCACCTTCCCCGACCCCGAGACCGACCTCGGCGTCCACCGGATGCGCTGGGCCGTCGTCCCGGGCGAGGACCACGCCGCGACCGTGGCCGCCGCCCACGCCCTGGGCGCACCCGTCGTCGTGGACCTGCCCGCCGTCGATCCGCTGCTGCGGCTGACGCAGGCCACGGGACTGCCCGTGCTGGACACCGTCAAGCTCGCCGACGACGGCAGCGGCGACCTCGTCGCCCGCGTCTACGAGGCCCAGGGCGGCCGGGCCACGGCCACCCTCCGGTGGGCGGACGTGCTCGGCGCCGACGCCGCCGTACGCGAGACCGACCTCCTCGAACGCGACCTCACCGCCGACAGCGGCATCCGGCGCGCGCTGCATGACGGCAACCGACTCTCCCTCGACCCCTTCCAGGTCGTCACGCTCCGGCTGACGCCCTCCGCCGACCGCAAAGGAGCACCTCGATGAGCCGAACCAAGCGCCGGGCGTCCGTGAGCGTCGCCGCCGGCGCGGCCCTGACCCTCGCCCTGACGGGCTGTGGCGTGGGAGGCGGCGGGAGTTCCGACTCCGGCGGCTCCGACGCCGACGGGGAGATAGCCGGCAAGATCACGTTCCAGACATGGAACCTCAAGGGCGGCTACGAGAAATACTTCGACGGTGTCGTCGACGCCTTCGAGAAGAAGTACCCCGGCACCACGGTGAAGTGGGTGGACCAGCCGGCCGAGGGATACCAGGACAAGCTCTCCGCCGACGCCGCCGCCGGGAACCTGCCCGACGTCGTCGACATGGGCCCCGAGGCGGCCTACACGCTGGCGGGCGCCGGAATGCTCCTCAACGTCGCCGAGGCCGATCCCGAGGCCGAGAGGGGCTATCTGCCGACCGCGTGGGACGCCATGACGTTCGACGGCATCGACGGCGGCACCTACGGCTACCCCTGGTACCTCAACACGGGCCCGTCGTTCTTCAACACCGACCTGTTCGAGCAGTGCGGTCTCGACCCGAAGAACCTCCCCGAGACCTACGACGAGCTCTTCGACCAGGCCGCCGTCATGTCCGAGAACTGCGGCGACGAGGGCATCTCCATGATCGGGCGGATGCCCACCATCGAGACGTTCGGGATGTACGGCGCCGAGCTGATGAACGAGGACGGCACCGAGTTCACGTTCAACGACGCCAAGGGAGTCGAGCTGGTCGAGCGCTACCAGGCGCTGTACAAGGACAGCGGCCTCACGGAAGAGTCCCTCAACGCGCTGCAGACCGGCGAACTCGACTCGTTCAAATCCGGTGAACTCGGCTGGCTCCCCGGCAGCTCCTACACGCTGAGCGACCTCAAGAAGACCGCGCCGGACGTCGCCAAGACGGTCGAGATGGGTCCGCTCATCGCCAACACCGCGCCGAACATGTACCTCGAATCCCTCGTGGTGAACTCCAAGTCGGAGAACACCGCGACCGCCAAGGCGTTCGCCCAGTTCGTCACCAACCCCGGGAACCAGATGGCCTTCGCCAAGGAGGCGTCGGTCTTCCCGTCCACCGCGGGCACACTCGACAACCCGTACTTCACCAAGGACGACGGCACCGACGAGGTCCGGCTCCGGGCCGAAGCAGCCGAGCAGGTCGGAGAGGCCGTCGTGTGGTGGCCGCCGGCCTTCTCGGGAGGCCCCGACGTGGAGAACCTGCGGGAGCAGATCGCGGGCGCGCTGCTCGGCAAGAAGACCGCGAAGGAAGCCCTCGACGACGCCGTCGACTACTCCAACGACCGGCTCGCGAAGCAGTGACCGATACGGCCACCGCCCCCGGGCGGGGGGTGCGCCGGGCGGGCCGCGGACACCCCGCCCGGCGCGTGCACTGGGCACAGGGTCGTTGGTACGTACCGTGGCTCTTCCTGGGCGTCGCGCTCCTCGTCATATCGACGTTCGTCCTCTTCCCCTTCTTCAACACGCTGCTGCTCTCCTTCACCGACGCCACCCTGCTGCGCGGCGGCGGGTTCATCGGAGTGGAGAACTTCCGGGAACTCCTGGGGGACTCGCGCTTCAGGACGGCGCTGCTCAACTCCACGCTCTACGTCATCTGCGTCGTACCGGTCATGGTCGTCCTGCCGCTGATCCTCGCGGCGCTGGTGGCCGGCAAGGGCCGTCTCCTGGGGTTCTTCCGGACCAGCTACTACCTGCCCGTGATCATGTCCCCGGTCATCGTGGGCCTGGTGTGGACGAACCTGCTGGACCGGCGGGGTCTGGTCAACGCGGTGCTCGGATGGGTGTCGGCCGTCGGTGAGCCCGTCCCGTTCCTCACCGACCGCTGGCTCCTGCTCTTCAGCGCCATGTTCGTCACGATCTGGATGGGCATGGGCTACTACATGGTCATCTACCTGGCGGCGCTGGCCAGCATCGACCCGTCGCTGTACGACTCCGCCGCCGTCGACGGAGCAGGCCCGGTGCGGAAGTTCCTGCACGTGACCATGCCCGGGGTCCGCAACACGATGGGCCTCATCGGGCTGTTCTCCTCGATCGCGGCCTTCCGTGTCTTCGGCGAGGTCTACGTGCTGACCGACGGCACCGGCGGCACCGGCGGCGACAACCTCACGATGACGATGCTGATCCAGCGGGAAGGCACGGGCCTCCAGGCGCGGACGGGTTACGCCGGGGCGATCAGCCTCGTCATGTTCGCGATCATGGCCGTCCTCCTCGTGCTGCAGCTCGTGGCGCAGAACCGGCAGAGGAGGAACCGATGAGCCGGCGGCGCGGGCGAATCGCCACGGGATCGGTCGCACGGTACGCGGTCCTCGTCCTCATGCTCGTCCTGCTCGCGGGACCGCTGCTGTGGCAGCTCTCGCTGTCGCTGAAGGGCCCGGACGACGACCTCTACGCGCAGCCACCGCAGTTGCTGCCGTCCGATCCGACGCTCGAGAACTACACCGGGGTCCTCGACCGGGTTCCCGTGCTGCGGTTCGTGCTGAACTCCGGGTTGGTCGCCCTGCTCGTCGTAGGCGGGAACGTCCTGTTCGCCACGGCCGCCGGGTTCGCGCTCGCCCGGCTGCGCTTCCGCTTCCGCGGCCTGGTGACGGCGTTCTTCGTGGCGGCGCTGCTCGTGCCGGTCGAGGCGGTCATCATCGCCCAGTTCCTGCTCGTCAGGTCCGCGGGCCTGACCGACAGCCTGCTCGGCGTGGCGCTCCCGACGCTCGTGGCACCGCTGAACGTGCTGCTGATGCGGAACGCCTTCGCAGGCATCCCCGACGAGCTCGAAGAGGCCGCCGTGCTCGACGGCGCCGGAATCTGGCAGCGCTTCCTGCGGGTCTGCGTGCCGCAGGTCAAGGGCGTGATGGCGGTCGTCGCGATCTTCGCGTTCGTCGGCTCGTGGAACGACTTCCTCTGGCCGCTCATCGTGCTCTCCGACGAGCAGAACTACACCCTCACCGTCGGGCTGAACATGCTCAAGGGCACGTTCTACGACGACCCACGACTCATCGCGGCCGGCACGATCGTCGCGCTCGTACCCATCATCGTGTTCTTCGCCGCCCTGCAGAGATTCTTCATGCGCGGTCTCGAACAAGGAGGCATCAAGGGATGACCGCGCTGCGCTTCGGCGTGAACTACACGCCGCGCAAGGACTGGTTCTACTCCTGGCTGGAGCCGGACTGGGACGAGTTCCGCCGGGACCTGGACGACATCGCCTCGCTGGGGCTCGACCACGTCCGGATCTTCCCCTTCTGGCCGGTCCTCCAGCCCAACCGCACGCTCATCCGGCCGCGGGCGCTCGCGGACGTGCGCGAGCTGCTCCGGCTCGCCGGCGAGGCAGGTCTCGATGCGTCGGTCGATGTCATCCAGGGACACATGTCGAGCTACGACTTCGTGCCCGCATGGCTGACCTCCTGGCACGCGACGAACATGTTCACCGATGCCGGAGCCCTGCAGGCACAGGCCGGCCTGGCCCGTGCGCTGCACGGCGCCCTCGCCGACCTCCCGAACTACCTCGGCCTCACCCTGGGCAACGAGGTGAACCAGTTCTCCGGGGATCCGCACCCCGCCCCGATGCGCGCGTCGTCCGAGCAGGCGGAGAACTGGATCAGGACGCTGCTGGACGCCGTACCGGCGGACGGCCGGGCCCTGCGCCTGCACGCCGAGTACGACGCCGTCTGGTACCTCGACGGCCATCCGTTCCTGCCCACGCACGCGGCGCGGCTCGGCGACCTCACCGCGATCCACTCGTGGATCTTCAACGGCACCGCACAGCGCTACGGCGGCATGTCGGCGCAGAGCGTGCGGCACGGCGAGTACCTCGTCGAACTCGCCCGCGCATTCGCCACCGACGCCGACCGGCCGGTGTGGCTGCAGGAGATCGGCGCGCCCCTCAACTGCCTCGACGCGTCCGAAGCGCCGGCGTTCTGCGAGCAGGCCGTCCGCCATGCCGCGGACAGCCCGGCTCTGTGGGGGGTGACGTGGTGGTGCTCCCACGACGTCGACCGCAAGCTCGCGGACTTCCCTGAACTCGAGTACTCGCTCGGCCTCTTCGACGCCGACGGGAACGTCAAGCCCGTCGGCCGCGCGTTCGCCGGCGTCGCGGAGGAACTGCGCCGCGCCGCCGTGCCCGCCCCGCGGCGGGAAGCCGTCGTCGTCGAGGTCGACGACGCCGACGTCCCGGTCCACCGCGCCGACCTCGCGCCGGGGGGCGCGGTCTTCACCGCCTGGATGGACCTGGCGCATCAGGGCCGCAGGCCGGCCGTCGCCACCTCGAAGACCGCGGCCTCGGCCGACGACCGGGCGGCACGCGGGGTCACCGCCGTGCACGTGCCCGACGCCACCGGGACCAGCTTCTACTCCGCGGTCAGCGACAGCGCGGCTCTCGCGCCGGAGGCGACGTGACCGGGAAGTGGACACCGGGCGCCGGGGAGGCCGAGGCCGGCGCCGGGGGCGCGCCGCGCGTCGAGGCCCTCCTGGCGGCCATGACCGTCGAGGAGAAGGCCGGCCAGGTCAACCAGCGCCTCTACGGCTGGCGCACCGTCGAACGGGACCGGCGCGGCAGTTTCCGGCTGACCGGCTACGCCCGCGAGGAGATCGAACGGTGGGGCGGGCTCGGCGCCCTGTACGGCCTCTTCCGGGCCGACGCCTGGTCCGGCAGGTCGTGGGTGAACGGCATCCGGCCCGAGGAGCGGGCCGAGGCCGCCGCGGTCGTCCAGGACGCCGTTCTCGGGGCGGGGCGGCACGGCATCGGGACGCTGCTGGTGGAGGAGGCGCCGCACGGGCACCAGGCCCTCGGCGGCACCCTCCTGCCGGTCAACCTCGCCGCCGCCGCCACGTGGCGGCCCGAGTCCCTGGCCGGGGCCGCCCGCGGCGTCGGCGCCGAACTGGAGGCGAGCGGCGTCCACGTCGCGCTCGTCTCGGCCCTCGACGTGCTGCGCGACCCCCGGTGGGGACGCGGCGAGGAGTGCTACGGCGAGGACCCGCTGCTGGCCGCCGAGCTGACCCGCGCCGTCGTCGAGGGCATGCAGGGCGAGGCGCGCTCCCGCGTGGGTGCCGGCGGGGTCGCCGTCGTCCTCAAGCACCTGGCCGCCCAGGGCGAGGCCGTCGGCGGACGCAACGGCCAGTCCGCGCACCTCGGCCCGCACGACCTCGCCGAGATCCACCTCCCGCCCGTCGAGTCCGGCCTGCGCGCCGGGGCGCTCGGCTTCATGGCCGCGTACAACGACATCGACGGCGTCCCCTGCTGCGCCAACCACGACCTCCTCACCACCTACCTGCGCGGCCGGCACGGCTTCGACGGCATCGTGATGGCGGACGGGCTCGCCGTGGACCGGCTCGCCGGGATGACCGGAGACCTGCCGAGCGCCGCCCGGGCCGCCCTGCTGGCAGGGGTGGACATCTCCCTGTGGGACGAGTCGTTCGCCGGCCTCGCCGCCCTGGCCGCTGACGACGAGCAAGTGGCCGCCGCTCTCGACACCGCCTGCCGCCGGGTGCTGACGCTGAAGGACCGGTTCGGGCTCCTGGACAACGCCGGTCGTCCCGTCCACCCGGACACCGCCCGGTCGGTCGTCCGCCTCACGGAGGCCCAGGAGGCGACGCGCGCCGCCTCGCGGCGGCTCGCCGCCGAGTCGCTCGTCCTGCTGAAGAACGCCCGCGCCGGCGACGGCACCGCCGCGCTGCCGCTCGGCCCCGCCCCCGGCCGGCTGCGCCGGGTCGCCGTCGTCGGCCCGTACGCCGACGACGTCCCCGCGCTGCTCGGCGACTACGTACCGCCGCTGCCGGCCGGGTCGGGCCGCAGCGTCGCCGAGGCGCTGCGCGCCGCGCTGCCCGGCACCGAGGTCACCGTCGGCGAGACCTTCGACGACGTGGGGGCGGCGGCCTTCGCCGGCGCCGACGCCGTCGTCGCGGTGATCGGCGGCACCAGCCACCGCTCCTACGACGACGCCTTCGCGGACAACGGCGCCATCGCCGGACGGGCCGGCGAGGCCACCGGCGGCGAGGGGGTGGACCTCGCCGACATCTCGCTGCCGGCCGGGCAGGACGACCTCCTGCGGGCGGTCCGGGGCGCGACGGACGCGCCCGTGACCGCCGTCGTCGTCTCCGGCCGGCCACATGTCCTGACCGGCGCCTTCGAGCACTGCGACGCGGTGCTGTGGGCCGGGTATCCGGGCCCGTACGGTGGCGAGGCCGCCGCCGACGCGCTCCTGGGCGAGGCGGAGCCCACCGGGCGGCTGCCGATGACGCTGCCGCGGCACCCCGCGGCCGTCCCGGTGCGGTACAACGACCGGCAGAGCTCGGTGGACTGCTACCGCGACGTCCCGGAGCCGGTCCTGCTGCCGTTCGGATTCGGCCTGAGCTATCGCGACGTGGCCGTCGTCGACCTGGACGTGGCGGTCCGGCCGGACGCCGCTGTGGTAACCGTGACCGCCGCGAACCGATCCGACGAGCCGGGCAGCACGGTGATCCCCGTCTTCGCCCGCCGCACGGGCGGGAGGCGCACGCCCCGGGTCCGTGAACTGCTCGCCTTCGGGCGGCTCGCCATCGAACCCGGCGCGACGGCCGAGATCACCTGGACGCTCCCGGCCGACCGGGTCTTCGCCGATCCGGGCGCGCCGACGGCCGTGACCGAGCTGCACGTGGAGGGCCTGACCCGCACGATCCGGCCGGACCGGAGGGGGGGTCTGGGGGCGTAGCCCCCAGGAACCTTTCGCTGCCGCACCGCGCCGGAGGCGCTTGGCGGCTGACCTGGGCAGGACAGCTACTCACAAGGGAGTCAAGCATGGCCAGACCCGCACCCGGACGGCGGTCGCTGCTCGCCGCCGTCACCGTCACCGCCGCGCTCGCCGCGACGGTCATCGGCGCGCCCCCGGCAACGGCGTCCGACACCCTCCCGTGGGAGGGGGAGAGCGCCAAGGGAGCGAACCAGCCGTATCAGCACGGCTACTCGGCGACCACCCTCCTCGACTGGGACCCGCGCACGGACACCGACGCCGACAGGCTGCGGGCACGGATACCCCTGCAGCAGCGTGCCGACGCCGACCCGGCCACGCAGCGCGACCCCGCACTGCCCGCCGAGACCCAGATGCTCACCCTGGCCGGCGACTACGGCAACGCGTTCTTCGAATCGCACCCGTACACCAACGAGTTCAGCCAGTACCTCTTCAACTACTGGCAGTACACCGACGCGTACGCCTCCTGGCACGGCATGCCCACCGAGGGCGTGCCCGAGGGGTACTACGACCCCGCCGCCGAGTGGACCCAGCGCTGGTTCGAGTTCGGCGCGATCAACCTGCCCAACCCCGGTTACACCAACGCCGCCCACAAGAACGGTGCCCGGTCGCTGGGCACCGTCTTCTTCTCGGACAACGACCGCGGCCCGCAGTCCTACAGCGAGCTGCTCGTGCGCGACGAGAACGGCGGCTTCCCCGCCGCGCGCAAGCTCGCCGAGGTCGCCGGCTACTTCGGCTTCGACGGTTACTTCATCAACCAGGAGCAGAGCCGCGTCGCCGCCGAGGACGTGGACGACTACATGGACTTCCTCGCCGCACTGCGCGCCGAGGGCCTGTACGTGCAGTGGTACGACTCGGTCGACGCCGGGACCGGCGAGAAGCTCTACGAGAACGAGTTCACCGAGCGGAACGCCCCGTTCGTCCAGAACGACGACCGCGGCCCGCTGGCCGACTCGATCTTCCTCAACTACTGGTGGGATCACGAGAAGCTCACGGACTCCGCCGACTATGCCGAGTCCGTCGGCGTGAACCCGCGCGAGCAGGTCTTCGCCGGGGTCGAGGCCGGCATGTACCAATTCGACCAGCCGTACGACCTGCGGGACAACCTCGGCGAGGACGGCACACCGATGAACGCCATCGCCACCCTCGGAGCGGACTTCGTCCACTCGGACTACGAGTACAAGACCGACGACGACAAGCAGGCGGCGGTCTTCGACCGCGAGCGGCGGTGGTGGACCGGCACGGCGACCGGGACCGGCTCGGCAGCCGAGGGCGAGTGGCCGGGCATCTCCTCCTACATCGCCGAGCGCACCGCCGTCACCGGGTCCACGTTCGCCACCACCTTCAACACCGGACACGGCCTCGGCTACTGGCGCGACGGGGTGCCGGCCGGCGAGCGGGAGTGGGGCAACATCGGGATCCAGGACACGCCGGTGACCTGGCAGTGGTGGTTCCAGGGGGACGGTGCGGACGGCCTGAAGGCCGACTACGACTACGGCCCGGACTACACCGCGGCAGACCGTTTCGACTACCGGCCGATCGGCGCCTTCGAGGGCGGTTCCTCGCTGGTGGTCAGCGGCGAGCTGGCAGGTGACGCGGTGCTGCGCCTGTACAAGACGGACCTGCGGGTGGTGGACGGATCCCAGGTCGAGCTGACCTACGCGGGAGCGAGCGCGGACGACGCCGAGATGAGCCTCGCGCTCGCGTTCGAGTCGGACGAGGACAAGACCGTCCGCGTGCCGATCGAGGAGTCCGGGAACTCCGGAGCCGCCGCCGGCGGCTGGCGCACCGCGACCGTCGACCTCTCCGCGTACGCCGGCGAGACGGTCTCCACGCTCGGGCTCGGCCTCACCCCCGGGGCCGGGCCGATCGACGACTTCCAGGTCAACCTCGGCGCCCTCACGCTCACGGACGGCGCCGACCACACCCCGGACGCGCCCACCGGCTTCCACATCGACCAGGCCCTGAGGGCCACCGACGAGCTGTACCTGGGGTGGGACCTCGACGACTACGAGGACGTCGTCCGCTACGACGTCTACGCCGACGGCGAGTACCTCGGCGGCGTCTACGACGACAACCTCTATGCCAAGCACTTCACCGGCGCCAAGGGAACGCTCCGGTTGGTGGCCGTCGGGAAGGACGGCAGCAAGAGTGAGCCGGCGACCATCCCGTACGACTTCACCCGCGGCCCGGGTGATGTCACCGCCCGGGCCTCCGAGGCCGGCACGGTGACCGTGGCCTGGGACGAGCCCGTCTCCTCGGGCGGCGTGGTCACCCTGGCCGCGGAGGGCGGAGACCGGTCGGGCTACCACCGGCGCATCGTCCTCGACCCGGGCGGCGGCGAGACCTCGGCCACCTTCCGCGGCACTCCGGCCGACGGCGGAGCCTTCGTCGCCACGGTGGACCCCGCCGGTGCCGGCAGCACCGTCGCGGCCACAGGAAGCTTCGCCGACACCGAGATCGAGCCGTACCCGAAGTCCGCCGTCGAGCTGTCCGGAACCTCATTCCGGCTCACCCAGCCCACCCTGGCCGACTGGCACACCCTCACGGTGTACGAGAACGGCGAGCCGATCCCGTTCGACACCACGTACAGCCAGGGCGAGCGCGATCGGATGATCCGCGGCCGCACCACCCTGGACGCGCTGTCGGTCACGCTGTCCAGCGCCAGCAGCAAGGTGACCGCCGAGATCGAGGACTACGCCGGGAACCGGGCCGAGACCACCCTGCGGGAAGGCGGCGCCGACTGACAGTGAGCGACCAGACTGGGGTCACCTTGCCGGCTCGCATCCAGAGTATGTGCGTGGACACCACGAACGTGGCCCCCGACTGGTATCGAATGAGAGTTCGACTTGTTTCGCGCTCGTCGGCCGGGGGATCCAGCGAGAAGCCGCCGTTTCCCGCGGCTGGATCCTCGCTGGATCCGTCCAGCCCTCCGGCGTTTCCGCAGGGCAAACCTGTGTACCCGGTGTTCCGCTTCAACGTGTAGGCCACGCAATACCGTGGCTCTGGCGAATTAGCAAACCACCAGGTCGGACAGGGTCGACCCGAATTCGGGTCAACCCCGATCGCGTGTGCGTGGCTGGATTTTGGCTGGATGACCTGACGTCCCGTCGAGGGCGGTCGCCAGGTGGCGCAGCCGGGCCTGATAGCCGGAGGGGAGCAGCCGGTCCGTACCGATGAGAGGACTGAGCCTGGCCGCTGCGGCGAGCCGGTCGGCGTGGTCGAGGACGTCGAGGGCGCGGTCGCGTGCCTCCCGGCGCTGCGGGCCGCTGCCTTCGGCCTGGGCGATCCAGCGCGTGAGCACCCCCGTGGCGGGGTCCGCGAAGGGCCGCAGCGCCTCGAAGGAGGAGAGCGCCGAGCCGAAGAGGGTGCCCAGGGCGAATCCGGCGGCCTCCGTCGCCGGTGCGGACAGCGCGGCCGAAGCGAGAGCTCCCGGGTGCAGCGCGTCAGCGCCGCCCGCCGGCGGCGAGAGCCAGCAGCGTGGGCACGACCGGCCCTACGGACTGCTCCAGCCATTCGGCGAGTCCGGCGCGCTCGGCGTCCGGCAGCTCCGCGTAGCGCGCCGGGCCCGTCGGGGTGCGGGACCAGGCGAACAGGGTGTCGGCGTCGAGGTCGAGAGTCTCGGAGGTGGTGTCGCCGAGGCCGAGACGGGCGGCGAGCAGTGCCCGCACTGCCCGGTCGCGGGTGAGGACGGCACCCACCCGGGGCCAGCCTTCGACCGGCTCGGCCTCCAGCAGCGCGTCGAGGAGCCAGCGGATTCTGGCCGCATTCACCCCCGCCTGGATCTTGTATTCTGGTCGGTGCTGTCGGCGAGGCGGGCCGCCCGAGGCGCAGGCTTCTGCGGGTGACGGCGGCGAGCGGTATCGGCGTCGGAAAGCGGTCGCGATGTGTGCAGATCCGGTCGCGGTTGCACCGACCCGGGGCCGCTCGGGAAGAATGCTCCGCGATGAGTGCACCCGAATCCGCGCGACACGAGGCCGGGCGCGGCCCGTTCGCTCACCTTACGGTTCCCCATGCCGCCCGCTACCGGCAGGTGATGGCCGTCTTCACCGCGGCCAAGGAGCGCTTCGCGGTGCACCTGCGGCCGGAGGACGTGCACGCCGCGCTGCCGCCGGAGGAGCGGCCGGCCGAGGTGGAGGCCGTGGCCAAGGCGCTGGACAGCCTCGTGCAGTGGGGCAACCTGCGGGCCGACCCGGACACCTCGCGCGTCACCGCGGTCGAGGACTTCTACCGCAAGCGGTTCATCTACCAGCTCACCCCGGCCGGCGAGGCGGTGGAGCTGGCGATCGCGGCGTACGACGAGGCGCTGGGGCGGCGCGGCGCACTTCAGGCCGTCGCACTGCATGACATCGTCACCCAGCTTCGGGCGCTGCTGGTGCTCGCGGCGGAGGACGAGCCGGACGCGGCCAAGGCGCATCTGGCGCTGGCCGCGCTCGCGGACCGGTTCGCGGCGCTGGCGGCGAACGCGCGGGCCTTCATGGGTTCCCTCCAGCGCACCATCGACCTGCACGGCGTCGAGGTCGAGGCTTTCCTCGCGTACAAGGACCGGCTGATCCAGTATCTGGAGCGGTTCATCCAGGATCTCATCGCCCTCGGTGGGCGGATCGCCCGGCTGATCGGGGAGCTGGAGCAGCAGGGCCGGGTGGAGACGCTGCTGCGGCTCGCGGCTGCCCGCGAATCGGCCGATGCTGCCCCGGAGGAGGTGGAGACCGCGCAGGCGCAGGCGTACGAGAGGTGGGCCGCCCGATGGTCTGGGCTGGCCTCCTGGTTCGTCTCCGCGGACGGCCGCGAGTCGCAGGCCCGGCTGCTGCGCGGCCGGGCGCTCGGTGCGATCCCGCAGCTCCTGGCCGTCGTACGGCAGCTCAACGAGCGGCGGGCCGGACGCACCGACCGCTCCGCGGACTTCCGCACGCTGGCCCGCTGGTTCGCCGAGGCGCCCGACGACGGCGCCCGGCACCGGCTGTGGCGCGCCGCCTTCGGTCTCTATCCGGCCCGGCACCTGACCATCGACGCCGACACCCTCGCGGCGCGGGCCGCGGAGCCGGTGCCGCCCGCCACGCCCTGGGCGGAGGCGGAGCCGCTCAGGATCAGCCCGCAGCTTCGCCGGACCGGCAGCTACGAGCGGCGCGGCAAACCGCGGCGGGTGCGGGACCGCTCCGCCGAGCGGCGGCGGCTGGCCGAGTACGCGGGCAGGCAGGCGGCCGAGATCGCCGCGGCCCGGTCCCGGCTCGCCACCGGCGGCGAGATCCGGCTGTCACAGGTCGGCGAACTCGACCCGGTGGCATTCGGCCTGTTCCTGCGCCTGCTCGGGGATGCGCTGGCCACCTGGCGCCCGGATACCCTGTCCACCACGGCGACCAGTACCGACGGCACGATGGAGATCCGCCTCACCGCTCTGAAGGACGGTGGGCGGGCGGAAGTGCGCACGCCGGGCGGAGTGTTCCGTGGGCCGGATTACCTGCTGGAGATCATCGCCCTGGGAGGCGCCGCACAGCCGGTCGTGGACATGTCCGGGGACACGGGAGTCCGCGTATGAGCAACCCTCTCGGCGAGTTCCTGGACGCCCACCGCAGCGCTGAGCTGCAGAAGGCGGCTCGCGCGCTGCTGAAGGAGCCGCTGCTGCTCGCCGGCGGGCCGCAGGCGGACAGCTTCCAGCTTGTCCGGCGCTACGCGGCCGAGCTGCGCGAGTGGTTCGATCGCAACACCGGCTGGCCGCTGCGGGTGGATGCCGAGTCCGCGCGGCTGCTGCGCACCCCCGGCACCCTGACCGACCCCACGCATCCGGCGCGTGAAGTGGGCCGGTCGCGGGCGCCGTTCACCCGGCGACGGTACGTGCTGCTGTGCCTGGCGCTGGCGGCGCTGGAGCGCGGCGAGGCACAGATCGCGCTTGGCCGGCTCGCGGAGCAGGTGGTCCTCGACGCCGCGGACGAACAACTGGCCGCGACCGGGCTGGAGTTCACCCTGGAGCGGCGCGACGAGCGCCTCGACCTCGCGGCCGTGGTGCGACTGCTGATGCACCTCGGGGTGCTGCGCCGGGTGGCGGGGGACGAGGACGCGTACGTCTCCGGTTCTGGTGACGTGCTGTACGACGTGGAACGGCGGGTGCTGGCCGGGCTGCTGGCCGCCCGCCGCGGCCCGTCACTCGTCACCGCGGCCGGCTTCGCGGAGCGGCTGGCCACAATCACCGCCGAGACCGAGCTGGACAGCGATGAGCTGCGCTTCCGCGCCATCCGCTACCGCCTCACCCGGCGCCTGCTCGACGACCCGGTGCTGTATTACGACGAGCTGACCGACGAGGAGCTGGCGTATCTGACCCGGCAGCGGGCCTTCCTCACGTCCCGTATCACCGAACTGACCGGGCTGGTCGCGGAGGTGAGGGCCGAAGGCATCGCGATGGTGGACCCTCCCCCCGACCTTCGCCCGGGCGGTGCCTCCTACGGCCTGACCGATGTACGCATGCCCGAGCAGGGCACGTACGGACATGTCACGCTGCTGCTCGCTGAGCACCTGGCGTCGGTCACGGGCGGGCCCGTGACCGAGGCAGCGCTCGGCGCGAGGGTGCGGGAGCTGGCCCGGCAGCACGCCGGGTTCTGGGCGAAGAGTGCCCGGCAGCCGGGAGCCGAGGCGGAGCTGACCGGCCAGGCTCTGGACCGGCTCACCGCGCTGGGCCTGGTGGTCCGTACGGCAGAAAGAGTCGTCCCGCGGCCGGCGCTCGCCCGTTACGCGGTGGGAGAACCCGTCGTACGCCCCGTCCCCGGCTCCCGAAAGGACCCCGAGCAGTGACTGCCCTCCCGCGCCCCGCGCCCGGCCGGTGGCGTCCGCTGCGCATCGGCCTGGTCGACCTCTTCTACTACGACACCGAGGAGTTCTGGTTCCGCGACGGCCGCCTGCTCCTGCGCGGCAACAACGGCACCGGCAAGTCCAAGGTCCTCGCCCTCACCCTGCCGTTCCTGCTGGACGGCGACCTGTCCGCGCGCCGTGTGGAGCCCGACGCCGACCCGGGCAAGCGGATGGAGTGGAACCTGCTGCTCGGCGGCGAGCACCCGCACCCCGAGCGGCTCGGCTACACCTGGATCGAGTTCGGCCGACGCGACACCGGCACCGGTCAGCCGCACTTCGTCACTCTGCTGTGCGGGCTGAAGGCGGTCGCGGGCCGCGGTATCGCCCGCCACTGGTACGCGGTCACCGACCAGCGGATCGGCGCGGAGCTGAGCCTGGTCGACGCCACCGGCACCGCGCTGTCCCGCGACCGGCTCACGGAGGCCGTCGCGGGCCGCGGCATGGTCTACGACCAGGCGAAGACGTACCGCAGGGCGGTCGACGAGGCGCTTTTCGGGCTCGGCGAACGGCGCTACGCCGCCCTCGTCGACCTGCTCATCCAGCTCCGCCAGCCGCAGCTCTCGAAACGGCCCAGCGAGGCCGCCCTGTCCAGGGCGTTGACGGAGGCGCTGCCACCGCTGGACCAGGCGGTGATCGCGGACGTGGCGGAGGCGTTCCGCTCGCTGGACGAGGAGAAGGAGGAGTTGCGGCAGGCGGCCGAGGCGGAGCGGGCCTCCTCCGCGTTCCTCGATCACTACCGTCGCTACGCCCGCGTCGCGGCCCGCCGCCGCGCACGGTTGCCGCGTACCGAGCACGCCCGCTACGAGCGGCTGGGCCGCGACCTCGGCACCGCGCGGGAGGAGCTGGTGCAGGCGGAGGCGGACCGGCAGGTGGCCGCGGCCCGGATCGCGGAGCTGGAGGAGACGGCCGTACGGCTGAAGGCGCAGGAGGAGGCGCTGCGGGCAGGGCCGGAGATGCGCAGCGCCCGCGAGCTGGAGCAGGCCGCGGACAACGCCCGTCGCACGGAGGCAGAGCTGCGGCGTGCCGAGGCCGACCGGGAGCAGGCGGCGCAGGACCACACCCGGGCGCTGGGCCGGCTCGCGGATGCCGTCGCCCGGCTCGGGGAAGCGGAGGACCAGCTTGCGCGGATCGTGGAGCAGGAGCGGGAGGTGGCCCGGACCGCCCGGCTCACCGGCGGTCTGAGGACAGACGGCGCCCCGGAAGCGGAGCTGCGCCGGGCGGCCGGGGAGGCGGTGGACCGCAGGCGGCGCACCGTGGACCACGTGGCGGACCTGGTGGCGCAGGCCGAACAGGCCGCGGCCGAGCGCCGCGCCGCGGCCCGCCGCCTGGACGAGGCCGAGCGGGAGGCCGGGCACACCGCCGAGCGGCAGGCCGCGGCCGAGGCAGCGACCGCCGCGGCGGGAAGCGCGCTCGTCGCCGCCGTACGCGACCATCTCCAGGGCTGCGCCGAGCTGGCCGTCGACGACCCCGGGGGGCTGCTCGACGTCCTGACGGACTGGACGACGCATCTGACCGGCCCGTCACCCGCCCGCGAGCGCGCCGCCCGGGCCCATGGCGTACGGGCCGCGCGGCTGGCCGACGAGTCGGCGGCGCTGGGTCGGCGGCTGACGGACCTCGGCGCCCGGCGGGAGGCGGCCGAGCGGGAGCTGGCAGGGCTCGAAGCGGGCGGCCAGGTCGGGCCGCCGGTGCCCCACACCCGTACCCCCGGGCTACGCGAGGAGGCGCCGGGCGCGCCGCTGTGGCGTCTTGTCGACTTTCGTGAGCATGTCGGTGCGGCGGAACGCGCCGGTCTGGAGGCGGCGCTGGAGGCGTCCGGGCTGCTGGACGCCCGGGTGTGCCCGGACGGCACGGCACTCACGGCAGACGGGCACGACGTGCTGCTCGCCCCCGGCGCTCCGCTCACCGGGCGCCCGCGGCTCGACGGAGCCCTGCGCCCGGCGGTGGACCACGGCGACGCGCGGGCCGCCGCGGTGGGCGAGGCGGCCGTGGTCCGGCTGCTCGGGGCGATCGGTCTGGGCGACGGGCCGGGTGACGGCCCCGGCACCGGCCACGGCGACACCTGGGTGGCTCCGGACGGCCGCTTTCGCGTGGGCGCCCTGACCGGAAGCTGGGCGAAGGAAGCCGCCGTGTACGTGGGCGAAGGCGCGCGCGAGGAGGCCCGCCGGACCCGTATCGCCGAGCTGCGCGGCGAACTCGGTGAACTCGCGGCGGCGCGGGAGGCGCTTCAGGCGCAGCGGGACGCGGTGGCCGCCCGGCGCCGCGTATTGGACGGCGAACTCGCCGCCGTCCCTGACCAAGAAGAGGCGGACCTGCGTCACGCCCACGCGCGGACCGCCGCCGCCGCGGAGGCCGCCCACCGGGCCCGTAGCCGCCGCGACGAGCACGCCGAGACGGCCCGCGAGGCCGCCCGCGCGGCGGAGGCCGCCGCCACCGAACTGGCGGAGACCGCCGCGGCCGTGGACCTGCCCGCAGACCGGCCGGGCCTGACCGCCGTACGGCAGGCGCTGGCCGACTACACCGCCGTGCTGGCCGCGCTGTGGCCCGCGCTGCGGGAACGGGCCGCCGCCGCTCGCGCCGCCGCCGAGGACCGCGGCGAGACCGAGCGGGCCGGGGAACGGGTGGCGGAACTGGCTGTACGCGCCGAGGAGTCGGCCCGTACTGCGGCGGCGGCCGGGGAACGCCATGCCACCCTGGGCAGCACCGTGGGCGCGGCCGTGGCCGAGCTCCAGCGGCGGCTGGCGCAGACCGCGGACGCACGGGACGCGTGCGAACGGGACCAGCGGCGGGCGCGTACGGACCACACCGCGGCGGAGAAGAGCGCCGGGCACGCGGAGGGGCGGATCGAGCAACTGGAGAAGGACACCCTGGAGGCCACTGCCGCCCGCGCCGAGGCGATTGCCGCGCTGCAGCGGTTCGCCGCCACCGGGCTGCTCGCCGTGGCGCTGCCGGATGTCGAGGTGCCGGCGCAGGACGTCGGCGGCTGGGCGCCGAAGCCCGCGATCGCGCTCGCCCGCACCGTGGAGGCGGAGCTTGCCGAAGCCGGCGTCGACGACTCCCACGGCGCCTGGGAGCGGGTGCAGAAGCGGCTCGGCGAGGAGTACAAGAAACTGCAGGACGCCCTCTCCCGAGGCGGCCACAGCGCCAGCGCGCGGATGACCGACGACGGCATGGTCGTCGACGTCCGCTACCAGGGCAGGGAGCGGGCCGTGCCCGAACTCGCGGAGGCGCTGGCGGTCGAGGTGGCCGAGTTGCAGCGCATCCTGTCCGCGCACGAGCGCGAGATCCTGGAGACCCACCTGCTCACCGAGGTCGCCGGCACCCTCCAGGAGCTGATCGCCGCCGCGGAGCTGCAGGTGCGGCGCATGAACGACGAGCTGGAACAGCGCCCCACCTCCACCGGCATGCGGCTGCGGCTGATCTGGCGCCCCTCCCGCAAGGCGCCGGCCGGTCTGGACCGGGCCCGGACCCGGCTGCGGCAGACCGCCGACGCCTGGGCACCGGAGGACCGGGCCGCGGTGGGGGAGTTCCTGCAGGCTCAGATCGCGCGGCAGCAGACCGACGAAGGAGAGGGCGGCGGGAAGGGCAGTTGGCTGGAGGTGCTCACCGCGGCACTGGACTATCGCTCCTGGCACGAGTTCGGAGTGGAACGCCACCAGCAGGGCCGGTGGGTGCCGGCCACCGGACCCGCCTCCGGGGGCGAGCGGGTGCTGGCCATGAGCGTGCCGCTGTTCGCGGCGGCCTCTTCCCACTACGCCACGGCCGCACCGGACGCCCCGCGGTTGGTCGCCCTGGACGAGGCGTTCGCGGGTGTCGACGACGACTCCCGTGCCAAGTGCCTCGGCCTGCTGCACGCCTTCGATCTCGACGTGGTGATGACGAGCGAGCGTGAGTGGGCCTGCTACCCGCAGGTGCCGGGGATCGCCATCGCGCAGTTGTCGCGGGTGGACGAGATCGCGGCGGTGCTGGTCACGCGTTGGGAGTGGGACGGGGTGGCCCTGGACCAGGGAGCGGAGCCGGAGCGCACGGCGGCGTCGCAGGTCGGCATCCCCGTGCCGCGGGACGGTGCTGTGCAGGAGCCGAGCGCGGAGCCGCTATGGACGTGAGCGGTGACCCGCCGCCCGCCGGAGCCGAGCCGAACGCCGGCAACGCCGGCAACGCCGCTGACGAGACGGCGCGTATCGACCCCGACCGCCTCGCTCGCCTGCTCGGCGATCCGGGCCTCGGCTGGCTGGTGGAGCGCGTCCGCCGCCGGATGGCCCGCGACGAGCCCTTGACCGGCACGGTGACGCTCGCGTCCGCCTCGGCCGCACAGCGCGGGGCCGCCGAACGCCTGCTGGGCCGCGCGCCGCGTCCGGGCCGTTCGCTGAGCGTACGGCTGGACGAGGTCGACGCGGTGCTGCGCCGCTCCCGGGTCTGCCCCGCGGGCCTGGCCGTCGCCGTGACCGCCCTGACCGGCCCCGTGTCCCCGCTCGCAGAGACCCGCGAGCGTCAGGCGCGGGCGTGGGAGGAGGCGTACGCACCACTCGCCGCCCTGCCCGCGGGCCTGGCGGACTGGGCCGACGACATCCGCCGGGACGGCCTCGTACGCCGACTCGCCCGCACCCCTGATGCGGCCCGCCCGCTTCTCGCCGCGGCCGTCTCGGCGCTCGGCGCGCTCCCCGCCGAGCCGGCCCGCTCGCTCACCGAGTTCGCCGCCCAGACACTCGGCGACGCCCACGCCCTCGACGACGGCACCCCGCTCGCCACCCTGGTCCGCTCCGGCGTCCGGGCCCTGACCGGCTTCCCCGACGGCGAGGGCGCCGAGTGGCGCCGGGCGGCCTGGGCCTCGGCGGGCCTGCTGAAGGACGCCCTGTCCGCCACCGTGCTGGCGCTGGGCGTGCGCGGCACGGCGGCACTCGACGCGCTGGCTGACGCGGGCGAGCCGGCGGTGCTGACCCTGCGCCAACTCGCCCACGGCGCGCCCTGCCCGCCAGTGACCGCCTCCACAGTGTACGTATGCGAGAACCCAACGGTCGTCGCCGCCGCGGCCGACGCGTACGGCGCCGCCTGCGCTCCTCTGGTCTGCCTCCAGGGCCAGCCCTCGGCCGCCGCGCTCACCCTGCTGCGGCTCCTGCATGCGGCCGGAGCACGGCTGCTCTATCACGGCGATTTCGACTGGGGCGGCCTGCGCATCGCGAGCGGCCTGCTGCGCCGAGTTCCGTGGCGCCCCTGGCGCTACACCGCGGCGGACTACCGCGCAGCGACGGCCACGATGCCGCTCGCGCGCCCGCTGCGGGGGACCCCCGCGTCCGCCCTCTGGGACCCCGGGCTGACCGCCGCCCTCACCGAGCTCGGGGTCCGTGTCGAGGAGGAATACGTCATCGGCGACCTGCTCAGCGATCTGATTCGCTGAACCCGCCGCTGGCCACTGCCCAACCGCAGATCAGCCGTCTGCTGGACACACCTGGACACTCCCGATGCAGAGCAGAGAAGCGCTGGCGGGCCTCACCGCGCTTGTGGATCCAGCGTGCACACGGGTCACGGACCCGCTGTTTCCGGCGGCTGGATCCTGGCTGGATACGGCCCGGCCTTCCGGTGTCTCCGCGGGTCAAAATTGTGCACCCGGTGTTCCGCTTCAACGTATAGCCCACGCAATACCGTGGCTCCGGAGAATTAGCAAACCACCAGGTCAGGCGGGGGCGACCCGGATTCGGGCCGCCCCCGTTCACGTACCATGGCTGGATTCTGGCTGGATGCCCTGACGGCTCGTCACCTGTCGTCATCTGTCGTTCTCCGCACGCTGGCTGGATTTTGGCTGGAGAGCGCCGAACGGCGGGTCCGCGCGGACGGCGTGTACGCCCGCGTCGGCCGAGCAATCGGGGGGAACGTGCCCCGGCGCGTGTGAACGGCACCGCCGCCGCCCCCGCGGGCCGCCGGGGGGCCGCTCGGCCACTTCGAGGTTAGTCACCCAGCACGAGCGCCTCGGCGGCCGGCACGGGTCACGCCGGGTCCTGAGAATGCAGCACATCAGCGCGCGGGACCACCACGTTGCGGACCAGTATTCGCGGGCGGCTGAGAGGATGCGCGGGGGCTGCCGGCAGTCGGTACTCCCGAGGAATGGGCAAGGTGCTGGTGGCCCCCAGCACCCGGGGTGAAATACGCAGGAAGCTTCTGGGCAAGCGCTTCACGCACACCAGCAACCTCCCTGATCGGCGGAAGCTCCCGTGGGCCTGGACCATTCTCAGGAACCTGGAAACCTGGAGCCAGAGTCTCCAACGACAAGTGGCTCTGTGGGGCATTGGCCTGGTGGGCATCGCCGGGGTCCCCCGCGTGTGACACAACACAACCCCCGGCCAGGGAAGGGCCGCTGCTTGATGCCACCACTCTCGCCGAGGTCGAGGAGTACGGCATCGACCGGCTCCTGGGCGAGCTGGCCGTGGAGTTGAAGGAAGGCCGCTGGCGTCCGTTGCCGGCGCGTCGGGTGTTCATCCCGAAGCCCGGCACCGTTGAGCACAGGCTGCTGTCGATTCTTCTGTCCGTGACCGCATGGTGCAGGCGGCGCTGAAGATCGTGCTCGAGCCGGTCTGCGAGGCCGACATGCTTCCGTGCTCGTTCGGGTTGAGGCCCAGGCGTGGAGCACACGATGCCCTTCAGGTCCTCGTGGATGAGGCGTGGAGGGTCAGGCGGTGGGTGGTGGAGACGGATATCGCCAACCGTTTCGAGGCGATTCCGATCGAGAAGTTGGTGCAGGCGGTCGAGGAACGCGTCTGCGACCGGTCGGTCCTCAAGCTCTTGTGCGCGATGCTGCGGGCCGGGCTGATGGAGGGCGGGCAGGTCCGTCGGCCGGTGACCGGTACTCCTCAGGGCGGTGTGATTTCACCGCTGTTGGCGAACATCTACCGGCACCGGGTGGACCGGGCATGGGACATGCGCCGTCACGGGGTGCTGGTGCGTTATGCCCGACGACGCGGTGGTGATGTGTGCTACCCGTGAGCAGGCCGAGGCCGCCCTGGAGCGGCTGACGGTGTTGCTGGCCGAGCTCGGCCTGGAGCCGAAGGCGGCCAAGACCAGGATTGTGCATCTGCGGGTGGGAGGCGAGGGGTCACCATCGGTGGGTTACTTCCCGGCCGCGTGGTGGGCGTTGTCCCGTTGAGTTCCTCGCCCGTTGGCCCTCGGGCAGGGCGGTGCGGCATGCCCGTGACCGGATCCGTGAACTGACGGACCGGCGCAGTGCCGATGCTCGCCCTGACCGGCGACACCCGCCGCCGGGAACCCCATGTGAGAGACGTGACCTTCGCCGAGGACGCATCCACCGTCCACACTGGGACCGCACCCCGCGCGATGGCGACCCTCCGCAACCTCGCCATCGGCCTGCTGAAAGCCCTCGGAGCCGACAACATCGCCAAAACCACCCGGGCGATCCGCGACCAACCCCAGCGAGTACTCCCGCTCCTGGGCATCACCAACAACCTCGACACCTACGGAACTTGATCAAGCCCTGCGGGTGCGGCGCTTGGTGTGTCCCACGTTCGGCTGCCAGCAGACCTGTGCTGGAGCGTTGCCAGCGCCGCACAGCCCGTCTGACCAGGCAGGCCAGGGCCGTGGCCAAGGAGTTTGCCGCCCAGTGGGCCCTGACCAACGCCGTCCGCATGGAACTGGCAGCACAGAACACCCTGGTCACCGCCCTCCATCTGGGCGCGGTGGACACCGACTTCAGCTCCGCCTACACCGGCCCCAAGGGCGCCCCGGCCCCGGTCGCCCGGGCCGGGCTGGACGGCATCGAGGCGGGCGAGGCCGAGGTCCTGGCCGACGCCTGGAGCACCCACGTCAAGAAGTCCCTGGCCGAGGACCCCACCCGCCTCTACGACGAGATCCGCGCCGGCATCGTCTGACCGACCGGCCGCGCCGGTCGGCTGCGCCTGCCACGGGCCGGTTCGGCGGCCGTTCCGGCCAGGCGGCGGGCGGGGTGACCTGTGACGCCGACGCCGGGGGTGCCGGGGGCGGCTCCGGGGAGGCGGAGTTGGCGGTGGAGCCGGGTGACGAGGCGGGGGCGCAGGCGCTGAGTACGGCGCCGGCGGTACGGGCGGCGCTGGACGGGGAGTTTCGCGCCGGGCTGCGGGCGTGGCAGGAGGAGCTGCCGCCGCCGGACGACGGCGCGGGCACGGTGACCTAACCCGTCCACCGCCCGCCGTTCCTTGCAGGTTGCCCCCCACCTGCGCAGACAGGCGCGGAGTCCGCCGCTGATACCGCACCAGCACCCCCGGCAGTTGTTCCCGGAAGGTCTGGCGGCAGCCCCGCGTCGGGCACACCAGCCGCCGCACCTGCACTGCGACAGTCACCCGCCGAGCGTCGACCGGCACGTCCGCGACCGTTCGCTGGCGATAGCCATGCACCCGCGCCGACAGCGTCTTGCAGCCCCAGCACGGCGCCGGCCCCCGGTCGTCCTGGCCCGGACCACAAACCGGTCACCCCCGTCCTCCACCGCCGTGACCACCAGCGGCGCCACACCCAAAAACACCCTGCTCACCTGGGCGTTGACACCCTCCACGCGATCACCAACGAGTGCCGCGACGCTCCATCACCGCCGAATGTGAGACGGATCCGTTTTATTGACAGTCCCGCGCGCAGCCCGCTGCATTCACGCTCCGGTGGTCACCCCACGTTCTGGCGGTCCGCTGCGAGCGCCCGGCGGATACCGGCCAGGCCGTACACGAAGGCGCGATCGACGTCACCGCCGAGACGGAAGACGCCGTTCAGCTCCATATCCATGAAGCCGATTGCCCACGCGAGCATCAGGCGTGCGGCATCGTGCGCCTCCTGCTCGCCTACGAGTTCCCTGGCAGCGATCAGTACCGGGCCGGCCACCCGGACGAGTGCCTGGGTCGGTGCGTGCGTGGAGTTCATGAGCCGGAACCCCTCAGGCCACTCCCGGGCAAACCGTCTGTAGCCGTGTGCCAGTGCCTCAAGTGAGCCGTCGGTCGACTCCAGTCGGGCAACCAGGTCCCCGAGGGTGGCCTCTGCCACGGCGGCGAGCAGGGTAGCCCGGTTGTCGACGTGCTTGTACAGCGACGGAGCGCGTACCCCCACACGCTCGGCTACGTTCTGCATCGTCAATCCCTGCTGGCCATGCACTTCCAGCAGCTCGCGGCCAGCAGCGATGATCGCGCTGAGCGAGGTCTTCTCAGGGGCCGGCATCGTCCACCCTTCTGCACTCAAGGCTATTGACGCTAGCCATCATAGCTACGTACATTAGCCATCGCTGCCCTGGTCCTAGCTCACGGGAGGCACTCGTGACGCTCGCACCCCCTCTGCACCGCCGATGCAACGACGGGGCCGCCTGCGACCTCTTCGACACTGCGGCGGGTACGACGCTCATCGATGCAGGTCTGCCCGGCCGCGGCCGGGACCTGCCGCGCGAGCTTCGCTCCCTGGCCAGGTCTGCTGACGATATCCGCGGACTCTCGTCGATTCGCAGTGACGCCGATCACTTCGGCCTCGCTGGACGCCAGCGAAGCGACCACGGCGTACCGGTCTTCGTGTGTACCGCCTACGCCGTGCACCACCGATCGGGGGAGAATTCCAAGATCGCGCTCGGCGCCAGGCGCGTCGTGCAGACCCTCGCCTTCTTACGGAACGCTCCGTGCAAGAACGACCTGTACTCCCGGTACGCCGGCGAAGCGATCAGGTTCGGTGCGGGCGGTGTCCTGGATCTGCTGGGAGTTCGCAGGAGCGTGGGCGTGCCGGACCACGCCCCGGGAAGCGTGGCGATCGACGCCCAGCACGCCATGGCCCGGGTCGCTGTGAACGCGGATGACGATCCTCGGAAGTGTGAGCGGACGCACACCGGAGGGCTCTCGGCCCGCGGGAGCCTGGCTGGTACAGGCACCGTCATGAAAGCCGCAGGACCGCGACGGCAACCACGCCGAACGCTGACGCGGGCTGCCCGCGCGGCACTGCTACCGGCGACTCTCGCGGCTCCGGCCCGTTCTGCCTCTACGACAACGAAGCCGATCACGGTCGCAAACTTGGCGACCGTGCCGAAGCAAGCCCTGGCGGAATCATGAACGAGGCCCATGAAGGATCTTTGCGGTTTTCGGTGCTGGGGCCTTTGCGGGGGTGGCGTGACGATCGTGAGATGGCGTTGGGCTCGCCACAGCAGCGGGTGGTGCTGGCGGCGTTGTTGTTGCGGCGCGGGCGGACGGTGACGATTGCTGAGTTGGTTGACGCGGTGTGGGGGGAAGAGCCGCCGAGTGCGGCGGTGTCGGTGCTTCGGACCTATGCGTCGCGGTTGCGTAAGGTGCTTGAGCCCGGTCGTGGTGCAGGTGCTGCGCCACAGGTGATTGTTTCGTCTGCAGACGGATATCTCGTCCGGGTGCCGGAGCTTGCTGTGGACCTGGGTGTGTTCGAGCAGCGGGTTGCCGGGGCGAGGAGTTTGCACGCTGCAGGTAAAGCGTCGGCCGCAGCGGAGATGTTGTATGCCGCGCTGGAGGGCTGGGAAGGGGTGCCGCTCGCCGGGCTGCCCGGGCCGCTGGCGGAGGCTGAGCGGTCCCGGCTGACGGAGCAGCGGCTGTCTGTGCTGGAGACGCGGCTGGAGGTCGATATCCAGTTGCGGCGGCACAGCGAGGTGGTCGCCGAGTTGGCCGTGCTGACCGGTGAGCATCCCCTCCGTGAACAGCTGTGCCGGCTTTTGATGCTGGCGCTGTACCGGTCCGGCCGGCAGGCCGAGGCACTGGCGGCGTATCGCACCCTGCGTAGCACTCTCGTGGCCGAGCTTGGCATCGAGCCCGGCGCCGCGCTGCAGGAGTTGCACCACCGCATCCTGAACGCCGACACCACTCTTGAACGTGCCTACGCCTTCTCCACGCAACTGGACGTAAGGCAAGACGAGGACGGGGAACGAGGCGGAGAGGACGGCGGGGTTTCGCCGCCGGCCGGGCACCAGGCCCGTCCGGCGCAATTGCCCGCGGACCTGGCCGCCTTCACCGGCCGGGATGCTGAACTGCAGCAGGTCGGGGCGCTGCTGCGCGACGAGGAGGGGGAGCGCCCTGTCACGGCGATCAGTGTGATCGGCGGCATGGCGGGGATCGGCAAGACCGCCCTGGCGGTGCACTGGGCGCACCGGATCGCGCACCGCTACCCGGACGGACAGCTCTACATCAATCTGCGTGGCTTCGACCCGGCCGACTCGGTCGTGACTCCGGCGGAGGCCGTCCGGATCTTCCTCGATGCGCTCGGCGTCCCCGCCCAGCGCATTCCCGCAGACCCGGAGGCCCAAGTTGCTCTGTACCGCAGCCTGGTCGCCGGCCGGCGGATGCTGATCCTCCTCGACAACGCCCGCGACACAGAGCACGTCCGGCCCCTGCTGCCGGGCTGTCCAGCCTGCCTGGTCATCGTCACCAGCCGCAGCCAGCTCACCGGCCTGATCGCCGCCAACGGGGCACAGCCCTTGACGCTGAACCCGCTGACCCCCACCGAGGCCCACGACCTCCTGGCCCGCCGCATCGGCACCGCACGGACGGCCGCCGAACCCGAGGCGACAAGGGAGATCATCACACGCTGCGCCCGACTGCCACTGGCGCTCGGCATCGTCTCCGCCAGAGCCGCCACCCAGCCCAGCTTCTCCCTCAGGGCAATCGCCGAGGGGCTGTGTGCCAACCAGGGCAGCCTCGACGCCTTCAGCGGAGGCGATCTCGGCACCGACATCCGCGCGGTCTTCTCTGCCTCCTACGACGCCCTGTCCGTCCCGGCTGCCCGGCTTTTCCGGCTGCTGGGCCTGCACCCAGGAGCCGACATCTCCGCACCCGCCGCGGCAGCCCTCGCCGGGCACCCCGCCCGCGAGACTCGGAGCCTACTCGCCGAACTGGCCCGCGCCCACCTGCTCACCGAACACACACCCGGCCGCTACACCCTGCACGACCTGCTTCGCATCTACGCCGCCGAACGCGTCCACGCGCACGAAACGGAGGAAGACCGCGCCCGGGCAACCGAACGGTTGCTGTCCTGGTACCTGCACACCGCGGACACCGTCCGCCCCCACCTCACCCCGCACCGCCACCGGGTTCCCCTCGCCCCACCGCCGCCCGGCTGCAACCCCCTGGCGTTCACCACCCGCGACGAAGCCCTGAAATGGTGCGAGACCGAACGCCCCAACCTGGTCGCCGCCGTCACCCAGGCCGCCGCCCTCCATCACCCCGGCATCGCCTGGCGCCTGACGGCCGCCCTCTGGGGATTCTTCTACCTCCGCAGCCATCGGCACGACTGGCTCGATGTCGCCAAAACCTCCCTCACCGTCACCCGTGAAAACCACGACCGGGTCGGGCAGGCATGGAGTCATGGAGATGTGGCCAACACGCTGACATCAATGCGCAGATTCGACGAAGCCCTCACCCACCTTCGCCGGTCGATAATCGTCTGGCGGGATATCGGCGACATCCATGGCAGGACACAAGCCGTGAGCAACCTGGGCAACGTCTATCTCCAGGTCGGCCGGCCCGACAAAGCAATCGAATACGGCCGCCGCGCCCTGGCGCTTCACCGGGCCCTCGGCAGTACCTGGGGAGAAGGCATCGTCCTGGCCAATCTGGGCGACGCCTACCAGCGGCTCAACCGCTATGACGAGGCCGTCGGCCACCTCCAGGAGGCACTGACCATCCTGCGCGCCACCAACAACCGCTTGGTCGAGGGCGTTACGCTCGACAGCCTTGGCACCCTCCAGCACCGGCTCCACCGCCACGAAGCCGCGATCGACCGCTACCACGAGGCGCTCAGGGCCCACCGGGACGTCGGCAACCGCTGGGCCGAGGGCGCCACCCTCGGCCACATCGGCGACGTCCTTCTCGACACAGGTGACCCGGAAGCCGCCCACACCACCTGGCGACAGGCACTCACAGCCTGGGAAGCGATCGACCACCCCGACACAGAGAAGATCCGGGAGAGACTCTGTCGTCTGGACGAACGTTCGCCCGGCCCAGTGCCGCACCCCGTCGACGCCGGATCGAGAACAGGTGGCGCAGCGGTCCGCTTCCCAGCCGGCGCCGGGCACGTGCCGGCGACGAGGCGCACGGGTGAGCCACCGGCACGCTGCCCAGCCCCGCCGTGAGCTTGGCCCATACCGCCTGGTAGGAGCATCGCTCGAAGAAGGCGAAGGCCAGCACGAAGGACACCACGACCCGTCCGGATGGGCGCCGTTCGGACATCACGACGGTGGCAGGCATGGACCGGCAAGGACCCACTGCTACGGACTCCATGCCCTGCACGGAGTTGATCTTTACAGCACGGTCCGACGAACGGCAGTGAACCACCCCGAGCCGCGACACGTGGTGCGGGATGTCGACGAAGTGCCACTGCCGTGGACGGTGCGGGGGGCGGTGACGGTCCCGCGTGGCCTGACAAATAGGACAAGAGTGAACAAGAAGATCAAGCATCCTTCCAAGAGACACAGGATGCTGCAGAGCGCCGTCGTGGCCTGCTCCGCCCCCACACCCAGGGTGCAGCAGGTCATGGCGCCGCCGCAGTGGAGCGTGCAGTCCGCTGTGGCGTGCACGGCGGCTGACGGATGCACCCTCACCCGGCTATGGCGGCCAGCGTATGTCCCCCCACTGGAAACCCTCCGCAGTTAAGGAAGCGCCATGGCAACAGGGCATCTCCTCACGACGCCGGTCGTAAGGCCAAGCGACGGTGTCACTCCGCTGCGCCGGATTGTGCCAGCGATCATGCTGTCTCAGTTCGGCTTCCACGTCGCGCTCACTACTCCGCTCCAACTGCTGCTCGCGTTGCACCTCAAGGGCATCACGGGGGGCGAGGCGACCACCGCGTTCGGGATCGTCACCGGCTTCGGCGCGTTTGTCTCGCTGGTGTTCACCCCCATCGCCGGCCGGGTTTCGGACCGTACCCGTGTCCGGTTCGGCCGGCGCCGTCCCTGGCTCATCACCGGCTCCCTGCTGGCCGCGCTCGCCTTGATCGGGGTGACTTTCACGACTCAGGTCTGGCAGGTCGTGCTGCTGTGGTGCGGAGTGCAGGCGGTCGCGAGCTTCCAGGATGCCGCGAACAGTGCCCTCGTCGCGGACCAGGTCGCCGAGCACCGCAGAGGAGGCGTATCCGGGTTCGTCGGCTTGGCCACGGCCATGGGGCCGCTTATCGGCCTGTCTCTTGCCAACGCGTTCCCGGGGGGAAGCGCCGGTCAGTGGTGGGCCATCGCGCTTTTCGCCATCGGGGCGAGCACCGTTGCCGTCCTCCTGCTGCGTGATCCGCCGAGCAGCACGCCGAAGCCGCCGTTGAGTCTGCGGGCCGTTGCTTCGACGTTCTGGTTCAGCCCCCGGACCCACCCGGCGTTCGGATGGGCATGGCTCGTCCGCTTCCTGATCATGTGCGCTTTTGCCTCCAGCACCTTCAGCACCTTCTTCCTCATGGAGCGCTTCGGCGTAAGTGAGAAGGAGATCGGAGGTGTCGTGCTGAAACTCGCCGTGCTCTCCATCGGATGCGTTGCCGTCTCCAGTGTGGTCGCCGGCTATCTCTCCGACATGCTGCGGCGGCAGAAGCCCTTTGTGGTCTTCGCGGGGGTGCTGGCGGCCGCAGCGCTCATCCTGATGGCGGGGGCCCGGGACATGGCGCTCATCTACGCGGGGGTGGCTGCCATCGGAGTCGCCCTGGGAACCTTCCTCGCCGTCGATCTGGCGGTGTGCGTAAGACTGCTGCCCAGCAAGGACGACGCGGGCAAGGACCTTGCGATCATCAACATCGCCAGCTCGCTGCCGCAGTCGTTCGTGCCGTTCGCCGCGCCCGCACTCCTGATGCTGGGTGGCTATCAGGCGCTTTTCACCACTCTGGCCGCCATGGGCGTGCTCGGCGCGCTGGCCACCTTCAAGCTTCCCGAGATCGGACGCGAGTACGAGCCGAGCCGCTGGGTGGTGCCGATCGCCCGTGGTGATCGGCTCCCGGTGCGGAAGCACCACACCGAGCCTGTGCCCGTCCCCCACACACCTGAAATCTAGTGAGGTTGCGCGCGTGATATCTCTCGAACCGGTGGTGGGCGAGACCGTCGACGCCCACCGGACCTGTGAGTTCGCCACTCTCGCCCGGGACGGCACACCGATCGTCTGGCCGACGGCGGCCCTTCGCCGCGACGACGGCACATTTCTCATCTCCACGTCGATCGGCTTCGCCCAGAAGGCACGGAACATTCGTCGTGACGGCCGGGTGGCCCTGCTCTTCTCCGATCCCACCGGCAGTGGGCTGGACGCCCCTCAAGAGGTGTTCGTGCAGGGTACGGCGGTGTGTCCAGAGCAGATTGCGGCCGCACCCTCGGGCTACGAGGCGTACTGGTCGATGATCTTCGATCGTCAGCCCGACAGCCGACGCTATGTGGACCGGCCCGCCCGCTGGCTCATGGACTGGTACTTCCTGCGGCTGAAGATCACCGTCAGCCCGACCGAGGTGCGCACTCGCGCGCCTCTGACCGCGCCGCCCGGTGACCGGGGCGAGGCGGCAGGCCGGACGAGTTCCCTGCCCGGCGCCGGTGTTCTCGCCGGCTTCCGCACCGCCGTGCTCGGCGCCCGGGACGCGTACGGTGCCCCGCTGCTCATGCGGACGCGGACCGTGGCGAGGCCCGACGGGTTTCTGGTCGAACCGGCCGCCGACTGCGACGTCGTACCCGGCCCGGCCACACTCCTCGTGCACCGCCACGATGACCGCCTCGCCGGCGTCTACAACGCACTGGTGCGGGGTGAGCTGCGGCAGTCCGATGACGGCGACTGGCTGCTGGTGCCACACCGGGTGATCGAGCCGAGCGGCGACGGCACCCCACGCGGCCAGGTACGCACCCTGCGTACCGTTCGCCGGACGTCGAAGGCGTATCTGCGCGGGCGTGGTCTGCAGCGGCCACGTGTGGACTGGCGGGCTCTGCAGGCTCTCGCCGCAGCGTCCGCGTCCCAGGACGCCGCTGAAACCTGATCACCGGTGTCCTGGCCGCGGCGAGGACACATCAGAGACCTGGACAGCGAGAACAGCATGTCACCGGGGAGTCCGTGGAGGCGCTTGCGCCGACTCGCCCATCGCCGCGTGGCCCGCTTCACCTCGCCCCGGAAACCGGCGGCATCAACTGGCCACATGCCGCTGCCACCTGACCACATACATAACGAAAGGCATGGCAAGATGACCGAGAACCAGGGGCGGACCGTCCCCGCAGAGGCTGACGTCACCGAACTGGATGACATGATCACCGGATCGGTGTTCACTCCGGATGACGCGGGCTACCCGGCGGCGGCAGCCGGGTTCAACCTGCTTTCGCAGCATCGACCGAGTCTGGTTGTCGCCGCTTCTACGGCTGACGATGTCCAGGCTGCGGTGGCTTTCGCCGCCGCGCATGATCTGCCCGTCGGGGTCATGGCCACCGGGCATCAGCCGTTCCCGCTGGCGGACGGTTTCCTGCTCATCACCACCGGCGACATGAACGCGATCGAGATCGACGCCGACCGTTCCGTGGCCCGGGTGGAAGCCGGTGCGCGCGTAGCGGACATCGTGGAGCTCGCCCAGACAGCCGGACTGGCGCCCCTGCACGGGTCGTCCCCGACTGTGGGAATTGCGGGCTTCACCCTCGGCGGTGGTATGAGTCCATTCCTGGGCCGGACTCACGGCTGGGCCGCCGACCACATCCTGTCCATCGACGTGGTCACCCCGGACGGCGTGCTGCGCCGCGTCTCAGCGGAAACGGAACCGGAGCTGTTCTGGGGCCTGCGTGGCGGACGCAGCAACTTCGGTGTCGTGACCGGGCTGGAGATCGAGCTCTTCCCGGTCACCTCCTTCTACGGCGGTGGAATCTACTACCCCGCCGGGGACGTAGAGGCCGTACTGCGGGCATTCCCCGAAGTCCTCCGCAACGCACCCGACGGGTTCACGTGCTCGGTGATGCTGCTGAACTTCCCGCCTGTCCCCGAGGTCCCCGAGCTGTTGCGCGGTCGGTTCCTGGCGCACGTTCGGGTAGTCCACCTCGGCTCCGACGAGGAGGCCGAGAAGCTCATCGCGCCTTTCCGGGCCATCGGCCCCGCGGTTGCCGACACGGTGGAGCGCCGCCCCTACAGCGAGTTCGCCGCCGTGCATACCGACCCGGTCGATCCGATGCCGTACGAGGAGCACGGCACCGCCCTGACCGATCTGCCGACCGAGGCCGTCGACCGGCTTGTGGAGAACGCCCGGCTGATGGCGGGCAGTCCGGTCACGGCCCTGGAGATCCGCCACCTGGGCGGCGAGCTGGCGAACCGGCCGTCCGGGGCGAGCCCTATCGCCGCTCGGGACGCCGTGATCAACGTATGGGGAATCACCCTCGGACCGCCGGAGGCGGTCGATGCCGGGATCTCCGTACTGCGTGAGATGACCGAGCGCCTGGAGCCCTGGGCCACGGAACACATCCACACCAACTTCGCCGGCCGTGACAACAGGGTCGAGCAACTGTTCACTACCGCGGACCTCGACCGGCTGCGACGGCTGAAGCAGCAGTACGACCCTCGCAATCTCTTCCGGGTGAACAACCACAACATCACTCCGGAATAGGAACACCGCCCCCCGGCGACGAGGGCGCCGGGAACGGGCTGTTCGTCAACGCCCGTATAGACACCTTCATCCGCGGCGAGCCCGACCCCCCGGCAGGCCGTCGAGCGCGGCCATCTGTACGCCGTCTTCCTCCCGGGCCGCCCGTCCCTCCCTGGGCTGGACACGCCCGCTGCCGCCCGCATCACGTGCGGCGCGGGCTCCATCGAGCGGTCCATGGACGCGGTCCGGATGCTGGCGGTGCGCGGGCGGACGTACCGGCTGACCTCCCCCGCCGGACGGGCCGTGCCACGCCCGGAGACCCGGCCGGGTCTCCGGGCGTGGCCTGTGGATCCGCGCGCGCAGCAGGCCGGGGGTCGGGCTCGGGCTGTCGAACGTGGCCCGTACGGTGCAGCAGGCCGGAGGCACCGTGGAGCTGCGCCGGGCGGCCGGCGGCGGGACGGAGGCGCTGCTGCGGCTGCCGGGGGCGCCGGAGCCGCCGCCGGAGTCCTCAGCGGCGATCCGGATGCGCAGGTCGAGGGCGATCTGGCGGCGGGTGCGGGCCGTTGCCGCTGATCGTGTAGTGCACGTCCGTGCCGGAGGCGTGGGCTATGGGCACAGGAGGGCTCCGTCCTTCGGTCGCATCGCCGGGGCCCCTACGAGATCAGCGTGGCCGTCACGATCACCTAGACCGCCGCGCCCGGGGTCGGCTTGCCGTCGTCGACGGGCTTCGCGTGGAGAGTCGTCAAGGACCACGGCACCCGAGCCGAAAGGGTTCATGACCCGGCCGGGCACGGCAACTGCCTTCACTGGGGCGGTTGAACCTTCCCTCCATCGTGCACGTTGTGTGTCGTGTGTGCTCCCCGGCAGAAAGGGAGGCGTGGATCTGCCGCACAGACAGCCAGGCCGGTGGCATCGAAGATGACCGTGGCTCAGCAGCGAACGGAGAACGATGATGGTCAATCAACGTGAGGATTCTAGGGGCGCGTCCCGCAGTTTGGCGTACTTCGAGTTGACTGGGGAGTGGCGGACACCATTCGGTGAAGCGCCGTTGAGCGCTGAGGCTCGTCGGGAGGCGGACCGCGCGCTGGCGCACCAAAGGTTGACTGAGAAGTGGCCACCAGTCAATGAAGCGCGGCTCAATGAACGGCAGCAAAGTCCGCCCCCAGAGATGCGCGCAAGGATGGCGGACTTGCGTCCGGAACCGTCGAGCACGGCAAGCGGCGAGGTCGACCCGGACGTCGCACCGGCACGGGGGACCCTCGCCGACACTGCGCTCCACGCTGCAGCCGCCCGACATGGTGCATGGCGGCCGCCCCCTAGTGTGGCTGAGGGGCAGCCGCGACAGCTTAGTGAAGGGCAGCTCAATGGATGGTTGCAAAATCTGCCCGCACCGCTGCGTGCAGGGATAGCGGAGTCGCATCCGGAAACGTCGCACGGGGTAAGTGACGAGGCCCGGCAAAGTAACGCACCGGCAGAGCGGACCATCGCGGATTCCGTGCTGTCCCGGAACGAAAACACGGCGCTCTACGCTATCCAACAGCGAGGGGCCCGACCTGCTGCACCGCCTCCTTTGCAGACGAACCTTCCGTCTGCGAATGAGGCGTATAACCCGGCACAGGCTCCGCCCTCGGCGGTGTCGGCCCACGGGAGGCCGATGTCGATGGATCCATGGACGGCTGCGTACGTGGATGCCGCGCCACAGACTCCGGTTACTCCGCACAGCGCGCTGACCGGCCCGACGGGTACCGTTGCCCCCATGTCGTCCACATGGATGCCGACCCATGCGCACCCGGGTTCGATGTTCGTGGACCCAGGGGCGGCTCGGCACGCGCTCAGTCAGCGGCCCCCATCAAGCCCTTCCGGACAAGGCGGTCCCTCACAGGCCGAGGGGCGCGACCGTGCGAGCCAGATGCCAGATCAGCAACCCGTTCCGGTCACAAAGCCCAGCGAAACCGTTCAGAAGAAGCGAAGTCGCTGAACGCCTCCCGGCGCAGAGGACGGGGCGGTCCCGGTGGCGTGAACGGCGGTGGCCGCTGCGGGCCGGCGCCTCCGGCCGGCGCGGGGCACCTCCGCACAGCGGCGTCGCGCCGGGCCGCCGGGCGCTTCGGGGACCGGGAACTGAGGACGATACGGCTGAGCGGCCTCATCGCGCGTTTCTCCCGCGGTGAGGCCGCTCCGGCGACACCGCTCGTGTGCGCACCCCGAGGGAAGGCCACGGCAAGGGAGATCCGGAAACCTGCGGAAAGCGTCGACACCGATACCGGGGAGAACTCGCCGAGATGGACAAGATCGGCCACCAGCAGGACAGTCCGGCCCTCACCGTGGCCAATCGATCGAGGCACTGGCGGGTTTCTGAACGCCTGACGAGGGAACTCAGGGCTTCACGCGATGCGCCAGCGCCTCCAGCGTGCGTTCCCACGTCCACCGATTGCGAACAGAGCGCCGGATGAAACCGACGTTTGCTGGTCTTGGTGGCGACCAAATCGATTACGGGAAGGCAGCCCATGCCAGATGAGGATCGGCAGAATTTCGCCTCGAACAATCCTTACGGGGACGCGTATAGGAGCCGATGGAGTCAGGAGGCGCGAGCGGGACAAACCTCGCTGGGTAGCGGCCTGATCGACCCCGAACTCGCGCAACAGATTATGGCCGCGGAGGCCGCAAGGTATCTGGGGCAGACGCCACCGCCGCAGACGGACCCGGTACAGCCGGGGTCGGCACAGCAGGGGCCGACAGCGCCTCCTGCCTACCGGTCGATGGCCGGTGCCGGGGAGGTGCCCTCGGACACCTGGGTTGCCGCATACGGCCAGGAAGCTCAGGAACAGTTGCGGGAGGGGTCCGAGGAACGAGGCAGGACGCCTGCATCGGAACGCTCCGACCCGTGGGACTACCAAACCATGGATCCGGCCCAGGCAGCGTTTGCGGCTGCGGCAGCGGAGACGTGGGGGCAACCGCCGGCCCCGGCTCAGTCTTCGGCGCACTCGCAGAGCCATCAGGGTGATCAGCCCCCGGCTTATTCTGAGGACGACTCACAGGGACACCGGGAGGGTCACCAACAGCCTCAGGTCCAGGGGTATGCGGGGGACACGACACTCAGTCCGGAACAGGCCGCATATTTCTTTCAGCAGATGGCCTGGCCTCAGGCGCACTCGGCACACACGCCCCCGGCGGACGAGGCGACGCGGGCGGCGATTTCGGCGGGCGGCTTCCAGCCTGCCCGGCCCAACGTGGCCCAGCCCCAGGCGCACCCGGAGGCCGGGGGCCCCTCGCTGAACCAGGCCCAGGGCCAGTACCCGTCGAATCAGTTCCAGAACCCGGCCACCCGCGCTGTGACTCACCCCGGGACTCGGCTGCCGGTGAATCCGGTGGCCGGTCCTGTCAACGACAGCATGGCGCAGTTCAATCCGCATGCGGCCATGACTGCGCCATTGCGGGACTCCGAGGGACCGCGGCTGAGTCGGAGCGGTGCGGTGAGAGACCCGGGTACGGGGCGGGGAGGACGCGCAAGACGAGGCAGAGGCGGCTGACGTGCAACCGGGTCGTGTCCCCTTGGGGTGGTGCAGGGGGATCAACGGTTGCGGGTGCGCCTGTTCTCGCTCCGGTCGCACTCCCTGGAGCCGTGCGCACCCCTGAGGATAAAGAGGCCACCGCGCAAATCTCCCTGGTGAAATGCCAGTTCAACCGCGGAGGTGCACCGTGGCCTTGTCCCAGTCCCTTTGTCCTCGCTGACCCTGGCCTCCACGACGAACGCGACAGCTTCCCGGGATCGGCCGCGCTGCAACGGCCGTGCCCACGAGACGGTTCACCGGCCGCCGGCGTAGGTCACCGGCGGCCGGGCCCAGGTCGCGTCATGCGGGAAATCGAGGGACCGGACAGCGTCCGCTACGAAGGGCCCTGCTCCGGGGAAGCGTTCGGTGGTGTGTCTCCTCGCAGCACCTGGAGGTCGGCGATCGCCTGGTCGCGAAGGGCGGGAAGGACAGCCCGTGCCGATGGCGGCAAGTTCATCGTTATCGCCTCCACTTCGGCGGTGGTGCCCACCTCGTCGAGGAGTCCGATCATCAGGTGCCCGGCCACGGCAGGCGCCGTGGCGATCACCTGCCGGGCGAACTCGTCCCATTGCGCGGAGGTGACGTGGTCCCGCAGCGCGGGCAACAGGACCGGGTCCTCGTGGGCCAGGTGCTCGTGCACGGTGTCACGCACCGCGACGGCCGCCTCGCGCAGAGCGCGGCGTGCCTCGGCGACCGGCCGCGCGTCGACGTCGGCCGCGTCCGGCCCGGCCGCGTCCGGTCCGGCCGCGTCCAGTCCGGTCACGTCGACGGCGGCAAGCCGGTCGAGTGCGGCGTCCAGACGCTTGTGTTCTTCACCGAGCCCGTCGAGCGCGCGCCCCGCCTCCGGCGCGGTCGCCGCGATCTGCGGCCAGAGCCAGTCGTCTTCGACCTCGTGGTGGTGTCGCAGGTTCGCCACGACGAAGTCCCGTAGTTGCGCAAGCGCCTCCGGGGGGACCGAGGGGCGGCCGGCGGCCTCCATCAGCAGCGTGGTGACCACCCGGTGGGTCTCGTGCGTGAGCCGCGTTTCCATGACCGGTTTCGGCTCGATCTCAGCGTTCATTCCCATTGCGGGCAACCTTCCTTTGGTGCATGGGTGATTCGGGGTCCGGGCACGTCCCTGCGGCCGGCTCCGAATCTCCTTGTCGTCGCCCGGTGTTCTGCCGCGGCGGCCACCTCCGGCGAGCACAACGGACCGGCACCCGGGTACGGTTCACTTCCACGGGCCACCGGCACGCTCGGCCGGTACGGCCGTGAAGACGGTGTGCGCGAGCGAGGGCGCCGGTTCCGGCAACGGGCCTGCACACGTTCCTGGACCGCTGCCACCGCGAGGGCATGGGCCACATCGTGCTGGACGGCACCCTCATCACCTGCGACCGCCTCGCCGGGATACGAGAGAACGGCAACAACCCGCGGTACTCCGGCAAAGCACGCCGATTCGGCGGGAACCTTCAGTTCCTGGCCTCGCCGGCCGGTGACCTGCTGTGGGTCTCCGGGGCCCGGGGCCGAGCCGGGCGGCACCCCGCAGGCGGGGGTGTATCTCCCGGCGGACCGGGCCGCGGACGACGAGCGCCGCGAGCTGGCCGGGGTGCCGTCCGGGATCGGGCTCGCGACGAAATCGCAGCAGCCGCTGTCCATGGTCACCGGCGCCCTCACGGCCGGGATCCAGGCGCGCTGATTCGCCGGTGACGAGGTGTACTGCGGCCCGCGAACTGCGCTGCGGCGTCCGGTCGCTGGGGCTGGGGTACGCGGTCGGCGTCGCCGCCTCGCACCAGGTCACCGACGGGACCGGTCACCACCGCACAGCCCGGGCTGCCCGGACCACCCCGGCTCATCCCGCTGACCTGCCCGGAGCTCGTACGCCTGCCACGCGCCCTCGTCCTGCCCGATGCTGCCCGAGACCGCGACCACATCCCGCGCCGGATCGCATGGCGCCGCCGTCACCAAGCCCTCACCCGAGCCTGTCACCAGCAACGACACCAGCCCCCCGACCGGCCGTGATCAGAAACTACGGCCACCGTGTCAGAGGACGACTTCGGCGACGCGCTGGATCTCGTCGATGTCGTCGCTGGTCGGGTTGAGGACCAGCTCGTCTGCTCCGATCGCCTCGAATTCCCTGACGGTTTTCTTGATCACATCCGCTCCTCCGCTCACCGCAGACGAAATGAAGCCGGCGGTGTCTGCTCCCGCGGTGGAGTAGTAGTCGTAGACGTTCGCTCGGCCACCCTCGATATCCGCGACGGCGTAGTAGGCGATGGCGACCAGGTACGGTGAGCCGTCGCGTCCGGCTTCCTTCCAGGCCGTGCGTACGCCGTCGAAGGCGCCGGCGACCATGTGGGCCGGTAGCGACGCGCCGATATAGCCACGGCCGGAGCGCGCCACGCGGTTGTAGGACGCCTCGACCATGCCGCCGAAGAGCAGAGGCACCTCACGGCTGCCCTCGGGGACCAGCGGGTTGTCGCAGCCGGCGGGGGTCTCGCCGCGCCACACGCTCTTGTACGTCTCGATGTCGCGGTCGAGCCGCCTACCGGTGCCGCGCGGGCCCAGGCCCTCCACCACGAAGTCGTCGGGACGCCCTCCGAGGCCGATACCGAGGGTGAGACGGCCGCCCGAAACACCATCGATGCTCTGAGCCTCCTTGGCCAGCAGCAAAGGAGGCCACACCGGGCCGAGCAGAACGTTGCTGATGAGCCCGATCCTGCTCGTGGCACCTGCCGCGGCTGCCAGCGCGACCGTGTCCATCACCCCCGGATAGGCGACACGGCCCACACTGCCCAGGGAGGCGAACCCCGCGTCTTCGGCACGCCGCGCCCATTCCGGGATGACTTCCGCTCCCACATTGCGTATCTGATTGGGAATGCCGATACCAATTTTCATAAGCTGTACTCCTTGTGTGAATGCCAAGTACGTCGACTGGTCACTCACTGCAGGGACTGGACTTGGGGGTGTACCGTTGCCTCTTGTGGCATGAGCACGTTGAGCGGTACAGGGCGCCAGTGAGCGCAAGCCTGACGGAGCATACTATTGCATCTCCGGGCCGGAATAATCGCCAGAGTTGCCGGGACCGGAAGGGGACCGCGCGCGGCGCCACCGTCCTTGATCCGGTGTACCAGGGCTTGTTGCGCACAAGGCCGGGTCCGCGGGTGGGGTCGGTACCTCCGGCCGACGGTGACGCCCTCTGTCGTGGGCGCCCGCTGTGGGTGCGACCAGCGCACGGGAACGCAAACGGGTAGGGCTCGCAGTCGTAAAGACCCTATTCGGCTCGACAACCAGCATCCGCTCTCACGCCCCCCAGCCCCACACGAGCATAATCCGGACGCGACTACGCCGAAGCCCTGCCGCAGGAGGTGAGCCGGACAGGTTCGTTTATCGGGAACTCCCACTTCCTCGCCCCGGCCTGGAATTCGTCCCGGTGGAAGCGAGCTGGGAGACTGCGGAGTGATAGGTGCTGCTGCTGTCACCACTCCGGGCGGAATAGTAGCTGGTGCTGGTGCTGGTGCTGGTGCTGGGCAGGGTTTCCCCGGCGCTTCCGCCGATGCTGTTCTCCGCCTGGTCTCCGGCGGGACTCATCGACCGAGGGCTGTATACGTATCCTCGCCCAAGCACGCCGTGCGTGTCGGCGACGGTCGGCCGAGTGGTGTCCGCGCTGTCCCCCTGGGTCCGGTGGCGAAGCAGGTCGGGATACCTGGGAGGTGGCACGTCGGGAGCGGACCCCCGGCGTGCCGGGGGGGCATTCTGTCCGGCGTCCCGCGTGGCGTAGGCGGGTGGTCCCGTCGTGTATCCCTGTGACCGGTCGCCGAGCAGGCTGTCGCCGGTGAGGGGGACCTCCTGGTACGCGCCGTAGTCGTGGGCCGGTCGTACGTGGCCTCCCCACTGGGTGGTGCGGGAGTTGTCGCCACTGCCACCGCTGCCGGACCGGGGTGAGGACATCCGGTGCCTCCTCTTGTGCGCCTGTCGAGGCGTCCGTCTCTCCCAGGCACTACGTACGGTCGCGAGGAGCGGTTCACCGGTGGCTGTCGCCGCCCGGGCAACCGCCGGGCCCGGTTCTGCTGCTGGCCGCCCCGGCGCCCCAACCTGCCGCAGGCCGCAGCGCGTCGCGTACCTGAGCGCACGGCTCCGCCGTGGTCAGCCGTGGTCGCGGAGGTAGCGGACCAGGCCGGCGACGTCGTCGGGGACCAGGCGTCCGATGGCGCCGCTGGAGTAGACCGCCGTGATCACCTTGCTGTCCGGGGCCAGCACGAACCCGGTGGACTGCAGGTACCGTTGCTCGCCGGGCGCATCGTTGACGTAGGCACCCGTGACCTCGGCCACTTTGCCGGCGTCAGCGCCGTACCCCACGGGGAAGTCCAGGCGGTGCTTGGCGACGAGCGCGCGAGTGGTCTCCTCGTCGTCGACGGAGAGCGCGGCGACGCGCACATTGAGCCATTGCAGGGTGTCGGCGGCGCGCCGGAAGGCGGCAAGTTGGGCGTTGCAGTACGGGCACCAGGACCCGCGGTAGAGGAGAACCACTCCGAAGTGTCCGGCGAGGTCGTCCGGGAGGGACAGGGTCCCTCTGCCCCCGATCGCCGGAATCTGGAGTTCGGGGAAGCGCTGGCCATTGCCGAGCCGCGTCATGGTGTCCCTGCTCTCATGTCTGTTGCCGGACGGATTCGTTCGACCGTAGGCAGCAGAGAACTGGACTATCAAGTCCAGTTCGGCTAGCGTAAGAATCATGAAAGGTGTGCGGCAGGAGCCGAGGCTGACCCGCCGGGGTGCGGCGACCAAGGGCCGCATCGTGGCGGCCACCGCCGGGCTGGTGCGCGAGCGCGGGGCGGCCGGAACGAGCCTGGACGACGTGATGGCGGCCAGCGGCACCAGCAAGTCCCAGCTCTACCACTACTTCGCCGACAAGAGCGACCTGCTCCGGGCGGTCGCCCGGCACCAGGTGGAGCAGGTCATGGACGCCCAGCGCCCGGAGCTGGAAGCCCTGGACACCCTGGCCGCCCTGCGTGGCTGGCGCGACAAGATCGTCGCGATCCAGGACGAGCTGGAGTACGCCGGCGGATGCCCGCTCGGCTCCCTCGCCAGCGAACTCGCCGACGGCGACGCGCGGACGCGCGGCGTCCTGCAGGAGTGCTTCGCCGCCTGGGAGACCCCGCTGCGCGCCGGTTTCACCGCCATGCGGGACCGCGGAGAGCTGCGGCCGGGTGCGGATCCGGAGGCCCTCGCCGAAGCCGTGATGGCCGCCCTGCAGGGCGGGCTGCTGCTGACCAAGACCCACCGCACGAGCCGTCCGCTCGCACGCGCCCTGGACATGGCCATCGAGCACGTGGCCCGTGCCGCGGGACCGGGGTGAGCGGGGGCCCCGGCCACACCGGCCCCGGCGGGCGGCGTGGGCGGGACCGGCACTCTGCGCGGACGGGGCCGCTACCGGGCCCCGGAGACCCCGGCGGACCTGCCGGCACCCGGGCGCCCGCGCAGGCGTGAGAGGTCATCCACGACGTCGGGGTGCGCGGCCCGACATCGCCGAGTCGGCCCCGGGCGACACGGACTGCAACGGCGGCCGGCCGTACGATCGGCACGTGACCCGCCCAGTGAGCCTCTTCAGCGTTGCAACTCCAGGGTGGTGGGAACGGCCTTGGTGATTGACGTCATGCGGGTGGGGCTGCATCGGGATCTGCGGAAGATCCGCCATGATTTCAGGCGGGCAACGCCGCGTTCGACGGGTGCCCGTGCCGCGGCCAGGGCCCGGTTGCGGGTTCTCTCGGTGGGGGTGAGTTCCTGCAGGGGCCTGCGTTTGATGCCCGTGGTCAGCCAGGGGCCGCCGCCCTGGTATGCGAGGTCGGCCACGATGGGAACACCCTGGCGCTCGCAGATCCGGATGATCCGGTGGGTGCGGGCGGCGGTCAGGTCGTGGGTGCGGCCCGGCGGTGTGGGTGAGAGCCACAGCGGCCGGCTGCCCGGATCGGTGACCACCTGGACGTTCACGCCGTGGCGCCGGTGCTTGTGGGAGTAGTCGGCCCGGCCGTCGCCGACCCGGTCGCACTCGGCAAGGGTCCCGTCCAGGAGGACGAAGTCAGGATCCTGTTCGCGTAGCGTCTTCAGCAGGCCCGGTGCACGTGCGGCGAGAAGGTCGATGACCGTGCTGGTGTAGGCGTGTGCGGTGGACTCGCTGATGCCGAAACCGGCAGCGGTCTTCGCCAGAGTGGTGTGCTCGCGCAGGTACACCAGCGCCACCATCGCGCGATGAGACGGGCGGAGCTTGCAGCGCCGGTCGCCCTCACGAGTGACAGGCAGCATGGTGACCCACTCCACGAGCGCATGCGGCAGGTCGAGTGCGGCAGGATGGATGACCAACGAGGCCCCCGAGCACGGTGATTGAGACGTCAGACATCTCGGTCAACAGCCCGGGGGCCTCGCTCGTTGCGGCTCGCGAACCGTCACCTGATCGGTGGCCACCTCGAAGAAGCTCAATGAACCGATGGCGTCTTGGTCACGTTACGAAGATGCCACCCCTGAAGCTGCGAGAAGGAGGCGCTGTGCCTGGCGAATCTCAGCACACCCCACTGGAAATCGAGTACACCGTCGCTCAGCTGGTCGTCGTGGAGGATTGGCATCGCAGACGTGGCGTAGAGCGAGGGGAAGCCGTCCGGGAAGGCCCTCAGCCCCCGCATGATATGCAGGTGGAGCGGCGGAGGGAAGATGCGATCCAGCGGCTTGACCGCCACGAGGTGCTCCGTGAGTATGCTCGCGTTGCCATCGGCCGAGGTTATAGCGGTGGCCCGCTTGATCATGAGCAGTTCATGGGAGAGATGAACGCAGAGGTGATGCAGCAGGCCACAAGGTATGCCAACGCGAACACACCTAACCAGCGACCCGATCCGGCCGTCCCTCCGCCCGCATACAGCCCGGCCGTCCCTTCGCCCGCACACAGCCCGGCCGTCCCTTCGCCCGCATACAGCCCGGCCGTCCCTTCGCCCGCATCCGCAGAGTCTCTGCTCCCACCTGGGTCCCGGCAGGCTGCATCCGAGCCTTCCGTTCAGCGCTCCACACAGGATGGCCCCACCCGGACCTCCTCTCCGCCGCCCCCGTACAGGGGCCGGCAGTCTGGGTCTCCCTCTGGGGCTCCTCGAGGTCAAGCCCGCAAGTAGACGTTGGTAAAGCGGCGGAACCACCGCGGCAGCCACTCAGGTTTTCTCATTGAGCTTCTTCGAGGTGGCCACCGATCAGGTGACGGTTCGCGAGCCGCAACGAGCGAGGCCCCCGGGCTGTTGACCGAGATGTCTGACGTCTCAATCACCGTGCTCGGGGGCCTCGTTGGTCATCCATCCTGCCGCACTCGACCTGCCGCATGCGCTCGTGGAGTGGGTCACCATGCTGCCTGTCACTCGTGAGGGCGACCGGCGCTGCAAGCTCCGCCCGTCTCATCGCGCGATGGTGGCGCTGGTGTACCTGCGCGAGCACACCACTCTGGCGAAGACCGCTGCCGGTTTCGGCATCAGCGAGTCCACCGCACACGCCTACACCAGCACGGTCATCGACCTTCTCGCCGCACGTGCACCGGGCCTGCTGAAGACGCTACGCGAACAGGATCCTGACTTCGTCCTCCTGGACGGGACCCTTGCCGAGTGCGACCGGGTCGGCGACGGCCGGGCCGACTACTCCCACAAGCACCGGCGCCACGGCGTGAACGTCCAGGTGGTCACCGATCCGGGCAGCCGGCCGCTGTGGCTCTCACCCACACCGCCGGGTGGCTTTGTCCACGAGAACGGACAGCAGATGTACACCACTTCCGGAGGCACCCCGCCGCACACAGAAATCGAAAGCCGCAAAGTAGTCCGGGGACCGGAAAGCGGTCAGCGTTGAGGCGTTCCCGGTGGTGGGTGGGCGTTGAGTTGCTTGCGGATCTGAGCGTTCACCGTGGGATGCGCGTCACCGCTGTCCGCGCCCAGGCCCGCGAGCAGGCGCAGCCCGTCCTCGGCGGGGCTTCCGGGGGACGCGGACAGCACCAGTAGCTCCATGCCTGATTCATCCGGTAGTGCGAAGTTCTCATGGTGCAGGTCCAGGAGTCCGACCAGCGGGTGGCGGTACACCTTGCGTCCATGCGTGCGTGCGCGCACGTCTGCGCGGGCCCAGAGGCGGCGGAAGCGATCGCTGCCCATCGCCAGCTCGCCGATGAGGGAGGCCAGGCGGGGGTCCTCGGGGTATTTGCCTTCGGCCAGACGCAGATGCCCGACCACGTCGAGCGTGCATGTCTCCCAGTCCGCGTACAGGCCGCGCTCGGCCTCCTCGAGGAAGATGTGCCGGGCGGTGTTCAAACCCGGCATCGGCCGGCCGAAGAGCAGCCCGGCGAGGCGGTTCCCGGCGAGCACGTCCAGGCGATGGTTCATGATCAGCGCGGGTGCGTCGGCGACCAGGTCGAGGACCCGCAGCAGCTCCGGCCTCACCCGCCCGCCCGGCGCCTTCGTGCGGCGGTGGCGCTGCCGGGCGAGCCGGTAGAGGTGCCCGCGTTCAGTCTCGTCGAGGCCGAGGACGCGGGCGAGTGCGTCGAGGACCTGCTCGGAGGGCTGGGTTGCGCGGCCCTGCTCCAGGCGTACGTAGTAGTCGACGCTGACTCCGGACAGGTGTGCGACCTCTTCGCGGCGCAGCCCTTCGACCCGGCGGCGGCTGTCGGTGGGCATGCCGACGGTCGCCGGGTCGACCCGGGAACGCCGGGTCCGCAGGAAACCCGCGAGATCGTCCATGTGTTCAGTATGGCCTCGGTGCTGCCCGTGAAGGTGGTCCTGCCAGGACCAGGAAGTCCCGTCCGATGGAAGAAGCGTCCCTGAACGCCGGGTGCCGCGGCGCCCAGGATCGAAGGCATCCGATCCGAAGGAGTTCCCATGAAGACGCTGATCGTCTACGCCCACCCGGAGCCGAAGTCGCTCAACAACTCGCTGAAGGACCTCGCGGTGTCCACGCTGGAGAACGCCGGGCACCAGGTACGGGTGAGCGATCTGTACGCGATGAACTGGAAGGCGGTCGTGGACGCCGCGGACTACGGCCCCAACGCCTCACGTCCGCTGAAGGTCGCCCTGGACTCGGGCCGGGCCTTCGATGCCGGGACGCTCACCCCCGACGTCCTCGCCGAGCAGGAGAAGCTGCTGTGGGCCGACACGATCATCTTCCAGTTCCCGCTGTGGTGGTACACCATGCCCGCGATCCTCAAAGGCTGGGTGGACCGGGTATTCACCTACCACTTCGCGTACGGCGTCGGCGAACACAGCGACACCAAATACGGCGAGCGCTTCGGCGAAGGAACCCTCGCGGGCAAGAAGGCCTTGCTGTCGGTGACCGCCGGCGGCCCGGAGTCGCATTACGCCGCTCGCGGGATCAACGGCCCCATCGACGATCTGCTGTTCCCGATCCACCACGGCATCCTCTACTACCCGGGCATCCAGGTGCTGCCACCGTTCGTGCTCTACGGCACCGACCGGATGACCGACGAGGACTATCCGGACGTCGCCAAGGCCTGGGAGCAGCGCCTGCTCACCTTGGAGTCGACCGAGCCGATCGCGTTCCGGCGGCAGAACTTCGGCGACTACGAGATCCCCTCGCTGCATCTGAAGGAGGGACTGGAGCCCGCGGGCCGCACGGGTTTCGGGCTGCACGTGCGCGGCTAATCGCCGGCGATGGACAGGGGGAGCTGGGGCGCGAACCCGAGCAGCAGCCCGAGGGCCGTGGCGGTGGTGGCGGCCTACGCGGCCAGCTACCTGCTCTCGGCTCTGCTCCACAGCACGAGCCAGAGCCGGCCGAACCTCGCCTGACGGACCGCTGCGGCCGTCACCGCAATCGGCTGCGCCGCCCTACTTCGGGACGGTTCACCCCTACGCCTCCAGTTGGGAGATGAGCGCGACGGCCCCCCGGACGCAAGCACGCTTACTGGCGGGCCCGCCGGGTGAACACAGCGTGCTGCTCATCCTCGTGAACATCGAAGCGCCGCCGATCGGGGTGCCTCCGGAAGTGGTGTACATCTGCTGTCCGTTCTCGTGGACAAAGCCAGCCGGGCCGCACCCACGACCTGACCGCCGCCCGCACCCACCGGATCATCCGGATCTGCGAGCGCCAGGGTGTTCCCATCGTGGCCGACCTCGCATACCAGGGCGGCGGCCCCTGGCTGACCACGGGCATCAAACGCAGGCCCCTGCAGGAACTCACCCCCACCGAGAGAACCCGCAGCCGGGCCCTGGCCGCGGCACGGGCACCCGTCGAACGCGGCGTTGCCCGCCTGAAATCATGGCGGATCTTCCGCAGATCCCGAGGCAGCCCCACCCGCATGACGTCAATCACCAAGGCCGTTCCCACCCTGGAGTTGCAACGCTGAAGAGGCTCAGTGACCCCCGGCGGACTCCCGTGACGACCTTCGGAGTCCTGTTGCGGCAGCTTCCGACCGCGCGGTCCCTCACACAGGACGAGCTCGCCCGGCGGGCCGGGATGACGGCGAAGGCGGTCGGCCTCCTGGAGCGCGGTGAGCGGCGACGGCCTTACCCGCACTCCGTGCGCGCACTCGCCGACGCGCTCGGTCTCGCCGACGCGCTCGGTCTCGACGACGCGCAGCGCGACGAGCTGATCGGCACCGTGAGGGACCGGGCGACGCCCGCACCCGTGCCTCGCGACCCGGCCCTCCCGGATCGGGCCGTCCCGGATCGGGCCGTCCCGGTTCCAGCGTGGCCCCGGCGCGCGCGAGCCCGGCGTCGGAGGCCGGCCGCGGGCCGGGGGCCCTGGCCGGGGGCCCTGGAACGTCGCCACCGTGGCAGTTCACTGGTCGCAGGCATCGCCGGAGTGGTATCCGTCAGAAGATCGCCAGCGGATTGACCGGGATGCCGGTCAGGCCGTGGATGCGCGGGGGCGCCACCGTGAGCAGGAAGGCGTAGCGGTGCGACTCCGCGCAGACGGCGGCCAGTTCCTCCAACTCCGCGACGTCGATCAGGGGCATACCCAGCAGCGGCAGAGCGACGCGGTGCAGCGGTCCGGGAGCGGCGGGATCCAGCGGCGGGTGGGCGTCGCCGAGGTCGCCGGCGTACAGGGACACGCCGCGCCGGTGCATCCACCGCACCGCGTCCAGGCTGATGCCCGGCATCGGCCTCTCCGGTTCGATGGTGTAGACCCACCCGCAGCGCACCACCAAAGCGTCCCCGGACTCCAGCCGTACGCCCTGGCGGGCCTCGGCCGCCACCAGGTCCTCCGAGGTGATCGGGTGCCCCGCAGGCAGCGGGCCGTCGAAGGCCAAGTCGAGCAGAACACCCCGGGTGGCGATCCCGGCGGCGAACGCCGCCGTGGAACCGTGCCGCACGCCGGCCGGTGTCACGCTCTCCGCGAGAGGACGCCCCGGGTAGACCTGGCCGTCCCAGATCTGGTGCCCCAGGGCGTCGAGGTGGGTCGAGCGCACGTGATGATTGGTCACCAGCATCATGTCCGCCGTCGCCGGTGCACCTCCGGTGTACTGCATCAACTGCTGCACCGGCGAGACATCACGGGTGGTGGGCGCGAAGGGCCCGCTGACGAGCGGCGCCGGCTGGATCGGCTGGGCCAGCGAGACCGCTCGTCCGGTACGGGCCTCCGCAGCGCCCCTGGCCCGCGCCTCCTCGGTGATCAGATTGAGCGTGCCCAGCTCGTCGTCCGCACCCCATCGGCCCCAATTGCTCGGGAATTCCTCCTCGTTGGCCGCACCGGTGACATCGTTCTTCGGTTCCGTACCCATGTCGGTGAACCTACGGGAAAGGGTCGGCCGCCCTTCACCGGTACCCGAAGGTCTGCGTCTGCGCACAAGGACTGTGCGCCGGAGCGAAAGATCGTCCAGGCACGGGACGGTGAGAGTAGGGCCATCGACGTCTGGCTTGCGCGACGGGTATGCGGCATGTCGTTCGCCTGGGTGAGGCGTGCCGTTCCCCTCGTCGTGCACGGCCGCATGCGGGATCGGAGCACGAGGAGGACGTGATGGGACAGCTCGACGGCAAGACGGCCGTGGTGACCGGTGGCTCGACGGGAATGGGTCTCGCCAGCGCCCGTCGTTTCGCAGATGAGGGGGCCCACGTCTACCTCACCGGCCGGCGGCAGGAGGTGCTCGACGCCGCGGTCGCGTCCATCGGGCGGGGGGCGACCGGTGTCCGCGGCGACGTGGCCGGCCCGGCCGACCTGGACCGCCTGTACGAGCGGATCGCCGCGGACGGCCGCCGGGTGGATGTGCTGTACGCGAACGCCGGAGTGGGGGAGGCGGCCCCGCTCGCGCAGGTCACGGAGGAACACCTCGACCTTCTTCTCGGCGTGAACGTGCGGGGCACCGTCTTCACCGTGCAGAAGGCGCTGCCGCTGTTGAACGACCACGCGTCCGTCATCCTCTCGGCCTCGATCTGGACGGTCGAGGGACCCGAGGGCTTCGGCGTGTACGCGGCCACGAAAGCGGCGACACGGTCCTTCGCCCGCACCTGGGCCAACGAACTCAAGGAACGGGGTATCAGGGTCAACGCCATCAGCCCCGGAACGATCGACACCCCCGGACTCGACGAGGTCGTCGGCGGCGGCCACACGGAGCAGGGCAGGCAGGTGAAGGAGTTCCTGGTCTCCCGGATCCCGCTCGGCCGGCTCGGCACCCCGGAGGACGTCGCGGACGTGGCCCTCTTCCTCGCTTCCGACCAGAGCCGCTTCGTCACCGGTGCCGAACTCTTCGTAGACGGCGGCACCGTGCAGGTCTGACGGGGCGCACAGCTTGTCTCGCCAAGCGCTGGCTGATGGAGCTCGGCGAGAGCGGCGAATGGCCGCCGGCCCTCGACGTGTTCGTCGAGCACGTCGTCGAGCAGGTGGCCGCAGAGGCGGGGGCAGGTTGCCGCAGGGCGGTGGTGCGGGCGGATACGGGGGCAGGCACGGTCTTCCGTAGTGTGATCAGGGCTTCGACACCTCGTGATCACCGGTGACCGTGCCTGTTCTGCAACTCGATGGCCCGACCTGACCAGCCCGCACATGCCGCCCAGCACAGGCCGGTGAGATCCAACACCGCAGACCGGGCCATCCGGACGCCCCCGCCACAACGACGGGCCCCTGGACCAGGGCTTGACGAGTGGAGTGCCCGTGCGCTACCTCGAACGGGGGCGCTCCCGCCCCGGTCAGGCTCTCTTGTCGTGACCGCCTCTCGCCGCCCTGGGGCGGATTACCCCTAGTGGGCTCTGGTTTCACCATTATGTCTACCTCGCCGGTCCCTTCACGATTTACCCTTCTCTTTTCTCGGTATGTCGATGAGCCGCCCCGGTCTTCCACCCCGGTTCCCCGTGGAACCCCAACCCGTCACCCGAGCGAGACCTACACCGCCCCGTTACGCGACCGGCCCGGAGGCGCGGCGACTACTGGCGTCGCGAGGCGTCATGCCGAACTCCTGCCGGAATGCGGTACTGAACGACGCATGACTGCCAAAACCACAGGAATAAGCTATCTCGGAGATGGAATGCCCGGCCCAGCTCGCACTGGCCAGCCTGGTGCGGGCGAGATGCAGTCGTTCCCTGCGTATGAGATCCCGCGACGTGGTGTCGGCAGCCTTCAGCACCTCTTGGATGTAGCGGGTTGACCAGCCAAGGGCCCGCGCGATGCCTGCGACGTTGAGGTCGGGGTCGCAGGCATGCCGGCGGACATGGCGCCGAATCTCCGCCTCGACCGTTGCCCGCTGCTCGGCCGGTGCCGAGTCCGTGGCGCCTCCCGCAGCCAGACAGACAAGGTCGAGCAGGTGCTCGCAGGCGAGGTCGAAAACCGTTTCCGGAAGCCGCTCGCACTCTTCTTGCAGCGTGGTCACCATCTGCCGTATCACCCGGCCCAAGCCGCTGACACCACTGAAGACCTGTGACTCGCGCGCTGCGGCCATGCCGCGGCGGTCGACTTCCTTCCCGGGAACGATCAACGCAATGGATACGAAGTCGTCGTCGTGCGCGAACGCCACCGGACGGTCCATATCGCACAGTCCCATGAACCCGGGCTTGATCTCTCCTGAAGACCGTCCCTGTGCCACCCGGGCCGCTCCGGCGAGCGGCACCAGGAGTTCGTAGGTACCCCGGGGGTCGGAGCGGATGTGCCGCCTCTCCCGCCGCAGATCTACTCGTACACCACCGCACAGCGCGATGCCGTATGCCTGCGACTGCCGCCACTCCAGGCGTCCCGCCCAGGGCGCGGCGTCTGCCACCGTGATGAGGTTCGCGCCGTGGAGACCGACGAAAGCGTCGCGCCAAGCGTCCATCGAGCGTACCGAATCAACTGAATCATGGTGATACATTCCGCTATCGTCCCATTGCCTCTTCGGTGTTCATCGGGTCACCTCGCCCCAAGCGGAACGCCCGCGGGGCCTCGCCGATGTCAGACTCGGTCACGGTCACGGTCCGGGCTGCCGGTGGGCGCCTTGAGGCCGTCCAGGTGCCGGCGCAGGCGCTTGGCATCGCACGGGCTGCTCCTGCCGTACATCTCCAGGGCCTGGGCGTGGAACCGGGTGGCGTCTTCGAGGCGGTGTTGCTCCCGGGCGATGTCGCCGAGCATCTCCCGTACGCGGGCGATCCAGCGTGACGAGCCGACGGCGACGAACTCGTCGTGAGCCAGGCGCAGATCGTACTGGGCGGTGGCGTAGTCGCCTTTGTGCGCGTGGGCCCGGCCGAGCCAGGCCAGGGCACGGGCGGCGTCGAAGGCATGGTGCTCCCCGACGAGGGCGGCGCGTGCCTCGTCCAGGAGTGTGATCGCCTCGGTGGGGCGGCCGTGGACGAGGGCCACCTGCCCCAGGCAGATGCTGCAGAGTGCGACTCCGCGTGCATCGCCGAGTGTGCGGAGCAGCCGCCGGGCGCGGCGCAGGAACTGCACCGACTGGCGGGGGCGGTTCGCGTCCAGGTGGGTGCCGCCGAGTTCGTACAGGGCCCGGGCGGCGCCGAGTCCGTCCCCGGCGGTCCTGGCCGCGGCGATGACCCGGGTGAAGGCGACGGCGGCCTGCGCATGGCGGCCGGCGTTGCGCAGGGCGGCGCCCCAGGTGGCGAGGATCTCGCGCTGCGCCGGCGCGTGGCCGCACACCTGGGCGGCGTCGTAAGCCAGCTCGTGTGCTTCGAGCCATCCGGGCCGGTGGTGGAACGTCGTCCAGCAGGGCCTCATGGCGTGCACCAGCTGCCAGGTACTTCTGTGCAGCCCGGCGGCGTGCGTGGCGCGGACCGCGGCCATGAGATTGGTGTGCTGGGCATCCAGCCAGGCCAGGGCTTCGGAGACGGTGGTGAAGGCCGGTGCGTCGGCGGGCGGATAGTGGTAGTCGCGGTCCAGGTCCCGGTAGCCGCGGTCCAGAAGATGTGCGGCGGCCGTGGTGGCGGCCAGGAGCCAGTCCAGCGCCCGGCGCAGCGGCTCCCCGGCGGCGGGGTCGGGCCCCTCGGCATCGAGGCGGTCGAGTTGGTCGAGTTGGTCGCGTTCGTCGGCATGTGTGCGGGGAGGGGTACGAACCGCGCCGCGGAGTCCGTAGACCGGGCCGCGGACCGGGTGCCTGCCGTGCCGCTCCAGCAGCCCGGCGTCGGCCAGCACCGCCAGCGCCTCGCCCGCGGTCCGACCGGGCAGCGCGCAGGCGGCGGCGGTCAGCTCCACGTCCACGTCGGCGAACGGCAGCCGCGCCAGGCACCGGCGGACGTGGGCCTCGGGGTCGTCAAGTGCGGTGTGGACGGGGTTGGGTGCGTCGATCATCATGGCCCTCTGGTCGGCGGGAGGCTCAGCGCGGGCGTCTGCATCCACCGGCGGCGTACGAGGCTGGCCGCGTCGCCCCGGGCCGGGCAGCGGGGACTCGGCTGCCTACCCGAGGCGGCGCTCGGCGTCCGCGTGCGGGGCGGGGCCACCGTTCCGCCCCCACGTCAGAAAAGGGCGGGCCTTGGGTGTCGGTCCGGCACCGGCCGGTGGGCGGGGCGGCCCCGGACTGGCGGGCCGGCCCGGACCTGCGGAGCAGGGTGTGGTGGGCCGACCCGTGACGGCCCCCACCACGGGAGCCGCCGCGGAACGGTTCAATCCGGGGCGTGCGGAGGCGCCGTCGGGGACAGCCCGCGGTGAACTGCCCGCCCCGCGCACACGCCGTGGGTGCGCGGGAGACCCCGGTCACCCGTCCGAGGCCGGCTCAACCGCACCGCTACGAGCGCATCGCCCGCGACCACCTCGCCTTTCTCAGCCTCTCCGCGGCCATGTGCTGCCGCAGGCGCCTCGTCCGCTGTACCGCGTAGTCCGCGTTTCCTTGCTACGACCCGCTCGCTGCCGCCGTTCGTCACCACGAGCGCGACACCGACGATGATCAGCAGGAGCCAGGGTGCGGTCGCCGGCTCGACGCTCTGGCTCATCAGCGACCAGGCGGCGAGAGCGGCGATGGGGCTCTCCAGCAGGAGGAGGACGCTGACCGTCGTCGCCGGTGCTCTGCCGAGGACGAAGTTCAGTGCGCCGAGACCCAGGAGCTGGGGCAGGATGAGCAGCCCGAGCAGGGACAGTTGCGTGGATCCGTCGAAACCGGACAGCGGGATGCCGGCCAGCCAGCAGAGGGCGAGGAGTTCCAGACTGCAGACCAGTGCGGTGAACGTCGAATACACCGGTGTGCTCACGGCTGCGCGCGCGCCCGTTCGCTCAGTGAGGTGTATCCGGCCAGGGCGATGGCGCCGACGAGGGCGAGCAGGTCGCCCAGCAACACCGTGCCGCCGGACTGCATGTCGAGACCCGCGGCGGCTGCTGCTCCCACCACGGCGAGCGTGAGACCTGCCCACGTCCTGCCGGACGCCCGGGCGCCTTGCCCCGCGGCGATGAGGGCCTGCCAGACGGGCTGGGTGGCGACAAGCGCGGTGGACATGGCGACCGACGTCAGCCGGGTGCTCGTCATGAAGGCCGCGAAGTGGCAGGCGAGCGTGGAGGCCGCGAGGAAGCCGCAGGCCAGGGGCCGCCACTGGGCCCGGTGCAGGAGGGGGCGCTTCCCGCGTACCACGAGCGCCACTTGGCGACGGCGCAGCAATAACAGGAGCGGTACGAGGACGGCCAGGCCCAGGCAGTTGCGCCAGAAGGCCATGGCGAGCGGCGAGGCGGAGGCCGCGGCGGTGAGCGGAGCGGTGGCCGCGAAGGCGGTGACGGTGACCAGGGTCGCCGCCATGGACAGCGGATCCATTCCGATCTTCGGCCGTTGGCCACGGTGAGGTGGAGGAATGCCGTCCGGCAGCTGAACTTTTTCTGTCATGCGCGGGCCCAGACCTCTGATGTCGGATGCGTCGGTGAGTGCATCGAATGGTCCCGATACCGGACGGTATTCGCTCGCGGTGGTTCACGGAGTCCGGAGCGGCTTTTCCCGTCCTGTATTCGCCTCTCCTGCGTGGGCTACTACGCGGGCACGGTGACGTCAGTTCATTCCGGTTTCGTGCGGCAAAGTCACGCAATGTTCAGGCTGAATCTTCATGAACCCTTGTGCCGCTCTCCCCGTTGCAGTCAGCAGATGGTTGGCAGACGACGATCAGGAGCAGACAGATGGCATCGCGAAGAGAGGCCGGCCGGGTTGCGCTTGACGGGGAACCGGGGAACTCCTCCGTGCGGCACGGGAATCTAGGCGTGGTTCCCCCGGCTTGGTACAGGGCCACCACGTCCAACGGCACCACGTCCAACGGCGTGCTCGGCGTGCGCACAGAGCGGCGTGATGAGGTGTTGCGCGAGCGTGCGCCCGTGCGTCCGCACCGCAGGGGCCGTGGACGCGGCAGGGCGCTGGCCGGATCCCTGGCGGCGGCGGCCGTGCTCGCCGTCGCGGTCCCCGTGGTATCCGCCGGCCCGGCCAGCGCCGCCGCCGACTGCGCGGCCGGGTGGAACAGTTCGGCGGTCTACTGGGGGGACGACGTGGTCTCCTACGAGGGCCGCAACTGGGTCGCCAAGTGGTGGACGCTGGGCGAGGTGCCCGGCACCACCGGGCAGTGGGGGGTCTGGGCCGACCAGGGCGCCTGCGGCGGCGGCGGAGGCGCCCAGGAGTTCGACGCCGTGGCGCCCTACGAGCCGCCGTCCGACGCCCCGGCGCCCGACGCCCCGTCGGGGTCCGTGGTGAGCGAGGCCCAGTTCAACGAGATGTTCCCGAACCGGAACCCGCTCTATACGTACGAGGGCCTGACCGAGGCCATGCGGTCGTACCCGGCCTTCGCCCACACCGGTGCCGACAGGATGAAGAGGCTGGAGGCAGCCGCCTTCCTCGCCAACGTCAGCCACGAGACCGGCGGCCTCGTCCACGTCGTGGAGCAGAACCAGGCCAACTACCCCTCCTACTGCGACTGGAGCCAGCCCTACGGCTGCCCGGCCGGCCAGGCCGCGTACTACGGCCGCGGGCCCATCCAGCTCAGCTGGAACTTCAACTACAAGGCCGCCGGCGACGCGCTCGGCCTCGACCTGCTCAACGACCCCTGGCGAGTGGAGCGGGAACCGGCCGTGGCCTGGCAGACCGGCCTGTGGTACTGGATGACCCAGTCCGGCCCCGGCAGCATGCCCGGGCACACGGCGATGACCTCGGGTGCCGGCTTCGGTGAGTCCATCCGCTCGATCAACGGCGCCCTGGAGTGCGACGGGGCCAACCCCGCCCAGGTCCAGAGCCGCATCGACAACTACCAGCGTTTCACCCAGATCCTGGGCGTCACGCACGGCAACCTTCTCACCTGCTGATCCACCGCCGCACCCGCACGACGAGCCCCGGGGCCGCTGCCCTGGGGCTTCGGCGTCTCCTGGGTTCCGTGCGGAACGTGCTTTCGTGGAGGCCGCCGTACGTCGTGAGCCGGACGCGGCAGAGGTCGTCGGCGAGGTGCTCGTTCTCCGCTTACGGCACAGGCGGTGCTGCCCGTGGGAACACAGGCACCCGTCACGAACAGCACGGTGCCCTCGGCACCCGCACCGCCCGGACTCCGTCACCCCGCCGGGCCACGCCCCGGCGACGGCGTCCGGGAACTCCCGAAGCCGCCCTGGAACTGCCGGCCCGGCCCGCTGTATCGGCTGGCCTGGCTGTGGCTGGGAGGTGCCGCGGGTCCGTAGGCATGCGGCGCCTGGGGGTTGAACGGACCTGCGCCGCGGTGGAACCGCGGGTCCGGCGCCCCGTGCGGCCAGCCCGGCCCGTCACCGGCCTGAGGGCTGGAGAACTGACCGGAACCGGCCGCGGGCGCCAGATACTCTCCCACCGGATTCTGCGCAACGTGGGAGGCAGAAGGGACTGCCGCCAGCGGCTGCATGCCGGCGTCGCTCCAAGGCCGTACAGTCACGCGATCAACAAGGCGGTCCCATGAAGGGGAACCTGCTGAACCATGTCATCCTCCGTACGCACCCCGCCGCTCTCACCCTCGCGCCATGCGGGGCTTGGGGCGAAGGGGCATTCCTCCTGCCGGGGCGAGGGCTGACCCTGGCGCACTTGACGAGGGTTTGTCGAAGCTGAGGCCAGCGGGCAGGAGGTGCCTGGCGTAGGGGGCGAGGGCGGTGCCGATGGAGGTCGTGAGCACCGTCTCAGGCTTCCGGAGGCGTGCCGGGTCCTGCTGCGGGTGGGTAGCGGTGTGGTCCCCTGGCAGTTGGATCCGGCGGGGCGGCGGAGCCGAACCGTAGTGCATAGCCCACTGATTACCGTGAGCGATACTCGCGGCTATGGGCAGATGTTTCTGCACGGGATACCCCCTGTTGGGATCGCCGAGCAACTCCTGCATTGCATTCGCGACCAGTTTCTGGTCCGCTTCGCTGAGCCTGTTGTACTGCTCAAAGGCGCTCGGACCAGCCTGTGGCCCCATCGGCCGCTGCCGGGCATCCGGCCCGGCGAGGTCCTGAGATGGCTGCGCATACTCCTGCCCCCGGGAAAGCCAGTGCAGTGATCGGATCGCCCATCGCACTGCGCTGTCGAGCGGTCCGTTCACCGAGTCGTTCGGGTTGCCGTGTGGGATGTTCCAGTTCTGCTGTGCGGCCGGGGGCGGCATCTTGCTCAGTTCGTCGCGCAGATCGGCCTCGAACTTTGCCGGCAGCAAATCTGACCACCCCCCTGGCCCCCTCTGCGGCCGGGCGCCCAGTTCGGCGAGGATTATTTCCCGGGCCAGGCGCCGGGCGTCCTGGCGGCGGGCCTCGAAGTCCATCTGCTGCGGAGGCATAGAGTCCACTTCCGTGTCGTGAGCGTGCAACGCTAAGACAGACACGGATCCTGCCTGCGTTCGGTTCACCTTCGGTGGTGCTGGAGCAGTGGCGGCGGCGCAGCGCGAAGTCGTCGACCCCCGGCACGTGCGGCACCGGCCGCTCGGACAGCACCGTCCCGACGGCGCGCGGCAGTCCGGACACGGCGCCGGCTCCCGGGCGTCCGGCTTCGCCGCACGGGTGGGGCGTGGGTCACTCCATCTGACCCGCGGTCCAGCAGTCCGGCTTGCCCGGCTGGCCGCACGTGGACAGGGCGGCCAGCGTACGGTGCAGCACAGCCCGCCGATCCTCGGGCATCTCGGCCGCCGTGTTGGTCAACTGGTGCGGATCGGCAGCCAGGTCGTGGTACTCCACTTCGCCCGTCGCGTACTCCACGTACAACTCGTCAGCCGTGCGGATCGCCTTGTACGAGCCCGGCTGGGCGTTGCCCGTCCCGGCCCCGGCATCCGGGTCCCGGGGCGCGGTGGTGGCGTGCGAGGTGTGCTCAAGGAATGCCGCGTCCCGGGCCCAGCCGTCCGTATCGCCGCGCCACAGCCCGGCCATCGACCGGCCATCGCTCGCACCCGGCGTCACCCCTGCCAGCGACAGAAAGGTGGCGTACATGTCGGTGTTCTGCACCAGTTCGTGGCGGGTCGCCCCTGCCTGCACCCCGGGACCGGCCACCAGGATCGGCACCCTGGCGTCGTGGTCGAACGGGGTGCCCTTGCCTTGCAACAGCCGGTGCTCGCCGAGGTGAAAGCCGTTGTCGGAGCCGAAGACGACGTAGGTGTCGTCCGCTACACCCAGCTTGGTCAGGTGCGCCCGGAGCCGCTTGATCATGTCGTTGAGCGACTGCATCATCTGCACCCGCAGCCGATAGCTGCGGTCGATCGCCCTCATCTCGTCCGTGGTCAGCGCGCGCTCGCGTAGCCATTGCGGCCCGTCGGCGACAGCGCGGTCGACGGAGCCGTCGCGCGGCGCGCGGACGTCGTCGCAGGCCGCGGGGCCGCAGTCGCCGGCGAAGCCGGCGTCCGGATTCGCCCGGTCGCGGGGCGCGGGCACGTACGGCAGCGGCGCGTTCTTCGCGACCGCCGAGTGCGGTGCGAAGGGGGAGACCTCCAGGAAGAACGGCTGGTCCGCGTGGTGCTTCACCGACCGGTTCAGGAAGTCCATGGCCTTGTCGGAGAGCAGATCGGTGAGGTATTCGTTCTGGTAGTGCCGCCGCTTCTTGTTCCCGTCGACAGACTCCGTCATGGAGTAGTTCATCTGGCCATAGCCACCTATGCCGGCGACATGCCATTCGTTCCAGCCCGGCGGCACGTATTCGGCCGGGTAATCGTAGTCCCAGGCGGGTTCAGCGCCCCCGGGCCGATACTCGTTGAGGTACTTCCCCATCTTGCCGGTGCGGTAGCCGGACTTGCGCAGCGCGGTGGCGTAGGTGCGGCTCTCGTCGTCGAGGAATGCGCCAAGACCACCGTCCCCGAACTGCGAAGTGTTCGTCAGAACCCCGGTATTGTGCGGCAGCCTGCCCGTCAGGCCGGAGGCCCGGGAAGAACAGCACAGGGAGTCGGCGAAGATGTAGTTGGCCATGGTGGTGCCCTGCCGCTGGAGCTTCGCCGCCTCGGTCATATAGCCGAGCAGGTCGGCTGACATGTCGTCGACCTGGATGTAGACGATGTTCGGCCGTTCCCTCGTCGCTTGTTCCGCATCTGGGGCACTGCCGTTGCTCCTGATCGCTGCCGTCAACCCGGCCGCCACCAGCACCAGAGCGGCCCCGGCGGCTGCCGCATTTTTCAGTCGCTTACGCATATGCGCACCTTGCATTCTCGGTGTTCGCTTCGGTCCGTCCGCCGGTCAACCCGGCACCTCGATCAGCGTGAGTGACGCCTTCTCAGGTATGCGACGACCTGCGGCCCTTCCTCAAGCGGCCCGCTCACGAGCACGACGTCACAACGGACCTCGCACACCGCAACGGACCCCACCGACAAACAGTTCAGCGCCTACGGCGAACAGCAGCGAACTGTCCTCCCACATCAAGCCGTTGGCTCGCGGCTGCGTCAATTCTTAACTTTTCGGCGTGAATGAGCTGGTCTGTCGGTCAGATGCGGGCTGCTGAGAGCTGGCCGTTGGAGGCCAGGTCGAAGAGTGTGGTGTGATCGAAAGCGGCAGGCTGGGCGGGTGATTCTGCCGGGGTCGTCATGAAGGCAGACACCTCTTGGTAGCTCAAAGGTTGTTGAAACCGCGAGCTGTTCCAGGAGGCCCTGTTGCCGCAGTTGTACGCGCTTGTACCGGTGGAGTCCAGCTCGGCTTCACCCCCCGGCGGGCGTCGTACAGCCGTAAGTGAACCGTTTCTTCGTGTTTGACGTTGGGGCAGGTGGCCAGATCGGTCCCCGCCCTCGCGCAAGGAGACATCATGACCTCTCCATCCGAAGAGGCCCAAAAGGCCCAACGGGCCTTGTTGGACAAGATGTACCAGCGGCCCGGGCAGGCCCCTGCACCCCGCCCGCTTCAGCAGGACCAGCCAGTCGGGCAGCCCCCGGAGCATCGGCTGCCGTATGCAGAGGATGCCCGCCACCTCCAACGGGCCCTGTTGGCCGGGATGCCCCAGCGGCCCGGGCAGGCCCCTGCACCCCGCCCGCTTCAGCAGGACCAGCACCAGCAGGTCCAGCAGGTCTGGCAGACCTGGCTCAAGTGGCAGGAAGGGGGGCCGGTTCCCGGGGAGGCCCACCAAATCCAGCCGGGCCAACAGGGCGCCCCGTCGGAACAGGACGACAAGCGGCGGCAGCGGGATGCGGATAGGAAGCACCGTCAGTATTGGAAGAATCCGAACCGCGGCCGGCAGCGGGAACAGGATCGGCGGGATCGGCTGGGGCAACTGCCGAAGGAGGAGCGGGAGCGGCGGCGGAAGCATGAGAACGGGCTGAGGCAGGCCCTGGCCGAGCAGGAGCAGCAGGCGGCGTCGGAGGTGTATGCGCAATATCGCCGGCTGGTGCCAGGGTGTCCGGAGGTGCCGTCGGCCGGGTTGACGGTGGCGGTGCATCCCGCGTCGGCTCGGCGCACGGTGACCCGGCGGACGCCGGCAGCCATACTGGTCCAGCTGTACGCGGCGCGGCCGATGCTGCGGGAAGATCCGGCGGCGCACGTGCCGTCAGTGCTCGCCGATCCGAAGCTCGATCTGGACCATGATCGAGTGCAGGCGGTAATTGACTCGGAGACGAACGAGACTGTCCGCAACAAGATGAGAGCGTGGCAGGCCACGCTGCGGAAGGAGCTGTGGAAGGAGGTGTTCCGCTCTGGCATTCCCGGACCCCCGCCGCTGTCCGGCCACCTCGATGCCGGTCTGAATCCCGCGCCGGAAACGGCGCCGGAGATGTTCGGCGCCCCGTACGCCGGCGATGCGCCCGGCCAAGCCTTCGGCACGGGGCAGTGGCCTCACGTGCTTCCCGTGATGGATCCCTCCGGGTTCTCCGCATACGGCCACCTGCCTGCCGCCGCCCTGCAGGGCACCCCGTCTAACTGGAACGACGCACTGTCCCAGGCAATGGGCGGACTGGTAGTCACAGCCCCGGTGTCACCCACGGACATCAGCGCGTACGGCGCCCTCCCGGCCAGACACGAGCAAGTGGCCTACGCCCAAGGGAGCACCCCCTGGCCGCCGGGCTGGCAGTTCCCGAGCGGTGCGGGTTCGTGGAACCCCGAGGCGTCGCCTGCTCCTGGGCCTGCGGAGGCTCCCGGTTTTGGGCAGGATAGTGGGTATGGCGGGTCGGGTCCGCAGTTCCCGGGCGGCGTGGGTCCGTCCGACTCCCACGCGCCGCATGCCTCTGTGCCTCTGCCGGCTCCCAGCTTCGGGGGTCTGGGTGGTGGGTACGTCGAGTCGGGTCCGCATTTCTATGGCGGTGCGGGTTCGTTCAGCCCCCAGGCGCCGCATGCTCCTGAGCCTGCGGCGGCTCCCCGCATCGGGCGGGGTGGTGCGTACGGCGGGCCGGGTCAGCAGTCCCATGGCGGCTTCGGGGGTTCCCGTCCTCCGTCGCGGGGGCCTGGGGCGAGGTGACGGAGACGGTCAACTCCGCAGCCCTACCACCGCGCCGGAGACGGTACGGCTCCCACGGAGCATCCCTGACTACCAGCTCGCCGACGAGGGCACAGCCAGGGACGCCAGATCTCTCGAGGTATCCACGGACGGGGCAACGACGAATCCGGGATCAGGTCACTGAACTGGGCAAACGCTGCGCGTGGCCGGTGCTCGGCCGGCACGAGTAGGCGGCGACCTGGCTGACGATCTTCGCCCCGGCGGCGTGCTGCTCGAACACACCGAGGTCCAGGGCGCGTTCCGGGAAGCGGGCCAGTATCCGTCCGCGGTCGAGACGACCATCTGCGGGGAGACGACGGACGTGGACCACCGGCTTCATCCCCATGGACCTCAACGGCGTCTTCCGGCGCGGGGGTGACGTCGACCACGCCTTCGAGTTACGGCCTGGCCGGCATACGCCGAGCGCTTACGGACGATCACCGGGCTCTGCCGATCTGACGGTCGGAGCGGTCTTCACGTGCACGACGGTCCGACTCTGCCGCAGCCCTGAGGAAGTGGGCCGAAGACGAAAGAACCCGGCGAGCGTGGTGCAGCCGCAAGTGAACCGATTCTCCGTGTCTGACGTTGGGGCTGGTGACCAGATCGATCTCCGCCCTCGCACAAGGAGGCATCATGCCCGGTCCATCCGAAGTGACCCGAGAGGCACTGGCCAGGATGCCCCAGTGGCACACGCAGGCCCCTGCAATTCCGCCGCAGCAGGACGTCTACAACTCCTGGCGCGAGCACCAACAGGCCTTGACAGCCAGCGCTTCCCGGGAGCGCCAACAACAGGCCTTGACGGGCAGCATGTCCCCGGAGGAGCTCCAACAACAGGCCTTGATGGCCAGGATGCCCCAGTGGCACACGCAGGCCCCTGCAATTCCGCCGCAGCAGGACGTCTACAACTCCTGGCGCGAGCACCAACAGGCCTTGACAGCCAGCGCTTCCGGGGAGCGCCAACAACAGGCCTTGTTGGGCAGCATGTCCCCGGAGGAGCTCCAACAACAGGCCTTGATGGCCAGGATGCCCCAGCGGCACCAGCAGGCCCCTGCACCTCAGCAGGCCGGGCGAGTCGAGAAGGCCTGGCACGAGTGGAAGCAAGGGGTGCCGGTTCCCGGGGAGGCCCCTCAGGCAGCGAGTGTGGCGCACCCGCAGCCGCGTGGTCATGGCGGCTCGTCTGCTGGTTACGGCGGGCAGCCTCAGCCGCTCGCGCCCGCCGCGGCGTCCCTGGCGCCTTCCGGGTCTGCCGCTGGGTACCCGCAGGCGGCTGGCTCCGGTCCAGGGCAACACGCCCAGAACCCCCAGTACGGGCAATCGCCTGCCGCAGGGCAAAAGGGTGAGCCGACGAAGAGGCCCAGGATGAAATAACCGTTTGTCCAAGAGGGCCTCGACGTCGGGGAAGTGCTGGAAGAAGATGGCGAAGCCCTCGTTGCGGGCGGCCGGGCCGTCGTGCGTATGCCCAGGACGCAGGGCATCGGTCCCTCACGTACGGCCCTGCCCGTCGGCGGTGACGGTGGCCTTCATCGTGTTCTGTTTCTTCTTCCCGGAGACGAACGCGCGCCGCCCGCCGCGGCGGGCCGGTGGCCTGCGGACCTGGATGTGGGTGATGTCCGAGCGCAGCTTGACGCCTTCGGCCCGGGCACAGGCGAACACGTCGGCCAGGGTCCGTAACCGCAGGTAGGGGCGGTCGGGGATCGCGCACGCCCGCTCGGCCGAGAGCCCGATGTGTCTCTGGTCGACGAACGCCAGCCGGTGGCGGGGCTCCGGCCTCACCTCGCACGGCATGACGGCCGTCCTCGGGGCCGGCTTGCCACGGCACCGCGAATTCCTCCACCGGGCATGTGAGATGACGCCGCGAGATCCCCGTGAACAGCTGATGCGCACCAACTCGCGAGACCCCGACGCCGTGATCACCGCGTCCACGCCGCCATCCCAGCACCGGCCCGGGCCGAAAGCGTCGGCACCGAGGCAAGCGGGTCGCGCGTCGGGTGCACGGATGACGTGCCCTCCGTCACCGGCGAAGGCGGATGAGGGCGTTCGCGTCCCGCTGCAAAGCTGCACGGGCAGCTCGTGAACCGGTGGGCGGTGCAGCGCGTAGCAGCGAGGGAGACCAGAAGACCGAGGGGACGTGACACGTGATGGATCATGACAACCAGCCGGAGCAGCAGCCGCGGAGGAATGTGTATCGGGATGATCCGGAGTACCGGAAGCGGCTTCTGGAGCAGAAGAAGAGGGAATATCAGGATCCGGAGCACCGGGACCGGCTTCTGGGCGCGATGCGCGCTCGTTATTGGCGGAATCCGGAGCAATCCCGGCAGCGGTCGCGGAAACGGCGTGAGACGCGGCTCGCGAAGATGCCGGAGGAGAAGCGGAAGCAGTTTGAGCAGGATCATCGGGAACAAAAAACGGGAAGTGCGCGGGACAGGCGCCTGCGGGAGCGGCTGGCGGCGTCGGCGGTGTATAAGCAATATCGCGGGCTGGAGCCAGGGTGGCCGGAGGTGCCGCCCCCCGGGTTGACGGTGGCGTTGCATCCCGGGTCGGCCCGGCAGAAGAGGAACACGCGTACGCCGGCAGCTGTGCTGGTCCGGCCGTACGTGCGGCAGATGGAGCCGCCGGAAGATCGGTTGGCGGCGCTCGTGCCGTCAGTGCTCGCCGATGCGACGCTCGACCTGGACGATTCTCGGGTGAAGGATGTCATTACCGCGAGGACGAATCAGACTGGCCTCGATGCGACGAAAGCCCTTGATGAGGCGAAAGCGTGGCAGAACGAGCTGGGGAAGGCGATGTTCGGTTCTGGCATTCCCGGACCCTCGCAGATGTTCGGCCACCTCGATGACGGTCTGTATTCCGCGCTGGAAGCGGAGCCGGGGATGTTCGGCGCCCCGTACGCCGACGAGATGGCCGACCAAGTCTTCGACACCGGGCAGCGGCCTCCCGTCCCTCCCGTGATGAATCCCTTCGAGTCCTCCACATACGACCACCTGCCTCCCGCCCCGCAGGGCACCCTGCCTGGGTCGGACGACGCACTGTCCCGGGCAGTGGACCAAATGACCATCGCAGCCCCGATGCCACTCACGGACACCAGCGCGCGCGGCGCCTCCCCGGCCGGACCCCAGCAAGTGCCCTACGGCCAGGGGAACAACCCCTGGCCGCCGGGCCCGCAGTTCCAGGGCGGCCCGGGTGCGGCCAACGCCCAAGCGCCGTTTGTCTACGGACCTGCGTCTGGTCCCGCCTACGGGGGGCAGGCTCGTGGGTACGCGCCGGATCCGCCGTACCTGGGCGGCGCGGGTGCGTGGAACCCCGAGGCGTCGTCTGCTCCTGGACCCGCGGCTCCCGGCTCCGGCGGCCAGGGCGGCCAGTGTCGCCCGCCGGCTGGGGACTTCCCGGGCGGCTTCACGAATCCACGTCCTCGGCCGGCCGGTCCTGGCCCCAAGTGATGGAGAAATACGACTCCGCAGCCAGAGTCCGTAACCGCAGGTGGGGGCGGTCGGGATCGCGCACTCCCGCTCGGCCGAGAGCCGTATGCATCTCTGCCTCTGTGGTCGGGCGGGTGATGTGGAGCGGTCGACGCCGAACAGCAGTCCCAGTACCGAGTGCGGCAGGTCGTGTCGCAGATGGACCGGCGTGGCCACCAGCCGGGCGACGAACGGCAGCCGGTGGCGGGCTCCGGCTCCCGCGGCCCGTTTCCCGGCCCCACCTCGCACGGCATGACGGCTGCCCTCGGGGCCGGCTTGCCACGGCGCACCGCCAACTCCTCCACCAGGCACGCGAGATGACGTAGCGAGATCCCCGTGAACAGCCGATGCGTCAGCACCGCCCGATTGACCGTGATCGCCACAGCCGGATCTGCCACCGCCGGGCACGACGGCTCACCTGCTATCACGCACCAACTCGCAAGACCCCGGCGCCGTGATCACCGCGTCCACGCCGCCATCCCGGCACCGGCCCGGCCGAAAGCGTCAGCACCGAGGTAAGCGGGTCGCGCGTCGGGTGCACGGATGGCGTGCCCTCCGTCACCGGCGAAGGCGGACGTGGGCGTTCGCGTCCCGCTGCAAAGCTGCACGGGCAGCTCGTGAACCGGTAGGCGGTGCAGCGCGTAGCAGCGAGGGAGACAGAAGACCGAGGGGACGTGAAACGTAATGGAACAGGACGACGACGGGCCGGGGCAGGGTCGGGTTCCGAGCCGGTATCAGCGCAATGAGGCGTACCGGCGGGAGCGCCTTGCGTCGCTATCGGCGAATTATTGGAAGGATCCGGATGCCGCCCGGAAGAAGAATCGGGAAAGGTATGCGGCGCGGGTCGCGGGGTGGTCGAAGCAGAAGCTGGAGGATCGGCTGCAGAAGCAGCAGGACACCGCGCAGGAGCGGGCCAAGCGGGAGCAGGACGCGGCGTCGGCGGTGTATGCGCAGTATCGCCGGCTGGAGCCAGGGTGGCCGGCGGTGCCGTCGACCCCGGTGACGGTGGCGTTGCATCCCGCGGCAGTCCGGTTGAAGGTGACCGGGAGGACGCCGGCGGCGGTGCTGGTCCGGCTGGACGCGGCGCGGCCGCAGCCGGGGGAAGATCCGCCGGGGGCGCGCGTGCCGCCAGTGCTCGCCGATCCGGCGCTCGACCTGGACAATGACAAAGTGCAGGCGGTAATTGGCTCGCCGACGAACGAGGCTGTCCTCGATAACGTGAGAATCTGGCAGAACGCGCTGCGGGACGAGGTCGCGCGGGAGCGGGCGGCGTCGGCGGTGTATGCGCAGTATCGCCGGCTGGAGCCAGGGTGGCCGGAGGTGCCGCCGCCCGGGTTGATGGTGGCGTTGCATCCCGGGTCGGTCCGGCAGAGGCCGAACGTGCCTACGCCGGTTGCCGTGCTGGTCCGGCTGCACGTGCCGCAGCCGGAGCTGCCGGAAGATCGGCCGGCGGCGCACGTGCCGCCAGTGCTCGCCGATCCGACGCTCAACCTGAACGATCGTGTCGTGGACGACGTATTTCGCGAGAAGATGAGCGAGACTGTCCGCAACGACATGGGAATGCGGCAGGCCGTGCTGCGGATGGAGTTGTTCGGCCCTGGCATTCCCGGATCTCCGCAGCAGCTCGGCCACCCCGATGACGGTCTGGATTCCGCGCAGGAAGCAGGGCCGGGGATGTTCGGCGCCGGCCAAGTCTTCGACACCGGGCAGTGGCCCCCCGTGGCTCCCGTGATGAATCGCTTCGGGTCCTCCGCGTACGGCCGCCTGCCTGGCGTCGGGGAGGGCACCCCGTCTTCCTGGGACGACGCAATGTCCCGGGCAATGGACGAACTGACCATCACAGCCCCGGTGCCACCCACGGCCGTCAGCGCGCACGACGCCCTCCCGCCCGGACACCAGCAAGTGGCCCACGGCCAAGGCACCCCCTGGCCGCCGGGCCGGCAGCTCCCGGGCAGCGCGGGTCCGTTCAACCCCCAGACGCCGTATGCCTACGGACCCGCGGGACCTTCCGGCTACGGAGACCTGACCGTCGGGTATGTCGTGCCGGGCCAGCAGCAGTTCCCCGGCGGTGCGGGTTCGTACAACCCCCCGGCGCCGCATGCCCATGAACCCGCGCCCAGCTACCACAGCCAGGCCGGGTACGTAGCGCCGGGCCAGCAGCTCCACAGCGGGTTCGGGAGTTCCCGTCCTTCGTCGCCGGGTGGCCTGGCGAAGTGACGGAGAAGTACGACTCCGCCGCCGTACCGCCGCACCGGAGACGGCACGGCCCGCAGCGAGGAAGAGGAGAAGACCGAGGGGGCGTGTTCCGTCTCATAGCGAACACGTCGGCCAGAGCCCGTAACCGCAGGTGGGGGCGGTCGGGGATCGCGTACCCCGCGCGGCCAAGAGTCGGATGTATCTCTGGTCGACGAACGCCAGCCGGTGGCGGGCTCCGGTTCCGGGGGCCCGCTTCCGGCCCCACCTCGCACGGCATGTCGGCCGTCCTCGAGGCTGGCTTGCCAGGGCACCGCCAACTCCTCCACCGAGCACGCGAGATGACGCCGCGAGATCCCCGTGATCACCGCGTCCACGCCGCCATCCCGGCACCGGCCCGGGCCGAAAGCGTCAGCACAGAAGCAAGCGGGTCGCGCGTCGGGGGCACGGATGACGTGCCCTCCGTCATCACCGAGGGGGGACGAGGGCGTTCGTGTCCCACTCAAAGCTTCACGGGCGGCTGGTGAACCGGTAGGCGGTGCAGCGCGTAGCAGCGGGGGAGACCAGAAGACCGAGGGGACGTGAACTGTCATGGATCGAAACCACCCGCGGGAAGTGCCGCGGGTTCCGGACTCCCGGCAGCGGCGGCGGGAACAGGGTCGGGATTCGATGCGGAAGAAGGCCATGCGGGAGCGGGATTCGGCGTCGGCGTTGTATGCGCAGTATCGCCGACTGGAGCCAGGGTGGCCGGAGGTGCCGGGGGACGGGTTGACGGTGGCGTTGCATCCCGGGTCGGCCCGGAAGAGGACGAACGCGAGTACGCCGGCAGCCGTGCTGGTCCGGCTGCACGCGCCGCAGCTGAGGAAAGATCCGTCGGAGGCGCGCGTGCCGTCAATGCTCGCCGATCCGACGCTCGACCTGAACGATGCCGGAGTGCTGAGGGCAATTGACCTCCACAGGCCGACGCAGGAGACTGCCCGCAACGAGATGAGAAAGTGGCAGGACGCGCTGCGGAAGGAGATTTTCGGCTCTTACATGCCCGGATCCCCGCGGCTGCCCGGCCACCGCGATGACGGTCTGTATCCCGTGCAGGAAACGGCGCCGGGGATGTTCGGCGACCTGAATGCCAACGAGATGGCCGACCAAGTCTTCGACACCGGGCAGCGGCCTCCTGCGCTTCCTGTGATGAATCCCTTCGGGTCCTCCCTATACGACCACCTGCCTGGCGTCGGGGAGGGCACCCCGTCTTCCTGGGACGAGGCACTGTCCCAGGAAACGGGGGAACTGGCAATCACTGCCCCGGTGCCACCCACGGCCATCAGCGCGTACGACTCCCTCCCGCGCGGACACGAGCCAGTGGCCTACGGTCAAGAGGACAACCCCTGGCCGCCGGGCCGGCGGTTCCAGGGCGGCGCGGGTGCGCCCAACGCCGGGGTGCCGTACGGGTACGGATCTGCGGCGGTTCCGGGCTTCGAGGGCCAGACCGGTGGGCACGGCGGGTCGGGTCCGCAGTTCCAGGGCGGCGCGGGTGCGCCCAACGCCGGGGTGCCGTACGGGTACGGATCTGCGGCGGTTCCGGGCTTCGGGGGCCAGACCGGTGGGCACGGCGGGTCGGGTCCGCAGTTCCAGGGCGGCGCGGGTGCGCCCAACGCCGGGGTGCCGTACGGGTACGGATCTGCGGTGGCTCCGGGCTTCGGGGGCCAGACCGGTGGGCACGGCGGGTCGGGTCCGCGGTTCCAGGGCGGCTTCGGCAGTTCCCGTTCTCCGTCTCCGTCTCCGTCGCCTAGGCGTGGCCCGGGGAGGTGACGGAGAAAGTACGACTCCGCCGCCGTACCGCCGCACCGGAGACGGCACGGCCCGCAACCCCCGACGCGGGCCGGCTTGTCCGAGCCGTTTGAACCGCCCTGGCTCCGGCGCCGGTGCACCACGCCGCAAGCCGACCGGCTGCTCTGCGAATGAGCCGGGCGGCCTGCCCGACGGGCAGCGGAGATCGTCCTGACCCCCGGAGCTGGTCCATAGTCCTTGCGATCATGAACTTCAAGATGGCGCACGCTCACTGGGAGGGCGCATGTCGTTGCAGCAGTTGCAGCAGATGTGGGATCAAGTGGAAAAGGCGAGTCGCCGCGACCCTCCGGGAGACGTCTCCACCTCCACCCTCGCACCGTCGCACGCCGTCGCCGCCGGCGGCCGGCTCGTCGTCGTCCCGGCATGACCGGCATGACCGGCATGACCGGCAGCCGCAGGGGCATGGGCATGGGCCAGGACGACGGGCAGGGCGAGGCTGACGGGGCAGCCCGCGGCTGCCCGCAGTAGGCATCGCCGGGCACCGTTCTCTGCCGTGATCGATCTGCCGGCCTCCTCTCGCGTGTTGAGCCGCCCGTGGCGCCGTTGCGTTGTCACGCTGTGATGCCGCCATCGGGGCGGGCCCGGGCGGCGCCGTACCTCTTCCACGTCTCCGTACCGGCGCGGTGGCCCCTGGCCGGCGTGCTCGGAACTCGGCCAACTGAAAACCGGCGCGTCCCGGCGTACGACCGGACGGCGTGACGGCGGCGGGTGAACCGCTTGGAGCGGTGTCCCGTAGTGGCCTCCTGAGCCGCGACCGTCGGCCGTGCGGGCCCAACGGTCGCGGCTCCCCTTTGGTCCGCCGTCCCTTTGTCCTGCCGCCGTGCCCCGCAGCCGCCTGTCGGCGTCGCCCCGGCTCCGGAGACCCGCCTTGCGCTTCCCGCCCCGTGTACGGACACACTCCGGCGCCGAGCCGGCGCCGCGGCCCGAGGGCCGTATCCGGGACGTCGACGTCCTGCGCGGATTTGCGCTGCTGGGCATTCTCCTGGTCAACGCCCGGGCGATGGCCGGGCCACACGTGGACCCGGCGGGCGGGCCGGTCGTGTCGCGGCCGGACGAGGTGGCCGCATGGCTGGTCACGGCGCTGGTCAGCGCCAAGTTCTACCTGCTCTTCTCGTTCCTGTTCGGGTACAGCTTCACGCTGCAGCGGCTCTCGGCGGCGCGTGCGGGGGCTCCCTTCGCACCCCGGCACCTGCGCCGGTCGAGCTGCCTGTTCTTCCTCGGCCTCGCGCACGGCTTCCTGCTGTTCGCCGGTGACGTACTGGCGGTCTACGGGGTGCTCAGCCTCGTGCTGTTCGCGCTCCGCGACATCGCACCGCGCACCGCGCTGCGTGCGGCGGCCTGGCTCGTCGTCGCCACCGCGGGAGCGCTGCTGGCCTGGGGCCTGCTCACCGTCGCCCTCGCGGAACCCCCGCGGGGGCAGAACACCGCGACCGCGGTGCACGACGCGGTGGCCGCCTACCGGGGCGACCCCGCGGCGGTCGTCCGCACCAACGCGCGCTGGCTGCGCGACTCGCTCGGCTGGAACGTCGTCTACGGAGCCGACATGCTGGCCGCCTTCCTGGCGGGCCTCGCCGCCGGCCGCCGCGAGTTGCTCGCCGAGACCTGCGGCCGGTACCGCGCGCGGATGGCGCAGATCGTCGTCCTCGGTCTGCCGGTCGGCCTGGCCGGCAGCGTGTTCATGGCCTTCTGCCGCAACGGGCCGCTGGACGCGCGCTGGTACGACATCGGCTCGGCCGTCGGCGTGCTCACCGCCCCCGCGCTGACCGCGGCCTACGCGTGCGCCCTGCTTCTCGTGCTGTCCGCCCGGCCCCGCCGCCGGGTCGCCGCCGTCCTGGCCGGGGCGGGCCGCCTGTCCCTGACCCACTACCTCACCCAGTCCCTGGTGATGGCGCTGGTCTTCACCGGCTACGGACTGGGCTGGTACGGCCGCTACGGCACCGCGGCCGTCCTGCCGGGCTGCCTCGCCCTGTACGCGGCGCAACTCGCCGCCGGCCGATGGCTGTTGCGCCGCTTCCGGTACGGCCCGGCCGAGTGGCTGCTGCGCGCGGCCACGCTGGCGAAGCGGCCCTGAAGCACCCCCCGTCGTACGGCTTCCGCAGGGACACCGCCGCCCGCTGCCACTTGTTCGCCGGCGGGGCTGAACTGTTTGCCGGTGGGGCCCGTTGCGGTGTGCGAGGACCGGGGTTGCGCGGTCGGCAACGCCAGGAGAGGCGCGAGAAAAGGGGTGGTCATGAGCGTGGGTGAAGAGCCGGGCGAGCCGGGTGGGGTGGGCGGGTCTGCCGGGCCCGGGGATCCGGTGGATCTCGATAAGGCGGTGTTCGGTGGGGAGCCGGGTGAGCCGTCGTCTCCGATCGCTGTGATCATTTCCGATGACGGGTCCGCCGAGATCGACGGGGTGCCGGTGCCGGCGGTGGGGGAGGAGCCGGTCGACGTCGCGGTCCTGGACACCCTGCACGGCTATGCCCATTCCCGGGGCTCCGCGGTGATCGCGACGATTTCGGATCCGGCCGCGGGTTACGTCGCGGTTGTCGAGGTGGCGCCGGACGGTTCCAGCAGGATGCTGGAGCAGCGCGGGCACGAGGCGGACGAGGACGACGTGCCCGGGCCCGCCGGATCCGGCGGGTACCCCGCTCCCCCCGGCCCCGTCGAGGATGCCCCCGGCTTCGACGCCGAGGCCCCCGGCTTCGACAACGAGGTCCCCGACCTCCCCGACGCAGGCGACGTAGGCGCCGAGCCGGGCCTGCGGCCGCAGCCCGTACCGGCGGCACTTCCGCCGCCTCCCGCTCCCGCCCCGGATCCCGACGAGAACGTCGGCCGGGGATTCGGCCGGGGATTCGGCCGGGGATCCGGTGGGGGATTCGGCCGCCGGGGGCAGCAGAGCCAGTCCGACGACGAGTACCGGGCGCCCGGGCTGCTCAAGCGGCCGGCGTTCGTAGGGGCGGCGGGTGTCGCGGTGGCGGCCGTCATCCTCATACCGCTGATAGCGCTGGGCAGTTCGGGAGGCGGCGAGGAGCTGAACCAGTCCGCCGGGGCCACCCGGGAGCCGGACGGGAGGCCGACGACACAGCTCAACCCCGGGGTGCCCGATCCCACGTTCCCCAGCACCTCGCCGTCGAGCCCCTCGCCTTCCCCCTCGGACTCGACGTCCGGCCCGAAGAAGCCGAAGCCGGAGGAGAAGAAGGACTCGCAGGACCCGGAGGAGAAGAAGGACTCCCCGGAGCCGGCTGGCACGGATGAGACGGAGGAGAAGGAGGAGACGGTGAAGTCGAAGCCGCCGGCGGGCCCGAGTACCGGGGTGGATCCCCGCGTCCCCAAGGGCGAGATCGTGATCAGGAACAAGAAGTACGACCTGTGCCTGGACCTTCCCGGCACCGGCAAGAGCTCACCGGGTACCGGGACCCGGGACGCCGGCTGCACGCCGTCGGGCGACGACAACCAGCGGTGGGTCCTGGACCTGGTCGACAAGGGGGCCGGCACCCGCGGGGCCGACCTGTACGTGATCCGCAACGTCAAGGCCGGCCTCTGCCTGGACGTGCCCGACCGGGGCCCGGGCCAGGTGGGTGTGGTGATGGACGTCTACGACTGCCGCGAGAGCGCCGAGGACAACCAGCGCTGGTGGCTCCACCGGCGCGCGAACGGCACCTACTGGATCCGCAACCAGAAAAGCGGAGACATGTGCCTCGACGTAGCCAGGACGAGCAAGGAGGAACCCCACGCCAAGGTCACCCTCTACGGATGCAGCGACCTCGACGACCACCAGTGGAACTTCTTCACCATCTGAGTTCCTTCATCCTGGCCGCTGATCGGGGCGCGGGGGCGCGTGCCCGCAACACCTGAGGCTCCCGACCCCGGCCACGCTCGTCGGCCGGGCAGTCCCCATCTCCTCCCGAAGAAGGTCAACATGAGTACTCAGAACCAGAGGGTCGCCGTCATCACCGGCGCTTCGCAGGGCATCGGTGCCGGCCTCGTCGACGCTTATCACAAGCTCGGCTACGCCGTCGTCGCCACCTCGCGCACGATCGCCCCCTCCGACGACGCGGGGGTCCTGACCGTCCAGGGTGACATCGCCGCTCCCGGCACGGCCGAACACGTCATCGCCGCCGGCGTCGAGCGGTTCGGACGTGTCGACACTCTGATCAACAACGCGGGTGTCTTCGTCGCCAAGCCCTTCACCGACTACACCCGGGACGACTACGCCGCGGTGACCGGTGTGAATCTGGCCGGCTTCTTCCGCATCACCCAACTGGCCATCGAGCAGATGCTCGCCCAGGGCGGCGGCCATATCGTCAACGTCACGACCAGCCTGGTCGACCACGCCAACTCCCACGTCCCCTCTGTCCTCACCTCGTTGACCAAGGGCGGCCTGCAGTCGGCCACCAAGTCCCTCGCCATCGAGTACGCCACCCGCGGCATCCGCACCAACGCCGTCTCCCTGGGCACGGTCAAGACCCCCATGCACCCGGCGGAGACCCATGAGGCCCTCGCCGCCCTGCATCCGGTCGGCCGGATGGGCGAACGGAGCGACGTCGTCGACGCGGTGATCTACCTGGAGAACGCGCCGTTCGTCACCGGCGAGATCCTCCACGTCGACGGCGGCATGAGCGCCGGCCACTGACCCGCGGGCCACGGGCCCGGTCTGGTACGAGAGTGGGAGGGCGGTCTCGTACCCGACCGGCCCGCGTCCAGGTTCCGCTCTCGCGGTGGAGCGCGAAACCGTCAGCGTGCCGCCCGGCGGCGGCCTCGCTCAGGGCTGCTGGGTCCGTGACCGTTGACACCGTTTGTCGGTTGACGCTCGGTACCGTGGGGGGGATTCCCGTTCGCGCCGTTCGCGGGGGGCAGGGTGTCGCGGGCCGTTTCGGCGGTGGGCGCGTTCATCTCGTCCGTGCCGTCACTGCGAGCCTGGTCCCGGAGGTTGCGCAAGAACTGGCGCGGGTCGCGCTCCGTCCGTCCTGCGGGAACCGCCATCCACGGCGCCAAGCCCCTCAACTCGCGATCGTCAGCGTCCGTGTCGATCTGCTCCCCGCGGCTCGCGGCATTCCTCCATTGCTCGTACAACCTCCGTTCCTCGGACGTCGGCATGTTGGGATCCGTCTCCTCGGTGAGCCCCTCAGCGTTTTCATCCTCGTCCACTGCATGAGGCATGGCTGCTCCTTCCCTGTGCTCTTGGACCGCGGGGTCGATTCAGACCCTGCAATCCGCTACAACGCATCCCCTATCCATCGGGTTCATCGGTGGTCCCTTGACCGCATTTCTTACGCGAGGTCGAAGGCCAGCACGGTGACGGAGTGCGCCGGGAAGGTGTAGTGGCCGTCGGGCGTCTGGACCGCCGGGCGGTGGCGTACGGCGACCCGGTCCGGGGCGCTCAGGCTGTTGGCGGCCAGTACGTCGTCCGTCCCCGCGCCCAGGTCACGGACCGCGGCCACCTCCGGGAGGCTGCCGTGTCCGCCGTCGCGGACGATGCGGGCCGGCAGCGCCCTGTCGCGGTGGCGGTTGACGACGGCGAGGTGGAGGCGGCGGCCGTCGGCCGAGAGGGTGGCACTGGCGTCGAGGTGGGCCACGACGCCGGGGCGGGTGGCGAGCGCGCCGCCGCGCTCACTGCCGTCGCCCTGGCGGACGGCCGCGGTGCGGGCCGGTCCCTCGACCGTGGTCGGCAGTGCCACGGGCCCGGTGTGGTTCTGGTACAGATCCCACACGTGGTACGAGGCGGACCTCACCGCACCGCCGGGCCGGGCCACCACCAGTCCGTTGGCGTTGACGAGGTTGACCGTGCTGGCCAGTGTCACCGGCGCGGGCAGCGCGCAGGCGCGGTGCAGCGCGTGGAAGACGCCCGCGTAGAACAGGGCGTCGGCAAGGGTGCGGGGGCTGTAGCGGTTGACGCGCAGCCGCTCGGGCCGGTCCTCTGCCGGGCCGTCCGGCAGCTCGCGCGCGGCCGTGCCGCCGTCGCTGCCCGGCTGGGGCTCGGGCCAGTCGGCGGGCTCCAGGTGGCGGATGTTCCACTCGTCGAGCGCCAGCGCCGGCGGGCGCTCAAGACCGGCTTCGGCGGAGAGGTCCGCCACCAGGTGGGCGTAGTCCTGGATGCGCTGCTCGAAGTAGAGCGGCTGGGCGACGACCGCCTCGTAGTCGTCGTCTCCGTGCGGGGCGGTGTACGGGTGGGTGCTGGCGGCGTAGAGGTGCAGGGAGACGTAGTCGATCAGCGGCCCGGCCCGTTGGAGCAGGGGCCGTGTCCACTCCTCCTGCTGCCAGGGGCTGCCGCAGGCGATCAGCTTGATCGCCGGGTCGACCAGGCGCATGAACCGGGCGTGCTCGCGGGCCGCGGCGGCGTACTCGGCGGGCGGGCGGTGGCCCATCTGCCACGGGCCGTAGGGCTCGTTGCCGACGCCCCAGTAGCGCACGCGGTACGGCTCCGGGTGGCCGTTCGCCGCGCGGCGGCGGGTGCAGGCGGTGTCGCCGGCGTAGTTGGTGTACTCCACCCAGCGCACCGCGTCGTCCACACTGCGGCAGCCGTGCACCAGGAACGGCTCGGCGCCCACGTCCGCGCACCAGGCCAGGAACTCGTCGGTGCCGAAGCGGTTCGACTCCTCGCCGCCCCAGGCCAGTTCCAGCCGTCGCGGGCGCGCGGCGCGCGCCCCGATGCCGTCCTCCCAGCGGTACGGGGAGGTGAAGTTGCCGCCGGGCCAGCGGACGTGGGGGATGCCCAGGTCGCGGCAGAGGGCGAGCACGTCCTCGCGGAAGCCGGCCCGTACGCCGGGACCCGGCGCGGACAACGGCGAGTCCTCGTCGAAGACGCCGCCCTCGATGTTGCCGAAGAACGCCGACTCCAGGAAGTGGCCGTAGATGTCGCGCTCGATGCGGCCGGCGGGGCGCCGGGTGTCGATCCCGATCACCGCCTGCACGGTCACCGCGGGCCTCCTCTGCGGCCGGTGGTCACGACTTCACCGCCCCCGCGACGCCGTCGATGAAGTGCCGCTGCAGCAGGATGAAGACGATCACGACGGGGAGCAGGGAGATGGTGCCCGCCGCCGCGAGACCCGGCCAGTCGATGGAGTTCTCGCTGCGGAACGCCAGCATGCCGACCGACAGGGTGCGCAGTTCGGGACGGCTGAGGGTGAAGACCAGCGGCAGGAAGAAGTTGCTCCACGCGAACAGGAAGGTCATCACCGCCACGGTGGCGGTGACCGGGCGCGCGATGGGCAGCATGACCTTGGTGAACGTGCGCACGAATCCGGCGCCGTCGAGCATGGCGGCCTCCTCCAGCTCGCGGGGCACGGACCTGAAGTAGCCGGCGTAGAGCAGCACTCCGGCCACCTGACCGGTGCCGCTGAGCGCGAGGACCAGACCCCACCGGGAGTTGAGCAGCCCCAGGGAGTCGCTGAGCTCGGTGACGGGGATGACGGTCAGGCCCACCGGCACGAAGAGGGTGGCGACCAGCAGGACCACGAAGATGCGCTTGCCGGGGAAGTTGTACCGTGCGATCACGTAGCCCGCCATGGCGCAGCGCGCCACCACGAGGACCACCGTTCCCGCGGTGACGAGGAAGCTGTTGAGCAGGTAGTCGGAGAACCCGCCGACCTCCCACGCCCGTTCGTAGCTGTCCAGGCTCCAGCGGTCGGGGATCAGCGACAGCCCTCCGGAGAACACTTCGGCCTGGTCCTTGAAGGACACCGAGACCACCCAGAGCAGCGGGTAGATCCAGGCCACGCAGATCACGGCGATGATCGCGACCTGCACCCAGAGCAGGACGCGGCGGCGGGTCCGGACGGACGCACTCCGGCGCTCGCGGCGGTGAGGGCGGCGGGGGCGGAGGCCGAGGCGGCGGCCGGCCGGGCGGGCCGCCGGACGGTTCGGGGAGTGGCTCATTCTTCTTTCCTCCCGTTGCGGCGCGCCAGCCGGACACCGAGCACCTGCAGGGCCGCCAGGACCACGGTGACCGCGCCGAAGAGCACCGCGACGGCGGAGGCGTAGCCGAGGCGCGGCGTGGTGGAGGCGTAGGCGAGCCGGTAGAGGTAGACCTCGACGACCTCGGTGGAGAAGAACGGCCCGCCGTTGGTCAGGGTGAGCACCAGGTCGAAGACCTGGAGTGTCTCCACCGCGCTCAGCAGCGTGATGATGACGAGGAAGGGCTTCAGCACCGGCAGCGTGACGTGGCGGAACCGCTGCCACGGTCCCGCGCCGTCGACCTCGGCGGCCTCCAGCAGCTCCCTGGGCACGGTCTGCAGGGCGGCGAGCCAGTAGACCAGGGTGATGCCGAACCACTTCCAGACGTGCACCCCCATCGCCGTCCACGGCGCGAGGCCGGCGTCGCCGAGGAAGTTCACCGGGGTGTCGACGAGGCCCAGCGACAGCAGCACGTGGTTGACCGGGCCGCCGACGGGGTCCAGGACGAAGCCGAGCACGATGCCGACGATGGCGGTGGTCGTCACCACCGGCAGGAACAGCGCGGTGCGGAAGAGTCTGGCGAACGGCAGCCTGGGGTTGTTCAGCACGATGGCCGCGCCGAGCGCGAGGCCGACCCGCACCGGCACCGACACCAGCATGAACAGCAGGGTGATCCACAGGGCGTTCCAGAAGAACGGGTCGGAGAACGCCTCGGCGTAGTTGGCGCCGCCGACGAACTCGCCGTCACCGGTCAGCCCGTCCCAGTCCAGCAGCGAGTACCAGACGCTGGCGGCGATCGGCCAGAGCGTGTACATCCCGTACAGCACGATCGTGGGGAGCAGGAAGGCGTAGACCCATTTGTTGCGCCGGAGGCGCGTACCGAGGGAGTGGTCGCCGTGCGGGTCCGGCCGCCGCGGCGCCCGGGTGGTGGTGGCGTGCGGCGTGCGCGCCGGCTTGGTGAGGCTCACTCGTCGCCCTCCTCGCCGGGTACGTAGTCGTGTCCTCGCCGCCAGTCCGGGAACACCCAGTCGTCGGGGGAGGCGTCGAGGCCGTCGGCGCGGGAGAGCCGGATGGCGCGGTCCCGCTCGGCGCTCATGTCGCTCTGGTACGTGCGCAGCGCCGCGGCCGGGTCGTCGAGCGCGCCGACGAGCACTCCCTGGACGATCTGGCCCAGGTCCGGTGTGACCTGCCGCATCCGGGCCGTGACGTCGCCGATGCGGGGATTGTTCATGGTGGGGTCGGGCAGCAGGCGGACCGTTTCGGCGTACATCTGCACCGCCCGGCGGTAGACGCCGGGCACGTCGGCGTCCGCCACGGCGCCGAGGTCGAGCGGGGGCAGGTCCATGCCCTCGGCGAGACCGCGGTAGTAGTCCGGCCCGGTGAGTTCGCCGAGCAGCTCGGCCGCGAGTTCGGGCCGCTTGCTGTCGGCGGTGACGAAAAGCTGGGTGGAGCCGTGCGCGACGTGCACCAGGGGAGCGGTGCCGGCGTCGGGCACGGGGATCTGGCCGACCCGTACCCTCGGCATGAACTCGGGGAAGCTGCCGAGTACGACGCCGGCGTTCCACGGTCCGTCGAGGAACATCGCGGCCGCCCCGGACGCCCAGCGGGAGCGGGCGGTGCGCACGTCGAGCGAGGTGGAGGAGGGGAACAGCACCTTGTCGTCGCGCAGGGCCTTGAAGAACTCCAGGGCGCGCACGAAGGGCTCGTCGGCGTAGGCATACTCCCCGGTGGCCGGGTCCCACTCGCCGGCGGCGCCGGCGACGTTGGCGAGGTTGATCAGGCGCTGCTGGAGGCGGTCGGTGAACTGCACGCCCTCGATCCAGCCCCAGACCCGGTTGTCGCCGGCGTGCGTGATGCGGCGGGCGAGGGCGCGGAACTCGTCCCAGGTCGCCGGGCCGGAGTCCGGGTCGCCGCCGGCCTGCTCGACGAGCCTGCTGTCGAACCAGTTGAGGGTGGAGTGGGACCGGTCGCTGAAGAGCGGCATCCCGTAGATCTCGCCGTCGAACACGTTCAGCCCCTCCACCAGCCCGGCGCGGGGGATACGGGCACGGGCCCCGGCGGAGAGGCGCAGCGGCTGGAACCAGCCGTCGCGCTTCAGCCGGGCGACCCCCGCGGCGGGTGTGCCGCCGGGCACCTCCAGGCCGGCGAGGCTGGTGATGTCGGGCAGTTGGTGGCTCTTGCGGGCCAGTTGCAGGGCCTGGCCCATCTGGTCGGGGTTGTAGACCTGCCGGGCGACCGCGGTGCCGGGGTGGTGCTTCTCGAAGGCCCGGGCGAAGCGGTCGTGCACCTCCGCCACGGGCTGGTACTGGTCCCACCAGGTCAGGGCGCCCGCCTGGCGGCCGTCGGCCGTCACCTCGGCGGAACCGGACGAGCAGCCCGTCAGCGGGCCGCCGCCGATCGGTACGGCGGCCAGAGCGGAGCCGTGTCCCAGCAGCGTGCGCCGGCTGATCGCCATCTCTCCTCCTGGTGCCGTCCCGGCCCGTACGCGACCCGGCCTGCCGGTGCGGGGCGTGACGCCCGACGTGTGACATCCCGGTGGCGCGAACGTTCGCTCATCGTGGCCACCGCGCCCGCGGCGCGTCAACACCTCGTACGGATGTCCGTCGGCCGGCAGCCGATCGACGGCCGATTCGGGGGTCGTTATGATCCGACCGTGCCGAATGTCTCCTTGAAGGACGTAGCCGCCCGGGCCGGAGTGAGCTTCCAGACCGTCAGCAAGGCGCTCAACGACTCCGGCAGGGTCTCCGCCGAGACCCGGCGCCGGGTGCGGGAGGCCGCGGACGAACTGGGCTACGTGCCGAACGTTCTCGCACGCGGCCTGCAGACCCGGGTGACGGGCACCATCGGCGTGCTCAACTCCGACTTCAGCAACACGGTCCTCGCGCAGCACCTGGTCGGCATCGAGCGCGAGGCCCGCCGACGCGGCCTCGGCGTGCTCATCAGCAGCGTCGACGCCACCGGCTCCGACGCCGAGCGTGCCCTGCGCGTGCTCACCGAACGGCGCGTCGACGGCATCATCTGCAACGCCCCCGCCGTCGAGGACGACCCGCGCACGGGCACCCTCCTGCGCTCCGGCCGCATCCCGGCCGTGTCCCTGCACCACATCGACGGCGGCGGCATCCCCGTGGTGCACGGCGACAACCGCGAGTCCGCCCGGCTGCCGATGCGCCACCTGCTGACGCTGGGACACCGGCGCATCGGCGTCATCGCGGGGCTGCGCGCACGCCGCGTCACCCGCGAGCGCCTCGACACGTACGCGGAGGTCCTCGGCGAACACGGCATCGCCCTGCCGCCCGAGCTGGTGGAGGAGGGCGACTGGGAGGTCGAGGGCGGCCACCGTGCGGCACACCGGCTGCTGGACCGTATACCCGGACTCACCGCCCTCGTCGCGCAGAACGACACGATGGCGGTCGGCGCGCTCAACGCACTGTACGAACGCGGCCTGCGGGTGCCCGAGGACTGCTCGGTCGTCGGCTGCGACGACCTGCACTTCGCGGCGCGCACGATCCCCCCGCTGACCACGGTGCGGCTGCCCTTCCACCGCGCGGGGGAGACCGCGCTGGGGCTGCTCGCCGAACAGATGGAGACGGGCGCGGCGGCCGACCGGACCATGCCGGTGGCCATGGTGTACCGCGCGTCGTCGCGGGCCGTCGTCCCGGTCTGAACACGCGCGCCTCGCCGGCCCCAACGCCCGTGCTCCGGCCATGTCCCGGCTCGGTGTGGCGCTGTCAGCCCTCGACGAGGCCGGCGTCGTTGTGGGGGAACTGCCGGTCGCCGCGGAGGTCCCGCGGGCGCGCACGGGTCAGCCGCGGCCCGGGATGGGTGACGGCGGGACTGCCGGTCGTCGTCGGTGGCCTCCCTTCGCTCGGCGGGGAGACGGGGTGGCGGTACGGCTCATCGGTTCACCAGTGGCCGTCGCGGGGCTGGGTGCGGTCCTGCACGGCGACGAGCACGTCCATCAGATACGCCTCAAGACCGGCGCGCAGTTCGCGGCGGCCGGGGTCGTGCCAGAGGTTCGTCATCTCGCGCGGGTCGGCGGCCAGGTCGTACAGCTCACCGTTGCGGGCACGCCCGGAGACGGGGGCGCCGTGGTGCACGACCAGCTTGTGCACCCCGGTACGCAGCATGGTGGCGTGGCACGGGTCCGCGTACGGGTGGCCGGAGTCCCGGTACTCGCACAGGGCCCAGTCGCGCACGCCGTCCGCCTCGCCCCTGGCCGTCGGCAGCAGGCTGGTGCCCTGGGCGCGCGGCAGCGGCGGGATGCCGGCGGCGTCGGTGAGGGTCGCGTTGAGGTCGATCCACTGGACCAGCCCGGCGCGGCGCTCGCCGGCCGGCAGCCCGGCGGGCCAGCGCATGACGAGCGGGACGCGGACCGCGCCCTCGTAGAACATCGGGCCCTTCAGCAGCAGCCCGTGGTCGCCGAGGTTCTCGCCGTGGTCGCTGGTGAAGACGACCAGGGTGTCCTCGGCGAGCCCGGCCTCGTCGAGGGCGGCGAGGATGCGGCCGACCTCGTCGTCGATCAGGGCGATCATCGCGTAGTAGTTGTGGACGATGTCGCGGATTCCGGCTTCGTCGTAGTCCTGGAAGCCGGGCAGGTGGCCCGCGTAGCTCTTGACCGACGCCTCGGTGAGCACGGCCGGGCGGTCGGCCAGGTCGGCGGGCGAGCCGACGGGGGAGGGAAGCGCGGCGGGGTCGAAGCGGTCCAGGTACTCCGGCGGCGCGACGAAGTCGTGGTGCGGGTCGTAGAAGTTGACCCAGGCGAAGAAGGGCTTGTCCGGCTCGCGGCCGGTGCGCAGGTAGTCGATGGCCTCCTCGGCGGCCCAGTGGCTGTAGTGGGCCTCGGTCGGCATGTCGTCGAAGCTGCCGGTGCCCTGCTCGGCCGCCGCGTACAGGGCGGGGTGCTCGCGCCGCAGCCACTGGTGGTAGGCGTTCCGGGGCGAGGGGTGGCGGGGGTCGTGGGAGTGCCGGTAGACGCGGTAGCCGTCGTCCTGGCGTATCTCGTCACGGCCGCCGAAGCAGGACGACAGGTGCTGCTTGCCGAAGAGAGCGCAGTCGTAACCGGAGTCCGCGAGGTTCTTCATGAACAGCCGGTTGCCCTCGGGCAGCGCGACCCCGTTGGCGTGCAGGCCGTGGGCGGCGACGTAGCGGCCGGTCATGAGGGAGGCGCGCGACGGCGCGCAGACCGGGTTCTGCACGTAGCAGTTGTCGAACACCACCCCGCTCTCGGCGAGGGCGTCCAGCACCGGGGTGCGGGCGTGCGCGTTGCCGTAGGCGCCGAGGGTGTCGTAGCGCTGCTGATCGGTGCAGATGAAGAGAATGTTGGGGCGACGCTGGGGCGTGCCGTGCATGCGGTTCCGACCTCCGGGATCTGGCGAGCGCGAACGTTCGCTCACTGTCGATCGCACCGGACACCCCTGTCAAGAACCCGCGGCCGACGTCCGGCCCGTCCCCGGCGATGCGGCGACACGACGCCGTCATGCCGGCGGTCTCAACGCCTGTCGGCATCAGGCCCGAACGCACGCCATGACCTGACCGCCGCCTGCGCGGCGGCGTAGTCCGGGCGGTTGCTGGTCGCTTACGGCGCTGCCCGTTGAACCGCCGACAGATGACTCCCGTTGTGCCCCTCGATGCCGATGATCACCGTTCTGACGCCCGTGCATGAAGGCAGGTACGACATGCGCGAACTGCATGAGTGCCTCCGCGGGCAGACACTCCCCGCCGGCTGGCAGCTTGAGTGGGTGGTACAGGAGGACGGACGGACGGGGAAGCCGTTGGACGCTCTCCCGGACGCGCCGTGGATCTCGAAGGGTGCCGGCCGCTGGGGTGGAGCCGCCCAGGCCCGCATGCTGGGGCTGGCGCGCGCCACCGGAACGCTGCTGCGCTGCGTCGACTCCGACGACCTGCTGCCGGATCAGGAGACCCTTGCCCGCGATATCGAGGTCCTGGAGGCCGACCCCTGCTATGGCTGGACGGTTGCCCCGTGCCTCGATCTGCACACCGATGGCCGCCTGGAGCCTGGTCCGTACGACCCCAGCCCCGGGCCGCTGCCGGAGCGGGCACTGCTCGACGGTGCCAAGCGCGGTGAACTGCCGGTCATGGGGACCACGCTGACCGCCCGCACGGACCTTGTGCGTCTCGTCGGCGGCTGGCCGGCCATCCCGGCCTTCGAGGACGCCGCCGTCGCCCTGTTCTGCGAGGCGGTCAGCAGGGGGTGGATGCAGGCCAGGCCGGGCGAGGTGTATCGCAAGCACCCCGGCCAGCACACCGTCACCGCGGCCTACCACGACGAAGAGGAGAAGATACTCCGCCAGAAGATCGCCATCGATCGTGCCGAAGCACTGCACGCCTCCGGCTGGCGCTGGTCGCCGGCTGCGTCACACCTCACCAAGCAGCTGACCGGGACCCAAAGCCCCCGCCTGCCTGGCAGATCAGACAGTGGCAGGAGGAGGAGCGGCAGGAGATGGACGGCCTCGAATCCGTGATGTGGCTGGGTGGCCCGCCGGGGGCAGGCAAGTCCACCGTTGCCCGGTTGCTCGCCCGGCGTCGTGGGCTGCGTTGGTACAACGCCGACGCTCACACCTGGGACCACCGCGACCGGGCGATCACCGCAGGATGTCCGGCCGCTATTCGGTACGAGGAGATGTCGATCCCGGATCGCTGGTCGGCGCCCCTGGCGGATCGGCTCGCGATGTCCTTGCACGACATACGCGGCCACATGGTCCTGGACGACGTCCGTGCATTGCCCCCTGCACCACTGACGATCGCCGAGGGCACTCCGATCACCCCGCAGGTGGCAAGAGGCCCGGCCCTGTGGCTCGTCCCGACTCCACAACTGCAGCGTGACCGCCTGAATGAGCGTGACCTGCTTCCCGGGGTACGGGATCTGTACGAGCATCTGGGGGACGAGATCGCGGCGGAGGTGGAGCAGTTCGGCGGCCGGACCGTGGTGGTCGACGCCTCATGCAGCGTGGAGGAAGTCGTCGCGGAGGTCGAGGACCACTTCGCCGAGCTGCTCGCTCATGGGCCGGTGGCAACCGGCCGGGCGGAGCGACAGCAGCTACTCCGTTACGCCAACCGCGCCTTCGTCGCTCAGTACCAGACCTTCTTCACCCGATCCTGGGCACGGGCGCTCGGGAGCACCTCGGATGTCGTGCTGTCCTTCTCCTGCGAGTGCGCACGGGACGGCTGCGAGGAGCAGGTCGACCTTGCCGTGGCCGACTTCCCCGTACCCCCGGACGACACGTCCCCTCCGCTCCTGGCTGCGGACCACAGCCCTCCTTGAAGAGGGCGTGCCGGCGGCTGCGAGATCGCCCAGGCGGCGGGCAGCACCGGGACATCTCTGCGGATCGGGTCCGCGCGCCTCCGGGGCGCTGCTGGCAGCAGGGCATCGGCGGCACCCTCAGGGCCTCGCCGTCCGTGCCGTCGCTGGAGGAGGTCAAGGTCGGGCTGCAGATCGTGAAGGGCCGCCTGTCGTCGTCTCGCGAGGCCGGCGGGCGGCACACCCTCAATCTCGGTTCGGCGCGATGTCATCTCCGATTGGCTCAGAGTTCAGCAGGCTCACGATGTGCCTGGTGTCTGCCACGGGATTCCATGGCGAAGAGATAGCGGAACGGACAGGAGTAGAAAATGCCGAAAGCCTCTGCGGGGCCGTCGCCGGCCGAACCCTCAGGCGAATCCACAGAACCGCAGAACTCGCCCCTACTTCCCTTCGGTCCTCTGGTACTCAGCTCGGCGTCTGGTGTGCCTGATCGCATCAAAAAGCATGAGCGCGGCGACGATCAGCGCATCCGCGTCAACCCCTTGTTGATATCACTCGACGACATTCCCCTCGACTGGATTCTCAAGGGGCGGGAAGGTGCGGTCTGGCAGTACTCGGCCGTATTCCGTCCCGATGGCCCGGAGAAGCCGGAAACCGCGCGCTGGCAGATCATGCTGGGCAGCGAAGAGCCCCTCACGATCATTCCCGAGGAATCAGCTGCGGCACACGCCTCCCGCCAGCCGACGGGCGGCGCGCAGACCACAGGGGCTCCCGGTCAGTCCGCCTCCGCCTCGGCACCCGCTCCCGCCGCCTCCCGCACGCGCCCGGCGGCGCACACACGCGAGGAGTCCAAACGCCGGCGATGAAAGCGCGCGGCCGTTGACCACCAGCTCGCGGTTGGTGTCGATGGCGTCAACCGCGACGTCGTCGGTCCTAGCGGAACCACAGGTCCTGGAGGAGCGCGTCACTCACGGCCAGTCATGATCGCGGATTCGGTGACCCTGCGTGGCTCCAGCATGGAAAGTGATCCAGAGCCACTTTTCAGCCACCGCCGACACCCCGCCCATCATCTCATCCTCGGCCTCTGCCCTGCGACCGGCCCGACGACCGCCGTGAGAGGGGTACCCCCGGTGTGGACGAGTCCGAAGTTACGGTACCGACCGTATTTGGCGGGCGGGACGTTGCCTGAAGCACGGCGGCGGCTTCGGCTTGCCAATCACCGGTCCCAGGCGAGGAGATTGCGGCGGTCTGCGGCAGGTGCCCGTGATGCCCCTCGGGCGACGGTGCGCGCTGCGAGGTGCCATCCGCTGGCTGCGGCATTGATGATGTGCTCGGACCGCGATCCGGAGCGAGTTCCCCGGCAGCTTCTCCGACCGGTTGCGGAACAGCTCGGCTACCCGCGGGCACAAGCTCGCTGTACGGCGGTGCGGCAGCATACGGCGGTGGATCTGATGCCCCTACGCGCGACAGCTCGCGCCGCCTACGTTCATCGAATTCAAACTGCTGGCGCGCCAAACCTATCCGCAGAGCCTCCGCGTTCGGCGACCAGGCCGCACGGCTGCGCACCTGCTCGCACCGCTCGCGGAACGCCTCCGCCGCCTGGATCTCCCGTGCCAGCACCTGCGCTACCGTCTGGTTCCCCGCTTCCAGTGAATAGTTCAGCGGCTCCCCCCTCTCCCGGTAGAGTTCCCCGGCTTCAGCCCACACCCTTTCAGCCGCCTGCCAGACGTCCCTTAGCGGATACCGCCGCACGGCCCGTTCGCTCTGGTGCAGCCACCAGTCCTGCATCCGCTGCCGTGGTGGCATATGCCCTCGCTCTCATCGCGAAATGAATCCGTGTGCCTCGGCAGTGCGGGCCAGCCGCGAGGCCTGCCCGACCGGCACTCTCCTGTGCCTCTTACACGGAACCGGAGCAGAAGGGGTTCACCTCGCGGCGGGCTGTGAGACGTCGGGCTCGGGACGAGGGAGATCCGGTCGGGTGCGGGTTTGCGGTCGTGCGGGGCTCGCCCGGCTCACGCAGCGGCGGATCTCCCGCGCAGGGCCAGAGGGCGCTGCCTCCGCGCGGCTGCACCGTGGCGGCGGCAGGGGGCGGGAACCCGCCGGCGCCCCCGGGGTGAACCGTCCGGACTCCGGCATCGTGGTGTTCTTCCGCAAGCCAACCACCCGCCTGCGAAGGGATCATCCCGGTATGCCGCATACACCCCCCCTTAGGTTCCTTGAGGAAGGGCGAGCGTTCTCAGAAGAACCTCCAGGAACCCCCTCCGACGGTCCCTCCAGTCCTGTCTCCGATCGATCCGCCCTGGGCTTACAGCAGGGCGGAAACCTCCCCACCGTCCTACCCGCCGGATCCAGCGACGGGACGGTGGACGTCAGGAAGGCGGGTAGGCGGGCACTTGAGCATGAACAGGGGATCACGTTGGCTGTGAAGATCGCCGCTCATGTGCTCCAGTCGGCGGGCAAGATAACCCACGCTGTCTCAGACCAAAAGGCACTGGGGAAGGGGATGGTGACGGCCGGTGAAACTCTGAACGTTCTCGTGAAAGTGCCGGACGTGCGCAGATACATGAGCTCCTACACCCAGACCGGCAACTGGAAGGACTTGGGGTTGGCAGGAGCCCAGGTGGTCACCGGCTTGGCGCAAGGCGCGCTCATCACGACCGGATACGCGACGATGTCCGAGGAAACGAGGCTCGCAGTTCAGGCATCCTTGCAGACATGGAGCGCCTTCATCGACACGCTGGCGACGGGCCCCTCGACTCTTGAGACTCAGAAGGCTCACGGGGATGCTCGCAGACTCTTCTACCCACTCGGAAACCGGAACATCGAGACCTCGACGCGAGCAGAGAACCCCGTCTTCGGCGCCATGACCCCCCTCCCGGCGCCCTCGTCCGGAGAATCAACCTCGGCAGGCACGCAGCAGGCGTCCGCTCCGCTCGCGGAGGCGGCGCGTGAGCTGCGGCGGGCAGAAACGGCGACCTCGATAGCAATCCGCGCGCGCCCGCCGTTGCTTCGAAGCAGGACCGGGGTGACTGTGAGTGGCCGGGCGCCGGCGGCGCCGAGCGGGAACGGGGGCGGCAGCGCCGGTAACGGAATGGGCGCCGGTGGGTACGGGCCGCCTGCCGCGTCAAGTGGCCCCAGTTCGGCCAGTTCACGCAGGGGAAGGGGTGGGGGGTGGCGCTGATCCCGACGGCGTAGCGACCACCTCTGTACATGCTCCGCCCGGTTATCCACTCGGGCAGGGAAGCGCGTACGCCGGCCTGTCGCAGACAGGCCGGCGTACGCGCCCCGGCCGGCTCCCGCCCGGCCGCCGCACTCACGGTGCAGTCGACCGCGCAACGAACCCGGGATGGCGTCCCGCCGGGTGCCATGGTGTTACACCCGGCGGGACGCGACCTGCGCCGGACTCGCCGTGACCCCGGTGCGGTCACGGCGAGTCCGTTTTCGGCACCGGCCCCGGGCGCAGACGGTTCTGTTCCCGGGGCCGGCTTGGGGCGGGTCAGCCGGCGTTGCGGTAGATGGTGCCGCTGGTGTTCGGGGTGGCGCCGTCGTACAGGCCGGTCGGGCTGGTCTCCGTGGAGAGGGCGAACCACGCGTAGCGTTTCACGAAGGGCAGGACCTCCATCACCTCGGTCGACGTCTCGACGAACCGGTTCTGCTCCTCCTCGCTCGGGTAGCGGGGGGTGCCCTCGGTGAAGTCGATGAGGGCGTACTCGGTCAGCCAGATCGGCTTCTTGTACCGGTCGTGGATGCGCTGCAGGTAGTAGGCAAGCTGGTAGCTGGCGCGATAGCTGAAGTCGGAGCCGTACCAGTGCACCGGGATGAAGTCGACACGCAGGCCGCGCTCCTCGGCTCCCTTCATGAAACGGTCCAGCCAGGCGCCGGGCTTGTCGGCATCGGTGGCGACCGCCGGGGCTCCCAGGCGCAGGCCGGTCTTCTCCAACTGGGGCCACAGGTCGAGCGCCTGCTCCACCGTCATGTTGGCCTGCCCGGGCAGGTCGGGTTCGTTGAAGGCGAGGAGGTTCTTGCCCTCCCGGGTGGCATTGCTCAGCTCGGTTTCGTTGACCGAGCCGGGACCCCAGATCGTCGGGACGTACTCGACGCCCTTGGGCCTCGCGACTCCGTTGCTGGAGGAGGTCCAGTTGTGGTACCAGGACACGCCGGAGTCGGTCAGCGCCTGGGGGGTGCCGTCGACGGGGTTGAGGGCGGCGCCCTTGAGGGGCGTGGTCCGGCCCTTCGGAGCATCGGGGCGCTTCGGCGCATTGGGCTTGGTCTTGTCACCGGTGCCGGAGTCGTCGCCGGTGCCGGAGTCCCCGCCGGTGTCGGAGCCCCCGCCGGTGCCGGATCCGTGGAAGGCGACGGTCATGCCGGTGCAGTTGCTGCACTGCCGCATGACCTGGTTGCCCCGCTGGTGGTCGAGCTTGGACCACCCGTACGCCATGGGGCACCGTTCGAGGAGCGCGTCGCTGTAGGCGGTCTCCCTGTCCTTGTCCTCGTGCGGGTTGACGCACAACAGCGGCTTGCCCGCCGCGTCCTTGGTCAGGTTCTCGGGCGGGCAGACGGAGAGGAGGTCGACGTTGCAGCCCACCGCGGCGCACTCGCCGCCGTCCGCGGGCGGCGGCACGCCGTCCGGGGTGATGGTGATGGGCACCGAGACGGCGTCGACGTAGCTGACGTTGTACCAGGGCGCCGCCGCGTCGGCCGTGTCGAAGTTGAACTCGGCGAGGCTGACGGGCTGTGCCCCGCGGTCGCAGCGGTCGGCGTACGGCCCGCAGTCGCCGACGGCGCAGTGGAACGTGCTGCCTTCCTCGCCGGTGCAGCCCTGGCGGGCGAAGAACCTGCCGCGCCAGTGCCCGGCGCCGGAGCGCTCGGGGACGGTGACGGTGGCGGACTGGCCCGGGTCCAGCGTCGGCAATCCGGTGATCGGGGTCGAACCGTCGTCGGTGCTGGCCACGCTGCCGACCCAGATGCGTTCGCCTGTGTCGTTCACGAAGGTGACGGTGTGCTCGGCGTCACCGGTGGCCGCGGCGTCGACGATGCGGTCCTCACGGTCGCCGGGAGGGTCTTGGAAGGCCGCCGCGGCCACGGCCGACGCGCCGACGACGACCAGCAAGAATGCGAACAGAAGTGATCGATATGATCGAGGTGGTTTCACGCGCATGGAACGTGCCTCTCGAGTGGGGGCCTGCGTCGGATCGTTGATCGTGGATCGCCTGCGCACCCACGACGTATGCGCGCAGCGGTCGGTTCAACAGGCGTGCGGGTTCGGCGCTTTGGTCATTCGCGCAGCAGCCCCGCTGGCCGAGACGCCACATTTTTTTCGGCGAGTGAATCGGGGATCCGACTTCGGCAACGAGGTGTCATGCGGCGCACAGCCGCGCACGGTGGATACGTGCGGGATGGAATAGCGCCGGCGGGCGTTGCCGGAAAGGGGGGTCTCCCTCCTCCTTTCGGCGCCCGGGCCACCGCCGGTCAGTGAACCGTATGCGGCGCCGGGGCGTGGTGGGTGTGCGCCAGGCGGAAGCTGTCGAGAGAAAGCGGGACGGCCATGTCCACCGAGACCTCCGAGGTGTCCGAAGTGGAGGGGGACGCCGTTCCCCCGGAGAAGTCGGGTACCGAATCGGAAAGCACCGAGCCGCGGGAGCTTCCTCTCGCCCCACCGCACTTCATCCTCTACATGACGGGGCCCGAGTACGCGCAGAACCTGCGACAGTTGACCCTGTGGACCCACCATGTGCTGCTGCCGGTCTACGGCAGGGAGGTCACCTCCGCGGCCCCGTGGTGCTCCCGCTGGTGGGAGCACCCGGAAGCGATCGCTCAGCTCCACGGGCTGTGGCTCGCCTGGGGCGAGCTGACCGGACCCGGTTCCGGGATGTGCGGGCCCGCGAACTGGCACCGCGACTACCTGGGCCCCGTGATGACCACGCTGCGGGACCCGATGGGCCCCTTCGCCGGCTGCAAGCCAGGTGCCCACCGCGACAAGGAGATTCCCCAGGTCGACGCCGCCGACCCGTTCGGCCCGCCGCCGGGGCCGCAGCCCTCCCCGGCCTGACGGAGACATCACGGAAGCGGAGAGCGGGATGTGCGCGCCGGGCGCACATCCCGCTCCCGGGCGCTGTTCCCTCTGACTCAGTGCGCGAAGAAGCTCCACTGCTGGTCGTTCACGGCGGTGCATCCGAAGAGGGTGATCTTGGTGTGCGGGCGCTGCTGGCCCGTCCTGGCTGAGTCGAGGCACATGTCTGCGCTTTTCTGGTTGCGGATCGAGTAGGTGCCGTTCGGGCGACGGTTGAGCCACCAGCGCTGGTTGTCCTCGTCGGTGTCGACGCAGTCGTCGACACCGATCACCGAGCCCACCTGGCCCGGGCCCTCGCCGGGCACGTCCAGGCAGCGGCCGGATGCGACGTTACGGACCAGGTACAGGTCGGCCCCGTGGGTGCCGGCCCTCTCGTCGACCAGGTCCAGGACCCACTGCTGGTTGTCGTCGCCCGACGGCTCACAGGCGGCGTCCTGTGCCCTGGTCTCCGGTGCGCTCTCGCCGGTGCCGGGAAGGTCCACGCACAGGCCGTACTTCATGTTCCTGATCAGGACCTCGTCCTTGGGGACGCCGGGATCCGCGCCGGTAACCGGGCCCGCCGTCTCGTCCTTTGTCTCCTTCGACGCCGGGTTCTTCGAGCCGGCCGCCGAGTCCGACAGGGAAGGCGAGGAGGTGCTCGAGAACGTGGGATCGGATGCTCCGGGGTTGAGCTGTGTCGTCGGCCTCCCGTCCGGCTCCCGGGTGGCCCCGGCGGACTGGTTCAGCTCTTCGCCGCCTCCCGAACTGCCCAGTGCTATCAGCGGTATGAGGATGACGGCCGCCACCACGACACCCGCCGCCCCTACGAACGCCGGCCGCTTGAGCAGCCCGGTCGGCCGGTACTCGTCGTCCGACTGGTTCCGCTGCCCCCGGCGGCCGGAATCCCGCCCAGGGTCCTCGCCGGGCCCCGGGAGGGGAGCGGGAGGGGACGCAAGCGCCGGTGGCACGGGCTGCGGCTGCCGGCCCCGCTCGTCACCCACCCCGGGGAAGTCGGGGAAGTCGGGGACCTCGTTGTCGAAGCCGGGGGCCTCGGCGTCGAAGCCGGGGGCATCCTCGACGGGGCCGGGGGGAGCGGGGTACCCGCCGGATCCGGCGGGCCCGGGCACGTCGTCCTCGTCCGCCTCGTGCCCGTGCTGCTCCAGCAGTCTGCTGGAGCCGTCCGGCGCCACCTCGACAACCGCGACGTAACCGGCGGCCGGATCCGAAATCGTCGCGGTCACCGCGGAGCCCCGGCTACGGGCATAGCCGTGGAGGGTGTCCAGGATCGCGACGTCGACCGGTTCGTCTCCCACCGCCGGCACGGGCACCCCGTCGATCTCGGCGGACCCGTCATCGGAAATGATCACAGCGATCGGAGACGACGGCTCACCCGGCTCCCCACCGAACACCGCCTTATCGAGATCCACCGGATCCCCGGGCCCGGCAGACCCGCCCACCCCACCCGGCTCGCCCGGCTCTTCACCCACGCTCATGACCACCCCTTTCCTCGCGCTCTTCCTGGCGTTGCCGACCGCGCAACCCCGGCCCCGGGCCCACCGCGGTCCGCGCGCGGCCCGGTCACGGACACGACGTCACAACGGTCCTCGCACACCGCAACGGGCCCCACCGGCAAACAGTTCAGCTCCTCCGGCGAAAAGCAGTGAACCGACTCCTCACCCCAGCCGTTGCCCACTGCGACGGCGGTCCCCGGGGTTCCCTCGAGCCTCGCGGTGGCCGCCCGGCCCTGTCGGCCACACGACGGCGTGTGCGGTCGGCAGGGCACTCCCTTTTCCTCCCTCTTCGAGGCGGTGGGGAGAGGTTGGAGCCGGCGGTCGGGCGGCCTCGGGGAGTGTGTGGTTACGGGACGGCCGGCCCGGTTCACGGGGCGGGGTGCGGCGGCGGTGCCCGGGGTCGGCCGGGACGTCCGCGCTGTAGCCGGCGTCGTCGGGGTTGACGTGAGTGCCCGGCGTCACGACACGATCGATGTGATCCAGCACGGCGGGTTCCAGGGTGGTGTCCGCGGCGCTCAAGGTTGTGCAGGTGCCCGGCGGTGCGAGGGCCGATGATCGCCGCGGTGACTATGGGGTTGCTCCGCGTGGACGCAGGGCGGCTTCAAGTGACCGGTAGGGGCGGGCTATCCGAGACGACTGTGCAGGCGCAGATCAGCAGCAGGCCGACCAGGGGATACCACCGCCCGCGACGCGAACGCGGGTCGGGTACGCGCTGGAGGTGGGCGCGCAGGCGGCCGGTGTCGTGCTGGTGAAGGGGGCCCAGTTTCGCCAGGACGGCAGGGACCAGGGAGGAAGGAGCGGCAGGCACGGGACCTCGATGTGATCAGCTGGCGTAGACACCCTGATGATCACCGGTCTCGTGCCTGTGCTGCTGCGTCAACTCCCGCTGGACGCGGACGATCTACGCGACCCCGGAACTTCCAGCCGCCCCGCCGGTCACGCCGCACTGTCGACCTCTCAACCCCGTCTCCACGGACCCCTTGAACAGACCAAGGTCACGAGTTCAGAGAATCCGCCACCGTATCCTCCTCGGATAGCCGCGACGCTCCGTCACCACCGGAAGTGAGACAGGGCCCGTCTATTGGACACTCCCGTCAGGACCGACGCGCCCCCCTGGACTGCTTGTCCGACGCTACGTCCTTCTTGCCGGCGGCGGTTGGACCGGACTCCGGACCGGAAGCCGCGCCCGAACTCATATCGCTCTGCGCCCTCGGCACGTTGTCTCGTACGAAGTCGGCGAAGCGATAGCCGGGGCCGGTGCCGGAAGTGCGGGATTCCGCGTGCTCACTGCGATCGGGCTGCGCGCTCGGCAGCGTGGATCGTATGAGATCGGCCAAGTTGTAGCCGGGGCCGGTGCCATCAGATGCACCCACGCCCCGCCGCATGTCCCTCAGATCAGCCTGAGAAGGAGCCGATGAATCGGTGCTTGGACGCTGAGCAAGAAGCGCAGAACTACGCACAAGATCAGCCAAGTTATACGTATTCGCCGGAGAATGCCCGTCAGCGGAGCCTTGGTGAGGCTGAGAGTCTGGCTGCGAGCCGGAATCCCTCTGCCCGGGGTTCGGTGCCATTATCCGTCCTTTGCTTGAAGCGGTGCAGTTCAGGCCGGCAACCGGCTGGGAGTGCGCGAGGCGAGGAACAGGTGGGAACGGACGAGCGGGTGCGGCAGCGGTGTGGCGACACCGGCCTTCACACCGGAATCGCACATGATGCTGGGCGAGCCTCTCCCCGGCCAGCCGTCTCCCCTGGCCACCCTCACAGGGCTCCACAACGGAGGAAGCACCGAAACAGTTCAACCTCACGGCGGGGCGGCTGGAAGTTCCGGGGTCGCGTAGATCGTCCGCGTCCAGCGGGAGTTGACGCAGCAGCACAGGCACGAGACCGGTGATCATCAGGGTGTCTACGCCAGCTGATCACATCGAGGTCCCGTGCCTGCCGCTCCTTCCTCTCTGGTCCCTGCCGTCCTGGCGAAACTGGGCCCCCTTCACCAGCACGACACCGGCCGCCTGCGCGCCCACCTCCAGCGCGTACCCGACCCGCGTTCGCGTCGCGGGCGGTGGTATCCCCTGGTCGGCCTGCTGCTGATCTGCGCCTGCGCAGTCGTCTCCGGCGCCCGGACCATCACCGAGATCACCGAGCCGGGGACAGCGCGCCACCACCACGGTGCTGGAACGCCTCGGCATCCGCCGCCACCTGCCCGGACGCCGGCGCGCTCCGTCGTCCACACCGGCAGCGCGCCGCGGGCAATAGCCGCTCTGCGGAACCCGGCCATCGGCAGGCTACGGCTGCTCGGAGCGGACAACATCGCCAAGACCACCCGAGCGATCCGGGACGCACCCGAACACGCCATCCGGATCTGGGGCATCACCGACAGCCCGCCCCTACCGGACACTTGAAGCCGCCCTGCGTCCACGGGAATGACGATTCCGGGACGTGTGAGAGGGTGCACCCCCCAAGGCCGCCCGGTCGGCGGGAACCTGGCGGGTATGGACGCTCTCATCGAGGCCGCCGGACCGCGGCGGCACCCACTCCCTATGCTCACTGCGGTCGCCTGCGCGGCGGCACTGGCACCGGCCGTTGTCACGGTTCCGGTCCGTTCCGTGTTCGCGGCCGGCAAGGACATGACGGTCAGTACGGCGATCGTGCCGAAGGACGCCTGGGCGGAATCATGAACGCAGCCTATGACGGATCTCTTGAGGGATCTCTGCGGTTTTCGGTGTTGGGGCCGGTTCGTGCGTGGTGCGGTGAGCGTGAGGTGCCGCTGGGTTCGCCGCAGCAGCGTGTGGTGCTGGCGGCGTTGTTGCTGCGGCGCGGGCGGCCGGTCGCGGTCGCCGAACTCATCGACGCCGTGTGGGGTGATGAACCGCCGTCCGCGGCGGTGTCGGTGCTGCGCACCTATGCGTCGCGGCTGCGCAAGGTGCTCGAACCCGCGCGGGATTCCGGCACCTCCCCGCAGGTGATCGTCTCGACCGCGCACGGATACCTGGCCCGCGTCCCGGAACGCGCCCTGGACCTCGGTGTGTTCGAGCAGCGGGTCGCCGGGGCGAAGCGGCTGCGCGCCGGGGATGAGGTGCAGGCCGCTGCGGAGTTGCTGCGTACCGCGCTGGACGGATGGCAGGGCGTGCCGCTGGCCGGGCTGCCGGGGCCGCTGGCCGAGGCTGAGCGCTCCCGGCTGGCCGAGAAGCGGCTCACCGTGCGGGAGACCCGCCTGGAGGTCGATCTCCAGCTCGGCCGGCACAGCGAGGTGATCGCCGAGTTGGGCGTGCTGACCGGTGAGCACCCGCTGCGGGAACGGCTGTGCTGGCTGCTCATGCTGGCGCTGTACCGGTCCGGACGACAGGCCGAGGCACTGGCGGCATACCGCAGGACACGCAGCATCCTGGCAGCGGAACTGGGAGTCGAACCCGGCGCATCCCTCCAGGAACTCCACCACCGCATCCTCACCGCCGACACATCCCTCCACCCCCCCTCCACAGAGCAGGAAGCCGGCGGAGAGGGGGAGGGGGACGCTGAGGCCGAGGTGGGAGTGTCTCCGGCTGTCGAGCACCCGGCCCACCCGGCACAGTTGCCTGCCGATCTGGTTGCTTTCGCGGGTCGGGGGGCTGAGCTGGAGCGGGCTGGGGGGTTGTTGCCCGGTGAGGGGGAGCAGCCGGCCGCGGTGGTGATCACGGTGATCGGTGGGATGGCGGGTATCGGGAAGACGGCTCTTGCGGTGCACTGGGCGCATCGGGTTGCGCATCGTTATCCGGATGGGCAGTTGTACATCAATCTGCGCGGTTTCGACCCGGTGGGCTCTGCGGTGCCGCCGGCGGAGGCGGTGCGTGTCTTCCTTGATGCGCTGGGGGTTCCCGCGCGGCGTATACCGGCGGCTGTGGAGGCGCAGGCGGCGTTGTACCGCAGTCTGCTCGCCAAGCGGCGGATGCTCATCGTTTTGGACAACGCCCGTGACAGCGAGCATGTGCGGCCGTTGCTGCCGGGTGCGCCGGGTTGTCTGGTGATCGTGACCAGCCGCAGCCAGCTCACCGGACTGATCGTCAACAACGGGGCGCAGCCGCTGACGCTGGACCCGCTGACAGCGGATGAGGCGTACAGCTTCCTGATGCGCCGCCTGGGCGCCGCCCGGCTGGCCGCCGAACCCCGGGCGGTGAAGGAGATCATCGACCGCTGCGCCCGGCTGCCGCTGGCCCTGGCCATCGCCGCCGCGAGGGCCGCCGCCCACCCCGGGTTCTCTCTCAGCGCCATCGCCGGGGAGCTGCGTGACAACCGGGGCAGCCTCGATGCTTTCACCGGCGGTGACCTCAGTACGGACGTACGGGCGGTCTTCTCCTCCTCCTACGCAGCACTCACCGCGCCCGCCTCCCGGCTGTTCCGGCTGCTGGGCCTGCACACCGGGCGCGACATCTCCGCACCCGCCGCAGCCGCCCTGGCCGGGCTCCCCCTGCGCGAGACCCACTGTCTGCTGACCGAACTCACCCGCGCCCACCTGCTCACCGAGCACGCACCAGGCCGCTACACCCAGCACGACCTCCTGCGCATCTACGCCACCGAACGCGCACAGACCAACGACACGCAAGAGGAGCGAAAGCGGGCGACCGAGCGGCTGCTGTCCTGGTACCTGCACACCGCCGACGCCGCCTACCCCCACCTCGCCCCCCACCGCCGCCGCATCCCCCTCACACCCCTGCCCCCCCACTGCCGTCCACTGGCCTTCACCACCCACGACCAGGCCCTGGAATGGTGCGAGACCGAACGCCCCAACCTCGTCGCCGCCGTACACCAGGCCGCAGCAACCGACCGACCAGACATGGCATGGCGACTGACCGCCGCACTCTGGGGATTCTTCTACCTCCGCAGCCACCTCCACGACTGGCTCGACACCGCCACCACCTCCCTCCACGCCACCCACGACACCGACGAGCACATCGGCCAGGCATGGAGCCACGACGACAAAGCCGCCGCCCTGTGCTCGATGCGCCAGTTCGACGAGGCCGTCGTCCACCTCCGCCGATCGATGACACTCTGGCGGGAACTCGGGGACACCCGGGGCGAAACCCGGGCCCTGTCCAACCTGGGCCACACCTACCTCCAGGCGGACCGGCCCGACGAGGCCGTCGAATACTGCCGCCGGGCCCTGGCACTTCACCGGGCCAGCGGCGACTCCTGGGGCCAGGGCATCGTCCTGGCCAACCTGGGCGACGCCTACCGGCGGCTCGACCGGTACGACGAGGCCGTCGACTGTCTGGAGCAGGCGCTGACCGTCCTGCGCGCCATCGGCGACCGCTGGGTCGAAGGCGTCACGCTCGATGTCCTCGGCACTCTCCAGGACCGGCTCCACCGCCACGACGACGCGATCGAGCACTACCACCAGGCGCTCGACGCGCACCGGGACGTCGGCAACCGCTCGGGCGAGGGCCAGACCCTGTACCACCTCGGCGACGTCCATCTGGCCGCGGACGACCCGGAGGCGGCCCGCACCACCTGGCGGCAGGCGCTCGCGATCTTAGAGGAGTTCGGCCATCCGGACGCCGGGGAGATCCGGGGGAGACTCCGCAGCCTGGACGAACGTGAGCCGGGCGCAGGGCCGCATCCCGCCGCCGGCCCGGAGGGGACTCTGCGCCCCACGGACACGACCGCTCGGCCGTGACGCCCTTGGCAAGGGACCGGACCCGGGGAAGCGGGGGGCGGCCGGGTCCGGTCCCGGCTGGCAGGTCCGCCGGTGGAAGACGGCCTTGCCAACTCCACGGAAAAAGGCGCCAAGCGGTTCAATCGGCATGAGAGAGGTCCACCTACTTGTTCCACCGCTTGTTGGTGTCGTTGATCTCCAGCTCCGCCGCCGTCAGATCGACGTGCAGGGGGATTCCGGGGCGGCTGCCCACCTTGATCAGGAAGTTGCCGAGACCCGGTGGGTCTGCACGGCGACTGTTCGTGCCGTCCCACGCGGGTGGAGTGGACCAGTCGACCAGGAGGCGCTTCTCCGCCTCGGTCAGCTCCACGACCTGCCCGAGCTGCGGCATCTCCGCCGGCGGCAGGCCCGCGCAGATCACCATGCCCGCCCGTTCCACGAAGCCCTTCGCTTTGGTGCGGTCCTCCGCTGTGGGCAGGGCGAGGAGATCGTCGATGCTGTGGGTGATCATGGCCAGGCCCACGCCGCGCTGCCGGTCCAGACGGGTGAGGGCGTTGACGCGGTCGACCAGGCCCCGGCCCGCCTGGAGGACGCGCCACAGCTCGTCCATGACCAGGAAGTAGTTGCGCTGCGGTTCCAGACCGGCGTCCGCGAGCGCGTGTGCCGTGGAGACCGCGCCGAAGCCGTACGACCAGCAGGACAGCAGCGCCGCCGCCTGGAGCAGGACCTCGCTGTCGTCGATGCCGCTGACGTCGAAGCAGACCGGGCGGTCCAGCTTCATCGCCTCCGTCGTCGGACGGGCGAACGTGCCGCCCAGGCGGCCGTCGCCGAGCATGGCGGTGAGCGACGCCTCCAGGTTCTCGGTGATGTCCCGGTAGCGGGTGATGTCGCCGCGGTCCAGCGCGACAGAACGCACCGCTTCCGGCGCGTCCTTGATGACCTGCACAAGGTCGCCGAGTACGGGGACACGCCCCTCCGCGTGCCGGTCGTCCAGGACGTTCAGTGCCGCCGACAGGATCGTCTCCTCGCGGTCGGTCGGCGGCTCCGTGCGCAGGATGGTCACCAGTGCGGAGACCATGTGCAGGCGGCGGCCGTGGATGTCGGCGAGGAGGCGGTGGCGCGCGTCGCCGGTCAGGCGGGCCGCGGCCTGGACCGACTCGCCGGGGTCGAGGACGTTGAGGTTGCCGCGGCCGCGGCCGAGGCTGATGACCTGGCCGCCGATCGCGCGGATCAGGTCGACGTAGTCGGGCTTGAGGTCGCCGAAGATCAGCGGGTGGACGCCGTAGCCGGACAGGCCGAGGGCCATGCGCCGTACGGCGGTCGACTTGCCGAGGCCCGGCCGGCCCAGCACGAACATCGACGGGTTGGCCAGCAGGTTCGTGCGGGTGAACCACGACACGGGGTCGCAGCACACCGTGGCCCCCGAGTCGAGGTCACGGCCCAGCGGCACCCCGACCATCGGGGTGCCGGCTCCGGCGCCGAACGGCCAGAGGCCGCAGACCTGTACGGAGGTGCCGCGCCACTCGGGTGCGGGCTCGACGTAGCCGACCGTGCCGCCGCCGGGTCCCGGCCACCCCCGGGCGGTGGGGCGCGGCTCGCGGGGTTCCTTGGTCGTACGTGCCATGGAAACTCTTCCTCCTCGTCCGCTACACCGCGTCGCGTACGGTCTGCGGTACCGCCGTGTGCAGCGGCAGCACCAGCCCCAGCGGCAGCGCCGCCGCGAACGCAGCCGCCTGGGAGCCGTAGACCGGCCGCACCGCGATGCGGGCGGCGGGTGCCAGGTTGTCCACGGCCGCGGCGGCGTTCACCAGTTCCCCGGCGGAGCTGACCGTCGCGGTGATCAGCAGGCCGAAGCGGATCACCCCGTGCCCCTGGGCCTGTTCCTCGGTGGTCCGGCGCGCCGAGGTGACCTCGGCATCGTCGCGGGCCTGCCCGACCTGTGACTGCTGGGCGTTGAACAGGGCGTTCTTGTAGTCCTGTTGGACGACGCGGGCGCCCTCGGCGCGGGTGTGCGGGCGGTAGAGGAGGGTGACCCGCTTGCGGGCGATGTCGCGGTTGGGCTGGACCAGGCCGGTCAGGACGTTGGAGAACACCTCGCCCTGCGGGGCCTCGGTCATGGCCCAGGTCACGCTGAACGCCCCGTCGTGCCGGTAGTGGTCCCAGGACTCCTGGGCGGCCATGGGGCCGGCCTGATCCCAGGTCAGTCCCGTGCCGCCGGTGGCCCGTGCCTCCTCCACCAAAGGCGCGACGGTCGGGTCGTAGGCGACACGCACCGACTCGGCGAGCTCGGTCGCGGTCATCGGTACGGCCGCGCCGGCGCCGGTCATGGACAGCCCGGCGGTCAGGCCGGGCAGCCGGGTGCCGATGTGCACCGCCATGTCCTCGGCGGTGCGGCGGGGAGTGCCGGGGCGGGCCGCGCCGGAGTACGTCAGGGCGATGCGCGTGGTGATCTGCGCAGAGCCGGCGGGGTAGGCGGACAGGACTTCATCCAGCATCGCCCTGGCGAGGCGGGGGGCGTCGTCGACGGCGGCGTCGATCTCGTGCTGGAGCCGGATTCCGGAGTCGGGGGCGCTCTCCACGGTGACGCTCGCGGCGACGAGGCCCGGCTCGGCGCCCAGGGCGGACAGCCACTGGCCCCAGTGGGCGACCCAGGTGTCGACCTGCTGCTCGTCGACGAGGGCGCCGCCGTCCGCGTCGCAGGCGATGACGGCGGTGTGGTGCCCGGTCGCCGGGATCGTGATCACGGCGAACGGGCGCCCGTAGCCGTCCCGCGCCTCCGTCAGCGTGGACTCGGCGGCCAGGCCGGGCAGTCGGCAGGTGCCGTAGCCGGCCCGGCCGAGCGGGCCCGAGCGGTAGTGGTGGCCGCCGGAGGAGGAGGTGCGCCACCAGGCCAGCCGGACCGCGCCGCGCTGCATCAGCGTGCGGCCGTGCCGGTCCTTCACCGCGAGCGGGGCCATGAGCACCACCAGACCGACCGCCACGGCCAGCGCGAGCCAGAGGGAGATCAGCGTGACCAGCACCACGACGGCCAGCCCGGAGAACAGCAGCAGGGTCGCCCCCAGGGACAGACCGCGCAGGCCGGAGGTGCGGGGCTTGCGGAAGTTGCCGTAGGTGCGGGGGGTGGGCGCTTCAGTGGCTGCCACGGTGCTCCTCCTGCTGGTCGTCGGTGGGCCGGCGGGACGGCACGGGCACGTGCTCCGGCTCCTCCTGCTCGTACGGGTGCGTTTGCTCGGTGTCCTCCGGGTCCCCCCGGGCGGGGTTCTTCACGGTGCGCTCGGCGTCCGGCGCTCCGGCCGGCCGCTCCGCGCCCCGGGCGGCGGCGCCCGCCCCCGCGGCGTTGCGCGCCCCGGTGCCGCTGGATCCGCCGGGGGCGACGGCGGCGCCCGACACCGACCGGCCGGCGGCCAGGCTCCGCAGGTGCGGTACGGACAGCGCCCCGGTGACCGCGGCCGCTCCACCGCCTGCGGGGGATCCCCCGGCGGCTCGGCCCGTTCCCGAGAGCGCCGCCTGTGCGACCGGGGCGGCGAACCGCATCAGCGCGGGCAGGGTGAGACAGGCGAGGACGATCAGCACCACCCCGGAGACCATGGAGACGACCTCGTTCTCCTGCCGCCGGCCGGTCATCGCGAACGCCGCGGCGTAGATCACGGCAGCCGCGGGTTTGTACAGCACGAAGGCGACCAGCCAGCCGGCGAACTTGCGGAACATGACCCGGCCGCCGGCGGTGCCGCTGACCGCCGCCGCCAGCGGTAGCGTGCCGGTGAGGATCACCAGCATGGCCAGGCGCACGATCATCAGCGCGATCTGCGCCACGCTGCCGGCGAGCACCAGGATGGCCATGGTCAGGACGAGGAACGAGGAGTCCGTGCCGCCGAGGGCCAGCATCGCCGAGGTGCGTTTGTCGAACTCGGCGACGCACTCGGCCACCGGCTCCCCGGTGGCGCTGATCTGCCGGCAGCCGGTGGACCTGTCGATGATCCAGACGCTGAACTTGTCTCCCGCCGCGGTCAGCAGATTGACGGTGGCGACCCCGGCCGAGGAGACCACCACCAGGTTGAGCACCCCCTGAAGGGCCTGCCGGGCGGGCTCGCCGCGACGCTGCCAGGCGAGGTGCCCCGCGGCGACCAGCAGGCACAGCACGGCCGCGAACGAGGTGAGCCACAGTGTGGAGCCGCGCAGGAACGCCACCGGGCCGCCGTCGTCGCTCAGGTCGGGACCGCCCAGGTCCATCCAGGCGCTGCCGAGCGCCTTGACCGTCGTACTCGCCGCCTGTGCGGCGCTCTCGGCGATGTCGTCGAACGCGCTGCCACCGAGGTCCTGCGGTGCCGTACCCGCCCCGTCGCCGACGCAGTAGCCGCCGACCGTCGGGGACACGAAGCCGAAGTCACAGCCCGCCATCACACGCCTCCCCATGCGGTGTAGCCGGCGAGCGAGTCGACCGGGGTGGGGGCCGCGGGTTCTGCCGGGTACTCCAGCTTCCAGTCGCCGTCCTGCCACAGCATCGTCGTGGTGGCGGCCTGCATGCGCCCGTCCGGGAACCGCCACACGGTCTGGATCACCGCCGTGGTGTCGCTGTACGTGACGAACCTGAACCCGGCGATCTGCCCGTGGGCGCCGTCCTCCGCGTCCGGGGGTGCGGTCTCCTCCGCCGCGGACCGGTCCTCGATGTAGGTGTCGCGGCCCGCGCCGACGGTCTGCGCGAGCGTCACCTCCAGCCAGTCGTCGGCGGCCAGGTAGCGGACGCTGATCTGGCTGCTGGCCAGCAGGGCGCCGACGGGGGTGCGCGCGTAGCAGCGCGCCACGTCCCCGCCGGCCACGGCCGGCCCGGCCGCCTTCGAGGCGGGGAGGGCGACGGCGCGATACAGGGCCCAGGTCACCCCGTCGGGAGGGGAGGCGGGTGTGTCCTGCTGCTCGTCGGCCAACTCGGGGCAGGGGGAGCCGTCGTCGGCGGGCGCGGACCCCGGCGGACCGGCCGTCCCGGCGCCGGACGACTCCGCGGCGGCGGGGTCGTCGTCGGTGGAGCCGTCCGGGCCGATAGCGACCACGGCGCCGATGACGGCGACGAAGCCGATGAACGCGGCGGCGAGGACGAAGCCGGTGCGCAGCCACGGACTGCGCGGCTCGTCGGCCGCGGCGCGGCTGCCGGGCTCTGTCATGGTCGCTTCCCCATCCTCGGTGGTCTCCCCTCAGGTGATGGGTGGTCAGTTGGCCGGTGCCTCAGGCCCGATGGCCGTCTCGTCACACGAGTGCGCCGACGATGCCCGAGGCGGAGCCGACGAGTACGCACGCGCCCAGGACGAAGCCGAGTCCCCTGGCGTGCTCACGGCCACCTCCCCGGGAGTGGTCGATCGCCATCCGTGCGGCGACGCCGAAGATGCCCGCGACGCACAGAGAAGTGACGGACCAGGCCACCCACCGCAGCACCTTCAGCAGGTCATCGGCTCCGGGCGGCGCCTCTCCCTCACCCACGTCCGGCACGCCCGAGGGCTGCGGTGAGGCGGCGGCGAGGTGACCAAGATGAGTGACGTACGTGGAGACGTCCGACAGGACGGCCGCCGGCAGACTGGACAACGCGGTTCCCCTCTACACGGGTCGGGTGAGTCGGGCCAGGTCGCGCGTCAGGGGCGCGCACTCCTTGGGCAGGTGCGACAGGGGCGGCTCGCCGAGCCGCCAGGGCTCCACCCACGGGATCTCCCACATCCGGGGCACCGCGCCGGAGACCAGCCGCACCAGGTTCTGGAGGACCTTGGGGCGTCGGCCGGGAACGTCGGCGACGACGACGAGGCCGAGCAGGTCGATACCGGTGACCATGCCCGAGGCCCACTGCTGCGCGGCGTTCTGCGCAGCCTCCAGGCCGTGCGCGCTGGAGCGGGCGACCAGCACGACCGGCTCGGTCCGCACGGACGCGGGCCAGGCGCGGCCCGCGTCCCGGCCGCCGGGCACGGCCCGCTCCAGCGTGCTGACACCCGCACCGCCGTGCACGCCCAGCCACCACCAGGCGCGATTGTCGCCAAGTCGCGGCGGAGCGACGGGCAGCGCCTGCTCGGGCGGCGGCACCCCGGCCCCCTGGGGGGCGGCCGGGCCCGTGAGTTCCGTCGGCACGCCCTGAACCGATCGCCGCGGTTTCCCGTTTATGCCCCCTGGAGGGCGCGGCAGCGGCAGCCAGGGATTGACAGCCCACCCATCCCCTGCCACGAAATCACCTTCTTCTGCGGACGTAACAGTCCAAGTATATACATGAGTTCCTAACTCTATACAAGTAGTAACTTTTCAATAAGTCAGACAGATAGGGCAAGTTGCGTTGTTGTGGGCGCATGACTTCCTGTCTCACATGGCTCCTGGGGGTTGGACATGAGCGGTCTCACCGCTCGGGCGAGAACGACGATGCTGGTGACGGGCTGCACCGTCCTGGGGCTGCTCGGTTCCGTGGTCGGCCTGTCCGTGCTGGGAGGAGCCGTGGAGCCGCAGCAACAAGGCCAAGGTTCAGCCCCCACGGGGTTCGCCACCACGCTCGACGCCGGCCACGTCCCTGACGAGTTCGTGCCGTGGATCGAACGCGCCGGCAGGCAGTGCGCGGAGGTCAGTGCTCCGCTGCTGGCCGCGCAGATCCAGGCGGAGTCCGGCTGGAACCCCGACGCGGTCAGCCCCGCCAGTGCCCAGGGGCTGAGCCAGTTCATCCCCGGTACCTGGGAGACATGGGGAGTGGACGCGGCGGGCAAGGACGGCAGTCCCCGACCGGACGGCGTCGCCGACCCGTTCACCCCGGGCGACGCGATCATGACCCAGGCCCGCTACGACTGCTGGCTCGCCGGCAAGGTCGAGGAGCTGGCCCTCGGCGGCGACACCACACGGCTGCTGCTCGCCGCGTACAACGCCGGCCCCGGCGCGGTCGAGGAGTACGGAGGTGTGCCGCCGTACCCGGAGACGCAGGGCTACGTCGCCGCGATCACCGAGTCGATGGCCGACTTCACGGGCGGTGCGCCGGCCGGGGACGGCGGCGCGTTCGGCGATCGGGTCGTGGCCCACGCGAAGGAGTGGCTCGGCACCCCGTACTCGTGGGGCGGCGGAGGTCCCGAGGGCCCCTCCCGCGGTTTCGCGCAGGGTGCGGACACGGTCGGTTTCGACTGCTCCAGCTTCGTCCAGTACGCGGTCTACCACGCCAGCGGCGGCCGGGTACTGCTGCCGCGGGTCTCCCAGCTCCAGGTCACCGAGGGCGAGCCGGTGCCGCGCGAGGACATGCGCCCCGGTGACGTCATCGGGTTCAACCAGCGCGGCAGCTATGACCACATCGGCATCTACCTCGGCGGCGGGCAGCTCATCCACGCGCCGAAGACCGGCGACGTGGTCAAGATCAGCGACCTCGACGAGCCCTACTACGACGGCCTGCCCCAGAATGTGAGGCGCTTCGGATGACTCCCTCCGTCACGCGCGGTGCCACAGCGGCGGCTGCGACGGCACTCGCGGCCGTCCTCACCGCGGTGGGGTGCGGTTCCGGCACCGACGGCGGGCGGCAGGGACCCGCGACGCCCTCTGCTCCCGCCGCGACCGGCACCGGCCCGTACCCGATCCCGTCCGACGCCGCCGAGGCCGAGCCGCTGCCCGCGGGCTCGGGGGGTACGCCCAAGGGAGGCGTCCCGCGGCCGGACGACGTCGACCAGGCCGACGCCGACGCGGTCAGCAAGGGCGCGCTCACGGTGATGGGGACGTTCGACACCACGGTCGACCGCGGCCCCTCCGACGCCGAGGTGCGGGCCGCGAGCGCGGGCTGGCTGACCCACGCGTACGCGGCGAGCCTGAGCAAGCACCGCCCCCGCGCGGCCCCCGGCGCCCAATGGCAGGAGTGGGCCGGTCACCGTGCCTACACCACCGTCGCGTTGCAGAAGGCCGAGGACGCCGCCAAGCCCGCCGACACCGACACCGAGGCCTGGCGCCAGTGGGCCGTCACCACCACTCCCCGCGGGCGCGACGGGTGGACGGGCGAGCCCGCCACCGTCCCGGCGTATGTGCACCTCACGCGCAAGGCAGCCGGCGAAGCGTGGCGGGTCGACGACATCCTCTTCCAGTAGCCGGACCCCATGGCCCTGGATCCCGAAGCCGCACCGCCACACCGCCGGAGGAAACCCTTCATGCATACGACACACGAGTCCACCGAGTCCACCGAGTCCACGGACGTGCCTTCGTGGCCGGTCTACGCCCTCACCGTGCACGGCGACGGACGGATCACCGCCTCCGGTCCGCTGGTGCCCGTCGCCGGGCACCCCACCCGCGCCGCGGCCGTCGCCGAGGTGGCAGCCGCGGCCGCCCGGCTCGGCCGTGCGGTGCGGGCCGAGGCCACCGAGGCGGACGGCACCGTGTGGCACCTGGTCATCTCGCCCGACGGAGCGGTGGGGGAGCTGCCGGGCGGTGCACAACACGGCAAGCCGCCGAGTGGACGGCGCGCCAGGGCACCCAGGAAACGCGACGACCGGCCTCCTGCCGGCGCGCAGCCAGAGCCCGGCGCATACGCCGAGTCCCTGGCCCAGGTCACGGAACACCTGAAGGCGGGCCGTATCGACGAGGCCGCCACGCTCGCGACGCGGCTTGACGAGCAGGCTTCCGGCAGCCTCGGGGTATCCGACTCCGATGCCCTGCGCATCCGCGAGGTCCGGGCCCGCGTCACCGCGGTGGCCGGGGACGCCGTCGGCAGCCTGAAGCTCTTCCGCGACATCGCCGAGCGATGGCACTACAGGGGAGAGGGCGAGCGAGCCGAGGCCGCGGCGACCCGCGCGGAGACTCTCTGGATGGGGATCACGGACGTGGACACCGCGTTGTCCGCCGGGGACACCATGATCCGCCTGCGCAACCAGCTTCCGGGCGAGACGGGAGAGGCGCTCGCCGCCGTACTGGAACACCAGGCGTGGCTGACTGCGGCCCGCGACGAGGGCGGACCGCAGCCGCAGCACCGGCCGGCCGCACCGGCATCCTCTGCGCCCCCGCCCGCCGCGGTGGATTCTCCCTCGGCGACGCCAGCGACGCCAGCGACGTCGGCCACGGCGGGCGGGGCCGGCGCGGTGCGGCCGCGGCGTCCGATGCGCTCCTGGGAGCGGCCGGCGCAGGACATCCCGGCGGCGACATGACACGCCCGGGACGGGCCCGGGTCACGCCGCGGACGAGTACGCCCAGGCCGGCTTCCCGGCGACCTCCCCGGAGGGGGTCTCCACGATGTCCAGGGCCATGCGCAGCGCCCGCACCGCGTGGTAGAGGCGCGACTTGACGGTGCCCGGGGGGATGCCGAGCACAAGGGCTACCTCGCGCGTCGACCTGCCGGTGTAGTAGGTCTCGTACAGCACCTCCCGGTGCTTGGGCGACAGCGCCCGGAACGCCTCCTTGAGGACTATCGAGGACAGCACCCGGTCGATGTCGTCGCTTTTCGCCAGTAGATCGTCCAGCCAGGCGGTGCCGTCGACCTCCCGGGGCCGGGCCATGCGCAGCCGGTAGTCGTCGACGACGAGATTGCGGGCCACCCGGAACAGCCACGGCCGCAGCGGCTCGTCGCCCTCCAGGTCCTGAGTCCGCCAGCAGCGCAGCAGGGCCTCCTGCACCACGTCCTCGGCCTTGTGGCGGTCGCCTCCCAGCAGTCGCAGCACGTAGCTGTGCAGCGGCCCCGCCTGTTCTTCGTACAGCGCGCGCAGCGCTCGTTCCCGGGCGGGGACAGATCCCGTGGAACCCATGACGGTCCAGCTCAAGGTCGCACTCCTTCACTCCGTGACCTCGTGAGGGGAGGTCGGGGACCGTGGTCAGTGGCCCCGCTGCGCCGGAGTGTTGCGACCGGTGTTCCACACTGCCTTGACGACCGATTTACGATGCGGCCGGCCCGCACGCGGCGCAGCCGCCGGAGCCGGGTGCCGCGCGCCGGGGGAGCGCCGGTCTCCCGCCCCGGCACCCTCGCCGTCGCCGGCCGTTGACCTGCGCCTTTCGCTCTCAGGCCGCTCCGGTTCCGCGGGTGGCAGCCACGGCGGCGAGGGCGTGCATACGCCGATTGACGCCGTGCAGTAATTCGGTGTCCTGCGCTGTCGGCCCGCCCTGTGCCGCGAGCGTGGACCATACGTCGAGCAGCACCCGGCCCTGGTCGACGGCGGACGGCACGTCGTCGATCTGCCACCACGCGGCAACCGCACGCCTCAGCTCCTCGTGGGCCCGGGGGTCGCCCAACCGGTGGCGGATCCGGGTGAGTTCGAGGCCGGTGGCCGTGGCGAAGCGCTGGTTCCCGCTCCGGTGGGCGACGAATGCCTCCAGGGCGCGCGCTTCGATGGTGTAAGGGTGCTCGGCGCCGAAGGCGCGCCCGGTGTGCTGCCGCAGCCGGAAGGCGACCGCCGCCGCCCGCTCCGGCCTTCCGGTGTCCAGGGAGTCGGTGACGAGTCTGGCGAGTTCGGCGAGTTCGGCGGGGACTTGCGCCGGGAGCGGCATGCTGACGCCGGGGGGCTGCGGCGCGTCGTCGGTCCGCGGCCCGGCGGTGGGCCGGGGCTCGGCGGCGGGCGGGGGCTCGGCGGCGGGCGGGGGCTCGGGAGACGGCCGTTCGGCCGCCGGCGTGGCGGTCGGAGAATCCGCGGCCACGGGCCGGGGTTCCGGCTTGGGCGCCTCGTCGTGTTCTTCCTGGCCCAGGATCCGGCTGGATCCGTCGGGGGCGACCTCGACATGGGTGATCGCGCCCTCGTTCCGGTCGAGGATCGCCGCCTCGACCGGCTCGCCCCGGGCCTGCGCGTGGCGCTGCATCGCGTCGAGCACCGCGGCGTGGACCGGTTCGCCGTCGGGAACGCGGAGGGGCTCGCCGTCGACGAGCGCGCTGCCGTCGCGGCGGATCAGCACCGCGAAGGGGGACGGCGGCCACTGCAGCGTGCCGTCGTATACGTCGTATGCCTCGTGTACGTCGTGGTCCTGCCGGTTCTGGCGGCTCCGTCTGCCGAACACGTGCTGGCTCCTTGCTGTGCGGGTCAGAATCCGTCCGGGATGTCCCCGGGCTCGGAGGGGAACGGCGACGGCGATGGGTAGGTCTCCCCGTCCGGGGGTTTCTCGACGCCGGCGTACAAGGGGAACAAGGACCTGATGCCGTAGACGTAACCGTTCGTCTCGGAGCCCTCCGGGATTCCCTTCGCGTCCTTGATCACATCGAGGCCCACGTCGTACGCGGCCAGGGCCAGGTCGAGGGGATCCCCCTCGACCTGACCGTTGTCGAGCAGCACGCCGATCTCCTCGGCCAGCGAGCACATGTACTTGCCCTGCGCCGCGATCGAGTCCTCGGGGTCCATGCGCGAGTCCTCGTCGTCGTCGTCCGCGTCCCCGCCGAACTCGTCGAACTTGTCCGCGGGGAGCTGGGAGAGGCCCTCTTCCCCGTTGGGGCCGAGCAGCTTCTCGTTCCACCCGGACTCGAACTGGATCTGTGCGGCGATGACGATGGGGCCGATCTCGGTGCACTCCCGTCCGGCGTCCCGGACCTCCGTCACCCAGGCGACGGGCACGGAGGGGGAGTACAGCTCCTGCCGCCCGTTGCCCTCGACGACCAGCGAGATCTCGTCGTTGCCCCCTCCGTCTCCGCCTCCTCCGCTGTCGCAGACGGGGAAGATCTTGCAGAAGATCACGAGGGGCCAAAAGGTCTTCGCTATGCCAAGCAGGAGAAACGTCGCGATCGGAAAAAGGATGATGAAAATGATGAAACTGACGCATCCCAGGCCCGTTATGCCGGTGCCGAAGATCAGCAGGAGGGTCACCGGGTCGGAGCTTTTCCCTTCGTCCTCGGCCATGGCGGTCGCCTCCTCTTCGCTCGATGCTCGCTCGGCTGCACGACACGGATCCCGGCGTCCTTGAACCGCGCCGCCGGTTTTCCCGTGGTGGGCTGTGCGACGGATCACCGCGAGCCCGCATGCCGCAACGGACACAGCGGCTCATCAGTTCAAAGCCGATCCGCGCAGTACGCGAAGCGAACGAAGAAGCCAGGGAAGGGGGGAGGCACATGGGCGTCCCTTCGGCGCCGTCCGCCGGCTCCCAGATGTGGGTCCGCGGACCGACCACGCAACCGGACGACCCGCTGCCGGCCGGGCCCGCGCCGGCGCCGACCACGCGGACTCCGGCGGCGATTCCGCAAGCGTCGGCGCCGACCGCGCTGATTCCGCAGGTCCCGGCGCCGACCGCGCCGATCCCGCGGGTCCCGGCGCGGACCGCGCCCGCCGCGTCATCGGGGCGCTCGGGCCTGGACACCGCGTTCTGGCCCGCGGAACCGGCCGAACGCGCGCCGTCGCGGCCCCAGAACCATCAGGTCACCTGGGTCAGCGCGCACGGCGGCGCCGGCGCGAGCACGCTTGCGCGGGCGCTCGGCGGCGCGGACGTGGGCCGCCGGTGGCCCGACCGGGCCGAGGGCGAGCCCGGCCGGATACTGCTCGTCGCGCGTACCCACGCCGCGGGCATCCGGGCGGCGTCCCAGACGCTGAACGCGCTGCGCATGGCCGAGCACCCGGCGGGGGTGGAACTCCTCGCCGTCGTGCTCGTCGCCGACGCGCCGGGGCGGCTGCCGCGCGAACTCGGCCAGCGGGTGCGCGTCCTGCGCTCGGCGGCCGAGGTCCGCCGCATTCCCTGGATACCGGCCTGGCGCGTCGGTCAGGAGATCGAGCGGCCGCCGAGGGAAGTACGCGCGCTGGCCGCACTCGTCTCGGCGCCGGCCGGGCATGCGGGAAGGCTGCGATGAACCTGCTGGACTCCCGCACGCTGGCGAACCCGGTCGATCCCGACGAGTTCAAGCCCGGCGCGGACTGCGAGATCAACCCGGACTGCCAGTTCGACCCGGTCGCCGCCGGAGCGGGCGACCTGCTCGGCCTCCTCGCGTGGTGCGTGACGGCCTGCGCCGTGGCAGGGCTGCTCATCCTCGGTGTTCAGCTTGCCTTTCAGTTCCGCCGCGGCGAACCGGGCGAGGGCGCGCACATCTACCGGGGGGGCGTCATCGTGATGGGCGCCTGCATCCTCGGAACCACCGCGGGGCCGCTCGTCGCATTCGTGGTGGATCCCTATCTCGTCAACAAATAGCAGTACTTCGTCCCCGACTCACTCTCACACCGGAGAAACCCATGAAGAGCATCCTCTCTGCCGCCTACAGGGACGGCCACCGCTACCTCGCCCAGGACGGCACCAACGAGGTCCCCGAGGTGGAGCGGAACGCCCCGACGGAGCTGTCCGACGCGGTCGGCACGGTCCTGGGCATCGCCGGTTGGGCCGGCACCGCCGCCGGAGTGGTGGGCATCATCGTCACCGGAGTCATGATGGCCGTGTCGATGAAGCGCGGCGAGGGCTCCGAGCACATGAGCCGCCTGGGCATGGTTCTGGGCGGCTGCATCCTGGTGGCCACGGCCGGCCCCATCGTCACGTTCTTCTTCGGTGACCAGGAGGGCGAGGGCTAGGGCCAGGCGCTGAGTCCCGGGAGAAGGCATCGACATGTTCGGCCCCTGGAAACGCAAAAAGGCGCCGCCTGACGGGCCTTTCTACAAACAGCGCGGCTGGCTCAACTCCGCCGCCCTCCTGGGCTTCCTGGTGGTCATTTCGATCGTGGGAATCCTGACGAGCGACCCGGGCGGGCGGGACGCCGATGCCGCGGCGGAAGGCGGGGGGCCGCTGGACGGCCTCGTCGGCCCGCTGTCCCCCGGCGACCCGCAGCAGGTCCGGCAGGGGCCGGACGGGCGGCCGGAAGGCTGCGTCACCGACGACCGGGACACCGCCCAGCCGACCGCCGCGCCGCAGGACGCCGAGTGGAAGAAGCTCGGCGACCTCACGGTGCCCACCTCACCGTCCGCCGGGCCCCTGCGGTTCGACGCGGGGGTGTGGTGGTGCTTTGCCCGCACGCCCGCGGGAGCGGTGATGGCGGCGCACGTCATTCCGGTCGAGTTGAACGGCACCGCCTGGCGCACCGTGGCCGAACAGCAGGTCGTGCCCGGCAAGCCACGTGACACGTTCGTCCGCGAACGGGAGGCGGCCGAGGGGACGGATCCGGGGAACGGCGCCGTCCCGCGATTCGCGGGCTTCTCCCTGACGTCGTACTCGGTCGACGCCGCGACCGTGCGGCTGCTCGTCGCGGACGGCCTCGGCGGCCACGTGTCGATGTCGGTGACCGTGCGCTGGCGGGACGGTGACTGGAAGGTGGCGCCCCAGGCCGACGGGGACGCCTATTCGCCGGGAACACAGGCGACGCCTGACGGTTTCGTCAGTTGGGGAGCGTGACATGGCACAGCGTGGCGTGGAAAACCTCGCGCAGTCGGACGACTATGACATCGGCGACAAGTGCACAGGCAGCATCGACTTCTTCAAGCTGATCTTCGGTGACCCCGTCGACGAGATGATGGAGGCCATCGGGCAGATCGCGATGCGCGGCGCCCTGGAGATCTTCCAGGGAATCGGCAACCCCAGGACGGTGGACCAGGATTCGGCGGAGACGATCACCAGTGAAATACGGTGGCTTGTCATCTACCTGGCGATCGGATCACTCCTTTTCGCCGCCGCCAAGATGGCTCTGGACCGGCGCGCCGAATCGGGCACGATGGCGATGAAGGGCCTGCTGCGCGTCGTCGTGGTCAGTGCGGCGGCGACCACCGTGATCGTCGCGTTCGCCGACCTCATGAGTTCGTACTCCGATTACCTCTTCGCCAAGGCTCTCTCGCAGTTGCTGCGAGGCATCGACTGCTCGGGTGTCCATCCCATGCTGATGCTGATCATCGGGTGTCTCCTGATCATCGCCGGCATCATCCACACGATCCTGCTGTACATCCGGCTCGGCGTGATGATCATCCTGATGGGCACGCTCCCCCTCGCCGCCGCCGCGTCCATGACGGAATGGGGCGGCTCGTGGTGGCGCAAGCACCTCGGCTGGATGGTCGCCTGGCTGCTGTACAAGCCCCTGATCGGTCTCATCTTCTACTCGGGCGCCGTCATGATCTACGACGCGGACGGGCAACGACAGACCGACGTGCAGATCGCGGGCATGGGCGTGCTGCTGCTGTCGGGCATCGCCCTGCCGGCGCTGATGAGGGTGATCGTCCCGGCGACGGCCGCCCTCGGCGGCGACTCGGTCGGCCAGCAGACCATGGGCGTCATGGGAGGCGCCGCCTCCGGCGCGAAGTCGCTCGCCGAGGCGGGCGGCAAGGGTGCCACGGGTGCCATAGCCGGTGGCGCGGCCGGAGCTGCCTCCGGCGCCGCCAAGGCCGCCTCGGGCGCCGCGGCCAGCGGCGCGGGCGGCGGCGGGGGCGGCGGTGAAGGCGGCGGCTCCGGAGGGGGCGGCGGAGGCGGCGGCTCCAAGGGCGGCTCTGGAGGCGGCGGCTCCGGGGGCGGCTCTGAAGGCGGCGGCCCCTCGGGCGCCTCTGGAGGCGGCGGCGGCTCCGAAGGCGGAGGCGGCGGTGGGTCAGGTCGCCAGATGGCCGCCAAGGGCGTCGGCGCCGGCATCACCGCCGCGATCGGGGTGGCGTCCTTCGTGGCGCAGCGGGCCAAGGGCAGCGCGGATGTTGCCAGGAGCGGGATCGAGGGCGCCAACCAGGACGACGGGCGCTGAACCGCTGCCCCGCTGAACCGCCGCCCACCATCCCCGACCGAGAGGGAGAACAGGTACCACCATGTCCACCCAAGTCGCCCACGTCGACCCCACCTACGGCAACTGGCGCCGGCCCCGGCGGCCCGGCCTGGGGCCGTTCGGGCTCCTCGGCACCGTCGGGCTGTTCGGCGGGATCATCATCGATCTGCTGGCCTCGCTGGTCTCGCTGACGTTCACGCTGGGCCTCGTCGTTCTCCAGGCGTTCTTCCTGCTGCCGCTCGCCGTGCGCACCCAGGACGGGCGCAACGCCTACCAGCTCCTCGCCATGCGCATCGGCTGGTTCCAGCGCAAGGCCAAGGGCGTGACCACCTACGTCTCCGGCCCGCTGTCCCCGCGGCCGGGCGGCAAGTACCGCCCGCCGGGGCTGCTCAGCCGGGTCAGGGTGCTGGAGGGCAGGGACGCCTACGACCAGCCGTTCGGCGTGCTGCACCACCGCAGCCGCAACCTGTACACCGTCGTACTGGGCTGCGACCCGGACGGCGGCTCCCTCGTCGACCCCGACCAGATCGACAACTGGGTGGCGGCATGGGGCCACTGGCTGGCCCGGCTCTCCAGCGAGCCGGGTCTGCGCGGAGCCTCCGTGGTGGTGGAGACCGCTCCGGACACGGGGACCCGGCTGGCCGCCGAGGTGCTGCCGCGCATCAGCCCGGACGCCCCGGCCGCGGCACGGGCGGTGATGGAGGAGGTCGTCGAGCGGTACCCGGCCGCGTCCTCGGAGATGCACACCTACCTCGCGCTGACCTACGGGGCGCCCCCCGGGCAGCGGCGCGGTACCGACGACGTCGTCGCCGACCTCGCCACCCGCATCCCCGGCCTGCTGGCGGGAGTGGTCAGCGCCGGCGGCGGGCCCGCCACCCCGTTGTCGGCCGAGCGCATCGCCGAGGTCGTCCGGGTGGCGTACGACCCGGCCGTGGCGGGGGACGTCCTGGAGGCCCGCGCCGTCGACGGCGGCACCGGTCTGGAGTGGGAGGACGCCGGTCCCGCGGCGGCCGTCGAGACGGCCACCTCGTACCAGCACGACTCGGGGGTGTCACGGACCTGGATGCTCACCCTCGCGCCGCGCGGCACCGTACGCGCCCAGGTGCTACGCGGACTGCTGGAGGACGCGCCCGGCACCCGGCGCAAGCGGGTGGCGCTGCTGTACCGGCCGATCGACCCGGCGACCTCGGCGCGCATCGTCGAAGCCGACCGGCGCGCCGCGCAGTTCATGGCCACCTCCAAGCGCGGCCTGGTGCAGGCGCGCGCCGCCAGCGAGGTACGCGCCGCCGAGCAGACGGCGGTGGAGGAGGCGACCGGGGCCGGCCTGGTGGAGTTCTCACTGATGGTCACGGTCACAGTGGACAGCGAAGCCGAGGTGGCCGACGCGACCACGACCGTGCGCAACCTGCTGGCAGGGGCACGGCTGTCGATGCGCCCGGCCGACCGGATGCAGGCGGCGGCGTTCAGTTGCACGCTGCCGACCGGGATTCTGCCCTGGGAGTACACGCTGGTGCCGCGCGAGATGAAGGAAGCGCTGTGACGTCCGAGACAAAGAAGAGGGCCAGGGCGAACGGGAAGAAGCCCGCCGGACCCCGAACCGACCCGCCCAGCCCGCGCGGCTGGCCGGGGCCCGGCGGCGGCCAGGTCGCCAACATGGACCCGCCGACGATGTGGCGTGCTACCACCGTGCAGGCGTGCGGGCTGTGGCCGTTCGCGGCGGGCTCGGGCGCGCCCATGACCGGCGTCCCGCTGGGCCAGCACCTGTTCACCGGCGCCACCGTGTGCGGGGACCCGCTGTCGTGGTTCACCCGCGCCCACTACATCTCCAACCCGTCGCTGTTCATGCTCGGCATGCCGGGCCTGGGCAAGTCCACTCTGGTCAACCGCATGCTCATCGGGCTGGCCGCGACAGGTGTGGTCCCGCTGGTGCTCGGCGACCTGAAGCCTGACTACGCCGACACCGTGCGCGCCCTGGGCGGCCAGGTCCTGTCCATCGGGCGCGGGGTGGGCGGCATCAACGTCCTCGACCCCGGCGCCATGGGCGCCGCCGCCCAGCGCATCGGCGGCGAGGCCGGGCGGACGCTGGCCGTCGAAACGCACGGCCGCGTCCTGAACATGGTCGCCGCGCTCATCACCATCGTGCGCGACCACGCCATCGACGACCACGAGCAGTCGGTGCTCTCCGCGGCGCTGCACCACCTTCGCGAGCGCACGCGGCCGGACCGCCAGCCCTTGCTGCCGGACCTGCTGCGGGTCCTCGCCGAAGGCCCCGACCGGGTACGGGCGGTGACCCTGGACCGCGGGGACGACAGCCGCTACCGCGACGCCGTGGACCCGCTGCACCGCTCGCTGCTGGGCGTGCTGGACGGGCCCCTCGGCGACACGTTCGGCTCCGAGACCTCGACCCGTATCGACCTCGACGCCCCCGCCGTGTGCGTGGACATCTCCCGGATCGGCGAGGCGGACACCCAGCTCACCGCGGCGGCGATGCTGGCGGCCTGGTCCGACGGGCTGGGCACGGTGGCCGCCTCGCACGCCCTGGCGGACGCGGGGCTGAGGCCGCGGCGCTGGTTCTTCACCGTGCTCGACGAGCTGTGGCGGCCCCTGCGCGCGGCCTCCGGCATCGTGGACCGCATCGACGCCCTGACCAGGCTCAACCGCACCCTCGGCCTGGGCGACGCCAAGATCACCCACACGCTCAAGGACGCCGAGGCGCTGGGCACCGACGCCGACCGGGTCAAGGCACGTGGCTTCGTCGAACGTGCCGGCATGGTGGTGTGCGCGGGGCTGCCGCGCCAGGAGATGGAGGAGTTGGGCCGGGTCGTCGGCCTGTCCCGGCGGGAGATCGACCTGGTCTCCTCCTGGTCCTCGCCCCCGGGCTGGGCCGCGTACGGGGACCGTGAGGAGCCGCCCGGCCGGGGGCGGTTCCTGATCAAGGTCGGTGGCCGGCCCGGCATCCCGATCCAGGTCGCCATCACCGACACCGAGCGGCACCTGCACGACACCAACAAGCGCTGGGCACCGAACAAGCCGGCCGCCGGGAAGTCGCCCGGGGGCATACCCAGCCTCTCCAAACAGCCGACGGCGGCCGGGAGGCGAACCGGATGAGCGGGAGCGCATCCAACGGCAAGATGTACGGCAGCGAGCTGATGCCCTGGGCCGTCGTCATGGTGACGGGCGTGGGCGCGGTGGTGTTCGGCGGCACATGGCTCGGGGGGTCCCTGGGCGCAGTGCTGACCGGGGCGGGCTGGGATCCCCCGCCGTTCACCATGTCGACGTTCACCGCCCTGCTCTCCGACGGTCCGGCGACGCTCTGGCCGGACGCGTCACCGGCCGCGGTGACCGCCGGCATCGTCCTGGTCTTCGGCCTGGCCGGCGCCGCCGGGGTGCTGGCCGTGCACCGGGTGATCCGGTTCACGAACCGGTCCAAGGGCCTGGCCGGGAAGCGGGAGCTGGCGGCACTGTGCCCGACCGGCATCGCGAAGCGCGCCCGCGAGCTGCGCCCCTCGCTCAAGGGCCGGGACGACCTGCACCCGGACGAGACGGGCAACCTGCTCGGCGAGCTCGACCCGAGCGGCCCGGTGCTGCGCTCCTCGTACGAGGACGTGGAGCTGGACCTGATGGCCCCGCGCGCCGGCAAGTCCACCGGCATCGCCGTCCCGCGCGTACTCCGTGCCCAGGGAGCGGTGCTGCTGACCTCCAACAAGTCAGATGTGTACGCCGTCACGCGGGCCGAACGCGAGAAGGCCGGCCGGGTGTGGACGTTCGACCCGCAGTCCATCGCGCACGCCCCGCGCGAGATGTGGTGGGACATCCTCGCCGACTGCCACACCATGGAAGGCGCCCGCCGCCTGGCGGGTCACTTCGTCGCCTCCGTCAACGACGACCAGTCGAAGAAGGACTTCTGGATCTCCGCGGCCCAGAACACCCTCACCGCCCTGTTCCTCGCCGCCGCCCGCGGCCGGGCCTCCCTGCACGACCTGCTGGCCTGGCTCGCCGACCCCGCCGACCGCACGCCGGTCGACCTGCTGCGGGACGCCGGACTGACCGCCATGGCCGAGCAGTTGCAGGGGACGGTGCGCGGTGCGGTGGAGACCCGTGACGGCATCTACGAAACCGCGCGGCAGTGCGTGGCCTGCCTGCTCGATCCGGAGATCGCAGCCTGGGTGACGCCTGACCCCGGGCTTCCGCAGTTCGATCCGCACGAGCACGCTCTGGGCCACGACACCCTGTATCTGCTGTCGAAGGACGGTGGTGGCTCGGCCGCGGGCGTGATCGCGGGCCTTGCCGACGCGACGATGCGCGCGGGCGTGATCGCCGCGGAGCGGATGGGCGGGCGGCTCGACCCGCCGATGACGGCGGTCCTCGACGAGGCCGCCAACGTCTGCCGCATCTCCGACCTGCCCGACCTGTACAGCCACCTCGGCTCGCGCGGCATCAACGTCGTCACCCTGCTGCAGAGTTACCGTCAGGGAAGCCGGGTGTGGGGCGACGCGGGCATGGACGCGATGTGGAGCGCGGCCACGATCAAGCTTCTCGGCGCGGGCCTGGACGACGCCGACTTCGTGGAGAAGGTCTCCAAGCTCGTGGGCAATGCCGACGTGCGCACCGCGTCGGTCTCCAAGAGCAAGGACGGCACCTCCCGCTCCTACTCCTACCGACTGGACCCGGTGCTGCCCGCGGACCGTATCCGCGCCCTGCCCAAGGGCACCGCGCTGCTGCTGGCCACCGGCGTACGGCCCGCTCTGATCCGCCTGCGCCCCTGGTACAAGGAGCCCAACGCGGGCACCATCTCGGCGGCGGCCAAGGCCGAGACGGCCGCCATCACCGAGCGGGCCACCCGCGCCTGGTCCCACACCGGCGGCGCGGGGATCACCGACGCCGTGAGCAGGTGGCAGCGGGACGCCGTGCCCTTGAACAAAGCGGTGCCCCCGCAGGACGGCGTGCCCCTGCGGGGGGACACCGCCTGGTGAACGGCTGCCGTGCCGTACCCCGGGGCGGAGCCGGTGCCGCTCAGCTTGTCCTACCTTCCAAGCGTGGGCCTGAGGCGGTCATTCGTAGGATCGTCTGGCCCAGGGGTTCCGGGTATGGCTGTCAGCTTGTCGCCGCTCGATGGCTCAAATGACTTGGCCGCCCGGAGCCCCGCGACGACTCGACCGCTAATTGGGATACGCGACTCGATCGCTGTGTAGGACAACGTCGGCGAGGTCGTCTGCGGGACTACTGTGACGACGAGCTGGCGGAGGTGACCGTGCCCGAGATCTGGGCCGGGGTGGACATCGGCAAGGAACACCACCACTGCGTGGTGATCGACGCGCACGGCGAACGCCTCCTGTCACGGCGAGTCCTGAACGACGAGTCCGCGCTGCTGGAGCTGATCGGCGACGTACTCGCACTCTCTGAGGACGCGCTGTGGGCGGTGGATATCAACCACGGCGGCGCCGCCTTGCTCATCGGCCTGCTGCTCGGCCACGACCAGCCGATGGTCTACCTCACCGGCCTCGCCGTTCACCAGGCATCAGCCGCCTACCGAGGCCAGGGCAAGACGGACGCCAAGGACGCCTTCGTCATCGCCGACCAGGCCCGCATGCGCAAGGACCTCGGCGTGCTCCGTCCCGGTGACGAGATAGCCGTAGACCTCAAGATCCTGGTCAGGCGCCGCACCGACCTCGTCAACGACCGCACCCGCCAGATCAACCGGCTCAGGGAACAACTCCTCGAAGTCTGCCCGGCCTTGGAGCGTGCGCTCAGTCTGACGAACAAGGGGCCGATCCTGCTGCTGACCGGCTACCAGACGCCAGCCGCAATCCGCCGCAGCGGCGCCAAGCGAATCGAGACGTGGCTGAAGAACCGCAAGGTCAAAGGCGCCGCCGCACTCGCCCAGGCCGCCGTCGAGGCCGCCCAGGCCCAGCACACCGCACTGCCCGGCGAGAAGCTGGCCGCCTCGATGGTGGGCCGCCTCGCGAAGGGGGTGATGGCCCTCGAAGAGGAGATCGCCGAGCTCGACGCACTAATCGAGGCCCGGTTTCACGAACACCCGCATGCCGAAGTGATCCGCAGCCTGCCCGGCATGGGCGCCATGCTCGGGGCCACCTTCATCGCCGCGACCGGCGGCGACATGGAAGCCTTCGGCACATCAGACCGGCTGGCTGCTTTCGCCGGCCTGTCACCGGTTCCACGCGACTCCGGCCGCGTCAGCGGAAACATGCGCCGACCCCGCCGCTACCACCGTGGCCTCCTGCGGGCCTTCTACCTCTCCTCCATGGCCAGCTTGAGGTCGTGTCCCGCATCACGGGCGTACTACGAACGGAAGCGTGCTGAGGGGAAAGGTCACAAGCAGGCCGTGCTGTCCCTCGCCCGTCGAAGGGCCAACGTTCTCTGGGCCATGATCCGCGACGGAGCGTGCTATCAAACTGCACCACCAGTCACGATGGCTGCTTGACATCCTCATTGGGAAGTCGTTTATCCAGTTCGGCGGGGTTTGGTTCCCTTCTTGTGGTGGGTGGGCCGTGTGTGTGCCTCGCCGGTGGCGAGGAGTCGGCCCACGTCGTGACGGGTTGCCGGGCGGCGGTTCTTTGAGCCTGGTGGCCGGCCGGGGCCGGGCCGGGGAGGTTGCGGTGCACGCGCCGGCGAGGTGGCCTTCGCGTGGAGGTTCCGGAACCCGCGGCGGACGCGGGCTGGGGTGAGCTTGTTCGGCTCGCTCCTTCGGTCGCCCCGGCGGTCCGTCACATCGACCGGACGGTCGAGTTCCTGGACCTGGTCACCGCGTGCCACTCCTTCGTGGCCGCGGTCGGCCGCGCGGTCCCGGGTCTGCGGGACCGCACGCTGGGCGAGGACGAGCGCACGATCGTGCACGAGAACGTGGCCAAGGTCCGCGCGACGCTGGACTGGATCGAGACCGCGGTCAACACGGGCAAGGGGCAGGGTACGACAGCGCGAAAAGACCGAGTTGTGGCGCGAACTGCTGACGAGGCCGTAAGTGATGAGGGTGGGTCCTCCCGAGGAAAGCGGGAGGACCCACCCTCGTTGTATGTATTGCCGCCCGGAACCTGTCCTTGGCCTCGATCGGCAAACGATCACCGGGTTGAGAAATAGGCACTCACCATCACCGGGACGGTGTCCTGCGCGGCTGACTCTGTGCGTGCCCCCCCGGCGGCATCTGTGACTGGCCGGCGGGAGTGCTGGAGCGGGCCACATCAGTAACCGGCGATAGCGATCTGACGCTTTGCGAGGAGCCCACGGGCGAAAGCGGCGCTGCCGCCGCGGCCTCGCCGTAAGCCGGAAGAGACGGCCCCTCTGGCCTCACAGTGTAGGCCGGGTTCGGCGTGTAGGCCGGGGGCCGCGCGGGGTTGCGGCCGTGCAGAGGGCGCGGGTTCTGGTTGACCTGCCTCGTGGCAGCCGCATAGTCCGGAGCTGGATTATGCTCCAGTACCTCACGCAGCTTTCTTTGCGCCGCGACGCGCACCCTGTTGAATAGTGTTTCATTAAGTTCGAAAGCCTGGTCCCAATTGACCTCCCCGTAATTCGGCCTCGAAACCTGCTCCTTCAATTTGCGGAAATCCTTGCGGAATAGATTATAGGCCTGCTCCTCCATCGATTTTTCGTCGCCAGTAAGGTCGAACCTGAGATGGTCTGTGTTGGACGCAAGGTGACCGCCGGGACGTATGCCTTGAATGTCCAATGCCATCCGGTGGATATGCTGGTGATACAAGTACCGTGCACCGCGCAGCCCTGCGTTCACCCAATTATTTGCCTCTTTCTGGGCGGTATCATCGTTCATGAGATGCCGCACTCGGAAGGCATGGCCACGTTCTCTCATGTTTGGATCTGGCATATGCATTCCTTTCAGATCGCGGACAGGCCCGCCAGCGGAACTCCGGACGCGGCCCCTTCTTGCCCTTCTGCCCGCGCGCCAGAGGGCTACTACGTCCGACCCGGGTCAGTCGGCTACTCAGCCCTCGACATCGCACCCGCTTCCAGCCCTTTCGAATCCTGAGCTGGGCAAACACTCACCAGGACCTTCGAAAGCAGGCTCTCAGGCTCCGCCGTGCGGCACGACAAGAGCCTGGGCAGCCTTTCGAGCCCGGTCGGACCACGGCGTCGGCGTGAGCGTGGCGACGTCGATGCAGACGATCGTGCGACTGCCGTGCGCGTACGTGGTGCCCCCGTCGGCTGAGCACACCCGGTAGCCCGCGGTGGAGGAGGTGTTGCCCAGACGCTCCATCCACAGGTGCACGGCGAATTCGCCGATCTTTCGTATGGGGAAGTCGAAGGTGATGGTGAACGTCTTGACGACGTTGAAGGCATCCCCATCGAGGCCGGACTCGCTGATGAAGCCGCGCTCACCCCAATAGGTGACCCACGCCCGTTCAACCAGCACCTGGTACCGGCTGTTGTGCAGCATGCCCATCGGATCCAGATCGTCATAGTTCACGGTGACCGGCACCAGGACACCGACGTCGGTGCTCGGCAGGGAGGTGATCTCCTCAGTACGCGTCATCATTTTTCTCCTTGGGGGGCGCAGGGAAAGGCATTGCGCGATGCGGCATCTGCCATATATTGCAGTCGCGCGCTCGTGCCATCGCGTTCTGCGCGCCGCAGCCCGCGTTTGGTCAGCAGCCCGTTGGCGATGGCCATCACCGTCTTGTTCGGCGGCGCGGACAGGCCGGTGGAAGTGTGGGGGGTGTAGAGGGCTTCATCGCCCTCGACCGTCAGCCAGCCGGTGACGGTTCGCATGCTCAGGCCGACGCACTGCGGCCGGAATGTGTGGGCCAGGAATCCGGCTCGGCGTCCTCCCGGCGGGAGTAGATCGGATGGTCCCGTGAGGCGGAGTCCGGCGTCGTCGCTTCCGGTCACCTTCACCGGGAGGATGACGGGATATCCGTCGGCTCCCCGGTAGGCGAGCAGTTGGTGGGGGAGGGCGGCGATCTGCCGGGCGAGCTTGGGCACGCGGACACGTGGGGACGTTGCGTTCCTGGGCGGTCGCTGGGCGGCGGGCGGCTCCGGCCAGGAGGGGCCGCTGACCGTCACCACTCCATGAGCCGAAAGCTCCGGCCAGGTGGCGAGTCGCTCCACGCCGATGTCGACGAACGCGCGTTCCCGCTGATACTCGCGAAGTAGCCAGTCCCAGATCTTGCCTCGCTTGGCTTCCCCGAGGAAGCGCTCGGCGGAATTCTTGAGGTGCACCAGTCGCTGCGCCGAGGGCTCCAGGTCCACCGACGCGCTGCCCTGGGCGAGCACATAGGAGTCGTGAGTAGCGAAGCCGTGCGCCCGCGTGTGGCAGGCGAGAGCGACGTGCGGGTTACTCAGGATCCTTTCCAGTTTCTTCGGGAGGCCCATCGAGGTGGCGAAACTGACCACACCCGTCGCTCGGTCGGCCATGCCTACCGGAGAAACGGGTGTGACGACCGCGCCGCCGGCCGGCGTGAGGTAGGCGACTGCGACGGTCAAGTCACCCGTGAACGCTTCATATGCCTCGTCCGGCCACATCAGGGGGGCGTGTGTCATGAATCCATCCCGCGGAGGACCCGGAGGTCTTCGGGGGTCGCTTCAGGGCCGTGTTCAGCAGTCTTTCCCACCGGGGGAGACCTTTCCGGACGGATGCTTCAGTTGCATGTGGACGGAGATGTCACCAGCTTGGTCCTCGGGCTTTCCGCACAGGTGGCGGGCGAGGAAGTCGACCGCGCGGTACATGTCGGTGTTGTTCTCCGGGAGGGTGGCGTCACCGCCGTATGAGCCGCCGAGGACGGCGACTCGCTCCCGGTCCGCGTAGCCTCGCGCCACCACCCAGTCGACGGCGTCGACGAGGTCGTCGTGCCTTGTCCCCGCCGGCTCCCCGGTGCCGGCCTCGGTGAACGCCTTGCCGAAGCCGGAGGAGCCGCGGAGGTTGACCTGGAGCACCGCGTAGCCACGGTTGGCCAGGAGCTGCTCGAAGGGGTCGAAGCCCCAGGTGTCGCGGTGCCACGGCCCTTCACGGACCAGCAGGACCAGCGGCAGCCCTGCCGGGTCCGCGCCCACGGGCAGCGTCAGGTACGCGGGCAGGGCGAGCCCGTCGCGCGAGTAGACCGTGAGCGGGGTCTTCGGCGCCAGCGCTCCGGGGCCCAGGTGCGGATACGGCCGGAAGAGCAGCCGGCTCTCGCCGGTGGAGTGATCGTAGAAGAAGGTGACACCGGGATCGCGGTCGTGCGTGAAACTGACGACCCAGCGCTGTCCGTTCTCGTCGCCGGACACGACGGCCAGGTCGCCGTCGGACAGCTTTTCCAGGTTCTCCAGCACGGCGGCGAAGTGCGGGTCGAGCGCGCGGATCACCTGCCGCTCGCCGAGGTAGCGCACCCCGGCCAGCTCCCCCGTGCGCCGGTCGAGGATGAGGGGCGGGGGAAGGGACGGGGAGACGGCGTGCCGCGGGTCGAGGCCGAGGACCAGGTGGTCGTCGACCTCGGTCTCCTTCCCGGTGGCCAGGTCGAGCCTGACCAGGCGGGTGCGGTCGCTGCCTCGGCTGGAGCCGATCCACACGCCGGTGCCGTCCGGGGTGACCTGGAACGGCTGGATGCCCAGCGGGTAGTCGGAGCCGTCGAACGTCACGACGAGGTGCCACGTGTCCCGCTCGGCGTCCCACCTCGACAGCTCGATGTCGCCGTCGTCCGTCAGGCCGTGGGCGTACAGGTCCCCGCCGGGGGTGTACAGCCAGCCTCCGGCCCGGCCGGGGTTCTGTGCCAGCATGGTCAGCTCACCGGTGGCGATGTCGAGTTCGTAGAAGTCGAACTCCGTGCGCTCCCTGTGATTCAGGTGCAGGAGCGCCTTGCCGGGGCGGGAGGGAGTCGTCTCGAAGCCCGTGGCCCTGACGCCGGGGAAGGGGGTGAGATCGGCCGCCTCGCGGTCCGGGTTCTCCAGATCGATCCGGAAGACGTGCCGGTTCTCGTCACCGTCATCGTCCTGCTCGTAGAGCAGCCACCGCGGGTCGTCCGTCCAGTGGTAGGCATGGACGCCGCGGTTGTCGTCGGCGGTGAGGCAGCGCGCCTCCTCATGCGTGTCGACGCTCTCCACCCACACGTTCAGCGTCCCCCGCCATGGCGCCAGGCAGGCGATCCTGGTGCCGTCGGGCGAGATCGATGCGGCGGTGCGGACGGGCGCGCAGAACAGGTCCTCGACAGTGAGGTGCGGGACCTTGTGCGAAGCGGAGAACATGCGATCAGCACCTCCCGCTGGATACGTTCTGCCGTTGACAAGCACCACGTGGCTGCCGGAGTTTCGGTTCACCGCTTCCGTACGGACCGGCCGAGTGGCCGCTGGGCGCCGCTTTGTTCATTTCTTGCCGGCGGGAGACTGGAGTGCGCGGAAGTCGTCGAAGAATAGGGGGTGTTGGGCCAACTCACCTGTCGGTGACGGCCTGGCGACACGATTGGCATGAAGGCTGTTCAGTAGCCACGGCATCTTCTTGGGTCCGATGCCGCGCACCATGGCGGGCCCCTGGAGCCCGCCGTAGGTCGCGACGGCCAGTCGTCCGGTGGCACGGAACCGCCGCACCTGGTCGGTCAGGTAGTCCTGGCGTGAAGTGAACCACGGGCTGTTCATGAGCAGGTCGTGCCATCGTTGCTGCGGTACGGGATGCGCGGCGGCGTCCCGCACCTCCTTCCATACCGGGGTGCCGGCCGGCACCCCGTAGCGGTTGGCGTATACGGCGGGGACCGGCTCGCGCCAGTGCTGCCTCCACCAGTGCACCAGGGAGAACTCGGTGGCCAGGAAGAACTGATCGGAGCGGATCCGGGGCAGCACGTGATGCGTAAATGCCTCGGCCTCTTCGATGCCGCTGACGTGCGGGTGGATGTCTACGCCCTCGATCTCGGGGGTGGCCTTGACATGGGCCAGCCAGCCGTTGACGGCGGGGGTGCGCCATTCGGGGTCGTCGAGGCGGTTGAGGGCGCCCATGTACAGACGGGTGCGGCAGTCGGACCCGAAGCGCTTCTTGCGCTCGGCGATCACATGCGCGGCAACGGCTTCGTAAAAAGGGTTCAGGAGGGTGGCGCGGTCCTGCGGACGCGTTTCAAGGAAGGGCTCGTTGCCGACGACCAGGATGTCGACCTTGCCCAATGCGGCGTCCAGCACCTTGTCGAGGCGCGTGAGTTCAGCATCCATCGCGCTGGTACCCGGCTGTGGGAGAGGCTTGTCCTGGTAGGGGAACTTCAGCGAGAGCACCGTGCCGTAGCCGTCGCCGGCGAAGGACAGCAGGGTGCTGACCGCAGGCTGGCGGGGCGCCGGCTTGGTGTCCAGGTCGGTCAGCGGGACGAAGCCGCGCACCCACTTCGCGCGCAGGTCGTCCAGCACCGCGGGGCTGGTCCCGCTCGGCTGCTCGTTGAAATTCACGCCCAGCACGTCCCGAGGGGCCGCAGGCCGGTCCCCGGCCCCGGGGGCGTCGCCCGACGTGCCTCCGGCAGAGCCGCCGCTGTCGGCGGAGCCGGCGTCTCCGCCCGAATCGCACCCCGCGAGCAGCAGCCCCGCACCGCCGGCAAGGCCGAGGAACCTCCGACGGGTCGGCCTCCGGCGATCAGCCGGGCACTCGGCCTTCGATCCACCCGGTTCCCGCATGTATGTCTCTCCCTTCACGTGGCACTTGCCGGACTGTGGCATGCCGCACGGTGTGCGGTGCGTCGTCAGGAAGGTCCGTAAGAGGACTGCCGCAGAACGTGGTACCGGTGTTCATGACCGCGGGTGCGCCCGGTGCGCACCTGAATGTTGTAGTACACGTGAAATTCCTGGTTCTCCCCGTGGAACAGGTCGGCCCGGGTGCCCGACTTGCCGATGTTGGCCATGATCCGCCGATGGAATCGTATGTTGCCGAACTCCAGGCTCGCCATCGCGCGCGCGTGGTAACTCGCGGGTGTGATTCCTTCGGCTGCGGCCAGTTCTTCGGTATGGCCGATATGGGCGTGCGCTTCGATGTGTTCGCGCGTGGCCTCCGTGGCGGCGTGGATGATCTCGAACACCGCGGTTCCCATCAGGCGGCTGCTGCCGCGCTCCCGCACGCTCTTGTGATAGGGGTTCAGAAGGACCGTCCGGCTTCGCGGATGCCACTCGCCAACGCTTCGGTCCAGGGTGCGGCCAAAGCGCACGGTTATGGGGCCGGCGCTCGCACGGGCGGCTTGGAAATCTGCGTCGGGGAGATTGGCGATGTACTGGGTGACCCGACTCATCAAACGCCAGTTGGTAGCTTCCTCGAAAAGGGTCTGACCTACGACGGCTCGATAGCCGGTTTTGCGGGGAACGGCAGGACTCGATACCCGAGAAATATTCGGTTCGTGGTGTTCAGTCATGGACGTCCGTTTTCCAGTCAGGTGGTGAGTGCACGCTCTGCCGCAGCGCCGCCTGTGGGGGACAACGGCTCGCTTCGGTCTGTGGTTCACCCACGACTCGCGGAGCGTGACGTACGTGGTCAGGGCGCTGGTCCGTCCTGCACTCGTTCGTCCAGGTCACGGAGTTTCCGGCGGATCTCCTCGACGTCCGGATGGCCGATCGCCTCGAAGGCCGCGAGCGCCTGCCGCCAGGTGGTGTGGGCGCCCTCCGGGTCGCCGGTGTCGAGGAGGACGTCGCCGAGGTGGTCGAGGGTGCCGCCCTCGACCCAGCGGTTGCCGACGTCCCGGTGCACCTCAAGCGCCTGGCGGTAGTGCTCGATCGCGTCGTCGTGGCGGTGGAGCCGGTAGTGGACCGTGCCGAGGATGTCGAGCGTGATGCCCTCGACCCAGCGGTCGCCGATGGCGCGCAGGACGGTCAGCGCCTCCCGGAGGTGGTCGGTGGCCTCGTCGTACCGGCCGAGCCGCTGGTAGGCGTCGCCGAGGTTGGCCAGGACGATGCCCTGGCCCCAGGGGTTGCCGCTGGCGCGGTGGAGTACCAGCGCGCGGCGGCCGTACTCGACGGCCTTGTCGTACCGGCCGGCCTCAAGAAACGTGTGGCCCAGGTTGGACAGGGCCCGGGACCTGCCGCGGGTGTCCCCGAGTTCCCGCCAGAGTGTCATCGATCGGCGGAGGTGGACGACGGCCTCGTCGAACTGGCGCATCGATGTCAGCGCGGCGGCTTTGTCGTCGTGGCTCCATGCCTGGCCGATGTGCTCGTCGGTGTCGTGGGTGGCGTGGAGGGAGGTGGTGGCGGTGTCGAGCCAGTCGTGGAGGTGGCTGCGGAGGTAGAAGAATCCCCAGAGTGCGGCGGTCAGTCGCCATGCCATGTCTGGTCGGTCGGTTGCTGCGGCCTGGTGTACGGCGGCGACGAGGTTGGGGCGTTCGGTCTCGCACCATTCCAGGGCCTGGTCGTGGGTGGTGAAGGCCAGTGGACGGCAGTGGGGGGGCAGGGGTGTGAGGGGGATGCGGCGGCGGTGGGGGGCGAGGTGGGGGTAGGCGGCGTCGGCGGTGTGCAGGTACCAGGACAGCAGCCGCTCGGTCGCCCGCTTTCGCTCCTCTTGCGTGTCGTTGGTCTGTGCGCGTTCGGTGGCGTAGATGCGCAGGAGGTCGTGCTGGGTGTAGCGGCCTGGTGCGTGCTCGGTGAGCAGGTGGGCGCGGGTGAGTTCGGTCAGCAGACAGTGGGTCTCGCGCAGGGGGAGCCCGGCCAGGGCGGCTGCGGCGGGTGCGGAGATGTCGCGCCCGGTGTGCAGGCCCAGCAGCCGGAACAGCCGGGAGGCGGGCGCGGTGAGTGCCGCGTAGGAGGAGGAGAACACCGCCCGTACGTCCGTACTGAGGTCACCGCCGGTGAAAGCATCGAGGCTGCCCCGGTTGTCACGCAGCTCCCCGGCGATGGCGCTGAGAGAGAACCCGGGGTGGGCGGCGGCCCTCGCGGCGGCGATGGCCAGGGCCAGCGGCAGCCGGGCGCAGCGGTCGATGATCTCCTTCACCGCCCGGGGTTCGGCGGCCAGCCGGGCGGCGCCCAGGCGGCGCATCAGGAAGCTGTACGCCTCATCCGCTGTCAGCGGGTCCAGCGTCAGCGGCTGCGCCCCGTTGTTGACGATCAGTCCGGTGAGCTGGCTGCGGCTGGTCACGATCACCAGACAACCCGGCGCACCCGGCAGCAACGGCCGCACATGCTCGCTGTCACGGGCGTTGTCCAAAACGATGAGCATCCGCCGCTTGGCGAGCAGACTGCGGTACAACGCCGCCTGCGCCTCCACAGCCGCCGGTATACGCCGCGCGGGAACCCCCAGCGCATCAAGGAAGACACGCACCGCCTCCGCCGGCGGCACCGCAGAGCCCACCGGGTCGAAACCGCGCAGATTGATGTACAACTGCCCATCCGGATAACGATGCGCAACCCGATGCGCCCAGTGCACCGCAAGAGCCGTCTTCCCGATACCCGCCATCCCACCGATCACCGTGATCACCACCGCGGCCGGCTGCTCCCCCTCACCGGGCAACAACCCCCCAGCCCGCTCCAGCTCAGCCCCCCGACCCGCGAAAGCAACCAGATCGGCAGGCAGTTGCGCAGGGCGGAGTGGAAGCTTGGCCGCCGCGGACGTCCCGTCCCCGGACTCCGGATCGGGGGATGACTGGTCGGGGGGGAGCTGTGCCGGCCGGGGCGCCTGCCCGGTGGCCGCGGGCCCCGTCGGATCGGCCTCCTCTCCCGGCACGGAGGGGGCAAGTGACACGTCGGCCGACAGAATGCGGTGACGCAGCTTCTTCAGCGACGCACCGGGCTCGATGCCCAGCTCCGTTACCAGGGTGCGGCGCGTGCTGCGGTATGCCGCCAGTGCCTCGGCCCGCCGCCCGGACCGGTACAGCGCCAGCATGAGCAGCCAGCACAGCCGTTCCCGCAGCGGGTGCTCACCGGTCAGCACGCCCAGCTCGGCGATCACCTCGCTGTGCCGGCCGAGCTGGAGATCGACCTCCAGGCGGGTCTCCCGCACGGTGAGCCGCTTCTCGGCCAGCCGGGAGCGCTCAGCCTCGGCCAGCGGCCCCGGCAGGCCGGCCAGCGGCGTGCCCTCCCACCCGTCCAGCGCGGCTCGCAGCAACTCCGCAGCGGCCTGCACCTCATTCCCGGCGCGCAGCCGCTTCGCCCCGGCGACCCGCTGCTCGAACACGCCCAGGTCCAGGGCGTGATCGGGAACGCGCGCCAGATACCCGTCCGCGGCCGAGACGATCACTTGGTACGACCCGCCGGCGGCGTGCCCGGGTTCCAGTGCCTTGCGCAGCCGCGAGGCGTAGGTGCGCAGCACGGACACGGCCGCGGGCGGTGGCCCGTCACCCCATACGGCGTCCACGAGTTCGGCGACGGTGACAGGCCGCCCACGTCGTAGCAACAGGGCCGCCAGCACTGCTCGTTGCTGTGGGGAGCCCAGCTCCACTGCGCGTTCACCGTGCCATGCCCTCACCGGCCCCAGTACGGCGAAGCGCAGCGATTCCTCGTAGGCTCCCGGCCCCTCCCGGTGATCTGCCCCCCGCATGGTCTGTGGACCGATCATGTCCGATGGACCACGTGTTGCCTTCATGATGATCACTTCCTCAGCGGTCGGTTGGCTGATGCTCAGCCGGAGGAGCCGGGCGGGTTTGACGCGACCGCCGCCCGTCGGGGTCCAGTGGCAGCCACAGGGATGCGTAGCGGCCGGGCACGCGCGGTGCCGGTCAGCCTGATGTCTGGGTTACGGGCTCGCCTCAAGGAGGTGTGCCGGGATCATCTCGTCGGCGGCGACCGGTGGTCCGAGGACGATCTGTCCGTTTGCGGCGGCTGCCCTGCCCAGGGCTTCGGGGGTGACGGCCCAGTCGGCGGGCTTGGGCCGGGACCGGTTCCAGCCGGCGTCGCGGAAGAAGCCCTCCATGCCCGAGGGGGTGGCGACGGCGAGCATGTCGACGTTGTCGGAGCTGAAGCGGTAGGCGTGGGGGACGTTGCGGGGCAGGAAGGCGACGCCGCCGGCGTGGAGTTCGAAACGGCGGTCGCCGATCCAGACCAGGCCGCCGCCGCTGAGCATCACGAAGATCTCGTCCTCGTGGGGGTGTACGTGTACCGGTGAGGCGGTGGGGGTCGGCACGGTCGACCGGAACATGCTCAGGTGGCCGCCGGTGTGCTTCGCGTTCAGCAGGACTTCCATGATCCCGCCACCGATCCACTCCAACTGCTCGTGCTCACCGGCCTGGGCCACATAGGGAGAACTCACTGCGATCCTTCCTCGGTCCAACTGACGATCACTGCGGATGCTGGGATACGCCGCTCTGGTACGTGGCACCCCGGAAATCCGGGGGCCTTCATCGAGCGGATGTACCGGCTCAGTCAGTCAGGACTCGCGGACGTTACAGATCGCATCTCGGTGGGACTGCCGACGTGCCCGTTGCCGCCGGAGCTGGTGGTGGACCGGGTGGTGGGCCCGGGGAAGAGACACGCCGCTGACCGTCCCCTCACGCAGGAGAGGGACGGGCCGCGGCGTGTGTACGGTCGTCGGGTCGGCTCAGCAGACGCTGGAGAGCAGGTTGGCGAACGCCGCGAACGCGGCCTTGGTCCCCGGTCCGGCGATCCCGTCGACGGTACCGGCGTCATAGTGCAAGGCGTGGAAAAACCTCTGCGCCGCCTTCCAACTGTCGGTACCCAGCGGGCGGGCTGGTTTCGTTGCTTGGGCATGGTGGAGTCCCGGCACGGGGTCGGGTTCTCCAAGGTCTTTCGGGTCGTGGGCGGTCAGGGGTTTGCTGGTCAGCCGAAGGGCCTCCTGCGCCGATGGCGACAACTGCCGTGCGTCCCCCACCAGTTCACCCACACCGGGACCAACGACCCAGAACACCTACTGTTTCGGATCAATATGTCGTGTGCTTCGAGGGCGTCGTGTGCGTGGGAACAGCTCCCCTGGCACGCAGGCGCGGAACCGCCGGCGGCCCGCCCGACGCCTCGCCAACCCGGATCAGAGGACTACCGGAAAGGGCGATCGGACCTCTACCAACCCGTTCAGGGCGCTATGCGAATCTCGCGCGCGAATCTCACCCATGGCCGCATGTGCCCAACCGGATATGCAGCCACGCTTGACCAGGTGGTGCCCTTCCTTTCAACGCGCGGATGGTGGCTCCTGCACTCCACAACGGACGACAGCGGAACCCGGTTCAAAGCCACGCTGCGTCCCAGACCTGCACACTTTGCGTGATGGCCGCGGACGAGCCGTACGACGCGCATGCAACCTGCGGTGCATGGTCGAGGCTTGACAGCGGCCCGCATTTCATGGAACGGTCGAGAAGCTGGTATGTCAGCGTGACTTCAGCACGTGCTCGGGCGGCGCCTCCGGGGGCTCGGCAGCACTGAAATCCGGTTCTGGGATTCTCCTGGTAGGGGAGAGTGCTTCAAGGGGTATTGCTCGATAGGCCCTCTGAGCTATTGGCAATAACCATGCGCGGTTTCATTCGTCTTGCTCCAGATCATCCATCCATCATGCGGCCTAGGTCAGGTGTATGCAGAATGGCAGGAGAATTTGACGGGAAGGTGGCGGTCGTCACCGGTGGCAGCCGTGGTATCGGTGCTGCGGTGGCAAACCGGTTCGCGCAGGAGGGTGCATCCGTAGTCATCGGGTATAACAGCAGTGCTGATGAGGCGCATGCGCTCAAAGAAGAACTCAAGACAGCGGGCGCACGATGTATCGCCGTGCGATCCGATGTTGTTGAAACGGAAGAGGTTGCCGCTCTGATGAACAAGGCCGTCGACGCCTTCGGGCGGCTCGACATTCTGGCTGCGTGCGCGGGCATATCTCACTTCGGAGCTCTGCCGACGCTGAGCCCACAGGCGGCGGACCAGGTCTTTGCGGTCAACATGCGAGGTCAGCTCTTCGCAGCCCAGCACGCCGCACATCACATGGCCGACGGCGGGCGTATCATCCTCACCTCCTCCAACGCTGCGCGCCGCGCGGTCTTCGAGCACACTTTGTACACCGCGAGCAAGGCCGCAGTCGATGCAATGGTGCGCTGCTTGTCGATCGAACTCGGTCAGCGTGGCATCACCATCAACGCGGTGGCCCCGGGTGCTACAGCTACCGCCATGGTGGCGCAGAACGCAGCCAAGTACCAGCCGCCTGGCATGAATCTTACGGCTGAGGAATGGCTTGACGTCAGTTATGCGTTGGATCGGCTTGCCACACCCGCCGAAGTCGCCGGCGCCTATGCGTTCCTGGCAGGAAAAGATGCCGCGTACATCAGCGGGCGCACGCTACCGGTGGAGAGTTGCGTCTTCTAAGCTTAAGCTGAGAGATAGTTTCTGATCGCCCGGTCCGCATGTGGCAGCGATGCTGACGGCCAGGGCTCATTGCTCCCGTTGAACCGTTTGCGGCGCGAGTCCGTGGTGCCCGGTTGAAGGAGGACTCTGTTCCGCGCTACTCCCTCTCATCTGCCGGAGTTGAGCAGCAAATTTGGGTCAGATTCCGGGTACTGCACCTTGGTTCACCCTGCGTGTCCAGGCATGACCTGATCCGGCCGGATCGCCGTGCGAGGCGGGCAGTTGCGGCGCACAGCTCCTGACGCTGACCCGAACCTGCTCCAAGAACCGAGGCCGACGCCCCTCTCGGGGCGCCGACCTCGGCCCGGTTGGGCCCGAACCGTTCTCTGCGGGTCGCGTCCATGCCCGCCCTCGTCGTGCACCACGGACCGGAGAATCCGTCGGCCCCGGATCGACCACGGGCCGAGATCCTGTGGTCCGTCGGGCTGTGGGGGCCCATCGTCCACTCCGGATCCGATGCCCTTCACGCTACCGCTCCGAGCCCTCCCCACGGCCAGGGAACCTCATGGTCCCGGATCGTTCCGTGCTCGACGTCCCGCACGAGGACGCTGAGCACGGGTGCCAGCGGGCTACGGCCCACGCCCGGGGGCGCGGCGACCGGGACGCGCTGTGGCCGGCGCGGCTGCGCTCCGATGCGTCAGCGTCTCCTCGCCGGTGACGGTGGCCTCGTGGGCTGTCGGGCCTGCGGGGTGTCGGACGAAGGCCGGCCGAAGGATTGCTCCTGACCAGAGGGCAGGTATGAGTACGCCGGAGGGGGAGGGAAGGCCGGAGGGGGACCCACCGGTTGCTGCATGGACGCCACTACGGCTCATCCCTTCTCCACCACAGCCGTCTGAGCTCGGTTGAAGCCCCTCGCCTCCTCGTTGAACACATCCATCATCCGCGGGGTACTCCGCCACTCCTGGCTCTTCTTCTCCCACGTCCTCCCGTACGCCAGCCCCGTGTCACGTACAGCATCCAAGTCCTGGCGCAAGCTCTGCGCGTGCTGACTGTCATACTCCGCCCGTTCTTGAGTCCGGTGGGCCGCCGGCCTCTCGCGATCGATCTGCGTCAGCCGCTGGCTCAGACGATCTTGCGCCCGCCTGACCGGTGCTGCGGCCCCCGCCAGTTGCGCCCTCACGTAGTCCCTGACTTGCCTATCGTCCCACCACAGCAGGTTTGCCTTGGTGGTCAGGTGGTCCATTGTTGGCAGTGTTGGCATGTACTCTCCTGTCGACAGCGAGGCCAGCCCGCCCCGGAACTCCCTCTGTACGACTACACACGAAACCAGGGCGAAGAGAGTTCACTCGTGCCGGCCGGGCCGTCGGCGTCGTGCGGTGCCGGCGTCTGCCGGGACGGTGAGACGGGCTGCCCTATGCTTGCTGCGGGAACGGCGCCACGGCGCCAACGCCGACATAGGGGGCGGTTGTGGGGGCGCGTGCGGGGGTCCCGCCTGACGAGGTGCTGGTCGCGCGCCTGCGGGCGGGCGACGAGGAAGCCTTCGCGCTCGTGCTGGACGCCTGGTCGGCGCGGATGGTGCGGCTGGCCATGTCCTTTGTCTCGACGCGGGATTCGGCCGAGGAAGTCGTCCAGGAGACCTGGCTGGCAGTGATCAGAGGGATCGACCGCTTCGAGGGCAGGTCGGCGCTGAAGACCTGGGTCTACCGCATCCTGGTCAACACCGCCAAGGCGCGCGGGGTCCGCGAGCACCGGACGGTGCCGTTCACGAGTCTGCTGCCGGAGGACGAGGAACCGACCGTCGATCCGTCGAGGTTCCAGTCGTCCTCCGAGCCGCACCCGGGCCACTGGACGTCCGCCGGGAAGCCGCCGCCCTGGCAGACCCCCGAGGGAGAGGCGCTGCGCGGCGAGGCCCGGGCGGTGATCACCGCGGCGCTGGCCGATCTGCCGGCTCGGCTGCGGACCGTCATCACCCTGCGGGACGTTGAGGGGTACGGGTCGGAAGAGGTGTGCTCGCTGCTGGAGATCTCGCCCGGAAACCAGCGGGTGTTGCTGCACCGCGCGCGGGCCGCTGTCCGCGCCCGGCTGGAGGAGTACTTCACGGGCGCGCAGCCGCCTGCGTTGCGCGCGGCGCCAGAAGCGGGAGGGACCTGAGCCCATGACGTGTGCCGAGTTCGTCGATCTGGTCACGGAGTTCCTCGACGGCGCGCTCCCGCCGGGGCAGGAGATGCGCTTCGTCGAGCACCTCGCCTCGTGCGACGGGTGCGAGACGTACCTCGGCCAGTTCCGCCAGACCGTCGCGACGCTGGGCGAGCTTCCCGCCGAGTCGATCCCGGAAGAGGCGCGGGAGATGCTGCTGACCGCGTTCCAGGACTGGCGGCAAGGCTGAGCCGCCCGCGGGACACGCCGCCGGGCCCGCCGCACGCGCAGCGGCCGGCCCGGCGGGGTCCGCGGAGTCGGGGACCGGGTTACCGGATGACCGCCAGACCGGACGTGCCCGCAGGCAGGCCGGAGATCGGGACGACCGGGCTGCCGAGCCTGCCGCCGTCCTTGAGCGGGATGGCGCTGACGTGACCCTGGCTGCTGTCCAGGACCCACAGGACGTGGCCGCCGACCGCGGCGTCGATCGGGGCGCCGCCCGGGGTCGCGGCGGCGCCGTCGATCAGCTTGAGCGATCCGTCCGGCTGCACGGCGAGGGACGACATCGTGCCGGAACCGGCGTTGGCCACGTATGCGTACCGCCCGGTCTCGTCGACGGCCACCCAGCAGGCGGCGCTCTGCCCGGTCGGGATCGCGGGCGTGGTGTTGCGCACGCGGTCGTGCTCCACCTCGTACCCCGTCACGGTGCTGCCGCCCGCCTCGCCCGCCGAGGCGTTGGACACCACCGCGACCCCGCCGCGTCCGAAGGCGAAGCCGAACGGGGTGACGCCGGTGGCCGCGGTGGCCCTGGCCGGGCCGGGGCGGCCGAAGGCGTCCAGCGGGAGGACGTCGATGGTGTGGGTGTTCCGCTCGGTCACGATGAGCGCCCGGCCGCCCGGGACGACCCCGATCTGTGCGGGGTTCGAGCCCTGGGACGACAGTGGACGGCTGCCCCTGGTCACCAGGCGGTCGCCCAGCAGCCGGAACGCCGTGACCGTATCGCCGCCCACGACGTACACGCCGCTGCCGCGGGTGGCCACGCTCACCGGGTTCTCACCGGTCTTGGCCGAGTCGAGCAGGTGCAGTTGCCCGTCGGGGCGGACCGCGAAGGCCGACACAGTCGCCGAGCCCTGATTGACCGCGAACAGATGGTCGCCGTCGGCACTGGCCGTCACCGCACCCTGGGAACCGAGCCCGGCGCCACTTCCGCTGCCGCCGGTGGCGAATGCCCCGATCTCCGACCCGTCGGACCGGAACGCGAGCACGGCATTGCCGTCGGCGGCGTTGCTCTGCACGTAAACGTTCATTCCGCCGTTCCCGTGATGGGCATGACCTTGGCCGTGCTCGCCGGCGTGCACTGGTGCCGTGAACCCGGCCGCCCCGGCGACCGAAGCGGCAGCCGCCACGGTGACGGTCAGGGTGCGCAAGGCGCTTCTTCTGGAGATCACTGTGCTCCTCAGTTGACTGTGGGCCGTTGATCGGCCACTGCGTAGCCGACGGGTGGCGTGCCGCCCGGCGCGCAGTCGCGGCGCCGGCCGGAGCTCCTCGTGGCGACGGCAGATTCAGTGTCCGGATACCGCCCCGCGTTACAGGCGCGACGTGGGCCGTAGGCAGAGCACCGCGCCGGCCGCGCCGGCCGGGCCCGGCGTCCTGGTGCTCGACGGCGAGGGCCGTAGGCGCCGGCCCTCGCGTATGAGCTGACCGTGCGGCTTCTTCAGTCCGGGCCGTGACGGTCAAGGGCTGTGTGGTAAGCGCGGTTGGGCTGCCAGTACATGGGGTCGAACGCGCCGGCGGCGTGATGGTAGGCGAGGATCATCGTCGGCCTGTCGTCCTCGCTGACGCCTGCCCATTCCGCCTCGGGGCCCGGTTCGGCATGGTGCCCGTATGGTGCTGCCGCCTGTGGTGTCGACCAGGCGGCGGCGGAAGCTGCGACCGGTACGCTCCGGCCCTCCTCCCCGATCGGGGAGGGGCTACGTACCGCGGCCGGGGCGTCGTTGGGGAACAGCAGCGTGCCCTTGCGATGTCTGCCCTGTCGTCGCGGGGCGGGTTGTGCGGCGTCGCCGCGGCGACCGTGGTCATCCGCGTGCTGGTCATGAAGGCCGCGAAGTGGAGAACGAGCGAGGTGGCCGCGAGGAAGCCGAAGACCAGGGGCCGCCACTGTTCCCGGCGCAGCAGGCCGCGCTCTCCGCGCGCGACCCGCACGGCTTCACGGCGGCGCAGCATCAGCAGGAACAGTCCGAGCGTGGCGAAGCCCAGGGCGTTGCGCCAGAAGGCCATGGCGAGAGGTGAGGCGTGGAGCAGACGCTTCCGATCAGGCGAAAACCTTGCGCCGGTAACGCTTCAAGGCGATCGGGCCAACCCTGGACATCACCGCGAACACCGCAGTGCTCATGGCTTTCTTGAACAGAGCACGGTGCTCGCTGGAGGCATCCTGCAGCAGCATCCCGAACAACACGGGAATTCTCGTACGGGGTACGTTGCCGAGCCCTTTGCCGGCGACGTCGGCCCACTCGTCGGCGGTCAGATACCGGTCGATGAGCGGGAGTATCTTCTCCTCCTCGGCATCGAGGTGCCGGCCGAGCGGTGCAAGAACTCCGTCGATCGCGTCAGCGAGCGCGTCGCGGTCCTCCGCCGTGCCCGACACCCGCCACAGGGCGATCCGGCGTTCGGTGGCCCGGAGCATCGCCTCAACGGTCTGGTGCCGTGACCGCATCAGTTCGACGACGGGCGCCACGTCCTGCGGCCCCCGGCTTGCCAACGTGGGCCAGCAGTGGTGGTCCTCGCTGCGGTGATGTGCATGCACCAGATCAACCACCAGAGCGACGTGATCGGCGACGATCTGCGTCCGTGCCCGGTCAGGCGCCGAAACACCACGGATCAGCGCCGGCAGCGCATCGAACTCACGCCGGAACATGGTGTGGACCGCGTACACGCCCCTGCTGTCCGCAGGTTGCGGTTTGTGCTTTGCCATGGCTTCCTTGCGTACGTACACGAGAGGTGAGGGCTGGACAAAGTCACCACGTGGCAGAGCCGCGATTCCTACCCGGGCTACACGGCCGGCAGAAACGTCACTCTCGATGGCTATCAGCGTGAACGTCGCCCCGTAGGGTGGGAAGGGGACGTTCTGGCCGTCCTGGCTGGCGGGGATGTGGGCCGGCTCTCTGTGGAGGGGACGGGTCGTTCTCCCTGCGCACTCGGCGCGTGGCTGGAAACCGCAGATGCGATGGCGGTATTGGCGTGGCTGTGGCCCTGGATGGCGTCGGCCAGTGCCGAGGGCGAATAGCCCAGTTCTTTTTTGACCATCGTCACGATCTCGTGCTGGGTCATCTGGTGTCGCATGGCAGCCATCTGTGCCGCATCGCGTTGCATAATCGTTCGCGCGGCAGCTTCTGCCGGAGACAGGGGTGCCGGCGCAGGCTCAGGCGCCGAAGTCTGACCCTTCTCTGCATGTGCCGGAGGCGCGGCTGACGGGGCTGGCATCTGCAGAGGCGGCACGTGATGGCTGGGGGACATCTGCTCCCGGAACTGTTGTACTTCGTCAGCCAACTCCCGTGCCCTTTGTGTCAACTCCCGTACCTTTTGCGTCAACTTGAGGATTCGCTCCTGCCCGGGCGTCGGTGGCTGTGCTCTCGCTGCTTCCAGCACATCAGGTGGCCAGTGCCGTTCCCTCGTTTCCTCCGCTACTTGCAGCTCAAGCTCGCGAAGGCTCATCTCTTCATGCTCTGTTCCCAGGAGTTGCAGGCGCTGGGAGCCCGATGGCGTTGGGGAGGGCTGCTGAGCGAGCAACGCCTTGCCGAAATTGAACAGCTCGGTGCAGAATTGCTGCAACCCGCGCTGTCCCTCGCGTTGCGACACCTGCTCGAACTGCGCTTGTTCCAGAGGCTCTTCCCGCCAGGGAAGCGCCAGCCATGCCCCTTTCCGCAGCTCGATCAGGACCTTCCGCCGCTCCAACAGCCCCGACAACTGCTTGAGCACATTATTCAGTTTCCGCTCTGGACCACTGTCGGCAGGCCGTTGGGTGTCAGCCATCTCACCTCACCGGTCCCTTCCCACAACGGCATCCGCTGCTGCGGGGAAGCCTCTGCACAGCAGTCATGTGGTAGTCGTTCAACGGCACAGCACCCTCCGGCAGCCGAACATCGCGCAGTCCAGTGGTGACAACGCATCACCTGCCGATCCGGTTCAAAACCGGCTGCCGGGTGCGTGCGGTCACGTAGACAGGTCCGAGCCTGCCGATTGCCGCCTTCGCCCGCCTCCGCCGTTGCCACAGCGCCTGCTGGACGGGGCCGATCCGGGCGGCCCTCGCGGCGGTGGTCTCCGGGACCGGTGCGGCGCGGGTGGGGTGCGGGTCATGCCGGGAGGTCCCGTACCGCCGGGGAGTCGATCGGATCCGGCCGTCGAGGATCTCCCTCCGCCGGGGCAGGGGGGCCGCGACCTCCCGGTCGTGATCCCGGTGTACGCCCAGAACCACGCCTCACCGGACGCGGCCGTGGACACCCCGGAGGTCGAGGTGCCCTTCGACGACGGCGATACCTGGCAGCAGGTGGAGTCGCCGGAGTCCGAGGACGGCTGGGCCGCGGGTGTCGATCAACCGGTGGACGCGAAGTTCGTTTCGCGGCGCGGGGGTGCGTCTGACGCGGAGGGCAGCGGTGAGCCAGACCATCCTCAGGGCGTACGCGCCAGCGCAGCACCGGTTGGGGTTGCTTCCTGCGGCCCCGGCCGCGTGCCGGTGGGCGCGCACGACCGTGGAGCCAACCGAGACCAGCGGTGACGGGGCCGGCGCGTCGGTGCCCTCGTGGGGAGGGCGGTTACCGGGTGGCTTTGGTGATGTGGCGGGGGGACGTCAAGAGTGGCGGGACGCGGGCCCTCGGGTGAACCGTTGGCGGCGCGGGGCCGTTGTTGCTTGCCGGAATGCCAGGTCAGGTCGGAACTCCCTCGGCGGCAAAGGCGACGAGGTGTGCCCGGTCCTGGCCGGCAGCGAAAACCCTCGCCGGGCAAGAGGTCGCCGGCGGTTCCCACGATTCCACATCGCACGGTGCCGGTCCCCACGGTCGCAGCGTTGGCACCAGGCCCTGCACACGGGTCTGGACGTTAGAGGCTGTTTCCGTTTGGGTGCACCGGCGCTAGCAGAAGGAGAGCGCAGGCCATGCCCACAGAGGCGCCAGGGTGGTTGCAGGCTCCGGGGTTGTCACGGCAGCAGTGGTTCCGATGTCGGCGCTGGCCGGCGTCCCGCCGGGGGTGGGTGCGGGCATGCGGGCAGCCACCGTGATCATGAATGCTTCCCCGCAGACCCGGCAAACCATCGCAGCTTGACCTCAATCCCAAGGAGACGCATGCCAAAGAATCAACCGCAGAAAGGCCGTGGTCCCGAGCGGGAAGTGATGATCGGGGCGTTGAATGAGTGGGCGGCATCCGGTCTGAGTAGAAACGAGTTCGTGCAAGGGTACAACCAAAGAAACCCCGGCAGGGAAATCACTGAAACCCTCTTCCGTAACTGGGCAAAACGCGCGGAACGCGACCCGCTCCTCTTTGATGGCGTGGAAGATGGGGCGTTGCGGCGGGCGCAAGATCGCGTTCGTAGATTCAGTGAGCAGGAGAAAGCGGATGTGCTGGATTCATTGGGGGCATCCGGCCAGGGAATAATTGGGTTCGTGAGGGACTATAACAAAAAGAACCCTGGCAGGACGATATCCGAAGCTGGCGTCCGCAGGTGGAAAGCCGCGCGAGAACAGGGGAACCAGGGGGGAGTGGTGGCTCCGTCGCGGTTCGAGTCGTTCGGCGACCGTCCCGTGCAACCCGTGCAACCCGTGCAACTGCCTCAGCAGCGGGGTCAGCCGGTGGCTGCCCCGTACGGGGGCGGGGGTGAGGGGTGGGTCCCTGCGGCGACGGGGCAACTCGGTGCGTCGTCCGTCGCCGCGCCCACAGAGCCGTCAGCGCCCTGGCCGCACGACCCGTGGTGCGGAGCTGGCTCAGAGTCGGGGTCGGGGGAGGAGTGGGCTGCCGGCCGGGCCGGCTCCTTGCACACCGGGCACGGCCAGTCGTCTGCTCCTCCGAGCCCGATCGCCGCCGTGAACCCGGCCGAGCTCCTTTACGAGCGGGGTGGCCGGACCGCCTTCGGTGAGGGCTTCGCCGGTCCATCCCAGACCGCCGGCCACTCCCAGTCCCCCCCGGCCGCCTACAGCACGCCTTACGCCGTCAGCTACACCCCGCGCAGCCCGATCGCCTACAGCCAGAGTTTCGGCACGCCCGCCGGCTATGCCAGCGGCGGGTATGCGGGGCAGGGGAGCGGGTCCAGTGCGCCTCAATCGCCCCCTCCGGGCCACGGGTACACCGGTAAGGGAAATGCGCAACGGCCCGGCAGGTGATGCGAACGTGGCCGGGACCTGACTGTGGCGGTCTGGTTCCGCCAGTTCATGTTGCTGGGCATTCTGCTTGTCAGCGTGCAGGGCCGGGAGCGGACACCATGGCTTCTTGCAGGCCCGGCAAACTCTCACAGCTTGACCTCAATCCCAAGGAGAACGCATGCCAACGAATCAATCGCGCGATCTTTACAGCTTGGCGGTGAAGATTGATGTGGTGAAAAAATGGGCGGCGTCCGGTGAGAGTAAAACAGTGTTCGCGGAGCAGTATAGTGAAGAAACCGGCACGAAAATCAGTCGACACAACGTCAGAGATTGGGCGACTGCCGCGCAAAAGCATCCGCATCTATTTCGTGGCGTGGACCCAGTAGCGTTGAAAGCGGCGCAAGATCGTTCCTCCGATAAGAAGGCGGCGGAGTTGGTGAATGCGTGGGTGGCGTCCGGTAAGAATTTCCCAGCGTTCGCGGAGCAGTATAGTGAAGAAACCGGCACGACAATCAGTCGATACAGCGTCAGAAATTGGGTGGCTGCCGCGCAAGGCGATCCGGATCGATTTCCTAGCGTGGACCAAGTAGCGTTGAAAGCGGCGCGAGATGGTTCCTCCGATAAGAAGGTGGCGGAGGTGGTGAATGCGTGGGTGGCGTCCGGTACGAGTTTGACAGCGTTCGCGGAGCAGTATAGTGAAGAAACCGGCACGACAATCAGTCGATACAAAGTCGGAGAATGGGTGGCAGCCGCGCAAGGCGATCCGGATCGATTTCCTGACGTGGACCAAGTAGCGTTGAAAGCGGCACGAGATCGCCCGAGAAATTCCAGTGCACAGGACAAGGAGCGTGTGCTGAAGGAATTTTCGACATCGGGTCAGAGTCAGCGTGCCTTCGTAGAGAGTTATAACCGAGAGAATCCGGGCGGGACAATAACCCAACCGCGCCTCAGTAGGTGGCTGAAAGCCGCGGGAGAACAGGGGAACCGGGGGGGAGCGATAGCTTCCTCGCAGGGGCAGTCGTTCGACAGCAGTGCCGCGCAAGATCCGTCAGCGTCCTGGTTGCGCAACCCCTGGTTGGGATACGGCTCAGAGTCGGAGGGGGAGGAGTCGTCTGCCGGCCCGGCCGACTTCCTGTACACCGGGTACGGCCGGCCGTCTGCTCACGCCGGCGGCAGCGGGCAGGGGCAGGTTCCCGGCAGTTTCCGCCTACCGAACCCGCCCACCGTGAACCCGGCCCTCCTCACTCATGCTGATCCGGTGCCTGACCGGACCGGCTCCGGCGGGGACTTCGCCGATGATGTATCCCAGACCGCTAGCCACCCCCCGTACCCCGCGACCGCCTACAGCCCGAGCTTCGCCGGCACGCCCGGCACCGTCAGCTACAGCCAGTACGGCCCGATCGCCTACAGCCAGAGCTTCGGCACGCCCGGTACTGCGCAACCGCCCCCTCAGGACCACGGGCACACCCGGCCGAGGGGGAAGGGGCACCGCAGGTGATGCGAACGTGGCCGGGACCTGACTGAGCCGGCGATGGTCCCACGGGACCGCCGGACTCCTTGTGGAAGGGGCTGGTCAGCAGGCCGGGTAGGGCGGCGAAGGGGCGCGTCGGAGACGACGGTGAAGAGGACTCACGGCGGCGGCGAGCCGTCGGTTCGCATCCGGCGGAGGCTCCGCCTGCGTCCTCTCGCGGCAGCGGGCCGGCCGACGACTTCCGGCCCGTCCGCGGGTCTGCCTCGGTGGCAGGTACGGAGCTTCCAGTCCGGCGGCCCTCGGCTGCGCGGTGACTGTGATCAGGAACCGCAGCGAGGAGCTGACAGGCGAGCTGCGATATCGAAGCGACCCGCCGCCGGTGGTGCGGCTGCTGGTCCTGGCGACGTTCGTGGTGATCCTCAACGAGGCCATCATGGTCAACGCGATCCCGCGGCTGATGGAGTCGATGCACGTCACCGAGCAGTCGGGGCAGTGGGTGTCCACGGCGTGCATGCTCACCATGGCCGCGGTGATCTCCGTCACGGGCTGGTTCCCGAAGCGGGTCATGACCCGCCGGGCCTACGCGGTCGCCATGGGCACGTTCCTCACGGGCACCCTCGTGTCCGCGGTCGCGCCGACGTTCGCGGTGCTGCTGGCCGGCTGGATCGTGCAGGCCGCCGGCACGGCGGTGATGATGCCGCCGCTGATGGCGGTCGTCCCCGCGCAGCATCGCGGCAATTTGATGGGGCACGTCACGCTGGCGATGTCGACGGGGCCCGCGCTCGGGCCGACCGTGTCCGGGCTCATCCTGCAAGTCGGCTCCTGGCGGGCCGCTGTTCGTGGTGGAACTGCCGCTCGCGGCCGCGGCGACCGTGCTCGGGCTGCGCAAGCTGGAGGACATCGGCGAGCCGCAGGTCAGCTCCATCGACTGGGGCAGCGTCGGCGTAACGACGCTCGGCTTCGGCGGTCTGGTCTACGGCCCGAGCCTGATCGGCGAGAGTGATCGCAGGATGCTCGGCATCGGCCTCGCCGCCGCCGGGATCGCGGCCATCGCCGTCGTTGACCCCATCGGCGTCCCAGGTCGATGGGGAGAGGAAGACCGAGAGGAGTTCCTCACCCGCCGGAGCCAGACACCAACCACTTGGACGAAACGACCCCTACGCTACAGCGGCATCGGCTGTCCGCTTCTCGTCTACCGGGGACGGTGCCCAGCGATGAATCTCAGACGGCGGTCGGCCACTCGCTTCGGTGCTGGGCCGCCTGGGACACCGCGAAGTGCGCCGCGCCCCGGCCCGCCAGGTACGCAGCCACCGAGGTCGGTATCACGTCCGGGTAGTCCGCGTTGCGCACGTCCCGCAACGAGGCCGTTCCGTCGAACATCGCAATCTGGTACTGCAGCGCTACGTACGCGACCACGCTGGAGGCCGTGAACTGCCGACGCGCGATTTCCGCGCGCAGGTCGTCAAGCGTGCCCCTGCGCACCAGTTCCCACCGCCGCCCTGACGCCGCTTCGATCTCGTTCCGTAGCTCCAGCATGGAAAGCTGCTGGCCGACCACGTGCACCTCGCGGCCCGCGGTCTTCGGGTCGAGCGCGATCACGGCCGTGAACGCGGCGGTGTCCGGAATCGTGGTGATGTCGATCGGGCGCATGCCGTCGCCCCAGACCGAGAACGTGCCCGCGGCCGGGTCGAGCACCTCGTGGACCGGGCCAAGAAAATATTCCGGGAACGCGCCGATCGCCACCGATGTGCGCGCGACCGTCGAGGTCGCGAACGCGTCGGCGAACACTCGGCGCAGGTCGGACAGGACGTTGATGCCGTAGCCGTACCCGAAGAGGTTGACCGAGAAGTCGGACGGAATCATGCGGTGTACGCCGCCCCGCTCCGCGGCGCGCAGCAGCTCCCGCTGCCCGTCGATGATGACCTCCGGCCCGCCTTGGACGGCGGACACCACGACCTCCGCACCGTCGACGTGCCGCTGCAGTGTGTCGGCACCGTCTGCCAGGTCGCCGACGCACAGCGTCAGTTTCGGGTGTGCCGCCAGCTTGTCCGTCGAGGACTGACGGACCAGCGCGCGTACGTCCGCGCCGCGCTCCAGAAGGTTCTTCACGATCAGGCTGCCGAGGCTTCCGGTGGCGCCCGCCACCAGTACTGTCGTCATTGCGGTTACTCCTTGTTCGATCTGCTTGTGGATGGTCAGCCGCCCGGTGCGGCGTCGCGATATCCGGGCGGCTGATCCTCGGGTTCTCTCCGAGGGGCGGTGGAGGTGTTCCGGGTGCCTGCGGCGGTGGGCGCGGTCGGTCAAGCCCCGGCGGGCAAGCGCGTATGCCTGGGGATGCTGCCGAACTTGCCGGAATGGAAGTCGCGGTAGGCGTCGTCGCCCGGCGGAATGATCAGCGCACTGTGGTCGGACATGGGGGTCGGACCGATGTCCACCTTGGTGACAACCCGGTCCACCCGTCGCTCCGTCGGCGCGGTTCGTGCGGTCATGGTGCCCTCCTTCTCGCCGGCCCGGGTCAAGCATCCAGCCCGGCGGCCTGCATCGACAAAGAGCACCGAAGTTACTTATCCTGGAGAAGTGACTGAATCGCCTGACTCCCCTGTCGACGAGGAGAGCTGCCACCGCATCCTGCGCGCGCTCGACATCATCGGGGTGCGCTGGACGGGACCGATCCTGCTCGCCGGGGCCCGGGGTGCCCGCCGGTTCAAGGAGTACCGCGCTCTGGTCCCGGGCATCTCGGATCCGCAGCTCACACTGCGACTCAAGCAGTTGCAGAGCCGCGGGCTCATGGAACGCACAGTCGTCCCCAGCACGCCGGTCCAGATCACGTACGCCCTCACTCCCGACGCTGAAGAGCTGATCTCCGCCCTTCAGCCGTTGTCGCACTGGAGCGAACGGAATCTCCCCACGCGAAGCGAGACATGACGCGGAATGACTTCCTGCCTCACCCGGATCCACCGGCCCGCTTCACGGTTGATCACCTCTGGTGACCGGGTCGGTGTCCTGGACAGGGTCGAACCTGCGACGCCTGCGTGAGGAGTGGGATCGAATCGGGAGGGTGGTCCGTCCGTGGTGTCGTCAGCGGCTCTGCCGGCGCCGCCACACGTGTCGGCCCGCCGTCGCGGCCGTGCCCGCCGCGACGGCTGCCATCACCACGGTCAGGCCCTGCGGATAGTCGAGGGGCAGCACCGACGGGTCCGCCGGCTTGCCGGGGCGCAGCAGCACTGGCAGCGTCACCAGCGTGACCGTCGCCGCGGTCAGCAGTCCGGCCCGCCACACGCCGCGCAGCCTCCTTCCGGCCAGCAGCAGTCCGACGGCGAACACCGCCGGCGCCAGCAGCCCGTCGTGCAGAATCAACGTGCCGCCGGCCCACACCAGTACATCCCGGACGGTGCCCGCCCGGGTCTCGGTGAGCAGGTACTCGACGCCGACCGCCCCCATGCCCAGGCCCGCGACACCCAGCAGCAGGCGCACCGCGGTCATCGCACTCAGTCTCATGCGGAGATCACTTCCAGTCGGGTGACCCACTTGGTCTGCAGGACACCGGGGCGGTTGGGGGCGATGACGCGGGCCGGATAGCCGTGGTCCGGCGACAGGACTTCGCCGTTGAGCCGAAGCGCCAGCAGCGTCAGGTCGTCGCGGGTGTACGTGCGGTCCATCTCCGTGACGGCGTATCCGCCGCGGGTCTGCAGTGAGACGACGCGCAGCCGTGCCCCGTCGGGGAGCCCGGCCCGCTCCAGCAGGTCCTTGATCCGCACGCCCTCCCAGTGGGCCGACTTCGACCAGCCCTCGACGCAGGCGATCGGCAGCGTCGCGGAGTGCTGCGGGAGGGCACGTAGCTGATCGAGCGTCAGCTCGTAGCCGGCCGGGCCGCCGACGCTCAGCCGCCAGTCCGCCACGGCCTGGCGGCCGATGCCGGCGGCGCGTGCCGTGCGGTTGACCGGCAGCCCCTGCTGACCGTGGTCGGGATGGCGTGGGGCGAGCAGGTTCAGGGGGGCCAGCGGGGTCACCGACTGGCCCGCCGTCACGACGGTCACCGTGCCCACGGCTACGCCGAGACCGACCAGCAGAGACCTGCGGTCGGCCGCTACGGCACGGGGCTCGGCGCCCTCGGCCGGCGTGCCCGGCGTGCCCTGCCGGGCCGCCTCGTCCGCTCCCGCCGCCGCCTCGGGCCCGGCCGCGACGACCGCCGCCTCGGGCCCGGCCGCCGCGACCGCCGGCTCCGGCTCGGCCGCCACCCGGGGGCGGCGCCAATGGGCCACGATCTGCGGCATCTTCACGCCCAGGTGCACCAGCAGCGCGCCGACGATCACCCAGGCAAGGGCGTAGTGCACCAGCCGGAAGGAGAACGGCCAGGGATACCACTTGGCGGTGTTGAGCAGCCCCATGAACAGCTCCAGGGTCATCGCCCCGACCAGCACCGCGATCGACAGGCGCTCCAGCGCGTGCCCGACACCGCGCACCGGAGGCCACTCGTACAGCCGCGGATACACCGTCCACAGCTTCACCAGCAGCAGCGGGATCGCCGCGATCCCGCTGATCACATGGAGCGCCTGGGTGACGCGATACCCCGACACCGGCCTGGTCGGCAGGTGCCCGATCAGCCACCCCGGCGGCTCCTGCAGCAGATGGCTCACCAGCCCGGTGAGGAAACAGATCAGCACGGCGAGCCCGAGCAGCCGTCCCACAACAGTGGCGGTGCGGGGCTCGTGCAGGCGCCCGGAGAACGAGGGAGGACGGATACGCGATTGCATGTTCCTATCCGACTCCCCCGGCAAGAGCATTCACAGGTTTTGCCTCCTTACGAAACTCTGACCGCGCCGAAAGCGTCCAGAGAAGGCCAGCAGATGCACGCACAGTTCATGGTCCGTAACAGCGCTCATAAATTCAGGAGGGGGGTGATTCCTCGGGAACTCACCGCTTCGACCGGTCCCGGGATTCGAAGTTTCTTACCCTTGGCGCTGGTGAGATGGGTGGTTCTCGTTGCCCTCGCTCGTGGGGGATGAAGCAACACTCGCGACGAGCACGCGGGTCGACGGCCGGTCAGGACCCCTGCGCAGCGGGGCGCGGCCGTTCGTGCTCGGTGGTGACGGCGCGCGCGGCCTTCTCGCGGCGCAGTTCGTCGGCCTCGTCGCGGACGGCGTCGAGCCGGACTTCGAGCATGTCGACGCGCCCGCGGTAGCGCTCCAGTTCGGCCCGGACGAGTTGGGCGTCCGCCACCTGGCGGGCCGTCTCCTCGCGGATCGCCGCGGTCTGCGCGGCGAACTGCTCCTGTGCGGCATCGAGCGTGGCGACGGCCATGTCGCCCGCCTCCTCGGCGAGCAAGGCCCGCTCCTCGGCGACCAGGATGCGCTGCGCGAAGGCGCGGGTGACCGTCTCGATCCGGGCCTCGGCCGCCGCGGAGTCCGTGATGACCGCCAGCTCCTCGATGTAGGCGGGCAGATCGGTGGAGAGCTGCTTGATGAGCGCCACGAGGGCGTCGCGTGACCGAGCGGCATGGTCGCCGTCGACCATCGATGCCGACGTCATTGCCGTCACCTCACCGTTCGCGGCTTCGGCCGTCGCCTGCTGTGACGCATCGGCGACGAGGGCTGCCGCAGGCCGCGGGGGCGCCGCATCGGCGTCCGGGACCTGCCCGGACACCTGGGTCTCCGTGGCCGCCTCCGTGGCCGCCTCCGTGGCCGCCTCCTTCGCCTCGGCTGCCGCGCGCTTGTCCTCCTTGCGCTGCTGCCGCTTGGCGCGGAATTTCCTGAACGCGCCGAGTGCGTTGTGCTCGGGATGCTCGCAGAAGTGGGGCGCCGGGCCCTGCGCGCCGGGGGCGGGCGGCTCGGGCGGGTTGGTGCAGCCCGGGTAGGCGCAGGTGGGGACGGTCTCGACGGATTCGACGGTCATGTTCGGCCTCTCGTTGCTGAGGTGCTGGCGGTACTCGGGCTTAGCGGTATTCGGGATTCTCGAAGTCGAACCGGAACCCGGCGTCCCACTGCGACCGCTGGTTGCCGTGCGCCGGAACGCCGCCGGCGTCCTTGAGCAGCCGGGCCAGATGCAGCAGGTTCCACGTCATGAACGTGGTGTTCCTGTTGGTGAAGTCGTTGCCGGGACCGCCGGAGCCCGGGTCGAGGTAGGAGGGGCCCGGTCCGGCCTCTCCCAGCCAGGCCGCGTCCGCCTGCGGCGGGATCGTGTAGCCCAGGTGCTGGAGGCTGTACAGGATGTTCATGGCGCAGTGCTTGGCGCCGTCCTCGTTGCCGGTGATCAGACAGCCGCCCACACGCCCGTAGTAGGCGTACTGACCGGCGTCGTTGAGCAGGCCCGAGCAGGCGTACAGCCGCTCGATGACCAGCTTGGCGACCGAGCTGTTGTCACCCAGCCAGATCGGCCCGGCGATGACGAGGATGTCGGCGGCCATCACCTGCTGGTAGATCGACGGCCATGCGTCACGTTCCCAGCCGTGCTCGGTCATGTCCGGCCACACCCCGGTGGCGATCTCATGGTCGATCGGCCGGAGGAGCTCGACGTGAACCCCCTGCTTCTCCATGATCTGCGAGCTGACGTCGATCAGGCCTTGTGTGTGACTGCGCTCCGGGCTCCTCTTCAACGTGCAGTTGAGGAACAGCGCACGCAGGTCGTCGTAGTCCATGCTCCTCAGTGCGACTCGCGCGCCGATCGTTACATGGTTGCTCTTGGTGGCGATCTGGGCCTGGGCGATCACGGCGCGTTCGCCGTGAACGAGGGTGGTAGAGAAGGTGCACGGCCGCGCACACGGCGCGGGTCCGGGACCGCCTGGAGGAACCCCGGCGAGCGCGGCGAGGCGGTCGGAGTCCTGGCCGGGGTCCCGCACCTGGTCGAGGTGGCGGACGAGGGCGGCGATCGGGGCCGCATCGGCGTCATCGCCCACGCTGCCCTCGTCCTCGACAACGGCTGGAAATGAACGACGTTGTGAACACGTCGTTCAGGCATTGGGTATCCTGGTGGGCTGGTGGAAGAGCGGAAGAGCGAGGTCAGGCAGGTGTCATGTGACGAGTTCGTTGAGCTGGTGACCGCTTTTCTCGACGGCGCCATGGACGAGCCGGCCGAGCTTCGTTTCCTCGTGCACCTGTCTCGGTGCGGTGACTGCGAGACCTATCTCGAGCAGGTCAAGCAGACCGTCGCGATGCTGGGTGAGCTGCCCGAGACCCGCCTGACCACGGAGACGCGCGACCACCTGCGGTGCGTATTCCGATCGTTGCGGCAAGGCTGACGGACCCGGCCGCAGCCCGATGTGCACGGCTGCGCATGTTCTTACCGGGAGATGAACGGATGCAGCAGCCGGCGATCGCACGCGCCGGCCTGCCCTAAGCTGACCTCCTGAGTTGACCCCCTACGTTGACGGTCGGCAAGGAGAGGCGAATGGCGGGCGCACGCGAACTGCCAGCGGACGAGGTCCTGGTCCAGCGGCTGCGTGACGGTGACGAGGAGACGTTCGCCCTGGTGCTGGATGCCTGGTCGGGCGGCATGCTCCGGCTGGCCAGGTCATTCGTGTCGACCAAGGCATCCGCGGAGGAGGCCGTCCAGGACACCTGGCTGGCGGTCATCAGGGGGATCGGCGACTTCGAAGGCCGTTCGTCCCTGAAGACGTGGGTGTACCGGATCCTGGTCCGCACGGCGAAGGCGCGCGGTACGAAGGAGAGCAGGACCGTTCCCTTCGCCAGCCTGCTGCCGGAGGAGGAAGGGCCGACGGTGGATGCCTCACGGTTCCGTGGCCCCGGCGAGGAGTACCCCGGGCACTGGGCCGTCGGGCAGGAACCGCGTCCCTGGAACCTTCCCGAGGACCACGTGCTGCGCGGCGAAGTCCTCGGGGTGATATCCGAGGCGCTCGACGAACTGCCGGACCGCCTCCGCACGGTGATCACACTTCGCGACGTCGCAGGGTACGGCTCGGAGGAAGTGTGCTCCCTGCTGGAGATCTCGCCAGGCAACCAACGCGTCCTCCTCCATCGGGCCAGGGCCTTCCTGCGCCGTAAACTGGAGGGCTACGTGCCCAGTGCCTATGACGTCGCGGCGGGAGGAGACGAGCGTGGACTGCGTTGACTTCGTAGAACTCGTGACCGATTTCCTCGAGGGCGCTCTGCCCGAAGGAGAGGAGCGGCGCTTCGTCGAGCACCTGGCGGAATGCCCCGGGTGCGAGCGTTACCTCGATCAATTCCGGCAGACGATCGCCACGACGGGCGAGCTGACCCCGGACAGCATCTCACCGGACGCCAGGCGGCAACTGCTCAGCGCTTTCAAGGACTGGCGGCGGCAGTGATCCTCTTCACCCGGTAGCGCCTCTGTGTGTCAAGCGGCTTGAGTGAGGTGGTTCCGTTGATCTCGTTTCATGATCCGGTAGACCACGTTGGAGGGGTGCCGCTTGAGGGCCCTGTGGGTCTCCGAAGGCGTCTTCCCCACATCGATCCTGCGCAGCAGTCCTGCCCGCGCCCGTCGTCGCGGATCTGGCAGACGGCGAGGGTATGCAGGACCGAGTTCAGATGATTTTGGCGGTCGTGTCCTGCCGGGGGCGTTGAGGGCTGGGAGGGTGAACCTTCGGGCGGGCGGAGCCGTAGTGACGGTGTACCCCCTTCGCCGAGGCGGGAGGCGTGGGCGGGGTTCCGTGCCGAGAGGAGATCGTTGTGCAACGCCAGGAGGAACGTCGGAAACAGGCCGATGCTGAGCGTGCGGTCCAGTTGCGGGAACACTTCGAATCGCAACCCCGGAATCCCGACGGAACCGGCAGATTGCCCAGCTGGAATACCCCCCTAGGGAGGTTCCTGCACAACGCGCGCCCCGGTAGCGATGGCCAGATGAGGTCCGCGGTGGCGCAGGTGCTGGGGGACTACGGGTATGGAGACCGGGTGACGCCCGTCCCCAACCAGCCTGGCAGGGTGGATAAGTTCAAATTCCAACCCGCTGGCACTCGTGTGGTACGGACCGACGATGAGGTCGCGGCTGAGCTGAAGAAATTCTTCGATGCGCAGGATGTGCCGGCCGGTCAACGTCCCGCATTGCCCCCCGACCAATCGCGCCTGGAAGAGTATCTGACTCGCAGGCACCCGGGGAAGAATACCTTTCTGGGGCCGGCGACGGCGCAGGTGCTGAGAGACTACGGGTATGAGGACCGGGTGATGGATGTGCCCGACCAGCCGGAGAAGTTCCTGTTCCTGCCCCGCAACCATCCCTTGGCGAGGGCCGGTGCTCGGCGTGCGGCGGGCTTGGGGCCGGCGGAGTCTGCCGGTGCTGTAGCGCCACCCGCGGCGGGAGACGGCGATGCCTTCGGCGCCGGCGTCCAGGCCGCTGCCGGTGCTGTAGCGCCACCCGCGGCGGGAGACGGCGATGCCTTCGGCGCCGGCGTCCAGGCCGCTGCCGGTGCTGTAGCGCCACCCGCGGCGGGAGACGGCGATGCCCTCGGGGCCGGCGTCCAGGCCCACCCGTCGATGGCGGTTCTGGCTCCGGGTTTCCGTCCGCCCGGGGATCACACCCCGGGAGCCGGCGGCTACGGCGGCTACGGTCACCCGCAGGGACCGCCCCCGGGGAACACCCCTGCCTACGCGGACAGCGGGCCACCGAACCTTCCGTCGTTTCGCGCCTTTGTGGACTATTCGCTAGAGGAGTCTGCGTACCGCACACGGGTAGCCGACGATAACCGCGGCTACGGCGGCCACGGCGACCCGCAGGGACCGCCCCCGGGGAACACCCCTGCCTACGCGGACAGCGGGCCACCGAACCTCCCGTCGTTTCGCGCCTTTGTGGACTATTCGCTAGAGGAGTCTGCGTACCGCACACGGGTAGCCGACGATAACCGCGGCTACGGCGGCCACGGTCACCCGCAGGGACCGCCCGCGGGGAACATCCCTGGCTACGGGGGCAGCGAACCGCAGACCCTCCCGCCGATGCGCGAGGCTCCGGCTGCACATTTCCCGCCGCCCCGCCCCCCGGGAGCCGGCGACCGCGGCGTTGCCCCTGCGGCTTCCGGCGGCCACAGCGCACCCCCTCAGCCGCCCACGACTACCCGTCTGCCGCGTCGTAGCCGCTGAGCGCGCTGATGCGCACACCGCACAGCACCCGGCAGGCCGGCGGTGCACCGTGCATGTCCGGGAACCTTGAGGCGCCTTACTCGCAGGCGCCCTTCCACCAAGGGACGTGTAACGCTCGGCGGGCGCGCCCGCACTGAACGTCTGATGGCGGGCGCCGGAGTCCTCAGGTCGCGCATCGCCTTCGCCCTCGTCCTCTTCGGGCGGAGGCAATGCGACTACCGGAGACAGCCATGACCCTGCTCAGAAGACTCTTGTCCGGCATCGTCGCCGGACTGACCGCGGGCGTGGTCGTGGCGGTCGTGACGGATCCGTCGTGGATCCCATGGGCCGCGCACACGGTGGTGCTGGGAGCCGTGCTGGGGCTCCTCTTCGGCGACCACAGACAGAGCAACGGCTCGGCCTTCTCCGTCGGTCTGCTCGTCGGCCTGCTCGACTGGGTGACGTGGGCACTCACCCTCGCTCCCGCCCTGGAGGGGGCGGAGCCGTCCTGGACGATCGAGGTGGCCGTGTCGCGCTTCGACGAGCTCGTCGGCGCCGCCCTGTTCGGGGCGCTCGCCGGGCTCACCCTCCACGCCCTCTCCCGCTGGCGCCCGCCCCGGCCGGAGCCCCCGCGGGCCAAGCCCCATGTGGTGATCGTGGGTGGTGGTTTCGGCGGCGTGGGGGCCGCGCGTGAACTGGACCGGCGGATCGGCCGCGGGCTCGACGCCCACGTGACGCTGATCAGCGACTCGAACTTCCTGCTGTTCACCCCGCTGCTGGTCGGCGTCGCCTCCAGCACGGTGGAGGCCCGGCACGTGAGCGCCCCGGTGCGTGCCGGGCTCAACCATGCCTCCTTCCTGCACGGGCGGGTGGCCTCGATCGACACGCAGACCCGCAACGCCTACGTCCACGCCGGTCAGGAGGGGATGCTCCGCGTGCCGTACGACCAACTGGTCCTGGCAGTCGGTGCGGTACCTCACTTCTTCGACCTGCCGGGAGTGGGCGAGCACGCCTTTCCGATGAAGTCCGTCGAGGACGCCACCAGGCTGCGCAACCACGTGCTGGGCGCGCTGGAGCAGGCCGATCTCGAACCGGACCCCGCCGAGCAGGCCAGGCTGCTGACGTTCGTGGTGGCAGGCGGCGGATTCGCCGGGACGGAGCTGGTGGCCGAGCTGTTCGACCTCGTGCACGACGTACTCCACTACTATCCGCGGCTGCACGGGCTGCAGCCCAGATTCGTGATCGTGCACGCGGGGGAGCGGCTGCTGCCGGAGCTGTCGCCGACGCTCGGCGGTTACGCGCAGCGCAAACTCGGCGGACGCGGCATCGAGTTCCGCCTCGGCGCGCGCGTGAGCAAGGCCACCGCCGAGGACATCACGCTGGACTCCGGCGAGGCCATCCCGACCCGCACCCTGGCCTGGACGGCCGGCAACCGGCCGAACCCGCTGGTGCAGCAGATCATGCCGAAGCCGGCCGCCGTGGAACCCACCATGCAGGTCCCCGACGTGCCCGGCCTGTGGGCGCTGGGCGACTGCGCGAAGATCCCCGACCCGGAGGGCGGGGTCTACCCGCCGACCGCGCAGCACGCGATCCGCGAAGGCAAGGCGGTGGCCGGGAACATCGCCGCGGTTCTCGGCGGACGCCGTCCCGCTCCGTTCCGCTTCGGCGGGCTCGGCGTGCTGGTCTCGCTGGGGCACCGCACGGCGGCCGGAGAGATCGGCGGCCGGCGGGTCTCCGGCTTCCTCGCCTGGATCCTGTGGCGCTCGGTCTATCTGAGCAAGCTGCCGGGTGCGGAGAAGCGGCTGCGCGTACTCGCCGACTGGACCCTCGACCTGGTCTTTCCCAGGGACATCGCCCTCACGGCCAAGGATGACCGTCATGCGTAACGCCGCGTTCGGGGCCCTCGCCGGCCTCGCCGGAGGGCTGGTCTTCGGTGCGGTGATGGCGGAGATCGGGTTCCTGCCCACCGTCGCGGCGATCGTCAGGACCGACTCGTCCGCCGTGGGCTTCGCCGTCCACCTGCTGATCGCGGCGATCGTCGGGAGCGTCTTCGGCAAGCTGGTGGCGCACCAGCGCGAACTGCTGTTCTGGGGGCTCTCGTACGGCGTGCTGTGGTGGTTCCTCGGGCCGCTGACGCTGCTGCCGGTCCTGCTGGGCGAGCCCGTGGCCTGGGACGTGGCGACGGCGCGGGACCTGATCCCCAGCCTCTTCGGCCACCTGGCCTACGGGGCGTCCACGGCCGCGGGCCTCGCCCTGCTCTCGCGCAAAGAGCACCGGTTCAGGCTCAGGCCCGGTCTGCTGGCGCGCGCGTCGGCCGCCTGGCTGCTCGTCGCCCCGGTGCTCGGCCTCGGCTGGCGCGGGCTGCTCGTCGGTGCGCTGGCCGGCGCCTCGTACGCGCTGATCTTCGGCGATGTCCGCGAGGGCAGCGGCCCCGCCCTGATCCGCGGCGCCGCCTTCGGGTTCGTGTGGTGGGTGCTCGCGGCGGTGACGGTCGCGCCGCTGCTGGACGGCGACGGGCTGCGGTGGTCGGCGGCTGCGGTGCGTTCCGCCGTGGCGGATCTGCCCGGTTACGTCCTGCTCGGAGCCGGTGCGGCCCTGCTGACGTGCTGGCTGGGCGGTCTGTCGCGCGCGGTGTTCTCCGATGACGTGCGCCATGCTCTGGAGGGCCGCCTGGCGGCCGGCGGCCGGGTGATCTCGATCTGGCACGGCGTCGTCGCCGGGCTGGCGGGAGGCGCGGCGTTCACCGGCGTCATGGTCGCCGTGGGATTCCTGCCGACCGTCGCGTCCCTGGTCGGCTCCGGCTCCGCGGTCGTGGGCCTCGTCGTCCACCTGCTGATCTCCCAGATCGTCGGGGTCACCTACGCGGTCTTCTTCCGCCGTCGCAGCTTCGATCCGGCCTCGGCGATCGGCTGGGGTGTGTCCTACGGGTTCCTCTGGTGGATCCTGGGCAACCTGACGCTGCTTCCTCTGCTGCTGGGTGCCGCGCCCCGGTGGAGCGCCTCCGCGCTGGCCGAGTCCTTCCCCTCCCTCGTCGGCCACCTCGCCTACGGCGCCGTGCTCGGCCTGGTGTACCAGCGGCTGGAGGAGCGGGTCAGCCCCTGGCACCTGACCCGCAGCGACGCGGCCGCGGCCAGGGCGACCGCGCGTCACGCCCAGACCCTGAGCGCTGCCCCCGCTCTGTGGAGCCTGATCACCTGCGTGGCTCTGCTCATGCCCATTCTGGTCTCGTAGTACTCCAGCAGTGGTTTCTGTCTTGACCTGCGGTGATGCGGGGTGGTGGGGAGGGCAGCGGGATTGCAGTCGCCGACCACCTCGCCGGTGGCGATGTTCGGTGCGGCGAACAGGTTCGTGGTGCCGTGCCGCACATAGCGGTGGCACCCCCTCCAGTTCCGCGACGTCCTTGCGGCGGCGGCCCTCGCCCGCCCGCAACACGATGCGGGCCCGCAGCGCCATCCGCCGTCACGTGCCGGACCGCCGCCGACGTCCGCAATTCCGCAGCCTGTCGTGGCCGAGCCGCTTCAACTGCCCTTACACCGGTGCCGCCATCACGCGCTGAGACCGGTAGGGCATGCAGATGCTCGCGCCGAAGCCGGGATTGAACCGGGCACCGCATATTTCCGTTGCAGCTCATGGAACAGTTGCGGCTGACACCGTGAGGTCAGGTCGGCATCCGAAATGAACGAATCTTGAGCCAAGCAGCGCAACGATACGCGCCGCCGTGACGAGAGTAAGTCGGATCGAGGAAGGATGCGACACGGTGATTTCTCCCTATGTGACCGAGGCCGGCGCGCATGAGCAACTGGAGTGGCTCGGCGGTGGGGTCACCGGCTGGTTGGCATAGAGCTTGCCGGCACCTGTTGGTGATGATGAACCAATGAGAGATCTCCCGTAGTGACCTCCCGAACCGGGGTCGGCAGCAGGGCTGCGGTGAAGGTGCCGGCTACCTCTCCCTGTCACGGGCAGATCCGTCCGCTGGTCGCGTCCGTCAGGGGGGCTCGCCGCGGGCAGGCGTGAGTTGCTCCCCGATGCAGGCAGCCTCCTGTGTCGATCGCTATCGGTGGTCCGCCCGTCGGGCTGGCCGCGGTGCCTTTCTGGCGCTCTCCACTGCGGGGCGCTGAGTCCGACAAGGCGATTCTGCGTAGAAGAGTGAGGAGCTATGGCACCCAGAACTTCTGCTGAACAGCGCGAAGCTTGGGCGGACATGGCAGAATTCGTGGCCTTTTCTGCTTATGTTCCGGCGCGCCTGGAAATTTTGTGGTCTGAAGGCCAGGACCCGTCAGGGGGAAGTGATCGCCGACTCTGTGACTACTGGATTCGCTGGAGAGGCGTTGGGCAAGGCCCGGCAGCCCCGCAACATCTCACGGAGGAAGGAAGGAGGGCTCTCGAGGAAGAACGGCGTGATCTCTATCAATATGCTTTGGCCCGTGTTACTGAGCGGGGTGAATCACTGGAGAAAACCGAGAATGAAGAGCGGTTCTTGCTGCATGTCAGGGATGCTGCTAGAGTCCTGGGTTCGCTTGTGAGGGATAATGGAGAATTCGGTGTGGCCCGTCAGTGTCTGCGAGACCAGTACCGCAAAAAGAATCGTCTCCTCGGTCCTCGAAGTAACTCCGCACCCGGAGTAACTCCCGTCGTCACCGACGCTTCTGAACTTGACTGACGTTTTTTCGTGCGCCCAGCAGAACAGGAGGTGACACCGTGACGTAGCGGTGTTCTTGCTGTTCGGAAGCTCGTCGTCGCCTGCCGGTGGAAGTCCGGTCCGGGTAGCTGTCAGGAGGCCCGGTAGCAGACTGGTGGCGTCGGAGGGAAACGTCCGGCGTCGAAGCCCAGCGTCAAAGGCCCTGCCAGGGGGAGCGACGATACGGTCCGTAGCATCACGCGAAGCCTGTGGCGTCGTTACTCAGCCACTCTTTCGGGTGGAACGAGGGAGTGCCGAGCCTCTCGAAATCGGGGCGAAGGCCATGGAAGCGGTGAAGATCCTGGACGGGCAGCCGTGAAGGACTCCCCGGCGTATGGGGCGCGGAACGTATCGAAGGTGGCGGCGGGAACTGGGGAGGCCCTCCCCGGCCCGATGACCTGCGGAGAGACGTCATCGGAAGCGGCGCGTCCTATAACCGGTGAACCCGGGAAGTGGACGTGGGCCGGGGGGCGTCGGAGGTGGCCGTAGTACCGGTTGCAGCCGAGGAGACAACACAACTCCCGGTGAGGGAAGGGCGGAGTGCCTCGATCCTGGCCACGACCGCAGAGCTCGTCGCCGTCGGCTGGCGTCGAGGTGTTGAAGAACGGTCCAGCAGACCGAGTTCACCGTGCCGACGGGACCGGTTGACCCATTTCGACGCGCACGCACGGGAGACGCCCATCTCGGCCACCACGTGGGCGATTGGGGGGTCTTCAAAGTTGAGCGGTGCGGAGGTGCCCGCGGGCTCGGCGGGTAGTGACGCAGCGTGTCCGTAGCCGCTGACTGTCCGCGTTGCGGAATCCGAACGCGTTGCGCGCGACGAGCTTGATCACGCGGTTGATGCCCTCGCTCTTGGCGTTGCTGTGCCCGGGTGTGGATGAACGCCTCAATCTCGGGCCACCAGCGGTCGACTGTGGTCGCGAGCTGCCGCACCTCGGGGATGTCGGAGTCCGCGCACCAGGTGAGGAACTTCCAGCGGGCATGGCCGACTTGATGGCGATCGGAGCCGGTGCGGGCCAGGGCCAGGAGGTTGCGCAGGTTCTCTTTGGCGATCCAGGCCGTGAGCAGCCGTTGGCCGGTCTTCCCCTCGCCGAGCAGCGTGTTCCACATGGTGGCGAATTGCTCGTCGGTGAGGTCCTCGCGGTTGCGCAGCAGGCGCCGCCGGGCCTTCCACTCCGGATCACTGGCGCGTCCGCGCCGGCCTCGGGACCCGGCGGTGGTACGGCGCCGGACCATGGTTGGAAGGTAGGACAAGCTGAGCCTTTGACCCGGGTGGCGAACACCCCGCAGGCCGGGCATGCCCGGGCGGTCTCGTCTGCCGTGACCAGGTGAACCCGGCGTCTGCCATCGGCCAGCCGCTCGACCCGAACGACGGACACACCGTCGAGATCGAGCAGCAACGTCGAATCGTTAAGCAAGCCCGTGGCTCCCGCTTGATCGTTCTGCCTAGAGAACAGAAATGATCACTCAGGGCCACGGGCAGCTTGCGCTCAGGGCCGAGCTGCCCGGCACAAGACCACGGAGCGTGACGCCACGTCAGCGACTCAGGACGGCACACCACTCAAGTTCGAAGACCCCGATTGACCTGCTGTTCCGAAGCCTTCTCAGGCGCCGTCCCCTCGGCGCCCGGCTCACGTTGGTGTCCTGCGTCTGTCAGGATGAGGCGTCCGGCGGTGCGGCGTGACGTACGCGCTGGCGGAGTTACCGGCGTACCGGCGACTGGCCGGGGGCGCGCCGCCGGCGCTCCCGACACCGCCGCGACGTCGGGGCTCGTTGTTCGGTCATGGCATCGGCGGTGTCCAGGGCGTGGACGCCATGGGCCAGGGGCGCGGGCGGGTCGTCGGCGCACGGCGTTCACCCGGTGCCCGCGAAAACGTATCGTTTGCCCGTCCGGTTCGCGTTCCGGCTGTGCTGGCGACGGTTTCGACTGTCACTTCGGGTGCTGAGCACGCTGGCTCGGGCCGCCGGGGCTCTGGGGGTGCTGCCGGGGGGGTGGGGTATAGGAGCTGGCGGAGTAGTCACCCGTGCCCGGGGCATAATACATGGTCGGGTCGCCGCCGGGCGGCTGCGGCTGCGGCTGCGGCTGCCAAGGATTGCCGCCCGTATGCTGAGGAAACGATTCCTGGGTGTACCCGCCGTTGGCATTCCAGTCGCCATGCGAAGCATAGGGCGCCGTAGACGGACCAGCGGGGCCCAGGCCGTACTGACTGCTGGAGTACTGAGGGGCCGTACCGAAAGTGCCAGGGGGGAGGTGCCGCGGGGGGGCTGGCGGGAAGGTGTTCGCGTTGTTTGACCACCCGGCGGGTGTGTCCCCCTGGGTGACGGCGACACCCGACCCCCAGCCAGGCGCCGCAAACGAAGATGAAGGCTGAGTGGGCTGGCTGTACGGGTCGTAGGGCGCCTCCCACCCGCTGTGGCGCTGAGTGGTGGTGCCGTAATCCACCGGGAAATGATCTCGGATGTGTGGGGCGACGGTGTTGTCGGGTTCGACAGAAGAGGGGCCGGCGGGGTTGGAGGAGCCGGCTACCGCCGGCCTTCTACCCCCGCGAGTTTCGTGGACCGCCTTTCGATACAAACGTTCCCTTTCTATGATTGCCTTATTTATTTCTTCTTGAGACCAGCCCGGTACCTCCACCTTCCGATCGCGCAACACTTTTTTAACTGTCGTCGGTGATTCACCGGTGGTGCGTGCATACTGTTCCATGGTAAGACGCTGCTGCTGCCCGACAAACCCACGCTTGAGCTCCACCTTTCCGCCGTACGTAAGGCGCCTCTGGGTGTGAGGTGCCGCCGGCAGCCTTTCTTTTTTCTCCGACAGCGCATCACGCAGGCCGAATTCGTTGTGCTGTATCTCCCTCCGTATTCTATCCCTCAGCGTATTGGCGGGAATGCCACTGTGCCGAGCGTACTCCGCCAAGGGGCGATCGGGGTTGTCGTCAATCCAGTCTCTAAGAGATTTCCCCCTTTCCGCTTTCTCCCTTTCCGCTTTCTCCCTTTCCGAATTCTTCTTTTTCTTTACGCTCTCCGAGTCTACGCCTGCGATTTCCCCCCTTTCTGCTTCCTTTAGCCACTCGTTGAGGGCGGTATGATGCATCGTTTTGCCTTCGAATATTGTATTTTCGCAGAAATCCCTCCGGCTGATATTATCGCTTTCCAGGTATTGGTTTATAAAGTGTGCGACCTTGTTTCGGTCCTTCTTCTTTCCCATGCTTTCTCCCTTGGTGTGGTGTGTGGTTCGGGCTTACAGGTTGTGAGGGACTGCGGCGGAGCCGGTCCTGACGCCCCCTGGGCCTGCTTGCCCGTGCTGGTTCACAACGGAAGAGGTGCCGGAGCAGTTCACTCGGTTTCTCAACGAGTTTGGTCCCATGTGTTGTTGGGGGCGAGGATGGCTTGAGCGACGGACCGGGTTCTGCTCGGGCTGGCGCAGGGCAGCGGCGATGTTGGTGCGTCCGTCCTGGCGGTGTGCGCTGACGGCGAGGCTGCGCATGTTTGCCACGGTGCGGGGCAGGACGGCGGTGCGGACTTTGGAGTCGTCCTCAGGGAAGGTGCGGTCCGTACGTGGTGCAGTTGGTTTTCGATCTTGCGGTGGCCCCGGATCCAGGCAGGGAGCTCGGTGAGAGCTTGCTTCGCGTCGGGTAGTCGATGTGGGCGAAGGTGGCCGTCTTCAGTTTGCGGATCTCCAGGCGGTGGTGGGCCTGGGTGCGCTCGTAGTGGCCGAGCGTGATCTCGCGCCAGGGCAGGCGCCGTGGGCGTGCCGGGGGTGCAGGGCGTCGGCAGTGATCACGGAGCCGGTCAGGTCGATGCCGTCCAGCAGGGGTGCGAGGCCGGGATCTCGTTGCTCTTGTCGGCGACCTGACGCCGGGCGAGGGCGCCCCCGCGGTGCGCCATGGCGGCCAGCAGGGCGATGGCCGCAGACGTCGCGGTGCGTGAGCCGCGCACGGTCTCGCCGTCCACGGCGAGCGCCTGCAGCCTGCCCTCCTCGCTGGCGGGGCCGGCCCGGACGGCAAGGCCTCCGCCGATCGCGGCGTCCAGCACGTCACCGTCCAGTGGGGCGGGGCCGGCGCACTGTTCCTGGAGCGGCGCAACATCCCGTTGAACTGCGCCTCGCTCACCACGGACCCCGACGGGGCGTCAGCCGCTGGGTCGCCTCCGCTGCCGCAGGCGCCCTGGTCGGCCCAGACCCCCCACTGTCCGGTGGTGCCGGGCACCTCGCCCAGCGTCCACCACTTGGCCACCCAGTTGCGGCCCTCGTAGGAGACCAGGTCGTCCCCCCCAGTAGACCGCCGAGCTGTTCCACCCGGCCGCGCAGTCGGCGGCGGCGCTGGCCGGGCCGGCGGATACGCGGGTCTTCGAACTTGAGTGGTGTGCCGTCCTGAGTCGCTGACGTGGCGTCACGCTCCGTGGTCTTGTGCCGGGCAGCTCGGCCCTGAGCGCAAGCTGCCCGTGGCCCTGAGTGATCATTTCTGTTCTCTAGGCAGAACGATCAAGCGGGAGCCACGGGCTTGCTTAACGATTCGACGTTGCTGCTCGATCTCGACGGTGTGTCCGTCGTTCGGGTCGAGCGGCTGGCCGATGGCAGACGCCGGGTTCACCTGGTCACGGCAGACGAGACCGCCCGGGCATGCCCGGCCTGCGGGGTGTTCGCCACCCGGGTCAAAGGCTCAGCGACGACCCGGCCGCGCGATCTTCCGTACGGCGAGACGGGGCTGGAGTTCCGCTGGCACAAGCGTCGCTGGTTCTGCGGGGAGCGCGCCTGCCCGCCCCGCTCGTTCACCGAGCAGATCCCGCAGATACCGGCCCGCGCCCGGATCACCACCCGGCTGCGGGCCTGGGCCGGACACCGGGTGAGGGACGCCGGCTCCACCGTCGTCCAGGCCGCTCGCGACCTGCACCTGTCCTGGCCGACCGTCATGGACGCCTTCCGCACCGCCGCCCGCGAGGTCATCGACGCACCCCTGCCCGAGGTCGAGGTGCTGGGCATCGACGAGACCCGGCGAGGGCGGCCACGCTGGGAACAGGACCCCGTCACCGGAAAGTGGCACCTGGTCCGCGACCGGTGGCACACCGGGTTCGCCGACGCACTCGGCACCGGCGGCCTGCTCGGGCAGATCGAGGGCCGGACCGTCGCGGACGTGCTCGTCTGGCTGGCTGCCACCCCGCTGACGTGGCGCAAGAACATCACGTACGTGGCCATCGACATGTCCGCCGCCTACCGTGCGGCCGTCCGCGTCGCCCTGCCGCGGGCCGCCGTCGTGGTCGACCACTTCCACGTCGTCCAACTCGCCAACAAGATGCTCTCCATGGTCCGGCGCCGTACCACCGCCGGGTCCCGAGGCCGGCGCGGACGCGCCAGTGATCCGGAGTGGAAGGCCCGGCGGCGCCTGCTGCGCAACCGCGAGGACCTCACCGACGAGCAATTCGCCACCATGTGGAACACGCTGCTCGGCGAGGGGAAGATCGGCCAACGGCTGCTCACGGCCTGGATCGCCAAAGAGAACCTGCGCAACCTCCTGGCCCTGGCCCGCACCGGCTCCGATCGCCATCAAGTCGGCCATGCCCGCTGGAAGTTCCTCACCTGGTGCGCGGACTCCGACATCCCCGAGGTGCGGCAGCTCGCGACCACAGTCGACCGCTGGTGGCCCGAGATTGAGGCGTTCATCCACACCCGGGCACAGCAACGCCAAGAGCGAGGGCATCAACCGCGTGATCAAGCTCGTCGCGCGCAACGCGTTCGGATTCCGCAACGCGGACAGTCAGCGGCTACGGACACGCTGCGTCACTACCCGCCGAGCCCGCGGGCACCTCCGCACCGCTCAACTTTGAAGACCCCGATTGGGCGGTGCTGGCAACGCTGCCCGAGTCGCAGCCGCCCCTCGGGAGACAGTGGGGCATTGCGGTGAAGCACAGGCATTCCCTAACGCCAAGGATCGAGGGCGAGCTTGCCGCGGGTCTGGCCCGCTTCGAGTTCCTGCAGCACCCTCGCCCCCTCAGCCAGAGGGTGCACCTGGGGCGTGCCCGGCGCGTACACGCCGTGGGCGATGAGGGCCTCGATCTCGACGAGCAACGACTGGTAGAGGTACGGGGCCGCGACCGCCAGTGCACCGATGTGCAGACCCTTGACTTGGACCTGGTGGGTGAAGACCAGGTCGTGGCTGGTCAGGGTGGCGTCGCCGGAGGCGGCGCCGAATACGACGATGCGTCCGGTGAAGGGTTTGGTGACGGACAGGCTGGTCTTGAACGTGGCCTGTCCCACTGATTCCAGGACCAGATCGACACCGCCGGTCAGGCGGGTGATCTCCTCGGCCAGATCGGGGCGTCGGCTGTCCAGGACCTCGTCGGCGCCCAGCGCTTTGGCGGTGTCGTGCTTCTCCGGTGAGGCCGTGGCGATCACGCGTGCGCCGTAGTGGCGGGCGAGGCGGACGGCGGCCTGCCCGACGCCTCCGGCCGCGGCATGTATGAGGACTACCTCACCAGTCTTGATGTCGCCCAGCGGCTTCAGTGCCGCCAAGGCGGTGGCCCAGTTCAGCACCAGGCCGAGGGCTTCGGCGTCGCTCCAGCCGGACGGCACAGGAAGCACACCCGCGGCCGGCATCGTCATGTACTGCGCGAAGGCGCCCGGGCCGACTCCGACGACGTGCGTGCCAAGCTGCAGCGGGCTGTCGACCTCCGGGCCGACACCCACGAGCTCGCCAGCGGCCTCAAAGCCCGCCACATAGGGTGCCCGCGGGCCTCCTCCGTAGGTTCCATGGGTCTGCATGACGTCTGCGAAGTTGACCCCGGCGGCACCGACGCGGATCAGGTACTCGCCTGGCCCCGGGGTAGGGCGTCGAAGACCGGTCGTGAGAGTCAGATCCTTCGGTCCCCGGTGCGACCGCTGGACCAGGGCTCGTACCGTCTGCTCAGCGGTTTGCTGCTGCTCGTTGATTTCCATGCACCGAACGTAGGAATCTGACACTTGCGTCAAGGTCAAGCGGCGGTCAGAGATCAGTACGGCGGGCCTCTCGCAGGTAGACGTCGAGTGCCGCCTGCCGATCGCTGAGAACCGCGATACGAGCAGCGAGCCGATCGCGATAGCTCTGCACCTCGTGCAGGAACTCCGCGCACACCACGTCGGTGCCGGCATCAGATCCATCGGTGAGGCTGGGCAGGACTTCCCTGATCAACCGCACGGGCAGCCCGGACTCCAGCAGCGAGCGGATGACGAGCACCCGATCGATGGTCGACTGACAGTAGTCGCGGAATCCATTGCTGAAACGGCCAGGGACGATCAGGCCCTCGTCCTCGTAGTGCCGCAACGATCGCGCGCTCACACCGCTGGCTCTGGAAGCTTCGCTGATCTTCATACCTGCAGCCAACGTCCAGGAGCACCGCGGTCTTCCAGCACTCGCTGCGACGAGTTGAAAACCTGCTCAGGCGGTCAACAACCTCGTGTCCCGCAACAGACGTCTACGGCCACCTCGTCCCCGCCTCCTGGGACCGCCGCCGAACGATGCAGGGTGGACCCTCGCCGGGCCCGTGTATCCAGCATGAACACGGCCTTGAGACGGTGAACTTGCGTATCCAACTGCCGCCAGTTCTAGGAATTGTCGACTCCTTCTGTGACTGCGTGCGGACTCGTCCCGCGGGGCGGTGATCACGTGGCGAGGCCGAGGGCGTCACCGCAGTGGACATCAACGACCAGCGTCCGCAGCTCGCTGGCGGGCCTCGATCGCCGTCCGGCCGAGCCTGACGGTGAGTTCGCCCCGCCGGGCCGGCGCGAGCGGGGCGGTGCGCAGCACCTCCTCCAGCAGCCGGGCGGCCTCGGTGTCGTCGGCGGTCAGCCTGGCCGGGGCAGGTGAGCCGGCCGCCGCCGAGGCGCTGCGCACCGCGGTCGACGGCTACCGCGAACTCGGCGCCGCCTGGGATCTGGACCGGGGTAGCCGCACTTCTCGCCGTCCACGGTCCACGGCCGCTCCCCACACCGGCCATGCCCGACAGGGGCGCCCTGGCAAGATCTTGTTATGCGCTCCGGGTGCCACTTCGGCCGACGTCTCACAGCCTCCTTGCGGCAGAACCCGTGCCGCGCGACCCGCTGACACCACCCCGCCCCTCGATTACCGTTAACCGTGGAACTCGCCTTCTTGCCGGGAGAGTCGATGAGCAGTGTGACTGACTGCAGCGAGCCTGAGCGACGAGTGAACGGGGCGACCGCCAGAGGCCGGAGTCGAGCGGCGAAGGCGGGTTCGACAGGACGTACGAACGCGGGGCTTACGAAACCACCCTCCACACGATCACCGACGCTGCTCAGAACCGGCTCCTCCGTTTCGTCCCGAAGCCCGGGCTGGCCGAGGTTTAGCGGAATCCGCTGCTTCTTTTTCCGGGCGCGACGGACCCCGCCCGAATCGACTTCGGCATAAAGCGTACGAAGTTCGCGGGGGATGCGCCCGCCGGTGCCCGGACTGGACGGTCCGCGGTGAACCGGGCGCCCCGGACGGATAGGCCGGACCACCGGACAGTGGTGGTCAGCGGGGGTAGGGTGTCGGCTTCCGGACTTTGATGTCAGGTACGCAACAAAGCACCCGCTGACGGAATCACGGTATGCAGTTGCCGTCGTCGGCGTGGATCGCCGAGCCGACAGGAATGGAGCCCTTTCTTATGCGCGCGAGGACGCTCTCAGCCACCTCACAGCCGTCGGGACTGAATGACGAGCAGATCGAGCAGTTCGCCCGGTCCGGTTTTCTCGTGCTGCCGGGGTTCCTCCCCGCCGACCTGGTAACCCGGCTGAAGTCGGAAGCGGACCGCTGGATCGACACCGGTCTGCGCGCCCTGTCCATTGCGTCTGCGGTGGATCCGGACGCAAACGGAGTGCCGAAAGTCATGGAATTCGACCAGCCCGCGCACGGGGAACTCCTCACCCACCGTCCGCTGCTGCGGGCGATCGGGCAGTTACTCGGACCGCGATTCGTCTTCCACCACATGCACAGTGACCGGCACGCGCCCGACCTCCCCGGCAAGCCGTGGCACCACGACTACGAACTGGTGCCCCAGTCGTCCCGTACCCACGACATGGTCCACGCGCTGCACTACCTCGACGGCATCGATCCGAGGATGGCCGGCCTCGTCGTACTCCCCGGGTCGCACCGGGAACCGGCCGAGAAGACCGCGCGCGCCCACCTGGGCACCGATGTGGTCCCCGGTGAGGTGTTCATCGAGGAACTGCCGCCCGGGTCGACGGTGCTGGTGCACTCCGCGCTCTTCCACGCCCGCCGGGCGAAGCCCCGGCGCGCGGGCCGTCCCCGCTACTTCGTCGACGCCTCCTACTGCCAGGTGGGGGCGGTGTGGGCACCCGCGAAGCCGTACTGGCGGGAGACGCTGAGCCGGGCGCGGCAGCTCGGGCTCGCCGGCCAGGACTGGCCGGACCTCTTCGCCGACGAGCACTTCAGCGAGTACGTGAAGCCCGAGTGAGGAGTGGTCACATGCTGTACGCGGGGATCGCATGGCAGGCCGGCGGCTACCGGCTCGCGCTGGCCGGCCCGGACGGCCGGGACGTCCCGGAACCCGCCGACTACGCCTCGAACCGCGTGGACGAACTGGTCACCCGGCTGCGGGGGCTCGGTGACCGGACCACCGTGGTGGTGGAGAGCACCAACGGCACCCTGGACGGCCGGCTGATGGCGGCGGGCCTGGCGGTCCACCGCGCCGACCCGGCGCTGCTTCCGGACCGGCCGCTGTTCGGCTCGGTCGCGGCGGAGGAGCTGGCGCGCGCGGGCCTGCGCGGCGCGCGGGGGCTGGTCAGGCTGGAGCCCCACCGGGGCACCCAGACCGGCCGCGAGGACGAACTGGCCGCGTGGATCGCGGAGTCGGCCCCGGCCGACCGGGAGCTCGCCGGGGCTGGCCGCCTCTTCAGCCACGCCGGCCGCGACCGCCGCCGGGTCGCGCTGACCTTCGACGACGGCCCCCAGCCGCCATACACCGGGCAGGTCCTCGACATCCTCGAACGCTACGGCGTCCCCGCCACGTTCTTCTGCTGCGGGATCCACGTGGGCGGCCGTGCCGACATACTGGCGCGCATGCGCGAGCAGGGCCACGCCATCGGCAACCACACCTGGTCGCACCCGTTCCTGCCCGAGCTGTCGCGCCCGCAGGCGGCCGAGCAGATCGACCGCACCGCCGAGGCGATAGCCGAAGCGGGCGGGGGCGACCCGCCACGGCTGTTCCGGCCGCCGTACGGGGCGCGGACCCCGGCGGTCCTGGCCTCGCTCGCCGAGTCCGACGTCGTCTCGGTGCTGTGGGACGTCGCGCCCGACGACTGGGCCCTGCGCGAGTCCGGTGACATCGCCCGCGACGTCCTGTCCGCCGCCCGGCCCGGCTCCGTCGTCCTGCTGCACGACGGCGGCGGCGACCGCGCACCCACCGTGGCGTCGCTCCCGCCGATCATCGAGGGCCTGACCGAGCGCGGGTACGAGTTCGTCCGCGTGGACGACATGCTCGACCGCGACGGCTCCGGGCTGGTGAGCGCGCCTTGAGGAACTGGGCAGGCAACGTCGACCTCGGGGCGGAACCGCCGGCACGGCCCCGGTCCACGGACGAACTCCGCCGGATCGTCGCGGACAGCGCGCGGGTCCGCGCCGTCGGCTCCCGCCACTCGTTCAGCGGCGTCCTCTCCCCGGAGGGCACCGCCGTCGTCCTCGACGGGCTGCCGCCCGTGGTCGAGATCGACACGGCGGCGCGCACCGCGACCGTCAGCGCCGGTCTCCGCTACGCCGACGTGGCGGCGCACCTGCACCGCGCGGGCCACGCGCTGGCGAACCTGCCGTCGCTCCCTGACCTGACCGCGGCCGGGGCCTGCGCGACCGGCACCCACGGATCCGGCGACGGCCGGCGCGGGCTGGCGGCGGCGGTCAGCGGGCTGCACCTGGTCGACGCACAGGGCGAGTCGGTCGAGCTGCGCCGCGAGGCCGACCGCGACGTCTTCGCCGGGGCGGTGGTCTCCCTCGGGGCGCTCGGCATCGTCACCCGGATGACCCTGGAGATCGAGCCGTCCTTCGAGGTCGCCCAGTCGCTGCGCACGGCGGTGCCCGTCGCGGAGGTACAGGACCGGTTCGACGACGTGTTCGCCGCCGCCTACAGCGTCAGTATGTTCACCATGTGGGCGGACGACGCGGTCGTCTGGCTCAAGCGGCGCACCGACCGGCCCGCGCCCGAGCCGGACTTCGGCGTGCCGGCCCCGGGCCCGCTGCACCCGGTGCCCGGCGCCGACCCGGCGGCGTGCACGCCCCAACTGGGCGAGCCCGGCCCGTGGCACGAGCGGCTGCCGCACTTCCGCGCGGGCGCCACCGCGCCCGCCGGCGATGAGCTCCAGTCCGAGTACTTCCTGCCGCGCGCCGCCGCACCGGCCGCGTTCGCCGCGCTCCGCGGGCTCGGCGGGCTGCTCGGGCCGGTCCTCCAGGTCGGTGAGGTCCGGACCGTGCACCAGGACGACCTGTGGCTGAGCCCCGCCTACGAACGGGACTCGGTGACATTCCACTTCACCTGGATCCGGGACACCGCCCGGGTGCTGCCGGTGATCGCCGCCGTGGAGGAGCGGCTGGCGCCCCTCGGCGCGCGGCCGCACTGGGCGAAGCTGACGGTGATGACGGGCCCCGGGATCCGGTCGTGCTACCGCCGTGCGGCCGACTTCCAGGAGCTGCGGGCGAAGTTCGACCCGGGCGGCAAGTTCTCCAACGCCCTCCTCGACGACGTGTTCCCCGCGGGTGCCCGGTGACCGGATCCGCTCCGGTGCGGCCCGCCCCTACCCATCGACCCACCAGACCGGGAGTGCTCGCATGAGAACACGACTTCTGCCCAGGGCCGACCGGAAGCTCTCCGTTGTCGGCCTCGGCACCTGGCAGTTCGGCGACGGCTGGAGCCACGTCGGCGAACGCGACGTCCGCGGCATCCTCGACGCGGCCGTCGCCTCCGGCGTCGACTTCATCGACACCGCCGACGTCTACGGCGACGGCCGAAGCGAACGGCTGATCGGGCGGTTCCTGAAGGACTTCCGCACCTCGCCGGGCGAACGCCCCACGGTGGCGACCAAGTTCGGGCGCCGCGGCCCGCAGGAGCCGGGCTCCTTCACCCTCGACAACTTCCGGGAGTGGTCCGACCGGTCGCGGGCGAACCTCGGGATGGACACGCTCGACCTGGTGCAGCTGCACACCCCGCCCGACGCCGTGTTCGCGTCCGACGCGGTCTTCGACGCCCTCGACGCGCTGGTCGAGGAGGGCCGGATGAAGGCGTACGGCGTGAGCGTCGAGACCTGCGCCCAGGCCATGACCGCACTCGCCCGGCCGGGCGTCGCGTCCGTGCAGATCATCCTGAACGTGTTCCGGCGCAAGCCGCTGGAGGAGGTCCTGCCCGCCGCGAAGGCCGCGGGCGTGGGCATCATCGCCCGGGTGCCGCTGGCGTCCGGGCTGCTGTCCGCGAAGTTCAGGCCGGAGACGGTCTTCGCCGAGGACGACCACCGCACGTACAACCGGCACGGCGAGCAGTTCGACGTCGGCGAGACCTTCTCCGGCGTCGACTACGAGACCGGCCTCGCAGCCGCGGCCGAGTTCGCCGCCCTGGTGCCCGAGGGCATGACGGCCGCGCAGCTCGCCCTGCGCTGGGTCGTCCAGCAGGACGGCGTCACCACGGTGATCCCGGGCGCCACCTCGGTCGGGCAGGCGCGCGACAACGCGGCCGTCGGGTCGATGGCCCCGCTGCCCGCGACGACGGCCGAGCGGCTGCGCGAGCTGTACGACCGCAGGATCCGCGGCCTGGTGCACCACCGCTGGTGACCGCAAGCCCCGCCCGCCCCGCAAGCCCGCAAGCCCGCAAACCCGTAAACCCGTAAACCCGTAAACCCGTAAACCCGTAAGCCCCAGGAGTCCCAGGAGCCGCAGGATGAAGATCGCCGGAGAGACCGTCCTGCTCACCGGCGCGACCGGGGGCGTCGGCCGGGTGCTCGCCGAGCGCCTGGCTGCGGCACGCGCCGACCTGATCGTCACCGGGCGGGACACCGATGCGCTACGGGACCTCGCGGACCGGCTCGGCGCCCGGCCGGTCCCCGCCGACCTGGCCGACCCGGACGACGTGGCCCGGCTCGCGGAGCGCTGCGCCGGCACCGGGATCCTGGTGGCGAACGCGGCGCTGCCGGCCAGCGGCGACCTGCTGGAGTACACCCCCGGGCAGATCGACCGGGCCCTGGCGGTCAACCTGGGCTCGGCGGTCCTGCTGGCCCGGCTGCTCGCCCCGCGGATGGCCGAGGCGGGCCGGGGGCACCTCGCGTTCGTCGGGTCCATGTCGGGGAAGGCCGCCATCCCGTACTCGTCGCTGTACACCGCCGCCAAGTTCGGGCTGCGCGGCTTCTCCCACGCCCTGCGGCTGGACCTGCGCGAGGCGGGCGTCGGGGTCTCCCTGGTGCAGCCCGGCCTCGTCCGGGAAGCGGGCATGTTCGCCAGGACCGGGGCGCCCGTGCCGCGGGGCACGCGCACGGTCACTCCGGACCAGGTGGCGGCCGCGGTGCTCCGGGCCGTCGAACACAACCGGGCGGAGGTGAACATCGCGCCGGCCAGACTCCGGCTGCTCTGCGCTCTGGCGGTGCAGTTCCCCTCCGCGGCTGCCTGGATCCAGCGCCGGGGCCCCGCCGACGACGCGGGCCGGCTCATCGTCGAGGCGCAGCGCGGCTCGCGGTGAACTCGCGGTGAAGCAGCCCCTCCGGAACGGGTCCTACCGGTCGGCTGCCGCCGCGCCCGCGCTGCTGGCGGCGGCGTACTCGGAGAAGATCTCACCGAGCACGCGCCGGGAGTCGGCGGCCTCCGCCTCGTCGCCGTCGGCGCACGCTGAGGCGTAGGTGGAGAGCGTCTTCCAGAGCGCCCAGCCCCGCCCCCGCGCCCAGTCCGCCGCGCCCACCGACAGCCGCTCCCGGAACACCTGCCGGCCCTCGGCGGTCAGCAGGGTCCACGCGATGGCCAGATCGCAGGACGGATCGCCCACGCCGCAGGTGCCGAAGTCGATGACCGCCGCCAACCGCCCGTCGGCGAGGAGGAGGTTGCCCTCGGCGATGTCGCCGTGGAACCAGCTCTCCGTACCGTCCCAGCGCGCGTCGAGGGCGCACGTCCAGATCTCGTGCGCCAGGCCGGTGTCGATGCGGCCCTCCAGGTCGGCGAGCGCGCCGCGGGCCAGCCCGTCGTACGTCCGCAGCGTGCCGCCGCGGTACCAGTTGTGGACTCCCGGCCGGGGCCCGTCGGCGGGGTCGACGTCCCGCAGGGCGGCCAGGAACCCGGCCACGTCGCCCGCGAACCGGACGGGGTCGGCGATACGGTCCACGCGGGCCGGCTCGCCGTCGAGCCAGCGGTAGACCGACCACGCGTACGGGTAGCCCGCGCCGGGCCCGCCCTTCGCCAGCGGTACGGGGATCGGCAGCGGGAGCCGGGGAGCGAACTCCGGCAGCCACCGGTGCTCCTTGTCGACCGCCTGCGCGTACTCGGCCGCACTGGGCAGGCGCACCAGCATGTCGGCGCCGAGGTGGAAGGTCCGGTTGTCCCACCCGCCCTTGGCGACGGGGCGGACCGGGAGCCCGGCCCACTGGGGCAGCTGCTGCCCGATGAGGGAACGCACCTGCTCCGTCTCGACGGTGATGCGCTGGGGTACGGGGCCGAGATCCGGTGTCTTGCTCAACACGACTTCCTGTCAGGCGAATAGCGGGATGGGGGGAATCCTGCGGCACGACCGCCGCCGGCCGGGTTCCGCCGCCGGGAACGGGGCGTACACGCGGGTCAGGCGGGGTGGGCGGAGGGCTCGGGCTGCTTCTCCTCCTCCCGGTCCGTACGCGACGCCCAGGCGACCATCGGGCCGGTGACCGCCGCCGCGGCGGCGAACACGCCCGCCAGCACGAGCCAGCCGGGCGGCCCGCCGGTCACCACCAGGAACGAGAGCGCGGCCGGGCCGGCGACCCAGCTCAGCTGCCCGCCGAGGCCGAACACCGCGACGTACTCCCCGCGCCGGCTCTCCGGCGCCAGGCCGTAGCGGATGGCCCAGGTCCCCGCCGACGTCAGGAGTTCGCCGGCGGTCAGCGTGACGATTCCGACGGCCAGAGCGGCGACGGTGGCCAGTCCTTCGGTGGTCCCGGACACGGCGAAGGCGACGCAGCAGACGACCAGGGCGATGCCGGCCCGGGCCCACGCCCGCGCGCCGTTGCCCGGCGTCTCCACGCCGCGGCTCGCCCGGATCTGGAAGAGGACGCACAGGCCCATGTTCGTCAGCATCGTTCCGGCCACGAGCCACGTCGGTCCGTCGGTCTGCGACACGATCCACAGCGGCAGCAGGACCGACAGGACCGGCCCGTGGAGGTTGTAGACGCCGTTCAGCACGGCGAGGGCCACGAACGACCGGTCGCGTATGGCCACCGGCTTGCGGCGGGCCGCCCGTTCGGCCGGGCGGTGCGGGTGGTCGACATGCGGCACCGCCCAGGCGATGAGGCCGGCCTCGATCGCGGTGACGGCGGCGGCGATGAGGACGATCGCCAGGTAGCCGGACCGGGATTCCAGCGAGATGGCCACGCCGGCGATGGCCGCGCCCACGGCCATGCCGATGTTGGACGTGGTCCGCAGGTACGCCCTGCCGCGTGCCCGGCCGCCCTCCGGGAAGAGGTCGCCGAAGTAGCGGCCGGCACCGGCGCTGCCGAGCCCGCTGACCAGCAGTTCGAGGATGACGACGAGCTGGAACTGCCAGTACGTGCCGGCGAAGGGGTAGAGGAGGAAGACCAGGGCGCTCGCCGTTGCGCCGACCAGCCAGACACGGCGGCCGCCGAAGCGGTCGGCCAGCATGCCGAACGGCATCATCGTCGCGGTGCTGATGAGCCAGGCGATCGAGATCCCCAGGCCGACGCGCCCCGGCGAGAGGCCGATGTACTCGGTGAAGAACACCGCGCTGCCGGTCAGGTACAGGCCGGTGGAGACGCCGCTGAACATGGAGCGGAGCAGGATCACGGGGGAGATGCCGGCGGGCAGCTTCATCCGGTTCATCCGGTTCGTCCGGTTCATCCGGCGCCTCCCGGTGGGTGGTGGGCCAGGTCAGCAGAAGAAGACACAGCCCGTCCTGGTCTGCTCGTTGCCCCCGAGGGGGCCGGACTGCGACAGCGGGCGGCCGCGTACGGAGGAGCCGCTGTGCCCGGCGGAGCCGAAGAAGACCTGCCACAGTACGGTCCAGTCGTCGGGCTCGGCCGTCTCCGGGTCGATCACCGTCTCGGGGAGCGGGCGGACCCGCTCCTGCACGACGTAGTCGGGGCGCGGCGGTGATTCGAGCACGGCCCGCCACTCGGACTCGCCGACCTGGTCGCCGATGACGACGCCCTGGCTGGCGTACAGGCTGGCGGGCTTGAGCACGAGTTCCGTACGCCGGGAGAGGCACTCCTTCAGCAGGACGGCGCGGTCGTTCTGCGGGACGGTGGGGAACGCCGGCCCGAGCAGGCGGGTCCACGGCACGATCCGGTCGATGCAGGCGATCTCGGTCCTGGACAGCTTCGCCCGTACCGCGGGCTCGAAGAGCAGGCCGAGCGCCGCCTTGCTGTCGTGGATCTCCGGGTCGAACGGGGTGAACAACGCCGTGCGACCGCTCCGGTGGGCCTCGATCAGGGCCCGCAGCTTGGCCATGCCCTGCGGTTCCAGCGGGATGTGGCGTACGAAGAACATGCGCAGCACCACGTCGACCGGCCGGCCCCGCAGCGTGGCCTTGCCGTCGGCGAAGCCGAGGTCGGAGAGTTCGCCGTGGATGGTGTCGACGCCGTGGGAGCGGAGCGCGGGCATGAGCCGGCGGGCGCTCTGCTCGGAGCCCGACTCCTCGACGATCGCGACCACCGGGGAGTCGGTCCCGGCCGTCGTACGGCCGGCGGCGAGCAGGTCGTCCGCGAGACCCTGCACCGGGTCGGCCCAGGTGAGCCCGAACTCCTCCGCGAACCGGCCGAACGCGGACGTCCGCAGCAGGGCGCCGTTCAGCGTCGTCGTCAGCCGGCCCCCGAGCACGCTGCCCATGTTGAGCTCCAGCACCCGGTAGCCGTCCGGCGTGCGGAACACGTCGGCGCGGCCGTAGTCGATGCTGACGCCGGAGTCCCACGGTCCGGCGGGCGCCCCGGAGCCGACGATCCCGGCGAGCATCGCGGCCAGCAGTTCGCCGTCGTAGCCCTGCGCCCTCAGGTACTCCTCGACGCTGCCGCCGAAGCAGCGGCCCGGCAGGTCGTCCATGACCGCGATCGTCGCCTTGATGTCGGCGGTCAGGCCCTGCAGGCTGTCGAGCCGGGCGAACACGGGGCGCGCGATGGCGTCGTCGGCGTAGTGCGCGGCGGGCTCGGCGGGGTCGAGGTCCCGTACGCATCTGAGCAGCCGGCCGTCGGCCCCGGCACGCCGGTTGTACTCGTCTGTCAGATCGGCGTGCGACGCCATCGTGAACACCTCGGTTGTCGGTAACGTTCCACTGCTCAACTGCTCAACTGCCGCTGCCGGGCACCACGTAGGCCACCAGCCGGCGGTTGCCCGAGTCGTCGTCCTTCGCGACGACCACCGCCTCCCGCACCCCGGGGTGGCGGCGCAGCACCGCGGCGATCTCCTCGACCTCGATGCGGTGGCCGCGGATCTTGATCTGCGTGTCGGCCCGGCCGAGGAACTCGAAGCACCCGTCGGGGCCCAGCCGGACGAGGTCGCCCGTGCGGTAGAGGCGCTCGCCGCCCGTCTCCGGCGGGCCGGAGACGAATCGCCGGCCGGTCAGGTCGGGCCGGCCGCGGTACCCCAGTGCCAGGCCGGCGCCGCCGAGGTACAGCTCGCCGACCTCGCCGGCCGGCAGTACGCGCAGGTCGTCACCGAGCACCCAGGCCGTCGTGTTGTCGATGGGGCGGCCGACGGGTACGGGCACGTCGTCCGCTGCCGGGGGCACCCGGGTGATCAGCGAGTAGACGGCCATCTCCGTCAGGCCGTACATGTTCCAGACCTCGTCCGCCACGCGGCACAGCCCGTTCGCCAGCGGGCGGGTGAGGGGCTCCCCGGCGCTCAGCGCGAGGCGCAGGCCGAGGCCGTCCGGCGCGGCGGCGCGGAATCCGCCCCACGACGTCGGCGTCGCCGCCATCACCGTGACGCCCTGCGCCGTGACCAGATCGAGCAGGCGCTGCGGGTCGCGGGCGTCCGCGGTCGAGGCGATGACCAGGCGCGCACCGGTGGTGAGCGGCAGGAGCAGCTCCGGCACGGACATGTCGAAGGACGGGCTGGCGAGCGCGAGTACGACGTCCTCGCCGGTCACGCCGGGCTCCCGCGCCATGGAGCGGAGCAGGTTCACCACCGCGCGGTGCGGCACGCTCGCGCCCTTGGGGTCGCCCGTGGAGCCGGACGTGTAGAGGACGTACGCCGCGCCCTCCCCGAAGCCTTCGCTACGGGCGGTCAGCGGCGGGCCGTCCGCGGCGCCGCCGGCGGCCTCGAAGACGACCACGGGCACGTCGAGCCCGTCGAACGCGTCCTCCGGCGTGCCCGGCGCCGTGACGATCACCTGCGCCCCGGCGTCGCGGAGGACGAACTCGACCCTGCGGCGGGGATAGTTCGGGTCGACCGGCACGTACGCGGCACCGAGCTGCCAGCTCGCCAGCATGGCGATCAGCAACTCCACCGACCGGTCCCGGTGGATGGCGACGATGCTGCCCGGTGACACCCCGTGGCCCGCCAGCGTCCGGGCCAGCCGGCCCGCGTGCCGGCCGATCTCCGCGAAGGTCAGGCTCCCGCCGCTGTGCGCCACGGGCACGTCGGGATGCCGGCCGATCACGTCGACCACCAGGTCGAGGACGCTCCCGGCCGCCGTTTCCTGGTCGGGCGTCATGGGCGCTCCCCGTTCGCGGCCATCTCGGCACGCACCCGCGCGGCGAGCGTCGCGACCGTCGAGTGCTCGAACACGTCCTCGGCCGGAATGCCGACGCCGTGCGAGCGCTGAATATGCGAGACCAACCGGATGACCTGGAGTGAATTGCCGTCCAGGTCGAAGAAGTCGTCGTGGATGCCCACGTCGTCGAGTTCGAGCACCTGCCGCCAGACGTCGGCCAGTTCGCGTTCCAGGTCGTCGCGCGGTTCGCCGTCCATGCCGGGCTGCACGGTCACCGCCGGCAGTGCGTTGAGGTCGACCTTGTCGTTGGGAGTCCGCGGCAGGGCGTCTAACACGACTATCGCCGAGGGCACCATGTATGCGGGTAGCCGCTCACGCAGATAGGTCATCAGTTCCGTATCGAGCACGTACGGTTTCCTTCCGGGGTGGCGGTCATAGCGCAGGTGTACGACCCGATGCCGAACGAATTCAGGGCCGGGGCCCGGGAGAACACGGGATAACACCGCCGTGTACGGGGCCGTCAGGCTATCTTCGCCCGGATGACGGCCAGCGGAGCTGCATACACGGTGAAAACCGAGAAGCCCCAGTACGCGGTGTCTATCGAACTCGCGCCGACCCCGGTCAGCAGGTTCTCCCAGTCGGCCGCCGACCGGTATGACAACGGGTATGCCACCGTCTCGTGCTTCGTCAGGCAGCCCGACACGTCGAACAGGGACAGCGCGGCGAGTTTGTCGGCCTCGTCGAGGGCACGGAACTTGATGGTCAGTGAGTTGTCCGTGAATCCCGGGGTATCGGCCCAGGAGTCCTCCAGGATGAGGATTTCGCCGTCCGGCCGCAGCACGCGCGCGGCTTCCGCGAGCAGTGCTTCCTGAATCTGCTTGGTCATGTGGTGCAGCGCCACCCGGAAGGCCACGATGTCGGCGCTGCCGTCCGCCAGCGGAATGCGGGCCCGGTCCTCCTGGTGGGCGAAGTGCAGCCGCTCGCCGAGCATGACCGCCGGATCCTTCCGGTGGTCGACACCGGTGACGAGGCGGACTCCGGGGTTCCGTCGCAGCAGGCAGTCGCCGAATCCGTTGTTCGGGTTGCCGACGTCCACGACGTGTCCGGTCGCCGTGTCCAGGCCGCTGACGGTCTGGATCCGGCGCCACGCGCCTTCCTTGTCGGTGGTCAGGTTCGCGCCGTGGCCGGCCGCGTCCCATGCGTCGCGCGACTGTGCGAAGACCGCGTCCACTTCTTCGAGTGTGGTGCATTCGCGGAGCCGGGCGAGACCTTTGCCCATCAGTTCCCCGGCGCCCCGGCCGAAATGTAAGTCGTAGGTGAGCGGCAGGACTTCCTCGGCCAAGTCGAAGGCGGCGGTCCGGTCGCGGAGGTCGAGGAATACGCGCTGGGCCTCGATGCCGATGAGCGGGCATTCTGCGGTGGCAGACAAGCTTGGCTCCTTTCCGGAGATTCAGCATGCTTTCCCCGGCGACACCGGCACGAAGCCATCCGGGCCAGCCGATCAGCGAACATAATCCAGCGGTGCGGGCGCGTCAAGGACGCCGCCCGTAACAGCGCGATCATGCAGAGCGGAATGAGAGTCACCGCTTTGTGCGCCTCATGCACGGTCATCGGCATGGGCGTTGTCGATCTTCTTGACATGTACTTGCGGGCCGGAGAGTCTGTGTGGGAAGGTACGGCGAGTTGACTGTGTGATGAGGAATGACCCTGGGGTGCGTGTGTCCTGACATGCGTCGCCCCGGCGCACGGGGGCAGGTCGACCAGCATGAATACACCGTTCCAGCTGCGGTGAGACCTTCTGCCCGTGCCACATTGCGCATCGCGGGAGTTGCCGGAGGTCGCACATGAAGGAGCGGCGTATTGCACCGTACGGCACTTGGCCATCGGCCGTCGGGGTGGAGGATCTCGTGGACGGGATCCGGGAACTCACCTACCCGAGCCGCAGCGGCGACCGGACATTCTGGATTGAGACGGATCGCGCCGATCCTGCCGCCCCCCGATTAATGGCTGCCGCCGACGGACAGGAACCCGCGGTGGTCCGGTCGGGAGTGCGCTCCGACGTCGGCGGGTACGGCGCCGTGCCGTACGCCGTGCACGGTGCGTCGGTCTTCTACGTGGACGCGGCGGACCAGCGGGTCCACCGCCTCGACGCGGACGGCACGTCCGTGCCGCTGACGGCGGCGGAGGACCGCCCGGTCCGCTACGGCGCCCCGCGGCCGGCCCACGACGGCCGCCTGGTCTTCGCCGTCCGCGAACGCGGCGCCGGCCAGGACGCGGTGCACGAGCCGGTGGCGTTATCCGCCGACGGATCCGGGACGGTGCGGGTCCTCGCGACCGGACACGACTTCTACGGCGCCGCGGCCGTCCACCCCCGTGAGGCGCGGATCGCGTTCACCGCCTGGGACCACCCGCACATGCCCTGGGACGAGTCGGTCCTGTGGGAGCTGTGCCTGGACGGGGCCGGTGCGGTGGCGTCCCGCCGCCTGGTGGCCGCGGCCCCGGGTGTGTCCGTGACCCAGCCCTGCTACGCGCCCGACGGCCGGCTGCACTTCGTGGACGACCGCTCGGGCTGGTGGAACCTGCGCGTCGACGGCGCGGACACCTCACCTGCCCCCATGGCCGCCGAGTTCGGCAGGCCGGACTGGTGCTGCGGCCTGACCACCTACGGCTTCCTGGACGACGGCCGGATCGTGGCCGCGTACCGCACCCGCGGCAAGGACGCGGTCGCCGTCGTCGGCCAGGGCGCGGGCCCCCGGCCGCTGCCGCTCGACCGCGACGTGGTGGAGGCGCTGGCCACCGGCGGCGGCGAGGCGGTGGCGGTCGCCGCTTCCGGCTCGCACCCCGCCGCGGTAGTCCGGCTGCCCGTCGGCGGCGGGCAGCCGGAGGAGCTGCGGTCCAGTCTCCGGCGGGCCGCGCCCGGCGGTGAATGGATCAGCGAGGCACGGCCGTTCGAGTTCGACTCGGAGGGGCAGCCCGTCTTCGGGTTCTACTACGCCCCGCGCAACCCGGACCGCCGCGGCCCGGACGGCGTGCCGCCCCCGCTGCTGATGACCTGCCACGGCGGGCCGACCGTGGTGGCCTGCGCCCCCCTCGACTTACAGGTCCAGTACTGGACGAGCCGCGGATACGCGGTCGCCGAGATCAACTACGGGGGGAGCGCCGGCCACGGCCGGGCCTACCGCGAGCGGATCCGCGGCCGGTGGGGCGTGCTCGACGCGGCCGACTGCGTGAACGCCGCCCGGCACTTGGTGGCCGAGGGCCTCGCCGACCCCCGGCGGCTGGCCGTCCGGGGGCGCAGCTCCGGCGGGCTGACCGCGCTCAACGCGGCAGCTGCACACCGGGACTTCGCGGCGGTGGTCTGCTACGCCGGCGTCACGGACCCCGCGGCGATCCCCGAGCGCACCCACAAGATGGAATCCCGCTACCTCGACAGCCTCATCGGCCCCTGGCCCGTGGCCCGGGCACAGTACGCCGCCCGCTCCCCGCTCCGCAGACCCGGCCCGTGGACGGCGGCGGCGCTCGTCTTCCACGGCGGCCGCGACCCCGTCGTACCCGTCGAGCAGGCGGAAGGGCTGCGCGAGGGGCTGCGGGAGCGGGGCGCGGCCGTGGAACTCGTGGTCTATCCGGACGAGGGCCACGCGATCGCCAAGCCCGAGAACATCCGCCACCTCGTCGCGGCGGAGTCGGCATTCCTCACCCGCGTGCTCGGGCACGCGGAAGCGGAGGCCGCACCCCGCTTGTCCCGCCACTGAATCCCGTACGTCTCCGACTAGCCGACCGAGGTTTCTGATGCGTGGATATCTCTCGCCGTCGACGGTGGTCCAACCCCTCATCCACCGCTGGTACGCCGTCCCCATGGTCGCCGCTCCGCACACCGGCGCGCTGAACCTGGTGAAGCGCCACCTTCCCGCACTGCGCAGCTACGCCGAGTCGCCGCGCAAGCACGCCCGTGCCCTGGCCAACCCGCAGATGTTCGGGGCCCCCTACGTGAGCCCCGGCGCGAACGGGCCGGAGGCGGTGACCGAACTGCTCGACCGCACGACGCGCGAGGCCGCGCCGCGCATCCACATGGCCGAGGACATCGACACCGTACGGGAGATGCTCGCCAAGCACGCGGACGGGCGCGCGCTCACGTCGCTCTACGACGACCTCCCCGACTCGCTGCGCGGCATCACCGAGCTGGTCTACGACACGGCGAACCACCCTTCCGTCCGGTTCTTCGAGAGCCTGCTGTACCGGACGGAGGCGGCGCAGCCGGAGGCCGAGGTCGTCTCCCTGCGCGAGCGGCACGACCCCGACCAGCCGTTCATCTACAGCTCGCCGGTGCTGCCGGAGCCCGGACGCGTCGACCTGGCGGTCCCGTTCGCCTCCGAACTCCTCGACGAGCTGTTCGCGGCCCGGCTGGCCCCCGTCGACGTGGACGAGCTGGCCGGGCGGTTCGGCCTCGACGACGACCAGAAGGCGGCCTTCCGCCGGATGTTCACCGAGGAGGCGCCGCGGGCGTACGAACCGAACCTGACCGGCGAGGTGCGCATGCGCTACTTCGGCCATGCCTCCGTGCTGCTGGACTTCGGCGGGTTCACCGTGATGACCGATCCCACGCTCGGATACGACGGCGACGGCTTCGACGAGCACTACTCCATGGCCGACCTGCCCGAGACCATCGACGTCGTGATCATCAGCCACGCCCACTCCGACCACTTCTCCCTGGAGACGCTGCTGCAACTGCGCCGCCGCATCGGCGTGATCGTGGTGCCGCGGGCCTCCGGCGGCAGCCTGGCCGACATCGGGATGCGCGCCCTGCTGGAGCACTACGGCTTCACCGACGTGGTGGAGGTGGCCGACATGCAGTCGATCGAGCTGGGCCCGGCGCGCATCACGGCCCTGCCGTTCCTCGGCGAGCACGGCGAACTCGACATCCGGGCCAAGATGGTGCCGCTGGTGCGCCTCGGCGGGCGCGGGTTCATGTTCGCCACCGACACCTCGCCCGTGGACCCGACGATCTACGACCTGGTGGCCGCGGAGATCGGCCAGGTCGACGCGATGTTCATCGGCCTGGAGTGCGTCGGCGCCCCGATGAGCTGGCTCTACGGCCCGCTGCTCGACGAGCCCATCGCGCGGGAGCACAGCGTGGAGCGCGGCCTCAAGGGCTCCTTCGCGGCGCCGGCCGACTCGCTCGCCGAGCGGCTGGGGGCCCGCCAGATCTTCGTCTACGCGCTGGGCATCGAACCCTGGCTCAAGCACCTGACCGGCTGCTGGTACGACCCCGAGGCCGAGCAGCTCAAACAGGAGGTCCTGCTGCGGAAGCTGGCCGGCGACCGGGGCGTGCCCTCCGAGCTGCTCTACGTCACCGCGGAGCGCTTCTGGCCGGTGCGGGACGAGGAGAAGTGACGGAGCCGCCGGCACGTCCCGCCCCGTACCCGCCGGGCGGTGCGGCGGGCACGCCCGGCGGGAGCCCCGTGGTCGGCGTCGTCTACGACGTGGGCGCGGCGGGCCCGGCCGAGGTGGCGGCCGCCGCGCGCGCCTGCGGCGCCGGCGTGGTCCTGGTGGTCGACACGGCCTCGGACCACGTCCGGCACCTGCTGCCCGTGCTGGCGAAGCGGTTCACCCTGTGCGACGTCACCGGGCTCGACGCGGCCGGGGCCGTGGCAGCCGTCGCCGCGTTCGCTCCCGCCGGTCTTGTGACGTTCAGCGAGAACCGGATGGAGACGACCTCCGCCCTCGCGGCGGGGCTCGGTATCGGGCACTGGCATTCCCCCGCGGTGACCCGGCGGCTCGTCGACAAGCTGGAGCAGCGCCGGGCGTTCGCGGCCGCCGGGCTCGACGGCCCGCCCTTCGCCCCGGCGGACAAGGCCGTCGGCGTGGCCGACGCGCTCGGCACCGTGGGCCTGCCCGCCGTGCTCAAGCCGCGGCGCGGCACCGGGAGCCGCTTCGTCACCCGCGTCGACAGCGCCGCCGAAGCCCGCGTCGCCGCCGGGGAGTTCTTCGCCGCCGCGCCCGGCGCGGAGCTGCTGGTGGAAGGGCTGCTTCCGGGGGACGCCGCGGGCGCGGGCCCCGAGTGGGGGGACTACGTCTCCGTCGAGACCGCGGTCCACGGGGGCGCCTGCCACCGGCTGTGCGTGACGGGCAAGTTCCCGCTCGTACGGCCGTTCCGGGAGCGCGGCTCGTTCGTCCCGCACACCCTGCGGCCGCAACTCGCCGAGCACGCACACGAACTGGCCGAGGCGGCCATCGCGGCCCTGGGCGTCCGCGACGGGATCGTGCACACGGAGCTGAAGCTCACGGCGGACGGGCCGCGCCTGATCGAGGTCAACGGCCGCCTCGGTGGCCTCGTCGGCGACGTCGTACGCCGCGGCTCCGGCGTCGACCTCGTGGCGGCGGCGATGCTGCTGGCCCTGGGGCGGCCGGTGCGGGAGACGCCGCGGTTCGACGGCGTCGCGTACCAGTACACGCTGATGCCGCCGGCCGGCTCGCCGGGAACGCCGGGGACGCCGGGAACGCCGGGAACGCCGGGCGAGGCGGCCGGGCGGACCACGGCGACGGAGTTGGGGGCCCTGCGCCTCCTGCCCGGGGTCGACCTCGCCGACCTGCGTGCCCTCGAAGGCCCACCGGCCGACTGGCGCGGCGGGGCGACCGCCCGCCTCGGCCGCCTGCACGGACGGACACGCGATCACTCGGATCTCGCACAACTGACGCACGCGATCGACGACATCTGTCGTCCGGTTCTCGGGGATATGTGAGGGACGTGGCACATGAGCACGATGCAGACCGGCCGGAGCCGCGCACAGGCACTCTCCGCGGCGCAACGGCGGCTATGGCTGGCCTACCGGCTCCAGCCCGACAGCCCGGAGTTCACCGCTCCGTGGGCCGGACGACTGGTCGGTGAGCTCGACGCCGAACGCCTGCGGCGGGCATGGCGCGCCGTGCTGGACTGCCACGCGGAGCTGCGGCTGAGGCTCGACGAGGCGGACGGCGAGCCCTGCCGTTCGGCGTGGGCGGCACGGGACTTCCCGCTGCCGGTACGGGAGGTCGACCCGGCCACCGTGCCCGCGGAGCTGGAGCACGCGGTCACCCGCCCGTTCCCGCTCGTCGGGCACCGCCTGGTCGACGCCGAGCTGCTCCGGCTCGGCCCGGCCGAGCACATCCTGGTCGTCGGGGCCCACCACGCCGTGGTCGACGGCCGCTCCTTCACCCTCCTCGTACGCGACCTGTTCAGGGCATATGCGGGGGAGGAACTGCCCGCCGCCGGCCGCCCGTACACCGACTACGTCACGGCGGCACCCGCCCCGACCGACCGGCGGTTCGAGTCCTGGATCGAGGAACTCGAACTGCCCGAGGACGGCGACCCCCTCGGGTTCGCCCCCGCCGCCCGGGACGCCGACCGCGACGGGGCCCTCGTCCGGCACGCGATCCCGGCCGGGGTGTGGGAGGCCGTACGCGGGCTCGGCCGCCGTCTGCGCACCACGCCGCAGGTGATCGGCCTCGCCGCGTACGCGCTCGCGCTGAGCCGCTACACCGACAGGACCGACCTGATCGTCGGCGGCACCATGGACACCCGCTCCGGCGACTTCGCCGACACCGTCGGGATGTTCATCAACCCCGTGCCGCTGCGCGTCCGCGCCGACCCGGCCGCCGGTGTCGCGGACTACTGCCGGTCGGTGCACTCCTCGCTCATGCGCGCCTTCTCGTTCCGCGAGGTGCCGTTCGAGGAGGTCGTCCGCCGTCTGCACGCCACGCCGGACCCCACCCGCACGCCCCTCTTCGGGACCCTGTTCAACTTCGAGGCCGACGCGCCGGTCCTCGACACGGCGGGGCTGCGGATCAGCGAGGTCGAGCTGCCGGTCCGCGTCTCCAAGTACGACCTGACGATGGTGCTGCGGGACCGGGGCGACACGGCCGAACTCCTCGCCACCTACCGGTCGTCGCGGTACTCGCCCGCGCAGATCGAGCAGTTCACCGCGCACACCGCCGCGGTCCTCGCGGGCCTTTGCGAGGAGCCGGGCAGCGTCCGGGCGGTCCCGATGCTCTCCGCGGCCGACCGCTCGGAGCTGGCGGCGCTCGGCACCGGCGCGGCACCGGACGAGGACTTCCGCCCGGTCACCGGCCTGGTCGCGGACATCGCGGCGGCCGATCCGGAGCGCGTGGCCGTGACCGACGCCGACGGCGACCTCGGCTATCGCGAGCTGTCCGACCGCGCCGACGCCATCGCCGCCGCGCTGCAAGCCCGCGGCCTGGGCCGGGAGTCCCGCGTCGGGGTGCTCGCCGAGCCCTCCGCCGCGGCGGTGACGGCGGTGCTCGGCGTGCTCCGGGCAGGCGCCGCGTACGTACCGCTGAACCCGTCGTACCCGGCGGCGCGGCTGTCGGCGATGCTCCGCGACGCGGGGGCCGACGTCGTCCTCGGGGACCCCCGCTGGGCCGGCAGGCTGCCCGGCGCCGAGGTGTTCGCGCCCGCCGACCTGGTACGCACCACCGGCGCCGCGCCGTCGGAGCCGGCGGCGCCGGAGGGCGGCGACGCCGCGTACGTCATCTACACCTCGGGCACGTCGGGCGAACCGAAGGGCGTCGTCGTCGAGCACCGGTCCCTGGCCGCGTCCACCTCCGGCCGGCTCGCGACGTACGGGGGCCACGAGGTCTTCCTCCTGGTCTCCCCGCTCTCCTTCGACTCGTCCGTGGCCGGCCTGTGGGGCACGCTCGCCTCCGGCGGCCGGCTCGTCGTCGCCGCGACCGGCGACGTCCACGACCCGGAGCGCCTGACCGGCCTCATCGAGCGCCTGCGCGTCACCGCGATGCTGTCCGTCCCCACCCTCTACTCCGGCCTGCTCGACCGGGCCGACCGCGACGGCGCCGCGCGCCTCGCCTCCCTCCGGCTCGTCATCACGGCCGGCGAGGAACTGCCGCAGGAACTCGCGGACCGGCACTTCGCCGCGCTGCCGGAGACGGTGCTCGCCAACGAGTACGGCCCCACGGAGGCCACCGTGTGGAGCACCTTCCGGGTCCTCGACGAACCGGCGCCGGTCGACATCGGCGGCGCGGCCCCCGGCGCGCGGCTGTCGGTGCGCGACGGGAACGGGGACCTCATGCCGCGCGGCGCGGCGGGCGAGCTGTACGTCGGGGGGACCGGCGTGGCCCGCGGCTACCTCGGGCGCCCGCAGGACACCGCCGAGAAGTTCCTCGACGGGCCCGGCGCACGGATGTACCGCACCGGCGACTTCGTGCGCTGGAACGAGCGGGACGGTCTGGACTTCGTCGGCCGGCGGGACGACCTCGTCAAGGTCCGCGGACACCGCATCGAGCTGGGCGCGGTCGAGACCGCGCTGCGGGCCGCGGAGGGCGTCGCGGACGCGGTCGTGCTGCCGGCCCCGAGCGGCGCGAGCCTCGACGCGTTCCTCGTCGCCCGGCCCGGCTTCGACGAGAAGCAGGTGCGCAAGCAGCTCTCCGGCGAGCTGCCGCCGGTCATGCTCCCGGGCTCCTTCACGGCGGTGCCGGAGCTGCCGCGTACCCCGCACGGCAAGATCGACCGCACCGCGCTGCGCGAGCTGTCCCGCCGCGACGCCCCCGCGGCGGGCCCGCCGGACGCCGCCGCCCAGGCGCCGGACGCGGACCCCGGCGACGGCGAAGGCGCCGCGGACTCCGGGGCCGCCGTGCGCGCCCACGTGCGCGCGGCGTGGTGCGAGACGCTGGAGGTCGACTCGGTCGACACGGACGTCAACTTCTTCGACGCGGGCGGCCACTCGCTGCTCGTGCCCACCCTCCAGATCGAACTGGAGGACCGCCTCGGGGTGGAGATCGACATCCTCGACCTCTTCACCGCCACGACCGTCGACGACCAGGTGGAGCTGCTCACGGCCGGGCAGGCGGAAGAGGCCGCGCCGGAGCCGGCGCTCGACCCGCGGCAGGCACGGCTGGCGGCCGGCCGCCGCCGTGCCGCGGCCGCAGGGGACGCATGAGGGACCGCTCGCTCGACGTCGCGATCACCGGGGTGCACGCCCGGCTCCCCGGCCCGGCCGACCCGGACGCCTGGTGGGCGGCCGTACGCACGGGGCAGGTCCTCACCACGCGCCTCGACGCGGACCTGCTGGCCGAGGCGGGAGTGCCCGCCGGCCTCGCCGGGGACCCCTCGTACGTGCCGGTGCGCGGCCGCATCCCCGACGGCGAGCGCTTCGACGCCGAGCTGTTCGGGATCAGCCCGCGCGAGGCCGAGCTGATCGATCCGCAGTACCGCCTGATGCTGGAGGCGACCTGGGCCGCACTGGAGGACGCCGGCCGCGCCCCGCTGACCGACACGCTGCGCACCGCCGTGTTCGCCTCGGCGAGCGAAAGCTCCCTCGCGCGCGTCCTCGCCGGCGGCGACATCGATCCGGCGACCCGGGAGGCGCTCGCCACCGGCACCAGCCGGGACTTCATGGCGACCCGCATCGCCTACCGCCTCGGCCTGCGCGGCCCCGCGATGAGCGTCTCGACGGCCTGCTCCTCCTCCCTGGTCGCGATGCACCTGGCGGTGCAGTCGCTCAACAACGGGGACTGCGACCAGGCGGTCGTGGTCGCGGCCTCGCTGCGGCTGCCGCAGGCCGGGTCGCAGCACGTACGCGGCGGGATCGTCTCGCCGGACGGGTGCTGCCGCCCCTTCGACGCCGCTGCCAACGGCACGATCGGCGGGTCCGGCGTCATCGCCATGGTGCTGCGCCGCCTCGGCGAGGCGGACGCGCATCCCGCACCGTACGGCGTGGTCCTGGGGTCCGCCGTCAACAACGACGGAGCGGACAAGGCCGGCTTCAACGCGCCGTCGCCCCGCGGCCAGACCGCCGTCATCCGCTCGGCGCTCCAGGTGGCAGACGTGGCGGCCGGTTCCCTCGGCTACCTCGAAGCACACGGCACCGGTACGTACGTGGGCGACCCGATCGAGTGGACCGCGACGTCGACCGCACTGCGCGAGAGCGGCGCGGGCCCGGCCCGAATCGCGGTCGGCTCCGTGAAGGCCAACATCGGCCACCTCGACGCCGCGGCGGGCCTCGCGGGCCTGTACCGGACGCTGATGGTGCTGGGCCGCGGCGAGGTGCCGGCGATGGCCGGGTTCAGCAGGCTCAACCCCCTGCTGCCCGCCGAGTCGCCCCTCTACGTGCCGTCCGCGCCGGATCCGTGGCCCGGGGCGGCACCGCGGCGCGCCGGGGTCAGCTCCTTCGGGATCGGCGGCACCAACGCCCACGTGATCGTCGAGGCCCCGCAGCCCGCCCGCCGGGCGGCAGCGGCGGCAGCCGGCGGTCCGCCCGTGCTCCTCACGCTGTCGGCGATCCGCCCCGCCGCGCTCGACGGCGCGGCCGAACGGCTCGCGGCACGGCTGACGGGCCGTCAGGACGACGTCCGGGACGTGGCCTTCTCCCTGCGGGTGGGACGGGCCGTCCTGCCCGAGCGGCTGGCCGTCGTCGCGGCGAGCGGGGAGGAGGCCGCGGCGGCGCTGCGCGGCGGCCCCGGCGGCGTACGCGGCCGGGCGCCGGGCGGCGGGGACCGGCCGGTGGTCCTCCTGCTGCCGGGGCAGGGCTCGCAGCGGCCCGGCATGGCCGTGCCGCTCGCGGAGCACCTCCCGGGCTTCGCCAAGGCGCTGGACGGCGTACTCGGCGCCTTCCCGGCGGAGCACGCCGCACGGGTCCGCGAGGCCGTGTACGAACCAGGGTTCCCCGCGGCCGAGCTGAACGGCACGCGGCTCTCCCAGCCCGCCCTGTTCGCGGTCGCGTATGCGGCCGCGGGTGCACTCGCCGAGGCGGGTGTGCGGCCCGTGGCACTGGCGGGGCACAGCCTCGGCGAGATCACCGCCGCCACGATCGCCGGCGTGCTGGCTCCCGCGACCGCCGCCGAGCTGGTGGTGCTGCGCGCGGAGGCGATGGCCCAGTGCCCGCCCGGGGCCATGCTCGCCGTCACCGGCGACGCCGAGGAGGCGGCCGGGTTCACCGCCGCGGACCCCCGGCTCGCACTCGCCGCGGTCAACGCCCCGGACGCCTACGTCCTCAGCGGGCCGGAAGAAGCCGTCGACGGACTCCACCGCCGGCTCGAAGGCCGCGTGCCCGTCCGCCGCCTGCGGACCGGCCACGCCTTCCACTCGGCCGCCATGGAGCCCGCGGCCGATGCCGTACGGGCCCACGTCGCGGGGCACGCTCCGGGCCGGGTGCGGGTGCCGTTCGTCACCAACGCCGACGGCGCCCTCGTGGCCGCACGAACACGCCTGCCACTGACCGTGTTCGCCGACACGGTCCGCGCCACCGTGCGCTTCGCCGACGGGCTGCGGGCCCTGCGGGAGCGCTATCCGGACGCGATCGCCCTGGAGGCGGGGCCGGGCCGGGCGCTGTCCGCGGCCGCCACCCGCATCGGCATGGACACCGTGCAGCTGGCCCCGCGGTCCGGCGAAGGCGAGCCCCTCCGCGCGCTCGCCCGGCTGTGGACCGAGGGCGTGCCGGTGGATCTCGCCGCTTTCGCCCCCGCCGCGAGCGGAGTCCGGCTGCCGGGCACGGTCTTCGGCGGCCGCCGCTACCCGGTGTCCGAGCTGCGGCTGGCGGCGACACGGCCGGCCGCAGCCGGCACCCCGGCCGCCGACGCGGCGGCGCAGGCGGGGGAGGACCACGCGGCGGCGGACCACGCGGGGGAGGAGCAGCCCACGCCGCACGAGGAACTGGTGGCCGCGTGGCGCGACCTGCTCGGCCACCCGGACCTCCGGCCGGACGACGACTTCTACGACCTCGGGGGCGATTCGCTGACCGCGATCCGCATCGTCCGCCGCCTGGAGCAACGGCTCGGTATCGGCCTGCCGTTGCGCGAGTTCATGCTCTCCCGGACCCTCGGCCGGCAGGCGGGTCTCCTCGCCCGGCTGGCCGCGCAGAGCGATATGGAGGATTCCCCGTGACGGTGCGCTGCCGCAGAGGCGGACCGCGATGAGCGGCGACGCGTTCATCCGTATCGACGAGGCGTTCGCCCGGCAGGCCGCGGCGCGTACGGACCAGGTCGCCGTCTGGGATCCGGCCGGGACGTACACGTACGGCGAACTGTGGGAGGTGTCCGGACGGTTGGCGCACGCGCTGGCCGAGTGGGGCGTCCGCCGCGGCGACGCGGTCTGCCTGCACGGGGTGGGCGACCGCGACACGATCGCGGCGATGCTCGGCGTGCTGCGCGCCGGAGCCCACGTCGTGCCCGTGGACCCCGGCTATCCGGCCGAGCGCGTCGAGCACATGGCCGCTCTCGTCGGGGCCCGCCTGCTCCTCCTCACCGCCGACCACAAGGTGCCCTCGGGGCTGACGGTCGCGACCCGGCACGTACAGGACCTGACGGGGCCCGCCGGCGCGGAGGCCGCGGCTCCCCGGCCGGCCGGCAGCGCGCACGACCTCGCCTACATCATGTTCACCTCGGGGTCGACGGGGCGGCCGAAGCCGGTGGGTGTGCCGCACGGCGCCCTCAGCGCGCTCTGCCTGCGGGACAGCCCCGTCCGGCGGGCCCCCGGGGACGTGTTCCTCGTCCACACCATCCTCACCTTCGATCCGTCGATGCTGGAGATCTGGTCGGCTCTCCTCGCCGGAGCCGCGGTGCTGTGCGCGCCGCGTACGTCGCTCGCGGTGCACGAGACGGCCGCGTTCCTCGCCGACCCGCGGGTCACCACCGCGGTCCTCACCCCGGCGGTGTTCGCCCTGGTCGTCGAGCGCCACCCCGAAGCCCTGCGGTCGCTGCGGCACCTGATCGTCGGCGGCGACGTGCTGCCGTACGAGCACGCGGTCCGCGCCCGGCGGGAGTGTCCCGACCTGGAGATCGTCAACTGCTACGGGCCGACCGAGAACACCATCGTGAGCACCGCGTTCAGCCTCTCGTCGTGGGACGGAGCGGGACCGTCCGTGCCCATCGGAAAGCCCGTCGCCGGCACCGTCTGCCTGCTGCTGGACGCTGACGGCGGTCCCGTACCGGACGGCGAGGTCGGCGACCTCTACGTGGGCGGGGACCGCCTCGCGGCCGGGTACGCCGGCGATCCGGAGTCGACCGACGAGCGCTTCCTCCCCGACCCCGCCGTGCCAGGCGGGCGGATCTACCGGACCGGCGACCGGGCCTCGCTCCTCCCGGGCGGCGACCTCGCCTTCCACGGCCGCGAGGACGACGAGTTCAAGGTCCGCGGCTTCCGCGTGAACCTGGCCGAGGCCGAGTCGGTCGTCGAGGCGGACGAGCAGGTGCGCGAGGCGGCGGCGGTCCAGGTCGGTGCCGGCTACGACAAGAAGTTCGTGGTGTTCGTCAGGACGACGGCGCCCGGCGCGGCCCTCCGGGACATCAGGGCGCGCACGGCCGGGCGGGCGCCGGGGCACCTGGTGCCGGACGAGGTGGTCGCGGTCGACGGGTTCCCGCTCACGGACGCGGGCAAGGTGGACCGCGCGGCGCTGGCCGCCCGGTACCGGGACCGGCGCGACGCGGCGCCCGCCGGGGAGCGGGACGGTGAACGGCCCGGGGACGACCGGGCCCTGCTCGCGGCGATGTGGCAGGAGCGCACCGGCACGCTGGCGGAGGAGGGACACGACTTCTTCGGCGCCGGCGGCAACTCGCTGGACCTCATCCGGCTCATCGACGACATCGGCGACCGCTTCGGCGTACTCCTCGACTTCGTGGACGTATACGGGATCGGGTCCTTCGACGAGCTGGCCGACCTGGTGCGTACGGCCCGGGACGAGGCCGGCTGATGGCGCCGCAGGGCCCCCGCCCCGTCGTCCGGGTGCCGGTGCCGCGGCCGGCGGCCGGCCGCCGCCTGATCTGCTTCCCGCACGCCGGCGGGTCGGCGAACTTCTTCCGGGACTGGGCCGCCGGCCGGCCGGAGACCGAGGTGGCCGCCGTCCAGTACCCGGGCCGGGCGGACCGGCTCGACGAGCCGTGCCACGACGACCTCGGGCAGGCGGCGGACGAGGTCCTCGCCGCGGTGGGCCCCTTCCTCGACCGCCCGGTGACCTTCCTCGGGCACAGCCTGGGCGCGATCGTGGCGTACGAAGTGGCCCGGCGCCTGGAGCAGATCGGGCTCGGCGTCGAGCGGCTCGTCGCCTCGTCGGCGCGGGCGCCGCACGACCCCGACCACGTGGCCGCCCAGGACGTCGACTGGGACGACGACGCCGCGGCGCGGTCCCTGACCGCCCTGGGCCACACCGACGCCGAGGTGCTGGCGGACCCCGCTGCCCGGGGGCTCGTACTGCCGTATCTGCGCGCGGACTTCGAGATGCTCCGGCGCTACCGCCATGTGCCGGGGGACCGGCTGAGCTGCGACATCGTCGCCGTACACGGCTCCGAGGACGGGCACGTGAGCGCCCGGCAGGCCGAGCGGTGGGGCGATCTCACCACCGGCGTCTTCCACCACGCCACCAGGCCCGGCGGGCACTTCTACCTGGTGCCCGCGCCGCCGCTGGACCTCTTCCTCGACAGGCCGCGCCGACGCCGGGTGGAGCCGCCCGTGAACCCCGGGAGGGGAGACACACATGCCCGATGAGCTACGCATCGAAGCCGACGCGGACCTCGTACGCACACTGCTGCGGGCGCAGGCGCCGCAGTGGGGTGAACTGCCGCTGGAGCGCGTCACGTCGGCCGGGGTGAACAACACCCTCTACCGGCTCGGCGACCGGCTGAGCGTACGGCTGCCGCAGACGGAGTGGGCCGCCGGCCACATCCGCAAGGAGCACCGGTGGCTGCCCCGGCACGCCCCGCGGCTGCCGCTGGACATCCCCACGGCCGTGTTCACCGGCGCCGCGGACGACGACTTCCCGTGGCCCTGGCTGGTCTGCCGGTGGCTGGACGGCGCGGACGCGGTGGCGTCCCCGGTGTCCGACGAGCGCGCCGCCGGTCGGGCGCTGGCCGGGTTCGTCGGTGCGCTCCAGCGCATCCCGACCGCCGACGGGCCGCGGGCCGGCCTGCACAGCGGCCTGCGCGGCACGCCGCTGCCGGTACGGGACGGGGTGGTCCGGAGGGCGCTCGGCCACCTCGAAGGCAAGTTCGACGTCGAGGCCGCCACCGCCCTGTGGGAGTCGGCGATCCGCGTGCCCGCGTGGCGGCGCGCGCCCGTGTGGGTGCACAGCGACATCCACCCGGGCAACGTACTCGTACGCGACGGGGTGCCGGGCGCGGTGATCGACTGGGAACTGCTCAGCGTCGGCGACCCGGCGCTCGACGTGATGGCCGCCTGGACGTTCCTGTCGTCCGCGGGGCGCGAGACCTTCCGGGAGGCGCTGCCGGTGGACGACCACACCTGGGCGCGGGCCCGCGGCTGGGCGCTGTGCGTCGGCGTGATCGCCGCGGACTACTACGAGGGCAGCAACCCGGTGCTGGCCGGGTTCAGCCAGCGGGCGGCAACGGAGGCCATCGCCGACTTCGAGCACGACCGGTGACGCCTGAACCCGGCGGGCCCCGCCCGCCGGCACGGCCGCGGGCGCGCTCAGTTCACGGCGCGGGCCATCCGGGCCACCGCCTCGCGGACGCGGTCGGCGGAGGTGGCGAGGTTGAAGCGTACGAACCCGCGGCCCGCCGACCCGTAGAGCGGGCCCGGGCTCAGCGCGACCCGGCCCCGCTCCAGGAACGCGGCGGCCGGGTCGTCGCCGAGGCCGAGCGCCCGGCAGTCCAGCCAGGCCAGGTACGTGGCGTCCGGCGGCCGGTACCCGATCCGCGGCAGCTCGCGGTTCAGCTCGTCGGCGAGCAGCTTGCGGTTCTCGTCCAGCCCCGCCAGCAGCTCGTCCAGCCACGGCTCGCCGTGGCTGAACGCCGCCACGCCGGCCATGACCCCGAAGATGCCCGCGGACACCCACAGTTCGGGCGGCAGCCGGTGCAGGTCGGCGGCCGCACCCGGCGCGGCGACCAGCAGCGCCGCCTTCAGCCCGGCGACGTTCCACGCCTTCGACGCGGACACCGCGACGAACGACCGGTCCGCGGCCTCTGAGTCGAGCATGGCGAACGGGACGTGCACGACGCCGGGGTACGTCAGCGGGCCGTGCACCTCGTCCACGACGACCCGGACGCCGTACCGGTGGGCCAGCTCCGCGATCGCGTACAGGGTCTCGACGTCGGCGACGGTGCCGGTCGGGTTGTGCGGGTTGCACATGAGGTACGCCCTGGCCCCGGCCGCGAAGGCGCCCTCCAGCCCGGTCAGATGGATCCGGCCGTCCACCATCGGGTTCTCGACGACGCACCGGCCGAGCGCCTGGAGCTGGCTGAGGAACGCCGGGTACGCCGGGGTGTCCAGCACGACCCGGTCGCCGGGCTCGGTGACCAGCCGGATCGACTCGGTGATCGCCTGCGTCACGTCGGAGACCAGGGTGATGCGGGCGGGGTCGGGCCGCCACCCGTACCGGCGCGCGGCGAACTCGGCGAACGCGCCGGGCAGGTCCGCGTGGTACGCGTAGCCGGTGTCGCCGCGGTCGAGCGCGGCGGCCAGCGCGGCCCGGATCGGCGGCGCTAGCGGGGTGTCCGTTTCGGCGAGCCACATCGGCAGCACGTCCGGCGGGTATTCCCGCCACTTCAGGCTGCGCCGGGCGGCCAACTCGGCCGCGCTGTACGTTTGTAAGGGATTCGCCACGGCGTTACCCGATCACATGGGAATTCATGCGCAAACCAACCTCGCTATTCGGTGGTCTTTGTCGTGGCCGCCCTCCGCGGGCGGCACCCGGGCCGGTCCGGCGTTCCGCCCTCGGCGGCTCAGCAGCCCGGGAAGGCCATACGGTGGGGCCCGACAGGAGGCGGCGCCTCATTCCCCGGTGGTGCCGACGCAAGTCCGCGCGAAGTCCCGGGTGATCGTCTCGACGAATTCGCGCGTGTACATACCCTCGGCGCAGCTCGCGTTGGCCACGGCCGGGCGGTCGCCGTAAAGGAAGAGCGCCAGTGCCAGACCGGGCTGGTGGAAATCCTTGCCGAACATGGGCAGGGATTCCCGCGTGAGCGGTACGCCGCCGAGGCGCGGCGCCGGGTCGTACACCGCGGTGTTGACATACCCGTATCCGGTCGGTTCCCGGTCGTACGCGTCGGGGTACCGGGCCCGGACGTACTCCTCGTGGCTGAACATGCTGTGCGAGATCGCGTCCAGGACTCCGGACCGGACCTTGGGCGCCAGCGACGGAACCGTGTCCTCCACGGTCACCGGAATCCGCAGCATCATGCGGTTCGAGAAGTATCCGATGAGTTTCTCCGTGCCGGGCCAGATGCGCCGCGACGTGGCGAAGAGGAAACGCACGTCCCCGGAGTGCCCGTGGGCCCGCAGGGTCACCGCGGTTGCGGCGAAGGCGAGCATGGTGGTCGTCACGCGCAGCCGCCGCGCGTACTGCTTCAGCCGGGCCGTGTCGTCGGCGGACAGCTGGAGATCGTAGTTGATGATCTCGCCCCACGGCTCGCAAGGGCCTAGCTCAGGCAGGTCGAGGCCGGGATAGGCGCCGAGTCCCTTGTTGTGCTCGTCCCACCAGGCGAGCGACTCCGCGCCGTCGTCGCCGGCGAACCAGGCGCGCTCATCGAGCGCGAAACGGGTGGCGTCGGTGACCAGTTCGTCGAAGGCGGACGCGGGTCGGTCGGCAAGTCCGTCGTACACCTTGGTGATGTCGTCGAACAGGGCCATGGCGCCGGCGTGGTCGAGGATGCTCTGCTCGATGGAGACGCCGAACATGTCGCTCTCCGGGCGGTGCAGGACGACCGCGCGGAGCAGCGGCCGTTCGAACGGCGCGAACATGTCCTGCAACCATGCGTACGCCTCGGCGTCCGCGGCGGCCGGATCGGCACCGGCGGTCATTTCACGCAGCGGCCAGGTCGCCTCACCGGGCGGAATGCACCCGACCGTGTCGATCGAATCCGGAAAGAAATACAGGCGCAGGCCACTGTGCCTTCTGGCAACGAGGCGCAGCGCCTGCTCCATTCGCGGTACGTCGAGGCGGCCGGGGTAGGAGTACGCCCATACGTACGGATTCTTCCACCAGCGGTCGGGGCCCTGTAACAGTGCGAGCCGCTTCGTCTGGGTGGTGGTCGCCGGATACAGCCGCCCGTCCGTTCCGGGTTCGGCTTCGGTGCTCTCCGGCTGTGATGCGGCGTGCATACTCGACTCCTCCGGCTGGGGCATCGGTAACGGGACGACTTCACTCCACTTATGGCCGTGGGACCGCGGCCTTCCGAACACGCAAGTCCGACTCCTCCGTAGCACGCCTTTGGCGGTGACCGACGAGGCAACCATACGAGCCCGCGGATATCTGCGGAACCCTCCGGTAAGCGGGTGATGAGCCGCCGAGGGATTTACCACCGGATCTCCACCCGGTGTTCGGACCGTTCCGTACGGCTCCGTGGCGATTGCGGTCGCCGGGTGCCGGCCGGGCGTCCTTGTGATAGGCGGCATACCGGCGTGCCCCGGGAAGTCACGCGGGGCGCTGTCGCCGAGCATTGCTTGCAGCCGTTGCAGCCGTTGCAGCCGTTGCAGCCGTTGCAGCCGTTGCAGCCGTTGCAGCCGTGGCGCGGGTGGCGTGGTGGTGCAGCAGGTCAGGATCCGGTCGACGGCGCCTGCGGCTGTGGACCCCGGTAGGTGCGGCCTCCGCGGCGTGGCAGTGCGGCAGGTACGTCGTCGGGGCCGGCGACCGTTTCGACGGCCAGCTGCAGTTCCGCCCTGGCCGTGGCGGAGTTCAGGTCCAGGTTGAGCTTGTGGCCGCACCTGTCTAGCCACGCGGTGAGGGTGGAGCGGGCCAGTCCCAGCTCGGTGGCTGCGGGAGCGGTGCGGCCGTGATGCTGGAGCCAGCATCGCAGTGCGATACGCAGTGGCCTATCGAGCGGTTCGAGCAGGGCGGATGCCCAGCTCTTGGCCTGGTGGGCGTTGAGGAGTTCGGTGGGCACCGGCGGGCCGGGAAGCGGGCGTGCGGGCGAGGTGGCCGGCGGAGGAGAGGGGGGACTCGCAGCGCCAGCAGCAGTTGCGCTTGGACGGTGGGGTGGTCCAGGTCGGCCGCAAGCAGCGGGCTGATCTCTCGCAGTCGCGTGCGTACCGTGTTCTCAGAGACGCTGAGCTTGTGCTTTATCCACCGGTCCGTGATCGTTCTTTGATGCTCTCGGGCCGTTTGGCGGTTTTGCCGACGTTGTGGTGGGTGGCGGGGTGTCGGTTCTTGGAGCCGGGAGGGCGGCCGGGGCCTGGCCGGGAGGGTTTCGGTGCACGAGCCGGGCAGGTCAAGTGCGGGCGGAGGTTTCTGAACCCCCGGCGGACTCGGGCCGGGGTCAGACGGCCGGGCTGAGCGGGTCGTTCCCAGGGGTGGCGGAGATCCCCGGCTGCCTCACGAAGGAGGCGGAGCTGGGTGTGGGCGGCGATCACGAGCCAGGTCCAGCGGTCGGCGGCCGCGGGGGCCCGGAGCTTAGGGCGGGTCCAGCCCAGGGTCTGCTTGATCATCCGGAAGGTGTGCTCCAGATCGAAGCGGCGGAGGAACGCCTGCCAGCGGATGTCGATGTCGTCGCCGGCCAGGCCGGTGGCTGAGGACCACAGCCAGACCGGGAGGGGATCGTTCCCGCCGGGCAGGCGGTCGACCTGGAGCCGGATCTGGGTGCCCTCGATGACGGGGAGCTCGGCGGTGTGGTCGATCCACGCGGAGCGAGTGGTCAGCCTGGGGTGGATGCGGTTCCAGGCCATTGCGCGGGCGGTGCCGTAGCGGTCGGTGACCTGCACCGTTGCCGCGTCCGGGTCACCCCAGGTCTCCGGTTTGGCGAAGCGGAACTCCCCGCCGTGCTTCGGTGGACGCCCGCCATAGGGGTGGGCGAGGTGGAACTCCTCCCGGGAGGGCGCCGGCCGGCGCATCACGCGGTCCGCCCGCATCCGCCCGAGGACTTCCACCGGGAGCCCCGCCAGGAGGTGGGCCATGCGCGGGGCGTCGTAGCCGGCGTCGAAGACGACCAGGACCTCGCGGTCGCCGGTCTTCCAGCGGCCCATGCCGATCAGGTCCTCGACGATCCGGCGGACCTGGGCGGCGGTGACCTCGGCGACGTCGTCGGCCGGGCCCAGCCGGACAGCGTCCAGGAGCTGGCACCAGGATGTGCGGCCTGTCTCCAGCGCGGCCACGAACGAGTAGGGCCAGCCCGGCACGAACTGGTCCGAGGACCGGCCGCTACGGCCGTAGACGTGACAGAACAGGCGCTCTGGGCTGGTGGAGGCGTCAGGGCGGAGCCAGTGGGTGACGTCGACAGCGAGGACCAGGCGCCCGTCGGCGGCCCTGGGCTGTGGCAGGCCGGCCAGTACCTGCCGCAGCCGGGGCACGTCGATCTCCCCGCGGTTCAGCGCGGAGTACATCGCGCCGTGCCCGCGCCGGTGTTCGGCCGTCAAGGTCAGGTCCACCGGTGCGGTTACCGGACCGTCTTTGCACAACAGCGCGTCGGCCAGCTCGAACAGCGCGTCCCCGCGGACGGTCAGGCAGTCGAAGAAGTCGTCCCGGAAGTGTGACGCCAGCGCGAACGGGCCCCGCCCGGCTTCGTGATGCAGCAAACTCGTTCCCCCACGGCCTTTGTGCTGGTCAGTGCATCCTTGGTCGGAGCACAGGATCAGCCGAAGGCCGTGACCACGTCCGGTGAATCCCCTACCGAGTGACCGCGTACGGGACGCCGTTCGAAGCCGGTGGATAAAGCACAAGCTGAGTGTCTGTCTGACATCCCTGTCGGCTGGTGGCTCGCTGTGTGGATGAGTGTCCTCCAGCGCTTGCGGTTTTGAACCGCTCCGGGGAGCAGTTACGTCGTGGAGATAGTGATTCTTCTCTGGAGGTACTTCATGCCGTTGAGTGACTACGTGCCCACCAGCATCAACGATCTCTCATCGCAGCAGCGAGCGGCGCTGGAAGAGGGTGGCGAGCTGACTGCAACGAACCCCCAGCCGGACAGCCTACGTGGAAACGATGGGCACCTTCACCAGGTGTGGAAGGATGGGTTCGAGGCTGGCAAGCTTCACCACACTGTTGACGTGGATTACCTACGCGAGCACGCAGATTGGCGCACGGCCAATCTGGGTGGCGATAGTCGGCCAAATTTTGAAACGGTGGCCGGAGTGTATCGGTCGGGCTTTGTGTTTGGTCGAAAGGTTCGATTTGATGGATCTCCTGAAACTGTTCTGCAAAACCGGCTGAATACACTGCACCAAAATTACCGAGAGCCGAACCCACCTGCCTACTCGGCTGCGGCGACGGAATATCTTCCGCTGTATCCTGGCCCGGCCGCGCAGTCTCCCACCCCTTCCCACCCTTCCCAAAGCCCGGGGGCCGCGGGGCCGCCGCCCGCGTATGGCAGTCGTCCGAGCTCCCCGGCCCCGTCCGCGCGCCCGAGGAGCAGGTGAGGGCGGCGGTCTTGCGGGCCTGCGGCCCGGCCTGGCGGTTAGCTCTTCTTCGCCCACTTGGCGTGGGGGCCGTTGCGGGTGATCCTGCGGGTCATCAGTGTGATGAGTGCCCAGGTCAGGTGGGCTTCCGAGTGCTGAGGGAGTCGTTCGTAGTCGCGGACATTGCGCCGTGCTTTCATGATCCAGCCCAGGGTCCGTTCGACCTTCCAGCGCCGCGGCAGGACGACGAATCCTTTCGCTCCGCGGGGTCGGGAGACGTCCGGAGTGTCATGCTGAGGAAGTCGTCTGACCAGTTGGTGAGCTGGCCGGCGTAGGCGGAGTCGGCCCAGACCTGGGTGATCTGGGGCTGCATGACGCGCAGGCGCCAGAGGAGTTCGCGGGCTGCGTCGCGGTCGGTGGTGTCGGCGGGTGTCCCGGTGATCATCACCGGGAGCCCGAGGGTGTCGACCGCGATATGTCTCTTGCGGCCATTGATTTTCTTCCCCGCGTCGAATCCGCGAGTGGCTTTGGAGACGGTCTCGGCGCCCTTGACCGACTGTGAGTCGACGATCAGGGTCACGGGCCAGGGACACCGCCCCTGGCTCGTACGGATCTGCCGTCGGAGCTGGTCGCGCAGGAACGCGACGACACCCGCTCGGTGCCAGCGGGCGAAGTGGTAGTAGACCGTCTGCCTATCAGTTTCGTGGAATCACCCGCCGCAGGAGCCATCTCGTATCCTGCGGCGTCCCCATGGGCTGAGGAGGCGTGTTGGGCAGCGCGGTGGTGCTGGAGGAGAAGTGGCCGGTCCTTGGACGGCATGAGCGGGTGGCCGAGTGGCTTCAGGTGTGGACAGACCTGGGAAGGGCACCGCGGACGATCGATGCGTACGCGCGGGGCCTGGCCGAGTACCTGCTGATCTGCGAGCGGGACGACGTTGACCCGGTGACGGCGAGCCGGCTGCACGTGGCGGCGTTCGTGAAGGACCTGTCCACGCGGCCGAGCCGCCGGGGCACCAATGTGGTCGCGCTGGACTCGGGAGCGGGTCTGGCGAACGCGACGCTCCAGCAGCGGCTGGTCCCGGTCCGCCTGTTCTACGACTACCTGATCGAGGAGGGACTGCGGGAGTCGAACCCGGTCGGCCGCGGCCGCTACACACCGGGGCGGAAGTTCGGCAGCCACGAGCGGGGGTTGGTGCCGCGCCTGGTGAAACTGCCCTGGATCCCCAGCGAACAGCAGTGGCTCGACCTGCTGGACATCGTCCGCCAGGAGCCGGTACGGAACCGGGTGATGCTCGCCCTGGCCTACGACGCCGCTCTGCGGCGCGAGGAACTGTGCTCGCTGCGGACCGAGGACGTCGATCCGGCTCACCGGACGCTGCGGATCAGGGCGGAGACGACGAAGACCCGTCGCGAGCGCGTGTGTCGGCGTACTCGTCTGAGTGCACCATCGAGTACGAGGTTTTGTGCACCACTGGTTAGGCCACGTCGGTCTCCCGCTCGATGGCCTGGAGGCGGTTCTTGAGCCGGTAGCTGGATCGCACCCCGCAAGCTGGCCCAACTCTGGGGTCAGCTTCGGGGAATTCGCTACCGGGAGCCGCGTGCCTCCTGGAGTAGCTCCCATCCGGCCTCGGCGGCTTCCCCGGCCACGGCATGCGGGTCGCCCTCGCCGGCCAGCACCTTGTACTCGGTATGTCCGAGGAGCTGCCACGCTGCACGCATCTCCGGCCACGACGGCATCACTTGGCCGTCGTCACATTGACCGATGTACGGACGCAGGACCGCGTCCCGGGCGGCGACGGTGTCCATCGCCTCCTCCTGTACGGGTACCAGCTGCTGAAGCTTGTTGAGGTCTTCACCCGCGTCCGGTTGGGACAGATAGGAGGTCACCAGGTCGCGTGCCGCGGGAACGTTCGGTGCGCCCCGGTAGATGTAGAAGCCGTACACCGAGACCATCGACACGGCTTGCCTGTCACCCAGTGGAGGTACTGCGGCGACGCTCACGTCCATGCGCTGGTCCTTGATCGAGGCGAGGGCCCGTGACGAGCAGACCAGAAACGGGGCGCGGCTCTCCAGGAAGAGCGGTAATGCTTCCGCGCGGCCGATGTCCGGGTTCAGTGCGCCGCTCCCGCCCGGGCCGGTGCCGAGCTCGCTCAGCCGGACGAACGCGTTCACGAAGTTCTCGCGCCACGCTGAGATGTCCTCGAACCTGTCGGCGCCGCCCGCTTCGGAGGGAGTCCTGCGCAGGCCGAAGAACGTCCCGCCGCAGCTGGAGAACAGTGGCCACATGTGGTAAGGGTCGCCAGCATTCCCCGCTGGACCAGGGGAGCCGACCTGGAGCGCGACTCCGACGCCGTCCTCGATCCCTTTGGCTTCGACGGCTGCGACACCGGCGCGGATGGCCTCGTCGAACGTCGTCGGCATCGGACCGCTGCCCGCAAGCGCGTTGTTGCGGATCAGAGCCACGCTGTCGAAGACGTACGGTATCGCGTAGAGCTGTTCTTGGCTGGTGAGCGCTTCCACAGCGACAGGGGAGATCCGAGCCAGCCCTGCCGGGCTGAACGGCGGCTCGAGTACCGAGCCTTCCCGTACGACGCGCCCGATCCAGTCATGCGGCCCGGCCACCACATCCGGAACGTGGTAGCCGCGTGGTGGGCGGCCAGTCGCGACGAGTGTGGTGAGCGCTTCTTCCAGCGCCTCGGTGCGGTCGAACGACTCCACCCTGACAGAGACCGCGTACTTTCTGCGGAAAGGACTGGAAGACCCGAAGTATCTCGCCAGAGTGCGAGCCCGGGTCCGCTCCGCCCAGACCACCAGCGACCGCACCCGGTCGAGCCGCTCTTCGTTGAGGGACCAGTAGCCTTTGCCGTCCCGGAAGGTGATCTGTACATCGTGCGGTGTGCCGTGGTGCCTGGTCGAGGCATCCGCGGGAGACGGCCTGGCCCTCACCGACCGGTGGACGTCGTCGCTCGGCCACAGATGCGCGTCGCCCGCCTGGAGGACGGCGATGTCCTTGCGGGCCGTACGCAGGTGTGAGCCACAGGTGACAGTGACGACCAACTTCTGAAACGTGGCCGTGGATTCGTTGAGGACGAGGGCACCTGTCGAGTCGGGGCCTGAATCGACCTGCCAGCCAATTTTGAGGTTTTTCGCCCGCACCGTCCGTTGGTTGGAACGGATGGCGCGTGTGAGAGCGACGACTCCTGTGATCGCGGTACAGGCGGCGACGATGGTGGAGGCAACGACTTCGACGTTACTCAGTAACGGCAACACCGCCGCGTAGTCAAGTGACCGCATTGCCGCACCATACCCAGGCACCTGCCTCTTCGCGAGAAGTTCGAGGTCGGAAGCTGACTCTGGCGGACCTGTCCGGACCGGTGGCGACAGGCTCGGGGCGACCCGGCCAAGCGCGCTATTGATCCGAAACGGTTGGTGTTCTGGGTTGTTGATCCCGGTGTGAGTGAACTGGTCGGAGCTTGTTCAGCTTTGGCGGACACCATCGGTGGGGTGTGTCCAGTAGACGGATCTGTCTCACGTCCGGCGGTGACGGAGCGTCGCGGTTATCCGAGGAGGATGCGGTGGCGGAGGAGGCGGAAGCTGGCTCTGCCGTACATCTGGCGCTTGATCTTTGGTCCTGTTGTCGACGCCTTCGGTGCCGCCGTCGTGCTCGCGGTGGGTGACGGCCGCGATGGCGGCGTCCTGGTCTTGCTGCGGGCCTCGGGAGAAGGACTGCGGGTGGGGCAGGCCCGTGCGGTGGGCGCTGATGATCCAGGCGGCGAGGGCCCGGCCGTTGTCGTCGTGGGGTGTGAGGAGCTTGGCGAAGCTGTCGACGTGGTTGAGGAGGAGGGCCAGGCTGCCGAGACCCGTCCCGCTCACCGCACCGCTCTCCGCGCCACCGAACAGGGCATCAATGGCATTTTCCCGCCGAGGATCACTCGGGCGGCGGAGGAGGGCCGTCCCGGTCCCGGCCCTGCTGCCGGGGCTGGCTGGGGGCGCCGGCGATGGCGTTCTGGAAGCGGGTGCGCAGGCCGTTCCAGTGGGCGTCGTGACGGGCCGCGCGGCGGGTGGCGCGGGCGAGTTTGTGCGGTCGGCGGGTGTAGAAGCGGTGCGCCCAGGGCGATTTGGGACGGGCCAGGCGGATCGCGCCGACCGCTCCGACCAGGGGGATGACCACGCCGAGCACGCCCATGCGGAACTTGCCCTTGGCGAAGGAGACCACGGCGATGAGGGCGCCGACGACGAGGTTGACCGCCCACAGGAGCGCCCCCTGCTCCTGCAGCCCTCCTTGGTCGTCCACGTCGAAGGGGGACGAGCCGATCAGCACCATGCCGACGACCACGGCCGTCAGCACGGTGACCTCGACCGAGGCGCGGCCCTGCTCGGTCCAGTAGACGTCGTGCAGGTGGACGATCAGGGCGAACTCGTCGAGCACCAGACCCGTGCCCATGCCGAACACGACGGCGACCACGGACTCGGCGACCACGCCTCCCTCCACGAAGACCGCGCCGAAGCCCCCGATCACCATGAGAACGACCCCCGGCACCACGTGGTGGATGTGCATCCCGCCAGGGTCGACGTTCCGGAACGGTCCCCGGCCGGCGCGGATCATGCGGGTGATGCCCCGGGTGACGAGGAAGGTGACCACCAGGGCCGCCAGCGCCAGCAGCGGGGGCACCCGCCCGGTGTCGACCATGGTGAGGGTGAGCCGGCCGTCGACCATGCCCCGTCTACACCTTTCGCCTGGACTCAGATGTCTTCTGGGTTATTGTCGCGAAGCGCGCAGCGGAGCGATCGACGCCTCGCCGGGCGGCGGGCGAACACGGGTCGGGGAGATGCTCCACGCGACGCCGCGTACCAAGTGGCCGCTCGGGCCGACCTCTCGGTTTCGACCACCCTGGATGATCGATCGGTGACGCTCAGTCGCTCATCAGGTGCGCTTCCGATGCCGGGTGCAGTATGGAGGTACCGGCGATCAGGAGGTGCATGATCATGGCCGAGTTCATGGACGTTCACCACGGGATGAAGGGGATCACGAGCGAGCAACTGCAGGAAGCGCACCGCGCGGACCGGGCCATCGAGACCGAGGAGCGGGTGCACTTCAAGCAAACCTGGGCGGACCCTCGGTCCGGCGAGGTCTACTGCCTGTCGGAGGCGCCGTCGGCGGAGGCGGTGATGCGCATTCACGAGCGCGCCGGCCACCCGGCGGACGAGATCCATCCGGTGCCGCTCACGGCCTGACACCGTGCCCGGCGTGGAGATACGTGCACGGTTCAGGACAAGGAGATCACCCGCCTGCAGGCGAAGGTCGCGAGGGCGCCCGAGGGTGAGCGGGCCGAACGCGTCGGCGGTCAGCTCGATCCGTACTTCTGCAGACCGGCCCGAACCTCGTCGAAGTTCATCACGGGCATGACGGTCACCTTGGCGCCGAGCTCCTGGAAGAGCGGTTCGGCGACGGAGGGCATGTCGGACGGCTCCTTCAGGTCGAAGACGATGAACACGGTACGCACCCCGTCCTTCGCCCCGAAGAACACGCTCTCCGGCTTGACCTGCTCGAGCAGCGACGACATCGTCTTGGGGAGCGTATTGTCCGTGATCGCCTGGTTCGCCTTCTCGGTGTCCATCTGGGCGGTCAGCAACACCCTCATGGGTCATTCCACCTCTCGTTGGCCTCTGGGCACGCCCGTGCCCACCTGTCGATCGTCGTCGCGATCCCGGGGCTTCGCATCCCGAGTGGGGCAGTGGGTGTACGCGCGGGATTCGCGCCGCCTATGTCGTGGACAACGGAATCAAGGGGGCGGACCTGCCGGTGGCGTTCTGTGCGGGGCGGTGGTTCGGGTGTGGGCGTCGTCCAGCAGGGCGCGCAGGAGCAGGGAGTCTGGGGCGACGGCGGTGGTGAGCGTGCCGGGGCCGGGCAGGGGGGTGATGACGGCGCGGCCGGGGGCGAGGACGTACGGTTCCGCGGGGGTGTCGGCGAACTCGGGGGCGACGATGAGCAGTTGCCCGGTGGCGCGGTTGTCCGCGAGTACGGCGGGGCCGTCCCACGCGGGGGCGCCGGGCCCGTAGTCGGTGGTCTGGTCGAGGAGCGGTCGGCCGCCGCTGCGTACCGTGAGGCGGCAGACGAGTCGGCCGGGCGGCTCGCCGGCACGGCCGAGCACCTGCTCCTCGCGGAGCATCAGGCGGGCGGTGGGCGCGAGGTCGACGCGGTACGTGACGTGGAGCCTGCTGCCGCGCACGGAGACCAGTGGCTCGGGCAGCCAGCGCAACTCGGCGCCGTCGCCGACGGCGAGGCGCACGTCGTAGCGGGCGGGTTCGCCGGCGGCGCCCGGCAGGGCCAGGGTCGCGGCGGCGCTGGTGACGCTCAGGGCAGCACCGGCTTCGACCCGCACGTCGAGCCGCAACCGGTCGCCGCCGAGCGGTCCGGCCATGGCCCCGACCAGGCACACCCGCGCCTCCCCGGCGCCCGCCCGGATCCGGCGCAGGGCGAGCGGCCCGTCCCCGGCCAGCTCCGGCAGTGCGGTGCCGCCGCGCGCGTCGGGGGCGGCGGTGATACGGGCGTGGGCGCGGACTCCGCCGGCGGGCACGCGCGCGGGGGACCGGCGGGGGCCGGGAGCCCCGGCGCCCGGAGCCGGCGGGCCGGGCGGGCGTGGCGCGGCCTCGCCTGCACGGCCGGCGGGCGCGGCTCGGACGTCCGTCACGCCGTGCGCCATGCGGCGACGCGCTCGCGCAGCCAGTCCGCGACCGGCTGCACGCCGCCCTCCCGTGCCAGCGAGGTGAACACCACCGGCTTCTCGCCGCGTTGGGCCCGCGCGTCGCGCGCCATGCGCGCAAGGTCGGAGCCGACGTGCGGTGCCAGGTCGGTCTTGTTGACGACGAGCAGGTCGGCCATGGTGACGCCGGGCCCGCCCTTGCGGGGGATGTCGTCACCACCCGCGACGTCGATGACGAAGAGCTGCGCGTCGGCCAGGCCGCGGGAGAAGGTGGCCGTGAGGTTGTCGCCGCCGGACTCCACCAGGACCACGTCGAGGGGCCCCACCCTTGCCTCCAGTTCCTCGACCGCCTCGACGTTGGCGGAGATGTCGTCGCGGATGGCGGTGTGCGGGCAGGCGCCGGTCTCCACGGCGGTGATCCGCTCGGGCGGTAGCACGGCCTCGCGGAGCAGGAACTCGGCGTCCTCACGGGTGTAGATGTCGTTGGTGACGACGGCCAGCGACAGCTCGTCGCGCAGCAGCCGGCACAGCGCAGCGACGGTGGCGGTCTTGCCGGAGCCCACCGGGCCGCCGAGTCCGAGGCGCAGGGCGCGGCGGCGGGTCGTGCTCCCGGCCGGTGTCGGGGGCGCGACGGGGCGGCGCGTGGCGGTGCCATAGGTGTAGCGCTGCGGGGCGGTCTCGGGGTGGTCGAGGTGCATGCCGTCTCCCTGGGGTTCGTACGAGGTCGGCTGAGGTCTGCCTACGAGGCGAAGAGCCGCGCCGTCCGGACGGCGTGCTCCTCGGCGGCGATGTCGAGGAGCGGGGCGCCCGCCGCGGGCAGCACCTCCCCCACATCGGCCCGGCCTCCGGCGGCGGCGCGGACACCCGCCTCCGTGGCCCGTGCGGCGACGTCGTCCAGTTCGGGGGCGAGGCGGGCGAGGACGCCGGCGGCCTCGAAGGGATCGAGCCCGAGGAGCCGTACGGTCGCGGTCGTCGGCCCGGAGACCGCCTCGTAGACGGCAGTGTGCGCGGCGTCGCCGGGGCCGAGGCCCGCCGCGCGGGCGGCGAGGCCCAGGACGACGGGCTGGTGGACACCGCGCGGACCGGCCTCGGCGAGGGCGTCCAGCTCCGCGGACGGCCAGGCGGCGCGGGCCGCCCGCAGCAGTTGGCGGCCAAGCCGGCGGGCGGTGGCGCGCAGGGCGGGTGACGGGGTGCGGGCGTCGGCGGCCTCGTCGAGGCTGAGCGGGTCGGCCCCGGCGCAGGCGGCCGCGGCCAGGGCGGCGGAGGTGAGACCGGACGTGTGCAGCCGGCCGCGGCAGTACGCCTCCAACTCCGCGGCGTCAGTGATCCGCCCGGCGGCGACGGCCTGTTCGGCGCCGCCGGAGTGGGCGTGGCCGCCGGCGGGGAAGCGGCCGTCGGCGAGCACGAGCAGCGCGGCGCGGGTGGCGGGCGGCGGCGGCATGGCTCAGAACAGGAAGTAGCGCTGGGCCATGGGCAGCTCCGCCGCCGGGGCGGGCTCGACCACGTCGCCGTCGATGGTCACCGTGAAGCTGTCGGCGTCGACACGTACGTCCGGGGTCGCGTCGTTCAGCCTCATGTCCGCCTTGGTCAGCGACCGCGTGGAGCGGGCCGCGACGAGTGCCTTGCCCAGCCCGAGGCGGTCGCCGAGGCAGTCGTCCAGCGCGAGGGGGGAGACGAAGGAGACGGAGTTGGCGTACGGGGCGCGGCCGGCGGCGCCGTACATGGGGCGCGGCAGGACCGGCTGCGGGGTGGGGATGGAGGCGTTGGCGTCGCCCATCTGCGCGTACGCGATCTGGCCGCCCTTGATCACCAGTTGCGGCTTGACGCCGAAGAACGCCGGGTCCCACAGGACGAGGTCGGCGAGCTTGCCGGGCTCGACGGAGCCGATCTCGTGGTCGACGCCGTTGGCGACGGCGGGGTTGACCGTGTACTTCGCGACGTACCTGCGCGCCCGCAGGTTGTCGGCGCGCCCGTCGCCGGGCAGCGCGCCGCGCCTCTTCTTCATCACGTGCGCGGTCTGCCAGGTGCGCAGCACGACTTCGCCGATGCGGCCCATGGCCTGGGAGTCGGAGGAGATGACGGAGATGGCGCCGAGGTCGTGCAGGACGTCCTCCGCGGCGATGGTCGAGGGCCGGATGCGGGACTCGGCGAAGGCGAGGTCCTCGGGCACCGCGGGGTTCAGGTGGTGGCAGACCATCAGCATGTCGAGGTGCTCCTCGACGGTGTTGACGGTGTGCGGGCGGGTCGGGTTGGTGGAACTCGGCAGGACGTGGGGTGCGGAGACGACGGTCATGATGTCGGGGGCGTGGCCGCCGCCGGCGCCCTCGGCGTGGTAGGCGTGGACGGTACGGCCGGCGAGGGCGGCGAGGGTGTCGTCGACGAAGCCGGCCTCGTTGAGAGTGTCGCTGTGGAGCGCGAGCTGCGCGCCGGTCTCTTCGCAGACGGCGAGGCAGGCGTCGATGACGGCGGGGGTGGCGCCCCAGTCCTCGTGGATCTTGAAGCCGAGGGCGCCGCCGCGGAGCTGGCTGAGCAGCGCCTCGCTGGAGACGGTGCTGCCCTTGCCGAGCAGGCCGACGTTGACGGGGACGCCGTCCATGGCCTCCAGCATCCGGCGGAGGTGCCACGGCCCCGGGGTGACGGTGGTGGCCTTGCTGCCCTCGGCGGGGCCCGTACCGCCGCCGATGAGGGTGGTGACGCCGGAGGCGAGCGCCTCGTCGGCGAGCTGGGGACAGATGAAGTGGACGTGGGCGTCGACGGCGCCCGCGGTGAGGATCTTGCCGTTGCCCGCGACGATCTCGGTCTCCGGGCCGATGACCAGCTCGGGGTGCACGCCGTCCATGGTGTCGGGGTTGCCGGCCTTACCGAGCGCGGTGACGCGCCCGTCGCGGATGCCGACGTCGGCCTTGACGACGCCCCAGTGGTCGAGGACGACGGCGCCGGTGATCACCGTGTCCGGCGTACCGTCGGCGCGGGTGGCGCGGGAGACGCCCATGGACTCGCGGATGACCTTGCCGCCGCCGAAGACCGCCTCGTCGCCCGCGCGCCCCGGGCCGCCGGCGCGGTCTTCCTCGATCTCGATCAGCAGGTCGGTGTCGGCGAGCCGGATGCGGTCGCCGGTGGTCGGCCCGAAGAGGTCGGCGTACGCGGCGCGGGACAGCTCAGCCATCGAGCGCTCCGCCCGTCTCGCCGCGTAGCCCCGGCACCACGCGCCGGCCGGCGAGCGGGATCAGCTCGACCTCCACGGGCACGCCGGGCTCGAAGCGCACGGCGGTCCCCGCGGCGACGCCGAGGCGCCTGCCGCGGGCGGCGGCGCGGTCGAACTCCAGGCCCGGATTGGCCTCGGCGAAGTGGTAGTGGGAGCCGACCTGGACGGGCCGGTCGGCGGCGTTGAGCACGGTGAGCCGGATGACGTCCGCGCCCTCGTGCAGGCGGACGGCCCCGTCACCGTAGCGGATCTCTCCTGGGATCACGGCCGGTCTCCCCTCAGGCGATGGGGTCGTGGACGGTGACGAGCTTGGTCCCGTCCGGAAAGGTCGCCTCCACCTGTACGTCGTGCAGCATCTCCGGGATGCCGTCCATGACGTCGTCGCGAGTGAGCACCTTGCGACCGGAGGCCATCAGGTCGGCGACGCTGCGGCCGTCGCGGGCGCCTTCGAGCACGTGGGAAGTGATGAGCGCGACCGCCTCCGGGTGATTGAGCCGTAGCCCGCGGGCCCGGCGTTTCTCGGCCACGTCCGCGGCCACGTGGATGAGCAGCCGCTCCTGCTCCCGGGGAGTCAGTCGCACGCGTCCCACCCGCCCTTCCGGCTCCGGTCCCTCCGAGCGCCGTCCCGGCCCGGAGCCCGGACACGTTAGCGCACACGTTTTTCAGGCGCGTTACGCGGACGGCGTCGGGCCGTCGCCGCCGACGGGGGCACCTGAGGGCGCGGTGCTGGCTGCCAGTACACCGGCCGCGAATTCGCCCAGCCGGATGGGATATCCGGCTGTCGGTCGGCCGCACCGGCTGGTACCAATGCCGTGTAGCTACCGCCGACCCGGTGCGGGGTCCACCGCGGCCTGATCCGCCGCAGGCATAGTCTGAATCTCCAGGTGTTCGGCAACCGGCCCGTGCCGTGCGTCCGGGTTGCCGCGCCCTGCACCGAGCCCGTCCGGAGCCCTGGAGAAGCGCATGTCTCTCGCCGTCGTGGTCGGTGCCGGTGGCACCGGCGTGGCCACCGCACGTCTGCTCGCCGACGCCGGCCACCGCGTCCGCCTCGTCACCCGCGGCGGCGGGGGGCCCGAGCACCCGTCGATCGAGCGCGTGGCCGCCGACGCCGCCGACGCCGACCGGCTCTCGGAGGTCGCCCGGGGTGCCGCCACCCTGTTCAACTGCGCCGCCCCGCCGTACCACACCTGGCCCACGGCCCTCCCGCCGCTGGCCGAAGGGCTGCTCACCGCGGCGGAACGCACCGGCGCCGACTACGTCATGCTCGACAACCTCTACGCCTACGGGCCGGTCGAAGGCCCCATGACCGAGGACCTGCCCCTGGCCCCCGCCAGCGTCAAGGGCCGCGTCCGGGCCGAGGTCTGGCGGCAGGCCGACGCCGCGCACGAGGCCGGCCGGGTGCGCCTGACGACGGTACGGGCCTCGGACTTCATCGGCGCCGGGGCGTACTCCGTCATCACCGTCACCGTCGCGCCCAAGGTGCTGGCCGGCAAGCCCGCGCTGGTGCCCGCCGACCTGGACGCCCCGCACAGTTGGACGGCCACCCGCGACGCCGCCCGGGCGCTGGTGACGGTCGCGCAGGACGAGCGGGCCTGGGGCCGCGTCTGGCACGCGCCCACGCCTCCGCCCGTCTCCGTACGCGAACTGGCCGCCGGCCTGGCCCGGCTGGCGGAGGTACGCGAGCCGCGGCTGCGCGCCATGCCGGGCTGGCTGCTCCGCGCCGGCGGGCTGTTCTCGCCGGTGGCGCGGGAACTGCCGGAGATGCAGTACCAGTTCCAGCAGCCGTTCGTCCTGGACTCCTCCCGTATCGAGGAGACGTTCGACCTCCACCCCACCCCGCTCGACGACGTGCTCCAGGAGATGATCACGGCCGGCTGAGCGCCGCGGTGGACCTCACAGGCCGGGCGCGCCCCACAGCGGGAACCAGCGGGTCAGGTCCTCCTCGACGCGCAGGTCGTCCTTGACCACCGCCTTGACCTGGAGTTCCAGTGGGTTGTCGCGTTTCTCGCCGGGCATCGGGGCGAAGGGGTAGAAGGTGCCGCGCTTGTAGAGGTAGACCAGCGCCATGGAGCGCTGCTCGGCGTCGTGGAAGGTGACCAGGGAGCAGAGGAGCTGCGGCCCGAAGCCGCTGTCCTCCAGCGCCGAGTTCACCGCGTGCAGGTCGCCCACCAGCGCGGGCAGGTCGTCCGGAGTACGGCGGGAGAGCAGCCATGAATACCCGTAGTCGTCGCGGCTGAACTCCACCGGCGCGCCGGCCCGTTCGGAGTCGGCGTCCAGCAGGGCCCGTACCTCCTGCTGGACCTGCGCGAAGGCCCCGCCCTCGATGGAGGCGAAGCACACCGAGCCCGCACCGGTCGGGGTGAAGCCGACGGCCGCCTGGAGCGTGATCGCCGCGGAGGGGAGCCCGAAGAGCTGGTCGAGGTCGGGCTTGACCGGCTTGGACCGGCCGAACAGGGAATCCAGGAAGCCCACGAGGTCTCAGCTCCTTCCCTCGGCGTCCCCGCCGCCGCCCGGTTCGCCCAGCTGGGCGGAGATCCCCGCGAGGGCCTCCAGACGGCGCTCCAGGGAGGGGTGGGTGGAGAACAGGTTGGCCATCGCGGTGCCGGGGCGGATGGCGGGGGTGAAGAAGAACGCGTTGAACGCCTGCGAGGTGCGCAGATCCTGGGTGGGGATACGGGCGATGTCCCCGCTGATCTTCGTGAGGGCCGACGCCAGCGCGGAGGGCTTGGCGGTCAGCATGGCCCCGGCGCGGTCGGCCGCGAGCTCGCGGTAGCGCGAGAGGGCGCGGATGAGCACGAAACTGACCGCGTAGACGACTGCCGAGACCGCCATCACCGCGGCGAGGATGACGACGGTGTTCTGGTCGCGCGAGCGTCCGCCGAAGAGCTGGGAGTAGAAGGCGAAGCGGACGACGAGTCCCGCGATCACGCCCAGGAACGAGGCGATGGTGATCACCGCCACGTCGCGGTGCGCGATGTGGGACAGCTCGTGGGCGAGGACGCCTTCGAGCTCCTCGGTCGTCAGGCGGCGCTGCAGTCCCCTGGTGACGCAGACGACGGCGTGGTTGGCGTTGCGGCCGGTGGCGAAGGCGTTCGGCAGGTCCATCCCGGAGACGGCCACCCGCGGCTTGGGCATGTCCGCGGTGGCGCACAGCCGGTCGATGATGCCGTGCAACTGGGGTTCTTCCTCGGGCGTGACGAATCTGCCGTGCATCGCGTACAGGGCGATCCGGTCCGAGAACCAGTACTGCACCGCCAGCACCCCGGCGGCGATGACCACCACCAGCACGACGGACTTGAGCAGTGCGATCAGCGCGGCGACGAAGGCCACGTACACCAGCCCGAGCAGGAACATCGTGACCACCATGCGGGTGGTCAGTCGCCGGTCGGGCTCAAAGCGGCTGCGCATCAGTTCTCACCCCGGGATCAGACCATCGTCGGAAAGCAGTTGCCCCACCTGCGTGAGGCTGGTGCCCTCGTCGGGCAGTACCAGGTCGGACGGCGTGATCTCCTCGTCCGGCAGCGGCCGGCCCAGGCTGCGTACGACGTCCAGAAGCGAGGACAGAGCGGTGCCGAACGCTCCCTCGTCACCCGCGTCCGCGGCCGACTGGAGGGCGGTGTCCAGGTGGTTGAGCCGGTCCAGGTGCTGGTCGGCGACCTCGTACTGGCCCTCGCCGAGAATCCGGATGATCATGACGTCGCCTCCTCGTCCGAGCCGCCCTCGGCGGCGCCGGGACCTCCCTGCGCCTCCGGGCCGGAACCGGCGGGCAACTGCGCCTTCATCCGGGCCAGCTCGATCTCCACGTCCTGATCCGCACCCACGCGCTCGAGCTCGGTCTCGATGTCGTCCCGGCCGCCCGGCAGCGTGGCGTCCTCCAGTGCCCCGGAAGCGATCAGCTCGTCCAGCGCACCCGCGCGCGCCTGCATCTGCTCGGTCTTGTCCTCGGCCCGCTGCACGGCGAGGCCGACGTCGCCCATCTCCTCACCGACGCCGCTGACGGCCTCGGTGATCCGGGTCTGGGCCTCGGCCGCGGTGTAGGTGGCCTTGATCGTCTCCTTGCGGGTACGGAACGAGTCCACCTTCGCCTGGAGGCGCTGCGAGGCCAGGGTCAGCTTCTCCTCCTCCGCCTGCAGCGAGGTCTGCTGATCCTGCAGATCGGCGATCTGCGAGGCCGCGGCGGTACGGCGGGTGAGCGCCTCGCGGGCCAGATCCTCCCGGCCGACCGCGAGCGCCTGCTGTGCCTGGCCCTCCAGCTTGCCCGTGGACTGCCGCAACTCGTCCGCCTGCAGCTCGATGCGCTTGCGGCTGGTGGCGACATCGGCCAGACCGCGCCGTACCTTCTGCAGCATCTCCAACTGCTGCTGGTACGAGTAGTCCAGGACTTCGCGCGGGTCCTCGGCCCGGTCGAGCGCCTTGTTCGCCTTGATCCGGAACAGGGCGCCGATACGCTTGGTGATACTGGTCATGACGACCGCCCTCCTCTCGCCTCTCGACTCCGCATGACGCGCGAGAGACAGGCCGGGCGATTGCGCATACGCGCGCGGTAGAGCCTGCCGCGTGGGGCCACAACCCCGACCATGGCACTTCCATTGTGCCGCACCTGCGCGGTCCGGCATCTTCACCCGCCGCGGGCGGGCGCGTACCGGGGCCGACCAGGGCATCCGGCCGGCCGCCGGGCTTCGCCCCGGGCGGCAGGGATGCTACGCAGAGTGACGGTGGCGTCTGGAGAAAGGCGTGCCGCCTGGCCCCCCCGTGGCGTACGGAGCCGTCGGGCGGGCGGCTCCGTACGCCACGGGGACGGGCTCAGTCGGTGATGAACCACTCGTCCTTGAGGTACCCCATGGTGCGCCTGCCGAGGTCGCTGTCGGTGAAGGTGACGGAGGCCCTGATCGCCTCGGCCGGAATCTCGACCTTGTCGGGGGCGAGCACGGCGACGCCCTGCGGGTCGACGGTGGCGGTCTTCAGGGCCTCCTTCTGCTCCGGCGAGATCATCTGGAACATGGCGAGGAACGCCGTCGTGCACGGGCCGACTCCCTCGGCTTCCCCCTTCTCGGCGGCGGGCCCGGCGACCTCGCAGACGGTGTCGACGTCCTCACGGCCCACGGCGTGGAGATACACCTCGTACCGCTCGATCGCGCCCTCCTTCGTCTTGGGCGCGGGCTGGTCACCGGCCGGCAAGGCGGACGGCTTCTCGCTCGGTGCGGACGGGGACGGGGCGGCCGAAGGCTTCTCGACCTCCGTGGACGCGGATGCCTCCGACGCCCCCGGGGCCTTCGCGTCCGAGTCGTCCTTCGCCTTGTCCGGACCACACGCGCACGCCACCAGGGCCACACACCCCGCCAACGCCACGCTCACCATCGTCCGTGCCCTCATGGGTCCCCCTCAGCATCAGCCGGCAACACAAGGAGGTCACGCAACCCACGGCAGAACGGTTCCGGCGCAGCCGGAGCAATACCGGCCAGGACCACAAGGGGCCGCGCGGACACACCACCGACGGTGCCCGGAGGACCTGGCGGGCTGGGCGGGCTTCACCCACCGATCGCGCCCGGCCCGCCGAGCCGGCCTCAGTGCTCGCAGAGGGAGAACTCCCGCTCGTAGAGCTGCTCGTTGTGTTCGTCGACGAAGAACTTGCGTTCGCGCATGAGCTGTTCGCGGTAGCCCTTGGCCTCCTCCAGCGTCATGGTCGACGTGTCGGCCCAGGGCTGCTGCGGCGGCACATCGGACGTCGAGACGATGTTCTTCGACGGGTCGACCAGGAAGAACACGAGGATCTTGCGGTATCCCGGGCGGGTGGGGTCCGCGAGGCGGAACTCGCCGACGCGGTGCTGGAGGATGTTCGGGAAGGCCAGGCAGCGGCCCGCCGGGGTGGCTGCGGAGCCGAGGACCTGGTTCAGCGCGTCCTCGTTCTCCAGGCCGTAGACCTCCCGCACACCGTTGTCGTCGTTCTGCTCGTAGCTCGGGTCGTCGAGGGCCGCCCGGAAGCTCAGCCGGCTTTCGGTGATGTTCTCGCTGTCCCAGTAGTAGATGCCGGTCGAGACGATCCGCTCGTTCACCATCCCCTCGACGTGCCACGACCCCCCGGCGTACTCGGGCCTGTCCGGGGTGAGATGGATCGTGGCCAGCTTGACTATGACCTGGAGCCGCCGGCCGCGCAGGTCGACGCGGGCGGAGTCGTCCGGCGGCTCGGGCGCGGTGAAGGCCGGCGCGTCCGGGATGACCGGGCTGCGGTTCTCCCACCAGTCGTCCTGGGCCTGCTCCCAGGCACGTACGGCCTCCTCGTGGGCCGCCTTGTCACTGTGGTCCGCCTCGTCCGGATACTCCGGCTCCGAGTCGTACCACCCGTACGGATCCGCCTCGATCCGCAGGGGGCGCGGATGGCGCAGGTCGGTGAGCACGTTCTCCAGCAGCGGCCGCAGGCGGGCGAACAGGTCGGGGAGGACGGCGGCCAGTTCGCGATGGGCCTCGGGGTGGACATTGTTCACGTACGAACGGAAGTTGACCTCGCCGTCGGCACTGACGTCGACGTCGGTGGGCAGCCACTGGAACTTCTCCGAGAACTCGTACGTCGACCAGCGGTCCGTCGGATTCTGCCACGCCCGCTCCGGCGCGCTGCTCACGCCGTTCACCAGACAGAACAGGGACGGATGAACCAGATCCAGCACCTGCCAGTCGGACCCGGGATGCCAGTCCCGCTCCTCTTCCGGAACCTCCTCCAGCACCCGGACCGCTTCCCGCAACCGGGACCGCAGCTCGTCATCGACCAGCCGGTCCGACTGCCACACCCCGTCGACGGCGGAAACCTCCACGCCGGTGCTTCCGTCGCGCAGCGCCGCGTAATGCGCGAGCTCGTCAAGCACATAACGGACCTGCGCTCCGGTAAGGCCCTGGGAGATCGCCTCTTGCGTCCACCTGGCGACGACGCCGGCGTCGTTCATCTTGTCGAACCACTCCGGCTTCGCCCGAATATGGGCGCTGCACTGCATCATCTCAAGTTCCCGCAGGGTGCGAGGCTTCGCGAACGAGAGGGAACGCGATGCCTGAAAGGGCAGCGGGAAAGCAGAAAGACGACTCAATTCTCTTGGTCCTCCCGGTCGATGTGCGGTGGCCGGAAGGATACGGGAGCCCACTGACACCCCGGCCCGCCCTCCCGTCACCCCAGGTCGGGGACCCGGACGCCGTCCCCGGGCCGCCTCAGCCCGTGCCCCGGCGGCGCTTTGGGGCGGCCTGTGCACGGCCTGTGTCCTCGGGGTTCAGAAGTTCCTTGCCCGCGCGGGGGATTGCTGGGCCACCTTGCGGCGTACGTAGTCGGGCCGGTGGGAGGGCGTGAGGGGCGGGGCCGGGGCGCGGCCCACGGCCGACACGTCGCCGAACTCCGGGGCTTGCGCGGGCTGATGCGCCCTCAGCCGATGCCGTGTCAGTGGTGGCGGCTAGTCTTCGGCGACGTGTGCGAGCCGGGAGGGGTTGTCATGGCTGAGGGTCCGATCGACCTGATCCGTCTGGAGGGGGACGGGAACAGCGTCGTTCTCCGGATCGACGGGAAGGAGCAGCGGAAGCGTCCTGACGAGGGGGATGTCCTGGTCGGGGAGTTCGTGGTCGATACGCCGTTCGTCCGCGGCACCCTCAAGACCTGGGTCGGCCCCGAGGATCTGGGGGAGTGGCAGCAGGCTCTGGACTCGCTCGACGCGGGCCGGGACATCGCCTGGCGCGAGGGAACGCGGGATCCGTGGCTGGTCGTCGAGCTCGACGAGGACGACGACCGGTGCCAGGTCACGATCAAGGACCCTTCCGACTCCCTGACGACGGTGACGGTCACCGTCCCCCTGGCCGACGCCTGGTTCGACGACGCGTACCGGCGCCTGGACTCGGTCTGGGAGACCTGGCCCCTGGAAGAAGACTGAACCCGGGCCGTGGGGTTCATTCGGTGACGAAGGTGGCGCGCGCCGCGATGATCTTCCAGGCTGCCCGGTCGCGGCTCCAGGTCCGGGTGTAGCGCATCCGTGCACGCAACGCCTGCCCGCCGGGGGAGCCCTCCAGTGTTCCGAGGAACCAGGTGACGCCGGTGTGCGCTGTGGCGAACACCTGGAGGTCCCTTCCTCGAGGCCGGTCAGCACCTGGTGGCCGGTTCGGTGGGTGTCCAGGTCGTCGTCCTTCGAGTAGAGGCGTCCATCGGGCCCGGTGAAACGTCCCGCCTCGTCGAGCAGTTCGTCCAGTGCGTCGACGGCGGAGGCGAACTGAGCGGCCTGAAGGCGTCGTTCGGCCGCGAGGAGGCTTTCGGTGTGATCGTCGTTCGGCATCAGCCCAGCATGTCGGGCTCTTGTGCTGGAGCGGTCTCCCTTTCTGCTGATGGCAGATCTACCGGGAGCGAAGGCCCGCCCGCCCGCGTTGGGATGCGTGTGGAACACTCGGCGTCAGACGCCGGCGAGGCTTTCGGTCGCCGAACCTGCCAGCTCGCGCAGCTTCGCGCGCGTTTCGGGGTCGGTCGAGTACACCACCGTGCCGATCATCCCCCGCGTCAGCAGCACCTTGTAGGTGTTGCGGATCAGCCGGTCCACATCCGCGTCGGGCGTCGACCTCTTGAAGACAGGGTCCCTGGACGCCGTACGGTCGGTGACCCAGCGGTCGCCGCGCCAGACCAGGTCCGGGCCGATGATGACGCCGCTCCAGTCGTACTCGAAGCCCTGTGCCGTGTACACGCAGCCCACTTGCCCGAAACCGGCCGGGTCTGTTGCCCAGAGGGCTGACGGCGGTGCGCCTGAGATGGCCCGGTCGCCGGAGACGTTCCAGGGCCGTTGCCAGTCCCCGATGACCACGTCCGGGGGGAGTACCTGCCGGTCCGGCGCTGCCTTCGTCCACTTCCAGCAGTACCCGGCCGACATGCGCGCGCTATAGCCCTGTGAGCGGCGGCCGTCGAGGAACGCTTCCATCTCCTGCGGGCTCTCCGCGACCAGCAACTCCATCCTGCCGTCGGGCTCCCAGCTCACCGGGCCGCCGGGCTCCAGTCCCAGCAGCCGCACCACCCAGCGGAGATACGCGTCGCTACCACCGCACCGGAACTGGCCTTCCAGCGGAACCACCACACAGTGGAGTCCCTTCTTCGCCGCTGCCGCCTTGATGTCGGACACCGTGCCCATCTCGCCGGGGCGTACGACCTGGTGCTCGTCCAGCAGGAAGACGGGGACCCGTGCCGCGTCGATCAACTCCTCGATCTGGGGCTTGCCCGTGCGGTTCGACGCCCGCGTGAAACGGTTGGCCGAAGTCTCCCGAATGCGGTGGGCCTCGTCGCAGATCAGTACGTCGAGGCTGTTCCGCCCGGCGGTCATGAAGCTGTTGAAGTACTTGAAGAGATCCTGGATCGCAGGCCTCCTGGCACCCGCGACCTTCCTCATCGTGCGCGTGAAGGACTTGGAGCCGGTCGCGTGCAGGGCCGTGGTGCCCTGCCGGTACAGCTCACCCAGGAGCGACAGGGCGATGACGCTCTTACCGGTGCCGGGCCCGCCGGTGACGACGACGACTTCCTTGTGGTCGGAGTCCTTCGCGCGGCGTACGGCATTGAGCACCTGCCGGTAGGCGACCTGTTGCTCGTCCAGCAGAACGAACTGCTCGCGCTCGCGGACCTCTTCGGCGGCGACCGTCATCAGTTGCCTGGACGGGCCGACCTTGGCGTTGACCAGTTCGTCCGCGGCCGAGACGCCGGAGTCCGTTCCCAGCTTCGTACGCAGGAATTCGACGAACTCCCCGCGACGTGCACCGATGAAGAGCTGGCCGTACTGGTTCTGACGGGTTTCGAAGAGCCCGCTGACGCCGAACTCGGTGGCGTTGTGGAGATACGCGGCGCCGCTGACGCGGTCCGGGTGCTTGGCCAGCGCTCCGTTGAAGGAGATGAGGTACTCGCAGTAGCCGCGCACCTGGTCGACCGGGTTCAACACAGCCCGGGTATAGGCGTCTACGCGGCACAGCGACGGATCGTCGTCGTCCGGTTCGGCGCTGCTCCACTGCTTCAGTTCCACGACGACGTACGACGGCTGGCCGGTCCTGGGGTGCACGCCGGCCAGGACGACGTCGGCGCGCTTGCTGTTCAGCGGGAGCCCGTACTCGAGGATCATCTCCACCTGCCCGAGCCCCGCGTCGTTGAGCGCGCTCGCGAGCACGGGGATGCTCCGTTCCCACGAACGGGCCTCGGACGAACTCGGCTTGTGACCGTGGACGTGCACGAACTGCTCTGTCATGTGGAGGAAGAGCGCGCGGGACAAACACAGGGCGCCCACGGCGGCGGCGGAGTCGCGGAACAGCAAGGGATCCCCCAGGCAGCACGAAAGAACTCGTGCGGGTGGGGGCATGTCCTGTGTGACTCCGACGGAGCGGAGCGGAAGCCCGGCGGGCCGCAGCTACGACGGGAACAAGGTTACCCGCGCCGTTCGCGGTAGGCGCGTGGTAGCTGAGGTCCCTCCGCGGTGAGCTTCTGGGCGCCGTCGACCTCCTGCAGCCCGATGGTGCCCGGGACCAGTGTCCGCAGCGCGTTGTGGGTGTCCTTGTCGACCGCGTAGAGCACCGTGCCCACCACCCCTCGGGTGAGGAGCACGTGGTAAGCGTTCCGGATGCACCGCTGGACGATCTCGTCATCGACCTCGCGGCGGAAGCCCGGATCGCAGGAGGCGGTGCGTTCCACCCGGAACCTGCCGTTGCGGAAGAGCAGGTCGGGGCCGATAATGACGCCGTTCCAGTCGTACTCGAAGGTCTGGGCCGTGTAGACGCAGCCGATCTGGCCGATGCCGCGGGGGTCGGTGGACCACAGATCCGACTTCGGGGCGTTCGGCACCTCGTGCTGCGGCTTCACATTCCATGGCCGGTGCCACTCGTCGATCTGTACGTCGGCGACGAGTTCTTCGCCGTTCGGATTGCTCCACGGCCAGCAGAATCCCGCGGTCATGCGCGCCGTGGCTCCTTCGCCGCCACGTTCCCGAATGAACTGCTCCATCTGCTCGGGAGAGTCGGCGACCGTGAGCGTCATCCGCCCGTCCGGCCGCCACGTGACCGGATCCGAGACGGTGCCCAGGCCCAGGAACTGCTGGACCCAGCGCTGGTACCGCTTGCTGCCACCCGCCCTGAACGTGCCCTCCAGGTCTTCCACGCTGACCGTGTACCCCTGGGCCCTCGCGAGTTCGCTGAGGTACTCGGCTGTGCCGACCTCGTCCGGACGGATCGACTGATGGTCGTCGAGCAGAAAGATCGGCACCTTGGCTGCCCTGAACAGCTCGACGGCTTGCGGCCGGTCGTCGTCCCGGATTTCCTTTGGAGTCCAGCGGTCGGTCGAGTTGCGCCGCATACGGTGCGCCTCGTCGCAAATCAGGACTTCGACACTGTCCGGCGGGGTGTCGGTGAAGCTGTTGAAGTACTGGTAGAGCTTGCGGGCTGCCTTGCCTTTGTCCCCGATTTGCCCGCGGCGCGCCGACCCGATCATGATCTCGCGCAGTGTCTCCGTGTACGCATGGGATCCGCTGGCGAGTACCGCTTCACGACCCTTGAGCCCGAGTTCCCGCTGCAGTTCCAGCGCGACGGCGCTCTTTCCGCTTCCAGGGCCGCCGCGCAGGATGTACACGTGCTTGCCGCCTGAAGTGGGGGCGGGGGTGGGGGTGTGGGCGGCTTCGGTGTCGTAGAACAGTTCGAGGCCCACGCGGGCCAAGGGGGCGGCCCTCTCCAATTGCCGGGTGATGAGGTCGAACGCGAGGTACTGCTCGTCGAGGAGTGTGAGACCGCCACCGGTGACGGACCGCTGCCGTGCCACATCAGTGACTTTCCGCAGCGGGTTCAAGCGGCCCTCTGCCAGCGCCGCTGCGGCGCGTTTGCCCGAGGACGCGGTGAACTTCGAGGTCAGGATGCGTTCGAACCGGTCCAAGTCGTCAAGCGTGTAGAGCCAGCCGTGGTCGGACTCGGGCAGGGCGAACAACGCTTCCACGTGCTCGTCCCGGGCGTTGTGGAGGAACGCCACGCCCGTCAACGGATCTTCGCTCTGCTGAAGATGCTGGATATAGCGCTTCATGTACTCGCAGTAGCGCTGTATCTGCCGCACCGGATGCAGCTTGTTCTTGCCGTCCCCGAAACCGAGGTCCACGGCGATCGGGCAGTCGGGATCGACGGAGGCATGCCGTACCTGCTTCAGCTCGACGGCCAGGTAGGAGTCTTCTCCGGTACCGGGACGCCGGCCACACAGGACCAGGTCGACCGCGGAGCTGGTGTGCGGTAGGTCGACTTCGACCTGCACTTCCACTCCGTCGAGTCCTTTGCCGAGCAGGGACCTGACCACCACCGGGATGCTGTTGTTCCATGACGCGACGTTGCTGCGATCTGCTCGTCGGCCCTTGATGTCCTCGTACTTGGCCTGCAGCTTCTCGGTGAGCAGATTGTGTCCCGACTCGCCCTCGACGGCGATGAGCCGGCCCAGTTCGGCCGCGGACAGTTGCAGGAGCACGAAGGTTCCCCAGGCACGAGGTGACTCGTGCGGGTGGGGGCATGTCCTTCGTGACTCCGCCGGAGCGGAGCGGAAGCCCGTCGGGCCGCAATGACGGTTCGTAGACTAGCGGGCGGCGAGGTGAGGGCGGGCCCCTGGAGGCCCGCCCACCGCCCCGGCTCAGCCGAGGCTGTGCACCACGGCCCGCGCCAGCAGCCAGAGCAGGTTGGAGCCAAGGCCCACCGTGATGCCGATGAGGACTTCACGGACCCAGTTCCGGTGCTCGGACGTGCACTTGACGGCAGCCATCGGAAGCGCTCCTTCGGTAGGGGTGGCGGCGCCGGATGGCTCCCGCCGGGAGCGCACCGTGTTGCCGTACCACCAGACCGAAGGGCCAGCGTCCCCGCGGGCCACCTCGCGTACGTCCTCCGGGAGGACGCGTGGTGCGGGGTAACCGTAGCGCACGTCCGAGCACGCGGAGTAATGAGTTTCTCCTGCGACCGGGTGACGAAGCAGCGGCGCAGGTTCTCGCCCTGCCCGCGATAACCCGGCTGGGGCGTCTGGCGTCCCGGGTGGTGTCAGGTCGTGACGCCGTGGTTTGCCAGCCAGGTGATCGGGTCCTTCGCCGATCCGTATTCCGGTGTCGTGCGGACCTCGAAGTGCAGGTGCGGGCCCGTGACGTTGCCCGTGGCGCCGGACTGGGCGATGCGGTCTCCCATGCCGACCGCGTCGCCCGTGGAGACGTCTGTCTGCGAGAGGTGGGCGTAGTGGGTGTAGTCCCCGTCGCCGTGTCTGATGACGATCTGGTAGCCGAAGGAGTCGTCCCAGCCCGCTTCGACGACGGTGCCCTTCGCCGCGGCCTTGACCGTCGTGCCTACGGGGACGGACCAGTCCTGGCCGGTGTGGCCGTTCTGCCAGTTCGCGCCCGACGCCTCGTAGCCCGCCGTCGGGGTGCTGCCGTCGACGGGCATGACGGCCGTTGGCTCGGCCGCCGCGGTGGCGGTGCCGTAGGAGGCGTTGTCGGCGTTGGTGCCCGTGCCGTCGGCGGGGCCGTCCAGGGAGAGTTCCATGCCGGGGGCGATCAGGTTCGGGTCCTCGCCGATGACGGATCTGTTGTTCTCGTACAGCGTCTTCCAGCCGCCGTCGACCTCCTGCTCCGCCGCGATGACGGAGAGGGTGTCGCCGGAGCTGACGGTGTAGGTGGTGTCCTCTTCGGCGAAGGCGGTCGACGCGCCGATGACCGGCAGCGCGAGGGTGGCGCCCGCCGCCGAGGCGCGGGTGGCGAGTTTGCGGGCGCTGCCGGGGCGGCGCGCCGCGCGGTGGCGGCCGTGAGGGGATGACATCGTACGGGCCTCTTTCTCCGGACGCCTGCGAGGTGAGCTGTCGGGTTCGGGCTGGAGTTGCCCGGCCGCCGGCTTCGGCGGGCCTCACCCCTAGATGAATGAGTCCGATGTTCTCAGTGGTCGTAGTCGATCAGAGATCGTTTGATCTTGGCGTCGGTGGTCCAGTTGTGCCAGATGCCGGCGGCCAGGGCGAGGAGGCGTTGGCCGGTGCGGGCGAAGACCCCGGCGGGGGTTCTGCCGCCATGGTGTTCCAGGCTGAGCTGACCTTTGAGGGTGTCGAACACCGCCTCGATCCACTGGCGGACACGGGCCAGTCGGCCGTGCCGGGCGGGTTCGTCCTTGCGGTCCGGCCGCACCAGGTGGATGCCCAGCCGTTCGGTGAGGAACGCCTCGAACTCGCGCCCGGCGAAGCCCTTGTCGGCGAGGATCACCTGCCCGCTGCGGACGAGGTGGTGGTCGCGTTCCAGCAGCGCGGTCATCACTTCGCGTTCGCCGAGCTTGGGGTTTGCCAGGCACCAGGACACCGGCATGCCTTCGGCGGTGGTGAGCAGGTAGAGCCGGAACCCCCAGAAGAAGCGGGAGTGGCTGCGGCAGTAGCCGTATCCGGCGTGCCCGGCCAGTGCGGAGCGTTTGACCGTCTCGCGGGAGGCTGCGCAGGGCAGAGGCGTGGAGTCGATCAGCCGCAGGTCGTCCTGCCAGGTCGGCACCTGCTTGGCCAGGGCCTCGATCACCTGGCTGATCAGCGGACCCGCCGCGTTGAGCCTTTTGTTGTAGGCCGACTGCTGGGGCAGATAGCGGAAGAGGTGCCCGAGCCGGGCGTGGGCGAAGCGGATCCAGTGCCGGGCCGAGGGGAAGCCGAGCAGTACCTGCGCGACGGCCAGGCACAGCAGTTCGGCATCCGTCAGTTTCGGGGGTCGCCCGATCCGGCGACGAGGCGCCACGTGGTCGTCGATGAACACGTACAGTGCCGCCAGAAGGGCGTCCAGGCTGGTAGTCACACACGAGCCAACGGGCGCCCTTCGCGATGGTCGCGACCAGCACAAACATCGGACTCATTCATCTAGCCGTCGCAGGGACGGCGCGGTCCGGCGGGGGCCGGACCCGTGGGTCCCCCGCTCCTGCCCGGCGGTGCGAGCTGATCGGCAGGTACCGCGGCGCCGGGGGCAGGATTCGGCGGTCCGGCGCGCAGCGGGTGTTCGCCTTTCGAACGGGCAGCCACGCTAGGGGGATCATGTGTTCGACGGCAAGGCCGTCACGGATTCCCGCGGAATAATTGACTCCGCGTCGTGGTGAGTTGACGTCGTGCAGCCGTCAGACCCGGGCAAGCGCTGATTTGCCCCCCGCCCCCTGACAAAGGGCGCGGCGAGCGGTGATGCGTCGACTGCCCGGATCGATGTTCGGGGTCACGTCGCCGCGCGCGGTGGCCCCGCCGACGTGATCATGGAGTCGTGTGGAGCCCGCTGCGCGGTGACGACCGCCCGTCCGGAGGAACCGAACATGGACACCGATGGCCAGCCTGCGCCCGTGCCGCTGAATTGCCTGGTCACCGGGGCGTCCGGGTATATCGGCGGGCGGCTCGTGCCGGAGCTGCTGGAGGCCGGGTGCCGGGTGCGTTGCCTGGCCCGTACGCCCGGCAAGCTCCGTGATCACCCCTGGGCCGGGGACGTCGAGGTCGTGCGCGGGGACGTCACGGACGAGGAGTCCGTGGGGGCCGCCCTGCGCGGGATGGATGTCGCGTACTACCTGGTGCACGCCCTCGGCTCCGGTGGCGGGTTCGAGGAGACCGACCGGCGGGCGGCCCGCGTTTTCGCCCGGCAGGCGGATGCCGCCGGGGTGCGGCGGATCGTGTACCTGGGCGGCCTTACGCCGCGGGGGGTGCCCGAGGCGTCCCTGTCCCCGCACCTGCGGTCCCGGGCCGAGGTCGGGCGGATCTTTCTGGACGGGGCCGTGCCCGCCACCGTGCTGCGCGCCGCGGTCGTGATCGGTTCGGGGTCGGCTTCGTTCGAGATGCTGCGCTATCTGACCGAGCGGTTGCCCGTCATGGTCACTCCCCGGTGGGTGGACACGCGCACCCAGCCCATCGGCGTCCGCGACGTGCTCCGCTACCTCGTCGGCTCCGCCGCCATGCCGCCGGACGTCGACCGGGCCTTCGACATCGGCGGCCCCGACGTCCTGACGTACCGGGAGATGATGCGCGAGTACGCCGCCACGGCGGGGCTGCGCAAGCGGCTCATCCTGCCCGTGCCGGTCCTCACCCCCGGGCTGTCCAGCCACTGGATCGGGCTCGTCACCCCCGTTCCCGCCGCCATCGCCCGGCCCCTCACGGAGTCGCTGCGCCACGAGGTGGTCTGCCGCGAGCACGACATCGCCCGCTACGTGCCCGACCTGCCCGGGCGCCCGCTGCCCTTCGGCGAGGCGCTGGCCCTGGCTCTGCGCCGGGTGGGCGAGGCGCGGGTCGCCACCCGGTGGTCGTCCGCCGCCGTGCCCGGTGCGCCCAGCGACCCGCTGCCCACCGACCCGGACTGGGCGGGCGGCAGCCTCTACGAGGACGAACGGCAGCTCTCCGTCGACGTACCCCCCGACGTGCTCTGGAAGGTGATCGAGGGCATCGGCGGTGACAACGGCTGGTACTCCTTCCCGCTCGCCTGGGCGGTCAGGGGCTGGCTCGACCGGTTCGCCGGCGGCGTCGGCCTGCGCCGCGGGCGGCGCGACGCCGGGCGCTTGCGGGCCGGCGACTCGCTGGACTTCTGGCGCGTGGAGGAGATCGAGCCCGGGCGCCTGCTGCGGCTCCGCGCGGAGATGCGGATGCCGGGGCTGGCCTGGCTGGAGATGTACGCCGAGCAGGATGCCGCGGGCCGTACGAGATACCGGCAGCGCGCCCTGTTCCACCCCCGCGGCCTCCTCGGGCACGCCTACTGGTGGTCGGTGTTCCCCTTCCACCACGTCGTCTTCGGCGGCATGGCACGCAACATCACCCGGGCCGCCGCCAAGGACGCGGGCGTCAGTCCTTCTCCCCGGCCGCGGTGACTGCGGCGAGCGCCGCGTCGAGGCGTTCGGTCGCCTCCTCGGCGACCGGGCGCAGTGCGTCGAGTCCGGTGAGGGTGACCATCGTGCCGGGGTCGAGGGCCTGTACGGCGGTGCGGTCGCCGTCGCGGCGGACGACGACGTTGCAGGGGAGCAGCAGGCCGATCGAGCGGTCGGCGTCCAGGGCGCGGCGGGCGAGGGGCGGGTTGCAGGCGCCGAGGATGACGTAGTCCTCCATGTCGTGGTCGAGCTTGGCCTTCAGGGTGGCGGTGACGTCGATCTCGGTGAGGATGCCGAAGCCCTGCGCCGCGAGGGCCTCGCGGGTGCGGGCGACGGCGGTGGTGAAGTCGGTGTCGAGGTGCACGGTGCGGTCGTAGCGCATGGCGGTCGGCTGCCCTTCTGATGGTCGGCGCGTGGTGCGAGGGGCGCTGTCCGGGCGCCCGCACGGTCTCGGCAGGCGGTCTCCCGGGGTGCTCCCCCTGCCTCCCAAAATACCCCCCGGGGTAATTGTGCTACGGTCGCCGATATACCCCCCGGGGTAATTGGCCACTGGAAGGGAGTACGTCGTGTTCTTCGTCGACACGATCGAGGTGCCGGGGCTCGGCAACCGCAGCTATCTCGCCGGCGGCGAGCACACCGCCGTCGCCGTCGACCCGCCGCGCGACATCGACCGCGTGATCGCCGCCGCCGCGCGGCGCGGGGTGCGGATCTCGCACGTCGTCGAGACGCACGTGCACAACGACTACGTCACCGGGGGGCTGGAGCTGGCGCGGGTCACCGGGGCCGCGTACCTCGTGCCCGCCGCCGCCCGCGTCGCCTTCCGGCGCGTACCCGTGCGCGACGGGGACCGTACGGAGATCGACGGCCGCCTCGCGCTGCGGGCGCTGGCCACCCCGCCCTCACCTCGGCCGCGGCGCTCGCCGCCCACGCCCGCGAGGGCCACGTGCGGTGGCGTACGGGCCTGCTGTTCGCGGCGGCCGGAGCCGGCCCCGCGATGCTCGGCGGGGCGCTCGCGGGCCACGTGCCCGGCGCGGTGCTGACCGCGGCCTTCGCCGTGGTCGCGGGGGCGGCGGCGGTGTGCATGCTGCGATGTCGCCGGCGTGAGGAGGCCACCCCCGCGGTACGCCCCGGGCGGGCCGCCGCGGCCGGGGCCGGGCTCGGCGGTGTCACGGGGTTCGTCGGCGTCGGCGGCGGTTTCCTCGCCGTACCGGCGCTGGTCGGGGTGCTCGGCATGCGGATGAGGGCGGCGGTCGGCACCAGCCTGCTCGTCATCACCGTCAACGCGCTCGCCGCGCTCGGCACCCGCGCCGGCACCGTCGCGGACCTCGACTGGGCGGTCGTCGGCCCGTTCACCGGTGCCGCGGCCCTCGCCGCGGCCGGCGGCAAGCGGCTCGCCGCCAGGGTCTCCGGGGACACCCTGCGGCGGGTCTTCGCCGTCGCGCTGCTCGCGGTGGCCGCGTTCATGCTGATCGACGCGGTGACGTGAGCAGGCCGCGCGGAGTGATCACGCCAGCGACAGGAACAGCTTCTCCAGGCGGGCGCGCATCGCCTCGGGGTCCTCCCCGCTCTTGCGGCCGGACTCCATGTCGGTCACGCACTGCTGCAGCCCGGTCGCGATGATCGCGAACCCGGCCCGGTCCAGCGCCCGCGAGGCCGCGGCGAGTTGCGTGACGACGTCCTCGCAGTCGCGCCCCTCCTCGATCATCCGGATCACCCCGGAGATCTGGCCCTGGGCCCGGCGCAGGCGGTTCAGCACGGCCTTGAGGTCCGCGCCCTCCAGCTCCAGTTCCACGCTCACTCCTCGGAAAAAAATACCCCTGTGGGTATCGTACGTCCCGGCCAGGGACGACGTCGAACAGTAAGGACACCACCCGCCATGACCCGCATTCCCGCCACCCTCGCCACGGACCAGGCCCGCACCCGCCTCGGTGAACTCGTCGTCGTCGACGTGCGCACCCCCGCCGAGTACGCCTCCGGCCACCTGCCCGGCGCCGTGAACGTCCCCCTCGACCACCTGCGCGCCGCGCTGGACGACATACGCCACGCCGCCGAGCGCGGCGACCTCCTCGTCGTCTGCGCCTCCGGAGCCCGCTCCGAGAGCGCCTGCAAGCTGCTCGCCGAGCAGGGCATCGAGGCCGCCGCCCTCGTCGGCGGCACCGGTGCCTGGGCCGCGGCCGGGCACGACCTGCACACCCCGGCGGCCTGCGACACCCGGGCCGGCTGGAGCATGGAGCGCCAGGTGCGCTTCACCGCGGGCAGCCTGGTGCTCCTCGGCCTCCTCCTGGGCGTCCTCGTCCACCCGGCGCTGCTGCTGATCTCGGCCGGCATCGCGGGCGGCCTGGTGTTCTCCGCGCTGACGAACACCTGCGGCATGGCGGTCGTCCTCGGCAAGCTCCCGCACAACCGCCCGCGCGCCGCCGACCTCGACGCCGCCCGCGCGGCGCTCCGCGGCCGCTGAGCGCGGCGGCCGCCGGGCGGGGTCAGGTCACCAGGCCCTGCCGGTACGCGTAGACGACGGCCTGCACCCGGTCCCGTAGATCGAGCTTGGTGAGGATGCGGGACACGAAGGTCTTGACCGTCTCGTGGCTGAGCTGCAGCGCCGCGGCGATCTCACCGTTGGACAGGCCGTCGGCGATGAGGCGGAGGACTTCGAGTTCGCGCGGCGTCAGCGGGATGTCGCGCGGGGTGCCGCCGTCGGCGGGGCGGATGCGGGCGGCGTAGCGGCCGACGAGCTTGCGCGTCACCTCGGGGTCGAGCAGGGCCGCGCCGGTGGCCACGGTGCGGATGCCGTGCAGGAGCTGGGCCGGCGGGGCGTCCTTGAGGAGGAAGCCGGCCGCGCCGGCGCGCAGGGCCTCGTACACGTACTTGTCCAGGTTGAACGTCGTCAGGACGAGCACCTTCGCCGGGCGCGGCACCCGGGCGCCGGCCAGCCGGCGGGTGGCCTCGATGCCGTCGAGCACCGGCATGCGCACGTCCATCAGCACGACGTCCGGGCGCAGCCGGCCCGCGAGTTCGACGGCGGTCCGGCCGTCGCCGCACTCGCCGGCCACCTCCAGGTCCTCCTGGGCGTCGATGATGGTCACCAGGCCGGTACGGACCAGGACCTGGTCGTCGCAGATCAGCACCCGGATCGGCGCGGTCACGAGGCACTTCCCGCCGGGATCCGGGCCCGTACGACGAAGCCGCCGCCCGTCTCCCCGCCCGCGCTGAACTCGCCGCCCAGCACGTCCACCCGCTCGCGCAGCCCCGCGAGCCCCCGGCCGCTGCCGCCGGGCGAGGCGGCCGGCGAGGCGGCGCCCGCCGTGCTCACCGCCACCGTGATCTCGCCCGCCCCGTGGTGCACTTCGACCGACGTGGCGCTGCCGCGCGCGTGCTTCAGCGCGTTCGTCAGCGCCTCCTGCACGACGCGGTACGCCACGAGGTCGGCGCTGCCCGTCGACTCCGGCGGCGTGCCCTTCTCCGTGAACTCCACCGGCTGCCCCGCCTGCCGCGTCTGCTCCACCAGCGTCAGCAGCCGGCCGGCCGACGGGATGCCGGCGTCGCCGTCGTAGCCGGGATCGAGCACGTCGAGCAGGTGCCGCAGGTCCGTGATGGCCCGCCGGCCGGTGTCGGTCACGGCGGCCAGGGTCGTGTCGAGGCGGTCGGGCGCGGCGGTCAGATAGCGGGCGGCCTCGGCCTGCACGACCATCGCCGTCACGTGGTGGGTCACGACGTCGTGCAACTCGCGGGCGATGCGCGTACGTTCCGCGGTACGGGTGTCCTCGGCGACCCGGCGCCGGTGCGCGGCCTCCGCCGCCCGGGTCGAGCGCAGCCACGACCCCATGCCCCACACCAGGGCCATCGCCAGGTAGTACATGACGAACTCGCTCGGGCCCTCGGTCCCGCCCACCCCGACGAGCGCGACCGCCAGCGCGACGTACGCGGCGGAGAACAGCAGCGCGAGGGGGCGGCGGTGGCGCTCCAGATGGGCGCCCGCGCTCATCAGGGCGATGGCCTGGGCGGTGCCGGCGAGGGAGTGGTAGCCGCGGAGCTGGTCGACGGCGAAGCCGGCCGTGACCAGGGTGAGGCAGAGCAGCGGCCACCGGCGGCGGAGGGCGAGGGGCAGGCACTGGAACGCGACCGCGGCGACGGCGAGGGCGTCGAAGTCGCGTCCGGGGAGGCCGCCGAGCTGGGTGCCGTGGGTGTGGGACGCCGGGAGGAGAGCGGCGAAGAGGATGAGGAGCCCGAGGGGGAGGTCCCGTACCGTGACGTCGAACCGGCGCCACCGCTCCGGGAGTTGCCGAAGACGCGTCACCGGTGGAGTGTAACGACGGCGGGAGGGGCCGCCGGGGGACGGGCCGGTGCCGGGCCGGCGGCCGGAGTGGGGCCCGCCGGTGGGCGAGCCGCCGCCCCGTGCTCCTGGCATGACCGGCACCGTCCGCCCCCGCCCCGTACCCGCGCCTAGCCCCGGGCGGCCTGGTCCGTGACCTTCCGGATCGCCCGTACGGCCACCTCCGGCTCGTCCGCGTAGATGTAGTGCTCGCTGTTCTCCGCCGTGCTCAGCTCGCTCCGCTCCGACAGCGCCAGCCACTTGCGCTGCCCCCCGAGCCACGCCCGCTCCAGCCCCGGCCCGTACTCCGGCACCGTCGCCAGGTACTCCTTCCCGTGCCGGATCACCTCGACCGGGATGTCCCCCGCGGACCGCACCTCCCCGTCCGTCACCGTCAGCTTCTCCGGCCCCTTCCCGCCGAGGATCGCGAGGGTCTGCTCGCGCAGTTCGACCGCCGGGCCGGTGGCGGAGTCGGGGATCTCGCGGGCCAGGTCGGCGTTCTGCGTCGGCGAGGTGGCGTCCATGAGGACCAGCCCCTTGACCCGGTCGGTGTGGTCGGGCGCGTACCGTGCGGAGATCAGCCCGCCCAGCGAGTGCCCCGCCAGCACCACCGGCCGGTCGCCCGCGACCTGCTCGATCACCCCGGTCAGCACCTTCCCCGTGCTCTCGATCGTCTGCGGGCCCGCGGGCTTGTCGCTGGCGCCCTGCCCCAGCCGGTCGTACGAGCAGACGCGGTCCTCGGCGCTCAGCGTCTTCTGGATGCCGGCCAGCTTCGTCAGGTCGTCGCCGCCCCCGGAGAGCAGGACGACCACCGGCCGGCCCTCCGCGGGGCTGCCGGAGCAGGAGACGTTGACCGACTGCCCGCCGACGTCGATCTTCTCGGTGCCGGTGAGCAGGTCCTCGTCGGCCGTACGCTCCTGGGCGGCGGCGGACGCGCCCCCGGCGGCGTCGGCATCGGCGTCGTCCGAGGAGTCCGAGCAGCCGACGAGCCCTGCGCCGGCCGCCGTACAGCACAGCCAGACCAGTGCCGTCGCGGTGCCGTTGCTGCGGATGCTGCGGATGCTGCGGAACACGATGTCCTCCAATGAGCGGGAATCCGGGCGGAGTCGGCCGGTTCGGCCTGGTCGGCCGGTTCGGCCGGGGCGGCCCGGTGGTCGGCCGGCCGCACTCCGGTTGCCCAGAACGCTAGGGACCCGGCGGCCCCGGAATCGTCACCGCAGGGAGGACACCTGCGCGTAGCTCGCGCGGGGGACAGCGGGCCCGCCGCGAGCGGCGGCCGACCGCCGCCGTGCGCCGTGCGTCAGCCGCGGGCCATGGCGATGACGCCGGAGAGGCGCTCGCCGGCCTCGTAGATCATGTACGGCACGCCGCGGTCGGTGCCGAACGCCGGGGCCGCGGCGCGGCCGTTCTCGGGTGCCGTGGTGCGGGAGTCGTAGAAGACGCCGAGGTGGTTGCGGCGGGAGAAGTCGGCGCCGACCTCGGTGATGAGGATGTTCCCGCCGCTGCCCTTGTCGGTGTGGTAGACGACGTACGCGCTGCCGCCCCGCTCCAGCAGATGCGCGCCGGAGACGTCGGAGGCGCCGACGGCGGCGTGGTCGATGAGCGGCGCGGGGTCGAACGTCCAGGTACGGCCGTCGGCCGACCAGCCCCAGCCGATGTCGCGGTGGTTGGTGCGGTCGTTGCGCATGAAGAGCATGACGTAGTGGGCGCCGCGGCCCGGGAGTTCGTACGGGAAGACGCGGGCGTACGAGGTCTCCGTGGTGCCGGCGGGGAGCATCGCGGTGGTCAGCACGGTCTTGTCGTACGTGAAGGCGATGCCGTCCTTGGATCGGGCGAGGCGGGTGGTGTTGTTCTCGCCGTGGAAGTAGAGCCACATCTCGCGGCGCCCGGCGTGCCACATGACGTGGGGGGAGGAGACGTGGCTGACGCTGTAGTGCGGGGACCAGACATTGCCGACGATCGGGTTGCGCGGGTACTCGGTGAACGGCCCTTCCAGGGAGTCGCCGTAGGCGAGGCAGATGCCGCCGGGGTTCTCGTGGGGGGCGTAGTAGAGGTAGTAGCGGCCGCGCGGGGCGGAGAGGCGGTCGTAGACGCCGCGGACGCAGGGGAAGATGATCTCGCCGCTGGGGTTGTACGAAAGCTGCCCGGGGACCAGCAGCGTGCGCACGTATGTGTAGTCCGGAAAGCCTCCGGGCGCGGCGGCCGCCGGGGCGGCACCGGCCCCGCCGAGGGCGACGAGGCCACCGCCGGCGGTGACGGCGGACGCGGCGGAGGCGGTGCGCAGGAAGCGGCGGCGGTCGAGTGTCATGGGGGCTCCTCTGTCGGCTGCGGTGGGGGTGGGGCGGCTGCGCGACGCGTGCTGCTCATACGCATGAGCACGGGAGCAGGAACCGGAAGGGCGGCGGCTAATGCGTATTACCGGGACTGTGCAGCTACCCTCCGAAGGCCGTCAAGGCAACCCGCACGCTAATCACGGGTAATCACCGCCGCCCCGTACGAGGACCGCGGAACCGCCTTCGCCGGGTCAGGTGTGGGGGATCGGGCGGTAGCCCGTTCGCCGTTCGATGCGGTCGGCTTCTGCCGTGTGGTCGGCGGCCCTGCCGGGGGCGTTCGTCGCCCGGGCGATCGCCGCCAGGGCCGTCAGGGCTCGGTGGGCCGTCAGAGGCAGGTCCAGTTCGCGGGCCGTCGTCAGGGCGACTTCCGCGTGGTCCGCGGCCGTGGCCACCTCGCCCGTGGCGAGGTGGAGGGGGGCCAGCGCCGCGTGGGCCTCGGCCTGCTGGTGGCGGAAGCCGCAGCGGCGGGCGACGGCCAGGGCCGCCGTGAGGTGGTCGGCGGCCGGGGTGAGGCGGCCGCGCAGGCGGTGCACGCTGGCGAGGACGAGCAGGGCGTCCACCTCCTGGCTCGGGTCCCCGGCCTCGCGGGCGGCCCGGAGCGACTGCGCCGCGTGGGGCTCGGCGAGGTCGAGGCGGCCCCGGCCGAGGTGGGCGCCCGCCAGGGCCCCGTGGGCGCCGGCGTGGTGCTTGCGCGCGCGGTGCTCGTCGCAGAGCCGCAGGGCCTCGGTGGCATCCGTCAGCGCCTCCTCGTACCGCCCCAGGTAGTTGTGGATCAGGGCGCGGTTGATCAGCGGGCTGATCGTGCGCGACCTGTGCCCGTGGTGCAGACAGACCTCGACCGACTCGGTGGTGCGGTCGAGCCCGCTGGCGAGCCGGCCGAGGTACGCGTGGATCAGGCCGAGGACGTTGAGCGCCCTGCCCAGTTGCACCGGTTTGTCGAGACCCCGGATCACCTCGATGCCGGCCTCCTCGCAGCGCAGCGCCTCCCGCATCTCGCCGCGCTGGCCCGCGTGCATGGCCAGGTTGCCCAGAATGGCGGCCTCGCCCGTCGCCAGGCCGCAGTCCCGGTAGTCGTCCAGTGCGCGGTGCAGGGCTTCGAGTGCCGCGTCGGAGTCGCCGGTGCTCTGCCGCAGCAGCCCCAGGCTGTGGTACATCGCCCCGCGGGCCGCCACCTCGCCGCGCTCTTCCGCCGCCCGTAGCCCGGCCGCGGTCGTGGCATCCCAATCGGGTGTGTGTCGGCTGAAGTAGAGGAACATCCGCAGTTGGTCGGCCAGTTGCCAGGCGATCTCGTACGGTCCCGCCGCGGCGGCGCGGCCGACGACGGCGACGAGGTTGGCCCGCTCCGCGTCGAGCCAGGCGCGCGCCTGCTGCCCGGTGCGGAACCGGGCGGACGTGCCGCGCTGCCGGGGGAGCTGGGTGAAGCCGGCGAAGTCGAAGGCCGTGGCGGCGTCCGTGGTCGCCAGGTACCAGTCGCACAGCCGGCGCCACGCCGCCTCCCCGCCCGGGTCGGCCGCCGCCCGCTCGGCGGCGTACAGCCGCAGCAGGTCGTGGAACTGGAACCGGTCGGCGCCCGTGTGCTGCACGAGACCCGCGGTCGCCAGCCGGTCCAGCGGCTCCTCGGCCTCGGCGGGCGGGCAGCCGAGCAGCGCCGCGGCCGACGCCGCCGTGAAGTCCGGCCCCGGGTGCAGCCCGAGCAGGCCGAACAGCCGGGCCGCGGCCGGCTCCAGGGCGGCGTAGGAGTGGTCGAAGGCGGTACGGACCGCGGCCTCGCGGTCCCCGGAGATGGACAGCTTCGCCAGCCGCCCGTCGTCGGCCAGCTCGTCCGCGTACGCCTCCAGGGAACGCCCCGGCCGCGCCGCCAGGTTGGCCGCGCCGATCCGCAGCGCCAGCGGCAGCCGGGCGCACAGCTCCGCGAGCCGCGCCGCCGCCGCGGGCTCGGCGGCGACGCGGCGCTCGCCGAGGATGCCGGCGAGCAGGTCATTGGCCTCGCCGGGGCGCAGGACGTCCAGCGGTACGGGGTGCGCCGCGTGACTGGCCGTCAGGCCGCGCAGGTCGGAGCGGCTGGTGACGAGCACCGCGACGCCCGCGGTGCCGGGCAGCAGGGGGCGTACCTGCTCGGCGTCCGCGGCGTCGTCGAGCACCAGCAGCACGCGGCGGTCGGCGACCCGGCCGCGGAACGCCCCGGCGCGGTCCTCCAGCGACTCGGGGATGGCGGCGGCGTCCTCGCCGGAGACGCGCAGCAGGCCGGCGAGGACGTCGGCGGGGTCACGGGGGCGCTCGCGGGTGCCCTGGAGCCGTACGTACCACTGGCCGTCGGGGAACGCCTGCCGCAGCCGGTGGCCGAGGTGGACGGCCAGCGCCGACTTGCCGACCCCCGGTGAGCCGGAGACGACGACGGGTGCGGCGTCGGGGGACTCCAGCAGCTCCCCGAGGCGGGCGACGAGGTCGGTGCGGCCGGCGAAGCCCCGTACGGCGGGAGGCAGTTGGCACTGCGTCAGCCAAACGGGCGGGGCGGACTCCGGCCGCCGTACGGAGTCCGCCCGGGCGGACTCGGGGACGCTCAGCTCCGGGTCGCCGCCCAGCACCGCCTGGTGCACCTGCTGGAGCGGCCGGCCCGGGTCGATGCCGAGTTCCTCGGCGAGCAGGCGGCGGACGCGCCGGTAGTGGTCGAGCGCGTCGGCGGCGCGGCCGCAGCGGTAGAGGGCGGTCATGTACTGGGCGGCCAGCCGCTCGTCGAGTGGGTGGGCGGCGCTGCGCGCGGCGAGTTCGGTCAGCAGCGCGGCGTGGTCGCCGAGGCGCAGCCGCACGTCGGCGCAGTCCAGCTCCGCGGCGAGTGACTCCTTGGCGAGGGCTTCGCGTGCGCCGTTGAACCACGGGGTGTCGACGCCGGGGAACGGCAGGCCGCGCCAGAGTGCGAGCGCCTCGCGGAAGAGCCCGGCGGCCCCGGCGTCGTCCGTCGCCGTCGCGGCGCGGGCGCGGGCGCGGGTGAGGAGCCTGCGGAAGCGGTGGACGTCCACCGAGTCGGCGGGGCCGATGGCCAGTTCGTAGCCGTCGGGGCTGCGGGCGAGGGTTGTCTGCGAGCCGGTCAGGGTACGCCGTAGCCGGGAGAGGTAGCTGTACAGCGTCTCCGTGGCCCGTTGCGGCGCCGCGTGCCCCCACACCCGGTGGACGAGCTGCCCGGTGGGCACCGCGCGGCCCGTGTCGAGCAGCAGCGCGGCGAGTACGCTCCGCTGCCGCGCGGGCCCGAGATCGACCGGACGGCCGTCGGCTGCCACGGCCTCGATCCCGCCCAGCAGGTGAAACTCCATGCGCGTCCTTCGTCTGCCCGGCCGCCCGCCCGGCGGCGCTACCAGCGGATTCTAGGTGCCTGCAAGGTCCGTGCCAGGTCCGTTCCGCATCGTGGATGAGGTCACCGGCCGCGGGGGCCGTCACACGGGGGACGGCCGCGCGCTCGCCGATACGCGCGCGGGGCCGGGTTCCACCGATCGGGGGACGATCATGCTCCGCATCCACTTCCGCGACGCCGACCTGGTCAGGACGCGCGTCGCCGACGCGCCGGATCCGCTCTGGGAGATCGCCGTCAGCCTGCACCGGCTGCAGACGCGCAGGGGCCGGTACGCGCACGCCGCGTGGTACCGCATGGCCCGCCGGACGCTGCGCGAGCGGGGTCTGGAGCGCGCGGTGCGCGAGACCCTGCTGCCGCTGTATCCGCGGGCGCGGTACTTCCCGGATTTCCTGACGCCCGGTCAGGTGCCGGGCGAGGCCGTCACGTCCTTCCGCGACGGCGCGGAGCTGCTGCTCGCGGCGCCACCGGGCCGGGTACGCGGCGAAGTCGGCCGCCTCGCCCGTACGGTCGGCGCCCCGGCGTGGGCGCCGAAGCTGGCGGAGACGGGGGAGCGCAGGGAGTTCGTACGGCTCCTGCGCGCGTACTACGAAGCCGTCGTCGAACCCTGGTCCGACCACATGCAGGCCCGGCTCGAAGCCGAGCGGGCCGCCCGCATCCGCGGGCTGCTGGACGGCGGCTCGGAGGGGATGCTCGCCGGCCTCGCGCCGGCGATGCACTGGCGCGCACCGGTGCTGGAGGTGCGCTACCCCGCCGGGGTGGACCGGGACCTTCGCCTGGACGGGCGGGGTCTGACGCTCGTGCCGTCGTACTTCGCAGCCGACGCCCCCGTGAGCCTCGCCGACCCCGAACTCCCGCCCGTCCTCTGGTACCCGGTCCACCACCGGCAGGCCCCCGTACCCCCCGGTCCCGGCCATCCCCCTGAGCAGCGGCTCGCAGCGCTCCTCGGCCGGGCCCGGGCGGCCGTCCTGCACGCCACCGCGCACGGCGCGACGACGGGTGAACTCGCCCGTGCCACCGGTGTCTCCGCCTCCGCGGCCAGCCGCCACGCGGGCGCGCTGCGCGACGCGGGCCTGATCACCACGGTCCGCGACGGCGGCTCGGTGCTGCACACCCTCACCCCGGCGGGCGCGGCGGTGCTGCGCGCGTCGGTCGCGGCGGCGACGTCGGGCGCGGCGGCGACGTCGGTCGCGGCGGCGGCGGCTCGGCGGGCCGCGGACCGGACCGCGGACCGGAGTACGGTCCGGGCCCAGGCCCGGCGGCCCGCCGCGGTGCAGATCCGGTGCGGCTGCGGGCGGAGCCGGAGCGATCAGCCGGGGTGAGCGGCGGACCCGGATGGGCGCGGCCTGCCCGTGTTCGCCGCGCCGGGGGTGCCGGCCGGCTCGTCGACGCCGCGGGCCCCCGCCCCACCCGGCAGCGGCAGCCGCAGCACCACCCCGCCCCGGCCGGTGCTCTCGTCGGCCCCGGTCTGCTGCGCGCCAGGTGTCCCGGCCGGCTGGGCCCAGACCCTTTTCGCCACGGCAGAAGCCTTCATTTTCCTGCGCACGGTACGAATCCCCCTATTTTGCGCTCCCCGTACGAGCCCGCACAGGGGGCAACGGAAGGGCCGGGCCGTGTCCACCCGGCCCTCCGCGTTGCGGTCACCACCTTCGCCCGCCGGGCCCCCCGCGGACGACCCTTTTGCCACCCACCGCAAACCTCCCGGTCAACGCCCCGAGCCCGGTGCTCGGCACCCCCGGCCGTCCGCGGCCGCCGCGGGCGCCCGCCGGCGCCTGTCCGCGCCGTCCGCCGGCGCCCGCCCGCGGCGCCGGGCGCGGGCCTTGAGCGCGGGCAGAGTCCCGGTGGTCGGGGTGGACGGGAGCGGATAGTCTCAACTCCCGGCGTACGTAGGTATGTTCGGCTGTGAATCAGACGAGGAGAGTGGGCAGTGACGCCTGACGAAGGACCCGCGATACCCGGCATTCCGACCGACCGCCCCACCTCGGCCCGTGCCTACGACTGGATGCTGGGCGGCAAGGACAACTACGAGGTCGACCGCGACATGATCCGCGCCGGGCTGCCGCGGTTCCCCGAGGGCGTCGACATCACCCGGCAGAACCGGCTCTTCCTCTACCGCGCGGTGCGCTACCTTGCGCACGAGGCCGGGATCCGGCAGTTCATCGACATGGGCTGCGGCCTGCCCACGAACAACAACGTGCACCAGGTGGCGCAGGAGTTCGACGAGTCCACCCACGTCGTCTACGTCGACATCGACCCCATCGTCCTCGCCCACGGCCGCGCGCTGCTCGCCGACGACGACTCCACCGTGGTGATCACGGCCGACATGCGCGACCAGGAGGTCGTCCTCGGCCACCCGGACCTCCAGCGGCTCATCGACTTCAACGAGCCGCTCGCCATCCTCTTCCTCTCCGTGCCCCACCACCTGGTCGACGCCGACGACCCGCGCACCATCCTGCGTACCGTCATCGACCGTGCCGCTTCGGGCAGTTACCTCGCGCTCTCCCAGGTCGTCACCGACGACGAGGAGCACGCCAGGGTCACGTCGGAGTACATGAACAACAACCGGGTCCCGTGGCAGACCCGCACCCCGCAGCAGGTCGACGCCTTCACCGACGGACTGGAGCCGGTCTCCCCGGGCATGGTGAACCTGGCCGAGTGGCGCCCGGACCCGTCCCAGCCGCCGCTGCCGCCGGTCCCGCCGGAGCTGAAGGAGTACGTGGGCATCACCAAGGAGAGCAACAGGCTGTACGAGTACGGCGGTCTCCTCCGCAAGCCCTGACCCGGCCCCGACCCCCCGACCCGGACCCGGCGGACACCGCCGGGTCCGCCGCACGGGATCCCTCGGTCCCGTACGGCCGGGGCCGGCTTGGCCCCGTAAGACGGCCCGCGGGAGCGCGTTCAGAAACTGAACGCGGATGAGCGGACGTCGGGTTGAGTCCCGACGAGAGGTGTTGACAGCGGTTTCGGGCGGCTCTAGTTTCTGCCACGCCCCTCTGAGAGCGCTCTCACCCTCCTTTGTCCCCCACTCATTGCGAGGTACGCAGCTCGTGGGACCACAGCCGAAGCGCAGACGCATCCTCCTGGCCCTCACCGCCGCCGCCACCGTCGCCGCCGGGGCCGGACTGCCCGCCGGGGCGGCGGCCGCCGCCGAGATACCGGTCGGGCGGGGGAGTTACTCCGACACCCGGCCGCCCGGCACCTCGGGACCCGTCGACAACGCCGGGCAGCCGGTGACGCCGAAGGTGACCGAGCGGGTCGCGGACCGGCCCGTACCGACCAACGACTGGTGGTCGTCGCTCGCCTTCCAGCGGGCCGCCGACAACCCGTACTCCCTGCCCATGTTCGGCCACCCCCTCAGCTACCGCGCCGTGGCCGGCGGTCTTGAGGTCGGGTACGCCACCGAGCACGTCGTCGTCGGGGGCGGCGCGCAGTACGAGTTCCAGCACAAGGCCGACCTCACCCTCGGCGTCGCGGGCCTCAACTCGCCCGACGCCCGGGCGGACGGCTGGTCCGACTGGACCGTCAGCCCCTACTGGGCCGGCGGCGGCCGCACTTTGCGCGCCACCATCGGCCACGGCAGCCCGTACGTCTACGCCGAGGCCACCGGCGGCGCCGCGCAGATCACCGCCGCCGCCGCGCCCCAGGTCTTCGCCGACGACGGCAACGCGCTCGGCATCACCGTCGGCGGCAAGCACTACGCGCTCTTCGCCCCCACCGGCAGCGACTGGACCGTCTCCGGCAGCACCCTCAGCGCCGACCTCGGCGGCAAGGACTACTACTCCGTCGCCGTCCTGCCGGACCCCGGCGCCTTCGAGACCTTCAGCCGCTACGCCTTCAGCTTCGTCACCGGCTCCCGCGTCGACTGGGACTACGCGCAGGACCAGGGCCGCATGAACGCCACATATACCCTTCAGACCGAGGCCCGCGAGGGCACCGAGACCGGCACCCTCCAGGCGCTCTATCCGCACCAGTGGAAGCACACCTCCGACCAGCTCACGGCGTACGAGTACGTCTCGCCGCGCGGCACGATGAAGGTCCGCGAGGGCGCCTCCTTCACCACCTCCCAGGACGTCACCGGCGTCCTGCCCGCGCTGCCGGAGTCGGGCGGGGTGGACCAGGGGCGGCTGACCGCCTTCGTCAACGAGGTCGCCGACACCGCCGCCGTCGGCCGCGCCGACACGTACTGGACCGGCAAGGCCCTCGGCCGCCTCGCGCAGGTCGTGCCGCTCGCCGACCAGGTGGGCGCGGCCCAGGCGCGGGACAAGATCCTCGGGGTGATGAAGGCGCGGCTGGAGGAGTGGTTCACGGCGGGCGGCGAGACGGAGTTCTCGTACGACGCGGTGTGGAAGACGCTCACCGGCTACCCGGCCTCGTACGGCAGCGACACCGAGCTGAACGACCATCACTTCCACTACGGCTACTACGTCATGGCCGCCGCCGTCGTCGCCCAGTACGACCCCGCCTGGGCCGCGGACTCCGCCTGGGGCGGCATGGTCCGCGAACTGATCGCCGACGCCGCCAACCCGGCCCGCGGCGGCGACCGCTACCCGTTCCTGCGCGGCTTCGACGTCTACGCCGGCCACAGTTGGGCCGCGGGCCACGCGGGCTTCGCGGCGGGCAACAACCAGGAGGCGTCGTCGGAGTCGGTCAACCTCAGCGCCGGCCTGATCATGTTCGGCGCCGCCACGGGCGACACCGAACTGCGCGACCTCGGCGTGTATCTGCTGACGACAGAGTCGGAGGCCGTACGCACCTACTGGTTCGACGCCGACCAGGACGCCTTCCCGGCGGACTTCCCGCACAACACGCTGGGGATGGTGTGGAGCGCGGGCGGCGCGCACGCCACGTGGTGGACGGGCAACCCGGAGGAGATCCACGGCATCAACGTCCTCCCGGTCACCGGCGCCTCGCTGCACCTGGCCCGCGACAAGGCGGCGATCGACCGCAACCTCGCGGAGATGGAACGCGAGAACGGCGGCCCTGCGGTCGAATGGCGCGAACTCCTCTGGGAGTTCCAGGCCCTCAGCGACCCGGCGGCGGCGCGTGAGGCGTACGCGGCGGGCGGCGGCGGCACGTACACGCCGGAAACGGGCGAGTCGTGGGCGCACGTCTACCACTGGATCCACACCCTGGCGGCGACAGGCGCCCCGGACCCCACGGTGACGGCGGACAGCCCGACGGCGGCGGTCTTCGCGACGGGCGGCACGAGGACGTACGCGGCACACAACTACGGCGCCACGGACCAGACGGTGACCTTCTCCGACGGCAAGACCCTGAGGGTCCCGGCCCGTTCCTCCGCCACCGAAACGGGCTGACCCCGGCGCAGCCCTCCACCCGTGCCCCGCGCCGCCCACGAACCCCGACCCCGCCGGGCGGCGCGGGGCGCACCTTCGGCAGAAAACCTGAGTGCCGAGTTCCTGGGCCTGAATCGTTCAATGGGTCCGGTGGTTGTTTTTGGTCGACCCTTGAAGGTCTTGCCGATCTCCTTGCACCGCCCCAGGTCGGATTCGTGTAGATCTACCCTCCCCTTCCCATGAACCGTCTGCGGCGCGGGCCCGTTGTACCAACCGGACCCAGTTGGGCGGGAGTTGGATCCGGCACCCGCCATATCGATGCCAGTGCAGGACGGAAGGGGACGACATCGATGGTGAATGCGGGTGATTACCTGCCAAGGATGCCCTCACAGGGCCCTGGCGAACTCGTGCAAGAGGCGCTGGCTGCGGCCGAATGGCAGGAGACCCGAGCCCGAGAGGCCCGCGACGCACTCGCCCGCGCGATAAATCAACACGTTCAGGCTACGGAGGTCATGGCTAAATGGCAGATGGCGAACGAAGTTTTTTCTGGGGAAGATTCGTATTCGGGACGCCTGGAGACCTGGGAGGACGCAGTGGCCCATGACGCCGACTGGGGCCGGGAGGGTGCGGTCGCGTATCTTGACAGGGCCCGTGATCAGCGGAAAATTTACTACACGGCCTACCCGAGTGCAGAAGTGAAAGTCGGCCTGTATGCAGCCGAGTGGGAGGTGGCTCGGACAAAAGAAACCTACGACGCTTCCATTGTGCTCGACGCATCTGATCCATCACGCATCGAGGCCAAAATTCGGCATGAGTTTGCTGCCGCCAACAGAGATGGGTGGAAGAATGCGAACGACTTCTTCTCCGCCCGCAATATACACACCCAGGGCGACGTGAATGCCAACGACGAGGAAATGAGTCCTCGACGGGGCGCATCCGCATATCGTGAATCTGCCAAACGTGGGCAGGAACTATACAACGCGCACGGGCGTCCGCCTCGGACCCCTGCCGCAGCAGTGGAAGACGCCTTGAGAGCAGCCGAGTGGGAGGTGACCCGGACCAAAGAAGCCATCGGTTCGCTCACTCCGGGTTCAGTTCAGCCTGGCTTGGCTCTAGCCGACAGCAAGCATCTTATGGCCGTCTGGGTCCGCCAAAAGTCGCAGGGATTGAACGCCTTGCTCAACGAGCAGCGAATACGAACCTGGGCCGACGTGGAAAACTGTGACAAGATAATGGGCTCCAACGGTCCGAGCGCATATGCCGAAAGCGCCCGACACCAGCAGGAAATTTACAACAACGACTACCCAGGCCCTCATGCCGCACAGCAGTCGGTCGCAACTGCCATGTGGAATTCTGTGCGCCATCATCCCGCCCGTCAGTCTACCGCGCAAAGCTCACATCAGAATTACCAGCCGAGCTCACAGGATCCCCGAGCGCAACAGGTGGGACGAACTCGCCGGCAAAAGTGAGTGTTGACGTTGTCAACTTGAATGGCGGGTGGACGGCTGGAATGATCTTTGAGGGTGGCAAAGTGATCGCGGCCTTCCCATGAACCAGCTTCGGTCGGGCCCGCCCTTTCCCTCAGACCCGGTCAAGAAGCAGATCGATCGGCTGAGCCGGGCGCAGGACCACCGGCGGGGGGTGATCTGCCGGGGCCCGGGGGATTCAGGTGAGGAGTTGTTCGGCCGGGGCGGGGAGTTCCTGGCCTACCAGGGAGTGGAGGCGGCCGTAGGCGTGCGGGTGGCCCAGGAGGATGGCCGCCCGGAGGGTGTGGGCCTCCGGGTCCAGGATCAGTTTGGCGTAGCGGGGCGTCGGGGCGGGGTGGGTGTAGGTGAGTTCGATGGCCCCCTCGGGGGAGGCGTGGGGGTTGCCCATGCTCGCCACCTCGACGCCCGGGAGCTTCAGCACCGTCGAGGGCTCTGCCTCGGAAAGCGGCGGCAGTGGCGCCGGGTTGCCCACGAGGTGGTCGGCGACCTTCGTCGCCATGTGATAGCCGGGGGCCACCGTGCCCGTGCGACTGCCGTGGATCGCCGCGCAGTCGCCGATCGCCCAGATATCCGGGTCCGGTGTCCGGCAGTCGTCGTCCACCAGGTAGCCGCCCCGTAGGCCCCGCGGCAGGGCCGCGTCCGCCGCGAGGTCGTCGCGGGGGCGGGTGCCCGCGGTGAAGACCACCAGGTTCGTCCTGATGACGGTTTCGTCCGTCAGCGTCGCGCCGGTCACCTCGCCGGACGGGCCGCCGTCCACGGAGAGGAGTCCCCTTCCCTGGTGGAGGCGGATGCCCGTCCCGCTCAGCCAGGTTGCCAGGAGGTCCGCCGCCGCCGCGTCCAGTTGGGCCGGCATGAGGTGCGGGGCCGCCTCCACCACGTAGGGGAGTACGCCCAGGTGGCGGTGGAGTGCCTCCGCGGTTTCCAGGCCCAGCAGGCCGCCGCCGACGATCACCGCCCGTCCGCCCCGCCGCGCCTTGGCCGCCTCGCGGATCGCGTTGACGTCGTCCAGGGTGCGGTACACGTAGCAGCCCGGCAGCTCCGCGCCCGGCACCGGTGGCCGCGCCGGTGTCCCGCCCGTGGCCAGCACGAGCGCGTCGTACGGGATCCGTTCGCCGGCGGTCGTCACCACCTCGTGCGCCGGTCTGTCGATCGCCGCCGCCGCCGTGCCCGTACGCACCTGCACCCGCGGGTCGTCCAGGGCCCTGAGCTTCAGCTCCGCCGCCGGCACCCCGCGCAGCCTGTCCGCCAGCGCGATGCGGTTGTACGCCGCGTGCGGCTCCTCGCCCAGCACCAGGATCCGCCAGCGGTCCTCCCGGTCGCGCGAGCGCACCTCCTCCACCAGGCGGTGTGCCGTCATTCCGTAGCCGATGACCAGCAGTCGTTTCATGGCGTACGCCCCGCGAGCTCCTCGCACATCCGCCGGACGTCGTCCACACACGAGCCGCACCCCGTCGTCGCCCGCGTCGCCTGCGCCAGCGCGCCCGGGTCGCGCGCGCCCCCGTCCCAGGCCGATGCCAGCGCCCCCTTCGTCACGGTGTTGCAGCGGCACACCACCGCCTCCGGCGGCAGCGCGGGCAGCGGGCCCGTGCGCGGGGCGGGGCGGCCCTGGAGCAGGGCGAGGCGGCTCTCGGGGAGCGGGGTGGACGTCTCGTAGAGCTGGGTCAGCGTGGCCAGGGCCTGGGGGAGACCCACCAGGGTCGCCGCGCTCAGCCGGCCCGTCGCGTCGAGCGCCAGCCGGGCGTACCGGCCGCGGGCCGGGTCCCGGTACGCGACGATCTCGCCCCCCGTGCCCTCGCCCCCCGCGTCCGCACCGCCGCTGCCCAGCACCCCGAGCGTCAGCCCCGGCACCCGCAGCCGGAACACCGGCCCGCGCCGGGCGTCGAGCCCGTACGGCGCGCCCCTGCCGGTCAGCGACCTGGCCACCGCCTCCGCCTGCTCCCAGCCCGTGAGCAGCGAACCCCCGGGCTCCGTGCAGTCGCCCACCGCGCGGATCGCCGGGTCGCTCGTGCGGCCCGCGGCGTCGGCCAGCACCCCGGTCCGTACCGCCAGGCCCGCCGCCTCCGCGAGTCCCGTGCGGGGGCGGACGCCCGTGCAGCACAGGAGGGTGTCCCAGGGCAGCGCCCATTCGTCGTCGAGCGCCAGCTTGCCGGGCTGTACCTCGGCGGCCACCCGGCCCAGCTCCAACCCGACGCCCAGCTCCGCCAGATGCCGCGTCAGCAACGCGCCGGCCTCGGCGTCGAGGCGGTCGTCCAGCGGGTACGGGCCCGGGTGCACCAGCGTGACCCGGCGGCCCGCGCGGCGCAGCGCCGCCGCGGTCTCCACGCCCAGCGGCCCGCCGCCGAGGACGACGATCTCGTCGCCGCGCACGCGGGCGCAGTCCGTGCGCGAACGCAGCCCGGTGACGCCGTCGATCAGCCAGCCCGAGGCGTGCCGCAGGCCGGGGACGGGCGGGAGGTGCGGGCGGGCGCCGGTGGCCAGCACGAGGGTGTCGTACGGGAGCCGGTCGTGTTCCGTCGTCCGCACCTGCCGCCGGTGGCGGTCCACGCCGGCCGCGGAGACGCCGTGGCGGACGGTGACGCCGGGCAGGTCGGGCAGGCGCAGGTCGGCGGGGGCGAGGCTGCCGTCGAGGACGGCGGGGAGGAGGACGCGGTGGTACGCGGGGCCGGGTTCGGCGTCGAGGAGGGTGACGGGCCCCTCGTGGCCGTGGTGGCGCAGGCGTTCGGCGACGCGGTGACCCACGGGGCCGCCGCCGACGATCACGATGCGGGAGGCCGGAGGGTTCTCGCAGGACCCGAACCCGCCTGCCTCCGCCGCGGGTTGCGTGCCTGCCCGCTCGACCGTCGCCCGGCGCCTCCGCCGCCCCGTGCCCGTACGCCTCATCCCGCCGCGCCCCGCACCGCCGGCTCCCGTACCCGCTCCGGCAGGTCCACCGGCTCCACGCTCACCGCGCTCACCTTGAACTCCGGCATCCGGCTGCGCGGGTCGAGCGCGGTGCCCGTCAGCAGGTTCGCCCGCCCGTGGCCCGGGAAGTGGAACGGCAGGAACACCGTGTCCGTCCGCAGCGTCGCCACCAGCCGCACCCGCGCCAGCACCGCGCCGCGCGGTGAGCGCACCCGCGCCAGCTCGCCCTCCGCGAGACCCGCCCGCGCCGCCGTGTCCGGGTGGATCTCCACCGTCGCCTCCGGCGCGGCCCGTACCAGCTCGGGCACCCGGCGGGTCTGGGCGCCCGACTGGTAGTGCGCGAGCTGCCGTCCCGTCGTGGCCCACAGCGGGAAGCGGTCGTCGCGCGCGTCGGCCGGCTCGCGGTGGTCGACGTCCTGGAAGCGGGCCTTGCCGTCCGGGTGGGCGAAGCGGTCGAGGAACAGCCGCGGGGTGCCGGGGTGCGGCGGTGATCCTTCGGGGGTGGCGGGGCAGGGCCAGTGCAGGGCTTCGCCCGCGTCAAGGCGGTCGTAGCTGACGCCGCCGTAGTCGGCCGTGCCGCCGCCGGACGCGCGGCGCAACTCGTCGAAGACGCGGCGCGGTTCCGCCGGGAAGCGGTCGGGCGGCTCGCCGAGGCGGACGGCGAGTTCCTGGAGCACGGCCAGGTCGGTGCGTACGCCGGGCGGCGGCGTCAGGGCGCGGTGGCGGCGCAGGACGCGGCCCTCCAGGTTGGTGAGCGTGCCCTCCTCCTCGGCCCACTGGGTCACCGGCAGGACGACGTCCGCCATCGCCGCGGTCTCCGACGGTACGAAGTCCGCGACGACCAGCAGGTCCAGCTCCGCCAGCCGGCGCTGGACCCGGTCGGCGTCCGGCGCAGAGACCACCGGGTTCGAGCCGAACACCAGCAGCGCCCGCGGCCCGTCCGCCGTGCCCAGGGCGTTCAGCAGCTCCGCCGCGCTCAGCCCAGGACCCGGCAGGCTCTCCGGCGGCACGCCCCACACCCCGGCGACGTGCGCCCGCGCCCCGGGGTCCGTGATGTGCCGGTAGCCGGGCAACTGGTCGGCCTTCTGGCCGTGTTCGCGGCCCCCCTGCCCGTTGCCCTGTCCGGTCAGGCACCCGTACCCGGAGCCCGGCCGCCCCGGCAGCCCCAGTGCCAGCGCGAAGTTGACGAACGCCGCCACCGTGTCCGTGCCCTTGCTGTGCTGCTCGGCGCCGCGCCCGCTGAGGACGTACGCGCGCCGCGCCTCGCTCAGCAGCCGCACCGCCTCCCGCTGCGCGTCGGCCGGCACGCCGGTCACCAGCTCCACGCGCTCCGGCCACCAGCCCGCCGCCCGCCGCCACGCGGCGCGGAAGCCGACGGTACGGGCCCGGACGTACTCCTCGTCGTGCCGCCCCTCGGTGACGGCGATGTGCAGCAGCCCGAGCGCGAGCGCGAGGTCGGTGCCGGGGGCGGGGGCCAGGTGCAGCGCGGCGCGTTCGGCGGTGGCGGTGCGGCGCGGGTCGATGACGACGAGGGCGCCGGCCTTGTTGAGGTGGCGCATCAACGGGGGCATGGTCTCGGCGGGGTTGGCGCCGGCGAGGAGGACGGTGTCGGCCTCGCCGAGGTCGGTGACGGGGAACGGCAGCCCGCGGTCCAGGCCGAAGGCGGCGACGCCCGCCGCCGCGGCGGACGACATGCAGAACCGGCCGTTGTAGTCGATCATCCGGGTGCCGAGGGCCACGCGGGCGAACTTGCCGAGCAGGTACGCCTTCTCGTTCGTCAGCCCGCCGCCGCCGAAGACGGCGACGGAGTCGGGGCCGTGCGCGGCGCGTATCTCCGCGAGCCGGGTGGCGACCGTGTCCAGGGCACCGTCCCAGCCGGCGGGGGCGAGGCGGCCGGTGCGGTCGCGGACGAGCGGGGTGCGCAGCCGGTCGGGGGCGCGCAGGACGGCGGGGGCGGTCCAGCCTTTCTGGCACAGGCCGCCCTGGTTGACGGGGAAGTCGGCGTCCGGCTCGACGCGCAGCGGCTCGGCGGCCGTGGCGCCGGGCCGCAGGCGGGTGCCGCACTGCAGCGCGCAGTACGGGCAGTGCGTGGCCACCCCGGAACCGGGTGGCGGGAGCGGGGTCGGCGAGGACGGTGCGCGCGAGGAGCCACTGCTCATCCGGATACCCCACTTCAGGCGTCACCGACGTCGGAGCCGTACGGGCATCATGACCCGCCGGGGGCGGGGCGGGAATTGGCAGATTGCTGTCAACTCCCGCACCCGCCACGTGAGGTCGGGCATTCCGGGCGCTACGCGCCCGCAGGCTCCCGCTTCTCCACGTCGTGGACCTGCGAGGACTCCGGAACCTCGACGGACGCCGGAGCCTCGGTGGACTCCGTGCTCCCGGCCATGAGGCTGACCGCGTTGAGGGCCAGGGCCCGCAGGGGCTGGATCACGCTGCCGGTGAAGAGGAAGAGCAGCACGAACGCGGTGCCGAGAACCCAGACGTACGTCGCGGGCTCACGGGTCCTCGTACAGCGGGAGGTGTACGAGGAGTTCCTGACCCGGTACGCGGCGGCGGTGCGGCGGCTCCGGGTGGGCGAGTGTGGCCGTGGATGGACGTGACGGTCCACGCCCTGGCGGTCCACCCGGTGGACCCGAAGGCGGCGGAGGTGTAGGGGTCAGAGCGGGTGGCGGAGGGCGAAGGCGACGAAGTCGGCCCAGGCGTCGGGGGAGAAGGTGAGCTGGGGGCCGGTCTTGTCCTTGGAGTCACGGACGTGGACGGCGGACGGGCAGGCGGCGACCTCGACGCAGTCGCCGTCGCCGCCGCTGCTGTGGCTGGACTTGCGCCAAGAGAGGGCGACTTCGATGCAGTCGCCGTCAGGACTGCTGCTGTATCCCGACTTGAACCAGACCAGGTCACGGGTGCTCATAGGGCTCCTCGCATCTGCTGTAGCAGGCTCGTGGAGTCCTCGGGGGTGAGAGCCTGCGCGCACATCCTGGCATACCTCCGTTGGAGCACGCTGATCTCTTTCGGGTCAGAGATGAACAGACCGCCGCGCTGGCCTTCGTTGTAGGCGAACCACTGGTTCTCGGGGGTCTCCAGCAACTGCATCGGGCCGTCCAACCCCGCATGCGTCCTGCGCACCTGCGGCATGAGCTGGATCTCGACGTTCAGTTGCTCCGCGATCTCCAGCACATGGTCGATCAGCTCGCGCGTGACCTCCGCACCGCCCATCTGGCGCAGAAACAGGTGCTCCTCCAGGATGAAGCTGAACGCGGTGTTCTCTCGTTCCCGCAGCAGCCGCTGCCGTTGTGCCCGTGCCTCCCACTGGGCTTCGATCTGCTCGCTGCCCAGTGGCGGTAGCTGATGCATGAACAGCGTCCTGGCGTACGCCTCCGTCTGCAACAGGCCCGGGATCAGCCGACACTCGTACGTATAGAGGCTGATCGCCTCCTTCTCCAGCCTCGCCCACTCCCGGAACCACCGCGCCAGCCCAGGCCGTCGCGCCAGATGCGGTACCGACCTCCGCAGCGCCCCCGTGTTCCCCAGTACTGGCTCCGCCCGTTCCGCGAAGTCCACCGGTGGCATCCGGCGGCCGACCTCGATCGACGCCACCATGTGCTTCGAGTACCGGACGTGCTCCCCGAGCTGCTCCCGGCTCAACCCCGCGTGTTCTCGCAGCGCTTGGACCATCGCGCCGAACGTCCGCATGCTGTCCGACGACTCCGGCTCGCTCCCGCAGCCATCGCCACCACCCGTCTCCTTCGTGCCACCGGCCATCCTGGCCACCTCTCGCGCACCTGCCCCGTAGCTCACATCCAACGCACCTATGCTCACGGACAGTTATGAGTACTGTCCACCCTCCGTGCGCGTACGCTCGCGCAGCGTACGCGCACGGAGGGTGGCACCCGCGTCACTCCTGCTGCGACCCGGCCAGCTCCAGGCGGGGCCAGGCGGTCAGGTCGGCGAGCAACTGCCGGTCGTGGGTGGCGACCACGACCGCGCAGGGCGTGGTCGTCAGGGCCCGGGTCAGCTCGTCGACCAAAATGGCCGACAGGTGGTTGGTCAGCTCGTCGAGCATGAGCAGGTCGGGCTGCTCGGCCAGGCACATCGCCAGGTGCAAGCGCCGCTGCTGGCCCTGGGACATGCGGCCCACCGGCGTGCGAAGTGCCGTCGCGTCCAGTAGGCCCAGCCCGCTGAGCGAGGGGTGTTGCCGCTTTAGCCCCCGGGACCGGAGCCGGTCCACGTGCGCCTCATACGCCCGGTAGGCGGTGTGCTCGGGGTTCCAGGCGGGGACCTCCTGGGACAACAGGACCACCCGCGCGTCGTGGTGGACGTGAAGGCTGCCCCCGGTGGGGTGTAGCTGCCCGGCCAGCACGCCCAAGAGGGTGGACTTCCCCGCCCCGTTGGGGCCGGTCAGCAGCAGCCGGTCGCCGCCGCTGATGGTCACCCCGACCGGCTGGTGCAGGCGGCCGGTGACCGTGAGGTCCTGCCCGTGCAGGACCGGGCGTCCGGCCCGGGTCGGCAGGTCGGGGAAGGACAGGCTCCGGGGCGGCTCGGGCACGGTGATGCGGTGCCGCTCCAGGTCTTCCACGCGCCGGTTGAAGGTCTGCACGACCCCGGCGGCGCGCGTTGCGCGCTGGTGTTTTCCTGTTCCCTTGTCCGGGCGCCAGCCGGTCTGGAGGCGTCCGCGGGCCTCCTCGGCGGCCCGGGTCAGTTGGGCGTGTTCGGCCTGCTGGGCGGCGTGCTCCTGCTCCCACCGCTCCCGCTCGCGACGGCGGCCCTCGACCCACCCGTCGTACCCGCCCGCGTACAGGCGACCACGACCGTCCCGGCTCGGGTCCAGGTCCAGGAAGGCCGTGGCGACCTCGTGCAGCAGCGCCCGGTCGTGGCTGACCACCGCCACGCCCCCGGCCCGCTCGCGCAGGCTGCGCTCCAGGAAGCCCAGGGTGTTCTCTCAGCTCGTCATGGAGCCGGGCACCACGCGGGGGCCGCCCGGCAGAAGGCCAGGACGGCGGGCGAGAGATCAGTCGGGTTCCGCCGCCGTCAGCGGCGGAACCAGGGCTTCATACAGAAAGACATGCCCCCAGAGTACGGACAGGCCCGAGCGGGAGCGAATGGATGAGCCGCGTCACCCGGAGCGCAGGGCCGTTGCCGGGCGACTACCGCATCCGCGCCCTGATCCCGCTCCCCGACCGGCCGCCCGGCTCGCATACCTGACGCACCGGCGGGTGACGCGCATGCCCCTGACAGAGCCGGGGGCGCCATGCAGACATAATGACCGGCATGCGGATCTCGGCACGAGCAGACTACGCGGTGCGCGCGGCACTGGAGCTGGCGGCGGCGACGGAGGACGCCCCGGTCAAGGCGGAGGCCATCGCGGACGCGCAGGGCATTCCGCACAAGTTCCTGGAGAGCATCCTGGGCGACATGCGCCGCGGCCGGCTGGTCGTCAGCCAGCGCGGGGGCCGCGGCGGCTACCGCCTCGCCGCGCCCGCCGACGAGATCACCATCGCCGACGTCATACGGGTCGTGGAGGGCCCGCTGGTCTCCGTGCGCGGCGCCCGGCCGCCGGAGCTGTCGTACGTGGGGCCCGCGGAGTCGCTGCTGCCGCTGTGGATCGCGCTGCGCGTGAACGTGCGCAAGATCCTGGGGGAGGTCACGCTCGCGGACGTGGCGTCGGCGCGGCTGCCGGGGTACGTGCACGAGCTGGCGGAGGACCCCGACGCGTGGACGAACCCCTGAGGGCGTAGCGCACGCGCCGCGCGCCGTGCGACAGTTGCGGTCGCGTCTCCCCCCACGGACACCCGACTCCGAGGAGAGACGTGCCCGAGAACCGGCACATAGGCAGGCGAGCGCTGCTCGCGGGCGCAGCCGCGGGCGGCATCGCCGCCGTGGTCCCGCAGCAGGCGGCCGCGCGCGGGGGCCGCGTGGTGGCCCGCCCGCTGGCCAACCCCGGCGGCTCGCTGCCGATGACGTTCCTGTCGTACGTCCACCCCTCCGGCCGGGCCGTGGGCCGCGCGCTCGGGGCGGACGGCGAGGAGGTGCAGGCGGCGTGGCACGGGTCGCGGGTACGGCGGCCGCGCGCGCTGCACGCCTCCGGTTCGTACACCCTCCAGGGCGTCAACGGGCGTGGCGCGCTGGTCGGTTACCACTTCCTGCCGGACGAGAACCGCACCCACGCGGTCGTCTGGGCCCGCGGGGGCACGCCCCGGCGGGTGCTGGCGGGCGACGACTACCGGGCGTGGGGCACGCACATCGACGACCGCGGCCGGGTCCTCGTGCAGACCCAGACGGAGTTCCAGGCCGATCCGGAACTCCCGCCGCGCGGCGGCCTGTACGTCCTGCGCCCCGCCACCGCCGCCGCTCCGGTACGCATCACGCCCCCGGACCCGGAGGCGGTCAACGCGGCCCCCGACGCGCTGGGCGCGGGCGGCCACGTCGTCGCGGGACAGGTGCGCTTCATGGCCTGGTCGCGGGACCCGTTCCTCTGGCACGAAGGCAGGGTCACCGAACTCACCCGCCTCACCGGCACGTACCGCCCGGTCTTCGGCGCGGGCGTCAACGCCCGTGGCGTGGTGGCCGGTTCCGCGGAGGGGGACACGGGGGAGTGGCGGGCGTTCGTCTGGGACGGCGACCGGCTGACGGACTTCACCCGCTTCGACGGCGGCGCCAGCAGCGTCCCGCTCGACGGCCGCTTCCTCAACGCCCGCGGCGAGGTCATCGGCCGCAGCACTGCCACCGACGGCCCCTTCCTCTGGTCCCCCCGCCGCGGCCTCAAGCCCCTCCCCACCCTCCCCGAAGCCGTCTACGGCACCACGGCCACGGCTCTCAACGACCGCGGCGACGCGGCCGGCCACTGCTTCACGGAGGAGGGCCAGCGCGCGGTCTACTGGCGCCACGGCCGCATCGTGGACCTGGGCCTCCCCCCGGGCGCGGTGGAGAGCGAGGCAAGCTGGCTCACGACCACCGGCGAAGCCCTCGGCACCGCCCAGTTCCCCGACCCCGCGGGCGGCACGGTAACCCGCGCCTACCGCTGGACGGTCCACTGACCCCGCCCGGCTGACGGCGGCCGGTTCGCTTCACGCCTGTGGCCGCCGCCGCGGCCGACCGGCACGATGGACCGATGGAATCCGCACCCGGCCCGCGCTGCCGGCTGCACCCCGACGCCGAGGTCCGGCCCTCGGCCATCGCGGGGACCGGCCTGGCGGCGCGTGCACCCATCGGCGCCGGTACCGTCGTGGCCCGGCTGGGCGGGCGGCTCGTCCCGGATCGGGAACTCCGCGAACTCCTCGACGCCGCACGCCGGTCGGGCGGTCCGTACGTCGACACCATCGCCGTCACCCGGACCGCCCACCTCGTCCTGCCTCCCCGCGGCGAACAGGCCGTCGGCTTCAGCAACCACAGTTGCGATCCGACCCTGTGGTGGGACGGCCCGTACACCCTGCTCGCGCGGCGCGACATCCGCACCGACGAGGAGCTGACCAGCGACTACGCCACCAGCACCTGGGACCCCGCGTTCGTGCTTGACTGCGCCTGCGGCGTGCCTGAGTGCCGCGGGACCGTGACCGGCGACGACTGGCGGCTGCCCGGACTTCAGGCCCGTTACGGCCGTCACTGGGTGCCGGGTGTGCTGGCGCTCATCGATGCCGCGCGCTGACGGCCTCAGCCGCCGAAGTCCGCCCTGTGGTCCCTGGCCCACTCCGCGAACGTGCGGGCCTTGTGGCCCGTTACCTCCGCCACCGTCTCCGTCACCGGCTCCGGGTGCTTCACCAGCTCGGCGTGGGCCGCCAGGATGCCGTCCGCGAACGACGGCGGCAGGCCCGCCGCCACGTACGCCTTGCGGGCCACCTCCGGCGGGGACTCCTCGAAGCGGATGTCGCGGCCCAGGGCCTCGCCGATCGTGCGGACCTGCTCGGCCTGCGTGAGGACTTCGGGGCCCGTCAGGTGGTACGTCGCCCCCGCGTGGCCCTCGTGGGTCAGGGCGCGGAGGCCGACCGCGGCGATGTCGGCCTCGTGGATGAGCGAGCGGCCGGCCTCGCCGTACGGGGCGTGCACCACGTCGCCCGCGCGGATCTGGTCCGCCCAGTGCAGGGTGTTGGCGGCGAAGCCGCCGGGGCGGAGCAGGGTCCACTCCAGGGGCGAGGCCCGCAGCAGGCGCTCGATGGCCGTGTGGAAGCCGAGGATGCCCTCCGGCTCCTCCTCGGGGTCGTCGGCCGCGCCCCAGGCGGAGACGTACGCGATACGCCGTACGCCCCCGGCGACCGCCGCTTCCAGGACGGCCGGGGCGGTGTCGGCGGTGGGCAGCGGCCAGACGAGGAAGACCGCCGAGACGCCGGCGAAGGCCGGGCCCAGCGTCGCCGGGTCCGCGAGGTCCCCGCGTACGACCTCCACCCCCGCCGGGAAGTCCGCGCGGGCCGGGTCGCGCACCAGGGTGCGTACCGGCAGGCCCGCCCAGTGCGCCTGCGCAACGGCCTGACCTCCTACTCTTCCCGTGGCTCCGGTCACCAGGATCATGGTCGCTCCCTCTCGTCGGTGGCTCGACAAGCCTCCGACTTCAACCGCACTTCAGGTCAAGGCGACCCTCCATGGTGCACGTAACACCACCCCCCATTGGGGTCGTGCGCCCAGTGCCCGCGCCCGTCACCGTCCGTAGCTTCGTAGTCAGGCACAGGGAGTGCCGTACTGACGAGGGGTGAAGACGATGTTCGGAAGCAAGGACCGCCGCGGGACCGCCGCCGGGCCCGTCGCCGGCGGGGCGCCGTACGAGGCGCTGCGGCTGGTCAAGGTGACCAAGGTCTACGGGACCGGGGGCGCCGAGGAGGCCGCCGTCACCGCGCTCGACGGGGTGACGCTGAGCCTGCCGGCCGGGTCCTTCACCGCCGTGATGGGGCCCTCCGGTTCCGGGAAGTCGACGCTGCTGCAGTGCGCCGCGGGCCTGGACCGGCCCGACAGCGGCGTGGTGATGGTCGACGGCGCGGAGATGACCGGGGGCAGCGAGACCGAGCTGACGAAGTTCCGCCGGGAGCGGATCGGGTTCGTCTTCCAGCAGTACAACCTGCTGCCCACGCTGAACGTCGCGCAGAACACCGTGCTGCCGCTCAAGCTCGCAGGACGCCGCGTCGACCGCGCCCGGGTCCGCGAGGTGCTGGCCCGCGTCGGCCTCGCCGACCGGATGCGGCACCGGCCCGACCAGCTCTCCGGCGGCCAGCGGCAGCGCGTCGCCATCGCCCGCGCGCTCGTCGCCGCGCCGAGCGTGGTCTTCGCCGACGAGCCGACCGGCGCCCTGGACACCCGCAGCGCCCGTGACGTACTGGGCCTGCTCCAGGAGACCGTGCGCGTCGACCGCCGCACCGTGGTGATGGTGACGCACGACCCGGTGGCCGCCTCGTACGCCGACTCCGTCCTCTTCCTCGCCGACGGCCGGCTGGTGGGCCAGATGAACGCCCCGACCGCCGACGCCGTCGCGGAGCGGATGACGCACCTCGGCGACATGTACGAAGCCGAAGGTCCGGGCCGCGCCCCGCACCACGACCCGCGCCACGCCGCGCCGATGGGGGTCTGACCGATGTTCTCGCTCGCCATGCGCTCGATCCGGCAGCGGCCCGGCCGCTTCGCCGCCACGCTCCTGTCCGCCTTCCTCGGCGCGACGATCATCATGATGTTCAACTCGCTCCTCGACACCGCGGGCGCCGAGGGCGTCGACGACGTCAGCTCGGAGTCCCTGTCCACGGCCGCCATGGTCGTCGGCGGCTACGGCTCGCTGCTGGTCTTCTTCGCCGTCGCGTCCACCCTCACGGTCGCCGTACGGCAGCGCACCACCGAGATCGACCTGCTGCGCTCCACCGGCGCGACGCCCGCCCAGATCACCAGGATGATCGTCGGCGAGGCGGCGGTCGTCGGCCTCGTCGGGTCGCTGCTGGCGATCGTGCCCGGCATGATCGGCGGCCGGATCCTGCTCGACATGTTCCAGGACAGCGGGCAGGTCGCCGACGACGTCGACCACGCCTTCGGCACCATCGCGCTGATGTCCGGCATCGACATCACGCTGCTGGCGTCGGTCGGCGCCGCGTTCCTCGCGGTGCGCCGGGCCACCAAGGCGCGCGAGCAGCGCGCCCCGCGCCGCCGGCTGCGCACCTGGGGCGGCTACGCCGCGCTGGGCCTGGGCGCGGCACTGTGCCTGACCGGGTTCGCCATGAGCGACGCGGGTCCCGAAGCCATGGCGCCGCCGGCGTACGGGGCGATCCTGCTGTCGGTCGGCTTCGCGGCCTTCTCGCCGGCGCTGCTCGGCGGGCTGCTGCGGCTCACCGGCGGGCTCCTCACGGCGTTCGGCGGGGGCAGCGGCTACCTGACGGTGCACGGACTGCGGCAGCGGGCCGCGCAGTTGTCCGGGGTGCTGATGCCGATGGTCCTCTTCGTGGGCATCTCGGTCGCCACGCTGTACATGCAGTCCGTCGAGAACGACCACATCGAGGCCGCCGGGCTGACGCAGTCGGTGGACGACAAGAACCTGGAGACCCTCAACTTCGTCGTCGTCGGGATCATCGCGGTCTTCGCCTGCGTGATGCTGATCAACACGCTGTACGCGGCGACCTCGTACCGCAGCCGCGAGTTCGGCCAGCAGCGGCTGGCGGGCGCGACGCCCGGCCAGGTGCTGGCGGGCGTCGGCCTGGAGGGGCTGCTGCTGACGGTGACCGGGGTGTTCTTCGGGACCCTCGCGGCGGTGGCCGGGATCGTGCCCTTCACGGTGGCCCGCACGGACGACGTGCTGCCCTCGGCGGGGTACGGGATCTGGCTGGCGGTCGTGGGGGTGGCCGCGGCGGCGACGATGGTCACCGCGCTGGGCACCACCCGGCGGGTGCTGCGGACGCCGGCGGTCGAGACGGTCGCGCTGGCGGCATGAGGGGGCGCAGGGAAGGGCCCGCCGACGGGGTCGGCGGGCCCTTCGGCGCGGGTACGGGCCGGGCGGAACGGGCGTACGGCGCACGGGCGCCGGGCCCGCGCGGGCCGCATCGCACCTGCGGCGTACGGACGTTGCCCCGGCTCCGGCCCGGCAGCCCTACTCCAGCTCGCGCTCCGCGTACACCCGCATCGCGTCCCGTACGAACACCGCCGTCCCCTCCCCGTGCGCGTCGTAGTGCGCGCCGAACCGCGGGTCGTCCACGTACATCTGGCCCAGCCCCGCGAACGCCTCCGCGGACGGCCCCCGCCCCTGCCAGCCGGCGCTGATCCACTCGTACTGCCGCCGCGCGATCTCCTGCGCCCGGGCGCCGTCCGGCGCCTCGCCCGCGGCGTGCGCCGCGGCGAAGTCGCGGGCGATGTCCTGCTGGCGGCGCTGGAAGTCGCTCTTCTGCTCCTCGCTCAGCGCGCGCCACCACCGGTCGCTCCGCTCGTACGCCGCCTTTCCCCAGCGCTCCGTGACCTCCTCCTCGTACCGGGTGTGGTCGAACCCGTCGAGCACCTCTTCCGCCATGAGCGGCTCCCCTTCCGTCAGCTTCCGCAATGTGGTCCTCACCGACGCGATCTGCCGCCCGATGCGCCGCCGCTCCTGCTCCAGCAGCTCCAGGTGCGTGGCGAGCGCGGCCGCGGTGTCCTCGGGGCCGCCGCCGGCGTCGAGCACCTCGGCGATGGCCGGGAGGCCGAGGCCGAGTTCGCGGAGCAGCAGGATGCGCTGCAGCCGGACCAGCGCGTGCTCGTCGTAGTAGCGGTAGCCGTTGGCCGCCACGCGGCTGGGGCGGAGCAGCCCCACGTCGCCGTAGTGGCGCAGGGTGCGGCTCGTGGTGCCCGCGGTGCGCGCGATCTCCTGGATGGACCACTCCATGGCGGTGCAAGCTCCTCGGTCGCGGTGCCCGGCCGGCCGGGTGGCCGCCCTGCCGGTCGGTGGGCTTTCACCGTAGAAGTTGACGTTACGTCAAGGTCAAGCGTCAGTCCTCGAAGGTGTGCGGCACCAGCTCGAAGCCCACGGCGAGGTCGGCGCCGCGGAGCCTGCCGGTGTCGGCGAGCATCTCCCCGATGAGCTTGCGGGCGTACTCGCGCGGGTCCTCCTCGCCCAGCCCGACGATGTACGCGTGGTGCTCGGCCAGCGACGCGACGGCCCGGTCCCTGGCGCTCTCGGTGACCTCCTCGGCGTGCGTGGGGTACGGGGACCCGGCGACGGCGGTCCAGCGGACGCCGCCCCACGGCAGCAGGCCCTGCTCCAGCAGCTCGGGGAAGATCCAGCGGTTGCCGGCGTCGCCGACGGCGTCCAGCACGCCGCGGCCGACGGCCCGGTGGTCGGGGGTGTTGCGGGGGGCGCCGGGGCCCGCTCCCCAGGTGTCGTGGTGGTTGATCGTGAGGATCAGCTCGGGGCGGTGCCGGCGGATCGCGGCGGCGAGGTCGCGGCGCAGCGGCAGGCCCTCCTCGATGACGCCGTCGCGGTGGTCGAGGAACTCCAGCGCGGTCACGCCCACGACCGCGGAGCTGGCCCGCTGCTCCTCCTCCCGCACCCGCGCGCACTCGCCGGGCTCCATCCCGTCGATCCCGGCCTCGCCGCGGGTGGCCAGCACGTACGCGACCTGCTTGCCGGCGTCGGTCCACTTCGACACCGCGGCGGCGGTGCCGTACTCCAGGTCGTCGGGGTGGGCGACGATCGCGAGGGCCCGGTGCCAGTCGTCGGGGAGGGGCGCGAGGGACGCGTGAGCGCTGTCTGTCATGCCGCCATGGTCACATGACGCGCTGTCACGTCCCCGCCCCGCCCGCCGGCCCCGCGGGGGACCGCCGCGCGAACGGCGGGGCGAACGGAAAGAGGCGGTGCCGGGCCGGGAACCGGCACCGCCTCGCCGGGGCGGGTCAGTCCGGACCGCGGTCCAGGACCCGGTACAGCTCGCGCCGTCGTCGTCGCCGTCCAGCGACCAGACCATCGCGCCGCCCAGGACGGCGCACAGCCGGCCACGGCCAGGCGGCGCACGAGTCTTCGGTGCAGGGAACCCCTCTTCTCGGGAGATCGCGCTTCTCTCGGGTGCGCCGAACACTATTGCTCTAGACCAATAATTCGTACGGTACGGCGCACCCGGCCGCACGTCCCTGCTCAGCGCGATAATCGGCACGTTCTAGGGTGAAGCCGGACAGCGGCCCGAGCGGAGGGAGTACGGGCATGACCACGGACACCGACCTCGGCACCCTCCTCGACGGCAACGACGTCGCCGGGCTCCAGCACTGGCTCGCCGACCACCCCCCGCACGTCGTCGCCGACGAACTCGCGCGCGCCGACGAGGTCACCGCCGTCTTCTGCTTCCGGCTGCTGGAGAAGGACCGCGCCGTCGAGGTCTTCGAGGAGCTCGGCGCCGGCGACCAGCAGAAGATCCTCGAAGGGCTGCGTGACCAGACCTTCCGGCACGTCGTCGAGGAGATGGACCCCGACGACCGCGCCCGCCTCCTCGGCGAGGCGCCCGCCAACTTCACCCAGCGCGTGCTGGCGGGACTCAGCCCTCGCGAACGCGCCCTGACCGCCCCGCTGCTCGGCTACGAACAGGACGCCGTCGGCCGGTACATGTCGCCCGAGCTGGTGCGGCTGAAGGAGCAGTCCACCGTCGCCGAGGCGCTGGAACGGGTCCGCGCCCAGGGCCCGGACGCCGAGACCGTCTACACGCTGCCGGTCGTCGACGACCGCAGGCACCTGGTGGGCGTCGTCTCCCTGCGGGAGGTGGTGCTGGCCCCGCCCGGGCGGCCGCTCATCGAGCTGGTGGACACCGAGTTCCCGCGGGTCTACGCCACGGACAACGCCGAGACCGCCGCCCGCCTCATGCAGGAGGCGAACCTCCTCGGCCTGCCCGTCGTGGACAGCGAGGACCGGGCCGTCGGCATCCTCACCGTCGACGACGCCATCGAGCTGATCGAGGAGGCGGACACCGAGGACGTCGCCCGGCAGGCCGGCGCGGAACCCGTCGAGGGGCACTACCTGTCGGTCGGGGTCTTCCGGCTCGCCCGCGCGCGCATCATCTGGCTCTTTCTGCTGATCCTCGCCGCCACCCTCACCGCGGGCGTGCTCCAGGCGTTCGAAGGGGAGTTGGCGGCGGTGACGGAGCTGGCGGTCTTCATCCCGCTGCTCGTCGGCACCGGCGGCAACGTCGGGGCCCAGGCCGCGACCGGCGCGGTGCGCGCCATCGCGGTCGGCGAGCTGCGCCCCGGCGACGTGGCGCGGGTGGCGTGGCGGGAGTGCCGGGTGGGGTTCCTGCTGGGCTTGGGGCTCGGCATCGTGGGCCTGGTGCTGGCGACGATCATGACGGACGGCCGGATCGCGCTGACCGTGTCGCTGTCGCTGATCCTGATCTGCGCGTGGGCCGCGTCGGTCGGCTCCGTGATGCCGCTGCTGGCCAAGCAGTTGGGGATCGACCCGGCGGTGATCTCGGCCCCGCTGGTGACCACGCTGGTCGACGCCACGGGGCTGTTGATCTACTTCCTCCTGGCCCGCCTGGTCCTCGGCCTGTGAGGGGCGCTCCGAGGGCGCTTCGAGGGACGCTGCGGGCGGGGAGCAGCCTGCGGGCCGGCCCGTGAGGCGCGAGGCGAGCGGGCGGGCGTACGCCCCGGAACCCCCGCGCACACCCGTCGGCGAACGCACTCCGTAAAGCTCTCCCCCGGGGTTGCGGCCCCCGGGTGCAGGTTGCCAAGCTTTCGCGCGTGTTGAGGCCGGAACGGCGCAGGCCGGGGATGGCCCGGGCCGGGACGGCGACTGCGGCGACGGGGGTGTGAAGAAACGGTGCCTCTAGGGGAGCAGCCCGCCTACCTGCGGGTCGCCGCGGACCTCCGCCGGAAGATCGTCAGCGGCGAACTGCCGCCACACGCCCGACTGCCCTCCCAGGCGCGCATCCGCCTGTTGTACGGGGTCTCCGACACCGTCGCGCTGGAGGCGCGCAAGGTGCTGATCGCCGAGGGCCTCGTCGAGGGCCGGTCCGGGTCCGGTACGTACGTACGCTCGCGGCCCGAGCCGCGCCGGCTGGTCCGTACCGGCTACCGCGGCCTCGCCGACCTCACCCCCTTCCGCCAGGAGCAGGCCGACGAGTCGGTCACCGGCTCCTGGGAGTCGCGCAGCGCACAGGAGCACGCCGGCGGGTCGGTCGCCGCCCGGCTGCACCTCGGCGCCGGCGACCCGGTGATGCGTACGCGCTACGTCTTCCGCTCGGCCGGCGAGCCCGTGCTGCTGTCCACGTCCTGGGAGCCGCTGGCGCTCACCGGCCGTACCCCCGTGATGCTGCCCGAGGAGGGCCCGCTCGCCGGCCGCGGCGTGGTGGAGCGGATGGCGGCGATCGACGTCGTCGTGGATAACGTCGTGGAGGAGGTCGGCACCCGCCCCGGGCTGGCCGACGAGGCGCACGCGCTGGGCGCGGTGCCGGGGCAGCCGGTGCTGTGCATCCAGCGGACGTTCTATGCCTCCGGGCGGGCCGTCGAGACCGCGGACGTCATCGTTCCGGCCGATCGTTACCGGGTCAGTTACCACCTGCCCGTCAAGTAACCCGAGCCCCGGGCCTTGTCTCCCGTCTCCGCCGATTCGAACTTTCGGCCGAGAATGGTACTTCTCGTGTGAAGCCGTATGCGGGGAGTGAATGCCGGGCGTAAGCTCTGGCATATTCGAAGGGCACGCAGGCGCCGGGGACCGTGGTCGTTCCGCGTGCGTCCTGGGCACACATTCATTCCTGGGGTGGGCATTATGGGTGCGGGTGACAGCGGCGCCGCACGCCCGTGGGTCATCGTCCGCGAGGACGACAACGGCAACCGTTACCGCGTCGGCCGCTATGCCACGCGTGACGAGGCCGAGCGCGTGGTCTCCCGTTTCGGGCCCGCCGGCCGACGGCAGATATACCGGGTGGAGCACGCCGGCGGTGGCGACGCCAACCCCGTGTAGCTTCACGTACGCATGCAGGTGATATTTTCGCCCAAAGCGGGTATGTAACTACCACTCCCCTCAAGTCGGGCAAATCCGACAGAACTCCGCTGGGATGTGGTAGGCGTGAGCAACCCCCCGTACTTCCGCCACGCCGCCGTGACCCCGTTCTCCCCGCTCCCCGATCCCGCCGCGTTGACCGGCTTCCGGGATCCCGCCGGCACCGCGGGGGCGCCGCCCGGCTCCGGCCTCACCGACCCCGCCGCCCCACCGGGTCCCGCAGGACCCGCGGTCCCCTCCGGACTCGCCGGCCCGCCCGGCCCCGCCGAGTGGAGCTTCCCCGCAGAACCCGGCTGCGTGCGCACCGCCCGCGCCGTCGTCCGCGACACCCTGCGCACCTGGCACCTCGACCCCGTGACCGACCTCGCCGTGCTGCTCGTCAGCGAGCTGGTCACCAACTCCCTGCGCTACGCCTCCGGACCCGTCGGCCTGCGCCTGCGCCCCGTCGGCGGACCCGACGCCGGCGGCGGCGTCCGCGTCGAGGTCTCCGACACGCTGCCGGTCCCGCCGCTGCTCCGTACCGCCGCGCCGGACGAGGAAGGCGGCCGTGGCCTGCAGCTCGTCGCCAGCGTCGCGCTGCGCTGGGGAACCCGGTGCGGCGGAATGGGCAAGACGGTGTGGTTCGAGCTGGGGTCCGCTGGTTAGAAGGTACGAGGGAGGCTTCTTCGGCGTACGGAAGGGGGCGCACGGGGGCGTAGCGCCGGGTGCCGGTCGGGCACCACTTCGCAGATGTGGCGGTTACCGGGACCGGAAGCGGTGGGGCGTTCCGAACCCGTGACCCGACGACCATGTTCCGGATACGGATCTTCCCGCATACTCTGCGGTGCGTACCCGGAGCAGGATCAGCAAAGGGGGCGGTCGCGTGGGAGCACCGTTCTGGCAGAGCAGTCCGCCGGGCTCCATCTACGACCACATCAAGGTGGCCTCCTTCGCCCTTGACGCGGAGGGGCACATCGAGCAGTGGAGTGCCCGTGCCGAGGAACTCCTCGGCATCTCCGCCGCCGAGGTGCTGGGCCGCGACGCCGTCGAGGCGCTGGTTCCCGAGGAGCTGCGGGCGGAGGTGGGGGAGAAGGTCGCCGAGATTCTCGACGGCCGCGAGTGGACGGGTCTGCTGCCCTACCGCAGACCGGCCGGGCCGGACGGCGCGGACGCCGGGCATCCCGCCGTCGACGGCATCGCCGAGTTGTACGTCATGCCCACCACCGGCGTCGGCGGCACCCGCGGCGCGGTGTGCCTCACCGTCGACGCGTACGCGCTGCGCCGTATCGAGACCGACCTCGCCGCCTCGCAGGCCGTTTTCGGCCAGGCCCCGATGGGCTTCCTGCTGTTCGGCACCGACCTGCGGCTCGTCCGCGTCAACGAGCTGGTCGCCGCCGCCTTCGGCGGCACCGTCGCCTCCCACGCCGGCCGCTCGCCCCGCGACTACCTCCCGCGCCCCGAGGCCGAGCGCGTCACCGCCGCGCTCAAGCAGGTCCTCGACACCGGCGAGCCCGTCACCGACATGCAGATCCTCGGGCCCACCCCCGAGGAGCCGCAGACCGCCTCCGTACCGGCCCAGCGCGAGGGGCAGCCGGGCAGCCTCCGGTGGTCCATATCGCTGTACCGCGTCCACAGCCGTACGGGCCGGCCCATGGGCGTCGCCGCCATCGTCTCCGACGTCACCCGCCGCCGCCGCGCCGAGAGCGAGGCCGCCAGCACCCGCCGCAACCTCGCGCTGCTCAACGAGGCCGGCGCCCGCATCGGCAACTCGCTCGACCTGGAGACCACCGCGCGCGAACTGCTCGGCGTCACCGTCCCGCAGTTCTGCGACATGGCGTGCGTCGACGTCTACCAGGGCCTCCTCGACGGCGACGAGGGCCGCCCAGGGCTGGCCGACGGCAGCGCCGAGCTGCGCCGCGTCGCCTTCGCCAGCGCCGTCTCCGACGCCCCCGTCACCGCCGTCGGCTCCACCCACCGCTTCGACTTCCACTCCCCGCACGCCGCCGCGCTGCGCACCGCGCAGGTGCGCCGGGTGCCGGGCGGCGACAGCGGCCTGGTGCAGACGACGCTCGCCGTGCCGCTGGTCGCCGGGGACACCGTCGTCGGGCTCGTGCAGTTCTCCCGGGCCCGCGGCAGCGAGGACTTCGGCGAACGCGACGCCGCCCTCGCCGCCCAGCTCGCCTCCCGTGCCGCCGTGTGCATCGACAACGCCCGCCTCTACCGCCGCGAGCACTCCCGCGCCCTCATCCTCCAGCGCAGCCTGCTCCCGCCCGGCGACCCCGAGGCCGCGGGCCTCGACATCGCCTGCCGCTACCTGCCCGGCAACACCGCCACCGAGGTCGGCGGCGACTGGTTCGACGTCATCGAGCTGCCGGGACACCGCACCGCCCTCGTCGTCGGCGACGTCATGGGCCGCGGTCTGCGCGCCGCCGTCGCCATGGGCGAACTGCGCAGCGCCGTACGCACCCTCGCCATGCTCGACCTGGAGCCGGCCGAGGTGCTCGCCGCCCTGGACGAGATCGCCGGCGGCCTCGGCGGCGTCTCCGACGAGGTCTACCTCGCCACCTGCTCGTACGTCGTCTACGACGCGGTCACCCGGCGCTGCACCTTCGCCAACGCCGGCCACCTGCCGCCCGTCGTCGTCGAACCCGGCGAGCCGCCGCTGCTGCTGGAGGTGCCCGCGGGGATGCCGCTCGGCGTCGGCGGCGAGCCGTTCGAGGAGGTCGAGGTCGAGCTGCCCGACGGCGCCCTCCTCGCGCTCTACACCGACGGCCTCGTGGAGTCCCGCGACCACGGCCTGGACGAGGGCCTGGAGGAGTTCCGCAAGGCGCTCTCCGCCCCCGCACAGCCGCTGGAGGACGTCTGCGACCACGTGCTCGACACCCTCTACACCCGGCACGGAGAGGACGACATCGCCCTGTTGATGGCCCGTATCGGCGGACTGCCCGCCGACACCGTCGGCGACTGGCTGCTGCCCGCGGAGCCCCGCTCGGTCGCGCTCGCCCGCGAACACGCCCGCACGCAGCTCGCCGCCTGGGACCTGGAGCCGCTGATCGACACCACCGAGCTGCTCGTCAGCGAGCTGGTGACGAACGCGCTGCGGCACGGCGAGGGCGGCCGCAGCGGCGGCGGCGAGCCGGAGATTCGGCTCCGGCTGCTGCTGGACCGCACCCTGGTGTGCGAGGTGTGGGACAGCAACCTGGTCCAGCCGCGCCGCCGCCGTGCCAGGGACACCGACGAGGGTGGCAGGGGCCTGCAGTTGGTGAGCATGCTCAGCCGGAACTGGGGCAGCAGACGCACGCACCGCGGGAAGACGGTCTGGTTCGAACTGGCCCTGCCGGGCACGGGGCCGCAGGCGGAACTGGACGAGGACGCGCTGCTGTCGGCGTTCTGAACCGGGTCGCGGGGGCTTGGTTCGGGCGCGTGGGCTGGGCTCGTTCTGCGGGGGGCGCGCTCAGGCCGCGGCGCGGCCGCCGCCGGCCGGCGGCGCCTCGCCGTCCTTCAGCCGGGCCAGCCGGGCGTCGATCTCCGCCCGCTTGCTCAGGTCGTCCACCTGCTCGAACTGCCCGTCCAGGGACGAGTCCGCCGGCTCGGCCCGGCCCGTCGCGCGGGCCTCCTCGCGGCGGATCTTCGCCTCGAAGCGGCCCAGGTCGGCGGTGGGGTCGGTGACGTCCATGCGCGCGACGGCGTCGAGCATCCCGGTCCGCGCCTCCGCCGCCCGCGTACGGGCCATGAGCCGGTCGCGGCGGGATTCGAGGCCGGTCAGCCTCTCCCGCATCGCGTCGAGGTTCTGCTTCAGCCTCTCCACCACCTCCGTCTGCGCGGCCATCAGCGGCTCGGCCGCCGTCGCCTCGTCCTCCGCGGTGATCTGCCGCTCCAGCGCCTTGCGGGCCAGGTTGTCGAACGTCTCGGCCTGCACGGCGTCGCCCCCGGCGCGTACCTCGTCGGCCTTGCGGCTGGCGGCGAGGGCCTTCGCGCCCCACTCGTCGGCGGCGCCGGTGTCCTCCTTGTGGTCCGCCTCCATCAGGCGCAGGTTGCCGATGGCGGTGGCGACGGCCAGGTCTGCCTCGCGGATGTTGTTGGAGTAGTCCCGGATGAGCTGGTCGAGCATCTTCTGCGGGTCCTCGGCCTGATCGACGAGGGCGCTGACGTCGGCGCGGGCGAGCTGGAGGGTGCGGCCGAGGACGGTCTGCTTGCCGGTCACGGGTCTCCTTCGAATCTTGGTGGCGGTGGGGTGGCGGTCCCGGGCGGTGCGGTGGCGGTCTCGGGCGGTCTGGTGGGGCTACGCGCGGGGCGTGCGCCGTCGCGTGGCCCGTACTCCCGGAAGCTCTAGAAGCGGCCTCCACCGCCCATCCGCCCCCGTGTGCCCCCGCCGCCGAAGGTGCCGGGACCGCGGCCGAAGCCGCCCCCGAAGCCGGTGGCGCTCCGGCGCCTGCCGGAGCCCTCGCCGAAGCCGTCGCCGAGCATGCCCCTGAGGATGATCCCGGCGAGCATCCCGGTGCCCATGCCGCCGCGTCCCCCGCCGCCGTAGCCGCTCGCGGCGGGGCCGCCGAAGGGCCCGCCGCCGTACGAGCCGTCGAAGCCCTGGACGTCCTGCTCCGCCAGCCGGCGCGCCTCGCGGCCGAGTTCGTCCGCGCGCTGCGCATGCCGGAGGGCGCCGGCCGCGTCGGTGTCCGCGAGTTCTCCGGCCAGCCGGAGGTGCCGCTCGCCCTCGCCCAGGCGGGTACGGGCCGCGGGACCGATGCCGCCGCGGTGGGTGGTGACGAAGTCCCGGGCGGCGGCCACCGCACTGCGCGCGCCGACCAGCGCCGGTTCGAGCAGCCGGCGCGTCCGCCGCCCGGCCTCCTCCCGCTCCCCGGCCCCGGCGAGCGACGCCGTCAGCGCCGCGTCCGCCTCCACCACCCGGCGCAGCGCGGCCAGCGGGTCGTACCCGCCCCCCGCCACCTCCTGCCCCACCTCCGCCAGCACCGTCTGCGCATGCGCGATCCGGTCCTGCAAACCGGCGTCCGACTCGTCCGCGGCCGTGCCGCGTTCCACGTCCTGCGCCTCGGCGAGGTCGTCGCGGATGTCGCGCAGCGCGTCGGTGAGCCGGGCGGCGGCGTCGCGCAACTCGTGCTCGCGGCGCTCGACCGCCGCGACGAGGGCGCCGGCCTGGTCGAGTGCGCTCTCCGCGGCCCGTACGTGGACGGCGGCGGTGGCCGGGTCCTCGGTGCCGAGGGCGGTGCGGGCGTGGGTGAGGTGCTCGCCGCCGAACTGCAGGCGGTCGCGGGCCGCGGCGGGGTTGCCGGCGACGGCGGCGGAGGCGGCGGGGTCGTAGGCGTCGGCCAGCACGGTGAGCCTGGCCTCGGCGGCGCCGATACGGTCCGGGAGCCGCCGCGCGGCGGCCTCGGCGGTGGCGAGCACCTGCGACGCCCGGGTCACCATTGCGCGCAGCCGGTCGAAGGCGTCCGACTCGGCGTCGAGCCGGGCGTTGGCGTCGGTGCAGCGGGTGACGATCTCCTCCAGCATGTCGCGGCGGGCGCCGTCGTCCTCGGGACGCGCGTCGTCGAGCGCCTGCCGGAGGCGGAAGGCGGCGGTCAGCTCGTCCTGGGCGTACCCGACGGCGTCGACGAAGGGCCGGGTGGCCTCCTCGCCGAACTGCGCGGTGGCGAAGCCGAGTTCCTCCTGACTGGTGCGCAGGGCGTCGTCGGTCTCGACGAGGAGCCCCCTGGCGCGGGCGTCGAGGTCGGGGGTGCCGGTGCTCTCGTGGGGCCAGTGGGGCGGACGCCGGCGCTTGGCGCTCCGCCGCCGGGAGATGAACAGGGCGGCGGCCAGCGCCACGGCGAGCGCGGCGACGAGGGGCACCACGTAGTCGGTGGAGCTGGCGTCCCCCTGGGCGGACTCACCGCGGGGCCGGCCGCCGGGGTCGGTGGGCCCGGGGGTGACGTCGGCGGGGGGCACCTGGCGGCCGTCGAGCACGGCCGCGTACCCGTCCGCCGCGCCGATGGCGGCGCCGGCCCAGTCGTTCTGGCGCAGGGCGGGCTCGACGGCGCGGGCGTCGACGGCGTCGATGTCGCGCCGGGAGATGCCGGAGCCCGCTCGGGCGGAGACGGCGAACTGGCGGTCGCCGGTGGCGACGGCGAGGAGGACGTCGTGCTGCTTGAGCCCGTTCTTGTCGGCGGTGGCGTCGGCCCAGTCCTGGGGGGAGAAGGTGGAGAAGTCCCGTACGTAGGCGACGAAGAGCTTTGTCCGGTGCCCGCGGTCGAGCCGTTCGAGCGCTCGGACGACGTCGGGACGCCGGTCGCGGAGGGCATGGACGCGGTCGGTGATCTGCCCGTCGGGGTCGAGGGGGAGGGGGTCGACGGAGTGCGCCGGGGCGACGGCGAGGGCGAGGGGCAGCAGGGCGAGCACTCCGGCAGCGCAGAGCCGGCCCCCGAGCCGCCGAATCCGCATGCGCACGCCTCCGCACCACGACGCGCCGCGGTCCCGGCACGCCCTGTACGGGAGGCTATGCCCCTTTTAGCCACCCCGCACCCGGACACCCCCGGGGCCCTCTCCCCAACCCCGCCCCTCCCCACTCCCGGACCTGCGCGGGGCTGCGTCCCGGACCTGCGCGGGGCTGCGCCCCGAACCCCCGCGGGCTCGGCCTCAACCCGCCTGGGGCTGCGCCCCAGCCCCCCGCCGGGGCTTCGCCCCAACCTGCCTGGGCCCACCGCGAAGCCGCGACCCGGGCCTTCGTCCCCCGGACCCCGACGGCTCCGCCGTAATCCGCTGCGGCTGTGTGTCAGACCCGCGTGGGGCTGGGCCAGCCTTGCTGGTGCTGGCGCCCGAGACCTCCCGCCCTTGGCGCTCCGCCCTCTCCCGCCCCGTTGCTCCGCCCTCAGACTCCGGGACGCGCCCCGCGAGCCCCGTCCCCCCGCAGGGGGCCCGCGTCACCGGCCGCTCAGCACGTCCTCGGCTTCTGCCAGGCGCACTCCACATCCGCCGGGCGCTCCACACCCCGCGTCTTCTGCGTCCTCGGCTCCGCCGCCGTGTCCGCGCCGTAGCCCGCCAGTGTCGTCACCACCGCGTCCTCTATGTCCTTCACCGAGCCCGCCAGGTAGTTGTTCAGCACCACGCTGAACACCAGCTCCCTGCCGTCCGCGTCCGTCACGTACCCCGACAGCGCCGACGCCCCCGTCAGTGAGCCCGTCTTCGCGCGGGCGTTGCCCTCCGCCGGGGTGTCGCACATGCGCGTGCGCAGGGTGCCGCCCACGAAGCGGTCCTTCCCGCAGGCCAGCGGCAGCGACTCGTACCAGGCGTCGAACCACGGCTCGTCCTGCACCGCCGTCAGCAGCTTGACGAACTCGCGGCTCGGGATCGTGTTGCCCCTCGACAGACCCGAGCCGTCGACCTGGCGCAGCGTGGACGTGTCGACGCCGGTCGACTTCAGGTACGACGAGACGCCCCGCAGGCCCGCGCTCCACGTGCCGGCGTCCGCCGTCTCCACGCCGATCGTCTTCGTGAGGATCTCCGCGTGGCCGTTGTTGGAGAGCTTCATGAACGGGATCATCAGGTCCTTCAGCGGCATCGAGCTGTGGCTCGCGACCGTACGCGCCCGCTCCGGCGTCGCCTGCCCCAGCAGCGTCCTGCCCTCGACCTCCACCCCGTGCCGCTCCAGCGCGTCCCGGAAGACCGCCGCCGCGTAGCCCGTCGGCTCCCACACCGAGATCCACTCCTTGGTGGCGTTCGCCTTCACCGGGATGTTCCCGCTGACGACGATGGTGTTCGTGCCGTGCTCCCGCGAGATGCCCAGCGTGTCGGCCTCGCCCTCCGCGACCGTGGCGCCCCTGTTGTCGATCTTCACGTAGTCGGTGGCCGGCGTCACCTTCACCACCGGCCGGTCGCCCGCCTTCTTGCCCGGGTACGCCTCCACCACCACCGTGCCGGAGTCGTAGTCCGTGTCCGGGGCCACCGTCAGCGCGGAGATCTGCATCGCGTAGTAGTCCGACTCGTAGTCGGCGGACCAGCCGTTGCCGACGCGTTCGGCGTCGAAGCGGGTGTCGTCCGCGACGAGGCGGCCGACCTCGTCCACCCCCGAAGCCGCGACCTTCGCGGCCAGCGCGTCGTAGTCGGCCGCCAGCATCGTCGGGTCGCCGGTGCCGCGCAGGTACAGGTCGCCGCCCGCCGTGAGGGCGTCCGTGGACCAGGTGTAGTCGGGGCCCAGCAGCTCCATCGCCGCGGCCGACGTGGGCAGCTTGGTGTTGGAGGCGGGGGTCAGCCGGGTGGCGGCGGACTGCTCGTACAGCGTCTCGCCGCTCGCCGCGTCGGCCACGACGACGGACGCCAGCGCGCCTTCCAGGCGCTCGTCGGCGAGGACGTTGTCCAGCGCCTGCTTGAGCCCGTCGTCGTCGGGGTCCGCCCCGGCCGGGGCGCCGCCGCCGAGGCCGAGCGCGAGGAGTGCCGCCATTCCGGCGGCGGCCGGCCAAGTCCACGTACGCGCCGCTGTCTTCGGGCGTCTGGGGGATCTGCTCATGACAGTGGAGCATGGCGAACCATGACACGGGCAACAAGTACCTTGCCGCCCGTGTCATTGGTCCGACCGGTGGTATCCGGCCGAACGGCCGGACGGAACGCTAGTCCTTGCGGCGGAAGATCTTGCTCCCCAGCCACACCAGCGGGTCGTACTTGCGGTCCGCCGCCCGCTCCTTGAGCGGGATCAGCGCATTGTCGGTGATCTTGATGTGCTCGGGGCAGACGTCCGTGCAGCACTTGGTGATGTTGCAGTACCCCAGGCCGTGCTCGTCCTGCGCGGTGGTCCTACGGTCCAGACCCTCGTCCTTCGCCGCGTCCAGCGGGTGCATGTCCAGCTCCGCGACCCGCATCAGGAAGCGCGGGCCCGCGAAGGCCGCCTTGTTCTCCTCGTGGTCGCGGACCACGTGACAGGTGTCCTGGCACAGGAAGCACTCGATGCACTTGCGGAACTCCTGCGAGCGGTCCACGTCCTCCTGCTGCATCCGGTACTCGCCGGGCGCCAGCTTCTCGGGCGGGACGAACGCGGGGATCTCGCGGGCCTTCTCGTAGTTGAAGCCGACGTCCGTGACCAGGTCGCGGACCACGGGGAAGGCGCGCAGCGGGGTGACCGTGATGGTCTCCTCGCGGTCGAACACCGACATCCGGGTCATGCACAGCAGCCGCGGGCGGCCGTTGATCTCCGCGCTGCACGAGCCGCACTTGCCCGCCTTGCAGTTCCAGCGCACCGCCAGGTCCGGTGCCTGGGTGGCCTGCAGCCGGTGGATGATGTCGAGGACGACCTCGCCCTCGTTCACCTCGACCTCGAAGTCCTCCAGGCCACCGCCCTCGGTGTCGCCGCGCCAGACCTTGAAGCGGGCGATGTAGCCCGTGGTGGGTGCCGTGGTCACTCGGTCAGCTCCTCGTCCGTCAGGTACTTCACCAGCTCTTCCTTCTCGAAGAGGTCGAGCAGGTCGGGCCGGATCGGCGGCATCTCGCGCTTCTCCAGCCGGATCTGGCCCCGCTCCGGGTCCGGCACGTCCGCCGCGGGCAGCGCGCCGCCCGCCGGGTCGGCCAGCCGGCAGACCAGGTTCTGCTTGCGCCAGTCGCGGTCCATCGCCGGGTGGTCGTCGCGCGTGTGGCCGCCGCGGGACTCGGTACGCTCCCGGGCCGCGCGCGCGACGCACTCGCTGACCAGCAGCATGTTCCGCATGTCCAGCGCGAGGTGCCATCCGGGGTTGAACTGCCGGTGACCCTCGACGCCGGCGCCCCGGGCCCGTACGCGCAGGTCGCCGAGGCGCGTCAGGGCCTCGCTCATCTCCGCCTCCCGGCGGATGATGCCGACCAGGTCGTTCATCGACTGCTGGAGCTCCTGGTGGAGCGTGTACGGGTTCTCCGGCGGCTTGGCGCCGCCGTCCCCGTCCGCGCCCGCGGCCCCGGCGGCGGTACCGGCGCCGGCCTCCGCGCTGAACGGGCGCAGCGCCTCCGCGGACGCCGCCGCGATCTGCTCCTCGTCGACCTCCGCGCGCCCGTCGGCGGAGCCCGCCGCGTCGCGCGCGTACTCGGCCGCGTGCAGCCCCGCGCGCCGCCCGAACACCAGCAGGTCCGAGAGCGAGTTGCCGCCGAGGCGGTTGGAGCCGTGCATGCCGCCGGCGACTTCGCCGGCCGCGAAGAGGCCCGGCACGCCCAGCGCCGCCGCCGTGTCCGGGTCGACGTCCACGCCGCCCATCACGTAGTGGCAGGTGGGGCCGACCTCCATCGGCTCGGCGGTGATGTCGACGTCCGCCAGCTCCTTGAACTGGTGGTGCATCGACGGCAGCCGGCGCTTGATCTCCTCGGCGGGCAGCCGGGTCGACACGTCCAGGAACACCCCGCCGTGCGGGGAGCCGCGGCCGGCCTTGACCTCGGAGTTGATGGCGCGGGCCACCTCGTCACGGGGCAGCAGCTCGGGCGGGCGCCGGTTGTTGTCCGGGTCCTCGTACCAGCGGTCGCCCTCGTCCTCGCTCTGGGCGTACTTCTCCTTGAAGACGTCCGGGATGTAGTCGAACATGAAGCGCTTGCCCTCGCTGTTGCGCAGGACACCGCCGTCGCCGCGGACCGACTCCGTGACGAGGATGCCCTTGACCGAGGGCGGCCAGACCATCCCGGTGGGGTGGAACTGGACGAACTCCATGTTGATCAGCGACGCCCCGGCGAGCAGCGCGAGCGCGTGCCCGTCCCCCGTGTACTCCCAGGAGTTGGACGTCACCTTGAACGACTTGCCGATGCCGCCGGTCGCGAGCACCACCGACGGCGCCTCGATCACGAAGAACCGGCCCGACTCGCGCTCGTAGCAGAACACGCCGGAGACCCGGCCGTCGGGCGCCTTGAGGATGCGCGTGACCGTGCACTCCTGGAAGACCTTGATCCGGGACTCGTAGTCCCCGCCGGCCTTGAAGTCCTCCTGCTGGAGGGAGACGACCTTCTGCTGCAGCGTACGGATCAGTTCGAGCCCGGTGCGGTCGCCGACGTGGGCGAGGCGCGGGTACTCGTGGCCGCCGAAGTTGCGCTGGGAGATCTTGCCGTCCTTGGTGCGGTCGAAGAGCGCACCCCAGGTCTCCAGCTCCCAGACGCGGTCCGGCGCCTCCTTGGCGTGCAGCTCCGCCATCCGCCAACTGTTGAGGAACTTGCCGCCGCGCATGGTGTCGCGGAAGTGCACCTGCCAGTTGTCGCCCGCGTTGACGTTGCCCATGCTGGCGGCGATGCCGCCCTCGGCCATCACGGTGTGGGCCTTGCCGAAGAGCGACTTGCAGATCACGGCTGTGCGCAGGCCCTGCTCGCGGGCCTCGATCGCCGCCCGCAGCCCGGCGCCCCCGGCACCGACCACGACGACGTCCCACTGCTGCCGTTCGACTTGCGTCATTTTCTGTGCTTCGCCTTTCCCATCGGTCGGCTCGCTGCGCCTCAGAAGAGCACCGGGTCGTCGAATGCGCCCGAGGCCAGCAGGTATACGTACAGGTCGGCGAGCCCCACGCTGATGAGGGACGCCCAGGCAAGCAGCGCGTGGCGCTCGTTGAGCTTGCCCACCAGGCCCCAGGCGCGGTAGCGCACCGGGTGCTTGGAGAAGTGCCTGAGCCGGCCGCCGACGATGTGCCGGCACGAGTGGCAGGAGAGGGTGTAGAGCCAGATGAGCACGACGTTGATCCAGAGCACGATGGTGCCGAGACCCACGTGGCCCCACTCGTACTCGCTGTTGCGGAAGCCGAGGACCGCGTCCCACGTGAGGATTGCGGCGACGGCGATCGCGGCGTAGAAGAAGTAGCGGTGCAGGTTCTGCACGATCAGCGGGAAGCGGGTCTCGCCGGTGTACGTCTTGTGCGGCTCGGCGACCGCGCAGGCGGGCGGCGAGCCCCAGAAGCTGCGGTAGTACGACTTGCGGTAGTAGTAGCAGGTGAACCGGAAGCCCAGCGGGAAGACCAGGATGATCGCCGCCGGGGACATGAACCACCAGTCGCCGAAGAGCGCGAAGTTGGGGCCGTTCTTCATGTCCACGCAGTCGGAGCCCAGACACGGCGAGTAGAAGGGCGAGACGTAGGGCGCCGCGTAGTAGTCGGCGTTGCTGAGGGCGCGCCACGTCGAGTAGACGATGAACGCCATCAGGCCGGCGAAGGTGGCGGTCGGCTGCACCCACCAGCGGTCGGTGCGCAGGTGGCGCGCCGCGATCGCGGCACGGCCCGGGGCGCGGACACCGCCTGGCTGGTCGGGGGTCGGTGGGCGTTCGGTTGTTCCGGTGGCCAAGGTTGTCTCCGGCAGGAGGGGATGGAGTGGGGTCGGGGATGGACGGGGTGCGCCCGCGGACCGGGGCCTGACGGGACCCAGGCGCGCGGACGCGCGGCGGGGGTGGTCCGGCTGCCCGGCTAGGGGGCGTGCCGGCCGCCGGCGCCGAGTCCCTCGTCGTCGGCGTCCCGCCACAGGGTGTGGTCGTACGGCTGGTCGGGGATGGGGACCAGGGTCGGTCCCTCCTTCTCCGGGCCCTGGGCGGAGACCTCGCGCAGCAGGGCGAGGGACTCCCGCAGGTGGTCGGCGTCGGTCCGTACGCGTCGCAGCTCCAGCGCGCCGGTGCCCATGCGCCGCTCCAGGCGGCTCACGGTGCGTACGAGATCGTCGACGCAGCGCTGCGCTGCGGTCAGTTCTTCGTTCAGGGTCATGACATGCCCTCACGTCTTCGGTCGGGCGGTGCTGACGGTGCCCCGCACGCGTCTTTGCGCACGGCGAAGACGCGCTCAGGGCGCTGTGGGGGGAAGTCTCGCGCGTCTCGCGCTCGCTTGGGAAGGGATCTGCAGATTTCCCCCTCCGGGAGTGACGTACGGGGCTGGATCCTGCCGATCCGTACGGAAAACACACGGCCCGTGGTCCCCACGGCTGCGCCGGACGGGTGGAGTTGGGCGGCGCGCCCGCCGTGTCGCCGCGGGGTGCGGGGCGGGCTCGTTTTAGGTGGCGGGACAAGAGAAGTGTGATGAGCGGCCAATGACGCCGAAAGTGTGCATCACGGAGGTATCGCGCATGTCCCTTCACAGCCGCAGGCGCTACACCGCCGTGCTGATCGCGGCGGGCGTCACCCTGCCCCTGGCGGGCTGCGACACCTCCCCGAGCGACGCGGCCGGCGCCGCGCACGACGTCACCGCCGTCTCGCGCGAGCAGCTCCGGCCGGGCGGCACGGTCCGCTGGGCCGTGGACGAGGCGCCGGAGACGTTCAACGTCTTCCAGGCCGACGCGAGCGAGGCGACCGACCGCGTGGCGGGCGCGGTGCTGCCGCGGCTCTTCACCCTCGACGCGCACGGCAAGCCGGCGGCCGACCCGGACTATCTGGAGAGCGCGGAGGTCGAGGACCGCAGCCCGAAGCAGCGGGTGGTCTACCGGCTGAACCCGAGGGCGGTGTGGAGCGACGGGCGGCCGATCGGGGCGGAGGACTTCGAGGCGCAGTGGCTGGCGCTGAACGGCGAGGACACCGCGTACTGGACGGCGCGCAATGCCGGTTACGACCGGATTGAGTCGGTCGAGGAGGGCGACGAGCCGGGCGAGGTGCGGGTCGTCTTCGACAAGCCGTACGCGGACTGGGAGGCGTTGTTCTCGCCGCTGTACCCGATGAGCGTGACGAAGACGCCGGAGGCGTTCAACGACGGGTCGAGGACGGGGCTGGCGGAGGTCGCGGGCCCGTTCACGATCAAGGACGTCGAGGACGAGAAGAAGGACGAGAAGAAGGACAAGAAGAAGGACAAGAAGAAGGACAAGAAGTACAAGGACGGGAAGAAGAAGGACGGCAAGAAGGACGGCGGGAAGAAGGGGAAGCGGGACGAGAGTGACGCGAGCGAGCCGACGTCGGTGACCCTCGTGCGCAACCCCCGCTGGTGGGGCGACCGGGCGCTGCTCGACCGGCTCGTCTTCCAGGAGCTGCCGCGCGGCATCGGGCGGGAGAAGGCGCTGGACGCCGGCCGGCTGAACATCGCCGAGGTCGAGCGGGACGATGCCCTGGAGGCCGACCGCGCCGAGCGGGCCGCGAAGTCCACGGTGCAGGTCACCAGGAACGACAGGGCCCAGGACGGCAAGCCGCTGGACCTGGTGACGCTGCCGAAGGCCGGCCCCCGCCCGTACACCGTTCACCGGGCCCTGGAGCCCGCGTACACGCAGCTCGCGCTCAACGGCAGCTCGGGTCCGCTCGCCGACGAGCGGGTACGCCGCGCCGTCGCCCGCGCCGTGGACCGCGGCACCCTGGCGCGCAGCGTCCTGGGCCCGCACGGCCTGCCGTCGAAGCCGCTGGGCAGCCACCTGCTGATGCCGGGCCAGCCCGGCTACAGCGACCAGAGCGCCGCGCTCGGCCCGCAGGACGTGACCGCGGCGCAGAAGATGCTGGCGGAGGCGGGCTGGAAGGGCGGCCCGCGGTCGGAGGAGGAGGCGAAGGGCACCGGCGCGCGTGACCGCGCGGACGGTGCGCGGTCCGGCGACGACAAGCCGGCCGGTGCGGTGCTGCCGACGTACGACGTGCCGCTGTCGGTGACGCAGCCGGCCGAGGCGCAGTACGTCGCGCTGGGCCGGCAGGCGGAGCTGTGGGCGGCGGCGGCGAAGCACGGCAAGTCCTCGAAGGCGTACAAGAAGGCCGTGAAGGCGGCCCGGCTGGCGCGCACGGCGCTGGCCGAGCGGGAGGCGAGCGTGGCGCAGCCGCCACGGCAGCGGCCGTTCGTCAAGAACGGCAAGCCGCTGACGCTCCGCTTCGTGGTGCCGGAGGGCCCCGGGACGGAGCAGTTGCGGTCGGTGGCCTCGCGGGTGGTGCGGATGATGGACAACATCGGCGTACGGACCGAGGTGGTCGAGGCCGGGGAGCAGGGCTACTTCAAGGACTACATCGCGGCCGGCGAGTACGACATCGCGCTCTACTCCTGGCCGGGCACCCCCTACCCGGCCACGGACGCCCGCCCGATCTACGCCAAGCCCGTGCCGTCCCCCGACGGCTCCCTGGTCGTCGAGCAGAACTACACCCGCGTCGGCACCGACGAGATCGACCAGCTCTTCGACCAGGCGGCCTCGGAACTGGACGACGAGGTCGCCCAGGAGCTCCTCACCCGCGCCGACGCCCGCATCTGGGCGGCGGCCGGCTCGATCCCCCTCTACCAGCGCCCCCAGCTGGTGGCCACCACCCGCAACCTCGCCAACGCCGGCGCCTTCGGCTTCACCACCCCCCGCTACCAGGACATCGGCTACCGCAACTGACGAACGCTCTCTCCCCCCGCAACCGGCAATCCCCGGGCCGCGTCTCTTTCCTCAGGCGATCGTTTGGCTGCCTGCGTTCGGAACTGCGCACCTCGCACGGGGGGGATTGCGGGTATGGGTAATCGACCCACCGACTGGCACGTACTCGACCTGGATGACGATCCGACGCCGGGGGATCCGGAGCGGGTCAAGCAGTTGGCGCGTGAGCTGCATGACTTCGCCGATGACGTGGCGGATGCGTTGCGGCAGATCAAGGGGATGGCCGGTGAGGATGCGCTGCTGCGGTGGGCGGGGAAGACGGCGAAGGCGTTCCAGGACGAGTTCGAGGAAGTTCCGAAGAATCTGAAGAAGCTTCAGCGGTCGTACGACCTGGCGGGTGATGCGCTGGCGGCGTACTGGCCGAAGCTGGAGCGCGCCCAGTCGCTGGCCGACAAGGCCCTCGCCAAGGGGCGCGAAGCCCAGAGTGATCTGACCGCCGCCAACGGGCGCCTCGATTCCGCGAACTCCTGGGTCGATCGGGCGACGAAGAAGACCGAGGAGTACGACGAGAAAGAGGGCAAGGAGAAGCCCGACGAGTCCGAGGTACGCGCCGCCACCCGCAACGCCACCGACGCCAAGTCCGCCCAGTCCAGCGCCCAGACCGCCGTCGACAACGCGCAAGGCGGTCTCGAAGCGGCCAAGAAGATGGCCGCCGACGCGAAGAAGATGCGCGAGGACGCGGCGTCAGAAGCGAAGGACAAGCTGGAAGAAGCCTCGGACGCCGGTATTCAGAACCGTAAGTGGTGGGAGAAGGCGGTCGACTGGGTCAAGGACAACTGGGACACCATCGTCAACGTCTGCAAGGTCATCGTCGCCGTCCTCGGCATCGTCGTCCTCATCATCGGCGGACCCCTCGCCTGGGTCGTCCTCGCCGCCGCCCTCGTCGTCCTGGCCGACACGCTCTACAAGTACATGAACGGCCAAGCCTCCCTCTGGGACGTCGCCTTCGCCGCGCTGGACTGCATCCCCGGCATGAAGGGCCTCACCACCCTCGGCGGCCTGGCGAAGATGGCCAAGGGCGGCATGAAGGCCATGGCGGGCCTGAAAGCGATGAAGGCCGGCATCCTGGGCCTCGCCAAGAGCGGCCGCACCATGCTGAGCGGCGCCGCCAAGGGCGCGCTGAGCCGGCTGAAGAACATCGTCTCGAAGCTCACGGACCCTGTGGACCTGGCCACTGGCCAGATGTACTTGTTCCAGACAGATGTCACGCTGCCTGGTCTGCTCCCGTTGACGTTCACACGGCGGCTGGGCTCGACCTACCGGACCGGCTGGTGGTTCGGCCCAACCTGGGCGTCCACAGCCGATCAGCGCCTGGAGACCGACGATCAAGGGGTCGTCTTCGTTACCGAAGACGGCCGCATCCTGGCCTACCCGCATCCCTCCGGCACCGAGACCGACGTCGTGCCCGAACTGGGTCCGCGCTGGCCGCTCACCCGTCTGGAGACCGGTGGCTACACCGTCACCGACCCCGTCACCGGTCACACTCGCCGCTTCAGCCGACCCGACGCCGACGGCCTGGCGCTGCTTGAGCAGATATCGGACCGTAATGGCCACACCCTGACCTTCGCCTACGACGACGACGGCACCCCCATCGGCATCCGCCACTCCGGTGGCTACGACCTCAAGATCAGTACTGACGCCGATCTCGGCCGAATAACCGCCCTGTCCCTCGTCGGCGCCGCCGCCGACGGCACTGACGTGGTCATCAAGCGCTTCGGCTACGACCCCGAAGGCAACCTCACCGAGGACATCAACTCCTCCGGCCTGCCTCTGATCTTCACCTACGACGACCGACTGCGGGTCACGTCGTGGACCGATCGGAACGACAAGCGGTACGAGTACACCTACGACACCCGCGACCGCTGCATAGCCGAAGGCGGGGTCGCCGGCCATCTCGCCCTCACCCTCGATTACGACGGTCTCGACCCCGCCTGGCCCGAGGCCACCGTCACTACCCTCACCAGCGCCGAAGGCGCCACCACTCGCTTCGTCGTCAACGACAACTGCCAGATCGTCGCCGAAATCGACGCCCTCGGCCACACCACGCACACGACCTACGACGACCACCACAACCTCACCGCCGAAACGGACGCCCTAGGCCGCACCACCCGCTACGCCTACAACGACGCCCACCAACTCACCGATGTCGTCCGCCCCGATGGCGGCGAGTTGCACGCGGTCTATGGCGGCCAGGCCCTGCCCGTGGAGTTCACCGATGCCGACGGTGCGGTGTGGCGGCAGGGCTACGACGACCGCGGCAACCGCACTACGGTCACGGACCCGGCCGGATACACGACGACGTACGGCTACGACGAGGCCGGCCACCTCACCGCGGTGACCGATCCGCTGGGTGCCGTCACCCGGGTGGAGTGCAACGCCGCGGGGCTGCCGATCCGAACCACCGATCCGGTGGGGGGAGCAGTGGTGCAAAGGCTCGACGGGTTCGGCCGCCCCGTCGCCGTGACGGACGCCATGGGCGCCACGACATTCTTGGAGTGGACCGTCGAGGGCCGCCTAGGTCGCCGGATCACACCGGACGGGGCGCAGGAGTCCTGGGAGTACGACGCCGAAGGCAACTGCCTGAGCCACACGGACGCGGGTGGGGCGACTACGCGCTACACCTACTCCCACTTCGACATGCTCGCCTCACGAACCGATCCCGACGGGGCGCACTACACCTTCACCCACAACCGCGACCTCCGCCTCGTGCAGGTCACCAACCCGCATGAGAAGACGTGGGACTACACCTACGACGCGGCGGGGCGACTGGTCGCCGAATCCGACTTCGTGGGTCGGCGGACCCGCTACGAACTGGACGCGGTGGGGCAGCTAGTGGCCCGCACGACGCCGCTCGGGCAGCGGATCGCATACGGGCGGACTGCACTGGGCCGACTCGCCTCGAAGGACACGGGTGAAGAGGTCACGACATACGCCTACGACCCGGTCGGGCGGCTCGTCTCGGCTGCGGGTCCGTCCGGGGAACTGATCTATGAGCGGGACCGGCTTGGACGGGTCACGGCAGAGCGGTGGAACGGCGCGGTGACTGCCTCCGCCTACGATCCGGCCGGGCGGCGCACGCGGCGGACGACGCCCTCGGGCGAGGTGACGACGTACGGCTACGACCCGGCTGGGCGGCGGACCCATCTCACCACCGCTGGGCGCCGGGTGGATTTCGCCCGCGACGCGGCGGGGCGGGAAACGGACCGTCGCATCGGGCAACTCGCGCTGACCTCGGTGCGGGACCCGTTGGGGAGGCCGGCGCGGCACGAAGTGAAGGCAGGCACCACGCTGGTGCAGGCACGGGAGTACTCCTACCGGCCCGACGGCTATCCCACCTCCGTCGATGAGCACCTGGGCGGTCGCTACGACTTCGACCTGGACGCGGGCGGCAGGGTCACGCAGGTGACGGCGGCGGCGTGGTCGGAGTCCTACGTGTACGACTCCACGGGCGCCCAGACGGCCGCTGCCTGGCCGGAAGGGCAGGACCCGGATGCGATCGGCGACCGCGCCTACACCGGCACGATGGTCACTCACGCCGGTCGCTACCGGTACGAGTACGACGACGCCGGCCGCCTCCTGCGCCGCACCCGGACTCGGCTGTCGAAGAAGCCGGACACCTGGCACTTCACCTACGACTCCGACGACCGACTGACTGCGGTCACCACCCCGGACGGCTCCCGCTGGCGCTACGAGTACGACCCACTGGGGCACCGTCGTCGCAAGATGCGGCTCGCGCCGGGCTCCGACGAGGTGATCGAAGAAGTCCGCTTCGCCTACGACGGACCCACCCTCATCGAGCAGACCACCCGCGCCGCGCACTTCCCCGACCCGGTCACCCTCACCTGGGACCACGACGGGATCACCCCGCTCACTCAGGTCGAACGGGTCACGGACAGCACGACCCAGCGCGAGATCGACAGCCGCTTCTTCGCCATCGTCACCGACCTGGTGGGTACGCCGCGTGAGCTGGTGGCGGAATCGGGGGCGATAGCCTGGCGCACCCGAACAACGCTGTGGGGGAACGTCTCATGGAATCGCGAGGCGACTGCATACACCCCATTGCGCTTTCCCGGTCAGTACGCCGACCTGGAGACGGGGCTTCATTACAACGTCAACCGGTATTACGACCCCGCTACTGCGCACTACACCACCCCTGACCCGCTCGGCCTCGGCCCCGCGCCGAACCCCACCACTTATCCCCACAATCCCCACGTCTACGCCGACCCTCTGGGACTTTCGCCGTACGGCGTGATGATCGACGCCGGTACAGCGCGTGCTCTGTCCTCCGCGGACATGTCCGTGGGCCAGCGGATCAACGCGATGATCGGAAATCGGGACGTCTTCATGTCGCAGACTGCCATGGCTGAGTTCCAGGCCGCTGTCAGCCGGGGTGTCTCCGCCGGCTGGGTAGGCCCGCAGGAGCAGAACCTGGCCGCGGCTCTGGTGAACCGGGTGCAAGTGGTGGCGGACACCCCTAGTGCGCGTGCCCTGGGGTTGAACACGACGAAGAAGGTGGGTGCCAATGACATCCAGATCTTCGGCACGGCCGACGAACTGGGCATGCAGATCTTCACTGCGGATCTCAAGTTCCTGGTGGGGGCGGAAGCCCAGGGAGTGGTGTTCGATGCGATCGTTCATCCCTCGATGAACTTCATTGGAAGGTGATCCAGGTGGAGGCACATCTGCTGCCGGTTGTGGCCATGCTGGAAGAGGCGTTTCCCGCGGGGGTCGGCGACGAGGACTACCTCCCGTTGCTGGCCGTTCTCTCCGAGGGGCTCAACGAGTGGAACGTGGGCGTGGTCGGCTCCGCGTTTCTGGGGGTCGAGCACCACCGGGTGATGAACGACGCGGCGCGCCCCCTGGCCCGGGCGCAGCGTGAGCGGGCCGGGGTGCTGCGGCGGCGGCTCGCGGCGTGCGGCTGGGATCCGGACGAGGACTGAGGGCGGGGCGGGGCGGGGCCCGGGGGGTGGAATGCGGGGCATTTCGGGGTGGGCTGGCGTACCGGCGCGCGTGGGGGTGGGGGAGGGGGACCGTACGATAGGACGGCCGTGGTCGAATCGCCCGGCTGACCCCCTCTAGTTCGGGAGCACCGCCCAGTCATGCCGACGCGCCAGGACATTCGCAACGTCGCCATCGTCGCCCACGTCGACCACGGCAAGACCACCCTGGTCGACGCCATGCTCAAGCAGGCCGGCGCCTTCGCCGAGCACCAGCTCCAGTCCGTCGACGACCGGGTCATGGACACCGGGGACCTGGAGCGCGAGAAGGGCATCACCATTCTCGCCAAGAACACCGCGGTGAAGTACCACCCCAAGAGCGGCGAGCCGGTGGTGATCAACATCATCGACACCCCCGGCCACGCCGACTTCGGCGGCGAGGTCGAGCGCGGGCTCTCCATGGTCGACGCCGTCGTGCTGCTGGTCGACGCCTCCGAGGGGCCGCTGCCGCAGACCCGGTTCGTGCTGCGCAAGGCGCTCCAGGCGCGGCTGCCGGTGATCCTCTGCATCAACAAGACCGACCGGCCCGACTCGCGGATCTCCGCGGTCGTGGACGACACGTACGACCTCTTCCTCGACCTCGACGCCGACGAGGAGCAGATCGAGTTCCCGATCGTCTACGCCTGCGCCCGCGACGGCGTCGCCTCGCTGACCCAGCCGGAGGACGGCACGGTGCCGGCGGACAGCGACAGCCTGGAGCCGTTCTTCTCCACCGTCCTGGACTACGTCCCGGCCCCGTCGTACGACGAGGGCGCGCCGCTCCAGGCGCACGTGACCAACCTCGACGCCGACAACTTCCTCGGCCGCATCGCGCTGCTGCGCGTGGAGCAGGGCGAGCTGAAGAAGGGGCAGACCGTCGCGTGGATCAAGCGCGACGGCACCGTGCAGAACGTGCGGATCACCGAGCTGATGATGACCGACGCGCTCACCCGCCGCCCCGCGCAGCTCGCCGGGCCCGGGGACATCTGCGCGGTCGCCGGCATCACCGACATCATGATCGGCGAGACCCTCGCGGACCCGGAGAACCCGGTCGCGCTGCCGCTGATCACCGTGGACGAGCCGGCGATCTCCATGACCATCGGGACCAACAACTCCCCGCTGGTCGGCAAGGGCGGCAAGGGCCACAAGGTCACCGCCCGGCTGGTCAAGGACCGCCTCGACCGCGAGCTCGTCGGCAACGTGTCGCTGCGCGTGCTGACCACCGAGCGCCCCGACGCCTGGGAGGTGCAGGGCCGCGGCGAGCTGGCGCTGGCGATCCTGGTGGAGACGATGCGCCGGGAGGGCTTCGAGCTGACCGTCGGCAAGCCCGAGGTGGTCACCAAGGAGATCGACGGCAAGGTCCACGAGCCCGTCGAGCGTATGACGATCGACGCGCCCGAGGAGCACCTCGGCGCGATCACGCAGCTCCTCGCCGCCCGCAAGGGCCGGATGGAGACGATGACGAACCACGGGTCCGGCTGGGTCCGGATGGAGTTCGTCGTGCCCTCGCGCGGGCTCATCGGCTTCCGCACGGAGTTCCTGACGCAGACCCGCGGCACGGGCATCGCGCACTCGATCTTCGAGGGGCACGAGCCGTGGTTCGGCGAGCTGCGGACGCGCAGCAGCGGGTCGCTGGTCGCGGACCGGACGGGCGCGGTGACGGCGTTCGCGATGACGAACCTCCAGGAGCGCGGGACGCTCTTCATCGAGCCGGGCACCGAGGTGTACGAGGGCATGATCGTCGGGGAGAACTCCCGCTCCGACGACATGGACGTCAACATCACCAAGGAGAAGAAGCTCAGCAACGTCCGGTCGTCGACGGCCGACATCGCCGAGTCGATCGTGCCGCCGCGGAAGCTGTCGCTGGAGCAGTCGCTGGAGTTCTGCCGCGACGGCGAGTGCGTGGAGGTCACGCCGGACACGGTGCGGATCCGCAAGGTGGTGCTCGACGGGCGCGAGCGCGCGCGGGCTGCCTCGCGGGCGAAGCACGCGTAACGCCGCCCGGCAGGCGGAGCTGGTACGCGCGGGGCGTACCCGCGGCATCTGACACACGGCAGGAACACGCGGCAGGAACACGCCGCACCCACGCGCGGCGCGTATACCCCGAATCACGCCGCCCCCCGGACCGGCGCGCCGCGCGCGCTCCATCCGGGGGGTTGTGCTCCCCCGATGGCGTGCCCCCGGAAGCGCGGGCGTCCCTTATGGGGTCTTATGTCACTTAAGTGACACTAGGGACCCTTGGGAGGCACCCTCATGCGTCGAGCCACCCGCGCCTCGTGGACCGCCTGCGTCGTGTGCGCCGCACTCGCCGCGACCGGCTGCGGCAGTGACAGCGGTGGCGGTTCGTCAGGCGGCGGCGGAGGCACCTTCACCGCGCAGTGGGGCGACCCGCAGAACCCGCTGGAGCCGGCCAACACCAACGAGGTCCAGGGCGGCAAGGTCCTCAAGCTGATCACCCGCGGGCTCGTCATCTACGACCCGAAGACCGCCGAGCCGAAGAACATGCTCGCCCAGTCCATCAAGAGCGACGACCAGAAGAACTGGACCGTCAAGGTCAAGAAGGGCTTCCGGTTCAGCAACGGCGAGCCGGTCACCGCCACGTCCTTCGTGGACGCCTGGAACTACGCGGCGAACATCAAGAACCGCCAGGTCAACGCCACCTTCTTCCGGTACATCGACGGCTACGACAAGGTCCACCCGACCGCCGAGGGCTCCGAGCCGAGCGCGCAGAAGCTCTCCGGACTGAAGGTCGTCAACGACCGGACGTTCACCGTCAAGCTGTCGCAGAAGTTCTCCATCTGGCCCGACACCCTCGGCTACCCGGCCTTCGCGCCGCTGCCGAAGGCGTTCTTCGACAACCACGATGCGTGGCTCGACAAGCCCATCGGCAACGGCCCGTACAAGATCGAGTCGTGGTCCAGGGGCACGTCGATGAAGCTCGTCAAGGACGGCAAGTACAAGGGCGACGACAAGGCCAGGAACGACGGCGTCGAGCTGAAGGTCTACACCGACCAGAACACGGCCTTCACCGACCTCCAGGCCGGCAACCTCGACATCTCCGACGAGCTGCCCGCCGGCCAGCTCGCCAACGCCAAGAACGACCTCGGCGACCGCTTCATCAACCAGAAGGCCGGCATCATCCAGACCCTCGCCTTCCCGCTCTACGACGACGCCTGGGGCGGCGCCGACAACGCCGACCTGCGCCGCGGGATCTCCAAGGCGATCGACCGCGACCAGATCACCAAGCAGATCTACGACGACACCCGCATCCCCGCCAAGGACTGGACCTCCCCGGTCATCGGCGCGAAGGGCGGCTTCGACGACACGATCTGCGGTGACCTGTGCACGTACGACCCCAAGCAGGCCAAGAAGCTCATCGACGGTGCCGGCGGCCTCCCCGGCGGGAAGGTGACGATCTCCTCCAACGTCGACACCGGCTCCCACCGCGAGTGGATGGACGCGGTCTGCAACAGCATCAACAAGGCGCTCGGCAAGGAGAACGCCTGCGTCGTCAACCCCATCGGCACCTTCGCGGACTTCCGCACCCAGGTCGTGGACCGCAGCTTCAAGGGCCCGTTCCGCGCCGGCTGGCAGATGGACTACCCGCTGATCGAGAACTTCCTGTCGCCGACGTACGTCACCGGCGCCTCCTCCAACGACGGCGAGTACAGCAACAAGAAGTTCGACAGCCTCATCAACCAGGCCAACGCCGCCGAGAGCACCGCCGCGGCCGTCAAGAAGTACCAGGAGGCGGAGCGGCTGCTCGCCAAGGACGTGCCGTCGATCCCGCTCTGGTACCAGAACGGCATCGCCGGCCACTCCGACCGCGTCACCGACGTCTCCCTGGACCCCTTCAGCGTCCCGAACTACCCGGACGTCAAGGTCAAGTAGTGCACGCGCGGCGGTCCGCCGCGCCCGGCGCGGGGGGAGCGGACACGCGAGGAGAGGAGGGGCGCCCATGGGCCGCTACGTGATCCGGCGGCTGCTGCAGATGATCCCCGTGTTCATCGGCACCACCTTCCTCATCTTCTTCATGGTCTACGCGCTCGGCGACCCGGTCGCCGCCATGTTCGGCGACCGGGCGCCCGACCCCGCGACCGCGGCGCAGATCCGCAGGGACCTCCACCTCGACAAGCCGCTCTGGCAGCAATACCTGCTCTACATGGGCAACATCTTCTCCGGCGACTTCGGCATGGCCTTCAACGGCCAGCCGGTGCTGGACCTGATGCGCCGCGCCTGGCCGATCACCGTCCGGCTCGCCCTGCTCGCCGTGCTCTTCGAGATGCTCATCGGCGTCACCCTCGGCGTCATCTCCGGGCTGCGGCGCGGCCGGGCGGTGGACACCGGGGTGCTCTTCGCCACGCTGGTCGTGATCTCCATCCCGACGTTCGTCACCGGCTACGTGCTGCAGTACCTGCTCGGCGTCAAGTGGGGCTGGGTCAAGCCCGCGGTCTCCTCCGGGGCGCCGTGGAACGAGCTGGTCCTGCCCGCGGTGGTGCTGGCGCTGGTCTCGCTCGCGTACACCACGCGGCTGACCCGTACCTCCGTGGCCGAGAACGCCCGCGCCGACTACGTCCGCACCGCCGTCGCCAAGGGCCTGCCGCGCCGCCGCATCACGGTCCGCCACCTGCTGCGCAACTCCCTGATCCCGGTGGTGACCTTCCTCGGCATCGACATCGGCAACCTCATGGGCGGCGCGATCGTCACCGAGCGGATCTTCAACATCCAGGGCGTCGGCTTCCAGCTCTGGCAGGGCGTCCTGCGGCAGAACGCGCCCACGGTCGTCGGCTTCGTCACCGTCCTCGTCATCGCCTACCTGCTGGCGAACCTGGTGGTGGACATGCTCTACGCGGTCCTCGACCCGCGGATCCGCTATGCCTGAGCGCTACGAGGAGAAGCAGCGGGCGGACATCGGCACCCAGGAGGCGGAGTCGCTGCCCGGCAGCGACGTCCTCCAGGCCGAGGCCGGCGGCGCCCCCGGGACGGACCAGCCGGCCCGCAGCCTGTGGTCCGACGCCTGGCAGGACCTGCGCCGCAACCCCGTCTTCGTCGTCGCCGGGCTGCTGATCCTCTTCCTGATCTTCATCTCCCTGTGGCCCAGCGTGGTCGCCACCGGCAGCCCGTACAACTGCGACATCGCCAAGCGCAACCTCGGCGCCGAGTCCGGCCACCCCTTCGGCTTCGACAGCCAGGGCTGCGACGTCTACAACCGCACCGTCTACGGCGCCCGCGCCTCGCTGACCGTCTGCACCCTGGCCACCCTCGGCGCCGCCGCCCTCGGCACCGTACTCGGCGGCCTCGCCGGGTACTTCGGCGGCTGGGGCGACGCGGTCCTCTCCCGGATCACCGAGGTGTTCTTCGGCATCCCGATCCTGCTGGGCGGCCTGGTCTTCCTCTCCGTCATCAAGAGCGGGTCCGTCTGGCCGGTGATCGGGCTGATCGTGCTGCTGGGCTGGCCGCAGGTGGCGCGGATCGCGCGCGGCTCGGTGATCACGGCCAAGCAGAACGACTACGTCCAGGCCGCCCGCACCCTCGGCGCCTCCACCCGGCGCATCATGCTGCGGCACGTACTGCCCAACGCGATCGCGCCGATCATCGTCGTCGCCACCATCGCCCTCGGTACGTACGTGGCGCTGGAGGCGACCCTGTCGTTCCTCGGCGTCGGCCTGAAGCCGCCGACCGTCTCCTGGGGCAGCGAGATCTCCACCGCATCCACCCAGATCCGCAACGCGCCGCACGCCCTGCTGTGGCCCGCCGGGGCGCTGAGCCTGACGGTGCTGGCGTTCATCATGCTCGGCGACGCGGTGCGCGACGCGCTCGACCCGAAGCTCAGGTGAGGTGTACGTGACCGCGCTGCTCGACGTCCGCGACCTGCAAGTGGAGTTCCGCACCCGGGAGGGGGTGGCGAAGGCCGTCAACGGCGTCTCGTACCGCGTGGCCCCGGGCGAGACGCTGGCGGTGCTCGGCGAGTCCGGCTCGGGCAAGTCCGTGACCGCGCAGGCCGTGATGGGCATCCTCGACTCGCCGCCCGGGTTCGTCACCGGCGGGCAGGTGCTCTTCCAGGGCGAGGACCTGCTGAAGCTGGGCCGCGAGGCGCGCCGCAAGGTGCGCGGCGAGCGGATGGCGATGATCTTCCAGGACGCGCTGTCGTCGCTCAACCCCGTGCTCACCGTGGGCTTTCAGCTCGGCGAGATGTTCCGCGTGCACCGCGGCGCGAGCCGGGCGGAGGCGAAGGCCCGGTCGATCGAGCTGATGGAGCGGGTACGGATCCCGGCCGCCCGGGAGCGCGTCAACGACTACCCGCACCAGTTCTCCGGCGGCATGCGGCAGCGCATCATGATCGCGATGGCGCTGGCGCTCGGTCCTGAACTCATCATCGCGGACGAGCCGACGACGGCGCTGGACGTGACCGTACAGGCGCAGGTGATGGACCTGCTGGCGGAGTTGCGCGAGGAGACGGGGATGGGGCTGATCCTCATCACCCACGACCTCGGCGTGGTCGCGGACGTCGCCGACAAGATCGCGGTGATGTACGCGGGCCGCATCATGGAGACGGCGCCCGTCCACGACCTGTACAAGGCGCCGGCGCACCCGTACACCCGCGGGCTGCTGGACTCCATCCCGCGGCTGGACCAGAAGGGCCAGGAGCTGAGCGCCATCCGCGGCACGCCCCCCAGCCTGCTGGCCATCCCGCCGGGCTGCCCCTTCAACCCCCGCTGCCCGCGCGCCCAGGACGTCTGCGTGACCGACCGCCCGCCGCTGTACGAGGTGACGGACGACGAGGGCCACCCGCTGCCGGGGCGGGGGAGTGCCTGCCACTTCTGGAAGGACCAGCTCCATGACCAGCCCTGAGGTGGCCGAGGCGCCGGCGGAGGCGCCGGGCGAGGAGCCGATCCTCGAAGTGCGCGACCTGGTCAAGCACTTCCCGCTCACCCGGGGGGTCGTCTTCCGCAAGCAGATCGGGGCCGTACAGGCCGTCGACGGCGTCTCGTTCGACCTGCGGCGCGGCGAAACCCTCGGCATCGTCGGGGAGTCCGGCTGCGGCAAGTCGACCATCGCCAAGATGCTGGTCAGCCTGGAGCAGCCCACCGCCGGGGTGATCCGGTTCAAGGGCGAGGACATCACCCGGCTCTCCGGGCGCGCGCTGCGGGCGGTGCGGCGCAACATCCAGATGGTCTTCCAGGACCCGTACACCTCGCTCAACCCGCGGATGACCGTCGGCGACATCGTCGGCGAGCCCTACGACGTCCACCCCGAGGTGGCGCCGAAGGGCAGCCGGCGGGGGCGGGTCCAGGAACTGCTCGACGTCGTCGGGCTCAACCCCGAGCACATCAACCGCTACCCGCACCAGTTCTCCGGCGGGCAGCGGCAGCGGATCGGCATCGCGCGCGGGCTCGCGCTGCGGCCGGAGATCATCGTCGCGGACGAACCGGTCTCGGCGCTCGACGTGTCCGTGCAGGCGCAGGTGGTGAACCTGCTGGAGCGGCTGCAGAACGAGTTCCACCTGTCGTACATCTTCATCGCGCACGACCTGTCCGTCGTACGGCACATCTCGGACCGGGTCGGGGTGATGTACCTGGGCCGGATCGTGGAGTCCGGCACCGACGAGGCGATCTACGAGCACGCCACGCACCCGTACACGCAGGCGCTGCTCTCGGCGGTGCCGGTGCCGGACCCGGAGGCGCGGGAGAGCCGGGAGCGGATCCTGCTCAGCGGTGACGTGCCGTCGCCGGCGAACCCGCCGTCGGGGTGCCGGTTCCGTACGCGGTGCTGGAAGGCGCAGCCGGTGTGCGCGGAGAAGGACCCGGCGCTGGACGTGCCGCCGTGGTTCCGGGACGCGGAGGGGGCGGTGGCGCACCCGTCGGCGTGCCACTTCGCGGCGGAGTGGGAGGACGAGGAGGGGCCGGGACAGGCGGCCCCGGGCGTCGGCGGGTAGGCCGACGGGGCGATCTGCGGTCGGTAAGGAAGTCTGGTTAGTCGGCTTTATCACGTATCGGTGTCATGGTGGGCGTCGGCAGCCGACGCCCCGTCACCGAGTAGAGGGACACCCATGAAGTGTTTGTCACGCCGTCGCGCCCACGTGCTGAGCGGGGCGCTGCTCGCCGCCGCGCTGGGCGCGGGGCCCGCCCTCGCGGGCGTCCTCCCGCAGGCCCACGCGGCCGAGGGCCCGGTGGCCGGGGCGCACGAGCCCGGGGGCGGGGCGGAGGCCCCGGACACCGCGGAGGACATCGAGGCCGGGTTCGCGGCGGCGGAGGCGGAGCTTGAGGCCGAGGCGGAGAAGGCCGGGGCATGGGGTCCGGACGACGACTGCGAGGAGCCGGAGACCGGCGGCGCCCAGGACGTCGGCGCCGGAGAGTCCGGCCCGGGTACGGAGCCCGCCGAGCCGGGCCACGACGGGGGTGAGGTGCCCGGTGCCGAGGTGTCCGGTGCCGAGGTGCCCGGTGCCGAGGTGCCGGAGGCGGAGGTTCCAGACGCCGAGGCCCCTCCGGCGGAGGTCCCTCCGGCCGAAGTCCCCGACGCCGAACTCCCCGACACGGAGGCCCCGGACACGGAGGCCCCGGACACGGAGGCCCCGGACACGGAGGCCCCGGACACGGAGGCCCCGGACACGGAGGCCCCCGACGTCGAAGCTCCCGCGGCCGAGCCCCCCGCGGATGCGCCCCCCGCCGCCGGACCTCCCGGTTCCGGCGCCCCCGACGCCGAGGCCCCCGGGCCCGTGCTCCCCGGCGCCGAGCCCCCGGCGTCCGACGTACCCGCGCCCCCCGCGCCGGACGAGGAGCATCCCGCGCCCGGCGGCGGCGCGGAGGAGGAGGGCGACGGCTTCGAGCCGCCCGACAGCCACAACCCGCCCGCCGACTACGACAACGCGGGCAAGAAACCCGACCAACTGCCCCACGCCGGCGCCGACATCTGGCTGCCGCTCGCCTCCGGCATCGGCGGCCTCGCCGCCCTCGGCACCGGCGCCCTCGTGGTGGCCCGCAAGCGGCGCGCCTAGGGCCTGTCGTCGATCTCGCGTCGTTCGCCCGGAGGGGCGGGCGGCGCAGGGGGCACTGCCCACGCCCTCAGGGCGTAGGGGGAGTCTGGTGCGTGCGCTCGCAAGGCGGAGGGGCGACCGCATAGTGGGCCTCTTCGGTCGATCCCGACAACGCGGCGAGCGTGCGTGCCAGGGGGCGCGCCGCAGACGGGAGATTGATGACAGGCCCTAGACCTGAGGCGTCCGCCCAAGCGACGACGGGCCCCGCGGCAGCGCCGCGGGGCCCGTTCCCGTACGTCACCGCCCGCGGCGGTCACGCGATGTCGATGACCCCCACCCGCTTGTCCGGGTCGGTCTCGCGGAGCGGGCCCATCATGGCGCTCGCCACGTCGTTCGGGGTGATCTCCGTCGTGCTGCCGTCGCCGCGCTGGACCATGAGCCCGGCGAAGGTGCTGCCGTACAGCTCCTCCAGCTTCTCCAGGTCGAACTTCGGCGCCAGCTTGCCGTCCGGCGTCGCCTGCATCGTCAGGAACTGCGAGATCGAGTTCTCCGGGCTGAACTCGATGTAAGCGTCGCCCGCCTCCACGAAGACACTGCCGGACATCGCCGTCTCGGCGAAGCCGTTCATCGCCGTGTCGAACTCCGTCTGGCTGACGGCCGGCTCCTGCTGCGAGACCGGCAGCGTCACCGGCTTGTTCGCGCCGCCGGCCGCGCGCTCGTCGAACGCCTCCTGCACCGCGCTCATGGACTTCTCCACGTCCACGGCCTCGTGCGGCTCGCCCTTCACGGGCACGGCCTTGCCGTCGACGAAGCGGATCATGCCGTCCCTGCCGCCGCCGGCCTCGTCGGCGATCTCCTGCAACTGGGCCCGCAGCTTGTCGGTGTCGTCGACCATCGCCGGGTCCACCTCGCGGGAGCCGCCGAAGAGCGAGCCGATGACGGACACCGGGTTGTAGTCGCTGCCCATCGCCGAGCGGACGCTCTCCGCGGTGTCGATGCCGAGGCCGGCCGACTCCGGCGTCAGCTTCTGCTCCTGGTCGCCGACGCGGAGCACGATCGGCGCCTGCGTGCGCTTCTCGACGGCCGCGTCGAGCTTGGCCACCGCCTGGTCGCGGGAGCTGCCGCCGATGTCGACGCCGAGGACCGTCGTGCCCTTCGGCACGTCGTCGTTGTTGAGGACGAGCCCCGCGCCGTACGCGATGCAGAGCACCCCGAAGACGCCGGCGCCGGCCATGACGGCGAGCTTCTTGCGGTCGCCGCGGGCCCGTCCCGACGGGCTGCCGGAGCGGGAGCGGGCGGCGGAGGCCGGGGCGGGCGGCGGCACGGGCGGCCCGTCGCCGCCCGGTGCGGCTACGGGCCCGGGGGGCGGCGCGGCGCCGGGAGGCGGCTGCCCGGCCGGATTGAACCCCGGTACACGCGCGGCCTCTTGCGGGTACTGCGAGCCGTGAGGGCCTGCCTGCGGGAGGCCGTGCGCCGGGGTGTGCCCGGGACCCGGGCCCTGCGGTCCTGCCTGCGGTACGCCGTGGGCCGGGGTGTGCCCGGGGCCCTGCGGCACGCCATGGGCGGGAGCGGGGTCCGGGCCCGGCGGCACCGCGGGGATGCCGCCGACGGCGGTGTCGCCCATGCCGCCGGTGGGGACCTGCGGCGCGGCGGAGCCGCGCAGCGTACGCCTGCCGGCCGGTCCCGCGGGCTTGAGCGGCATGCTGCCGGTGGCCGGGCCCGAAGTCGGCCCCGAGGGCACGCCCCCGGGCGGGCCGCCGGGGCCGCCCGGTGCGCCGAGGCCGCCGCGCGGGGTCCCGCCGGCCGGAGTGGGGCGTACGGGCAGGGAGTTGGCCGGGTCGTCCCCGGCGAAGCCGTGGCCGCTCTCGCTCACCGGTACGTCCACCGCGCCGGTGTCACCGGGCGCCGGGTGCGGCTGCGGGACGCCGGCCGGCGGGGTGTCCAGGGGTGCGCCGGCGTCGCCGGGCGGCGCGAAGGCGGGGAACTGCATCCCGGCGCCGTCCGTCGTGCCCGTGGGGCCCGAGGGCGGCGTCATCGGGGGCTGCGCGGGCGGCGGTGCCGGTGCGGCCTCGGGTGCGCCCTGGGCGGGCGCCGGGTCCTTCGGCGCCTTGCGGGGCGCGAACCAGTCGCTCGTGCGCGGTTTGGCGCTGCCGCCACCGCCGTCCTGCCCGTTCGCGGCCGCCGCGGCGGCCTCCGCCGGTCCTGGCGCCGGTGCGGGGACGCCGGCACCGGAGGTGTCGGGCTCCTCCGCCCCGGCTTCGAGGGGCTGGCGGACCACGACGGGCGGGATCGGCCGGGAGCCGGGGATGTTGATCCGGATCCGGGTCGTCAGCGTCGTCTCGGTCGCGGGAACGCCCGCGCCGCCGTCCCGGCCCGCCCCCGTGCCCGGAGCGGGCGCGGGGGGCTCCCCCACAGCGCTGCGCGCGTGGGCGGTACCCCCAGCGGTCGGCGTGTCCGGTCCCGCGTACGGCGGGGTCCCCGACGGATACGCGGCGTCGCCGCGTCCCTCGGGACCGGATGGCGGACTGTCATTCTCTCGGCTCACGGCAGGTCTCCCGTAGTGCTCCGCCGCCCGTCATGGCACCCGCGGGCAGCTCGGCGGCGCGCACCACCATACTTGTCCGCTCCGACACTGAGGCCCGACAATCGCATTCGGCCACCCGCGCGAAGGCGTACTTGACAGCGTCCGATGCCCAACAGAGCACGTCACTCGGGGAGTCGGGACGACGGTCCGGCAACTGCGAGGAGCTGCGGCAGGGTGGTGCAGATCACAGCGGTCAGCATCCCGCCGAAGAGGAAGAGCTGCGGCCCGAGTCCGGAGGCGAAGACGAAGTCGCCCTCGGGGCGGTTGAGGGAGATGACGATCACCGCGAGGAACCAGCCGCCGCCCGCCGTGAAGCCCGCGGCGCGGCCCCCGGTGGCCACCCCGGCGCCGTAGCAGAGCCCGCCGACGGCGGCCAGGGCGAGCAGCAGGCCGCCCGGTGACCAGGCCGCCTGGACGAGTGAACCGGCGAGCCCGACGAGGCCGCCGAGCACCAGGGCGGCCAGATACGTGAGTACGCGCCCGAGCGTCACCGGCCGCGCGAGGGCGCTGCCGGGCGGCGGGGCGGCGGGGCGGCGCGCGGGGGAGCTCTTGGTGGTCGCGCCGGCCCGGCCGCGCTTCTCCGCGCCCCTGCCGTCGGCGCTGCCCGCGCTCCGGCCCTCGCTGCCCGCGCCCTTGTCGCCGGTGCTCCCGCCGCCCGCGCTCCCGCCGCGGCTCGTACGTCCGTTTGCCGCGCCGCCGTCGCCCGCGCGGGCGCGGTTGGCGCCCGTGTTGCCCGGATTTCCTCCGCTCGCGGCCGACTTGGGGCGTACGGACCGCTTCTTGGCGCTCACGCCGCCACCTCCGCGAACAAGTCGGTCTCCACCGCGCCCGGATCGCGCCGCGCGGCGTCCGCGCCGCCGGCGAGCCGGAACTGCTCGGTGGTCAGGATCGGCTGGCCCAGCCCGTTGGAGAGCGCGAAGGCGCCGCCGGCCACGGTGATCTGCGTCTCGTGCGCCGCCATCGCCCGCGCCTTCGCCGCCGCGTACGCGCCCCCCGCCACGGCGGCCGTGACCTCGCCGTCGTCCACCACACCCGGCAGGTCCGCGACGGCCGCGGTACCGGGGAAGGGGTGGCCGGCGGCGGCCAGTTCGGCGAGGCCCTTCTCCGCCGCGCTGCGCGCGACGCAGGTCCAGTAGATACGGGCCACCGCCCACGGCTCGGCGGGGTCCGCGTCGTACGACGCGGCCGCGGCCAGCTCCGCCGCGCGCGTGGCGACGCGGTGGGCCTGGACGTGATCGGGGTGTCCGTAGCCGCCTCGCGGGTCATAGGTGACCAGCACCTGGGGGCGTACCTCGCGGATCACCGGCACCAGCAGCCCCGCCGCCTCGTCGACGCCGGCCGACCAGAACGTACCGGGGCGCCCGTTCTGGTCGAGGCCCAGCATGCCCGAATCGCGGAACCGCCCGGGGCCGCCCAGGAAGCGGTGGTCGGTGACGCCCAACGCCCGCATGGCCGCCGCGAGTTCGCCGGCCCGGTGGGCGCCGAGCGCGTCGTCACGCCCGGGTCCCAGATGGTCCAGGGCGGGCGGAATGACCTCGCCCTCCTCGCCCCGGGTGCACGTCACCAGGGTGACGAGGGCGCCCTCGGCGGCGTACCGCGCCATGGTGGCGCCGGTGGTGATCGTCTCGTCGTCCGGATGCGCATGCACCAGCAGCAGCCTGCGCGGCGGAAGCTCCCTGCTCATGGAGGAAGCCTAGACGAGTGTGCGGAAGGCCCCCCCGGGTCAGAAATCGATGCTCTCGATCATCCCTGCCACGTTCTGTGTCACATCGTCGATCGTCGGCGCCATGGACGAACTTGCGAGGTAGAAGCCCAGCAGGATGCACACGACAGCGTGCCCGCCCTTCAGGCCACTCTTCTTGATGAGCAAGTAGACGATGATCGCGAGCAGCAGCACTAGCGAGATCGACAGAGCCATTCGGCTCACCTCCCGGGACCTGCGGTCGGGTCATCTGACGGGCCACGTGATGCATGCCCGTCGCGCGCACGCATCATAACTATCGGTGCCCGTGCATCGTTCGGCGCACCGGCGCATGAAGGGGTCGCACGCGGGAGGCCGTCGCGAAGGGGTGGCCGGAGGGCCGGAGAGCGGTGGAGCGGGCCGTCACCAGGGGGGCTGGGAGGAAGGTTCCTGCCAGCGGGAGAGGGGCTCCGCCACGGGGTCGCGCTCCCCGCGTCCGGCGAGCGCGAAGAGGATCACGAAGCCGGCGAGCAGCAGCCCGATTCCGGTGCTCGCCTCCAACTGGTGCTCCATGCCGAGGGCGCCGAAGTTCTCGAAGACCTCGTCCTCCAGATACCGGGAGGTGTCGGCCGCGCCCCAGCCCAGCACGAACGCGCCGGCCGTCATGCCCAGCGGGCGGGAGAGCGGGGCGCGCTTGGCGGCGGCCACGGCGGCGACGAAGCACACCGCGGCGGTCGCCCACTTCCCGTACGCGAGCGGGGGCTGGAGCAGCGCCCACGACGTGTACTCGCCGGTGAGCCGGTTGCCGTAAGCGTCCCAGCCGGTGCGTGCGGCCTCGCGCAGCTCCCACGCCACGAACGCCAGCGCGGCGACGGCGAGGAAGACCATGCCGGTCGCCGCGGCCCCGCGGGCGGGCCGGCGCGGCGGCTGCTCGTCGGGCAGCAGGTAGTCGGCGCCGGTGGCCTCCGCGGGCCGCCGGCCGGCGGCGACGGAGATCAGCAGCACCGCGCCGAGCGTGACGGCGACGCCGGTGGAGAGCAGCGCGCGGTTGCGCAGGTCCTGGTCGACGCCCTGCATCCAGCCGGCGGTCAGCGACCACAGCGCGGGGGCGCGCAGCAGGATCGTGGCCGCGCCGGCCGTGGCGAGGGCGCCCGCGGCGGCGGTGGAGTGCAGGGCGGTGATTCCGGCGACGGCGTACACGCCGACGAGGACGGGGTCGTAGAGAGAGGTGCCCCAGTGGCTCTCGGGGGCGGCATCGGGGGAGCCCGCCCAGGACCACCACAGGTCGGGCAGGCTCGCCGCGACATCGACGTCGCGGCCGATCCACAGGAGCGAGAGCAGAGCGAGGAGCGCGCAGCACACGGCACCGAAGACGCGTGCGCCGCGCCCCAATATGTGTCCTTGTTCCATCGCCGGAAGACCCCCGATACGCAACCGTGCGCCTTTTGGGCCCACACGGCACCCAGGTCTACACCTCTCCGCAGCCCCGGACAACACCTCCGGCAAGACCCGCCCGGCGGCGGCGGCCGGCGGCCCTGATCCCGGCCGGATCCGGCGCGCAGACCGGACCCGGCCGGGGGACGGCACCCGCACGGCCGTACGCTCCCCAGAGTGCCGCGTTCGTATATCGGTGAGGCGACAGACGGGTTGCCGACGTGTTAACGACCTTCGATGCGATATGTCGGACATGTCGGTCACTAAGGCGTCTTGTCAAGCACGTACGGACCTCAATCTGCAAAACATACGCTCAAGAAGCGATTCCGCACCTCAGCTTCCCCCGTCACCCCCTTGACTGGGGGATGAATCGGTTGCGAAAGTCCGGTCAACCACCGCAGCGTGCACGGGCGCTGCGGCACACCCGGTTCGGGAGCAATCACCTATGGACAGTCCGGTCCCGGCCATCGCGGAGGCGCCCAAAGGCGCACCGTACGACCCCGCAGGACTCGAGCGGGGTTCGGCCGGCCCTGGTGGGCAGCAGACTGCCGAACACATCGGCAAATCGCCCGGTCAGCTCATGTGGCAGCGCTTCAAGCGCGACCGCGCGGGGGTCATATCCGCGTATGTCGTCGGTTTCTTCGTGCTGATCGCGATCTTCGCTCCGCTGATCGCGAAGCTGTACGGGAAGTCGCCGTACACGCTGTACAACTCGGCCACCGGCAAGCCCGAGCTGTTCGACGCTCTCGGCTATCCGATCAAGCCCAACGGCGGCATCAGCGGCGAGTTCTGGTTCGGCCTCGAACCCATCCTCGGCCGCGACGTCTTCACGCTGCTGATCTACAGCATCCGCACCTCGCTGGCCATCGCCGTCGCGGTGACGATCCTCACCGTCGGCATCGGCGTCCTGCTGGGCGTGGCCGCAGGCTTCACCGGCGGTCGTACCGACACGCTGATCGGCCGGTTCACCGACCTGATGCTGGCCTTCCCGAGCCAGTTGTTCTTCGTGGCGTTCATGCCCGTCATCACCGCGATGTTCGTCGCTCCCGAGGACGCGACGCCGACCTGGCTGCGTATTGCGGTCCTCATCGGGGTGCTCGCGGCGCTGAACTGGATGCGCATGGCGCGCATCGTGCGCGGTGTCGCGCTGTCGATGCGTGAGCGCGAGTTCGTCGAGGCCGCCAAGGTGAGCGGGGCGTCGAACTGGCGAATCATCCGCAAGGAGATGCTGCCGAACCTCGTCACCCCCATCCTCGTGCAGGGAACCTTCGAGCTGCCGCTCGTCGTGACGAACGCCGCGGGACTGTCGTTCCTCGGCGTCGGCCTGGTGAACCCGACCCCCGACTGGGGGCTGATGTTCGCCCGGGCCGCGGACGTGTCCGAAACCGTTCCCACGTTCATGTTCTTCCCCGGCGTCGCCATCGTGATCTTCGTGGTCGCCTTCAACCTGCTGGGGGACTCCGTCCGCGACGCGTTCGATCCGAAGGCCGCGCGCTGACGTTCGTACCGCCGCCAGGGTGCGACCGCCGTGGCACGGGTGTGAACACGCACACAGCAAGTCAAGACCGACAGACAGGGTGGTAGACAGTGACTATCAGGGGTGTACGCAGATCGCACGCCGTGGTGGCGGCGCTCGCAGCCGGGGCCTTGGCCCTGAGCGGCTGCAGCAGCGGCTCGGAGAACACCGACTCGCAGCAGGACGACAAGAAGAAGGCGGCGGAGCAGCAGGCGCAGATACCGTTCGGTGACGCCAAGGCGTCCACCGGGCCGGCTGCCGAGGTGAAGGGCGCCCAGGAGGGCGGCACGATCCCCGTCATGCAGCGCGACAGCTACGCGCACCTCGACCCGGGACAGATATACGTCTCGGACGAGGGCGCCCTGGCGCGGCTGATCCACCGTGGCCTGACCGGCTACAAGGCCGACTTCAACGGCAAGCAGACCCTCGTCGGCGACCTCGCCACGGACAGCGGCAAGCCCTCCGACGGCGGCCGCACCTGGACGTACACGCTCAAGGACAACATCAAGTGGGCCGACGGCACGGACATCACGTCAGCCGACGTCCGGCACACCTTCGAGCGGCAGTTCGCCGAGTTCATCAACGACGGCCCGGTCTACATCCAGCAGTGGCTGGCCAACGTGCCGGGCACCGAGTACCGCAAGCTGCTGCCCGACGGTCCGTACAAGGGTGACCACCTGCCGGACTCCGTCCTGGAGACGCCGGACGACAAGACCATCGTCTTCAAGTTCAAGGACCCGAAGCCCGACCTCCCGTACGCCCTGGCGATGCCGGGCTACTCGATGGTCTCCGAGGCGAAGGACACCCAGGAGAAGTACGACAAGGACCCGATGACGGCGGGCCCGTACAAGATCGAGTCCTTCAAGACCGGCAAGTCGATGACGCTGGTCAAGAACGAGCACTGGGACCCGGCGACCGACTCGACGCGGAACGCCTACCCGGACAAGTACGAGATCACGTTCAACATCCAGTTCGAGACCTCGGCCGAGCGGCTGATGGCGGACAAGGGTGCGAACAAGAACTCGATCAGCTTCACCAACAACGTGGACGCCGCCACGCTGCCGAAGCTGAACAAGGACGCCGAGGCCCAGAAGCGCTCGGTCAACGGCTACCAGCCGTACGTCGCCCAGATGGCCATCAACATGGACCGGGTCAAGAACAAGAAGGTCCGCGAGGCCATCGCGTACGCCCTGCCGATCCAGCCCTACCAGCAGGCCTTCGGCGGTCCGCAGGGCCAGGAGCTGGCCGGCGGTCTGATCAGCCCGACCGTCTCCGGCTACGAGGAGGGCTACGACCCCTTCGGCAAGCTGAAGAAGCCGCTGGGTGACCCGGCCGCGGCCAAGAAGATCCTGGAAGAGGCCGGCGAGACCGGTTACAAGCTCACCTGGGGCTACATCAACACCCCCGAGGGCCAGAACTACTCGCCCACGATGGAGAAGACCCTGGAGGAAGCGGGCTTCGACGTCCAGCGCAAGGAGATCGCGGCCGAGACGTACTACGACCAGATCGGTCTCGTCGAGAACGAGTTCGACATGTACGTGAGCGCGTGGGGCGCCGACTGGCCGTCCGCCAGCACCGTGGTTCCGCCGCTGTACGACGGCCGGCAGATCCAGGACGGCTCGTCGAACTACTCGCACACCAACGACGAGCACGTCAACTCCGAGATCGACCGGATCCAGAAGATCACGGACCCGGCCGAGGCGGCCAAGGAGTGGAACAAGCTCTCGCAGTACGTGGTGGAGGACCTGATCTCCAACATCCCCATGACGTACTACAAGCAGATCCAGCTCTACGGCTCGAACATCGGCGGCGTGCAGTACGACGACGTCATCGGTGACATCGACCTGCGCAAGATCTACCTCAAGCAGTAGGCACCACCACCGGTACGCGGGGGCCCGCCCGATCGGCGGGCCCCCGCGCACCACCCTTCAACCCACGTCGCCGCTTTGTCCTTCGAAAGCAGCCCACAGTCATGCTTCGTTTCCTGATTCGCCGGACAATCGGCGCATTGATCATCCTGCTGATCCTCAGCGCGGTCTGTTTCTTCCTGTTCTTCGCCATCCCGCGTGACCCCGCCCGCATCTCCTGCGGCGAGAAGTGCACTCCGGAGAACCTGGAGCTGATCCGCAGGGCCCTCGGCCTCGATGACCCCGTTCCCGTGCAGTACTGGAACTTCCTCTCCGGCATCTTCGCCGGCCGTTCCTTCCCGACGGGCGAATGCCCGGCGCCCTGCCTGGGCCGCTCGTTCGTGCACGACGAGAACGTCCTGACCCTCATCCAGGACCGCTTCCCCACCACGCTGTCGCTCACCATCGGCGCGGCCATCGTCTTCCTCTTCTTCGGCGTCGGGGCCGGCATGGTCGCCGCCTGGCGGCGCGGCACGGTGCTCGACAAGTTCGTCAGCGGCAGCTCGCTGATCATCGGCTCGCTGCAGATCTACTTCATCGGCCCGCTCGTGCTGTGGGCGCTGGTGTACAGCACCGGACTCTTCGGCGACCCGGCGTACAACGCCTTCACCGACAATCCATGGAAATGGGCGGTCGGACTGATCCTGCCCTGGGCGGTGCTCTCCACGATCTTCGCGTCGAACTACACCCGTATGGTGCGGTCTACGATGATCGAGCAACTGCAGGAGGAACACGTCAGAACGGCCAAGGCCAAGGGCATGTCCGGGGGCACGGTCTTCTTCCGCTACGCCTGGCGCGGCGCCCTGATCCCGGTCGTCACGATCTTCGGCATCGACCTCGGCTCGCTGCTGGGCGGCGCGATCATCACCGAGTTCACCTTCTCGCTGCCGGGTCTGGGCCAGCTTTCCATCGATTCCGTGTTCAAGGCGGACCTGCCGGTGCTCATGGGCATCCTGCTGTTCTCGTCCACCATGATCATCCTCATGAACGTCATCGTCGATGCGGCGTACGCCTTCATCGACCCGCGCATCCGTCTGTCCTAGGAGAAGAGCAGTGACCACCCTGACCAAGGAATCGGAAGGCTCCGCGCCGTCCGCGGGCGGTGCCTTCCTCTCGGTGCAGGACCTGCGCGTGCAGTTCACCACCGAGGACGGCGTCGTCAAGGCCGTCGACGGTCTCTCCTTCGACGTCGCGCGCGGCAAGACCCTGGGCATCGTCGGCGAGTCCGGCTCCGGCAAGTCGGTCACCAACCTGACCGTGCTGGGCCTGCACAACCAGATGTTCACCAACATCGAGGGCTCCATCAGCCTCGACGGCGAGGAGCTGATCGGCGCGCCCGAGCGCAAGCTGGAGAAGCTGCGCGGCAACAAGATGGCGATGATCTTCCAGGATCCGCTGACCGCGCTCTCGCCCTTCTACACGGTCGGCCGGCAGATCGCCGAGCCGTACCGCAAGCACATGGGCGTCTCCAAGCGCGAGGCGCACGCGCGGGCCGTGGAGATGCTGGACAAGGTCGGCATCCCCAACGCCAAGCTGCGCGCGGACGACTACCCGCACCAGTTCTCCGGCGGCATGCGGCAGCGCGCCATGATCGCGATGGCGCTCGTCTGCAACCCCGACCTGCTGATCGCCGACGAGCCGACCACCGCGCTCGACGTGACCGTGCAGGCGCAGATCCTCGACCTGATCAGGGACCTCCAGGACGAGTTCGGCTCCGCGATCGTCTTCATCACCCACGACCTCGGCGTCATCGCGAACGTCGCGGACGACATCCTGGTGATGTACGCGGGGCGCGCCGTGGAGCGGGGCACCACCCGCGAGGTGCTGCGCAAGCCGCAGCACCCGTACACCTGGGGCCTGCTGAGCAGCATGCCGCGGCTGTCCTCGGACGTGAACACCCCGCTCACGCCGATCAAGGGCTCCCCGCCCAGCCTGCTGAGCCCGCCGCCGGGCTGCCCGTTCCACCCGCGGTGCGGCTTCACCGGCGAGGTGGGCGGCGCGGCCTGCCGTACGGACCGGCCGGCGCTGCCCGAAGGACGCGGGGCCGCCTGCCATCTGAGCGCCGGGCAGAAGCAGGACATCTTCATCGAGCAGATCAAGCCCCGGCTGGGCTAGGGAGACTGACCACCATGAGCAAAGAACTCACCCTCCCCGGCCCCCGGGACGACACCCCGACCACGGCCGGCGAGGAACTGCTCACCGCGGAGGGGCTCACGAAGCACTTCCCGATCATGGGCGGCTTCCCGATCAAACGGCGGGTCGGCGCGGTGCAGGCGGTCGACGGCATCGACCTGGAGGTACGCGCGGCCGAAAGCCTCGGCCTGGTCGGCGAGTCCGGCTGCGGCAAGTCGACGACCGGGCGGCTGCTCACGCGGCTGCTGGAGCCGACCGGCGGCAAGATCACGTACCGCGGCCAGGACATCACGTACGCCAAGCGCAAGCAGTTGGCGCCGATCAGGTCCGAGATCCAGATGATCTTCCAGGACCCGTACTCGTCGCTGAACCCCCGGCAGACCGTCGGCACCATCATCAGCAGCCCGATGGAGGTCAACGGGATCACCCCGCCCGGCGGGCGGGAGAAGCGGGTCCGCGAGCTGCTGGAGACCGTCGGCCTCAACCCCGAGCACTACAACCGCTTCCCGCACGAGTTCTCCGGCGGCCAGCGGCAGCGCATCGGGGTCGCGCGGGCGCTGGCGCTGAAGCCGAAGCTGATCGTGGCGGACGAGCCGGTCTCGGCGCTGGACGTGTCGATCCAGGCGCAGGTCGTCAACCTGCTGCAGGAGCTGCAGCGGGAGATGGGCATCGCGTTCCTCTTCATCGCGCACGACCTGGCGGTCGTGCGGCACTTCTCGCAGCGCGTCGCGGTCATGTACCTGGGGAAGATCGTCGAGATCGGCCCCCGGGACGACATCTACACCCGGCCGCGGCACCCGTACACCCACGCCCTGCTCTCGGCCGTGCCGGAGGCCACCCTCTCGGACGACGAGGACGAGACGCCGCGGGAGCGCATCCGGCTGGCGGGCGACGTGCCGTCGCCGATCAACCCGCCGTCGGGGTGCCGGTTCCGTACCCGGTGCTGGAAGGCGCAGGACGTGTGCGCGGAGAAGGAGCCGCCGCTGGTGCAGATCGGCGGCAACAACGCGGGGCACCTGACCGCGTGCCACTTCCCCGAGGAGCCGACGGTGGAGCGGGATGAAGAGGTCATCCTGGACAAGGCGCTGGCCGCGCTGGAGGAAGGTTCGAGCGCGGCTCCGGTGAAGGAGTAGCCCGTACGTCGTCAGTGATGGAGGCCGGTGCCCGGGGCACCGGCCTCCGTGCTGGTACGGGCGTGGCCAATCCTCACTGTCAGTTGAGACGGGCGCGGGCGGCGCGGGCCTGGCGGCGCAGGTTGTCGGCGGCCTGCGGCTCCATCGCCGCGATCACCGAGGCGTACTCCTCCAGCTCCGCCGCCCCGGTGACGAAGTCGCCGCGGGCGATGAGGAGCTGGGCGCGCTCGTGGCGCAGCCGGGCGGGGTGGCTGGGGAGCAGCAGGGCCAGCTCGACGGCGGCGAGCTGCACGTCGGACTGCTCGGGACGGCGGGCGGCCCAGGCGCGGATGTTGTTGAGGATGCGCAGCACGATGGCGAGCGGATCTGCGGGGACGAGCATCGCGGGCGACAGCGGCTCGCCGCCGGTGGCCTCGGCGACGAGCAGCTCGGCGTCGGCGGGGGAGAGGAGCCGGCCGCCGTCGAAGGGATCGGCGAGGACGGGGCCGCCCGCGGCGGGGTGGCCGGTGAGGGGCTGTCCGGCGGGGGACGGGCCGAAGCCGACGACGAAGTGCCCGGGGAGGGCCACGCCGTACACCGGGGCGCCGGCGCGGCGGGCGACCTCCATCCAGATCACGGAGAGCATGATCGGCAGCCCGCGGCGGCGGCGCAGGACCTCGTGCAGTTGGGACGACTCCAGCCGCCGGTAGTCGCCGGGCGTCCCGTGGAACCCGTACCGCTCCCCGAGCAGCTCCGCGGCGGCCCGCGCCCACGCGCGGGGCCCGCCGGGCGCGTACGGCAACTGCCCGGCCAGCTCGTCCAGCTCGATCTGCACGGCGTCGATGCCGCGCTCGTCGAGCCCGGGATCGGTCTCGGCCCCGACGAGCAGACAGAGCAGCGCGAGATCGGGCCGCGGCACGCGCGCCTCCTCCGCGAACCGGGCCCGGTGATCGACTCCGGACGTACTCATGCCCCCATTGTGCGACGCAACAGGGAGTACGTCCCGCGCAAACGTGCGACGGGTGTGAAGGAAGGAGGCGGTGGGGCACCGCGGGTGCTCCCGCGGGGCGGCCTGGGCTGATGGAGGGACCGTTCGGGCGGTGGCGGATCTCCTGCCTCCGGCCGGCCTGAGGTTGTGGAGAGTCGGGGCCGTGGCGTCGACGCCTGCGGCGTGCCGCAGGGCGGCCCGTGCCGCCTGCCCGCGGGGTTCGCTCCGCTCACTTGCTGCTCCACCCGCAGGGTCGGCCTCACCGCCTGCTCAGCCGCGGCGGCGCCCCGCCTCCTGTCCGCTACGACGTGGGCTGGTGGCGGTAGTGGTAGGTGTGGTGGGTGGTGAAGTCCAGGGCGTTGTAGAGGGACAGGGCTGCGGTGTTGTCCGGTTCCACCTGGAGGTACGCCGCCGAGGCGCCCTCCTCCAGGGCGCGGGTGGCGAGGGCCGCCATCACCGCCGTGGCCAGGCCGCGGCGGCGGTGGGCCGGGGCGACCTCGACCGCCGCGAAGCCCGCCCAGCGGCCGTCGACCACGCAGCGGCCGATCGCCGCCGGGGTCCCGGACGGGTCCACGGTGCCGGACGGGTCCTGGACCGTCGCGAACCACACCGACGGGCCGCCCTCCAGCACCGTACGGGCGGCAGGCGTCAGCTCCGCCGCCCGGTTGTAGAGCGAGAACCACGCCGCCGACGTCGTACGGGACAGCTCCACCCGCCCCGCCTCTCCCCGGTCCGCCACCGGCGCCAGCTCGCCGACCTGCATCAGCGCCGACCGCCGCACCGTCCAGCCGCGCGCGTCCAGCTCCGCCGCCAGCGGCTCCGCCGTGTCCGCCGCGCCCGTCGCGACCTGCACCAGCGCCGGCAGCCCCCGCTCCCCGTACCATCGCGTCACCCGCGCCAGCGCCGCGTCCAGCGGCAGCCCGGGGTCGCCCAGCGGCAGCACCGAGTTGGCCCGGCTCGTGAAGCCGGCCGAGGCCCGCAGCGTCCAGTCGCCCAGCCGTTCGCTCTCCACCGGCGGCCAGCCCCGCGCCGCCACCCGGGTCAGCTCCGCCGCCGTCGCCGCAGGCCCGCGCCGCCGCGCCGGAGCGGCCGGTACGACCTTCGCCGCCACCACCGCGGCCTCCGGGATCCGGACGACCTGGCCGTTCCGCCTGGTGAGACGCAGTTCGCCGGCGTCCCACGATGTGAGCACACCGACCGCGTCGGTGAACCGCGCGTCCCCCTCGCAGGCATCTGTCAGTCGCCGTACCGAAACGCGTTTTCCCACGTCAGCGTGGGTGATACGGATTTCGAGCCGCGCCCCAGTGGTGAATTCCACAGCTCTCCACGCCCCTCTTGTTCGCTCCGTGCCCGGGAACGGAGATACTAGGTGCGGGCATCGACACGCCGCGCTCCCGCGCCGCCAGCCTGATCGAGGAGGAACGACAGCGTGACCTACGTCATCGCAGAGCCTTGTGTGGACCTCAAGGACAAGGCCTGCATTGAGGAGTGCCCCGTCGACTGCATCTACGAGGGCCAGAGGTTCTTGTACATCCACCCGGACGAGTGCGTCGACTGCGGTGCTTGCGAGCCGGTCTGCCCCGTGGAGGCGATCTTCTACGAGGACGACACTCCGGAGGAGTGGAAGGACTACTACAAGGTGAACGTCGAGTTCTTCGACGACCTCGGTTCGCCCGGTGGCGCCTCGAAGCTCGGCCTCATCGAGCGGGACCACCCGATCGTGGCGGCCCTCCCGCCGCAGGAGCACGACGAGTAAGCACGCGCAGGACCGAGTACCACGGCGATACGCATTGCCCCCGCCCCGTCGGCCCCGGGCTGATCGGCGGGGGCTGTTGCGTCGATTGAGGACAGTGAGAGTGCGACCCGTCACCTCCCGGCTGCCCGTCTTCCCCTGGGACCGGCTGGAGCCGTACAAGACCGCCGCCGCCGCTCATCCCGGCGGCATCGTCGACCTGTCCGTCGGCACCCCCGTCGACCCCGTTCCCGAGGTGGTCAGGGCCGCGCTCGCGGACGCCGCCGACAGCCCCGGCTACCCGCTCGCCTGGGGCACCCCGGCGCTGCGCGAGGCCATCGCCGGCTGGTTCGGCCGGCGGCTCGGGGCGGCGATCGGGCCGGACGCGGTGCTGCCGGCGATCGGCACCAAGGAGCTGGTCGGCTGGCTGCCGACGCTGCTGGGGCTGGAGCCGGGGGACCAGGTCGCGTATCCGCGGCTGGCCTATCCGACGTACGAGATCGGGGCGCTGACGGCGCGGGCCGAGCCCGTGACGTACGCCGATCCGGTCACGGACCTCGACCCGGCGCGGGTCAAGCTGCTCTGGCTCAACACCCCGTCGAACCCCACCGGGCGCACGATGGACGCGGCCGAGCTGCGCCGCGCGGTGGCGTGGGCGCGGGCGCACGGGGTGCTGGTCGCCTCCGACGAGTGCTACCTGGAGCTGGGCTGGGAGACCGAGCCGGTGTCCGTGCTGCACCCGTCGGTCAGCGAGGGCTCGTACGAGGGACTGCTCGCCGTCCACTCGCTGTCGAAGCGCTCCAACCTGGCCGGCTATCGCGCCGGGTTCGCCGGCGGCGACGCGGCGGTGGTGCGCGAGCTGGTCGCGGTGCGCAAGCACACGGGGATGATGGTGCCGAAGCCGGTGCAGCAGGCGATGATCGCCGCGCTGGGCGACGGGCGGCACGTGGCCGAGCAGCGCGAGCGCTACGCCCGCCGGCGGGCCGCGCTGCGCGAGGCGCTGACGGGGGCGGGCTTCCGGATCGAACACAGCGAGGCGTCGCTGTATCTGTGGGCGACGCGGGACGAGCCGTGCTGGGACACGGTCGCCGAGCTGGCGAAGCTGGGGATCGCGGTGGCGCCGGGGGAGTTCTACGGGGCCGCGGGGGAGCGGTTCGTACGGGTCGCGTTCACGGCCACCGACGAGCGCGTGGCCGCCGCCGTGGAGCGGCTGGCGGGGCTGAGAGCTCCGTAGCGCCGTAGCGCCGCCGCCGTCCCGGGAGATCCCGGGAGAGCGCCACCGCGATCCGCCGCGGCGCTGACGGGCCGCCGGGCCCGCGGAGGACGGCTCCGCGGGCCACCGGCGGCCTCGTGGGTCAGCCGGGCAGGCTCAGAGGCCCAGACCCGACGTGGGCAGCTCCGGGGTCAGGTTCGCGGCGGCGTCGCCGACGGCGCCCTGGCCCTGCTCGACCGTCTTGCCGGTGGTGTCCTGGACCGCGCCGAGAGCCTTCTCGGTGGTCGGTCCTGCGCTCTCGCCGAGCTTGTTCGCGGTCTCGCTGCCGGTGGTGAGCACCTCGCTGCCGGTCTGGGAGGCGGTCGCGGGCAGCGAGCTGGTGTCCAGCGCGCTGACCGGGTGCAGGCCGTTCGTGCTGGGCAGCTCGACGGCGCTTGCGGCACCCGCGGCGCCGACGACCGGGGCGGCACCGGCGGCGACGACGAGTGCGACCCGGGCGAGGTGGCGCTTCAGGGGGTGGGACATGGTTCTCCCTTGCGGAGGGTTACTGATGGGCATGTCCGCCGTGCGGACGCTGTGACTACCGCGTGAGGCGCCGGAAGGTTGCGGTCGCCCTCCGTAAAGAGTTGGTAATGCGTCGCATAATCTGCTTCGCCAGAAAACCGGGCAAAGCGGGTCGGTCCGAGCACCGTTCGACGGGTCGGGGACCCGCCCCCACCGGGGGTTTGTCGGATCGTGGAAAAGAACGGGAAATGGCGTCGCGCCGTCAGCCTGCGTTGACCGGCTTCACTCGTACGGTTCCGCGCTGGTAAGGCGGTCAGGGCTCGGCGACGATACGGACCGACGCCGCGCCCGCCTCCGCGTTCGCGCCCTCGACCTCGCGCCAGCCCGACGACGACTCCTCGGCCCGCCACTCGCGGCCCGAGAAGGACACCTGCGCGACGCGCAGCCGCGGCGCCTGCGCCACCGCCCAGTGCGCCAGCTCCCAGCCGCGGCCCGCCGCGTCCGCGCCGTCCCCGGCGACCGGCAGCACCAGCACCTGCCCGGCGCCGGCCCCGTTCGCGCCGCCGGACCCCTCGCCCGCGCCGCCCGCGTCCGGCTCCGGCAGCACGCCGGCGCCGAACTCCCGCTTCAGCGCCTTGCGCAGCAGCGCGGCGTCGCCGGAGCGGGTGTCGCCCTTCGCCGTCGTACAGGTGAAGGCGCCGCCGTCGCGGCCCGTCAGCGCGGCGGCGAGCCGGGCGGCGGCCGGCTCGTGCTTCGCGTACGCCTGCGGGAAGCCGCTGCGCTGCACGCGCTGCGCGGCCTCGGTGAGCGGCAGCCGGGAGTAGCCGGGGATCTCCGCCAGGTGCTCGTAGAACTTGCCGGTGGAGTACACCGGATCGAGGATCTGCTCCTCCGTGCCCCAGCCCTGGGACGGGCGCTGCTGGAAGAGCCCGAGCGAATCGCGGTCGCCGTGCTCGATGTTGCGCAGCTCCGACTCCTGCATGGCGGTGGCGATCGCGATGGTCACCGCGCGCTCCGGGAGCCGCCGGGAGGACGCCACGGCGCTTATCGTCGCGGCGTTGGCGGCCTGTTCCGGGTCCAGCTCGTACGGCTCGCCCTCGCCCTTGCCGCGCACCTCGCAGCGCGGCGCGGGGCCGCCGCCGGTGTTGAGGTGGACCAGCAGGTACGCGCCCACGCCGCCGAGCACCGCGAGCGCGACGAACGCGCGGAGGAGGCGGCGGCGGAAGACGTCGGAGGCCGGCACGGGCCCACGGTAGCGTTCGCGGCGGACAACCGCGGCCGCCGGGAGCGCGGCGGGCGGCGTCCGCCGGTGGGCGTACGGCGTGCGTACGGCGTACGGACGTGGCGAGGGCCCCGGCGCACCTGGCCGTAGGGTCGTCGGCATGGACTTGACGCTCGATGCCGCACGGCTCACCGCCCAGCTCGTCGACACCGCCTCCGTCAGCGGCGACGAGAAGCACCTCGCCGACGCGGTCGAGACCGCGCTGCGCCGTCTCGGCCACCTGGAGGTGGACCGCGACGGCGACGCCGTCGTCGCCAGGACCCGGCTGGGCCACGCCGAGCGCGTCGTGCTCGCCGGGCACATCGACACCGTGCCCGTCGCCGGCAACCTCCCCTCGCGCCTCGACGGCACGTACGAGGACGGCGTCCTGTGGGGCTGCGGCACCTCCGACATGAAGGCCGGCGTCGCCGTCCAACTGCGCATCGCCGCCACGGTGCCCGCGCCCAACCGCGACCTCACCTTCGTCTTCTACGACAACGAGGAGGTCGACGCCTCCCGCAACGGCCTGCGCCGCCTCGCCGAGCACCATCCCGACTGGCTCGCGGGCGACTTCGCCGTCCTGCTGGAGCCGTCCGACGGCGAGATCGAGGGCGGCTGCCAGGGGACGCTGCGCGCCGTCCTCCGTACCGAGGGCGAACGCGCCCACTCCGCGCGGAGCTGGCTCGGCGCCAACGCCATCCACGCCGCCGCCCCCGCGCTGGCCCGGCTCGCCGCGTACGAGCCGCGGCACGCCGTCATCGACGGCCTGGAGTACCGCGAGGGCCTCAACGCCGTCCGCGTCTCCGGCGGCGTCGCGGGCAACGTCGTGCCGGACGTCTGCGAGGTCACCGTCAACTTCCGCTACGCCCCGGACCGCTCGGAGGAGGAGGCGATCGCCTTCGTACGGGAGTACTTCGCCGGCTGCGGCATCGCCGAGATCACCGTCGAGGACAGTTCCCCCGGCGCCCTGCCGGGCCTGGCCCACCCCGCCGCCGCCGCGTTCACCGCCGCGGTCGGCGGCACCCCGCGGCCGAAGTACGGCTGGACGGACGTGGCCCGCTTCACGGCCCTCGGCGTCCCCGCGGTGAACTACGGACCCGGCGACCCGAACTACGCGCACAAGCGCGACGAGCACGTGCACACGGCCCGTATCCACCACTGCGAGGAGCGGCTGCGCGCCTGGCTCACCGCCTGAGCGCGGGCTGTGTCACCGGCTGTTCCGCCGTGGTTTCTGCCGGGGTTCACCTGGCTTCGAGCGGCTTCGCCTAGCCTGGGGCCCGGAGATCGCCGTACGCAGAGAGCCGTACGGTCGGACTCGTAGCCGGACACGAGTCAGCACGAGGAAGGGAGCGCGCCCGTGGCGAACCGCGAGGAGTTCCAGGAACAGCGGCTCGGCCCCGTCCTCCGCCGCCGCAGCCGCATCCAGCGCGGGACGATGGACCAGCACCTGCTGGACACCCGGGAGCGCGCCGCGGAGTACGTCCACGAGGACCCGTGGCGGGTGCTGCGGATGCAGGCGGAGTTCGTCGAGGGGTTCGGGGCGCTCGCCGAGGTGGGGCCCGCGATCAGCGTCTTCGGCTCGGCCCGTACGGCGCCCGAGAGCGCCGAGTACGCGCGGGGCGTCGCGATCGGCAAGGGGCTGGTGGACGCCGGCTTCGGGGTGATCACGGGCGGCGGGCCCGGGGTGATGGAGGCGGCGAACAAGGGCGCGCTGGAGGCCGGCGGGCTGTCCGTGGGGCTGGGTATCGAGCTGCCCTTCGAGCAGGGGCTCAACAGGTACGTCGACCTCGGCGTGAACTTCCGCTACTTCTTCGTACGCAAGACGTGTTTTGTGAAGTACTCCCAGGGCTTCGTGGTGTTGCCGGGCGGCTTCGGCACGATGGACGAGCTGTTCGAGGCGCTGACCCTGGTGCAGACGAAGAAGGTCACGCGGTTCCCGATCGTCCTCTTCGGCAGCGAGTACTGGGGCGGGCTCGTCGACTGGCTGCGCAAGACCGTCGTGGACGGCGGCAAGGCAGCCGAGCGGGACCTCGACCTGTTCCACATCACGGACGACGTGTCCGAGGCCGTGGGGCTGGTCACCAAGGAGACGCCGTAGGGCGGGTACGGGGCCGCTAGGCCAGCCCCCGGCGCGCGACCGCGGGCGGGCGGTGGCCCGCGATGGCGGCCACCATGTCCAGCACCTGCCGGGTCTCGGCCACCTCGTGCACCCGGTACACCTGCGCCCCCAGCCAGGCCGAGATCGCCGTGGTGGCGAGCGTGCCGACCAGCCGCTCCTTCACCGGCTTGGCCAGCGTCTCGCCGACGAAGTCCTTGTTCGACAGCGAGACCAGCACCGGCCAGCCCGCCGCCGTCATCTCGCCGAGCCGGCGGGTGGCCTCCAGCGAGTGCCGGGTGTTCTTGCCGAAGTCGTGCCCGGGGTCGATCAGGATGCCGTCGCGGCGTACGCCCAGCTCCACGGCCCGCTCCGCGAGCCCCAGGGTGACCCGCAGGATGTCGGCCATCACGTCGTCGTACGCGACGCGGTGCGGCCGGGTGCGCGGCTGCACGCCGCCGGCGTGGGTGCACACGAGCCCCGCGCCGTGCCGCGCGGCGACCTCGGCGACCAGCGGATCGACGCCGCCCCAGGCGTCGTTCAGCAGGTCCGCGCCGGCCGCGCAGGCGGCCTCGGCGACCTCGTGCCGCCAGGTGTCGACACTGATCACGACGTCCGGGTGGCGGCGGCGCACCTCCGCGATGAAGCCCGCCGTGCGGCGCACCTCCTCCGCCGCCGACACCTCCTCGCCGGGGCCGGCCTTCACCCCGCCGACATCGATGATCGCCGCGCCCTCGGCGACGGCCTGCTCGACGCGCGCGAGCGCTGGCTCGTCGCGGAACGTGGCGCCCTGGTCGTAGAAGGAGTCCGGGGTCCTGTTGACGATCGCCATGATCACCGGCTCGTGCGCGGCGAAAGTGCGCGCCCCCAGTCGCAGCATGCTGCCTCCTCTGACGCCCTCCGGGGCGGCGGCCCCGGGCTCCTCCCGCGACCTTAGCCCGCGGGCGCGGCGGGGCGGGGCGCGGCGGGCGGGGTGCCGGAGCCGTGCCGGTGCGGTGCCGGTACGGTCCGTGCGCCGGGCCGCGGGGGCTGTCACAGGGCCCGGCTATGGTGGGGCGCAGCCACCCGGCGTACCGGGCGCGGCCATCCGGCGCCCCGGCTGTCCACGGGGAGACATCGTGTTCTGGTTCATGCTCATCGCCATGGTCGCGGTCGTCGCCGCGGTCACCGTCGTGCTGGCGGGGAACGGCGAGGAGGAGCTCACCGAGCCGCAGCCGGACCGGCTCCACGACCCGCTGCCGCCCGACCGCCCGCTCGGCCGCGCCGACATCGACGCGCTGCGGCTGCCGGTCGCCCTGCGGGGGTACCGCATGGACGACGTGGACGACGCGCTGGACCGCGTCGCCGCGGAGCTGGCGGAGCGGGACGCGCGCATCGCGGAGCTGGAGGCGGCCCTGGCGGGCGCGCACGCGGCGGCGTACCGCGGGGGAAGAACGGGCGTACAGGGGTACGAGGACGCGCCGCCGGGACCGGGCTTCGGAGGCGTGGGCGGGGTCGCGGACCCGGGCGGACGCAGCAGCGGCGGTACGGACCTGGGCACCTGGGACCTGGGCGGGCGCGGCAACGGCGGTCAGGACCGGGGTGCACGCGACCCGGGCGGCCGGAGCTACGGGGGTACGGACCTGGCCGGACGGGACGTCGGCGGCCTCGATCCGCGCGGCCCGGAGCCCGGCGGTGCGGACCCGCGCGACGGCCGGGACGGCCGCGCATGAGCGCCGAGGGCGGGGCCGTGGCCGGGCCCGACGGGCTGCTGCGCTGCCCCTGGGGGCTGTCCGCCGAGGACTACGTCACGTACCACGACGAGGAGTGGGGCCGGCCCGTACACGGCGACGACGCGCTCTTCGAGCGGCTGTCGCTGGAGGCGTTCCAGTCCGGGCTGTCCTGGCTGACGATCCTGCGCCGCCGCGAGGGCTTCCGGGCGGCCTTCGCCGGCTTCGAGATCGCCGCGGTCGCGGATTTCGGCCCCGGGGACGAGCAGCGGCTGCTCGCCGACCCGGGCATCATCCGCAACCGGCTGAAGGTGCAGGCCACGATCGCCAACGCCAAGACCCTCGCCGCCTGGACCCCCGGCGAACTCGACGCCCTGATCTGGTCGTTCGCCCCGGACCCCGCCGGCCGCCCCGCGCCGCGCACGCTCGCGGACGTACCGGCCGTCACCCCGGAGTCGAAGGCGCTGGCCAAGGAGCTGAAGCGGCGCGGCGTGCGGTTCGTCGGCCCCACGACGGCGTACGCGCTGATGCAGGCGTGCGGCCTGGTCGACGACCACCTCGCGGACTGCCACGCGCGGTAGCCGCGGGCGGCTCCGGGCCCGGAGCCGCCCTCACCGCCCTACCGGATCAGCGGCCTGTGAAGCGCGGCTCCTGCTTCGCCACGAACGCCTCGACCGCGATCCTGTGGTCCTCCGACGCACCCGCGCGGGACTGCAGCTCCGCCTCCTTCGCCAGCGTCTCCGCGAGCCCGTGGCCCGCGCCGTACGCCAGCGACTCCTTGATCGCCGCGTACGCCCCCGTCGGCCCCGCGGCGAGCCGGCGGGCCACCGCCGCCGCCTCCGCGGCCAGATCCGCCGCCGGTACGACGACGTTCGCGATGCCCAGCGCCAGCGCCTCGTCCGCCGGGATCCGGCGCGGGAAGAGCAGCAGGTCGGCGGCGCGGCCGTGGCCGACGAGGCGGGGGAGGGTCCAGGAGACGCCGGAGTCCGCGGTCAGCGCGACGCCCGCGAAGGAAGTGTTGAACGACGCGGTGTCGGCCACCACCCGGTAGTCCGCCGCGAACGCGAAGCCCGCGCCGGCCCCCGCGGCGACCCCGTTGACGCCCGCGACCACCGGCTTCGGCATCCCGGCGAGGGCGGCGGCGATGGGGTTGTAGTGCTCGGCGACGGTGTCCATCGCGTGGTCCGTACGCTGCACTGCGCGGGCCGCGGCGAGGGTGCCGATGTGCTCCTTGAGGTCCTGCCCCACGCAGAACGCCCGCCCCGCGCCGGTGAGCAGCACGGCCCGTACGGCGTCGTCCGCCGCGGCTTCCCGCAGGGTGTCGCGCAGGGCGTTCTTGGTCTCGGTGTCGAGGGCGTTCATCGCGTCCGGGCGGTTGAGGGTGACGGTCGCGAGCCCGTCGGCGACCTCGTACAGCACGGTGTCCGCCATGTTCTTCCCTTCGCTACGCCCCGGGGTCACCGGGGCTCTGCCGCGTCTCGTCCGGTGCCGTCAGCATGGCGGAGATCACCGCTCCGCGACATGTGACGTGCGTCAAATCGAAACGCGGCGCGCCCCGGCCGGGAAGGGCGCAGTATCGCATCCCTCTGGCGGGAATTGGGAGGTTTTGCGGTCGGACGTCGCCGAGAGTATGCGGACCGATGTTGGTCATCAGGACCGGCAATGCGGGATAATGGGCGAGAAGCACTGTGTTCGATGCCGGTGGCGACGAGCCTGTCCACGGGCCGTCGAAGCTTCTCAACGAAGAGCTGGTTTCAGGAAGGGGAACGAGCATGGCGGCCATGAAGCCGCGGACGGGCGACGGCCCGCTCGAGGTGACCAAGGAGGGGCGGGGCATCGTCATGCGCGTTCCGCTCGAAGGCGGCGGGCGGCTCGTCGTCGAGCTGACCCCCGATGAAGCCGACGCGCTCGGCGACGCCCTGAAGAAGGTCGTCAGCTAGTCGGACCGAGGTCCGGAAGAACCCTGTATGCGCCCCGGCCACGCGGTGGCCGGGGCGGATCGTCCTTCAGGGGCCGGATCCCCTCCCGCGGGGCACCGGCCGGCCCGGTGCCGTCCGGGCGTTCCGCCCGTACGTCCGTGACATCCGTCACGTTCGTCGGGTCCGTCGCCCGTCACGCCTCGCGCTTGACGGCGCACAGCAGCCCGTCCCCCACCGGCAGCAGCGCGGGCATCAGCTCCCGGCTCTCCTTCACCGCGCGCAGCAGCTCGCGCACCTTCTGCACCTCGTCGGGCTGGGCCGCCGAGTCCACCGTGCGCCCGTCCGCGAAGACGCCCTCGAAGCACACGACGCCGCCGGGCCGCAGCAGGCGCAACGATTCGCCGAGATACTCCAGGCATTCCAGCGGGTCGCCGTCGCAGAAGACCATGTCGTACGAGCCGTCCGCCAGCCGCGGCAGCACGTCCAGCGCCCGGCCGACGATGATCCGCGCCCGGTTCGCGGCGAACCCCGCGGCCCGGAACGCCTGGCGCGCGAACTGCTGCCGCTCCGGCTCCGGGTCCACGGTCGTCAGCACCCCGCCGGGGCGCATGCCCTGTAGCAGGTGGATGCCGGAGACGCCGGTGCCGGTGCCGATCTCGACCACCGCCTTGGCGCCCGCCGTCGCCGCCAGCAGCCGCAGGGCGGCCCCGGCGCCCGCGGACACCTGGCGCAGCCCCGCCTCCAGGGCCCGCTGCCGCGCCCAGTGCAGCGCAGCGGTCGCCGAGCCCTGCGCACGCGTCGCAGCCGCCGGGTCGCCCGGGGTCACCCCGGCCCGGCCGCTGTCGGCGTCCGCGGCACCGTCCGTGCCGTACGCCTCCGCGAACGACCAGCTCGCCAGCCGGTTGCCGGTAATCGCCTTCTCCTGTTCCCCGTTGGCACCTGCACCTGCATCCGTCGCAAGCGTGACTGTATCCGCTGCCCCTGGGAACCTGCTGGCCGGACCGTGCGTTGGGGGAGACGGAAGTGATACGGACGAGGTAAGGATGCCGGCGGGGATGGTTCCGCTGAATGCGGGAAAATACCGGTCGGATGAGCTTATCCGGAGCTAACGGGCGAGGTGGATATGGTAGGGGGCCTACTGGACACCACCAGAGCCACCAGGGGAGGTGCGGCCGCGTCCGGCGAAGGGGGCACCCTTCGGCGATTCCGCCGAGGGTCCCGGGCACCGGATGAGCCGAAATCCGTGACCGACAATGCTGACGACCGCAGCCACGCCACCGACACCGTGACCGTTGCCGGATTCTCCGCGTTCTCGGCCGACGACGCGTCGTCCAAGGGGTGGACTCCGCCTTCGTGGGAGGAGATCGTCAGCACCCACAGCGGTCGCGTCTACCGTCTCGCCTATCGCCTCACCGGGAACCGGCACGACGCCGAGGACCTCACGCAAGAGGTCTTCATCCGCGTCTTCCGGTCGCTGTCGACGTACACCCCGGGGACGTTCGAGGGCTGGCTGCACCGCATCACCACGAACCTCTTCCTCGACCAGGTGCGGCGCAAGCAGCGCATCCGGTTCGACGCGCTCGGGGACGACGCCGCCGAGCGGCTGCCGAGCCGCGAGCCGTCGCCTCAGCAGCACTTCAACGACACGCACTTCGACGCCGACGTCCAGCAGGCGCTGGACACCCTCGCGCCCGAGTTCCGGGCCGCGGTGGTGCTGTGCGACATCGAGGGCCTGTCGTACGAAGAGATCGCCGCCACCCTGGGCGTCAAGCTGGGCACGGTCCGCAGCCGGATCCACCGCGGCCGTTCCCACCTGCGCAAGGCGCTCAAGCACCGCTCCCCTGAGGCGAGGGCAGAGCAGCGCTCGCTCGCCGGGGCGGGGCAGGGCGCCTACGGCTCGGACGAGGAGGGCGGAACGCTGTGAGCAGCGTGGGCGGGCTGTCGCCCGCCGAGCAGCACCTGGGCGAGGCGCTGGCGGCGCTGGTCGACGGGGAGCTGCCCCACGACTCGCGGGACCGCGTGCTCGCCCATCTGGCGACGTGTCCCCGGTGCAAGGCGGAGGCCGACGAGCAGCGTCGGCTCAAGAGCGTGTTCTCCGCCGCCGCCCCGCCGGCGCCCTCGGACGGACTGCTCGCCCGGCTGGAGAACCTGCCGGGCGTCGACCTCGACGACGCCGCCCGCCGGTCGCCCTTCGCGGGCGGAGCGGGCGGCAGTGCGCGTACGGGCGGCAGGACCGGCGGCGCCCGCCCGGCCAGGACCGGCGGCTTCGGCGGCGGCATCCTCGGCGGCGCCGTGCTCGACGGCGGCCCCGGGTTCCCGATCCACGAGGTCGAGCGGCCCTCCGTCGCCCGCGGGCGGCGCTTCGCGTTCGCCGCCGCGGGCGCGGTCTCCTTCGCCGCCCTCGCCCTCGGCGGCGCGCTGCCCATCGAGTCGGCCGTCGACCCCTCGGGCGGCTCCCCGGCGGTCACCCCCGGCGACCGCGGCGAGCCCGCGCGCTACTCGTACGACCCCCAGCTCTCCACCTCCGGCGGCGCGCAGGACGCCGGCCCGGTCCAGCCGTACAGCACGCAGAGCGGCCCGCTGCAGATGGCCGCCTCCGCGACGGCGGCCACGACCGCGACGCCGCAGCCGCCGCTGCTGTCCGTCTTCGCGGTCACCGAGCCGCCCGCGTCCGAGCCGCCGACGTCCGCGCCGCCGGCGTCCGGGCCGCAGACCGCACTGAGCGGGATGAACACCCCGTCGCCGCAGTGACCGACCGCGGGGACGACGGGACGTCGGCCCCGAGGCGATGCGCGGGACCGCATGCACCTGATTGAATCGCTAGGGCGTGTCTGGCAAATAGCGCCGTCCGCCCCCTGGGCGGGCGTCGCGGCGTCTGGTGCGTGCGATCGCAAGGCGGAGGGTCGACCGCATAGTGGGCCTATTCGGTCGGTCCCGACAACGCAGCGAGCGTGCGTGCCAGGCGTCGCGGCGCAGGCGGGATTTGCCAGGCACGGCCTAGGGCCGCCCGGCGGGTGAGCAACAACTGCGGGCCGCGACGGTCCGCGCCCAGTCGCATGCGGAACGTGTGGGGAGAACATGGACCAGGGGAAGCCGAGTTGGTGGAGGCAGGAGCCCGGCGAGCCTCCGCGCGAGGCCGAGTCGGACACCGCCGGACCGCCCACCGACTCCGACACCTACGCGCAACCGGCGCCCCCGCCCGCTGACGCGGGCCCACCACCGGGATACGACCCGGAGGTCGACCAGTTGCGCCGGGTCCGGGAGGCGCTGCGGGAGTGGCGCGACGGGGAGGACGACTACCACAGGGACCGGAGCCGGTCCTCTGCGGTGTCCCCTGCGGGGCGCGCGGCGGATGAGGAGGCGAGCGCGGAGAAGGCTTCCGTCGACGGCGCGGCATCTCCTGCGGGGAGCGGGGCGAACGCGAGTGGCACGTCCCCGGCGCGGGACGCGGGTGCGGACAGTGCGGGGGGGCAGGGCGTAGGCGAGCGGGACATGGCGACAGCGAGCGGGCGGCCGACGGCGCCTTCCCGGGAGACCGATGCGGTATCCGGAACGGGGCGGACCGCGTCCGTCGGCGCTCCGGACCCGGCGGCGGACGCCGCCGCCGCGGTGGATGCGCCGGCCGGAACGCCGGGTGTGGGCGAAGGGCCCGGGCAGCGCGCGGACGCTTCCGCCGGCTCGGTCGTGCCCGAGGACCGTCCCGCGGCGCGGGCTGCGGAGGCCGGCGGACCGAGCACGGAGGCAGAGGCGGGTACGCTCCCGACGCGCCCGCGGTCCGCAGATACGCCGGGCCCGGTGGCAGCCGCGGCAGGGGGTGGGGAGACCGGTGGGCCGGGCACTGAGGCGGGTGCGCTGCCGGCCCGGCCCGGGACCGCCGACGCGGAGAGGCCGGCGGCGGATGCGCCCTCGGCGCCGGCACCGGAGGCCGGTTCGACCGCCGCGGGGCAGGACGGGGACGGTGCCGCGACGGGCGCTGAGGTACGGCCCTGGGAGGTCGGCGTGAGCCCGTACCCGGGTGCCGGGGACGAGGGCTCGTCTGGCGGCAGACACATACCCGCCGCGGTGTCCGCCGTAGCGGGCGCCCGCGCCGGCCGAGCCGCCCTGCCGCAGCACGAGGAACGGGACGGCCGCGAGACGCCGCCAGAGCCCGCAGAGGGCCCGCAGAGTGCCGCAGAGCCCACACCGCCGGGCACCCCCGCGACCGACGACCGCACGGCCCTCTCCGGCCGGCAGGAGCCCGCGAAGGCACCGGACGACGCCCCGGTGACGGCGGGCTCCGCCGAGCGGTCCGGCGGCTACGGCGACGGGCCGCGACAGGGCCCGGAGGACGCCGCAGGGCCGGCGCAGTCGCGCCAGACAGGCAGCGAGGTGGCCGGCCGGAACAGCGACTCCGCCGCGTTGCGGCCGGGCGCTCCCGAGCCGTCCGGCGACGCGGGCGGCGCGCAGACCGGCGCCCCCGGGCCCGGTCCGGACGAGCCCCGGCGGGCTGAGCAGGGCGGGTTCGGCCCCGCGCCTTCGGACGAGGCCCACCGCGAGGTGGCCGACCGGCCAGCCGTGGCCGGGGGGCGCGGGGGCGCTGAGGACGACGACACCACGCAGCTTGCCGTGATCTCCGACTCCGACGCCGGGCCCGCCGGGGATCTCCCGGGCCCGCGGCGGCCCGCGGCCGACGCGCCCGCTGACACCCGCCACCCTGCACCTCACGCCGGCCGCCCCGGGTCGCAGCCCCGGCCCCGTGCGCCGTACGGGTCCGGCGCCCAGACCCCCGCGCAGGCCGCGGCACCGCCCGGTGGCGTACCCCCGGGCGAGTACGGCCCGCAGGGCTCCGGGCGGCCCCCCGGCGCCCACCCGCCCACGGCGTCCGGCATGCCGGGCCCCGGTGGCCCCGGGTTCGACGGGCCCGGGCGGCACCCGGGCGGCCCCGGTGCGCCCGCCGCGCCCCACGGCGCCCCCCCGCAGGGCGGCCCGCAGGGGGGCCAGTGGCAGCGCTACGACCCCTGGGCGCCCGCGCACGCCGCACACGCGCCGGAGCGGCGCAAGGGGCGCCTGGCGACCCTCGTCGGCGCGCTCGTCATCGCGCTCGTCGCCGGCGGCATCGGCGGTGCCATCGGCAGCTACATCGAGCGCAACGGCACCCCCGGCCAGCTCGAACTCGACCAGTCCTCCGCCGCCGACGACGGCGGCAAGCGCCCGCCCGGCAGCGTCGCCGGGATCGCCAGGTCCGCGCTGCCCGGGGTCGTGACGCTGCGCGTCAGCGGCGTCGCCGAGCAGAGCACCGGCACCGGCTTCGTCCTCGACAAGCGCGGGCACATCCTCACCAACAACCACGTCGTCCAGCCGGCAGAGGAGGGCGGCGACATAACGGTGACGTTCAGCGGCGGCGAGTCCAAGTCCGCCGAGGTCGTCGGCGGCGACGCCGGCTACGACCTCGCCGTCGTACGCGTCAAGGGTGTTTCCGGGCTGAAGCCGCTGCCCCTCGGCAACTCACGCTCCGTCGCCGTCGGCGACCCCGTCGTCGCCATCGGCGCTCCGTACGACCTGCCCAACACCGTCACCTCCGGGATCATCAGCGCCAAGGAGCGCCCCATCACCGCGGGCGGCGAGCAGGGCGACGGCAGCGACATCTCGTACGTCAACGCCCTGCAGACCGACGCCCCGATCAACCCCGGCAACTCCGGCGGCCCGCTCCTCGACCTCGAAGGCCGCGTGATCGGCATCAACAGCGCCATCCGCGCCGCCGACAACGGCAGCGGCGAGCCGCAGACCGAGCAGGGCGGCAGCATCGGCCTGGGCTTCGCCATCCCGGTCAACAAGGGCAAGGACGTCGCCGAGGAGCTGATCAACACCGGCAAGGCCACGCACCCCGTCATCGGTGTGACGCTCAACATGCAGTACACCGGCGACGGCGCCCAGGTCGGCACCTCCGCGGAGGAGGGCGGCACCGAGCCGGTCACCCCGGGCGGGCCCGCCGACAGCGCGGGCATCGAGCCGGGGGACGTCATCACCGGGGTCGACGGCGAAGCCGTGCACAACGGCGAGGAGTTGATAGTCAAGATCCGCAGCCGCAGCCCCGGCGACGACCTGAGCCTGACAGTCGAGCGCGACGGCGAGGAGCTGACCGTCGACGTCACCCTCGGCGAGGGCGACTCCACCGACTGACCCCTGCCAAACGACCCCAAACACCCGCATCGGCCGCGGTGGACCAGTCCACCGCGGCCGATGCGGTACTCCCGGGGAGGCGGGGTCGCCAGGTACCGTGAGAGTCGCCCGGACCTGCCGGCAGCGGGCCGACGGACAGGACAGCAAGGAGTGCCAGGTGTTCTTCGACATAGGACCCCTCGAGCTGATCGCTCTCATCATCCTGGCCACGATCGTCTTCGGCCCCGACAAGCTGCCCAAGGTCATCCAGGACACCATGCGGTTCATCCGCAAGGTCCGGGAGTTCTCCGACACGGCCAAGGAGGACATCCGCAAGGAGCTGGGCCCTGAGTTCAAGGACTTCGAGTTCGAGGACCTGAACCCGAAGAACTTCGCCAAGAAGCACCTCCTCGACAACGACGACCTGGGTCTGAAGGAGATCCGCAACGGCTTCGACCTCAAGAAGGAGGTCGCCGAGGTCGGCGAGGCGGCGCGCACCGTGGGGGACATCGAGGACGACGGTGCCGCGGGCGGCAAGCGGCTGAGCCTGACGAAGGACAGCGGCGGCGGCACGGACGCCACGAGTGACGTCGCAGGTGAGGCCAAGGGAACGGCCACCGCCGAGCGTCCGCCGTACGACGCGGACGCCACCTGATCGGCTCACATATCAGACCACCTGCCTGTCCTAGCGTATGCAGGTGGATATCCTCCCGTGTGTCTGGGTGAGCGCCCGGCATGCGGTGTGCCAGGCGGGGCGTGTGCCCCGGCGGGGGGCGACCGCCGACTGACAGGTCCAGGCCACGAGGAGGCACCACGCTGATGGAGATGACGAGCGAGGCGGAGCCCGGGGGGACGGTTCAGGAGTCCGAGCCACGCCTGGTGGACAGCTTTCTGCGGGCGTCCTTCCCCTGGTACGGGCTGGACGACGCGTTCTCGGGGCCGCGCTGGCTGCAGTCGACCGGGGGCGGCGACGGCGCGGTCGACCACGGCACGGTGGGCCACGGGGACATGCCCTCGTACCTGGCCGAGGCCGGCATGCGCGAGCACCGCTTCGCGGTGGTCGTGACAGTCGCGAGCCGGCCCGTGCGGCGCAGCGCGGACGGCACCGGGGTGCTGGAGGCGACGTCCGTGTCGTCCGCGGCCTGGCTGGCGGGCTCCGGGCTGCTGTCGTGCACCTGGCCGACGCAGATGGAGCGCCAGATCCGCGAGGAGTGGCTGGACCAGCAGACGTCGGTGGCCTGGGAGCTGGCCGACGACCTGGAGGGGTCCGGCTGGTCGGCGCTGTCGCTGCCGGTCGACGGCGAGGGGACGCAGTTCCACTACCGCGAGTCGGAGTTCGGCTGGGTGCTGGCGGGGACGACGCAGAACCAGGTGCACCTGGGCGCGTACGGCCGCGGCATGAGCGCGTACGGGCTCGCGTTCTCGGTGATCAAGGACATCACGACGTACGAAGACCGCCGCGGATAGCTTCCCGCGGCGGTCCGGGGCGCGGATCGCGTACGAACCGCGCCCCCCTGCTCCGTAACGCCGGGGGCGTGCGCTCCTGCCCGCGCCCGGCGGCCCGGGGCGTACCCCTCAGAACTTGTTGCGCGGCGTGACGCCCAGCGACATCCCCGCGAGCCCCCGCGGCCGCCCGCCGAGCTGCGCCGCGATGTCGCGTAGCGCCGCGCCCGCCGGGGACTCCGGGTCGGTGAGGACGACCGGCTTGCCCTCGTCGCCGCCGGCCCGCAGCGTCACGTCGATCGGGATGGCGCCCAGGACCGGCACCTCCGCGCCCGTCGTGCGCGTCAGCCCCTCGGCGACCTGCTTGCCGCCGCCGGTGCCGAAGACGTCGACCATCTCGCCGCAGTGCGGGCACGGCAGGCCCGACATGTTCTCCACCACGCCGACGATCTTCTGGTGCGTCTGCACGGCGATCGCCCCGGCCCGCTCGGCGACCTCGGCCGCGGCCTGCTGCGGCGTGGTGACGACGAGGATCTCGGCGTTCGGCATCAACTGCGCGACGGAGATCGCGATGTCGCCGGTGCCCGGGGGCAGGTCGAGGAGCAGCACGTCGAGGTCGCCCCAGAAGACGTCCGCGAGGAACTGCTGGAGCGCCCGGTGCAGCATCGGGCCGCGCCAGACGACCGGCGCGTTGCCCGGCGTGAACATCCCGATGGAGATGACCTTCACGTCGTGCGCCGTCGGGGGCATGATCATGTCCTCGACCTGGGTGGGCCGGGCGTCCGTGCCGAGCATGCGGGGTACGGAGTGGCCGTAGATGTCGGCGTCGACGACGCCGACCTTCAGCCCGTCCGCCGCCATCGCCGCCGCCAGGTTGACCGTCACGGACGACTTGCCGACGCCGCCCTTGCCGGACGCCACCGCGTACACCCGGGTCAGCGAGCCGGGCTGGGCGAAGGGGATCTCGCGCTCCGCCTTGCCGTCGCGCAGGGACGCCGCGAGCGCCTTGCGCTGCTCGTCGCTCATCACGTCCAACTCGACCGTGACGGACGTCACACCCGCGACCTTCTCGACCGCGTCGGTGACCCGCGAGGTGATCGTGTCCCGCATCGGACAGCCGGCGATGGTGAGGAAGACCCCGACGGCCACCGAGCCGTCTGTCCCGATCTCGACCGACTTGACCATGCCGAGGTCGGTGATCGGCCGGTGGATCTCCGGGTCGTTCACCGTCGCGAGCGCGGCGCGCACCGCCTCTTCTGTGACAGCCATGCCACAAGCGTACGGCCGAGGGTCACGGGCGGGGAAAGCCAGGGGCCCAGGGGCCCGGTACGCTGCCGCACGTGATGAGGAGATCGGCGTTCCGCATGGTGGCGTTCGCTGTCTCCGCGACCGTTCTGGCGGGCTGTGCCGAGGACGGTCCGGAGGGCGGCGAGAACGGTGTCGGGAAGCTCTCTCCCGAGAGCATCAGGGCCAAGGCGGAGAAGGCCGCGTCAGGCGCGAGTTCGGTGCGGCTGGCGGGCACGCTGGTGAGCAACGGCCAGCCGGTCAAGCTCGACATGAGGCTGTCGGCGGCCGGCGGGATAGGCGAAGTGTCCACGGGCGGCATGACGTTCTCGCTGCTGCGCGCGGAGGAGGACCTCTTCCTGAAGGCCGGCGACGAGTTCTGGCTGCACCAGGACGACGGCGAGGACTCCGACGGCAAGCCGTCGGAGTCCGACATGGCGGCGGCGCGGAAGCTCGACGGCAAGTACGTGAAGGTGCCGCCGGAGGACACCGCGTACAAGCAGCTCAGCGGCTTCACGGAGATGAAGGTGCTGCTCGACGGGCTGCTGAAGCTCGACGGCGAGCTGGCCGCGGAGAACAACGGCGAGGTCGACGGCTTCACCACGATCCGGGTGACGGCCGACGAAGGCGCGGGCGGGGCGCTGGAGGTGGCCCTGGAGGGGCGGCCGTACCCGCTGCTGCTGGAGCGCGCCGGGGACGCGGGCGAGCTGCGACTCCTGAACTGGGACGAGGAGTTCGAGGTCAACGCCCCGCGCAAGGAAGAGGTCGTGGACTACGGGAAGCAGATCTCGGCGAGCTGAACCGGCCCTCCTCAGCCGCGCCGCCGCCGGAAGAGCAGCCGCGGCAGCGCCGCCGGTGCCGGACGCCGCGTCGTCGCCGGGGTGGCCGGCGGCGGGGCGGCCAGCGAGCCGGACGGCAGTCCGTCCCCGGCGACCGCCGTCCCGTCCCGCGTCAGCCGCAGCACCCGGCTCTCCCGGGCCCAGCGCCCGGCGACGTGGTCGGCGTCCACCGCGTTGAGCCGCTTGCCCTTCAGCTCCTCCACGGCCGCCCGCCACGCCTCGCTCTCCGGCGCCAGCTCGGCCACCCGTGCCGGCCACGCGACCAGCCGCCCGCCCTTGTCCTTGCTGCGCGCGTGCACGGTCACCACCGCCCCGTCGGCAAGGCCGAGCCCGTCGAGCGGCTGCTCGGCAGGACCGTCGCCGACGAGGACGACGGCACCGTCGTGCCAGACGTGCCACAGCGCGCGCTGTGTGCCGTCGGGGCCCTCGATCCACACGAGCCCGGACTTCCTGGCGGCCTCTTCTGCGAGGGCGGCGGCGATCGGCTCCATGGGGCACGAGCGTAGCCGCCGGGCCCCGGGTCCGTACCCCTACAGCCAGCCGTTGCGGCGGAAGCCGCGGTGCATCGCCAGGCAGATGCCGAGGATCAGGGTGAGCACCATGGGATAGCCGAACTCCCACTTGGTCTCGGGCATGTGGTCGAAGTTCATGCCGTAGACCCCGGCGATCATGGTGGGCACCGCGAAGATCGCCGCCCAGGACGTGATCTTCCGCATGTCCTCGTTCTGCGCCACCGTGGCCTGGGCCAGATTGGCCTGGAGGATGGAGTTGAGCAGCTCGTCGAAGTTGACCACCTGCTCGTGTACGCGGGCCACGTGGTCCGCGACGTCCCGGAAGTACTTCTGGATCTCCGGGTCGACGAACCGCATCGGTCGCTCCGACAGCAACTGCATCGGCCGCAGCAGCGGTGCCACCGCCCGCTTGAACTCCAGCACCTCGCGCTTGAGCTGGTACACCCGCCCGGCGTCGCTGCCGCGCCCGCTGCGGCCGTCGCTCGGCGAGAAGACGTCGATCTCGACCTCGTCGATGTCCTCCTGGACGGCGTCGGCGACGACGATGTAACTGTCGACGATCTGGTCGGCGATGGCGTGCAGCACCGCCGACGGGCCGGTCGCCAGCAGCTCCTGGTCCTGCTCCAGACGGGCGCGCAGCGCGCGCAGCGAGCCCTGGCCGCCGTGCCGGACGGTGATGATGAAGTCCTGGCCGGTGAAGCACATCACCTCGCCGGTCTCCACGACCTCGCTGGAGGCGGTGAGTTCGGCGTGCTCCACGTAGTGGAGGGTCTTGAAGACGGTGAACAGCGAGTCCTCGTACGGCTCCAGCTTCGGCCGCTGGTGCGCGTCGATCGCGTCCTCCACGGCCAGCGGGTGCAGCCCGAACTCCTGGGCGATGCCGGCGAACTCGCGCTCCGTCGGCTCGTGCAGCCCGATCCAGGCGAAGCCGCCCCCGGCGCGCACCCGGCGCATCGCCTGGGCGGGGGAGAGCCGTTCGCTGATGCGCCGGCCGCCGCGGTAGACGGCGCAGTCGACGACGGCGCTGACGGCGGCCGGGTCGCGGGTGGGGTCGTAGCTGTGGGCGGACTGGCCCCGGCGCTTGCGGGCGGGACGGACGACGGCTTGCAGGTCACGGATCATCGACATGGGCGAACTCCTTCACGCTCCTGCCGGGCGCGGGCCAACGCTGCCGGGAATGGGGATCTACGCAGAGGTACACCCACAAAGCGGGCACCGCTGAGCGCGCCGGCGGCACGTCAGTGGATTACGACGGAAAAGTGCGTGCTCAGCCGCGGGGCGCCGAACGGCGCGGCCGGAAGTCGACCTGGAGATCCCCGCGTCGTCGCGGGAGAAGACCGGCGAAGGTCAGCGAGCGCCGGGCCGGGCGGGAGAGCTGTCGGTACTGCAAGGTCGGCTCGGATCCACCGCAGTCCCCACCTCCTCCGGCCGGGCCCTGTCGAAGGGCGTGTGTGTCGAAGCCGTTCGCGTGCTGCTCATGTGCTGCCTGTGCGTCGGGGATGTGCCCGCGCCGTACGTACGACGCGCATCAAGCCGACACGCAAGGTTAGCAGCCGCCGGTGAACCGGCCGCCCGCGTTGACGCTCCCCCGGCGCCCGTAGGCTGAGGCCCATGGCGTACGACGACGTGCTCGCGCAGGTGGAACGGCGGCTGACCGGGGCGTTCGGCGAGCCCGACGCGCGGGCGTCGGTGACCTTCATCGGCACGGACCGCATCGAGGTGGCGCGTTTCACGTCGGCCACCGCCGAGGGCGGGCCGCTGCTGCGCTACGCCACCCTCGGCATGTCCGCGCAGCCCATGACCGACCCCGCGCAGGCGCTGGCCGACCCCTTGCGCGGCCCGCGCGCCGAACTGCTGCTGACCGTACGGGCCGGCCTCGCCGACACCGACAAGGTGCTGCGCCCGCTCGCCGTGCTCGCCGCGTCGCCCCAGGTGGAGGGCGTCGTCGTGGCGCCGGGGGCGTCGCTGGAGGTGGGCGAGCCGCTGTGGCCTGGCGCGCCGTTCCGCGCGGTGCTGGTCGCGGAGCCGGGCGGGCTCGTCGACGACGTGGCGCTGCCGGAGCCGCGGGAGCCGGTGCGGTTCCTGCCGCTGCTGCCGATGACGCCGAACGAGGCCGCGTGGAAGCGGGTGCACGGCGCGGCGGCGCTGAACGAGCGCTGGCTCGCGGCGGGCACGGACCTGCGCGACCCGCTGCGGCGCGGGGTGGAGCTGGGCGCGTAGCGCCGCCTCCCCGGGCACGCCGTACGGGGACGGGGCGGCCGCCGGCGCGCGCGCCGGGACGGCAGCGCGGGCGGCCCCGGACGGGTGATCGTCCTTGACGACGCGGCGGCCGGAGAGGACCGTAAGTTCCTATGAGGGGCGAACCCAGTTGCCCGAAGTGCGGCGGGCGGGTCCGGGCGCCCGGTCTCTTCACCGACTCCTGGCAGTGCGAGCGGCACGGACCCGTGCAGCCGCTGCAGCCCGTCATACCGCCCAGCGTCGAGGCGCTCGGGGTGGTGGTGCACCGGGCCCAGGTGCCGGTGTGGATGCCGTGGCCGCTGCCCCTGGGCTGGCTGTTCACGGGCGTCGCCAACGCGGGCGACGACCGCAGCGGCGGCCGGGCCACCGCCGTCGCCTGCTCCGGACCCGGGCCGCTGGGCGGTCCTGGCGAGCTGATCCTCGTCGCCGAGGAGCTGGGCGTCGGACTCGGCGCGCGCTTCGCCGGCGTGCAGGGGCCCGACCCCGGGCCCGGGATGTGCACCGACAAGCCGCCGGACGCCAAGGTCATCGCCGCGGGCCGGCCCACCCCGCTGTGGCACGTCGGCGGCGTGCCCGCGGACCGGGCGGTCTTCGCCGGGGAGGCGCGCGGGCTGTGGCTGTGGGCGGTGGTCTGGCCGGAGCAGTCGGGACTGCTGCTCTACGACGAGCTGGTGCTCACCGACCTGCGCGACGCCGGCGCCGAGATCGAGCTGCTGCCCTGCGGGGCGCTGTCGCCGCGGCTGCTCTGACCGGGGCCGCGCGACGGGCGTCCGCGAAGCCGCACCTTCTCGGTTGGACAGCCGCCCGGGACCGTAAGCTGGGTGCCTTCCAGCGACCCCGAGCCCGTGCGAGGTACCGTCCGTGCGCATCGACCTGCATACCCACTCCGCCGATTCGGACGGTACGGACACCCCCGCCGAGCTGGTGCGCAAGGCGGCGGCGGAGGGTCTGGACGTCGTCGCGCTCACCGACCACGACGGCGTCGGCGGCCACGCCGAGGCGATCGAGGCGCTGCCCGCCGGGTTGACGCTCGTCCCCGGCATGGAGCTGTCGTGCGACCTCGACGGCATCAGCCTGCACATGCTCGCGTACCTCTTCGATCCCGAGGAGCCGGAGCTGACCCGCGAGCGCGACGCCGTGCGCAACGACCGGGTGCGCCGGGCCCGGCTGATGACCGAGCGGCTGATCGAGCTGGGCGTGCCCCTCACCTGGCAGCGCGTCCAGGAGATCGCCGGCGAGGGCGCCATCGCCCGGCCGCACGTGGCCAGCGCGATGGTCGAGGCCGGCGTCGTCGACTCGGTGCAGGACGCGTTCACCGACGAGTGGATCGGCTCCGGCGGCCGGGCGTACGTGGAGAAGCACGAGCTGGACCCCTTCGACGCCATCCGGCTGATCAAGGGCGCCGGCGGCGTCACGGTCTTCGCCCACCCGCTGGCGGTCAAGCGCGGCGTGTGCCTGCCGGAGAGCGCGGTCGCGGAGCTGGCCGCCGCCGGCCTCGACGGCATCGAGGTGGACCACATGGACCACGACGAGGAGACCCGCGCCAGGCTCCGCGGCACGGCCGCCGACCTGGGCCTGCTCGCCACCGGCTCCAGCGACTACCACGGCGCGCGCAAGACCTGCCGCCTGGGCGAGTTCACGACGGCCCCGGAGGTCTACGAGCAGATCGTGGACCGCGCCACGGGCGCGACCCCGGTCAAGGGCTGACCGCGCGCCGGGGCGTTCGGTCCGGCGGGCCGGCAGGCGACGCTGCCGGCCGGGGCCCGTTTCGTACGGGACGCCTTAAGCTCCTGGCGTGTTCGATCTCGCCCTCTTCGGCTCGGTCTTCGTCACGCTGTTCGTGATCATGGACCCGCCCGGCACCACGCCGATCTTTCTCGCGCTCACCTCGGGCCGGCCGCTCAAGCTGCAGCGCAAGATGGCCATGCAGGCGGCGGCCGTCGCCTTCGGGGTGATCGCGGTGTTCGCCGTCGGCGGCCAGCAGATCCTCGACTACCTGCACGTCTCCGTACCCGCGCTGATGGTCGCGGGCGGGCTGCTGCTCCTGCTGATCTCCCTCGACCTGCTCACCGGCAAGGCCGAGGAGCCCACCCAGACCAAGGACGTCAACGCCGCCCTCGTACCGCTGGGCATGCCGCTGCTCGCCGGGCCCGGGGCGATCGTGACCGTCATCCTGGCGGTGCAGGACGCGCACGGGGTGCGCCAGGAACTGGCGGTGTGGGCGGCGATCGTCGCGATCCACCTCGTGCTGTGGGTGACGATGCGCTATTCGCTGCTGATCATCCGGGTCATCAAGGAGGGCGGCGTGGTGCTGGTCTCGCGGCTGGCCGGGATGCTGCTGGCGACGATCGCGGTGCAGCAGATCGCCAACGGCGTCACGGAGTTCATCCAGCAGGCGTGAGCGCGTACCGCGCCGTCACACCCCGAGGCCGCGGGCGCCCGGGCCGCGCTCGCCCAGCCGGTCGTCGGTGTTGGCCAGCGCGCACTTGTCGAGCGACAGGCAGCCGCAGCCGATGCACTCGGTGAGGTTGTCGCGCAGCCGCTCCAGCCGGCGGATGTGGGTGTTGAGGTCCTTCCGCCAGCCCTCCGACAACTGCGCCCAGTCGGCGCGGGTGGGCGTACGGCCCTCGGGCAGCACCGCGAGCGCCTCGCGGATCGCCGCCAGCGGGATCCCCACGCGCTGCGAGGCGCGGATGAACGCGACCCTGCGCAGGGTGTCCCGGGAGAAGCGGCGCTGGTTGCCGGTGGTGCGGCGGCTGCTGATCAGGCCGTGGCGCTCGTAGAAGCGCAGCGCCGACCGGGGGACTCCGCTCCGGTCGGACAGCTCGCCGATCGTGGCTTCCCTGGCCCGCGGGGAGAGGTGGTGCGTCATGTCCGCCAGGGTAACTTGACCTCAACCACGGTTGAGGTTCTATGCACCACTACCGGTCGGCCGACCAGAACGCGGCGAGCGCGGCGGCGGTCTCGGCCGGGCGGTCGACGTTGGGGGAGTGGTCGGCGCCGTCGACGACGGTGCGGTGGGCCCGCAGCCGCCGCGCCATGTCGTCCATCTGCGCCACGGGCCACACGTAGTCGGACGTGCCGGTGAGCACGTGCACGGGCAGCGGCAGGCCGGCCAGCTCCGCGGTCCTGTCGGGCTCCTCGCACAGTTGCCTGGCGGTGGCCTTGAGCTGGGCGGGGCTGGTGCCGAGCCAGCGGCGGTGCAGGAAGTCGTTCACGTCGGCGGGGATGCGGGCGTCGGCGGCCTCGGGCGGGTCGAAGGCGCGCATGGCCTGCCAGACGGTCTCCATGTCGTACGTGGCCAGAGCGTCGCCGAGGAGCTTCGCGCGGGACTGCTGCTCGTCGCAGACGACGCCGGGACCGCAGCTCATCAGGGTCAGCGAGGCGAAGGCGCCGGGCGCGCGGAGGGCGGCGGCGCGGGAGATGTGCCCGCCGAGGGAATGCCCGAGGAGGTGGAGCGGGGGATCGTCGGGGGCGGTGAGCGCGGTGGCGAGGGCGAGGAGGTCCTGCGCGAGTTCGTCCTGCGCGTACGCGGCCTCGTCGGCGGGGCCCTCGGTCTCGTACTGGCCGCGGCCGTCGACGGCGAACACGCGGAAGCCGGCGGCGGCGAGGGGTTCGAGGAGGGCGATGAAGTCCTCCTTGCTGCCGGTGAACCCCGGCAGCAGGAGCGCGGTCCCGTGTACGGGCCGCCCGGCCCGCAGCGCGGCGAACGCCCCCCGGGGGGTCTCGACCCGCAGGGCCTCGACCCCACCCGGCAACGCGACGAACGGCGGCTTGCTCATCCCCCGACCCTAGCCGCGGCCGTACTCTTGCCGCTCCGCGGGGGCGCGGGGGAGCGGCACCGAGGCGGCCCGGCCGCAGCGTCGTGCGCCGGGTGTCGGCGAGGCGGGCCCGCGACCACTGGGCGGCAGGGCGGCGGCACTGTCGGCCGCGGCAGGGGCCTCCGGCGGTCGTTGACGAAGCCACCGGCGATCGCGGCGGGATCGCGGCGGCGGGGCGGCGGCGCCGTGGTGGCGGAAGCCGCCGTTCCCGCCGGCGGCGCCCCCTGTCGCGTATCGCCTCCGCTCGCTGCAAGCCGCGGGCCCGGGACGTACGTCACGACGTATGTCCCGGGCCCGAACGGACTTGCTGTGCTACTCCGCCGCGGGCGTGCCCGCGTTGCCGCTGCGGGTGCGGCGACGGCGGCGGCGCGGCTTGCGGGGTGCGGCGTCCGCCGCGGCCGCGGCCGGCTCCGCCGCGGTCTCCCGCGGCTCGGCGGCGGCCCCGGCGCCCTCGGCGGCCTCGGCCGCCACCGGGCGGCCGCTCCGCGTGCGGCGGCGCTCCCGCTGCGTACGGGTCCGCTTCGGGCGCTCCTCGGTGGCCGACCGGCGCGAGCCCGCGCCGCGGCGGCCCCCGCCCGTCTCGCCCAGGTCCTCCAGCTCCTCGGCGCCGAGCCCCGCGCGGGTGCGCTCGGCGCGCGGCAGCACGCCCTTCGTACCCTCCGGGATGCGCAGCGCCTCGTACAGGTGCGGGGAGGTGGAGTACGTCTCCTCGGGGTTCTCCAGGTCGAGCTCCAGCGCCTTGTTGATCAGGTGCCAGCGCGTGATCTCGTCCCAGTCGACCAGCGTGACCGCCGTGCCGGACGCGCCCGCGCGGGCGGTGCGGCCGATGCGGTGCAGGTACGTTTTCTCGTCTTCCGGCGTCTGGTAGTTGATCACGTGCGTGATGCCGGCGACGTCGATGCCGCGCGCCGCCACGTCCGTGCAGACCAGCACGTCGACCTTGCCGTTGCGGAACGCCCGCAGCGCCTGCTCGCGCGCGCCCTGGCCCAGGTCGCCGTGGACCGAGCCGGCGGCGAACCCGCGCCGGGTCAACTGCTCCGCGACGTCCGCGCACGTGCGCTTCGTACGGCAGAAGATCATGGTCAGCCCGCGGCCCTCGGCCTGGAGGATGCGCGCCAGCATCTCCGGCTTGTCCATGGAGTGCGCCCGGAAGGCGTGCTGCTCGACGGCGGCGACCGTCGCGCCCTCGTCGTCCGGCGCGGTGGCGCGGATGTGGGTGGGCTGCGACATGTAGCGCCGGGCGAGGCCGATGACCTGCCCCGGCATGGTGGCCGAGAACAGCATCGTCTGCCGCCTGGCGGGCAACTGCTGGATGATCTTCTCGACGTCCGGCAGGAAGCCGAGGTCCAGCATCTCGTCGGCCTCGTCGAGCACCAGCACCTTGATCTTCGACAGGTCCAGCTTGCGCTGGCCTGCGAGGTCGAGGAGGCGGCCGGGGGTGCCGACGACGACGTCGACGCCCTTCTTCAGCGCCTCAAGCTGGGGCTCGTACGCCCGGCCGCCGTAGATCGACAGCGCGCGGACGTTACGGACCTTGCCGGCGGTCAGCAGGTCGTTGGTGACCTGGACGCACAGCTCGCGGGTGGGGACGACGACGAGCGCCTGCGGGGCGTCCGTCAGGGCGCCGGTGTCGGCGCGACCGTTCTCGACGTCGGCGGGGACGACGACCTTCTCCAGCAGGGGAAGGCCGAAGCCGAGCGTCTTACCGGTACCGGTCTTGGCCTGGCCGATCACGTCGGTGCCGGCGAGGGCCACGGGAAGGGTCATCTCCTGAATGGGGAAAGGAGTGGTGATTCCCACGGCCTCCAGGGCCTCAGCAGTCTCGGGGAGGATCCCCAGGTCTCGAAACGTGGACAGGATGCTTGCCTCTTCTGTCGGTCGCGGCGAGCGGCGGGGGACGGGGGTCGTACCGCGCGGGGTGGCGCGGGACCACTTCAACCGTCACTCGCGCGCTCAAGCCGCGAGAATTCCCTCCGGCGGTGTGCGTACGGCGGGACAGGCCGCACGGGCTCCGCTGAGAGCGGTCGGGGTCGGAGCCGATCGGGCCACCGACCGGGCATCCTTCAGTACATGCTTCCCACGCGCCTCCGGGCTCACGCCCGCGGCATGGGGGACCCGCCGTGACCGGCGAGTGCTATACCACTCTACCTAAAATCGTGCAGCCGTGTTGTGCGATGTCTCATAGTCCACGGGCTGACCAGGCTCTTCCCAGGTCCCTGCGGGCCGCTATATTCCGCTCCTATGGAGACTCCCCCTGCCGACGAGGCCGCACCCCAGGACACCGGCGAGACCAGCGGAACCGGCGACGCCGGCGACACCGCCGCCGCATCCGGCGTAGCCGCCGAGGACTGGGCGCAGGCCGCCGCCGACCCGCAGTACCGGGCCGCGGTCGTTGACCTGCTCGGCGCCCTCGCCTACGGCGAGCTGGCCGCCTTCGAGCGGCTGGCGGAGGACGCGAAGCTGGCGCCCGGCGTGGAGGACAAGGCAGAGCTGGCGGCGATGGCCGCCGCCGAGTTCCACCACTTCGAGCGGCTGCGGGACCGGCTGGCCGAGATCGACGAGGACCCGGCGCGGGCGATGGAGCCGTTCGCCGCCGCGCTGAACGAGTTCCACCGCCAGACGGCGCCGTCCGACTGGCTGGAGGGCCTGGTCAAGGCGTACGTCGGCGACTCGATCGCCAGCGACTTCTACCGCGAGGTCGCGGTCCGGCTGGACTCCGACACCCGCGGTCTGGTGCTGAGCGTGCTGGACGACACCGGGCACGCGACCTTTGCCGTAGGGAAGGTCCGCAGCGCGATCGAGGCCGACCCGCGGCTGGGCGGCCGGCTGGCGCTGTGGGCGCGGCGGCTGATGGGCGAGGCGCTGAGCCAGGCGCAGCGGGTGGTGGCGGAGCGGGACGCGCTGTCGATGATGCTCGTGGGCGGCGTCGCCGACGGGTTCGATCTGGCGGAGGTGGGGCGGATGTTCTCACGTATCACCGAGGCGCACACCAAGCGGATGGCGGCGCTCGGCCTCTCCGCATAGCGCGGCGCCCGGGCGGTCCGCCCGGGCGCGCGTGCGTCTTCCTGGTTCCAGGGGTGGGTACGGGTACGGACCGCTCAGCGCACCGGGCGGCCCGCCAGGTACGCCGCCGCGGGGCGGCTCCGCTCCCGGTTCTTGACCAGCAGCGACAGTATCGCCGCCGAGAAGGCTCCGGCGACCGGCAGGACGATCGGCAGATTCCCCGCGCCCAGCACCGTGTGGGCCAGGGCGGCGCCGAGGACGGCGGCCCCGGGGCCTGTGGCCAGCGTCAGGTTCCGGTGCCGGAACCGATCCGGATAGCGGGAGAGTGCGGCCAGCGCAATCGCCAGGCCGATGACTGCGGAGAGTACGGCTGCCAGGATCATCATCTCTCGCCCGCCCTTCGTTGGGCCCCACTGCTGGGGTGAACCGGACGCTCCGGATCTACCCGCATGGATCCGCGGGCAAACGACGGCCCCCCGGTGTCGGACACCGGGGGGCCGGACGAGCTGCGCGAGCGGGGGATCCGCCCTCAGAGGGCGCCGAAGCCCACCTTGCGCGCGGTGGGCGCGCCGATCTCCACGTAGGCGATGCGGCCCGACGGCACGAGGATCTTCCGGCCGCGGTCGTCGACCAGGGTCAGCACCTCCGACTTGCCGCCGAGCGCGTCCGCCACCGCGCTCTCGATCTCTTCGGCGGACTGCCCGCTCTCCAGGCTGATCTCTCGGGGGGCGTGCTGCACGCCGATCTTGACCTCCACGGCCTGATCCCTTTCGGTCAGTTGGATGTACGAGTGCACACTAACCCGGCGTGCACACCCCGCGGGACCGATGCCTGCACGCCCGCAGCGAACACCGCTACGGGACGTGTCCGCGGGCCGCCCCTACGGCTGTTCCGGGCCCCCGTGCAACGGGAAGCCGGCGATGCCGCGCCAGGAGAGCGAGGCGATCAGGCGGGCGGCCTCGTCGCGCGGGATGGACCGGCCGGAGCCCAGCCAGTACCGCGCGGTGATCTGCGCCATGCCGCAGAGCCCCACCGCGAGCAGCATCGCCTGCTCGACCGGCAGGTCGGTGTCCTCGGCGATGACCTCGCTGACCGCCTGCGCGCAGTCCAGGCTGACCCGGTCGACGCGCTCGCGCACCGCGGGCTCGTTGGTCAGGTCGGACTCGAAGACCAGCCGGAAGGCGCCGCCCTCGTCCTCGACGAAGGCGTAGTACGCGTCCATCGTGGCGGCGACGCGCTGCTTGTTGTCCGACGTGGACGCGAGCGCCGCGCGCACCGCCTGGAGCAGCGCGTCGCAGTGCTGGTCGAGCAGGGCGAGGTACAGCTCCAGCTTGCCGGGGAAGTGCTGGTAGAGCACCGGCTTGCTGACGCCGGCGCGGTCCGCGATGTCGTCCATGGCGGCGGAGTGGTACCCCTGGGCGACGAAGACCTCCTGGGCCGCACCGAGGAGCTGGTTGCGGCGCGCGCGGCGGGGAAGCCTCGTACTGCGTGGACGCGTCTCGGCCTGCTCCATGGCTGTCACTGCGCCTCCTGGTTCCTGAGATGATCGCCCCCGGGACGCCGGGCCTGTCCGGCGGGCCGACCGCAGGTGCCATCGTACGTGCGGGTAATCGTCCGGCGCTCCGTCGCTGCGCGAAATTTCATCGCCCCTGACCCGGGGTGAACCGGGGCAATGCCGGGCACGTCACCGGTATTCGTCCTCGTCCTGTTCGACGACGCGCGCCTGCTCGGCGGCGTCCGCGGGGTTCGCGTCGACGCCGTCGCGCTCGCCCGGCGTGACGTCCTCGTCGCGCTGGTCCACCTCGGCGCGCTGCTCCGCGGCGTCCGCCTCCGGGGTCTCGGCGTCCCGTTCCGCGGGGTCCTCCGCTCTCCCGGGTTGCCCCGTACGGCGGGCGGGCTCGTCGAAGGTGTCCGAATCCTGCGGGTCGGCCGCCATGGCGTCGTCTCCTGTCCGCGTCGTTCGTCACCCGGACTTCGGGCACAGTTTCGGGTGGTGTCCTCCATACGTCCTCCGTACGAGCGTAAGAGAGGGTGCTTTCGGCCGCGAGGCGGCTTGTGAGCGCGAACACATGAACCACTGCGTGACTGTCTCGTAACATTGCCCCCATGCCGTCGACAGAGCGCTCTCTGGCGGGCGACGAAGTATCCCCGGCGAACGGCTCGCCCGGGACTGTGCCGCCCTCTCCTCCCGAAGGCCGGGGCGGCGTCGAGCGACGGCGGGTGACGCTCCCCGGACTCACCGTCGCCGTCCGCGGCCACCCCCCGGCGCGCGCGGGACTGCCGCCCGCGGTGTACGTGCACGGGCTCGGCGGCTCCGCGCTGAACTGGGCCGGCCTCGGCCCCCTGCTCGCCGCCCGCGTCGACGGCGACGCCGTCGACCTCCCCGGCTTCGGCGACTCCCCGCCCCCCGACGACGGCGACTACTCCCTCTCCGGCCACGCCCGCGCCGTCATCCGCTACCTCGACGCCGCCGACCGCGGCCCCGTACACCTCTTCGGCAACTCGCTGGGCGGCACCATCGTCACCCGCGTCGCGGCCCTCCGCCCCGACCTGGTGCGCACCCTCACCCTCGTCTCCCCGGCGCTGCCCGAACTGCCCCCGCAGCGCTCCGCGATGCCCACCGCGCTGCTCGCCGTGCCCGGCGTCACCGCGCTCTTCGCCCGGCTGACCCGGGACTGGACCGCGGAGCAGCGCACCCGCGCGGTGCTGGCCCTCTGCTACGGCGACCCGGGCCGGGTCAGCCCGGAGGGCTTCGCGGAGCACGCGCGGGAGTACGCCAGGCGCATGCGGCTGCCGTACCACTGGGACGCGCTGGAGCGGTCGGCGCGCGGGGTCGTCGGCGCGTACACCCTGGGCGGGCAGCATTCGCTGTGGCGGCTGGCCGAGCGGGTGCTTGCCCCTACGCTGCTGATCTACGGCCGGCGCGACCAACTCGTATCGTTCAGGATGGCGCGGCGGGCGAAGGCCGCGTTCCGCAACTCGCGGTTGCTGGTCCTGCCTGCGGCCGGGCACGTGGCCATGATGGAGTACCCGGAAGTGGTGGCCAGGGCGTTCACCGAGATGCTGGACGAGTACGAGACAGGGATCGCAGACGCGAGCCCCGGCAGGAGCTGACACACACGGTGGGCAGGCACAGCGCGTCCGGCAAGGGCAAGAAGGCGCGGGACGGCGGCGGGACCCGGTCGGGGTCCGGGCCGGCGCCCGGGTCAGGGCCGCGGCCGCCGCTGCCGCGGCGGGGCGACACGGGGCCGATCCCGCGGATCAGCGACACGGGCCCGATCCCGCGGGTGACGGACACGGGTCCGGTGCGGCGGGTCTCCGACACGGGTCCTGTGCCGCGGGTGCCGCCTGCGCCGGGGGACGGGCGCACGGTCTCGGGTACGGGCGCGCTGCCGCGGTTCGGCGATACGGGTCCGGTGCCGAGGGTCTCCGATACTGGTCCGGTGCCGCGGGTCTCCGATACGGGGCCCGTTCCGCGGGCCGGCGGTACCGGTCCGATTCCGCGGGTCTCCGACACGGGCCCCATCCCGCGCTCCGCCGGTACCGGACCGATGCCGCGGGTTTCCGGCACCGGGCCGATTCCCCGCGTCTCGGACACCGGGCCGACGCCGCGGGTCGGCGACACCGGGTCGATGCGGCGCGTCGCCGGGCCCGGCGGGCCGCCGCCCGTGCACGGGATGCCGCGCCCGTCCCGTGGCCGCACGGCCCCCACGGACGACACCGGCGAGCGCCCCCTCGGCCACCCCGAGCACCGGGAGCCCGGCGGCGGGTGGGGTGTCCCGCCGTACGAGCAGCCCGGGCGCGGGCTCGGCGCCGCCACCGTCGCCGCCACGCCCACGCCCGTACGGCAGGACTACCTCGATGCCTTCGACGGGCCGGGGCCCGGCCACGCCGCCGGTCCCACCGCGCGCCGCCCCGGTGACGTGCCGGGGCCCGCCCCCGCCGCCGACGACCTCGGCTGGCCGCCGCCCGGGGACGAGGGACCGCCCGACGACGCCGCGACCGCCCTGCACCCCACGGGCGGCGGCCACCGCCGCCGGCAGCGTTCCACCAACCGCGGCCGGGTCGTGACCGGAGTCGCCGCCGCCGTCGTGACGTGCGCGCTCGCCGCGGCCATCGCCGGCCAGGTCTCCGACGGCCGCGCCAAGCGCGCCGACGCCGCCGCCTCCGACGAGCGCAAGCAGCGCGCCGGCCCCGACGACGACGCCGCCTCCCGCTCCGGCGACCGCGACGACCCTGCGGCCCCGGACGACCGGGACGGCTCGGACGCCGGCGAGGACGCGCGGGCCGTGCCCGCCACGTACACCGAGAAGATGGCGGCCACGTACCCCCTCAGCCGCAACCTCACCGGCTCCGGCAAGCTCACCACCGTCCCCGGCCGCGACAAGGCGCCCGGCCGCGGCGAGGTCGTCACCTACCGCGTGGACGTCGAGGACGGACTGCCGCTCGACGGCGAGCTGTTCGCGGCCGCCGTGCACAAGACGCTCAACGACGAGCGCAGTTGGGGCGGCCGGGGCGACCGCACCTTCGAGCGGGTGGGCCGGGACCAGGAGTCCGTGTTCGTCATCACCCTGGCCAGCCCCGGGACCACCGACGAGTGGTGCGCCAAGTCGGGGCTCGACACCGGCGACGAGGACGTGTCCTGCGACTCCGCCGCCACCGAGCGCGTGATGATCAACGCCTTCCGGTGGGCGCAGGGTTCGAAGACCTACGGCGACGACATCCACGCGTACCGGCAGATGCTCATCAACCACGAGGTCGGCCACCGGCTCGGGAACGGGCACGTCGGCTGCGCGCAGGACGGCGCGCTGGCGCCGGTGATGATGCAGCAGACGAAGTACCTGTCGACGGACGGCGCCACCTGCAAGCCCAACCCCTGGCCGTTCCCGCGCGACTGACCCCCGGCGGGTGACGGGAGCGGGCAAAACGCCCCACACCCCGAATAGTCACGGGTATTCACCCCTTCCGGTGGTGCGACGGACAACCGTCCATCGCGCTGCCCCTCCGCGTGCGTACCGTCCTCCCACCGGATGGAGCCACAGCAGTTTCGGGGGTGTTCTCGTTGCGCATCGGCCTTCTCGCGGAGGGCGGATTCCCGTTCGCCGCGGGCGAGTCGCCGGGGTGGTGCGACCGGCTCGTACGCGGGCTTGCGCACCATGAGTTCGACGTTTTCGCGTTTGCGGTCGATGCGGCGCAGGAGGCGTCGGGGCTCGTACCGCTGCCGCCGCAGGTGCGGGCGGTGCACGTCGCGCCGCTGTGGCGCCCGGTGCCCGGCGAGCGCCGCTACGGGCGCGCCGAACGGCGCCGGTTCGCCGAGCACTTCGCGGAGTTGGCGGGCGCGCTGGCGGCCGGCGGCGCCGGGGAGGTGCCGGGGCGGGAAGCCGGGCGGGAGTCCGGGCAGGACCGTTTCGCTTCGGGTCTTTACGGGCTGGCGGAGCTGGCCAGGGACGCGGGCGGGCCGGGGCGCGCGCTGCGCGAGGAGCAGGCGGTGCGCATCCTGGAGCGGGCCTGCCGGGCGCCGGGCGTACATCCGGCGGTGCAGGGGGCGCGTGTCGCGGAGTTGCTGACGGTGGCGGCGCATCTGGACCGGGCGCTGCGGCCGTTGGGCGCCGGGTGGTACGGGGACGGCGGCGCCGGGCTGGCCGGGGCCGCCCTGTGCCACGCATTGTCCGGCGGCCCGGCGGCGCTGCCGGGGCTGCTGGCGCGCCGGTTCTTCGGCACGCCGCTGCTGGTGACGGAGTACGGGGTGCGGCTGCGGCGGCACTACCTGGAGAGCGGCTGGGGGGCGTACGCCGGCGGCACCGTGACCGTACGGGCGCTGGTGGCGGCCTTCCACCGCCGGCTGGCGGCCGAGGCGTACGCCAAGGCGGCCCTCGTGACCCCGGGCAACGCGCACGCGCGGCGCTGGGCGCTGCGCCTGGGCGCGCCGGGGCACAGGCTGCGGACGGTGTACCCGGGCATGGACGCGGCGCGGTTCGCCGAGGTGGCCGACCTGCCGGCGGCCGGGGACGACAGCACCCTGGTCTGGGCAGGACGGATGGAGCCGGCCGTCGATCTCATCGCGCTGCTGCACGCGTTCGCGGAGATCCGCAGGGAGGAGCCGGCCGCGCACCTCGTCGTGGCGGAGACGGGCCCCCCGGCCGCCGCCCACGCGGGCTACCGCGACCACTGCCGCGCGCTGGCCGCCCAGCTCTTCCCCGACGAGGCGGCCGACGCGCACGCGGTGGGCGCCAGCCCGGTGTCGTTCGAGGAGATCGGCGACCCGTCGCTGCCGGACCGCGCGGCGGCGTATGCGGCGGGCGGGGTGACGGTGCTCTCCAGCGTCGTGGCGGGCTTCCCCGTGGGCCTGGTCGAGGCGATGCTCTGCGGCCGGGCGACGGTGTCGACGGACGTCGGCGCGGTCCGGGAGGTCATCGGCGGCACGGGCCTCGTGGTCCCGCCCCGGAACCCGCGGGCGCTGGCGGACGCCTGCCTGGCGCTGCTCCGCGACCCGGCGCGCCGCGCGCGGCTGGGCGCGGCGGCGCGGGCGCGGGCGGTGGAACTGTTCACGGCGGAGCAGAACGTGGACGCGTTCGGCTCCCTCTACCTGGAGCTGGCCTCCCACGGCCCGGCCCCCGCCCCGGCCCGTGCCACCCCGCACCCCTTCGCGCACCCTCCGGAGGCGTATCTGGCGGCCACGCCGGTGCCGGATGCCGGCCGGGTGGGTGCGGGCGCCGTGCTTGAGGGGGCCGACCGATGACGGACGGCCCGAGAGCGACTCCGGAGCCGCAGACGCGGGAGCCGTCGCCCCCCACGCCGGCGGAAGACCTGGCGGAAGCCCTGGAGGAAGCTTTCGGCCCCCGCCCGGAACCCCCCGCCGTAACGTCCCTCCACCCCCCGCCCGCCGAAGGCGAGGCGGGTTCCCCCGGCGCGGGGGCGGCGGAAGCTGCGGGGACAGGGACTGCTGCGCCAGGCGGGCAGGCAGTTTCCTCAGGCGCCGCCTCGCGGCGCGCCGAGGGCGCTGCGGCCGCCGGGCACCCGGGCCCGCCCCGCACCGCTCAGTCGGCTCCCCCCTCCGCCCCGGCCGAGCCTGCCGGGCCCGCCGCGGGCGGGGCTGCTCCCGTCGCCGGGTCCTCGGCCGCCGCGGCCCCGGCCGTCCGGCCGCGGCGCGGGTCCGCCGATCCCGTGCGGGGGCTCATGTACCGGCACCGGGAGTTGTGCCGGCGGGCCGTCGATCCGCTGGAGATCGCCGCCGGGCTTGAGGCGCACGGCGTCACCGACCGGACGGCGGTGCGGTACCGGCACCGGGATGTGTTCTCCCTCGCCGAGGAGGTGTACGTACGGACCCGGCGGCCCGGCGCCGAGCCTCCGCCGCCGGGCGGCCCCCGGCCCCGTACCCCCCTCGCCCCGCTCGCTCATCTCCTGCCGCTCGGCGGCGGGTTGCTCGTGCTGGGAGCCGCCGGGCTGCACGGCCGGGTGCAGGTGGCGCTGACCGCCGCAGGCGTCGCCTGGGCCGTGGTCGCGCTGGTGCTCGGGTTGCAGCGGGGGCCCCTGCGGGTCGGGGCCGGGCTGCCGCCCGCGGCCGGGCTCGCCGTCGGGTGGCTGCTGGCGTACGCGGTCTACGGGGACTGGTTCCTCGGCGAACTGCTCGGCGGCGCCACCGGCGTCACCCGCGCGCCCGTCGTGCCGTACGCCACCGCCGCCGCACTCGCCGCGCTCACCGCCGCCGTGCTGCCCGCCGCGGCCGTCGCCCGGTGGTTCGCCGCCCGTGCCGGCGGCGGCCTGCGGGAGAGCCGCGATCTGGCCGAGTTCCGCGCCCGGGCCCGCCCGCTGCTCGCCGCCGCCGTCGCCGCCGTGCTGGCCGTCCTCGGCGCGCTGCAGCTCGCCGCCGTGGCCGCGGGACCGGCCCTCGGCGAGGCCACTCCCCGGCCCGCCGTCCCCGCCGCCGCCTGCGCCCTCGGCGCACTGCTCTTCCTCGCCCGGCTGCTCGCCGTGCACGGCTTCCCCCGGGCCGCCGCGTACGGCCTCGCCGCCGCCTGCGCCGCGCAGGTCACGGCGCTGCTGCTGGTCCTGGCCGCCCGGGTTCCCGGGCTTGCCGTGCTCGGCCGTCCGGTCGAGCTGCTGGTCGCCGGCTCCGCAGGTTTCCGTATGGCCGCCGTGCCTGCGGTCGCCTGCGGCCTCGCCGCGCTCGCGCTGCTGGCGTACGCCGGCCGCGCACTCACCCGAGCCTCCGCTCATCGCAAGGAGCACAACGAGATGACCGCACCACCACTGGCCACGCCCAGCTCGAACGACGGGGGTGCGCGATGAGGGTGTTGCTCATCGGCGGCACCGGCTTCGTCGGCCGCTACGTCGCCGACCGCCTGCTCGCCGACCCCGCCGTGCAGCTCACCGCGCTCGGCCGCGGCGACGACGCCGACGTGCGGTTCGACCTGTCGTCCGGCAGCCCGGGCGCGCTGACCCGGTTCCTCGACGCCGTGCACCCGGGCGTCGTCGTCAACTGCGCCGGCACCACCCGCGGCAGCGCCCGCGACCTGACCCGGCACAACACCGTCGCCGTCGCCACCCTCTGCGAGGCCATGCGGCGCAGCAGTTGCTCGGCGCGGCTGGTGCACGTGGGCTGCGCCTCGGAGTACGGGCCCTCGCCGGCCGGCTCGTCGACGGCCGAGGACGCGCTGCCGCGCCCCGGCGGCCCGTACGGCGTGAGCAAGCTGGCCGCGACCGAGCTGGTGCTCGGCTCCGGGCTCGACGCCATCGTGCTGCGGGTGTTCTCGCCCGCGGGCCCCGGCACCCCGGCGGGCTCCCCGCTCGGCCGGCTGGCGGAGGCGCTGCGGCGGGCGATGCAGCAGGGCGACGGCGAGCTGAAGCTCGGCGGGATCGGCGCGCAGCGGGACTTCGTGGACGTACGGGACGTGGCGCGGGCGGTGCACGCCGCGTCGCTGTCGGCGGCGCAGGGCGTGGTGAACATCGGCGGCGGGCGCGCGGTGCGGCTGCGGGACGCGGCGGCGGCGCTGGCGCGGATCGCCGGGTACAGCGGCCAGTTGCACGAGTACGACACGACGCTGACCGGCCGGATCCCGCAGCCCGCGGGCGCGGGACACGGCCTCGGGCACGGCGGCCACGGCCCGGGGCACGGCATGGGCCACCCCCTGGGCCACGGCCACGGTCCCGCGCACGGACCCGGCCACGGCACGAACGGCGGCCCCGGCGCGGAACCGGCGGCGGTCGCCGCGGCGTATCCGTATCCGGACGGGTGCGGCGCCTGGCAGCAGGCGGACATCAGGACGGCACGGGACCGCCTCGGCTGGCGGCCCCGGATCGGAATCGAGGAGAGCCTTGCGGACATCTGGATGGAGGCGGCATGCCGCATCTGAGACCTGACGGGCCGGGCAGACCGCCCGGCGCGGCCGCGGCGCTACGGGACCTGCCGGGCGTACCGCCCGTGCCCGAGGGCCGGCGGCAGCACCCGCCGCAGCCGGCCGGGACCCCCCTCCGCCTCGCCGTCCCCGGCTACGCGCACCCCCTCGTCGCCCCCGTCGAGTGGGGCGAGCTGACCCGGCCCGCCGCCGCGGGCGCCGTCCACTGGACGGTGCTCGACGTCGCCGGCGGGCCCGGCGCCCGTCCTGACCCGCACTGCCTGGACGCCGCGGGCCGGCTGAAGTCGGCGCGGGTGCGCACCCTGGGGCTGCTCGATCTGCGCCACGGCCGCCGCCCCTTCGGCGAGTTGATCACCGAGGCGCACCGGTTCCTGGAGTGGTACCGCGTCGACGGCTTCTACTTCCGCCGCTGCCCCGCCGACCGCGACCTGCTGCCGGAGGTCCTGCGGGTCACGACGACGCTCGGCGCGCTCGCCCCGGGCGCCCACGTCGTCCTCGGCATCGGCACGCACCCGTACCCCGGCTACGCCGAGGCCGCCGACCAGCTCGTCACCTTCGCCGGCCCGTGGGCGGACTACCGCTGGTCGCAGGTCGCCGAGTGGACCGCGGAGCACCCCGCCGAGCGGTTCTGCCACCTGGTCCACGGCGTACCGCCGACGCATCTGGACGAGGCGATGCGGGTCGCCCGCTGGCAGGGCGCGGCCTCGGTGTTCTTCACGGACCGGCCGGGCTGGGAGGCGCTGCCCGGCTACTGGGACGACCTTGTCTCGCGTCTCGGACAGGGTGTCTCGGAATGAGGAGGCGCGTGGCAGTGTTACCGGAAGACCCACTGTGCTCTCACACGCTTACGGAGTCCCCGTGTCGCTGCCACCGCTGGTCGAGCCCGCCCCCGAGCTCTCCGTCGACGAGGTCCGCAGGTACTCGCGCCACCTGATCATCCCGGACGTCGGGATGGCCGGCCAGAAGCGGCTGAAGAACGCCAAGGTGCTCTGTGTGGGCGCCGGCGGCCTCGGCTCGCCCGCGCTGATGTACATGGCCGCGGCGGGTGTGGGCACGCTCGGCATCGTCGAGTTCGACGAGGTCGACGAGTCGAACCTGCAGCGGCAGGTCATCCACAGCCAGGCGGACATCGGCCGCCCCAAGGCGGAGTCCGCCCGCGACACGGTGCTGGGCATCAACCCGTACGTGAAGGTGAACCTCCACCAGGAGCGGCTGGACTCCTCGAACGTCATGGAGATGTTCGCCGAGTACGACCTGATCGTCGACGGCACGGACAACTTCGCCACCCGCTACCTGGTCAACGACGCCTGCGTGCTGCTCGGCAAGCCGTACGTGTGGGGCTCCATCTACCGATTCGACGGCCAGGCGTCGGTCTTCTGGGCCGAGCACGGCCCGTGCTACCGCTGCCTGTACCCCGAGCCCCCGCCGCCCGGCATGGTCCCGAGCTGCGCCGAGGGCGGCGTGCTGGGCGTGCTGTGCGCGTCGATCGGCTCGATCCAGGTCAACGAGGCCATCAAGCTGCTCGCCGGCATCGGCGACCCGCTGGTCGGCCGGCTGATGATCTACGACGCCCTGGAGATGCAGTACCGCCAGGTCAAGGTCCGCAAGGACCCGGACTGCGCGGTCTGCGGCGAGAACCCGACCGTCACCGAGCTGATCGACTACGAGGCGTTCTGCGGCGTCGTCTCCGACGAGGCGCAGGAGGCCGCGGCCGGCTCCACGATCACTCCGAAGCAGCTCAAGGAGTGGATCGACGACGGTGAGAACATCGACATCATCGACGTCCGGGAGCCCAACGAGTACGAGATCGTCTCGATCCCGGGCGCGCGGCTGGTCCCGAAGGACGAGTTCCTGATGGGCAACGCCCTGGAGGGGCTGCCGCAGGACAAGAAGATCGTCTTGCATTGCAAGACGGGTGTCCGGTCCGCGGAAGTCCTGGCGGTGCTGAAGTCGGCGGGCTTCGCCGACGCGGTGCACGTGGGCGGCGGCGTGGTCGGCTGGGTGAACCAGATCGAGCCGGACAAGCCCATCTACTGACGCAGGGCGTACGACGACGCGGCGTGCCGCCGCCGGAGGTTTCCGGCGGCGGCACGTCTGTCTGTCCTGCCGGGCTACTTGCGGCAGGTCGTGTCGTTCTTCGGGGCCCGGCCGTCGAGCAGGTACGTGTCGACCGCCTCCTGCGTGCAGCGGTTGCCGCTGCCGTACGCCCCGTGCCCCTGGCCGACGCGCGTCAGCTTCACCGCCACGTCGCCGCCGAGCGCGTCGACCATCCGCTGCGTGCCCTCGAACGGCGTCGCCGGGTCGCCCGTGCTGCCGACGACCAGCATCGTGTCCGCGCTCTTCGCGCTCACCTGCGGCGTCGAGCGCTTGCCCGTCACCGGCCAGCCGTCGCAGGACGCCAGGCCCCAGGCCATGAAGTCGCCGAACACGGGCGACGCCTTGTGGAACTCCGGCAGCCGGTCGCGGATGTCGTCGATCGAGTAGCGGTCCTTGGTGTCCGCGCAGTTGACCGCGAGGAAGGACGACTGGAGCGTGCTGTAGTGCCCGTCTGGCTCGCGGCCGTTGAGCGCGTCGGCCAGGAGCAGCAGGGTCGCGCCGTCGTCGTCCTGCGCCTGCTCCAGGCCCTGCGTCAGCAGCGGCCAGAGCTGCTTGGAGTACAGCGACTGCGCGATGCCCCCGGTGGCCAGCGACTCCGTCAGGTCGCGGCCGGAGGAGGCCGGGATCGGCTTGCCGTCGAGCCGCTCCAGCAGGTCCGCGACGTCTTCCGTGGCGACCGCGGGCTCGCCGGAGGCGGCGTCGCCGAGGGGGCACTGCTTGCCCTGCTTGGCGCAGTCCTCGGCGTAGTTCTCCAGCGCCCGCTGGAAGCCCTTCGCCTGCGCCAGCGAGCGCTGCGCGCTGTTCTGCGTGGGGTCCACCGGGCTGTCGAGCACGGCCCGGCCGATCCGCTCGGGGAAGAGGTGGGCGTAGACGGCGCCCAGTTCGGTCCCGTACGAGATGCCGAAGTAGTGCATCTTGTCGTCGCCGAGCGCGGCGCGCATGAGGTCCATGTCGCGGGCGGCGCTCTCGGTGGCGACGTGCGGCAGCACCTTGCCCGACTTCTTCTCGCAGGCGGCGGCGAAGTCGTGGATCCGGTCCAGGTACGCCTTCTCCTCCGCCTTGTCGTCGGGGGTGTTGTCGGCGGCGAAGTACTTGTCGAGCGCGCGGTCGTCGAGGCAGTGCACGCCCTCGCTGCGGCCGACGCCGCGCGGGTCGAAGCTGACGAGGTCGTAGCGCTTGTGCAGCGTCTTGTACTGGGAGACGAGGCCCGGCAGGGTGTCGATGCCCGAGCCGCCGGGGCCGCCGAAGTTGAAGAGCAGCGAGCCGATGCGGTCCTCCCGCGGCCCGGTGGCCTTGGCGCGGATCATGGCGATGCCGATCTTCTCGCCGTCCGGCTTGTCGTGGTCGAGGGGTACGTCGAGGGTGCCGCACTCCCAGTCGGTCTCGGCGGCCGGCGCTCCGGGCGCGGGCTTGGGGAGGTTCTTGCACGCCCCCCAGTGGATGCCGGCGGCCGCCGCGCCGTCCTCCAGCCCTCCGTCGCGCTCGGACGACGACGCGATGCCGCAGCCGCCCGCGGCCAGGGCGGTCAGAAGGACGGTGGCGGCGGTGACGGCGGTGGTCGGCTTGGTGACCCGCACGGCGGCTCCCCGGTCTCGGCGGTGGCGGACTGCCATCGTCCGGCGGGGCGCGGACGGCCGCGCGCTGCACGGGGCGTACGGGTGAGTACGGTGGTCCCCGTACCGTTCACCCCCGCCACCAGGGAGGCCGCGTGTCCTACTACGTCCTCGACTACTCCTACGTCGACGACTACCTGGCGCGGCGGGACGCCTACCGCGAGGCCCACCTCGACCTCATCCGCGAGTACCACCGGCGCGGCGACCTCTTCATGGCAGGCGCCATGACGGAGGCCCCGCCGCGCGGCCTGCTGGTCTGGCGGACCGAAGGCCCGGGGCCCGCCGAGGAGTTCGTCAGGAGGGACCCGTACGTGGCGAACGGGCTGGTGGACAAGTGGAGCATCCGCCCCTGGAACGTCGTCGACCTCTGACCCGGCCCCGACGGGGCCCGGCTACAGGGCGCCCTTGCGGGTCAGGTGGGTGAACGACAGCCACCCCGGCAGCACCGGCATCCAGAACGTCAGCAGCCGGAACAGCAGCACCGCGGAGAGCGCCGTGTCGCTGGGCATCCCCGCCGCCGTCAGACCCGCCGTGAGCGCCAGCTCCACCGCGCCCACGCCGCCCGGCGTCGGGGCCGCCGAGCCCAGCGCGTTGCCGGCGAGGAAGACGACCGCGACGCTCGCGAAGCTGAGGTCGCCGCCGAAGGCCCGTACCGAGGCGTCCAGGCAGAGCACGAACGACAGCGTCATCAGCACCATGCCGCCGATGCCCGCCGCGAGCTTCTGCGGGCGCTGGAGCACGTCCAGCATGCGCGGCACCACGCCCGCGAAGAGTGACCGGATCCGCGACGAGACGGCCTTCCGCAGGAAGGGCACGGCCGTGATGATCAGGATCAGCACCGCCGCCGCCAGCAGTCCTGCGATGACCGTACGGGACGGGGACAGCGACGGCGTCCGCTCGGTCCCCGTCAGATAGCCGAAGGTCAGCAGCAGCAGGATGTGGCTGCCGAGACCGAAGAGCTGCGAGGCGCCGACGCTCGCCACCGCCAGGCCGGGCCGTACGCCCGACTTCTGCAGGAAGCGGGTGTTGAGCGCGACCCCGCCGACCGCCGCCGGGGCGACCAGCTTGACGAACGAGGCGGCGACCTGCGCCAGCACCGTGCGCCCGTACGGCACCCGCTCGGGGACGAAGCCCAGCAGCGACAGCGCGGCGGCGAGGTACGTGGCGGAGGAGAAGAGCGCGGCCAGCGCCGCCCAGCGCCAGTTCGCCTGCGACAGCACGTCGTCGACCTTGACGTGGGTGAGCTGCGTCAGCAGGAAGTACGCGGCGAAGACGCCCGCGATGATGCTGACGAGCGTGCGCGGCCTGATCCGCTCGATGCGTACCGGCTCCACCGGCGCCTGCGGCCGGATCAGCAGCACGTGCTGGCGGATCTGCGTCAGCACGTCCTCCTCGCGGGCCTCGTCCAGGGCGCCCTCGATCGCCCGCTTCTCGGCCTGCTTGGCGGCCCGCATGCTCTTGCGGTCCCCGGCCGCCTGGTGCTTGCGCGACCGCGACGCCTCGATGACCGCCTCCCGCTCGCGCGCCGCCCGCTCCCGGGAGAGCCGGCGCAGCTCCGCGCGGGTGTCCCGGGTCAGCGCGATCGGCTGGAGCAGCGGCAGCGCGTCGGCGACCGCGTCCGGGCCGAGGACCTCCACCGCCGCCGCGACCGCCCGCTCGGCGCCGACGCGCAGCGCGAACGTGGTCAGCAACTGGGCGATGTCCATGCGCAGCACGACGTCGCCCGCGGCGATGTCCCCGTTGCTGAGGTCGGTGAGGATCACCTTGCCCGAGCGCGTCACCAGCACGGCGTCCGCGTCCAGCCGGCGGTGCGCGATGCGGCGCGACTGGAGCGCCTTGACCTGCCGCCAGCTCTCGCGCATCAGCCGGTCGGTGATCGCCTCGTCGGCGACGGTGGCCAGCGGCCGGCCGCCGGTGTGCTCGTAGACGAGCATGACCGCGTCGGGGCCGAGGTCGGAGGTGGCGATGAGCTTGGGGGCGTTGGCGCCGGCGGCGATCGCGGCGTACGAGAGCAGCGCCTCCTGCTCCAGCGCCTGCCGCAGCGACTGCATGCTGCGCCGCTGGTAGACGCCGCGCAGCGACAGGCGGCGCCAGGCGCGGTAGAAGAAGCCCTGGGCCTGCTGCTCGCGGTCGACGACGGTGACGTCCAGCGGCGGGCCGTCCTCCAGCGTGACGACGAACCGCCGCCCGCGGCCGTCGCCGTCCAGGTCCGGCTGCTCCTCGGGCACCAGCGCGCTGACCGGACGGAAGCCGACGCGACGCAGGCCGGCGAGGAGGTTGCGGCCGGTGGGGCGGACGTTGGGGGAGCCGACCGCGTACATCGTGCCGTAGGCGACGGTCCAGCCGATGAGGACGGTGAGCAGGATGGCGAACGGGGTGGTGTAGCCGCCGACGAGCACCGCGAGGCCGTCGAGCACCAGGACCGTCCACATCAGCACGCGCCAGCGGGCGTGCCTGGCCATGCCGACGGCGGTCATGTACGCGATGACGGGGGCGAGATAGCCGTGGACGGGGTCGGTGCGCTCGCCGTCGCGGGCGATCTGCGTCAGCGCCCCCTGCACGGAGCCGGGGGCGGCCTCGGAGACCCAGAGCGAGACGGCGAGCCCGGCGCCGTGCGCGAGGACGGCGGCGAGCACGCCGTCGGCGATGCGCAGCCCGTCGCGCTTGACGAGGCGTTCGACGGCGAAGGCGACCGGGACGATGAGGACGGCGATGCTGGAGGTCAGGCCGCCGAGGGTGACGACGAACGAGGGCGTGTACTCGGCGCCCTTGGTGATGTCCTCCTCCAGGCCCTCGGTGGTGGCGTGCGCGACGGCGGCCAGGCCGAGGACGGCGGCGATGCCGAGGACGCCGAGGAGCAGCCGCATGAGGTCGGAGGGGCGGTGCACGCGGGCGGGCAGGAGGGGGTCGTCGCCCTCGATGGGGCCGGGGGCGGCGCGGCGGCGGGAGTCGTACCGGGCGGTGGCGGGGGACTGGGGACGGGGGGTGTCGTAGAGGCCGCGGGGGTGGTCGGGGGAGTCGTCGCGGTCGGCGTCCTGCTCGTCGTACGAGCCCTGCCCGGCCCGCTCGTCGGGCTCGTCACGCCCTTCCTGCCCGTCGGGGCGGGCCTGCCCGTCCCGCTCGTCGCGCGCAGGGTCCACCGCTTCGTCCACGCCCTGCTGCACGCGCGGACCCCGGCCGCGGCGCGCGTCCCCTTCGTCCCGCGCGGCACCGTCCAGGCGGGCAGGGCTCTGCGCCTCCGTGACCGGCTCTGCCGGCGGAGGCTCGGCCGCGGAGTCGCGCCGCATGCCCTGGGTTGTCCCGTCTTCGTCTCGTATCACCAGTCACCGCCCGCACGATGGTGGCACGAGCATGTCTCCGATGGTCGCATCCGGGTGTGCTTTACAGCGGTGTGCCCGCTGCCGGTCGCCGCGCCGGACTGTCGGCGGTCTGGGGCAGGATGGGGCGGATGGACGACGCGACACCCTCCGCCGGCCCCCCGGGCCCGGACGCCGGCCTTCTCGACGAGTATGCGGACCGGGTGCTCTCCGTGGCAGAGGGCATCCCGCCGGGCCGCGTGATGACGTACGGGGATGTGGCGGAGTTCATAGACCGCGGCGGGCCGCGCCAGGTGGGCCGGGTGATGGCGCTCTACGGGAGCGCCGTGCCCTGGTGGCGCGTGGTGCGCGCCGACGGCCGGCCGCTTCCAGGCCACGAGCGCGAGGCCCTGGAGCAGTACCGGGTGGAGGGCACGCCCCTGCGCGCCACCACCGCGGGTGACCAGCGCATCGACCTCCGCCGCGCCCGCTGGGACGGCAGCGGCGACGGTGTCGAGGGTCATATCTGACAGCTTCCGACACCGGGCACCAAACGGCCCGGGCCGCCGCCCGTACGGAGTACGGTTCGGCAACCGGCACCTCCCTTCCGACCTCTGCCCCCGGCGATACATGTGAGCACTTTGTCCGTCCCCTCCCCGGCCTACCGGCTCGTCCGCACCGCGCCCGTGCGGCCGGTCCCCCCTGTGCCGGACGCAGCGCAGCGCGCGGTGGTTCATCACGGGGACGGACCGCTTCTCGTACTCGCAGGACCGGGGACGGGCAAGACGACGACTCTGGTGGAGGCCGTCACCGAACGGATCAGGCGCGGGGCGGACCCCGAGCGGATCCTCGTGCTGACGTTCAGCCGCAAGGCGGCGGTGGAGCTGCGCGACCGGATGGCGGCCCGGCTGGACGGCGCGCCGGCGCCGCAGGCCAGCACGTTCCACTCGTACTGCTACGCGCTGGTGCGGGCGCACCAGGACGCCGAGATGTTCGTCGAGCCGCTGCGGCTGCTGTCAGGGCCAGAACAGGACGTCGTCGTACGGGAACTGCTCGCGGGACACGACGCGGACGGCGCCCGCGCGCGGGTCTCCTGGCCGGCGGAGCTGCGGGCCTGCCTGACGACGCGCGGGTTCGCCGACGAGGTACGGGCGGTGCTGGCGCGCAGCCGGGAGCTGGGCCTGGGGGCGGCGGCGCTGGACAGCTTCGCGGCGGCGGCGGGGCGGCCGGACTGGGGGGCGGCGGGGGAGTTCCTGGCGGAGTACCTGGACGTGCTCGACATGCAGGGGGTGCTCGACTACGCGGAGTTGGTGCACCGGGCGGTGCTGCTGGCCGAGTCGGAGCGGGTGGCGGCGGAGCTGGCGGGGCGGTACGACGCGGTGTTCGTCGACGAGTACCAGGACACGGACGCGGCGCAGGTGCGGCTGCTGCGGGCGCTGGCGGGCGGCGGCCGGACGCTGGTCGCCTTCGGCGACCCGGACCAGTCGATCTACGCGTTCCGGGGGGCGGACGTCGGGGGGATCCTGACGTTCCCGGAGGTCTTCCCGCGGCGGGACGGCGCGCCCGCGCCGGTCGCGGTCCTGCGCACGTCGCGGCGCTCGGCCGCGAAGCCGCTGGCGGCGACGCGGCTGCTCACCCGCCGGATGCCGCTGCCGCGGCTGCCGTCGGCGGCGGTACGGGCACACCGGGGGCTGGCGCCGGTGCGCGACGGGGGGCGGGTGGAGGCGTACACGTACCCGACGACGAGCGGCGAACTGGACAACGTCGCGGACATCCTGCGCCGGGCGCACCTCGAAGAGGGCGTCCCGTGGCGTGAGATGGCGGTCCTGGTCCGCGCGGGCGCCCGCACGATCCCGTCGGTCCGCCGCGCCCTGACCTCGGCGGGAGTCCCCCTCCACATAGCGGGCGACGACCTCCCCCTACGCCACGAACCGGCGGTCCAGCCCCTGCTGACAGCCCTGAGAACAACGGCCGCAGCGGTACTGCCCGCGGCGGCCCAGGGGGGACGTACGGAGGAGGGAGAGGGCGGCGATACGACGCCTGGCGGCGATACGACGCCTGGGAGTACCGGGGACGCGGACGGCGCGGAGCCCGGCAGCGGAGCGGCCCCCGGGCGTACGCAGGCAACGGGTGGGCGGGTGGCAGTCCCGGCGCCGAAGGCGCCGCCGACCGACGCGACGGAAGACGCGGCACCCGACCCGGGGACGAACCCCAGCGAGCGCACCACCGCCCCCGCACCAGCCGGCGAACCCCACACCGCCCCCGAACCCGACAACCCCCACACCGACCCCGCACCGGCCAACGACACCCCCCCAACCCCCGCCCCCGACCCCTGGATCCCCCCCGACGTCGCCATCGCCCTCCTCTCCTCCCCCCTCGGCGGCATGGACGCCGCCGACCTGCGGCGCCTCGGCCGCGCGCTCCGCGACGAGGAGCGGGCCGCGGGCCGCTCCGTACCGCGGCCCTCCGACGTCCTCCTCGCCGAGGCCCTCGCCGAGCCCCGCCGCCTCGTCGTCCACGACCGCGCCTACGCCGGCAACGCCCTCCGCCTCGGCCTCCTCCTGCGCAAGGTCCGCGACCTCCTCACCCGCGGCGGCACCGCGGAAGCCGCGCTGTGGGAGCTGTGGGACGGCACCCCCTGGCCCGGACGGCTCCAGCGCGCCGCCGCCCGCGGCGGTCCCGCCGGGCGCAACGCCGACCGCGACCTCGACGCCGTCTGCGCCCTCTTCGAGACCGCCGCCCGCGCCGAGGACCGCACCGGCGGCCGCGGCGCACTCAACTTCCTCGAAGAGCTCGAAGCCCAGGACATCGCCGCCGACGTCCTCACCCGCCGCGCCGACGACTCCGCGGGACCCGACGCCGTACGCCTCATGACCGCCCACCGCGCCAAGGGCCTGGAGTGGCGGCTCGTCGTCGTCGCCCAGGTCCAGGAGGGCCTCTGGCCCGACCTGCGCCGCCGCGGCTCCCTGCTGGAGGCGGACCGCATCGGCCGCGACGGCCTCGCCGAGCCGCTGCCGCCCGGCGCGATCCTCGCCGAGGAGCGCCGGCTCTTCTACGTCGCCGCCACCCGCGCCCGCGAACGGCTCGTCGTCACCGCCGTGAAGGCGCCCGCGGAGGACGGCGACCAGCCGTCGCGGTTCCTCGCGGAGCTGGGCGTCGACCCCAAGGACGTCACAGGACGCCCCCGCCGCCCGCTGTCCGTCGCCGCGATGGTCGCCGAACTGCGCGCGACGACCGTCGACCCCGAGGCGTCCGACGCCCTGCGGGCCGCCGCCGCCGAGCGGCTGGCCCGGCTGGCGGCGCCGGCGGACGACGGCCGTCCGCTGGTGCCCGCCGCGCACCCGGACCGCTGGTGGGGCCTGGACGAGCCGACCGAGAACGCGGTGCCGCTGCGCGACCGCGACCTGCCCGTCGCGCTCTCCGGCAGCGCCGTGGGGCAGTTGGTGGACACCTGCGCGCTGCAGTGGTTCCTCGGCCGGGAGGTACGCGCCGACGCGCCGGCCTCCGCCGCGCAGGGCTTCGGCCTCGTCGTCCACGCCCTCGCCGACGAGGTCGCCTCCGGCCGTACCCCCGCCGACCTCGACGCGCTCATGGAGCGCCTGGACGGCGTCTGGGACGGCCTCGCGTTCGACGCCCCGTGGAAGTCCGCGCAGGAGAAGGGGAACGCGCGCGCGGCCCTGGAGCGCTTCCTGCGCTGGCACGTGCTGGAGCGGGGCCGCCGTCCGGTGGCCAGCGAGCGGGACTTCGACGTCACGCTGAAGGCCGGTACGTACGAGGTGCAGATCAAGGGCACCATGGACCGGGTCGAGGAGGACGCGGAAGGCCGCGCGTACGTCGTCGACTTCAAGACCGGCAAGTCGCGGCCGACCGGACCCGAGGTCGCCGAGCACGCCCAACTCGCCGTGTACCAGGCCGCCGTCGCCGAGGGCGCGGCCGGCCCGGAGCGCACCGTGTCCGGCGGCGCCGAGCTGGTCCACCTGCGGATCGGGGCGCCCGTCCGGGAGGGCGGCGACGCGCTGCCGAAGGTGCAGCAGCAGCCGCCGCCGGAGGGCGACTGGGTGCCCCGGCTGCTGGCGACCGCCGCCGCCCGGGTGCTCGACGAGCGCTTCGGGCCGACGCCGGGAGACCACTGCGCGCAGTGCGCTTTCCGCAGCTCGTGCAGCGCCCGCCCGGAGGGCCGGCACGTCGTGGAGTGAGACCACAGTATGAGACCCCGGTGTGACACCGCGGCCGTCTGTGTGGTCGTATGACCAATCGGTCAGGTGTAAGCAACAAGTAAGGATTGACTGTGCGTAAGAGCGTGGTGGCGGCGGCGCTGGTCTCGGCCCTGGGTGTGACGGTTCTCTCGGCGTGCGGCAGCGAGGACAGCGGTCTCGCGGGCAAGTCGGCCGAGGAGATCAAGGACGAGACGGTGGCGGCCATGCGCTCCGCCAAGTCCATGACCCTGGACTTCCAGCAGACGGGGGCGGCGGCGACGTCGATGAAGCTGTCGGTGACCAAGGGCGGCGAGTGCACCGGCACCGTCACCACGCAGGGTGCCACGGCGGAGATCCGCCGCGTCGGCGGTACGTCCTACATGAAGCCGGACACGAAGTTCTGGGAGCAGAACGCCGGCAGCCCGGAGCAGGCGCAGCTCATCGAGGCGACCGTGGGCGACCGCTGGGTGGAGATGGGCGCGGGCCAGGACGACTTCGCGTCCTTCTGCGACCTCGACACGATCCTCAAGGACATGGACGACGAGGACAAGGGCGGCAAGAAGGACACCACCGAGAAGGGTGACGAGGGCGAGGTGCGCGGCACCCCGACCATCACGCTGATCGCCAAGGAGGACGGCGAGACCACGCGGGTCCACATCGCCACCGAGGGCGAGCCGTACATCCTCAAGATGGACATCGAGGACGGGGACGAGCCGGGTACGGCGGAGTTCTCGGAGTTCAACGAGAAGGTCGACGTCGAGGCGCCCGCCGACGCGGTGAACCTGAACGAGCTGGGCGGCTGAGCCCGTAGCGGACCGCGGGTCCGTGGCCCGGCCCGGCGCCGGACTCCGGCCGGCGCCGGGCGCGTACGCCCTGTAGCGCATCCCGCGCCCCTCGCGCCCGTCGGCAGCCGCACGGCCCCGGTTGTCGGCGGGCGCCGCTATGCTCGCTGGAATGCCGGCCCGTATCACCGACCCCGATCAGCTCAAGGAGCTCCTCGGGATCCCCTTCACCGCGGAGCAGACGGCGTGCATCACCGCACCGCCCGCCCCGCAGGTCATCGTGGCGGGCGCGGGGTCCGGCAAGACGACGGTGATGGCGGCCCGGGTGGTGTGGCTGGTCGGTACGGGGCAGGTGGCGCCGGAGCAGGTGCTGGGGCTGACGTTCACCAACAAGGCGGCGGCGGAGCTGGCGGAGCGGGTGCGCCGGGCGCTGGCGCAGGCGGGGGTCACGCCGGCGGGCGGTGCGGAGGGGGCGTACGGCGAAGGCGCGTACGGCGACGGGGTGCCGGGCGACGGCGCCGCGGAGCCCGGCGAGCCGCGGATCTCCACGTACCACGCCTTCGCCGGCCAACTGCTCAAGGACCACGGCCTGCGCATCGGCCTCGAACCCGGCGCCCGCCTCCTCGCCGACGCCACCCGCTACCAGCTCGCCGCCCACGTCCTGCGCACCGCCCCCGGCCCGTACCCCGCCCTGACGAAGTCCCTCCCGACGCTCGTCAGCGAACTCCTCGCGCTCGACGCCGAGCTGGCGGAACACCTCGTGGAGCCCGACGCGCTGGCGGACTTCGGCACCGGGCAGCTCGCCGGTCTCGACCGCGTCCGGCTCACCAACGACGAACTGCGCAAGGCCCCCAGAGCCGCGCAGGCCCGGCTGGAGCTGCTCCACCTCGTACGGGCCTACCGGCGCGAGAAGCGCCGCCGCGACCTGCTCGACTTCGGCGACCAGATCGCCCACTCCGCGCTGCTCGCCGAGGACCACCCGGCGGTCGGGCGGCTGCTGCGCGAGGAGTGCCGGGTGGTGCTGCTGGACGAGTACCAGGACACCTCCGTCGCCCAGCGGCGGCTGCTGGCCGGGCTGTTCGGCGGCGGTACGGGGCACGCGGTGACCGCCGTCGGCGACCCCTGCCAGGCGATCTACGGCTGGCGCGGCGCCTCCGTCGCCAACCTCGACGACTTCCCGGCCCACTTCCCGTACGCCGACGGCACCCCCGCGCGCCGCCAGGCGCTCAGCGAGAACCGCCGCAGCGGCGGGCGCCTGCTCGAACTCGCCAACGGCCTCGCCGCCCCCCTGCGCGCCCGCCACGTCGGCGTCGAGGCGCTGCGCCCCGCCCCGGGCGCGGAGCGGCACGGCACGGTGCGCTGCGCGCTGCTGCCGACGTACGGGGCGGAGCTGGAGTGGCTGGCGGACTCGGTGGCGCATCTGGTGCGTACGGGCACGGCCCCCGGCGACGTCGCCGTGCTGTGCCGCACCGCGGGCGACTTCGGCGACATCCAGGCGGCGCTGGTCGCCCGGGACGTCCCCGTGGAGGTCGTGGGTCTCGCCGGGCTGCTGGACCTGCCGGAGGTCGCGGACCTGGTGGCGATGTGCGAGGTGCTCCAGGACCCGACCGCCAACGCCGCGCTCGTCCGCCTGCTGACCGGCCCGCGGTGGCGCATCGGCGCCCGCGACCTCGCGCTGCTGGGGCGCCGCGCGCGGCTGCTGGTGGCCACGGTGCGTACGGATGGCGAACAGGACGCCGACGAGCGGCTGGCGCAGTCCGTGGAGGGCGTCGACCCGGCGGAGGTGGCGTCGCTCGCCGACGCGCTGGACACGTTCCTGGAGTCCCGGCAGCCCGACGACGGGCTGCCGTTCGGCGCGGAAGCCCGGAAGCGGTTCGGCCGGCTGGCGGCGGAGCTGCGGGACCTGCGGCGGTCGCTGGCGGACCCGCTGATGGACGTGCTGCACCGGGTGCTCGGGGTGACGGGCCTGGAGGTCGAGCTGTCCGCGTCGCCGCACGCGCTGGCGGCGCGGCGGCGCGAGACGCTGGCGCGCTTCCTCGACGTCGCCGCCGACTACGCCTCGTCGGCCGCCCTCGACGGCGAGGCGACGCTGCTGGCGTTCCTGGGCTTCCTGCGGACCGCGGCGCAGTACGAGAAGGGACTCGACAGCTCGCTGCCGGGCGACGGGCGGGACACGGTCAAGGTGCTCACGGCGCACAAGGCGAAGGGCCTGGAGTGGGACGTCGTGGTGGTGCCGGGGCTGGTGGAGAAGCACTTCCCGAGCCGGCAGCCGCGCGAGTCGTGGGTCACGCAGGGCAAGGTGCTGCCGCACGCGCTGCGGGGCGACGCCGAGACGCTGCCGGACGTGGCGGAGTGGACGGCGCGGGGGCTGAAGGACTTCAAGGCGGCGATGCGGGAGCACCAGGAGGTGGAGGAGCTGCGCCTCGGGTACGTCACGGTGACGCGCCCCCGGTCGCTGCTCCTGGGCTCCGGGCACTGGTGGGGTCCGACGCAGAAGGAGGCGCGGGGCCCGTCGGCGTTCCTGCACGCGCTGCGGGAGCACTGCGAGCGCGGCGGCGGCGAGGTCGAGGCGTGGGCCCAGGAACCCCCGAAGGAGGCGGAGAACCCGGCCCTGGCGGAGCACGCCGCGGAGCGCGCGTGGCCCCTCCCGCTCGCGCCTGCGGCGACGGCCCGCCGCCGCGAGGCCGCGGCGGCGGTGGAGGCGGCGCTCACCCGCCGGGCGACGCCGGACGAACCCGCCCCGGGTGCCGACCCCGACCGCGCCCCGGCCCCTCCCCTCGGGCCCGCAGACGTGCGGGTCGTCGAGTCCTGGGACCGGGACCTCGACGCCCTCGAAGCGGAACTGCTCGCCGCCCGCCGGCCCGTACGGGACGTCACCCTGCCCGCATCCCTCACCGCCTCGCAGCTCCTCCGGCTCGCCGCCGACGCCGAGGCGTTCACGCAGGAGCTGGCCCGGCCCATGCCCCGGCCGCCGATGCCCGCCGCGCGGCGCGGGACGCGGTTCCACGCCTGGGTCGAGTCGCGGTTCGAGGCGCTGCCGCTGCCCATGCTCGGCCCCGACGAGCTGCCCGGCGGCGAGGAGGACGCGCCGGAGATCGCCGACGAGCGCGAGCTGGCCGCCCTCAAGGAGTCCTTCGAGCGGTCCCCGTACGCCCGGCGCACCCCGTACCGCCTGGAGGCCCCCTTCCAGCTCAGCCTCGCCGGACGCCTGGTCCGCGGCCGTATCGACGCCGTCTACCGCGACCCCGGCGGCGGCTACGAGATCGTCGACTGGAAGACCGGCCGCAGCGGCAGCGCCGACCCCCTCCAGCTCGCCGTCTACCGGCTCGCCTGGGCCGAGCAGGAGCGGCTGCCGCTCGCCGACGTGACCGCCGCCTTCCTGTACGTACGCACCGGGGAGATCGTGCGTCCGGCCACACTGCCGGGCAGAGCGGAGCTTGAGGCACTGCTGTCCGGCCGGACGGATTAGGCTCGGGGGCATGAGCACCACCCCCGGCAGCGTCGCCGACCCTTCGGCGTACCTGCGGGACGGGCGCGCGGGGGCCGTGTGCGGCGCGGCGGAAGGGGAGCAGCAGTGACCACGGGCATCGACCGGGCGGCCTCTCGGCCGGTCTCCTTCACGGCGGACAGCGGCGTCGACCGCGCCGCCCACCACCGCATCGACGAGGCGTGGCTGGCCGCGGCCTGGAGCCATCCGACGACCCGGGTCTTCGTGGTCTGCGAGGGCCAGGTGCTCATCGACGACACCGCCGACGGCGGCACGGCGCTGGTCACGACGCCGGCCTTCGAGGCCCCGCCGACCGAGCAGCACCGCTACTTCCTCGGCACCGACTCCGACGGCGTGCGCTACTTCGCGCTGCAGAAGGACTCGCTGCCCGGCCGCATGGACGACACCGCGCGCGCCGCGGGGCTGCGCGAGGCGGGGCTGCTGCTGTCGGAGCAGGACGCCGGGCTGATGGTGCACGCCGTCGCGCTGGAGAACTGGCAGCGGCTGCACCGCTTCTGCTCGCGCTGCGGTGAGCGTACGGTCATCGCCGCCGCGGGCCACATCCGCCGCTGCCCGGCGTGCGGCGCGGAGCACTACCCGCGGACGGATCCCGCTGTGATCATGGCCGTGACGGACCCGGAGGACCGGATCCTGCTGGGCCGCCAGGTGCACTGGCCGGAGGGGCGCTTCTCGACGCTCGCGGGCTTCGTCGAGCCCGGCGAGTCGCTGGAGCACGCGGTGCGGCGGGAGGTCTTCGAGGAGGCGGGGGTGGTGGTCGGCGACGTGGAGTACGTGGCCAGCCAGCCGTGGCCGTTCCCGTCGAGCCTCATGGTCGGCTTTCTCGCGCGGGCGGCGGACGCCAAGGGCGCGGAGATCCGGGTGGACGGCGAGGAACTGCACGAGGCGCGCTGGTTCTCCCGCGAGGAGCTGGGCGCCGCGTACGAGTCCGGCGAGGTGCTGCCGCCGTACGGCATCTCGATCGCGGGGCGGCTGATCGAGCTGTGGTACGGCTCGGACCTGCCGCGGCGGCCGGGCTGACGGCCGCCGCGGGTCCTGCGGACGCGCTGCCGGGCGCCGGGCTCCGCGCCCGGCGCCGGCGGCCGCGGTCAGGCGCCGAGGGCGGCCTTGACCTGCGCCAGCGAGGGGTTCGGCATGGCGACGGACTCGCCGCCCTGCCGCGGCACCACGACGACGGTCGGCACGAGCTGGTTGCCGTTGTTCACGCTCTCGACGTAGGCGGCGGAGTCCGGGTCCTGCTCGATGTTGATCTCCTCGAACGGGATGCCCTCGCGGTCCATCTGGCTCTTCAGCCGACGGCAGTAGCCGCACCAGGTGGTGCTGTACATCGTGACGGTGCCCGCCATGTCGCTGCGCTCCTTTGGGGGTCGGCCGGGTCGCGGCGTGATCTGTTCCGGAAGGTGAACGTACCCGGGGACGCCGCCATTCCCGTAGTCTCAGCCGCCTTCTGTGGATAACCGGGCCCGTCAACCGGGGCCTGTGGACAACCGGCACACCGGTCCCGGCGGACCTGGCAGCATGGCGGGGTGACAGCAGCACCGCAGCCCTCGTCGTCCTCGCAGCCCTCCCTGTCCCCGGAGCCCACGGAGTTCCCGGCCGTCCCGGGCTCGGCGGACGCGGTGCTGGCCGGGCTCGACCCGGAGCAGCGCGAGGTGGCGACGGCGCTGCGCGGCCCGGTGTGCGTGCTGGCCGGCGCGGGCACGGGCAAGACCCGCGCGATCACCCACCGCATCGCGTACGGGGTGCGCGCCGGCATGCTCCAGCCGGGCAGCGTGCTGGCCGTGACGTTCACGAACCGGGCGGCCGGCGAGATGCGCGGCCGGCTGCGCCAGCTCGGCGCCCCGGGTGTGCAGGCGCGGACGTTCCACTCCGCCGCCCTGCGGCAGTTGCAGTACTTCTGGCCGCGCGCGGTCGGCGGCGAGCTGCCGCGGCTGCTGGAGCGCAAGGTCCAGTTGGTGGCGGAGGCCGCGGCGCGCACCCGCGTCCGCCTCGATCGCAATGAGCTGCGGGATGTCACCGGCGAGCTGGAGTGGGCGAAGGTCACCCAGACCGCCCCCGAGGACTACGCCGCGGCGCTCGCCAAGACCGGCCGCGACGCCCCGCGCGACCCGGCGGAGATCACCGGGATCTACCGGGGTTACGAGCAGTTGAAGCGCGACCGCGGCGTCATCGACTTCGAGGACGTGCTGCTGCTCACCGTGGGCGTGCTCCAGGACCGCCCGGACATCGCCGAGCAGGTGCACCGGCAGTACCAGCACTTCGTCGTCGACGAGTACCAGGACGTCAGCCCCCTCCAGCAGCGGCTCCTCGAACTGTGGCTCGGCGGCCGGGACAGCCTGTGCGTCGTCGGCGACGCCAGCCAGACGATCTACTCCTTCACCGGCGCCACCCCCGACCACCTGCTGGACTTCCGCACCCGGCACCCGGACGCCACCGTCGTCAAGCTCGTCCGGGACTACCGCTCCACGCCCCAGGTCGTCCACCTGGCCAACGGTGTGCTTTCCCAGGCCACGGGCCGGGCCGCCGCCGCCCGGCTGGAGCTGGTCGCGCAGCGCGACGCGGGCCCGGAGCCGGCCTTCGCGGAGTACGCGGACGAGCCCGCCGAGGCCGAGGGCACCGCCTGGCACATCCGCCGGCTCATCGACGCGGGCGTGGCGCCCAGCTCCATCGCCGTGCTCTACCGGATCAACGCCCAGTCGGAGGTCTACGAGCAGGCGCTCGCCGACCGCTCCGTGCCGTACCAGATGCGGGGCGCCGAGCGGTTCTTCGAGCGGCCCGAGGTGCGCGAGGCGGGGGTCAAGCTGCGCGGGGCGGCGGTGGCCGGCAAGAACGACGCGATGCTGGACGAGGCCGGCCGGGACGGCGACCTGGCCGCGCAGGTGCGGGCCGTGCTGGGGACGATGGGCTGGTCCGCGGAGGCGCCGGCCGGCTCGGGCGCGGCGCGGGACCGCTGGGAGTCGCTGGCCGCGCTGGTGCGGCTGGCCGAGGACTTCGCGCGGGCCCGGCCGGGAGCGGCGCTCGGGGATCTGGTCGAGGAACTGGCGGAGCGCGCGGCGGCGCAGCACGCGCCGACGGTCGAGGGTGTGACGCTCGCCTCACTGCACGCCGCGAAGGGCCTGGAGTGGGACGCGGTGTTCCTGGTGGGGCTCACGGAGGGCATGCTCCCGATCACGTACGCCAAGACGCCCGAGCAGATCGAGGAGGAGCGCCGGCTGCTCTACGTCGGCATCACCCGGGCCCGGGTGCACCTGTCGCTGTCCTGGGCGCTGTCCCGTTCGCCGGGCGGGCGGGCCTCGCGGGGCCCGAGCCGCTTCCTGACCGGGCTGCGGCCGGGCTCGGGGCGCGGTGGCGGTGGCGCCGGGGCGGTGTCGCAGGGCGGCGTGGAGCGGGGCGGTGCGGACCGGGGCGCGGCGGCCCGGCGCCGGCGCCGGGGACCGGTGCGCTGCCGGGTCTGCGGGCGGACGCTGACGGACGCCGGCGAGATCAAGCTGATGCGCTGCGAGGACTGCCCCTCGGACATGGACGAGGGGCTGTACGAGCGGCTGCGGGACTGGCGAGCGGTCCAGGCGCAGCAACTGGGACAGCCCGCGTACTGCGTCTTCACCGACAAGACCCTGATCGCCATCGCCGAGGCCGCGCCGGTCAACGAGCAGGAACTGTCGGTCATTTCGGGTGTGGGCAAGCGCAAGCTCGACCGATATGGCGCCGATGTCCTGGATCTGTGTGCCGGCCGGGAGCCGTCGGGGGAGCCCGTCGACGAGCCCTGACGGGGCCCGGAAAAAAGTCCCCGAAAAATGGTTTGCGATCGCCGGGAGTAGCCTCATAGCCTTCCGGCACGGAAGAACAGCTCTTCACGGAGCCGGTGATTCCGTGTTGTACTAGGAGACCTTGGACCAGCTCGCCGGTCCGACGAGACCAGAGAGGAGGAGAAACCCATGATCAGCAACACGAAACTTGAAGGTCGTGCTGCCGACGGTCGCGAGGTCGTCTCCTCCTGCCTGCTCGCCCTCTCCAAGCTCCAGGTCCCCGCCACCGGTGTGTCCGGTGTCCGTGGCGGTCTGGGTGCCGACATCCGTGACGAGCGACCGACCAAGGCACTCCTGGTAGCAGCGGCGCAGGCTCCGGCCTATGCGGCGGCGGCAGCGGGTGCCGACCTCCAGCAGGAGTGGGCCAATGGCGCCTTTGCAGGCGGCATTGCGGCCACGACGACGCACATGCGGGCCTTCCGCGGGCCTGATCCCTGGAAAGAACCATCTTGATCGAATCGATTGAGACGGCACCTTCCAGGGCCGCGGAACCCGAACCGGGATCCGCGGCCCTTTTGATTTGCCCAACGCAGAAGTTGATCAAGACGACGAGCAAGGACGGAACCGTGTCCCTCCCCGTGCACACCCCGCACAGGCCCACGCCCGACCCCGTGCCCGGCACCACCGACCTGGAGGTCCCCTTGACTACCCAGCTCACCGCTCTCACCGAGCTCGACGAGCGAATCGACGCGCTCGGCGACCTCGTGCCCTGCCGGAGCTACGACCCCGAAGTGTTCTTCGCGGAGACTCCGGCGGACGTCGAGTACGCCAAGTCCCTCTGCCAGACCTGTCCCGTCCGTGAGGCCTGCCTCGCGGGTGCGAAGGAGCGCCGCGAGCCCTGGGGTGTCTGGGGCGGCGAACTGTTCGTCCAGGGCGTAGTGGTGCCGCGCAAGCGGCCGCGTGGGCGTCCGCGGAAGAACCCGGTCGTGGCATGAACGCCCACGGCACGATCGACCGTCCACGCGCACACGCACCGGCAGAGCAGGAAACGACGATGAGCCCGTCCACCGACTACCCCGCAGCACGTCACGAAGCAGGCGCCTACGACGAGCGCCAGAACAGGAACCTTCAGATGCAACTCATGCCAGAAGCCCTTGCCAGGGCTCAGTATCGGGACCGAGTGGAGGCCGCCGAGCAGGAACGCAGGGCCCTGCGCCTGATAGCCGCCCGGCGGATGCAGCGACGGGCCGAGCGCGCGCACATGCGCGCCCGGCGCGCGCTGGCCATGGCCGTCATGCAGTAACGGCCGCGGGCCGGGCCCGCGCCGCGGCCGGCCGGCGGCGACCACGGCTCCGGCCGCCGGCGGCCGGCCCGGTCAGGCGGTCGCCGTCGCCGGGTCCTCCGTGGCCGAACCCTCGTGGGGGTCGTCCTCCGGACGGCCCCCTTCGGCGTACTCGGCGAAGCCCGGCAGCCACTCCGCCAGCTCCTCGCGCATCCGCACCTGCGCACCGAGCTGGCAGAGCACCCCGATGGTGCTGAGCGTCACCCGGTGTATCAGCAGATACGACGGCGGCAGGTTGAGCTGCCGGCCCAACTGGTGTGCGGGGTTGCGGGGATCGGCGATCCGCGCCGCCTGCGTCCGCATCCACTCCCGGCTGAAGGCGAACTCCGCCACCGCCGCCGGCTCGATGATCGGCAGCAGATAGTCGATCACCGCCTCCGGGTCCAGCTCGACGTCCGGCTTCACGAACCCCTGCTCGCGCAGCAGCTCGTAGACCTCGTCCGCCTCGCCTTCGAGCGTCATCCCGAGCGCGATGCCGATCTCCTCCGGCAGTCCGCCCGGCAGCCGGTCGACCGTGCCGAAGTCCATCACCCCGAGCCGCCACTCCTCCGGCTCGCCCTCCTTCACCAGCCGGAAGTTGCCCGGGTGCGGATCGGCGTGCAGCAGGCCCGTGCGCGCCGTACCGGCGAAGAGGAACCGCGCCAGCAACTGGCCCACCCGGTCCCGCTCCTCCCGCGAACCGTTCGCTATCAGCTCCGAGACCGGCACCCCGTCCAGCCACTCGGTGACCAGCACCTGGTCCGCCTGGTGCACCACATCCGGCACCAGCACATCCGGGTCGCCCGCGAACTCCTCCGCGTACACGCTCTGGGCCCGGGCCTCCAGCCCGTAGTCCAGCTCTTCCGACACCCGGTCCCGCAGCTCCTGGATCAGCGGCTTGATGTCCAGCCCCGGCACCAGCGGCCCCAACAACCGGGCGAAGCGGCCCAACTGCGCCAGGTCGGACAGCAACGCCTTGCCCGCGCCCGGGTACTGCACCTTGACCGCCACCTCGCGGCCGTCGTGCCACACCGCCCGGTGCACCTGCCCGATCGACGCCGCCGCCGCGGGCGTGTCCTCGAACTCCAGGAAGAGGTCGCGCCACTCCGGGCCCAGCCGCTCCGCCAGCGCACCGTGCACCGTGCGCACCGGCATCGGCGGCGCCGCCTCCTGCAGCTTGGTCAGGGCCGCCCGATACGGCCCCGCGATCTCCTCCGGCAGGGCGGACTCGAAGACGGACAGCGCCTGCCCGAACTTCATCGCCCCGCCCTTCAGCTCGCCCAGCGTCTTGAACAACTGCTCGGCGGTGCGCTGCTGGAGCTCCCGGGCGACAAGCTCCGCCGGCCGGCCGCCGAGCCGCTTGCCGAGCCCCCAGGTGGCGCGCCCGGCGAAGCCCACAGGCAGCGAGGCCAGCCTGGCCGTACGCGTGATCGCCTTGCGCGGAAGGTCAGACATGGGCCACTCCCGTATCCCGGTCAGCGGCTGCCGCCGCACCGCACCCGCACCTCGGGTGTGGATCGAGCTCCGTCAACTCCCAGGCCAGGCCCGGCAGCGCGAACTCCAGCCGGGCCCCTGTACAGACCGGCAGCCGCCCGTCGAGAAAAGTCAGCGCGTGGGCCGCCGTCAGCCCTGCCACCATTGTCGCCAACGCCACATCGCACGCGGCGACCCCCTCCCGATCACCTCCGGCCCGCCACTGGGCGAGCATCTGCGGCCACTCCGGCTCCCGCTCCGTCCGGGCCGCCGCGAGGCAGCCCGCGCACGCCGAACCACCCGGCAGCACGAGCGGTCCCACCACCCCCGTGCCCTCCAGCACCCCCGCGTACACGTACGGAATGCCCGCTTCGCGGTACTGCCGCGCGGCCTCCGGATCCGGCGCGTACGCCGCCAGCCCGTCCCGCGGCGCCAGCACCACGAGCGACACCGCGCCGCCCGGGCGCCCGCCCCGCGCCGCCGGCCACGGCCCGGCCCGCCGCACGGCGCCCAGGGCCGCGTCACCGCGCCGCCGGCCGACGTCCCCCGCGCCCACACCGCCGGGCGCCACGTCCCACGGCTCGACGCAGCCGCCGTCGACCACCTCCACCCCGCCGACGCCCGCGGCGGCGAGCAGCGCCGCCACCGAAGCCCCCACCCGCCCGGCACCGCGCACCACCACCCGCAGCCCTCGCCGCGCCCCCAGCCGCGCCACCGCGGCCCCGGGCTCGGGGTGCACGACGGACAGCGAAGCCTGGTCCGCCCGCAGCCGCGCCGGTATCACCCCACCCCGCCCCCGGCCTTCAGACGGCGCCGCCGTCGTCCGGCCCGCCGGCGAAGCGGACGACGGCGGGCCGGACGGCGGCAGTCCGGACGACGGCGGCCGGGCCCGTCGCAGGACGACCGCCGGGCCGGACGCCGGCGGGTCGGTCCGTGACGGATCGGCCGGAGGCAGCGGGGGCCGCGGCGGGTCGGCCGCAGGTGCGGCGTGCGCCGCCGGAGGACCCGCGTGCGGGGAACGGTGGACGTGACGTGGACGGTCCGTGGAGGTCGGGTGGCCGTCCCGGGGAGTTCCCGTGCCGTTCGGCGGGGGCGGCCCGTCGTCGATCAGCCCGGCCCGCGTCAATCGGGCCACCAGCGTGTCCACCGACCGGGGGGAGAGGCCGAACCTGTGCGCCTCGCGGCGCAGCGCGTCCAGTCCGCGCGTGCCGTCCAGCCGGCGCAGGAACAGCCCCGTCGCCGAGTCGACCGGATGGATCGACACCGCATGTGCCCTGGTCACGCCCATCTGCATGGTGTGCCTGCCGCGCCAGCTCCGCCGCAGCGCCGGCTTGATCATCGGATGCATCGCGCCCCCCTCGTTCCTCCGTCACTCTGCCAGCCGCCCGCCCCACTGCGTCATGAGTTATCCACAGGTGCCGGAAAAAGTATTACGAATTGGCCGCGACCTCTGCGGCGGCGCCGCACCCCTGCTCCTGGCCGGGACTTTCTTCACCCTGACCAGGTAACGTCATGCCGTGCCCGCTGACCCAGAGCACATCCCGGGACGGCCGAAACCGTCGAGAGCGGTCGAGGTCAGACGCAGCACGCGCAGGCGCAGGACCGTTTCCGCATATCGCGAGGGCGACCGCACCGTCGTGCTGATCCCCGCCCGCATGAGCGAGGCGGAGGAGCAGCGCTGGGTCACGGTCATGCTCGACAAGCTGCAGGCCCAGGAGAACCGGCGGATGCCCGGCGACGCCGAGCTGGCCGACCGGGCCCAGCGGCTGTCCGCGCAGTACCTCGACGGCCGGGCCCGGCCCAGCAGCGTGCGCTGGGTCACCAACCAGAACACCCGCTGGGGCTCCTGCACCCCCGCCGAGGGCACGATCCGCCTCTCGCACCGGCTGAAGGGCATGCCCGAGTACGTCATCGACTACGTGCTGATCCACGAGCTGGCCCACCTGCTCGTGCCCGGCCACGGCCCCCGCTTCTGGGACCTCGTCGGCGCCTACCCCCGCACCGAGCGGGCCCGCGGCTACCTGGAGGGCGTCGTCGCGGGCGAGAGCCTGCCGTTCATCCCGCGCCCCACACCGACCACCCCGCCACCGGCCAGGGACTAGCGGGCCCGGCCCTCAGGCCCGCCGCTACCAGGACCTCCGCTCTCAGGTCCCGCCCTCAGGCCAGTCGCGCCCGGGTGCGTTCCATCAGCAGCGCCACCGACTCGTCGGCGACACCGGCCACCTCGTCGTACCCGTACCAGCGAAGATCCAGCGACTCCTCGCTGATCGCCGGTACGGCCCCCTCGGGGGCCAGCGCCGCGTACTGCACGTCCAGGTGCCAGGCGCACGGCGTGTGGTGCCGGTCGAGGCCCACGGGACCGCCGGGCAGCAGCGTGAGGCCCGCTACGCCCGACTCCTCGTGCGCCTCCCGCAGCGCCGCCGCGGCCAGCGTCGCGTCCTCCGGCTCGCAGTGGCCGCCCGTCTGCAGCCACATGTTCAACTTGCGGTGGAGCGTCAGCAGCACCCGCTCACGCGCCACGTCGACGATCAGCGCGCTGGCCGTCACATGCCCGTCCGCGCACGGCTTCCACATCCCGTCGGGATGCCCCGCCAGAAACTCCAGGTACGTGAGGCGGAGCGCGTCCTGACCGCCGTCAGGCGCGCTCCATTCCTTCAGTACGCGCTCGGCGTCGTTCTGCAGCGTCACTTGTCCGCGTCGCCCTTGCCGTCGCCCCTGCCGCCGTCCTGCCCGTCCTGGCCGCCCTTCTCGTCCGGCGTGTCCTTCCCGCCGGAGTCGCCGGAGTCGCCGGATTCGGCGTCGGCACCCGAGCCCAGCAGCTTCTCCAGCTCCGAGAAGTCCGCCTGCTCGCTGTGCACGAACCCGTCCGGGTCGTCCAGGTCGCCCGCCGTCGGCAGCATGTCGGGGTGCGCCCACAGGGCGTCCCGCCCGTCGACCCCGCGCGCGTCCGCCAGGGACGCCCACAGCCGCGAGGCGTCCCGCAGCCGCCGCGGCCGCAGCTCCAGCCCGATGAGCGTCGCGAACGTCTGCTCCGCAGGACCGCCCGTGGCGCGCCTGCGGCGCAGCGCCTCGCGCAGCGAGTTCAGCGACGGGGCGTCCAGGTGCGGCTCCGCGGCCGCGTGCACGACCGCGTCCACCCAGCCCTCGACCAGCGCGAGCGCCGTCTCCAGCCGGGCCAGCGCCGCCTTCTGCTCCGGGGTGTCCTCCGGCTGGAACATGCCCTGCTGCAGCGCCTCCTGCAACTGCTCGGGTCGCTCGATGTCGACCTGGCCGACCAGGTCCTCCAGCTTCGACGTGTCGACCTTGATGCCCCGCGCGTAGCCCTCGACGGCGCCGAACAGGTGCGAGCGCAGCCACGGCACGTGCGCGAAGAGCCGCTGGTGCGCCGCCTCGCGCAGCGCCAGGTACAGCCGGACCTCGTCCTGCGGTACGCCCAGGCCCTCGCTGAACCGCTTGATGTTCACCGGCAGCAGCGCCGCCTTGCCCGCGGGCCCGAGCGGCAGCCCGATGTCGGTGGAGCCGACGACCTCGCCGGCCAGCACCCCCACCGCGTGTCCGATCTGGGTGCCGAACATGGCTCCACCCATCGAGCGCATCATGCCGATGAGCGGGCCGGCCATGGCCTGCATCTCCTCCGGCAGCACACCGCCCATCGCGGCGCCCACGCGCTCGGCGACCGGGTCGACCAGCTCCTTCCACACCGGAAGCGTCGCCTCGACCCACTCCGCGCGGCTCCAGGCCAGCGCGGCGCCCGAGCCGGAGGGCAGCGACGTGGCGCCGTCCAGCCACAGGTCGGCGAGGCGTACGGACTCCTCGACCGCCTTGCGCTCGGCGTCCCCGACGCTGACGTCCTTGGACTCTCCCCCAGAGCCTCCCGCCTGGGAGGTACCCCCAGCTGTGCCCTGGGCGACGGTCTGCCTGGCGATGTCCTTGGCCATGTCCCAGTTGACCGGCCCGCCCTCGTAGCTCAGCATCTGGCCGAGCTGCTGGAAGGCCGCGCCCAGGTCCTGCGGGCCCATGGCGCCGCCCTGGCCGCCGAGGGAGCCGAAAATGGCCGCGAACGGGTTCTGCGGGTCGCTTCCGGCGCCCCCGAAGCCGAACGGGTCCCGGCTGCTCCGGTCGCCGTCCCCCTTGCGGGCACCCTTGTCGTCGCCCTCGCCGTCGTCGTCCGGCTCCTTCGGGGGGCCGAATCCGAATGGGGTGTCACTCACGGTTTCCTCGGCTCGTCGGGCCGCCTGCACCGGGCCGGCGGCGTACGCCCTCCACTACCTCCACCCTATGCCGCTTCGTATGCCTGCACGATGTCCTGGCGCCCGCCGCCCACGCTGTGGGTGCGGCTGGGGCAGGATGGATGGAACTACTGCACACAACCACTGGAGCCGCTCGGTGAGTTCCCCGGAACCGAACGTTCGCGCAGCGCGAAAGGCCGCCGAAGGGGGCGCGGCCGACGAGCCCGCCCAGGGCACGTGGCGCCCCGTCGTCGCCGTCACCGGCGCGGCGGCCGGCATCGGCGCCCTGCTCACGGAGCGGCTGGCGGCCTCGGACGAGGTCAAGCAGGTCGTCGCCATCGACGAGCGGCGCGGCGAGCTGCCCGAGGCCCACTGGCACGTGCTGGACGTGCGGGACCCCGCGATCGCCGACAAGCTGCGCGGCACGGACGTCGTCGTCCACCTCGCCCTCGACCTGGACCTGGAGACCGACGCCACGGCCCGCACGGCGTACAACGTACGTGGTACGCAGACGGTGCTCACCGCCGCCGCCGCGGCCGGCGTGCGCCGGGTCGTCCTGTGCACCTCCGCCATGGTCTACGGGGCGCTGCCCGACAACCCCGTCCCGCTCGCCGAGGACGCCGAGCTGCGCGCCACCGAGGAGGCCACCGGCGTCGGCGACCTGCTGGAGATGGAGCGCCTGGGCCGCCGTGCGCCCCGCGCGCACCCCGGGCTCAATGTCACGGTCGTACGCCCGGCCGCCGTCGTCGGCGGCGTCGACACCCCGCTGACCAGGTACTTCGAGTCGCCCAGGCTGCTGGTCGTCAAGGGCACCCGGCCGTGCTGGCAGTTCTGCCACATCGACGATCTGGCCGCCGCGCTGGAGTTCGCGGCGCTGGAGAAGGCGGAAGGGGAGCTGGCGGTCGGCTGCGACGGCTGGCTGGAGCAGGAGGAGGTCGAGGAGCTGACCGGCATCCGGCGCATGGAGCTGCCGTCGGCCGTCGCGCTCGGCGCCGCCTCCCGGCTGCACCGCCTCGGGCTCACCCCGTCGCCGGCCGGTGACCTGGCGTACACGATGTACCCGTGGGTCGTCAGCGGGAGCCGGCTGCACGACGCGGGCTGGCGCCCGCAGCACACCAACGAGGAGGTCCTCGCCGAGCTGCTGGCGGAGGTCTCCGGCCGGCACACCGTCGCGGGCCGCCGGCTGGGCCGCAAGGACGCCGCCGCGGCGGGCGCCGCGGGGGCGGCCGGGGCGACGGTCGCGCTGCTGGGCACGGCCGCGGTCGTGCGCCGGGTGCGCAAGGCGCGGCGCGGCAAGATCTGAGCCGGCGCAGCGGCGGAGCGTCGCGTACGGACCGCGCCCCGGCCCGTATGCGCGGCGCCCCCGGCCGCCCGCCGCGCGGGGGCGCGTCGCCGCTCCCGTGCGGCAGGATGGACGGATGGCAGACATCCCGCAGCACCCGGGCGAGCAGGCCGCCGCGGACCCCGTACGGCTCGTCGCGATCCGTGAGCAGCCGCTGTCGCTCGACGAGGTCTTCGCCGCCGTGGGCGACCCCGCCGCGGGCGGCACGGCGCTCTTCGTCGGCACGGTCCGCGACCACGACCGGCAGGCGGCGTCCGAGCGCGTCCAGGACGTGACCGCGCTGGGGTACTCGTCCCATCCCACCGCCGAGGCCGAGATGCGCCGGATCGCGGAGAAGGTCGCGGCCGACTATCCGGTACGGGCGCTGGCCGCCGTCCACCGCGTGGGGGAACTGGCCGTGGGAGATCTCGCCGTCGTCGTCGCCGTCTCCTGCCCGCACCGCGCGGAGGCGTTCGACGCCTGCCGCCGCCTGGTCGACACCCTCAAGCGCGACGTTCCCATCTGGAAACACCAGAAGTTCACCGACGGGACGGAGGAATGGGTAGGCGCTGGCTGAGGTTGTCGAGTTGCGTAACTTCCGGGCCCGCGTGAGCGTTGGCTTATCGGAAAGACCTCACGTCAGCTAGGAGCACGGGATGGCAGCGATAGCCTGGTTGGTCATACCCCTCGCGTCAGCCGGGGGAGCCGCGATATGGGCAAGCTGGGCGACGCGCACCCGCAAGGTGGGCGACAGCACGGAGCTCGCGGGGTACGCCCGCTTCCGGGAAGCCATGGAGCGTAGCCACTCCCGTTCCGGGGCCGCTTGAGCGTCCCGTACTGTCGTTCTATGCCACGCCGCACGGCGACGCTGCTCGCCTCCACCGTGACGCTGCTCGCCATCCTCGTCGCCGGGGTCTTCATCCCCGTGCCGTACGCAGAGATGTCGCCCGGGCCCACGGTGAACACCCTTGGGGACCACGACGGCGAGCCCGTCCTGCAGATAGAGGACCGCAAGACGTTTCCGACGAGCGGCAACCTCAACATGACGACGGTCCGCGTCACCGGCGCCGACTACAAGATGAACCTCGTCGAGGCGGTCTACGGCTGGCTCTCGCCCGACGACGCGGTGGTGCCGCACGAGTCGCTGTACCCGGACGACAGCACCGCCGAGGAAGTCGACCAGCAGAACGCCGAGCAGTTCACCGCCTCGCAGGAGAGCGCCAAGGTCGCCGCGCTCGAGGAGTTGGGCATCCCCTTCACCACGCGCGTGATCGTGGCCTCCGTGGTCGCCGGCGGTGCCGCGCAGGGCACGCTGCACGCCGGTGACGTGATCAAGGCCGTCGACGGCGAGCCCGTCAACGGGCCCGGCGATGTGGTCAAACTGGTCACCAGCCGCAAGCCGGGGGAGAAGGTCACGTTCCGCATCGTCCCCGCGGACAAGGCGGAGAAGGCCGAGAAGAACGGCGAGGACCCCCGCAAACTGCCGGGCGAGGAGATCACCGTCACCACCAAGGAGTCCGACCAGGAGCCCGGTAAGGCCATGGTGGGCATCACGGCGGGCACCGCGCACACCTTCCCGTTCGAGATCGACATCAAGCTCGCCGACGTCGGCGGCCCCAGCGCGGGGCTGATGTTCGCGCTCGGCATCGTCGACAAGCTCACCAAGGGCGACCTCACGGGCGGCGAGTTCGTCGCCGGCACCGGCACGATCGACACCGAGAGCCGGGTCGGGCCGATCGGCGGCATCCACATGAAGACCGTCGGCGCCCGCGACCAGGGCGCGAAGTTCTTCCTTACGCCCGCGGCGAACTGCGCCACGGCTGCGCGGGACGTCCCCGACGGGCTCACGCTCATCGAGGTGCGGACGATGTCCGACGCGATGGACGCGCTGAAGGACATCCGCGACGGCAATCTGGACCAGCTCGACGAGTGCAAGGAGTAGTTGGGCGCGTACGGAGCGCACGGAACGTGCAACAGCCGGCCCCCCCGGAGGAGGCGGCCGGCCGTTACGGCGGGGTCAGTCGAACGTCGCCGCCAGCGCCTGGGCGAGCCCCGGTACCAGATCCGGCCCCGTAAGCACCTCCGTGGGCGCGTCCTTGGAGCGCAGCCGCACCGCGGCCTCCCGGCTGCCGTTGCGCAGCACGCCGACCGTCATCCGGACCTCCTCGCGCCGCGGATGCCCGGCGACCCAGGCGGCGAGCCCCGCCTCGTCGAGGTCGTCCGGCACTTCGGCCTCAGCCGCCGGCGGGAGCATCAGCCGCTCGACCGTCAGCGCGCAGCCACCGACCGCGTCGGGCCAGGCGATGGTGCCGAGGAACTCGTCGAGCGGCTGCCCTGCGGGCAGTTCCTGCTGCTCGATCGGCGTGTACGAGACCTGCGCTGCCGGCCCCGCCGCGGGCTCGGCAGCGGGGCTGCCGCCCGCGCCCTGACCTGCGTCGAGGTTCAGCCGCTGGGCGAGGTCCGGCTCCTGCGCGCGCAGCCGCGCGGTGTCGACGAGGGCGAAGAGCCGGGGCGGCCGGTCCCAGCCGAAACCGGCCGCGTACTCGTCAAGCTCCAGGACCGCGCGAGTCAGCGGGTCGGCTGCCAGGGGTGGACCGCCGGTGGGAGAGTTGGACATGGTCGCAATCCTGCCTCATCGGTCTCTGCCACCCCCCGGCGGGAACTGAGTAAAGCTTTAGTAAGTTGCCACATTGGGCCCCTGTGCCGCGGGGGCCGTATGACATGACGTTCACGTCTCGATCGAGGTGCCACCTTGGCTTTCCAGATGCCGGACCGCGGCGGGGGCCCCACCGGGCCACGGATCAGTGTGGGCAGGCCGTCCCGGCGAGTGCGAACACTGCTGATGACCCTGGGTGCGCTTGCCATCCTGGGGATCATCTTCGTCATGTTCGCCGGCTTCTGGACGGACTGGCTCTGGTATCGCTCCGTCGGTTATTCGTCGGTCTTCACCACCCGGTTGTGGACCAAGGTGGGGCTGTTCTTCGTCTTCGGCCTGCTGATGGCGTTCGCCGTGGGCTTCAACATCTGGCTGGCCCACCGGCTCAGGCCGCCGCTCAGCGCGATGTCTCTGGAGCAGGAGAGCCTCGACCGTTACCGGATGAACCTGGCGCCCTACAAGAAGTGGGTGCTGCTCGGCATCGCCACGCTGGTGGGCCTGATCGCCGGCGCCTCCGCGACCGGGCAGTGGCGCACCTGGCTGCTGTGGGTCAACGGCCAGTCGTTCGGCGAGAAGGACCCCCAGTTCCACAAGGACATCTCCTTCTTCGCTTTCGATCTTCCGTGGTACCGCTTCCTGCTCGGCTTCGGTTTCGCCGCGATCGTGCTCTGCACGATCGCCGCCGCGCTGACGCACTACCTGTACGGCGGCCTGCGTATCTCCAGCCCCGGCGCGCGGGCCACCTCCGCCGCGACCGGTCATCTCGCCGTGCTGCTGGGCACCTTCGTGGCGCTCAAGGCGGTGGCGTACTGGTTCGACCGCTACAGCCTGGCGACCAAGACCAGCGGCCTGAAGACCACCGACGGCTGGACCGGTCTGCGCTACGTCGACGCGAACGCCTACCTGCCGGCGAAAACGATCCTCTTCGTCATCGCGATCATCTGCGCGGTGCTGTTCTTCGCGACGTTGTGGCGGCGTACGTGGCAACTGCCGCTCATCGGCCTCGGCCTCATGGTCCTCTCGGCGATCCTGATCGGCGGGCTGTACCCGGCGATCGTGCAGAAGTTCCAGGTGCAGCCGAACGAGCAGGCCAAGGAGACGCCGTTCATCAAGAAGAACATCGACGCGACGCGCAAGGCGTACGACATCGACGGTTCCCAGGTGACGGAGTACTCGGGCCAGGCGCCCAAGGACACCACCAACGAGCAGTTGCGCAGCGCCGTCGACAGCACGGCGAGCGTCCGGCTGCTCGACCCGAGCGTGGTCTCGCCGACGTACCAGCAGCAACAGCAGGTCCGCGGTTACTACCAGTTCCCGGGCACCCTGGACGTCGACCGGTACGAGGACCAGGACGGCAACTCGCAGGACACCGTCGTCGGTCTGCGTGAGATCAACGTGAACGGCATCCCGGAGAAGGGCTGGATCAACAGCCACTTCCGGTACACGCACGGTTACGGCGTCGTCGCGGCCAAGGGCACCGAGGTCACCGAGGACGGCGACCCGGCGTACACGGAGAAGAACCTGCCGCCCGAGGGCGAGCTCGGCGAGTACGAGCCGCGCATCTACTACGGCGAGCAGACCCGCGACTACTCGATCGTGGGCGGCCCGCAGGACGAGGTCGACTACGCCGACGACTCCGGCGAGAAGACGTACCGCTACAAGGGCGACAGCGGCGTCGACCTCTCCAACCCGATCAACAGGGCCGCGTACGCGCTGACGTTCAGCGAGCCGCAGATCATGTACTCCGGTGCGATCGGCGAGGGCTCGCAGATCATCTACAACCGCACCCCGAAGGAGCGGGTGGAGGCCGTCGCGCCCTGGCTGACGATCGACGGCGACCCGTATCCGGCGGTGGTCGACGGGCGTATCACCTGGATCGTGGACGCCTACACCACCAGCAACGGCTATCCGTACTCGACCAGGACCACCCTGGGCGACACGACGGCCGACTCGCTGACGGACGACCAGCGTTCGGTGATCGCCCAGCAGAACCAGGTCAACTACATCCGCAACTCGGTGAAGGCCACCGTCGACGCCTACGACGGCAGCGTGGACCTCTACGAGTGGGACACCGAGGACCCCGTCCTCAAGACCTGGATGAAGGCGTTCCCCGACACGGTCAAGCCGCGTGCGGAGATCAGCGACGCGCTGATGGACCACCTGCGCTACCCGCAGGACCTCTTCAAGGTCCAGCGCGAGCTGCTGACGCAGTACCACGTCACCAGCCCCAAGCAGTTCTACTCCGGCAGTGAGCAGTGGGAGATCCCGGACGACCCGACCACCAAGGTCGAGAGTTCGGTGCCGCCCTACTACCTCAGTATGAAGATGCCGGATCAGGACTCGCGGTCGTTCTCGCTGACGACCACGTTCACGCCACGCAACCGCAACAACCTGGGCGCGTACATGGCCGTGGGCGCGGACGCGCGCACCGACGACTTCGGTCAGATCAGAATCCTGAAGCTGCCACCCAACAGTCCCGTGCCGGGACCGAAGCTCGTGCAGTCCAGATTCAACTCCAACGCCGCGATCGCCGACCAGATCAACATCCTCCAGAGAGGCGATTCGGAAGTCATCTACGGCAACCTGCTGACGGTGCCGTTGGAGGGCGGACTGATCTACATCGAGCCGGTGTACGTGCAAGGCACCGGCACCGGCTACCCGTTGCTGCGCAAGGTGCTGGTCACGTACGGCGACCAGACGGCCTTCGAGGACACGTTGCCCAAGGCGCTGAACGTCGTCTTCGGGGTGGAGGAAGCGACATCACCCGAGGACACGGGCGAGGAGCCACCACCGGCAGAGGAACCGCCGGCCGGCGGCAGTCTCCAGGACGCCGTGGAGGACGCCCAGAAGGCCTACGAGGACGGTCAGCAGGCGCTCCAGGACCAGGACTGGGAGGCGTACGGCCGGGCCCAGGACGACCTGGAGGAGGCGCTCCAGCGGATCGAGGACGCCGAGCAGCAGGCCGGCGCGAACGGCGACGGAGCCGGTGACGGAGCCGACGACGGCGGCGGCGGTGACGGCGGAGGCGGCAGTGATGCCGGTGATGCCGGTGACGGCGGAGGCGGCGGGGCCTAGGGCGGCCGTGGCCCGCCGGACGTGACGTCCGGCGGGCCACGGGCCGCGAGGACAGGCGGCGTTGGGGCCCCCGGCAGCGTGATAGCCTTACGGCACACGACGCGGGGTGGAGCAGCTCGGTAGCTCGCTGGGCTCATAACCCAGAGGTCGCAGGTTCAAATCCTGTCCCCGCTACGCGAGATCGAGGCCCGGAGTCCATCGGACTCCGGGCCTCGACGTGTTCCTGCCGCATGATCCGTGGGCACCGTGGGGGCGGTGTGGTGGTGGGGGGACGGATGTGTCGTGTGTGTGTTCCCGAGGTCATTGTTTTGGGGGGTGTAGGCGTGACAAGGTTTGATCAGTCGTTGTGTCGGGAAGTCGACAAACCGCTGAAGTGACCTTCCTGGCTGCGGTATACCAGGTGTACGCGGGTTGCAGGTGGTGCGACGATGGACCTCATGGGGGACGAGGCAAGGGTGTTGGACGCCCGTAAGACAGGGGGCACCGGAGGGCAGGAGCGCAAGGCTCCCGCCGCCGGTGAGCCGAGCGCTGCGCGCGGCCAGGATCCGGCCGTGGCGCAGCTCAGCGCGCGGGGCGCCGCCCTGCTGCGCAAGGGGGACCTGGACGGCGCGGAGCCGGTGCTGCGCGCGGCGACCGCCGAGGGCGACCGGGCGGCGGCGAACAACCTGGGCGTGCTGCTCTACCAGCGCGGCCAGGTGCACGAGGCGGCCGGCTGGTGGCGTATCGCCGCGGTCGGCGGCTCGCCCGCCGCCGCGCACGCGCTGGGGCGCTACTACCGGGAGAACGGCGACGAGCCCGGCGCCGAGTACTGGCTGCGTCAGTCCGCCGAGGCCGGGCACGCGCTGGGCGCGTACGCGCTCGCCGACCTGCTGGAGCACCGCAGCGACGTGGGCGCGGAGCGCTGGTTCCGGATCGCCGCGGACAAGGGGCACCGCGAGGCGGCGTACCGCCTCGCGCGCGTCCTGGACACCGGCACCCGGGCCAGGTCCGGCAGCGGCGTCGAGACCGGTACGCGGCTGACGCCCCCGGCGGCGCCGGGCGCGGTGAGCCTCGTCCGCGGCGGGCCCGGGACCGGTGACGACCCGGTCGCCGAGGCCGAGCAGTGGTACCGGCAGGCCGCCGCGCGCGGGCACGTGCGCGCCGCCCTGCACCTCGGCACGCTCCTGGAGGAGCGCGGCGAGTCGCAGGAGGCCGGCCGGTGGTACGTGATCTCCGCGCGGGGCGGCGAGCCGCGCGCGGCCTGCGCGCTGGGCTTCCTGCTGCGCGACGCCGGGGACGACGCCAGCGCGGCCGTGTGGTGGCGCCAGGCGGCCAAGGACGGCGACGGCAACGCGGCGAACGCGCTCGGCGCGCTCTACGCCGACCGCGGCGAGCCGCAGGAGGCGGAGCGGTGGTACCGGGCGGCGCTCGGTGCGGGCGACGTCAACGGCGCATACAACCTGGCGCTGCTGTGCGCCGGGGAGAACCGGGTCGAGCAGGCCGAGCAGTGGTATCGGCAGGCCGCGTACACCGGGCACTGCGAGGCGGCCAACGCGCTGGCCGTGCTGCTGCTGCAGCGCGGCGACGCCGCGGGCGCCGAGCCGTGGTTCTCGAAGGCCGCGGAGGCGGGCAGCGTCGACGCCGCGTTCAACCTCGGGATCATCCACGCGGGCCGGGACGACGAGACGGGCGCGCGGCAGTGGTACGAGCGCGCCGCGTCGGCCGGGCACGTGGAGGCCGCGCTGCAGGTCGGCATCGCGCTGCTGCGCGACGGCGAGGAGAAGGACGCCGAGCACCGGCTGCGGACGGCCGCCGAGGGCGGCAGCCCCGAGGCGGCGTTCCGGCTGGCGGCACTGCTGGACGACCGGCGGCCCGGGCCCGGAGCGGGGCCGGGGCCGGACGCCGCGGGCTCGCGCAGTGCGCGGGCGTGGGGCGGCGCGGGTTCTGCGGGTACGGCCGGCGCGGGCGGCTCGGACGCCGACGCCGCCGAGTGCGAGCGGTGGTACGAGCAGGCCGCGCGGCAGGGGCACCGGCGTGCCCAGGTGCGGCTGGGCATGCGCGCGGCCGCCCGGGGCGACACGGAGGCCGCGGGCCGGTGGTACCGGGCCGCGGCGGAGGCCGGCAGCCGCAACGGCGCGTTCAACCTGGGCCTGCTGCTGGCCCGGGAGGGCAGTGTGCCGGAGGCGGCGATCTGGTGGCGCCGGGCGGCGGAGCACGGCCACGGCCGCGCGGCGCTGCGGCTGGCGCTGCTGGCGGCGCGGCGGGGCGACCTGCCGGAGAGCCAGCACTGGTCGTCGCGCGCGGTGGAGCTGGGCCCCGCGGAGGTCGCCGAGCGCGCCGCCCGGCTGCGGGACGCGCTCGCACAGGAGCTGACCGCCTGAGAGAGCGGGCCGGCGGCACACAGCCGCCGGCCGCTTCCGTGTAGTGTTCGCCCGCGCACAGACAACGACGGAGGCCCGGACCAAGTGGTCCGGGCCTCCGTCAGTGGTAGCGGGGACAGGATTTGAACCTGCGACCTCTGGGTTATGAGCCCAGCGAGCTACCGAGCTGCTCCACCCCGCGTCGGTGAAACCAACACTACCCCTGGCCGATCGACCAGTGCAAATTACTAAGCGCTGCGCTCCGCGCAGTCCGGGCAGATGCCGCGATATGTGACCTCCGCGCCGGAGACCCGGAAGCCGAAGCGCTCGGCCTCGGGCAGCGTCGACAGCAGGTCGCCCTCCGGGCGCACATCCCGGATCGAGCCGCAGCGGCTGCAGACCAGGTGCTGGTGCGCACTGTGGGCGTTCGGGTCGTACCGCTTGGCGCGGCCGTCCGTGCTGACTTCGAGCACTTCGCCGAGGGCGACCAGCTCGCCCAGCGTGTTGTAGACGGTCGCCCGGGAGATCTCCGGGAGCCGGGCGGTGGCACGCGCGAGTACTTCGTCGGCCGTGTAGTGCACGTGGTCGCCGTCCAGGACCTCGGCCACGACTCGCCGCTGTGCGGTGAGCCGGAAGCCGCGGCCGCGCAGTCGCTCCAGGAGGTCGCTCATGCATTCAGGGTAGCAGCGCACCGCTCTATGACCAGAACCCATACGAACTTCATTGGCATCTTGACTTGGACTATGTCTAATGTAAGCTCGCCGACAGACTGCGGCGATCGGTTCCGGGACCGTGCTCCAGGCCCTGCGCGGGCGCGGACCGGTTGCCGTGCACGGACAGAGGGGTCGGGATGCCGGTCGGGCTCCCGGCCCCTCTGACGCGTCCGGGCGCGCTACGCGAGGGCTGTCTCGCGGCGCTCCGGCACCTGCCGCGCGGGGGTCCAGCAGCGGATGATGTCGCGTACGGACACGACGCCCACCGGCTCCGCGTCGTCGAGGACGATCAGATGGCGGAAGCTGCCGTGGGTCATCGCGTCGGCGGCGTCGTCGAGGGTCCAGCCGGGTGCGGCGAAGACGACGTCCGTGGTCGTGTGGTCGTCGGCTTTCTCGGTGTCCGGATCCTGGCCGGCGCCGACGGAGTTGAGGATGTCGCGCTCGGTCAGGATGCCGAGCCCGCTGGTGTCGGGGTCGAGGACGATCGCCGCGCCGACGCGCCGCGCCGACATCAGCCGGGCGGCCTGGCGGAGTGTGTGTGCGGGGCCGATGGTGAGGACCACCGTGCTCATGGCGTCGCGGACGAGCATGGGGTGGAGCCACCTCCTAGACGTGCGAACGGGCCCTTGCGCGACCTGTGAAGGTTTTCACAAGTTCACAAGGTCTGTCATTGCCAGATTGGCACGCTCAGGAGAGGGCAACAAGGGGCGGGAGATGCCCGGCCGCCGTCCCCCGCGCCCCCGGGCGCGGGTTTGACCGGCGGTCCGGACGTGCCGCTACGGGCCGAGGTACTTCAGCAGTTCCTGGTGGAGCAGCCCGTTGGACGCCGCGGCGTTGCCGCTGTGCGGCCCTGGCTCGCCGTCGAGACCGGTGAACGAGCCGCCCGCCTCCGCCACGATCGCCGCGCACGCCGCCATGTCCCACAGCGACAGCTCCGGCTCCGCGCAGATGTCCACCGTCCCCTCGGCGACCATCATGTACGGCCAGAAGTCCCCGTACCCCCGGCTGCGCCAGCAGTCGCGGGTCAGGTGCAGGAAGCCGTCGAGCCGGCCGCGCTCGTCCCAGCCGTGCAGCGAGGAGTACGCGAACGAGGCGTCCTCGATGCGCTGGACGCCCGACACCCGCAGCGGGCTCGCCTTCGCCAGGCTGCGGCCGGTGTACGCGCCCCCGCCCTGCACCGCCCACCACCGGCGGCCGAGGGCCGGCGCCGACACCACGCCGACGACCGGCTGGTTGCCCTCGGGGCCCGGCGCCATCAGCGCGATGAGCGTCGCCCAGACGGGGACGCCGCGCACGTAGTTCTTCGTACCGTCGATGGGGTCGATGATCCAGCGCCGGGGGCCCGTGCCCTCGGTGCCGTACTCCTCGCCCATCACGGCATCGCGTGGCCGGGCGCGGCGCAGTGAGGAGCGGATCAGCTCCTCCGCCGATCTGTCCGCCTCCGACACCGGAGTCAGGTCCGGCTTCGTCTCGACCTTCAGGTCGAGGGCCTTGAACCGCTCCATCGTGGTGGCGTCGGCGGCGTCCGCCAGGACGTGGGCGAGACGCAGATCATCATGAAAACCGGCCATGCAACGAACAGTAACCCCAAAGGTGCACCGCCAACCTTCGCCCGCGCGCGTGGCGGGTCTCCGAGCCCCTCGTACGGACCCTTGACAGCACCTGGCGGTGCGTCAATTCTGAGCGCACGGTCGCCCTCTGGAGGCCAGGATGCCCACAGCGCGAGAGGCACTTCTCGACGCCGCCTTCGCGGCACTCAGGAGCCGGCCCTGGGCGGCGGTGCGGATGGTCGACGTCGCCGCCGCGGCCGGGGTGTCCCGCCAGACCCTCTACAACGAGTTCGGCAGCAAGGAGGGCCTCGCCCAGGCCCTCGTCAGACGCGAGATCGACGGCTATCTCGCGGGCGTGGAACGGACGCTGGCAGGCGCCCGCAGATCCGGCGCCGACGCCGGTGGCCGACTGCTCGCGCTGGTCACCTGGACCCTGCGCGCCGCGCGCGGCAACCCGCTGGTGCGCGCCGCGCTCACCGGCTGCTGGGGCGAGCAACTGCCGACCCCGGCGCGGCGCGCGCCCGCCCGGGGCGGGACGCCGGGCGTACGGCGCCCGGACCCGTCGGTGGAGACGCCTGCCGAGCTGGTCGATGAGGTACGCGACCGGGTACTGCGGGCGCTGGAGGAGCAGTTGCCGGGGACCCTCGGCGAACGCCGCCGGGTCTGCGAGGCGGTGACCCGGCTGACGTTGTCCTACGTGGTCGCGCCCGCGGCCCGGGGCGAGGACGTGGAGCGTACGGTGCGCGGGCTGCTGGCGCTCAGTGCGCCGAGCCGGACAGCTGCAGGCCGATGACGCCGACGATCACCAGCGAAATGGAGATGAGCTTCAGCGTGGAGACCATGTCGCCGAGGAAGGCCATGCCGTAGATCGCGGTGCCCGCGGCACCGATGCCCGTCCACACCGCGTACGCCGGGCCGACGTCGAGCTTCTTCAGCGACAGCGTCAGCAGGCCGAAGCTGCCGAGCGCGAACACGCAGAAGGCAACCGTCGGCCACAGCCGGGTGAAGCCGTGGGAGAGCTTGAGGCAGACGGCGAAGCCGGTTTCGAGGATTCCGGCCACGACGACCAGCAGCCACGCCATCGTGTAGTGCCTCCCGTTCGGTTGACGCTCCTGCGATTATGCCCAACACGCGTCCGCGGGGGCGACGGACCTGCCGAAACGCTTCGGCAGCCCGCGGGCCCGGCCGCGGTCAGTCCCCTTCCCGGCGCTCGCGGGTGGCGAGCAGGCGGCGCAGCGAGGCCAGCCGCGCGGGGTCGGCGTGGCCCCCGGCGACCCAGGCGTCCAGCGCGCAGTCCGGCTCGTCGTGGCTGCAGTTGCGCGGGCAGTCCGCCGTCCCGGGCTCCAGGTCGGGGAAGGCGTGGATGACGCGCGAGGGATCCACGTGCGCCAGGCCGAACGACCGCACGCCCGGGGTGTCGATGACCCAGCCCTTGTCGTCGGGCAACGGCAGGGCGAGCGCCGACGTCGTGGTGTGCCGGCCGCGGCCGGTGACGACGTTCACCTCGCCGGTGGCCCGCTGGCGCTCCGGCACGAGGGCGTTGACCAGAGTGGTCTTGCCGACGCCGCTGTGGCCGACGAAGGCGGTGACGCGGTCGGTGAGCAGGTCCAGCACGCGGGCGGCGCCCTCGCCGGTGGCCAGCTCGTCGCGGTTGCAGGCGACGGCCCGTACGCCCAGCGGCGCGTACGACTCCAGCAGCTCGTCGGCGGGTGCCAGGTCCGACTTCGTCAGCACGAGCAGCGGGTCGAGCCCGCCGTCGTACGCGGCGACCAGGCAGCGGTCCACCAGCCGCGGCCGCGGCGGCGGGTCGGCGAGGGCGGTGACGATGGCCAACTGGTCGGCGTTGGCGACGACCACGCGCTCGTACGGATCGTCGTCGTCTGCCGTGCGGCGCAGCACCGACCTGCGCTCCTCGACGCGGACGATGCGCGCCAGCGTCCCGGGGTCGCCGGAGACGTCCCCGACGACGGCGACCCGGTCCCCGACGACGATGCCCTTGCGGCCCAGCTCGCGCGCCTTCATGGCGGTGATCGTGCGCTCCTGGACGAGGCAGGTGATGCGGCCGCGGTCGACGGTGAGGACGAAGCCCTCGGCGGCGTCCTCGTGCTTGGGGCGGTTGCGGCTGCGGGGGCGGCTGCCCCGGCGGTCCGGGCGTACGCGGACGTCGTCCTCGTCGGGGTTCTTGCCGTAGCGCCGCATCGCGCGGGTCAGTCTCTCGGGGCCGCGGCGGCGGACGCGCCGGCTGCGGGCCCGGCTCCGGGTCCTGTGTCCGTCCCGGCGAGGAGGCCGGCCCACATCCGGGGGAAGTCGGGCAGGGTCTTGGCGGTCGTCTCCACGTTCTCCACCTGCACCCCCTTCACCAGCAGGCCCAGCACCGCGCCCGCGGTGGCCATCCGGTGGTCGTCGTACGTGTGGAAGACGCCGCCGTGCAGCGCGCGGGGGCGGATCTCCAGGCCGTCGCCGGTCTCGGTGACGTCGCCCCCCAGCCCGTTGATCTCCCGGGTGAGGGCGGCGAGCCGGTCCGTCTCGTGCAGCCGCAGATGGCCGACGCCGCGCAGCCGGGACGGCGAACCCGCCAGCGCCGCCACCGCGGCGATGCCGGGCGTCAGCTCGCCGACCTCGGAGAGGTCGATGTCGATGCCGCGGACGCCGCCCGGCGAGGAAGCGCCGGTGAAGACCAGGTCCGTGCCGGCCGCGGTGGTCACCAGCTCGCAGGAGCCGCCCATCTCCGTGAAGATCTCGCGCAGCGCGTCGCCGGGCTGCGTGGTCTGCCGGGGCCAGTCGCGAATCGTCACCCGGCCGCCGGTGACGAGCGCGGCGGCCAGGAACGGCTGGGCGTTCGACAGGTCCGGCTCCACGGTCAGGTCCCGGCCGCGCAGGCCGCCCGGCGCCACCCGCCACACGTGCGGCTCGCCGCCGTCCTCCGGTGCGTCCACCTCGGCGCCGGCCCCCCGCAGCATCTCCACGGTCATCCGGATGTGCGGCAGCGAGGGCAGCCGGTCGCCCGTGTGCCGCAGCTCCACGCCCTTGTCGAAGCGCGGCGCGGACAGCAGCAGCGCGCTGACGAACTGGGAGGACGAGGAGGCGTCGACCTCGACCGGGCCGCCCCGTAGCGTCCCCTCCCCGTACACCGTCAGCGGCAGGGCGCCGCGGCTGCCCTGCGCGGTGTCGTCGATCCGGGCGCCGAGGGCGCGCAGCGCGTCGATCACGCCGTGCAGCGGGCGCTCGTGGCTGCGCGGGTCGCCGTCGAAGCGGACCGGTCCTTCGGCCAGGGCGGCGACGGGCGGCAGGAAGCGCATGACCGTGCCGGCGTTGCCCACGTCCACCGCGGCGTCGCCCCGCAGGCCGCCGCCCGGGGTGACGCGCCACTCCTCGGTGCCGTCCGGTCCTGCGCCCTCCTCGATGCCGACGCCGAGGGCCCGCAGGCCGCCCGCCATCAGGGCGCTGTCGCGCGAACGCAGCGGCCGGCGCAGCCGGCCGGGCCCGGCGGCGAGCGCGGCGAGCACCAGCGCCCGGTTCGTGACCGACTTCGACCCGGGCACGGTGACGGCCGCGGTCACCGGGCCTGAGGCGGTCGGCGCGGGCCAGGGGCTGCTCTGCGAAGCGGTCATGGCACTCACCCTATGCGGGCCGGACCGCCCCTCGCAGGGTTCGCCCGCCGCCTGTGGACAACCGGCGGGTTGTGGACGGCGGCGCCGGGGTCGCGGGCGGGAGCGGGTGCGCCGGGCGGATCAGAGGTCGAGCAGCCAGCGGGCGCCGCCGGCGAGGGCGCAGAGCGCGACGACGTAGAACAGGAACACCCACAGCCCGGCGGGGGTGTGCGTCAGCCGCCCCAACTGGTCGGCGTCGGACTGCGGCGCCTCGCCGCGGCGCCGCTTGCGCTGCAGCTCGAAGACCGGCCGCACCCCACCGAGCAGCAGGAACCACACGGCCCCGTACGCGAACGCCGCCTGCACCTCCGGCTCGGTCAGCCAGGAGACGAGGAAGAACGCGGCCCCGGTCAGGACGACGGTCACCACCCCGTACGCGTTCCGGATCATCAGCAGCATCGCCGCGAGCAGGGCGATCGCGCCCCACAGCGCCGCCGTGATGCGCCCGTCGGCCAGCAGCCAGGCGCCGGCGAGGCCGAGCAGCGGCGGGGCGGTGTAGCCGGAGGCGGCGGTGAGGACCATGCCGACGCCGGAGGGCTTGCCGCGGCTGACGGTCAGGCCAGAGGTGTCGGAGTGCAGGCGTATGCCCTCCAGGCGGCGGCCGGTCAGCACGGCGACGAGGCCGTGGCCGCCCTCGTGCGCGATGGTGACGGCGTTGCGCGCCACGCGCCATACGCCCCAGGGCAGCACGACGGAGAGCGCCACCAGCCCCGTCACCACGACCAGCCACTCCGAGGGGTCCGGCTGCGTCCCGACGACGCGGTCCCACAGCTCGCCGAGGCTGGTTCCTTCCATGTGCCCTCCCGGTGCTCGGACGAGCAGGGTAGCCAAGGCACCGTGTGCGGGCTGTCAGAGGGGCGTGGCAGTCTTGTCACCCATGTGCGGACGGTACGCGGCGAGCAGGAAACCCGAGGACCTCGTCAACCTCTTCGAGGTGGAGAAGTGGGACCCGGAGGAGACGCTCGCGCCCGACTACAACGTGGCGCCCACCAAGAACGTGTACGCGGTGCTGGAGCGCCCCGAGCGGGACTCGGACGACCCCCGGCCCGTGCGGCAGTTGCGGGCGCTGCGCTGGGGCCTCGTGCCGTCCTGGGCGAAGAACCCGGACCTGGGCGTGAAGATGATCAACGCCAGGGCCGAGACCGTGCACGAGAAGCCGGCCTACCGCCGCGCCTTCGCCTCCCGCCGCTGCCTGCTGCCGGCCGACGGCTACTTCGAGTGGCTGACGTTCAAGGGCGAGCGGCAGTTGGAGGAGCAGGGCAAGAAGAAGCGGCCCCGCAAGCAGCCGTACTTCGTCACCCCGGCCGACGGCTCGGTCTTCGCGATGGCCGGGCTCTTCGAGTTCTGGAGGGACAAGACGCTGCCGGACGACGACCCGCGCGCGTGGTGGGTGACGTGCACGGTGGTCACGACGGAGGCGGAGACCACGGAGCTGGCCGGCGGTTCCGCGGGGGAGCCGGGGCCGCACACCCTCGCCGAGATCCACCCGCGGATGCCGCTGATGCTCACCCCGGACCGCTGGGACGCCTGGCTCGACCCGGCCAACAAGGACCCGGAAGCCCTGCGCGAACTGCTGACCCCGCCGCCGGCGGGGCTGCTGCGGGCGTTCCCGGTGTCGACGAAGGTGAGCGACGTGCGCAACAACGGCGCGGAGCTGGTGGAGGAGATAGCGGCGCCGGAGGAGGAGACCCTGTTCTAGGGGGTTCTAGGGGGTTCTAGGGGCCGCGTTGGCCGGGCGGTCCCGGGCCGGGTCCGCCCGGCCCGGCGAGGTCCAGGCGGCGGTTTCCCGGGGCCGGCTCCGTCCCCGTTCTCCATCGGCCTAAGCTGCCCGCTCATGACCTACCTCCAGGACGTTCCCGACTTACTCGCGCGCCGCGGCCGGGGCCGCAGCTTCGGCGGCGGCGGCTCCGGCGGCGAGACCAGCGGCACGACGGTGATCGTGGTGCTCTGCATTCTCGCCGCCGTCTTCGTGCTCATCGTGCTGTTGGCCCGTGCCCACTCGAAGAGGAAGAAGCTCAAGGCCGACTGATCCGCCCGGCGCTCCGCGGGGCGGCGGTGGCGCGGGTACGGGGCACGCCGGGCGTCAGCGCAGTCCTGCGAGCCAGTCCGCCGCGGCGGCGGTGATCGTGGCTGCGGTTGCGGCCTCGTCGGGCGGCGCGCTCTTGGCCACGGCGAAGCCGTGGTCCGCGTACGGCACAGGCACGACGTCGACGTCCGCGGGGAACTCCGCGGGGCCGCCGAACGGGTCGCGCTCGCCCTGCACCACGCGGGTCTGCACCCCGGCGTCCAGCAGCTCCGCCAGCCGCGACTTCTCCGGCTTGCCCGGCGGGTGCAGCGGGAAGGCCAGGGCGAGCACCGCCAGGGCGCCGAGGTCCCGGGCCGTACGGCACGCGACCCGGGCGCCTGCGCTCCGGCCGCCCGCGACGACCGGCACGCCGGGCTTCTCCAGGGCGGGCCACAGGGCCGTCCACCCGGCGTCGAGGGTCTTGGGCGCGGGCGCCAGCTTGCGTCCCGCGACCCGCCACGGCTGCTCGACGAGCGCGACGGTGACCCCCTCGGCGGGCAGCGCGCCGGCCAGCGCCCGCAGATCACGGGCCTCGATACCGCCGCCGGCGCCGTGGCTCAGCGCGAGCACGAGCCGCGGCCGGGCGGCCCGGTGCCAGGTGATCCGGGCGTCGCCGGGCGGGGTGGCGACGGTCTGGGTGGTGGGCTTCACACACCACAATCTAGGCGAGCGGCACGCGCCCCCGGCGCTCCCGCACAGGCGACGTCGCAGATCCGTGCCCTCCTCCGCCCGCGCCCCTTGGCACCCGTCCGGGCAGGCCGGGGCCCGTACAGGCGGCGGTTCACAGGGGCCGCCCGGGGAATGCGGCATCGGCGGGGTGCGTTCTCACCGGTGTACGTCACGCGATCGTCGAAGGGAAACGCATGACCGGGGTCGCATGCCCGTCTCGTCCGCAGCCGGAGGCAGCGGAGAAGTACTGGGCGGCGGATGTGCACGTACGTCGTCTATCCTCCGAACCGTACGGGGCCACGGGAGGCTCCACCACGGTGCTGGAGGAGGTGGGTCTCGTCACTGGGACCGACACGGGGAAGGGCGGGGCGGCCGAGGAGCCGAAGGCGCCCGAGGAGACGTCCGCCGAGCGGAACGCGCGCTTCGAGCGCGACGCGCTCCAGTTCCTCGACCAGATGTACTCGGCCGCGCTGCGCATGACGCGCAATCCCTCCGACGCGGAGGACCTGGTGCAGGAGACCTATGCCAAGGCGTACGCGTCCTTCCACCAGTTCCGCGAGGGCACGAACCTGAAGGCGTGGCTCTACCGCATCCTGACCAACACGTTCATCAACTCGTACCGCAAGAAGCAGCGTGAGCCGCAGCGCAGCGCCGCCGAGGAGATCGAGGACTGGCAGCTCGCGCGCGCCGAGTCGCACATGTCGACCGGTCTGCGCTCCGCCGAGGCCCAGGCGCTCGACCACCTGCCGGACTCGGACGTGAAGGAGGCCCTCCAGGCGATCCCGGAGGAGTTCCGGATCGCGGTCTATCTGGCGGACGTCGAGGGCTTTGCCTACAAGGAGATCGCGGACATCATGGGGACACCGATCGGTACGGTCATGTCCCGGCTGCACCGCGGTCGCCGCCAGTTGCGCGGTCTCCTGGAGGACTACGCGCAGGAGCGCGGTCTGATGCCGGCGGGTGCCGGCCCTGAGTCGGCCGGGTCGCACACGGGAAAGGGCTCGGGATCATGAGCTGCGGAGAGGCGCACGAGACGGATTGCTCAGAGGTCCTCGACCACCTCTACGAGTATCTCGACAAGGAGATGCCCGAAGGCGACTGCGCGAAGTTCCAGGTGCACTTCGACGAATGCAGCCCCTGTCTGGAGAAGTACGGCCTGGAGCAGGCCGTGAAGAAGCTCGTCAAGCGCTGCTGCGGGCAGGACGACGTACCGGCGGATCTGCGCGCGAAGGTGATGGGCCGGATCGACACCATCAGGTCCGGCGACGAGGTACCGGAGCAGCCGGTGCTCGACGCCGGTGACGAGGGCCGTCCCACGTCACTCGAAGGTGCGAATCCACCCGCCTCGTAGTGTTCTTTTACGCAACTGCGCCCCATTCGGCCGTAGGTGCCGCCCTATGCTCCCCAACTCGTACGGAGTACAGCGCGGACGAGGAGCGTGGGGCGCATGGGGCAGGTGGCGCAGGTCTCTGCGGCCGGGCGCGCCTGTCTGCTGTGCGCACTGCTCGCTACCGCGGCGTGCGCCGCTCCCGCGCTGCGGCCGGGTGCCGCGACCCCCTGGGCGGCGCTGGCCCTGCTGGCCGTCGTCTACGCGGCCGGTGAACACCTGTGGCGTGTCCCGCCGCTGGCCGGACGGGTGCCCGACGGTATCGGCGCGTTCTTCCCCGTCCTCCTTGCAGGAGCGTTTCTGCTGCCGCCCTCCGCGGCGGCCCTCGTCCCCCTCCCGGGCGCGCTGACCGCCCGGATCGCCGAGCAGCCCGCCGCCCCGCGGCGGCTGTGGCGGGCCGCGGAACTCGCGCTCGCCGGCTGGGCGGCCGCGTACGCCGCCGGGCGCATGCCCGGGGACGCCAGGCTCGGCGAGGCCGGGTTCCCCGCACTGCTGCCCGCCGCGCTCGCCGCGGTCGCGGCCTTCTGGACCGTACTCACCTGCCTGGCCGCCCTGATGCAGGCCGCCGCCGAGCGCCGCTCCCCGCGCGCCGCGCTCGCCGGCGCGCCCGCGGCGGCGGGCACGTACCTCGTGCACGGGCTCGCCGGGATGATGATGGCGATGCTCTGGCACAGCCCGCACGGGCCCGCCAGCGGGCTGCTCGTGCTGCTGCCGATGGCCATCTCCTGCTGGGCGTTCGCCCAGGCCAACCGCGAACGCGCGGCGCACCAGGCGACGATCCGCGCGCTGGTGCAGGCCGTCGACATCAAGGACCGCTACACCCGCGGCCACAGCGAGCGGGTCGGCCGCGCGTCGGTGCTCATCGCGCGCGAGCTGGGCATGGACGAGCGGCGGCAGGAGGTCCTGCGGTTCGCCGGGATCCTGCACGACGTGGGCAAGCTCGGCGTGCCGACGCGCATCCTGCGCAAGGACGGGCCGCTGACGCCGGAGGAGCGGCGGATCATCGAGCTGCACCCCGAGTACGGGCACGAGATCGTCCGCGGCATCGGCTTCCTGGAGGAGGTGCGCTCGGCCATCCTGCACCACCACGAGCGGATGGACGGCGGCGGTTACCCGTACGGGCTCACCGGTGAGGGGATTCCGGAATACGCCCGGGTGGTGGCGGTCGCCGACGCCTTCGACGCCATGACCTCGACCCGCTCCTACCGCCGCGCCCGCGAGGTGCCCGCGGCGCTGGCGGAGCTGCGGCGGTGCGCGGGGGCGCAGTTCGACCCCCGGATGGTGCGGGCGCTGGCCGGTGCGATCGAGCGGCGCGGCTGGCACGCCGAGGTCACCGCGGACGAGCCGGCCGCCGTCCCCGCCCCGCTGCGCGGCGGGGCCGGGGAGCGGCGCGGCGACAGCGCGGCGGGCGGTACGGCGGACGTCGTACGCAGCGGTGGCGCCCCGTGAGCGAATCGGTTCGCCGCGCCCGGCACCGGACCCCGCCCGAGGTGCGCGTGGCGGTCGGGGCCGCCGGGGCGGCGACCGCGGCCGGGTTCTGCTGGACCCTCGCGCACGGGCTCGCCCAGCCCGAGGCCGCCCTCGCCTTCGGCCTCCTCATCGTGCTCGGCGAGGTGGCGGGCGACCACCGTGCGGGCGCCCCCGCGCGCATCCCCGCGCCGTTGGCGACCGCCGGGGCGCTCGGGTACGCGCTCCTCTGCATCCCCGCGGACGCGGCGGGCGGCGCGGTCCTGGAGATCGCCGCCGTGTCCTTCACCGCCACCGTCGTCGGCGCCGTCCCGCACGTCGCCCGGGGCCGCGGTCCCACCGCCGAGCACCTGGTACGCCGGGTCCTCGGCACCGCCTTCGCCGCCGCCTGCTGCCGCCCCCTGTGCGCCGGCGCCCCCGGCGAGGGCGACGGCGGCCCGGTCGCGGGCCTCGCCGCGGGCCCCGGCTACGTACTGGCGCTGCTCGGCGTCCTCGCCCTGACCGCGCTCTGCGACGCCGTGCTCGCCGCCTGCCTCGCCCGGGCCCGCACCGGCTGGCCGTACGGCCCCCTGCTCCGCGACGAGCTGCGCGCCCTGCCCGGCGTCGGCTCCGCGATGTGCGCGACCGGCGTCGTCATCGCGCTGGCCGCGCAGGTGGCCGGGCCGTGGGCGCTGCCCGTGCTGAGCCTGCCGCTGCTGCTCACCCAGGTCTCGTTCCGCCGCTACGCCGCGGTACGCCGCACGTACCGCCAGACCATCGCCTCCCTGGCCCGCGCGACCGAGATGGCCGGCTACCACGGCCAGGGCCACGCCCACCGCGTCGCCGCCCTCAGCCGGGCGATCGGCCGGGTGCGGGGGCTCTCCGAGCGGGAGCTGGACGTGCTGGAGCAGGCCGCGCTCATGCACGACCTCGGCAAGCTCTCCCTGGCCGACCCCGTGCCCCCCGGCGGCGACGGGACCGTGCCGCCCGGCGCCGAGAGCCTCGCCGACCGGCGGCGCATCGCCCTGCTCGGCGGGGCGGTGGTGCGGCAGACCGGGGTGGCCGCCGAGGTCGCCGTCGTCGTGGAGCGGCAGGCGGAGCCGTACCGTGACCAGCCGGTCGCGGCCCGTATCGTCCGCGTGGCGGCCGCATACGACGTGCTGGTGACGGGGAACGCGAAGGGTGAGGGCGCGGTCGCCGCCGGGCCGCTGGCGGCCCTGGAGCGGCTGCGGCTGGCCACTGCGGACGAGTACGACCCGGTGGTGGTGGACGCGCTCCGGGAGGTGCTGGCGAGTGGCGTATGCGCGAACTGACCGGTAAGAAGCGGGTGTACGGCACCGCGTGGTTGGATGCGGGCATAGCCCGGCACCCGAGCGGACAGGAAGTTGCGGGGAGCAACGGCGCCCCCGGGAGAGCACGCCGTGCGGACGGGCCGCACAGTGGTCATCCTGGAGTCAAAGACGGCAGGCAGGAATCGTGAGGATCTTCGGCAGAACACGGCATCGGCCCTCCGCCTCGTGGCGGCAGGCGACCGACCGCGCGTTCACGTTGATCGGCGACGGCCGGTACGACGACGCGGGCGCGCTGCTCACCCGTGCCGCGGGCCTGGAGCCCTGGCTGTCGGAGTCGTGGTTCAACCTTGCGCTGCTGCACAAGTTCCGGCACGACTGGGAGCAGGCGCGCGCCGCGGGGCTGCGGGCCGTCGCGCTGCTCGACCGCGAGTCGGGCGCGCCCGACTGGTGGAACGTCGGCATCGCCGCCACCGCGCTCCAGGACTGGCCGCTGGCGCGGCGGGCCTGGCAGGCGTACGGGCTGACCGTGCCCGGCGGCGCCACGCACCAGGGGGCGGCCGAGCCGCCGGAGGACATGGAGCTGGGCAGCGCCGCGGTGCGGCTGTCGCCCGAGGGCGAGGCGGAGGTCGTCTGGGGCCGCCGTCTCGACCCGGCGCGGATCGAGGTGCAGAGCATCCCGCTGCCGTCGTCGGGACGGCGGTGGGGCGAGGTCGTCCTGCACGACGGGGTGCCGCACGGCGAGCGGGCGACGCAGGCGGGGCCCTCGTACCCGGTCTTCGACGAGATAGAGCTCTGGGCGCCCTCGCCGGTGCCGACGTGGGTGGTGCTGCTGGAGGCGGCCACCGAGGCGGACCGGGACGCCGTCGAGCTGCTGGCGGCCGAGGCGGGGTACGCGGCCGAGGACTGGTCGTCGTCGGTGCGGCTGCTCTGCCGTACCTGCTCGGAGAGCTGCATGCCCAGCGCCGAGGGCTCGCTGCAGGCGACCCTCGACCCGCACGACCACAGTGAGCCGGGCCAGCCGGGACCGCTGGTACACCGGACCGAGGACGGGCTGTGGGTGCCGGAGCGGGAGTGCGGGATAGCCGCGCCCGCGTCGCTGGTGCGCGGGCTGCTGGAGAGCTGGGCGGCGGACAGCCCGGACACCCGGGACTGGCGGGATCTGGAGGAAGTCGTCTGAGGCTGTCGGAACCTGGCCGTACCCTGGACTCCGGTCTTTTCGTAAAGCTCGTGAGGGCGGGAACCAGGAAGGCGTGCGGCGAGCATGACGCAGCAGGCGGAGCAGCAGCAGGCGGGGCGGGAAGCGGAGTCGCCGGACGTGTTCATCGACGACGTGACGGACGCGGAGGCGCGTGAGCGGGAGGCCCGCGAGCGGGGCACGGCCCGGCCGATCACGGTGGTCGGCAATCCGGTGCTGCACCGCGAGTGCCGGGACGTGACGGAGTTCGACGACGCGCTGCGGCGGCTCGTGGACGACATGTTCGCCAGCCAGCGGGCGGCGGAGGGCGTGGGCCTGGCGGCCAACCAGATCGGGGTCGACCTCAAGGTCTTCGTCTACGACTGCCCGGACGACGACGGCGTACGGCACGTGGGCGCCGTGTGCAACCCCGTGCTGGAGGAGCTGCCCGCCGACCGCCGGCAGCTCGACGACGGCAACGAGGGCTGCCTGTCCGTCCCCGGCGCGTACATGTCGCTGGCCCGCCCGGACTACGCGGTGGTGAGCGGCCGCGACCTCGACGGCAACCCCCTCCGGGTGGCGGGCACGGGCTACTTCGCCCGCTGCCTGCAGCACGAGACGGACCACCTCTACGGGCGGCTCTACATCGACCGGCTCTCCAAGCGCGAGCGCAAGGACGTCATGGAGCAGATGGCCGAGAACACCCCGCGGTACGAGACCGTCCCCAACGACTGACGCCCCCGGCCTGCCCGGATCCGCCGCCCGCGGACCGTAACCGCCGCCTCTTGCGCGGCGGTTACGGCAGTGGTCCAGTCCACTGGCGAAATGGCGGTGCGTTGACCGTGCGCCCGGCGCACGCGAGGCTCGGAGCCCCCCATTCGTACGGTACGGAGGCCCCATGCTCAGACGTACGGTCAGACTCATCCTCAGCATCGTCATGATCGCGGCGGCGTGTGTCGTCGGTACGGTCGCGACCGCCGGCACCGCGCAGGCGGACTCGTGCTACACCTGGAACCGCACGCTCTCGGAAGGCATGTCCGGCTCGGACGTCACCCAACTGCAGATCCGGGTGGCCGGGCACGTGACGTCCGGCGAAATCCTCGCCGTCGACGGCAACTTCGGCCCGCGCACCAAGGCCGCGGTCGCCAAGTTCCAGAGCGCGTACGGGCTCGCCTCGGACGGCGTCGCGGGTACCAACACCTTCAACAAGATCTACAGCCTCCAGGACGCCGACTGCACCCCGATTCACTTCACCTACGGTGAGCTGAACAAGTGCAACTCCACCTGGAGCGGTGGCGCGGTATCCGCGGCGACAGCCAAGGAGAACGCCAAGCGCACCATGTGGAAGCTGGAGGCGATGAGGCACGCGCTGGGCGACGTCCCGATCAACATCACCAGCGGCTTCCGCTCCACCTCGTGCAACAGCGCGGTCGGCGGCGCTTCCAACAGCCAGCATCTGTACGGCACGGCCGCCGACCTCGTCGGCTCCCCGTCGTTCTGCCGGCTGGCCCAGCAGGCGCGCACCCACGGCTTCGGCGGGATCCTCGGTCCCGGCTACCCGGGTCACAACGACCACACGCACGTGGACGGCCGGTCCTCGCGCTACTGGTCCGCTCCCTCCTGCGGCATCTGACCGCGGGCGGGCGCAGCAGCAGCACCAGCGGCGCGGCAACGCCGCCGCAGCAGCGAGCGGCCGCCGGCCGGACCCGCCCCCCGCGGTCGGGTCCGGCCGGCGCCGCGGCTCACCGGCCGCCCGGCACGCGGCGCTCAGAACTCGTCGTCGAACCCGACCGAGCCCTCCACCGCCACCTGGTACGCGGACGGGCGGCGCTCGAAGAAGTTCGTCAGCTCCTGCACGTCCTGCAGCTCCATGAACGCGAACGGGTTCTGCGACCCGTACACCGGAGCGAAGCCCAGCCGGACCAGCCGCTGGTCCGCCACACACTCCAGATACGCGCGCATCGAGTCGGTGTTCATCCCCGGCAGGCCGTCGCCGCACAGGTCCTGCGCGAACTGCAGCTCCGCCCGCACCGCCTCGTCGAGCATGTCGCGCACCTGCCGCCCCAGCTCCTCGTCGAAGAGGCCCGGCTCCTCCTCGCGGACCGTGTCGACCACGGAGAACGCGAAGTTCATGTGCATGCTCTCGTCGCGGAACACCCAGTTCGTGCCCGTCGCGAGCCCGTGCAGCAGGCCGCGGGAGCGCAGCCAGTAGACGTACGCGAACGCGCCGTAGAAGAACAGGCCCTCGATGCACGCGGCGAAGCAGATGAGGTTGAGCAGGAAGCGGCGGCGGTCCTCCCTGGTCTCCAGCCGCTCGATGTTCTCCACGGAGTCCATCCAGCGGAAGCAGAACTGCGCCTTCTCGCGGATCGACGGGATGTTCTCGACGGCGGCGAACGCCGCGGTCCGCTCGTCCGGGTCGGGGAGGTAGGTGTCGAGCAGCGTCAGATAGAACTGGACGTGCACGGCCTCCTCGAAGAGCTGGCGGGAGAGGTAGAGGCGGGCCTCCGGCGAGTTGACGTGCCTGTAGAGCGTGAGCACCAGGTTGTTCGCCACGATCGAGTCGCCGGTGGCGAAGAACGCCACCAGTCTGCCGATGAGGTGCTGTTCGCCCGGCGAGAGCTTGGCGAGGTCGGAGACGTCGGAGTGGAGGTCGACCTCCTCGACGGTCCAGGTGTTCTTGATCGCGTCCCGGTAGCGCTCGTAGAAGTCCGGGTAGCGCATGGGGCGCAGGGTCAGCTCGAAGCCGGGGTCGAGCAGGTTCTTGGCTCCGGTGGCGGTGGTCACTGGCAGGCCTCGCAGGTCTCGGGGTTCTCCAGGGAGCAGGCGACGGCGTCGTCGGCGTGCGGCTGCTGGACGGGCAGGGGTACGGGGGCGGCGCCGGCGGGCGCGGCGGCGCGGGCCGAGCGGGCGATCCGGGTCGCCGGCCGGGAGCGCAGGTAGTACGTCGTCTTCAGCCCGGACTTCCAGGCGTAGGCGTACATCGAGCTCAGCTTGCCGATGGTCGGCGCGGCCATGAAGAGGTTGAGCGACTGGGCCTGGTCGAGGTAGGGCGTACGGGCCGCGGCCATGTCGATCAGCGCGCGCTGCGGCATCTCCCACGCCGTGCGGTAGCGCGCCCGGACCTCCTCGGGGATCCAGGTCAGCTCCTGTACGGAACCGTCGTGCTCGCGCAGCGCCTCGCGCGTTCGCGCGTCCCACACCCCGAGCGCCTTCAGCTCGGCCACCAGGTAGGAGTTGACCTGGAGGAACTCGCCGCTCAGCGTCTCGCGCTTGAAGAGGTTGGAGACCTGCGGCTCGATGCACTCGTAGACGCCGGCGATGGAGGCGATCGTCGCGGTCGGCGCGATGGCCAGCAGCAGCGAGTTGCGCAGCCCCGTCTCCGCGATGCGCGCGCGGAGCGCGGTCCAGCGCTCCGGCCAGACCGCGCCGGCCTCGGGGTAGTGGTCGGGGTGCAGCACGCCGCGGGCGGCGCGGGTGCGGGACCAGGCCGGGTGCGCGCCGTGCCGCTCGGCGAGGTCGGCGGAGGCGGCGTACGCGGCGAGCATGATGCGCTCGGCGATACGGGTGGACAGCGCCCGCGCCGCCGGGGAGTCGAACGGCAGCCCCAGCCGGAAGAAGACGTCCTGGAGGCCCATCACGCCCAGGCCCACGGGCCGCCAGCGGGAGTTGGAGGCGGCGGCCTGCTCGGTGGGGTAGAAGTTGATGTCCACGACGCGGTCGAGGAACGTCACGGCGGTACGGACCGTGGCGTCCAGCTTCTCCCAGTCCATCGCCCCTTCCCAGCCGCCGGCGGTGTCGCCGAGATGGGCGGCGAGGTTGACCGAGCCGAGGTTGCACACCGCGGTCTCGCCGTCGTCCGAGACCTCCAGGATCTCGGTGCACAGGTTCGAGGAGTGCACGACGGCGCCGGGCTCCGCGGTCTGGTTGGCGGTGCGGTTGGCGGCGTCCTTGAACGTCATCCAGCCGTTGCCGGTCTGCGCGAGGGTACGCATCATCCGCCCGTACAACTGCCGCGCGGGGACCTGCTTGACGTACCGCCCCTCGGCCTCCGCGCGCGCGTACGCCGCGTCGAACTCGGCGCCGTACAGGTCGGTCAGCTCCGGCACCTCGGCGGGCGAGAAGAGCGACCAGGGGCCGTCGGCCTCGACGCGGCGCATGAACTCGTCCGGGATCCAGTGCGCGAGGTTGAGGTTGTGGGTGCGGCGGGCCTCCTCGCCGGTGTTGTCCCGCAGCTCCAGGAACTCCTCGACGTCGGCGTGCCAGGGCTCCAGGTAGACGCAGGCGGCGCCCTTGCGCTTGCCGCCCTGGTTCACGGCGGCGACGGAGGCGTCCAGGGTGCGCAGGAACGGGACGATGCCGTTGGAGTGGCCGTTGGTGCCGCGGATCAGCGAGCCGCGGGAGCGGACCCGGGTGAAGGGGATGCCGATGCCGCCGGAGTGCTTGGAGAGCCGGGCGACCTGGTGGTAGCGCTCGTAGATCGAGTCCAGCTCGTCGAGCGGGGAGTCCAGCAGGTAGCAGGACGACATCTGCGGGTGGCGGGTGCCGGAGTTGAAGAGGGTGGGGGAGGAGGGCAGGTAGCCGAGGCGGCTCATCAGCCCGTACAGCTCGGCGACTTCGGCCACGGCGGCGTCGGAGTCGCCGGCGGCCAGTCCGCAGGCGACGCGCAGGAAGAAGTGCTGGGCGGTCTCGATGACGGCGCGCTCGGTGGGGTGGCGCAGCAGGTAGCGGGTGGAGACCGTACGCAGGCCGAAGTAGCCGAACCGGTCGTCGCGGCCCTCGGCGACGGCCTCGTCGACCAGCGCGTCGAGGCGGGCGGCGTGCCGCCGGACGAACGCGGCGGTGGTGTCGGCGACGATGCCCTCGCGGTGGCCCACGGCGATCGCGGCGGAGAAGCTCGTGGCGCCCTGGCCCGCGGCCTCCTCGGCGACGGCCCGGGTCAGCAGCCGGGCGGCCAGCTTCGAGTACTCCGGCTCCTCGGCGATGAGCGCCGCCGCGGCCTCGGTGGCCAGCTCCCGCAACTCCGCGTCGCCGGAGCCCGGGTGCCGTCCGCGCAGGGCGTCGGCGGCGACCCGGGCGGGGTCGGTGGCGGGCAGGTCGGCGGTCAGCTCGGCGAGGGTGCGGGTGAGCGCTGCGGCCGGGCCGTCGCCGGCACGGGGGGTGGCGGAGGCGGGCTCCGTAGGCGCGGCCGGTGGTGCGATCGTCAAGATGCTGCTCTCCCTCGCTCGGCGGGGCCGCGCGGGAGAGCTGTGTACGGGCGCAGGCGGGATGCCCGAATCCGTCGAGGCAACCCGTGTGCGTCCGCGAGCCCAATCCACGAGACCCGGACGTCATCGATCGCTGCCGGAGGTTTTCGGGCTCACGACGTACGGACCCGCCGGCGTGTGGCAGGCGTGCCCGGACATCGCTTACCGTTGCGGGACAGCTCCGGACTTCCACCGGATTCCCCTGCGTCGGCAGCTGGGACGAGCATACATCTAGTGGCTCGCCTGGGAACCACCCCTATATGTTGTGTCGCATGTCGGTCGGGCGTCAGAGGTCCGCGACGAAGGCCCAGAGCGGCAGATCCGGCAGCGGCAGCCAGTCCCGCGCCGGGGTGCGGACGAACCCCAGCCGCTCGTACAGCCGGTGGGCCGTGGCCATATCGGGGGTGCTGGACAGCACCACCCGGTGCGCGCCCAGCTCCCGGGAGCGGTCCAGACAGGCCCGTACGAGCGCCTCGCCCACGCCCCGGCCGCGCGCTTCCCGGGCCACCGCCAGCATCCGGAACTCGCCCTCGCCCGGCCCGCTCAGCTCCGCGAACGGCGACCCCGCCGTTACGAACGTCACACTGCCCAGCACCTCGCCGCCGACCGCGCGGGCGTCCCCTTCGACCGCGACCAGCACCTCGGCGCGCTCCGCCGCCGCCCGGCGGCGCACGTCCCGCAGCTCGTGCACGTACGTGTCGTCCTCGCCGAACGTCAGCAGCCCGTCCGCCAGATATGCCTCGGCGACCAGCTGGCCCGCTCGCTCGTACTCCTCCGGCCGCACCGGCCGCACCGTGAAGTCCATGCCCCCGAGTCTGCCCTGCGCCACCGACAACGGGCCGCCGCCCCCGGAAGCCGGGGACGGCGGCCCGTAAGCCTGCGGCCTGGGCCGCACCGCGCTCAGCAGCAGCGGAAGCCCTTTCGCGGGTCGTCGCCCGCGTCCGTGCGCATCCGCTCGAACTCGCGCCGGGTGGGCACCTTCGCGTCGGGGTCGTGACCGCGCAGGTGCTCGACGTAGCGCTCGTAGGCCGTGTCGCCGATCACCTCGCGGACGTACCACCAGACCTTGCGCCCGGCCGCCGCCAGCGCCGCCGTCCCGGTCACGAGCCCCCTCCGTCCCGCGCACCGCCGCCGGCACCGGGTCCGGTGCCCTGCTTGAACCCGCCGCCGCTGCCCAGCCCTGCCGCGGCCAGCTCCTGCTTCTCCTCCTTGGTCGCGATCAGTTGCGCCGGTGCGACGTACGACGACTCGTGGTACGGCTCCTCATGGCTGACGACGGACTCCGGGTTGCGCAGGGACTTCACGCACACCCGGGCCGCGTCCAGGATCACGACGACCACCAGCAGCGCGAAGACCGCCGACAGCACCCCGTCGACGGTCGTGTTGGTGACGATCGTCTCGGCGTCCTCCAGCTCCTGCCCGGACAGCTTGCCGGAGTCGATGCCCTCCTGCGCCACGTCGCCCTGGGCGAAGAAGCCGACCCGCGGGTCGTCCGAGAAGACCTTCTGCCAGCTCGCGGTGAGCGTGACCACCGCGACCCAGATCAGCGGGATGCCCGTCACCCACGCCCACTTGAGCCGCCCCGACTTGATCAGCAGCGTGGTGCAGATCGTCAGCGCGACCGCGCCGAGCAACTGGTTGGTGATGCCGAAGAGCGGGAAGAGCTGGTTGATGCCGCCGAGGGGGTCGTTGACGCCGACCCACAGGAAGTAGCCCCACAGGCCCACGACGACCGCGCTGGTGGCGATGAGCCCCGGCCACCAACTGACGTGCTTGAGCGGCTTGTAGATGTTGCCGAGGGTGTCCTGGAGCATGAAGCGGCCCACCCGGGTGCCCGCGTCGAGCGCGGTGAGGATGAACAGCGCCTCGAACATGATCGCGAAGTGGTACCAGAACGCCTTGAGACTGTCCCCGGTCACGTCGGAGAAGATCTCCGAGACGCCGATGGCGAACGTCGGTGCGCCGCCGGTACGGGACAGCAGCGTCGACTCCTCGACGGAGTCGGCCGCCGCTTGCAGGGCCGCGGGCGTGATCTCGTACCCGAAGCCCTGGATCGCCTGCGACGCCGACTGTGCGGTGTCGCCGATCACCGTGGGCGCCGAGTTCATCGCGAAGTACAGCCCCGGGTCCAGCACACAGGCGGCGATCATCGCCACGATCGCGACGGAGGACTCCATCAGCATGGAGCCGTAGCCGATCATCCGGATCTGCGTCTCCTTCTGCACCATCTTGGGTGTGGTGCCGGAGGAGATGAGGGAGTGGAAGCCGGACAGGGCGCCGCAGGCGATGGTGATGAAGACGAACGGGAAGAGCGAGCCGGCGAAGACCGGTCCCGTGCCCTCGCCCGCGAAGTCGGTGACGCCCTCCATCTTCAGCGTCGGCGCGGCCACGACCACGCCGATGAAGAGCAGCGCGATGGTGCCGAGCTTCATGAACGTCGACAGGTAGTCGCGCGGCGCGAGCAGCATCCACACCGGCAGCACCGAGGCGATGAAGGCGTAGATGACCATCCAGATGACCAGCGACTCCTTGCTCAGCGTGAACGTGTCCGCGAGCGAGGACTCGGCCACCCAACGGCCCGCGACCAGCGCGAGCAGCAGCAGGGCGATGCCGATCAGCGACACCTCGGCGACCCGGCCAGGACGGATCATCCGCAGGTAGAAGCCCATGAACAGGGCGATCGGGATCGTCATGCCGATGGAGAACGTGCCCCAGGGGGACTCCGCAAGCGCGTTGACGATGACCAGCGCCAGCACCGCCAGCAGGATGATCATGATCGCGAAGACGGCCAGCAGCGCGGCGGCGCCGCCCACCGGGCCGATCTCCTCGCGCGCCATCTGGCCGAGCGAACGGCCGTTGCGGCGGGTGGAGAAGAAGAGCACCACCATGTCCTGGACCGCGCCCGCGAAGATCACGCCCGCGACGATCCAGATGGTGCCCGGCAGGAAGCCCATCTGCGCCGCCAGCACCGGGCCGACCAGCGGGCCCGCGCCGGAGATCGCGGCGAAGTGGTGGCCGAGGAGGACCCGGCGGTCCGTCGGCTGGAAGTCGATGCCGTTGTCGAGCCGTTCCGCGGGGGTGGCGCGGTTCTTGTCGGCCTTGAGCACGCGGTAGGCGATGAACTTCGAGTAGAAGCGGTAGCCGATGGCGTACGAGCCGAGGGCCGCGGCCACCATCCAGGCCGCCGAGACCTCCTCGCCCCGGGAGAGCGCCAGCATGGTCCAGCCGACGGCGCCCACCAGGGCCACGACCGTCCACAGGATCACGCTCTTCGGTTCCAAACGTGGCTTTTTCGGCACGTCCGGGGGTGCTTGCACAGTCATGGCGGCTCCGTCCCCTGAGCTCTCAATCTCTTGCAATGCGCTCGAAATGTAGAGCAGGGTCAGGCCGCCGTCACTAGGGCGATCAGTCGCTATCCGATCACGAAAGCCCCGGCAGCGGCGCTGCGGCCGGGGGAGAGCGCCCATCGGGCGGCACGCGGCGGCGGCGCCGGCACCGGGCCGCCGCCGCGCGGTCGCTCAGCCCACCGGGCGGCGGAGGCGGGCGACGAACTTGTAGCGGTCGCCGCGGTAGACCGAGCGGACCCACTCCACCGGCTCGCCGTGGGTGTCCACCGAGTGGCGCGAGAGCATCAGCATGGGCAGGCCCGTGTCCGTGCCCAGCAGGCCCGCCTCGCGGGGCGTGGCCAGCGAGGTCTCGATGGTCTCCTCGGCCTCGGCCAGGTGGACGTCGTAGACCTCGGCGAGCGCGGTGTAGAGCGAGGAGTGCTTGACCAGGCTGCGGCGCAGCGCCGGGAAGCGCTTCGCCGACAGGTGGGTGGTCTCGATGGCCATCGGCTCGCCGTTGGCCAGGCGCAGCCGCTCGATGCGCAGCACCCGCCCGCCGGGGGTGATGTCGAGCCGCTCGGCGAGCTGGTCGCCGGCGGTGACGTAGCCGATGTCCAGCAGTTGCGAGGTGGGTTCGAGGCCCTGGGCGCGCATGTCCTCGGTGTACGAGGTCAGTTGGAGGGCCTGCGAGACCTTGGGCTTGGCCACGAACGTGCCCTTGCCCTGGATCCGCTCCAGCCGACCCTCCACGACCAGCTCCTGCAGCGCCTGGCGCACGGTCGTACGGGAGGTGTCGAACTCGGAGGCGAGCGTGCGCTCCGGCGGCACCGGGGTGCCGGGAGGCAGGGTCTCGGTCATCTCCAGCAAATGCCGCTTGAGCCGGTAGTACTTGGGCACGCGGGTGGTCCGCCCGGTGCTGCCCCCGGCACGTCCCGGCTCGTCGGCTGCCGGTACCGTCGCAGCCGACGTTCCCTCGGCCGGTCCGGCGTTCGTCCTCATGACTCCTCCGTCTGGTAGCGGCTCACATCCTGGCACGGCTCGTCACCCGTCGGTGCACTCGCGGGGTGACGGGATAGCTCACATGTCGGTCCGGTAACGGAAGCCGAACCAGCAGGCCGCACACCCTTGACACCCTCATTGGTCTAGGCCAGGCTTCGTTCCACGATTGGTCCAGACCAAGACCGTCAACCTGGTCTAAACCATTAAAGACCACAAGTCCACTCCACGGGCAGGGTCCGGGAGCAAGGACTTTTCGGTGGCGAATCGCTGGCGAAAGACGGCAGGGGGGCGTGGGCCGGCATGTTGAGGAGGGTGACGTGAAGCGCACGGCGGTAGCGGTGCTGGCGGCGGCTGGCCTGGTGGCAAGCCTCGCCGCCTGCGGTTCTGACGAGGGTGACGAAGAGGGCGACAAGGGCGGTGGCGCCAAGTCGTTCAAGGGCGAGACGCTCACCTTCTGGGCCATGGACGGCTCGACCCCGGACGACTGGCTGAAGGACGTCGAGGCCGAGTTCGAGAAGAAGACGGGCGCCAAGCTCGAATACAAGGTCCAGCAGTGGAACGGCATCCAGCAGAAGCTGACCACCGCGCTGTCCGAGGAGAGCCCGCCCGACGTGGTCGAGGTCGGCAACACCCAGACGCCCGCCTACGCGGCGACCGGCGGTCTGGCCGATCTGACCGAGCTGAAGGACGAGATCGGCACCGAGTGGACCGAGTCCCTCAACGAGTCGTCGGTCTACGAGGGCGCGCAGTACGCGGTGCCGTGGTTCTTCGCCAACCGCGTGGTGATGTACAACAAGTCGATCTTCAAGGAAGCCGGCATCACGGAGATCCCCAAGACCCGTGACGACCTCTTCGCGGCGTTCGACAAGATCGAGAAGAACACCGACGCCGAGCCGGTCTACATGCCCGGCCAGAACTGGTACTTCTTCGACGGCCTGCTCATCGGCCAGGACGCCGAGCTGGTGAAGCAGGACGGCGACAAGTGGGTCTCCAACCTCTCCGACCCCAAGGTCGGCCAGGCCATGGAGATCTACAAGCAGTACGCCGACTACTCCACGGCGCCCAAGGACAAGGACGAGGCCACCCCGCAGCAGGGCGAGGTCTTCGGCAAGGGCGAGACCGGCGCGATCATCGGCATGGGCTGGGAGTCCGGCATCGCGATCGAGGCGAGCAAGGACAAGAACTTCGAGAAGGAGATCGGCTACTTCACCATCCCCGGTGAGACCGCCGACACCCCCGAGAGCGTCTTCCTCGGCGGCTCCAACCTCGCCGTCGCCGCGGGCAGCGAGAAGCAGGAACTGGCCCAGGAGTTCCTGAAGATCGTGCTCTCCGACAAGCACGAGGGCGCCCTCGCGGCCGCCAACGGCGTGATCCCCAACAAGGACTCGCTGCTGTCGAAGCTGGAGGGCAACGAGGCGGCCGAGGCCGCGGCGCCCGCCGCCGCCGTCGGCGGCACCACGCCGCTCATCCCGGAGTGGGGCGCGGTGGAGAACACCCCCAACCCCATCAAGTCCTACATGACCGCCTACCTCAACGGTGACTCCCACGAGGACGCCGCCAAGTCGGTCGAGGACGACCTGAACGAGCGCCTGGCGCAGGAGTAAGCGTCATCGGGCGGGCGGGACCGGGTCCGACCCGGCCCCGCCCGCACCCGCGGGTCCGAAACCACCTCGTCCCGAAGAGATCGCCGCATCATGACTGTGCAGATACCGAGGCCGGCAGCCGAGAAGGCCAAACGCCGCGCCCGTACGACACCACCCCCACCGCCCGGACGCCACCGCAAGGCCCAGGGCTCCGCCGGCGCCCTCCCGTACCTGCTGCTGCTGCCCGCGCTGGCGATCACCGCCGTGCTGCTCGGCTATCCGCTGGTGAAGAACGGCATCCTGTCGTTCCAGAAGCTGGGCATGAAGGAGCTGATCCAGCACCTCACCGAGTGGAACGGCTTCGACAACTACACCGACGTCCTCGGCGGCGAGGACTTCTGGCGCGTCACGCTCCGGACGGTGCTCTTCACCGCGGTCAACGTCGCGCTCATCATGGTCCTCGGCACCCTCGTCGGGCTGCTGCTCGCCCGGCTCGGCCGCAAGATGCGGCTGACCCTGCTGATGGCGCTCGTCCTCGCCTGGGCCATGCCCATCATCGCCGCCACCACCGTCTACCAGTGGCTGTTCGCCGAGCGCTACGGCGTCGTCAACTGGATCCTGGACAAGCTCGGCTGGCACTCCATGGCCGACTACTCCTGGACCAGCAGCCAGTTCTCCACCTTCTTCGTGATCACGGTGATGCTCGTCTGGACGTCGATCCCGTTCGTGGCGATCAACCTCTACGCCGCCACGACCACGATCGCCAAGGAGCTGTACGAGGCCGCGGGGCTCGACGGCGCCGGCGCCTGGCGCACGTTCACCTCGGTGACCTTCCCGTTCATCAAGCCGTTCCTGCTCGCCACCACGTTCCTGGAGATCATCTGGATCTTCAAGGCGTTCCCGCACGTCTACGCGATCAACGGCGGCGGCCCCGACCGGCTCACCGAGACGCTCCCCGTCTACGCCTTCGTCGAGGGCGTCGGCAACCAGCACTACGGCACGGGCGCGGCGATCTCCGTGCTCACGATCCTGGTCCTGATGGCGCTCACGTCGTACTACATCCGCATGGTCATGAAGCAGGAGAGGGAAGACTCGTGAGGCGCTCGTTCATCGGCCGCTTCTGGCCCAACGCGACGGCTTTGGTGCTGTTCGTCATCTTCCTCTTCCCCGTGTACTGGATGTTCGCCACATCGTTCAAGCCGACCGGCGACATCATCAGCGAGGACCCGGTCTGGTTCCCGATGGACCCGACCTTCGAGCACTACCGCACGGCCTTCGACGCCGACAACTTCTGGAACTTCTGGAAGAACTCGCTCACGGTGACCCTGCTGGCGGTCGGCTTCTCGCTGCTCATCGCCCTCGTCGCGTCCTTCGCCCTGGCGCGGATGCGCTTCCGGGGCCGTACCGGCATCATCCTGATCTTCATGTTCGCGCAGATGGCGCCCTGGGAGGTCATGGTCATCTCGGTGTACATGCTGGTGCGCGACGCGGACATGCTGAACAGCCTGGTGCCGCTCACGCTCTTCTACACCGTGATGGTGCTGCCGCTGACCATCCTCACGCTGCGCACCTACGTGGCCGCGGTGCCCAAGGACCTGGAGGAGGCCGCCATGGTCGACGGCGCCACCCGGGTCCAGGCGTTCCGCAAGGTGATCTTCCCGCTGCTGGCGCCCGGCCTCATGGCCACCTCGCTCTTCGGCTTCATCACCGCCTGGAACGAGTTCCCGATGGTGCTGGTCCTCAACAAGGAGGCCGAGGCGCAGACCCTGCCGCTGTGGCTGTCCCAGTTCCAGACCCAGTTCGGCGACGACTGGGGTGCCACCATGGCCGCCGCGTCGCTGTTCGCCCTGCCCATCCTGCTGCTCTTCCTGTACCTGCAGCGGAAGGTCACCGCCGGCCTCACCGCCGGTGCCGTGAAGGGCTGACGTACCACCTCGTAAGCTGCGGCGGAACCAGCCGCCGCGGGAAGGGACAGCACGACGGCCATGACGACACTCGCAGGGAGCACCGACACCCTGACCCGGGACGCCCTCGCCGTACTGCAGCCGAGCTTCCTGGGCACGACGCCCCCGGACTGGGTACTGCGCCGCCTCGACGAGGGCCTGACCGGCGTCGGGCTCTTCGGCCGCAACATCGAGAACCCCGAGCAGGTCGCCCGGCTCACCGCGCGGCTGCGCGCCGCCCGCCCCGACGTGCTGGTGGCGATGGACGAGGAGGGCGGCGACGTCACCCGCCTCGAGGTGCGCACCGGCTCCTCGTTCCCCGGCAACCTCGCCCTCGGCGCGGTCGACGACCCCGGGCTGACCCGGGCCGTCGCCCGCGAGCTGGGCCGCCGGCTCGCCGAGGCCGGCGTCAACCTCGACTGGGCGCCGTCCGCCGACGTCAACTCCAACCCCGACAACCCGGTGATCGGCGCGCGCTCCTTCGGCGCGGACCCCGCGCTCGTCGCCCGGCACACCGCCGCGTACATCGAGGGCCTCCAGGACGCGGGCGTCAGCGCCTGCGCCAAGCACTTCCCCGGCCACGGCGACACCAACGTCGACTCGCACCACGCCATGCCGCGCATCGACGTCCCCGTCGACGTGCTGCACGAGCGCGAGCTGGTGCCGTTCCGGGCCGCGGTCGCGGCCGGCACCAAGGCCGTGATGAGCGCGCACATCCTGCTGCCCGCGCTGCGCACCGACGTGCCCGCCACCGTCAGCCCCGCGGTGCTCACCGGCCTGCTGCGCGCCCCCGTCGCCGACGGCGGGCTCGGCTTCACCGGCCTGATCATCACGGACGCGCTGGAGATGCAGGCCATCGCCGCGACGTACGGCATCGAGGGCGGTGCGGTACGGGCCGTCGCGGCCGGCGCCGACGCGATGTGCATCGGCGCCCGCGGCGACGAGGAGATCGTGCTGCGCACCCGCGACGCCCTGGTGGCCGCGGTGCGCAGCGGGGACCTGCCCGAGGAGCGGCTCGCCGATGCCGCTGCCCGGGTACGGGCGCTGGCGGCCTGGTCGGCGTCGGCGGCGTCCGGCGCGGTGGAGGGGATCGCGCCGGACCCCGGCGTCGGCCAGGCCGCGGCCCGCCGGGCGCTGCGCGTCACGGGGGCGGAGGGCTACGAGCCGCCGGTCGGCCCGGTGTACGTCGCCGGGTTCACGCCGGTCGCCAGCATCGCGGTGGGGCAGGAGACCCCGTGGGGCGTCGGCGCGGAGCTGGAGCGCGCGCTGCCCGGCACCGAGTCCGCGGTCTTCGACGGCTCGGCGCTGGGCACCGACGGCGGCGGGGGCGGCAAGGCGGCGAGCCGGGAGGGTTTGTCGGCGCTGACCGCAAATGTGCTCGCGGCGGCGGGTGATCGTAGGATCGTCGCAGTGGTGCGCGACGTCCACCGCCACCCCTGGATGGCGGACGCGCTCGACGCCCTGCTCGCCGCCCGTCCCGACACCGTCGTGGTGGAGATGGGTGTGCCGCAGGCGCCGCCGCGCGGGGCGCCGCACATCGCGACACACGGTGCCGCCCGCGTCTGCGGGCGCGCCGCCGCGGAGGTCATCACCGGCAAGGGCGCCGGGGCCTGACCGCCACCCGCCCGTACCACCTGACACCGCATTACGGAGGCAACCCCGCATGACTGCCGCCCAGCCGGGCCGGATCATGGCCGGCGAGATGGCCGAACAGCCCGAGGCCCTGCGCCGCGTCCTGGCGCACGGCGCCCCGGAGATCCGCGGGGTCGCCGAGGCGATCGCGGCCCGCTCGCCGCGCTTCGTCCTGCTGACCGCGCGGGGCACGTCGGACAACGCCGCGCTGTACGCCAAGTACCTGCTGGAGGTCCGGCTCGGGCTGCCGTGCGGGCTGACCTCGATGTCCACCACCACGGCGTACGAGGCCAAGCCGGACCTCACCGACGTGCTGGTGATCACGGTCAGCCAGTCCGGCGGCTCGCCCGACCTCGTCGCCTCCACCCGGGCCGCCCGCGAGGCCGGCGCCATCACGCTGGCGGTGACCAACAACCCGGACTCGCCGCTGGCCGGCGTCAGCGAGTACCACATCGACGTCCAGGCGGGCCCGGAGAAGGCGCTGCCGGCGACCAAGACGTACACCGCCTCGCTGCTGGCGCTCTACCTCTTCGTCGAGGGCATGCGCGGCGGGCAGGGGGAGGCCGCCGCGGTGCTGCCGGAGCTGGCCGAGCAGATCCTCGCCCGGCAGGACGAGGTGAAGGCCCTGGCGCAGCGCTACCGCTTCGCCGAGCGGATGGTCCTCACCTCGCGCGGCTACGGCTATCCGACGGCCAAGGAGGCGGCGCTGAAGCTGATGGAGACGTCGTACATCCCGGCGCTCTCCTACTCCGGCGCGGACCTGCTGCACGGCCCGCTGGCGATGGTCGACAACGTCTCGCCGGTCATCGCCATCGTCACCGACGGCCGCGGCGGCGAGGCGCTGCAGCCGGTGCTCGACCGGCTGCGGGACCGCGGCGCCGACCTCGTCGTCATCGGCCCGCAGGCGCAGGTCGACGCCGCCGCGGGGGGCTTCGCGCTGCCTACGGCGGGGGTGGCGGAGGAGGTGCAGCCGATCCTGGAGATCCTGCCGCTGCAACTGCTCGCGTACGAGGTCACCATCGCCCGCGGCCAGGACCCGGACGCCCCGCGCTCGCTGGCGAAGGTCACCGAGACCCGGTAGGCACCCGATCGCGTACGGGCGAAGGACCCGGCTCCCTCGCGGAGCCGGGTCCTTCGCCTTTCGCGCGTGCTACAGCAGTACGCCGCCGGAGACGTCGACGTACGCGCCGGTGAGCACCGTGGCATCGCCGGAGACCAGATAGGCCACCGTGTCCGCGACCTCGCTGACGTCCGGGATCCGGCCCAGCGGCGACATCGCCGCCATGCCCGCCTTCGCGTCGTCGTTGTCGCGCAGCCAGGCCGCGTTCATGTCGGTGTCCAGGGCGCCGGGCGCGACCGCGTTGACGGTGATGCCCCGCTCGCCCACGGACTTCGACAGGAACTTGGTGAAGGCGTCGACCGCGCTCTTCGTCATCGTGTACGCCAGCAGCGTCGGCATCATCGCCGCGTGCGTGGCCACCGTGGAGACGTTGACGATGCGCCCGCCGTCCCGCAGCCGGGACAGCCCCAGCTTGGTGACGAAGAACGGCGCCTTGGTGTTCACCGCGAACAGCCGGTCGAAGTCGGCCTCGTCGGTGTCATCGATGAGCGCCTGCAGCGCCACCCCCGCGTTGTTGACGAGGATGTCGAGCCCGTCCGCGTGCCGGTCGAACTCCGCCCACAGCGCCGCCGCGTCGCCCGGCACGCCCAGCTCGGCCCTGATCGCGAACGCCTCGCCGCCTGCCGCCTCGATCGCGGCGACCGTCTCCTTCGCCGCCGCCTCGTTGCTGCCGTAGTGCACGGCGACCCGTGCGCCGTCCCGCCCCAGCCGCTCCGCGATCGCCCTGCCGATCCCGCGGCTCGCGCCCGTGACCAGTGCCGTCTTGCCAGTGAGCGCGCCCATGGCCGCGCCTCCCTTTCTGTAAAGGTCGCTACAGAAAGGACCGTATCACATTGTCTAGCGGGCGCTATAGAATTGATTCCATGGCCACCAAGCAGCGCGGGCGCCCCCGCTCGTTCGACCGCGACGAAGCGCTGGAGAAGGCCCTGTACGCCTTCTGGCAGCACGGCTACGAGGCCACCTCCGTCGCCGACCTCACCCGCGTCCTCGGCATCGGCGCGCCCAGCCTGTACGCCGCCTTCGGCGACAAGAAGGCGCTCTTCGACGCCGCCGTCGAGGCGTACGCGACGACCGACAACGGCACGTTCATCGACCGTGCGCTGGCCGAGGAGCCCACCGCCGTCGCCGCCTTCGGCCGCATCCTGCGCGAGGCCGCCGTCGGGTACACCGCGCCGGACCACCCCCGCGGCTGCATGGTGCTCAGCGTCGGCGTGAGCGCCACCACCCCCGAGGTGGTGACCAAGATGCGCGAGCTGCGCGCCCTGAACCTCGCCGCCTTGACCGCGCGCGTCCAGGCTGATGTGACCGCGGGCGTGCTGCCGCCCGGGACCGACGCGGAGAAGCTCGCGAGCTACGCGGGGGCCGTCCTCCAGGGCATGTCCGCGCAGGCCAGGGATGGTGCCGACCGGGAGCTGCTGCAGCGGGTGGCGGAGGTCGCCGCGGCGGGCTTCGCGGCGTCGGCGGAGGGCGGCCAAGTCGGTGCGTCCGGGGCGTAGACAGCCGGGAGTGGTCTAGTCCACAATGCATGTCAGGCTTCCGCCCCTTCCGCACGACGGGGCGGAACGAGGCCCGAGACGTTCTCTGCCCTGACTGCGTCCCGGCCTCCTCACCGGCTGCGACGCCGCGGGGCCGCACACTTCGCGGCGCGCGCACCGGTGCTTGGCTCCGGGCCGCGGTGCCGGACGGGTTGAGGGTCCCGGTCCAGGCACCGCGGCCCGAAGTGCGTGCGGGCCTCCGGCCCGCACCGCGGGCGCCGACGGCTTCGCCGCGGCGGGCTTCGGGTGCTTTTCGGCCGCGCCGGTAGGCTCCAGGTGTGCCGTCCATGAACGAACTCGTCCGCCGGCACACGGCGCTGAGCGAGACCGACCTGGAGTGGCTGCACCTCCTCGTATCGGAGTGGCAGTTGCTCGCCGACCTGTCCTTCGCCGACCTCGTGCTCTGGGTCCCGACCGTCGACGGCGCCCGCTACGTCTCCGTGGCGCAGATGCGTCCGAACACCGGGCCCACCTCGTACCAGGACGACATGGTCGGCCACACCGTCCCGCGCGGCCGGCGCCCGATGCTCGACGCTGCCCTCGACGAGGGTCGGATCGTGCGCGAGGGCGACCCGGAGTGGCGCGAGGAGGTGCCCGTACGGATCGAATCCATCCCCGTGCGCCGGGAGAGCCGCGTCCTGGGCGTCATCGCCCGCAACACCAACCTGCTGACCGTGCGCACCCCCAGCCGGCTGGAGCTGACGTATCTGCAGAGCGCCTCCGACCTCGCGCAGATGATCACCGCAGGCGCGTTCCCCTACCCCGGGCAGCAGGGCGACACGGAGACCTCGCCGCGGGTCGGCGACGGGCTCATCCGGCTCGACGCGGAGGGCATCGTGCAGTACGCCTCGCCCAACGCGCTCTCCGCCTACCACCGCCTGGGCCAGGCCGCCGACCTCGTCGGCCGGCACCTCGGCCAGGCCACCTCGGAGCTGGCCGTCAGCAAGGAACCGGTGGACGAGGCGCTGGTCAAGCTCGCCAGCGGGTGGGCGCCGCGGGAGGCGGAGGTGGAGGGCAACGGCGGCGTCATCCAGTTGCGCGCGATCCCGCTGAAGCCGCGCGGGACGCGCATCGGGTCGCTGGTGCTGCTGCGCGACGTCACCGAGATCCGGCGGCGCGAACGCGAGTTGATGACCAAGGACGCCACGATCCGCGAGATCCACCACCGGGTGAAGAACAACCTGCAGACCGTCGCCGCCCTGCTGCGGCTCCAGTCGCGCCGGCTGGCGGCCGAAGACCCCGACGGGCGGGCGCGGGCGGCGCTGGACGAGGCGGTGCGGCGGGTCGGCTCGATCGCCATCGTGCACGAGACGCTGTCGCAGAACCTGGACGAGACCGTGGAGTTCGACGAGATCGCCGACCGGGTGGTGGCGATGGTGGCGGAGATCAGCCCCGGCCGGGTGACGGGACACCGCACCGGCCGCTTCGGCGTGCTCAAGGCGGAGGTCGCCACGCCGCTGTCCATGGTCCTGACCGAGGTGCTGCAGAACGCCCTGGAACACGGCTTCGGGCCGGGGGAGTCGGGGCGGGTGGAGGTTACCGCGCTGCGCTCCAGCGGGCGGCAGGACAGCCGGCTGCTGGTCACCGTGCAGGACGACGGGCGGGGGCTGCCGGAGGGGTTCGACCCGGCGACGTCCGGGAGCCTCGGGCTGCAGATCGTACGCACGCTGGTCGAGGGGGAGTTGGCGGGCACGTTTTCGATGGCGCGGGCGCCGGAGGGCGGCACGCGGGTGGTGTTCGACATTCCCGTGCAACCCGAAAAGCGCTGACGCGCCGGGGCGTTGCGGGTACGGAGGTGGACGGCGCGGGTTGACGGGGCGCGTAGCGCTTCACGGCCACACTGCGGCGACACTGCGGCGACGCGCCTCGGTCACGCCGCGGCATCGGGTCAGACGGCGGCATCGGGGCAGCAAAAAGCCCCGGGCCATCTGGCTCCGGGGCTCTGCGGTGACTCGTGGTGCGGCGTTGCGGCTGCTGCGCTGCGGCTCGGGGAGAGCGGCGCCGTGGGTCCCACGGCGCCTTGGCGCATCCGGGGGGTGTCGGGTCAGGCGCTGGCCCTGCGCGCCCGGTTGCGCGCGGCGCGGCGCTTCATCGCGCGGCGCTCGTCCTCGCTGAGGCCACCCCAGACACCGGAGTCCTGACCGGACTCCAGCGCCCACTGCAGGCACTGCTCCATCACGGGGCAGCGACGGCAGACGGCCTTGGCTTCCTCGATCTGCAGCAGCGCAGGACCGGTGTTGCCGATCGGGAAGAAGAGCTCGGGGTCTTCCTCGCGGCAAACGGCGCTGTGACGCCAGTCCATGACTGCTCCATCTCTTCGCGTTGCTGTCAGTTGCTTGTGAATGTGAACGCTTTCACGAATCCTCCGACAAGTGAAGGGGTCGAACCAGATTTCCGGTGTGACCTTCAACATGTGGAGGGGGCGAGTGCGCCGGAGGTGAGGTCCCCTGAGGGGAGGCGCTCCAGCCGCCATGAAGAGGTTCGCAAACCTCAGCTTCGGATACAACCCCTTCCGGGAAGTTTCTTTGGATTCCTTGGTCTCAGTTGACAAAGGGCCCCACTTCCAGGGGGTGAGGCGCAGCCTAAACGTTCGACTGGAAGGACTTTCGGGCCTTCCACTCACACAATCACACGCAGTGCGCGCCGTACGCCTGTGAAGGTCACGCTCGTACGCAGCCCTAGGTGGTCACCGTCCATCTGGAAGGGCAGTGGGGCCTGTGATTCCAAGGTGAAGTCGGTGAGATCGTGCAGGGACACCGCGTGCTTGCCGTGCGGCCCGCGCTCCGGCGACGAGGTGAGCAACTGGGTGCCGTAGCGCAGCAGCGAAGGCGTGGAGAGCCGGGCGAGTCCGAGCACGTCGAGGGCGGTGTCGAAGGACGCGCCGGGGGTCGCGTAGAGGGGGCGGTTGCCCAGGTAGCTCCACGGCGAGGTGTTGCAGACGAGCGAGAGCACCAGGCCCTCGACGGGGTCCTCGGCCGGGCGCCGCAGTGTGATCGTGCCGTGCCTGCGGTCGCCCTCGCCGAGCCACTGGCGCAGCAACTGCCGTACGTAGAGCGGGTGGGTGGACTTCTTGCCGCGCTCGCGCTTCTGCTCGACGCGGCCGACGACGCCCGCGTCGAACCCCATGCCCGCGCAGAACGTGAACCAGCGCGCCGGCGCGCCCTCGTCGTCGGTGTCCGGGGTGCCGGAGGCGAGCCCGAGGCCGACGGTGCGCTCGCTGCCGGAGTGCATGGCGTCGAGCAGCGCGCCGGTGGCCTCGACGGCGTCGTTGGGCAGCCCGAGGGCGCGGGCGAAGACGTTCGTGGAACCGCCGGGGACGACGGCGAGCCGGGGCAGTTCCTCGGGCGCGGGGCCGCGGTGCAGCAGGCCGTTGACGACCTCGTTGACGGTGCCGTCGCCGCCGAGGGCGACGACGACGTCGACCTCGCCGCTGTCCGCCGCGTGCCGGGCGACGTCGCGGGCGTGGCCCCGGTACTCGGTGGTGACCGTCTCCAGCTTCAGGTCGCTGGCGAGTGCGTGGATCAGCACGTCGCGGGTCCGGGCACTGGTGTCGGTGGCGGCGGGATTCACCACGAGGAGCGCACGCATGGCATGCAGGTTACCTACCGAAAAGTAGAGGGGCCCAGCCCCGGCGTGACGGGCACCGGGGCCCCAGTAGGCTGGAGAGCATGAGCGGAACGCAGGGCCGGGGCGGGCGGAAGCAGGCGGCCGGGCCCGAGCGGGAGAAACCGGGCGGGGCGGGGCGGGAGAAGGCCGCCGGGACCGGGCGGAAGCCCGCGCCCGAGAAGAACACCGGGGCCGGCAAGGCCGCGAAGAGCAGCGGGGCGGGTAAGGCCGCGCCGGCCGCCAAGGCCGCTGAATCGGGCGAGGCGGGCAAGGTCACGGAGGACGCGGCGGCCGGCAAGGCCGCGGGGGACGGGGCCGGGAAGGCCGCCGAGGAGAAGGGCCCGCGGCCGCCGCGGGTCACCGTCGCCGCGGTACTGACCGCGGTCGAGGGGATCGTCATCGCCGCCCTCGGGGGCTACGAGCTGGTGCTCGGGATCGTCGGCGAACCGGACAGCACCCGCCAGGCCGTCTTCGGCGGGCTCACCGTGCTGGCGCTCGCCGTGCTGCCGCTGGCCGCCGCGCACGGGCTGTGGCGGCAGCGCCGCTGGAGCCGGGGGCCCTCGATGATCACGCAGATCCTGGCGCTGCCGGTGGCCTTCGCGATGGTGTCGACGGGCGGCACGATGCTCGCGCTGGGGCTCGTGCTGGGCGCGGTCGCGGTGGGGGCGCTCGTCTGCGTGCTCAGCCCGAGCACGGCGGAGGCGCTGGGCGTGGGCCCGAGCCGGACGGCGTAGCACCGCGGCACGGGCCGGGGGAGGGGCGTACGCCCCCCCTACGGCCCCGCCATGAGGCCCGTACGGCACGAAGACCCCCTCGGCCGCCCTTCATGCTCCGGGGGTACTCAGGGCGCCGGAGAGCGGCGCAGGGCGCCTCGCGGGTCACGGCGGGGCGCACGCGCCCCGCCGCTCACTCCTCGACGAGCAGCCGCTCGCGCAACTGCGCCAGCGTGCGCGCCAGGAGCCGGGAGACGTGCATCTGCGAGATGCCGACCTCCTGGGCGATCTGGGACTGGGTCATGTTCCCGAAGAAGCGGAGCAGCAGGATCTTCTTCTCCCGCGGCGGCAGCTCCTCCAGCAGCGGCTTGAGGGACTCGCGGTACTCGACGCCCTCCAGGGCGTCGTCCTCCGCGCCGAGGGTGTCGGCGACGGCCGGCGACTCGTCGTCGGTGTCGGGGACGTCGAGGGACAGGGTGGAGTACGCGTTCGCCGACTCCAGGCCCTCCAGGACCTCTTCCTCGGAGATGTTGAGCTTCTGCGCCAGCTCGTGCACCGTCGGGGCCCGGCCGTGCAACTGGGAGAGCTCGGCGGTGGCAGAGGTCAGCGACAGCCGCAGCTCCTGCAGCCGCCGCGGCACCCGCACCGCCCAGCCCTTGTCGCGGAAGTGGCGCTTGATCTCGCCGACGACCGTGGGGGTCGCATACGTCGAGAACTCCACGCCGCGGTCGGGGTCGAAGCGGTCCACGGACTTGATCAGGCCGATGGTGGCGACCTGGGTGAGGTCGTCCAGCGGCTCGCCGCGGTTGCGGAAGCGGCGGGCCAGGTGCTCCACGAGCGGCAGGTGCATCTGCACGAGGGCGTTCCGCAGCTCGGCGTGCTCGGAGGAGTCCGCGGGCAGCTTGCGCAGCTCGTAGAACATCGCCCGCGCGCCGCTGCGGTCCTGCGGTTCACGCCTGTCGTGCTGCTGCAGTCCGTCCATGTGGTCCGCCCGCTCTCGCTCCGCCGCGGCCAGCCGGCCCTCGTCTCGCATCGGAACGCCCCTGACGTACGTCACGTCAGCCCCGGCGCCGCGCCGCGCTCCTTGAGCAGGCTGATCGTGACCGTGCGGTCGTCCCCCACGGTCGCGTCCACCCTGCCGGCGAGCGCGGACAGCACGGTCCACGCGAAGGTGTCGCGCTCGGGCGCCCGGCCGTCGGTGGTCGGTGCCGACACCGTCACCAGCAGCGCGTCGTCCCCGAGCTGGAAGACGCAGGTGAGAACGGAGCCGGGAACGGCTTGCTGGAGGAGGATCGCGCAGGCCTCGTCGACCGCGATGCGCAGATCCTCGATCTCGTCGAGCGTGAAGTCCAGGCGGGCAGCGAGCCCTGCCGTGGCGGTGCGGAGCACCGATAGGTACGCCCCCGCAGCCGGCAGCCGGACTTCGACGAAGTCCTTCGGACTGGGCTCGCCTTCGAACTGGGACACCCTCACCTCCAAGGTGCGTGGCGACTCTCTGCCATGGGAACACCGGCCTGCCCCCCGTCACTGGGAGTAACGGACCGGCGTGGCGCATCGTTCGCCTGCGACGCTACCGCGTGCGATGAGCTGCTGTCTCCTGGTCCGGAGAAGGCCACCCCATCCCGCGGCTGTCACTAATAGTAAACCCTGATTACGCTCCGTGGCTAGGGCTTTTCTCGTCCCAATTCCCGTGCGGTCACTCCGGGTTGCCATTATGGCAGGGCCCGCCGACAACCGCCGACCGGCTTCCCTCGTCTGGGCGACACCCGCGTCAGCCGGTGACGACCGCCGCGACCGCCGAGCCGCGCGGGAACGCCCCCTCGGCGGCGAGGGCGACGACGGCGTAGAGCATCTTGGCGACGTACACCGGTTCGGGGGCGAGGCCGTGGCGGGCGGCGAAGTCGGCGGCGAAGGCGTCGAGTTCGGGGGTGCGGCGGGCGAAGCCGCCGAAGTGGAAGCCGTCCGCGAGGTGCCAGTCGCCGCGCCGCCCGCCGAACGCCGCGGTCTGCAGTCGCTCGACGTCGGCGCCGAGGAAGCCGCCCTTGAGGACGGGTATGCCGATCGCCCGTGCGCCCGCGGGCAGTCCGGCGGCGAGGCCGGCGAGCGTGCCGCCCGTACCGCAGGCGACGACGGCCGTCTGCGCCGCGCCGGCGAGTTCGCGGCCGAGGGCGGCGCAGCCGCGTACCGCCGCGGCGTTGCTGCCGCCTTCTGGGACGAGCTGGAAGTCACCGAAGTCCGCGCGCAGTTCGGCGTGGTAGGCGGGGTCCGCGCGCCGCCGGTACGTCGCGCGCGGCACGAAGTGCAGCCGCATGCCGTCCGCCGCGGCCCGCGCGAGGGAGCCGTTGAGCGGGCGGTCCGCCAGCTCGGCGCCGCGGACCACGCCGATGGTGCGGATGCCGAGCAGCCGGCCCGCGGCGGCGGTGGCCCGCAGGTGGTTGGAGTACGCGCCGCCGAACGTCAGCAGCGGGCGGTCGTCCCCGCCGGGGGAGCCGGCCGCGCGCCCCTCCAGGTTCGGCGCCAGCTTGCGCCACTTGTTGCCCGGCAGCGCCGGGTGGATCAGGTCGTCCCGCTTGAGCAGCAGCCGGACGCCGCGGGCGGCGAGGCGGTCGTCGGCGATCTCCTCCAGCGGCGAGGGCAGCCGGGGCCGGAGCGCGGCGAGCCGCCCGCCGGAGGGTGGGCCGGCGGGCGGCTGGTCGTCGGGCCGCGGGGCTGCGGGCCCGGCGGGCTCTGGCGCGTACACGCGACGCTGTTCGGTGGCCGGACAGGGCCTAGGCACGGAGCGCCGCGGACGCGGCCGCGGGGCCCGTCCTGGCTCAGCCGCGGGTGAGGAAACCGTCGCCGTGCTGGGCGATGTGGGCGTGGACGGCCTGGAGGGCGTCCTGCACCTCCTGCGGCGAACCGCTGCCCCGCTGCTCGTTGAAGTAGGCCGCGCCGAGCCGGCGCAGGAGAGCCTGGCCCTCGCGCTGCGCCTGCACCTCCCCGACCTTCTCCTTGCCTTGGTTCAGCGCGGTCCCCGCCTTCTCCTTCGCGCGGTCGAGAAAGCCTGCCATGTGTGTCTCCTGACGTATTGCCTGACGTTTGGGGTGAATTCTGCCGCTGTTACCGCTATGGGCCCAAGTATCCCGCGCGTTTCTTCATGGATCAACGGCTGCCGGGACCCGTCGGTTCCTGGGCGGCTTCCCCGGCGACCTGGTGCGCAAGCATCAGCAGTGCGGGAACCGCGGGGTGGCGCGGCGGGTCCCGCCTGGCCAGCATCGCAGGGACGGCGGGCGCGCCGGCCAGCGGGACGTAGGCAACCGAGTGATGGCGGTGCGCCTGCGCGGTGGCCGTGGTGGCGAGGAAGGCGCGCAGGTGCCGCAGCTCCACCGTCATGCTTCGGCAGAAGAATCGCAGCCGGTTATGCATTTCACGTGGGGAGCGCGCGCTCGTAGCGTGGGGGCGTGCCCTCCCAGAGTCCCGGTCCCGCCGCTTCCGCTCCTGCTTCCGCCTCTGCTCCTGCCTCTCCCGCCGCTGCCGCCGCTGCCCCCGCTTCCGCGGGCCCCGTGCCTGCCGGGGCGGCGGTCGCGGGGGTACGCGCCGGGCGGCTCGGCGGCGGTGCCCGCGGGCGGTTCTGCGGCGGGCGGCTGGGCGGCGTCGCGCTGGTGGTGACCGGCGCGCTGTCCACACAGTTCGGCGCCGCGGTCGCCGCACTGCTGTTCCCGCGGGCGGGCGCGCTGGGCGTGGTGACGCTGCGGCTGACGCTCGCCGCGGCCCTGCTGATGCTGATCTTCCGGCCCCGGGTCCGGGGCCACTCGCGGGGCGACTGGGCGGTGCTGTGCGGCTTCGGCGTCGCGCTGGGCGGCATGAACATGGCCATCTATCAGGCCATCGACCGGATCCCGCTGGGCGCCGCGGTCACGCTGGAGGTGCTCGGGCCGCTGACGCTGTCCGTGCTCGCCGGCCGGCGGGTGGCGAGCCTGCTGTGGGCGGCGCTGGCGCTGGGCGGGGTGGTGCTGCTGAGCGGCGGCGGGTTCGGCGGCCTGGACCCGGCGGGCGTCGCGTTCGCGCTCGGCGCGGGCTGTATGTGGGCGACGTACATCGTGATGAGCGCACGGGCCGGGGCGCGCTTCCCGCGGGCGGACGGGCTGGCGATCGCGATGTCGGTGGGCGCGGTGATCAGCCTGCCGGTCGGGGTGGCGAGCGCGGGCGGCCGGCTGGTGGACCCGGCGACGCTGGGGCTGGGCCTGGCGGTGGCGGTGATGTCGTCGGGCCTGCCGTACGCGCTCGACCAGTTCGCCCTGCGCCGGCTGCCCGCCGCGACGTTCGCGCTGATGATGAGCCTGGCACCGGCGGTCGCGGCGCTCGCCGGATACCTGGTGCTGGACCAGGGGCTCACGGCGGTGCAGTGCGCGGCGATCGGCATGGTGATCGCGGCGAGCATCGGCGCGGTACGGACCCCGCCGCGGCCCGCGGCGCGGCCGGAGGGCGCCTAGCAGCTCGGTGCCCGCGTCTGGCCGCTCTTGCCGCCGGTACGGCGGGCGGCCGGGCCGCCCGCCGATCACGGGTGGCATGCTCGTACACCTGCACGACGAAAGGCTACGCGCATGACCTCGCCCGGCACCGTCCTCGACGCCCGCGCGCTGGGTCGCGCCCTGCTGCACCGGCAGTGGCTCGTCGAGCGGCACGAGGCGCCGCCGCTGGACGCCGTCGAGCACCTCGTGGCGCTCCAGGCGCAGTCCGGCGACGCCCCGTACTACCAGCTCTGGAGCCGGCTCGCGGGCTTCACCACCGGCGACCTGTCGGCGCTGCTGACCGGCCGGCAGGCGGTGCGGGTGGTCATGATGCGCGGCACGATCCACCTCGTCAGCGCCCGCGACGCGCTGCGGCTGCGGGCCGTCGTACAGCCGTACCTCGACAGGACGCTGCTCGCCACCACCGCGGGCCGCAAGGTCCCCGGGCTCGACCCGGCCGAGCTGGCCGACGCGGCCCGCACGGCGCTCGCCGCCGGACCGCTGCACAACGACGAGCTGGGCGCCAGGCTCGCCGCCCGCTGGCCGGACGCGGAGCCGAACGACCTGGCGTACCTGGCCCGTTCGCTGCTGCCGCTGGTGCAGGTGCCGCCGCGCGGGGTCTGGGGCGCGAGCGGCGGGCTCGTGTACGCGCACGCCGACCAGTGGCTCGGCGCCCCCTCCGCCACCGACACCGCGGCGGACGAGACCGTGCTGCGCTATCTCGCTGCCTACGGGCCCGCGTCGGTCGCCGACGTGCAGAAGTGGCTGTCGCTGACCCGGCTCAAGGCGGTCTTCGACCGGCTGCGCCCGCGGCTGGTGACGTACCGGGACACGACGGGGCGGGAGCTGTTCGACCTCGCCGGCACCGAACTGCCCGACCCCGCCGCCCCGGTGCCGCCGCTGCTCCTCGGCCCCTTCGACAACGTGCTCCTCGCGCACGCGGACCGCACGCGGATCATCGACAAGGCCGACGAGCGCCGGGTGTTCACGGCGAACGGCATCGTCCGCGGCACCATGCTGCTCGACGGCCGCGTCGCGGGCGTCTGGCAGCCGGAGCTGAAGCGGACCTCGGCCGCCGTCGAACTCCGGCCGTTCACGGCCCTGTCCGGCGCCGACAAGGACCGGCTGGCGGCGGCGGCCGCGGACCTGCTGGCCTTCGCCGCCCCGGAGGCGGAGAAGACGGAGGTCAGGTTCGCGGCCCCCGCCTAGCCTCCGGGCCGCCCGGCGGTACGGGAGGGGTGACCGGCGCCGCCCTGCCTCACGCCGTCATGAACTCCTCGCGGACGACCCCGCCCGCCGTCGCGCACCACGTGGCCACGTCCATCGCGCCCGTCGCGGGCAGCCCGTGCAGTTCCTGCATCTCGGCCACCGCCTTCGTCGTCGGCCCGTTGTACTTGCCCGTGGCCTTCGCCAGATGCAGCTTGCGCACCAGCATCTGCTGCACCGCGAGCACCGCCTCCCCGCTGTGGCCCGTGCTCACCGGCACCGTCAGGGCCTCCCACGTGGCGTTGTCCAGCGTGCCGTCGTCCGCGGTCGGCAGCCCCATCGTGCGCTGGAAGGTGTGCACCGCCTCCAGCGTCGCCGGCCCGTACGCGCCGTCCGCCTTCAGCTCGTACCCGTACGCGCGCAGCAGCCGCTGCGCCATCTCGACCGTGCCGCCCTTGCTGGACGTGTACGTGTCGGGCCAGGTGCGCTCCGGGATCTCGTCCGGGCCCTGGCCGAGCACCTGCGCCACCTGCCGGCGCAGCGCCGGGAACTCGCGGTAGAACAGCGCGCCCGGGCATTGCGTGTCGTTGAAGTCCCAGTGGCCGAAGATGCGGTCCGCGCCGAAGCCGTACTGCGTGCCGATCGTCACGCACAGCCGCTGCAGCGAGAACACCAGGGCGGGCGGCGGGGTGTCGTTGACGTAGTGGCCGTCGTTCTCGATGCCTATGGCACGCCTGTTCTCGCCGACCGCGTGCGCGCTGACGACCTGGTGGCCGCCGTCGGCCAGCGCCTCCAGGCTGCCGTGGCGGCCCTCCAGGACGTACCCGCCGCGGCTGATCGTGAAGTGCTGGCCGCTGTCGATCCAGCCGTTGTCGTCCATGTGCAGATCCTGGATCTTGCGCGCCATGAAGACCGCGGCCTCGTACGAGTAGTCCGTGGTGTTCGGGAAGGCGGTGTGGTGGACGACGATCTTCGTGGTCGTGCCGGACGAGACGGAGAGGGTGCCGCCGGGCGGCCGGGCGCCCCAGTCCCCGGTGCCGACCACGTACGACGGGTCGTCAGCCGTCCGGTGCAGCGAGGCGCCGCCGTCGGCCGCGGCGCTGCCGCCGAGCAGCAGCGCGCCGCCCCCGCCGGCGACGAGCACGGCGCCCGCGCCGGCCTTGAGCGCGGTTCGCCGGGAGACATACACGGGCCCAGGTCGCATGGCGGTCCTCTCACGGTGCGGGTTGTGGGGGGTCGGCACGCTGCTCCGTGTACGTATGTGCAACGGACATCCTGTTTATCCGACCGCGTGTGCCAATGTCCAGACCACCAAGGTCAGTTGCGCCCGGAACCGGCCCCGCCGCTCAGCCGCCGCGCCGCCCCGCCGTCCGCCCGTTCAGCCGCCCGGCCGCCAGGGCGGCGTCTGCCCCCACTCCCACTTCGGCATCGGGCCCGCCGTGGGCGGCGGTTCTTCGGCGGAGTAGACGAGCGCCATCCGCGTACCCCACTCGATGTAGTACGAGAACACCGCCCGGAACTCCGGGTCCGTGGGCAGCCCCACCTCGTCCGCGCTGTCCATCAGCAGCGACACCCAGCGCCTGCGCTGCTCCTCGGTGATGTGCCGGCCGAGGTGCATGCGCGCCATGTGGTCGTGGCCGCCGCGCTCCGCGCTGTAGCGCTCCGGGCCGCCGAAGACCTCGGCGAGGAACATCGCGACGTGCTGCGGGTGTTCGTCGTCCATGCCTGCGAACACCGGCGCGAGGAGCGGGTCCTTGCGCACGTGCCCGTAGAAGGTCTCGGTCAGCCGCAGGAACGCCTCGTCCCCGCCTGCCCACTCGTAGATGCTCGGGGTGTCCTCGCTCACGCCCCGTCCTCCGCGTCCTGCGCGGGCCCGCCTGCCGGTGCCCCGTCGGCGGGCGCCGGGTCCGCCGGCTGGTCGGGACCCTGGGCCCGTACGTGCCGTACGTGCTCCAGCGAGTCCCGCAGCTCTCGCAGCCAGTCGTCCGCGTGGCTCTCCACCAACCGTACGCACCACCCCAGCGCCTCGCTCCGGCTGCGCGCCACGCCCGCCGCGATGAGGGTGTCGAGCACCTGCCGCTGCGGCTGCCGCAGCCGGGTCATCACGGGCGCGGAGACGTTCGTGAAGATCTCCCGCCGGCCGCCGCACTCTGCGCCCCAGGAGACCTTCCTGCGGTAGCGCCGCTCGGCCGCCCGCGCCACCGCCATCCGCTCCTTGCGCGTGCGCTCCCGGAACTCGGCGATGCGGCCGTCCAGCGCCGCGTCGCGCTCGGCGGGGGTCGCGTCCTTCGCGAGCCCCGCGGGCTCGGGGATCGAGCCGACGATGCAGATCTCCTCGCGGTCGACGGTGACCTCGACCGGTGAGGCGTACAGGCCCTCGGGCAGCCGCCCGGTGAGCCACCCTCGTATCTCGTCCGTGTCCTGGGATGTAATCATGTAATCGAGATTACGTGACCCTCCTGTGGAAGAGAACGGGCGACCCGGCGAAATTCCCGCAAGAATCTTTGGCGGAGCATGTCGAGAACCGCCGGCCGGCCCCGACGTCTCCTGTGAGAGGCGCCCGCACCGGGTGCCGGGAACACGGGAAGTGAGAACCATGAAGTACCTGGTGATGATCTACGGTTCGCAGGCCGACTACGACGCCATGAACGGCACCGGCTCCGAGGGCCACCCCGCCTGGACCGAGAAGGACCTGCAGGCGATGTTCCAGCACATGGAGTCGATCAACAACGACCTCGCCGAGACCGGCGAGGTGCTGGAGGGCAACGGGCTGGCGGCGCCCAAGCAGGCCATCGTCGTCACCGGCGGGCCCGGCGGCGCGTCCGTGGTCTCCGACGGCCCGTTCGGCGAGACCAAGGAGGTCCTCGCGGGCTACTGGGTGCTGGACTGCGCCAGCGACGAGCGGGTCACGGAGATCGCCAAGCGCGTCCACCAGTGCCCCGCCCCCGAGGGCTCGCCGGTCTCCGACGTCGTGATCCGCCCCATCCTGGAAGCGGCACCGGGCAAGTGAGCGCCCCTGTCGAGGACCTGCTGCGCCGCCACGCGCCGCAGGTCCTCGGCGCCCTCGTCCGCCGCTACGGCCACTTCGACGCCGCCGAGGACGCCGTGCAGGAGGCCCTGCTGGCGGCCTCCGGCCAGTGGCCGGAGCAGGGGGTGCCGGACAACCCGCGCGGCTGGCTCATCCGCGTCGCCTCCCGCCGGCTGACGGACGAGCTGCGCAGCGAGGAGGCCCGGCGCAGCCGCGAGGAGTCCGCCGCCGCGCTGACGCCCCGCGACGACTTCCGCGCGCCGCCGCCGGGGGAGGCGCGCCACCCCTCGGAGGACGACACCCTCACCCTGTTGCTCCTGTGCTGCCACCCGGTGCTTACCCAGCCGTCTCGTATCGCGCTGACGCTGCGCGCGGTCGGCGGTCTGACCACCGCGGAGATCGCCCGCGCCTTTCTGGTGCCGGAGGCGACGATGGCGCAGCGGATCAGCCGGGCGAAGAAGAGCCTGAAGGACGCGGGCGCCCGCTTCCGCCGGCCGGAGCCCGCGGAGTTGCCGGGGCGCTTCACCGCGGTGCTGCACGTGCTGTACCTGATCTTCAACGAGGGCTACACCGCCACCTCCGGCGCCGCCCTGCGCCGCGCCGACCTGGCCGCCGAGGCGATCCGCCTCGCCCGCGCCGTGCACGCGCTCGCGCCGGACAGCGGTGAGGCCGCCGGGCTGCTGTCGCTGATGCTGCTCACCGACGCCCGCCGCGACGCCCGCAGCGGTCCTGGCGGTGTCCTGGTCCCGCTCGACGAGCAGGACCGCGGGCGCTGGGACCGCGCGCAGATCGAGGAGGGCGTGGCCCTCGTCAGCCGCGCGCTGACGACCAGCGCCCTCGGCCCTTACCAGGTGCAGGCCGCCATCGCCGCCGTGCACGACGAGGCGGAGCGCGCCGAGGACACCGACTGGCGGCAGATCCTCGGGCTGTACGACCTGCTGGAGCGGCTCGCGCCGGGTCCCGTCGTCAGCCTGAACCGGGCGGTGGCCGTGGCGATGGCCGAAGGCCCGCGCGCCGGGCTCGACCTGCTGGCCAAGCTCGCGGACGACCCGCGGCTCGTGGAGCACCACCGTCTCGACGCCGTACGGGCCCACTTGCTGGAGCTGGCGGGGGAGACGGGGGCGGCGCAGGAGGCGTACGGGCGCGCGGCGGAGCGCACGTTGAGCGTGCCCGAGCAGCGTTACCTCCAACTGCGCGCCGCCCGGCTGCGCTGACGGGCCGCTGCGCTGACAAGCGACCGTGCAGACCGGCGGCCGCCGGGTCAGCGGGCGCCGAACCGGGTCAGGCTCGCGAGGGCCCGCCGCGCCGACTCCGCCAGCGGGTGCGCGGGGCCGTAGACGCGCTCCAGTTCGGGCAGGAGCGCGGACAGCTCGCCGCCGGCCGCCGTGGTGTCGCCGAGTGGTCGCCGAGCGCGAGAAGGAGCCGGGCCGTGCGGTGGCGCAGGCCGAGGGCGTCGGCCGGGTCGAGTCCCGCGTACGGGTTCGTGAAGTACGGCAGCAGCGCGCGGTACTCGGCGAGTGCCGCCGCGGCCGCGCCGATCTGCGCCAGGCACGGGGCGGCCTCGTAGCGGTAGCGGAGCGCGTGCGGGTCAGCCTGGCCGGTGTCCGCGGCGCGCTCGTCCGCGAGCCGGCGCAGCTCCGGCAGTGCGTGCCGGTGAGACGGGCCCGGCCGCTGTCGCCGCCAGGCGGTACATTGCGCTCATGTCGATACCGCCGGGCCCGCCGCCGAATCCGTACCAGCAGAACAACCCCAACCCCTACGCACAGCAGCAGCCCCAGGGATCGGTGCCGCAGCAGTCCCCGTACGCACAGCCGACGATGCCCGCCGGTGTCCCGATCACCAGCCAGCCCCCCGGCGGCCCGCCGGGCCAGCCGCCCGGCCAGCCCCCGGGGGCGCCGCCCGCCTTCGGCGCCGCGGAGAAGAAGGGCGTGCCGGCCTGGCTGTGGGGCCTCGGGGGCGTCGTGGTCGCCTCCGCGGTGTGGGCGGGCGCGCTCTTCGCCACCGGCGGGTTCGACTCGTCGGAGGACCCCGAGCCGGTCCTCGGCTACCGGTTCGAGAAGGACCTCTGCGAGAGCACCGAGCTGAAGGCGTTCGAGGAGCGGTACGAGATCCCGGACGCGTCCGACGCCACCGGCTGGGGCTCGGAGCAGGACGCGCTGTCCCAGAGCTTCTGCAGTTGGAGCCTGACGGACCGCGAGCAGGACCCGGACGACTACTCCAGCTCGTACGTCTCCGTGACCACCATCTGGCACGGGGCGTCGGACCCCACCGGCGAGTTCGCCCCGACGTACAAGGGCTACGAGGACCGCTCGGACGCGGACTACAAGTACGAGACCGAGCCGGTGAAGGGCTTCGGTGAGGAGGCGTACCTCGTCCGGGAGAACGGCGAGGGCGACAGCAGCAGCCGCTCGATGAGCCTGGCCGTGCGCGACGGCTGGTTCACCTACCAGATGGACTGGAGCTACTACGGAGGCACCGACTCCACCGACCCGCCGTCGCCCGACGAGGTGGAGCAGATGCTGAAGGACGAGACGAAGACGGCGCTCGCAGATCTGAAGAAGTAAGCGGCGGCCGTGACAACGCGCGCGTGGCGGCAAGAAGTTGCCGCCACGCGGGTGTAGCAGGGAACTGCCACGGGAGCCGAGTCGATTCGCGCCCGGGCGGCCCGGAGACCAGAACGCGCCCGTACCGTCCGTGACGGTACGGGCGCGCGGGTGTCCGTAGCCCGTATGGGGCTCAGCCCTTCTTGGTCTCCCAGAAGATCTTGTCGACCTGGGCGATGTAGTCCAGCGCCTTCTGGCCCGTGGCCGGGTCGGTGGACCCCTTGGCGGCGCTGAGGGCCTTGAGGGTGTCGTTGACGAGCTGGTGCAGCTCAGGGTACTTCTCGAAGTGCGGGGGCTTGAAGTAGTCGCTCCACAGCACCGAAACGTGGTGCTTGGCAAGCTCCGCGCGCTGCTCCTTGATGGTGGTGGCCCGCGCCTGGAAGTGCGGGTCGTCGTTCCCCTGCATCTTCTCCTGGATGGCCTTGACCGATTCGGCCTCGATACGGGCCTGGGCCGGGTCGTAGACGCCGCAGGGGAGGTCGCAGTGGGCACTGACCGTCACCTTGGGGGCGAACAGGCGAGAAAACATGGAAAGCAGCCGTCCTTCCTCGTGATCGTCTTCCAGGTGGGACATTACTCCGTGGGGAACGAAAATTCGCGAGTGCCCCGGAGGGCTTAGGTCAAAAGTCCAGTGGAAGGCTGGGCCTTGTGGACGACAGGCCGGAGGTGCATGCCCGATGCAGGGCCAGGTGAACGAGCGCAGGCACGACGCCGGGCGCCGAGGGCTGCAGCGCCTCGGCCTCGCGGCGGTCGACGGTCCGTCGATGGTGCCCACGCTGCGTCCGGGGGATCAGCTTGTCGTGCAGTACGGGGCGGCGGTGCGGCCCGGTGACGTGGCGGTGCTGCGCCATCCGTTCCAGCAGGATCTGCTGATCGTGAAACGGGTCGTGGAGCGCCGCGACGGCGGCTGGTGGGTGCTCGGCGACAACCGGTTCGTGGAGAACGACAGCCGGGAGTTCGGCGCCGTACCGGACGAACTGGTCGTCGCCCTCGCCCTCCTGCGCCTGCGCCCCCCGAGGGACCTTCAGCGCTCGGTCCGCTCGGTCCCCGCGGCGGTCTCGTGGGCGGCGTCGGCGGTGCGGCCGTTGGCCTGGCGTTTCCGGGCGCGGTAGGCCGCGACGTTGGCGCGGGTGGCGCAGCGGTCGGAGCAGTAGCGGCGGGAGCGGTTCGTCGAGGTGTCGAGGAAGACGTTGCGGCACGGCGGGGCCGCGCACAGGCCCAGGCGGTCGACGCCGTAGTCGGTGAGGTGCACGGCCAGCCCCATGCACGCCGCGGCGGCGAAGCCCGCCCCGGAGTTGGCCGACTGCTCCGCGATGTGCAGGTGCCACTTGGGCCGCCCGTCCTCGTCGCGGAAGTCGTGCCCGCTGACCTGCGGGCTGACCGGGAAGTCGATGAGCAGCGCGTTGAGCATGTCCACGGCGCGTACCTCGTCGCCCTCGTCGGCCGCCTCGAAGATCCCCCGCAGCCGCCCGCGCACCTGGCGCAGCCTGCTGACGTCGGCGTCCGTGGCCCGCCGGGTGAAGTTTCCGCTGTCCCGGAAGAGCTCCTTGGCCGCGTCCAGCGAGGTCAGCGAGTCGGTGCCGCGCTGCGGCTCCTCGGTGTTGACGAGGCGCACGGCCATATCTGAGTAATAGGCCAGTTCCACTTGTAGTCCTTACGGGCTCGGCTTATGCTGACGCGGCGGGGCCGTAATGGACGACCCCGTATAGAGGGTATTACGCAGCAGAGGCAGGGGAGGCAGCAATGGCCGGAACGACCGCCGCCGCAACGCCCGTGGGGGCCGACTGGCAGGGCTGGCAGGCGAGCTGGGACCGCCAGCAGGAGTGGTACATGCCGGACCGCGAGGACCGCTTCCGGGTGATGCTCGACGCCGTCGAGGCCCTCGTGGGCCCCGAGCCCCGGGTGCTCGACCTGGCCTGCGGTACGGGCAGCATCAGCGCCCGGGTGCTGCGCCGCTTCCCCGGCGCCCGCACCACCGGCGTCGACCTCGACCCCGCGCTGCTCACCATCGCCCGCGGCACCTTCGCGGACGACCCGCGCGCCGAGTTCGTCACCGCCGACCTCGCCAAGCCCGACTGGATTGCGCGGCTGCCGGACGGTTCGTACGACGCGGTGCTCACCTCCACCGCGCTGCACTGGCTCTTCTCCGACCAGCTCGCCACGCTCTACGGGCAGATCGCCGGCGTGGTCCGCGAGGGCGGGATCTTCGTCAACGCCGACCACATGCCCGACCCCGCCACGCCGGCCATCAACGAGGCCGTGCGCAACTGGAGCAAGGTCCGCCAGGACCGCGAGCGGGCGGAAGGCGTGCTGGACTGGGCGGACTGGTGGCGCGTGGTCGCGGCCGACCCGGTACTCGGCGGCCCCGCGGCCGAGCGCTTCGCGATATTCGGCGACCCGAACGACCCGAACGAGGGCCACGCCGACGGCGACGTCCAGGCGCCCGCCTGGCACGCCGAGACGCTGCGCGCGGCCGGCTTCGCCGAGGCCCGTACGGTCTGGGCGTCCGCGCGGGACGCGGCGGTGCTGGCGCTGCGCTGAGCGGCGGCGCCGGCGGGCGGCGTCAGCCGCGGTAGCGCAGCCCGTCGACGAGCAGCCCGATCATGCGCCGCGTGTACTCCCGGTCGTCCGGGTCGATGATGCTGCTGAGCGCCTGCAGCAGGTCGTCGGGGGCCACGTCGGAGCGGATGTCGCCGGCCGCGGCGGCGGCGTCCAGCAGCTCGGTCAGGGCGGGGACGAAGCGCTCCTGGAAGTACCCGGGCAGGCTCTCGTACGCGCAGTCGCCGGAGTGGAGGGCGGCCTTCAGGCCCTGCTTGGCGGCGATGAACCGGGTGAAGCGGTGCAGCCACCGCGTCAGCGCCTCCACCGGCTCGTACTGCGCCGCCAGCGCGGGGGCGGCCGCGGCGCAGGCGTCGACCTCGTTGCGGAAGACGGCCGTGATGAGGTCCGAGCGCTGCGGGAAGTGCCGGTAGAGCGTCCCCGCCCCCACCCCGGCCTTCGCCGTGATGCGGCGTACGGGCGCGTCCACGCCCTCCGTCTCGAAGACCTCTGCGGCCGCGGTCAGCAGCGCGTCGAGGCTGCGCCTGACGTCCGGCCGCATGCGGCGGCCGGGGGCCGGCTCCCCCGTGGTGCTGCGCTCAGGCATGCGCGGACCCCTTGCAAAAGCGGAACAGTGTTCCGTATTCTCGGACTGAACGGCGTTCCGTATTCACTCTATCGGCGCGTACGACCCGCAGTCCACGCAGGAGGAGAGCCATGCAGTACCGCACGCTGGGCCGGACCGGGATCAAGGTCAGCCCCTACTGCCTGGGCGCGATGATGTTCGGCGCCCAGGGCAACCCCGACCACGACGAGTCCGTCCGCATCATCCACAAGGCGCTGGCCGCGGGCGTCAACTTCGTCGACACCGCCGACATCTACGGCCACGGCGAGTCCGAGGAGATCGTGGGCAAGGCCCTCAAGGGCCGCCGCGACGACGTGGTTCTCGCCACCAAGGCGCACCTGCCCATGGGCGACGACCCCAACCGGCAGGGCAACTCCCGCCGCTGGCTCGTCCGCGCCCTGGAGGACTCGCTGCGCCGGCTCGGCACCGACCACGTCGACCTGTTCCAGATCCACCGGCCCGCCCCCGACACCGACATCGAGGAGACCCTGTCCGCGCTCACCGACCTGGTGCGCGCCGGGAAGGTACGGGCCGTCGGCACCTCCGCGTTCCCCGCGTCCGACCTGGTCGAGGCGCAGTGGACCGCCGAGCGGCGCGGCCTGGTGCGGTTCCGCACCGAGCAGCCGAACTACTCGGTCCTCGACCGCGGCATCGAGCGCGAGGTGCTGCCCGTCTGCGAGCGGTACGGGATGGGCACGCTGGTGTGGAGCCCGCTGGCCGGCGGCATGCTCACCGGCCGCTACCGCAAGGGTCAGGAGCCCACCACCTTCCGCGGCGGCTACGGCTTCAGGCACCTCGCCGACGAGCGCAGGCTCGACACCGTCGAACGGCTCCTTCCGCTCGCGGAGAAGGCGGGCCTGTCGCTGACGCACATGGCGCTGGCCTTCGTGATCTCCCACCCGGGCGTCACGTCGGCGATCATCGGGCCGCGCACCATGGAGCAGTTGGACGACCTGCTCGCGGGCGCCGGGACGACGCTCGGCGACGACGTGCTGGACGAGATCGACGCCATCGTGCCGCCGGGCACGGAGGTCGGGCGGCTGGACATGGCGTACGACCCGCCGGCGATCCTGCACGCCGGCCTGCGGCGCAGGGCGCCGGCGGAGCGCCTGGCGGCCTGAGGCGTACGGGCCGTACGGCACACCGCCCGTACGCCAGGACAGCGCCTCCGTACGACGCGAAGCGGGGCCGCCCGGCATACACAGCCGGACGGCCCCGCTCACGGTTCTCCACGGCCCGTACGGGCGCCGCCCGCCGGGCGTGCGTCGTACGGGCCGCGCGCCGGCTACCGCCGCGCCACGCCCTCCGCGCGCGCCGCCGCGGCGACCGCGCGCGTGATGGCCGGCGCCACCCGCTCGTCGAACGGCGACGGAATCACGCACTCCGGGCTCAGCTCGGCCGCGACCACGTCGGCCAGCGCCTCGGCCGCCGCCAGCTTCATGCCCTCGGTGATCCGCGAGGCGCGGACCTGGAGCGCACCGGCGAAGATGCCGGGGAACGCGAGCACGTTGTTGATCTGGTTCGGGTAGTCGCTGCGGCCGGTGGCGACGACCGCCGCGTACTTGTGCGCCACGTCCGGGTGGATCTCCGGGTTCGGGTTGGCCATGGCGAAGATGAACGCGCCCTCCGCCATCGTCGCCACCGCCCGCTCCGGCACCGTGCCGCCGGAGACGCCGATGAAGACGTCCGCGCCCGCGAGCGCCGACTCCAGCGAGCCCGTACGCCCCGCGCGGTTGGTCAGCTCCGCCAGCTCCCGCTTGGCGTCGGTCAGGTCCTCGCGGTCCGCGGAGACGATGCCCTTGCGGTCGGCGACGACCACGTCCCCGATGCCGGCCTCCACGAGGATCTTGGCGATCGCCGCGCCGGCCGCGCCGGCCCCGGAGATCACCGCGCGCAGCTCGCCGAGCGACCGGCCGCTGAGCTTCGTCGCGTTGCGCAGCGCGGCGAGCGTGACGACGGCGGTGCCGTGCTGGTCGTCGTGGAAGATCGGGATGTCCAGGCGCTCCTGGAGCTTGCGCTCGATCTCGAAGCAGCGGGGGGCGGAGATGTCCTCCAGGTTCACCCCGCCGAAGGAGGGCGCCAGCCGCACCACGGTCTCGACGATCTCGTCGACCTCGCGGCAGTCCAGCGCGACGGGGACCGCGTCCACGCCGCCGAACTGCTTGAAGAGGATGGCCTTGCCCTCCATCACCGGAAGAGACGCCTCCGGCCCGATGTCGCCGAGGCCGAGGACCGCGCTGCCGTCCGTGACGACGGCGACCACCTGGGACTTCCAGGTGTAGTCGTGGACGAGTTCGGGCTGTTCCGCGATGGCGGTGCACACCTTGGCGACGCCCGGTGTGTAGGCGAGCGACAGGTCGTCCCTGTCGTTGACCGGCACGGTCGCCTGGACGGCCATCTTGCCGCCCCGGTGGAGGGCGAAGGCCGGGTCGAAGTAGTCGCCGTCTGGGCTGTCGGACGTATCCGTCCCGCTCGGAGGGTTGACGATCTCCGCTGCCACGTTGTTGACCCCTTAGTCACAGTCATAGAAAAGAGGAACCACCCCTCTCGGTCGAGGGGTGGGCGGGCACGTGTCCGGCCGCCTGGCCGCGGAGTGAGCGCCATGGCCACGGTGAGGCCCGGACACCGGGCGCGCCGCACTCGCGCCCTGGGCCCCGGATTTGGGGTGTAAGTGTCCGTTGTACAGGAAGCCGAGCGCCCCGTGCGAGCAACTTCTCGAGACTGAGCGGAGCCGAATCGCATAGCCATGCGGAGACTTGCATACTGCGAAATGGTGCGATTCGCGTGCTTTAGGTGGAATGCCGCAGCGTGAGCTACGTCTCATTACCGAACCTGTTATCGGATTTTGACCCGGCAGCATTCCTGAGCCGTGTCTTCCGGATGCAAAGATGCCGTCGTCGGCAGTCGTCGGCATCCGCCCCAGGCGCACCAAGCCGCAGCGTCCGGGGCCGTGAACTTCTGACCCCCGTTCACCCCCCGCAGGAGGATCCCGCAATGAGCCCTCGCACCACCCGGCGCACCGGAGCAGCCAAGTCTCGACTGGTGGCCGTCGGGGCACTCGCCGCCGCGGGGGCCCTCGTGCTCTCGTCCTGCGGCGACCAGACCGACGACGGGGGCGACAGCGGCGACGGCGGCGACACCAAGTCCTCGTCGAACGCGGCGCCCGGCGCGCTGCCCAAGGCCATCGAGGACGCCGGCGTGATCAAGGTCGGTTCCGACATCGCGTACGCCCCGATGGAGTTCGACCAGGGCGGCAAGCCCGTCGGCGTCGACATCGACATCGCCAACGCGCTCGGCGAGGAGCTGGGCGTCGAGTTCCAGTTCCAGAACAACGTCTTCGACAACCTGATCCCGTCGCTCGACTCCGGCCGCTTCGACATCATCATGTCGTCGATGACCGACAACAAGGAGCGCCAGGCCGAGGTCGACTTCGTCGACTACTTCTCCGCCGGCGTCTCCATCCTGGTCCAGAAGGGCAACCCCGACGGCATCTCCACGCTCGACGACCTGTGCGGCAAGACCGTCGCCTTCCAGCGGGGCACGGTCAGCGCGGACATCGCCAAGGCGCAGAACGAGAAGTGCGACAAGCCGATCAAGACGCTGCCCTTCACCAAGGACACCGAGGCGCTGCAGCAGGTCAAGCAGGGCCGGGCCGTCGCCGACCTGAACGACTTCCCGGTCGCCGCGTACAACGCCCGCGAGTCGGGCGGCGGCGACGACTTCGAGGTCGTCGGCGAGCAGATCGACGCCGCCCCGTACGGCATCGCGGTCTCCAAGGACAACGCCGAGCTGCGCGACGCGCTCGCCACGGCGCTGGACGCGATCATCGAGAACGGCGAGTACCAGAAGGTGCTGGAGAAGTGGGAAGTCCAGCAGGGCGGCGTCGACAAGGCCACCGTCAACGGTGGCAACGAGTAACCACCGCCCGCAGCCGTTCCAGAGAGAAGTCCTCCCGTGACCGACCCGACCTCACCGGGCCCGGCCGACAAGCGACCGGCCGGGCCCGACCTCGCGAAGACCGGCACCACGACCGCGGTGCCGCCCGAGACGATCAAGGCGATACCCGTGCGCCACCCCTGGCGCTGGGTGAGCGCCGCGGTCGTCCTCGCGCTCCTCGGGCTGCTCGTCTACGCCTTCGCCAACGCCAAGATCGAGTGGGGCGACGTCCCCGAGTACCTGTTCTCCGACCGGGTCGTCGAAGCCGCCGGGAACACGCTGCTGATCACCGTGCTCGCCATGCTGCTCGGCGTGGTCCTCGGCATCGTGCTCGCGATCATGCGGCTCTCGGACAACCCGGTGACCTCGGCGTTCGCCAACCTCTACATCTGGTTCTTCCGCGGCACCCCGGTGCTGCTGCAACTGCTGCTCTGGTACAACCTCGGCCTCGTCTTCCAGACCCTCAACCTGGGTCCGATCTACAAGAACGAGATGACCGACGTCATGACCCCGTTCGTGGCGGCGCTCCTCGGCCTCGGCCTCAATGAGGCCGCGTACATGGCCGAAATCGTCCGCGCCGGCATCCAGTCGGTCGACGAGGGCCAGACGGAGGCGTCGCACGCGCTCGGCATGAGCCGGGGGAAGACGATGCGGCGCATCGTGCTGCCCCAGGCGATGCGGGTCATCGTGCCGCCGACGGGCAACGAGTTCATCAACATGCTCAAGACCTCGTCGCTGGCGATGGTGATCCAGTACACCGAGCTGACCTTCGTGGCGAACGAGATCTCCGCGACCAACCTGAACCCGATGGAGATGTACATCGTCGTCGCCATCTGGTACCTGGCGATGACCAGCGTGTTCAGCGTGATCCAGTACTACATCGAGCGGCATTACGCCAAGGGCTCCGTACGCCAGTTGCCGCTGACCCCGTGGCAGAAGATCCGGCGGAGCATCTTCTCCGGGCCGCGGCTGAAGGGAACGAGGTGAGCGCCGCCATGACGGCAATGGTCCGGGCCGAGGGCGTACACAAGTCCTTCGGGCTCACCCACGTACTCAAGGGCATCGACCTGGAGGTCGCGCCGCGCGAGGTCTTCTGCCTCGTCGGCCCCTCCGGCTCCGGCAAGTCGACCTTCCTGCGGTGCATCAACCACCTGGAGAAGATCAACGCCGGCCGGCTGTACGTCGACGGCCACCTGGTCGGCTACCGGCAGCAGGGCAACAAGCTCTACGAGCTGAAGGAGAGAGAGGTCGCCGCGCAGCGCAAGGACATCGGCATGGTGTTCCAGCGCTTCAACCTCTTCCCGCACATGACCGCGCTGGAGAACGTCATGGAGGCGCCGGTCCAGGTCAAACGGGAGTCCAAGGCGACGGCGCGGGAGCGCGCGCTGCGGCTGCTGGACCGCGTGGGCCTCGCGGACAAGGCGGCCGGCTACCCGACGCAGCTCTCCGGCGGCCAGCAGCAGCGCGTCGCCATCGCGCGTGCGCTGGCGATGGAGCCGAAGCTGATGCTCTTCGACGAACCCACCTCGGCGCTCGACCCGGAGCTGGTCGGCGAGGTGCTGGACGTGATGCGCGACCTCGCGGAGTCGGGCATGACGATGATCGTCGTCACGCACGAGATGGGGTTCGCGCGGGAGGTCGGGGACGCGCTGGTGTTCATGGACGACGGCGCGGTGGTGGAGTCCGGCCACCCGCGGGACGTCCTGATGAACCCGCAGCACCAGCGGACGAAGGCGTTCCTGTCGAAGGTGCTGTGAGTCGCCTCCGGGTCCCGGGACCCGGGTGAGAAATTTCGCTCGGCGGGGCGGGGGCTGGTACGGCCCCCGCCCCGGGGCGTAACTTCATGGTCATGTTCGCCGCCTACGCAGCCCGCATCGACCGTGACGAGCCGCTGAACGGCCTGGAGTTGGGGGAGCGGCCCGCGCCGCAGGCCCCGACCGGATGGGCCGTCGTCGACGTCAGAGCCGCCTCCCTCAACCACCACGACCTGTGGTCGCTGCGCGGCGTCGGACTCGGCGAGGACGCCCTGCCGATGATCCTCGGCTGCGACGCGGCGGGCGTCGACGCCGACGGCAACGAGGTCGTCCTCCACTCCGTCATCGGCCAGACCGGCCACGGGGTGGGCCCGAACGAGCCGCGGTCGCTGCTGACGGAGCGGTACCAGGGCACGTTCGCGGAGCAGGTCGCCGTCCCGGCCTGGAACGTCCTGCCGAAGCCGAAGGAGCTGAGCTTCGAGGAGGCCGCGTGCCTGCCGACGGCATGGCTGACGGCGTACCGCATGCTCTTCACCAACGCGGGCGTACGCCCCGGCGACTCGGTCCTGGTCCAGGGCGCGGGCGGCGGCGTCGCCACGGCGGCGATCGTGCTGGGCGCGGCGGCGGGGCTGCGGATGTACGCGACGAGCCGCGACGAGGCGAAGCGCAAGCGGGCGGAGGACCTCGGCGCGGAAGCCGCGGTGCCCCCGGGCACGCGCCTGCCGCACCGGGTGGACGCGGTCCTGGAGACGGTGGGCGCGGCGACGTGGTCCCACTCGGTGAAGTCCCTGCGCCCGGGCGGCACCGTGGTCATCTCCGGCGCGACGAGCGGCCCGAACCCGGCGGCGGTGGAGCTGCAGCGGATCTTCTTCCTGGAACTGAAGGTGGTCGGCTCGACGATGGGCAGCAAGGAGGAACTGGCGGGCCTGCTGAACTTCTGCGCGTCGAAGGACGTCCGCCCGGTGATCGACACGGTGCTGCCACTGGACCGCGCCCGGGAGGGCTTCGAGAAGATGGCGACGGGCGACCTGTTCGGCAAGGTGGTCCTCACCCGCTGACCGCGCTCCGCGCGGGGCCGCAGGGGACGGAGTCAGTCCATGCCCGGAGCGGCGGTCGGGAGGCCGACTTCCCGCGCGACCTCCAGCATCCGTTTGTCGTAGCTGATCAGTGAGTCGAGTGCCGGGCCGATCGTCTGGGCGCTGGCGACGTGCACCGCGTCCAGGGTGCGTACGCGGCCCGGAAGGAGACCGGCGAGGTCGCGGACCTCTTCGGTGACCAGGACTTCGGTCAGGTCGCGCATGAGGTCCTGCATGGCGGTGGGGAAACTGCCCATCCGGTCCAGGGTGCGCACGGTCTCGACGAAGCCGATGGTGCTGGTCGCCAAGGGGGCCGCGGGCTTCGCTTCGAGGTACCCCCGGAGTTCGGCGGCGTGGCGGCGGCCGGCGATGAGGGTGATCACGGCGGAAGCGTCGAGATAGATCACCTGGGGTCGTCCTCGCGCTCGGCGAGCAGCACCGCCAGCGGGTCTGCGTCCTCGGGGACCTCGTAGTGCGGAAGCCGGGAGAGATCGGCGCTCGTCGCGGCCTTGAGGCGGATCTGGCCGCGCGATACCAGGTCGGCATAGCGCTCCGCGGCACCCGAGGCGGGCAGCAGTATGGCGATCACGTTCCCGTGCCGGGTGACCTGGACGGCTTCGCCCTGCTCGACGCGAGCGAAGACCGCGCTGGGGTTGTACGAGAACTCGCGTACGGAAATCGCGCTCATCGATCGCTCCCTCCTGATCGCAGGCGTGTACCTACAGAAACTCCAGTGTACCTACATCCGCCCTCTCCGTCAGATGACGTCAACTTTGGTTGACATTACTCGGCTGTCAACGTAGGTTGACGTCATGAGTGAGGCTACCGAGCTTGCCGAGCGGGCCGGAGGTGCCGATCCCCGGGAGGGGTTGCGGGCCGTGGCCGCGCTGCGGCGGCTGTTGGAGCAGTTGGAGGCCGTGCAGGTGCGGAGCGCGCGGAATCAGGGCTGGTCGTGGCAGGAGGTCGCGGCCGAGCTCGGGGTCAGCAGGCAGGCGGTACACAAGAAGCACGGGAGGCGCTGATGTTCGAACGGTTCACCCAGGCCGCGAGGGACCTCGTCCGCGGTGCCGCCGAGCGCGCGGAGCGGGACGGCGACTCCCACGTCGCCCCCGAGCACCTGCTCCGGCAGCTCCTCGCCGGGTCTGGGACCGCCGGGGCCGTCGCGCTGGCCGCCGCCGGGATCGACAGCGAGGCGCGGCGGGCCGGGGTCCTGCGGGGGCTGGACGAGGCGCGGCGGCGGGGCGGGCTGACCAGGTCCGACGCCGAGGCGCTGGCGGGCATCGGCATCGACGTCGCCGCCGTCGTCGACCGCGTCGAGTCCGCGCACGGCCCCGGCGCCCTCGCCCGCCGGCGCGCCTGGCGGCGGGGACGTACCAGGTTCGACGCCGACGCCAAGGCCGTGCTCGAACGGTCCCTCAGGATCGCCCTGGGTCGCGGCGACAAGGCCATCGGCGACGAACACATCCTGCTCGCCCTCGCCGCCATCCCCGGCACCCCCGCCGAGACCCTGGCGGACCACGGCGCCACCTACACCGCCATCGAGGCCGCCCTGCCGGCCGTACAGCGCGCGGGGTAAGACGCCCCCGGCAGCACCGCCCTCTCGCCGCAATCTCCTTTGCGCCCGCCGCCGCGCCGATGGTGAGCTGGCGCGATGACCGACCACCACGACACGGCCCTCCGGCCGTCCACCCTCGTCTGGGTGCGGGGGCACCTCGCCGCGGGGGAACGGATCGTCCGTACCGAGGCGCTGCACGGCGGTATCAGCGCCGAGGTGCGGCGGCTGACCATCGCCACGGCCGGCGGCGGCACCCGCGACCTCGTGCTGCGGACCTTCGCCGACCGGGAGCGCGCCCCCGAGTGGCTGGTGCGGGACGCGCTGTCGTTCTCGGAGGAAGTCGAGGTGGTGTCGCGGCCGTGGCGGGAGGCGGGGCGGACGGAGCTGACGACCCGAGCGGTGGAGGGGCGGCTGGATGCGTATGTCGTGGCATTGATGGGCGCGTTGGGCTGAGCAGGCGCGCATGGGGGCGCGGGAGGCGCGGGTCCGGCGGTGTGCGCCGGGCTCGCGCTCCCCGTTCCGTACGCGGTCACCCGCCCCGCCTGGCGGTCACATGCCCGCCAGCTGCCCGCCGTCGACCACCACCGTCGTACCCGTCTGGAACCCCATGTCGTCCGACGCCAGCCCCAGTGCCGCCGACGCCATCTCCTCCGGCGTCGCCATCCGCTTGAAGGCGTCGATCCCCTGCCGGCCGAACTCCGCCTTCCGCGCCGCCCACTGCTCGTCCGTGTCGCCCGGCGGCCGGTGCACGTCCAGCATCGGCGTGTCCGTCATCCCCGGCGCCAGGGCCACCACGCGGATGCCGTGCGTGCCGTTCTCGATCGCCGCCGCCTGCACCAGGCCCGTGACGCCGTTCTTGCTCGCCGTGTACGAGCCGAGGCCGGGGCGCGTCGCGTACTGGTTGGACGATCCGGTGACGAGGATGACGCCGCCCCCGCGCGCCCGCAGGTGGGGGATCTCGTACTTCATCGCCAGGAAGATGCCGCGGGTGTTGGTGAGCGTGACGTCGTCCCAGTCCGCCACCGAGACCTCGTGCAGGTCGGTGAACGGCCTCTGGATCCCCGCGTTGTTGAGGGCGATGTCGAGGCCGCCGTACTTCTGCGCCACCCCATCGACAAACCCCCGCACCTCCTCCGGCCTGCGCACGTCCGCCCTGATGTACGTCGCCTCCCCGCCCGCCCCGCGGATCTGCCGCTCGACGTCCTGCCCCAGGTCCCGGCGCCGCCCGCAGAACCCGACCCGCGCGCCCTCCGCGGCGAACGCGATCGCCGCGGCCCGCCCGATGCCGGAGGTGGCGCCGGTGACGAGGACCGTCTTCCCGGCGTACCTCCCGCCCTTCGCCTGCTGCCCGCGCTGCCCGGGCTCCTGCGCCGACGCCGTCCGGGCGCCGGCCCCGAGGCCCACCCCCGCCGCGGCCATCGCCGCTGCCGCTCCGCCCAGTACGTGCCGCCGTCCCACCGACCCGCTGCTGCCGTCCTGCATGTGCTGTCCCTCCTCGACCTGCGGTACGGCTCCACCCTCCGGCCCGTACACCGCGCGCCGCATCCGCCGCCCGGCGGCGACGCACACCGACCAACGGCGGTGGCGGGCCGGGGCCGACCCCCGACTTTCGTCGAATGTGCGTGTCAGTGGGGCTGTTTACGATGCCGGTATGTCCACCGCCGAACGGCCTGTGCGCCGCGCACTGCTGACGCCGCCGCAGCTCCGGCTGCTGCTGGCGGCCGGGTTCGTCTTCGTCGTGTTCAAGTCGGTGCGCGCGGCGCTGACCGGGCAGCCGGGCCTCGTCACGTCGCCGGCGGCGAGCGCCGTCGTGGCCGGCGCGCTGTGCGCGGTGCTGCCGCTGTGCCGCCGGATGCCGGTGCCGGTGGCGGCGGTGACCGGCGCGGGGCTTCTGCTGGAGAGCCAGGTCTGGCCGGTGTTCATCGCGCTGTACGGGGTGACGCTGTGGCGGCCGCGGGGCACGGCGATAGCGCTGACCGGCGCCGTCTTCGTACCGGCCGCGTTCGGCCCGTTCCGCGAGCTGGTGAACATGCCGCAGGTCGTGCTCTTCCCCTGCGCGATCCTCGCCGTGCCGCTGGCCGTCGGCCTGGCGGTGCGCAGCCAGCGCGACCTGGCCGGTTCGCTCGCGCGGCAGTTGGAGCACCTGGAGGCGGCGAACCGGCTGCGCGACGAGCAGGTGCGGATGGCCGAACGGGCGCGGATCGCCCGCGAGATGCACGACGTGCTCGCCCACCGGCTCAGCCTGCTCGTCCTGCACACCGGCGTGCTCCAGCGCCGCGGCGACGCGGTCCCCGAGCCCGTACGCGAACGCCTCGACCTCCTCCGTACGACGAGCGCGCACGCCCTGGACGATCTGCGGGACCTGCTGGGCGCGCTCCGCGACCACGAGGGCCCGGTCCCGCTCGCCCCCACCGCCGACGACCTGCCCGCCCTCATCGCCGAGTCCGAGCGCGCCGGGACCCGGGTCCGCGCCCGCACCGACGACCTCGCGGGCCTGCCCGCCGCCGTCCGCCTCGCCGCCCACCGCATCGTGCAGGAGGCCCTCACGAACGCCCGCAAGCACGCTCCCGGCACGCCGGTCGGCCTCACAGTGACGGTGACGAGGACGCGGGTGGCGATACGCGCGGAGAACGAGTGCGGGATGGCGCCGGAGCCGCAGGACGGCCCGTCGCGCGGCTACGGCCTGGTAGGCATAGCCGAGCGGGTGGCTGCCCTGCACGGCGAACTCACCACGGGGCGCACCGGGGACGGCAGGTTCGTGCTCACCGCGGAACTGCCCGTGCCCGTACACCCGGTGGAAGAACCGCCCGCGCTGAGCGCGGTGGCGGCGCGGTGATCCGCGTCCTGGTCGTCGACGACGACGCCTTCGTGCGCGCGGGGTTGAGAGACCTGGTCGCCACGGACGACGGGCTGGAACTCGCCGGGGAGGCGGCGGAGGGCGCCGCGGCGGTGGCGGCGGCGCGCAGCCGGCGGGTCGACGTCGCCCTGGTGGACATCCGCATGCCCGGCATGGACGGCATAGCCGCCACCGCAGCGCTGTCCCGGCTGCCGGACCCGCCGGCGGTCATCGTGCTCACGACGTTCGACCTGGACGAGTACGTCTACGGCGCGCTGGCGGCGGGCGCGGCGGGCTTCCTGCTCAAGGACACCCCGCCGGACGCCATCCTCCAGGCGATCCACGTGGTCGCGGCGGGCGCCGCGATGCTCTCCCCGACGGTCACCCGCACGGTCATCAGCCGGTTCCACCACCCGGAGGCGGCCCGCAGCCAGGCGGCGAGGGAGGCGGCGGCACGCCTGACACCGCGGGAGCGGCAGGTGCTGTCGGCGGTGGCGGACGGGATGACGAACGCGGAGATCGGGGCGATGCTGGGGCTGCGGGAGTCGACGGTGAAGGCACACGTGAGCCGGATCCTGGCGGAGCTGGGGGTGACGAACAGGGTCCAGGCGGCGCTGGCGGCGAGGGACTTGGCGGGGCGAGGGGGCTAGCCGCCCGCCTTCAGCGTCACTTCCTTCGTGAACGGGCCCCACTTTCCGTCCGGTAGTTTCGCCCGTACCTTCACCGCGTACGTCGCCTTCCCCGTCTTCTCCAGCGGCAGGCTGATCCGCCCCGTGTCCTTCGGCGCCGACTCGCCCAGGACCAGCTTCGAGCCGAACTTCCCGTCCACGTACACCTCGTACTCCGTGATGTCCCCGCCCGCCTTCGGGGCGTTCCACACCAGGTCGAGGCTCCACGCGCCCGCGTCCTTGCGGGCCGTCGCCTGGAGGTCCGTCGGGATCTCCGCGCCTGCCTTGCCGCCCGGTTCCGGCTCCGTCGTGACGCTCGCGGACGGGCTGGCCGGGCCGGAGTTGTCGGCGGCGTCGCGGGCCTTGACCGTGAAGGTGTAGGGGGTGTCGGGGCGGAGGGTGGTGACCGAGGCGGTGGTTTCCGTGCCGCCGACGCTGTGGATCTTGGTGCCCTCCTGGTAGATGTCGTAGGACGTGACTTCCTTGTCGTCCTCCGACCTCGTCCACGTCAGGGTGGCCGAACGCGGGCCGTCCGCACGCGCCTTGAGGCTCGCCGGCCGCGTGGGCGGCTTGCTGTCGTCGGCGTCCGCCGACGGGGTCGTGACCGCGGCCGCCTCGCCGGGGCCGGAGAGTTTGCCGTCGGCGTCCCGTGCCCGTACGGAGAAGGTGTACGAGGACGACGGCTTGAGGCCGGTGATGTCGATCATGTGCTTTTCGGCCGGTACGTTCTGGATCTTCTTGCCGTTGCGGTACACCTCGTACCGCCGGACGTTCTCCGCCTCCGCCGCCTTGTTCCACATGACGTGCACCGACGTGGACGTGCTCGTGTAGACGGTCACGCCGGTCGGCACGGTGGGGGTCTCCGGCGGTTCGGCGGCGGCGCCGCTGTCCGAGCTGCAGGAGGTCGCGGTCAGGGCCAGGAGGCAGGCGGCGGTGGTGCTCAGCGCGGCGAGCGTGGGGGTGGGCCTCACAGGGACGCCTCTCATCGTGCGAGCAAAGGTCCAGACCTTTTTCGCACACTCACCGCGTACATTTCAAGACGTCGGCAGCGCCCCGCAGTTCAGTCCTTCGCGCCGCCTCTGCCGTCTTCGTCGCCGCTCCCGCCGCCCTCGCCCCCGCCCCCGCCGCCGCCCACGCGCAGCAGCGCCGTGAGGTGCGCCGCCGCCGTGGACAGATGGCGGCGGGCCTCGCGGAGCTGGTCCGGCGACACGCCGTTGTCGCGGGCGGCGTCGCGGACGTCGTCGCGGAACCGGTCGAGCAGGCGCTCCAGTTCGCGGGCCAGCTCGGCGGGGGTGGCGTCCTGCGGGGTGTCCTCCTCGGCCCACTCCGGGGTGTCGGCGGGGTCCGGCTTGATGTACGACGGCCAGGGCGTCCTGACGCCGCCCAGCCCGGTGGTTCCCGCGGCGGCGTGCATCCCCCCGGGGGGTGGGGCGGGAGCGGTGGCCGCGTCGGCGATCGTGTCGGACGGAGAGGCGGGTTCCGGTCCGGCGCCGTAGCCCTCGCCTGCGCCTGGCCCCGTACCCGCCTTCGTCCCGGCGTCAGCCTCCGTCCCCGTCCCAGCACCCGCCTTCGTCCCGGCGTCAGCCTCCGTCCCCGTCCCAGCGCCCGCCTTCGTCCCCGTCCCCGCCTCCGTCCCCGTACCGCGGCCGCCGAAGCCGCCCAGGTTGCCCAACTCCCGCGTCAGCTCCGCCAGGCCGTCCATCAAGCCGCCCTGCCAGTCGCCCGTACGGACCCTCGTCTGCACCTGCTCCTGTACCTGCCGCGCGATCCGCTCCGCCTCGCTGCGCACCCGCTCCTGCGTCTCACGCGCGTGCTTGCGCGCCTGCTCCGCGTCCTGCCGGGCCCGCCGCGTCTCGTCCTTCGCGCGCCTCGCCTGCTCCTTGAACTCCTGCTTCGCCCGCTTGAATTCCTCCTTCGCCTGCCGCCACGACTCCTTCTCGCCGGCGCTCGCGCCGCCCGACGTACGGGCCTCCTTGGCGGCCTGGCGCATCTCGCGGCGCAGGTCGCTGGCCGTGCCGCTGACGTCGGCCTGTATCTCGGCGGCGAGTTCGGCGACGGACTCGCGGATCTCCAGCTCCAGTTCCGCCAGCTCCGCCTGGCGGGCGGCGAGTTCGGCGCGGCCGGCCCCGGTGATGGCGTAGACCTTCCGGCCGCCCTCGGAGGTGTGCGTGACCAGGCCCTCGGTCTCCAGCTTGGCGAGCCGGGGGTAGACGGTGCCGGCGGAGGGGGCGTACAGGCCCTGGAAGCGCTCTTCGAGGAGGCGGATCACCTCGTAGCCGTGGCGGGGGGCCTCGTCGAGCAGCTTGAGCAGGTAGAGCCGGAGACGGCCGTGGGCGAAGACGGGGGGCATGTCAGAGCACCTTCTTGTCGGACGGGCCGGCGGAGTCGGCCGGATCCGCGCCCGGCGGCGCGTCCTCCGGTTCGTCGTCCACCCCCTCCGGGCGGCGGAGCAGGGCGAGGCCGCCCGAGACGGTGGTCGCCTTCAGCGAGCCCTTGCCCGCCCCCAGGCGGCCGTCGACGGACTTCGCGCCCCACTGGCCGCTGACGTCCAGCGCCGGGAAGGCGTTGGAGACCGCGCCGCTCGTCGTGCTCGCGTGCACCTCGACGTCCGGCTCCTCGGGCAGCCGTACGGCGATCTCGCCGGAGACCGTGTTGACCCGGACGTCCGCGGCGCGGGCGGCGGGGGAGAGGTCGATGACCATATCGCCGCTGACGGTGTCGGCCTGGACGCTGCCGCCGGCGCCGTCGATGAGGGTGAGGGGGCCGGAAACGGAGTTGTAGCGCAGGTCGCCTTCGAGGGCCTGGGCCTCCAGTTCCCCCGAGACCGTGTCGGCGCGGACCGGGCCGGAGAGCCCGACGAGGGTGGCGCCGCCGCTGACGCCGCGTACGTCCGTACGGCCCGCGATGCCGGAGACGACCGCGTCGGCGCCGACGACGCCGACCTCGACCCGGGCGGTGGCCGGCACGGCGAGGGAGACGACGACGCGGCGCCGCCAGCCCTTGCGGTCGAGCCACTTCAGGAAGCCGCGCCAGGGCAGGTCCTCGTACGCGACCGTCAGCTCGCCGTTCTCCAGCGAGACGCGCAGCGGCGGGCCCTCGATCTCGCTGACCTCCAGGCGCGCCGCGCCCGGCCGGGCGGCGTCGTCGTGGGTCCCGACGACGTGCACGGCTCCGTTGACGATCCGCACCTTCAGGGCCGTGACCGGCTCCTCGAAAGCGAGGGTCTGGGGATCGGCCACAAGCTGCACCGACATCCACGGCCTCCTGACTCGGGCTCTGGCGAGCGCTCACACCCAACGCAACATATCGCGTCTCTGCCAAGACACGATATATCGCGGTGTGCGGAAGTCAAGCGTGAGCCCCGGGGCGAGTCCAGTGAGAGGGGTGCCGTCTACCCGCGTCACCCTCTCGTCGAGGCGGGCAAGCCAGGCAGAGCGTACGCCTGAACCGCCGATGGACGGCACCTGAGCGGATGGCCGCCTTGGGGCGGTCGCGACCTTCTGCTTCGACCTCGCTGACCTGGAGCACCCACCGCAGGCCACTGTCCTCAGAGCAGGATGGACATGGCACGGGATCGCGTTCGGTGACCGGCTTCGCTGACCGGTCTCAGGGCCGCCTCCGAGCTACTCCTCGTCCTCGTCGTCGAGGCGGGCCAGCCAGGTGGCCAGGCGTTCGACCGGGACCTCGAATTCCGGGTTCAGGTCGACGAACGTGCGCAACTGCTCGGCGAGCCACTCGAAGGTGACCTCCTCCTCGCCGCGCCGCTTCTCCAGCTCCTCGATGCCGCGGTCGGTGAAGTACATGGTGGGTGCTCCGGAAGGGGGGAAAGTGACCGGTTCAGTATCGCTCACCGCGGCGGATGACCGGCGGACAGCCGCGGGTACCGTCGCGGGGCGGCGGTCCGCGGACTAATGTCGGTGCATTGGGCACCGAGCGTAGTCGGGGGAACCGGATGAGCAGCAACCTGCCGCAGCGCGTGACTCTGCCGGACGGCACCGAGGTGTGGGTCCGGGCGACGCCGCTCGACGAGCGGGTCGCGGCGGGGACGCGGGCGGGGGTGCCGGCGCCCGGGGGTGCCCGCCGGGGCCGAGGGCTGGAGGACGTCGACCCCGAGGCGGACCTCGACGCGGACATCGTGGACGACGACGATGCCGATCTCGAACCCGTCGCCGACTGGAGCCGGTTGTCCTCCCGGGTCGCCGGGCTCACGCCCCTCGTCGGCGGAGTGGCCGCCTCCGTACGGGCCGCCGCCGCGGCCGCCGCGCCGGACGAGGTGAGCGTGACTTTCGGCGTGGAGATCTCCGCGGGGACCGGGAAGGCGATCGCGCTGCTCGCCGACGCGAACACCACGGCCCAACTGTCGGTCACGCTGACCTGGCAGCCCGGGTCGCGCCCGGCCGACCCCTCAGGAGCCGCGTCCGATACCGCATCGACCGGCGCGTCCGATACGGCTGCATCTGGTGCATCCGGCACGTCTTCCACGGCGTCTGCACCGGTATGAGGGTTCCGATCGAGAGCAGCGAGGCCGCGGACTACGCGCGTTACCAGCTCTGCAAACTCGCCGCCGCGGCGACGGTCGACATCCGGGCGGCGCCCGGTTCTGAGGACGGGTCGCTGTGGGGCAGCGGGTTCCTCGTCGCGCCGGAGTGGGTGCTGACCTGCGCGCACGTCTTCGTCCATCCCGACGGCTGGCGGCGCGGTACGGCGCCGGGCGAGCTGATCGGCGTGGTCGTGGGCGGGCGTACGGTGCCGGGGCGGGTGGAGTACAGCATGCCGTCGCCGGACAGCACCGCCGCGCGGATGGGCCGGGATCCGGAGGTACGGGACGAGACGTTCGCCGAAGCGGTGATGCAGGTGGGGCCGGATCTGGCCCTGGTACGGCTGTTGCCGCTACGGGCCGAGAGGGCGGTCGCGGGTGCCCCGGGCGGCGAAGCGCGGTACGGGCTCCCGTACGCGGCCCTGTCCGGCGGCCGGCCGGGTGCCCAGCCGGGTGCTCAGCCGGGTGCCCTGCCCGGCGCCCGCCCCGGCGCCCAGCCCGTACCCGACCGCACCCACCCCGCCCGGCCCCCGGCGGGCAGCGAACCCGTCTGGCTCGGCGACCGCTACGACGACTTCCTCGACCAGGCCGTCCTCCTCAGCGCCCACGGGCGCGCCGGCGCCGGGAGCGGCGAGGACGTCGACGCGGCGCTGCTCAGCGCCGAGTTCGCCGGGCGCAACGGGCAGCAGATCCTGCTGGGCACCCCTACCCCGATCCGCCGGGGCGCCTCCGGCGGGCCCGTGCTGCACCTGGGCCGCGGCGAGGTCGTCGGCGTCGTCAAGGCCCGCTACCGCAGCGGTACCGGCGGCGGTACCGCCGTGTCCCTCGACGAACTCCACGCGCTCTCGCCCGAGCACCTGCTGCCCGGCGCGGCGGGCCTGGGTCCCGAGCCGTACCGCGAGCTGATGCGGCTGCACGACGCCTGGCACTGGCACCGCCACCACGGCATCGACGACGAACGCACCTCCTGGACCGACCTGCAGCGCGCGCTGGGCCCGGCGCGGTTCGGCGCCTGGGGCGCGCTCGACCGGCTGAGCGCGCTGTGGCGGCTCGCCGACCTGCCCGCGCCGCGCGACCCGGAGGTCGTCGAGCGGCTGGTGCACCAGGTGCTCGACATCCAGGGCCGCCCGCTGGGCGCCCGGCGGCTGCGCGACTGGCGCGACGGCCACGGGCTGCTGCACCGGCAGGCCGCGCCGGAGCGCGCGCTGCGCGACATGCTGCTGTATCTGAAGCTCGTGGCCCGCGAGGCCGCCGCCGACATCGGCGCGGGAGCCGACGCGGGGGAGGGCGCGGGGGCGCGTACGGCCGTCGAGTCCCTCGAAGCGTGGGTCGCGGAGCGCGCGGGCGAGCTGCCGCCGCGGCAGCGGCAGGAGATCCGCGCGGTGCGGCGGGCGCCGGTGAGCGTCCTCGTCACGTTCGACAAGCTGCCGTTCCTCGACCCCGCCGCGGGGTCCGTGCCGCGCTACAACTGGACCGTGCGGCGCGGCTACGGCAAGGGGGAGTGGGAGCACGTCGCGCTCGACCAGTCGTACGCCGGGGGCTCATTCGAGGAGGCGGAGGCGCAGGTGCTCCAGGCGCTGGCGCCGCAGTTGCTCGGGGCCGACGCGGAGGCGCAGACGCGGGTGCGGCTGGAGGTGGCGCTGCCGGAGGAGCGGCAGGCGCACCCCACGTACCGCTGGGAGCTGCCGGCGTCCGGCCGGGCGACCGCGGCCCGGCCGCCGGCGGGCACGGTGCGGCCGGTGGTGCACCGGGACGCGGCGCGCGCCGGTCCTGAGCCGGAGCCGCTGTGGCGCGACCGGTGGCGGCGGATGAGCCGGGCGCCGCGGCAGCGGCTGGTACGGGCCGCGCCGCCGGGCTGGGGGCGCGGGGCGGGCGACGGCGGGGTGCCGGTGTTCTGCCACGCGCTGGGCGACGGCAGCGGGCGGGCGGCGGTCGTGGGCCAGTTGCTCGACGAGGGCACGGCGGTCGCGCTGTGGCGCGCGGGGGGTCACCAGGGCGAGGAGTGCGGCGAGGACTGCGCGGCGTACCACGAGGAGCTGGCGGCGCTGCTGGCGGACGGTGCAGGAACGGTCGTGCGCGATCTGCCGGAGCGGCTGCACGAGGTGCGCCGGGAGGCGCTGGAGGCCGGCCGCGGGTGCGCGGCGGACGTGATCCTCCTCTACGACGACGCGGACGACACGATCGGCGCGGGCGGTTGAGCGGCGGCGGAGGGCCGGTCGCGGGGGCCTGGTGAGCGATACGGGCGAGTTGGCGCGGTACGCGGATGACGTGAGCGGGGCCCGTCGGGTGCTGCCGTGACCGGTGTGGCGCGCGGGGCGACGCACGCGGGCCGAGATATCACGCCGGTTCCCACTGCCGCAGGGGGCGTGAACGGCGTACGGGTGGTGGTGAATGGGTGAGCCGGCCGGTGAACGGGTGAACGGTGCGCGGGCGTCCGGGGGCGCCCCAGGCGAACCTCGCGCACCCGTTGCGCAGTTGGACGAAACCGGCCCGCCACCACGCGGATTGGCCGATTCGGCACCCGGCGTGAGCGCACCCGGCTAGCCTCTTATCCCCGTGAGGGTTGCCCTCGTCCGTCCCCGGGCAGACAGTGGGGCAAGCCCGCTGCCCGGTCGGCGACAAAGGGGTTACGACGTGAGCGAGTGGCTCATCTACCGAGGCACCGGCGCCCCCCACGACGGCATGGAGAGACTGCCGGCACCGCCTCCGTGGCGAGAATTCGACGGCGGTCCACCGGTGCCTCCGCCGGCCGCGCTGGAGCCCTCCTCCGAGCGCAGGCTCGGCCAGCGGCGCCGCGAGGCCAGCCACCACCGGCCCAGCACCCGCGAGTGCGAGATGGTCAACGCCGCGCTCTACCTGCGCCGCCCGCTGCTCGTCACCGGGCAGGCAGGCAGCGGCAAGAGCACGCTCGCGCATTCCGTGGCGTACGAGCTGGGCCTCGGCCGGGTCCTGACCTGGCCCATCGTCAGCCGCAGCACCCTGCGCGACGGCCTGTACGCCTACGACGCCATCGGCCGCCTCCAGGATGCCCAGCTCGACCGCGCCGCGCGCCGGGCCGACACCGCCGACACCGCCGGCTCGGCGGGCGCCGAGGGCGCCGCCGAGGAGCCCGGCGGCGGCATCGGGCGCTACATCCGGCTCGGGCCGCTGGGCACCGCGCTGCTGCCCTCCGCGCGCCCGCGCGTGCTGCTCGTCGACGAGCTGGACAAGAGCGACATCGACCTGCCGAACGATCTCCTCCACGTGCTGGAGGAGGGCGAGTTCACGATCCCCGAGCTGGAGCGGATCGCCGACCGCGCACCGGTGGTCGAGGTGCTCAGCGACGACGGTACGAAAGTGCCCGTGCGCGGCGGCCGGGTGCGCTGCGGCGCCTTCCCGTTCATCGTGCTCACCAGCAACGGCGAGCGCGAGTTCCCGGCGCCGCTGCGCCGCCGCTGTATCGAGCTGCAACTGCCGGTGCCGGACCGGGCGCGGCTGACGGGGATGGTGCGGGCGCACTTCCCCGAGGGCGACGACGAGCGGTTCACGGAGCTGATCGACCGCTTCCTGGCCGCGGGCCCCGGCGACGTACGGGCCGTGGATCAACTGCTGAACGCCATCGAGCTGACCCGGCAGGCCGATTGGGACCAGGCGGACGGCTCCGCCCGGCGCGTGACCGAGGAGCTGATGCGGCCCATCAACAGGCCGCGGTGAGCGCGATGGCCGGGCGCGGGGCTGCTGCGGGCGGGCAGGGGAAGGCCGAGGAGCTGGTGGGCCGGCTCCTGGCGGCCGGGCTGCCGCCGGACGCCCGCGGCCTCGCCGACGTCCTGTGGTTCGCGGAGGAGCTGGCGCGCGGCGCGGAGGCGGCGGACGGTGCCGAGGCGCGCGCCGACGCGCCGGGGCCGGCGAACCGCATGAAATCAGCCACTTTTCCCGACGCCCCCGACGCTCCCGAAGGCCCCGGTTCCGCGCCCGCCGAGGGCACCGGCGACGGCGCGGAGGAGTCCGGCGCGGGGGCGCACGCGGCGCCCGAGCGGCGCGTGGGCCTCGCGGCCGGGCCGGGACTTCTGCCGCGTCCGCCGGTGCCCGACGCCGTGGACGCCCCCGCGTACCGGCAGGTCGGCCGCGTCGGCGTGCCGGAGCCCCCGGCGCTGCCCGCCCTGGTGCCGCTGCAGCGCGCGCTGCGCCCGCTGCGGCGCTACCAGCCGCGGGTCGCGGCCGTGGCGCCCGGCGAGCTGGACGAAGAGGAGACCGCTGAGCTGAGCGCGCGGGCCGACCTGGTCATCCCCGTGCTGCGGACGCCCCGGCGGCGCGCCACGCTCCAACTGCTCATGGACGCCTCGCCCGCGATGGAGGTATGGGGCCGGCTGCTGGAGGACCTGCGTACGGTCGCCGAGCGCTCCGGTGCGTTCCGTGACGTCACCGTGCACCGCCTGCACCCGCTGCCGGACGGCGGCGTCGGCTGCACGGGCGAGGCGGGCCGTCCTTCGATGCTCCAGGACGCCGGCCAGTTGCACGACCCCGGCGGGCGCCGGCTGACGCTCGTGCTCAGCGACTGCGCGGGCCCGATGTGGCACGACGGCCGGATGCAGCGGATGCTGCACGGCTGGCTCGGCACCGCCCCCGTCGCCGTCGTCCAGCCGCTGCCGCACCGGCGGTGGCGGGAGATGCCGTTCGCCGCGCTGCCCGGGCTGCTCGTCCGGCACCCTGGCCCGTACCCGACGCTGGAGTTCCGCCCCGGCACCCGCGGCGACGTGCCCCCGGCCGGTGCCCGCGCGCTGCCCGTGCTCGCGCCCGAGCCCGCCGCCGTCGGCACCTGGGCCCGGCTGCTGGCCGCCGGCGAGGGGCTGTCGCTGCCCGGCGCCGCCGGCTGGGTGCGCCGCGACCACACCGCCGCCCCGGCCGCGGCGGCCCGCCCCGCGGACGTACGCCCCGACCCGGCGGCCACGCTCGCCGCCTTCGACGCGACGGCCTCGCCCGCGGCCCGGCTGCTGGCCATCCACCTGGCCGCCGTGCCGCTCGTCCTGCCCGTCATCCGGCTGGTGCAGCGCGCGCTGTTTCCCGACACCGGGCCCGCGGAGACCGCCGAGATCCTGCTCAGCGAGCTGGTCGTGGCGCGCGACCCGGCGCGCGGAGCGGGGCGTGAGCCGGGGCGTGAACCCGTGGGCGACGACCCGTGGTTCGACTTCCGCCCCGGCGTGCGCGAGCTGCTGCTGCGCCGGCTCAGCCACGGCGAGGCGGCGCTCGTGCTCAAGCACTGCTCGCTCTACATCGAGCGGACCTTCGGGCAGGGCGCGCGTAACTTCCCCGCCGTCGCGGTCGCGTACCTCTCCGGCGAGGACCGCGAGCCCGACCTCGGCGGCGCCAAGGTCCCCGACCAGTTCGCGCGCGTCTCCGAGCAGGTGCTGCGCGCCTTCCAGCCCGCCTACCGCGGACCGGCCGCGGCGGGCGGTGCGGAGCTGCTGCGGCAGTACGAGGACACCCGCAGCGTCCGCGACCTGCTGGACGCCGTACGGACCCTGCGCCGCGCCGTCGTCGAGGAGCGGGACACCGCGCAGCAGGGGCTGCTGGCCCGGGCGCTGCTGCTGCACTGGCAGCGGCTGCGCGAGCCGGACGCGCTGGCGGAGGCCGAGCAGTGGGCCCGTAGCGCCCTGGCCGCGGACGGCTCGCAAGCGCCGGCCGGCGGCGGCGTGCCGGTGACGGCGGGGGCGCCGCCGCTGCGCGAACGGCTCACGTACGCCGAGGTGATGTGGGAGGTGGCCCGCGAGCGCGTGGCCGACGGCGAGCACGAGCAGGCCGTCGCGGCCCTCCGCGCCTCCGCCGCCCAACTGCGCGACAGCCGCGCCCTGGCCACCACCCACGCCGCCCGGCGCGAGCGCGGCGGCCTGCTCGCCGAGGTGCTGCGCCGGCTGCACTCCCTGACCGGCGACGGCGCGGCGCTGCACGAGGCCGAGGAGACGATAGACGAGCTGCTGGCCGGCTGGCCCGACGAAGAGCTGGTGCCCGCACGGCTGTTCCTCGCCCGCGGCCGGGTCACCCTGGGCCGCGCCCAGGCGGAGCACACGGTGGACGAAACGCGGGCGTACGGGCTGCGCGCCGCGGCCGATCTGCGTACCGGCGTCGACCTGCTGCGCATGGAGGGCGGCCCGGAGCTGCGCCGCCAGGAGTGCGAGGCGCTGCTCGACCTGGCGGAGGCCAACACCACCGCCGCCGGCGACGCGGGCGCCGCCCGCGCGCTCGCCGCGCTCGACCGCGCCGGGCGGCTGGCCGCCGCGCTCGACGACTACCGGCTGCAGGCCGAGAGCCTGCGCCGCAAGGCCCAGGTGCGGATCGCGGAGTTCACCCGCGGCGGCGCCGCCGAGCTGCTGGTCGAGGCCGACGGCTGGCTGACGGACGCGCTGGCGCTGCTGCCGCCCGGCGCGGCGCTCTACGGCGAGGTGCTGACCGAGCACGGCGAGCTGCTGCTGCGCCGCGCCCGTCAGGCCCCGGACGACGCCGGGCTGCGCGGCCGGGCGGTGCCGGTGCTGCGCGAGGTGCTGGCGGAGACGCCGCAGCGCCATCCGGACCTGCCGCGCCGGCAGTTGCTCTTCGGCCGGGCCCTGCGGCTGCGCTACGAGGCATCCGGCACCCGCACCGACCTGTACGAGGCGGAGTGGGTGCTCGACCGGGCCGCGCGGGAGGACGACGCGCCCGCGCGGGTGCGCGCGCAGGCGTGGCTGGAGCTGGGGGACGTGCAACTCCTCATCGACATAAGGACCGAGTTCCGGCAGCGGCAGGAGCGGGCGGCGGACTGCTACCGGCGCGCGGCGCTCCTGGCCGAGGAGGCAGGCGACGCGGTGGAAGCCGCCCGTGCGCACCACCGGCGCGGGCAGATGCTGGAGCCGACGGCGGGGCGCGCGGTGGCGCTCAGGGCGTACCGGGACGCCTGGGAGCAGTGGAGCCGGGCGGAGCAGACGGAGAGCGAGGGGGCGCTGGTGACCCGCGAGCAGATCCGCACCCTCGAAGCCGGCGACTGACCCGCCTCCGTTTTGCTGCACGACTGTTCGGGGAAGGACTCTCACACCCTTCCGGAGGAGATACAGCGTGGAGAACCCCCTGTCGGCGAAGCCGGACGGGATACCGCCGGCCGCAGGCTCGGCCGTCCGTCTGCCCGACTTCAGCGACGTCGACGTGTACGCGGTGGCCGCCCACGGCGAGCCGCCGGTACTCGCGGGAGCCGTGGCCCACCTGCTCCGCAACTGGCCGTCCGACAACGATGCCGGGGCCTACTTCGAGAACGGACCCCCCGACGCCGGCCAGCCCATATCCGGCGGCAACTGACCCGCCGGTCGACAACGTCAGGGCGCACGCTCCGGCCGACGCCACCTCAAGCCCGCCGACGACGCCGGGCGGTCGGATCGCGGCAGATTCCGTACAGAAACAGTCAGTTGGGCTTCTGTCTGGTTTCACCCGTGTGACGCATGCGCCATGCATTCAGGGGCGGTGGTTCGTCACCGCCCGGACTCGGGGGAGCCGGGGAGCCGCATGGACTACGGAGATACGGGCGCGGAGGAGGCGCCCTGGCCCGGTCGGCTGCTGGACATCGGCCGGCTGCGCGCCGCCGGGGTCCCGGCGGTGCCGTTCCGGCAGTTCATCCTGAAGGTGCACAGCCGGTGCAACCTCTCCTGCACCTACTGCTACGTCTACCACGGCGCCGACAGCGGCTGGCGCGACCGGCCCGCCCTGATGCCGGAGGCGACCGCCCGCCGCACCGCCCAGCGCATCGCGGAGCACGTACGCGTCCACAGGCTGAAACGTATCCGCGTCGAACTGCACGGCGGCGAACCCCTGCTCGCCGGCGCGGCCTCGCTGGTCCGGCAGACGACGATGGTGCGCGCGGCGCTGCCGGCCGGATGTGCCGTCGTCGCCGGCGTGCAGACCAACGGCACGCTGCTCACCGAGTCCGCGCTGGAGACGCTCGCCGCCGGCGGCATCCGGGTGGGGCTGAGCGCCGACGGCGGCACGTCCGAGCTGAACAGCCGCCGCGTCGACCACGCCGGGCGGCCCGCCTGGCCCGCCCTGGAGCGCGCGGCCCGGCTCCTGCGCCGGCATCCGGGGAGCTACGGCGGCATCCTGTGCACGGTCGACGTCACCGCCTCGCCGGCCGCGGTGCTGGACTCGCTGTGCTCCCTGGAGCCGCCGGTCATCGACTTCCTGCTGCCGCACGCCAACTGGTCGGCGCCGCCCGCCCCGGTGCCGGGCCGCGGCCCCACCCCGTACGGCGACTGGCTCTGCGAGGTCTTCGACCTGTGGTGGAATCTCCCCCGGCCGTCGCCCCGGGTGCGGATGTTCACCGAGATCCTCGGACTGCTGCTGGGCCGGCCGAGCGCCACCGAGGCCGTGGGACTCTCGCCGGTCACGGCGCTCGTGGTCGAGACCGACGGCGCCATCGAGCAGATCGACTCGCTCAAGTCCGTATACGAGGACGCGGCGGGCACCGGTCTCGACGTCTTCCGCAACTCCTTTGACGAGGCGCTCAACCACCCGGGCATCGCCGCCCGGCAACTGGGCCTGCGGGCGCTGTCCGCGCAGTGCCGGAGCTGCGCGGTCGTCGGGGTGTGCGGCGGGGGCAACTACGCGCACCGTTTCCGGGCCGGCGAGGGGTTCCGTAACCCCTCCGTGTACTGCGCCGATCTGGAGCAGCTCATCAGGCACGTCGCCCACCGTCTGGCGGCCGCGGTCGCGGGGCAGCGGAAGGTGACGGCGGGCCCGCCGTGCGTGAGCTGACGGGCCACCAGATGGGGTACTGTGCCACGAGGACGGCCTGCCTCGGCACGGGAGGGAGACGGTCGTATGGCCAAGCCCATCAGCATCAGTTACGCGGGCTTCAACCGGCCCTGGGCGGCCTGGATCGCCCATCAGCTGGAGTTGCTCGGACACCCCACCTCGATGCTGCGCTGGAGCCCGGAGGCCGGGCGCCCGCTGGCCGACGAGCTGGCGGGGTTATTGGCGGCGCCCGACCGCATCCTGCTGGTGCTCGACGACTGGTTCTTCGGTCTCGGCCCGCGCGGCGAAGAGGAGTGGAACGAGGCCCTGCGGACGATTGTTCCCCAGCACGGGCACCGGTTCGCCGCCGCCAGCGTGGCCACCGACATGCCGGTCGCGGCCGCGGCGCTGGCGCCCGTGGACCTCCGTGATCTCGGCACCGTGGAAGCCCGGCGGCGCGTCCTCACCCGGCTCGGCATCGACCCGGACGCGCCGGTGCGCCCGGACCGCGAGCCGGAGCGGGCCCCGCGGTTCCCCAACGACCCGCCCGTGGTCTTCAACACCCCCCGCCGCAACTACCGCTTCACCGGCCGCGACGACATCCTGGAGCAGCTCCACGGCACGTTGTCCTCCGCCGGCCAGGGCGCCAGGATCGCGCTGTCCGGCATCTCCGGCGTCGGCAAGAGCCAGATCGCCGTCGAGTACACCCACCGGTTCGGCAACGACTACGACGTGGTCTGGTTCGTCAACGCCAGCTACCGCATGACGGCCCGCGAGCAACTCGCCGACCTCTCCGTACGGCTGAACCTCCCGGTCGGCAGCAACATCGGCGACCGGCTCCGCCGGGTCCGCGAGGCGCTGCGCTCCGGCCGCCCGTACCGCCGCTGGCTGGTGGTCTTCGACAGCGCCGACGAGATGGAGCTGATCGACGACATCATCCCCGAGGGCGACGGGCACGTGCTCATCACGACCCGCACCCGGGACTGGGCCGTTACCGGCGGCGCCGAGGAGATCGAGGTCCCGCACTTCACCCGGGCGGAGAGCACCGCCTTCGCGCGCCGCCGCGCTCCCCGGCTCACCGAGACCGAGGCGGACGGACTGGCCGAGGCCGTCCAGGACCTGCCGCTGGTGCTGAGCCAGACGGCGGCGTGGCTCGACTCCAGCACGATGGCGCCGGCCGACTACATCGAGCTGCTGCGCGAGAAGGAACCCGGCAAGTTCGGCATCAGCATCGGCTCCGACTACCCCATGGGCTTCCTGACGAGCTGGTCGATAACGCTGAACGGGATGCGCGAGAAGACGCCGGCGGCGGCGGCGATGCTCAACCTCTTCGCGTGTTTCTCCCCGGACAGCATTCCGGTGTCCCGCATCGTCGAGCGCAGCGACCAGTTGCCGAGGCATCTGGCGGAGCTGGCCGGCGATCCCATCAGTTGGCACTCCGCGCTGCGCCGGCTGTCGGAATCCACCGCGGTGACGATCGACTACCTCACCGACCCTTCGCCGGAGACCGAGGTCGAAAAGGTTCAAATGCACCGTCTGTACCACCGCTTCCTGCGGAGTGACCTCCCTGAGGACGAGCGGGAGGCGATGTCGGCGACCGCCTGCCGGATCCTCGCGGCAGCCGATCCCCGCCGTCCCACGGACACGCGGGAGTGGGCGAGGTATGCCGAGCTGCTGCCGCATCTGGAGCCGGCCGGCGCGATGGAGAGCGCCGACCCCGCGGTGCAGGAACTCGTCCTGCACTGCATCAACTACCTGCTCCAGCGCGGCGAGTACCGCGCCGCCCTGAAGATGTGCGAGCTGACGCTCGCCCCGTGGACCATCCGGCTCGAACCCACGCACCGCTCGATGATCACGCTCGTGCACTCGCACGCCGAGGCGTTGCGCAACCTCGGGCGCTACCGCGAGTCCGAGGCCGTCGGCCGCCGGCTGGTGGAGGTGCTGAGCCCGGTGCGCGACGAGGAGGACCCCGACCTGCTGTCCGCCAGGAACGGGCTCGGTGGTGCGCTGCTGGGCCTGGGCGAGTACCAGACGGCGCGGGAGATCTTCGACGACGTCCGGCAGAAGTACGCCGGCCTCCTCGGCGCCGACCATCCCCGCACCATGTCGCTGCGCAGCAACCTCGCCTCCGCCCTCGCACTGCTCGGCCGGTACGAGGACGCGCTGGAGATCTACCGGGTCCTGCTGGTCGAGCGGGAGCGGCGGCTCCGCACGCGCCACCACCAGACGATGGCCTCCGGCACCCGCTACGCCTGGATGCTCCGCCTCCTCGGCCACTACGAAGAGGCCCACTCCCGGCAGCAGCGCAATGCCGCGCTGCACCGCCAGATCATGGGCGAGCACAACCCGCAGACGCTGCGCGCCGAGCACAACCTCGCGCTGTGCCTGCGCCGGCTCGGCAAGCTCGCCGAGGCCGACCGAGCCATGGAGTCCGTGGTCGAACGCTTCACCCAGGTCCAGGGCCCCCGGCACCCGGAGACCCTGATGGTCGAGGCCGACTACGCCACCTTCCTGCGCGAGCACCGCGATCTGCACCGGGCCCGCGAGCTGGCCGAGTCCGTCAACCGGCGGTACGAGGCGATGCTCGGCGAGCAGCACCCGTACACCGCCGGCACCCTCGGCAACGTCGGGCTGGCCCTGTGGCCCACCGGCGACTGGCAGGAGGCCTCCGAGATCGCCGAGCTGGCGCTCACCCGGATGACCGCCGCCGTCGGCCCCGCGCACCCGTGGACGCTGGGCTGCGCGCTCAACGCGGCCGCCGCCCGCAACCGGCTGGACGCCCCCGACCACGCCGAGGAGCTGAGCCGGCAGACGGTCGACACCGTCAAGGAAGTCCTCGGCGCCCGGCACCCCATGGCGCTGTCGGCGATGATGGCGCTCGCGGACGACCTGCGGTCGCTGCGCCGCTCGCAGGAGGCGAAGAAGGTGGAGCGGGAGGCGATGCAGAACCTCAGCGACACGCTGGGCGTCGACCACCCGCACACCCTGGCGTCGCGCCGCCGGGAGCGCCCGTACTGGGACTTCGAGCCGCAGCCCACGTAGGCGTCGTACCAGCGCAGAAGGGGTCGTACCCCCGCCCGGGGGACGATGTTGGCTAGTTCGGTCTGTGCTGTGCTCCGTTTAGTGTCAGCTCAGCGGCACCGCGTCCGCGACCTGCGGTTCGGTCAGCCCCTGATCGACACCCGCCTCACACAATAACGTCGGTCTCCACGACCACAGCCGGACTGTGGAGACCGACGTCATGTGAGGGCCCAATAATCCAACGGCGTCCCCTTTGGGCTGGGGATGGGCCCGCCGTGGATGGGCTGGATCAGGTTGTCAGGGTGCGGGAAGGGGGCGGGATTATCGGTGTGACAGCCGGCGTGTGATCACGCCCGCGGGCGGGATGGCCAGTCGCCGAGGCTGGGGGTTCTTCACAGGTGTATCTCAGCGCCGCGGGGCGCGCTGAGCGGGCGGCGGACTGTAATTCTGTGCCGGCTCCCGGGAGGACCCGGTAGGTTGTGTGGAGCCGTGGGGTGACCACGCATGGGCGGCCTGCTGGGAGCGGTCGTCGCCGAACTGGCCGTGAGCAGGCGGAGGGGGAACGTTACCGAACGCTTCGCTGAACGAGGGAAGCTTCGGCCCGGTATACCCCTGGTGGCCGTGCGCCGCGCTTTCTGGCTGCGGCTGGTAAGTGCGAGCAGCCTCTGCGGTCACCTGCCGGTAGTGAGGATGCCGAAGCCCCGTATACCCGTGGTGGCCGTGCGCCGCGCTTTCTGGCGGCGGCTGGTAAGTGCGAGCAGCCTCTGCGGTCTCCTGCCCGTGGTGAGGATGCTGAAGCCCCGTATACCCGTGGTGGCCGTGCGCCGCGCTTTCTGGCTGCGGCTGGTCAGCGTCAGCGACCGCCGCAGTCTCCCGCTGGCCGTAGCCGAACGGACCGCTAGCGCCAGCGGCCGCGGCGGCCGTCCGGGAGCCACTCGGCATTCGTAGTTGCGCGATCCGCCCCGTACGGTGCCGTTGATACTCAAGGTCCTCTTTTTCACGGTCGGTTAGCCCCTCGCGCGCCGCAGGATAGATATCTCCGGCTGCCCAAGCTTTCAATGTTCTTCCGGCGACGGGGTCGGGCAAGCTTTCTGCGAACTGTTGTATTGTTGTGTCGTGGGCGGCGGCGGTGGCGATATAATTCCGCAGAAGCTGCTGAATCATGGCGATTTTTTCTTCGTGGCTAGGCAATGTTTGTGCATCCCCTTAGCTTGTGTCTTTTGTGGGGTTTTGCCCTGTTTCGGCGTACCGGTGTTCCCATGCGCCAGGTGGGTTAGCCCGTGGGGGCGTGTGTGAGGTGGGTGGTGGATACGGCCGGGTCCGCGGACTCTGGCATTCCCTGGGCGATCCCGGCCAGCGAACTGACGCCGGGTATCTGCAGGAGCCATGACACCCTCCACCGTGTTCTGGGCCTAACGCCGGGAAACCGGCCTCTTGGTCCGGTACTACGTGCTGCCCCTCCTCCCGGTTCAACCGGGACCGCAGGCGCTGCGCGGCACCGCTGCGGCGGGGCGGCACGACCCGTCGCGAGCTTCCTCCTTCCCCCCTCTGGCCGGACGTCAGCACGGGCAGCACGCCGCGTGCGGTCCGTGCCGCACGCCGGCCCGTGGCGGGCCTCCAAGTCTCGATCCGGGTGAGGACGCCCCCGCGGCTGCGCGCCGTCTGGCTCGCGCCACAGCGGCAGACCAGCGCCGCCGACGCGAGCGGCTCCGCCACGATGTGCAGGGGCCCGGAGGCTCCGGAGCCGGGGAGAGCGGCAGGCGACCGGCCGCACGATGGCGCAAAGCCCGCGTTCCCCGGTCACGGTCAAGACAGATGACGTGACCAACGCGCCCGTCCGGCGGACGGGATCGAGGACCGGCCGGAACCTCCCGAAAACGGTACGGCGCCGGGGCAGTCCACGGCACCGACGGCGGCCCCTTCTGCACGGGGTACGGACCGGGACCCCGGCCCGTACCCGCGGGGGACTCAGAGGTCGAAGACCTCGGCCGCCAACTGGGCGTGCTCCGCCTGGTGGCGCTTGGCCGAGCCGACCGCCGGGGAGGACGACGACGGGCGCGAGACCCGGCGGAGCCGGTCGGCGTTCGGCACCGGTCCGGAGCCGATGATCAGGTCCAGGTGGTCGACCAGGTTGAGCGCGATGAACGGCCACGCGCCCTGGTTGGCCGGCTCCTCCTGGGCCCAGACGAACTTCTCGGCGCGGGAGTACTTCGCCAGCTTCTCCTGGATCTCCGCGCCCGGCAGCGGGTACAGCCGCTCCAGCCGGACGATCGCGGTGTCCTGGGCGCCGCGCTTCTGCCGCTCGGCGTCGAGGTCGTAGTAGACCTTGCCGGAGCAGAAGACGACCTTGCGGACCGCCGCCGGCTCGACCGAGTCGTCGCCGATGACCGGCCGGAAGCCGCCCGAGGTGAACTCGTCCGTCCGCGACGCCGCCGCCTTCATCCGCAGCATGGACTTCGGGGTGAAGACCACGAGCGGCTTGTGGTGCGGGTTGTGGACCTGCCAGCGCAGCAGGTGGAAGTAGTTCGACGGCAGGGTGGGCATCGCGACGGTCATGTTGTTCTGCGCGGAGAGCTGCAGGAACCGCTCGATACGGGCCGAGGAGTGGTCCGGGCCCTGGCCCTCGTAGCCGTGCGGCAGCAGCAGCACGACGCCGGAGGTCTGGCCCCACTTCTGCTCGGCGGAGGAGATGAACTCGTCGACGACGGTCTGCGCGCCGTTGACGAAGTCGCCGAACTGCGCCTCCCAGAGCACCAGGGAGTCCGGGCGGGCCAGCGAGTAGCCGTACTCGAAGCCCATCGCCGCGTACTCGCTGAGCAGCGAGTCGTAGACGTTGTAGCGGGCCTGGTCCGGGGCGAGGTAGTTCAGCGGGGTGTAGTCCTCGCCGGTCTTCTGGTCGACGAGCACCGCGTGCCGCTGGCCGAACGTGCCGCGGCGGGAGTCCTGGCCGGCGAGCCGGACCGGGGTGCCCTCCATCAGCAGCGAGCCGAACGCGAGCGTCTCGCCCATGCCCCAGTCGATCGTGTTGTCCTCGACCATCGACACCCGGCGCTGCAACTGCGGCAGCAGCCGCGGGTGCACCGAGACCTGGTCGGGCAGGCTGACCTGGGAGTCGGCGATCCGCTTGACGACCTCCTCGGAGACGGCCGTCTCCACGGCGACCGGGAAGCCGGGCAGCGCGTGCGGCGGCACCTCGGCCGGCGCGGGCGTCTCGGTGGCGTCCCGTACCTCGGTGAAGACCTTCTCCAACTGGCCCTGGAAGTCCTGCAGCGCCTGCTCGGCCTCTTCCATGGTGATGTCGCCGCGGCCGATGAGCGACTCGGTGTAGAGCTTGCGCACCGAGCGCTTCTTGTCGATCAGCTCGACCATCTGCGGGTTGGTGAACTGCGGGTTGTCGCCCTCGTTGTGCCCGCGGCGGCGGTAGCAGATGAGGTCGATGACCACGTCCTTGTTGAACGCCTGGCGGTACTCGAAGGCCAGCCGCGCGACGCGGACGACGGCCTCGGGGTCGTCGCCGTTGACGTGGAAGATCGGCGCCTCGATCATGCGGGCCACGTCCGTGGCGTACATCGAGGAACGCGCGGACTCCGGCGGGGCGGTGAAGCCGACCTGGTTGTTGATGACGACGTGCACGGTGCCGCCGCAGCGGTAGCCGCGCAACTGCGACATGTTGAGCGTCTCGGCCACCACGCCCTGGCCGGCGAACGCGGCGTCGCCGTGCAGCGCCAGCGGCAGCACGGTGAAGTCCGTGCCGCCCTTGCCGATGATGTCCTGCTTGGCGCGGACCACGCCCTCCAGCACCGGGTCGACGGCCTCCAGGTGGGAGGGGTTGGCGGTGAGCGAGACCTTGATCTGCTCGCCGTCCAGGCCGGTGAAGGTGCCCTCCGTGCCCAGGTGGTACTTCACGTCGCCGGAGCCGTGCATCGACTTCGGGTCGAGGTTGCCCTCGAACTCGCGGAAGATCTGCGCGTACGACTTGCCGACGATGTTCGCCAGCACGTTGAGCCGGCCGCGGTGCGCCATGCCGATGACGACCTCGTCGAGGCGGGACTCGGCGGCGGCGTCGATGACCGCGTCCAGCAGCGGGATGACGGACTCGCCGCCCTCCAGCGAGAAGCGCTTCTGGCCGACGTACTTCGTCTGGAGGAACGTCTCGAACGCCTCCGCGGCGTTCAGCCGGCGCAGGATGCGCAGTTGCTCCTCGCGCTCCGGGGTGTCATGCGGGCGCTCCACCCGCTCCTGGATCCACTTGCGCTCCTTCGGATCCTGGATGTGCATGTACTCGATGCCGGTGGTGCGGCAGTACGAGTCGCGCAGTACGCCGAGGATGTCGCGCAGCTTCATCATCGACTTGCCGGCGAAGCCGCCGACGGCGAACTCCCGCTCCAGGTCCCAGAGCGTCAGGCCGTGCTCGGTGACGTCGAGGTCGGGGTGCTTGCGCTGCTTGTACTCCAGCGGGTCGGTGTCGGCCATCACGTGGCCGCGGACCCGGTAGGAGTGGATGAGGTCGAAGACCCGGGCGGCCTTGGTGACGTCGTCGTCGTGGCTGGCATCGATGTCGCGGAGCCAGCGGACCGGCTCGTACGGGATGCGCAGGGACTTGAAGACCTCGTCGAAGAAGTCGTTCTCGCCGAGCAGCAACTGGTGCATGATCCGCAGGAACTCGCCGGAGGCGGCGCCCTGGATGACGCGGTGGTCGTACGTCGACGTGAGCGTCATGACCTTCGAGACGCCCAGCTTGTTGAGGGTGTCCTGGGAGGTGCCCTGGAACTCGGCGGGGTAGTCCATCGCGCCGACGCCGAGGATCATGGACTGGCCGGGCATCAGCCGCGGCACGGAGTGGACGGTGCCGATGCCGCCGGGGTTGGTGAGCGAGCACGTCACCCCGGTGAAGTCGTCCATGGTGAGCTTGTTCGCGCGGGCGCGGCGGACGATGTCCTCGTACGCCTGCCAGAACTCGAAGAAGTTGAGCGTCTCGGCCTTCCTGATGGCCGCGACGACGAGCTGCCGGTCGCCGTTGGGCTTCACCAGGTCGATGGCCAGGCCGAGGTTGACGTGCTCGGGCCTGACCAGGGTGGGCTTGCCGTCCTTCTGGGCGAAGGAGTGGTTCATCGACGGCATCAGCTTCATCGCCTGGACCATCGCGTACCCGATGAGGTGCGTGAAGGAGACCTTCCCGCCGCGGGCGCGCTTCAGGTGGTTGTTGATGACGATGCGGTTGTCGAAGAGGAGCTTCACCGGGACCGCGCGGACCGAGGTGGCCGTCGGCAGCCCCAGCGAGGCGTTCATGTTCTTGGCGACGGCGGCGGCGGGGCCCCGGAGGGTGACCAGCTCGGTGCCCTCAGGCACGGCGGCGGCGGGCTTCGCGGCCGGCTTGGCGGCGGGCTTGGCGGCCGGCGGGGCGGGCGCGGCGGCCGCGGGCCTGGCCGGCGGCTGGGCCACGGGCCGGCCGTCGACGGCCGGCGGCGCGGCGGGCGCGGGGGCCTGCTGCTGCGGCGGCGCCGCGGGGGCCTGGGCCGGAGCCGCCGCCGGAGCCGCGGCAGGGGCAGCCTGGGCCGCGGGGGCCGGGGGTGCGGCGGACGGGGGCTGCGCCGTCTGCGTCGCCGCCCCCTGGTTCCCGCCGGCGGTGCCCGGCTTGTAGTCGGCGAAGAAGTCCCACCAGGCCCGGTCCACCGAGTTGGGGTCCTGGAGGTACTGCTGGTAGATCTCGTCGACGAGCCACTCGTTGGGACCGAAGGCGGCAGCAGGGTCCCGGCCCTGGCTGGGCTCTTCGGTCCGGACGCTCGACGAGCTGCTCTTAGGGGACTGTGACGACACGGCGGCAACCGCCCTCTTCCGCTTCACAAGGTGATGGACAGCGGAAAACAAGGCTACGCCCCTGGAGCTGGAACGTGCAGGCCGCACCCGCCGGAGGTCGTGTAAGTCACAATGCGAACGTGGTTTGGGCCCCGGATTTGGCGGGAAATACAGAAAGTTTGCCTGCGTGCGGCATGGGGGCATCTAGGCGTTGGCGCCGCGTCCCGTCCTCGTACCGGGCCGTTCACCGGCTGCTCTGTGCTCTGGCGCGTCCGTTCCCGCGCCCGGCCAAGGTCAAGTGTAGGTCAAGTGCCGAACGAGCGTTAACCCGGAAGGGTGAGCTTGATCCGGCAGCCACGGGGTGATTCGGCCACCCCGATCCGGCCGCCGTGCAGATCCACCGCCCAGCGCGCGATGGCCAGCCCCAGCCCGGTGCCGCCGCCGTCCGCCCCGTGGTCGCCGAGCACCCCGTTCTCCCGGCCGCGGTTGAAGCGCTCGAAGACCCGGTGCCGCTCGGCCGCGGGGATGCCGGGGCCCTCGTCGAGCACCTCCACCTCCAGCGCGTCCGGCTCCGCGCCGGCGCGGGCGCGCACGGTGACCCGGCCGCCGGGCGGGCTGTGCTTCACGGCGTTGTCGATCAGGTTCGCCATCACCTGGTGCAGCCGCTCGGGGTCGGCCCGTACGGACAGCTCGGGCGGCGAGACGTCCAGGTGCAGCCGGACGTCGCCGCCGCGGGGGCCGGGGACGTCGCCGTCCCCCTCCGGCGCGCCGGCCGTGCCGTGCGCGCCGGTGCCGAAGTGCGCCTCCTTCAGCACGCCCGCGAGATACGGCTCCACCGCGAACCGCCGCAGCCGCAGCGGCACCACCCCGCTGTCGATCCGCGACAGGTCGAGCAACTGCTCCACCAGCCGGCCCAGCCGCTCCGTCTGGCGCAGCGCGGTGCGCATCGTGTCCGGGTCGGCCTCGGAGACGCCGTCGACCACGTTCTCCAGCACCGCGCGCAGCGCGGCGATCGGGGTGCGCAGCTCGTGCGAGACGTTGGCGACCAGCTCCTTGCGGTGCCGGTCGACGGACTGCAGGTCGGCCGCCATCCGGTTGAACGTCTGCGCCAGCTCGCCGAACTCGTCCCGGCGGCGGGTGGCCAGCCGGGCGGTGTAGTCGCCGTGCGCCATGGCCCGGGTGACCGCGGTCATCTGCACCAGCGGCGACGTCAGCCGCTGGCCCACGAACTGGGTGATCAGCAGCGAGGCGATGAGCGAGAAGACCGTGATCAGCCGGACCTCGGTGGAGGAGCGGATCGCCACCCACACCAGCCCGGTGGCGATCACCACCGAGCCGATGACCAGGGCGCCCAGCGCCGCGTTCACCGACCGCACCGGGTCCAGCGGGCGCAGCGCGTCCCACACCCGGTGCCAGAAGCCGGGCTCCGCGCCGCCGTCCGGCACCGTCATGTGACGGGGGTCTCCAGCGCGTACCCCACACCGTGCACCGTACGGATCCGTTCCGCGCCTATCTTGCGGCGCAGCGCCTTGATGTGGCTGTCGACCGTCCGCGTCCCCGAGGCGTCCTCCCACTCCCAGACCTCCACCAGGAGCTGCTCGCGGGAGAGCACCGCCCGCGGCTGGTTGGCCAGACACGCCAGCAGCTCGAACTCCGTCGGCGTCAGATGCACGTCGTCCCCGCCGACTCGCACCCGCCGCTCGGTGTGGTCGATCTCCAGCTCGCCCAGGCGCAGCGTGTCGTCCCGGGCCGCACCCGCCGCCAGCGTGGCGCGCTCCACGCGGCGCAGCAGCACGTGCACCCGCGCGGCCAGCTCACGCATGGAGAAGGGCTTGGTCATGTAGTCGTCGGCGCCGACGCCGAGGCCGACGAGCATGTCCGTCTCGTCGTCCCGCGCGGTCAGCATCAGCACCGGCACGAGCCGCTGGGCCTGCACCCGGCGGCACACCTCCAGCCCGTCGAAGCCGGGCAGCATCACGTCGAGCACGAGCAGGTCGGGCGCCCACTCCGCGGCGGTCGCCACCGCGGCCGGGCCGTCCCCCGCCGTACGTACCTGGAAGCCCTCGGCGCGCAGCCGCGCCGATATCGCCTGCCCGATGGTCGGGTCGTCCTCCACGACCAGCACCCTGCGCTGGGCGCCGGGCGTCACTGCGGCCGCGTGGTCGGCGCGGCCGTTCAGGGCTTGTCTGTCTGCCATGTGTTCGTGGCCCTCGCCGTCTCTTCCCCGTAGGCCCTCCGGTTCAGCTAGCAGCGTATGGGGAGGTGACACGCCTCGGCTACGGAACGGGGAGCCCCCGCCCGGGGTTCCCTACGCGCCGTCCGCCGCGCCGTCCGCCGCGCCGTCCGGCTCGCCGTCCGCCTCGTCGTCCGGCTCGCCGTCCGCCGCGCCGTCCGGCGGGCGGACGGCGAGGTGGACGGCATCGGGGGCACCGCGGCGTACGGGGATCTCCTCGGTGCGTACGTCCGTGAACCCGGCCGTGCGGAGGGCGGCCTCGAAGGCGGGGGAGGGGCGGGCCGACCAGACGGCGAGGACGCCGCCGGGGGCGAGGCGGTCGCGGCAGGCGGCGAGGCCGGCGGGGGCGTACAGGCCGGAGTTGCCCTCGGTGACGGTCCAGTCGGGGCCGTTGTCGATGTCCAGGCAGACCGCGTCGTAGCGGTACGGGGCGGTGGCGAGGTGGTCGAGGAGGTCCGCCTCGACGAGTCCGACGCGGCGGTCGGCGAGGGCCGCGCCGCTGAGGTACGCGAGGGGCGGGGCCCCGGACGACGGCCCGGCCGCGGACACCCGGCCGGCCGCGGGCCCGGTGTGCCACTCGATGACCGCCGGCTCGCGCTCGACCACCGTGATCCGCCCCCAGCGCGGGTCCGCCGCCGCCTCGGCGAGCGAGAAGCCCACGCCCAGCCCGCCGATCAGCACCGCGGGCGCCGCCGCCGCCGGGTCCAGCGCCTCGGCCGCGGCCCGGATCAGCAGCCGCTCGGAGCGGCCGTCGGAGGTGTCCATGAGGAAGACGCCGTTCGCGATGATCTCGTGGTGCGCCCCGCGCCGGCGCAGCACGACCTCCCCGTACGGGCCGGACCTGCGGTCGAGCGTCACCGCGCCCGCCGCGTCGTTCTCGCTGCTCATGGCCCCCATCCTGCCCGATCGCTGACAGCGAACAGACGCCCGGGAACAACCCGGGACCCCTCCGGGTTGAGCGCATGTAACTCAACTTGCATGCCGAAGGGGAGATCAATGGCTACTGAGTCCGGCTCCAGCACGCCGCTGGCCCTGCCCGTCCTGCCGCTCGATGACGAGGTCGTGCTCCCCGGCATGGTCGTGCCGCTCGACCTCTCGGACGGCGAGGTGCGGGCCGCGGTCGAGGCCGCCCAGGCCGAGGCGCGCGGCAGCGGACGCAAACCCCGGGTGCTGCTCGTCCCGCGGGTCGACGGCACCTACGTGGGCACCGGCGTCCTCGGCCGCGTCGAGCAGGTCGGCCGGCTGGCCGACGGCGACCCCGGTGCGCTGATCCGCGGCGTCGCCCGGATCCGTATCGGCGCCGGCACCACCGGCCCCGGGGCCGCGCTGTGGGTGGAGGGCACGGAGATCGAGGAGTCCGTCCCCGACCCCGTTCCCGGCGCCGTCACCGAGCTGACGAAGGAATACAAGGCCGTCGCGACCGACTGGCTGCGCAAGCGCGGCGCCTGGCAGGTCGTGGACCGCGTGCAGCAGATCGACGACGTCGGCCAGCTCGCCGACAACTCCGGATACTCGCCGTTCCTGACCATCGAGCAGCGCGTGGAGCTGCTGGAGACCGCCGACCCCGTGGCCCGGCTCAAGCTCGCCACGCAGTGGCTGAAGGAACACCTGGCGGAGCAGGACGTCGCCGAGTCCATCGCCAAGGACGTCCAGGAAGGCGTCGACAAGCAGCAGCGCGAGTTCCTGCTGCGGCGCCAGCTGGAGGCCGTGCGCAAGGAACTGCGCGAGCTGAACGGCGAGCCCGAGGGCGAGGAGTCCGACGACTACCGCGCCCGGGTCGAGGCCGCCGACCTGCCCGAGAAGGTCCGCGAAGCGGCCCTGAAGGAGGTCGACAAGCTGGAGCGCAGCTCCGACGCCTCGCCCGAGGGCGGCTGGATCAGGACCTGGCTCGACACCGTCCTGGAGATGCCGTGGAGCGAGCGCACGGAGGACGCGTACGACATCACCGGCGCCAAGGAGATCCTGGACGCCGACCACGCGGGCCTGGAGGACGTCAAGGAGCGCATCACCGAGTACCTGGCGGTGCGCAAGCGCCGCGCCGACCGGGGCCTGGGCCTCGTCGGCGGCCGGCGCGGCGGCGCCGTGCTCGCGCTCGTCGGCCCGCCCGGCGTCGGCAAGACGTCCCTGGGCGAGTCCGTGGCGCGGGCCATGGGGCGCAAGTTCGTCCGGGTCGCGCTCGGCGGCGTCCGGGACGAGGCGGAGATCCGCGGCCACCGGCGTACGTACGTCGGCGCGCTGCCCGGCCGCGTCGTCCGCGCCATCAAGGAGGCCGGCTCGATGAACCCGGTCGTCCTGCTGGACGAGATCGACAAGGTCGGCTCCGACTTCCGCGGCGACCCCGCCGCGGCCCTGCTCGAAGTCCTGGACCCGGCGCAGAACCACACCTTCCGCGACCACTACCTGGAAGTCGAGCTGGACCTGTCCGACGTGGTCTTCCTGGCCACCGCGAACGTCCTCGAAGCCATCCCCGAGGCGCTGCTGGACCGGATGGAACTGGTCCGCCTCGACGGCTACACCGAGGACGAGAAGGTCACCATCGCCCGCGACCACCTGCTGCCACGGCAGTTGAAGCGCGCGGGACTGGAGGCCGGCGAGGTCGCCATCGACGACGACGCGCTGCGGAAGCTGGCAGGCGAGTACACCCGCGAAGCGGGCGTACGGAACCTGGAGCGCGCCCTCGCCCGGCTGCTCCGCAAGATCGCGGCGCAGCACGAACTGGGCGACGCGAAGCTGCCGTACGCGGTCGGCGTCGACGCACTCCGCCCGCTGATCGGCCGTCCCCACCACACCCCGGAGTCCGCCACCGACCCCGCGGAACGCCGCACGGCGGTCCCGGGCGTCGCGACGGGCCTGGCGGTGACGGGCGCGGGCGGCGACGTCCTCTACATCGAGGCGTCGCTGGCCGACCCCGAGTCGGGCGCCTCCGGACTGACCCTCACGGGCCAGCTCGGCGACGTGATGAAGGAGTCGGCGCACATCGCGCTCTCCTTCCTGCGCTCGCGCGGCGCGGAGCTGGAGCTGCCGGTGGCCGACCTGAAGGACCGGGGCATCCACCTGCACGTGCCGGCGGGCGCGGTCCCGAAGGACGGCCCGAGCGCGGGCATCACGATGACGACGGCGCTGGCGTCGCTGCTGAGCGGCCGGCAGGTGCGCACGGACGTGGCGATGACCGGTGAGGTGTCGCTGACGGGCCGGGTGCTGCCGATCGGCGGCGTGAAGCAGAAGCTGCTGGCGGCGCACCGGGCGGGGGTCACCACGGTGATCATCCCGAAGCGGAACGAGCCGGACCTGGACGACGTCCCGGCGGAGGTGCTGGAGAAGCTGGAGGTCCACCCGGTCTCCGACGTCCGCCACGTCCTGGACCTGGCCCTGACCCCGGCGGGCGCCACGGCGCAGGCGGAACCGGAGGTGCCGGTGGCGGCGTGACTTGGACCCTGACGGCCTGACCCCCGACTCGCCCGTCCTCTGTCCCTGCCCCCTACCCCCCGCCCCTAGGCACGGCCCTTCCCGACCACCCACCCGGGAGGGGCCGTTCGGCGTGCTGCGGCGAGGCCCGCGGGGCAGCCTGACGGAACCGTCCGCGCCTTGGTAGCGTCCTGTCACTCGAAGTGCCCTCACCGTTACTGGAGTCGACGTGGTCCGCCAATTCCGCTCAGCCACCCTCGCGGCGGTCGCCGCCGCGGCCCTGCTGGTCTCCGCGTGCGGCGGCGACGACTCCGGGTCGTCGGACGACAAGATCGAGGGTGCGGAGAAGAGCAGCCCGGCGGCGTCGCCGTCCGCGCCGGACGGGGACGCGGACGCGCCGGAGATCAAGCTGCCGCAGAGTGTGGAACTGGTCTTCGAGGACTGGGAGTCGGAGAACCCGGAGGAGCAGGCGGTGCTGGACTCCGGCGCGCAGCGCCAGCGGGCTACGTACGAGGCGATTACCCAGGACCCGCCCAACCCGAACTCCGAGTACATTCCGCTCTACAACATGAAGGGCACCGGCGCGTGGACGTCGCTGCAGGACTGGATCGGCGAGTTCAAGGACGCCAACGCCACCGTGGAGGGCACCTTCCGCTTCTTCGACCCGGAGGTGAAAGTCGCCGACAACGGCTTCACCGCCACTCTCCGCTTCTGCTCCGACGAGCGCGACGTGGACCAGAAGAACCGTGAAACCGGCAAGGTCCTGACCCAGTCGGACCCGTACGAGTACGTCGAGTACCGCACGACGCTGCAGAAGAACGACGAGGGCGTGTGGCAGACCGCCGACGTCACCAATCACCGGGACGAGTGCAACGCGAGCGGACTGTCCTGATGAAGACCGTCAGGCTGGCGACCTTTGGGCTGGCCACCGCCTTACAGCTCCTGTTCTGCATGCAGAGCGCCTTCGCCCAGGACGGCATCGGCCTGGAAGGCGACTCGAACCCGGACGACGGCACCATCAGCGCCACCGCCACCCAGGTCGTCGTCCACCAGACGGGGGGCAGCGGGCAGGGTGGGCAGCCCATCAGTGCGGTGGACACGAACTGGACGCCGCCCGCCTGCTGGCACGAGCCCGTCGCCTCTCCGCGGGAGCTGGAGCAGGCGGTGAACGCCATCGAGAACGGCAACCTCGTCCCCGTCAACAGCCGCCTCCAGTGGGGCATCGACCTCATGCACGAGTACTACCGCGACGGCGCCGACGGAAATCCCGAGAACTACAACCTCGACAAGCAGGGCGAGGGCATGTGGTGGCGCGCCGTGCGCAACCCCAACCGGGAGGACGAACTCGAAGCCGGCGACTGCGACCAGCAACTGATGTTCTGGGCCGACGACGGCGCCGAACCCGACGTGCCCACGGCCATCACCCCCGAGATGCTCGCCGAGTATGCCTACGACTCCGTGAAGGTGCCCGACACCGAGATCGAGATGCAGCCAGCGGACGACCGGCTGAAGGTCAACCTGCCCACCTGGATCTGGCAGGAGCCCGCCGCCTTCGACGAGGTCCGGGTGCGGGCGGAGTTGCCCGGCACCGGGCTGTGGGCCGAGACCACCGCCACGCCCACGAGCCTGCGGCTCGATCCGGGGACGGAGGACGCCGAGGTCCACCCCGAGGGCGGGGAGTGCGCGATCGACGAGGACGGGAGCGTCGGCGAACGCTACCGGCGGGGCGAGCCCGAGGCGGTGCCGGCGTGCGGGATCACGTACCGGCGCTCCAGCGAGGCCGCGGGCGGCTCGTACGGGCTGAAGGCGTCGATCACGTGGGAGGTCGACTGGACCGGCTCGGGCGGTACGGGCGGCGACCTGCCCGACGGCGTCTTCGAGACGACGTACGACGTGACGGTGGAGGAGATCCAGACCGTGGTGCGCTGACCGGAACGCATTTTCCGGCCGCGGTCACTCCTCGAAGACGAAGGCGCGGCCCAGCGCCTGGTCCGAGATGCAGATCCGCATCTCGCTCATGGTCAGCCTGTCCGCGAGTTCGGTGACGGACGGCTCCCTGCCCTCGACGATGGGCGACCCAGCATCATCAGCCGCCCCAGCAGCTCGGACGCCTCCTCGCCGCCGACCGCGCCAGACTCCGGCTCGGGCGGCCGGGAGGCGTCGCGCGGCAGGGTACGGCGCAGCGCGATGCGCACCTCCACCGACTCCTCCGAGCTGATCGTCAACTTGTCGGCCACGGCGCCTCCTTGTCCTGATGACGACTCGTTCGGCCGCGGTGCCTCCCCCTCGTGGTCGGTCGCGGACGGGCTTTTCGGCAACACGGCGGGGGGAGCGGAAGGCGCACGTGGGAGACAGGCCGACCGGCTGGTCCGTGGTGGGCCTGCCGGGAGACCCGGCACCGGCCGAGCCGGAGACCCTGCGGAAGTTCAGGAAGTTCTGCTCCCAGCGCGAAGACGACGCCTGGCGGGCCTCGAACCGCACGTACCGGCCCGATCGTGCGGGTGGAAGAGGCCGGGCCCGGGCGCGGCGTGGGCCCGTCCGGACGTCACCCCCCGCATGGTCGTCGACCTGCGGGAGGCTCTCGTGGCCGCCGGGTGTCTGCCCGCCGGGGACGGGTGACCGCCGGTCCCTCCGGAGGAGCAGCTCCGGAGGAACCGGCGGGGGTTGAAGGGGCGGGTCAGCCGTTGGCCAGGGCCTGGAGGCGGTCGTAGGCGCCGTTGAACTTGTTGTGGTCGCCCACCGTCGGGCCCGTCGAGGTGTACTGCCAGAAGGTGTAGAAGCCCCAGCCCGCCGGCAGCGTGCCCGGCGAGGAGGCGTAGCGGGCGATCCACAGCGGGTGGTTGCCCGCGTAGCCGCCGTAGTTGCCGGTGCACTGGGTCCACCAGTTGGTGTTCGTGTAGATCACCGCGTACCGGCCCGTGCGCTCGCGGTAGCGGGTGAGGAAGGAGCTGATCCAGCTCCGCATCGAGGCCTGGCTGAGGCCGTAGCACGTGGCGCCGTAGGGGTTGTACTCGATGTCCAGCACGCCCGGCAGCGTCTTGCCGTCGCGGGACCAGCCGCCGCCGTTGCTCGCGAAGTAGTCGGCCTGGGCGGCGCCGCTCGCGCCGTTCGGGAGAGCGAAGTGGTACGCCCCGCGGATCATCCCGACGTTGTACGAGCCGTTGTACTGCTGAGCGAAGTACGGGTTCTTGTAGCTCGTGCCCTCCGTGGCCTTGACGTACGCGAAGCGGTTGCCCGCGTTCCAGAGCGTGGACCAGTTGACGTTGCCCTGGTGGCTGGAGACGTCGACGCCCTCGACGGTCGCCAGCGGGCCCGCCTCCTGGCCGGCCGCGCCGGCCGACCCGGCGGGGGCGCCGGTGCCCTCGTGGAGGCGGATGCCGGCGCCCATGTACGCCTCGCCGCGCTCCAGGTCGCGGGGGTTGGGGTTGAGCCGGTCGCCGGCCGCGGCGGCCGGGCTCGTCAGGCCGACGACGAGGGAGAGCGAGGTGGCCGCCACGGCGGTGGCGGCGGCGAGGGAGCGGCGCCCGATGCGCCGGCGGGTGCGGACTGCGGATGACATGCGTTCCTCCGGGTGTGGGGGTTCCTCGGTGGTGCCGGATTTGGCGGTGGTACCGGTGGTGCCGTGGTTCCGGTAAGCCGTGATTCCGGTGGTGCCGGTAGGCGGAGGGGCGGAGGTGCCGGGCGTGTGGTGCTGCCGGCTCGGGGGCGTGGCGGGAGCGGCGGGGCGGCAGTGGCCCGTCCTCGTACGCCTGCGGGGCCTTGACCCGGCCCTTGGTGTGGCCATGTCACTACGTGCTGCGCCGAAGGTAAGCGCAGTGCGCGCGGGAGCGAAAGAGGGCCCGGCAGGTGCCTTTGGTCTACGCCTGCGAAATACTGGGAGAGCTGCGGCTTCTGTCGCTTCTGAAGAAAATTTTCAGCCCGTGGAAAGCCGGAAGGGCCCCTGACGTGCACAAGGCCGAAACCCCCGGAGGCGAGCAGGCGGACGAGGAAAATGGTGTGGACCACGTCTTCCTCGATCTGGAGCGGGAACTCGCGGTCTTCTACCGCCGGGCCCGCGGCATCGCGGCGGACATGGCCCGCCAGGTCGACCCCGGGCTCGAACCCGGCGCGTACGCCCTGCTGGCCCAACTGGAGGGCGCCGGGCGGCGCGCCACCGAACTCGCCGGCTACTTCAACATCGGCAAGGCGACCGTCAGCCGGCAACTCCACGCCCTCGAAGAACTCGGCCTCGTCGACCGCGAACCCGACCCCGACGACGGGCGGGCGGCGCTCGTACGGCTGACGGAGGAGGGGCGGCGGCGGGTGCTGAGCGTACGGCGGGCGCGGCACGCGGAGTACGTCCAGCAACTCGCCGGCTGGGACCCGGCCGAGGTCGCGGAACTCGCCCGGCTGCTGGGGCGGTTCAACGAGCTGAACGCGGGCGGGGGCGGGCGGCGGTAGGGGCCCGCCGCCGCGGCCGCGGCGTCTCGGGGTGCTGTCTTCTTGCGCCGTCGCGGGCGGCGTGGTGGGTCGTCCCGGGCCGCTTCGTACGTCGCCCCGGGTGCCTTGGCGCTCCTGCCCCTCCCGTCAGCAGTGTGCCGCCAGGTTCGCCGTCATCCTCCGCAGCAGCGCCTTCGCCTCCTCCTGCTCGTCCGGCGTCAGCCCCATCGCCTCGTCCAGCGACGGCACCACGACGTTCGCCTTCCGGCGCAGCTCCGTGCCCTCCGGCGTGAGCGACACCTCCACCAGCCGCTCGTCGTCGGCGCGGCGCTGCCGCGTCACCAGGCCGTTCGCCTCCAGCCGCTTCAGCAGCGGGGTCAGCGTCCCGTAGTCCAGGTGCAGGGCGGCGCCGAGGCTCTTCACCAGCGACGGGCCGTTCTCGTAGAGCGCGACCAGCACCAGGTACTGCGGGTAGGTCAAGCCGAGCTTGTCGAGCAGCGGGCGGTACGCGTTCATGACCGCGCGCTGCGCGGAGTACAGGGCGAAGCACATGAACTCGTCCAGCTTGCGGAACTCGTCCTCGGTCCCCGGCGCCTCGGCCGCGGTGTCGGTGGTCGCCATACGGGCCCCTCTCTCTGCGCGTACCGTCATCGTACCCGTCGAGGTGCTCCAAAGTTAATTATGGGCGATTGACTTGTGCACAATGTACATGCCTACTGTCTGGCATCGGCCGTCATCTGTCAGCCGTTACCTGTCAGCCGTCAGTCGTCACAGCTCCACCAGCACCGCCGACGCGTCGTCGTGCACCTTCCCCCTGCGGTACCGGCTGCGATCCGCGTCCGCCGCCTCCGCCGCCCGCACCTCCGCCACTACCCCCTGCGGCCCCGCCTTCCGCACCCGCTGGAGCAGCGCCGTCCAGTCGCCGAAGCCGAACACCTCGGTCCAGCGCGTCACCCCGTCCGTCAGCGCCGCCAGCGCCGTCACCTCCGTACGCGGCACGCTGCCCACCACCGCCCGCGCGGCGACCTCCGGGTCGGCGGCGGCGGTGAAGAAACCGCCCTCGACGTTACGCATCTCCTCCGCGGGACGACCGCGCGGCAACTGCGACAGCCGCAGGTCGAGCACCGGTCGCACCGCCCCGTCCGGCCCTTCCAGCAGCAGCGCCGCGTCGCACAGCACCAGGTGCTCCACCGTCCCGCTGTCCCACCGCGCCGCCGCCACCGTGGCCTGCGGCGTCCGCCGGTGGGTCAGGTCGCAGGCCGGGCCGTGGGCCGCGGCGGTGCGGCGGATGGCCGCCGCCAGGCAGTCCGCGAGCGGCGTCTCCCGGGTCCCCGCCAGCTCCAGGAACGCGCCGCCGAGCCGCGCCGCGAACCACGGCACCCCGTGGACGCAGCCGGTGTCCCCGTCCCGCGGCGGCGTCACGCCGTCCAGCACCACCACCGCCCCGCCGGCGCCGGAGGCGGGCAGGGCCACGGCGGCGTAGTCCTCGTTCGGGGCGGGGGGTGCGGCGGGGTCGCTGGCCAGTTCGATGCGCATGATCCCAGTCTGCCTGTACGGGCCGCGCGGCCCGTGACGCCCAGCGGACGATCCGGCGGCGCCCTCGCAAAACATGTTCGCTCGTTCGAGTGAGCACCGGGGCAAAGTCCGCCTGCATAGGACACCTGCTGCCAAGGTCGACCCGCGGGCCGAGGCACAAACGGACTCAGTCACCAACAGTCCGAAATGCAGGGACATGGCGCCGCGGGACAAAGAGTCGAAGGAGGGCCATTGCGGACCCCCGTGCAGCCGGATCGGCAGGAGGGCAGGGGCGCCGGACACCGTCGCGGTGCACACCCCGCGCCGTGCACCTCGCCGCGCGCCAAGGCGGCGTACCTCGTCGTCGGCGCCGCGGTGCTCGCGGCGGGCGCGCCCGGCCTGGTCGGCGCGCTCCGCGGCGTCAGCGGCGCGGACCCGGAGGAGCGGGCGCAGGCGGCGAGCGCGCTGCAAGTGCACGGCGTGCTGCTGGCGTTGTGCGCGGTGCTGGCGGTGGGCGTCGTCGTGTACGCGGCGCGCGGCGTGCGCGCCGCCGACGGCGGCGACACGGGCGAGGACGCCGCGGAGAAGGAGGCGGAACTCGCCGCCGTACGCGCGGAGCTGGCGGCCGCCAAGGAGAACCACGTCGTCGAGCGCGACTCGCTGCTGCGCGAGCGGGCGGCGCTCGCGGAGCGCATCGGCGGGCTCCAGGCCAGCGTCCAGGGCACGTTCGTCGGGCTGTCGCGCCGCACGCTGGGGCTGGTCGAGCGCCAACTGTCGTTCATCGACGAGCTGGAGGCGCACGAGCAGGAGCCCGGCGCGCTGGAGACCCTCTTCCGGCTCGACCACCTCGCGGCCTGCATGCGCCGGCACAGCGAGAACCTGCTCGTGCTCGCGGGCGCCGACCAGCGCGGCACGCGGCGCGCGAACGTCCCGCTGATCGACGTGCTGCGCGCGGCGGTCGGCGAGATCGAGTCGTACCAGCGGGTGGTGCTCTCCCCGGACGTGCCGCAGGTGTACGTCACGGGCTTCGCTTCCGGCGACGCGAGCCACCTGCTGGCGGAGCTGCTGGAGAACGCCACCTCGTGCTCCCCGCCGGAGTCCGAAGTGCTGCTGACCGGGCGGCTGCTGGGGACGGGCGACCTGCTGCTCGTCGTACGGGACGAGGGCATCGGCATCAGCCCGGCGGCCCGGGCCGACGACCTCAACGCCCGGCTCGCCGACACCGACCCGGGCCCGGCGCCGCGGGAGGCGCTGGGGCTGGGGCTGTACGTGGTCGCGCGGCTGGCGGCGCGGCACGGGGTCGGCGTGGAGCTGCGGCTGCGGGACCGGGGGGTGGACGCGGAGGTCCGGCTGCCGGGGCGGCTGTTGGTGGGCGGCGCGGTGGACGGTACGGACGGCGGCGCGGGGATCGCGGGAGCCTCCGGCGCGGCAGGTGGTGGCGGTGCCGCGCGGCTCGCGGGAGTGGGAGCAGGGGGTGGCGGTGCCGGGTCGGGCGGTGGTGCCGCAGGGATCGCGGGAGTCGGTGCGGTCGGTGGTGGCGGCGCCGGGTCGGTCGGTGGCGCGGCCGGGGCGGTGGACGTTACCGGCGGCGTTGGTGCGGGTGGCGGTGGCGGTGGCGCTGCGGCGGCCGGTGGTGCGGGGCGTGCCGTGCCGGTGCCCGCGGCGGGCGGCGGCGGGCGGGAGAGCGCGGCGGCAGCGCGCGGCGCCGAGCCGGAGCCGGGTCCGCGAACGGACGCGGGCGCCCTGGGCGTACGGGACGGGGGTGCGGCGCCCGTACGGGTCGGGCCGCAGCGCTCCGGCCCGCCGCCCGACGGCGGCGTACGGCCGGCAACACCGCCGTTCGCGTCGGCCCGGCCCGCCGTCGCACCGCGGACCGGCGGATGGGTGCGCGCCGAGGCGGGGATGCTGCCGCGGCGCCAGCCCGGCAGCACGGTCTCCGGGGGCGCGGCGGCGCCGCTGCGGCACGGTACGGCGACGGGCGCCCCCGTGCCCGCCGCCGCCGGGGCAACCGCCGGGGCAACCGCCGGGGCAACCGCCGGGGCAACCGCCGGGGCAACCGCCGGGGCAACCGCGGGTGCAGCGGTGCACGGTACGGCCCCTGCCCACGCGGTGCCTGGTCAACCAGTGCCCGCCCACGCGGCGGCCGGTCAACCGGCGCCCGTCGCCGCAATCGCCGGCCACCCGCTCACCGAGCACATGGCGACCGGCCACGCCGCCCCCGGCCGCCCGGCGTTCGAGCACCCGGCCGCCGGCCACCCGGCGGCCGAACACCCGACGGTCCTCCACCCCGCCTCCGGCGCCGCGACCGCCGGTCCCGCCGCCACCGGCCCCGCGGCGCTCAGCCCCGTACCGGCGGGGCGGGCCGCCGCCCCCGGTCTGGCAGCCGGTGCTCCGCCGGCCCGTGCCGTCGCCCCGCAGCGCGGCGCCGAGTCCGCCGGCGGGTGGCCCGCGGCAGCGGTGCGGGCGGTGGTCGCCGTGCCCGCGCAGGCCGAGCGGCGGGGCGTGGACGCGCGGGAGGTGCGGCGGTTGCTCGGGGGGTTGCAGCAGGGGTCTCGGGACGGGCGGCGGGCCGCCGCCGCGGAGGCCGCGACATGGGACGCGAAGGAGCAGGGAGCCAGTACGTGAACAGCACACAGGACCACTGGGACACCATCAGCAACCTGCGGTGGATGCTCGACAACTTCACCGCGGAAGTGCCCGGCGTACGGTCCGCGGTCGTCGTCTCCGTCGACGGGCTCCTCCTGCTCGCCGCCCCGCCGCAGTCCGCGTCGGCCGGGGAGCAACTGGCCACCGTGGTCTCCGGCATCGGCGGGCTCACCAACGGGGCCGCGGACGTCATGGACGGCGGCAGGGTGAAGCAGACGATGGTGGCGATGGAGGACGGCTGCATGGTGGTGATGCAGGCCGGGGACGGCTCGCTGCTCGGCGTGCTGACGGAGCCGGACTGCGACCTGAGCGTGGCCGCGTACCACATGGAGTTGTTCGTCGGCCGGGTCGGCCACGTCCTCACCCCGGGGCTGCGCGGCGAGCTGACCGGCTGAGCACGCCGAAGTCAGCCGGGGCGTACCGCGCCGCGCAGGGGGCGGATGGTGACGGGGACGACCCGTACCCGCTGGCCCGTGCGCGGTGCCTCCACCACCCGGCCGTGCCCCAGGTAGAGCGCGACGTGCGAGGCGTCGCGGTGGTACACCACGATGTCCCCGGGCCGCATCGCGGTGAGCGGCACCCGGCGCAGCTCCCGCCACTGCCCCCGCGCGGTACGCGGGATGCGGACGCCCGCCTCGCGCCACGCCCGCTGGGTGAGCCCGGAGGAGTCGTAGGCCCGCGGCCCGCCGGCGCCCGCGCGGTACGGCTTGCCGACCTGGTCGAGGGCGCACGAGACGGCCCGCCGCCCGGCGCGCGACGGCTCCCGCTCCGCCGTGCCCCACGCGCCCGGCTGCCGCGCCTTGTCCGTACCGCCGGAAGCTCCCGGGCGGGCCCCGCCCGGCTTGCCGTCCGCCACCGCGTCCGTGCCGCCGCCATCCTCCCCGTCCGGGGCCATGAGTTCGCGCCGGTCCTCCTCCGCTCCCCGTACCTCCAGCCGGTCGAGCGCCGCCAGCTTCGCGGGCGTCAGCTCCGCGAGTGTGTCGGCCACCTCCGTCAGCCGGTCGTCCACCCGGTCCCGGCGCCGCTTGCGTTCGCCCGCCAGCTCCCGCTGCCGGTCGAGGGCCTCCCGCGAGGAGGCGGTCAGCGCGCCGAGCCGCTTGGCGCCGGACTCCAGCCGGGTCACGACGGCGGCCTGGTTGCCGATGGCGCGGCTGATGACCTGCTTGCGGTCGAGCGCGGTCTCGGTGTCGCGGGCGACGAGGAGCTGGAGGTACGGGGCGAGCCCGGGGCCCCGGTACTGCGCGCGGGCGAGGAGTCCGGCGCGGCGGCGCGCGGTGGCCAGGTCGGCGCGGGTGTCGGCGAGGTCGCCGGTGAGCTTGGCGGTCTCGGCGCGGACGTCCTTCAGGTCCTCGGCGGTCGCGTGGTACGCCTCGGTGGCGCGCTCGGCCTGCCCGTGGAGGGTCTGGAGCCGGGTGAGCAGTTCGCCGAGCGGGGCGTCGGCGGCCGGTTCCGCGCCGTCCGCCGCCGGTTCCGCGGAATCCGAGGCGGTGTCAGCCTGGTCGGCGGGGTCGGCCGGATCAGCGGGGCCGGCCGCGTCTGCCGCGTCCGGTACGTCCGGCACGGGCGCCGCGTCGGCGGGCAGGGCCAGCACGGTGGCGAGGAGGACGGCGGAGGCGGCGGTGAGGGCGGGGCGGCGGGTTCGCGACATGTACGCAAGGCTTCCCCCGCGACCGCCGCATTCCCGTCAGCACTGGGCGAAACCGAGTAATACCATCACCCGTGAGGATTGACGGCCCGTCAGCGCGACCAGGGCCACTTGCGCCGCTCGGGTACGCCCTCCGGGTCGTACGTGTACACCCATCCCCGCGGCAGCTTCAGCCGCGGGCTGAGGTTCGCCGGCTCCAGCCGGTAGACGTGCACGGTCGGGGGGCCGCCCTCGGGGTCGGGCACCGGCACCTCGTACACCTTCGGCGGCCGGCCCGTCGCGCCGACGTGCACGGCGAGCGTGCGGCCGTCCAGCGGGCCGCCGACGAACGCGGTGTCCTCCGTGCGCACGGCGGTCAGTCCTCGCCGAGCAGATGGCCGGCGTCGGGCAGGAACGGCGCGATGCGGCGTACGAGGTCGCCCGCGGGTCCTTCGGCCGTCTCCAGCTCCAGCGCCCGGCGCAGCACCCGGCCGCACTCCTCGTCGCCCGCGGCGGTGGCGACCAGCAGGGCGATGAAGTGGTCCACGAGCCAGCCGCGCAGCTCCGGCAGCGGCGGCTGCTTGCCCTCGTCCAGCCAGATCAGCGAGGCGCCCTCGACCGCCGTGATCCATGTGCGGATCATGGTCAGCAGCCGGTGTCCCGGCTCGGGGACGCCGATGTGCAGCAGGATCTGCTCGGCGGCGGAGCGGCGGACCTCGTCCACGATGGCGGTGGTGCGGCTGGTCTGGACGACGCTGCCGCCCTGGAGGAGCGCCTTGAAGCCGGCGTCGTGCTCGTCGACGAAGCCGAGGTAGCTGTCGAGGGCGCGGGTGAGGCGGCGGGTGAGCGGGCCCTGCTGGGGCTGGCGGAAGCACAGCTCCAGCTCGTCGGCGGCGCTGCGCAGGGCGGCTTCGTAGAGCTGCTGCTTGCCGCCGGGAAAGTAGCGGTAGACCAGCGGGCGGGAGACCTCCGCGGCGGCGGCGACGTCGTCGAGCGAGACGTCCTCGGGGGCGCGGTGGGCGAAGAGGCCGAGCGCGGCGGCGAGCAACTGGCTGCGGCGCTGGGAGACGCTCAGCCTGCGGTACGCGACCGCCGGCGGGGGCGCGGCCGGGCGGGCTCCCCGGTCGGACGCAGTGCTCATGTCCGGCAGCGTAGCCCGCCGGGCCGACATCGGCGGCCCCGGCCCGTTCAGGCCAGCAGGCCGGAACTGCGCCACAGCCTGCGCCCGACGCCCTGGAGCACCCCGATGCCGTCGAGGAAGTCCGTCAGCCGCTTCGCGCCCGTCTGCATGACTTCGCGCCGGTGCGGGCTGGCCTTGACCTGCGCCACCGCCTCCGCCCGGTTCAGGCCCGCGTCGGTGTAGACCTGCGGGTTGACGAAGGAGACGGAGAACACCCGGGCCGCCTCACCGGAGGTCAGCCGGGTGAAGTTCCGCTCCCAGCGGGGCGCGGTGAGCATCTGCCGGCGCAGCTCCTCGCGCGCGTACCGGACGTGCCGCGCCTCCTCCACGACGTGGATCCGGGTCACGCCGCGCACCAGCGTCTGGACCCGCTGGTCGGGGAAGACCAGCCGCTGCATCCAGTCGAGGATCTCCTCGCCGAGGAGGGTCGCGGTGAAGGAACCGGGGGTGGTGGAGACGGTCTTGAGGACGCGCGCGAGGTTGTGGTGGAAGCGGCTGACGGGGTACGGCTCCGCGCCGCCCTTGGTGATCATCCGGGCGAACATCATGGAGTGCCGGCACTCGTCGGCTATCTCGGTGAGCGCGTAGCGCACGTGGTTGCTCGTGACCGGCTTGTCGTAGATGTGCCGGACGAGCAACTGCATGAGGATGATCTCGAACCAGATGCCCAGCGAGGCCAGCGACGCCGCCTCCAGCCGGGCCAGCTCCATCCGCTGCTCCTCGGACATCCGCCGCCACATGGGGGTGTCGTAGAGGGAGACCAGCTCGGGCGGCCAGAACCACTTGCCCTCGTCGATCGGGGCGTCCCAGTCCAGTTCCTTGTCCGGGTCGAAGGAGTGCTTCTCCGACGCCGCGAGGAGCCGTTCCGCGACCTTCTCGCGGTCCTTGAGCGGGCCGAGCGCGTCCGTCAGTGCGAGGGGCCCGGTCGTCGTGGTCATCGCGTCTCCTGGGGGAGTTACCGGCGGTCACCTCTTATGAGACAGCTTGTCAGCAAGCCCGTCAATGCCCCCGACGCGTTCGGCCGACGGGTGAGCAAGGCGCCAACTCGCGGGCGCGGGCGTCACTCGACGGTGACGATGCACGTGACCCGGCCGTTCGAGCGCTCGGCCTGCTGCTCGCACTCCTCCCGGTTCTTCTCACTGCTGGAGGCCAGGAGCCAGAAGACGGCGCCGCCGACGAGCAGGAAGATCAGGCCGATGACGATGCCGATCAGAATGTCCTTCACCCGGGTCATCGTAGAAGCGGGCCCGGGGAGAGGTCCCGGGCTTCGCCGACCCGCTTCAGCGCAGCGCCGCCCGCTTCAGCGCAGCGCCGCCCGCATCACCCCGCGCGCGACCGGCGCCGCGCTGCCGCCGCCGGTGATGTCCGCGCGGTCCGCCTCCGCGTCCTCCACGACCACCGCCACCGCCACCCCCGGCACCGCCGTCCCCGGCCGCTGCGCCCAGGAGATGAACCAGGCGTACGGGCTCTCGGAGTTGTCCACCCCGTGCTGCGCGGTGCCCGTCTTGCCGCCGACCGTCAGCCCGTCGATCGCCGCCGGCCCGCCGGTGCCGCTGCTGACCGCGTCGATCATCATCTGCCGCAGCAGCGCCGCCGTCCCCGGGGTCATCGCCGTCTCCTCGTACGCCGGACGGGTCCGCGCCACCGTCTCCCCGCCGGCGTCCGCGAGCCGGTCCACCAGGTACGGGCGCATCGACCGGCCGCCGTTGGCGATCGTCGCCGCGACCCGCGCCATCTGCAGCGGCGTCGCCCTGGTGTCGTACTGCCCGATGGCCGACAGTGCGACCTGCGCCGCGTCCATCCGCGTGTTGACGTGGCTCGGCAGCACGGGGGAGGGGATCGAGAGGCCGCCGTCGTTGAAGCCGAACGCCTCCGCGGTCTCCACGATCTGCCGGGTGCCGACCGTCGCGCCGAGCTTCGCGAACACCGTGTTGCACGACTCCGCGAACGCCTCCCGCAGCGGCGCGTCGGCGCAGCCGCTCGCCTCGTTGCGCAGGAGCGTGGTGCTGCCGATGAGGCGGTACGGGTTCGGGGTGCGGGTCGGCGCGTCGATGTCGGTGACGATGCCGGACTCCAGTGCCGCCACCGCCGTGATCACCTTGAACGTGGAGCCGGGCGGATACGTCTGCCGGATCGCCCGGTTGAGGAGCGGCTGGGCGGGGTCCTCGGTGAGGCGGTTCCAGGCCAGCGTGGTGGCGGGGGAGTTGCCGGAGAGCAGCGCGGGGTCGTAGCCGGGGCTGCTGACGAGGGCGAGGACGCGGCCGGTGGCGGGTTCGAGGGCGACGACGGCACCCTTGCGGCCGCGCAGCCCGCGGAACGCGGCCTTCTGCACGGCCGGTACGACGGTGGTGTGCACCTGGCCGCCGGGCTGGCGGCTGCGGGTGAGGTCGCCCCAGAGCGGCAGCGGGGCGAGCCGGCCGTCGGTGCCGGTGAGGACGCCGTCCTCGGCGTCTTCGAGGAGGGTGGAGCCGTAGAGCTGGGAGGCGAAGCCCGTGACGGGGGCGTAGAGGCGGCCGTCGGGGTACGAGCGCTCGTAGCGCAGGCCCTGCCGGGTGTCCTCGGAGCCGGTGAGGCGGCGGCCCGCGGCGTAGATGTCGCCGCGGGGCTGGGCGTAGCGCTCCAGGGCGTGCCGGCGGTTGGCGGGGTTGGCGTCGTACTCGGGGGCGTTGAGCACCTGGACGCGGGCGGCACCGACCAGGAGGCCGAGGAAGAGCAGCAGGCTGCAGGCGGCGGCGATGCGGGTGTTGCGGATCACCGGGTGCCGTCCGTGGGGCGCGCCCCGTCGACCACGGGGACGACGAGGGGGACGGTGGCGGGCGCGGTCGCGGCGGCGGGTTCCGGTTCTGCTTCCGGCCGCGCGGGTGCGGCCTCCGGCGCCGGGCGCTCCTCCGGCGGCGTACGGGCCTCGTCGCTGAGCCGTACGAGCAGCGCGACGATCACCCAGTTCGTCACCACCGAGGACCCGCCCTGCGCCAGGAACGGCGTCACCATCCCGGTCAGCGGGATCAGCCCCAGCACCCCGCCGGCGATCACCACCACCTGCAGCGTGATGATCGCCGCCAGGCCCGCGGCGAGCAGCGCGCCGAACGGCTCGCCGATGGCGATCGCCGTGCGGTAGCCGCGGGCGACGAAGAGGGCGTACAGCAGGAACAGCGCGGTCATCCCCGCGATCCCCAACTCCTCGCCCGCGGTGGCCAGGATGAAGTCCGACTTGCCGGCGAAGCCGATCAGCAGCGAGTGCCCCTGCCCGAGCCCCGCGCCCAGCGCGCCGCCCGCCGCGAACGCGAACAGCGACTGCGCCAACTGCCCGGGACCGTGCCCCTCCTCGATGGCGCGGAACGGCGACAGCCAGTCCTCCACCCGCGTGTGCACGTGCGGCTCCAGCGCCCCGACGGCCGCCGCCCCCGCCGCGGCCAGCAGCAGCCCGACGGCCAGCCAGCCGAACCGCCCGGTGGCCACGTACAGCATCGCCACGAAGAGGCTGAAGAACAGCAGCGAGGCGCCGATGTCCCGCTCCAGGATCAGCAGCACCAGGCTGATGCCCCAGACCGCGACGATCGGCCCGAGCACGCGCCGCGGCGGCAGCAGCAGGCGGCGGATGCGCGGGCCGCTGGTGAAGGTGAGGGCGTGGCGGTTGGCGGCGAGGTAGGAGGCGAAGAAGATCGCGAGCAGCACCTTGGCGAACTCGCTGGGCTGGAGGGAGAGACCGCCGATCCGGATCCAGATCCTGGCGCCGTTGACGGCGGGGAAGAGGATCGGCGCGGCCATCAGGCACAGGGCGGTGAACGCGTACTTCGCGGCGCGGGGGCGCAGGTCGCGGTGGTCGCGGAGGAAGAGGAGGACGGCGGCGAAGAGGACGACGCCCACGGTGGACCAGAGGAGTTGGGTGGGTGCGGCGCGGTCGCCGGGGGTGTCCTGGTCGAGGCGGTGGATGAGGACCAGGCCGAGGCCGTTGAGCAGCAGCGCCACCGGCAGCAGCACGGGGTCGGCGCGGGGGGCGCGGAAGCGGACGACGAGATGGGCGGCGAGGGCGAGCCCGGCGAGGCCGCCGAGGTGGGTGGCCAGGTCGGCGGGGAGCGCGCCGGAGGTGGCGTAGCCGACGTTGGCGTAGCCGTAGGCGATGACGCCGACGGCGCAGACCAGGAGCCCGAGTTCGGCGCCGCGGCGGCGGGGGCGGGGCACGGGGGGCGGCGGCGTGGCCAGCCGCCGGGCACGGCCCGGCGGGCGGAGGGCCTGGGCCGGGTCGGTGGCGGTGGTCATGCGGGCAACGTAGCAAGCGGTGGCCGATTTGCCGGGTATGCCGGGGCGGGGTGGGTCGCCGGACGGCGGGCTCCGGGCGCGGGCGCTGTCTCCGGCCGTACGGGGCGGGGCGCCCGCCTGCCGCGGCGGGTCAGCCCTCGGCCCGTACCGCCTGCGCGAAGCGGTGCGCCACCTGCTGCCAGACCCGCGCCGACTCCTGCTCGTCGCGGTCCGCCTCGGTACGCAGCCGGTCCGGGTCGAAGCCGCGGGCGCGGATGGACTCGTCGCTCCAGGCGTGTACGCGGTCGGCGCCGGCCTCCGGGTGGAACTGCACGCCCCACGCCCGGGCGCCGTAGCGGAACGCCTGGTGCGGGCAGCGCTCGCTCTCCGCCAGCCACACCGCGCCCGCCGGCAGCTCCGTGATGGCGTCGACGTGCCGCTGGACGGCGGTCACCCGCGGCGGGAGCCCGGCGAAGAGCGCGTCGTCCGCGGCCTCCTGGCGCAGCGCGATCGGCGTGCTGCCCAGCTCAGGTTCGCCGTGCGAGGCGGTGACCCGGCCGCCGGCGACGTGGGCGAGGAGCTGACCGCCCTGGCAGACGCCGAAGACCGGGACGTCCCGCTCCAGCGCCTCGGCGACCAGCTCGCGCACCGCCGCCAGCCACGGCATCGCCACGTCGTCGTCGGGCATGGGGCCCCCGCCGAGCGGCAGGATCGCGGCGTGGTCGAGGCGGCGGGGGAGGGGCGCGCCCGCGTAGGCGTGCACGACGTCGAGGGTGACGCCGTCCTGCTCCAGCCACGCGCCGAAGCGGCGGGGGCCGCCGCCGCGGCCGTTCTGCACCACGAGAACCTTCGTCATGCGTGCGATTCTCGGTCAGCTACGCGCGGGGGGTGTCGGCGGGGGTGGGGGTGTCCTGCGGCGGGATCGCGTCGGCCGGTGCGGCGTCGGCGGGCACGGCGTCGGCGGGTGCCGCGTCGGTGCGTACGGCGTCGGAAGGCACCGCGTCCTCCGGCTCCTCCGCCGGCTTCGCCGCCTCCCCGAGGGCGATGACGACCTTGCCCGAGGTGAGGTCTATCGGCCCGCGGTGCGGATCGCCCGAGCCCACGTCGTCCACGACGAGCTCCATCCGCTCCCGCGCCCGCCGGGCGTGGGCATGGCTGGGCGCGAACAGCTCCGCAACGATGTTCATCCCCGCGCCTCCCGCGACTCGGCTCGTTCGGACAACGCCGCGGCCCGCGGAACCGTTCCCGCCGCGCCGGGCTCAGGCCGTCAGCCAGCCGCCCGAGACGTCGACGTCCGTGCCCACGACCGGCGCCGCGGCCGACGAGCCGAGCCACATCATCACCGCGGCCATCTCCTCGGCCCGCACGATGCGCCGGATCGGGTAGTCCCGCGCGATCTCCTCGTACGTCAGGCCGAACGCCTCCGCCGCCCGCCGCAGCATCGGGGTGTCCACCGCCCCCGGGGCGAACGCCGTCACGCGCACCCCCTCGGGCGCGTACTCCAGCGCCGCCACCTTGGTCAGCGACGCCACCGCGTGCTTGCTGGCGTTGTACGGGGAGATGGTCGCGAAGCCGACCTCCGCCGAGATCGACGCCGTGTTGACGACGACCCCGCCGCCCTGCGCCACCATCTGCGGGATCTCGTACTTCATGCAGAGGAACGTCCCGGCGGCGTTGGTGCGCCACACGTCCTCCATGTCCGCGAGCGTCTGCTCGTGCAGCCGCACCGCGCGCGGGCTCTCGATGCCCGCGTTGTTGTACGCGACGTCGACGCGCCCGTACCGCCGCACGCAGCCGCGCACGAAGTCCCGTACCTGGTCCTCGTGGCGCACGTCCGCGCGCATGTACGTGGCCTCGCCGCCCGCGCGGCGGATGTCCGCCTCGATCTCGCGGCCGAGCCGGTCCCGGCGGCCGCAGAAGAAGACCTTCGCGCCGCGGCCCGCCAGCGCGCGGGCGGCGGCCTCCCCCATGCCGGAGGTGGCGCCGGTGACGAGCACCACCTTGCCGTCGAACTCACCGTCCACGGCGCTCTCCGCGCCGCCCGCGGCCCGCGCGGTCCCGGTCCCCGCGGCGCCCGCGGCCAGCCCCGCGGTCAGGCCGGCGGCTCCGGTCCTCAGCAGGGCGCGTCTGGACGCGGGCCGGCCGGCGGCGTGTTCGGCGTCGGGGCGTGCGGAGTCGGGGTGTGCGGCGGCGGGCCGGGCGTCTTCGGTCTCGCGTGCGGGCATGGGCGGGCTCCTCTCCGCGGTACGGGCGGGGCCGCGCGGCCCCGCCCGTACCGGTCCGTGTTCCGGTCGGAACCACCGAAACACCGGAGTTCTGCGCCGGTCCAATGCCTGCACCCATACGCTTCGGGCATGGATGAGCAGCCGGCCGCCGACGTCCCCGCGGCGGACGTGGACACGCGCGTACTGCGCTACTTCCTCGCCGTGGCCGCGCAGTTGAGCTTCACGGCCGCGGCGCGCGAGCTGTACGTCACCCAGCCCTCGCTGAGCAGGCAGATCCGCCGGCTGGAGGCGGACCTGGGCGCCGAGCTGTTCGAACGCGCCGGGCGCGAGGTGCGGTTGACGGCGGCCGGCGAGGCGCTGGTGCCGGCGGCGCGCCGGGTCACCGGCGACTGGGCGGCGGCCGTACGCGAGGTCCGTGCCGCCGCGGCGGCGGCCCGCGACGTGCTGCGGCTCGGCTTCGTCGCCACCGGCGCGGGGCCGCTGGGGCTACGGGCGCGGGCGGCCTTCGCCGCGAAGCGGCCCGGAACGGTGCTGGAACCGAAGCGGTTCGACTGGGGCGGCGAGGCCGAGGGCCTGCGCCGCGGCCTCGCCGACGTGGCGTTCGTCTGGCTGCCGGCCGACTTGACGGGGCTGCACGCGCGCACCGTCGCCACCGAGCGCCGCTGGGTCGCCCTCCCGCGCGCGCACGCGCTGGCCGCACGTCCGGACGTGGGCATCGCGGACCTCGGCGACCAGCAACTGATGTGGACGCGCAGGGCGCCGAAGGCGTGGGTCGACTGGTGGGCGGTCAACCCGCGCCCCGACGGCTCCGAGCCGGTGTGGGGGCCGGAGAACGACAACGTCGAGGAGATGCTGGAGCAGGTCGCGGCGGGCGGGGCGGTGTGCTTCGCCGCGGAGTCGATGACCACGTACTACACGCACCCCGAGTTGGTCTGGCGGCCGGTGCGCGACATCGAGCCGCTGCGGATCGCGGTGGCCTGGCCGCGGGCGCGGACGAGCCCGCAGGTGGCGGACTTCCTGGCGGCGGTACGGGAGTGCGTCCGCGACCCGGAGGCGTACGCGTGAGCCCTCAGACCTCCGGCACGGCCCCCGCCGCTGCCGCCGTCCCCGCCTCCTGCTGCTCGTAGCGCGCGCGGGCCGCGTGCACCTCCTCGATGTGCTCCTCCGCCCAGTCCTTCACGGCGGTGAGGAGCCCGGCGAGGCTGCGGCCGAGCGCCGTCAGCTCGTAGTCGACGCGCACCGGGACGGAGGGCGTGACGGCGCGGGTGAGGATGCCGTCGCGCTCCAGGGTGCGCAGCGTCTGGGTGAGCATCTTCGGGCTGACGCCGGCGATCTTCCGGCGCAGGTCGCTGTAGCGCCGCGGGCCGCCGGAGAGGGCGGCGACGACGAGGCTGACCCACTTGTCGCTGAGGCGGCCGAGGAGCTGGTTGGTGGGGCAGTCGCGCATGAACGCGTCGTACGCGAAGCGCTCCTGCTCGCGCCGCTGGGCCGCCGTCGTGGTCGCCATGGCTCTCCTCCGGGTGGCCTAGGCACTTCCAGGTAACTACTTACTGAAAGATACCAACTCTTCCTAGGGTTGCGGCAGCGGAGCCCGATACCGATCAGGGAGAGACAGGTCATGCGTGCTGCAGTGGTGACGGAGTTCGGCGGCCCCGAGGCCGTGGCGATCGCCGACGTGGAGGTGCCCGAGCCGGGCGCGGGGAAGGTGCGGATCAAGGTGGCCGCGGCGGCGGTCAACCCCGTGGACGGCGGGACGCGCGCCGGGGTCTTCGGCGCCGCGCCGGGCGGCGCGTACACGGGGCTCGGCTGGGACGTCGCGGGGACGGTGGACGTCGCGGGCGCCGGATTCGCCGCGGGCGAGGCGGTGGTGGCGCTGGTGCACGGGGTGGCGAAGCCGCTGGGCTCGCACGCCGAGTACGTGGTCGTGGACGGCACGGCGGTGGCGCCGGCGCCGGCGACGGTGGATGCCGTACACGCCGCGACGCTGCCGCTCAACGCGCTCGCCGCCGACCAGGCACTGGGCCTGCTGGACCCCGCGCCGGGCACCTCGCTGCTGGTGACGGGCGCGGCCGGGTCGCTGGGCGGGTACGCGATCCAGCTCGCCGCCGCCCGCGGCGTCACGGTGACGGGGCTGGCCCGGGAGTCGGACGAGGAACTGGTCCGCGGCCTCGGCGCGGCGTTCACGACGGCCCCGGCCGCCGCCGGCTACGACGCCGTGCTGGACGCGGCGGTGCTCGGCGGCGAACAGGCCCTGCCCTGGACCCGCGACGGCGGCGCGTTCGCGGCGGTCATCCCGAACACCGCACCGCCCCCGGTCCGCGGCATCCGCACCGCGGCCCTCGACGTCCGCGCCGACGGCACGCGGCTTGCGGAGCTGGCCCGGCTCGTCGACGACGGCGTGCTGACGCTCCGGGTGGCCGAGACGTACGACCTGGCCGACGCCCCGAAGGCGCACGCCCGGCTGGCGGAGGGCGGGATACGGGGGCGGCTGGTGCTGGTGCCGTAAGAAGGGGGCGCCGCATTGCCGTAAGGGGCAGGCCACCTGGAACGAGCCCCTTACGCAAGCCCGTTGCCCGCGCCCGGCAGGACCCCGGCGCCGCTCAGCCCGCGGACCCGAGCCGTGCGGTGATGCCGTCGCGGAGCGCGGCCGTTCGCTGATCGCCGTAGCCGGAGAGCAGGGCGAGGGCCGTCTCCCAGTGGCCGCGCGCCCCGTCCGGATCGCCCGCTCGCACCGCCGAGGCGAGGCCGTCGAGCGCGACGGCCTCGTGCCAGGGGTCGCCGAGTTCGTGAAAGCGGGCGGCGGCCCGGCGGTGGCAGGCGGCGGCCTCGTCAGCGCGGGCGAGCGCCCGGAAGGTCTCACCGGTCCCGTGCCAGGCGAGCGCCTCCCGGCCGCCGTCGCCGATGCGGCGGTGCAGGGCGGCCGCCCGGTCGTAGGTGGAAAGGGCCTCGTCGAACAGCCCATTGGCCTGCTGCGCGGCACCCAGGACCAGCAGCCGCAGCCCTTCCGACGTCGACTTGCGGCGCCGTACGGCGATTTCCACGGCGCGCCGCGCCGACTCCAGGGCCGCGGCCGGCTCACCGCGCTCGCGCTGGATGCCGCTCAGGGTGCGCAGCACGCTGCCCTGGCCGAGTTCGTCACCCAGGTCCCGGTAGGCGGCGAGCGCCCGGTGCGCGTAGTCGTCCGCCGGGGTGAGGTCCCCCGCGTCGTAGTGCGCGGCGGCGAGGTTGGCCAGCTCGACGGCCACCCATCGGGGCAGGTCCAGCTCCCGGTAGGCGTCCAGCGCCTGTGCGAAGTGGGTGACGGCGGCGTCGAGCCGCCTGCGGGTGAGGAAGACGAGACCCAGCGAGTTCAGCGCGGCGGCCACGTCCTTCCGGTCCCCCAGCTCGCGCCGGAGTACGAGGACTTGGCGGTGGCACTCCTCGGCCTCCGCGAGGCGGTTGGCGCGTCGGTGCGCCTCGCCCAGGCACCGCAGCACCCACGCCTCGGCGTGCCGGTCGCGCAGGGCGCGGCTCGCCGCCAGTCCGATGCGGGCCGTCTCGGACCACTCGGCGAGGGGCGCGGCGCGCATCGAGCCGCGCCACTGCACGACCGGGAGCTGCCAGGCGAGGGCGTGGAGTTCCGCCTTGGCGGCGGCCCGGGTGGCGGCGTGGACGTTGACGCGCTCGCGTTCCGTCCAGTCCACGGCCGCGTCGTAGTCCGTGAAGGACAGGGGGGCGGCGCCGTCCTCGGGCGGGGGGAGAGGCAGCTCGATCCCGTCGGTGCGGACCCACCCGCGCGCTGATTCGGCGGTCAGCAGATACCAGGTCAGTACGCGCCTGAGCGCTGTGTCCCGTTCGGCCGGGGACATCTCGGCGTGCGCCCGGTCGGCGGCGTACGCGCGCAGCAGGTCGTGGAGTTCGAACCGGTCGGGGGCGGTCTGCTCCAGCAGATGGACGCCGACGAGCGCGTCGAGCAGCCGCCGGGTCTCGCGCGGCGAGCCGGCGGCCAGCGCGGCGGCCGCCGCGAGGCTGAAGTCCGGCCCGGGGTTCAGGCCGAGGAGCCGGAACAGCCGGGCTTCCGCCTCCGGCAGCGCCTGATAGGACCAGGCGAAGACCGCGCGCACCCCGTCCTCCTCCTCGTCGTCTCCCATGCTGAGGGTTTCCCACAGCGACGACCCGTCCCGCAAGCCGTCCAGCAGATCGCCCAGGCTCAGGTGCGGACGGCTGACCGCCCGCTCCGCCGCGACCCGCAGGGCGAGCGGGAGCCGGGCGCAGAGCCGCGCCAGCTCCGTCAGTTCGGGTGCGTCGTCCTCGGCGCGGCGCCCCGCCGTGGTGGCGCGCAGCAGCGCGACCGCGTCGGGCTCCGGCAGGGGCCGCAGCGGGAGTTGGCGGGCGCCGTCGCGTACGGCCAGGCCGCCGAGGTGGCGGCGGCTGGTGACGAGCGTGAGGCAGCCGGGGCCTGCGGAGAGCAGGGGGCGGACCTGGGCGGCGGAGGCCGCGTTGTCCAGCACGGTCAGCACCCGGCGGCCGGCGAGGTGGGAGCGGTACAGGGCCCCCGCGGCGTCCGGTTCTGCGGGGATCGCCGGGGCCGGGACGCCGAGCGCCGTGAGCATCCGGTGCAGCGCCTCGCCGGGCAGCAGCGGCCGGCCGGGGTCGTAGCCGCGGAGGTTGACGTGCAACTGCCCGTCGGGGAAGCGCGCGGCGATCCGGTGGGCCCAGGTCAGCGCGAGGGAGGTCTTGCCCACCCCGGCCGTCCCGGTGACGACGACCAGGGCCGGCGCCCCCTCCGCCCCGGCGAGTATGCCGTCCAGGTCGTGCAGCTCCGTGGCCCGGCCGGTGAAGTCGCGGGGTGCGGCCGGCAGTTGGCGGGGGACCGGAACGTCGGGGTCCGGGGGGCGGGTGCCGGCGTGGTGGACGTGCAGGCCGCCGCTGATGTCGCGGGCCTGGATCACGGCGCCCGCGGTTCCGGACATCTCGGAGCGGGTGGCGCCCGAGCGGTCGCCGGGTTCGTCCGCCGGGCGCGTCACGGCAGGGCGAGGACGCAGAACTCGTGGTCCTCCGGGTCGGTGAGGCAGGTCCACGGGGCGTCGCCCTGGCCGACGTCGAGGTCGCGGGCGCCGAGGGTGCGCAGCCGGGCCACCTCCGCCTCCTTGTCGTGGCCGGGGTACGGCAGCAGGTCGAGGTGGACCCGGTCGGGGGCGGTCTTCGGGTGGGGGACGCGGAGGAGTTCGAGGTACGGGCCCGTGCCCGCGGCCGCGCGCAGCACCCCGTGCCCGTCGCTCACCTCGTGCACCGTCCAGTCCGTCGCCTCGCCCCAGAAGCGGGCCATGGCCCGCGGGTCCGCGCAGTCGACCACCACCGCGGCGATCGGCCCGGTGTCCCGGTAGACGTCCCGCGGCTCCAGCACGCAGAACTCGTTGCCCTCCGGGTCGGCGAGCACCGTCCACGGCACCTCGGCCTGGCCGACGTCCACGGGGGTCGCGCCGAGCGCGCGGAGGCGGGCGACCAGCTCCTCCTGGTGGGCCGCCGAGGTGGTGGCGAGGTCGAGGTGCACGCGGTTCTTCGCCGCCGTCTTGGGCTCCGGTACGGGCACGACGTCGATGCCCAGGGCGACAGGGTGCGGCCACCGGAGGCCGCCGCCGGGGCCGACGTAGGTGGTGGCGCCGGATGCGTACACCTGCCGGCCGAGCGCCTCCGCCCAGAACCGGCCGACCGCCGCGTGGTCGACGGCCTTGATGTTCACCTGGACGGGTCGCAGAGCCATACCGGCGATCCTATGCACCCGTGTCGCGCGTGGCGGCTCGCTTCTAAAATCGAACACACGTATGATAGCGAGTCGTGAGCGACTACGAGTTTCCGGAGGAGTTGCTGCGGGCGAAGCGGGAGTGGTTCGCCGTCGCGCAGCGGTTGGAGGAGTTCCCGCTGCGCCCGTATACGGACAGCGCGGGCGTCGAGCACCGGGCCGGCAGCGGGTGGACGCCCGAGCTGGACCGGCAGGAGACGGTGCTGCGGAAGAGGTTCCGCGACCTGTCCATCGAGATATCGATCCACCCGTTCTGGGAGACGCTGAACGGGGGTACGGTCGCGGCGCGGATGGCGCTGCGCGAGGCGGCCCGGCCGCGGGGCGGCTGAGGCATGGGCGCCGGTGCCGCCCCGGACAGCGGTCCGGGGCGGGCGGGAAGTCCGCCCACCCCGGGGGTGGTTCGACGGGTGACGGATTACGGATTACGCGGCCGGGGCCGCACTCAGCCGCGTGCCGGCTCCCGGGCGGGTGCCGTGCCGTCGCCGGCACCTGCGGCGTCCGGTCCGGCGGCGTCCGTCACCTGCTGGTCCTCCTGCGGCGCCGGGCCCGTGGGCGGGACGTGGTTCAGCAGGCGTACGGCCAGGACCGCCACCCCCGCCAGCAGCACCGCCGCGATGATCGCCGCCACGTGCATCCCGCTCACGTACGCCTCCCGCGCCGGCGTCAGCAGCGCCTCCGCCGTCCGCGCCGGCAGGTCCGCCGCCGCGGTGGCCGCGCCGGTGATGCCCTCCCGGGCGGCGTCCGCCGCCGGGCCCGGGGTACCGGGCGGCACGCCGTCCTCCATCTGCCCGCGGTAGACGATCGTGCCGATGCTGCCCAGGGTCGCGATACCCAGCGCGTAGCCGAACTCGCCGCTGGTCTCGTTCATCGCCGCCGCCGAGCCCGCCTTCTCCGGCGGCGCGGAGCTGACGACCAGGTCGGTGCCGAGGGTCACCAGCGGCCCCGCCCCCAGGTTGATGAGCGCGAACCCCGTGACGACGTACGGCAGTCCGCCGGACACGTCGGCCATCACGAGCAGCAGCAGGCCCACGACCGAGACGCAGAGCCCGCCGCCGATGAGCCGGGCCGGGCGGACGCAGCGGGCCGCGACGGGGGCGAGGCCGAAGCTGAACCCGGAGGCCACCACCGCGGGCAGCATCCACAGGCCCGCCTTCAGCGGGGTGAGCCCCTGCACCATCTGCAGGTACTGCGTGATGAACAGCATCAGTGCGCCCATCAGGAACGTGCCGGCGAACATCCCGCCGAGGGCGGTGCAGAAGGCCCGGTTGCGGAACAGCCGCAGGTCCATCAGCGGGTGCTCCAGCCGCTGCTGGCGGCGTACGAAGACGGTCCCGAACGCCCCGCCCGCCGCGAGCGCCGCCAGCGGCACCGGCGCCCAGCCGTCCTTCGCCAGCTCCTTCACCGCGTACACCAGCGGCAGCACCGCCGCCAGCGACAGCGCCACGCTCGCCAGGTCCAGCCGGCCCGCCCTGGTGTCGCGGTACTCGGGCAGCACGATCGGGCCCAGGACCAGCAGCAGCACCATCGCGGGCACCCCGAGCAGGAACGCCGAGCCCCACCAGAAGTGCTCCAGCATCGTCCCGCCGACCAGCGGGCCGATCGCCGCGCCGCCCATGAAGCACATGAACCAGACGCCGATGGCCGCCGACCGCTGCCGGGGGTCCTGGAACATGTTGGTGATCAGCGCCAGCGTCGACGGCGCCAGCGTCGCCCCCGCGATGCCGAGCAGCGCGCGGGAGGCGATCAGCATCTCCGGGCTGGTGGAGTACGCGGCGACCACGGAGGCGACGCTGAACGCCGCCGCGCCGGTGAGCAGCAGGCGGCGGCGCCCGATGCGGTCGCCGAGGGTGCCCATCGTGACGAGGAAGCCGGAGAGCATGAACCCGTAGATGTCCATGATCCAGAGCTGCTCGGTGCTGCTCGCCCCGAGGTCGGCGCTGAGGTGGGGCAGGGCGAGCAGCAGGACGAAGACGTCGATGGAGATGAGCAGGACGGGCAGCGCGAGCACCGCGAGCCCGATCCACTCCCGCCGCCCGGCCCGTGTCGCGATGTCGGTGGCCATGAGGTGTGCTCCTTGTCGGAAACGACCGTCCGGCGCCCCCTTCGGGCGCCTCTCACCCGTGCGTCGAGCGGGCGGGACGGATTTCGACAGCGGAGCGGAGGAAATCCCGAATGTGAGGTGGATCACATGGCGTGCCTCAGAGGCGGACCGCCGCGCCCGTCACGTGCACCCGGGGATCGCCCGCGCGCAGCTCCACCTCCAGCAGCGAGGGGCTGCCCATGTCGTGGCCCTGGTGCAGGGTGAGCCGGTCCTGCCCGGCGGCGAGGCCGAGTTCGCGGGCGTACGCGCCGAAGGCGGCCGCCGCCGCGCCGGTGGCCGCATCCTCCACGACGCCGCCGACGGGGAACGGGTCGCGGACGTGGAAGACGGCGGGGGACTCGCGCCAGACGAGCTGGACGGTGGTGAGGTCCAGCTTCTCCATCAGGGCGCGCAGCCGGTCGAAGTCGTAGTCCAGGTCGGCGAGCCGGGCACGGGTGGCGGCGGCGAGGACGAGGTGGTGCGCGCCGGCGAAGGCGATGCGCGGGGGGAGCGCGGGGTCCAGCTCGGCGGCGGACCAGCGCAGCGCGGCCAGCGCCTCGGCGACGTCGGCGTCCGCGGCCTCCCGGACGTGCGGCTCGACGCTGCTGAGCGTCGCCTTCAGCACCCCGTCCGCCTCGGTCACCGCCACCGGGACCCGGCCGGGGCGGGTGTGCAGCGCGAAGTCGCCGGCGCCCAGCCGCTCGGCGAGCGCGACGGCGGTCGCGACGGTGGCGTGGCCGCAGAAGGGGACCTCGGCGGCGGGGCTGAAGTAGCGGGCGGTGAACGACCGGCCTGCGCCGGCCTCGTCCGCGGGGCCCGGGGTGAGGAAGGCGGTCTCCGAGTAGCCCACGTCGGCCGCGATGGCGGCCATCCGCTCGTCGGAGAGGCCGGCGGCGTCGAGGACGACGCCGGCCCGGTTGCCGCCGGCGGGGTCGGTGCTGAAGGCGGTGTAACGCAGTACGTCGGTCATGAAGGGGCAACCCGCGGCGGTGCGCCCGGTGTTCCCGCAGGTGCGAGGCGGTGCCGGCCGGGGGACGCCGGGGCGGCGGGGGCGGCCGGCCCCGGGTCACCAGCTCGTGAGCACCGACGGGCCCGGTTCGTACCGCCGCCAGGCTTCGTTGAGGCGGCCCAGCCTGGACGGGTCGGCGATGCCGCGCACCAGCGCGATCTTCCCGTGGGCGAGGTCGAACGTCACGGCCCCGAAGACCTTGCCGCCGACCGCGAAGAGGATGGCGGGACCGCCGTTCACGTGCGCGGAGTGGACGGCGGGTGTGCCGCCGGCGAAGTGCCGTTTCGCGGCCGAGGGCGCGAAGCCGGCGCGGGCGATGGCGGCGATCCGCTGCGGGGTGTCGTACCGCAGCATGGTCCTGGTCAGGCCGGCGCCGTCGGAGATCGCCGTCGCGTCGTCGGTGAGCAACTCCACCAGCCGCTCCGTACGGCCCGAGGCGGCGGCGGTGAAGAACTCCTCGGCGATCCGCAGGGCGGCCGCAGGATCGACCTCGCCGTGGCGGCGCGTGGCGGTGACGCGGCGGCGGGCCCGGTGCAGGTGCTGCTGGCTGGCGGACTCGGAGACGCCGAGGATCCCGGCGATCTCGGCGTGACCGTAGGAGAAGGTCTCGTGCAGCAGGTAGACGGCCCGCTGGACGGGCGACAGGCGTTCCATGAGGGTCAGCACGGCAAGCGACACCGACTCGCGCTGCTCGAAGGTGTCGGCGGGGCCGAGTACCGGGTCGCCGTCGAGGACCGGTTCCGGCAGCCAGGCGCCGACGCTGCGTTCGCGGCGGGCGCGGGCCGAACGGAGCCGGTCGATGCAGAGGTTGGTGACCACCTTGGTCAGCCACGCCTCCGGCACCTCGATCCGCCGCCGGTCGGCGGCCTGCCAGCGCAGGTACGCGTCCTGCACGGCGTCCTCGGCGTCGGCGGCGGACCCCAGCATCCGGTACGCCAGCGACACCAGCCGGGCCCGGCCGGCCTCGAACAGCCCGGTGTCGAAGCGGTCGGTGGCGGTGCCGTCCATGCGCTCCACCCTAGATCTTCCGTCTCACGGGGCCGGTGCCGCGATCGCGGACAGCGGCCCGCCGGCCGGACTTCGCGGGCCGCCGGCCGCGCTTGACCTCATGCCGACATGAAGTCGCAGCATGGCGTCCATGTCCACGAACCAGGAAGCGGTGGCAGAGCACCGCGACACCGAAGCCCTGCTGGCCGTCATCGACGCCGCGGACCGGATGCCGGGCGCGACCCGGCTGCGGGACCGCTCCTACGCACTGCTGTCCCCCGTCCCGGGCTCGACCGTCGTCGACGTCGGCTGCGGGGCCGGCCGGGCCGTGGCCGAGCTGTCCGAACGCGGCGTCCACGCGGTGGGGGTGGACCCCAGCCCGCGGATGCTCGCCGCGGCCCGGGAGCGGTGGCCCGAGGCCGAGTTCCGGGAGGCGGGGGCGGAGGAGCTGCCGTTCGCCGACGGAAGCGTCCAGGGTTACCGCGCCGACAAGGTCTTCCACGTCCTTCAGGAGCCTGCGCGCGCGGTGGCGGAGGCGCGGCGGGTCCTCCGCCCGGGCGGCAGGATCGTCCTGGTCGGGCAGGACTGGGACGCCATCATGATCGACTCGGACGACGCCGCGCTCACCCGCACGATCGTGCACGCCCGCGCCGACCTCCTGGGCGCGCCCCGCGCCGGCCGCCAGTACCGCGGCATGCTCCTGGCCGGCGGCTTCGCCGACGTCACGGTCGAGGTGCACACCAGCGTGTTCACCGACCCCGCGATGCTGCCGCTCCTCACGAGGCTCGCCGAGCCGGCCTGCGCGAGCGGCGCCGTCGCCCGTGACCGGGCGGACGCGTGGCTCGCGGAACAGCGCCGGCGTGCCGAGACCGGCCGGTTCCTCGTCGCCGTGCCCGTCTTCGTGGCCGCCGCTTCCGCCTGAACCGCCGTCCGGCCACCGGGAGTCGTGCAGGACGTCCGTGGAACCGACGTCCGCCGTCCAGCACATCTAGGCCGCCGCGGGGGTGTTCTCGCCGGTCGCGTCCCACGAGGGATCCGGCGCGGTCCCCGCCGCGGCGGCGAGGCGGCGCCGGTGTGTGGGCAGGCCGTACGTCGGGTGCAGGGTGCCCCACAGCGAGCCGCGGACGATGGCCGCCTTGACTCGCGCGGCCGTCCGGCCGGCCACGTACCCCGGCTTGGCTTCCGCCGCGTCGTCGACGGGCTGCAGGATCCCGTCCCGCCGCCCGAGGCTGATGTGGTTGAACGTGTAGACCAGCTTGGTGTACGCGACCTCGCGCCCGGTCAGGTGGCCCACGATCGCGGCGATCGCCTGCCTGCCGGTGTAGCCGGCGGAACCGCAGGACATCGGCAGCGCCCTGCCGTTGTCGCCGACGGCGCAGACGCTGTCGCCGACGGCGTAGACGTCCGGGTGCGAGACCGACCGCATGGTGCGGTCGACGGCCATCTGCCCGTCGCCGGTGACCTCAAGACCGGCGGCGGCGGCCAGCGGGTCGACCGCGAACCCCCCGGTCCACACGGTGGCGTCGGACGCCACGGCGGTGCCGTCGGTGCACCGCACCCGCGTCGCCTCCACGGCCTCGACCCGGGTGTGCTCCCGGACGGCGATGCCCAGCCGGTCGCAGGCCCGGCCCAGGTGGGCGCGGGCACCGGGGGAGAGCCGGGCGCCCAGCTCGCCGCGGGCGACGAGGGTCACCGACAGCCCTGGCCTGGCCTCGGCGATCTCGGTGGCGGTCTCGATGCCGGTCAGCCCGTCGCCGACGACCAGCACGGCGCCGCCTTCGCCCCGCGTGTCCAGGCCGTCCAGCCGGTCGCGCAGACGCAGCGCGGCGGGCCTGGCGGTGACGTGGAAGGCGTGCTCGGCCACCCCGGGGACGCCGCGGTGGGCGACGCGGCTGCCGAGGGCGTAGACGAGGGTGTCGTAGCGCAGCAGGCCGCCGCCGTCGGCGTCGGCCACGGCGACGATCCGGCCCTCCGGGGCGACGGCGGTGACGCGGGCCACCCGCAGCCGTATCCCCGTGCCCGCGAAGACGTCGGCCAGCCGCGGCGCCGCGATCTCCCCGCCGGCCGCGAGCCGGTGCAGCCGCAGCCGCTGGACGAACTCCGGCACCGCGTTGACCACGGTGATCTCGGTGTCCGCGGGGGACAGCCGGCGGGCCAGGTTCCCGGCCGTGTAGGCGCCGGCGTAGCCGGCGCCGAGGACGACGATGCGGTGCTTCATGTGCGGCTCCCTCTCGGTCTCTCGCTTCGGAACCTGAGCGGGACAGCGCCGCGATTGCTGACAGGAACGGCACGTGATGTGGGTCACAGCTTCTACGGGGCGGGACGCGACCGGGTCCGCAGCCGGGTGATCTTCAGTTCGTATCGCTGACGTGTGCGCGTCACTTCCTTCTCATCTCGCCGCCTGAGACTCTCCCCACGTCGCACCCCCCGAACGGAGAGGTGACCCATGCCCGATTTCCCCCTCACCCGCCGCCGCGCCCTCGGCACCGCGGCCGCCGCCGCCCTCGCCCCGACCGTCGCCGGGCTGACCGAGGCGCGGGCCGACAGCCGCGCGAGCGGCGACGGCGAGGACGAACTGCACGTCATGAGCTTCAACCTCCGCTACGCCTCCGCCACCCCGCCCAACTCCTGGCCCGAGCGCCGCCCTGTGATGCGCGCCCTGCTGCGCACCGAGGAGCCGCACCTCGTCGGCACCCAGGAGGGGCTGTACCCGCAACTGCTCGACATCGCCGCCGACCTCGGCCGCGACCACGCCTGGATCGGCACCGGCCGGAAGGGCGGCAGCAAGGACGAGTTCATGGCGGTGTTCTACGACATCCGCCGGCTGGCCCCGGTCGCGTTCGACCACTACTGGCTCTCCGACGAGCCCTACCTGATCGGCTCCAACACCTGGGGCAACGCCGTGCTGCGGATGGTCACCTGGATCCGCTTCCGGGACCTGGCCACGGGCGGCGAGTTCTACCACGTCAACACCCACCTCGACCACGTCAACCAGCAGGCGCGCGAGCGCTCCGCCGACCTGATCACCAGCCGCTTCGCGGAGTTCGACGCCTCGCTGCCGCGGGTCGTCACCGGCGACTTCAACGTCCCCGCCCACCGCAACCCCGTCTACGACGCGATGCTCGTGGGCGGCGGTCTGGTGGACACCTGGGACGCGGCGGAGCGGCGCAGCGACGCGTACGCCACGTTCCACGGCTACCGGCCGCTGGTGCCGGACGGCGACCGCATCGACTGGATCCTCGTCACGCCGGGCGTGCGGACGCGGTACGCCAAGATCAACACGTACGAGCGCGACGGCCAGTTCCCCAGCGACCACCTGCCGGTGCAGGCGTTCCTGCGGCTCTGACGGCCACGGCGCCGGCGGCCCCGAGGCCGCCGGCGCCAACCGGCTCCCGACCCGGCGGCCCGGCCCTGGCCCCTAGCCCTCGGCCCCGTCCCGCTCCGCGCGGCCGCGCAGGCGTTCCAGTTCGCGGCGGTCGCGCTTCGTCGGGCGGCCCGTGCCGCGGTCGCGGCGGGCTACCGGGGCAGCCATCTCGCGCGGCGGCGGGGGCGGGCTGTGGTCCGCGTAGCACTCGACGGCCACCGGGGCGCCGACGCGCTTGCGCAGCAGTCGCTTGACCACGACGATCCGCTCCCGCCCGGCCAGCCGCACCCGCACCTCGTCGCCGACCCGCAGCGCCTGGGCCGGCTTGACGCGGTCGCCGTTGACGCGGACGTGCCCCGCCTTGCAGGCGGTGGCAGCCGCGGAGCGGGTCTTGGTGAGCCGTACGGACCAGATCCAACTGTCGACCCGTACGGTCCCGTCCTCTCCAGCCATGTCATCGACTCTACGGGCCCGCGCGGAGGGATAATCCCCTCGGAGCGGACCTCGGGAGGAGATCATGAAAGCGATCGTCACGGACGGCTACGGCGGAGCGGAGAATCTGCGGCTCCTGGAGGTGCCCAAGCCCAAGGTCGGCCCCGACCAGGTGCTCGTGCGGGTGAAGGCGGCCGGGGTCAACCCCGTCGACTGGAAGGTCACGGCGGGCGGGCTCGACGGCATGATGTACGTCCACTTCCCCCTCATTCCCGGCTGGGACGCGGCCGGCGTGGTGGAGGAGCTGGGCGCGGACACCCCGGAGTTCGCCGTCGGCGACGAGGTGCTGGGGTACGTGCGCCGGGACGAGGTCGGGCAGGGCACCTACGCGGAGTACGTCGCCGCGCCCGTACGGACCCTGACCCACAAGCCCGCCGCGCTGGGCTGGCAGCAGGCCGCGGCGCTGCCGCTGGCCGGGCTCACCGCGCTGCGCTCGCTGGACCGGGTGGGCGCGGGGGACGGCGAGACGGTGCTCGTCCACGGCGGCGCGGGCGGCGTCGGCTCGCTCGGCGTGCAGCTCGCGGTCCTCCGCGGCGCGCGGGTGATCGCCACCGCCAGCGAGCGCAACCACGACTTCCTCCGCTCGCTGGGCGCCGAGCCCCTGACGTACGGCGAAGGACTCGCCGACCGCGTGCGGGAGCTGGCTCCCGACGGGGTGGACGCGGCGCTGGACTTCGCGGGCGGCGGGGGTGTGCAGGTCTCGCACGACGTGCTGAAGGACCCGGCCCGCTCGGCGTCGATCGCGGACGGCGAGGTGAAGAAGCTCGGCGGGCAGGTGGTGTGGGTCCGCCCGGACGCGGAGGGCCTGGCGCATCTGGCGGGACTCGCGGCGGCGGGCAAGCTGACGGTGCACGTCGAGGCCCTGCCGCTGGCGGAGGCGGCGGAGGCGTTCCGGCGCAGCGAGTCGGGCCGTACGAGGGGCAAGCTGGTCCTGGACGTGCCGTAGGCCGGCGGCTCCCGGGGGGCGGGACCCACGGGGGCGTCGCCCGCGAGTGCCGAGGCCGCCCGCGCATACGGGGCGGGGCCGCGGTGCGGCGAGCGGCCGGCCGCCGGCGCGGGCGGTGCGCCCGCCCGGCCATGGGCGCGGGCGGGCACGGTAGCCGGCGCCGGGAACACAACCCCGGCGCCGCGAGCCGCGCTCGTCCGGCCGTGGCGGTCGCCTGGCGCCTTCGGCGCGGGTGCCGGCGGCGGGGCCCCGCGTACTGCGCTGCCCCGCCCACCACCGCAAGGTGACCCCGTCCCGCCGTCACGGCAACCCCCGCCGCAGGGACGGGGGTTGCCCGCCGCGTACCCCTCAGCGCGAGGTGAGGTCCGCCGTCGGCTCCGGCGGCTGCGTGTCCTTCGCCGCCGCTGCCTCAGCCCCGGACGCGGCGTCCCCGGACGCGGCGCCCGCGGCCGCGGCACCCTCCTCCGGGTCCGAGCCCAGGGAGTCGATCAGCGCGTCCTGCTCCGCCCCGCCCTCGGGCCGCAGCAGCCCGATGCCCACGTACAGCACCAGCGACGTCAGCAGCGGCAGCCCCACGAGCGCCGCCTGCGTGGTGCCGTCCAGCACCCACTTGAGCACCGTCCACAGCCCCAGGCCCCCGGCCCACGACACGATCGCCGCCGTCGGCCCGCAGCGCCGGAACCACGGCAGCATGCCCAGCATCAGCGGGATCGAGATCGGCCCCATCGTCGCCGCCACCAGGTCCACCACCACGTCGAGCACGAAGCCCTCACCGCCGGTCGCGATCGCCAGGATCATGCTCACCGACACGAACGCCACCGTCGTCACCCGCGCGAACGTCAACTGCGCCCGGTCCGTCAACTGCCGTACCCGCGGCACCAGTACGGGCGCCATGTCCCGGGTGATGACCGCCGAGATCACGTTGGAGTCCGAGGCCACCATCGCCATCGTGTGGCAGAAGAACCCGGCCAGCACCAGACCCGTCAGACCGGCCGGCATCAGCTCCTTCGCCAGCTCGATGTACGACTCCTCGCTGTTCTCCAGGCCCGGCACGATCAGCGGCGCCGCGAACATCGGCAGGAAGAGGATGAACGGCCACACCAGCCACAGCCCGCTGGACAGCAGCGCCGAGCGCTTCGCGGCGGAGCCGGACGGCGCGGCCATATAGCGCTGCGCCAGGTTCCACATGCCGCCGTTGTACTCGAAGGTCTTCACCAGCAGGAACGCCAGCACGAGCGTCGTCGTCACCGGCCCGGTGACCGGGTCGTGGTGGCTGTCCGGCAGGTCGTCCCACATCGTCCACAGCGTGTCGATGCCGCCCAGCTCCACCAGCACGGCCACGAACATCACCGCGCCGGCCAGCAGTTGGATGATGAACTGGCTGAAGTCCGTGAGCACGTCCGCCCACAGCCCGCCGACCGCCATGTACGCCATCGTGGCCACGCCGGTGAAGAGGATGCCCCACTCCAGCGGCACGTCCGCGAAGCCCTGGAGCAGCACCGAGATCGCCACCCACTTGGCCGCGATGTCGACGACCTTCAGCAGCGCCCCGCTGTACGCCAGCACCTGCTGCGTCGGCAGGTTGTACCGCTTCGCCAGGTACTCCAGCGGCGAGGCCACGTCGTGCTTCGCGCGCAGCCGCGCCCACCGGGGCGCGAAGAGGAATGCGCCGATCCCGATGCCGAGGCCGATGGTCAGCGCCCACCACACGTACACCGTCAGCCCGTGGTCGTAGGCGACGGCGGCGAACGCGACGAACATCACCGCGCTGTAGCCGGACATGTGGTGCGAGATGCCGGACAGCCACCACGGTATGCGGCCGCCGGTGGTGAAGAAGTCCTTCACGGTGTGGATGCGGTTCTTCGACCACCAGCCGATGCCTACCATCACGCAGAAATAGGCCCCGACCATGATCCAGTCAGCGATGGACATCGCGGCTCCTGCCTGTGTCTTCTCCGATGGGTGGGGGGTGGTGCGCGTGCCGCGTGCCGAGCGCTCACCAACGGGCCCGCGCGGGGGCGAAGCCGGGGTGGAAGCGGCGCATGTACGCGGTGTCGTCGCGGCGCCGGACGCCGCACCTCTCGTACTGCTCGTGCAGCACGGCCAGCGCGTCGCGGTCGAGTTCGACGCCGAGCCCGGGACCCGGCGGCAGCGGTACGGCGCCGCCGGCGAAGGCGAGGGCCCCGGGGGCGATCACGTCCTGACCGTCCTGCCGCACCGTCAGCCAGGGGGTGTGGGTGCCGCAGGAGTGGTCGAGGTTGGGGGTGGCGGCGGCCAGGTGCGTCATCGCGGCGAGGCTGATGCCGAGGTGCGAGTTGGAGTGCATGGACAGGCCGATGCCGAACGTCGCGCAGGGCGCCGCCACCTGCGCGGACTTCAGCAGCCCGCCCCAGTAGTGGTGGTCGAGCAGCAGCACCCCGATGGCGCGGTGCGCGATCGTCGGCGGCAGGTGCGCGTGCGTGACCACGGCCATGTTCGTGGCCAGCGGCATCGGCACCTTCGCCGCGACCTCGGCCATCCCCTCGATGCCGGGGGCCGGGTCCTCCAGGTACTCCAGGTACTCCAGGTACTCCACGGTCCCGGCCAGCTCGGTGCCGACGCGGACGGAAGTCTCCGGCGTCCAGGCGGTGTTGGGGTCGATGCGGACCGGCAGCGCGGGGAAGGCGTCGGTGAGGGCGCGTACCGCCGCGATCTCCTCGTCGGACGGGAAGACCCCGCCCTTGAGCTTCAGCGAGTGGAAGCCGTACTCCTCGACGAGCAGCCGCGCCTGGGCGACGATGCCGTCCGGGTCCAGCGCCGCGCCGAAGCGGTCCTCGGGCGCGTCGGGGTGGCCGGCCCACTTGTAGAAGGGCGTGGTGGTGGCCGGCGTCGGCGCCGGCCAGGGCGCGGGCTGCGGCGCGCAGCCGGTCCAGGTGGGAGGCGTCGCCGTAGCTCTCGCCGAGGCCGCTGAGGCCGTCGTCGGTGACGGCCTCGACGACGCTGCGCAGGGCCCACGGCTCGTGGACGCCGGCGGCGTTGAGCAGCGGCGGGTCGCGGAAGGCGACGGGGGTGACGGTGATCTCGCGTATCCGCATCATCGGCCCGCCCCCGCTGTCTCCAGCCCCGCGGCGACGATCAGCTCCAGCTCGGCGAGGTGCTTGGGGTGCGGGTCGACCAGCGGTGGCCGAACGCCGCCGGTGTCCAGGCCGCGCATCCTGGCGCCGGCCTTGACCAGCGCGACGGCGTAGCCGGGGACTTCGTTGCGCAGGTGGACGAGGGGGATGAAGAAGCCGCTCAGCAGGCGGCGTACGCGCGCGTCGTCGCCCGCGGCCCGCGCGCGGTGGAAGGCGAGGGCCACCTCGGGGACGAAGCAGAAGACGGCGGAGGAGTAGAGCCGGGCGCCCACGGCCGCGTACGCGGCGGCCGAGACCTCGGCGGTGGGCAGCCCGTTGAAGAAGGTGAAGTCCTTCGCGGGCCCTTCGCCGCCGTCGAGCGCGGCGTGCACGGCCGGGATGACGCGCTGCATCAGCTCGATGTCGCCGAGCCCGTCCTTGAAGCCGGTGACCGTGGGGATCCGGGCCAGCTCCGCGGCGCCCGCGGGGGTGAAGCGGGCGTTGTCGCGCTGGTAGACGACCAGCGGCAGGCCGGTCGCGGCGGCGACCTCGCGCACGTACGCGACGAGGCCCGCCTCCGGCGCGGCGACCAGGTACGGCGGCATCAGCAGCACCCCGTCCGCGCCGGCCTCCGCGGCGGCTCTGGCGCACGCGACGGCGTGCGGCAGCGGGCCGCCGGCCCCGGCGAACACCGGCACCCGGCCCGCCGCGGCCGCGACGGCGGTACGGACCACGCGCCGGTGCTCGGCGCCGTCGAGCGCGTGGAACTCGCCGGTGCCGCAGGCGGCGAACACCGCGCCCGCGCCGTTCGCGACGCCGTCGGCGACGTGCCGGGCGAGCACGTCCTCGTGCACCGCGCCGGCGCCGTCGAAGGGGGTGAGGGGGAAGAACAGGACGCCGTCGAGCTGCACCGGAACCTCGATTCATCTATCTGAACGAAAGATATGAATCTGAATTGGTGCCGGAAACGTAGAGGTGGGGGCGACGGCCGTCAAGGGGGTGTACGCGGGTTCCGGCCGCGGGGACCGGGTGCCCCGGGCACGCGAACGCGGGCCTCAGTGGGGCCAGATGGGCGGGTCGGTGCAGAACGGGCCGCCGAGGTTCGCCTGGTCCGGCGCGTCCGGGGAGTCGGGGCCCTGCTCGGCGAGGAGCTTGTCCGCGTACGCCTCGGAGTCGTCCTGCGGCTCGTAGCCGAGCGCCCGCGCCGTGCCGAGGTCCCACCAGGCGCGGGTGTTGGCGGAGCTGCCGTAGACCACGGTGTGGCCGACGTCCGGTGCGCTCAGCGCGGCGTGGAACAGGCGGGCGCCGTCGGCGGGGCTGAGCCAGAGGGAGAGCATGCGCACGCTCGTCGGCTCGGGGAAGCAGGAGCCGATGCGTACGGAGACGGTCTCGATCCCGTGCTTGTCCCAGTAGAACTGCGCCAGGTCCTCGCCGAAGCACTTGGACAGGCCGTAGAAGGTGTCCGGGCGGTGCGCGGCGTCGGTGCCGATCAGCTCGGCGGCGGGCACGCGGCCGGTGCGGCGGGGACGGGGGTGGAAGCCGACGGCGTGGTTGCTGGAGGCGAAGACGACGCGGCGGACGCCCTCTTCGCGGACGGCCTCGTAGAGGTGGTACGTGCCCTCGATGTTGGCCCGCAGCACCTTCTCGAACGTCGACTCCAGCGAGATCCCGGCGAGGTGGAGCACGGCGTCGACGCCGCGGACCGCCTCGCGCAGCGCGCCGCGGTCGGCGAGGTCGGCGGTGACGGCGCGCTCGGGCCCCGGGGTGACGGCGACGCGGTCGAGCAGGCGCAGCTCGTGGCCGTGGGCGGGGAGCAGGCCGCGCATCAGGGTGCCGATGCCGCCGGCGGCGCCGGTGAGCAGGACGGTGCGCGGGGGGCGGTGGGCTGACATCGTGGCTCCTCTTGGTGCGGGGCGTCGGGTGGACGGGGCGGCGGGGAGGCGGTCTTGACGGTGTGTCGGGGCGGCCTTAGCGTGCCAGTTCACCAATATGGACGCCGGGCAGAAATGTGTACACCCTGATGATGACACCTCGTGCTTCGGTCTTTCTGTATCCGTGGGACGTCGTCGGCGACCCCGCCGCCGCGCGCCGGATCGCGGAGTTGGGCGTACGGCAGGTGACGCTCGCCGCCGCCTACCACTCCGTCCGCGCCGTGACCCCCCGCCACCCGCGCCACCGCATCGTCACCGCCCGGCACTCCGCGGTGCTCTACCCGCCAGACGCGCGCCGGTGGGCGGGCCGGGCACTGCGCCCGTACGAGCAGGACTGGGTGGCCGCCGCCGACCCGTTCGGCGAGGCGGCGGAGGCGCTGGCCGGCGCGGGTCTGGAGGTACACAGTTGGGTGGTCCTCGCGCACAACTCCCGGCTGGGCGCGGAGCATCCGGAGACGTCGGTGGTCAACGCGCACGGCGACCGCTACCCGTGGGCGCCCTGCATCGGCCGGCCCGACGTGCGCGACTACCTCGTCCGGCTCGCGGCGGAGGCCGCCACCCGGCCGGGGGCGCGCGGCTGTGAGCTGGAATCGTGCGGGTGGTACGGGCTGGCGCACCTGCACGCGCACGACAAGACCGGCGGGGTGGCCCTGGACGCGGCCGGGCAGTTGCTGATGTCGCTCTGCTTCTGCGACCGCTGCCGCGACGGCTACGCCGCGTACGGCGCGGAACCCGACGACCTGCGGTCGGCGGTCACCGCCGCGCTGCGCCCGTACTGGGACGGCGCCGCCGCCGCGCCGCCGGCCGCGGCAGAGGCGGTGGAGGCGGCGGGCACCTGGGCCCGGATCGTGGGGCTGCTGGGCGCCGAGCGGGCCGCGGCGGTGCTGGGCTGGCGGCGCGCGGCGGCGGCCCGGCTGCAGCGAGAGGCGGTCGCGGCGGTACGGGCCGAGGCCCCGGACTCCGCGTTCCGCGTCCTGCTGCACGCCACCCCGGAGCCGTACGCCTGCGGCGCGAACGCGGGGGTGGACCCGGCGGAGGTGCTGCAGTTCGCGGACGGCCTGGTCCTCCCCTGCACCGGCGGCCCCGCCGCCCGTACGGCGGCCCTGGACCCCTGCGTCCCGCACCGCCGCCCGCACACGACCCTGGCGGCGAACCTCACCGTGGTCTCGGGCATGGGCGGCACCCCGGCGACGCTGGCGGCGGACGCGGCCCACGCGGCGAAACTGGGCGCGGACGAACTCCGGCTGTACCACGCTGGCCTGGCCTCGAACGAGGACCTGACCCGGGTCGCGGAGGCCCTGGGGGCCTGAGGGCCGCGGGCTCCCGCTGGTGATCCAGACGAACGGCGCGTCGCCGTGGACGACGGTCCGGTGCAGGGCAGGGGAGAGGGGTCAGCCGGTCACGGGTCGGCCGGGTCGGCCGGGGTCACGTGCACCTTCGGGCCCGGGCCCGCGTCCGCCGGGCGGGTGCCGGAGAGGGTGGCCGCCACGGCGTCCAGGCCGATCGTCGCCGCGATCAGCGGGCGCGGGTCCACCGAGCCGTCCGCGTACGCGTCGATCGTCGCCGCCAGGCCCGGGGACGCGCTGAGGATGCCCACCGCCGTGGCGTCCTTCAGGGCCAGGGCGCGGGTGTCCAGCAGGCTCGGGGTGCCCGCCAGGCCGATGTAGACCACCGTGCCGCCCGGCTCCACCCACTCCACCGCCCGCGCGGGCAGCGAGTCCGCGTTGGAGGCGTCGATCACCGCCTCGTACGGGACGGAAGGCAGCGACTCCGCCGTCCAGCAGCGGTCGAAGCCCAGGGACGCCGCGAACTCCAGCGTCGCCGGGTCGCGGCCCAGGAGGTGGACCTCCGCGCCCGCCCGGCGGGCGAACATCGCGGCCAGCAGCCCGATCGTGCCGGGTCCCGTGACCAGGACGCGGTCGCCCGGTGCGAGCCGCGCAGCGCGGGCCGCACGCAACGCGTTGCCGCCCGGCTCGACCAGGGCGCCCAGCGCGTCGTCGACCGTGTCCGGCAGGGCGTGCAACGACCGGGCCGGGACCGCCAGTTGCGCCGCCAGCGCGCCCGGGCGGCCGAGGATGCCCACCTCCTGGCGGTCGCCGCACAGGTGCTGCCTGCCGCCCCGGCAGCGGCGGCAGGCGCGGCAGCCCAGCATCGTGTCGCCCGTCACCCGCCGTCCCACCCAGCCCGGGTCCACGCCCGCGCCGACCGCCGCGACCCGCCCCGACCACTCGTGCCCGGGGCGTACGGGGAACCGCGAGCGGCCGTCGCGGAGATACTGCAACTCGCCCGCGTACAGCTCCACATCCGTCCCGCACAGACCCACGCGCGCGACGTCCACCACCGCCTCGCCCGGTCCGGCCACCGGCGGCTCGACGTCCACGACGCCCGCCTGCCCGGGGCCGTGCAGCACGAACGCCCTCAAGGCAGGACCTCAGTGCGACTCACGGCTCACCTCGGGACCCGAGGAGCCGACCAGGAAGTCCAGGTCCGCGCCGGTGTCCGCGCCCTGCACGTGGTCCACGTACAGCCGCTCCCACCCGCGCCGCGGCGCCGCGTAGCCCGCCACCGTCGCCGCGTTCGGCGTCCGCGCGGCCAGCTCGGCGTCCGGTACGTCCAGCGTGAGGCTGCGCCCGGGCACGTCCAGGCTGATGAAGTCGCCGCTGCGGACGAGCGCCAGCGGCCCGCCCGCCGCAGCCTCCGGCGCGACGTGCAGCACCACCGTCCCGTACGCCGTGCCGCTCATCCGCCCGTCGCAGACCCGCACCATGTCGCGTACGCCCTGCTCCAGCAGCTTGCGCGGCAGCGGCATGTTGGAGACCTCCGGCATCCCGGGGTAGCCGCGAGGGCCGCAGCCGCGCAGCACGAGCACCGAGTCGGCGTCGACGTCGAGGTCCGGGGCGTCGATGCGGGCGTGGAAGTCCTCGATGCTGTCGAAGACGACCGCGCGCCCGCGGTGCCGCAGCAACTCGGGCGAGGCGGCGGCGGGTTTGATGACGGCGCCGGACGGGGCGAGGTTGCCGCGGAGCACGGCGATGCCGGCGCTGGGCTGCAGCGGCGCGTCGCGGGTGCGGACGACCTCGGGGTCCCAGATGCGCGCGTCGGCGAGGTGGTCCACGAGCGGGCGTCCTGTGACGGTGAGCGCGGCCGGGTCGAGCAGGTCGCGCACCTCGTTCAGCACGGCCGCCAGGCCGCCCGCGCGGTACAGGTCGTCCATCAGGAACCGCCCGGCCGGCAGCAGGTCGACCAGCAGCGGTACGTCCGCGCCGACACGGTCGAAGTCGTCGAGCGTCAGCTCCACGCCCAGGCGGCCGGCGAGGGCGAGGAGGTGCACGACGGCGTTGGTGGAGCCGCCGGTGGCGGCGAGCGCGACGATCGCGTTGCGGAACGAGGCGGCGGTGACGATCCGCGACGGGGTACGCCCCTCCCGTACCAGCTCGACCGACAGCTTCCCCGACTCGTGCGCCGCCTCCAGCAGCCGGCTGTCGGGCGCGGGCGTGCCGGCCAGGCCGGGGAGGACCATGCCCAGCGCCTCGGCGAGTACGGCCATGGTGGAGGCCGTGCCCATGGTGTTGCAGTGCCCGCGGCTGCGGATCATCGACGACTCGGAGCGGGTGAACTCCTGCTGGGACATCTTGCCCGCGCGCACTTCCTCGCTCAGCCGCCACACGTCGGTGCCGCAGCCCAGCGGCGTGCCGCGGAACGTGCCGGTGAGCATCGGCCCGCCGGGGACGACGAGCGCGGGCAGGTCCACCGAGGCGGCGGCCATGAGCAGCGCGGGGATGGTCTTGTCGCAGCCGCCGAGGAGCACCAGGCCGTCGACCGGGTTGGCGCGGAACATCTCCTCCGCCGCCATCGCCGCCATGTTGCGCCACAGCATCGCCGTGGGGCGCACCTGGGTCTCGCCGAGCGAGACCACCGGGAGTTCGAGGGGGATGCCGCCGGCCTCGTGCACGCCGTCGCGTACGGAGCGGGCGACCTCGGTGAGGTGGGAGTTGCAGGGGGTCAGGTCGGAGGCCGTGTTGGCGATCGCGATGTGGGGCCGGCCGGAGAACGCGTCGTGCGGCAGACCGCGGCGCATCCACGCGCGGTGTATGTACGCGTTCCGGTCCGTACCCCCGTACCACTCGGCGCTCCGCAGCTCGGCAGCCATACACCGTCCTTCTGGTGGCAGGGGCGAACTCCCGCACAGTAAACGGTTGCTCGCGCGCTGCCTACCCGTCGGCGGCGGCCCGGCCTATTATCCCAACATGTCTTGGGAAAAGGACGCACCGCTCGTGCCGCTGCGCGCGCTGGCCAACCCGCTGCGTATCCGCATCGTCTCGCTGCTCACGGGCGCGCCGATGTCGGCGACGGAGGTGGCGGAGGAGCTGGGCATCGCGCACGGCTCGGCGAGCTACCACCTGCGGCGGCTGACGGCCGCGGGCTTCCTGCGGCGGGCGGACGGCGCACCCGGCGCCGAGTCCGGCGGCGCGGCCAGGCGCGGACAGCCGCCCAAGCGGTACGAGTACGACCCGGACAGCGCCCGGCGCCCGGACCGCTCGCGCGACTCCGAACTGCTGCTGGAGGCGCTCTTCACCGATCTGCGCCGCCGCGCCGCCGCGGGCCGGCAGGTCACCAGCGCCGACGCGGAGGTCTGGCTGCCGCGCGAGACCTGGGCGGAGGTCCGCGCGCTGACGGAGCGTGCCGTACGCCTCGTCCACGACAAGGCGGGACCGCCGCGGACCGGTGACGGCGTCCACGTCAGCTTCACCGCGATGCTGCTCGAACTCGGCGGCGAGTCCGGCGAGTCCGGCGAGTCCGGCGACCCGGGCGGCCAGCCTGGCAAACCCGGCGGCGAGCGCGGCTGATTCCCACCCCCGTACGTACGTGTCGCATCCCCGGCCCACAGGAGTCCTCATGGACCCGTCCGCGCACGCCTCGCCCGCCTCCCGCTACCGCCTCCAGCGCGACGACCTCGTCCGCTGGACCGTCATCGGCTGCCCCACCCGCGCCTGGGCCCGCGCCGTCTTCGGCGAGGACGACGTGTCCCGGCTCCGGGGGCACCTCAAGCACTTCCTGCGGCTCGACCGCCCCGACCCGGCCGCCGCCTGGCGGGAGCGGCTGGCCGAGCTGAAGGCCCGGGCGGTCCGGCTCGACGGACTGGGCCTGGACGCCGTGCACTTCGAGGGCCCCGGCACCGACCTGACCATCGGGCTGATCCCGGGCGGCCGCTGGGACGCGGTGGGCTTCGACAGCGCCGACGGGCGCCGGTTCGTCGCCAACCTGCCGTCGGAGGAGGTCTACACGACGCCGGACCACCGCCGGGTCGAGGGCACGGTGCGGGCCACCCGGCCGCTCGCGCTGGCCGGCACGGTCGTCACCGGCCTGGAGCTGACCTTCACCGCCGGGCGCGTCAGCGAGGTGCGGGCGAGCAGCGGCGCGGACGTCGTACGGGCCCACCAGGCGGCCGACCGCGGCGGCGCGCGGGCCCGCCCGTGGGCGTACGGGCGCTTCCGAGGCGGCCTACGGGCCCTCAGATGTACTGCGCGACCCGCCGCTCGGCGGCGTGCAGGTACTCGCTCAGCGCCTCGCGGGAGCGGTGGAGCGTGGTGATGTGCGCGTTGAGCCCGTCCAGCCGGTCGCGGAACTTGTCGATCAGCTCGGGGCAGGGCTCGAAGTCCGGTCCGGTGCCGGTGGCGCAGGGCAGGAGCCAGGCGATGTCCGGGGTGGACAGGCCGGCGTCGAGCAGCCGCCGGATCTGGGTGACGGTGAGCACGGCGTCGTCCGTGTACTCCCGGTAGCCGTTGCCGGAGCGCTCGGGCTTCAGCAGGCCCTGGGCCTCGTAGTAGCGCAACTGATGCGCGTTGACGCCGGTGCGCCGGCTCAGCTCCCCGATCCGCATGCGCGCTCCTCCCCGCCCTCCGGGCTTGACCTTCATACCGGTGTGAACGTTGACCATTCTTCCATGACGACCGACACGCACGCCGAAACCGCCTCCGCCCCCGTCGCCGTCCTCGGCCTCGGGCTGATGGGGCACGCCCTCGCCGCCGCCCTGCTGCGCGCCGGCCACCCCACCACCGTCTGGAACCGCACCGCCGCCAAGGCCGACGACCTCGTCGCCGCGGGCGCCGTACGCGCGGAAACCCCCGCCGCGGCCGTCGCCGCCGCCCCGCTCGTGATCGCCTGCGTCACCGACTACGACGCGCTGCACACCTTCCTCGACCCCGTCGACCCCGCCGCCCTCGGCGGCCGGACCCTGGTCAACCTCACCACCGGAACCTCCGCGCAGGCCCGCGACACCGCGGCGTGGGCCGCCGGGCGCGGGGTGACGTACCTCGACGGCGCGATCATGGCCACCCCGCAGGGCATCGGCAGCGCGGAGACCGCCATCGCCGTGAGCGGCCCGCGCGACGCGTACGACCGCCACACGCCCGCGCTGCGCAGCCTGGCCGGCGACACCCCGTACCTCGGCGCGGACCAGGGGCTCACCTCGCTGTACGAGATGGCGATGGTCGGCGTGATGTGGAGCCTGCTCAACGGCTGGCTGCAGGGCGCCGCGCTGGTCGGCACGGCGGGCGTGTCCGCGGCCGAGTTCACGGCCGTCGCGGCGAAGGGCCTCCCGGCCGTCCTCGACTGGCTCCCGGGCTACGCGAAGCAGATCGACACCGGCACCTTCCCGCCGGACGACGCCACGCTGGACACCCACCGGGTGTCGATGGCACACCTCGTTCAGGAGAGCGAATCCCTCGGCGTGAACGCGGAGTTCCCGGCGCTGATCAAGTCCCTCGCCGACCGCGCCGCCGCGGCGGGACACGGTGGCGAGGGATACCCGGTGATGATCGGGGAGTTCCGCCGTCCGGCGGCGCGGCCCGAGTGACGCCCCCGCCGGAATACCACCGACAGACCAGGACTTGGCAACGGACATGACCACGACCCCGTACGACCCCCGCGCGCTGCTGGCGGAGAGCCGGCTCGGCGTGCTGGCCACGATCAAGAAGGACGGCCGCCCGCAGCTCTCGCCCGTCATGCCCTTCTACGACCCGGACACCGGCGTCCTGTACGTCTCGATGACCGAGGGCCGCGCGAAGACCGCGAACCTGCGCCGCGACGCGCGCGCCGCGCTGGAGGTCACCGCCCGCGACGGCCGCTCCTGGGCCACCGCCGAGGGCACCGCGACCCTCGTCGGCCCCGGCACCGACCCGCGGGGCCCGGAGGTCGAGGCGCTGGTGGACTACTACCGCGCCGCGGCGGGGGAGCACCCCGACTGGGACGAGTACCGCGCGGTGATGGTCTCCGACCGCCGGGTGCTGATGAAGATGGCCGTGGACCACGTCTACGGCGAACGGATCGGCTGACCCGCGCGCGTACACCGGGGTGACGGGCGGCCGACCGTCACCCCGTCCGCCTCCGCGGGCGTCATCCCCGCGGCGGAGGGGGAGCGGCGGCGTACTTGCTTTTCAGTACGCGGAAGTGCCGTACGGGCGACGACGACGGCGCGGGGTCCCCGGGGAAACGCTGGAGGGGTTCGTCGAGACCCCAGAAGCGGAGACCCCTTCCCATGGCGACCTTCCTGTACCGGCTCGGCCGGTTCGCCTTCCGCCGGCGCCTGCCCGTGGCGCTGCTGTGGGCGGCCGTCCTCGGCGCGGCGTTCCTCGGCGCGACGAGCGCCGGAGACCCGCCCGACGACTCCTCCTCGATGCCCGGGATCGAGGCGCAGCACGCGTACGACCTCATCGGCGAGCGCTTCCCGGGCGCCGCGGCCGACGGGGCGGACGCCCGGGTCGTCTTCGTCGCGCCCGGGGGCGAGAAGATCACCGGGGGTACGGGCCGCGCGGCGGTCGACGCCTTCGTCGCGGACGTGGCCGACGCCCCGCAGGTCGCCGCGGCGGAGAACCCCTTCGACGGGCAGGGCGTCAGCGACGACGGGACGACGGCGTACGCCACCGTCACCTACGAGGTCGCGGAGGACGACGTCGGCGAGGCGGCCAGGGCGGCGCTCGACGACGCCGTCGAGGAGGCGCGCGACGCGGGGCTGACCGTCGAGGCGGGCGGCAGCGCGGTGGAGTCCGGGGAATCGGCGGGCCTCGGGGAGGTCGTCGGCATCGCGGTGGCCGCGGTGGTGCTGCTCGTCACCTTCGGCTCGCTGGCCGCCGCCGGGCTGCCGCTGATCACCGCGGTCGTCGGCATCGGCGTCAGCATGTGCTCGATCCTGGCCCTGGGCAGCGCGCTCGGGCTGTCCTCGACGGTCGGCGAGCTGGCGATGATGCTCGGGATCGCGGTCGGCATCGACTACTCGCTCTTCGTCGTCTCCCGCTACCGCGAGGAACGGGCCGCAGGACACGAGCCGCGCGAGGCGGCCGGGCGGGCGACGGGCACGGCGGGGTCCGCGGTGGTGTTCGCGGGGCTGACCGTGGTCATCGCGCTGGCCGGGCTGTCGGTCATCGGGGTGCCGATGCTGACGAAGATGGGGCTGGGCGCGGCGGGGGCGGTGCTGGTGGGGGTGCTGGTCGCGCTGACGCTGGTGCCGGCGCTGCTGGGGTGGTGGCCGGACGCGGTGCTGGCGCGGGGGGACCGCAAGCGGCGCAGGAGCGGGGATGCCGCGGGCGGTACGAGCCCTGGGGACGCCGGTCTCGCGGACGGTGGCCCTGCGGGCGGTACGAGTCCTGCGGACCGCAAGCGCCCTGCGGGTCGTACGCGCTCCGCGGACCGGACGAGCCCTGCGGCCCGTACGGCCCTCGGCGTCCGCTGGGCCCGCTTCGTCCTGCGCCGGCCCGTCCCCGTCCTCCTCGCCACCGTCGCCGGGCTCGGCCTCCTCGCCGTACCCGCCGCCGACCTGCGTCTCGGCATGCCGGGCGACGAGGCCAAGCCCACCTCCACCACCGAGCGCCGCGCCTACGACGCCCTCGCCGCCGGCTTCGGCCCCGGCTTCAACGGCCCCCTCACCGTCGTCGTCGACGCCCGCGGCGCCGCCGACCCGCGGGCCGCCGTCGCCGGGGTGGCCGCGACGCTGGACGCCACCGACGGCGTCGTCTCCGTCTCCCCGCCGCGCTTCGACGAGGCAGGCGAGACCGCCGTGCTCTCCGCCACCCCCGCCACGGCGCCCACCAGCGAACGCACCAAGGACCTCGTCCACGACATCCGCGGGCAGCGCGCCGCGACCGAGGCCGCCACCGGCGCCACGTACGAGGTCACCGGCGCCACCGCGCTCAACATCGACGTCGGGCAGAAGCTCCAGGACGCCCTGATCCCGTATCTGGCGACCATCATCGGCCTGGCGTTCCTGCTGCTCCTGCTGGTCTTCCGTTCCGTGCTCGTGCCGCTGAAGGCCGCGCTCGGGTTCCTGCTGTCGGTGCTCGCCGCGCTCGGCGCCGTCGTCACCGTCTTCCAGCAGGGGCATCTGGCGGGCCTGTTCGGCATCGAGCAGACCGGGCCCATCATGAGCATGATGCCGATCTTCCTGGTGGGCATCGTCTTCGGCCTGGCCATGGACTACCAGGTCTTCCTCGTCTCCCGGATGCGCGAGGCGTACGTGCACGGGGAGGACGCCCGCGCGGCCGTCGTCAGCGGCTTCGGGCACAGCGCCCGGGTGGTCGCGGTGGCCGCGGTGATCATGATGGCGGTCTTCGCCGGGTTCATGACCGGCGGCGAGCAGGTCATCAGGATGATCGGCTTCGGGCTCGCCGTCGCCGTCCTCTTCGACGCCGTCGTCGTCCGCATGGCGTTCGTGCCCGCCGTGCTGGCACTGCTCGGCAAGCGCGCCTGGTGGCTGCCCGCCTGGCTGGACCGGCTGCTGCCGCGCGTGGACGTGGAGGGCGAGGCGCTGGGCCGCGGGACGCCGGGACCGCGGCCGGTCCCGGACGGCGGGGCGGGCCACGACCTGACGCGCGTCTGACGCGCCGCGCCGTAGGGTCGGCTGCCCGCACCACGGGTGCGGCGGCCGGCCCCTGGCGCGTACGACCACGAGCCGGTCCACCCGAGGGGAGGACACCGTGTTCCCCACCTGGTCGCGGTTCACCGACCGCCACCCCCGCCTCGTCGAGGCGGCCCTGCTGCTGCTGGTGCTCGCCATCACCAGCCGGCAGCACGCCGACTCCGGCCCCGGCCTGGCCGCCGCGCTGCCCCTCGTGGTCGCCGCCGTGGTCCCGCTGCCGTGGCGCCGTCGCCACGCAGGGCCGGCCGTCGTCGCCACCGCGGTGTGCGCCGCCGTCTCCGTGGGCCTGGGCTACAGGCTCTCGCTGGCGCTGATGGCGCCGACGCTCGTCGCGCTGTACGAGCTGGCAGTACGCGCTCCGCAGCGGACCGTCTACGCCTACTACGCCCTCGTCCTCGCCATGGTCGTCCCCGTCGCGCTGCTCGCCGAGAACGAGGAGCAGGACTGGGCCGAGGAGTCGGTCGGCCCCGTCTTCTGGCTGCTGCTGCCGGTGCTCGCGGGCATCGCGGTCCAGGCGCGGCGGGCGTACCTCGACGCCGTGCACCTGCGCGCCGAGCACGCCGAGCGCACCCGCGAGGAGGAGGCCCGCCGCCGGGTCGCGGAGGAGCGCGTACGCATCGCCCGCGAGCTGCACGATGTCGTCGCCCACCGCATGGCGCTCGCGCACGCCCAGGCCGGCACCGCCGCCCGGCTGGCGCGCACCCGGCCGGACCAGGCCGAGGAGATCCTCGGCGAGCTGACCGGCACGACGTCGGCGGCCCTGCGCGAACTCCAGGCCACCGTCGGGCTGCTGCGCCAGCCCGGCGACCTGGAGGGACCGGAAGGACCCGGCGGACCGGACCGGCCCGGCGGCTCCGGGGAGCCGCTGGAGCCGGCGCCCGGCCTGGACCGGCTGCCGGAGCTGGTCGCCGCGTTCGCCTCCGCCGGGCTGCCCGTCGGCGTCGCCGCCGAGGGCGCGCAGCGGCCGTTGCCGCCGGGGCTCGACCTCACCGCGTACCGGATCGTGCAGGAGGCGCTGACGAACGTCGCCAAGCACGCGGGCGCGGGCTCGGCCCGGGTGCGGCTCGCGTACGCGCACGACCGGCTGACCGTCAGCGTCAGCGACGACGGCGGCGCGGGCCGGCCGCCACCGCCGCCGGGCGGCGGCTTCGGGCTGATCGGGATGCGCGAGCGCGCCCGCACCGCGGGCGGCAGCCTGCGCGCGGGCCCGCGGCCGGACGGCGGCTTCACGGTGACCGCGGAACTGCCCCTGCCCGTACGGCAGGAGGCCCCCGTGCCCCCGACGCCCGAGCAGACCACCGAGCCCTCCGGAGAGCCCCGATGACCGTCCGCGTCCTCCTCGCCGACGGCCAGGCCCTGCTGCGGGCGACGTTCCGGATGCTCATCGACTCGTACCCCGATCTGGAGGTCGTCGCCGAGGCCGCCGAGGGCGGCGAGGCCGTCGAACTCACCCGCGTGCACCGCCCGGACGTCGTCGTCATGGACATCCGCATGCCCGGCACCGACGGCCTCGCCGCGACCGAGGCGATCTGCGCGGACCCGGAGCTGGCGGAGGTGCGCGTGCTCGTCCTCACCACGTTCCAGACCGACGAGCACGTGGCCCGCGCGCTGCGCGTCGGTGCCGCCGGGTTCCTCGGCAAGGACGCTTCCGCGGACGAACTCGTCGACGGCATCCGCACGGTCGCCGCCGGCGACGCGCTGCTCTCGTCGGCCGCCACCCGCGCGCTCATCGCCCGCTTCCTCGCCACCCCCCAGCCGGGCACCGCCCGGGCCGTACCGGAGGACCTTGCGGTGCTCACCGCCCGGGAGCGCGAGGTGACGGCGCTGGTGGCGCAGGGGAGGTCCAACGCCGAGATCGCCGCGGAGCTGGTCGTCAGCCCGCTGACCGTGCGCACCCACGTGCAGCGCGCGAAGACCAAGCTGGCCGCCCGCGACGGTGCCCAACTCGTCGTCCTCGCCTACCAGTCGGGGCTGGTGCAGCCCCCGGAGTGAGGCGCGGGACGCGGCGCGGGCACGGCCGGCGCGACGGGTCAGGGAAAGAAGAAAGCGGCCCGGGGAGTCCCTCCCCGGGCCGCTTCGGCATTTCGGACACTGTGCGGATGCCCGAGCACACCAAGAGATCGCGATGCGGCGATCTCACGCACCACCGCCCGGGCGCGGCCGCCAGTCGAGCGCGGGCGCATGGTTGAGGATCTCGTTCTCCAAGTGCTGCAGCGCGGGCCGGGGATCGATCCCCAGCTCCTCCGCCAGCCTGCGCTGGTTGGTGCGCAGCACGGCGAGGGCGTCGGCCTGCCGGCCGGCCCGGTAGAGCGCCAGGCTCAGCAGCTCGCAGCCGTACTCACGCAGCGGGTGCGCCTGCGTGAACGCCTCCAGCTCCGCCACGGCCATCTCGTGGGCGCCCACCGCGAGCAGCGCGGCGCACCGCCCCTCGATGACCGACAGCCGCAGCTCCTCCAGCCGGGCGACCTCGGGCCGTACGTAGGTGGTGTCGGCCACCTCCGCGTACGCCTGACCCCGCCACAGCATGAGACCGGCTTCTAATTCACGCAGCGCCTCCTGGGGCTTGCCCCTGTCCAGGGCCTCCCAGCCGGCCCCGGCGCGCTCGCTGAACCGGTGCACGTCGACCTCGACGACGTGGTTGTCCAGCAGGTAGCCGCGACCGTAGGTGCGGAGCACGGTCGCGGGGGTGCGCGGGGCGCGGTTGGGTTCCAGGACGCGGCGCAGGTTGGCCACGTACGCCTGCAGTGACGTGATCGCCGAGGGGGGCGGATTGCCGGTCCACAGCTCCTCGACGATGACGTCGACCGCCACCGGCTGGCCGACCTTGCTGACCAGCAGGGCGAGTAGCGCGCGTTGCTTCGGGGCGCCCAGGTCCAGCAGCCGGCCGTCGACCACGGCCTCGATGGGGCCGAGTGCCCGGAACTCCGCCATGGGCCGGGACGGGTCGGGGGTCATGGCCGGCTGCGCGGCGCCCCAGCGGATCGGGCGCGGCGGCGCCGGGGGCGCGGACGGCGGCGCCTCCGGCAGGGTCGGCCCGCTGGGCGTTCCGACGACGAGGGCGGACGGAGTGGATTCGAGTTCGAGATCGAGTTCCTTGGCGAAATACACCTTCAATATCTCGTTGGCGCGGCGGAGTTCCTGAACCTCACGCTCCAGCTCCGCGATGCGCCGCGCATCTCCGGTGCCTGTTCCCATACGCTGCCCGCCCTCCGAATGGGACTGGCAGCTTCCACCCGATCCAGCGCCGATAACCATCGTGTCGACGTTGGTTCTGTCGTTCGTCATCTCTGAACTCCCAACATCTCACCGCCTTTTCCGGGGCGCCTGGCCAGGGCCGGGTGTCGGCCTGGCCGGCTGCCGGCCGTACCGCCAAGCAGTATCCGGTCACCGTACGTTCCGTGCGGTGTACGCGAGTGGTGCTGCGCGGCGCTCCGAGGAGCGCTCCCGCACCGCGGCATGACAGCGGACCGCCCGTGGGGCGGCGCGGGGGGTGTGCGCTGCCGGGTCACGAGGCGGTCCGCAGAGACGACGTGCGCCGCGTCGGAGAGCGTAGGCGCCGAATGGATTTGCTGCAGAAAAGCAGCAATCTCAACTGGAGATTCGCGAAATTCGACCTTTGCCGGATGTGGCGGCCAGGAGTTCTCAAGCTGGCCGCGTGGCCAGTGGCCTGGATCCGGACCTGCGTCGATCATTAGCATTTCTGCTGCCCCCGTGTTTGTTGTCCAGTCCCCCGAGACTGGCCGGGGGTCAGCGTAGCCGTGAACGCTAATCCAGTCAAGGCCCGGCAATGCCGACCGCGGTTTTACGCGGCCGATACACAACGCAATGGATCAACGGCCGCCGGACACCGAGAGCAACGATCGATGTGGGGGCTTCGACGCTTTTCTCCCCGGCTATTCGATCTCAACATCGCAATGGGGGGTTGTCAACACGGTTCCCGCGCTGGTGACGCCTTCCTGAGCCCGTATCCAGGTGTTCCCGCACGTCGAAGGTCTGATCGATTATCGCGCCCGGAGCGGAGCGGCAAGGTCCTGCCATCCGTGGGTGTATAGCAGGAAGTTGCTAGTCAGGGTCTTGCCGGGACGTTTTTGCAAGATCGACCTTGGCTCCGCCCGAACCCCCTTGGGGAGGTTGCTGCCCAGGTGGGCGGGGGTGTGGAGGCCGGGAAAATCGCGGAATCCTCAGCTCCGTTTTTGGTCCGGCCGCACCGCAGTCGTAGACCTCGCGTCAACACCGCCGGGCTCCGACTGGCGCGTAGCAGAGCGTGACGGCGGATCTTGGTGTACGGGCCGTCCGCGGGCCGTCCGCGAGGGCGGTCCCGCGGGTGGCAAGTCCGGCAATGTCGGCAATGAAATTTCATCCCGGTCCGCCGCGAGCGAACGGATACCGCTCCGGGGCCGGCCACGGGCCCGTCCGGATGCGGACCCTCACCTTTCCCGTGCCGGGTTCAGACGATTATCCCGGCGAAATAATCCGCCGTTCGCCGAGACGTCACCGACGCCGCGGAGCAGACCCCGGCGCGCGACGCGTCACCGGACGTTCTCCCGTCGTTTTCCGATTTCCCGGTGCGGTGAATTAAGTCTTCCGTGCCGGTCCCGCGGGGCGGCCGGTCCTTTGCAATGAGAGCGAAAGCGGAATCGGTCCCGGGGGTGCCGGCGACCGCGGCTCGGGGGGTGCCGCGGGCCGGTCCGGGAACGGTGGGTAGCCGGTGCCGATGCGGGCCGTGGGGGAGTGGCCGCGCGTACGGGACGCATCCGGGGGCCGTACCGCGAGGTCCCGCGGCGCCGAGCGGGGCGGGAGATGGCGCGGATCGTCCATCTTTTCCCTTCTCGGGTCGGGGGGCAGCAGCGAGCCTCAATCACTTGACAGTTGGCGGCCGCGGAATGTGACCGACGATCAAGAAGTTCTTTCCCGGCGCTGGTCGGCGGGCCGGTCCCGCCTTCGCCGCCAAGCCGGCGCCAACCCGGTCGATAGTGCCAGCCAAATCGCCGGGCCGATGCTGAGTCCACGCAGCATCGGTAGAGAGACGTCGGCATGACGGTGTCGAGGAGGCTCATCCGGAAGCTCTGCTTCCTGATCGTGGGGATGACGACAGCGCTCGGTCTCGGTTGCCGCTTCCTGCGGTTCGGCGGCGGGCGGGGACTGCCCGGGATCCCCCGATGTCCTGCCTGAGCCGTCACCTCATGGAAGGCCGAGCATGGAAGCCATCGAAGTTCCGGTTCTGATCGTGGGGGGCGGCGGTTGCGGTCTGTCCGCGTCCATCTTCTTGTCCGGCCAGGGTGTGGAGCACCTGCTGGTCGAGCGGCACACGGACACGTCGAGGCTGCCGCGCGCCCACTACCTCAACCAGCGCACCATGGACATCTTCCGGCAGCACGGGCTCGTGGACTCCGTCCACGAACTGTCGGCGCCGCCGGAGATGTTCGGCAGAGTGCGCTGGCAGACCTCCCTCACCGGGGACGACCCGCTGGACGGGCGGGTCATCTACGAGATGGACGCCTTCGGGGGCGGTGCCCTCACCGAGGTGTACGCGGAGCACGGCCCCGTCCTGCCCGCCAAGCTCCCGCAGTTGCGGCTGGAGCCGATGCTGCGCCGCCGCGCCGAACGGGACAACCCCGGCCGGGTTCTCTTCGGCCACGAGCTGACCACCTTCTCCGACAAGGGCGACCGCGTCGTCGCCGAGATCCGCGACGTCGCCACCGGCGAGACCACGACGGTCACCGCGCAGTACGTCATCGCCGCCGACGGCGGCCGCACCATCGGCGCCGAGCTGGGCGTGGAGATGCAGGGCGTGCCCAGCATGCTGAACGTCACCACCGCGTACCTCACCGCCGACCTCTCCCCGTGGTGGCACGACGGCACGATCATCACCTGGTTCGTCAACCCCTACCGCCCCGACCTCTCCAGCACGCTGATGGAGATGGGCCCCACCTGGGGCAAGCGCTGCGAGGAATGGGCGCTGCACTTCAACCCCGGCGACGCGGACCGCGACGACCCGGAGGCGATGACCGCCCGGATCCGCGAGGTCCTCGGCGTACCGGACCTGGAGCTGACCCTGCACCGGATCAGCCAGTGGACCGTCGAGGGCGTGCTCGCCGACCGCTACCGCCAGGGCCGCGTCCTCATCGTCGGCGACGCCGCGCACCGCCAGCCGCCCACCACAGGGCTCGGCCTCAACGGCGGCGTCCAGGACGTGCACAACCTGGCGTGGAAGCTGGCCGCCGTGGTCGCCGGCCGCGCCGACGACAGCCTCCTCGACTCCTACGAGACCGAGCGCCGCGCCGTCGGCAAGCGGAATGTCGACTGGGGCCTGTCGACGTGGTTCCACCACAAGGTGGTGACCGAGGCCGCCATCGGCCTCGGCGCCCACATCCCGGTCGAGCGCCGCTCGGCGGTGTTCTCCTCCTACTTCGACCCCTCCCCGGTCGGCACGGCCGTACGGGCCCGGGCCGCGGAGATCTTCCAGACCCACCGCTCCGAGTGCCAGGCGCACGACCTGGAGGTGGGCTTCGCGTACGAGGACGGCGCGCTCGTCCCGGACGGCACCGCGCCCCCTCCCCGCGCGCCGCTCGGCAACACCTACCACCCCACCACCCGGCCCGGGCACATGCTCCCGCACGCCTGGATCGAGCGGGACGGCGAGCGCCTGTCCACCCACGACCTCGTCGGCCGCGGCGGCGGCTTCGTGCTGATCGCCGGCCCCGAGGGGAAGGCGTGGTGCGACGCGGCGGCGGAGGCGGCCGAGAAGTTCTCGATCCCCCTCACGGCGGTACGCATCGGCGACGGCGCCGAGTACGCCCCCGCGGACGGCCGGTGGGCGGCGGTCCGCGAGATCACCGACGAGGGCGCCGTCCTGGTGCGCCCCGACCACCACGTGGCCTGGCGGAGCACGTCCGCCGGAGCCGATCCGGCGGCCGCGCTGGGCGACGTGCTCTCGCGCGTCCTCGCCCACGGCGACACCCGGCACGGCTAGCACGAACGCCGCACGGCAACAACACCGCGGTACGGCACGGCAACACGGCACGGCAACACAGCACGACGACAGCACGACGACAGCACGACGGGGAGGGGGAAGCGGCTCCGGACACGATGCCCACCGGAGGCCGCGCCCTCTCGCCGGGCGCCCCGCCGGACCGACCGCGGTCCCGGCGCCGCGCCCCCCAGCCCGTACAGAATGTCCGGCTCGGCCTCGGGTCACATTCCCCTCGCCGCCTCTGTCATGAGGGTTGAGGACGCACGTCCGTCACACGCGACAAGGAGAAGATCGTGGCAACACAGAGCGCGGACGCTGCCGCCGGGCCCGGCCCGGGAGCTGCCGGAGCGGCGGAGCCCGACCCCAAGCGGTGGCTCATCCTCGTCGTCATCTGCGTGGCACAGCTCATGGTCGTCCTGGACGCGACCATCATGAACCTGGCCCTGCCGTCGGCACAGGAGGACCTCGGGTTCTCGCTCGCCAACAGGCAGTGGATCGTGACCGCGTACGCCGTGGCGTTCGGCAGCCTGCTGCTCTTCTGCGGCCGGCTGGTCCTCCTCTTCGGTCTCAAGCGGAGCTTCCTCGTCGGCCTGGTCGGCTTCGCCGGCGCCTCCGCCGTCGGCGGCGCCGCGAACAGCTTCGAGATGCTCGTCTCCGCCCGCGTCGGGCAGGGCGTCTTCGCCGCGCTGCTCGCGCCCGCCACCCTGACGCTGCTGAGCACGACCTTCACCGACCCCAAGGAGAAGGGGAAGGCGTTCGGCGCGTACGGCGCGGTCGCGGCCAGCGGCGCGGGCCTCGGCCTGATCATCGGCGGTGCGCTCACCTCCGGCCTCTCCTGGCGCTGGTGCATGTACGTGAACCTGCTCTTCGCCGGCGTCGCGCTGCTGGGCGCCGGGCTGCCGTTCGGCCGCAACGCGGCCGTCAAGGGCATGCGGACGAAGCTCGACTTCCCCGGCGTCGTCCTGGTGTCCGCCGCGATGTTCTGCATCGTCTACGGCTTCTCCAACGCCGCGAACGAGGACTGGAGCACCCCCCAGACCTGGGGCTTCCTCGTCGCCGGCGGCGTGCTGCTCGTCGCCTTCGCGGCCTGGCAGGCACGCGCGGCGCACCCGCTGCTGCCGCCGCGCGTCGTCCTCGACCGCAACCGCTCCGGGGCGTATCTGCTGATGCTGCTCGTCGGCGCCGGCATCTTCGGCTTCTTCCTCTTCCTCATCTACTACATGCAGACCACGCTGGACTACTCGGCGATCACCTCGGGCGTCGCCCTGCTGCCGATGGTCGTGTTCACCGCCGTGGCGGTGAACATCGGCAACATCAAGATCATGCCGAAGTACGGTCCCAAGCCGCTGGTCATCGCGGGCCTGACGCTCAACACGGGCGCCCTGGTCTGGCTGACCCGGGTGGAGGTGGACTCCAGCTACGCCGCCGCGCTCCTCGGCCCGATCCTCGTCCTCGGCTTCGGCATGGGCTTCATCTTCGCCGCGGCGCTGCAGACCGGCACCACAGGCGTGGAGCCGCAGGACGCGGGCATCGCCTCGGCGAGCATCCAGGTCGGCCAGCAGCTCGGCGGCTCCCTCGGCACGGCCCTGCTCAACACCATCGCGGCGAGCGCCATCACGGACTACGTGAAGGAGCACTCCCAGGGGAGGCCGCCGACCGAGGAACTGCTCCAACTGGCCGCGGTCGACAGCTACGTCACCGTGTTCTGGTGGTGCGCCGGCCTCTTCGCGGCCGGCGCCGTGATCTGCGGTCTGCTCATCCGCTCCGGCCCGCTGCCCGCACCGGCCTTCGGCGCGAAGCCGGCGGACAAGGCGGAGAAGGCACACTCCTGACGGCAGCCGCCAAGTGGACGCCAAGTCGTTGCAGTGTGGTGGCCAAGTGGGGTGGCGGATCCTGAGTGGGCGTGAGCTCGGGGTGGTGTGTTGCGCGTGTCTGTCGGGAGTTTCGGCGCTGGTTGGGGTGGTGGCCTGGTGAGCGTGAGTCCGGTGCACAAGCGTGGTTTGTATATAGGTGTTCTTGCGCAGCGTGCCGCGGTCAGGCACGGGTCGATGCTGCTGACTTTGGATCACGATCTGGATGTGCTGCCCGGTGCGGGGCGGCGGATCACGGTCAGCGAACTCGCTTACCACGTCTCCGACCTCGCCGCGCGTCTGGCGGCGGCGGGGGTGCGGGCGGGGGAGCATGTGGTCGTCTACAAGCGGCCGAACTTCGATTCCTGGATCCTGGGCACCGCGGTCGCGCGGATCGGGGCGATACCGGTGATGCTCTCCCCGGCCCTCGACGCCCCCACGGTGGCGGCGTTGATGCAGCGCCTGGGCCGCCCCCACCTGCTCACCGACGCCGCGAAACTCGGCCTGCTGTCCGGCGAGGACCTCGATGAGCTGACGGCTTCGGTGATCACGATCGACTCGCTTGCCGGGCTGGAGGGTTCGCCCGGGGTGCCGGCGGTGTTCACCGCTCTGGACGAGCCGGCGATGATCACGCACACGTCCGGGACGACGGGCCTGCCGAAGCTGGTGGTCCACACCGCCCGCACGATGCGCACCCGGCTGCGGCCGCAGTTGTTCATGCTCGGGGTGATGCCCCGGCGGGAGACCGTCGCGATCAGCATCCCCTTCGTCCACTCCCGCCTGTTCGCCGCGATGGCACTGGTGCTGTTCAAGGGCATGCCGACGCTCCTGGTCAACAACCACGACCCCGAAGCCGTCGCCACGTTCTTCCTCAAGAACCGCCCCGGCCTCATCGAAGCCCTGCCCAACAGCTTCCTCGCCTGGGAAGGACTCGTGAACGACCCCAGGAGGCCGTTCGCGTCGGTGAAGTACTTCTCCTCCACCTTCGATGCCATCCACCCCCGCACCGTCCGCCGCCTGCTGGACGCCTCCCGCCGCCGCTCCCCCCAGTTCTTCCAGATCTACGGCCAAAGTGAGGTCGGACCCGCGGTCGGCAGGCCCTACTACCGGCGCCACGCACGCGACATGGACGGCCGCTGCGTCGGCTTCGCCCTCCCCGGCAGCGCCAAAGTGCGGGTCACCTCACAGAACGGCCGTCAGGTCACCCCGGACAACCCCGGGTTCATCGAGGTCCGCTGGGACGGCATCGCCAAGACCTACCACGGCGAACAGGACCGCTACGACGAGAACGTCAACCAGGGCTGGTGGCGCACCGGCGACATCGGCTACCGCACCCGCGCGGGCTGCCTGCACATGCTCGACCGCGAGATCGACACCATCCCCGGCGTCGGCTCCAGCCTGGAGATCGAAGACGCCGTCCTGGACCGCCTCGACGAACTCGTCGAACTCGCCATAGTCCAGGGCCCCGGGAACAAACCCGTCCCCATCGTCTGCACCCGCAACGACGAACCCGTCGACCCCCACCGCTGGCAACAAGCCACCCGCGACTACCCCCAACTCACCGACCCCGTCCACATCCCCCTCGCCCAACTCCCACGCACCGCCACCCTCAAAACCCGCCGCGTCGAACTCACCCGCATCCTCCACGACAAACTCCAAGAACAACCCTGATACTCCGCCGCCCCACACCGGCGGCGTGCATGTTTACCAAGGAGATTCCCCATGAGCGTCCGCATGTTCCGTGCCAAGATCAAGGAAGACAGGGTCGAGACCGCGGAGAAGGCTGCGAAGGAACTCTTCGCGGCGATCGAGGAAGCGAAGCCCGAGGGCGTCCGCTATTCCTGGTGCAAACTCGCGGACGGGCGGACCCTCGTTCTCGTGGTGGATCTGGAGGATGACGAGAAGAACCCTCTTCTCACCATGCCCGCTTTCCAGGAGACGATGAACGGGCTGAAGAACGAGTGGATCGCGGAGCCGCTGTCGGTCGAGCCGATGACATCCCTCGGCTCGTACCGCCTCTTCTACTGATTCCACCCGGACGACCGTCCCGCCCGTCGCGGCACCGCCGCGCGTGCGCCGGCGGCCAGGGGTTCCCCCTGGGCGGTCGAGGGCGGTAGTTCACGGGCTCACCTTCCCGTAACCGCGTTCCCGGGTGCGGAATGAGCCATCGGCCACGAGCCTTCCGGCCACCGTCCCGCGGGGCGGGCAGCCGCGGCCCGGCGCCAGTCGAACGCAATTTTCCCATCAAACGCGTGTAGCCGATGCTCATTGCGCCGCCGGCTGTTTCGACGTGCGCCGGACGGCTTTGGCGAGGAGCCTTCCCTCGACGCGTCTTGTCTGGGTGCAACAGAAACAGCGAAACGGAGGAACAGGCGAAGATGCGTAGTCTGAAGAGGTTCCGCATGCCGCTCGCGGTCGCGGCGGCGACGGCGCTCGCGGGAGTGGCAGCCGGGCCGTCGGGTCAGGTCGTCGCGGCGGAGAAGGGCTCGGGCACGCTGTCCGGCGACGCCCCGGTCGAGGTGATCGCGAAGGGGCTGCACTCGCCCCGCGACCTGACCTGGACGCCCGAGGGCCGGCTTCTCGTCTCCGAAGCGGGCGGCATCGAGCAGCTCTGTGACAACGCCGACGTCATGACGGCGAAGTGCTTCAGCACCACGGGCGCCATCACCGACATCACCGACGGCAAGCCGAAGCGGATCGTCGAGGGCCTGGCCTCGAACGTGAACAACGCCGAGGTCGTCGGCCCGAACGCGATGGTCTACTCCGAGGGCAAGCTGCACGTCCTGGAGGCGGGCCACGGCAACGGGCTGCCGGAGTGGCTGCCCCGCGACCTGAGCAACACCCTGAAGAACCAGTACGGCAGGGTGCTCCAGGTCAAGGGGAAGACGGTCAGGGCGGTCGCCAACCCCGGCGCGGCCAGCTACAAGTGGATGCAGGAGAACCCGGACCTCGTCTCCGAGGACCCGACGGCCAACCCCGTCTCGCTCGCCGCGAAGCCGGGCGGCGGTTTCTACTACGTGGACGCGGCCGCGAACATCCTCGGTGAGATCGACCGCCGGGGCAGGGTCGAGATCCTGAAGTGGTTCCCGAAGGCCCCGAACGGCGCCGACGCCGTGCCCACCTGCGTCGACGTCGGCCCCGACGGCGCGGTGTACGCCGGGCAGCTCACCGGCTTCGGCAACACCGGCAACGAGGCGGCCAACATCTACCGGTACGACCCGAAGACCGGCGAGCTGAAGGTCTGGGAGAGCGGCTTCGCCACCATCTCCGGCTGCGGCTTCGGCGCCAACGGCGACTTCTACGTCACCCAGTTCGACCGGACGGGCTTCCCGCCGCCCGGCGACCCGCAGGGCGTCGTCGTCCAGATCGCCAAGGACGGCACCCGCACCGAGCTGGGCGCGGGCAAGCTCTTCGCCCCGCAGGGCTTCCTCGCGGGCCCCGACGGCTCCATCTACGTCACCAACAACAGCGTGTGGTACCCGGTCGGCACCACCAACCGCTGGGACCAGGGCGAGGTCGTCAAGATCGGCTGACCCCGGCCGCCGTCCGTGACGGAAAGGCTGTCGTCGACCGGGTGACCGGTCGACGACTCCCTTGCCGCGGCGGCCGGCCCCCGGCCGCGCACGTGGTCCCCAGCAGAACCTCACCCCACTCAAGAGGAGATGAGAGCTCGATGCGACGTCTCGCAAGATGTCGGATGCTGCTCGCCGCGGCAGCGGCGACAACGCTCGCCGGTGTGGCGGCCGGATCGTCCGGGCCCGTGGCCGCCGCCGACCACGGCAGGGGCTCGGGCACGCTCGACAAGAACGCCGAGGTCGAGGTGATCGCGGAGGGGCTGTACTCGCCGCGCTCCCTGACCTGGGGCCCGGGGGGCCGGCTGCTGGTCTCCGAGACCGGTACGCCGCCGCTGACGGCACCGTCCGAGTGCAACATGGTCTCGGAGGAAATCGTCTTCGAGATGAAGTGCTTCGGCCACACCGGCTCCGTCGCCGACATCACGAACGGCGAGCCGAAGCGGATCGTGGAGAACCTGCCCTCGGCGCTGAACCTGCAGGACATGATCGGCCCGAACGGGCTGGCCTACAGCCAGGGCCGCCTGTACACGCTGCAGGCGGGCTCGCCGCAGAGCCTCCCGACCGACGCGTGGCTCTCCGACGGCCTGCGGAACAAGCTCAAGCCGTACGTCGGCACCCTGCTCGACGTCACCGACCCGAAGAAGCCGCGGGTGGCCGCCCGGCCGGGTGCGGCCGACTACGAGTACATCAACGAGAACCCGGACCCGACGCCCGACTTCGACGTCACGAACCCGTACTCGCTGACGCCCAAGAAGGGCGGCGGCTTCTACTACGTGGACGCGGCGGCGAACGTGCTCGGCGAGATCGACCGGTGGGGCAACGTCGAGATCCTCACCAGCTTCCCGCTCAGCCAGGCCGGCTCCGACGCCGTGCCCACCTGCGTCGCCCAGGGCCCGGACCGCGCCGTGTACGTCGGCGAGCTGACCGGCCACGGCAACACCGGCGAGGAGGGCGCCAAGGCCGCCAAGGTCTACCGCTACGAGCCGTGGAGCGGTGACCTGGAGGTCTGGCAGCGGGGCTTCAGCGCCATCACGGGCTGCGGCTTCGGCAAGAACGGCGACTTCTACGTCACGCAGTTCACCTCGACCGGCTTCCTGCCGTCGCCCGACGACGACGGCGGCAGCGTCATCCAGATCGGCCGCGACGGCACCCGTACGGAGCTGGGCAAGGGCAAGCTGTTCTTCCCGCACGGCTTCCTCGCGGGCCCCGACGGCTCGATCTACGTGACCAACAAGAGCCTGTGGTGGCCTCCGGGCACCACGGGCGACTGGGACAAGGGAGAGGTCGTCAAGATCGGCTGATCGACGACCTGGCGTCCGCCCAGGGCCGGGCCGTGGCTGCCAAGCCGTCGGTCCGGCCCTCGCCCGTGTCCGCCCGAGTCGTGCGCGAGGCGCACCGGTTCTGTCCGCACGTGTCCGTAACGGAGGGGTCTCATGCGAGTTGGCATCTGGTTCATCGGCGCCCGCGGGTCGGTCGCCACTACCGCCGTCGTCGGGGGGCTCGCGCTGCGCGCCGGCCTGACCGAGCCCGTGGGCTGTGTCACGGCCCACCCTGACCTGGCCGCCGAAGCGCTGCCGGGCTTCGGCGACCTGGTCTTCGGCGGCCACGACGTGAACACCGGCACGGTGGCCAAGAAGGCCGAGCAGCTCGCCACCGCCGGCGTCGTGCCCGCGCGGCTCGTACAGGCGCTGGAGGCGGACCTCGCCGAGGCGGAGGCCGAGCTGCGGCACGCGCCCGCCGGCGGCACCCAGGCGGAGACGGCCGCCGCGGTCGTCGCCGACATCGAGGCATTCGCCGAGCGGCACGCGCTGGAGCGGGTCGTCGTCGTCAACGTCGCCTCCACCGAGCCCGCCGCCCAGCCGCACCCGGCGCACGCGGACCTGGCGGCGCTCGACGCGGCGCTCGTCGCCCCCGGCCGGGTGCTGCCGCCCAGCTCCCTCTACGCGTACGCGGCGTTCACCGCCGGCTGCGCGTACGTCGACTTCACCCCCTCCACGGGGGCGCGGCTGCCCGCACTCGACGAACTGGCCGCCGCCCGCGGACTGCCGTACGCGGGCCACGACGGCAAGACCGGCGAGACGCTGCTGAAGTCGGTGCTCGCGCCGATGTTCGCGATGCGCAACCTCGCGGTCCGCTCGTGGTCGGGCCTGAACCTCCTCGGCGGCGGCGACGGTGCCAACCTCGCCGAGCCGGGCGCCAACGCGGCGAAGTCCGTCAGCAAGCAGCGCGTGCTGCGCGAGACCCTCGGTTACGCGCCGGAAGGCGACACCCACATCGACTACGTCGCCGACATCGGCGACTTCAAGACCGCCTGGGACCTCATCACCTTCGGCGGCTTCCTCGGCACCCCGATGCGGCTGCAGTTCACCTGGGAGGGCTGCGACTCGGCGCTCGCCGCGCCGCTGGTCCTCGACCTGGCCCGGATCTCCCTGGCCGCGCACGCGGCGGGGCGCACGGGCCCGCTGACGCCGCTGGCCTTCTTCTTCAAGGACCCCCTCGGGGACGGCGACCACGCGCTGCACGCCCAGTGGGCGGCGCTGCGCGCGTTCGTCGCCGGCCTCGACGGCGACGAACGCTGAGGAGGCGTCGTACGCCGTGAACGGCCGGGCAGGTCGCGGTGGTGCGCGCCCTGCCCGGCCGGTCCCGGCGTGACCGCCGGCGCGAGCGGCGGTCAGTCCTGCACGTCGCCCTTGATGTACTGCTGGACGAACTCGTACGCGAGGTCGCCGAACTGGGTGCCGAACTCCATGGACCGCTCGACCGTGGTCGTGAAGTGCACCCCGGCCCAGACCCGGCTGTAGCCGCAGTCCTTCACGAACTCGGTCCAGGTGTCGTAGCGCAGTTCCATGTCCTTGGCCGGGGTCACCCCGGGCTCGGTCAGCGTCCACCCGGCGGGGATGGGCCAGGTCCAGTCCAGGCGGTCGTCGCCGAGGAAGCGCCGGGCGGCCTGCGCCTCGGCGGCGCACAGCGTGGTGGATCCTGACGGGTAGTCGGGGTGGTCGCCCACGGGGATGAAGCTGGTCCACTCGTCGGCGGGCATGTCGTGGACGGTCCCGATGCCGGGCCCGCCCCAGGCGGACAGCTTCTTCTTCCCGTACACGTGCCGGATCGCGCTGAACGGGCGCGGGGCCTGGTACTTGACCTTGTAGTGCCAGGCCGCGATCAGGTCCTCGACCTGCGCCAGCGAACTCGTGTAGATCAGGTGGACCCAGTCGTCCAGTTCCAGGTCGTGGGCTATCCCCGCGGCCTTCGTCGACTGGCCGATGCCGAGGAACTTGTTGTCGAAGAACTCCGCCTTGACCTTCCTCTCGTCGTTGAGGCCGGCGGAGGCTTCCAGGATGTCGTCCACCGAGCGCTTGTAGCGGCGCGGGTCGGTGTGGTCGAGGTGGTCGGGCGGGGCGAGCGGGAACTGGCTCGGGTGCCGGTAGGTGTCCGGCTTCACCAGCCCCATCTGCGGCGTGACCATGTGCTGGACGGTGAAGATGCCCTTGTCGCCCGGGCCGCCGCCCACCCGGCGGCGGTGCGGGGTCCTGGCCGGCTGCCACTTCGACGGGTTGACCAGCTTGTAGGCGGTGTTCACCGGCTCGAAGCCGGTGTAGTCCTCGTAGGGCTGCCCGTGATACTTCCGGCCCTCGTCGCCGAAGAGGTTCATGCCGTCCCGCGCCTTGGCCTTGAGGACGCCCTGGGCGGCCAGGTTGCCGATGCCCACCGGGCTCGACGGGTCCGTCGACTGGTCGTCGGGGTCAAGGCCGAGCGTGGTCATGACCTGCCGGAAGGCCGCCACCCGCTCCTTGAACACGGCCGCGAACACCACGTTCGCGGCGTGCAGCGCCGCGACGTTCTTGTTCCGGTTGGTGGTGGACTCGCTGGCGGGGCGGCGGGCGATGCGGGTGTGCCGGCCGACCGCGGTCGGGTGGTAGGGCGCCAGCGCGTCGAACCACGCGGTCATCGTGAGGTGGGTGAGATAGACGAGGACGGTCGCGTCCATCGGGCCGAGCGGCTCCTCGGACGGGTTGGCCGCCGTGCTGAGCAGATCCCGGTGGAAGTTTCCGGTGTCGAAGTCGAATTCGATGGCGGCGGCCGGCTTCGCCGCCGGTCCTGTGCCCTGGCCGGCGGCGGCGGTACCGGTCCCCAGGGTCGCCAGCGCCGCGGTCGAGGCGCCGCCGAGCAGCAGCGACCTGCGACCTGGGGAGAAGCCTGCGGAGGAGGAATTTTCGGACGTCATCGTATTTTCTTCCTTATCCCTAGCGAGGATGCGTGGCACGTCCCAGGCGTGGCCCGAGTGGTCGGGCCACGCCTGGGAGACCGGAGTCGGTCGTTGTTCGCCCGAGTCGTGCGCTGGTGCTCTACGCCGGGTAGTTCCCGTAGCGCCGCTCCCGCCGGCGCAGGTCGTTCATCGCGGTGTCGAAGTCCGCGCGCGTCATGTCGGGGAACAGCACCGGGGAGAAGTGCAGTTCGGCGTACGGGGACATCAGCGGGAAGAAGGACGACATCCGGATCGCGCCGCCCGTGCGGATGAGGTAGTCGACCTGCTTCGGGACGTAGGCGTTCTCGGCCAGGATCTCCTCGGTCAGCTCGGGGATCTTGCCGTTGAGCCTGTTGAAGAGCTGGATGACCTCCTCGGTGAGGGACATGCCCATGATGTAGTGGAGCGTGAAGCCCGCCTCCTTGTTGGACTCGTCCCGCAGGTTCTCCAGCTCGGTGAGGTACTTCTTGGGCACCAGGTCGAGCGACCCGGAGAAGTCGAACCTGCAGTTGTCGTGCGTGCGCCGGGCCACGTCGTTGAACGCGACCAGGAACGTCGTCACCGCGGGCTCGGGGCGGCTGAAGTTCGCGGCCGAGGAGGTGGTGATGTACAGGGTGGTGATGCCGTCTTCCCTCGCCCAGTCCATGAACTCGACGAGCTTGTCCGCCATCGCCTTGTAGCCGTCGTCGAGCGAGACGCCGTTCGCCTTGGACCAGCGGCGCATTCCGTCCGGCAGCAGCATCAGGTTGGTCACTGTCATCCCCTTTGGTGTGCGTGGTCAGATGTGTCGGAGGGTTGTGCGCACGCGGGAGCGTGAATTGGCCGGAGAAGGTCCGGCGCAACCTGCTGCGATCAGTCCTCGACCTCGCCCGAGACGTGCCGCTGCACGAACTCGTGGGCGAGGTCGCCGAACTGCTTGCCGAACTCCACGGACCTCTCGGTCGTCTTCGTGAAGTTCACGCCGGCCCACACCCGGCTCAGGGCGGCGTCCCGGACGAAGGCGGTCCAGGTGCCGTAGTTCAGCTCGACGTCACGGGCCGGGACCAGCCCGGGCTCCGTCTGCGTCGAGCCGGCTTTGAAGGTGTACGTCCACTCCAGGACGTCGTCACCGAGGAAGCGCCGCGCCCCCTGCGCCATGGCGGCGCAGAGCGCGGTGGATCCTGACGGGTACTCGGGGTGGTCGTTCACCGGCAGGTAGCCCGCCCACTCGTCGGCGCGGAGGTCGACCGTCCCCTTGCCGGGACCGCCCCAGGCGCGCACGTTCTGCTTGCCGTACACGTGCCTGACCGCGCTGAACGGCCGGACGGCGTCGTGCGCGTGCTTGAGGTGCCAGGAGGCGATCAGGTTGTCGAGCTGGGCCACCGAGCTCGTCATGTAGAGGTGCACCCAGCCGTCCAGGTCCAGGCCGTGGGCGATCGCCGCGGCCCTCGTCGCCAGCAGGATGCCCTGGTAGTTGTTGCTGAAGAACTCCGCCTTCGCCTTCTGCTCGTCGGTCAGCCCGGCGGAGGCGGCGAGGATCTCGTCCACGGCGCGCTTGTAGCGGCCCGGTGCGGTGTGGTCGCTGTGGTCGGGCGGCGCCAGCTCGAACCGGCCCGGCTCCCGGAAGGTGTGGCCCTCGACCAGCCGGAGCTGCGGGGTGGCGAAGTGCTGGACGGTGAAGATGCCCTTGTCGCCCGGGCCGCCGCCGACGCGGCGGCGGTGCGGGGTCCTGGCCGGCTGCCACTTCGACGGGTTGACCAGCTTGTAGGCGGTGTTCACCGGTTCGTAGCCGGTGTAGTCCTCGAAGGGCTGGCGGTGGTATTTCCGGTTCTCGTCCCCGAGGAAGTTCATGCCGTCGCGCAGCCGGGCCTCGACGGCGGCCTTGCCGGCCAGGTTGCCGATGCCCGCGGGGGTGGCCGGGTCCTCCGACTCGTCGTCGGGGTCGAGACCGATCGCCTCCAGCAGGCCCCGCAGGATGTGGCCCCGCTCCGGGTAGGTGATGCTCACCACCTGGTACGTGGCGTACAGCCCGGCGATGTTCTTGTTCCTGTTGGTCCCGGACTCGCCGGCGGGGCGGCGGGGGAGCCGGGTGCGCACGCCGACGGCGGTCGGGTGGTAAGGCGCCAGCGCGTCGAACCAGGCGGTCTGCATGACGTCCTGGATCCAGAAGATGAGGGTGACGTCCGCGGGGCCGAGGTCCTGCGTCTCCCCGCTGGAGTCGCCCGCCACGGTGAGCAGGTCCCGGACGAAGTTGCCCTTGTCGAGGTCGAAGGCGGGCGGCGGCTCCGCCGCCGGTCCTGGCTCGGCGGCGGCGGTACCCGCGTGGCCCAGGGTCGCCAGGGCCGCGGCCGAGCCACCGCCGAGCAGCAACGACCTGCGCCGTGGTGAGAAGCCGGGGACGGAGGAGCTTCCGGACGTCGTCATAATCGGTTCCTTATCGACTGTGCGCCGCTGGAGATGACAGGTCGGCCGGCGGACGTTCCCGGCCCACGCGAAAGCGGCCGGCGATACCCGGGTCACCCGGGATCACCAGCCGCTTGAGCTGCAGTCTGGGCGCAGTGCGCCTCAGGATTGTGCGGTCTTCGTCTCCTCGGACAGCTCCTCGGACGTCCCGTCCGCATTCTCCCCTGCGGGCTCCTCCGCGGGCGTGGGCAGCGGGCCGCCGCGCAGCAGCAGGCCGGAGACGACCGCGCCGATCGCGAAGAGGGCGGTGCACCACCAGAACACCGTGGTGTAGCCGTCGATCGCCGCGAGGTCGAGCTGGCTCTGCGACGGCTGCCCCTGCACGTTGCTCTCCAGCCAGTTGCCGGTGGCGGTGGCCGCGATCGTGTTGAGCAGCGCCGTGCCGACCGCGCCGCCGAGCTGCTGGCCGGTGTTGACGCACGCCGAGGCGATCCCCGCGTCCCTGGGCTCCACGCCCGAGGTGCCGGTGCGCAGCGCCGCGGCGTAGATGAAGCCCATGCCGAGGCCGACCACCATGAGCGGGCCGAGCAGGTGGGTCACGTAGCCCGAGTCCACGCCGATCACGGTCAGCCAGGCCATGCCGAGCGCGCTGAGCAGCAGACCGAAGGTGACCAGCGGCCGGGGGCCGTACTTCGGCATCAGCCTGATGGCGCCGGCGCTCGCCCCCACGGTCGTGCACACGACCATCGGCAGCAGCGCGACGCCCGAGGTGATCGCCGAGTAGTCGAGGTTGGTCTGCATGTAGTAGATCAGGAACAGCATCACGCCGAACATGCCGGTCCCGACGAGCAGCACCGTGAAGTACGCGCCGCCGCGGTTGCGGTCGAGCAGGATCCTGGGCGGCAGCAGCGGGTTGGCGGCGCGCGTCTGCGAGAACGCGAAGACGAGGAGCAGTGCGCCGCCGAGCGCGAGGACGCCCCACGTCGAGGTCGTGCCCCAGCCCTCGTCGGCGGCGTTGGCGAAGCCGTAGACCAGGCAGAACATGCCGCCCGACGCCAGCACCACGCCGGGGACGTCCAGCTTGGCCCCCGTCTTGGGCTCCCGCTGCATCAGCATGACGCTGCCGGCGAAGGCGACGACGGCGAAGACGAGGTTGACGTACATGCACCAGCGCCAGTTCAGCGCGGAGACCAGCGCGCCGCCGAGGATCAGCCCCAGGCCCGCACCGCTGGCCGCGACCGCGCTGTAGATGCCGAAGGCCTTGGCCTTCTCCTTCGGGTCGTGGAACGTGGTGGCCAGCAGCGCCAGACAGGCGGGCGCCAGCATCGAGGCGAAGGCGCCCTGGCAGGCGCGGGCCGTCACCAGCATCTCGAAGTTGGTCGCGGCCCCGCCGACCGCGGAGGCGCCGGCGAAGCCGGTCAGCCCGATGAGGAAGCTCTCCTTGCGGCCGATGATGTCGGACAGCCGGCCGCTGAACAGCAGCAGGCTGCCGAACGGCAGCGCGTACGCGGTCACGATCCACTGCCGGTCGGAGTTCGAGAACTCCAGCGCTTCCTGCGCCGACGGCAGGGCGAGGTTCATCACGGTCAGATCGAGGCCGACCATGAGATAGGCGGTGCAGATGACGGCGAGGATGAGCCACCGCCGGGGATCTCCGAGCGCTTCCGTGCCCGGCCCGCCCGCTGGGGCTGCGCTCCGTGATTCCATGATCGTCTCCTGGTGTGCCATCGGTCGTACCGGGGGGTGTCACACATAGGACGGGCGCGACGGGTCGGCGCGTGACATGGCGATCGATCGGAACCGGCCAGACTCGCGGAATTTCAGCGGCGGTTGGCGTATTCCCGGCGCCCCCTGCCCGCAGCGGCCTCCCGGCGCGTGCGCGCCGTCGCGCGTGCCGGGAGGCCGGCTGCACATCGAGGTGCGGCGGCAGGCCGCGGGTCCGTGGCTGGTTCCTGCCGCCGCGGTGGGCTCAGTCCTCGACCTCACCCTTGATGTGCTTCTGCACGAACTCGTGGGCCATGTCGCCGAACTGCTCCCCGAAGGCGATGGACGTCTCGATGGTCTTGCTGAAGTGCACCCCGCCCCACACGCGGCTGGCGCCGCACTTCTGCGTGAAGTCGGTCCAGGTGGGGAAGTGCAGTTCGACGTCCTTCGCGGGGACGATGCCGGGCTCCGTCCGCCCCGAGCCGGCCGGGAAGGTGAACTTCCAGTCCAGCTCGTCGGAGCCGAAGTAGCGCCGCGCGCACTGGGAGGCCGCGGAGCACAGCGTCGTGGAGCCCGACGGGTACTCCGGGTGGTCGCCCACCGGCAGGTAGCTGAACCACTCCTCGGCGGGCATGTCGTCGACGGTCCCCATGCCGACGCCGCCCCAGGACTTCACCTTCTTCTTGGCGTACACGTGCTTGATCACGGTGACCGGTCGGGCGGCGTCGTACTTGACCTTCTGGTTCCAGACGGCGATCAGCGGGTCGAAGGTCGCCAGCAGGTGCTCCAGGATGAAGTGCGCCCAGCCCTGCACGCCCAGCTCGCCGTTCTGGTCGTGCTTGCGCGCGATGACCAGCGCCGAGTGGCCGATGCCCCAGATCTTGTTGTCCATCACCTCGACGATGGCCTTCTGCTCGTCGGTGAGCGCGGCCGACGCCTCCAGGATCTCGTCCGCGGAGCGCTTGAAGTCCCGGGGCCGGGTGTGGTCGACGTGCGTGGGCGGCGGGACGGTGAAGTCGCGCGGATCGTCGAAGATGTGCGGCTTGACCATCCGGATGTGCGGGGTGACGAAGTGCTGGGCCACCCAGATGCCCAGGTCACCGGGGCCGCCGCCGACGCGGCGGCCGTTGTGGGCCTGGAGCTGCGGCTGCCAGCGCGACGGGTTGACCACGTCGAAGGCGGTGTTCACGGGCCGGTAGCCGGTGTAGTCGGCCCAGGGCCTGGGGTTGTACTTGCGGCCGCCCTCGTAGCCGAGGAAGTTCATGCCGTCGTTCTTGCGGGCCTCGAAGACGGACTTGCCGGCGATGTTGCCGATGCCGACCGGGTTGGCCGGGTCCATCGAGTCGTCGTCGGGGTCGAGGCCGATGCTCGTCAGCAGGTCCCGCATGGGCTTGACCCGGCTCGGGATCACCCGCTTGACCAACTGGAACTGGGAGTAGATACAGGAGATGTTCATGTTCCGGTTGGTGGCGGACTCGCTCGACGGGCGGCGGGGAATCCGGGAGTGCACACCGACCGCGGTCTCGTGGTAGGGCGCCACGGCGTCGAACCACCCGAGACCGGTCAGGTGGTTGATCCAGAGGAACACCGTCACGTCCATCGGACCGAAGATCTCCGAGGAGGGCGAGACGCCGGCGCCGTCGTCCTCGGGCTGGAACCACTCGATGTAGTTGTCCTTGTCAAGGTCGAACTCGGCTTGTGCCTTGGCCACCTTGCTGCTCTCGGCGGCGGCGGCGATGCCGGTGTGACCCAGGGGGAACAGCGCCGCGGCGGAGGCACCGCCGAGGAGCAGCGACCTGCGCCGCGGGGAGAAGCCTGAGACAGGAGAGTGTCCGGTCGTCATGTGCCGTCCTTGTCCTTGAGAGGGGATTCCTTGCATGGCAGAAGGCACGGTCCGCCGGAACGGACCGTGCCTTCTGAGATCGAGGGCCGGCTCAGCCAGTCATGCGCATCGGAGAACGGGGGCGGGTCAGGTCCCCGGGTTCATCCCTGTTGCTTGTGCGTCTCCATCAGCCGGACCGGTTCGTACCCGGCGGAGAGCTGGTAGTACGCGCAGACGTCGATGAATTCCCCGTCGGGGAACCATTTGACGCCGAAGAGGTTCAGACGCTCACCGGGATACGCGTACGGGGCGTTCGTCGCGAACCGCGCGATGTGCGGCTCTATGGGCGCGGGAACCGCCGCCGGATCCAGGCCGCGGCCCGGCGGCGGGGCGAATGCGACCCGTACGATCCGCGAGGAATCCCAGCGGAAGGTGATGTTGGCCCGCATCGACCTGCTGGCGAACTCCAGCATGCCTTCGTCCGCGTCGTGCAGCCCGAGTTCGCGCAGCATGGCGCGGAGCGCGCTCGGTTCCGGACGGCCGTCCGGGGTGAACTGGAAGTACAGGTTCATCGTCTGCCGCTGGTAGTCGACCCCGACCATCGCGACCTCGTCGAGGCCGTAGCGGGCGAAGAGGCCCGCGTTGTCGGCCACGGCGGGCGACACGGACGGGACTTCGGCCAGCTTCGCCACCGGCTGGAGGTCCTGCGGGAAGTGCGCGTAGAACTTCTTGAAGCCGCCGGTGACCCCGCAGTCGACGAAGTGCTCCCTGATGGTCCAGCGCCCCTGCAGGTCGGAAAGCAGGGAGTGGACGGGGTGCTCTGTGGGTTCGACGAAGCCGTGCGCCACGGCGTGGGGATACGGGTCGCCCAGTCCCGGAGAGGCGGTGAAGCTGTAGTCGAGTTCTCCCGCGTGCCGCCCGCCGGTCTGCAGACTGAGGACCAGTAGCGCGTCCTCGATCGACTCGCCGAAGGTGCTCAGCAGGGGCCAGACCTTGTCCCGGGAACAGGCCACACCCACTAATTGAGCAGACTCTTCGATGGCCGAGTAAACCCTTTCGAGTTCGACAGCTCCGGACATGATGCGTGCGTCCTCCAGTGTGAAGGTGAGCGCTGGTATGAGCGTGGAATCCGGATGGGCGGACCGGCGGTTCAAAAACGTCTCCCGGTCGAACGCCGGGGAAACCGGGGGCGGGGAACCCGGCACCGCGGGTGCGTAAACGCGTCAACGCCACGAAGGGCGGACTCCGGCGGTGCAATCCTATGTATAGGTTCTTCGCCCCTGGTCGTCAAGGCCCCGGCGGTCCTGCGCCACCCGGATGCGGCGGCACCGGTCCGTGCCCTGCCACGATGCCCGGCAGAACCCGGACCGGCACCCGGTGCCCGCGCCGGGATCGGCGACCCGGGCCGGCACCGGTCGGTCACCGGACCTTCGTGGCGGACAGGAGGGCCGGCACCGGGATGACGTCCTTCGGGAGCTCGGCGGGGTCCTTGGTGACCGCCTTGGTCACCTCGAACCCGCACTCCTCCAGCCAGCTCCGGTAGACCGACAGCTTCTGCGGGCCGCCCTGGCCCATGGTGCAGCCGATGAAGAAGGCCGGGAAGAAGTCGACGTTGTAGTTGTCGGTGTCCGTGAGGTTCTCGGGGTACACCGGGACCAGCACGTTGACCTGTCCGCCGACCGGCAGCGACCGGTTGACGCCGGTCAGGATCCTGATCACGTCGTCCTTGTCGAACATGTCCAGGAAGTGCTTGATGAGGACGACGTCGAAGCCCTGCGGGATCTCCTCGAAGACGTTGCCGCCGACGAACGAGCAGTGGTCCGCCACGCCGTGCGCCCGGAAGTTCTCCAGCGCCTCCTCCTCCTTCTCCGGCAGGTCGAACGTCGTCACCCGGAGCCCGGGGGAGGTCTTCGACTCGTAGGCGTGGATCGCTCCGAGGCCGGTGTTCCCGGCGAGGTCGAGCACCTGCGCGCCCGCCGCGATGTCGACGTTCCCGAAGAACCAGGGGTCGATGTTGGCGGTGACGTTGTCCATCAACGTCCCCCAGGAATCGCGGAGATCCTTGTGCTCGGCCACGGCGTCGTACATGGTGCCCTCGGTGACGCCGTAGAACTCCTTGAGGCCGACGAGCGTGCCGGTCCGCGCGCTCTCGGTGAGGTGGAAGAGCTGCCTGAGCGCGACCACCTTGATCATGTTCATGTAGGTGAGCGCGCGCTTCAGGTCGCGCTCGGGAACCTCGCCGAGCGCGTCGAGGGTGTACGTGCCGGACGCCTCGTCGCGCGCGACGAACCCCTCCTTGATCAGCAGGAACAGAAGCTGCTCCACGGCGTCCGGCTTGGTGCCCACCGCGTCGCCGAGGTCGGCCGCGGTCATGCCGGGCTTGTCGCGCAGCGCGTCGATGATGCCGAGCTCGAAACAGGACAGCAGGGTCATAAACCGGGTGGGGCCCACCATGTAGTCGCGGATGCGCGCGAGTGTGGCTCCTTGTGTCATTTCACTGGCTCCCTTCGAGTTGGTCGTCTCCCGCGGCCGGCGGCGCTACGTGGTCGCGAGGCCCGCCGCCTGCGGCAGCCGGTCGGCGGCGTTGGTGGCCACCGCGAGCACGCCGCCCAGCCAGGGCGAGTAGTGGTCCGGGTGGGCGGCCAGGTCGGCGCGCAGCTCCTCAGGCGCGACCCAGCGGACGTCGGCGACCTCCGCCGGGTCGGGCTTCAGCGGCACGTCCACCGGGACCAGCCCGACCACGACGTGGTCGTATTCGTGCTCGACCCGGCCGGTGTGCGGGTCCTCGGCCCGGTAGAGGTACACGCCGGCCTCCTGCAGCGGCACCCCGGGCAGCCCGATCTCCTCGATCAGCCGCTCGCCGGCGGCGTCGAACAGCGCCTGCCCCGGCGCCGGATGGCCGCAGCAGGCGTTGGCCCAGCGCAGCGCGAACCGGGTCTTCACCGCGGCCCGCTGCTGGAGCAGGATGCGGCCCTGCTCGTCCAGCAGCATCACCGAGTACGCCCGGTGCAACCGGCCCGGCGCCGTGTGTGCCTCGGCGACCCGGAGGGAGCCGAGGGCGGTGCCGCCCGCGTCGACCAGCTCCACCAGTTGCGATTCCCGAGTAAGCATGACGAGGTCTCCTGCCTCCTGTGGGGAACGGTTTTCAGGCATGCCGGCGCCCTTGCCGCGCTTGCCGGAGGTGTACGTGCCGCGGTGGGCTCAGTCCGCGTCGTCCGGGGTGTCCCGGCTCCATCTGCCCAGCGCCATCTCGGCGGTGATGCCGGGGCCGAAGCCCGCGATCACGCCCGTGGCGTCCGCCTGCGGCGTCTCTTCCTCGATCAGCCGGCGCAGGGCGTCGAGGACGACGGCGCTGGCGATGTTGCCGCGCTCGGTCAGCGTGGCCCAACTGTGCCGGAACATCCCGCGGTCGACATCGAGGAACCGGGCGAGATCGTCCAGGATCCGCGGGCCGCCGGCGTGGATGATGTAGAAGTCGAGCTTGCCGATGTCCCAGTCGTGGTCGGTCGCGAAGTCCCGCAGCACCGGGGCGAGCGGCTCCATGGTGCCCGGGACCCGGCGGTCGAGCTGGAAGTGGAAGCCGGTGTCGCGGACGGCGTAGGAGATCCAGTCCTCGGTGTGGGGGATGAGGTACGAGCCGTTGCGCTCCAGGTCGACGCCGGTGCCGCCGTCGCCGCGGACCACGGCGGCGGCGACCGCGTCGCCGAACAGCCCGTCGGACAGCAGGGAGCCGATGTCGTCGTCGCCCGGCTGGTAGCACAGCGAGCACAGCTCGCACGAGACGATCAGCACGTTGCCGCCGGGGTGGGCCAGGCAGAAGTCGTGGGCCCGGTTGATCGCCGCCCCGCCGGCAGCGCAACCGAGCTGCGCGATGGGGAGCTGGCGGGTGTCGGAGCGGAAGCCCATGGTGTTGATCAGCCAGGCGGTGAGCGACGGCATCAGGAACCCGGTGCACGACACGTACACGATCGCGTCGATGTCGCGTGCCGCGACGTCCGCGTTGGCCAGCGCCTCCTCGATGACCTCGGGGCAGCGCTTCCTGGATTCGGCTTCGTAGACGCGGTTGCGTTCTTCGAAGCCGGGGTGCCCGAGGGTCTTTTCGATGGGCTGGACGATGTGCCGTTTCCGTACGCCGGTATTCCGGATCAGCCGCAGTGCCAGCGGAAGCTGCGGCTTCCCGCCGTGGACACGCTGGGCGAACTCCAGCGTCTCTTCCATCGTGATGACATATTCCGGCACGCGCACCGACGGCTTACAGAGCCTGGGCATAGGTACCTTCTGTCGTAGAGATCAGACGGCCGGCAGCCGAATCGCGCGCAGGGTTCCCCTGCCACGCAAAACCGCAGCGGACGTGATCCGCTGCGGTGGGGATGTCGTGCGAGATTGGGCACGCCCACGAAGGGCGGACTTGGAGCGACAAGTATATTTATAGATTCTTCGCCGCTCGGCCGTCAAGCCCCCGCTCTCGCCGGGGTGGTTGGTCATGCGTGTGACGTGCCACAAGTCACCGACGGTCACGAAGCGCAGCGGTGATCCCGTCCGTGACCCACCGCGGATGCGGACGTGTTCTGTGCGCCCGTGCAGCCGGTTCCGATCCGGCCGCCGTATCGGCGTACGGTGCTGTGGCCCGGTGTTCATTCCGGCTGCATCTCGTCCAGTGTGGCCGTCACGTCGTCGGGGTGGTAATAGACCCGGCCGATTTGCTTGTAGCGGCGCCAGCGGTGCATGTGGGCGTAGCGGTAGACCGTGCCCTTGGGTATCCGCCAGATGCTGGCGATGTCGTTTGCCGTCAGACCGGTGCTCGCGAGTTGGTACTTCATCCGACCTCTCTTTGCGTGCGCATCCGGCGGGCGAGTCTGCTCCACCAGGTGACCGGCCAGGTGTGGGCGGCGGAAGCCGTGCAGACGATCTCGGAGGGCATCGCGTCGCCATGGGTGCGGATCAGGGCGACGAGGGTGCCCTCGCAGCCGGCGTCGGGACAGTCGCCCAGGTGGACGCGCCGGAGGCTGCCGGGGTCGGCGACCTTGCGCGCCCTCCGGGAGAGTTCCTGGATCTCCTCTGCGATGTCGCCCGCCGCCGGGTGGCGGGCGAGCCACTCGACATGCCGGCACAGGAAGCGCGCGAGCGCCGGGACGTCCCTGGCCGGGGAGTTCAGCCGGCGTTCCTCGGCGACGAGTCCCGACCAGGAAGCCAATACCGTACGGATGGCCGCGCGCACCTCGGCGGCGGCGGGATTCATCGTGCCGGTCGCGGGACTCTTCCTGGCGACCTTCCGGATGACCCGTACCATTTCGGGACCCGGACTTCCGGTGCAGTCGGAATACAGTGCGGGAAGGTTGAGCAGATTGCTCTCCAGCCGGCCCCGGCAGGATGTGCAGAGAGCTTTTCCGTCACCGGCCACTCCCCTGCTTTTCGCGGAGCTTCCGTGCAGCGTACTTCTGCATGACGGGACTCGACATAGTTCGTGTCTTGTGAACATTTCCCCTCCGTGAGTACTCGCGGAGCGCCGGCGGTATCACCCTCGGACGGCTTGGGGGTCACGAGCCCGCCGTGCGAAAAACAGTCTGCAAGACGACTGATTCACGTCAAGGGAAGGTCTGGTTCGTAGCTAGATCCTGTCAGTTTGGTGGGCTTCCCGGCCCGGGGTGCGAGAACGGGGTTCGCCCGGCAAGCGGCTCCCACCAGGGCGTCCGTCCCTCGTTACGGCACGTTCCGGAAGATGATGTTCGGGCGACGCGATCCGGTTGCCGAAAACGGTAAAACACCGGATGGGACGGTGGCTGACGTCCGTAAACGGGCGAACGAATATCCGGTTCTTGACGCCCCCGGTGTTTTGACAAACGGAAGTAAATCGTCTTGGCGGCTCACCCCTGCGCGCCTTCCTCGAGCCCGCGTTCCACGGCCGCGATGAGCTGCGGCCGCAGCTCATCGGGACGGATGATCGCGTCCACGGAACCCACCTGCCGCGCGCGCTGGATGGAGTGCACGCCGTCGAACTCCGCGGCGACCTCGCCCAGTTTCTCCGCGCGCACCGCCGCCCACACGCTCTCCAGCCGCCCGGCGAGCTGCGCCCGCTCCCTGCCCGAGGCCGCGGAGAGACGGGTCTCCAGGTCGGTCACCCGGGCGTCCGCGGCCGTACGGGCGTCCACGTCGGCGGCGAAGACCACCGCGGCCGCCGGCGCGCCGCCGAGGACCGAGGCGTACGAACCGTCCACCGCCAGCACCGTCATGCCCGGGTTCAGTGCCTTGGAGAACACCACGAACGCGCCGCCGTGGTAGCGCGAGATCACGCAGAACACGATCGGGCCGCGGAAGTTGACGATCGCCCGGCCGATCTCGGCGCCGTACTCCAACTGCAGCTCGCGCATCGACTCCGGCGAGCCGTCGAACCCGGACAGGTTCGCCAGCACCACCAGCGGCCGGTTCCCGCTCGCCGCGTTCACCGCCCGTGCGACCTTCTTCGACGACCGCGGGAACAGCGTGCCCGCGGTGTACGCGTCCGGCCCGTCGGTGGGCGGGAAGCCGCGCCGCTGCACCGACCGCGACTCGATGCCCACCAGGCACACAGGACGCCCGCCCAGGTGCACGTCCTGCACCACCGCGGTCTCCGCGTCGGCCATGTCGGCCCAGCGCTCCAGCACCGCGTGGTCCTGGTCGGTGACCGCGCGCATCACCGTGCGGATGTCGAACGGCTTCTTGCGGTCCGGGTTGGTCGCGGCGGAGAAGATCTCCCCGACCGTGGTGAAGTCGCTGCCCTCGGCGGGGTGCGGGAAGTCGCTCACGTCCCGGTCGACCGGGTCTGTGGTCCGCGCCCTGCGCGGGCCGGCCTCGCCGGGCAGCACGTAGCTGTGGTCGTAGTACGACAGCAGCACGTCCCGCGCGGCCTTCAGGTCGGGCGCCCAGTACTGCGCCTGCCCGTTCGGGCCCATCACCCGGTCGTAGCCGCCGATGCCGAAGTTGTCCTCCGCGGAGACGCCGCCGGAGAAGTCGAGCGATCTCTTGCCGGTCAGCACCATCGCCGAGTCCGGGGTCATCACGAGCACGCCCCGGGTGTGCATCAGCATCGTGGCCTCGGCGTTCCAGTACGGCTGCGCGCCGACGTTGACGCCCGCGACGACGACGTTGACCTCGCCGCCGTCCTGCGTGAAGTGCACGATGCGGCGCAGCGCGCGGGCGATCCAGTCCATGTTCTCGGTGCCCGAGTCCATCGCGATCCGGGCACCCGCGGACAGCGCGTACCACTCGACGGGCACCCGCAGCCTCTCCGCCAGGTCGAGCGCCGCGACCACCCGCGCGCACTCCGCCTCGGAGAGCGCGCCCAGCGCCTTCACCGGGTCGCCGAGGAGCACGACGCGCGTGACGCCCTCCGGGTAGCGCTCGGTCGGCGTGGTGGCCACGCCGGCCACGATGCCGGCCTTGTTCAGGCCCTTCGGCCGCTGTACGGGGGCCAGCGCGCCGGAGTCGTCGAGGTCGTGCTCGGTGAAGGTGCCGCCGGCGCCGGCGATCATGTCGAACAGTTCGTACGGGTAGACCGTGCCCCGGCGCCGCACCCGCAGCACCTTCTGGCCGTAGTCGTCGAGCGGCTGGAGCAGGTCGGCGGGCGGGTCCGTGACGCTGAGGCGGACGCCCGCGGCCACGTCGTACGAGACCCGCACCGCGGCCGGCACAAGACCACCGCGCCGGTCGCGCCGGCAGCCGAGGAGCAGCACCTCCTCCACGCCCAGGCCCCCGGTCGTCGGCAGGACGCGGCGGGCCACGTCGTTCAGCTCCGCGAGCGTCAGGTCGCTGGGCGGGCGGACGTTGATGAAGATGCGGTTGGTGTCCTGGCGTCTGCTCCCCGGCCGCCTGACCTGCTCCCTGCGGATCGCGTCCAGGCAGGCGCCGAGCGCCGCCTCGACCTCGGGCAGCGCGAGGATGCGGCCCTCCTCGTCCCGCAGCGGGGTCAGGTCGCGGACCTGGGCCATGGCGACCAGCCGCTCGTCCGCGGGGTTGCTCGGCGCGACGCAGCGCAACAGGTAGACGTCCTCGTTGACGGACGGCAGCCGGGTGAGGTCGAAGTTCCGCAGCCGGCGCAGCAGCAGCCGCTGGCCGATGAGCGGATGCATGCCGCGCATCAGCTTGTCCTCCTCCGGTCCTTCGGGGGAGGGCAGGAACGTGAAGTGCTGCGGCGCCGCGCCGTTGTGCCCGGCGACCGTCGTGGTGATCCGGTGCAGGCTGGCGGGCAGCGATCCCGACAGCGCCGCGCGCAGCCCGGCGGCCATGTCGTCGGTCTCCGGGGGCCGGCCGGTCCAGGTGAGGTAGAACTCGGCGACGACGGCGGTCGAGTCGGGCTCCGCGGCGGCCACTTCCGCCACGGTCGCGGCGGCGCCGGCCAGGTCGCCGAAGTCGGCGACGGTCACCAGCAGCCGGTGCGAGACGCCGTCGAGTTCGTAGCGGCCGGTGACGAACGGCCGGCCTGCGACCGTCTCGCAGCGCACGTCGGTCAGCCGGTGGTCGCGGTAGGCGCGGCGGACGAGGACCTCGAGCAGCGGGTCCGCCTCGGCGTCCGGGCGGGCGATGCGCTCGCCCAGCAGTTGGATGAGGGACTCGGGGCTGGCGACCATGTCGGCGATCCGCCGGTCGCGGTCGGGCGCGTCCGGGTGCGCGTCGAGGTGGTGCAGGTGGTCGCGTATCCGGTTGTAGACCGTGGCGCGGGTGTGGCGCAGCAGCGGCTGCGCGTACCAGCGGAACACCAGGCTCCGCGCGAGGCCGCCGACCAGCGGGAAGCGCAACTGCGTCGCCCGGATCAGGCGTTCCAGCGCCTGGCTCACCACCTGGCGCAGCCCGTCGGGCGGCGGCGCCTCGGTGAGCCACTGCTGCAGCAGCGCGGTGATCACCGCGACGTCGGCGGTGGCGGCCTGCCGGGCGAGGAAGATCCGGAAGACCGCTTCCTCCAGCGCGGGCGTACGGTCGAGACCCTCGACGCCGTAGTGGCCCAGCACGCGGGTCAGCCGGCCCTGGAACGTCTCGGAGAGCCCGGCGCGTTCGGCGTCGAGGCTCTGCAGGTACGTGTGGAAGAACTCGCGCGGGCTGCGCACCCAGGTCTCGGCCGCGGTCTCCTCGTGCTCCGGCTTGTTGCGGCTCAGCTCGGAGAGGTCGGCGAAGACCTCCAGCAGCCCGGCCTCCGCCGCCAGCGGGCGCTCCGGCAGCACGGCGCGCACCGCGAGGTAGCCGGCGAGGGCGTCGTCGGCCCCGGCCGGGTCGACGTCGAAGCCGAGGAGCCGGCTGCGCAGGTCCGCCAGGCCGCGCCCGGCCCGCTGCTCCGCGCTCTGCCCGGCGGCCTCCGCGGGCAGGTCCAGGTCGACGCCCGCGGCCACCGGCGCGGCGTCGACGTCGTCGAGCGGCTCCAGGCGCAGCAGCGGCGCACCGGTCTCGACGTGGCTGCCGACGGCGACCAGCGACTCCTTGAGCACCGCGCGGAACGGCGCGCGCAGCACCGTCTCCATCTTCATGCTCTCCAGTACGAGCACCGGGGCGCCCTCGTCGACCTCCTCCCCGGCGCCGAGCGGCGTCGCGACCACCAGCGCGGGGGCGGGGGATCGGACCACGCCGCCCTCGTCACGGCTGATCCGGTGCGTCACACCGTCGACCTCGACCAGGTGCACCGGCCCGTGCGCGCCGGTGACCAGCCGGAAGCGGTGGCCGTTGAGCCGGATCTGCCCGGTGTGCTCGTCGAACCGCTCCAGCACGGCGTCGACGGCCCGCACAGTGCCGTCGTCCGTATCCGTGCCGGAGCGGAAACCGACGCGGTAGCGGCCGGGGCCGGTCTCGGCCACCGTGAGCCGGTACCCGGCGCCGCGCAGCGTGAGGTCGACCGGGCGGCCGCCCTCGTGGTGCACCTGCGGGCGACCGCCGCGCGCGGTGCCCAGCAGCCGCTGCAACTCGGCCTGCTTCCCGTCCTCGTACGCCTCGATCGCCGCGGCGGCCAGCGCGACGCCGGAGTGCCGCGGCGACGCCAGCCCGCCCTCCGCCCGTACCCGGTCGATCCAGCCGGTGTCGGCGCCGGCGTCGATCACCGCGGGCTCGTCGAGCAGGTCGAGGATGAAGCTCTTGTTGGTGGTGCCGCCCTCGATGAGCACGGTGGTCTCGCGCATCGCGTGCCGCAGCCGGGACAGCGCCTCCGCGCGGTCCCGCCCGTACGCGATCACCTTGGCGATCATCGAGTCGAAGTCGGCGGGGATGGTGTCGCCCTGGCTGACGCCGGTGTCGACCCTGATGCCGGGACCCGCGGGCAGGTCGAGCAGCGCGATACGGCCCGGGGCGGGCGCGAAGTCGCGGTCGGGGTCCTCGGCGTTGAGCCGGGCCTCGACGGCGTGCCCCAGCTCGGCCGGCCGGCCGCCGGTCAGCCGGCCGCCCGCGGCCACGTGGAGCTGCGCCTTGACGAGGTCCATGCCGGTGGTGGCCTCGGTGACCGGATGCTCCACCTGCAGCCGGGTGTTGACCTCCAGGAAGGCGAACATGCCGTCCTTCGGCTGGTACAGGAACTCCACCGTGGCCGCGCCGCGGTAGCCCACCGCGAGCGCCAGCCGCTCCGCCGACTCCTTCAGCCGAGCCACCTGCTCGGCCGCCAGCACCGGCGACGACGACTCCTCGACGATCTTCTGGTTCCGGCGCTGCACGGAGCAGTCCCGTACGCCCAGCGCCCACACCCCGCCCCGGCCGTCGGCGATCACCTGGACCTCGACGTGCCGCGCGTCGACGAGCAGCCGCTCCAGGAACAACGCGCCGTTGCCGAAGGCACGTTCGGCCTCCTGGCTGGTCCGCTGGAACGCGTCGGTCAGCTCGCCCGGCTCGTGCACGGCCCGTACGCCCCGGCCGCCGCCGCCCGCGGTCGCCTTGAGCATCAGCGGATAGCCGATCCGCTCGGCCTGGCGCAGCGCCGTGTCCAGGTCCTCGACGGGGCCGCGGCTCCACGGCGCGACCGGGACGCCGACCTCCTCGGCGAGGAGCTTGGCGCTGATCTTGTCGCCCAGCTTCCGCATCGCCTCGGGGCCCGGACCGATGAAGGTCACGCCGAGCTTCCCGCACAGCTCGGCGAAGGCCGGGTCCTCGGCGACGAAGCCCCAGCCCACCCAGGCGGCGTCGGCGCCGGATCCGACCAGGGCGCGCTCCAGCACGGCGAGGTCGAGATAGGGGCGGTCCGCCGCCCTGCCCAGGTCGTAACTGAGGTCTGCGGCGCGCACGAACGTGGCCGTGGCGTCGGCGTCGGTGTGGAACGCCACGGTCTCGATCCGCGGCGCACCCGTGGCGTTGAGCTCGCCGACGGCCTTGATGAGCCGCATCGCGGCCTCGCCGCGGTTGATGATCGCCACACGGCTGAACACCGGTCAGACCTCCCAAGTTCACCTACAGTCGGCGGGCGCGCCGGCGGCTGTTCCGCCCGGCGCGCCCGCTGCGTGTCGGGTCGGGGCCGGATCCGGCCCCGAGCCACGGGGTTGTTCAGGGTTGTTCTTGGAGTTTGTCGTGGAGGATGCGGGTGAGTTCGACGCGGCGGGTTTTGAGGGTGGCGGTGCGTGGGAGTTGGGCGAGGGGGATGTGGACGGGGTCGGTGAGTTGGGGGTAGTCGCGGGTGGCTTGTTGCCAGCGGTGGGGGTCGACGGGTTCGTCGTTGCGGGTGCAGACGATGGGGACGGGTTTGTTCCCGGGGCCCTGGACGACGGCGAGTTCGACGAGTTCGTCGAGGCGGTCCAGGACGGCGTCTTCGATCTCCAGGCTGGAGCCGACGCCGGGGATGGTGTCGATCTCGCGGTCGAGCATGTGCAGGCAGCCCGCGCGGGTGCGGTAGCCGATGTCGCCGGTGCGCCACCAGCCCTGGTTGACGTTCTCGTCGTAGCGGTCCTGTTCGCCGTGGTAGGTCTTGGCGATGCCGTCCCAGCGGACCTCGATGAACCCGGGGTTGTCCGGGGTGACCTGACGGCCGTTCTGTGAGGTGACCCGCACTTTGGCGCTGCCGGGGAGGGCGAAGCCGACGCAGCGTCCGTCCATGTCGCGTGCGTGGCGCCGGTAGTAGGGCCTGCCGACCGCGGGTCCGACCTCACTTTGGCCGTAGATCTGGAAGAACTGGGGGGAGCGGCGGCGGGAGGCGTCCAGCAGGCGGCGGACGGTGCGGGGGTGGATGGCATCGAAGGTGGAGGAGAAGTACTTCACCGACGCGAACGGCCTCCTGGGGTCGTTCACGAGTCCTTCCCAGGCGAGGAAGCTGTTGGGCAGGGCTTCGATGAGGCCGGGGCGGTTCTTGAGGAAGAACGTGGCGACGGCTTCGGGGTCGTGGTTGTTGACCAGGAGCGTCGGCATGCCCTTGAACAGCACCAGTGCCATCGCGGCGAACAGGCGGGAGTGGACGAAGGGGATGCTGATCGCGACGGTCTCCCGCCGGGGCATCACCCCGAGCATGAACAACTGCGGCCGCAGCCGGGTGCGCATCGTGCGGGCGGTGTGGACCACCAGCTTCGGCAGGCCCGTCGTCCCGGACGTGTGCGTGATCATCGCCGGCTCGTCCAGAGCGGTGAACACCGCCGGCACCCCGGGCGAACCCTCCAGCCCGGCAAGCGAGTCGATCGTGATCACCGAAGCCGTCAGCTCATCGAGGTCCTCGCCGGACAGCAGGCCGAGTTTCGCGGCGTCGGTGAGCAGGTGGGGGCGGCCCAGGCGCTGCATCAACGCCGCCACCGTGGGGGCGTCGAGGGCCGGGGAGAGCATCACCGGTATCGCCCCGATCCGCGCGACCGCGGTGCCCAGGATCCAGGAATCGAAGTTCGGCCGCTTGTAGACGACCACATGCTCCCCCGCCCGCACCCCCGCCGCCGCCAGACGCGCGGCGAGGTCGGAGACGTGGTAAGCGAGTTCGCTGACCGTGATCCGCCGCCCCGCACCGGGCAGCACATCCAGATCGTGATCCAAAGTCAGCAGCATCGACCCGTGCCTGACCGCGGCACGCTGCGCAAGAACACCTATATACAAACCACGCTTGTGCACCGGACTCACGCTCACCAGGCCACCACCCCAACCAGCGCCGAAACTCCCGACTACGCCCACCCAGCATCCGCCATCCCACTTGGCCACCAATACACCAACGACTTGGCGCCCACTTGGCGATTCTTCAATTGCAATTCCACTGGGTGGGCGCAGGGGTCACGGAGTGATGACCTGAGGCGTACCGGCAGGCGTGTCTTCGTCCGCTTCCATTTCCTCGGCAATACGCATGGCTTCGTCGATGAGCGTTTCGACAATCTTGGATTCCGGCACCGTGGCCACGACCTTCCCCTTGACGAAGATCTGCCCCTTGCCGTTGCCCGACGCCACGCCGAGGTCGGCGTCACGGGCCTCGCCGGGACCGTTGACGACGCAGCCCATCACGGCGACGCGCAGCGGCACCTCCATGCCGTCGAGCCCGGCGGTCACCTCGTTGGCCAGCTTGTAGACGTCCACCTGCGCCCGGCCGCACGAGGGGCACGAGACGATCTCCAGCCGGCGCTCCTTGAGCCCGAGCGACTCCAGGATCGCCGCGCCGACCTTGACCTCCTCGGCCGGCGGCGCCGAGAGCGACACCCGGATCGTGTCGCCGATGCCCTCGGCCAGCAGGGCGCCGAAGGCCACCGCGGACTTCACCGTGCCCTGGAACTCGGGCCCGGCCTCGGTCACGCCGAGGTGCAGCGGGTAGTCGCAGGCCGCGGCCAGCTTGCGGTACGCGTTGATCATCACGACCGGGTCGTGGTGCTTCACGGAGATCTTGATGTCCCGGAAGCCGTGCTCCTCGAAGAGCGAGCACTCCCACAGCGCCGACTCCACCAGGGCGTCAGGCGTCGCGCTGCCGTACTTCTCCATGAGCCGCTTGTCCAGCGAGCCCGCGTTCACGCCGATCCGGATCGGCACCTGCGCGTCCGCGGCGGCCTTGGCGATCTCACCGACCTTGTCGTCGAACGCCTTGATGTTGCCCGGGTTCACGCGGACCGCGGCGCAGCCCGCGTCGATCGCCGCGAAGACGTACCGCGGCTGGAAGTGAATGTCGGCGATCACCGGGATCTGCGACTTGCGCGCGATCTCCGGCAGCGCGTCGGCGTCGTCGGCCGAGGGCACGGCGACCCGTACGATCTGGCAACCCGACGCCGTCAGCTCCGCGATCTGCTGGAGCGTCGCGTTCACGTCGGCCGTCACGGTCGTGCACATCGACTGCACGCTCACCGGCGCGTCGCCGCCGACGAGCACGGCTCGGTCGTCATGGCCCAGCCTGAGCTGCCGGCTCTTGCGCCGGGGAGACACCTGCTGGGGCACCTTGGGCATGCCGAGGTCCACCACGTCTGATCATCCTCTCGATTCTGTCGTGCTGGGCCGGCACCGGTGGCGGGCCCCTCGGGTTCGGTCTGGGGGGCGGTCGGTCAGCGGTCGCGGTACGCGACGTACTCCACCATCAGGTCCAGCCGCTCCCGCCAGCCGTCCGCCAGCGGCGCACCCTGGAGGGCCGTGCGGGCGGTCCCGACGAGCTGGTCGATGTGCTCCTCGACCTCCTGGCGTACGCCGGACGCGAGCATCGCGGCGCTGAGCGCCTCGGTGTCCCACGTGCGCCCCGCCACCAGCTCGGCCACCCGGGCGTCCTTGGTGGCGGCGAGGGCGAGCAGGAGGTTCATCTTGTGCTCGCTGACGTCCAGTCCCGCCGGCTTGCCGGTCGCCTCGGAGTCGCCGAAGGCGTCGAGCAGGTCGTCGCGGAGCTGGAACGCCTCGCCGGCGGCGACGCCGTACGCCGCGAACGTCTCCTGGAGGTCCTGCCGCCCGGCGAGGGACGCGCCGAGGGCGAGGGGGCGGTGGATGGTGTACCGGCCGGACTTGCAGACCGCGATCCAGCGGGCCAGGTCCGTGTCCGGCTTCGGCTCGGCGGCCAGCGCGATGTCGAGCTGCTGGCCCACGAGCATCTCGGTGCCCAGGTCCGTCCAGATCTCCATGGCCGGCCCCGTCAGCCCGGCGGCGAGCCGGGTGGCGTAGCCGTACGCCAGGGCGCCGGCCAGGATGCCGATCCCCTCGCCGTAGCGGCGGGGCTCGCCGGTCCAGCCCTTGTCCGCGTGGACGGCGGAGTGCTTGGCGTGCAGGGTCGGCGCGCCGCGGCGGGTGGACGCGTTGTCGAGGATGTCGTCGTGCAGGAGGGCGGAGGCGTGCAGCAGCTCCAGCGCCGCGGCGGCGCCGATGACCGCGTCCTCGGCGGCCGAGCCGTCGAGGGCACCACCGGCCGCCAGGTATCCGCTCACGCAGCACGTGGGCCGCAGCCGCTTGCCGCCGGCCGCGATCAGCTCCGCGATGCCCTCGATGGGCAGCGCCGCGCGCGGGTCGACCGCGCGCCAGCGGGCGATCTCGGCGCTCAGCAGCTCCTCGATGCGCGCGACGGCGCGGCCGACCAGCTCCTCGGTGGCGTCGTCCGAGGGGAGGCCCTTGCCGGCGCCGGCGCCGTCCTTCTTCGGCAGTTCGAGCCCCGACGGCGGCCGGAACACGACGGTCTCCTTGGCGGTGACCTCGGTCTCGACGTCGGCGTACCCGAGGGACGCGAGGCGCTCGATGACCTCCTCGACCAGCACCTCGGGCGCGCTCGCGCCGGAGCTGACGCCGACCGTGCTGACGCCCTCCAGCCAGGCGGGGTCGAGATGGTCCACGCTCGGCAGCAGCCGGGCCTCGGCGCCGGCGGCCTGCGCGACCTCCACCATCCGCACGGTGTTGCTGGAGTTGGCGGAACCGACGACGAGCACGAGTTCGCTGCGCCAGGCGATCGACTTCACCGCGGTCTGCCGGTTCTGGCTGGCGTAGCAGATGTCCTCGCTGCCCGCGCCCACGATCTCGGGGAACCGCTCGCGCAGCACGGACACGATCTCCTCGGTGTCGTCCACCGAGAGAGTGGTCTGGGTGAGGAACGCGGCGCGCGTGCCCTCAGGCAGCTCCAGGTTCCTGGCCGCCTCCGCGTCCTCCACGATGATCGTGCGGTCCGGGGCCTCCCCGTAAGTGCCCTCGATCTCCTCGTGGTCGGCGTGCCCGACCAGGAGCAGCGTCCGCTCGTCGCGGGCGAACCGGCGGGCCTCCTGGTGCACCTTGGAAACGAGGGGGCAGGTCGCATCGATGACCTGGAGGCTGCGCTGCGCCGCGTTGCTGCGCACCTCGGGGGAGACGCCGTGCGCGGAGAAGATGCACACCGCCCCGTCCGGCACCTCCGTCTCGGAGTCGACGAACCTGACGCCCCGCTCCTCCAGCCGGCGTACCACGTGCTCGTTGTGGACGATCTGCTTGCGTACGTACAGCGGTGCGCCGTGGATCTCGAGCGCACGCTCGACGATCTCAATGGCCCTGATCACACCCGCGCAGAAGCCGCGCGGCTCTGCGAGAATGAGCTTCTTGCCGCCCGATTGCTTCTTGTTATCCACCGCGGTAGCCATATGGAAAAGACTGCGGAACCGCGGCTGTGAGCGTCAAGGATCATCGCGGGGCAACATATTGTCACCGGTATGCCAGGGCGCGTCCCGCCTGGTCAGCAGGGGTCCGAGTCCCTACTGCGGGGCGGCAGAGGGGCAACCGATTAAAGCACGGAAAGTGCCGGGAGAGTGCTGGCACGGGGTGCCTGTGAGCGGCTTGGCCCGGACTGTGCCGCGAGTTGGCACCGGCTTGTCGGCGTACCCGGCAATGCGTTGCCGCAGCCAGCTTCCCGATTCACCCGCGCCGGGGCCCCGGCCGCCCCGGCCGCTGCGCCCGGTAGCCAGGGTTCCGCCAAGTCGGCGCCAACCGGTTCCACAGTCAGGGCCAAGCCGGGTGACGGACCCTGGGCAGGCTGAGCTGATAGCTGCTCCATACATCTGACCTGATTTCGGCCCGTCGACCCCCATCGACTTGCGGAGGATTCCATGTCCGGTGCTGCTGACGTCGAGCGTGTCTATTCAGCCATGGAGGAGGCGGCCCGCCTCCTCGATATCACCGTCTCCCGGGAAAAGGTCAGACCCGCTCTGGAGGCGTACCACGAGGTGCTCGCGGACGCCGTGGTGGTGTTCTCCATGGCGAGCGGACGGTACGCGACCGAGCTCGACTTCAGCATCTCGGTGCCGGCGGAGGCCGGCGACCCGTACCGCGTCGCGTTAGCCAAGGGGTTGACCCCCCGCACCGACCACCCCGTCGGCAGGCTGCTCGCCGACACCCAGGAGCACTGTCCCGTCAGCATGTTCGCCTTCGACGGCGAGATCACCGGCGGGTTCAAGAAGACGTACGCCTTCTTCCCCACGAACGATCTGCAGAGCGCGTCGAAGCTGGCCGAGATCCCCTCCATGCCGGACAGCGTGAAGGAGAACGCCGACCTGTTCGCGCGGTACGGCCTCGACAAGGTGCAGATGACGTCGATCGACTACAACAAGAAGGCGGTCAACCTGTACTTCAGCGAGATGTCCCCCGACATCCTCGGGCCCGAGGCCGTCCGGTCGATGATCCGCGACATGGGGCTGAAGGAGACCGGTGAGGTGGGGCTGACGTTCGCGCGCCGCTCGTTCTCCGTCTACCCCACGCTGAACTGGGAGAGCGGGAGGATCGAACGGCTCTGCTTCGCCGTGATCAGCAGGGACCCCACGCTGGCGCCGGCCGAGCGGGACGAGGACCTGGCGAAGTTCTCGAAGTACGCGAACAACGCGCCGTACGCGTACGCGGGCGAGGCGCGCACCCTCGTCTACGGCCTCACGCTCACGCCCCGCGAGGAGTACTACAAGCTCGGCTCGTACTACCAGATCAGCGACATCCAGCGGAAGCTGCTCAAGGCGTTCGACTCGCTCAACGACTAGTACTACAGGGCTAGATCTTGATCATGGGGTTGGGAGAGACTTCGTCCATGGCAGCGACGCAAGCCCGTGATCAAGATCTCCCGCAAGGCGCGGTAACCCGTGCTGAATTAGCCGTGTGGAAGCGCGAGTTCACTGCGCTGCGCGAGCGGATCAGTCCGCTGTTCTACCGCCCTGAATCCCGCGAGCACGCCCACCAGTACCTGCGTGGGCTCCTTTCGCCGCTCCAGCGGAAGAACGGCTGGACCATTGCCGAGTTCGCTGGCGCCAAGGAACCCAAGGCGCTCCAGCGGTTCTTGAATCTCACCCCCTGGAGCGCGGACCTGCTGCGGGACCTGACCCGCGACTACGCCATGGAACATTTCGCGGACCCCCGGGGCGTGCTCATCGCCGATCCCACCGGATTCGCCAAGAAAGGGAGGAAGTCGGCCGGGGTCCAGCGCCAGTACTCCGGCTCCCTCGGGCGTATCGATAACTGCCAGATCGGGACATTCCTGGCCTACGCAAACCGCAGCGGCGACCGCGTCCTGATCGATCGGGAGCTGTATTTGCCGCAGGAGTCCTGGTGCGCTGACTTCGAGCGCCGCCGCGAGGCGGGAATCGATGACGAGGTGGTCTTCCGTACCCGTCCGCAGCAGGTCCAGGCCATGATCGAGCGCGCGGTGGCGGCTGGGGTGCCGTTCTCGTGGTTCACGGCGGACGAGGAGTTCGGTCAGAACCGCGGGCTGCGCAGATTCCTGGAAGAAGGCGGCACCGCGTACTGCATGGCCGTTCCGAAGTCCACCGACATCAACACCGGGGGCGTCACCACCAACCCTGATTGCCCGACCCGCTTGGACGTCCTGGCGGCCGGCTTGCGGCCGGGGGACTTCACGCGCCGCGCCTGCGGTATCGGCGCGAAGGGGTTTCGGACCTACGACTGGGCCGTGATCGCCGGGCGCGAGAGACACCTGTATGTGATCCGGCGCAACATCGACAACGGAGAGATCTCCTACTTCCACTGCCACAACCCGCGCCAGGAATCGCTGTCGGAATTGGTCGCGGTCATCGGACTGCGCTGGCCGGTCGAGGAGTGCTTTGAGGCCGCGAAACAGCAGGCCGGGCTGGACAACTACCAGGTGCGCAAGTACGACGCCTGGTATCGCCACATCACCATGTCCATGCTGGCGTTGGCATTCTTGGCGGCGATGGCGCGGGTCGCGAAAAAAAGGGCTCCGCAAGACCGGACGAGCCCAGGAGGCCACGAGTGCACGCACGCCGACTCGCAGCCTTGACCATCGCCGAGGTTCGACGGTTGTTCAACTTGATCGGTTCCGCGCGCACCCTCGTCTACGGCCTCACGCTCACGCCCCGCGAGGAGTACTACAAGCTCGGCTCGTACTACCAGATCAGCGACATCCAGCGGAAGCTGCTCAAGGCGTTCGACTCGCTCAACGACTAGGCCGCTCGGCAGGAAGGGCCGGTGCTCCCGTCGCGGGAACACCGGCCCTTCCGCCGTCCGTACGGGACGCGCGCTAGAGCGCGAGCGCGATGTCGACGTCCGTCAGCTCGGCCTGGATGCCGATGGCGGTGATCCGCCCGTCGTCGACGGTGAAGCGGAACGCGAGTTGCGGCCGGCCGCCCTTCGCCCAGACCAGCCCGGCCGTCCCGTCGATGAGCGCCGGCACCGGCGCCCAGGCGCGGCCGGCGAAGACGCGGGTGACGGCGTCGGCCCCGCGCAGCTCGGCGTCGACGCCCATCTGCACGGCGGTCGCGTCGGAGCGCAGCACGATGTCCGGGTCCAGCATCGACAGCAGCGCCTCGAAGTTGCCCTCGCGGGAGGCGGCGAGGAAGGCGTTGGCCAGATCGGACTTGCCCGTCTTGGGGGTGTCCGCGCTCTCGTCGTACACGCCGACGGCCGCGGTCCTGGCCAGCGGTGCGGCCCGCTGCACGCGGCGGCGGGCGCGGCTGGCCAGTTGGCGGGCCGCGGCGGGGGAGCGGTCGACGATGGTCGCTATCTCCTCGAAGGGGACGGCGAACATGTCGTGCAGCACGAACGCCAGCCGCTCGGCGGGCGTGAGGGTGTCGAGCACCACCAGCAGCGCGACGCCGACGGAGTCGGCGAGGACCGCCTCCTCCTCCGGGTCGTCCGGCGCGGCCTCGCCGTGCGGCTCGCCGGCCTCGGTGGTGTCCACCAGGTCCTCGGGGCGTGACTTGCGGGACTGGAGCATGTTCAGCGAGACCCGGGCGACGATCGTCGTCAGCCAGCCGCTGAGGTTCTCCACCTCGTCGGTGCGCGAGCGGCTCAGCCGGATCCACGCCTCCTGGACCGCGTCGTCTGCTTCGGCGGCAGAGCCGAGCATCCGGTACGAGAGCGCGCGCAAACGGGGGCGATCACTTTCGAACCGCTCGGCCAGCCAGTCGTGATCACTCATCTGGTCAAGTCCTCTCACCGGCGCCTGCCAAGTTGATGACCGGCGGGATCCCGCCGATGTGACGAGCCGGGAACCGCCACCGGCCCGGTGCCGTACCACGTCGCCGCCTCCCGTCCGTGCCGGTCGCGGCTGTCGGTGACAACAGCCGGCAACGAGCTTACTCCGTAGGGCGACGGCCGTGACCTGCGCCTCCGCTCCGGCAGGCGGATGCCCGCCCGGTACGTACCGGACGTGCACCCCCGCGCCGGAGCGCCGGCCCTCGTCCCCGCGGCCGTGGACGGCTCGCGCGGTGCCGGGGACGAGGGCCGGCGGCGCCGGTTACGCGCGTTCCGCGGTGAAGAAGACGAACGTGCCGGGACCCCACTCCTCGCGGATCCGCAGCCCGGCGTCCGCCAGCAACTGCTTGAGCGCGTCCGGGTCGAACGGGCGCGGCCCGACCCGGTATTCGGCGGGGGTGTGGGCGGCGACGAAGTGGCGGTAGACGGGATCGTCCGAGTTCCGGAACGTCATCACCGTGAACGTGCCGCCGGGCCGCAGGCACCGCCCGACCTCGGCGACGGCCGCCGGCGGGTCGGGGAACGCCTGGAGCGCGTTCCAGCACAGCACCGCGCCCAGGCTCGCGTCCTTGAAGGGCAGCGGCGCGGCGCCGGACCTGATCGCCGGGACCCCGGCCAGCCGGGCGCGCAGCATCGAGAGCATCGGGCCGGTCGCGTCGAGCGCGAGGACGCGCTCCGCGCCGACGGTGTCCGCGAGGACGCCGGTCCAGCGGCCCGCGCCGCAGCCGAGGTCGAGCACCGGGCCCTCGACCGGGCGGACGTGCCGGGCCAGGTAGTCGTCCTCGATGCCGGTGGTCACCGCGTCGTCCCAGTTGCTGCCGCACAGCCGCAGGAAGTTGGGGCGGGCGATCCGCTCGTAGAAGAGGGTCATGCCCGGCGTCTCGGCGACCATGAAGTCGAAGTCGTCGGCCTCGTCCCCGGCCATGGTCTTGGTGAGGTCCAGGATGCCGGCCGAGATCGGGTACGCCGTGTCGCACTGCGTGCACCGCGCCCGGCGCTCGGCGACCTCGAAGGCGCCGCCGCAGGCAGGGCAGCGCAGCGCGGGCTCGTGCGCGTCGAAGAGGTTCACGGCCGGCTCGCCCGCACGGGCGATCTTCTCGTCCGGCGGGAAGTCGATCTCCGCGGGGACGGCGGGGGAGGTCCAGTTGCGCACCGCCCAGTACGCCTTGGCGCCGAGGCCGGCGAAGGCCGTCCCGGTGTCGGCGCGCCAGCCGCGTACGACCTCCTCCGGGGACATCGCCTCGATCCAGCGCTTGTCGAAGTCGCCCTCCGCGCCGTACCGCTGCCAGGCGGCCGGGGAGGGGAACACCCGGCCGAGAACGGGGTGTTCGGGGTCCAGCGTGGCCAGCGCCCGGTCGAGCCGGGAGTAGTCGTCCTCGTGCAGGCCGGCCTGCCGGGCCGCGGCGAGCACGCGCTCACGGGCCGCGGGGAAGTGCGCCAGCAGATAGCACAGCGCCAGGAAGAGCGGGTCGCCCTGGTCGAGGCCGCCCGCCAGGTCGGCGTAGGCGTCGAGGCCGGTGCCGACCGCGGTGGCGAGGGGGCCGTCCGTCGCCGGATACTCGGTCTCGACGAGGAGACCGAGCAGCACCGCCGCGTAGCCGCGTCTCCGGTCGTCCAGCGTCTCGAAACGGCCGGCGAGTTCCTGCGCGGCCGGCAGGGCGAGGTCGGTGGCGGCACCGTCCCCCCACAGCGCGCCCGTCAACTGCCGGAACTCCGCGTCGAGACGGTCGTCTGGTGCGTCCACGAAGGCGCTGACGAGTTGGTGCACCTTCGCCGGGGCGGCGGAAGCGCTCATGTGCGATCCTTTCGCGATAGGCAGGCGGGGCTGCGTAAGGCGGTATTGGCGCGCGCCGGATGCAGGACTCTGCCGCGGGCGGTCGGAATGTCAGCCGCTGAGCGGGTCATCCGCGGAACACGGTTTCGCAGGAATGCTGCAGCCAAGGAATCATGCCCCCAGCTTAGTTGCCGGCTGCTTCCCCCGGCTCTCTCCCGGCGCGATCATCTTATGGGGGAAGCCCGCTTCCTACCCGGGGACGGATCGGGCGATCCGGAGGGGGCAACATATTGCTACTCCGCGCGGACAACGTGCCGGTGGCGGACTCAGCCGGTGGTCCAGGCGCGGAGTTTCTCGGGGTTGAGCACAGCCCAGATCCGGGTGATGCGGTCCCGGTCGATGTCGAAGGCCAGAACCGCGACGGTCTCGCCGTTCCGCTGACTGACCAGACCCGGCTGGCCGTTGACCGTACGCTCCAGGATCGTCAGCGGGGCCCGGGCCGCCAGGTCGGCGCAGGCGATGGCGATCTCCTTGCCGCCGGTGACCGGATGGGCGACCGCGGCGGCCAGCCCGCCGCCGTCGGCGGTCACGGTGGCGTTCGGATCCAGCAGCCCGATCAGGCCGTCGATGTCCTGGGCCTCCCAGACCTGCCGGAACTCCCGGACGATGCCGGCCTTCCTGACCGGCGCGGTCGCGGGGGTACGGGTCGGCCGGATCCGGCGCCGGGCGGAGGAGGCCAACTGCCGGCATGCTCCCGGCGACCGGCCGACGATCTCGGCCACTTCCGCGAAGGAGTACCGGAACACGTCGTGCAGCACGAAGGCCACCCGCTCGGCCGGCGTCATCGACTCCAGCATGACCAAGAACGCCATGCTCACCGACTCGTCCAGGGTGATCCGGTCGGCCGGGTCCATAGGGCTGCCGCCGCCGCGGGCGGTGGTCCACTCGGTGTGCTCCGGCAGCGGCTCGGGAATCCACTGCCCGACGTACGTCTCCCGCCGCACCCGCGCCGAGTTCAGCAGGTTCAGGCAGATCCGGCTGGTCACCGTCGTCAGCCAGGCGCCGGGGGACTCGATGGCCTCCTGCTCGGCCCGCGGCATCGCGTACCAGCGGGCGTACGTCTCCTGCACCGCGTCCTCGGCGTCCGAGAGCGAACCCAGCAGCCGGTAGGCCAGATTGATCATCTGGCGCCGCTCGCCCATGATCACACCCAGGCTCGGATCCGGTGCCGCGAACCCCGGCCCCGACTCGGTGGTCATCGCGCCACCAGCCTCCTCCACGCAACCGCCCTCGGCATCTCGTCAAGGTAACCCACCCGCACACCGGGTCAGCGCCACGCCTCACATTCGGCCAGCGTGCCTTGTCGTACAGATGAGACGCACATATCCACGTGCGAGCAGGGCGCCTTCGAGCCGCGTTCCCTCCCCCCGCCCGATGAGCCGGCCGGCCCCTGCTCGTTCGCGTTCCGGCCGGCGGAATCCGGTCGACTCGGCGCAGGGACCCATGAACCGATCACCACGGTGGAGGCGATGGAGTATGGCAGTGGAGTACAGCCCCTACGACGAGCAGCTCAACGTCGATCCTTATCCGCTGTACGCGCAGCTTCGCGAAGAGGCGCCCGTTTACCACAACGAGGAGCTGGACATCTGGGCGCTGTCGCGGCACGCGGACGTCGACGCCGCGCTGCGCGACTCGGCGGGCTTCTCCAGTGCCAACGGCCCGCTGCTCGACTCGGCCATCTGGGGACCCGACGCGCACAAGGTGATGTCGTTCAACGCCATGGACCCGCCCGACCACACCAGGACCCGGGCCCTGGTGTCCGGGGTGTTCAGCCCCCGGCACATGAACGGTCTTGAGGAGCGGATCCGCGACATCGTGCGCGCCCACCTCGACCCGGCGCTGGAGCGCGAGTCGTTCGACTTCGTCGCCGATATCGCCGCCACCGTCCCGATGGACGTGATCTCGGAGCTGATCGGCGTCCCGCACGAGGACAGGGCGGAGGCGCGCCGCCTCATCCACCTCGCCTTCCACCGCCCGCCCGGCGCCCGCGACCTCACGCCCGAGAACGCCCAGGCGATGGGCGAGTTGGCCGGTTACTACCTGCGCTGGGTCGGCGAACGGCGCCGCGACCCCGGCACGGACCTGCTGACCTCGCTGGGCCAGGCCCGGCCCGACGGCGCGCCCCTGACGGACGAGCAGATCGTCGCCGTGCTGGGGCTGCTGGTCACGGCGGGGTACGAGACGAGCCTGCGGATGCTGGGCAACGCCTGGTACTGGGCGTGGCGCAACCCGGACCAGCGCGCCCGCGCCTTCGACGGCGGGATCACCGAGTGGGTCGAGGAGACGCTGCGCTACGACACGCCCGTCCAGTACATGGTCCGTACCCTCACCGAGGACCGCACCCTGCACGGCGTGCCCATGCCCGCGGGCGCGCGCGTCCTGTGCCTGATCGCCGCCGCCAACCGCGACCCCGAGGTGTTCCCCGACGCCGAGCGCTTCGACCTCGGCCGCGACACCCACCGCGTGATCAGCTTCGGCGGCGGCCCGCACTACTGCCTCGGCGCCCCGCTGGCCCGGCTGGAGGCGCGCGTCGTGCTGGCGGAACTGGCGCGCCGCATCAGCGCGTACGAGATCGACGCGGACCGTGCCGTCCGCGTCTACACCACCAACATCCGGGGCTTCTCCTCGCTGCCCACCACCATCAAGCTCCGCTGACGGCTGAGGATCGCGTATGAAGTTCGGCATATCGACGTTCGTGACCGACAAGGGCATCGACCCCGCCGCGCTCGCCGTGGCGGTGGAGGAGCGCGGGTTCGACTCGCTGTTCGTGACCGAGCACAGCCACATCCCGGCCAGCCGGGAGACGCCCTTCCCCGGCGGTGGCGAACTGCCCCAGGTCTACTACCGCACCTTCGACCCGATCGTGACGCTCACCGCCGCCGCCGTCGTCACCGAGCGGCTGCAGCTCGGCACCGGCATCGCGCTGATCCCGCAGCGCGACCCGATCCTCCTCGCCAAGGAGATGGCCTCGCTCGACCGGATCTCCGACGGCCGCGCCGTCCTCGGCATCGGCGCCGGCTGGAACCGCGAGGAGATGCGCGACCACGGCACGGACCCGCGTACCCGGTTCGCGCTGATGCGCGAGCGGGTGCTGGCGATGAAGGAGCTGTGGACCCACGAACTGGCCGAGTTCCACGGCGAGTACGTCGACTTCCCGCCGGCGTACTGCTGGCCGAAGCCGGCGCACCCGATCCCGGTGCTCGTCGGCGGCTGGGCGCCGGGGACGTTCGACCGGATCATCGAGTACGGCGACGGCTGGTTCCCGTTCGGCGCGAGCCCTCCGGCGCTCGTCCCCGCCGTCGCCGAGCTGCGCGAGCGCGCCGGGCGGCGGGTGCCGGTCGTCGTGCACGCGGCCCCGCCCGAGCCGAAGGCCGTCGCGGACCTGACGGAGGCGGGCGTGGACGAGATCACCTTCAACCTGCGGTCCGCGCCGCGCGACGAGACCCTGCGCCAGCTCGACCGGATGGCCGAGCTGCTGGGCTGACCGCCCGCGCCCCCCGCCCCCCGCCCCCCGGCCCGCGGGCCGGGGGGGAAGCGGTGGCTCAGGGGGAGGGGTCGGGGGCGTGCTTCATCAGGGCGGTCTCGCCGGCCGACCAGCCGCCGTCCACGGCGATGTCCGCGCCCGTCATGTACGAGGCCGCGTCGGAGACCAGGAAGGCCACCGCCTCGCCGATCTCCTCCGGCGTGCCGAGCCGGTTCAGCGGGGCGAAGGGGAAGTTGCCCTCGCCGGGCTGGGCGCCGTTGGCGGCGGTCATCGGGGTGTAGACGAGGCCGGGATGGACGGAGTTCACCCGTATCCGGTAGCGGCCCAGCTCCACCGCCGCCGTCTTCGTCAGGCCGCGGGCGCCCCACTTGGACGCCCCGTACCCCGCGGTCATGGGGTGCCCGTTCAGGCCCGTGGCGGAGCCGACGTTGACGATCGAGCCGCCGCCGGCCGCGCGCATCGCCGGGACGACCGTCTTCACGCCGAGGAAGACCCCGGTGAGGTTGACCTTCACGACCTGTTCGAACTTCTCCAGGCTCTCGTCCTCGATCAGCGACCAGGAGTCGACCCCGGCGTTGTTGACCAGGCCGTCCAGCCTGCCGTAGCGCCCGACGACCGCGTCCACCACGGCCTTCCAGTCGTCCTCGACGGTCACGTCGTGGCGGAGGAACATCCCGCCGGCCTCGGCGGCGGTCTTCTCGCCCTGCTCACTGCCCCGCCCGGTCACCACCACCGCGGCCCCGTCCCGGGCCAGGCGGGCGACGACCGCCCGGCCCAGCCCGCCGGCGCCGCCCGTCACGATCACTACCTTGTCCTGCAAGCCAGACACGGTCGTTCCTCCTGGTGTTCCTGCGGTGGACGGAGCCGGCCGGGGCCGGCGCGGTGCCGGGCGCGCGGCCCCGCGGCCGTCCCGGCTCCCGGCGGGGTCAGAACCCGATGGCCTCGCGGAGCAGCAGGACGGTGCCGCGCCCGGGGTAGTAGTTCGGGTTGAAGGCGTGGAGGATGAGGACGCGGTTGAGGGCGCTGCCCACGCCGTACGCCTTCTGGGCCCGCTCGTCCTCCAGCTTGGTGCAGTGGGTTTCGAGGCGGCGCATCCCGGTCTCCAGATCGGGCACCACCTTCTGCGCCCCGACGACCCAGATGGCGTGGTCGGCGCCGCCGGTGTAGCCGGTGAGCTGGCTTCCGCTGGCCGAGCCGATCACGAGGGAGCCGGTCTCGGTGACCGCGTGGACGCTGCCGACGATGACGTCGTGGTGGCCGAGCAGCCGCCGGATGTCAGTTCGCTGGGCGGCACGGTCCATGGCCAGGCTCTGCGTCCTGACGGACTCGTACCGCTCGCTGTTGAGATCCTTGTCGATGCCGGACAGGCGCAGCGTCTCGCTGGCCCCGGTGAACACGGTGGCGCCCTCGGGAACCAGCTCTTTGACGCGGGCACGCGCGGCCGCGGCGTCGTCGAGGATCTCGGCCTCGAAGCCGTTGCCCTTCAGTGCGGAGGCCACTTTCTCCAGGCGCTCCGCGGGCGCCGGCTCGGTGAACGACGGTGCCGGGGTCGTCATGGTTTCTCCTGGTTGGTCGGGTGTGCGGATCTGAGTGAGCAGGCGGTGCCGTCCGGGCGCGATCGCGGGGGGACGGAGAAGCGGGTCGTGGTGGTTCCCGGGCCGCCTGCTCGCCGGATGACGTGTTCGTCGTCTCCCTCTGTACGACAAGACACCCCGCCGGAATGTGACGCGGGTACCCCGCCGGGGTGACCACAGGGCCTGGAGGAGCGCGGCGGTCCACCGGAATCCGAGCCCCTCGGAGACGAGGAGGACGAGGTCGCCGCTGCGGGCCGGCGCGGGTCTCCGCCTTTCGGCCAGAGGCCGCGTATCCGTGGATACGTGCAGGTCATGGTGGCTTCTCCGATTCCGTACGACCGTCCCCGCCGTCCGCTTGGCGATGTCTTGGCAGCCGCTTGGCGGTCGATTGGCGGCCGTAAAGGTCGCCTTGACGGTGTCCACGGCGGGTGCTTAGCGTCGGATGCCATGACGGGATTACGGGAATCGGGGCAATTGCTGCCTGACCAGGTGCAAGTGCTCGTGGTGGGCGCCGGTCCTGCCGGCATGGTGGCCGGTATCACCCTCGCCGGCTACGGCGTCGACGTCCTGCTCGTCGAGAAGCGCCCGGAGGCGTCCGAGCTGTCGCGGGCCATGCTCATCAGCACCAGGACCATGGAGCTGATGCGCCGTTGGGGCCTGGAGGCGGCGGTACGCGCCAAGGCGAGCGATGTCGAGGCGTACCAGTACGTCACCGAGACCCTGGCCGCCGGCACCGGCACCGGCACCGAGATGCCGATGGCCATCCCGACCCGGCCCGAGGCGGCCCTGGTCAGCCCCACCCGGCCGGCGTGGGCGCCGCAGGACGACCTGGAGCCCGTGCTCCTGGCCCACCTGCGCACGCTGCCGGCCGCGCAGGTGCGGCTCGGCTGCGAACTCACCGCCCTCTTCCAGGACGACGACGGCATCCGGGCCACGCTCCTGGACCGGGCGACCGAGACCAGCCACGTGGTCGAGGCGCGCTACGTGATCGGCGGCGACGGCCCGTACAGCACGGTGCGCGAGCAACTCGGCATCGCCATGGAGGGCCTGGACCACCTGGGCGGCTACGAGTCGGTCCAGTTCCGGGCGGAGCTCGACGGCGTCATCGGGGACCCGGACCGCAAGCCCGCCGTCTACATGATCACCCGGCCGGACGCGGCCGGCTTCCTCAGCCGCCGCGGCCAGGGGGACCGGTGGAGCTTCGCGCGCGGCCGCGCCCCTGGTCAGCCGGGTCTTGCCGACCTCGACGACGCCGGGCTGGCCGCGCTGCTGGCGCGCGCGGCGGGCGTCGACACGCTCCGGCCGCGGATCGAGCGGTTCAGCAGCTTCGCGCTCGCCGCCATGCTCGCCGAGCGGTACCGGGAGCGCCGCGGCTTCGTCATCGGCGACGCCGCCCACCGGATGACGCCCCGCGGCGGCACCGGCATGAACACCGCGATCCAGGACGCCTTCGACCTCGGCTGGAAGCTCGCCTGGACGCTCCGGGGCTGGGCACAGGACGACCTGCTCGACACCTACGAGACCGAGCGCCGCCCGGTCGGCAGGCACAACGTCGACTTCTCCGCCGCCCCGCCCACCGAGCCCGCCACCGCCGCGGAGACCCTGCCGTGGGACCTCAACGGACGGCTGGCGCACCACTGGCTGCGGCCCGCGGAAGGCACGCGGGACGAGCCGGTCTCCACCGTCGACCTGATCGGCGACGGGCTCACCCTGCTCACCGGTCCTGAGGGGAAGCGCTGGACCGGGGCCGGCGCCGTGGACACCGGGCCCGTGCCGCTCGCGGTGCACACCCTCGACCTGGCCACCGCCGACGCCCTCGGGCTGCCGCCCGCGGGAGCGATGCTCGTACGCCCCGACTGCCGCGAGATCCAGCGGTGGCAGGAGTACGAGGAGGCCGCCGCGCCCCGGGTGGGGTCCCTGACCCCGGCCGCGCACGCGCTCCTCGCCGCCGACTGAGCGCACGGCCGGAACCGCCGCGGGCCGCCGGCCGTGCGCTCAGTCGCGCGGCCGGCCGCCGGCCTCACATTCCGGAGCGCTGTCCTGTCGGATTACGGGGGGCCGCCCCGGGGCGTCCTCCCGCCCGGCGCACGCGTGCCCGACAGGTGCCGCCACGACCGTCCACGCACCCCGCCCAAGTGCCCTCACGGAGGCTCCTCATGGCCCAGCCCCCCTTTCCGGCTCTGACCCCCAGCGCCACCGACTTCACGAAGGGCGGCGCGCTCTACATCGCCGCCGCGGCGACCGAACTGCCGCCCGCCATGCCCATCGAAGACGCCATTCGCGACGGGCTGTACACCCGGGAGAGCGCCGACATCGCCGAATACACCGGCGTCACCATCGCGGACGAATCCAGCTCCATCCTCGACCTGGCGTCCGCCGCCGCCCTTTCGGCGACCGCCAGGTCGGACGTGCCGGCCGCCGACATCCGCAGCCTGCTGTTCGTCAGCGTCTTCCCCTTCACGCACCCGCGCCTTTACAACCTGCCCGCGGCGATCGCGGAAGCGGTCCGCGCGCCGAGCGCCTTCACCACCCAGATATCCAACGCGTCCTGCGCCGCCGGTGTCGACGCCCTCGTCATGGCCGGGCACCGCCTGCTGCTCACCGAGGACCCCGCCGCCCTCGTCGTCGCCGCCGAACTCTGGCGGATGCCCCACATCGACCGCTTCGACTGCAATCCGAACTTCGTCTTCGCCGACGGCGCGTCCGCCGTCGTGCTCGGCCGGGCCGGCGGCTACGCCCGGCTGCTGTCCGGGGCGACCCTCACCGATCCGACGCTGAGCGGGCTGCACGTCGAAGTCCCCTCGGACCGCACCCCCGTCGACGTGAGCGCGCGCGCCGGTGCGTTCTTCCAGCGGACCGGCAGGGACACCGCCGAGGTGCACGGGCGCCTCGAAGCGGGTCTGAGGGCCACGATCGACAGTTCCCTGGCGCTGGCCGGCGTCAGCCTGGACGACGTGGCCTGCGTGGTTCTGCCGGCGGTCGGGAGGACCTTCCTGCAGCGGTATCTCGACATGCTGAAGATTCCCGTTTCCCGCACCACGTGGGACTACTTCGCGACGACGAGCCACATCGGCCCGGGCGACCAGTTCAGCGCCCTCGAATATCTCGCGGAGAGCGGCCGCTGTAACCGCGGCGACGTGATTCTCCTCATCGGCGAGGGCGTGGGCTTCCAGTTCAGCGTCGCCGTACTCGAAGTCCAGTAGCCCCGGCTGACGGTGGCGCCGACACGTACCGGAAAGTGGATAGTGGAGCGGCGGACGAGCGCTCCCGCGTTACTTGAATTAATGCCTCGCCGCACCGCTCCACGGTTTTGAGTATGGGCACGGTCCTTGGGCAGGACTGTGCCGCGAGTTGGCGACGGCTTGGCGTCCCGCACAGGCCGGGACCGATCGATCATACGCCCGCAAAAATGACAAGAGTCTGCCATGCCGGGGCCACCGGCAACATGTTGCCTCGCGGGACTCCTTGCTGAATTCAGTCCTGGCCCCGAGTGTTGTTCCATGACACTTCTAGATTCGCTCCGTGGTCCGAAGGATCTCAAGGACCTTGGGCCGAATGAGCTCACCGGTCTTGCCGCGGAGATCAGGGACCGATTGATCTCCACGGTGTCGGCGAACAGCGGGCACCTGGGTCCGAACCTCGGCGTGGTGGAACTCACCATCGCCATGCACCGCGTGTTCGACTCCCCCCGCGATCCGCTCATCTTCGACACCGGCCACCAGTCGTACGTGCACAAGCTGCTGACCGGCCGGCAGGAGGAGTTCGCCACCCTGCGGCAGCCCGGCGGCATGTCCGGATACCCGTGCCAGGCCGAGTCACCCCACGACCACGTGGAGAACTCGCACGCCTCGACCTCCCTGTCGTACGCCGACGGTCTCGGCAAGGCGTTCAAGCTGCGCGGCGAGGACGACAGGACGGTGGCCGCGGTCATCGGTGACGGGGCCCTGACCGGCGGGATGGCCTGGGAGGCGCTGAACAACATCGCCGCGGCCAAGTCCAACCGGGTCGTGATCATCGTCAACGACAACGGGCGTTCGTACTCGCCGACGCACGGCGCCATCGCCACCCACCTCGCGCAGGTGCGGACGTCGCAGAAGTACGAGAACGTGCTCGCCTCCATCAAGTCGACGCTGCCGAAGACCCCGTTGGTCGGCGCGCCCCTCTACGAGACGCTGCACGGGATCAAGAAGGGTCTCAAGGACGTCCTGCAGCCGCAGGTGATGTTCGAGGATCTGGGCCTGAAGTACGTCGGCCCCATCGACGGCCACGACCAGGCGGGGCTCGAACTCGCGCTGGCCCACGCCAAGGACTTCGGCGGCCCGGTGATCGTGCACGTGCTGACCCGCAAGGGCCACGGCTACGCGCCCGCCGAGAACAACGACGAGGACCACCTGCACCAGGTCGGTGCCAACACCGACCCGCTGACCGGCGCGCCGGTGAAGAAGGCCGCGCGTACCTGGTCGCACGTGTTCGCCGACGAGATCCTCAAGATCGGCGGCAAGCGCGAGGACGTGGTGGCGATCACCGCCGCGATGCTGCACCCCACCGGGCTCGCGCCGTTCGCCAAGGCACATCCGGACCGGGTCTTCGACGTCGGCATCGCCGAGCAGCACGCCGTCACCATGGCGGCGGGGCTCGCGATGGGCGGGCTGCACCCGGTGGTGGCGCTCTACTCGACGTTCCTCAACCGGGCGTTCGACCAGATGCTCATGGACGTGGCCCTGCACAAGCTGCCGGTCACCTTCGTGCTGGACCGCGCGGGTGTCACGGGCCCGGACGGCGCGAGCCACAACGGCATGTGGGACGGCTCGATCAGCCAGATGATCCCGGGCATGCGCGTCGCCGCCCCGCGGGACGCCAAGCGGCTCTCGGAGCTGCTGACCGAGGCGCTGGACGACTCCACCGGACCGACGCTGCTGCGCTGGCCGAAGGCGCCGGCCGGCGAGGAGGTCCCGGGTCTCGGCAAGCTCGGCGGCATGGACGTCGTGGCCCGCCCCGAGGAGGGCACCGCCACCGACGTGCTGCTCGTCGGCGCCGGCGTGATGGCCGGGGTGTGCGCGGACGCCGCGGCCCGGCTCGCGGACCAGGGCATCGGCGCGCTCGCCGTCGACCCGCGGTGGGTCAAGCCGGTCGACCCGGCACTGGCCGCCGCGGCCCGCGACGTACGCCTCGTGGTCACCGTCGAGGACAACGGCATCTCCGGCGGCTTCGGCGACGCCGTCTGCCGCGACCTGCGCGACGCGGGCGTCGCCACCCCGGTGACGTCCTTCGGCCTGCCGCAGGAGTTCCTGGACCACAACAGCCGCGGCGGCATCCTCGAACAGGCCGGGCTCACCGGCCAGCACATCGCACGCTCCGTCACCGAGGCGGTCTCCGGCAGCCGCAGCGAGGTCGTCGGCTCGCGCTGACCACCGCGGACGGCGAGGGCCGGGCCCCCTCAGGGGCGCACCGGCCCTCCCGTGCCGTACGCAACTTGCGCAACCGCGCCCTGTACGGGGAGACTCGGCGGCGCCGGCCTCCGGCCGGCCGCCGGCGTCCTCGCCCGCCCCGAGTCCGGGCGGCGCGGTCTGCTGCACGCCCCTCGGAGGGCGTCGTGCGGGCGTGACCTGCACCCCCGCATGATCGGCGGGCATTCCTCTCGCGTTGCCAAGTCGACACCAAGCCGATCGCAAGCGAAATGAGCAAACATATACAGCGCTTGTGCACCGTTGCTAAAGCGGCGGCGGCGCGGCCGAATTTGCTGTAACCCCGAACGGGTGCGACGGGAAACTTCGGGGAAACCTCTACCTCAGAAGGTGGATGCCAGGCATGTCGACTCTTTGCAAACCAGCGGTGAGCGTGCCGGAATACGTCATCACCATGGAAGAGACCCTGGAATTCGCCAAGAAGGTGCACGCGGGAAAGCCACAGCTTCCGCTGGCGCTCCGGCTCATCCAGAAGACCGGCGTGCGTAAAAGGCACATCGTCCAGCCGATCGAGAAGACCCTCGACCACCCCGGTCTCGAGGAGCGCAACCGGGTCTACGAGGTCGAGTCGAAGAGGATGACCCCGCCGGTCATCGAAGAGGCCCTGGCGAACGCGGACGTGACCCCCCGGGACATCGACGCGATCATCTACGTGTCCTGCACCGGCTTCCTCATGCCGTCGCTGACCGCGTGGCTGATCAACACCATGGGCTTCCGCTCCGACACCCGGCAGATCCCCATCGCGCAGCTCGGCTGTGCCGCGGGCGGCGCCGCCATCAACCGCGCCCACGACTTCTGCCGCGCGTACCCCGGCAGCAACGTCCTCATCGTCTCCGCCGAGCTGTGCTCGCTGTGCTACCAGCCGGAGGACGACGGGATCGGCTCGCTGCTCTCCGACGGCCTGTTCGGCGACGCCGTCGCCGCCGCCGTCGTCCGCGGCCGCGGGGGCACCGGCGTGACGCTGGAGCGCAACGCCTCGTACCTCATCCCGGACACCGAGGAGTGGATCTCCTACGCGGTCCGCTCCACCGGCTTCCACTTCCAGCTCGACCGCCGGGTGCCCGGCACCATGGAGCCGCTGGCCCCGGTGCTGCGCCAACTGGCCACGAAGCACGGCTGGGACGTCGAGAACCTGGACTTCTACATCATCCACGCCGGCGGGCCGCGGATCCTGGACGACCTGAGCAAGTTCCTCAACACCGACCGGCACATGTTCCGGCACAGTTGGTCGACCCTCACCGACTACGGGAACATCGCCAGCGCCGTCGTGCTGGAGGCGCTGCGCCGCCTCTTCGAGGAGAACTCCGTCGTGCCCGGCGCCAGCGGCATGATCGCGGGATTCGGCCCCGGCATCACCGCCGAGATGTCGGTGGGCAGTTGGGTCGGCGAGGGCCCGCAGCAGCGGGCGGCCGGTACGCCCGTCGCCGCCGCCGTCGGCTGAGCCGGCGCCCCCGCCGCGCGCCCCGTCAGCCACCACGAAGGGAAGATCGCATGACCAGCCTGGTCGTCCCGCCCGGTCAGGGACGGAAGCTCATCACGAAGGCGCAGGAGGTGACCTTCAAGGTCACCGGCGCGGACAACGGCTTCGCCTCGACCTTCGAGGTCGTCGTCCCGCCCGGCTTCGACGTCGGCGCACACGTGCACGAGGACGCCAAGGAGTTCTTCTACGTCCTTGAGGGCGAGCTGGAGCTGTTCGCCTTCGAGCCCGTGGCACGCACCGAGGACACCTGGCACAACTGGGAGTCCCCCGAGGGCGGCAAGCCGCTGCGGGCCGGGCCCGGAAGCTGCATGTTCGTGGACAGCGGCACCCCGCACGCCTTCCGCAACCCCACGAGCACCCCGACGCGCATGCTCTTCCAGAGCTCGCCGCCGCCCGACCACGAGCGCTACTTCGAGGAGATCTGCGAGATCTTCTCCAGCGGCAAGACCGTGGACCCCGGCGCCGTGCAGCTTCTGCGGGACCGCTACGACGTCAAACAGATCACGCCGCTTCGCTACGGGTAACCGGTCTCCCACCAGCACCACCCGAGAGGGAACGATGGACAGCATTCCATTGGTTCACGCGAGTCTGGGCATGCAGGAGCTGGCCGCCGTCGAGGAGGTGTTCGACTCCGACTGGACGGCCGGCCAGGGCCCGCGGGGCAAGGCCCTCGAAGCCGAGCTGGCCCGCCGCTACAGCGTCGCCGACGCCGTCACGCTGAGCAGTTGCGCCGCCGCGCTGCACCTCGCCCTGCTCGCGCTGAAGGTGGAGCCCGGCGCCGAGGTGATCGTCGCCGACTACACCTTCCCGGCGCCCGCCCACGCGGCGCACTACGTCGGCGCCACCCCCGTGTTCGCGGACGTACGGGCCGACACCGGCACCGTCGACCCGCAGGCGGTCGCCGACCTCATCGGCCCGCGCACCGTCGGCATCATCGCCGTGGACACGGTCGGACTGCCCGCCGACTACGCGGAGCTGCGGCAACTCGCCGACCGCCACAAGCTGTTCCTCATCGAGGACGCGGCCTGCGCCATCGGCGCCACGTACCAGGGCCGCCCGGCCGGCTCGCTGGCACCGGTGGCCTGCCTGTCCTTCCACGGCCGCAAGGGGATCACCTGCGGCGAGGGCGGCGCGCTGCTCGCCGAGGACCCCGCGATTGGCGCGGACGTGCGATTGCGCTCGTCGTTCGGCATCGGGAGCATCTTCGACAAGGCCCGGGTCATCGGCCTGCCGATCCCGATCTTCACCGACATCGGTTACAACTACAAACTGTCCGACATCTCCGCCGCGATCCTCCAGGTGCAGCTCGGCCGGATCGAGGAACTGCTCGACCGCCGCAACCAGGTGGCGGCCCGCTACGCCGAACTCCTCAAGGACGAGGAGCTGGTCACCGTCCCGTACGTGCCCGCGGACCGCACCCACGCCTGGCAGTCGTACCTGCTGACGCTCGACCCGGGCGTCGACCGGGCCGGCGTCGCCGCCGACCTGCGCGCCCAGGGCATCGGCTGCGGCCACGGCACCTGGGCCAGCCACCTGCAGCCCGCGTACGAGACCGACCAGACCTGCCCCGTCTCTGCGGACCTCGCGCAGCGCCAGCTCGCCATCCCGATGCACGCCGAACTCTCCGTCCAGCAGGCCGAGCGGGTCGTCGAGGCGCTCCGCCCGGCGCTGCGCAACAACACCAGCTCGTCGCGGCACTACGAGGGTTCCGCCGTGCCCCCTACCACGTCTCCAGTAGAGCAGGACAACAAGGGAGGAGCGGCATGACCGACGGCCGTCCCAACTCCGATCGGGTGCTGCGGCTCATCACGGGCTACTGGGCCACCGGCATCGTGGGGACCGCGGCGAAGTACGCGCTGTTCACGCACATTGAGGACGGTGCCCGTACGGTCGACGCCCTGGCCGCCCGCGCCGAGCTGTCCGTCCGCGGCACCCAGGCCCTGCTCGACGGACTGGTCAGCCTGGACCTCGTCGAGCGGCGCGGCGGCGAGTACCACAACACCGAGGAGGCGGCCACCTACCTGGTGGACCACCTGCCTACCAGCCTGACCAGCTTCGCCCAGTTCAAGATGGGCCACATGGGCTCCCTCACGGACCTGCCCGAGGTGGTGCGCGCCGGCGGCCCGCTGTCCACCTCGGTGGTCGAGGTCGCCGACAACCCGCACTGGGAAGCGCTGGTCACGGCGCTGGCCGCGTCGTCGGTGCCGGCGACGGAGATCGCCGCCGAGGCCCTCGGGATCGCCGACGCGGGGGAGGTCTCGATCCTCGACATCGGCGGCGGCTCGGGCATCATCTCCGGCACCTGGCTGGAGCTCAACCCGGCCGCCCGCGCCACGCAGCTCGACTGGGCGCCGATCAACGCCATCGCGCGCCGGCTGCTCGCCGGGCGCGGGGTGGGCGAGCGCGTCGACTACATCGACGGCGACTTCCACACCACGGAGTTCGGCACGTCCGCGTACGACTACGTGGTGTATTCCAACATCGCCCGCCAGGAGGGGCCGCAGGACAACATGGCCCTCTTCGCGAAGATCAGGGCCGCCCTGAAGCCCGGCGGCACGCTGGTCGTCTCCGACTACGTCGTGGACGACGACCGGGGCGGCGGCTCGAAGTACGCCCTGCAGTTCGCCTCGGAGATGCTGCTGAAGAGCAGGCACGGCAGCACCTGGCGGCGGGCCGACTACCACGAGTGGCTGGTCAAGTCGGAGTTCGAGGAGATCACGTTCCAGCCCACGCCCTCACCCGCCACATTGATCTTCGCCAGGTAGAGGGGCGAGCCGACCGTGGCACGGGGGAGCGGGACAGCTTTCGGCGGAGGGAATGCAGTGAGCCCTGATGGCAAGAGGGCGGTCGTCTCGACGGGTACGCGGTCGGCGGTCGCTTCCGGCACCTCCCGGGACGCGGCGCCGTGAACGCCGGCGCCGTAGTCGCGGCCAAGGAGCACGAGGACGCGTGGGGTCCCGAGGACCTGTTAACCGGCCGGGCGACCAGCCCCGCCGGATACCTGGGCGACACACCCACGCCGCTGGTCGGCCGCACCCGCGACCTCGACCGGCTCGCCACCGTGCTGTCCGCGCCCGACGCCGGTCTGGTGACCGTCACCGGACCGGCAGGGGTGGGCAAGAGCCGGCTCGTCATGGAGTACCTCCGCCGCTTCGGGCCCGGACCCGGCGGCACCGTCGAGGTGTTCGACTTCGGCCGGATCACGGACCCCGCCATGGGCGCGCTGATGCTGCGCCGGCTCAAGGAGCAGCTCCACGAGGGCCCCGCCGCCGTCCAGTCGGCCCTGGAGGGCCTCGGCCCCGGCCCGTACACCGTGCTGTTCGACCACTACGAGGACGTCGCCGATGAACTGGCGCCACTGCTCACGGAGTTCCGGCGGAGCTGCCCGCAGGTACGGGTGGTCACGGTCGGCACCACCCGCCTCGGGCTGTACGGCGAGCGGGTCGTACGGCTGCGGCCGCTGCCGACCGGGCACGGCGTCGAGGCCGACCTGCCGGCGGTCTCGCGGATTCCGGCCGTGGAGCTGTTCGTACAGTACGCGCGGGCGGTACGGCCCGAGTTCAAGCTGACCGCGGAGAACTTCCGCTACGTACTGGCCCTCTGCCGGCTCGTCGGCGGGCTGCCGTTCGCCATCGAGCTGGCCGCCGAGCAGGTCAAGCTCGCCGAACCCGACCTGATCCTGGAGCGCTTCGAGCGCGGCACCGGCGACCTGCGGCGCATCGACCAGCACCCGTACTCGCGGCACTCCAGCATCTCCGGCATGGTCTCCTGGGTGTTCGCCCGGCTGCCCGCCGACGAGCGGCTGCTCCTCAACCAACTGGCGATCTTCGAGGGCCCGTTCACCACCCGCGCCGCGGCCGGTGTGCTCACCGGCTTCGACGCCGCCGGCTACCGGACCCTGGAACGGCTCATCGACGCCAGCGTGCTCATCCCCGACGAGCGGCCCGACGGCGAGCTGAGCCTGAGCATCCCCAGCTCCGTACGGCACGCCGCGGCCCGGTCGCTGGCCCTGCTGCCCGTCCACGAGACGCTGCGCAAGGCGCACGGCGAGTACTTCCTGGCGCTCGCCACGCCCCACCCCACGCCACCCGAGCCGGGCGCCCCGTCCGCAGGACCGCGCCCCGCGCCAGGACCGGAGACCCGGGCGGACCTGCTCGCGGCGTTCGGCTACTGGCGGGAGGCCCGCGACGGCCGGTTCATGGCCCTCATCGCCGGCGCGCTGCGCGACCAGTCCACCGGCGCCGCCCAGACCCGGCAGTGCCTGCGGCTGACCGAGGAGGTGCTGCGGGCCGGCGTCGAGGACGCCCGGCTGCACGCCAGGACGCTGGAGGCCGCCGGCGGGCTGGCGATGCGGCTCGGCTCCGGCGCGGCCCGCGGCTATCTCGTCCAGGCCCGTGACGCGTACCGCGCCGTGCACTGCGACGTCGGCCTGGTGCGCTGCCTCGGGCTGCTCGGCGACGAGGCGTACGCCGCCGGGGACCTGGACCGCGCCCGCCGCCGGTTCGAGGAGGGGCTGGCCGTCCTGGCCTCTCCCGCCCGCGCGGGGGTCACCGGGGACACCGCGATCAGCGTCGGCCGGTACCTCAGCCGGCGGCTCGCCGTGGTGGCGCGGGACGCGGGCAACCTGGCCCGCGCCGACGAGCTGGCCCGTACCGCCCTGGCGGCGGAGCTGGGCCGCGAGGACTTCGGCGGCGCGGTCACCGCCCGCTACGTCCTCGCCTCCGTCCGGCTGCTGGAGCAGGACTCGGCGGAGGCGCGGGCGCTGTTCGCGGACGCCGCCGAGCAGCTCGGCGGCCTCGCGGACGCGGCGGAGCAGCCCGAGTGCCTGGAGATGCTGGCGATCACGCTGTACAAGTGGCGCCGGATCACCGACTGGCGGCTGCTCACGGCGACGCTGGGCCTGGCCAACCTGCTGCGCCGGCGGCTCGGCTACCCCCGCCCACGGCCGCTGACCGACCTGACCACGGCGATCCTCGCCACCGCCAGCCAGGAGCTGACCGCCGACGACTACATGTGGGCGTGGCGCTCCGGCGCCGAGCTGACCTGGGAAGCGGCGCTGCGTCTGATGCCCGCCGCGGACGCGCACCCGGTGGCCGGGGACGACGTGCCCCCCGACGTGGCCGACATCCTCACCAAGCGGGAGCTGGAGGTCGCGCTGCTGGTGGCCGAGGGGCTGACGAACCGGGTCATCGCCCGCCGGCTCGGCATCGCCGAGTGGACGGTCGTGAACCATCTGCGCAAGGTGATGCGCAAGCTCGGCTGCCAGTCCCGGGTGCAGGTGACCCGCAGGCTGGCGACCGGCTGAGGCCGGCGGCGGAAGGCGGGTACCGCACCCCGCCTTCCGCCCGCCCCCGCCCCGGCCCCGGGCGTTCACGCGGTGTTACGTGATCCGTACACGCCCGTGCTGACACCGTGTCGAGCGACGCCGTACGATCCGTTACCGGGGGACAGGGAGAGCTGCGTCACGTTCAGGGGTGGGGGAGACTCGTGCGACGACGGCCCGCGGGGTGCGCCGGATCCGTGCTGCTCGCCGCCGTGCTCGCGCTCGCGGGCTGCACGGGCGACGACGGGAAGCCATCCGCCGGGCCGTCGCACGCTTCCGGTACGCGGAGCGCCCCGGGCCCGGCGCCGACCTCCGCGCTCGACGCCGACCCGGCGAAGGCGCCGCGGGACGAAGCCGCCGCCCGCACCCTGATCGACGAGGTCATCGCGGAACCCGCGCTCTTCGGCCCCGAGGCGGTCGAGGCCACGCCGTACGAGAGCGACCCCGGCCGCTGGTCGGTCCTCGGCGACGACTGCGTCTGGCGCCAGGAGCCGCTCCCCGACGACGTACTGGCCACGCTCTCGCGGCACTTCGAGGTCCCGCCCGCGGCGGGGAAGGGCGCCGCCCGGCTGGTCGCCGTGGTCACCGTGCACCGCACCGCCGAGGAAGCCGACTGGGAGAACGCCGGGATGCTGGAGGAGATGCTCCGCTGCCCCGAGCAGCAACTCGGCGCGGACGAACGGCTCACGGACCTGATCTCCTCCGCCTCCTACTACGGCGACTCCGCGAACCGCTACGCCGACGACGTGCTGCGCGAGAGCGGCGACTACCGCGGCGCGGGGGCGGCGCCCGCCCCGTACGCCTGGATGCAGATGCGGCTCGGCCAGGTCACCGTCTCGGTCTCGGTCAGGGCCGGGCGCGGGTACGACATGACGGAGGCCCAGGACATCGGCCGGGAGGCGGGGGTCCGGATGCTCCGGCGGGTGGCGGACGCGCTCGGGCGCGACGGGACCGGCGGCGAGAGCGGGGAGGACACCCCGGGCGCCGAGGGCGCGCAGGGCAACGGTGCGGAGGGGAACGGCCGGTGACGGAGCAGCTCACGCCCTCGGATCCGGTACGGATCGGCGGCCACCGCCTCCTCGCCCGGCTCGGCGCCGGCGGCATGGGCGTCGTCTACCTCGGCCGCGCGGACACCGGCGAGCTGGCGGCCGTCAAGGTGATCCGCCCGGAGTACGCCGCGGAGGCGGACTTCCGCGCCCGGTTCCGCCGCGAGGCCGCCGCCGCCCGGCGGGTGCGCAGCCCGTGGGTGGTGCCCGTCACCGGTGCCGACCCGGACGCCGAAGCCCCCTGGCTGGCCACGGCGTTCGTGCCGGGCCCCGCGCTCGCCGAGGCCGTCGCCCGCTGCGGCCCGCTGCCGGAGCGCGGCACGCGGATACTCGGCAAGATCCTCGCCCGAGCGCTCGCGGCCGTGCACGCGGCCGGGCTCGTCCACCGGGACGTCAAGCCCGGCAACGTGCTGCTCGCCGTGGACGGCCCGCGGCTCATCGACTTCGGCATCGCCCGCTCCCCGGAGGAGACCGCGCTCACCTCGCCGGACGCCGTCGTCGGCACCCCCGGGTTCCTCGCGCCCGAGCAGGCGCGGGGCCGGGAGGTCGGCCCGGCGGCGGACGTGTTCGCGCTGGGCTGCGTGCTGGCGTACGCGGCCGGCGGACGCCCGCCGTTCGGCACCGGCGCCGTGGACGCGCTGCTGTACCGCACGGTGCACGACGATCCCGACCTGGCCGATGTCCCCGACGGCGTACGGGACGTGGTGCTCCGCTGCCTCGCCAAGGACCCCGCCGCCCGCCCGACGGCCGCCGAACTCGACGACGCCCTGGTCGAGGACGCGCCCGAGGGCACCGCGGACTGGCTGCCGGACGAGGTCGTACGGCTGATCGCCGACCGCTCCGCCGCGATGCTGGCGCTGCCCGACATCGACGCCACGGCGGCCGCGGCGCCCGAGCCTGGCCGCGCCACCGGCCGCCGCCGCTTCCTCGCCCTCGGCGCCGGCGGCGCCGCGCTGCTCGCGGCGGGCGGGGGCGCGGCGCTCTGGGCGGGACTGCGGGACGACGGAGGGCCGGGGCCCGCCGCGCGCCGGTGGACCCTCGGCGTCCAGGCCGACCTGAGCGGGCCGCAGCGGACGGCGGGGCGGGCGCAGGAGCGCGGCGTGCGGCTGGCCGTCGAGCAGTTCAACGCCCGGGAGCGCCGGCCCTTCGAGGTGGAGGTCGCCGTCGCCGACGACCGCGGCGACCCCGCGGAGGCCGAGCGCGCCGCGCGGCGGCTCGCGGCCGACCGCGACGTGCTGGCCGTCGTCGGCTCCACCGGCGACAAGACCACCGGCGCGGCCCTCGGCCCGTACGACGAGCGGCGCGTCCCGCAGCTCACCGTCTCCTCCGCGCAGGGCGCGTACGGCACCGCCTCCCGCCGTTCCCTGCTGCAGACCGTGCCGACCTACGGCACCACCAGCCTGCCCGCCGCGCTGATGCTCCGGGCCGCGGGGGTGCGCCGGGTGGGCATGGTGATCGACCGGGCGGCGGGCGAGTTCGCGTGGGAGGAAGGCCATCTCGCGTACAAGACCATCGGGCTGGTGGAGATCGAGGTGCACCCGCGGGTGGTGCCGCGCAGCGCGGCCTCGCCCGTCGCGGTGCTCGCGGACGTGCTGGACCGGGGGCCGGACGCCGTCTACTACGCGGGCGGTCCGCGGCGCGGCGCGGACCTCGCGCGCGGGCTCGCCGACCGGGGCTTCACGGGCGTACGGATCCTCGGCTACCCGGCCGCCGGGCCGGAGTTCACCGCACGGGCGGGCGCGGCGGCGGACGGCTGGCAGGTGTACGCGCCGTACATCGACCCGGGGGCGAAGCCGGTCGCGGAGTTCGCCGCGGCGTTCCGCGAGCGGTACGGGCGGGCCCCGGGGCGGTGGGCGGCCGAGGCGTACGACGTGACGCGGATGGTGCTCGACCGCCTCACCGAGGCCGCCGGGGGCGGCGGCCGGCCGGCGCGGGCGGAGCTGTTCGAGCTGCTGGCCAAGGGCACGTACCGCGGGCTGGTCAGGGAGTACGCATTCCAGGACGGCTATCTGCAGGGCGTCGAGATGTTCCACTACCGCGCCGCGGACGGCCGCTTCGGCTACGCGGGACCCGCGGACACGGGCGAGTGAGGGAGACCGTGCCGTGCGCGCGCTGACCTCCGGCGACCCCGGGGCCATCGGCGGCCACCGGCTGCTGGCGCGGCTCGGCGCCGGCGGCATGGGCGTGGTCTACCTCGCCCGGACGCCGGGCGGCGCGCTGGTCGCGCTGAAGGTGATCCGCGCCGAGCACGCCGCGGACCCGGACTTCCGCACCCGCTTCCGCCGCGAGGTGACGGCGGCGGGCCGGCTGCGGGGCCGCTGGCTGGTCCCGGTCGTCGCGGCGGACGCGGAGGCCCGGGAGCCGTGGCTGGCCACGGAGTTCGTGCCGGGTCCTACGCTGACGGAGACGGTGGACGGCCACGGGCCGTGGCCGGAGCCCGCGGTGCTGCGGCTGGGCGCGTACCTGGCCCGTACGCTCGCGGACGTCCACCGCACCGGCCTCGTCCACCGGGACGTCAAGCCCGGCAACGTCCTGCTGACGCTCGACGGCCCGCGGCTCATCGACTTCGGCATCGCCCGCGCGCCCGGGGCCACGGCCCTGACGGCGAGCGACGTGGTGATCGGCTCCCCGGGCTACCTCGCCCCGGAGCAGGCCCGCACGGGCGCGGCCGAAGTCGGCCCGCCGGCGGACGTGTTCGCCCTCGGCTGCGTCCTCGCCTACGCCGCCTCGGCCCGCCGCCCCTTCGGCACGGGCAACCCGGCGGCGGTCGTCTTCCGCACGGTCCACGAGCCCCCGGACCTGTCCGGAGTACCGGAGGGGACGCTACGGGACTGGGTGGAACGGTGCCTGAGCAAACCCCCGGAGGACCGCCCGACGGCAGCGGAGCTGGCGGCGGCCCTGGAGCCGGCGGGGGAGCCGGGGCCGGCGGCGGGCGGCCCCGGGGACACCGTTGCGGATCACGGGAGTTGGCTGCCGGGTGCGGTGGTGCGGGTGGTTGCCGAGCGGGCTGCTCGGGCGCTTGATGTTCCCCCTCGGGCCCGTGACACCCTCGCCTCCGAATCTGCGCCGCCCGCGGCCCCCACCCGGCGGCGGTTCCTGGTGGCCGGAGGGGCGGCGGGGGTCGTCGCTGCCGGGGGCGGGCTCCTCGCGTACGGGCTCAGCCGGGGCGGGACTTCAGGTGCGGGCCTCCCTCCGGTGCACACCCTCGGGCTGCACGCAGACCTCAGCGGGCCCGGGAAGGACCCGGGCCGCGCCCACGAGCGCGCCGCGCGGCTGGCCGTCGACCGGCACAACGCCCGCGAGAACGCGGGGTTCCACCTCGCCCTGGAGGTCGCCGACGACGGCGGCAGCCGGGAGGGCGCCGCGCGCGTCGCCCGGCGGTTCGCGGACGACGCCGCCGTACGGGCCGTCCTCGGACCGACCACCGCCGCCGGCGCCCGGGCCGCCGCGGGCGTTTACCGCACCGCCCGGCTCGGCGCCGTGCTCGTCGGCGTCGACGGCGCCGGCGTGCCGCAGGCCGACGCGGAGACGCTGGCCGTCACCAGGGCACCCGAGAAGCTGCTGGCCGCGGCGTTCCTCCACTACCTGAGCGACGGCCGCCCCGTCCACCGCACCGCCGTCGTCCGCGACGAGGGCCGCGAAGCCGCGGACTTCGCCCTGGCCCTGAACGAGAGCCCGCCCAACGACGGCATCGTCACCGTGCACGACACGGATGACGGCATGACCGCGGCCGTCGAAGCCGCTCTCACTCAGCGCGCCGAGGCGGTGATCTACGCCGGCGAGTCCCCGGAGCGCGCCGCGCAGTGCGCCCGCGCGCTGGCCGCCGCGGACTTCGCCGGTCCGCGCGGCGGCACCTGGCGCACGATGACTCCGGCGTTCCTCAAGGCGGCCGGTGTCGCGGCCGGAGGCTGGCTGTGCGCCGCCCCGTTCACCGACCCCGCCGCGGCGCGGGACTTCGCCGCCGCCTACCGCGCCGCGTACGACGCGGCGCCGCCGCGCTGGGCGCCCGAGGCGTACGACGCGGTGGGCCTGGTCGCGGCGGCGATCGCCCGGCTGAAGAGGACCGCGACGGACGACACCGTCGACCGCGGGGCCCTCGCGCAGGAACTGTTCCGGGAGACGTACCGCGGCGTGGCCAAGGAACTGACCTTCGCGCGGGACGACACGCACCAACTGGAGCTGCCGGGATCCCTCTTCCTCTTCCAGGCCCGCGGCGGCGCGTTCGCCTTCCTCGGCCCGTACGACGAGGTGCGGCGCCCCTGACGCGGCCGCCGCCCCCCGGTCCGCTACACCTTCCGCGCCACCGCCGCGTACTGGGACACCTCCGCGTCGAGCAACTCCGCCTCGGTGCCGGCGAGCGGGTTCCTGTCGGGCTTCCAGCGGTGCGGGGGGACCAGGCCGGGAGTGACCAGCTCAAGACCGGCCAGGAAGGGCGTGATCGAGTCCTTCGCGCGTATGGTCAGGGGGATGCCCTGCCCGTGGTAGATCTCCTGGACCTGCGCCATGCCTTCGGGGTTGAAGTCGGGGGTGGCGTGCGACAGGGCCAGGAAGCTGCCCGGGGCCAGCGGCTTGAGCAGCGTCTCCATGATCTGGTGGGGTGCGTCGCGGTCCGGGATGAAGTGGAAGAGCGCGTTGCAGGAGAGCGCGACCGGCCGGTCGAGGTCCAGCGTGCTCCGTAACTCGGCCGCGTCCAGGATCGTGTGCGGCGCGGTGACGTCCGCGTGCAGATAGGCGGTGCGGCCCTGCGGCGTGCTGGTCATCAGGGCCTCGGCGTACCGCAGCACCAGCGGGTCGTTGTCGGTGTAGACGACCCGCGCGGCCGGGTTGGCGTCCTGCGCGACCTGGTGGAGGTTGGGTTCCGTGGGTATGCCCGTGCCGATGTCGAGGAACTGGCCGATGCCCGCCTCGGCGGCCAGCCAGTGGGTCGCGCGGCGCATGAACGCCCGGTTGACGCGGGCGGCGGTACGGGCCTGGGGCCAGACGGAGAGCACTTGCCGGGCGGCGGTGTGGTCCACCTCGTAGTTGTCGTGCCCGCCGAGGATGTAGTCGTAGATGCGGGCGGGGTGCGCCCGGGTCCGGTCGACGCGGGTGGGGTCCGCGGTCTCGTCGGTCACCTGGTCAGTCCGTTTCGGTCGTTGCCGGCGCTCGGCGGTGGGGGGCGGCGTACGGGACGCGCGGGGCGGCGGCCGGTATGCCCGCTCAGGAGAGCAGGAAGTCCGCGTCCCCGTTCTTGATGCCCGCGATGAATGCGCGCATCTCCTCGGCGGTGTAGATCAGCGCGGGGCCGTCGTCCGCGGTGCTCTGCCGCAGCGCCACGCGGCCGTCCGCGAGCCGCTTCGCCTCGACGCAGGCGTCGCCGTTGGGGCCGCTCCACGGCTTGTCCCAGCCGTCGGTGCCCAGCTCACGGGCGGGCATGCCGTTGTACACCTGCCCCCCGCCCGGTGCGCCGGTGCGGTGGGCGTCGTTCGTACCGTGCGTCTGCGCCATCTTCATACTTCCTTCCGGATGTTGGCGATGATGTTCTCGGTCTGATGCGCCGGCGGTGCCTGGGTGGATATCCGGTTGAGGGCCTCCAGGCACTGGGAGACCAGCGCGGTGTCCTCCACGTAGGCGGGGCCGGTCAGGCTCTCGCTGTAGCCGAAGTCGCCCAGCTCCGGGGCGGGGAAGCGCAGCAGGTGCAGCGGCCCGTACATGGCGGGGTGCGGGCCGGTGTCGAACGGGAGCACCTGGAGGGTGACGTTCGGCATCCGGGTGGCTTCCACCAGCCGGTCGAGCTGCGCCCGCATCGTCTGCGGTCCGCCCACGGTGCGGCGCAGGGCCGCCTCGTCGACGATGGCCCACAGCCGCAGCGGCTTCGGCTCGCGTATGAGCAGTCCCTGGCGCTCCATCCGCAGGGTGACGCGGCGCTCGCGCTCGCCGGCGGCCAGCGGCAGGTGCCCGGCGGAGAGCAGGGCGCGGGCGTAGTCCTCGGTCTGCAGCAGTCCCGGCACGCAGTGCGGCTCGTACGCGCGGATGAGGGTCGCGGCCGACTCCAGACTCACGTACAGGCCGAACTGCTCCGGCAGGACGTCGCGGAACCGGTGCCACCACCCGGGCTTGTTGGCCTCCTCGACGAGGTCGAGGAACGACTCGATGTCGTCCTGCGGCAGACCGTAGGTGCGCAGCAGCTTCTCCACGGAGGCGTACTTGAGGCCGACTTCGGCCTTCTCCATGCGCCGGACGCTGGTCGCGTTGACGCGCAGCGCCTTGGCGGCCTGCTCGGGGGTGAACCCGGCGCTCTCACGCAGGTTCTGCAGGCGGCGGCCCAGCACGAGCTGGCCGGCCGTGGGGGCCGACTGGCCGGATAAGGCCGCCGCGCCCGCCGCGCCCGCCTCGCCGCCCGCTCGCGCCATCGCGTCTGCACCTCCCGGGAACAACTATGGGGCGTTGTCGGTGGGTTTGCCGGTGCGCCGGTGCGCAGTGTGCCACGCCACTGGGATCGTTCGCAGCGCTATGCATTCCCGCATGTGCAGTCTGCAAAACAGCGCTTGCGATCCGTGACCGGCCCACGCATAGTTGGCGAGTGACGCCGTTCACACGGCCGACGCCCTCCCACGTGCGAAGCTCCGGGGCGGTCGGACGCCGTGTCCCCCTCGACGGACGTACGGAAGGCATCCGGCCCATGGCCTCCTCATCCCACACCGCGCTCGGCACGACGGCGGACTTCGACGTCGCGGCGCACGGCGAGAGCTTCGAGCTCGTGGCCAGGGCCGCCGCGGCGGCCGAAGCGCGGACGTACGTCAGGCGGCTGCTCGACGACTGGCGGCTGGGCGGAGACGTGCGCGACGCGGCCCAGTTGGTGGTCTCCGAGCTGGTGACCAACGCCGTGCTGCACGCGAGCGGCGGCAGGATCGTCTGCCGGCTGGCGCTGCGGCAGCCCTGGGTGCGGCTGGAGGTGCGGGACCAGGGCGGTTCGTACGGGGTCCCGATCCGCACGGTCGCGGGGCCCGAGGACGAGTGCGGGCGCGGGCTGGGCCTGGTGGCGGCGCTGAGCGAGGCGTGGGGGACGGAGCCGTCGGGGCCGGGGTTCACGGTGTGGGCGACGATCAGGGTGCCGCGGCCGGTCTGAGGCGGGCGGGCGCGCGCGGCGTACGGCGGGGGAGGGGGCGTACGCCCGAGCAGGGCCGAGCCCCGGCGCTACGGGGCGGGTTCCGCAGCTAGCCGAGGCCCACCTCCTGGATCGTCGCGAAGTCGTCGCCGCGCTCGATGGGCCGGCCCGCGCTGATCGTGTACGGGGCACACCGGCCGGCCGACGACGGGGAGGCGGCGCGGGGCGGCGGCGCGGGGTGGCAGGAGCCGGCCGGGGCGGTCCCGGGGTGGCAGTCCGCACCGGCGACGTCGTCGGTGACGTAGTACGCGTAGATCTCGGCGATCGCCGCCATGTCCTGGGGAGCGGCGGGGCGGATGACGGCCGCCGGCGGGGAGGTTGGCACCTGCCTATTGAGCGCCGGGCTCGGAACGCGGGCCGGAGGTGTCCGCGATCCGGGCCGTGATGCGGTCGACGTCGGTGCGTTCCGCGGGTGGCAGGGGGCGGATGCGGGCGGCCTCGGCGAGGAGGCGGGCCGCGTCGCCGGCGTCGCCCGCCAGCGACGCGGCGCCGGCCAGACCCTCGGTCGCCAGCGCCACGGCCCGCGGGTCGGACGCGGCGCGGGCCAGCGCCAGGCTCTCGGTGTGCCGGGCGCGGGCCTGATCCGCGTCGCCGCGCTGCTCGGCGACGAAGCCGAGTTCGGCGAGGACGTAGGCGAGCCCCGAGCGGTAGCCGTCGTCGCGGTGGGCCTGCTCCGCGGCGTACAGATGCTCCTCGGCGGCGTCGAGCCGGCCCTGTCTGCGGGCGGAGGTCCCGAGGCCGACGCGGGCGTGGACCACGCCGTGGTGGAAGCCGCGTTCGCGGGCGACGTGCAGCGCGCGCTCGTAGTGGGCGTCGGCGCGGGCGTACGCCCCGGCCAGCGCGGCGAGCCGGCCGAGCTGGGAGAACTCCTCGACCACGACGGGCCACAACTCCAGCTCCTCGGCGGCGGCCAGCCCTTCCCGGTGCAGCCGCCCGGCGCGCTCGTAGTCGCCGCCGACCTCGGCGAGGACGCCGAGCAGCCGCAGCGCGTGCGCCTGCCCCCAGCGGTCGCCGGCTTCCCGGAAGAGCGCCAGCGCCTCCTCGCCCTCGCGGCGGGCGCGGCCGGGCTCGCCGAGCCGCAGCGACTCCCAGCCGAGCACGCCGAGCGCGGCGGCGGTCCCCCAGTGGTCGCCGTCCCGCCGGAAGTCGCCGAGCGCGCGGTCGACTTCCCGTACGGCGGCGGGCAGATCGCCACCGTCGGCACGAGCGAACCCGAGCAGCCACCGCTGCCGGGCGGTACGGACCGGCGGCCGCTCACCGGAGGGCTCACCCCCGGGCATCCGCTCCCACGCCTCCAGCGCGGCCCGCCACACCAGCGCCCAGGAACGGCCCGCCCCGGCACGCCGGTCCGCCGGGCCGTCCTGATCCGCCGGGGCCCCCGGTCCCGGAGTGCCCGGGGCGGCTTCCGGCGCCGCCGCCAGCGCGTCGCCGAAGGCACGGTGGGCCTCCCGGTAGCTGCCGCGCAGGAACCAGTACCAGCCCAGCGCCCCGCACAGCCGCAGCGCCTCCTCACCCTCGCCCCGTGCCATGCAACCCGCCAGCGCCGCCCGCAGGTTCGGTGTCTCCGTGTCCAGGCGGCGCAGCCACTCCCGCTGCTCAGGGCCGCGGAGCCGGGCGTCCGCCTGCTCCGCGAGGTGCGTGAAGTGCCGGGCGTGGCGGGTCGCGTACGCCGTCGACTCCGCCGCCTCCGCCAGCCGCTCCCGGGCGTACGCCGCCACGCTCTCCAGCAGCCGGAACCGGCCCGCCCCCGCCGCCTCGTCCACCGTGATCAGCGAGCGGTCCGCCAGCGCCGCCACCGTTCCCGCCACGTCCTCGCGCGCCACCCCGGGACCCGCGGTGACCGCCTCCGCCGTCGCCAGGTCGAACCCGCCCGCGCACACCGACAGCCGCCGCAGCACCGCCCGTTCGCCGGCGTCGAGCAGCTCCCAGCTCCAGTCGAACGCCGCCCGCAGCGTGCGCGCCCCCGCGCCGAGGAGGCGGAACCTGTCGTCGAGCCGCGCCGCGACCTCGCGCAGCCCGAGCGTGCGCACCCGCGCCGCCGCCAGCTCGATCGCCAGCGGCAGGCCGTCGAGGCGCCGGCAGACGGCCGCGATCTCCGCGTCGTCCGCGGCGAACCCGGGGACGGCGTCCGCGACCCGTTCGCGGAAGAGCCGTACCGCCGCCTCCACCGGCAGCGGCGCGACCGGCGACTGCCGTTCGCCGGGCACCGCCAGCGGCTCGCGCCCGGTGGCCAGGACCCGTAGCCCCGGGGCGGTGCCCAGCAGTGCCACGACCAGCCGGGCCGCCGGCACGGCCAGGTGCTCGACGGTGTCGAGGACGAGCAGCAGGCGCCGGGTGCCGAGCGCCCGGCCCAGGTCGCCCCGTACGCCGAGGGCCGCCGCGATCCGCTCCGCCAGGACGGCGGGGTCCCGGCGGGCCCCGGCGGCGTCGACACCGGCCAGCTCCACCACCCGCGCCCCGCCCTCGGCGGCCGCCGCGACCTCCAGCGCCAGCCGCGTCTTGCCCACCCCCGCGGGGCCGGTCAGGGTGACGAGCCGGTGCGCGCGGAGCAGCGCCCTGACCTCGGCGACGGCGTCGTCCCGCCCGACGAGGGCGGTGAGCCCGGCATACGGCATCGGCCCGGCGGCCGAGGCGAGTGCGGCGGACTCCGGCCCGGCGGGCGATGCCGGTCCCGCACCGGCTCCGGCTCCGGGTCCTGCCGCGGCTCCCGCGGGCGAGGCACCTGCCGTACGCGATGCCGGCCCCCGCTCCAGCGCCGGGTCCTGCCGCAGCACCGCCTCGTGGACCGCCGTCAGCTCCCGCCCCGGGTCCACCCCCAGCTCCTCCGCCAGCCGGTCCCTGATCTCCCGGTACGCCGCCAGCGCCTCCGCCTGCCGTCCGTCGAGGTACAGCCAGCGGATCCGTACCGCGTGCAGCCGTTCGCGCAGCGGATGCGCCGCCAGCATCGCCGGCAACTCGTCCGCCAGCGCGCCGTGTTCGCCGCGCCCGACGCGCTCCTCCGCCAGCCCTTCGAACGCCGTGACCCGCCGCTCCTGCAGCCGCTCCGCCGCCGCCCGCGCGAACGGCGCCTCCGCGAAACCCGCGAACGCCGGGCCCCGCCACAGCGCCAGCGCCTCCCCGTACCGCCCCGTCGCCGCCAGCTCCGCGAACCGCGCCGCGTCCACCTGTTCCGGCTCCGCCCGCAGCCGGTAGCCGTGCGGGGCCCGCTCCACCAGGGCCCGGCCGCCCGGCTCGGCCCCCTCCAGCGCCCGGCGCAACTGGGCGACCTTCGACTGCAGCGCGCCCGTGGCCCCCGCGGGCGGCGTGCCCTCCCACAGGTCCTCGATCAGCGTCCCCGCCGGCACCGCCCGCCCGTGGTGCACCAGCAGGTCCGCCAGCAGCGCGCGCACCTTGGCGCCCGGCACGGCGACGTCCTGCCCCGTGTCGGTCCAGACGGCGAGCGGTCCCAGCACACCGAAGCGCATCCGGCGATCGTAAGCCGGCGGTCAGTGGACCGTCAGCGCGGCTCCGTAGCGTCGGCGTCGTACCGGGGAACGCACCCGGCGGCCCCGGAAACCGAGGAGCGACATCATGTCCGAGTCCATCGTGGTCTTCCCGCAGCCGGACGCCGACCCCAAGGGCACCCGGACGGTCTTCGAGTCCGGCGGGCGGCGGCTGACGCTGCTCGCCGTGCCGGACGAGACGGAGGCCGTGCCCGCCATCGCCGATCTGGTGGCGGAGGGGGCCGGTCTGGTGGAGCTGTGCGGCGGTTTCGGTCCCGTGGGGGCGGCCAAGGTGATCGCCGAGGTGGGGGACCGGGTGCCGGTCGGGGCGATCGGCTACGGCAGCGAGTCGCTGGCCGCCATCTCCCGCTTCCACCTGACGTTCCTGGCGGGTCAGGACCAGTCGGAGCTGTTCATGATGCTGCTGCCGGGCGCGGACCCCCGGCGGGACCGGCTGGTCGCGGAGCGCCCGGGCGGGTTCACCTTCAGCGCGGTCGCGGTGCCGGACCTCGCCGCGGCGGAGCGGGAGGCGCGGGAGGTACGGGGGACGAAGGTGGGCCTGATCGAGATCTTCGGCGGCTTCGGCGCCGACGCGGCGGCCCGTATCCACGAGGTCGCCGGCGGCATCCCGGTCGGCTCGGTGACGTACGGCATCGAGTCGATGGACGCCGCCGCCGCCTTCCGTGCCGCCTGACCTCCGGGGGCAGGACCAGCAGGACCAGGGGGGCAGGACCGTGGCCCCGGGCCTCCCGGGGCTACGCGCCGTCCTTCCCCGGGCCCGGCAGCCCGAGCAGGTCCTCGGTGCTGCCGGCCCCGGCCGGCAGCGCGTTGAGGGCCGCGACGATCGTCCGCTCCTCGAAGCGGAAGTGGGACTCCACGATCGCGCTCAGCCCTTCCAGCTCGCCCCGCACCCGCGCCGCGTCCCCCTCGCCGGGGTCCTCGGGCAGGGTGTCGAGGACCCGCTCCAGGCTCTGCAGGAGGCCGCTCATCATCGCGTGGTCCTCCTCCATCTTGGCGATCAGCGGCCGCAGTTCGGGATCGCGCGCGGCGAGCGCGGGGAAGGCGCCGCGGTCCTCGCCGGTGTGGTGGGAGGTCAGCGCGGTGCAGAAGGCGAGGCAGTGGGCTTTGAGGTCGCGCGGCCGGGGACCGCCGGCCAGGTAGTCGTCGGTCTCCGTACGGAGCCGGGCGAGCTCCGCGCGGAGCCCACGGTGGATGGCGAGGAGTTCGTCGCCGAAGGCGACGAGCCGCGCACGGGATTCGGGGGACATGGCGCCATCCGATCACGGCGGCCCTGGCCACCGGATCCGGGGTCTCCCCGGCCGTTCGGCGGCGGGCTCCCGGGGCTCGCGGTTACCAGCGGCTGGCCAAGTGACCGTCAAGCATCGGCCAAATCCCCGGCATGACCCGCGCCGGGCGGCTCACCAGCGCATACGCTGCACGTACGGTCCTGTCCCTGCCACGGGCGGCGCGGCAGGGACAGGAACGGGGCCGGTCGCGTACGGCCGGGTTCAGGGCGTGCGGCCGATGAACGCCAGCAGGCGGGTCTGCACGTCGGCGCTGTCCGGGACCTCGACGCGCGGCCCGTAGTGGCCGCTGCCGCGCAGCACCTCGTCCATCGGCAGCATCCCCGCCAGCAGAGCGGCGCACTTGGCCGGATCCAAGCGCTCGTCCTGGCCGGTCGCCCGGGCCAGGTCCCAGGTGTGCATGAAGACGTCGCTCGTGTAGAAGCGGTCGATCGCCTGGGCCAGCGGGAGGTCGCCGGTCTGCGGGTGCGAGAGGGTCCTGCCCGCGGTGGCCGGGTCGTCCAGCAGGGACTGCACGGCGTCGTTGTGGACCTGCCAGGCCGCCACCGGGTCGTCGTCCACCGAGGGGCCCTCCGGCAACTCGATGCCCGCGCCCGCCTTCAGGAAGCCCGGGAACCACTCGACGAGGTGCCGCACGACGTCCCGCGCGACCCACCCCTCGCACGGCGCCGGGTCGTCCCACCTGCCCGCCGGGACGGCCCGGACGCGCGCGGTGAAGTCGCCCGCGATCCGGCGGTGCTCATCGGCCGCCTGGGTGCCGTCGAGCAGGGAGTCCAGCCGCTCGTACCCCTCGCGGATGCCGGTCTCGGCACCGCTGGCGATCATCCCGTCGCGGGATTCGAGGGAGTCCAGCAGCGACGTGGCGGTGAGCCGGGTGCGCCCGCCGAGGTCCTCGAAGACGGCGGTCTCCAGGCTGACGCTGTCGGGCATGCCCTCGTAGGTGAAGGTCTGGACGATACGCTCGGCGGGGCGCACCTCGTGGAAGACGCCGTGGAAGGCGTACTCGTTGCCCTCCTCGTCGGCGTGGACGTAGCGGTACGAGCCGTCGGTGCGGGCGTCGTACCGGTCGATGGTCATGGTCAGCCCGCGCGGGCCGAGCCACTGGGCGACGAGGTCGGGGTCGGTGTGCGCGCGGAACACCCGCTCGGGCGGGGCCTCGAACTCCCGGGTGATCACGATGGTGGGCAGCACCGGGTCGAGGACGATCCCGGTCTCGTTGCGGTGGCGGGTGGGCGTGGTGCTCATGATGCTTCTTCCTTGGTCGTCCGGGTGTGCGCCACCGGCGGTCCCTCCTGGGCGTCCATCCGCTCCAGGACGGCGTCCAGGCGGCGGTAACGGTCCTCCGCCGCGCGCCGGTAGCGCTCTATCCACTTCGTCATGAGGTCGAAGACCTCCGCCTCCAGGTGGCAGGGCCGCCGCTGGGCGTCCCGGCTGCGGCTGACCAGGCCGGCGTCCTCCAGGACGCGGATGTGCTTGGAGACGGCCTGCACGCTGACGTCGTACGGCTCGGCCAGCTCGTTGACCGTGGCGTCGCCCGCGGTGAGGCGGGCGACGATGTCGCGCCGGGTCGGGTCCGCCAGGGCGGAGAACACCAGCGACAGCCGTTCGTCGGGCTCGGGCTCGGGGACCGAGGTCATCTCACGTCCTCAACTGTTCGGTTGAATACACGCTAGCCCGGACGTCCGCGCTTCGTCAACCGTTCAGTTGAATAGACTGGTGGCTACCGCTGGGGGAGCCCGCAGCTCGCGCCCGGGCGGGCCGGGAGGAAGGGGAAGCGCAGCCGGTAGCGGTGGCGGGAGACCAGGCGGTAGACGGCCGCGGCGGGGCGGCGTACGGGCCGGGCGGCGAGCGCGCGGCCCAGGAGCCGGCCGGCGCGGTTGCCGCTGCGCAGGGTGCCGGCGATGGCCAGGGCGCCGCCCGGCGGCGTGGTCGCCGCCGGGGTCCCGGCGGGTGCGTGCCCCACCTCCTCGACCAGCACCACCTCGCGCAGCAGCCGCTCCTCCGGCACCCCGTAGACCGCGGGGTCCACCGACTGCCACGGCACGATCCGCACCTCCGGCGCGAACCGCCGGCGCCCGAAGTCGGCCCACCCGGTGCAGAACCCGCAGTCACCGTCGTACAGCAGCAGCATCCCGCGCCTCCTCCGTGTCGTGCGGCGTACCGCTCGTCCCCTCCAGCATGTGGTGGTGCGCAAGACCGGGCAAAGCCGGGGGCAGCTCCGGCGGCAGCGCAAGACCCGCGCGGGCGAACAGGCCGCGGTACTCGGCGAGGGTGCGCTCCCGCCCCGCCGTCAGCACCATCATCTCCACGTCGCTCAGCGCCATCGCCACCTCGGCGTCCGCCTGCGTACGGGCAGCGGCCGCCGCCTCCGGCAGGACGAGGGCGGGCACGAGCACCCGACCGCCGGGCCGCAGCGCCGCCCGGCAGGCGCGCAGCACGCGCACGCAGTCGTCGTCGCCGAAGTTGTGCAGGATGTTCTTCAGCAGGCAGGCGTCGGCCGGGCCGCCGTCGCCCGTCGGCACCGCGGCGAAGAAGTCGCCCTCCACCAGCGTGCACCGGTCCGCCACCCCCGCCGTCCGCAGCACGGCCGGCGCCGCGGTGAGGGCCGCGGGCCGCTCCAGCAGGGTGCCGCGCAGGTGCGGATACGCGCGCAGCAGCGCGGCGAGCAGCGTGCCGTCGCCGCCGCCGACGTCCACGAGGTGGCGGATGCCGCCGAAGTCGAAGCCCGCGAGCACCGGTTCGGTCACCGCGGCCGTCACCGTGCCCATCGCCTCGGTGAACCGGGCCGCCAGCGGCCCGTCCGTCTCCAGCGCCGCGAAGAGGCCGGTGCCGTGGGCGTGGTGAAAGGCGGAGCCGCCGTCGCGTACGGCGTCCTCCAGCGCGCCGTACGCCTGCCACACCGCAGGCTCGCCGTACAGCTCGGCGAGCCTGCGCAGCCGCGGGTCGTCGCGGAACAGCCCGCCGAGCAGGGTCAGTTCGTAGCGCCCGCCCGGCCGTACGGTCAGCAGGCCGAGCGCCGTCGCGGCGCGCAGCAGGCGGCAGAGGGACGGCTCGTCGGTGCCGGTGGCGCGGGCGAGGCGGCCGGCGGGCAGCGCGCTGCCGGCGAGCGCGTCGGGGATGCCGAGGCGGACGAAGGCACCGGTGATCCGGGAGAGCGCGAAGCCGTAGACCAGCGTGCCGGTCGCGGCCCGTACTGCCGCGGCCTCCTCGGCCCCCGGCCCACCGGGCGCGCCCAAGGCCCCCTGCCCGCCCCGCGGTTCCGCGCCGCGGCCTGCCTCCGCAGGCCGCGTCCCCTCCTGCCGGTCCCGCCCGTCCCGCTTGCGCGTACGCTCCCCGCCCCCGTCGTGCGTCGGCTCGCTCATGCTCCGGCCCTTCCGCTCGGCGTCTCCATGCCCGGAACGTAGGACCGCCGCCCGCGCCCGCGCATCCGCAGTTCGCCGGAGGGGCCGCGGCACACGAGCGGGCTACGGGGGATTGACAAACCGGCCGGGGCGCGCTGCCCCCGCCCGTACCCGAACCGGCGCGCGGCGTCAATCCTCAGGACACCTCCGTACCGGCCGCCAAGACGGTGCATTGACCGGATGCCGGGCCCCGCCGGCGCACCTAGCTTCGGAGTCTCCCGACGAAAGGAGAGGTCATGACCACGACCCTTCAGCCCCCCACGACAGCGGACTCGCGCATCGCCGTCTGGGCGCAGAAGAACGCGGCGGAGCACGACGAGCACTTCGTCGCCCCGACCGACCGCGTCGTCCCGGTGCTCTTCACCCCGCTGATCGCGCTGACGGTCGCCGGGGCGGTCGGGTGCGCGCTCGGCCCGGCCACGGCCTTCGCCACGGCGTTCGGCTTCCACGACGGCACCTCGCCCGACGCCCCCGACGGCGCCGCGCTCCGGGGCCGTTCGGTCGACCAGTTGACCGGCGGCCACCCGGGCATGGTCTGACGGCCGGCCCGCACCTCCGCCGCGGTACGGCCTGACGTCCCGGCACCGCCCGCGCCTCGGTACCACCCGGCGTCCGGCCGGCCGCGGCGCTCCCGGGCGGACGGCACCCCGCCGCCGCCCGGGAGCGCACTGCCGTTCCGCCAGAAGGGAGACCCCACCCGTGACACCCCCCAGTGCTCCACCCCCCTCCGCTGCCGCCGCCCGCCTGCCGGCGGGCCGGTTCGCCGACCGGCTCCACCTCGGCCGGGACGACATCGACACCGTGTTCCGCAAGCTGGAGCTGATGACCTCCGTCGGCGCCACCATCGGCGCCGTCGAGCTGCTCGCCACCGCCGAGACCCTCGCCGACGACGGCCTGTTCGCCTGGCCCGTGATGCGGCTGCGCGCCCCCCTGTGGTGGCGCCGGGTGGGCGAGGAGCGGCTGGAGAAGGTCTTCGGCTACCCCGGCATCGTCGGACTGGTGCAGACCCGCGCCCTGACCGGCCTCGGCCTGCTGCTGCCCGGCGCCACCCGCGCGCAGCGCGGGGTGCTGGCCGCGACCATGTGCGGCACCGCGCACGGCCTGCACACCCGCATGGGCGGCTTCGGCCTCGACGGCTCCGACCACCTGACGTTCGTCAACTACGCGGTGTCCGCCGCCGAGAAGGCGTTCGGGCACGACCCGCGGGCCCGCGAGATGCTGGTGCGCTTCCTCGCCGCGCAGGTCTGCATGGCGTACTTCACCTCGGGCGCGGCCAAGCTCATCTCCCCGGTGTGGCGCGACGGCACGGCGATCCCGGAGATCTTCCGTACGAGCACCTTCGGCGACCCGCTCTTCTACCGCGCCGTACGCGACCGGCCGTGGCTGGCGAAGTCGGTGGCGTGGGCGACGATCCTCGGCGAGATGGCGTTCCCGCTGGTGCTGGTCGCGCCGAAGCCCGTGGCGCGCGGCATCCTGGCCTCCGGCACGGCGTTCCACCTCGGCAACGCCCGCTTCATGGGCCTCAACCGCTTCGTCTGGTCCTACTGCTCCACCTACCCGGCGCTCGCGCACGTCTCCCGCTCCCTCGGCCCGCGCGCCCGCACCGCCTCCCCGGCCGCCTCCCCGGCCGCCTCCCCGGCCGCCTCCCCGACGACGTGTGCCAGGACCGCGGGACGGCTGCTGCGCGCCGCCGCGGGTCCCCGCGGCGCCGCCGTCGTCACCGCGGGCGCCGGTCTCGCGCTGCTGGCCGGCGCCGCCGTCCGGCAGGCGGGCCGCGCCCGCGACGTTCGGCTGCGCCGCGACGCCCCCGGCGAACTCCTCACCGTCGCCGGCCGCACCGTCCACGTCCTGCCCCGCAACTCCGCCGCGGACGGCCCCTCCGTCGTCTTCGAGAACGGCCTCGCCGCCCCCGCCACCCAGTGGGGCTGGGTGCAGCGCGGCCTGGACCCGCGGACGCCGAGCGCCGCGTACGACCGGCCCGGCATCGGCTGGAGCGACGCCGCCGACCGCCCGCAGGGCCCGGACGAGGCCGCCGGCGTCCTCGCGGAGACCCTGCGCACCCTCGGGCTCAAGCCTCCGTACGTCCTGGTCGGCCACTCCATCGGCGGCCTGCTGGTCCGCACCTTCGCCCGCCGCCACCCCGAACTCACCGGCGGGCTGGTGTTCGTGGACGCCACCCACCCCGAACAGTTCGTCCGCTCCCCGCGGCAGCGCGAGGCGCTGCCCTGGATCCGGCAGCGCATGACGACGACCGGACTGCAGGCGGCGCTCGGGCTGCTGCGCTACTCCAGCCTCCCGCGGCAGATGAGCGGACTGCCGGCGCCGCTGGGCGACGCCACGGAGCGGATCGTGCGCCGGCCGCGGCTGTGGCGTACGGCGCGCGAGGAGCTGGCCGAGTCGCAGCGCACCTGGTGCCCCGACGCGCGGCAGCCGCTGCCCGCGACCGACACCCCGGTCGCGGTGGTGACCGCGGGCGAGACGGTGCGCAGCGACCCGCTGCACGCCGAGTTCCAGCGGGAGCTGGCGCTGCTGTCGACGGTGTCGCGGCACGACGTCGTGGAGGAGGCGGGACACGAGTCGCTGGTGCTGGACGAGGCGCACGCGGCCCATGTCGTACGGGCCGTGGAGTGGGTGCGTACACGCGCGGCCAAGGGCGCCGCCCCGGTCGTACCCCTGAAGGCCGGGAAGGCGAAGCCGGCCTCCGACAGCGCCTGAGGAGACCGCACATGACCACCTCCACCGCACTTCCGCAGGCCGCCGCCCGCTACGGGCTCTACGGCGTCCTCGCCTCCTGGCTGGGGCTCACCGCGGCCAAGCAGTTCCGCAAGACCCCGAAGTTCCTCACCCGCATCGACCCCATCAACACGGCGATCCCCGTCACCACGTTCTTCGCCCCCAACCCCGGCCGCTCCGACATCCACGTCCTGGGGCGCGAGCGGCTGGCGGACGGCGGCACCACCCAGTGGTCCGAGTACCCGATGCTGGAGCGGCGCACGATCCGGCACATGCTCTGGCACCCCGGACGGCGGGTGGAGAAGCTGCTGCCCGACACCGTCTCGGAGCTGACGCAGCTCGCGCTGGACGAGAAGCGCATCGAGGTACTGCAGTTGACCATCCCCTATCTGGCGCTGCTCACCTTCGTCACGCACCACTGCCCGCACCCGCCGGGCTCCCGGCAGGTGCAGTTCCTCGTGGTGTCCTCCGGCGGCTTCGACGAGGAGGAGGAGCCGCGCACGCTCTTCGCGTCCGACTTCCACGAACTGCCGGAGAGCGTCCGCACCTGACGGCCGTACGCGACCCGCATGCGTGCCGCGCGTGCGTGCCCCGCGTGCGCGGCCGCCTCCGCGCCCGGCGTACCGCGCCCTCCCTCAGGCGCGGTGCGCCGGGTGCGCGATCAGCGACTGCTGCAGCGCGGCGATCACCGCCTGCGTACGGTTCCCCGCGCCCAGCTTGCGCAGGATGTGCCCCACGTGCGTGGACACCGTCGCGGGGCTGATGCACAGCGAGCGGGCGATGGCCCCGTTGGACATGCCCGCGGACATCAGGCTCAGCACCCGCTGCTCCCGCTCGGTCAGCACGTCCACGCCGACGGTCAGCGGCCCGCTGAGCGCATCGCTCAGCCGCCGCGACACCCGGCGCAGCAGCCGCGGCGAGACGAACAGGTCCCGGGAGGCCGCCGCGTACAGGCCGGCCGCGGTGTCGAACACCGAGTCGTCCGGCAGCATCACGGCCGACGCGCCCAGCGCCAGCGCCTGCGCCACCTGGCCCTCCTCACCCCCGCACACGACGGCCAGCGGCCGCGGCCGGCCCACGCCCCCGCCTGCCCCGGCGCCGCCGCCGTCTTCTGCCCCGTACTCGGCGGTCCCCCGCGGCGGCACCAGCCGCCGGAACTCCCGTACGGACTCCCCGGTGGCCGCGGCCGGCCGCGCCAGCCAGACGTCCACCCGCCCGGCCTCGGGGCGCGAGACGGCGTCCGCCACCACGGTGCTGGTCAGCACGATGTCGATGTGGAATCTGTCGAGTGCGAGCCCGAGCACGTGCGACAGGTGCCGGCGGTCAGGCGTCACGATCCCAATGGAAAGCACGCGAACTCACCTCACTGATACGGAAACGGTCGCGCAGTCAACCCGACTGGTCAATTCGCAAGCTACCGCCCTACCGATGGGTGACCCGCGCGTGGGACCCGGCGGATCGTGCCCGGTTCGGCCCGTTTCCGCGGCGGTCCCCCGGGCCCTGAACGGGCGCGACGGCACCGCCCGCCGGCCCGCGGGGCCCGCTTGTGGGGAAAACAGCCCTGTATCGTGGCCGACTTCCACCCCACCCGTAGCGGAACCATCCTGTCCGGAGTCGCGTCCGAAAAGCTGAGTTGATCACGACAAGAGGACAGGACACAAGCGACTGTATGGGCGCGAACACAAAGAAGTGGGCGTTACTGGCCACGGTGGCAGCGGTGCTGCTGGCCGCGGGCTGCGGGGACGACGGCGACGAGGGGAGCGACGCCGCCGACGGCGGGGCCCCGCTGGCCCAGGAGTGGAAGACGCCGGCCGTGGCGCACGAACCGGAGGACGTGTGGCTGCCGCCGCTGTGGGTCACCGGTGACCGAGTCGTCGGCATCAGCACCGAAGGGGTCACAGGACACGACGCCAAGACCGGCAAGGCCGCCTGGGAACTTGCGCCGCCGGAGGGCGCGGGACAGCCCTGCGCCGCCTCGCCGACCGTGAACGCGGACGGCGTCGGCGCGGTGCTGTTCGGCCCGGCGGACGCGAAGCCCGGCGACGACTCCTGCGCGGTGCTCGCGGTGGTCGACACCAAGAGCGGCGAGCTGCTCTGGAGCAAGGACCTGACCTCCGGCGACAGCGCGTACCCGAGCGCCGACGTCATACCCGTCAGCGTCGGCGAGGAGGCGGTCACCGTCGAGCTGATCGAGGACGGCCTGCACCGCTTCTCCCTCGACGGCGAGGAACTGCCCACCCCCGAGGTGACGGTGGGCGAGCAGTGCGACGACTACTACACCGACTGGCGGCACAGCGCCACGTACCTGGTCGCCGTCGTGGACTGCCCCGACCTGACCGGCGCCGAGAACCACATCGCCGGTTACGACGCCGCGAGCGGCGAAGAGCTGTGGACCGCGGCGGACTTCACCGACGAGGACCAGCCCGCCCGGGTCGAGATCCTCACCGACGAGCCGCTGACGGTCGCGACGCAGGAGCGGCTCGTGTCGTTCGGCAAGGACGGCAAGGTGCTGACCGACCTGCCGCTGAAGCGGCCCGACGGGTATCTCCACCTCGACCCGGGGGACTTCACCATCCGGGACTCGGTGCTGGTCACCAGCTACGACGACGCCACCAACGACTACGTGGGCATCGATCTGACCACGGGCAAGGAGCTGTGGAAGAAGGAGTTCGACTTCGCTCCCCACCCGCTGGCCCCCGGCAGCGGCTCCGGCGGCGAACTGGTCGCGCTCCGCGACGGCATGATCGAGGGCGAGAACGCCATGGGCGAGTACCTGGCGCTGTGGGACGCGCGGAAGGGCGGCGAGCCCTCGACCGCGGGCATGCTGCCGGAGAATGCGGGCTCCGCGCAGGCGGTGGCCAGCAGTGACGACGGCGGCGTGCTGTACGTGCTCGCCGAGCCCGAGGTCGGCGAGGAGGCGCTGCAGATCGAGGCGTACCGGCGGTAGCGCGCGGGGCTGGGCCGCCGTCGTGCGCCGGAGTGCACGGCGGCGCCCGGCGCCCGGCCGCCGGGGCGGAGCCGAACTCCCCGCCGCCGTACGGCAGTCGGGGACTCCGGCCAGCACCAGGTACGGGCGTGGGGATGGCGCCCGTAGCTAAGGGGGTGGCAGCCGGAGGGAACCGGCGGCGCCGCCGCCCTAGCGTTCCGGCGTATGAGAACTCCCGCGCCGCGCCCCTCGCGCCGCTCCCTGCTCGCCCTCGGCTCCGCCGCTGCCGCCGCGCCCGTGCTGGGCGCCACCCCGGCCCACGCCGGGACCGGCCGCGGCCGGGTCCCGGACGCTCCGGACGGCTTCGACGAGCTGGACATCGCCGAGCTGCGCCGCCGCATGGCCGACGGGCGGCTCGACGCCGCCGGGCAGCTCGACGACCTGCCGGGCCAAGTCGTCGTCCAGATCTACGAGTTCAAGCGCGAGATCAACGCCTATCTCTCCGGCGCCGCGGGCGACGTCCCGCGCAGCCTCGCCGAGCTGATCGAGTTCAACCGCGAGAACGCCGACCGCGAGCTGCGCTACGTCCGGCAGGACGGTCTGGAGACGGTGCACCGGCTGGAGTTCGGCGAGGCGGAGTACCGGGAGGCGCTGGGCGTCAACCACCGGCTTTCGCGCGCCGAGGGGATCGACGCGGTGCTGCGCCGGTACCGCCTCGACGCCCTCGTGATGCCCACCAGCGGGCCGCCGGCCAAGATCGACCTGATCCGCGGCGACGCCTACGGCGGCGGCTCCTCGACCCCCGCGGCGCTCGCCGGGTATCCGGCGGTGAGCGTGCCGGCGGGGTTCGCGTTCGGGCTGCCGGTCGGGCTGACGTTCATGGGGACGGCGTGGAGCGAACCGACGCTGCTGCGGCCGGCGTACGCGTACGAGCGCGCGACCGCGGTCCGCAGGCCGCCGGAGTACCGGGCGCCGGACGTGGGCCTGTAAGCCGCCCGCCGCCCCCGCCCGCGCGGCCCGCGCGCCTCAGTGCGCGATGCCGTCGATCAGCTCCCGCGCCCCCTGCCGCAGCAGCGCGAGGGCGACCGACGTGCCGAGGTCGGGCGGGGTGAGCCGGCCCGCGGACTCGCGGGCGTGGAGCACGGTCTTGCCGTCGGGGCTGAACACCCGGCCGCGCAGCCACAGTTCGTCCGGCGCCGCGGTCGCGAAGCCGGCGATGGGGCTGTTGCAGTGGCCCTGGAGCACGTGCAGGAACATCCGCTCGGCCATGGCCTCGCGGTACGTCTCCGGGTGGTTCAGGTCGCTGACGACGTCGATGGTCGCCGTGTCGTCCTCGCGGCACTGGAGGGCCAGGATCCCGGCGCCCAGCGGCGGGCACATCGTCTCCACCGGCAGCACCTCGGTGATGACGTCGGCGCGGTCGATGCGCTCCAGACCGGCCACGGCCAGCAGCAGCGCGTCGACCTCCCCGGCGTAGAGCTTCGCCAGCCTGCGGTTCGCGTTGCCGCGGAACGGCACGCACTCCAGGTGCGGGTACGCGGCGGAGAGCTGGGCGATCCGGCGCACCGACGACGTGCCGATCCGGGTGCCCGCGGGCAGGTCGTCGAGCCCCAGCCCGCCGGGGTGGACCAGCGCGTCGCGGATGTCGTCGCGGCGCAGGAACGCGGCGAACGTCGTCCCGGCCGGCAGCGGCCGGTCCGCGGGCACGTCCTTGACGCAGTGCACCGCCAGGTCCGCCTCCCCGGTGACCAGCGCGGCGTCGACCTCCTTGGTGAACGCGCCCTTGCCGTCCACCTCGGACAAGTCGCCCAGCCACTTGTCGCCCGTGGTCTTCACCGGCACCACCGCGGTGCGGATGCCGGGGTGCCGGGCGGACAGCTCGGTGCGGACGCGCTCGACCTGGGCGAGGGCCATGGGGGAGTCGCGCGAGACGATGCGGATGAACTCGGGCACGGACATGCCGTACACGATAGACCGTCAGAAACGGGCCCTCAGGACGGGCCCCGGCGCCGCGGTCGCGTACGCCTCGGACCTGCCTCGAACGCGTTGCGCCGCCCGGAAGCCCGCTGCGGGCTCCCGGACGGCGCATGTGCTGCCGACGGCTCGGTCAGCGTTCCGCCGGCGCTACCTGACGCCGGGGACGGTGAACGACGGCGGCCCCGCGGGGAGGTCCACCGTGTACTGCCTGAGGTACGTGTCGAGGTACGGCGAGCGCTCGCCGCCCGTCGCCACGTCGTCGGCGGTGCCGTCCAGGGCGAGGTGCAGCGTGGCGTCACGGACCTCGATCGTCTCGCCGGACGGGGTGTCCCGCCACGAGCCGGTCTGGATCGTGCCGATCTCCACGGCCAGCACGTGCCCGGCCGCCAGCCGCCAGTCGGTCGCCTTCAGGTCGACGGTGAACCGGTCGCGCTCCAGCAGCGAGACCTGCTCGTCGAACATCACGGCGGTGCCGTCGGGGGCGACGTCGTACAGCTTGAGCATGACGTTCCCCGCGCCCTTCGCGTTCAGCGCGATCTGCGGGGTGCCGGTGACGCGCACGTCCCGCTGGAGCGGCTTCGACCACGCGAAGAAGCTCGACGTGACCTCGCCCGCCCGCTGCTGCTTCGCGGCCTCGGCGGCCAGCCCGTCCGGCGCGGCCGGCTCCAGGGCGGGCGCGTTCTCCATGTCCCACTTGCCGGACGGCTGCGCCGGCTTGCCGGGCGCCGCGCGGCCGGAGGCGGTGAGGTCGGCGCGGGCGGAGGCGCCGCCGTCGTCGACGTACGAGCCGCCGCCCAGGGAGATGCTCGCGCGCCGCTCGACGACCGGCCAGGTGCTCTGCGCGCGCCAGTCGCCGCTGTTGTCCTCCATGGCGTACTTCGGGTAGCGGACGGCCGGCTTCTCGCCCTTCAGATACTGGTCGAAGAACGCGAGCGTCTCGTCGTACCAGCCCTCGCGCCCCATGGCCAGCCGGCCGTCCGGCACGCGGTCGCCGCCGCGGACGTGGTCCCACTGGCCGAGCCAACCGCGCTCGGGGCCGCGGTGGTTGTCCAGGTACTCCTCCATCTCCTCGGGCTTCGTGTTGGGCTCGATGAAGCCCTGCGTGACGAAGAGGGGAGTGTCGGTGCCCTTGGCCTGCCGCGCGAGGTCGCGCGACTTCCAGTGCTCGCTGTCCTGGTCGGAGATCCGGTAGCCGGCGGAGTTCTCCGTCAGGCACTCCGGATGGGTCTCCTCCCAGCGGGCGTTGGCCGCGTAGCGGGGGTCGTCGTCGGCCATCGGGGGGATGGTGGCGATCGAGTTGTACGCGTTGGCGGTGCCGGTGACGTTGGGGCGGGGCACGCCGTTGGAGTAGATGTACTGGTACATGTCCCAGACCGGCTCCTGCGACACGACGGCCTTCAGGGCCCGCTGGTCCAGGTTGTTGCCGATCAGCCCGGTCACGCCGTCGTACGACTTGCCGTACATGCCGACCGCGCCCGTCGACCACGGCCGGCCGGCGGCCCAGTCGATCGCGGCCTTCACGTCGGCCTGTTCGCCGGGCCCGGCCCAGTCGAGGCAGCCCGTCGAGCCGCCGAAGCCGCGCAGGTCGACCATGACGAAGGCGTAGCCGTTGGCGAAGACGTCGGCGCCCTCGGTGAAGTCCTGGAACCGCGAGGAGGGCCCGGTGTGCGACCAGCCCTCGTCGCCGGTCGCTCCGGCGTGCGCGAAGTACGGCCCGACGGACAGGATGACGGGCACCTCCTCGCCCTTCTCCAGCCCCTCGGGCAGCAGCACGTCGGCGTGCAGCTCGGTGCCGGAGTCGTCGGCGGAGGGGAAGTAGTGCTGGGTCCATTCCGCGCCCTCGGGCACGCGGTCGTTCTCGTCGTGCGTGACGGATTCGGTGGCGGTGGCGATACGGGCCTGGGGGCCGGCCGCGGTCGCCTCGGGCGCCGCGGTCGCGGGCCCGGCGAGTGCGCCGGTCGCCGCGAGGGTGGCGGCGAGTGCGGAGGCGGCCCAGGCGGCCGCGTGACGTCTCTTCACATGCTCCTCCGGATTGACGGTACGGAGTTGTGGGGGGACGGCGGCTGGGCGCACTCGGGAAAACCACACGTCGCGGGCGCGACCGGGACCGACGCGTGGAGCGTATGATCACTTCGCGTACACGTCAACGAGCCCGCACGGCCGGCCTGTTGGCCGGGGCCGTACGGGCTCCGTCAAAGGGGGTGCTACACCGCGACGCTCTCCGCGGCCGGCCGCGCGGCCTCCGGGGCGCGGCGGCGGGCGAGCAGCGGGCCGAGCGCCAGCAGCGCCAGGCCGGCGACGGACCAGCAGGCGAGGACCGCGAGCGGGCCCGCGGCGCCGTTGCCGTCGAAGTAGGCGACGGAGCGGGTCAGGGAGCCGCCCGCGCCCGGCGGCAGCCACTGGCCGAGCGCCCCCACCGGCTCGGGGAGCAGCTCGGGGGCCGAGGTGACGCCCGAGAACGGGTTGCCGAGGAGCATCACCAGCAGGCTGCCGACCCCCATCCCGGCGCGGCCGAGCACCGCGGCGAGGCCCGCGACCGCGGCGGCCCCGGCGAGAACCGTCAGACCGAGCGCGCCGGCCTCCGTCCACCAGTCGCCGGCCAGGGCGCCGAGCCAACTGTCCGCGAGCGCGGCGGCGACGAGGCCGGTCGCGGCGGACGCACCGGCCACGGCGAGCACCGCGCGACCGCCCCGCAGGCCCAGCACCGTGACCAGCGCGCCGACCACGATGCCGGCCAGCGCCAGCGGCAGGACACTGGAGTTGAGGGCCGCGCCGCGGGGATCCGCCGAGGGGAGCGGGACCACGTCCTCGGTGGGCACGGGCCGTCCCGCCTGCTCCCCGACCGCCTCCGTGAGCAACTGCGCCACGCTGGGCCCGGCGGCGGTGGCCACCAGCAACTCGGGCCCGCCGGGGGTGGCCACCACGGCGCCGTAGTGCAGGTGTGGAGCGAGACCCTGCGCGACGAAGGGCTGGCCGCAACGCTGAACGCCGGCTACGACCGCATGCGCGTCATGTGGGCCAAGGTCGTCCGCACCTACCAGGACGCGGGCCACCTGCGCGCGGACATCCCGACCGACCACGTCGTACGCGCCCTGATGGCGCTCGTCCAGGGGTTCATCGTGCAGCGGGCGGTCTTCAAGGACGTCGAGGTCGAACTCCGCAGCGGCCTGCGCGCCCTGCTGTCGCCGCACGCCTGAGCGCGCGGCCGGTCAGCCGCAGAAGGCCGCGTCCAGGAGCGCGTCCACGGAGTCGTCGAGGTCGGCGCGGTGGTCGGGCGTGAGCGCGACGGTGACGTGGCGACGCAGGTCCGGCGTGGTGAACGACCAGCTCTGGTACGCCAGGGCGTCGCCGTCGTTGCCGTACACCGTGACTCCGCACGCGGTCTCCTTCCAGGCCAGCCCCAGCCCGTACGTCCGGCCCTCGAACGAAGGCGTGCGCATCTCCGCCAGCAGGTGGTCCGGCAGCAGCCGCCCGCCGAGCAGCGCGGCGAAGAAGCGGTCGAGATCGCCGGCCGTTGAGATCATCTCGCCGCTCGCGCCGAACAGCGACGGGTTCATCTCCGTGAAGTCGGCGAGCCATATCGCGCCGGCCCGCTCGACCGGGACGTAGCCGCGCATGTGCGGCCCGCGGATCCGCGGGTACGCCCCGGGCATAGAGGTGGCGTGCAGCCGCAGCGGCCGGATGATCCGCCGCCCGATCTCCCGGGCGTACGGGCGCCCGGTGGCCTCCTCGATGATTCGGCCGAGCAGGATGTAGCCGGTGTTGGAGTACGCGTAGGCCGTGCCCGGCGGCGCCGAGGTCGGGGGGTGGGCGACGGCGCGCCCGATCTGCTCGTCAGGGGTCCAGGTCCGCCACCGGTAGTCCAGGAACGCCGGGTCGGGCGGCACGGTCAGCGTGCGCTTGTAGTCGTACAGTCCGCCGGTGTGGCCCAGCAGGTGCCGCACGGTGATGCGGCGGCCGTCCGGGACGACGCCCGGCAGCCACGCCTCGACCGGGTCGTCCAGCCGCAGCCGCCCCTCGTCGGCGAGTTGCAGCACGACGGTGGCGACGAAGGTCTTCGTGATGCTGCCGATCCGGAACCGCCCGCGCGCCGGGACCGCCCGCGTCGTGTCCCGCTCGGCGACGCCGCTGGTGTCCCGCCACACCCGGCGCCCGTCGCGTACTTCCACGAGCGCGCCCACCGCACCCTCGGCCACCAGCTCGTCCAGTTGCTCCCGCAGTTCCGCCGCCCCGGGCGGCTCTTCGCCGTCCGGCGGTGGGGCGGCGGCCGACCCGGCCACCACCGCCAGCACCGTCGCCGCCGCCACCAGCACACTCCGTACGTGCTTCACCCGGTCCACCCGCGCTCTCGTCTCGCCCGTCTCGTACGCGACGAGCCTGCGGCAGGCGGAGGCAGGGAGCGATGGGGCTGGTCGGCGTTCCGCGCCGGGGGTTGTCCCCACCCGGCGTCCGGCCGCCCGCGCCCGATAGCGCGCGGCCGGCCGGCCGCGCGCTATCGGGCGCGACCCGGCCGCGGAGGGGCGGGAGACAACTGCCCGCTCCGCGGCCGGAGTCGAGGACCGTCACATACGCGTTCGCGCCTGGTGCTTGAACGCCACGGTCAGACCCATGGCGAGCAGCCCAAGCAGGGCGGTGGCACCGCCGACGAAGCAGTTGGCCCAGATGGCGGCGTTGGGTGCGCCGTGCGTCACGGTGACCACCCAGGGGGAGATGACCAGCCAGGCGCCGAGGGGCACGGTCAGCCATGCCAGGCCGGAAGTCCGCTCCGGGGCGAGGGCCAGCCCGAGCCCGATCAGGCCGATGGCGATGCCGACGATCAGGTTGTTGATGGTGAGGTTGGTGTTCCCCGTGAAGTGCACGACCCAAGGCGAAATCGCGGCGAACAGGCCGGCCAGAAGGATCAGTCCTTCGAGGGCAATCACACCACCTCTGGCCGCCGTGCGATCGAGCCGGTCTCGCATCTCCACTACATCGGGGTGCGAGGTCATCTCAGTGGTGTGCTGCTGATTCGACATGGTTGCCGCCTCCTCTCCAGAGACAGAGTCGGATGCATCCCTTTTCGTACGATACGCCTGTTTGGGTGACTCTGCGTGGTGAGGGCTTCCGGCCCGGTCAGAGGGCCTGCGAGCCGTCTCGGCGGCGGACCATTTCGGCGATCCAGACGGGTGCGAACGGAGACGTGCAGCCCGGTGACGTCGGGTAGTCCTTCAGCACCTCCAGGCGCTCACCCACGGCGACGGCGCGTGCGCGGTGCGCGGGGTACTCGATGCCGATCTGCGCGAGGCAGGTGTTCATCGCCCACTGCAGCCGGTCAGGGGCGTCCTTCAGCTCTGCCTCGATCACGTCGAGCAGCCCCGCCGGGTCGAGGCCCGCGGGGCTCTTCACCACGCGCTCGGCGGTCAGCGCCCAGCCGGCGCTCGCCACCACCGGGTCGGGGTCGGCGAGCCAGGCCAGCCGCAGCTCCTCGGCGTGCGGGTTCTTCTTCACCGCGTAGTTCACGAGCCAGTCGTGCACCTTGGGCGTACGCGCCTCGCGCAGCATCGCGTCCAGTTCGTCCCGCTCGAACGCCTTCGGGCGGCAGACCAGCAGCGCCAGCAGCCGCGCCGCGGTGTCGCCGGTCCGCCACAGCTCGCGGGCGAGCGGCTGCTGCGTCTTCAGCCGCTTGGCGAGCGCGCGCAGCTTGCCGAGGTGCACGCCGTGGTCGTCGCCGTGCCTCTCGTTCACCGCGCGCGCCTTCGGATCCTCCAGCTCTGCCAGCTCCGCCATTACCTCGGTCAGGGTCATCCCGCCCACCGCACCTTCCTGCCGGTCGGTGGGAGCCTAGCCCGGCCTACGCGCGGCTCGCCGCGCGCAGCCCGTTCAGCGTGATCGTGCCCCGGTCGAGGCGCACGCCGGCCGTGTACCGGTACGCGGCCCGCACCTCCGGGTCCGTGAGGTCCAGCACCCCGCCCGCGTCCGCCGTGAACAGGAACTCCCAGCCCGCGCCCTGGTCCACGTACGCCGTGGTGACCGTGGAGCGCGCCACCAGGGCGTAGCGGGAGCCGGGGCGGGAGAGGTCAACGGTGCCGTCGAGGTTGTCCAGCGGCTCCTGGCCGACGGTGATCAGCTTCCCGTCGATGCGCAGGTCCCAGCCGGCCCGCCGCAGCCCGTTGTGGTGGCGGAAGAGCAGATAGTTGTCCGCGTCCTTGGCGAGGCCGACGAAGACGGTGTCCTGGCCGCCCGTCCCCGCGAACGTGCCGGTGTCCAGCACCAGCGCGAAGGTGTCCGTGCGCGGCGCGGTGCCGGAGAGGAACAGCAGGTGCGTCGGCGCCTGCGTGGTCACGGTCAGCCTGCCGTCGCCCGCGGTGGCGGTGCCCTGGTGCGACCCGCGCGGTACGGGCAGCACGGTGAAGCGGTCGAGGCCGGTGTCGAACCGCTCGTCGAGTTCGGCCACCGGGTACGCGTCGGGGCCGGGCGGCGGCGGGAACAGGCCGACGTCCGCGAGGTGGTCGTCGAGCAGCGCGGTCAAGCGGCGGAGAATCGCGGGGTAGCGGTCCGCGAGGTCGTCGGTCTCACCGGGGTCGCGGCCGAGGTGGTACAGCTCGGCGGCGCCGCCGCGGAGCCGGCGTACCAGCTTGAACTCGCCGTGGCGGACGGCCGCGTGCGGGTGGCGGTTCTGGTTGAAGTGCGGGTAGATCCAGAAGAGGGTGTCGCGGCGGAGCAGGCCGGTGCCGGTGAGCAGGGGGGCCAGGCTCGTACCGTCGAAGCGCGCGGCGGGGGCGCGGCCGCCGGCGGCCAGGTCGAGAGCCGTCGGGAGCACGTCGATCGTGGAGACGGGCGTGGCGTCCGTGCGCCCCGGTGCCACCTTGCCCGGCCAGTACGCGACCAGCGGCACCCGGATCCCGCCCTCGTACAGCTCGCTCTTGCCGCCGCGCAGCGGCGCCGTCGCGTCCCGGTACGGGCTGCCGTTGTCGGACGTGACGAGGATCAGCGTGCGCTCGGCGAGCCCGTGCTCGTCCAGCGCGCCGACGATGCGGCCGACCTGCTGGTCGATGCTCTCCAGCATCGCGGCCAGCGCGGGCCGGTTCGGCAGTCGGCCGGCACCCGGCTTGGCCTCGTACTTGGCGAGCAGCTCGGGCTTCGCGGCCAGGGCCGTGTGCACGGCGTAGTTGGAGACGTGCAGGAAGAACGGCTCGTCGCGGTGGCGCGCGACGAAGTCGACGGCCTCGTCCGCGAGCCGATCGGTGAGGTACTCGCCGGGCGTGCGGGCCGGCAGGTCGGGCATGAAGCGGTACGGGTGGAAGTAGTCGCCGTCCGCGATGTACAGCCGCTCGGAGGCGATGGCCTCGTCCAGCCCGTGCGCGTAGGGGTTGCCGGGCCGCTCGGTGTACTCGCCGCTGTAGGTCTCGGTGAGGTGCCACTTGCCGATCAGGGCGGTGGTGTAGCCGTACGGGCCGAGGAAGTCGGGGACGGTGGGCACGTCGGGGGAGAGGAACTTGTTGCTGGCCGCCGGTTCCTCGCGGAGGAAGTCGGTGATGCCGGTACGGGCCGGGTACAGCCCGGTCATCAGCGCGGCGCGGGTCGGCGAGCAGAGGGGAGCGGCGGAGTACGCGCGGGTGAAGCGCATCCCCTCGCGCGCCAGCCGGTCGATGTGCGGGGTCTCGTTGAAGGTGTTGCCGTACGAGCCGAACTCGCGCCAGCCGAGGTCGTCGATCGACACGACGATGACGTTGGGCGGCGGCGGGCCTGCGGCGGTGGCGCTCCGGGCGAGTGCGGGGGCGGCGACGGCCGTGAGGCCGACGGCGGAGGCGCCGCGCAGGACGCTGCGGCGCGAGGGGCGGCGGAACGTCGTCGGGGGCATACGGCTCAGCGTCCGGCGGCCCGCGACCGGGCGTCAACACCCGGGTGAATTAGTCCGGGACGGACGCGCGGAGTGCCGCGCGGGCAGGGGAGCGGGCGGGGAAGAGCGGCTGGGGAGAGCCGCCGGGGAGTGCGGCCGGGGGAGTGCGGCCGGGCGCGGGGTCAGTCCGAGGCGCGCAGCCGTACGTGGATGTGGCCGGCGTCCGGCGCCGCGGGCCCGCCGTCCGGCTCGGTGACACCGGCGACGTCGAGCCCGGCGACGGCCGCCAGGGTCTCGAAGCCGTCCCGGGTGTACCAGTGCAGCACCCACGGACGTTCGGTGATGCTGCTGCCCGAGGGGTGGTAGCGCTCGTAGCGCAGCAGCGTCGTCTGCGTGCGGGTGTGCTCGTCGCGGTTCTCGGCGACGACGCGGACCCGCAGTTCGGCGCCGTCCGGCCCGGTGGCCGTGCGGGCCCGGCCGACGTCCGCCGCGGCGGTGGGCGCCGGCAGGTGCAGCGGGATCAGAGCGGTGCCGCCCGCGGCGAGGTGGGTGCGGATGGCGCGCAGCGTGGCCAGCGCGGTGGCGTCGTCGGGCAGCAGGTTGAACGTCGGCCCGGCGAGGAAGACGGCCGCGTACCTGCGCGGCAGGTCCAGGGCCTCCATGCGCTGCTGGAACACCCTGACGGGCAGGCCCTCTTCCGCCGCGCGGCGGCGCAGCCGGTCCAGCATGTCCGCGGAGGAGTCGACGCCGTCCACGTCCAGACCGCGGCGGCGCAGTTCGAGCAGCGGCTCGCCGTCGCCGCAGCCCAGCTCCAGCGCGGGCGTACCGGCCTGCTCGACGAAGGCGGCGTACGGCTCGGGGTCCTGGGTGACGGACTTCAGCGGCCCGTACAGCTCCGCGACGATTCCGGTGTAGAAGTCTGCTGGATCCATGTTCGCCACCTTATGCAGGTGGCGGCGGGGGTCACAGCTCCCCGGGGAGGGAGGCCACCCGGGTTCCGCACCCGCGGCCGACGCGGTGCACGCACCCCGTGGTGCTCCGCCCGAACTCCGCGACCGGCAGCCCACCCGGACCGGATCCGGCCCCGCCGCCACGGCGGTCGGCCGGGGCGAACCGGCGCCCCGCGCAGGTCACTTGACGAGGACGTGCTCGCCTCGCGGTCGGCACCCGGTGACGTACTTGGCGCTGATGGGCCGGCAGCACGAGAGGATCGCCCCGTTCGCGTTCGTCATCGACGGCGTCGCGGCGTCGGGGCGGGAGGTGACGTACCTGCGCTACGACGTCACGCGCCCCCGGACGGGACCGCGGGGCGGGCAGCCCGCCGGAAGTGCCAGACGATCCCCGCCGGGACGCCGGTGTGGGACACCGCCGCGGCCTCGGGGACCAGTTCGCGAAGGGACCACGGCCACGCCTCCCACGGCCCGGGGTCCGTCGCCGGGGCCGGGGCCGGCTTCGTCTCACCGGCGGCCGGCACCTCCGGCTCCTCGCAGCCCAGCACGTCGAGCCCGGCCGCGAGCGCGGCGCGCACGTAGTCCCCGACCGCGTGCCGGTACGTCTCCACCCGGGCGGGGCTGCCGTCCGGCAGCCGTACCGCCGGGATCGACCCGAGCGCCACCCGCTCCGGGTGGACGTCCGAGGTCACCAGGTGTCCGCCCGGCCGCAGCACCCGCGCGAACTCCGCCATCACCGGGCCCAGATCGGGGACGTGGGTCAGCGCGAGCGAGCAGACCACCACGTCGACGGCGCCGTCGGCGACGGGCAGCGCGTCCAGCCCGCCGAGGCGGAAGTCGCCCTCCGGCACCCGCTCCCGGGCCCGGGCCAGCATCTCCGGGGAACTGTCGACGCCGACGGTGCGGTGGCCCCGCCCGGCCAGCAGGGCCGCCATCCGCCCGGTGCCGCAGGCGGCGTCCAGGGCGAGGCCCGCGGGCAGCGGGTCGAGGAACGCCCCGACCACCGGCTCGTCCAGGTCGAACGCCGTGTTGGGCCCGTCGTACGTCTCCGACCAGATCCGGTAGCCCTCGACCGTGGACACCCGGGCGACGTCCACGCCCGCACCCGCCAGCGCCTCGTCGCCGAGCAGCCGCCGGATCCCGCCGAGCCGCGCGGCGACGAACGCGCGGTCGTACTCCCCGGTGAACGAACGCAGCAGGGCAGCGCCCTCCAGGCCGACCGCGTAGGCCAGCGGATCTTCATGATGCACAGCCTCGACGCTAGTGACGCGCCCCGCGCCCACGCCAGCGGATATCGCGGCCGTACGCCGGGACGTCACCGGGGGCGTAGTACGCCCCTGGCGCGACGAGCGCGGGCCATCCAGGTGAGGCACCCGGCAGCCGCGGCACACCGTCGAAGTCCCCCGCAGCCACGCCCGCGTGCCCCGCCGCGGCAGTCGAAAATCTGTGAATGCGACATGCGACCGAGCTGCCATATCGAAGACCCCGCCGACTTCGATGTGCCGAAGCCGCGCTTCGCTGCGGCCACGGGGCGTGGTCGGTGTCATCCTGGTATGGCTACCTTTGGCGGATTTCATGCGAAGGGGTCCCATGGGCAGGGCAGACACCACCGGGCACGTACGCGAACGAGCCGCGGACACCCCCGACCTCTTCGCGGAGCTGCGGGAACGCGAGTTCGGATACCTCGACGAGGGCGGGCACACCTATCTCGACCACACCGGCGCCGGGCTTCCGCCGCGCTCCCTCGTCGCGGGCAGCGCCCGGCGCATCACCGGCGGGCTGTTCGGCAATCCGCACTCCGAGAGCCCCGCCTCCCGGGCCTCGGGGGACGGGCTCGCCGAGGCCCGCGAGGCGGTGCTGCGGTACTTCCGCGCCGACCCCGCCGAGTACGCCGTGATCTTCACGCCCAACGCCACGGGCGCGCTGCGCCTGGTCGGCGAGGCGTATCCGCTCGGGCGCGGCAGCCGGCTCGTCCTCTCCCTCGACAACCACAACTCCGTCAACGGCCTGCGGGAGTACGCGCGGGCGCGCGGCGCGACCGTCGAGTACGTCCCGCTGCGCACGCCGGACCTGGGGATCGACGAGGACCGGATGCACGCCGCGCTGACCGTACGCACCCGGCGCCCCGCCCTCGCGCACCACGCTCCCCGGGGGCTGCTGGCCTACCCGGCGCAGAGCAACTTCACCGGCGTACAGCACTCCCTGGACTGGATCGCCACCGCCCAGGCCCACGGCTACGACGTCGTGCTCGACGCGGCCGCGTACGTCCCGACCAACGCCCTCGACCTCGGCCGCCACCACCCGGACTTCACCGTCGTGAGCTGGTACAAGCTCTTCGGCCACCCCACAGGACTCGGCGCCCTCATCGCCCGCAGGACCGCCCTCGCGAAGCTGCGCCGCCCGTGGTTCGCCGGCGGCACGATCTACGCCGTCAGCGCGCAGGCGCAGTGGCACGTCCTCGCCGACGACGAGGCCGCGTTCGAGGACGGGACCGTCAACTTCCTCGCCATACCGGACGTCACCGCCGGCCTCGCCTGGATCGAGGGCATCGGCATCGACCGCGTCCACGACCACGTCGACGCGCTGACGGCGCACCTGCTCGCCGGGCTGCGGACGCTGCGGCACGGCGACGGCTCGCCGCTGGTCCGGCTGTACGGTCCTGACCGGGCCGGTGCACCCCGCGGCGGCACGGTCGCGCTGAACGTACTCGACGCCGAAGGGCGGGTCGTCGACGAGCGCGTCATCATCCGCGACAGCGGCGCGTACGGCATCTCCCTGCGCACCGGCTGCTTCTGCAACCCGGGCGCCGGCGAGGCGGCGTTCGACCTGGCGCCGCGCCGGCTGCGCCGGGCGGCCCGCAGGCGGCTCGGCTCGCTGGAGGACTACCTGAAGATGCTGCACCTGCCGTCGGCGGGCGCGGTGCGCGTGTCGTTGGGCGCGGCGTCGCAGCCCGCGGATGTCGAAACGTTTCTGTCGTTCGTGACGCAGACCTACCGGGACCGCGTCCCCGACGCGGCGGACCTCGCGCCGCGGCTGGGCTGCTGACCCCGCGGGCCCCGGACCCCGGCCCGCGTCAACGTCCCTGCCGGCTCCGCTCGGCGCCGTCCCGGCACTTGCGCACGACCACCCACCACGTCAGCGCCAGGAACAGCACCGCGAAGCCGGCCAGGATCAGCCACCCGCGGGCGGCCGGGTGCGCGAACGATTCTCCGTACGACGCCAGCAGCGGCCGCCCCGCGGGGGATGCGCCCGTACGCCACAGCGACTCCAGACCCACCCCGCTGCCCAGCGCCTCGAACGCCCACCGGTTGGTCATCGCCAGGCTGACCGCCTCGCCGCCCGGCGTCATCCGCGGCACCGGCACGAACGCCCCGGAGAACAGCACCTGCGGGAAGCACAGCAGCGGCAGCATCAGCGTCGCCTGCCCCGGCTCCGCCACCGCCGCGGACGCGAGCAGCCCGAGCGCGAGGGCGGCGGCGGAGGCCAGCACGCTGGAGGCGAACAGCGAGGCGTACGTGTCCCAGCCGGCCGGCGGCAGCCGGTCCAGCGCGCGCAGCACGGCCAGCAGCAGCGCGTCGGCGAGGGCGAGCGCGGGGAGCATGGTGGTGAGCTTGGAGGCGACGTACGGGCCGATCCGCAGGCCGGCGAGCCATTCGCGGCGCAGCACGGCCAGTTCGGTGCAGATCTGCAGCAGGCCGTACGTCAGCCCGAAGAAGAAGGCGCCGAAGGCGATCCAGAACATGATCATCGCGGTGGACGCCGGGTCCGGGGACGCGGGGTCGAAGGCGCCGCCGCGGAAGAGCACCGCGAACATCGCCACGATCATGACGGGGGAGCCGACGAGGACGGCGACGGAGAGGCGGTTGTGGAGGAGGAGCGCGGTGCCGCGCCGGGTGAGCAGGGCCCACTGGCGCAGGGCGCCGACGCGGGCGGGGCCGGTGGCGGGGACGGCGGACGAGGGGGCCCGGGCCGGCGCGGCGGGGCCGGCGGGGGTTGCGGGGGCGGCCGGTGCTGCGGGGCGGGTCGTTGCCGCGGGGCCGGACCGGGCGGTGGGCTCGGACCGGGCGGTGGGCTCGGCGGCGGTCGCGGTGGCGAGCCCGGTGGCCGCGACGGCTCCGGCCGCGGCGACGGCCCCGGCGGGTGCCGCGGATCCCCAGGTGACCCCCTGCTCCCGGATGTCGCCGGCGCCCGCCCCCGGCGCCCGTGCGCCGGCGGCCACCGCCCCGTACACCTCCTCCGCCGTGTCCACGCCGAACGTCTCGCAGAGCGGGCCCGGTTCACCCGCGTAGGCGACCTCGCCGTCGGCCGACAGGAAGACCACCTGGTCACCGCGCGGCAGATCGGCGAGCACGTGCGTGGTCATCACGACCGTCGTGCCGTCGTCGGCCAGCCCGCGCAGGGTGTGCATCAGCTCCGCGCCGGTGGCCGGGTCGAGCCCGGACGTCGGCTCGTCGAGGAACAGCACCCGGGGCCGGGTCAGCAGCTCCACCGCGATGCTCGCCCGCTTGCGTTCGCCGCCGCTCAGGGCCCGTACCGGCGTATCGCGCCGCGAGGTCAGCCCCAGCGTGGCCAGCACCCGGTCGACCGTCGCGGCGACGGCCGCGGCCGGGGTCTTCGGCGGCATCCGCAGCCCGGCCGCGTACACCAGCGTGCGGTGCAGCGGCAGCTCACGGTGGATGATGTCCTCCTGCGGCACGTACCCGAACTCCGGCCCCGGCGGCCCCGGCGGCGCCCCGTCGTGCCACACCTCGCCCTCGCTCGGCACGCTCAGCCCCGCGAGCGTCTGCAGCAGGACCGTCTTGCCGGCGCCGCTGCTCCCGGCGATCACGGTGAGGGTCCCGGGCGCGACGTCGAGCGACACCCCGCGCAGCACCCGGCCCGCCCCGCGCACGTCCCGGCCCACCCGCCGCGCCCGCAACCGCAGGCCGGCGGCCGGCGAAACGGACACACCGGCGGGACCGCCACGGGAGACACCCGGGCGCAGGGGCGGCGTCGACATGAGTGCAGCATGCCAAAGGTTCGGGGTGCCGGACCCCCGCGGCTCGCGCGCGGTACCAACGATCGGACGATCCGTCAGCGGCCGCCGCCCGCCCGCGCGGCCGCGTCCGGCCGCCAGTCGGCGGCGAGCAGCCCGAGGACCACCTCGTCCAGGAACGTGCCCAGCACCCAGGCCGAGGAGCGCAGCACGCCCTCGCGGACGAAGCCGTTGCGCTCGGCGGCGCCCAGCATGGCGGCATTGTCGGCCAGGGTCTCGATCTGCAGCCGCTGCAGGCCGCGTACGACGAAGCCGTAGTGGCAGAGCGCGGCGACGATGTCGGTGCCGTAGCCCTTGCCGCGGGCGTAGGGCATGAGCCCGAGACCGATGTGCGCGGACCGGTGATGCGTGTCGATGCCCCACAGCGACGCCGTGCCGACCAGCGCCCCGCCGTCCAGCTCCACCACGGAGAACGGGACGGTCCCCTCGGCCTTGTCGTCCACCAGCAGCGGGTTGTCCTTCGACGCGGCCGCGATCGGCCGCCACGGCGTGGCCTGGGCCCGGGAGCCGGCGACGACGTCGTCGTAGAGGTCGGCCTGCAGAACCGGGATGTCGTCCGCGTGGCGGGCCCTGAGCCCGACCTTCGTGCCTCGTAGCATCCCTGTTTCCTAACCGGCGGGACCCGTCGCCCGCAAACGCATTCCCCCGGCAAGCCGTGCCCGTTCGGGGGAAAGCGGACGCCGCCCGGTTACGGATGACTCACGGCAGCGGGCCCGGGCCGCGCAACCGCCGTCGGCTGTGGAGGACGAGAGAGCGTCAGGACGGCGCAGCCGGTGAGCATCAGCCCGAGGCCCAGCGGGGTGCGGTGGACCCTCAGGCGATGAGGAGGCGCAGGCCCAGTTCGGCCGCGTCGAGGGCGAGGAGGTCGCGGTTGCGCTCCGTCCAGCGGCCCGAGGCGAGGTCGTCGCGGAGGCCGCTCACCGCCCGCCGCTCCGCCTCCGGGCCCACCCTGGTCCACACCGACACCGCGCGGCGCACCTCGTCCTCCAGGTACGCCTCGGGCCGCCGCCAGTGCGCCTCGAAGAAGCCGTCCGCGCAGTCCCACGGGATCAGCACCGGCTCCGCGCGCCCACCGAACGCGCGCGTCAGGTCGGCCAGCGAGGGCCAGTCCGTGAGGAGTCCCGCGAACTCCGGCAGGTAGTCGCGGGTGAGCCAGAACCGCTCGCGCCGGCCCGGGTCGCAGGCGTCGTACGTGAACACCACCACCCGCCGCGCCACGCGCCGCATCTCCCGCAGCCCGGCCACCGGGTCCGGCCAGTGGTGCACGGTGCTTCACCGCCACGCCCCCGACGATGCCCCCTCACGCCACGTGAGGGTCAAGCGGCCTTCCTCGGGCCCGCCGCCCCGCAGTACGTTGAGCCGCGACGCACCCCGCTCCACCCCCGCTTCACCCCCGCTTCACCCCGCTCCACCCCCGCGACTCCCAGGGCGGTCCCATGGCAGACCACGCACCGGACGCGATCGACACGAGCCGCCCGCATTCGGCGCGTATCTGGAACCACCTGCTGGGCGGCGAGGACAACTACGAGGCCGACCGGGCCGCCGCGGCCGCGATCCTCGCGGTCTTCCCCGGCATGGAACGCCGTCCGTCAGGCGGGGAAGGTGGCACCCCAGGTGGCGGGGCCGACGATGCCGTCGACGGCGAGGCCCTTCTTCGACTGGAAGTCCCGGCACGCCGCGTACGAGTTGGGGCCGTAGGCGCCGTCAGCGGTGAGGCTGTAGCCGTGGCGGGCGTTCATCTGGTTCTGCCAGGTGGCCACGCTCGCGTGGCTGAAGGTCGGCGGCTGGCGGAAGTTGACGCCGGGGTGGGGTAGCGGGCCGCCGCCGGGGTTCGTCGCGCCGTTGAGCACGCCGTTCACGTAGAGGTTCCCCGGGCAGCCGGTGCTCAGGTGGTCGCGATGGCCGCAGATGGCACGGGCCGCACCACCCTGCGTGCGCAGCCGGTTGACGGCGTAGCGGAAGGCGTTGATGAGGCCGGTGGTGATGGTGTCGTAGTCACCGGCGGTCCCGCCGACGAGACCGCAGACGGCGTACCAGTTCTGGTTGCCGGGGTCGGTGCCGTTCGCGGCCGTGCGGCGGTTCTCGCCGCGGCCCTGGAACACGTAGTCGTGCACGCATACGAGGTGGCTGTACGCGATGTCCGCCCAGCCGTTGCCGTCCATGTGGTGGTTCTGGATTCCGCGCACCTGGGCGGCGCAGTCCGCGTGGTTCGCGCGGGCGACGTGCACGGCGTCGACGTGATGGATGGTCACCCCGCCGTTCTGGGGCGTGATGTTGCTGTTGGTGTTCCGCGGAGCGCGTGCACCCCACGCGGACCGGCTGACGAAGGTGGTCACTGGGCCCTCCGTCCGGACAGGGCGCAGTCGACGGTGGCGTTGAGCGGCTCGGCCTGCGCGTGCCGCAGGCCGCCGGACGGGTAGACCGCGCCGGGATGGCCGGGGCGGTTCACGATCGGCAGCTCCCGCGGGTCCGCGGCGAAGGCCTGACCGGAGCAGATCACGGGTGCGCCGGCCACGGCGACCGCGGCAATCCCCAGGAAGCCACGGCGGGATGGTCGTTGCGACATGTCGTCTCCAGACGCTTGTGGGGGTTCGTCGGCTGACTCGCACGCATGCGCCGTCTTCTCGCGCACACCAGAGGTACAGCACACCGGTAGCGCCACGGTTGCGCCGTCACGCGGCCATGCCTCTGCCCGGCCGCGCGCCTCGTGGCGGTCACGCAGTACGCTCCATGCCGCCTGCAAGCTCCGAGTGGGTGTGGGACACCGGCGGGTCGGCGTCCTCGCCGTGCAGCGGCCCCACGGCGTGCCCCGCCTCGTGGCAGACGAGCCCGTAGCTGCAGCGACCCGGCTCGATGCGCACCATCTGCGGATCGCACCTCCCTGCAGCGGGCGGTGCGTGGGTCCGGCCATTCCGGCCTGCCGCTATCCGACCCGGGAACGTTGCAGAACGGTGGCCGGGTCGGCCGGGCGGGCGCGGGTGAGGTACTGCGGTACGGGCGTGCGGTTGTCGCCGGTGTCGCGGACGAGGCCGTAGCGGACAATGCCCGTCGCCGGGTCCGGCGCGGTGTGCAGGTCGCGCAGGACGGACGCGTGGTCCGTCGGCTGGACGAAGACGTTGTAGTCCTCGCCGGTCTCGTTCTGGTGGAGGGTGACCGCGCCGTCGAGCCAGAAGAACTCGCTCTGCCACATCTGCTGGGTGCCCTCGGGCAGCACGGTGGTGCCGATGTCGGGTGATTCCATCCAGGTCTCGCCGGCTCCGCCCGGCTTGACGTCGTCCATCCGCCGGCCCCCGCCGGAGGCCACATGGAAGAGCCTGCCCTCCAGGCCCGTCCAGGTGGGCATGGTCAGGCTGCCGCCGGGTTCTGCGGTCACGATCTGCCAGCGGACCAGCACGTATCCCGTGCCGCGCAGGGTCGCGCTCTCCCCGCGGTGGGTGAGGGTGACGTCAGGTCCGACGGTGCTGGTCACGCCCCGTTCCGGCCGGCGGGGCAGCGGGCCGGGCGGCCGGTCGGGGTCGGGCGGGGAGTCAACGGCGTCGACCACGCTGCCGTACCGGGCGGCGGGAGTGGACGTCGGGGCCCTGGTGCCCGGTGGGGCGGTCGGCGGTGTGCTCGTCGAGGGCGTGCTCGTCGTCGGCCTGCTCGTCGTCGGCGCGCTCGCCGGTGGCGTACCGGGCAGCCCCGACGTGGGCGGGGTCGAGGAGGCGGTGGCCCGCGGCGCCGGGTCCGCCGGCCGCTCGTACACCAGAAGTGCCGTGCCACCCGCGGCGAGGGTCACCCCGGCCGTGGCCGCCGCCACGGGCTTGCCGAGTGCCGCGAGCGCCTTGGCCGACCAGCCGGCGCCCGCGGCTGCCGCGGTGGTCTTGCCGCCCAGCGCCAGGGACAGGGCGAACCCCGCCGGGATCGGCACCAGGGCCAGGCCCACCAGCAGCCGCTCCGCCGGCACGATCTCCTCGCGCGACGCGGCGCACCGGGCGCAGCCGCGGATGTGCCGGGCCAGCCGCTTGCGCCAGACGGAACTGGGCCGGCCGTCCCAGCGGCCGAGCAGGGCGCGCAGGCCGTCGCAGTCGGCGTGCTTCGGGTCGTTCGACTCGTTCAGCACCCGGACGATGCCGCGCACCCTCTCCAGCCGTTCCTTCATCCGCTGGACGCGTACGGCGGCGTGCGCCCGGCTGACGCCGAGCGCCGCGGCGAGGTCGCGGCGGCTCAGTTCGCCGGCCACCTCCAGCCACCACAGGGAGAGCAACTGCCGGTCCTCCCCGTCCAGCCAGCGCGCCGCCTCGGCGACCTCGCGCCGCTGGCCCTCCAACTGCAGCCGCAGCACGGTGGTCTCGGCGAAGTCGACGGTCGCGTCAGGGACGTCAGCCGTCGCGCGGGACTCGGTGGCCTGCCGCTCCCGGCACCGTGCCCGGTCGCGTATCTGCCGCATCGCGATCGAGACGAGCCAGGAGCGGAAGCTGTCCGGGTCGCGTAGCGCGGGGAGTTGGTGCACGGCGCGGAGCATCGTCTCCTGTACGACGTCGTCGACGTCGGCATGGCCGCCGAGCGCCCGTCCGACGATGTTGTAGACCAACGGCAGCCAGCCGGCCACCAGCCGGTCCATCGCCTTCCGGTCCCCGGCCTGCGCCGCCGTGATGACCGCGCGCCAGTCCCGGGCGTCCACCGTCACTCCTCGCATCGCCGGACCCGCCGCTGCCGCGGCGAGGCTACTGAACGTAGAGCAGGGTGCCGAAGCCCAGCTCGTCGAAGCCGCCGCTGTTGCCGCCGTAGTCGCCGCCGCCGCCCTCCGGGGAGTTGGCCTCGACCGTCTCGCGCATGTTCGGGCAGTCCTGGTTCAGCCGGCCCGTGTAGTGGTGGTAGACCCGCTCCCAGACCGGGCGCCCCTGGCCGCGGCCCGCTGTGCCGGGGACGGTCTGGTTCACGTTGTCGCAGTTGTTGTACGTGGTGTACGGCACGTCGTGGCCGAGGTTGTACCGGGCCACGTACTCGCATGCCTTGCGGAACCTGTGATCGTCCGCGGCGTAGAGGTCGACGCCCTGGCTGTACGCCATCTCGCACAGGGTTCCCATCAGGCCGATGCCCATGATGCTGTGCGCCTGGTCGCGCCCGGTCTCCTGCCACTGGGCGAGGCCGGCGTCGTCGTAGACGAAGGGGATCGCGTTCGCGAGCGCGCCGTTTCCCGCGCCGTTGTGGAAGTAGTCCACCGCCTCGTCGAACAGGGCCTGGTCGTCGCAGAGGATGCCGATGGCCATGATCGAGGCCATGTTGCACAGGTCCCAGTTGGCCCAGTAGTGGGTATCGCAGGTGCCGTTGTGGCGGACCAGGAAGTCGCTGTTCAGCGGAGAGAAGACGGCTTTCATCAGCTCCTGGAACCGGGGCAGGTCGAAGCCCTCGTAGTCGCGGATCAGCTCGCCGACGTTGGCGAACTGATACCCGTAGATGCCCGACGCGAGCCGCGACTCGGAGTAGGTGGGGTCGAGGGACTCCAGCGTCTGCGACCACGCGTTGCAGATGTCCCGCGCGGTGTTGCCGTGGGCGGTGTCGCCGGTGATCTTCCAGCGCAGCGCATTCTGATATGCCGCGTGGATGTCGTGGTAGAGGATCCAGTAGTTCTCGCCCTCGCCGCCGCCGCGGACGATCGTCTCCTGCGGGTTGGGGACCCAGCCCGATGCGGAGTGCGAGTTGGCGGTGAGCCGGTCCCAGCCGGAGAGCCACGGCTGGTCGCCCGCGGCGACCTTCTCCGCTATCCGGTCGAACGCCTCCCGGGTGTGCAGCGCTCCGGGGTGGGTGAAGGCGGCGGCCTTGGCCCCGGCCCCGGGAGCGGCGCCGGCGGGATCGCCGCTCCAGACGGCGGCCGAGCTGCCCACCGCCCCGGCCGCCGCGACCCCTCCGGCGATCTGCAGGACGCTGCGGCGGCTCATGCGGTGTGCGTTGTGGTGGCCCATGTACGGCTCCTGTGAGTGGGGGGACGGGCGCGCCGGGCAGCGCACCCGTTACAGGTGACGCAGGGAACAGGCCCGCGATAACACTTTTCCGCGCCTGCCGGGCCACGGGCGGTCCGCACACGGCCCCGGCCCCGATCCCGGCCCCGGGTCCCGGCTCTGCGCCATCCGCCGACGGCGGAGCCGGGAGTGTGGCGGCTCCCCGCCCGGCTGTCGAGATCCCGAAATTTTCGAGACTGAAACAGAAACTTTTTTCGCGGGAAGTGTTGACGACGTACCGCCAGCCCTCAATCATCCCTGTCTGAGGGGCTGACCATAGTTCGAAATTTCGGACCGCATCGGTCCCGGGTGATCTGCGCTGCACGGCAGATCCCACGTAGTGCTGCACGACAGATCCGCGCACCAAAGCACCCGTGCCACCCCCGTTTCGTCCCGGTGAGGTTCGCACCAGTGCGTCCTGGCTCTTCGCGCAGTTGAAGAGGTACGCGACGCCGCGTGGCGATCCCCCGGCTGAGCCGCTGTGGAGCACCCACATGCCTGTGTCGAAACACCCCCGCCGTCCGGCGTACGTCATCCGCCGGCCGAGCGGATGCTGTCCGTGCCGGTTGAGATCGTCCCGGTTCCCCGCCCGCGGTGTCCGGTGATTCCGCGCTGCCCGGGTTCCGGGCCGCCCCGTCCGTCTGCCGAGTGGGAGCGGACGGCGCATTGTCCTGAGCTCCAGTCCTTCCGTGCTTACCTTGGAGGCACAGCCATGGGCTCGTATGCCCTTCCCAGACCCGGTACCCGCCGGAAGCTCCGCGGCCTGCTGCTGGCGCTGGTCGTCGGCGTCCTCGGTGCGGTCACCACGCTGGCCGCGCCGCCGCCCGCGCATGCCGCCGAGAGCACGCTCGGCGCCGCGGCGGCGCAGAGCGGCCGTTACTTCGGCACCGCCATCGCCTCGGGCAGGCTGGGCGACTCGGCGTACACGTCGATCGCGAGCCGCGAGTTCAACTCGGTGACGGCCGAGAACGAGATGAAGATCGACGCCACCGAGCCGCAGCGGGGCCAGTTCAACTTCAGCGCCGGTGACCGCGTCTACAACTGGGCGGTGCAGAACGGAAAGCAGGTGCGGGGCCACACCCTGGCCTGGCACGCCCAGCAGCCCGGCTGGATGCAGAGCCTCAGCGGCAGCACGCTGCGCCAGGCGATGATCGACCACATCAACGGCGTGGTGGGCCACTACAAGGGCAAGATCGTCCAGTGGGACGTCGTGAACGAGGCCTTCGCCGACGGCAGCTCCGGAGCGCGGCGCGACTCCAACCTGCAGCGCACCGGCAACGACTGGATCGAGGTCGCCTTCCGCACCGCGCGCGCCGCCGACCCGGCCGCCAAGCTCTGCTACAACGACTACAACATCGAGAACTGGACCTGGGCCAAGACCCAGGCCGTGTACGCCATGGTCCGGGACTTCAAGCAGCGCGGCGTACCGATCGACTGCGTCGGCTTCCAGTCGCACTTCAACAGCGGCAGCCCCTACAACAGCAACTTCCGCACCACCCTGCAGAGCTTCGCCGCCCTCGGCGTCGACGTGGCCATCACCGAACTCGACATCCAGGGCGCCTCGCCCACGACATACGCCAACGTGACCAACGACTGCCTGGCCGTCCCGCGCTGCCTCGGCATCACCGTCTGGGGTGTGCGCGACACCGACTCCTGGCGGTCACAGGACACGCCGCTGCTGTTCAACGGCGACGGCAGTAAGAAGCCCGCCTACACCGCCGTCCTCGACGCACTCAACGGCGGCTCCTCCACGCCGCCTGGGGATTCCGGACAGATCAAGGGCGTCGGTTCTGGCCGCTGCCTGGACGTGCCGAACGCCAGCACCACCGACGGCACCCAGCTCCAGCTGTGGGACTGCCACAGCGGCACCAATCAGCAGTGGACCGCCACCTCCGCCGGCGAACTGAGGGTCTACGGCAACAAGTGCCTGGACGCCGCCGGCACCGGCAACGGCGCCAGAGTCCAGATCTACGGCTGCTGGGGCGGCGACAACCAGAAATGGCGCCTCAACTCCGACGGATCCATCGTCGGCGTCCAGTCAGGACTCTGCCTCGACGCCTCCGGAGCCGGCACCGCCAACGGCACCCTGATCCAGCTCTATTCCTGCTCGAACGGCAGCAACCAACGCTGGACCCGCACCTGAGGGGACCTGCTCGGACGAAAGGTGAATCATGAAGACCTGTGGTGCGGCTTCCCCCGCCCCTCCACGAAGACATCGCTGGTGGTCCCGGATCGCCGCCGTGGTGGCTGCGGCCCTCGCGCTCGGCATGCTCGCCGTGGTGAATCCGGCGCCCGCCGAGGCGGCGACGGTGGACACCAATGCCTGGTACGTCCTGGTCAATCGCAACAGCGGCAAGGCGCTGGACGTCTCCGGCGTGTCCACAGCCGACGGCGCGCAGGTCAGCCAGTGGACACGCCACGACGGAGCCAACCAGCAGTGGCAGTTCGTGGACTCCGGCGACGGCTTCTACCGGCTCAAGGCCCGGCATTCGGGCAAGGTCCTCGACGTGACCGGCGCCTCGGCCGCAGACGGTGCCGCCGTCCAGCAGTGGGCTGACCACAACGGGGCCAACCAGCAGTTCCGTCTGGCCGACTCCGACGCGGGCCACGTCCGGCTGATCAACCGCAACAGCGGTAAGGCGGTGGAGGTGCAGAGCGGTTCCACCGCCGACGGCGCCAACGTCGTCCAGTACACCGACTGGGGCGGCGGCAACCAGCAGTGGCAGATGATCAAGCTGTCGTCCGACGGCGGCGGCGGATGCGGCGGCACTCCGACCCTGACCAGCGGTACGCACACGATTCAAAGCGGCGGCAAGAGCCGCAGCTTCATTCTCAGGGTCCCCGCCAACTACGACAACGGCCACCCCTACCGACTGATCTTCGCGTTCCACTGGCGGGGCGGAACCGCCGGCGACGTCGCCTCGGGCGGAACGAGCGGGACCGCCTGGTCCTACTACGGTCAACAAGAACAGTCGAACAACAGCGCCATCCTCGTCGCCCCCCAGGGCCTCGGAAACGGCTGGGCCAATTCGGGCGGTGAGGACGTCACCTTCGTCGACGACATGATCCGCCTGATCGAGAGCGACCTCTGTGTCAACACGGCACAGCGTTTCGCCACCGGATTCAGTTGGGGCGGCGGTATGAGCTACGCCCTCGCATGCAGCCGGGCGAACGTCTTCAGGGCCGTCGCGGTCCTGTCCGGCGCCCAGATCAGCGGGTGCAGCGGCGGCACCAAGCCCATCGCCTACTTCGGAATCCACGGCATCAGCGACTCCGTCCTCAACATCTCGCAAGGACGGTCCCTGCGCGACACATTCGTCAGCAACAACGGCTGCACCCCCCAGAGCCCGCGCGAGCCCGCACCGGGCAGCCGCACGCACATCACCACCACCTACGCGGGCTGCCGGGCCGGGTACCCGGTCCAATGGGCCGCGTTCGACGGCGGCCACATACCCGGTCCGGTCGACGGCTCCACCAACGAAAGCGGCGTCACCACCTGGACCAAGACAGAGATCTGGAGGTTCTTCGCACAGTTCCAGTGACACACCCGCACCACGGAGTGGAGCCAGGACGATCCTGGCTCCACTCCGCCGGCGTCTGTCCCTCGCCCTCATCCACCCCGCGGCCAACCGGCCGTTGGCCCGCACTACGCCCTCCGGGCGCCACAGCCAGTGGGCGTATGCGGCCGACGGTCTTGCCGTCACGCTGACCACCGATGGGCGCACCATCGCCTTCGACCACGACCCCCCTCGGCCGGGAGACGGCGCGCAGGGTCGGCGACCGGCTGACCTGCGTGCAGGAATGGGGACCGGCCGGCCGCCTCACAGGGCAGTCCGTCACCGGACCCACGGCGCTGCCCATCGCCGACCGTAGCTACCGCTACCGTGCAGACGGGCACCTCACCGCGCTTGACGGCGGACTCCCGGACTCCCGTACCTACGACCTCGACATCCTCGGACGTGTCCTCACCGCCACCGGCGCCGCCGGCCAGGAGATCTACACCTACAACGCCACCGGCGACAAGGGCAGCAAAGGCGGTCGCCGCCCTGCCGTCCTGGCCGACAGGACCGACGCCGTGCCCACCGCGTCCCTCGAAGGCTGCTCGATCGCCGCCCTCGCCCGCGACCACGGCGTCAGCAGCGGCGCCATCCGCACGGCGGTCGCCGACCTCCTGCCCGACCCACCGCCACCGAGCAGGAGGACGTCCCCGGCCCCGGAACTGCCGGTCACCCCCGACATGCCGGGCAAGGTCGCCGACTTTCTCCGCGCGGCCGACTTGGAGCCCGCCGAGCGCGCCGCGCTCGACCAAGGGGTGACCGTGCGGCGCGGGGCCAGCGCAAGGCCCGCCGCGAGTACGAGAACCGCGTCAGCACCCTTGCACCGATCGGACGTGATCGATCTCAGCGCAAAACGGCTGTACCGATGTTCCCCGAGGCCGGCGTCATTTGCAGACGGTTCCGGGCGTCGCCTGCAGATCGAGTTCGTTGGGCGCCTCCGCGCCCCGCCGCCCTTGGGAAGCGACGAGGGCCCGCAGATGGCGGCTGTGCGGGGGAGGGGCGCCTGCCGGGCTGCTGGACGACAGGCACCCTCATTGCCCCCTGGGTCAGATCCAGCTGTGGACGGTGGTGTCGTCGTTGTACTGGCCGGGGTCCAGCGTGTAGGCGTAGGCGCGGCAGCTGGTGTCGCGGTAGAAGTTCCAGGTCTGGTCGTCGTTGTTGAACACGGTGCGAGCGGCGGGGTTGATGGCGTCGCAGTCGTTGAGGCCGCTGGGGTTTTCGAAGACGGTCATGGTGCCGGTGAAGTTCGGGCCGGTCCAGAAGCAGACGTAGCCCTCAGGACAGCGGTCGCTGGGCACCGCCTGCGCGCCGCCGGCGGTGGGGACGACGGCGCTCGTCGCCACCGCGGCGGCAACGGCCAGTACCCGTACCGGCGCTTTGATCCCGGGAAGGTGCACGGTTCCTCCATGTGCCAGTAGAAGCCGGACGGAAAGGCTTTCCCGCCCGTACCGGCAGCCTCCCCACCCTCAAAGCACCCAAGATCACTCACTCGGGGCATACGGGAGCACGCTCCCGGAGCGTGATCACAACGGGCGCACACAGGGCGGAAGGCCACCCCGGCCTTCCGCACCGCGCGCCCCCATCACACCCACACTCGCCCTCACGACAACCGCGCTCATGTCCACCTGAGCCCCAGCTCGTTCATGGTTCTGCGGCAGGGACGAAACACCACGACGTGTCGTCCCTGCCGCAGAACCATCGACATCGTGCCTGAACAGCGAAAACGCAGCGATCACATTCGGAAAGACAACGGCTTCTGAACCAGCGCGCGGAGGGTGAGGTGCGCATCGTGCCGTTACCGCCGCCGCTGGTGCGGATCCTGCGCGAGCACCCGGAGGAGTTCGGCAGGGCCAAGGACGGCCGGCTTTTCGCCAGCGAGCGGGGCAACGTCATTGCTGCCTCGTCGTACTCGCGGGTGCGGAAGCAGACGCGGGAACTGGCGCTGTTGCCGTCGCGGGTCTCGTCGGTACTGGTGACCCTGCCATACGACCTGCGGCACGCGGGCGTCTCCCAGTGGCTCAACTCCGGCGTTCCCGCGCCGGAAGTGGCTGCCCGTGCTGGGTACTCGGTCGACATGCTGCTGAAGATCTACGCCAAGTGCATCGACGGCCAGGAGCAGGAGATGAACGACCGGATCCTGAAAGGCCTTGGAGGAGAGGAGACCAGGTAAGCGAGAACACCCACTACGCAACGGCCCACAGGACCGATCGCGAGCCCCGGAGCAATCCGGGGCTCGCGTCATCCTGGGTGGGCTGCTACCGAACGTCGTTAGAGGCCAAGGTGATGAAGCGTTCCAAGACAGCCTTGGCCTCGTTGCCCGCGGCACGCAACTGCGGCTTCTCGGATGCGTGGTGCAGGCTGGACGTCGCGTCGAAAGCGAGCTGAGCTGCTTCGACCACTGCGGGGGAGCTGGCTATGAGCTGGACGCGGAACAGCTCATGCTGGGCGAGCCCCTTGAGTCGGTACGACTCCAGCCGGGCTTCCGAGGCGGCTGTGCTGTCCGGATCTTCGTTCTTGCGGTGCCAGCGGTCGTACTGGCTGCGCCGGTGCTCCGTTACTGCGCCGGCGAAGTCACTGTAGACGCCCATGCGTTCCGTGCGGAGCTGCTGCTGGCGAGTGAAGCCTTCGGTCCGCTCTGCCGATTTGCGCTGGAACAGGTACGTGATCGTGGAGCCCAGCAACGTCCCCAAAACTGCGATGAGAGCCGAGGCAGCGCCATTCATGCGACCAGGACACCACACGCGCGGGAACGGCATGGTCAGGTGGTCGCTGCCGATGGTGGGTACACGCGGTGGATGCCTTGGGTCAAGCAGGAGCTGACCTGCGAGGAAGCCTGTCGAGATCATTAGGTGGTCATTACGTGATCAGTGACATGGAGCCGCATCCGGCGGCCTTCGGCTGCGCACGCAAGAAGACCCCGTCCTCAGCGCTTGCGCTGGTCACGGGGTCTTGGGCACCTCAAGCGAGGTGCCCCCGGCAGGATTCGAACCTGCGCACACGGCTCCGGAGGCCGGGGGAGCGGAGGAGGGGCACGCGTCTGTGACCAGCAGGAGAGACCCGTCCGGGCGGTGGGCTTTGGAAGATCATTACGCCCCTATTACGTGAGCGGCCTGTCCGGGCCCCGGGGTGCCCCGTATCGTCGGAGGCATGATCTCGGGCAACGGCGAAGAGTCGCACGCAGCCGAGGAGTTCACCGCGGATAGCGCGGGGGCTGTGCTCCGGGAGGCTTGCGCGGCGGCGGGGCTCGATCCCGCGGACACGAAGCTGCTGCGGCTGGGCTCGAACGCCGTCTACCGGCTGTCGACCGCCCCGGTGATCGTTCGTATCGCCCGTGATCCCGACAGCCTGGACGCCATGGAGCGCGTGGTGCGCGTCGCTCGCTGGCTTCGGGAGCAGGACTTCCCCGCGACTCGTGTCCTGCCCGGTGTGAGCCAGCCGCAGAGCATTGACGGCCGCGTCGTCACGTTCTGGGAGAGCGACCAGGACCGTACGGAGTACGCGACGCTCGGCGAGCTGGCCGACCTGCTCAAGACGCTGCACTGGCTGGAGGAGCCCGAGGACCTGAGGCTCCCGTACTACGACCCCTTCGCCAAGGTATGGGCCTCGGTGCGGCGCTTGAACGGCATCGCGGACGAGGACCGGGCCTTCCTGGAGACGCGGGCCGGCGAGCTGAACAAGGAGTACGACCGCCTGGACTTCGTGCTCCCCTTCGGAATGATCCACGGGGATGCCAACGTCGGGAACATCCTCCGCCACCGTGACGGGCACGCCGTGCTCATCGACCTCGACGGCTTCTCGCTCGCGCCCCGCGAGTGGGACCTTGTGCTCACGGCGCTCTATTACGATCGGTTCGGCTGGCACACGCGCGCGGAGTACGAGGAGTTCGTCCACCGCTACGGCTTCGACCTCATGAACTGGCCCGGCTACCAGGTGCTCGCCGACGTCAGGGAACTGATGATGACGCTGTGGCTCGGCCAGCAGGTCACGACGAACGAGAGGGCTGCGGAGGAGTTCCCGCGGCGCGTACGCGACATCCGGACCGGCGGCAGCCGCCGGGGTTGGCAGCCCTTCTGACCGTCACTGGGCGACCTGACTGGCCGTGGCTGCCCACAGCCGATGCTCCGCGGCCTGCTCGTGGAAGTCCCGCGCTGCCGCACTGTCACCGGCCGCTGCGAGGCTTCGCCGGAACTCCGCCAGGTAGCTGACGCATCGCGAGGACTTCAGTTGCTCGCCGAGGTCCAGCGCGCCAAGGGCCACCTGGCAGGCTTCCTCCACTTCCCCGGCCCGAGCGTGCGCGTCGGCGAGCACCATCGTCGCGAAGAAGTCGCTGCGGACGTGGCTGCCGCTCATGGCGTTCTGTGCGTGGCTGACAGCCTGCCGGGCACGGTTCACGTCCCGGAAGCAGTGGGCGGCTTCGGCGGCGAGTTCGGCCTCGTCGAAGTACGTGATCCATTCCGGCTCTTCGCCGCTGTTCCGGCTCTCCAGCGCCTTGGTCGCTTCCGCGAGGGCGAGTTCGCACGCGCGCGTATCTCCCATACGGGCGAGGGCGCGCGCCTCCATCGCGTGGAACTGAGCCATGAGTGTCGGGGTCGCGACGCGGGAGATGCCCATACGCGCGGCGCGGGCGAGCGTCGCGGCCTCTGTGAAGTTGCCGAGAAACGTCGCCTGGTGGCTCATCGCGGACAGGATGCTCCCGGCAAGACGGCGATCGTCCCCGTCCTGGGCCAGCCGCAGAGCCTGGAGGAGGTACCGCTGCGCAAGCCCGTGATGGCAGGCGTCGTACGACATCCATCCGGCGAGAAGCGTCGCCTCCGCCACGGTGGAGAACAGAGCACGGCCGACCCCCTCCGTGTACGTGCCGGTGAGCAGCGGTGCCACGTCCCGGCTGAGGTACTGCACGACGGCCTGGCGCGCGTGCTCCCCGCCGAAGCGGTCGTCTAACTGAGCGAAGACGTCAGCCGTCGACTTGACCATGGCGACGTCAGCGAGGCCCACTTGCACGCTGTCCGACCCGGGACGGCTCGGAAACGACGGCTCGGGCGCCACCAGCCAACGCAATGACGCTTCGTTCCATGTGGGTTGCTGAGCCTCCGAGAGAATCAGCGGTTCGTAGCCGTTGAGGTCTGCCCGCCACAGCATGCCGACTGCCCGGAAGGCGTCCTCCGGGGTCGGTGGGTAGTGCGCGTCCAGTAACCGGGCGTCCTGGCCGGCCAGGTGGTTCAGCCCGAGTTCCGCCGCACTCACGCCGAGCGCTTCGCAGAGCAGCGGGCCGTAGAACTCGTCCGGGATGCTGTGGCCGTTCTCCCAGCTCGCAATGCGACGCTTCACGCTGGCGTCCTGCGGAAGCGTGTCCCCTCGGCCAGCGGCCAGCCGTCGCATCTCGCGTACCAGCCGCACTTGCCCCCAACCGCGCCGCTGTCGCGCAGCACGGAGCAGATGGCCGAAGGGCTGGTCGGTGCTCGTCTCGATCGTCTCCCGGCTCGGGCCGAAGCTGTAGGCGTTCCCGTTCCGAATGTACGGAACGTGAGACGGCTGTGTCTTCCCGTAAGGGGAGATCCCCGCCGGAATCGAGGACGACAGCGGGGTGACGTGCTCCCGGAGGGGTCGTCATCCCACGTCACCTCTCGTCATCTGCCCAGCTCAGGGCCAGCCGGAGCAGGGTGGTCACACGGCGGCGATCACGCCGCAGGATGCCCAACCGAAGTGGGTCGACGTGGAGATGATGACGAAGCGCGGAATGTCCTGGCTGTCAGCGACCGCCGAAGATCCGGTGGACTGCCGCTTGGTGTGGACCGCCGACCCGCGCCACCCGTACGCCCTGCCTGCTGGCCGCTACTTCGATGTAGTCGTGATCGAGGAGCGCGTGGGCATGGAGACCTACGAACAGCTCGACCGGTGCGCGATGCCGCTCGGTCCTGTGATGGTCGACTGGGCGTCCCGGCAGACGGGCTTCTTCCTGCCGTCGCGCTCCCGCGAGCGCTTCGAGCGCATGGTCAAGCACGAGACGACCGAGACTCCGAAGTACCGCTACCTGAGCAAGGGCTCCACGGTGGTCGTCCCGGGCCCGATGCCGCTGTCCGGTGACCGCTACGCCTGGCTGCGGGCCCCGATGCGCCGTCCGGAAGCGACGATCGCACGCACGGCCGCGCTGGCCGCGATGTTCGTAGCAACCGCCGCTCTGGTGTCTCGCGCCGATCGTTACCGGCGGGAGTACCAGGACATCCCCGCAGCCGTGGAGGTGTCCACCGATGCCCAGCGAGCATGAGAGCCCCGACGACGAAGCGGCCCACTGGTCCCCGATCGAAAGCCAGGAGTGGTACGCGGCACGCAACGCGGTCTCAGCCCTCCGAGACGTCCTGATCGCGGCCGGCATGGAGCGGGACTTCCCCTATCTCCGCGCGGACCTCAACGCCTTCGGCCACGGCCTCATCGAACTCGGCCGCATCTCCCCAGAGACGGCGGAACGCCTGGCGGAGCTGCTGCGCCTGGCCCTGACGTGCGATCAGGACTTGCGTGGGGCGACACCCCCAAGCACCGGAGAGAGGAGGCACCCGTGACCGACCCGCGAGGCGTGTGCGCCAAGGGCGCCGAGAACCTGACACCCGGTGTCCCGTACATCCGCGGCTGGGCGGAGTCGAAGAGGAGCGTCGACGCCCTGGCAGAGACGCTGACAGCCCTGGGCCTGGAAACAGACTTCCCGTCCCTCAAGGCAGACGTGAACGTCCACGGCGAGGGAGTAGTACGCCTCGGGCCGATCCGCCCGGCGACAGCAGAACTCCTGACCCACCTACTCACCGCGGGCCTGTCCGCCGAGATGGCCAACCAAGCAGCCGACCCCAACGCACCGCCATCCGCTCCCGCGGCATAGCCCGCATCTCCTGATCTCCGACCATCCCCGGGTCGGAGACGGCCCCGTATGCATCCGCTGATCTGCCTCCACCAACCAGCGGCCGGCATACGGGGCCCTGGTGGTACCGCGACGAGGAAGCGATGACGCAACTGGCGAAGAGACAACACGGCCTCGCAGCCTCGGTCAGGGCAAGGCATCAACGTGCGATCGCACGTTGCTCCGCGACTAGCGTGGCCCGGCTGGGGCTGTCGGCGGTTCTGCCGCCGGCCGGGACCGGCGCCTCAGCGCCGCAGCCCGGCCGGCGGCGCGAGGAACCGCCGGACGGCGACGCGGGAGGTCTGCACCGTCTGCCATTAATAGGCGGTTCCTGCCCGAGCGGGCCTTTGGCGAAGTAGTCTGCGGTCGGAGCGCATCGACGAGGGGGGAACCCATGCCGGACCCGATCACCTCGAGCCTCGTGTCTGCTGCCAGCTCTGCTGCCGGCAGGACCGCTGGGCCCATGCTCCTCGGCGGAGTGCGTGCACTGCGTGAACGCCGCGCGTTGAAGAAGCGGCGGGACGCGGCTGATTTCGAAGGTGCTTCAAGTGTGGAGCGCGCGCTACAGGAAATTTCCGCAGTCGATCGCGCAGAAATCCTGCGATTTACCCAATCTGCCGAGTTTGAGAATGTTTGTTTCGAGGTCGCCATCGCCTACTGCATGCCAGGCGACACCGAGGGGCACCTAAATAGGCTGCGTGACACTTTTAAGATCATGCTAAGACGGTATCCTGGTGTGCCAGATGAAGATACCGATTCTGTTGCGGATGCTCTATTCTCGGATGTTTCCGCCATCGCGTGGAGTGAAGTAAAGAAGCATCAACCCGAGTCTGGCGTTAACAAGAGAGCACTCACGCCTGAATTAGTTGCATCTCACGTTGCAGCTTCGGCTCGGAATGCAGAACTGCATAAAGCTGTTGCTTCACTATCGGCTATTGATGATTTCGCTACACGCTTGTCGCGCCAGTGCGCTCGAGTGCATGGCAGTATTCGGCCTGCGCAAACGGAGTCTGGTGTGCGCATCCCATTCGATGAGCTCTATGTTGAGCCTCGCCTTGGTCTAGGGGAAGAAAAGCAGCTAAGTCAGCAGGAAATGGCTGATGTGAGGCAGCTTCTCGCGGCCACGCACCGACTCGTGGTCTTAGGGAACCCAGGTGGCGGCAAGAGTACACTCGCCCTCAAGCTCACACTGGATGCTGCCAAGGGGAGCGGAATCAGTGGTCCCGCGCAGCAGGTCCCGTTTCGGATTGTACTCAGGGAGTACGCCATTCGTTTCAGGGATAGCCGAGAGTCCATCGTAGAATTCCTGGAAAAGCAGTGCCGGTCGTATTATTCGGTTGATCCCCCTGTCGACGCGATTGAGTACCTCTTGTTGAATGGTCGGGCGGTAGTCATCTTCGATGGCCTCGACGAGTTGACAGACACCAGCCTCCGTACCCAGATTGTGGACACCGCGGAGGCGTTTGCGTACGCCTACCCCACTGTACCCATCCTTGTTACATCTCGCCGTGTTGGTTATGAGATGGCTCCCCTTGACGAAATGTTGTTCTCGAATTCGCAACTTGCGTCGTTCGACTCCGATCAGCAACGTGAGTACGTGACCAAATGGTTTCGGAGGATGACGTCTGGCAACGCTTCGGAAGGGGCGAGCTTAGCGTCGAGATTCCTTGCTGAATCCACTCACGCGTCAGATCTGATCACTAATCCATTGATGTTGGGGCTTATGTGTGCGCTTTACCGAGGGGAGGGGTATATTCCGCGCAACCGTCCTGACCTCTACCGTAGATGCTCGGAATTTCTCTTCGAGCGTTGGGATGCTACACGGGGCATTACTGTTTCCAAGCCTTTTGAGCGGGGCATTCAATTTGCGATGTTTAGTCTCGCCCTAAATATGCTCAGAAACTCTGGCGCGGAAGCGGGAATGTCGGAGCGCCAGTTGATTCGCTATACCTCGGACTATCTTCTCCGGCAACAGTACGAAGATCGAGACACTGCAGACGAAGCGGCTGAGGCGTTCGTACGGTACTGCCGTGGGCGGGCTTGGGTACTGACGGACGTCGGTACCCATCCGTCTGGGGAGCGTATATATTCGTTCACGCATCGGACCTTTCTGGAGTATTTCTCGGCTCGCCAGCTAGTGCGAGAGAATGGTGATGCGGATGGGCTCTACAGCGAGATCCGGGAACATCTGAAGAACGAATCCTGGGATGTCACAGCGCAATTGGCCGTCCAGTTCTTGGATGAGCGCCTCGATAGCGCAGCTACCAACTTCGTGATCTGTGCATTGAGCGAAGCTCGCGCTGAGCCCCCAACGTCTCCCGCCCGCCTAGCACTCACGTCTTTCTGTGCGCGACTTATGGAGTTCGTTACGCTGCGACCTGCAACGGTGCGTGACGTTATCTCAGAGCTGAAAGAGGTCGCTTCCGCAAGTTGGGAGGGAAAGGCTGACTCCATAAACACTCAAAGAGTGTTGCAGTCTGCCTGGCGCGGTATCAGCTTGTCTCCGCAAGAGGTTCGTGGCGTCATCAACGACGCACTGACGCGCCCGAACGGCAATGCTCCCTCTGGCTATATGGAGTTGCAGTGGGCAATTTCCTTGAGTGATTACGTCCCTTGGTATGCAGGTGATGAGGTTCGCAATTTTTGGGCTTCGCAAGATAGGGAGAATGCGAATCGGTTCAGGGACGTTCTCCTCAGCCTTTCCCCGCATGATGTGCGAGCCGCCGCCAGTGCACTCCTTTACGGTTTTCTCGGTATTGATAAAGCTGTGGAGTATCATGGCTCTTCTATCGTGATGCAGAAGGGGCCATTCCAATTCCACGTCGGGTCTTCGAACATCATTGCCGAGCTTGGTGAGGCGAGGCGTCGTTTGGATTATCCTGGAATCTCTGACGTCAGGCGGGATGTTCTTCACTTCATGCTGGCCCAGCCGGTTCCGTGGGCGCCGTACCGTCAATCTTTCACGGTCTACATGCGAGATCTACCGAACGATCCCTATCAGGCATCCTTTTGCGTGCTTAGCTGGATGCTTTCGTGGGATTATAGGGATGACGCTGATTCGGAATACTACGGCGCACATGAATTTTTGATTTGTATATCCAGGATGCGAGCCTATGGTGAGGATGGTGGTGCCGTATTCGCTAGATATGCTGACGTGTTTGCTCCTGGTTTTTATGATTTTGTGCGCGAGTGGGTTAGTGGTTCATTCAGCTTGGCGGGGCGGGAACTGCGCGCTCCAGATTACTAACAACCAAGTCGGTGAGGGGCTTTGGGCGGAGGCTGATTTGGGGTGAGAGATTGGGGGCCCTTAAGCTGACCACGCTCGGGCTGGCTTGTGGCCTGCCCGTTATGGACCGAGGTGGGCCCCCGATCTTAGAGGCTCGCCCCAAAGTGGCTGCCTAAAGCCGTGGGGCCAACCGGACCCGGCCATGAGTCGTTTCTCCTGAGTGGGCTCGCCTTCCGCGGCGCGGGCTGGCGGACCGGGCCGGAGCGGGGCGGAGACAGGAGCGGCGGCCCGGGGAGCCGGGCCGCGCGGCGAGCGGTAGCGAGCCGGCTTGATGACGTAGAGAAAGTCTGAGCCAGGCGGGGGTCAGCCAAGGGGGTAGCTGAGTTCCAGGTCGTCGCCGGGGAGGTGGAACTCCTCTAGGGCGAGGGGTTTGTCCTGGGCGTTGAGGGTGATGCGGAGGATGTGGAGCATCGGGACGCCGTCCGGGAGGCGGAGGGCCTGGGCCTGGTCGGGGAGTGGCATGCGGGTGCGGACGTGCTCTGTGAAGTGGAGTTCGTAGCCCAGCTCGGCGAGTGCCGTGTAGAGGGCCGGCGCCGGAGGCGGGGGTTCCTCCTCGTACTTCGTGCCAACCAGGACTGAGAACGGCACGTAGGTGCGGTGGAGTTGGCGGAGGCGGCCGTGGTCGGCGGTCTGTAGTGCGTCGTAGGTGAGCATCGGCTCGCCGGGGGGGATGCGGAGTAGGTCTGCCAGCGCGACGGGGGCGTCTGTGCGGGTAATCGCGGCGTCCTCGGCGTCGGTCCAGCGGAGGCCATCGGCTTCGACGTAGCCGCCGTCCGTGTCGCGGCGTACGCCGCGGGGGCGCGTGAGGCTGGGGCGGCTGTGTGGGGAGCGGACAAACATGCCGCGGCCCATCATCACCTCGACCATCCCGGCCGCCCGCAGCTCCGCGATGCCCTGCCGAACCGTAGGGCGGGTGACCCCGAACTGCTTCGCCAGCACCTCTTCCGAGGGCAGCGGTTGGCCGGCCGGGTACTCACCTTCCAAGATCCCGCGGCGCAGGTGTTCTGCGATCTGACGGTACTTGGCCTGGGCTTTCTCGGTTGGCATGCGGTTCTCCATCGGCCGGTGTCGGGGCGCGGCGTTCCGCTCCGTAGACCCTCTGTCTTCGTTTGCAGACGCGGACAGCTTCTCTCATCTCGGACGGGTTGACAACCCGTAGTACGGGCTGCACTCTGGAGTCTCAGCAACCCGTACTACGGGTAGTCTAGCAGGCTCGCCAGGGTCAACGCCCGCGAGCCGCGTTCGAGATGAGAGGAGTTCGTAGCAATGCCAGCACTACCGATCGACACCGCGAAGTACACGGGGATCATCTGTGCCGTTCCCCCTACGCCGCGCGTCGCGAACCGGGAGACCGGGCAGCTTCGCGTGGACCGCGAGACCGGCAAGACCCTCTTCCATGTCGGCCTGTGTCTGATGGCCGGGACCTCGGCGGACGTCGTGAACGTCACCGTGGTCGGTGAGCCCAGCGGCGTGCAGTTGGGGATCCCGGTGCAGGTCCGGGACCTGGTTGCCACCCCGTGGGAGAACGAGGGGCGGCACGGGATCGCCTTCCGCGCCACGGAGATCAAGCCCCTTGCCGCATCGGGGAAGGGGGCGGGTCAGCCGTGATGATCGCCTCCACCGGTTCCGGCGGGGAACCGTGGCCGCTCTGGGTCCTGGTAGGGGCCGCTGCGTTGGTGTCGGGTCTGCTTGTTGCAGGCCCGGCGCTGCGCCGCCGCTTCCCCGTGGCCTGGTGGCTTTGCCTCGGCTTCCCTGCCGCATGGTTACGAGTCGTCCGTACCTGGCGGCCGTTGATGGCCGGCTGCGGACTGGCCATCAGCCGCAAGGCAGCCCTGACGGTCGTCTCCGGGCTCGTCGGCAACGGAGCACCGCCGCCCCTGCCGCGCGTACCTCGTCGTGGCGCCGTACGTCCGACAACCGGCGGGTTCTGGCTCCTGGTGCGGCTGCTTCCTGGCCAGGTGCCGGAGGACTTCGCCAAGGCGTCGCCTGCCATCGCTGAGGCGTGGCAGGTCCACGCAGTACGGGCGACTCCGTACAGGCCCGGACTGGTTCGCGTCGTCGCCTCGGCGGCCGATCCGCTGAGCGCACAGCAGATACCCCAGCAGCGGGGCCCCGGCCGACTGCTCCGGGTTGTCGTTGGCGTGCTGGAGACGGGCGTTCAGTGGGCCATCGACCTACGGGCCGTGCCGCACTGGCTCATCGTCGGGGCCACGCGGTCGGGCAAGTCGACGCTGATCAACGCGCTCGTCGCTGGGCTGGCGCCGCAACCCGTGGCGCTGGTCGGGATCGACTGCAAGGGCGGCATGGAGCTGTCCCTCTACGGACCTCGGCTGTCCGCCCTGGCGACGAACCGCAGGCAGGCGGTCAAGCTGCTTGCTGCGCTCGTCGACCTGACGCTTGACCGGATGGTGGTCTGCCGTTCAGCCCACGTTCGCAACATCTGGGGTCTGCCGGAGTCGAAGCGGCCTGTCCCCGTTGTCGTGATCGTTGACGAGATCGCGGAGCTGTTCCTGATTGCGAGCCGTAGCGAGAAGGACGAAGCGCACGCGGCAGGTACGGCCCTGATCCGGCTGGCCCAACTCGGAGCTGCGCTCGGGGTCTTCCTCGTCGTCGCCGGGCAGCGCGTTGGCTCCGACCTCGGGCCGGGTGTCACGGCGCTGCGGGCCCAGCTCGGCGGGCGCGTGTGCCATCGGGTGGCCGACCCCGGTACGGCGGAGATGGCGTTGGGGGACCTCAACCCGGATGCCCTCAAGGCAGCTCAGGCGATACGGCCAGAGCAGGCAGGTACCGCGGTTCTGGCCTCGGGTGAGGGGTGGGAGCGTGCTCGCTCTCACTTGATCACGGAGACGGACGCGGAGGCTGTAGCGGCTGAGTACGCGCACCTCACGCCGCAACTGCCGGAACTGGTCGATGCCCTTGGCGGCATTGCCGACAAGCGAGCGGGGTGAGGGGACGCAATGCTCGTCACCGCGTCGGCCGTGCTGCTCCTCGGCCTCCTGATCTGGTTCCTGCTGCGCATCCGCTACCTGCGCTGGGCCGAATTCCTGATCTGCGGAACGTTCGGCTTCCTCGTCGCCAAGACGGCCGCTGCGCCGGTCGTCCAAGCGGCCCTCGACGGAGTCAGCCGCTTCCTCGGCGGCGTCTCCTCCTGATCAACCCGAGTCGAAAGGAGGGGAGAGCCATGCCTGCGCACGTCATCCGTGCCGCCGACCGGCGGCCTCCTCCGACCCACAGCAAGACGGGCTCCCGGCGGGGCGCGAAGTCGCCAAACCCGACCCCGCCAGGAACCCACTCCATCCGCCACATGCGTAGAGAAAGGAGTACTCACACTTTGTCCACCGCGAATCGTTCGCGCAAATCTCCTCGGCAGCGGTGCGAGCTGCACGACGAGGAACAACCGACCTGTGCCGGCCGTGAGGGGATCGTCCTCGTGGGTACGGACGAGGTCGAACAGCGACTCTGTCCGGCACATGCCGCAGCGTGCTGGCTGACGGACCCGACGCTCCGGTTCAGCGCCAAGACCCGGCCGGAGGCCATCGCCACGGTGATGCGCCATGCGTTCGGGGAGTCGCGATGAGCGGCCGGTCGACGCCCCTGCCCGCGGGGGTCATGGCGCTGGTCGCGCGGGCATCGGAGCCTGGCTTCGAGGCGTGGCGCCGCAACATCGTGCGGCTGGGCGGCTGCACCAACCCCGTGCACCTGGTGGGCAACGCCACCGTTGTCGACACGGGCACGGGGGAGGCCCTGCTGTCGTATGCGCCGGAGGTAGACGGCGGGCGGATCCTGATCGCGTGCGGCAACCGGCGGGCCACAGTCTGCCCGGCCTGTGCGCAGATCTACCGGGCGGACACGTATCAGCTCGTCCGGGCCGGACTTGTCGGCGGTAAGGGAGTAGAGGAGACGGTCGGCGGGCATCCCCGGGTATTCGCCACCCTCACCGCTCCCGGCTTCGGGCCGGTGCACACGCGGCGTGAACACGATGGGCGGGTACGCGCCTGCCGCCCCCGGAAGCCGGGGGAGTGCTGCCCGCACGGTGTGCCGGTCGGGTGTCATACGAGGCACCTGGACGGTGATCGGCGGCTCGGTGAACCGCTCTGCCCGCGCTGCTACGACTACGCCGGAGCGGTTCTGTGGCAGGCCCGTTCCGGGGAGCTGTGGCATCGCTTCGTGCTGGAGCTGCGTCGTGAACTCGCCCGGCGAGCCGGGCTGCCGCGTACGCGGCTCGGTGAGGTGGTGCGGCTGTCGTACGCGAAGGTTGCCGAGTACCAGCGGCGCGGTCTGGTCCACTTCCACGCCGTGATCCGGCTCGACGGTCCGGACGGGCCGGCGACACCTTCACCGGGCTGGGCCTCGACCGATCTCCTGGCGGGCGCTGTGCGTGAGGCCGCGGGGCGGGTTCGCCTCGTCTCGCCGGGTGCGGAGGTCGTGGGGCGGCGCGTGCTGCGGTTCGGTATGCAGCTCGACGTCCGGCCGGTCGCGGCGTTCGGTGCGGGGGAGCGGCTGAGTGCGGCTGCCGTTGCGGCGTATGTCGCGAAGTACGCGACTAAGGGAGCCGAGTCGGCCGGCGCCGTGGACGGTCGGATTCACGGCGCGCGAGACCTGGCGCTGCTGCCGGTGCGGCACCACACCTTGCGCATGATCGGTACGTGCTGGTGGCTGGGCGGTCTGCCGCCGTTCGAGCCGCTGAGGCTGCGGCGGTGGGCGCACATGCTCGGCTACGGCGGTCACTTCTCCACCAAGTCGCGCCGCTACTCGATCACGCTCACGGCGCTCCGGCAGACCCGTGCGGAGCACCGGGCGGAAGAGCAGCGGACGGCCCTCGGCCTCGACGGGCGGTCGACGGCTGTCGTCGGCCAGTGGCGGTACGCGGGGCGCGGCTACTCGCCGGAGGCGGCGCTCGTTGCGGCGTCGGTCCGTGAAGGCGGTGGTCGTCATGGCGCGTGAGCGGGCGACGGAACTGCTGACCGTCCGTCAGGTGCTCGATGAGCTGGGCGGTATCTCCCGGCGCACCTTCTATCGCTGGCGGCAACTGCGGACCGCGCCGCGGTGCATCCGGCTCCCGAACGGCGAGCTGCGAGTTCGGCGTGACGTGCTGAACGACTGGCTGGAGGAGCGTAGGGAGGGGGCGGTGTGAAGTCGTACAAGGTGTCCGTGTGGAAGCTCACGGTGAACCGCACGACGAAGAAGCCGACGTACCTCGTCCGCTGGGTCGTCGGCGGGCAGCCCTTCAGTGAGTCGTACAAGACGAAGGCCCTGGCCGATCGCTTCCGCGCGAAGCTGCTGCGGGCCGTGGACAAGGGCGAGCCCTTCGATACGGTGACCGGCCTGCCGGACTCGCTCCGAGGTGGGAAAGCGGCGCTGTCCTTCCTGGAACTGGCGCTGAAGTACCTCGATCATCGCTGGGCGGAAGCGTCGGCGAAGCACCGCGACAGCATGACCGATGCCCTGGCTACCGTCGTCCCCGTACTGGTCAAGCCGGTGCGGGGGCGGCCCGCCACGAAGGTGCTGCGGAAGGCGTTGCGCTCGTTCCTGCTCGCTCCGCCTCGACGGGAGCGGGAGCGGCCCGAGGAGATCGCGGCGGCCGTGCGTTGGCTGGAGAAGGCGTCATTGCCCGTGGCGGAGTTGCAGGAGATCGCTCGGGTACATGACCTGATCGACGCGCTGGGGCGGAAATTGGACGGCAAGCCGGCGGCCACGCAGACCTACCGGCGCCGCCGGGCGGTGGTCTTCAACGCCCTGGAGTACGCGGTCGAGACGGGCACGCTGCCGTCCAACCCGCTGAGCCGGGTGCAGCGCAAGCGCGGGCGTCGGGCCGTGCAGGAGGTCGACCGCCGGGTGGTGGTCAACCCGCGGCAGGCCCGGGAGTTGCTGGCCGCTGTCACCTACGTCGGCGGCTGGGAGCGTGCCAGCGGGCGGCGGCTGCGGGCCTTCTTCGGGTGCCTCTACTACGCCGCGCTGCGGCCTGGTGAGGCGTTGGGGCTCCGGCGTTCGGACTGCGCCCTGCCTGCGCAGGGCTGGGGGCGAATCGAGCTGGCAGAGACCCGGCCCTCGGCGGGCAAGGCGTGGACCGACTCCGGCGAGGCTCACGACCGGCGGGGCCTCAAGCAACGTGCGGACGGTGAGGTGCGGATCGTGCCCATTCCTCCGCCGCTCGTGCGGCTGTTGCGAGAGCACCTGAAGGAGTTCGGTACGGCCGCGGACGGTCGGCTCTTCGCCAGCGAGCGGGGCAACGTCGTCGCGGCGTCCTCGTACTCGCGGGTGTGGAAGCAGACGCGCGAACTGGCGCTGCTGCCGGGGCAGGTGTCCTCGGTACTGGCGGCTCGGCCGTACGACCTCCGGCACGCGGGCGTCTCCCAGTGGCTCAACTCCGGCGTGCCCGCGCCCGAGGTGGCCGCACGCGCGGGTCACTCGGTCGACGTGCTGCTGAAGATCTACGCCAAGTGCATCGACGGCCAGGAAACCGAGATGAACGACCGGATCATGCAAGGGCTCGGAGAGGAGGAGTAGGCAACCCGAGAAGGTGAATGGCGCGGGCCCCGGAGAGATCCGGGGCTCTCGCGCGTATGCACCTCTGAAAAGCCGGGTTGACCTGCCCGGAAGCCTCTCAAGATCACAACGCTATTACTACGTGATCAGTGGCATGGAGCCGCGTTCGGCGGCCTTCGGCTGCATACGTACGAAGACCCCGTCCTCAGCGCTTGCGCTGGTCACGGGGTCTTGGGCACCTCAAGCGAGGTGCCCCCGGCAGGATTCGAACCTGCGCACACGGCTCCGGAGGCCGTTGCTCTATCCCCTGAGCTACGGGGGCGTGTCCGCCGCGTGGTGGTGCGGTGACGGGTAGAACCCTACCAGCTTCGTGGGGGTGGTCGGGTACTGGGTTTTGGGGGTGGGGGGCGGGGTGTGTGTGCAGGTCAGGGGCGGAAGTGTCCAAAAGCCGGACGTAGGGGGGCGGGCGCGCCTACCCTTTCCCATGTGCCTGGCTTGTCCGGTCGGGTCCTTGTCGTCGATGACAACAAGGTGATCCGGCAGTTGATCAGGGTCAATCTCGAACTTGAAGGTTTCGAGGTCGTGACCGCGGCCGATGGTGCCGAGTGTCTGGAAGCCGTCCATCGGGTGCGCCCCGATGTGGTGACGCTCGACATCGTCATGCCCCGGCTCGACGGGCTGCGGACCGCGGCCCGGTTGCGGGCCGATCCGCGGACGCGGGGGCTGCCGATAGCGGTGGTCAGCGGGTGCACGGAGCTTGAGGCCGAGGCGGGGCGGGCGGCCGGGGTGGATGCGTTCGTGGCGAAGCCCTTCGAGCCGGTCGATCTCGTACGGGTCGTGCGGCGGCTCGCCGCGCGGCGGGCCTCGCAGCGGGTCGGTGGGGCCGTCGCCGGGGATGCCGCCGATGACGCGGAGCCCGCCGGGTCTCCGGTGTGCTGAGCCGGGGACGAGTCCGGTAAAAGGGTTCGCCTCCCCACCCCGTCCCTCTCGTACGCTGGTCCCGTGGACCCCGCAGAGCTCACCGGCACCGTGTGGCGTACGGTGCGATCCGCCGCGGTGGGTGAGCTCGGCGCACCCGTGCCGGCGCGCGTCGTGGTGGAGCGGCCGCGGCCCGGGGGATCCGGCGACTACGCCACCAACGCCGCCCTCCAGCTCGCCCACGCCGCCGGCCGCGACCCCCTCGACGTCGCCGCCCTGCTGCGCGACCGGCTCGCCGTCCAGCCCGGCATCGCCGCCGTGACCGTCACCGGGCCCGGGTTCCTCAACATCACCCTTCGGCACGAGGGCGATCCCGTCGAGGACGCCCTCGCCGCGGGGGATCTCTTCGGGCACGGCGACTTCCTCCGCGGGCAGTCCATCCGCCTCGTCGCCGACGAGCACCCCCGTGCCCTCGTCCTTGCCGACTCCCTCCGGCGGCTCCTCCTCGCCGCCGGTGCCTCCCCCGGCGAGCAGGGTGATCTCGTACGGGTACGGGCCGTCGCCGCCCCGCCCGGCCCGGGCCCCGGCGCCGGCGAACTCCCCCCCGACGTACTGCGGTGGGCCTTCCTCCGTGCCCCCGCCCAGCAGCGGCCCCGCCTCGCACCCGAGCTGCTCCTCCGCCGTGAGGCCAACCCCCTCTTCCGTATCCAGTACGCCCACTCCCGCACCGCCGCCCTCGCCCGCGCCGCCGCCGCACTCCGGATCGCCGTCGAGACCGGCACCGGCGCCGACGGGCCACCCGCCGCGCCCCCCGCCGCCCCCGTACGGCACACTCGCTCCGACGGCGCCCTCCGCGCCGCCATCGGCGAGCTCCCCGCCGTCGTGGAGACCGCCGCCCGCCGCCGCGCGCCCGACCGGCTCGCCCGGCACCTCGACGTCCTGGCCGGCGCCTTCCTCGGCGCCGAGGCGGCCCATCCCGCCCTGCCCAGCGGCGACGAGGAGCCCACCGCCGTGCACCGGGCCCGGCTGCGCCGGGCCGCCGCCGCAGGCGTCGCCCTGCGCAGCGGCCTCACCCTGCTCGGGATCCGGGCCCCCCAGCACCTCTGAGCCACCACCCGACACCCACCCGACAGCCACCTGCGAACACCCCGCACCACCGAAGGAGTACCCCGCCGTGAGCCGATCCGCCCACCCCGCCGGCCCCCGGCACGGCGACGTGCTGCCCGAAGGGCACTACGCCGCACCGCCCGCCGACCTCAACGACCTCGACTCCCGCGTCTGGGCCCGTACCGTCGCCCGCGGCGACGACGGCGTCGTCACCGTCGGCGGGCTGCCCGTGACCCGGCTCGCCGAGGAGTTCGGCACCCCCGCCTACTTCCTCGACGAGGACGACTTCCGCGCCCGCTGCCGCGCCTGGACCGACGCCTTCGAGGACGCCGACGTCTTCTACGCCGGCAAGGCGTTCCTCTCCCGCGCCGTCGTCCGCTGGCTGCGCGAGGAGGGGCTGAACCTCGACGTGTGCTCCGGCGGCGAGCTGGCGACCGCGCTGGCCGCCGGGATGCCCGCCGAGCGCATCGCGATGCACGGCAACAACAAGAGCCCGGCCGAGATCGAGCGGGCCGTCGAGGCCGGCGTCGGGCGGATCGTGCTCGACTCGTACCAGGAGATCGTCCGCGTCGCGCACCTCGCCGAGCGGCTCGGGAAGCGCCAGCGGGTGCAGATCCGGGTGACCGTCGGCGTCGAGGCGCACACGCACGAGTTCATCGCCACCGCCCACGAGGACCAGAAGTTCGGCCTCGCGCTCGCCGACGGACAGGCGGCAGAGGCGGTACGGCGGGTGCTGAAGCTCGACTCCCTGGAGCTGGTCGGCATCCACAGCCACATCGGCTCGCAGATCTTCGACATGGCAGGCTTCGAGGTCTCCGCCCGCCGCGTCGTCGGGCTGCTCACCGAGATCCGGGACGAGCACGGGGTGGAGCTGCCCGAGATCGACCTCGGCGGCGGCCTCGGCATCGCGTACACGCCCGAGGACGACCCGCGCGAGCCGCACGAGATCGCCAAGGCGCTGCGCGACATCGTCTCCCGCGAGTGCACCGCCGCCGGTCTTGCCGTGCCCCGGCTGTCCGTTGAGCCGGGCCGCGCGATCGTCGGCCCCACGGCGTTCACGCTGTACGAGGTCGGCACGGTCAAGGAGCTGGAGGGGCTGCGTACGTACGTGAGCGTGGACGGCGGCATGTCGGACAACATCCGCACCGCGCTCTACGACGCCGAGTACTCGGTGGCGCTGGCCTCCCGCGCGTCCACGGCCGAGCCGATGCTCGCCCGCGTCGTCGGCAAGCACTGCGAGTCCGGCGACATCGTCGTGCGCGACGCCTACCTCCCGGCGGACCTCGCGGTCGGCGACCTGCTCGCGGTGCCGGCCACCGGGGCGTACTGCCGCGCGATGGCGAGCAACTACAACCACGTGCTGCGCCCGCCCGTGGTGGCCGTGGCGGACGGCGCGGCGCGGGAGATCGTGCGCCGCGAAACGGAGGAGGACCTGCTGCGGCTCGACGTGGGCTGAGCGGCAGCCAGGTCATATCTCAGGCATATCTCAGGACTTAAACGGTACGTCTCGGCATCCGGACAGGGCGTCGCAATCGCCCGCCGCTGCGTGAGACTGGAACCGGCCCCCATCGGTGCACGTGAGGAACGAGGTCGTATGAGCGAGAGGCGTCCGCTGAAGGTGGCGCTCCTGGGCTGCGGGTCCGTCGGCTCCGAGGTCGCGCGCATCATGACGGCGAACGCCGCCGACCTCGCCGCGCGGATCGGAGCCCCGGTCGAGCTGGCGGGCGTCGCGGTGCGGCGCGCGGGGGTGGCGCGGCCGGGGATCCCGGACGAACTGGTCACCACGGACGCCACGGCGCTGGTCAAACGCGGCGACATCGACATCGTCATCGAACTGATCGGCGGCCTGGAGCCGGCCCGTACGCTCATCACCACCGCCTTCGAGCACGGCGCCAGCGTCGTCACCGGCAACAAGGCGCTCCTCGCCGAGGACGGCCCCAGCCTGCACGCCGCCGCCGCCCGGCAGGGCGTCGACCTCTACTACGAGGCCGCCGTCGCCGGCGCCATCCCGCTCGTCCGCCCGCTGCGCGAGTCGCTGGCAGGCGACAAGGTCAACCGCGTGCTCGGCATCCTCAACGGCACCACCAACTTCATCCTCGACCGCATGGACACCTCCGGCGCCGGCTACACCGAGGCGCTGGAGGAGGCCACCGCGCTCGGTTACGCCGAGGCCGACCCCACCGCCGACGTCGAGGGCTACGACGCCGCCGCCAAGGCCGCGATCCTCGCCGGCATCGCCTTCCACACCCGGGTCCGCCTCGACGACGTGCACCGCCAGGGGATCACCGAGATCACCGCCGCCGACATGGCGTCCGCGACCCGCATGGGCTGTACGGTCAAGCTGCTCGCCATCTGCGAGCGCACGCCCGACGGCACGTCCGTCACCGCGCGGGTGCACCCTGCGATGATCCCCAGGGCCCACCCGCTGGCCTCCGTGCGCGAGGCGTACAACGCCGTCTTCGTCGAGGCCAGTGCCGCCGGGCAGCTCATGTTCTACGGCCCGGGCGCCGGCGGCGCGCCGACCGCGAGCGCCGTGCTCGGCGACCTGGTCGCGGTCGGCCGGCACCGGCTCAGCGGCGGCAGCGGTCCCGGGGAGAGCGCGTACGCGCAACTGCCGGTGGCGCCGCCCGACGGCGTCGTGACGCGGTACCACATCAGCCTGGACGTGGCCGACCGGGCGGGCGTGCTCGCCCACGTGGCCGCGGTCTTCGCCGAGCACGACGTGTCCATCGACACGGTCAGGCAGCAGGGCAAGGACGGCGAGGCGTCGCTCGTGGTGGTCACGCACCGGGCGACGGACGCCGCGCTGGCCGCGACGGTCGAGGCGCTCCGGCGGCTGGAGACCGTCCGCGGCGTGGCGAGCACCATGCGGGTCGAAGGGGAGTGACGTAAGGAAATGGACGCAGTGATCGACCAACCGCGAATGTCCGGCACCCGCCAGTGGCGGGGCGTCATCGAGGAGTACCGCGACCGGCTGCCGGTCACCGCGGAGACTCCGGTGGTGACGCTCCGGGAGGGCGGGACCCCGCTGGTGCCGGCCCAGGTGCTCTCCGCGCGCACGGGGTGCGACGTCCACCTGAAGGTCGAGGGCGCCAACCCCACCGGGTCCTTCAAGGACCGCGGCATGACGATGGCGATCTCCGCGGCGAAGCAGTCCGGCGCCCAGGCCGTCATCTGCGCCTCGACCGGCAACACTTCGGCCTCCGCGGCCGCCTATGCGGTACGGGCCGGGCTGACCTGCGCCGTGCTGGTGCCGCAGGGCAAGATCGCGCTGGGCAAGATGGGCCAGGCGCTCGTGCACGGCGCGCGCATCCTCCAGGTCGACGGCAACTTCGACGACTGCCTGACGCTGGCCCGCGCGCTCAGCGAGAAGTACCCCGTGGCGCTGGTGAACTCCGTCAACCCCGTGCGCATCGAGGGTCAGAAGACCGCCGCCTTCGAGGTCGTGGACGCGCTCGGGGACGCCCCCGACATCCACGTCCTGCCCGTCGGCAACGCCGGCAACATCACCTCGTACTGGAAGGGCTACCGCGAGTACCACGACGCCTCTTCCCCGCAGGGGGCGCTCGCCACCCGCACCCCCCGCATGTGGGGCTACCAGGCGGCCGGCGCGGCGCCGATCGTGCGCGGCGAGCCGGTGAAGGAGCCGAGCACGCTGGCCACCGCCATCCGCATCGGCAACCCCGCCTCGTGGGAACTGGCCGAGCGGGCGCGCGACGAGTCCGGCGGGCACATCGAGGCGGTCACGGACCGGCAGATCCTGCGGGCGTACAAGCTGCTGGCCGCGCAGGAGGGCGTCTTCGTCGAGCCGGCCTCGGCGGCGAGCGTCGCGGGGCTGCTCCAGGCCGCCGAGCAGGGCCGGGTCGACCCGGGCCAGCGGATCGTCTGCACGGTCACGGGCAACGGCCTCAAGGACCCCGACTGGGCGGTCGCCGGCGCCCCGCAGCCCGTCGCGGTGCCGGTCGACGCGGACGCGGCGGCGGAGCGGCTGGGGCTGGCCTGACCGGGGCGCACCCGCGGCCCGCGCACCGGCCCGCCATACCCGCGTACGGCACGGGCGCACCGGCGTACGGCACCGGCGGCAGCCCGTCCGGCCTGGGCAGACGGCCGTACAGTCCAGGCCGGGGGCGCGCGCCGCACCGGCTGTTCTGCCGTGCGCCGGGGACGTGCGCGGGCCGCGCATCGAGCGCCTCCTGTGCGCCCTATGTCGCAGGGGAACCCACCTTCGATAAGCTGGTGTTGAGCCCGCCGGTCGAGTGTCCCGGGCACCCCCTTCCGTCTGTCGTCCGCACCGCCCGTCCGCGCGCGCACGGCGTGCCGCGGGGGCGCCGGTCGGGCACAGTCGTAACCGAGCTGATTTCCCCCACCGCCCGGGAGACCGGGTGAGAGTCACAAGGAGAGTCACGCAAGCGATGGCCGGTCCAGCCTTCCGCGCCGCGCCCGTACGCGTCCGCGTGCCGGCGACCAGCGCCAACCTCGGCCCCGGCTTCGACACGTTCGGCCTCGCCCTCGGGCTGTACGACGACGTGGTCGTCCGGGTCGCCGAGTCCGGGCTGCACGTCGACATCGCCGGCGAGGGCGCGGAGAACCTGCCGCGGGACGAGTCCCACCTGCTCGTACGGGCCATGCGCAGCGCCTTCGAGGCGCTGGGCGGGCAGCCGCGGGGCCTTGAGGTGGTGTGCGCCAACCGCATTCCGCACGGCCGCGGGCTTGGTTCCTCCGCCGCGGCGATCTGCGCCGGCATCATCGCGGCGCGGGCGGTGACGATAGGCGGCGCCGAGCGGTCGGGCGCCCTGGACGCGCCCGAGCGGGCGGCACTGCTGGAGCTGGCGACGGAGCTGGAGGGCCACCCCGACAACGTCGCGGCCTGTCTGCTCGGCGGCTTCACGCTGGCCTGGACGGACGACGGCACGGGCGGCGCGGGCACGGCCCCCGGGGACGCCCCCGCGGCGGTACGGGCCATCCGGCTGGAGCCGGCCGGGGGCGTGGTGCCGGTGGTGTTCGTGCCCGGCAACCCGCTGTCCACCGCGGAGGCCCGCGGCCTGCTGCCCCGTACGGTGCCGCACGCCGACGCGGCGCTGACCGCCGCCCGCGCGGCGCTCTTCGTCGAGGCGCTGACCCGGCGCCCCGAGCTGCTGCTCACCGCCACCGAGGACCGGCTGCACCAGGACTACCGTGCGCCCGCGATGCCGGAGAGCACGGCGCTGGTGGCGCGGCTGCGCGCGGACGGCGTGCCCGCGGTGATCTCCGGCGCGGGGCCGACGGTGCTGGCGTTCGCCGAGGACGGCGCGGCCGAGAAGGTCGCCCGTTCGGCGGGCGAGGGCTGGGCGGCCAACCGGCTGGCCCTCGACCGGGAGGGGGCGAGCGTGCTGCCGCTGGCCTGACCGGCCGCGGCGGCCGTGCCACGCGACGTACGCGGGCACCACGCGCAGGTCAGCGGGCCCGCGCGCACCGTCCGCAAACGACGACCCGCACCACCGGCCGCACAACACGGAACCGGGCCCCGGCGCCGGGAGAGGGGGAATGTCTGCAGGATCCGATAGTGTTAACCTCAAGGCAGCACCAGCGCACTCCAGTCGTAGGTTCCACACGGCCGTGCTGTGTGCTGGGGTCTCTCCGGGCCGCAGGGCCCGGGGGCAGGTCCCAGGGGAATTCCCCAGCGGGGCAGCCTTTCTTCCGGGAGCCTTCCACATTGCCTGAGCAGCCTGCCGGTGCAGTGACGCTCCCGAATCGGCACCGCTGTCGTGCGTGACACCCACCCGAGTGCCTCGCGCCATCAGCATGCCGACCCTGCACAGTCTTCACCGCCGTACGGCGGACCACCGCACCGACGCGGACCCGCGGACGCAAACGCACGGGCCGCAGCCGGAGAGCACGACCGGTCGCCGAGCCAGACAGGCCGACGCACCGCTCCAGGGAAGGACCCTTCGTGAGCGACACCACCGATCTGATGGGCGTCAACGCAGAGAACGCCGCCAGCCCAGCTTCTGGGGGTGCCTCCCAGCAGGAGACTGGGGGGGCTCCCGCAACCACCGCCGGTTCGACCAGGCGCCGTCGCGGCGCCGGCCTGGAGGGCATGGTCCTGGCGGAGCTCCAGCAGATCGCATCCGGCCTCGGGATCCGGGGCACCGCTCGGATGCGCAAGAGCCAGCTCATCGAGGTGATCAAGGAGAGGCAGGGCGCCGACGGCGGCAAGCCCGCCGAGGCCAAGGCCGAGAAGGCCGCCGACAAGGCGGGCAAGGACGCACAGGCCGACGGCGCGGCGCGGCCGAAGCGCCGGGCGACCTCCCGGGCCCGTACCGACGCGGCCGAGCAGGCCGAGGGCGACGGCCGCAAGGACGACGGCGACTCGCGGATCGACATTCCGGGCCAGCCCGTCAAGGTGCAGGACACCGCCGAGCAGAACGGCGGCGAGAAGGCCGACCGGGCCGACAAGGCGGAGAAGGCCGAGAAGGCCGAGAAGGCCGACAAGTCCTCCGAGAAGGGCGGCGACGCCAAGCAGTCCGGCGACGGCGGCCGGCAGAAGGGCGACCGCCAGGGCGGCGGCGACCGGCAGGGCGGCGGGCGCCGCGACCGGCAGAACCGCCGCAACAAGGGCGACGACGGCGGCGGCCAGGGCGGTGGCGGCGGACAGCAGAGCCAGGGCGGCGGCCGGCAGCAGCAACAGCAGCAGGACGACGACTTCGACGGCGGCAGGCGCGGCCGCAGGGGCCGCTACCGCGACCGCCGCGGGCGCCGCGGCGGCCGCGAGGACTACAGCGAGCCGCAGATCGCCGAGGACGACGTCCTGATCCCGGTCGCGGGCATCCTCGACATCCTCGACAACTACGCCTTCGTCCGCACCTCCGGCTACCTGCCGGGCCCCAACGACGTGTACGTCTCGCTGGCCCAGGTGCGCAAGAACGGCCTGCGCAAGGGCGACCACGTCACGGGCGCGGTGCGCCAGCCGCGCGACGGCGAGCGCCGGGAGAAGTTCAACGCGCTCGTCCGGCTCGACTCGGTCAACGGCCAGGGTCCCGAACAGAGCCGCGGCCGGGCGGAGTTCGGCAAGCTCACCCCGCTCTACCCGCAGGACAGGCTGCGCCTGGAGAGCGACCCGGGCGCGCTGACGCCGCGGATCATCGACCTGGTCTCGCCCATCGGCAAGGGGCAGCGCGGCCTGATCGTGGCGCCGCCGAAGACCGGCAAGACGATGATCCTGCAGTCGATCGCCAACGCGATCACCACGAACAACCCCGAGTGCCACCTCATGGTCGTCCTCGTCGACGAGCGGCCCGAGGAGGTCACCGACATGCAGCGGTCGGTGAAGGGCGAGGTCATCTCCTCGACCTTCGACCGGCCCGCGGAGGACCACACCACGGTCGCCGAGCTGTCCATCGAGCGGGCCAAGCGGCTCGTCGAGCTGGGCCACGACGTCGTCGTGCTGCTCGACTCGATCACCCGGCTCGGCCGCGCGTACAACCTGGCGGCGCCGGCCTCCGGCCGCATCCTGTCCGGCGGTGTGGACTCCACGGCGCTCTACCCGCCGAAGAAGTTCTTCGGCGCCGCGCGCAACATCGAGGACGGCGGCTCGCTGACCATCCTGGCCACCGCGCTGGTCGAGACCGGCTCGCGGATGGACGAGGTGATCTTCGAGGAGTTCAAGGGCACCGGCAACATGGAGCTGCGGCTCGACCGCAAGCTCTCGGACAAGCGCATCTTCCCCGCGGTCGACGTGGACGCCTCCGGCACCCGCAAGGAGGAGATCCTGATGGGCAGCGACGAGCTGGCCATCGTCTGGAAGCTCCGCCGGGTGCTGCACGCGCTCGACCAGCAGCAGGCCATGGAGCTGCTGCTGGACAAGATGAAGCAGACCAAGAGCAACGCGGAGTTCCTGCTCCAGATCCAGAAGACCACGCCCACGCCCAACGGCGACTGACGCGCAACCCGGCGCCGGTTCCACGCGAACCGGTGCAGGTCGGGCAGTTTTCGTAGGCAAAAGCCTCCCCTTGGAACGAGGGGAGGCTTTTGCGCGTTCAGCAGTACGTGTGTAACCCTTTTAGGTGATCCCTGTCGGGGAATGTGGGGAAAAGATCGGATTTACCCGCGGCAATCCAGGGACCTGAGCGGCTGAGGTGAGGAGCCGATGACGGAACCGTACGACGACGGGGATCCCGGCCACCGGCCGCGCAGCCGCCGCCGCAAGGCGGTCCTCGTGGCGGTCTGGACGCTTGTCGGGGTGATGGTCCTCGGCGGGGCCGGCTTCACGTACCTCTACTTCCGCCTCAACGGCAATCTGACCAGCGTCGACCTCGACGCCAAGCTCGGCGGGGACCGGCCGGAGGACCTGCCGAACGGCTCCACGGACATCCTCGTCCTCGGCTCCGACTCCCGGGCCGGCGACAACGCCAAATACGGCCGCGACGGCGGCGGCGCCCGCTCCGACACCGCGATGATCGTGCACGTCTACGAGGACCGGAAGCGCGCCAGCGTCGTCAGCATCCCCCGCGACACCCTCGTCGACCGCCCCGAGTGCAGCCGCGACGACGGCGACACCGCGCCGGCCGCGAAGCGCGCGATGTTCAACGAGTCGTACTCCGTCGGCGGCCCGGCCTGCACGGTCAAGACCGTGGAGAAGATGACCGGGGTGCGCATGGACCACTTCGTCGAGGTCGACTTCAGCGGCTTCAAGCGGCTCATCAACCAGCTCGGCGGGGTGGAGATCACCACCCGCCAGGACATCGACGACCCCGACAGCCACCTCGACCTCAAGGCCGGCACGCACACCCTGGACGGCGAGCAGGCGCTCGGCCTGGTCCGTACCCGCAAGGGCGTCGGCGACGGCAGCGACCTGGGCCGGATAGAGCTGCAGCAGGTGTTCGTCAAGGCGCTGGTGCAGCAGGTCGGCCAGGTCGACCTGCTGACCAGCCCCGCGAAGCTCATCGGGCTCGCCGACACCGCCACCAAGTCGATCACCACGGACGACGGTCTCGGCACGGTGAACAAGCTGCGCCGGCTGGCCGAGAGCCTGGGCGACATAGGCCCGAACGACATGCAGATGGTGACCCTGCCGGTGACGGCCGACAAGCAGGACAGCAACCGCGTGGTGCCGATGGAGAAGGAGTCCGCGCAGGTCTGGAAGGCGCTGCGGGAGGACCGGCCGATACCGAAGTCCGCGCTGAAGGGGAACGCGGGCGGGCAGGGCGAGCGCGACGTGGTCGCCGCCCCGCCGGCCGGCGGCGACGGCCTGGAGGAGGTCGCGCCCGGCGGCGGTGCACAGGCGGCGGCGAACTGACCCCGGAGCGTGAGCGCCCCGGACCCGCCCCCGCCACTTCCGTACCGCGTTCGGGCCGCCGTCCGTGCGCCACCCGCCGCGGCGCCTGGCGTGGAATAAAGCGGGCCCGGGACCCGTTTTGGCGAGCACGACCGGTCCTCGTAGACTGGTACGTCGGCCCCGGTTCACGTGACGCATCCCGCCGATCGACCCGGAGCCCTCCCGAACCTTAGGAGAATCCCTTGAAGCGCGACATCCACCCGGAGTACGTGGAGACCACGGTGAGCTGTACCTGTGGTAACTCCTTCACCACCCGGAGCACCGTCACCTCCGGCACCATCCGCGCGGACATCTGCTCCGCGTGCCACCCGTTCTACACGGGCAAGCAGAAGATCCTCGACACCGGTGGCCGCGTGGCCCGCTTCGAGGCCCGCTTCGGCAAGCAGCCCGCGGCGAAGAAGTAGCTCGTCCGCGTGCGCCGGGCCGGCCGCCCCGAAGAGGGGCGGACCGGGCCGGCGCACGTTTTTCGTCCCGTCCGGCCGCCCGCCCTCGGTCCTGCTACTTCCCCCTACGGAGCGCCCCACGATGTTCGAGGTCGTCAAGGATCTCATCGGCGAGCACGCCACCCTTGAGCAGCAGCTCGCGGACCCCGGCGTGCACGCCGACCAGCGCCGCGCCACCCGGCTCAACAAGCGTTACGCCGAGCTGACCCCGATCATCGCCGCCTACCGCGCCTGGGAGCGGGCCGGCGAGGACGCCGCCGCCGCCCGCGAGCTGGCCGCGGAGGACCCGGACTTCGCCGCCGAGGCCAAGAGCCTGGAGCGGGAGCGCGAGGACCTCACGGAGCGGCTGCGGCTGCTGCTCGTACCGCGCGATCCCAGCGACGACAAGAACGTCATCCTGGAGGTCAAGGCCGGCGAGGGCGGCGAGGAGTCCGCGCTGTTCGCCGGGGACCTGCTGCGGATGTACCTGCGCTACGCCGAGCGGCAGGGCTGGAAGACGGAGCTGCTGGACGCCAACGAGTCCGACCTCGGCGGCTACAAGGACGTCTCCGTCTCGGTGAAGCTCAAGGGAAGCGCCGGTCAAGGGGCCGCCGAGCCCGGCCGGGGCGTGTGGGCGCGGCTGAAGTACGAGGGCGGCGTGCACCGCGTGCAGCGGGTGCCGGCCACCGAGTCGCAGGGCCGGATCCACACCTCCGCCGCCGGCGTGCTGGTGCTGCCCGAGGCCGAGGACGTCGACGAGGTCGAGATCGGCCCCAACGACCTCCGCATCGACGTCTACCGCTCCTCGGGCCCCGGCGGGCAGTCCGTCAACACGACGGACTCCGCGGTACGCATCACGCACCTGCCCACCGGCATCGTGGTCTCCTGCCAGAACGAGAAGAGCCAGCTTCAGAACAGGGAGCAGGCGATGCGTATCCTGCGGGCGAGGCTGCTCGCCGAGGCGCAGGAGGAGGCGGAGAAGGAGGCGGCGGACGCGCGCCGCAGCCAGGTGCGTACGGTGGACCGGTCGGAGCGCATCCGCACGTACAACTTCCCGGAGAACCGGATCTCCGACCACCGGGTCGGGTTCAAGGCGTACAACCTGGACCAGGTGCTCGACGGGGAGCTGGACGCGGTGATCCAGGCATGCGTGGACGCGGACGCCGCGGCCAAGCTCGCGGACGCGGGCTGAGCACCGCACGGGATACGGCCGAGGGACCGGAGGGAACGTGAACCTGCTGCTCGTCGAAGTGGCACAGGCCACGCGGCGGCTCGCCGACGCCGGTGTGCCCTCCCCGCGGTTCGACGCGGAGGAGCTGGCGGCGTACGTGCACGGCGTGCCCCGCGGCGAGCTGCACCGCGTCGCCGACGCCGACTTCGACGCCCGCTACTGGGAGGCCGTCGCCCGCCGCGAGGCCCGCGAACCGCTGCAGCACATCACCGGCGTCGCCTACTTCCGCTATCTGGAACTCCAGGTCGGCCCCGGCGTCTTCGTGCCCCGGCCGGAGACCGAGTCCGTGGTGGACTGGGCCATAGCGGCCGTCCGCGCCATGGACGTCGTCGAGCCGCTCATCGTCGACCTGTGCACCGGATCCGGCGCCATCGCGCTGGCCATGGCGCAGGAGGTGCCGCGGGCCGCCGTGCACGCGGTCGAGCTGGAGGAGACGGCGCTCAACTGGGCCCGTAAGAACGCCGCGCACAACGACGGCGGCGCCCGGGTCGTGCTGCACCATGGAGACGCGCGCACCGCGCTGCCGGAGCTGAACGGCCAGGTCGACCTGGTCATCAGCAATCCGCCCTACATCCCGCTGACCGAGTGGGAGCATGTCGCCCCGGAAGCCCGCGACCACGACCCGCAGGCCGCGCTCTTCTCGGGCGAGGACGGCCTCGACCTCATCCGCGGTCTGGAGGTCGCGGCCCGGCGGCTGCTGCGCCCCGGCGGGGTGCTGGTCGTCGAGCACGCCGACACCCAGGGCGGCCAGGTGCCGTGGCTCTTCACCGAGGAACGCGGCTGGGCGGACGCCGCCGACCACCCCGACCTCAACAACCGGCCTCGATTCGCGACCGCCCGCAGGGTCCGTACCTGAGAAGGAGATTGACATGGCACGGCGCTACGACTGCAGCGATGCGGCCGATCGCAGGACCGGGCTGCGCGAGGCCGCGTCCGCAGTCCGCCGCGGCGAGCTGGTCGTCCTGCCCACCGACACGGTCTACGGCATCGGCGCCGACGCCTTCGCCGACGAGGCGGTGGCGGCGCTGCTGGACGCCAAGGGCCGCGGGCGCAGCATGCCCACGCCGGTGCTCATCGGCTCGCCGAACACGCTGCACGGGCTCGTCAAGGACCTCAGCGAGGAGGCGTGGGAGCTGATCGACGCCTTCTGGCCGGGCGCGTTGACCGTCGTCGCCAAGCACCAGCCGTCGCTCACCTGGGACCTGGGCGAGACCCGCGGCACGGTGGCGGTGCGGATGCCGCTGCACCCCGTGGCGCTCGAACTGCTCAAGGAAGTCGGCCCGATGGCCGTCTCCAGCGCCAACCTCACCGGCCACCCCGCCCCGCAGGACTGCGACGCCGCCCAGGAGATGCTGGGGGAGTCGGTCTCGGTCTATCTCGACGGCGGCCCGACGCCGGCCGCGGTGCCCTCCTCGATCGTGGACATCACCGGCCGCACGCCGGTGCTGCTGCGCGAGGGCGCGGTGACCGCGGAGCAACTGCGCGAGGTCGCAGGCGGGCTCGAGGTCGCCAGTTGACCGCGCCCGAAGGGCGCACGGGGGACATACAGGGATTCCGGATCCTCCACGTCAGCACCGGCAACGTCTGCCGCTCGCCGATCACCGAGCGGCTGACGCGGCATGCCCTCGACGTGCGCCTCGGCCCGCGGCCCGCGGCGGGCATCGCGGTGGAGAGCGCGGGCACCTGGGGGCACGAGGGGGCGCCGATGGAGGCGCACGCGGCGACGGTGCTGCGGGAGTCGGGGGCGGACCCGGACGGGTTCGCGGCCCGGGAGCTGCGCGACGAGCACGTGATCCGGGCGGATCTGGTGCTGACCGCGACCCGGGACCACCGGGCGCAGGTGATCTCCATGGGCCACTCCGCGGGGCTGCGCACGTTCACGCTCAAGGAGTTCGCCCGGCTGGTACGGGCCATAGATTCCGCCACGCTGCCGCCGGCCCGCGAGGGCCCGGTGGCGCGCGCGCACGCGCTGGTCCAGGCCGCGGCGGCGCTGCGCGGCTGGCTGCTGGCGCCCAGCCCGGCGGCGGACGAGGTGTACGACCCGTACGGGGCGCCGGTGCCGTACTTCCGGCGGATCGGCGAGGAGATCGGGCAGGCGCTGGACCCGGTGGTGACGGCGCTCACAGGGGCGCCGGCGGCCGCCTGACGATGGCCGGATGCAACCGGTCGGGCGCCTGAGGGGTCTATTTCTGTACGGGCCCGGACGGGCCTTGCGTCCGTACCCGGAGAACGGAGGGCCGGGAGCGGGCTAATGTGTGTGGCTGAACGGAACAGCGAAACCTCTGGGGCAGCTTGTGCGTGAATACCTGCTGACGCTGTGCATCGCAGCCGCTGTCACGTATCTGCTGACCGGCCCGGTGCGGAAGTTCGCGATCGCGGCCGGCGCGATGCCGGAAATCCGGGACCGTGACGTGCACAGCGAGCCGACGCCGAGGCTCGGCGGCATCGCCATGTTCGGCGGGATGTGCGCCGCGCTGCTCGTCGCGTCGCAGTTGCAGGCCTTCGAGCGGGTCTTCGAGCTCAACGAGCCCAAGGCGCTGCTGTCCGGTGCCGCGCTGATCTGGCTGATCGGCGTGCTGGACGACAAGTGGGGCGTGGACGCCCTGCTCAAGCTCGGCGCGCAGATGATCGCCGCGGGCGTCATGGTGCTGCAGGGCCTGACGATCCTGTGGATCCCCGTCCCGGGCGTGGGCACGGTCGTGCTGACGCCGATGCAGGGCACGCTGCTGACCGTCGCGCTCGTCGTCATCTCGATCAACGCCGTCAACTTCGTGGACGGCCTCGACGGGCTGGCCGCCGGCATGGTGGGCATCGCCTCGGCGGCGTTCTTCATCTACGCGTACCGCATCTGGTTCGGCTACGGGATCGAGGCCGCCGCCCCCGCCGCGCTCTTCTCCGCCGTGCTGCTGGGCATGTGCGTCGGCTTCCTTCCGCACAACGTGCACCCGGCGCGGATCTTCATGGGCGACTCGGGATCGATGCTGCTGGGCCTGGTGCTGGCCGCCGGGGCGATTTCGATCACCGGTCAGGTGGATCCGGACGCACTGAAGGTCTTCGCGGGCAGCGAGAAGGAGGCGGTGCGCTCGACGGTGCCGGTGTTCATCCCGCTGGTGCTGCCGCTGACGATCCTGGCGATCCCGATGCTGGACCTGGTGCTGGCGGTCGTACGGCGCACGTGGCGCGGCCAGTCGCCGTTCGCGGCGGACCGGGGGCATCTGCACCACCGGCTGCTGGAGATGGGCCACTCGCACATGCGGGCCGTGCTGCTCATGTACTTCTGGTCGGCGCTGGTCGCGTTCGGGATGGTGGCGTTCTCGGTGCAGGCCGACAACGTCTGGTTGGTGCTGGTGGCGGTCGGGTTGAGCGCCGCGGGGCTCGTGCTGCTGCTGCTGCCGCGGTTCGCCCCGAAGACGCCGTCCTGGGCCAACAGGCTCGTACCGCCGCGCTACCGCCGCCCCGGGGACGCCGGCGACGGGCCCGGCGGCGAGGGGCCGGGCGACGGTACGGGGCCGCAGGGCGACCCGGCGCCGGCCGGCGGCGTCGCGGCCACCGGGACGAACGGGACGAAGGGGACGCCCGGTTCACAGGAGCACGAGCTCGTGCCCGCCGGCATCAGCGGTTCCACGGCCGTGGGGGAGCGCTCGCGCTGGCGCCGGTCCGGACATTGACCGCCGTAGCAGGCATATCTCCAGGTGAGCGGAGCGACGTGGCCGACGTAGCCCCTTCGTGTGACGGGCAGCACACTTCCTGAGTAAAGCTCGGGTCAAGATGCTTGTGATACCGTTCACGAGAACCCGGTGCAGAGCCGAAGGACCGTAGTGCGACGGTTCTCTGGCGCGATGCCCCTCGACGCGGTGCACTCGCTCCGGGGGACATGCTCGTCACCGTCGACCAGTTGCTCCCGACTCCCGCCGGAGACTCCTCATATGCAGGTCAACGACGCCCGGATCCTCCGTGGCGCCGCGATCCCGACCGCCCTCGCCGGCGTCGTCGCAGTGATCATCAGCTCACTCGCGGCCGGTGTGAAGGGCGGTGTGGGAGCCGCCGCAGCCACCGTGGTGGTCCTTGCCTTCTTCTGTCTCGGCCTCTTCGCACTCCAGCATTTCTCGCGCAAGAACCCCGAGCTCTTCCTCGGGATCGCGCTGATCACCTACACCTCGCAGGTGCTGCTGCTCGCCGTCGTCATGGGCCTCTTCAAGGACACGACGCTCTTCAACACCAAGGCGTTCGGCTTCACGGTGCTCGCCGCGGCGCTGGTGTTCACCGCCGCCATGGGCCGTACCCACTTCCGGCTGAAGTTGCCGTACGTGGAACCGGAGCGAGAAACCGGAGCGGGTGAACAGCGCTCCGGTACAGCCACCGAGGCCGGGCGATGAGACCCGCTGACCGAGCAGTGATCCGTGACTGCTATGGTCCCCCTGCCGCGCCGGTGCGCGCGTGCGCAGTGGGCCGCAGGGCCGCACCGCACCCCGCCGGCCGTATCCCGTCCTGTCACGTACCGCTCTCCAGCGGTGCACAACGCCGACACATTGAGGTTGCCGTAGCCATGCGTCACGCCGAAGGAGCTCGCCGGTGAGTGCTGCTGATACGACGCTCGCTTTCGACGCGAGTTGCAAGATCTTCGTTGATGGTGGTTGCGGCTTCCAGTCCCCCGGCCTGCACTCGTTCGTCTTCAAGCCGATGTTCACGATCGGCGGCTTCGAGTTCAACAAGCCGATTCTGCTGGCGCTGGTGACGACGCTGGTGCTCTGCGTCTTCTTCTGGAAGGCGTTCGCCAGCCCCAAGGTCGTCCCCGGCAAGCTGCAGATGGTCGCCGAGTCGGGCTACGACTTCGTCCGCCGCGGCATCGTCTACGAGACCATCGGCAAGAAGGAAGGCGAGAAGTGGGTGCCGCTGCTGGTCTCCCTCTTCTTCTTCATCTGGCTGATGAACCTCTGGTCGATCATCCCGCTCGCGCAGTTCCCGGTGACCTCGATCATCGCCTTCCCCGCCGCCCTGGCGATCCTGGTCTGGCTGACCTGGATGACCCTGACCTTCAAGCGGCACGGCTTCGCCGGCGGGTTCAAGAACCTCACCGGCTACGACAAGTCGCTGGGCGGCGTGCTGCCGCTGGTCATGCTGATCGAGTTCTTCTCCAACGTGCTCGTGCGGCCCTTCACGCACGCGGTGCGGCTCTTCGCGAACATGTTCGCCGGCCACCTGCTGCTCGTGATGTTCACCATCGCCACCTGGTTCTTCATGAACAGCTGGGGCTTCGCCTACGCGCCCGTGGCCTTCGTGATGGTCATGGTGATGATCGCCTTCGAGCTGTTCATCCAGGCCGTCCAGGCGTACGTGTTCGTCGTGCTGACCGCCAGCTACATCTCGGGCGCGCTCGAAGAGGCGCACTGAGCCACCGCACCACCCGTACCACCCCGAATCGTCCGGTGGCCAACCCCCACCGGCCCGTAGAAGAGAAGGAAGAAACACCCATGGCTGTCATGGAGACTCTCGCCGCCGTCGAGATCAAGGGCAACCTCGGCGCCATCGGCTACGGCCTCGCCGCGATCGGCCCCGGTGTCGGCATCGGCTACATCTTCGGTAACGGTGTGCAGGCCATGGCCCGCCAGCCCGAGGCTGTCGGCCTGATCCGGCAGAACATGATTCTGGGCTTCGCCTTCTGTGAGGCGCTCGCCCTCATCGGCATCGTCATGCCGTTCGTTTACCCGTCCTGAGCGGACTCCTTACGACGAAAGGCACCGATGTGAACCTCCTGCAGATCGCGGCATCAGAGGAGCAGAACCCTCTCATCCCGCCGTTGCCGGAACTCGTCATCGGCCTGATCGCCTTCCTCATCGTCTTCGGCCTGCTGGCCAAGAAGCTCCTGCCGCGTATCAACGAGGTGCTGGAGGAGCGCAAGGCGGCCATCGAAGGCGGCATGGAGAAGGCCGAGGCCGCCCAGATCGAGGCGGAGCAGACGCTCGACCAGTACAAGGCCCAGCTCGCCGAGGCCCGGCACGAGGCCAACCGGCTGCGCGAGGAGGCTCGCGAGCAGGGTTCGGCTCTCATCGCCGAGATGCGGGCCGAGGGCCAGCGGCAGCGTGAGGAGATCATCGCTGCCGGTCACGCCCAGGTCGAGGCCGACAAGAAGGCCGCTTCGCTGGCGCTGCGCCAGGACGTCGGCGCGCTGGCCACCGAGCTGGCCGGCCGGCTGGTCGGCGAGTCCCTGGAGGACCACGCCCGGCAGAGCCGCGTCGTCGACCGGTTCCTGGACGAGCTGGAGGCCAAGGCCGCCGCCCAGTCCGGGACGAAGGCCGAGGCCGGGGCATGAACGGAGCGAGCCGCGAGGCGCTGGCCGCCGCCCGGGAGCAGCTCGACGCGCTGACCGACAATTCCCCTCGCTTCGCTGGGGATGCCCCGTCCTCGGTCGACGCTGTGTCGTCTCTGGCCGAGGAACTGGCCGCCGTGACCGCCCTGCTGGACCGCGAGGTGACGCTGCGGCGGGCGCTGACCGACCCGGCGCAGCCAGGCGAGGCCAAGGCCGAGCTGGTCGGCCGGGTCCTCGGCGGGCAGATCGGCGGCGAGGCCGCCGACCTGGTCGCCGGGATGGTACGGGCCCGCTGGTCGCGGGCGCGTGACCTGGTCGACGTGCTCGAGGAGCTCGCCGACACCGCGGACCTCACCGCCGCGCAGCGGGCGGGGCAGCTCGACGAGGTGGAGGACGAGCTGTTCCGGTTCGGCCGGATCGTCACGGGCGACAAGCAGCTCCGCGGGGCGCTCACCGACCGGGTGGGCACCGGAGCCGCCAAGGCCGGGCTGCTGCACACGCTGCTGGGCGGCCGGGCCAACCCGGTCACCGAGCGGCTGGTCGTGCGGCTCGTCGAACGGCCGCGGGGCCGTAGCCTGGAAGGGGGCCTGGAGGCCCTGTCCAAGCTCGCCGCGGAGCGCCGGGGCCGGATGGTCGCGGTCGTGTCCACCGCCGTGCCGCTCAGCGACGGGCAGAAGGAGCGCCTGGGCGCCGCGCTGTCCCGGCTGTACGGCAGGGACATGCACCTGAACCTGGACGTGGACCCCGCGGTCCTCGGCGGGATCTCGGTGCGGGTGGGCGACGAGGTCATCAACGGCTCCGTCGCCGACCGCCTCGACGAGGTGAAGCGCGGTATGCGGGGCTGACGGTCACCGGCCGTCACACACCAACTCCAGAGGATCACCAGCGGCCCGAGTTGGGCCGTGGACGCAAGAACTTACGGGCCCAACAAGGAGAGCAGGGAACCCAGATGGCGGAGCTCACGATCCGGCCGGAGGAGATCCGGGACGCGCTGGAGAGCTATGTCCAGTCGTACCAGCCGGACGCGGCCTCGCGCGAAGAGGTCGGCACGGTATCGCAGGCCATGGACGGCATCGCCAAGATCGAGGGGCTGCCCTCGGCGATGGCGAACGAGCTGCTGAAGTTCGAGGACGGCACCCTCGGCCTCGCCCTCAACCTGGAGGAGCGGGAGATCGGTGCGGTCGTCCTCGGCGAGTTCAGGGGCATCGAGGAGGGGCAGCCGGTCACCCGTACCGGAGAGGTCCTCTCCGTGCCGGTCGGCGACGGTTACCTGGGCCGGGTCGTCGACCCCCTGGGCAACGCGGTGGACGGCCTCGGTGAGATCGCGACCGAGGGCCGCCGTGCGCTGGAGCTGCAGGCTCCCTCGGTCATGCAGCGCAAGTCGGTGCACGAGCCGATGGAGACCGGCTACAAGGCCGTCGACGCGATGACCCCCATCGGCCGCGGCCAGCGCCAGTTGATCATCGGTGACCGGCAGACGGGCAAGACCGCCCTCGGCATCGACACGATCATCAACCAGCGCGACAACTGGCGCTCCGGCGACCCGAACAAGCAGGTCCGCTGCATCTACGTGGCGATCGGCCAGAAGGGCTCCACCATCGCCGGCGTGCGCGGCGCGCTGGAGGAGGCCGGTGCGCTGGAGTACACCACGATCGTGGCGGCCCCGGCGTCCGACCCCGCGGGCTTCAAGTACCTGGCTCCCTACACCGGCTCTGCCATCGGCCAGCACTGGATGTACCAGGGCAAGCACGTCCTGATCATCTTCGACGACCTGTCCAAGCAGGCCGAGGCATACCGCGCCGTGTCGCTGCTGCTGCGCCGCCCGCCGGGCCGCGAGGCGTACCCCGGTGACGTCTTCTACCTGCACTCCCGGCTGCTGGAGCGCTGCGCCAAGCTCTCGGACGACCTGGGCGCCGGCTCGATGACGGGCCTGCCGGTCATCGAGACCAAGGCGAACGACGTGTCGGCGTACATCCCGACCAACGTGATCTCCATCACCGACGGCCAGTGCTTCCTGGAGTCCGACCTGTTCAACTCGGGCCAGCGCCCGGCGCTGAACGTCGGTATCTCCGTCTCCCGCGTCGGCGGTGCCGCCCAGCACCGGGCGATCCGGCAGGTCTCGGGACGGCTGAAGCTGGACCTGGCGCAGTTCCGCGAGCTGGAGGCGTTCGCCGCCTTCGGCTCCGACCTGGACGCCGCCTCCAAGGCGGCCCTGGAGCGGGGCCAGCGGATGATGGAGCTGATGAAGCAGCCGCAGTACGCGCCCTTCCCCACCGAGGACCAGGTCGTGTCCGTGTGGTCCGGCACCAACGGCATCCTGGACGACGTGCCCGTCGCGGACGTCAAGCGGTTCGAGCGCGAGCTGCTCGACCACCTGCACCGGGAGAACAAGGACCTGCTCACGGGTATCCGTGAGGGCGGCAAGATGCCCGACGAGACCATCGACGCGCTCCGCGAGGCGGTCGAGTCCTTCAAGCGGCAGTTCGAGACCTCGGACGGCAAGCTGCTGGGCGAGGGCTGAGCATGGGCGCCCAGATGCGGGTCTACAAGAGGCGGATCCGTAGCGTCTCTGCGACCAAGAAGATCACCAAGGCGATGGAGATGATCGCCGCCTCGCGCGTCGTCAAGGCGCAGCGCCAGGTGGCGGCCTCCACGCCGTACGCGACCGAGCTGACCAGCGCCGTCACGGCGGTGGCCGCGGGCTCCGAGACCAAGCACCCGCTGACCACCGAGGTGGAGCGGCCGGTGCGGGCCGCGGTGCTGATGATCACCAGCGACCGCGGTCTGGCCGGCGGCTACAACTCCAACGCCATCAAGCAGGCCGAGGCGCTGACCAACCGGCTGACCGGTACGGGCCGGCAGGTGGACCACTTCATCGTCGGCCGCAAGGGTGTCTCGTACTTCGGCTTCCGCGAGCGGCCGGTGGCCGAGTCCTGGACCGGCTTCACCGACAACCCGACCTACGCGGACGCGAAGCGGGTGGCCGCGCCGCTCATCGAGGCGCTGAGCAAGGAGACCTCGGAGGGCGGCGTGGACGAGATCCACATCGTCTACACCGAGTTCCACTCGATGATGACGCAGACCGCGGTGGACAAGCGGCTGCTCCCGATCGTCTTCGAGAAGACCGCCGCGGACTCCGCGGAGGTCTTCGAGGAGGCGCGCAAGAAGGAGCAGGAGTACCGCGCGCTGTACGACTTCGAGCCGTCCGCGGACGGCGTGCTCGACGCGCTGCTGCCGCGGTACGTCGAGAGCCGGATCTACAACGCGCTGCTGCAGTCGGCCGCCTCCAAGCACGCCGCCACCCGCCGTGCGATGAAGTCGGCGACGGACAACGCCGAGGAGCTCATCAAGTCGCTCACGCGGCTAGCCAACCAGGCCCGCCAGGCCGAAATCACCCAGGAAATCAGCGAGATCGTCGGTGGCGCGAACGCCCTGGCCGACGCCTCTGCGGGGAGTGACCGATAATCATGACCACTGCTACGACCACCGAAGCGAAGGCCACGGCGACCGGCCGCGTCGCGCGGGTCATCGGCCCGGTCGTCGACGTGGAGTTCCCCGTCGACGCGATGCCCGACATCTACAACGCGCTGACCGTCGAGGTCGCCGACCCCGCCCAGGCGGGCGAGATCAAGGTGCTGACCCTGGAGGTCGCGCAGCACCTCGGCGAGGGCCTGGTCCGCGCCATCTCCATGCAGCCCACCGACGGCCTGGTCCGCCAGGCCCCGGTGACCGACAGCGGCGAGGGCCTGACGGTCCCCGTCGGCGACGTCACCAAGGGCCGCGTGTTCAACACCCTGGGTGAGATCCTCAACGACGAGGTCGACGAGTCGGAGATCCAGGAGCGCTGGCCGATCCACCGCACGGCGCCCCCGTTCGACCAGCTCGAGGCCAAGACCGAGATGTTCGAGACCGGTCTGAAGGTCGTCGACCTGCTCACCCCGTACGTCAAGGGCGGCAAGATCGGCCTGTTCGGCGGCGCGGGCGTCGGCAAGACCGTGCTCATCCAAGAGATGATCATGCGTGTGGCCAAGCTGCACGAGGGTGTCTCGGTGTTCGCCGGCGTCGGCGAGCGCACCCGTGAGGGCAACGACCTGATCGCGGAGATGGCCGAGTCCGGCGTGCTGCCGCAGACCGCGCTGGTCTTCGGGCAGATGGACGAGCCGCCGGGCACCCGGCTGCGCGTCGCCCTGGCCGGTCTCACGATGGCGGAGTACTTCCGCGACGTGCAGAAGCAGGACGTGCTGTTCTTCATCGACAACATCTTCCGCTTCACCCAGGCCGGCTCCGAGGTCTCCACCCTGCTGGGCCGCATGCCCTCCGCGGTGGGCTACCAGCCGAACCTGGCGGACGAGATGGGTCTGCTCCAGGAGCGGATCACCTCGACCCGCGGCCACTCGATCACCTCGATGCAGGCGATCTACGTGCCCGCGGACGACTACACCGACCCGGCGCCTGCGACCACCTTCGCCCACCTCGACGCGACGACGGAGCTGTCCCGTCCGATCTCGGAGAAGGGCATCTACCCCGCGGTGGACCCGCTGGCCTCCACCTCCCGGGTGCTCGACCCGCGCTACATCGCGCAGGACCACTACGAGTGCGCCACGCGCGTGAAGGCGATCCTGCAGAAGTACAAGGACCTGCAGGACATCATCGCCATTCTGGGTATGGACGAGCTGTCCGAGGAGGACAAGCTCACCGTCTCCCGCGCCCGCCGGATCGAGCGCTTCCTGTCGCAGAACACCCACGCGGCGAAGCAGTTCACCGGTCTCGACGGCTCGGACGTGCCGCTGGACGAGTCGATCGCCGCGTTCAACGCGATCGCCGACGGCGAGTACGACCACTTCCCCGAGCAGGCGTTCTTCATGTGCGGTGGCCTGGAGGACCTCAAGGCCAAGGCGAAGGAGCTGGGCGTCTCCTGACCGGTGCGCCCGCGGTTTTCACCGGCTCCGAGCCAACCGGGGGCGGGGTTCGCCCCGCCCCCGGCCCGCAAACCAGTTATTCTCTGCTAAACCCCAGTTGAGGAGCCATCGTGGCCGAGCTGCACGTCGAGTTGGTCGCCGCGGACCGTAGCGTCTGGTCCGGCGAGGCCACCCGGGTCATCGCGCGCACCCCGTCCGGTGACATCGGCATCATGCCCGGACACCAGCCGCTGCTCACGGTGCTGGAGTCCGGTCCCGTGACGATCCGTACGACGGGCGCCAGCGGCGAGGGCACGGTCCTGGCGGCCGTGCACGGCGGCTTCATCTCCTTCGCGGACAACAAGCTCTCGCTGCTCGCCGAGATCGCCGAGCTCTCCGACGAGATCGACGTGGAGCGCGCGGAGCGCGCCCTGGAGCGGGCCAAAGCCGACACCGACGCGGGAGCGGAGCGGCGCGCGGAAGTGCGGCTCCTGGCCGTGGCGGGTCGCTGAGGCCACGCGAGAGGAGCGGCGAGGAGGTCTGTGGAGATGTTCCTCGCTTTGCTGCTGGCCGGGGCGGTGGTCGCCCTGCTGCTGCTCGGCCTCTTCCTCTTCGGCTTGCGCCGCCGCCTCATCCAGCGGGCCGGCGGCACCTTCGACTGCAGCCTGCGCTGGTCCGCCCGCGCCGACCGGCCCGGGAAGGGCTGGGCGTACGGCGTCGCCCGCTACAGCGGTGACGTCATCGAGTGGTTCCGCGTCTTCTCGTACGCACCGAGGCCGCGCCGCGTGCTGCGGCGGGACGGCATCGAGGTGCTGGAGCGCCGGGCCCCCGCGGGCGAGGAGGAACTCGCCCTGCTCTCCGACGCCGTCGTGCTGGCCTGCCGGCACGACGAGGACCGGATCGAGCTGGCGATGAGCGAGGACGCGCTCACCGGCTTTCTCGCCTGGCTGGAGGCGGCCCCTCCGGGTCAGCGCGTCAACGTGGCGTAGCGCGTACGGACACTCGTCCGTGGGAACGGGAAAGGGCCTGAACCCGGGGCGGGGAGGCGAGCGCACGCCGGATACCCCGGGCTCAGGCCCGTCTGAGGGACCGGGCCTGTCGTTTGGATCTTCGTCGGGCTCGCGGCAAGACCCAAACGACAGGCCCTAGCCGAGACCGTTGTGGACCGCGGTCATCAGCTCGCCGTTGGCGGTGTCACCGCTGAGTTCCCAGATGAACGCGCCGCCGAGGTTCTGGTTCTTGGCGTAGGTCATCTTCGCGGTGAGTGTCGCCGGGGTGTCGTAGCTCCACCACTGGTTGCCGCAGTGGGCGTACGCCGTGCCCGCGACCGTGCCGGTGGTCGGGCACCTGCCTTTCAGCTCCTTGTAGTCGTCGATGCCCTGCTCGTACGTGCCGGGTGCGGGTCCTGTCGCGCTGCCGCCGGGTGCGCTCTGCGTCACGCCGGTCCAGCCGCGGCCGTAGAAGCCGACGCCGAGCAGCAGCTTGCTCGACGGGATGCCCATGCCCTTCAGCTTCTGGATCGCGGCGTCGGAGTTGAACGCGGCGATCGGGATGCCGTCGTACGAGGTGAGGGGCGAGTGCGGGGCGGTGGGGCCCTGGGCGTCCCAGGCGCCGAAGAAGTCGTACGTCATGACGTTGTACCAGTCGGCGTACTGGGCCGCGCCGGCGTAGTCGGCCTTGTCGATCTTCCCGCCGCCGGAGGCGTCGGCCGTGATGGCGGCGGTGACGAGCTTGTTGCCGAACTTCGCGCGGAACGCCTGCATCATGTTCTTCATGACGGCCGGGCCGCTGCTGTCACAGGTGAGACCGCAGGCGTTGGGGTACTCCCAGTCCAGGTCGATGCCGTCGAAGAGGCCCTGCCAGCGCGGGTCGTACACGAGGTCGTAGCAGGACTGGGCGAAGGCGGCCGGGTTCTGCATGGCCTGGGTGAAGCCGCCGGACCAGGTCCAGCCGCCGAAGGACCAGAGGATCTTGATGTGCGGGTACTTCTTCTTCAGCTTGAGCAGTTGGTTGAAGTTGCCGCGCAGCGGCTGGTCCCAGGTGTCGGCCACGCCGTCGACGCTCTCGCCGGCGCCGTACGCCTTCTCGATCGCGGCGTAGGAGTCGCCCATGGTGCAGCGGCCGTTCTGGACGTTGCCGAAGGCGTAGTTGATGGTGTTGATCTTCTGTGCCGTGCCGGAGGTGTCGAGGTTCTTCGCGTGGTAGTTGCGCTGGTAGACGCCCCACTCGGTGAAGTACCCCATCTTGATCTTGCCGCCGCCGGGGCCGCCGCCGCCCGTCGTGGTGACGGTCCGCGAGCCGCTGGAGGGGCCGACCTGGTCCGCGGTGTCGCGGGCGCGGACGCCGTAGGTGTACGTGGAGCCGGCGGTCAGGCCGGTGTCCGTGTACGTGGTGCCGGTGACCGTGGCGACCTTGGTGCTGCCGCGGTACACGTCGTAGTTCTTGATCCCCTTGTCGTCGGTGGCCGCCGTCCAGCTCAGCGCGACGGAGGTGTCGGTGATGGTCCCGGCGCTGGGCGTGCCGGGAGCCGAGGGGGCGCTGTCGCCGGGGACGCCGCCGCCGTCGCAGGGGTCGCCGTTCAGGGTGCAGTTGGTGACGCTGCCGCCGCCGCTGCCGGAGCCGTTGAAGCCGAAGGTGAGGCTGGCGCCCGGGGCGAGGCTGCCGTTGTACGACTTGTTCCTGGCGGTCCAGCGGGTGCCGGTGTTGGTGACGTCGGCGTCCCAGGCGGACGTGACGCTGGTGCCGGCGGGGAAGTCCCAGGAAATGGACCAGGAGGAGAGGGGCGCGGTGCCGGTGTTCTTCACCGTCCACCTGCCCTCGAAGCCGGTGCCCCAGTCTGATGCCTTCTGGTACGTCGCGGTGGCGCCGGCCGCCTGGGCGGGGCTGGCGAGTCCGACCATGGCGGCGAGCGGGATGGCCACGGCGGCCACGATGGCCGTGGCGCGTCTCAGCAGGCGACTGCCGGTGGGGGATCTCAAGGTGTGTCTCCCTCGTCGAGTGCCGTTCCGTCAGGTGCGGGCGGCGCGTTCGCGCGTACGGCCGCCCGTCGTACACGAGCCAGAGATTTGTTCATGCCATGACACTCACTCGCCAGGGAGGCTATTGGTACATACCAATGCGGTCAATAGGTCTGGACCAAATGGAAGAAGCCCGGGTCGGTGGAGGCGACACCACCGTCCCGGGCTCCGGCCGGCGCGGCGGCCGGCCCAACGGCCTCAGCCGAGGCCGCTGTTGACCGCGGACATCAGCTCGCCGTTCGCGGTGTCACCGCTCAGCTCCCAGATGAACGCGCCGCCGAGGCCCTGCTCCTTGGCGTAGGACATCTTCCCGCCGATGGTCTGCGGGGTGTCGTAGCTCCACCACTGGTTGCCGCAGTGGGCGTACGCGGTGCCGCCGACGGTGCCGGTGGCGGGACACTTGCCCTTCAGCTCCTTGTAGTCGTCGATGCCCTGCTCGTACTTGCCCGGCGCGGGCCCGGTCGCGGTGCCGCCGGGCTCGGCCTGGGTCACGCCGGTCCAGCCGCGGCCGTAGAAGCCGATGCCCAGGAGCAGCTTGTTCGCCGGGACGCCGGCGGCCTTGAACTTCTCGATCGCCGCGGTGGAGTCGAAGCCCTGCTTCGGGATGCCGTCGTACGAGGCGAGGGGCGAGTGCGGGGCGGTGGGGCCCTGGGCGTCCCAGGCGCCGAAGAAGTCGTACGTCATGACGTTGTACCAGTCGGCGTACTGGGCCGCGCCGGCGTAGTCGGCCGCCTCGATCTTCCCGCCGTCGGAGGCGTCGGCGGTCACGGCCGCCGTCACCAACTGGTCGCCGAACTTGCCGCGGAACGCCTGCATCATGTCCTTCATCACCGCGGGGCCGCTGCTGTCGCAGCTCAGCCCGCAGGCGTTGGGGTACTCCCAGTCCAGGTCGATCCCGTCGAAGAGGCCCTGCCAGCGCGGGTCGTTGACCAGGTCGTAGCAGGACTGCGCGAAGGCCGCGGGGTTCTGCATGGCCTGGGTGAAGCCGCCGGACCAGGTCCAGCCGCCGAAGGACCAGAGGATCTTGATGTGCGGGTACTTCTTCTTCAGCTTGAGCAGTTGGTTGAAGTTGCCGCGCAATGGCTGGTCCCAGGTGTCGGCGACGCCGTCGACGCTCTGGTCGGCGGTGTAGCTCTTCTCCGTGGCCGCGAAGGAGTCGCCCATGGTGCAGCGGCCGCCCTGGACGTTGCCGAAGGCGTAGTTGATGGTGTTGATCTTCTCCGCCGTGCCGGAGGTGACCATGTTCTTCACGTGGTAGTTGCGGTCGTAGACGCCCCACTCGGTGAAGTAACCCATCTTCACGCCGGCGGCCTTGGGGCCCGCGGGGGTCGTCGCGGCGCCGGCGGAGCTCGACGGCGCCAGGGTGGCCAGCACGGTGAGCGGGATCGCGAGCGCCAGGGTCAGCAGGATGCCGATGACGCGCGTGCGGGTGCGTACGTGGGGGGATCTCAAGGGCGTGCTCCTCGAGCTAGGTCCGGATACGTGTGGGGGTGGGACCTGCGTCGCCCGGTGGGCATGCGAATGACATGCTCACCGCAGTGATGGGGGAGCGTAGGGAAGGTCTGCACCAATCGTCAATAGGTCTGGACCACAGAGGGGTTGCGCGGTCCGCCGCGAGCGGTGCCGTACGGGCAGGTGGGCGCGGGCGTCAGCGGTGCGGGGCGGCAGTGGCGCGGGGCGGCAGTGGCGCCGAGTGTCAGTGGCGGCGGGTGCCAGTGGCGGCGGGTGTCAGTGGCGCGGGGCGTTCCGCGAGCGCGGCGGCCGGGTGCCGCGGCGGTCGCGCGCGCTCCAGCAGGCCGTGTGCCAGTGCCGGCGCAGGTCCGCGCCGCGGTGCTCCGGCCACGCCACCACGTGCGGCGTGCCGGGACGGATCTCCTGGTCGCAGCCCGGGCAGCGGTAGCTCTTGTCGGCCGCGGAGCCGGCGACGCGGCGGACGAGGAACTCCTCGCCCCCGTAGTCCGCCGCGTCGGGCGTGCCGACGCGGCCGGCGAGGTCGTCGTCCGCGGACGGACGGGCGGCGCCGCGGGAGCGCGGCTTGTTCCGGCGGGGGGACACGTCGGCACCTCGGGAAGATCGTCGTGACGGAGGTTCCTACCAGGGTACGGGGCGCAAAGTCCAGCCTCGGGCACAAAGAATGACGATTCACCCGTCGATCGCCAACAATGAAGAAGACTTCGGGGTTGTCCCCCGTCGCCGCAGGTGACGGGCCGTTCGTACCCCTCGCGCGACAGCACCATCGGTACACAGGGGGCAGGATGCACATCGGCTCGTTCGTGCTCGGCGCCCAGTTCCCCGGCCAGGGACAGGGCGACGCCCTGCACCGCGCCGTGCGGACGGGCGTCGCGGCGGAGGAGGCGGGGCTCGACTCCGTCTGGCTCGCCGAGCACCACTTCATCCCGTACGGCACCTGTCCCTCGGCGGTCACCCTCGCCGCGCTGCTCCTCGGCCGCACCAGCCGCATCCGCGTCGGCACCGCCGTCAGCGTGCTGCCCACCCAGCACCCCGTCGCCCTCGGCGAGCAGGCCGCGCTGCTGCACCACGCCGCCCAGGGGCGCTTCGTCCTCGGCGTCGGGCGCGGCGGGCCCTGGGTGGACCTGGAGGTCTTCGGCACCGGGCTCGCGGCGTACGAGAGCGACTTCCCCGAGTCGCTGGACCTGCTGCTGCGCTGGCTGCGCGAACCGCGGGTCGGGGCCGGCGGCGACCGCTACGCGTTCCGCGAGGTCGCCGTCGTGCCCCGGCCGGCCGAGGCGCTGCACGGCGCCGAAGACGTGCCGGTGCTCGTCGCCTGCACCTCGCCCGGCACCGTCCGGCTCGCCGCAGGACGCGGGCTGCCGATGCTGCTCGGGATGCACTGCGGCGACGAGGAGAAGGCGGAGATGGTGCGGCTGTGGCGGCGTACCGCGCGGGAGGCCGGGATGAGCCCGGAGGCGATCGACGCGGCGGGCCACGTCTCGGCCGGTGTCGCCCAGGTCGACGACACCCCCGAGGATGCGGCGAAGCTGCTGCGCGCGGCCCTGCCGGGGGCCTTTCGCAGCGGCGTGGGGGCGATGGAGACGGTGGACGGCAGAAGGCGCCCGATGCGCGATCCCGAGGCGTACACGGAACTGCTGTGCGCGCTGCACCCGGTGGGCCCGCCGCGGCTCTGTGCCGACCGGCTGGCGGCGACCGCGGAACGTACCGGCATCACACGCTTCGCGTTGCTCGTCGAGGGTTCGGGGGAGCTGGGCGCCACCGAGCGGAATGTACGGCGTATCGGTTCGGAGGTGCTGCCGCTCCTCGCTCGCTGACCGGTGGGGCGGCGCGAGCGGACGGCGTGGGGAGCGGCAGCGCGGGGTGTCCTGAGGCCCGTCAGCAGTCACGCAGCTCCGGTGACTGGTTGAGCAACTGCGCCCGCACAGAGGTGAAGCGGGCCAGCGGCTCCGCTGCCGAGGCTTCCAGGGGGAAGACCGCCACGCGATGACAGTTCTGGAAAGCGAGCCGGACGCCGAAGTGGCGCTCCAGCGCCCCCCGTATCGCATTGCTGGCGAGCGCGCGCAGGAGCTGGCCGCGGGCGTGCTCGTCCGGGGGCGGTACCTGGTTGTCGGCGAAGTTTCCGCCGTCGACCTTCAGTTGTGCCACCAGGGAACTGATCATGTCCCAGGCATAGGGGAGCGAGGTCCGGACGCAGTCGACAAACTCGCGTTCGTCGACCTCGCCCCGCTCGGCTTGATCGAGCAGAGCAGGTGGGACGTCCAGCGACATGGATTCTCCTCTCGCAGCCCCGCGGGGATCGGGCGGGGCCTGACCGGACAGGTACGACGATCACCACTCTCGGTGCTCATGTGGCAACCGCCTGCTTCCACCGTAGGGCGGAGGATGCCGCTCCACCACAAGAACGCGTACACAACTGGCCATTGCCGAAAGGTGCATCAGGGGTCAGATCGCTGTGTGCGCCGGGAGTCGAGTAGCGTGGTGCGCCATGCGCCTCGTCATCGCCCGCTGCTCCGTCGACTACGCCGGGCGGCTCACCGCCCACCTCGCCTCCGCGCCCCGGCTGATCCTGGTCAAAGCCGACGGCAGCGTCTCCGTCCATGCCGACGACCGTGCGTACAAGCCCCTCAACTGGATGTCACCGCCGTGCACTCTGAAAGAAGGTGAACAGGACGGTGTCGCCGTGTGGACGGTCGAGAACAAGGCAGGCGAAAAATTGATCATTACGATCGAGGAGTTGCTGCACGACTCGTCGCACGAGCTGGGCGTCGACCCGGGACTGGTCAAGGACGGGGTGGAAGCGCATCTCCAGGAGCTGCTCGCCGACCGCATGGAGGCGCTGGGCGAGGGCTGGACCCTCATCCGGCGCGAGTACCCCACGGCGATCGGCCCCGTGGACATCCTGGGCCGCGACGAGAAGGGGACGACCGTCGCGGTGGAGATCAAGCGGCGCGGCGAGATCGACGGGGTGGAGCAACTCACCCGCTATCTGGACCTGCTGAACCGCGACCCGCTGCTGGCGCCGGTGCGGGGGGTGTTCGCGGCGCAGGAGATCAAGCCGCAGGCGCGGGTGCTGGCGGCGGACCGCGGGATCGAGTGCGCGGTGCTGGACTACGACGCGCTGCGCGGGACGGACGACGGCAAGCTGAAGCTGTTCTGACGCGGGGGGCGTTCGCCGCGCCCGCCGGCGGCCCCGTACGGCACCGCGGCCGGTACGGGGCCGTTGCCGTACGAGACCGCTGACTTACGGGCTCACGGGGCCGGGGCAGGCGTCGTCAGGCCGCCTCGCCGGACGGGGCGCCGGCCGCTTCGCCGGAGGCCGCCGAGTCGGTGCCGGTGGTCGTGCCGCCCTGGACCGTCGTGCCGCCGTCGTCCGTCGTCGTTCCCCCGTCGTCCGTGGTCCCGCCGTCGTCGGTCGTCGCTCCGCCGTCGTCCGTCGTGCCCCCGTCGTCGGTCGTCCCGCCGTCGTCCGTCGTGCCCCCGTCGTCGGTCGTGCCGCCGTTCTGGGTCGTACCGCCGTCGTCCGTCGTGCCGCCGTTCTGCGTGCCGCTGCTGCCGCCGCCCGTGTCCGTACCGCCGCCGTTCGACGAACCGCCCTTCGAGGTCCCGCTGTCCGACGACGAGCCGCTGTCCGACGGCGTGCCCGGCGAACTGCTCGACGGGCTCTGCGGCGGCGCGCTGCTCGTCTCGTCGCCGGCGTCCGTCCACGCCTCCGACGGCTCCGGAGCCGACGACTCCGGCGACGGCGGCGCCGACTCCGAGGACGGGCTGCGGGACGGCTCCTCGGTGGGCAGCCCGTCGTCGTCCGCGGCGGCCGAGCGCTCCACCTCGACCCGGTCGGCGGGCGGGTCGTCGCTGCCCGTCATGCCCAGGGTGACCACCGTGCCGAGCACCGCGACGAGCAGCGCACCGGCGCCCGCCGCGATCAGGTTGCGCTTGGAGGCGGACGCCGCCTCGGCGCCGGGCCCGCGGACCGTGGGCGTCACGGTCGTCTCCGTACCCCCCGAGGACGGGGAGATGAGCACGGTGGGCCGCTCGGCGCCCTCGCCCGGCTCGTCGAACGCCGCCGCCCCCTCCGGTACGGAGGCGGTGCCGGCCGGCACCACCGGCAGCGCCGCCGTCACGGCCTCGCTGCCGGCGCCGTGCGTGACCAGCGCGAGCGCGCGCCTGCTGGCGATCTCGCCGCCGCGGTCGGAGATCGCCCCGCGCAGCGCGAGCGCCGCCTCCAACTCGGCCCGCGCCCGGGCGGTGTTGCCCGTGCACAGCGCCAGCACGCCCAGCTCGTGGTGGAAGTACGCCTCCGCCGCGACCTCGCCCGCGCGCCGGGCGGCCTCCTGCCCGTACCGCAGTGCCCGCTCCCAGGCGCTCCAGCGCAGCGCCGCGGCGAACGCGGGCGCGGCGGCGCGCGCGAGCAGCACCGCGGTGGAGGCGGTGGCGCCCTCCCGGTCGGCGACGAGGCCACCGAGCGCGGCGAGGATGGCGTCCGCGTCGTCCGCGACCGTCTCCGGGGTCACCGAGCGGTGCGCGGACCACCAGGCGTAGTGCTGCGCGGCGGTGAGCGCCGGGTCCTGGCCGCCCTCGGCCGGCCGGTCGTAGCCCGCGGCGGTCAACTGGGCGGAGACGCCCGCGGCCAGCCGGTAGCGGCCGAGGCCGCCGGAGACCAGCCCGCAGCCGGCGAGTTCGGCGAGTGCGGTGTCGGCCAGGGCCTCGCCGGCGAGCGCGGGCAACTGCGCGTGGTGCGGGAAGACGCCGCCGAGCGCCACGGCGAAGCGCAGCGCGGTACGGGCCGCGTCGCTGAGCCGCGACGCCAGCAGCGCGGCCGGCGCGGCGCTCTCCGCCAGCGTCGGCAGCGGCTCGCCCGCGCCAGGACCCGCGAGCCGCAGCACCGCACCGGCCTGCACGAACCGCAGCGGCAGCCCTTCGGACTCGAACCACAGGTCCGCCGCCCAGGTGCGCTCCTCGTCGCCGAGCGGCAGCCGCCCTGCGCGCTCCAGCAACTGCATGCAGGCGGCCCGGCCGAGGCCCGGCAGCGCGACCTCTTCGAGGTAGGAGGCGGCCGTCGGCCCGGCCACGTCGGGGGTGACGGAGATCAGGTACGCGCACTCGGGGGTGGCGTCCAGCAGCTCTTCGAGCGCGGTGCCGCCGAACTCGGCGTCGTCGAGCACCACGACCGCGCCGATCTGCGGCAGCAGCTCGGCCAGTTGGCCGGGGTCGGGGCGCCGGCCGGTCAGCTCGTAGACGGCGGCGCACAGTTCGTACCGCAGATCGGTGGGGGTACGGGCGCGGCCGTTCAGCCGGATGACGCCGTCCGGCGCCAGCTCGGCGCAGTCGGCGGCGACGGCCTCAAGCAGCGCGGTGCGGCCGGAGCCGGAGGGGCCGGTGAGGCGGACGGAACGGCCGCGGGAGAGCAGGCGCACCAGCCGCTCGCGGATCTCGTCGCGCTCCAGCAGCGGCAGTTGCGGCCCCGCCGGGCCCGGCGGCGGCGACGGCGGGCGGCGGTGCTCGGCGCGCTCCCCCGGGGTCATCCGGCGCGGCGGCCCCGGGCGTTCCGCGGGCGGGCACAGCTCGGCGTGGGTGCCGTCGACGGGGTTGACGGTGAGCCGGTACTCGCCGGCGATGACGCGGGCCGTACGGGCCGGGCCAGGGCGTGCACCGGCGGTGGGGGAGAGGCCCTCGCCGGGCCGCCCGCGCCCGCCGCCCTTGCCGCCGGAGCCGGGGAGCGGGCCGGGAAAGGAGCCGGGGGCGGAGACGGCGGGCGGGCCCGCGGGCCCGGCGGTCGCGTCGGGTTCCCCGGCGTAGGGGCGCAGTGCCTCGTCGGCGTACGGCCGCACCGGCTCCTCGCCGCGGAACGCCCCCGTGCCGTCGTCCCCGTACCCGTCCCCGTACCCGTCCGCGCCGCGGTCGTGTTCCGGGTACGCGGCCCCCGGTTCTTCCGGGTCGGGGTGCGTGTGCGCCGGCTCACCGGGGTACGAACCCGGGGAAGATCCCGCGGGCGGGGATATGCCCTCGGGTGTGTCGTCCTGTCCATGGCCCGTGTTCGGGTCCATCGCGAAGCCCCCTGCCCGCCGTCCTACGCCGTGCCGCTCCCCGGCCCGGAAACCCTATGACCTCCGCCGGGCGATCCCCGAGGGGGGACGGCCCGCCGACGCCGTTTGTTCACTGAATCGTGAGGATGCGGTGGAGTCGCGTGGCCACCAGCAGTCGCTGCATCTGCGGCGGCACCCCGCGCAGCACGAGCCGGCGATCGGCCCGTCCCGCCCTGCGGTGTGCCCCCATGATGACACCGAGCCCGGTGGCGTCCCAGGAGTCCAGGTCGGTGAGGTCGAGGACCAGATCGCCGCGGCCCTCGTCGACGGCCCGGTGCAGGGCGACCCGGGCGTCGGCCGCGCTGCGCACGTCGAGGCAGCCCCCGACGGTCAGTTCCGCGCAGTCCCCTTTGATGTACGCGGGCGCCCCGGGGCCCGTGCCGTCCGCGGCGCCGTCCGGGACGGGGCGGCGGGCAGCCCTGCGTGCGGGGCCCGCGCGATGGCGGGCCGGGTGGTGGTAGGGCGGGGCGCTGTCGCGGCCCTCCGCCTCAAACATGTGTGCTCCCCGTCTGCGGGTTCTCGTTGTCGTGATGCCGAGTCCGTGCCGGTTCCTCTATGGATATGACTGTTTTGGACGGTGCCGGGTTGCCGTCTGTACGGGTATCCGTACCGATTTCACCCATGCGGGGGATGCCGGTACCCGCCCGCGGCCGCGCCGGCGGCCGGGGGCGGCGGACGGCCCGGGGTCAGTGCTCGTAGAAGCCGCGGCCGCTCTTGCGGCCGATGTCGCCGGCGTCGACCATGCGGCGCATCAGCTCCGGCGGCGCGAACTTCTCGTCCTGGGTCTCGGTGTAGATGTTCTCGGCGGCGTGCAGCAGGATGTCGACGCCGGTCAGGTCGGCGGTGGCGAGCGGCCCCATGGCGTGGCCGAAGCCGAGCCGGCAGGCGACGTCGATGTCCTCGGCGGTGGCGACACCCGACTCGTACAGCTTGACGGCCTCGACGACGAGCGCGGTGATCAGCCGCGTGGTCACGAAGCCGGCCACGTCGCGGTTGGCGACGATGCAGGTCTTGCCGGTGGATTCGGCGAAGGCCCGGGCGCGGGCGAGGGTGTCGTCGCTGGTCTTCAGGCCCCGTACCAGCTCGCAGAGCCCCATCATGGGGACCGGCGAGAAGAAGTGCGTGCCGACGACGCGTTCGGGGCGGGCGGTCACCGCCGCGATCTTGGTGAGGGGGATCGCGGAGGTGTTGGAGGCGAGCACCGCGTCGTCGCGCACCAGGCCGTCGAGCGTGCGGAAGATGTCCTGCTTGACGTCGAGCCGTTCGAAGACCGCCTCGACCACGATGTCCGCGTCGGCGGCGGCGTCGAGGTCGGTGGTGGTGGTGATCCGGGCGAGCGCCTGCTCGGCGGTGGCCGCGTCCAGCTTGCCCTTCGCGACGAACTTCTCGTACGAGCCCTTGATGCCGTCGGTGCCGCGCGCCAGCGCCTCGTCGGTGAGGTCGCGCAGCACGACGTGCCAGCCGGCCTGGGCGGCGACCTGGGCGATACCGGACCCCATGAGTCCGGCTCCGACGACGGCGAGCTTTCCGGCGGATTCCACGGTGGTTCCCTCGCTATACGGCTCGTTCACGTGCTCTGAAGCGGACACTAGCGCTCCCGGCGCGTTCGCGGAGCGCTTAGAGATGCGCGTCACGTCTCAGATGACGGACATCACACGTGCGAGGCTCACTCTCCGGTCCTGCGTGCGTAGTTGAGCACCTTTTCGCCCAACAGCTCCTCCATCTCGTCCAGCAGGCCGAGCGCGTCGCGCGAGACGGCCGCCGGGTCGCGGCCGGCGATCATCTCGCGGCGGATGAAGTCGAAGAGCGCGACGCCGACCCAGGAGAGCTGACCCGCGATCAGATCCGGAAGACGATCGTCCGCGGCGGCCCCGGTCTCCTCGCGGAGGGTGGCGGCAAGGTGCAGCACGCTCTCCTGCTGCGTCTTCCACAGCCGCGCCTGGAGGGTGTCCGCCTCCTCGACGACGACCAGGAACTTCCCGATCCCCGGGTTGAGCCCGACCCGGCCCGACCCTGTCTCGACGTCGTCGCGCAGCCCGCGCAGCACGGCGTCCGCGGCGGACTCGCCGGGCGCCCGGCCGCGCACGTCGCGGGAGGTGCGCTCCACGAGACCGCGGCTGCGGTCGAGGAAGAGGTCCTCCTTGGCCGGGAAGTAGTTGTACACGGTGTTGACCGAGACGTCCGCGGCCTCGGCGACCTCGGCGACCGTGACCGCGTCGAAGCCGCGCTCCAGGAACAGGCCGGTGGCCACGTCGGAGATGTGCTGCCTGGTCTGCCGCTTCTTGCGCTCCCTGAGTCCCTCGGCCATGCCCTCATCGTACCCAGGCTGGTGTGAGTGAAAAATTAGAGTCATTGCAAAAATTCAGTGACTCTGTTTTCCTGTGGGGCATGGCGATCCTCAGCGTGTCCGGCCTCGCCCGGACCTTCACCACCAAGCAAGGGCCGGTCGAGGCCGTCCGCGGGATCGACCTGCGGGTCCGGCCCGGTGAGATCGTCGGGCTCCTCGGGCCCAACGGCGCCGGCAAGACCACCACCCTGCAGATGCTCACGACCCTGCTGCCGCCCACCGGCGGCGCCGCCACGGTCGCTGGCCGCGACCTGGTCGCCGACCCCGCGGGCGTGCGCGAACGGATCGGGTACGTGGCCCAGAGCGGCGGCGTCGACCCGCAGGTGTCCGTACGGGAGGAACTGGTCACCCAGGGGCGGCTGTACCGGCTGACGAAGGCCGCGGCCGCCGCACGGGCCGCGGAACTCGCCGCGGACCTGGGCATCGAGAACCTGCTCGACCGGCCCTGCGCCGCGCTCTCCGGCGGCCAGCGGCGCCGGCTCGACCTCGCGCTCGGGCTCGTCCACCGGCCCGAACTGCTCTTCCTGGACGAGCCGACCACCGGGCTCGACCCGGGCAGCCGCGCCGACCTGTGGGACCTGGTGCGCCGGCTGCGCGCCGAGCAGGGCACCACCGTCGTGCTCACCACCCACTACCTCGACGAGGCCGACGCCCTCGCCGACCGGATCGTGGTCGTCGACCACGGCGTCGTCGTCGCGGACGGCACGCCACGGGAGTTGAAGCTGCGCCACGCCGGCTCGCCCGGCGCCTCTCTCCAGGACGCCTTCCTCGCCCTCACCGGCCGCCGCCCCGCGCCCGCCCAGGACCCCGCACCGCTGTCCGTCTGACGGCGCCCGCCGCCCACCCCGATTCCGTACGCCCCCAGCCCCCGGGAGACCGCCGTGCATGCCCTCGCCGCCGACACCGCCCTCGTCTTCGGCCGCTACGCCCGCCAGACCCTGCGCTCGCGCTTCCAGATGCTCTTCGGCGTCCTCATGCCCCTGCTCTACCTCGTCTTCTTCGGCCCGCTCCTGCGCGACCTCCCCCTGTCCGCCGAGGGCAACTCCTGGCAGGTCCTCGTCCCCGGGCTGCTGATGATGCTCGGACTGCTCAGCGCCTCCTTCGCCGGCTTCGGCATCATCATCGAGAAGAACCTCGGCGTGCTGGACCGCATGCGCGCCACCCCCGTCAGCCGGCTCGCGCTGCTGCTCGGCCGGGTGCTGCGCGACGCGCTGCTGCTGCTCTTCCAGGCCGTGCTGCTCGTCGTCACCGCGGTGGTGATGGGGCTGCGCGCGCCGCTGGCCGGGGTGCTGATCGGGCTGGTGTTCGTCGCGCTGCTCTCGACCGCGATGGCCTCGCTGTCGTACGCCTTCGCCCTGCGGGTGCGTACGCCCCAGGAGTTCGGTCCCGTCGTCAACGCCGTCACGCTGCCGTCGATGCTGCTGTCCGGGCTGATGCTGCCGATGGCCCTGGCGCCGGGGTGGCTGGACGCGCTGTCGCGCGCGGTGCCGTTCCGCTACCTCGTCGACGCCGTACGGGCCGCCTTCACCGGCGAGTACGCGGGCGCCGAGATGCTCCGGGGCGTGCTCGTCGGCACCGCGTTCGCCGCGGCGGCGGTGACGCTCGGCACACGCGTGTTCCGCTCCGCCGGGGCGTAGCGCCGCGGGCATACGCTGGGCACATGGTCAACCTGACGCGGATCTACACCCGTACCGGAGACAAGGGCACCACCGCCCTCGGCGACATGAGCCGGGTGCCCAAGACCGACCCGCGGATCTCCGCCTACGCCGACGCCAACGAGGCCAACGCCGTCATCGGCACCGCCCTCGCGCTCGGCGGGCTGTCCGAGGAGGTCGCCCGCGTCCTCACCCGGGTGCAGAACGACCTCTTCGACGTCGGCGCCGACCTCTCCACGCCCGTGCAGCCAGACCCGGAGTTCCCGCCGCTGCGCGTCGAGCAGGACTACGTCGACCGGCTGGAGGCCGACTGCGACCGCTTCCTCGCCGGCCTGGAGAAGCTGCGCAGCTTCATCCTCCCCGGCGGCACCCCCGGCGCGGCGCTGCTGCACCAGGCGTGCACGGTGGTGCGCCGGGCCGAGCGGTCGACATGGGCCGCCCTGGAGGTCCACGGCGAGACCATGAACCCGCTGACGGCCACGTACCTCAACCGGCTATCGGATCTGCTCTTCATCCTCGCGCGCACCGCCAACAAGGCGGTCGGAGACGTGCTGTGGGTGCCCGGCGGCGAACGCTGAGCCGTCCCGCCGGGCCTCCGGCTCCACCGCGCCCGCGGGACGCTGCTTGGGGAAGACCGTGTAGCTCACGGCGATGACGAGGTTGATGCCGATGACGACGAGCATCCGCGCCTGCCACGCCCGCAGCGACTCGGTCTCGCCGTCGTCGCCCACGTACCAGATGGCGCCCTGCAGCAGCGCCATCGCGATGCCGCTCGCCAGGATCCAGCGGACGGCGACCGACCACTCGTGCCGCGCCCGCGCCATCCCGTACTTCGGCGGCTTCACCGGCGGCGGCCCGCCCGCGAAGCGGTGCGCGAAGCGGGCGTCGACCCAGCGGATCGTCGTCGGGCCGAGCGCGACGGAGAAGCCGATGTACACCGCGGCGAGACCGTGCTTCCAGTCCGGCTCCGCGCCGTTCTTCAGGTCGATCGCCGTGACGACCAGCAGCACGACCTCCAGCAGCGGCTCGCACAGCAGCACGGCGGCGCCCAGCCGCGGCCTCCTCGCCAGGTAACGCAGTGCGAGCCCCGCCGCGAGCAGCACCCAGAAGGCGACCTCACAGACGATGATGAGCGTGACGATCACGGTGTGCTCTCCCTTCCCCGTCCTCCCTTCCAGGCTCCCGCCCGGCGCGCGCGGGCACGTCGTCGTACGCGACGATCCCGGACTGCATCCTTCGATGTAGCCCCCGCCCGCCCGAAGCCGCCCGTGATAAGGAGGCCGCCGGGGCCCCGGCCGTGTTTGATGGGGGAGTGACCAGCTCACGCCCCTCGCTCCGGCCGCACCGCGACGACGTGCTCCTCGCGGTCCTCGGCCTGCTCGGCGGGGTGGCGCTGTGGGCGCTCGGGCTGCACACCCAGGGCGGGCGGCCGTTCCACGACTCGCGGCTCACGCTGGTCCCGCTCGCCGTCATGTGCGGCGCCGAACTGCTGCGCCGGAGCCGGCCGATGACCGCGCTGGGCATCGCGCTCGTCGCCGTCGTCGCCGACCAGTTCACCTGGGGCACGCTGGCCACGGTCCTGATGTTCACGGATCTGATGTACGCGGGTGTGCTCTACGGCACCGCGACCGCGGCCCGCTGGATCCCGCGGGCCTCCGCCGCGCTCACCGTGGCCTCGACCATCGTCGTGCTGGCCGTCTTCCAGGACCGGGCCGCGATCCTCATCGGCGTCGCCGTCGGCCTCATCACGCTCGGCCCCGCCACCACCGGCGTCGCCGTACGCTCGCACCGCCAGGCCGCCGACGCCGCCCGGCTGCGGGCGCAGCAGACCGCGCTGCTCGCGGAGCTGGACCGGCGCGAGGCCGTCGGCGCCGAGCGCGCCCGGATGGCCCGCGAGCTGCACGACATGGTGGCCAACCACCTCTCCGCCATCGCCATCCACGCCACCGCCGCCCAGTCCATCGACGACCGGACGGCGTCCCGGGAGGCGCTGTCCGTCATCCGCGAGAACAGCGTGCAGGGGCTGGCGGAGATGCGCCGCCTCATCGGCCTGCTGCGCGCCGCCTCCGACGCCGACGCGGCCGACGGCGCGGAGGCCGCGCCGGCGGCGGCCCCGACGCTGGCCGGGCTGGCCGCGCTGGTGGAGCAGGCCCGCGTCAACGGCGCTGCCAGCGGCCTCGACTTCGCCCTCGACGACGCCCGCGGGCCGGGCGCGCCACTGCCCGCGCCGGTGGAGCTGGCCGCGTACCGCATCGTGCAGGAGTCGCTGACGAACGCGCTCAAGCACGCCGCCCCCGGTGAGGTACGGGTCGCACTCGCCGGGCTCGAGCCGCTGACGGTGGCGGTGACCAGCCCGCTGGGCGAAGGGCGGCAGCAGGACGGGCGGCCGGGCGCCGGGCCCGTGCCGCGGGCGCCCGGCTCGGGCGCCGGGCTGATCGGGATGGAGGAGCGCGTGGCCCTGCTGGGCGGCTCGTTCACCGCAGGACCCGAGGACGCCGGCGCCGGACCCGGCGCCGGCAAGCGGTGGGCCGTCCGGGCCGGGCTGCCCACCGGCGAGGACACCACCGCACCGCAACGGAGGATTCATGGCTGAGAAGCCATCCGCAAACCCCCGGCGTTCGCCCGGAGGCGGGCTCCCCCACAGCGCGCAGGCGCGCGTGGGCGGTACCCCCAGGCGTCTGGTGCCGTGCATCGCAAGGCGGAGGGTCGCCCTCATACCGGGTGTATTCGGGCGATCCCGGCAACGCAGCGAGGTGCGGTGCCAGGCTCCCCCACTGCGCGCGGCGCGCGCGTGGGCGGTACCCCCACGGCGCAGGCGGGGGTTTGCGGATGGCTTCTGACGCCGCCCCGCCCGTCCGGATCCTCGTCGCCGAGGACCAGCAGGCCGTACGCGCCGGGCTCGTGCTCATCCTGCGCTCCGCCGCGGGCCTCACCGTCGTCGGCGAGGCCGCCGACGGCGAGGAGGCCGTGCGGCTGGCCCGCGAACTGCGGCCGGACGTGGTGCTGATGGACATCCAGATGCCCAAGCTCGACGGGGTGGCGGCGACCCGGCGGATCAGCGCCGAGGAGCTGGCGGACGTGCTGGTGCTGACGACGTTCGACCTCGACGAGTACGTCTTCGGCGCGCTGCGCGCCGGTGCCGCCGGCTTCCTGCTGAAGAACGCCGAGGCGGACGCCCTGGTGGAGGCGGTACGCACCGTCGCCCGCGGCGAGGGCCTGATCGCCCCGGCCGTGACCCGGCGGCTGATCGCCGAGTTCGCGGGCGGCCGGCGGGCCCCGTCGCCGGAAGGACCCGACCCGGCGGTCCTCGACACCCTCACGCGGCGCGAGCGGGAGGTGCTGGCCTGCCTGGGGCAGGGCATGTCCAACGCGGATGTCGCGGCCCGGCTCGACATGGCGGAGGCGACGGTGAAGACGCACGTCAGCCGGCTGCTGGCGAAGCTGGGGCTGCGCAGCCGGGTGCAGGCGGCGGTGCTGGCGCAGGAGCTGGGCGTCTGAAGCGGACGGGGGCGTGGACCGTACGGTCCACGCCCCCGTCCGCTCCAGCGTGCGGTCTAGACGTCGCGCTTCGACAGCAGCGCGAACGCCAGCAGGAGCATCCCGCCGGTGACGGCGGCCAGCAGGCCGAGCAGCCCCCAGCCGCCGATGTCCCCGTCGTCGAAGAACGGGATGCCGAAGAGCGAGGCGAGACCGCTGAGCGGGGAGAACTCGATCAGCTTGCGCTGCACCTCGCGCAGGCTCTCCGCCTGCATGAACAGGGCGATGATCAGCGGCAGCAGGATGAAGCCGACCATCGTGGTGATGGCGCCCGCGGAGTGCCGCAGGATCGCGCCCACGGCCAGCGCGAGCAGGCCCAGCAGCGACACATACAGCGCCGCGCCCACGGTGGCGTCGAACCACTGGCTTCCGGTGGCGATCAGCTCGCCGCTGTCGGAGACCGAGTCCTTGTACGTCGGGTTGTCCAGCTCGTACTCGGGCACGGTCTGGCCGCCGAGGACGGCCGAGTGGACCAGCGCGGTGATCGCGCACGCCGCGGTGGTCAGCACGAAGGCCAGCACGAAGAAGACCACGGCCTTCGCCGCCAGCACCCGCCAGCGCTGGGGCGAGGCGGTGAGCGTGGTACGGATCATGCCGGTGCCGTACTCGGAGGTGATCACGAGCACGCCGAGGGTGACGATGCAGATCTGGCCGAGCATCAGACCGAAGAGGCCGCCGGAGAGCAGCGGGGCGCCCACCCAGTCGTCGCTGCTCATCGCCAGCGCGATGAGGAAGCCGACGCCGACGACGAGCAGGAGCATGACGCCCAGCGTCCACATGGTGGAGCGCACCGAGCGGATCTTGGTCCACTCGGAGGCGAAGGCGTGGCCCAGGTGCGTCCTGACGATCGGGATGGGCGAGGAGTAGCCGCCGCCCGCGGGCGGGCCGGCCGGCGGCGCGGCGCCGGGGACGTGACCGGGAGCGGCGCCTGGCACCGGGGGCGCGCCGGGGGCGGGGGCGGAGGGCTGCGGCGGGTAGCTCATCGGGGGGTCTCACCTTCGCGCGGGGCGGGAGCGGCGGCGCCGGCCGGGCCCTGCGGCGCGGCCGGGGGCGGCGGCGGGGCGTACCCCTGCGGCGGGGGCGGGGCGTAGCCGGGCTGCCCGCCGGGCGGCGGCATGCCGGGGCCGCCCTGCGGCATCCCGGGGGCGCCCATGGGCGGCGCGTAGCCGGGCCCGGGGGGCGCGTAGCCCTGTGCGGGCACCGGACCCGCCGGCTGCTGGAGGCCGGCGCGGTGGTCGACGGTGGAGCGGAAGTCCACCGCTCCCTGCGTCATCCGCATGTACGCCTCCTCCAGCGACGCCTCGTGCGGCGACAGCTCCCACAACTGGATTCGCGCGTCGTGCGCCAGGTCGCTGATCCGCGGCAGCGGCATCCCGCCCACGCGCAGCGCCCCGTCCTCCTCCTGCTGCACCTGCGCGCCCTCCCCGGTGAGCAGCGCGGTCAGCTTCTCCCGCAGGCCCTGCTCCCGGTCGGGTACGCGGACCCGGGCGAAGCTCGCCGAGTGCGTGTTGATGAAGTCCCGCACGCTCATGTCGGCCATGAGCTGGCCGCGGCCGATGACGATGAGGTGGTCGGCGGTCAGCGCCATCTCGCTCATCAGGTGGCTGGAGACGAAGATGGTGCGGCCCTCGCTCGCCAGCCGCTTCATCAGGTTGCGGATCCACAGGATGCCCTCGGGGTCGAGGCCGTTGACCGGCTCGTCGAAGAGGAGGATCTGCGGGTCGCCGAGGAGCGCGCCGGCGATGCCGAGGCGCTGGCCCATGCCGAGGGAGAAGCCCTTGGAGCGGCGCCCCGCGACCTCGCGCAGCCCGACCACGTCGAGCACCTCGTCGACGCGGCGCTGCGGGATGCCGGAGAGCTGGGCGACGCAGCGCAGGTGGTTGCGGGCGCTGCGGCCGCCGTGCACCGCCTTGGCGTCGAGCAGGGCGCCGACCTGGCGGGGGGCGTTGGGCAGCTTGCGGTACGGGTAGCCGCCCACGGTGACGGTGCCGCCGCTCGGCTCGTCAAGCCCGAGGATCATGCGCATCGTCGTCGACTTGCCCGCCCCGTTGGGGCCCACGAAGCCGGTGATGACGCCCGGTTTGACGGTGAAGGAAAGGTTGTAGACGGCGGTCTTCCCGCCGTAGGTCTTTGTCAGACCCTGTGCTTCGATCATGTGGCCCCCTGCGTCGGACACGGGGGCGCACGCGACTTCCCGTCCCCCTTCAGGCTAAGAGGCTATCGGGACGCTTCCGGTTCCCGGCGGGCAGGCCGCCGGGCTGCCGCAAGAGGCACCGGGGGAGCGGCGAGGGGGGGGGAGACTGCCGGGTCAGGCGTCGCGCTTCTTCAGCACGAGGTACCCGCCGATCAGCGCCGCCGCCGTCCACGCGCACATGATGCCGAAGCCGCCCCACGGCCCGTACGGCGTCTCGTCGCTGTTCAGCGCGCCGGGCACCACCTGCATGACCCGCGACCCCGCCTGGTCCGGCAGGTACCGCGCGACGTCCCTGGTGGCCGGGACGCCCGCCAGGATCGAGGAGATCAGGAAGAAGAAGGCCATCAGCAGGCCGAGCGAGAGCACCGTGCTGCGCAGCATCGCGGCGACGCCCATGGAGAACATCGCGATGACGCCCATGTACAGGCCGGCGCCGACGACGGCCCGCAGCACGTGCTCGTCGCCGATCGACGCCGAGTGGTCACCGAGCAGGGACTGGCCGAGGAAGAACGTGAGGAAGCTGGTGAGCAGCCCGACGACCAGGGCGAGCAGGGTGGCGACGGCGATCTTCGAGACGTAGAACGTGGCGCGCTGCGGCACCGCGGCCAGCGACGTCTTGATCATGCCGGAGCTGTACTCGGTGCTGATCACGAGCACGCCGAAGACGACCATCGCGAGCTGGCCGAGCATCATGCCGAAGAAGCTCACCAGGGTCGGGTCGAAGGTGAGCCGCTCGGCCTCGGAGAGGTCGTCGAAGGTGGCGTTCATGACGCCGGACAGGAGCGCGCCCACCGCGGCGGTGAGGACCAGCGCGGCGGCCAGCGTCCACATCGTGGAGCTGACCGAGCGGATCTTGGTCCACTCCGACTTGAGCACTGCCGAGGGTGCTGCCATGGCCGTCAGTCTCCCTTGCCCCACTGCGGACCCGGTGCGGGCGGCGCGTTCGGCGCGGGCGGCGCCGGGGGCGCGGCCCCGGCCGCCACGGCGGCGTTCGGGTCGCTCAGATCGTGCGCGTGGTACTCGACCGCCTGGGCGGTCATCTGCATGAACGCCTCCTCCAGGGAGGCCTGTTGCGGGCTCAGCTCGTGCAGCGTCACCCGGTGCTGCGCGGCCAGCTCGCCGACCGGCTCGGCCATGTCGGCGCCCTCGACCTCGAACGCGCCGTCCTCGCGCCGGCTCACGGCCATGCCCGCGGCGCTCGCGGCGTCCTTGAACTGCTCGGGCTGCGGGGTGCGCACGCGCACGTACGACCGCGAGTTCTCCCGGATGAAGCCGGCCATCGAGGTGTCGGCGAGCAGCTTGCCCTGGCCGATGACGACGAGGTGGTCGGCGGTGAGCGCCATCTCGCTCATCAGGTGGCTGGAGACGAAGACCGTGCGGCCCTGGGCGGCCAGGCTCTTCATCAGGTTGCGGATCCAGTGGATGCCCTCGGGGTCGAGCCCGTTGACCGGCTCGTCGAACATCAGGATCTCGGGGTCGCCCAGCAGCGCGTACGCGATGCCGAGGCGCTGGCCCATGCCGAGTGAGAAGCCCTTGGACTTCTTCTTCGCGACCGCCGTCAGACCGACGGTCTCCAGCACCTCGCTCACCCTGGCGGCCGGGATGCGGTTGCTCTGGGCCAGGCACAGCAGGTTGTTGTACGCGCTGCGGCCGCCGTGCATGTTCTTCGCGTCCAGCAGGGCGCCGATGTACTTCAGCGGCTCCTGGAGTTCGCGGTAGTGCTTGCCGTCGATGCGCACAGAACCGGACGTGGGGTTGTCGAGGTCGAGCATCATGCGCATCGTCGTCGACTTGCCGGCGCCGTTCGGGCCCAGGAATCCGGTGATCATGCCGGGCCGCACCTGGAAGGTCAGATGGTCCACGGCGAGCTTGTCGCCGTACCGCTTGGTCAGCCCCTCCAGTTCGATCATGCGCCAACCCTAGGCGGCGAGGTCACCGAATGCATCTCCTGGGAGTAATCGACACAACCGGATTGGCGCCCTCCGTGCGGGGCGGAGGGCGCCGGACACGCACCGTACGGCCGGGCGGGGCGATCCGCCCGGCCGTACCGGACTCAGCGGGACTGCTGGGCGGGCACGCCCGGCTTGTCCTCGACCTCGTCCACCCCGGTCTGGGCGGCGACCTGCGCGCCGGTCAGCGTCGCCAGCATCTCGCGGACGTTGGTGAGCTGGGCGTTGATGCTGTCGCGGCGGTTGGTGAGCGCCGCCAGCTCGCGCTCCGACTCGCTGCGGATCCGCTCGGCCTTGGCGTTCGCGTCCGCCACGATGTCCTCGGACTGGCGCTGCGCGGTCTCGACCGTCTGCCGGGCGCGGCGCTCGGCGTCGGTACGCAGCTTCTCGGCCTCCAGGCGGAGCTGCTCGGCGCGGTGCTCGATCTCCGCGAGCCGCTTCTCGGCCTTGGCCTGGCGGGAGGCGAGGTCGCGCTCGGACTGCTCCCGGCGCTTGGCGAGGTTGGTCTCGAAGTCCGCGGCGGCCTGGGCGGCCTTGGCGCGGGTCTCCTCGAAGAGGGTGTCCGCCTCCTCGCGCTTCGACTGCGCGTCCTTCTGCGCCTCGGCGCGCAGCCCGCTGGCCTCGCCCTTCGCCTTCTCGACGATCCGGGCGCCCTCGTCCTCGGCCTTCGCCTTGCGCTCGGCGGCGAACGACTCGGCGTCGTTGCGCACCTGCTGCGCGGCCGACTCGGCGAGCTCGCGGTGCTGGTCGGCGGCGCGGCGGGCCTCCTCGCGCAGGTCCTTGGCCTCTTCCTCGGCGAGCCGCAGGATCTTCTCCACCCGGGCACCGAGGCCGGCGTACGACGGCTCGGAGTCGGCGATCTGAGCCTGTGCGTTCTGCGTCTCGAGGTGAAGCTCCTCGATCCGCTTCTCAAGAGAGGTGATGCGCGAGAGGGCACTGTCGCGGTCGGCTACGAGCTTGGTGATCCGTTCGTCCACCTGCTCGCGGTCGTATCCGCGCCTTGCGAACTCGAAACCGAAGGGGTTGGCAGTGTCGCTCATGGGGTTCCTGTCGAAAGAGACCGAGTGAGGTGATAAGGGGAATCCTAGGGGTGCTGACGGCGTGTCACAGCGTCAATCCAGGTTTGATCTGGAGAATGTCCGCTCAATCGAGTGGTCTGCCACCGGACTGCTTGCTCCCCGACCGGGCCGCAGCGGCGGCGGGGGCCTTCCCGCCGCCGTCCTTCCCCTTGCTGACCTGGCTGTTCTTGCCATCCTTGGCGTCCTTGCCGTTCGCCCCCGCGGCGCCGGGGCTCTCGAAGGACTCCAGGGCTTCGAGGACGTCCTGCACGCGGGAGATCTCCGCGTTGATGTCCTCGCGTCTGCGGGTGATCAACTCCAGCTCGCGGCGGCCCTCGTCGACCATCCGCTTGGCCTCCGCGCGCGCCTCGGCCTTCGTCCGCTCGGCCGCCTCGAACGCCTCGGCCTGCTTCTGCTCGGCCTCGTTGAGCAGCCCCTCCGCCTTCTTCACCGCGGCGATACGGACCTTGCCTGCCTCGCCCTTGGCGTCGGTGAGCATCTGCTCGGCGCGCGCCTCGGCCGCGTTGAGCTGCTCGTGAGCTGCGGCGACGAGCTTGTCGACGCGCTCGCCCGCAGCCTTGGTGGCCTCGGCGGCCTCGCGCCGGGCGCGGTCGTGCAGCGCGTCGGTCTCGGCCTCCGTGCGGGTACGCAACTCCTCGGCGCGCTCGCGGATCGCGTGGGAGTCCCTGCGGGCCTCCTCCAGCATCCGGTCGGCGTCGGCGCGGGCCTTCTCCACCAGACCGCTCGCCTCCGAGGTGGCGTCGCGCACCAGCCGATCGGATTCCTTGCGGGCGGCGGCGACCATCACGTCGGCCTGCTCCTCGGCCGCCGCGGTGGCCCTGGTGGCCTCCTCGTGCGCCTTCTCGACCAGCTTGTCGGCCTGTTCCGCGGCCTCCGTACGGCGCTTCGCGGCATCGCCGCGGGACTCGTCCCGGACCCTTTCCGCCTCGGTACGCAGGCGTTCGGCTTCTGCTAGCGCGTCGTTGACGGTCGATTCCGCCAACTCCTTGGCGGCGTCCGTCTCTTCCTTGGTCTCCCGGCGCAGCGTGGCCGCGGCGTGCTCCGCGGCCGACCGCAGGCCCGCGATCTCCTCGTCGGCCTGCGCCCGCAGTTCGCTGACCGAGTCCCGCACCTGCTGGGCGGTCTGCTCGGCCGCGGTCACCAGCTCGCGCGCCCGGCGCTCCGACTCCTCGGTGACCCGGGCGGCTTCGGCCTGCGCCTCCTCGACCCGCTTGCGGGCCGAGGCCAGCAGCTCCTCGGCCTGCCGGGTGGCCTGCGTACGCTCGCGCTCCGCCTCGCCGCGGGCGGCGGTCAGCATGTCCTCCGCCTCGCGCCGCCGGCGCGCGGCCTCCTCCTGCGCCGCGGTCAGCGCCTCCTGCGCCTCCGCCGCCAGCCGCTCGGCGGCGGCGGACGCCTCCGAGCGGATCCGGTCGGCCGCCTCCTGGGCCTCGCGCCGCAGCCGCTCGGACTCGCCGGTGGCGTCCTCGTGCAGCCGCTGGGCGGCGGCCTCGGCCTCGGCGCGGGTCGTGGCCGTCTCCGCGGCGGCCTCCTCGCGCATCCGGGTCGCCTCGGCCTGCGCCTGCTGCTGGAGCGTACGCAGCCGCTCCGCGGCCTCCGCGCGCAGCCGCTCGGTCTCCTCCGCGGCCTCCCGGCGGATCCGCTCCGCCTCGCCGCGGGCCGCGGCCAGCGCCTCGTCGGCGGCCGTGACCCGGGCGGCCGCCTCCTGCTGGAGCCGGTCCAGCTCCGTCTGCACCTCGGCCCGGCGGGCGGTGACGGCCTCGTCGGCCTCGGTACGGGTCTTGCGCGCGGCCTCCGCCGCCGCCTCGGTGATCTTCGCGGCCTGCGCCTCGCCCTCGGCGCGCAGCTCGTCGGCCTCGGTACGGGCCTTGGCCAGCGCCTCCTCGGCCCGCTCGCGCAGCGTCGCGGCCCGCTCCACGGCCTCGCCCCGTACCCGCTCGCCCTCGGCCGTCGCGGCCTCGCGCAGCTCCTCGGCGTCCGTGCCGGCCTTCGCGAGCAGCTCCTCGGCGGACTTCGCCGCCTCCTCGATCTGCGCGACCGCGTCCCTGCGGGCCTCGCCGCGGATCCGCTCGCCCTCGGCGGTGGCCTCCGCGCGCAACTGCTCGGCCTCGTCCCGCAGCCGCCGGGCCTCGCCCTGCAACTCGACCGTCTTGGCCCGGAACTCCTCGGTGTCGTCCTTGGCCGCGCCCTTGAGCTGCTCGGCCGCCGCCGCGGCCTCGTTCCGCAGCCGCTCGGCCTCGGCCTCCGCCTCGCGGCGGATCCGGTCGGCCTCCTCGCCGGCGGCCGCGGTGGTGTCCTCGGCCTGCTTGGACGCCTTGTTGAGCACGTCCTCCGCGGTCTTGGCGGCCTTGGCGATGGCGTTCGCGCTGTCCTCCGCGGAGCGCGTACGTGCCGTCTCCTCGGCCTCCGCGATCAGGGCCTCTGCCTGGGTACGGGCGTCGGCCCGCACCTGCTCGGCCTCCGCCTTGATCGCCTCGGCCTCCTTGGTGGCCTCGCCGACCAGCCGCGCGATCTCGTTGCGCGTGGTGCGCATCCGCTGGTCCGCGCCCGCCTCGGTCTCGGCGATCTTCTTGGTCGCCGCCTCCTCGGCCTTCGCCACCAGACGGTCCGCCTCGGTGCGCGCGGCGCGCAGCGAGGTCTCGGCCTCCGCCAGCTTCTCCTCGGCCCGGCGCTGCGCCTCGGCCGCCTCCCGGCGGGCCTCCTCCGCCTCGCCGGCCGAGGAACTGCGCAACTGCTCGGCGTGGGTGGTGGCCTCCTGGGCCTGGGTGGACGCGGCGTTCAGCAGCCGCTCGGCGTCGGCGCGGGCGCGCCGCAGCAGATCGTCGGCCTCCGCCCGGGCGGCCTCGGCCTCGCTGCCGACCCGCTGGCGGGCCTGCTCCGACTGGCGCTGCGCCTCGGCCCGGGCGGCGGCGATGAGCCGGTCCGCCTCGGTCCTGGTCTCGTCCATGAGCCGGCGGGCCTGCGCCTCGGTACGGGAGCGCAACTGCTCGGCCCACGACACGTTCTCGTTGACGTGGGTCTCGACGGTGGTGCGGCGTTCCGCCAGCTCCTCGTCCAGCCGCTGCCGCCGGGCGATCGCCTCGGCGTGCAGGTCGGCCTCCATCCGGGCCTGGCGCTCGGCGTGCTCCTGGAGCAGCCGCTGCGCCTGGGCGCGGGCCTCGCGCAGCTCGCGCTCGACGTCGGCGCGCAACTGGTCTGCCTGGGCCTGGGCGTTGCGCAGCAACTGCTCGGCCTGGTGCGAGGCGCTGTCGAAGGAGGTACGGGCGCCGAGTCCGCGGCGCGCCTCGTGCAGCTTGGCGCGCAACACCTCGACCTGGTAGCCGAGGTCCTCGGCGTGCTGGACGGCCTTCTCCCGCTCCTTCTTCAGCCGCTCGATCTCGGCCTCGAACTGCGAGAGCCCGTCCATGACGGCGTCAGGCTCGTAGCGGTCGTAGCCCCGCACTGCGCGGTCCCATCCGTCCCCGGGTCGTTTCTGCCTGCTGGCAATGGCGATGACGTGTGCTGCGTTCGTGTGCTGGTATCGATGGTGTCAGATGATCGGGCCGCCCAGGACGCGGGCGGCCCCCTGCACTCTACCGGCCACGGGAATCAAAGGTCAGTGTGCGCCCGCGGCCGATGCGGAAGTGACCAGTTCCGTCAGCACGCCGTGGCAGTCCTTGGGGTGCAGGAAGGTGATCCGCGAGCCCATCGAGCCGCGCCGCGGCTCGTCGTAGAGGACGCGTACGCCCTTGTCACGGACGGCGGCGGCGTCGGCGGCGACGTCCGGGGTGCCGAAGGCGATGTGGTGGACGCCCTCCCCGTTCTTCGCCAGCCACTTGCCGACCGCGGAGTCCTCGCGGATGGGTTCGAGCAGTTGCAGGTACGAGGCGCCGCCGTCGGACGTGTCGTTGATCTTCAACATGGCCTCGCGGACCCCCTGCTCCTCGTTGACCTCGGTGTGGAACACCTCGAAGCCGTAGGTGGCGCGGTAGAACTCGACGGTGGCGTCAAGGTCATGACAGGCGATTCCGATGTGGTCGATGCGCGTCAGCATGCGCACAGTCCACCGCCGCCGGGAAGGTTACGCAACGTGCGCACGGTCACACCGAACGAACCGTGACCCGGGCGCGAACCGCTCAGTACGCTGAAGTTAACCCTCATTCACTCCTCCCCCGAAGGGGACGCGCATGACTGGCAGCGGCACTTCAGGCACCACGTCCGTGATCGTCGCGGGCGCCCGTACCCCCATGGGGCGCCTCCTCGGCTCCCTGCGGGCCTTCTCCGGCGCGGATCTGGGCGGCTTCGCCATCGAGGCGGCCCTGGCGCGTGCGGGCGTCGCGGCCGGCCAGGTGGAGTACGTGATCATGGGGCAGGTGCTCCAGGCCGGGGCCGGGCAGATCCCGGCCCGGCAGGCCGCGGTCAAGGCGGGCATCCCGATGAGCGTGCCCGCGCTGACCGTGAACAAGGTGTGCCTCTCCGGGCTCGACGCCATCGCCCTGGCCGACCAGCTCATCCGCGCCGGCGAGTTCGACATCGTCGTCGCCGGCGGCCAGGAGTCCATGACCAACGCCCCGCACGTGCTGCCGAAGTCCCGCGAGGGCGTGAAGTACGGCGCCCTGCAGATGCTCGACTCCATGGCGCACGACGGGCTCACCGACTCCTTCGAGGGCATCGCCATGGGCGAGTCCACCGAGAAGCACAACGCCCGCCTCGGCATCGCCCGCGAGCCGCAGGACGCCTTCGCCGCCGCCTCCCACCAGCGGGCCGCCGACGCGCGGGAGCGCGGGATCTTCGCCGAGGAGATCACCCCGGTCGAGCTGCCCGCGCGCAGGGGTGCGGCCGTCGTCGTCGACACCGACGAGGGCATCCGCCCGGACACCACCGCCGAGGGCCTGGCCAAGCTGCGCCCCGCCTTCGCGCCCGACGGCACGATCACCGCAGGCACCGCCTCGCAGATCTCCGACGGCGCCGCCGCCGTTGTCGTCATGAGCCGTGCCAAGGCCGAGGAGCTGGGGCTGACCTGGCTGGCCGAGATCGGCGCCCACGGGAACGTGGCGGGCCCGGACAACTCCCTGCAGTCCCAGCCCTCGAACGCCATCCTGCACGCGCTGAAGAAGGAGGGCATCGACGTCGGCGACCTCGACCTCATCGAGATCAACGAGGCCTTCGCCGCCGTTGCCGTGCAGTCCATGAAGGACCTCGGCGTCACCCCCGAAAAGGTGAACGTCAACGGCGGCGCCATCGCGCTGGGTCACCCGATCGGGGCGTCCGGCGCCCGGCTCGTCCTGCACCTCGCCCTCGAACTGAAGCGCCGCGGCGGCGGCGTCGGCGCGGCCGCCCTGTGCGGGGGCGGCGGCCAGGGCGACGCGCTGGTGGTGCGGGTCCCGCGGGCCTGAGGCCGGCGCCACGGGCGCGGCGGCCCGGTCCGTACGGTGACCGGGGCAGGGGAGGGGCCGGGGAGCAGGCCCCGTACGGACGCAAGGAGCGATCACACATGCCAGCCGCAGACGTAGCCGCGCTCGTGGCCGCCGCCCGCGAGGGCAGCCCGCGGGCCGTCGCCCGGCTCATCACCCTGGTCGAGGGCGCGTCGCCGCACCTGCGGGAGGTGATGGCCGCCCTCGCCCCGCTGGCCGGCCGCGCCTACGTCGTCGGGCTCACCGGAGCGCCCGGCGTCGGCAAGTCCACGTCCACCTCTGCCCTGGTCACCGCGTACCGCAGGCGCGGCAAGCGGGTCGGCGTGCTGGCCGTCGACCCCTCCTCGCCGTTCTCCGGCGGGGCGCTGCTCGGCGACCGGGTGCGGATGGGCGCGCACGCCTCCGACCCCGGCGTCTACATCCGCTCCATGGCCACCCGCGGCCACCTCGGCGGGCTCGCCTGGTCCGCGCCGCAGGCGATCCGCGTGCTGGACGCCGCCGGCTGCGACGTGGTGCTGGTGGAGACCGTCGGCGTCGGGCAGTCGGAGGTGGACATCGCCGGGCAGGCCGACACCTGCGTGGTGCTGCTTGCGCCCGGCATGGGCGACGGCATCCAGGCGGCCAAGGCCGGGATCCTGGAGATCGGCGACGTGTACGTGGTGAACAAGGCCGACCGCGACGGCGCCGACGCCACCGCCCGCGAGCTGAACCACATGCTCGGCCTCGGCGAGGCCCGCGCCCCCGGCGACTGGCGCCCGCCCATCGTCAGGACCGTCGCCGCCCGCGACGAGGGCACCGACGAGGTCGTCGAGGCGCTGGAGAAGCACCGGGCCTGGATGGAGGAGCACGGCGTGCTGGCCGCGCGCCGGCTGCGGCGGGCGGCCGGGGAGGTCGAGACGATCGCGGTCACGGCGCTGCGCGAGCGCATCGCGGACCTGCACGGCGACCGGCGGCTCTCGGCGCTCGCCGAGCGGATCACCGCGGGCGAGCTGGACCCGTACGCCGCCGCCGACGAACTGCTGGAGGGCCTCACCGGCGGCTGACCGCGCGGGCGGGGGGCCGTACGAACCGGAGGCCCGGTCCGTACGCGCTCCGCCCGCGTCCGCTACCTGCCGTACCCCGCGGGAGTGCCGCCCGGCACGCCCTGCTGGTGCGGCACGGCCCCCGTCGCCAGCCCGGCCTGCATCGTCTCGGTCGACTGCAGCAGCACCTGCCCGGCGCCCGTGAACTGGAACTGGTGCTCCTCGCCGGACGCGCCGCCGATGCCGGTCATCGCGCGGATCCCGCCGAGGAGACCCTGCATGTACCCGTGGTCGTAGTGGTGGCACGGCGAGGGGCAGTCGGCCCAGCCCACCAGCGCCTGCGGGTCCACCCGGATCGGCGGCTCGACGAAGACGACGGCGCCGTTGGAGACGGCGACGAACTTGCCCGTGCCGATCAGCGTCAGGAAGCCCGGCACGATGGACTGCTTCAGCTCCAGACCCGGCTCGAACGCGAGCAGGTTCCCGGAGCGGATCGTGAGGTTGCCGTCGTCCAGGTCGAAGGAGTTGACGTCGAACGCCCGGTCCGCGAGCACCATCACGCCGCTGCCCCGCGCCACCACCCAGTCCGCGGCGTGCAGCGGCGAGTGGAAGCTCCCGGCCACCAGCCCGTCGAACGCCCCGTGGCCGACGCCCTCGAAGGAGATCTGCCCGTAGTAGGCGATCATCTTCCCCTTCTGCAGGAACCACTGCCCGTTCAGCGCGACGCTGAAGGCGTACGGGTGGACGTTGTCGTTGCGCGGCAGCGTGTTCATGTCGTGGACGACGGGTCCGGCGGTCACAGCTTCTCCTCCGATGCCTGCACGTAGACCGTGCCGTTGCCCGACAGTTCCAGTTGGAACGCCTCGCCGGAGCCGCGGCCCACCATGTCGCGCCAGCCGAGCGCGGTGGAGAGCTTGTTCTGCACCTGGCCGCGGTGGGCGACGTACGCCTGCGGGTCGACGTGCACCGGGCGCTGCGGGGTGATCGGCAGTTCCAGCACGCCGCCGTGGGCCATCACCGCCACCGCGCCGTGGCCGGCGAGGGTGGTGGTGAAGAGGCCCTGTCCGGTGACCTGGCCGCGGACCATGCCCATGACGCCGCCCTGCGAGCCCATGAACATGGTGCCCTGCTGGAGCGAGCCGTCGAAGGCCAGCAGCCGGTCGGCCTCCACGTACAGGGTGTCGCCGGCCATCTCGATCACGTGCACCTCGTGGCCGCCGTGCCCGAACATCACCGTGCCCGAGCCCTCGACGGTCATCAGCGGCGTCGCCTCGTTCGCCACCCGGCGGCCGATCATCGAGGTCAGCCCGCCCTGGCCGCCCTGGATATTGGGCGTGAACCTGACCTGCCCGGTGTACGCGAGCATCGCCCCCCGCTGGCTGAACATCGTCTGGCCGGGCAGCACCTGCGCCTCGGCGATCTTCGAATTGAGCATCCGGAACGGCATCTAGACCGCACCCCCCACCGTGTTGCGCTCGCTGGGCTGTACGTAGACCAGCCCGTCCCCCTCGAAGCGGATCTGGAACCCCTCGCCGCCCCCCTCGCCTATGAGGGTGCGGAACGTGGCGCCGGACTGGAAGTGCTGCTGCACGTGCCCGGTGTGCGCGACGTACGCGCCCGGGTCGACGACCAGCGGCGTGCCCGGCGTCACCCGCAGCACCACCGCGGGCCCGTCCGACATGATCGCCGCCTGTCCGGTGCCCTCCACCGTGGTGGTGAAGAGCCCGGTGCCGGTACTCGCGCCGCGCATCCCGGTGAAACTCGTCCCCGTCTTCAGCCCGCCGTCGGTCGCCAGCAGGTTGCTCGATTCCACGTACAGCTTGTCGGCCTGGAGGCCGACCAGATTGATCACGCTGGCCCGGTCGGCGAAGTAGCAGGTGCCCTGCCCCTTCACCTCCATCAGCTCCATGGACTCGCCGGTCAGCCGGCGCGTCACCATCCCCCGTATCCCCTCGCCGCCCCCCGTGAGCTTCTTGAACGCCATCTGGCCGTCGTAGGCGACCATCGAGCCGTTCTTCGCTTTCACCGCGTCGCCGGCCATGTCCACGGCCAGCACCTTGCTGCCTTGCAGTCGAAACTGAGCCACGGGGCGACGCTAGCGGCTCGGCCACCCCTCCCGGAAGGCCGGGTATGAGCGGCTGACACAATGGGGTCCAGTTTGCCCGGGGAGATCCCCCGGATTCCGGACGATCCGAAGGCTCTCCCGTGGACATCGACACCGCATCCGCACTCCGCCGGCTCCGGCTGATCTCGGCCCCCGAGGCGGTCTCCTTCCTCCTGCTGCTCGTGTGCTCCGTGCTCAAGCGAACGACGGACTTCGACGCGGTCCCGGTGATGGGCATGATCCACGGACTGCTCTTCATCGGGTACGTGCTCTTCCTCGCCGACGCCTGGAACCGCACCCGCTGGCCGCTCAAGCGCGGGGCGCTGTACTTCGTGCTCGCCGTGCTGCCCGGCGGCGGCTTCGTCGCCGAGCGCATGCTGCGCCGCGAGCTGGAGGCCGGGATCATCGCCGACCGCGCCCGCCGCGAGGGTGTCGTCGGTACCTGACCGCCGCCCGCCGGCTCCCCGTCCGGCCCCTTCGCGGGACGGAAACCCCCGCACGGCCCTCCCCGGTTCGACAGGCAGTCAATTTCCGCTTTTGGTGGGATATGTCGGCGTTGTCGTATCTGCGGAGGGGCCGTGCGGCCGGAAGGCTATGACTACGAGAAGTTCAGCCGCCTCGCGGGGCCGCTGACGGATCCCGATCCGTCCCGCCCCTACCGGGTGCGCTACACGCGCCTGCTCTCCCGTGAGCCCCACCGCGTCCGGGCGGTCCTGCTCATGGCCCTCGCGCCGCTGCTGTCCTGCGCCCTGCTGCTCTACCTCGTCTGGCCCTCGCACTGGACCGAGCGCACCGGCGCCCCGCCCTGGCTGCTCACCGCGGACGCGGTCATGCTCATATCGATCGGGCTGATCGAGTCGTTCCGGCTGGTCAACGTCGTCTCGATCGCGCACGCCACGATGGTCGCCCGGGACCCGGTCCCGGTCACCGCGGAGCCCGGCACCCGGGTCGCGTTCCTCACCACGTACGTGCCGGGCAAGGAACCCATCGCCATGGTGCGCGCCACGCTCACCGGCGCGGTCGCGCTGCGGCACGACGGACCGCTGGACGTCTGGCTGCTGGACGAGGGCGACGACCCCGAGGCCCGGGCGCTCTGCGCGGAGCTGGGCGTACGGCACTTCAGCCGCAAGGGCGTGCCGCAGTGGAACGCCGAGGAGGGCCCGCACCGTGCGAAGACCAAGCACGGGAACTACAACGCCTGGATCGCCGCGTACGGCGACGGCTACGACTTCTTCGCCTCGGTCGACACCGACCACGTGCCGCTGCCGAACTACCTGGAGCGGATGCTCGGCTACTTCCGCGACCCCGACGTCGCCTTCGTCGTCGGCCCGCAGGTCTACGGCAACTACGACACCGCCGTCACCAAGTTCGCGGAGAGCCAGCAGTACCTCTTCCACGCGCTGATCCAGCGCGCCGGCAACGCCTACGGCTCGCCCATGTTCGTCGGCACCAACAACGCCGTACGCATCACCGCGCTCCGGCAGATCGGCGGCCTCTACGACTCGATCACCGAGGACATGGCCACCGGCTTCGAGCTGCACCGCACCCGCAACCCGGCCACCGGCCGGCACTGGTCGTCGGTCTACACCCCGGACGTGCTGGCCGTCGGCGAGGGTCCCAGCTCCTGGACCGACTTCTTCACCCAGCAACTGCGCTGGTCGCGCGGCACGTACGAGACGCTCATCGGCCAGTACGGGCGCGGCAAGGGGCGCTTCCCCCTCCCGCGGCTCCTCAACTACTCGCTCATGCTCGTCTATTACCCGATGACCGCGGTCAACTGGCTCCTCGGCGCGCTGAGCTGCACCCTCTTCCTCTGGCTCGGCTCCTCCGGGACCCAGGTGCCGGCCCCGATCTGGCTGATGCTCTACAGCGACGCGGCGGCCCTGCAGATCGGCCTCTACCTGTGGAACCGGCGGCACAACGTCTCGCCGCACGAGCCCGAGGGCTCCGGCGGCCTCGCCGGGATGCTGATGTCGGCGATGTCGGCGCCGATCTACTTCACCTCCTTCAAGGCGGCGGTGCTGCGCCGGCCGTGCCGCTTCGTGGTCACGCCCAAGGGCGGCGACGCGAGCCCCGACCGGCTGGCGACGTTCCGCATCCACTTCTTCTGGGCGGGGGTCCTCGCGGTCTCGTTCCTGGCGTCGGTGGTGCTGGGCCACACGCACGTCGCGATGCGCACCTGGACGGTGCTCGGGGTGTGCCTCTCGCTCGCGCCGGCGGCGATCTGGCTCTGGTCCTCGTGGCAGGTACGGAGCGCGAACCGGCGCGAGGACGTCAGGCGCCGGGCGGCGGTGGCCGCCGCCGCTGCCGTACGCGGCCGGGCCAGGGGGCTGCGGACGCGGCTGTGGAAGCCGGCCAGGGCGGCCGAGGACGCGGGCGCGGGCGCCGGCAGTGCCGCGGCACCGGCCCCCGCCGCCGCCGCCTCCACCGCCTCCACCGCGACCACGGCCACGGCCACGGCCACCGCGACGACTTCCACCGCGACGACGGCGACGGCGGCCACGGCGACCACCACTGCGACGACGAGCGGGAGGAGCTGATCCATGGGGTACCGGCCCGGCAAACGGTTCAAGAAGGCGGCGATAGGCGCGGGCGTGGTCCTGGTGCTGGCGGCACTCAACGCCCCCGCGGCCATCGGCTTCGCCGAGGAGCAGTACCACGAGTACCGAATATCCCGGCCGGGTTACCAGCGGGAGTTCGGCTCCTGGCAGGTGCAGGACACCCCGGACTCGTACCACCTCAACGCCATCCACGCCACGCTGCTGCACACCGGCAAGGTGCTGCTCATCGCCGGTTCGGGCAACGACCAGAAGCAGTTCGACGCCGGCACCTTCCGCACCATCCTGTGGGACCCGCAGAAGAACAGCTACCAGGAGATACGCACCCCCGCCGACCTGTTCTGCGCCGGCCACACCCAGCTCGCCGACGGCCGGCTGCTGGTCGCCGGCGGCACCGCCCGCTACGAACTCCTCGACGGCGACGTCGAGCGCGCCGGCGGCCGGATGCTGGTGAAGAACGAGAACCCGGACAAACCCGCCAGGCTCAAGAAGGGCACCGGCTTCATCGCCCCCTCCGGGCTCGTCTACCGCACCACCGCCGCCGTCACCGTCCCGGCCGCGGAGAAGAAGACCGCCAAGCGCGGCAAGAAGACGGTCGTCACGGCCGCCGAGGCCAACGTCTTCGTCGAGGCCGAGGAGGAGGGCCGCGGCTACATCCAGGACCGGCAGGCGCAGTACGCCGTCGAGGGCCTGACGGGCAAGCAGGCGGACAACGTCTACGGCCTGGCGCAGAAGCTCACCATGGACAAGCAGGACTTCCAGGGGATCAAGGACACCTTCGAGTTCGACCCGGTCCAGGAGCGCTACGTGCGCGTCGACCCGATGGACAAGGCCCGCTGGTACCCCACCCTCGTGACGCTGCCCGACGGCAAGGTCCTCTCGGTCTCCGGCCTCGACGAGTCGGGCGAGATCCTCTACGGCGACAACGAGGTCTACGACCCGAAGACCAAGAAGTGGGCCAAGGCGCCGAACCGCTACTTCCCGACGTACCCCGCGCTCTTCCTCACCGCGGGGGGCAAGCTCTTCTACTCCGGCGCCAACGCCGGTTACGGCCCGGCCGACCGCGGCCGCAAGCCCGGGATCTGGGACCTGAGGGACAACTCCTTCACCACCGTGCCCGGCATGACCGACCCCGACCAACTGGAGACCGCCGGCTCGCTGCTGCTGCCGCCCGCGCAGGACCAGAAGGTCATGGTGCTCGGCGGCGGCGGGGTGGGGGAGTCGGCGAAGTCGACGCCGCGCACCTCGATCATCGACCTGACCAAGGACCGGCCGGCGTACGCGGACGGCCCCGAACTGCCGCAGGGCACCCGGTACCTCAACAGCGTGATCATGCCGGACGACACGGTCTTCACCAGCGGCGGCTCCGCCGACTACCGCGGCCGCGGCGACAGCGACATCCACAAGGCCCAGTTCTACGACCCGGGCACCAACTCCTTCACCCGCGCCGCCGATCCGAAGGTCGGCCGCAACTACCACTCCGAGGCCGTGCTGCTGCCCGACGGCCGGGTGGCCACCTTCGGCTCCGACTCCCTCTTCGGCGACAAGGCCAACACCATGCCCGGCACCTTCGAGAAGCGCATCGAGATCTTCACCCCGCCGTATCTGCACCAGGCCGAGGACGGCAAGCGGCTGTCGATCGGCGCGGGCCCCGAGCGGCCGGGGCGCGGGCAGGAGGCGACGTACGAGGTCGGGGGGGCCGGGCGGGTGGCGAAGGCGCGGCTGATCCGGCCGGGTTCCGTCACCCACGTCACGGACGTCGAGCAGCGCTCGATCCAGTTGGCCGTGAAGAAGAGCCCCGGGAAGGTGACGGTGACGGTGCCGGCGGACCCGAGCCTGGTGCCGCCCGGCTGGTACATGCTCTTCGTCGCCGACGGCAAGGGCGTGCCGTCCGAGGCGAAGTGGGTGCACGTGCCCTGACAAGCCCGTCGGCGGGGCCGCTGCCCCTCGGCCCCGCCGGCGTACCAGCCCGCGGCCAGGCGCCTTCCGGTGGTCCGGGGGCGCCTACCGCTCGTACGGGGAGCGTCCTCCCGCTCGTACGGGGCGTCTGCCGCTCGTGCGGCGGGTCGTGCCGCCCGTACGCGCCGGGGCGCTCAGCCCGCGCGGCGGGCCAGGCCCAGGGCGTAGTCCGGCCACCACGTGCCGGCCCTGGGGCCCCCGCGGCACGGTCCGTCCGACTCCCCGGGGCGCTTGACCCAGAGGAACGCGTCGGCCCGCTCGTCGCCGGTCCGCGTCGTCGGCGGCTCGCCGAGCGCCCGGCCCGGCGGGTTGCACCACACCTCGTCCGGGGCGCCGGAGAGCGGGCCGTTGCCGTTGCGGCTGGTGTCGACGACGAAGTGGGCGCCGTCCAACTGCTCGGAGAGCCGGCGGCCGTAGGCGAGCTGCTCTCCGGTGCGCTGGAAGTTGGAGACGTTGAGCGCGAAGCCGTCGGCCGCGCCGATGCCGGCCTGCCGCAGCGCGTGGGCGAGCTTGCCCGGGTCGGCGATCCAGGAGGAGTTGCCGGCGTCGAGGTAGACCTTGACGCCCGGGTGCTGCTTGAGCCGGGCGATGGCCCCGGAGATCAGCCGGTAGCGCTCCTCGTGCAGCTCCGGCGGGGTGCAGCCGTCCACGACGTGCGGGATGGCGTCGGGTTCGAGGATCACCAGCGCCTTCGCGTCGCCGATGCCGTCGGCGAAGGAGCCGATCCACTGCTCGTACGCGGCGGCGTCCGCGGCGCCGCCCGCGGAATGCTGGCCGCAGTCGCGGTGCGGGATGTTGTACGCCACGAGCACCGCGGTGCGGCCGTCCGCCTCCGCGCCGCGTACCGCGTTGCGCACGTCGCCGACGGGGTCGTGCCCCGCGGGCCACTCGGCGACCGGCCGGCTCGCGATCCGCTCCAGCAGCGCGGCGTCCTCCGCCCGCCCCTGCTGCTTCCACGCCTGCACCTGGCGGGCCGCCGGGGAGCCGGGATCCACCCAGAACGGCGTCTTCGCCGCCGAGGCCGGCCGCGCCTCCTCGCCGTCCCGTGGCCCGGCCCCCTCCCCGTCGCCGCCATCGGGCGTGCAGCCGAGCAGGACCCCGAGGAGCAGGAGGCTGATGAGCGTACGGATCCGCGCCGACATGCACTTCTCCCGCGGGAGGCGACCGAACAGAACCCGTCGATCGTGACATGAGCGGATCTTTCGCCACGGAAGCCGCGCCCGTGCGGTCGGTGCCGCGGTCCCGGGGCGTCCGGATGGGCGTCAGCCGCCCGCGGCCAGCGCGCCGCCGACCGGCGTGCGCTCGTAGAGCACGCGGTGGCGCTCGCGGTGGGACGTCAGCAGTCCCGCCGCCTTCAGCACGGTCAGGTGCGCGGAGACCGAGGAGGGGGCCAGGCCGAGGCGGCGGGCCAGCGCGGAGGTGGAGGCCGGCTCGTCGAGCGCGGCGAGGACCGCGGCCCGGCCGGCGCCGAGCAGCCGCGCCAGCGCCTGCGCCGCCTCCGGGCCCGGCTCCGCCCACAGGGTGCCGACGCCGCGGGCGGGGTAGATGACGGTGGGCTGCCAGGGCGGCTGGAAGCCGGTCACCACGTCCGGCCAGACGAAGGCGCTGGGCATCAGCAGCAGGCCGTCGCCGGCGAGGTCGCGCTCGTAGCGGTAGTGGTGCTTGGTCCGTACGGTCAGCAGGCCGTCCTCGTACGACAGCCGGTTGTGCAGCAGCGCGAACAACTCGCCCAGGCCCGCGGAGGCCAGTTGCCGGGCGCGGAAGTCGATGTCCGCCTCCAGCAGGTCGTGCAGCCGCGGCCAGAACGGCTCGACCAGTGCGTGCCAGGCGCGCTCCGTGACGTCCGCCATCAGGTCGATCGCGGCGGCCGGGTCGTCGAGCAGCTTGCGGCCGAGCGGGGACTCGGCGGCGCCGGGGATGGTGCTGAACGACAGGGTCATCTCCGCGTGCGCCAGCGCCGGGTCGGTGGCGCGCAACTGGGCGAGACCGTCGGCGACCGAGGTGTACGCCGCCTGCGGCGGTCCGCCGAGGAAGTCCGGCGTGTAACCGGGGCGGGCGTGCGGCATGAAGATCCACAGTGGTTCGAGGTCGAGCCGGGCGGCGGCCTCGCCGAGCCGGTTCAGCCACGGCCGGTGGTAGGCGTGGCGTTCGGTGCGGCGCAGCGTCCGTATCGCCTCGTGGGTCTCGAAGACCGGGGAGATCGCGAAGCGGCAGCGCAGCAGGTCGTCGGGGCCGAAGCGCATGTACACCGGCACGGTGGCCCTCCTGGCTGACTGATTCGGCTGGCGCCGAAAGACTACGGCCCCGCCCCGGCAGCGGGCGAGGCTCCGGTGATGAGCGACACCACAGCCCCGGACGGCACGGCCGCGCCCGTGCCCGCGGCCCTGCCGTCCGGCCCGGGCGACGCCCCCGCCTCCGCCGGCGCCGCCGCCCCGCGCGCCCGCTACGCCGACGTCTTCCGCGTCCGCGAGTTCCGCTTCGTCTTCGTCGCGCACGTCATGTCGATCCTCGGCGAGGTCGTCGCGGCCATCGCGCTGACCGTCCTCGTCTACGACCGCACCGGATCCCCGCTGCTGAGCGCGCTCACCCTGGGCGTCGGCCTGCTGCCGTACCTCGTCGGCGGGACCCTGCTGTCCTCGATCGCCGACCGCCTCCCGGCCCGCCGGGTGCTGGTGACCTGCGACCTGCTCGCCGCCGCCTGCTTCGCCGCGATGGTGCTGCCCGGCATGCCCGTCGCCGTGCTGCTGGCGCTGCGCTGCGTCGCTGGTGTCATCTCGCCGGTCTTCACCGGCACCCGGATCGCCACGCTGGCCGACATCCTCGGCACCGGCGACCGGTTCGTCCTCGGCCGCTCCGTCATCCGGCTCACCGCGCAGGCGGCGCAGCTCGTCGGCTTCGCCCTCGGCGGGCTGCTGGCGGCGTTCTCCCCGCGCGCGACGCTGACGCTGACGGCGCTGGGATTGCTCGGCTCGGCGCTGGTGCTGCGCTTCGGCACCCGCGCCCGCCCGGCCCGTATCGCCGCCGGGGGCACCGCGGGGGCACCCGGCCGCACGAGCACCGTCGGCGCCTCGCTCGCCGCCGCCGGCACCTTCCTGCGCGACCGCCGCATCCGGGCACTGCTGCTGCTCACCTGGATCCCGCCGACCTTCGTCGTCGCCCCCGAGGCGCTGGCCGCCGCGTACGCGGACGACCTCGGCATCGGCGCCCTCGGGCTCGGCCTGCTCATGACCGGCATGCCGATCGGCGCGGTCACCAGCGAGATCCTGGCCGGGTCGCTGCTCGGGCCGCGCGGCCGGGAACGCATCGTCTTCCCGGTGGCGGTGCTCGCGACGGTGCCCGCGATCGGCTTCGTGACGCACCCGTCCTTCGGCTGGGCGCTGCCGCTGCTGGTGCTCACCGGCTTCGGCATCTCGTACTCGCTCGGCCTCGACCAGTGGTTCGTCGCCGCCGTGCCCGAGGAGATGCGCGGCCGGGCGATGACGCTCCAGACCGCCGGGCTGATGACGCTGCAGGGGGTGGGCATGGCGGGCGCGGGTGCGGTCGCGGAGTTCGCCCCGGTGCACCTGGCCGTCGCCGCGGTCGGCGTGACGGGCACGGTGTGCTCGCTGCTGGTCTGTCTGGAAGTGCGCAGGACCAGACCGAAGGGTGAGACCGGGCTGACCGCGACGTGACCGGGCGGTAGGGTCGGCGACGTGCCGAAGCCGCTGAGCCTGTCGTTCGACCCCATCGCGCGCGCCGATGAACTCTGGCGCCAGCGCTGGGGAGCCGTGCCCGCGATGGGGGCCATCACTTCGGTGATGCGCGCCCACCAGATCCTGCTGGCGCAGGTCGACGCCGTCGTCAAGCCGTACGGGCTGACCTTCGCGCGCTACGAGGCTTTGGTGCTGCTCACCTTCTCCAAGGCCGGCGAGCTGGCGATGTCGAAGATCGGCGAGCGTCTGATGGTGCACCCGACGTCGGTGACCAACACCGTCGACCGGCTGGTCAGGTCCGGCTACGTGGCCAAGCGGCCCAACCCCAACGACGGCCGCGGCACGCTTGCGTCGATCACCGACCGGGGCCGCGAGGTCGTCGAGCAGGCGACCCGCGATCTGATGGCGATGGACTTCGGGCTCAGCGCGTACGACGAGGAGCAGTGCGCGGAGATCTTCGCCATGCTCCGCCCGCTGCGGATAGCCGCGGGCGACTTCGAGCAGTAGTCCGCCAGGCCGCGCGCCGGCGCCTGCTCAGCCTTCCTGCGCCTGCGCCTTCCCGCGCCTGCCTACGCCTTCGCCGCCGCCGGCTCGCCCTCGCGGACGACCAGCGGCTCGACCTGCCGGGTGAGCTTCCGCTCCACGAAGAACGCCGCCGTCGGCACCGTCCCCGCGAGCAGCACCCAGATCAGCCTGCCGACCGGGAGCTTCGCCTTGGAGCCGAGGTCGAAGGCGAAGACCAGGTAGAGGATGTACAGCCAGCCGTGGGCGATGCTCACGACCTTCGTGAAGCCGTCCGCGCCGGAGAGGTCCAGGGCGTACTTGCCGATCATGCCCAGGGTCAGCAGGACGAGGAGCACGCCGGTCACGTACGCCATCGTGCGGTAGCGGGTGAGGACGCTCTTCTTCATGCCGTCGAGCCTAAACCCCGCCGGAAACCCGCAGTGACCACCCCCACTCCCCGGCCGCGTATGCCGCGCGCGGGCCCGGGGCATGCAACACTTAATAGGACGTCCTATTAAATGCGCCGCGCGATCCGCGCGCAGAGAGAGGCGGTACGGGCATGGATGCTGCGGCCATGGAAGAAGGCCGGCGCCGCTGGCAGGCGCGTTACGACGCGGCCCGCAAGCGCGAGGCGGACTTCACCACGCTCTCCGGCGACGAGGTCGAGCCGGTCTACGGCCCGCGCCCCGGGGACGTCTACGAGGGCTTCGAGCGCATCGGCTGGCCCGGCGAGTTCCCGTATACCCGCGGCCTGTACGCCACCGGCTACCGCGGCCGGACGTGGACGATCCGCCAGTTCGCCGGCTTCGGCAACGCCGAACAGACCAACGAGCGCTACAAGCTCATCCTCGGCGCCGGCGGCGGCGGCCTGTCCGTCGCGTTCGACATGCCCACCCTCATGGGCCGCGACTCCGACGACCCGCACGCCCTGGGCGAGGTCGGGCACTGCGGCGTGGCCATCGACTCCGCCGCCGACATGGAGGTGCTCTTCCGCGACATCCCGCTGGGCGACATCACCACCTCGATGACGATCAGCGGCCCCGCGGTCCCCGTCTTCTGTATGTACCTGGTCGCCGCCGAGCGCCAGGGCGTCGACCCCGGCGTGCTCAACGGCACACTGCAGACCGACATCTTCAAGGAGTACATCGCGCAGAAGGAGTGGCTCTTCCGGCCCGAGCCGCACCTGCGCCTCATCGGCGACCTGATGGAGTACTGCGCCGAGCGCATCCCCGCGTACAAGCCGCTGTCCGTCTCCGGCTACCACATCCGCGAGGCCGGCTCGACGGCCGCGCAGGAGCTGGCGTACACCCTCGCCGACGGCTTCGGCTACGTGGAGCTGGGCCTGTCCCGCGGGCTCGACGTCAACGCCTTCGCCCCCGGGCTGTCCTTCTTCTTCGACGCCCACGTCGACTTCTTCGAGGAGATCGCCAAGTTCCGCGCCGCGCGCCGCATCTGGGCCCGCTGGCTGCGCGACGTGTACGGGGCGCGCAGCGAGAAGGCGCAGTGGCTGCGCTTCCACACCCAGACCGCGGGCGTCTCGCTGACCGCCCAGCAGCCGTACAACAACGTGGTGCGCACCGCCGTCGAGGCGCTGGCCGCGGTCCTCGGCGGCACCAACTCGCTGCACACCAACGCCCTGGACGAGACCCTGGCGCTGCCCAGCGAGCGGGCCGCGGAGATCGCGCTGCGCACCCAGCAGGTGCTGATGGAGGAGACCGGCGTCGCGAACGTCGCCGACCCCCTCGGCGGGTCCTGGTACGTCGAGCAGCTCACCGACCGGATCGAGGCCGACGCGGAGAAGATCTTCGAGCAGATCCGCGAGCGCGGCCGGCGCGCCCACCCCGACGGGCGGCACCCCATCGGGCCGATCACGTCCGGGATCCTGCGCGGCATCGAGGACGGCTGGTTCACCGGCGAGATCGCCGAGTCGGCCTTCCGCTACCAGCGGTCGGTGGAGAAGGGCGACAAGAAGATCGTCGGCGTCAACTGCCACACCGGCTCCGTCACCGGCGACCTGGAGATCCTGCGGGTCAGCCACGAGGTGGAGCGCGAGCAGGTGCGCACGCTGGCCGTCCGCAAGGGCGCCCGCGACGATGCGCGGGTGCGCGCCGCGCTGGCGGACATGCTCACGGCCGCCCGGGACGGCGGCAACATGATCGAGCCGATGCTCGCGGCGGTACGGGCCGAGGCCACGCTCGGCGAGATCTGCGACGCGCTGCGCGACGAGTGGGGCGTCTACACCGAGCCGGCCGCCTTCTGACCCGTACGCGCGCGGGCTGATCCGCACCGCGCGCGGCCGGTCCGTATGCGCGGGGGAGCAGGGTCACACGACGAGGACGGACTTGCCGCGCGTGTGGCCCTTCTCCCAGTCCCGGACCGCCGCGGCGGCCTCGGCGAGCGGGTACGTCCGGCCGACGACGGGTGTGATCGTGCCGGACTCCAGCAGGCCGCGCACCTCCTCGACGTCCTCAGGACGGGGGCGCACGTAGGGCGCCTTCACCTTCCGGGCGGAGAACAGGGAGCGTACGGAGCCGCCGAGCGAGCGCCGCAGGTCGCCGACCCACCTGCCGCCGCCCTCGCCGCCGACGAGGACGATCGTGCCGCGCGGGGCGAGGATGCGGCGCAGCGCGGCGAGCGGGCGGTTGCCCGCGGTGTCGATTACGAGGTCGTAGCGGCCGGGCCCGGCGGTGACGTCCCGCTCGGTGTAGTCGACGACGTGGTCCGCGCCGAGCGAGCGGACCAGTTCCGTCTTGTCCGTGCCGCAGACGCCGGTGACCTCGGCCTGCCGCGCCTTGGCGAGCTGGACGGCCAACGTGCCCACGCCGCCGCCGGCGCCGAGCACCAGGACGCGCCCGCCCGTCCGCAGCCCGCCCGCGTCGCGCAGGGCGCGCAGCGCGGTGATCGCCGAGGTGGGCACGGCCGCGGCGGCGTCGAAGTCCACGCCCGCGGGCTTCGTCGCGAACATCTCCGCGGCGCCCCGGCAGTACTCCGCGAAGGTCCCGCCGCTGCCGACGCCGAACACGTCGTCGCCGGGCGCGAAGCGGGTGACGCCCGCGCCGACCGCCGCGACGGTCCCCGCGGCGTCCCAGCCGCGCACCCGGTCCTTCGGGCGGCGCAGGCCGAAGCCCATCAGCCGCATCATGTACGGCAGTCCGGTCATCAGGTGCCACACGCTGGGGTCGAGTCCCGCGGCGCGTACCCGTACGACGATCTCGCCCGCACCCGGTTCCGGCCGTGCGACCTCGGCCTGCCGCAGCACCCCCGCCGGGCCGTAGCGGTCCTGGACGATCGCCTTCATGGGCCCCTCCTTCGAGGTGGGCTGCCAGCATCCCGCTCCCGGCGCGGCCGGGACAGGCCCGAAGGACCTATTGCGCGGACGGGTCCCGGCTGCCCGCGGCCGGGTCCGGCGCCGGATCGGGTGCCGGGTCCGTCAGGGCGGCCAGGCCCCCGGTCAGCAGGGTGGCGAACGCCGTCGCCCACGCGGCCGTCACCGGCTCCGCGCTGACCAGCAGCCGGTGCAGCACGGAGCCGGCGATCACGTCGAAGATCATGTCGGCGGTGCGGTCCGCCGCCGCCGCGTCCGGCTCCGCCGGCAACTCCCCGCGCGCCTGCGCCCGTGCGCGGCCCAGCAGCACCAGATGCCGCTGCCGGTCGACGATCGCGTCGCGGATCCGCTCGCGCAGCGCCGCGTCCTGCGTCGCCTCGGCCAGCACCGCCATCAGCGCGCCGCGCGTGCGCGGCTCCCGCAGCAACTCGGCGAACTGCAGCACCACGCCCTCCACGTCCCGCGCCAGACTGCCGTGGTCCGGCAGCCGCAGCGAGTCGAAGAGGTCGGCGAGCGCGTCCAGGACGAGTTCGTTCTTGCCCGGCCAGCGCCGGTAGAGCGTGGTCTTCGCCACTCCCGCGCGGGCCGCGACGCCGCCGAGCGTCACCCCTGCCCAGCCCGTCTCGGCGATCGCGGCCCGGGCGGCGTCCAGGATGGCCCGGTCCGCCGTCGCGCTGCGCGGCCGGCCCGCGCGCCGTGCGGCGGGGGTCTCGTGGCTCATGAGCTGGACCTTATCCCTTCTCCCCGGCGCCGTAGGTGGGTTACGCTACGGGCCGTAGCGTAAGTCACCTCCGAGCGACCGGTGTCTTCTGCTGCACCTGGAAACCCGCCCGGGACGAACCCTTCCGGGCGGGTTCGCCGAGTCATCCGCGGCCCGTCCGTTCAATGCACCGTGCGAAGGGGGGAGGATAGGGCGTATGCAGCCACGCAACATGTCTATGAGCGGAGCGGTCGACCTGGCCGCGGTGAAGGCGGCCGCGGAGGCCAAGGAGAAGGCGGAGGCGGCCCGCGCCCAGGCCGCCCGGGACGGGGTGCCCGCGCCCGGCGCCGGTGCGCTGGTCATCGATGTCGACGAGGCCGGCTTCCAGCAGGACGTCCTGCAGCGCTCCACCGAGGTCCCGGTCGTCGTCGACTTCTGGGCCGAGTGGTGCCAGCCGTGCAAGCAGCTCAGCCCGCTGCTGGAGCGGCTGGCACAGGAGTACGCCGGGCGGTTCGTGCTGGCCAAGATCGACGTGGACGCGAACCAGATGCTGTTCCAGCAGTTCGGCGTCCAGTCCATCCCTGCCGTCTTCGCGGTCGTCGGCGGGCAGGCCATCCCGCTGTTCCAGGGCGCCGCCCCGGAGGCGCAGATCCGCGGGGTGCTGGACGAGCTGATCAAGGTCGCCGAGCAGCAGTTCGGCATCGTCGGGCAGGCGGTCGCCGGCGAGGACACCGCGGCCGGCGAGGACACCGGCGAGGACACCGGCGAGCGGGAGGCGCCGGAGGAGCCGGCGGGCCCGTACGACAGCGCGCTGGCGGCGGCCGGTGACGCGCTGGACCGGGGCGACCTCGGCGGTGCGATCCAGGCGTACCAGAACGTGCTGTCCGACGACCCGGGCAACGTGGAGGCCACGCTGGGGCTCGCGCAGGCGGAGTTGCTGCGGCGGGTGGAGGGGCTCGACCCCGCGGCCGTGCGCAAGGAGGCGGCGGACAACCCGGCCGACGTGGCGGCGCAGATCCGGGTCGCGGACCTGGACCTGGTCGGCGGGCACGTCGAGGACGCGTTCGGGCGGCTGGTCGACACGGTGGCGCGGACCGCCGGCGAGGACCGGCAGGCCGCGCGGGTGCGGCTGCTGGAACTGTTCGAGGTCGTCGGCGGCGACGATCCGCGGGTGGTGGCGGGGCGGCAGGCGCTGGCACGCGTGCTGTTCTGAGCAGAGGTTGACGTAGGGTGACAGCCGTGCTGCTTTGCCAAAAATTGACTGAGGGCAGGGCTGTTACTCGGAGTAACTGACGCGCTGTCAGATGACCGCCTTTGTCATGCCTTGTCATCGGGTACGTCCGCGGTCGGCGGCGACCCAGGGTGCAGGATCCGGCCGCCGAGGCCGGATCTGCCTCACCCCTCGCGTTACCCGTTGGTAACGAACCCCTTGTGCGTCCCCCTTCCGATGGACCACGATCGCCATCCGGACAGGGGGGTTCCCCGTTTCCGCGGACCGTTCCCGCGGACCGGAGCCTGTCCGGACAACGAGTCGCTCGGGGGTAACGCCCCCTTCGACGTAGCGCGTCCGCGCCCGTACCCGGACCCGCAGAGCCGCGCCCGCGAGCGCGTGCGGATCCTCCTCGCTCCCGAGGACCGGCCCACGGGCCCAGGACGTACGTCCGAGAAGGAGGAGAGGCATGGAGTCCCAGGCACGTGGTGGGACCAGGTGGAAGCGGTTCGCCGTGGTCATGGTGCCGAGCCTGGCGGCGACCGCCGCGATCGGCGTGGCGCTGAGCCAGGGCGCGCTGGCGGCGTCGTTCAGCGTGTCGGGCCAGGAGTTCAAGGTCACGGCGGACCGGCTGGAGGGCGTCGGCTTCGTCCAGTACAGCGGCGTCGACAGCGGTCACGACCTGGAGGGCAACGAGGCGACCCGGCCGGTCGCGATCTCCGCGTTCAAGGAAGCGGAGATCAACGGCATGTGCCAGTCGGTCGTCACGCCCGACGTCCCGCTCATCGGCTCGGTCAGCCTGGTGCTGACGGCCGGTGACGAGAAGCCGGTGGAGGCGAAGAACCTCTACATCGACATCGCGCAGCTCGACGCCGACGCGACGTTCGAGAACATCAACATCGGTGTGGCCGCCGGGTCCAGCACCAAGGGACCGGGCATCGGCAAGGGCGACAAGGCGAACCCGAACGGGTTCGCGCAGGAGGCCGACAGGGCCGTCCTCACGGACGTGAAACAGACCGCCTGGGCCACCAGCGCCGGCACCTTCAAGCTGAGCGGGCTCAGCATGAAGCTGCACAAGGGCGTCAAGGAGTGCTTCTGACCACGCACCCGGCCGGCGGGGAGGCGCGTACCGCTCCCCGCCGGACCCCCCACTGACCGAACCGCACCGCCGTACCGGGGAGCTGCATTCATGAGCGCCGAGTTGCCGGACCTGCTGCACCGTCTGAACACCTGGCGGCTGGGATTCCGTGGCTGGCGCGGCTCCCGTCCGTTCTGGGCGGGTCTGCTGACCATCGCGGGCGGCGTGCCGATCGGCGCGCTGCCGTACTACAACATCAAGCTCGGCAACCTCAGCCTGCAGATGGCGACGCAGGCGGGGGCCGGCGGCCTGATCATCGGCGTGCTGCTGGTGACACTCGGGCTGACCATGTGGTTCCACGCCGTCGTCCGGGTGTTCGCGGGCGTCGCCTCCATCGTGCTGGCGCTGGTGTCGATTCCGGTGTCCAACTTCGGCGGGCTGCTGGTGGGTTTCCTGCTGTCGATGATCGGCGGGGCGCTGGCCGTGTCGTGGGTGCCGGGTGTGCCGGAGGCTGACGGGGCTGCCGGTGATTCCGGTGAGTCCGGTGCCGCCGACCCGGCGGACGGCACCGGGGACGGCGCGGCGGAGGAGAAGAGAGCCGACGTCGGCGAGCTGGGCGTGGACGTGCTGGAGGACATCGACGGCGGGAGGCACCGTGCGGCCGGATGACCACGCGAGGGCGGTGCGCAGGGGGCCGCGGCACGCGGCGCCGCGCAGATCGCTGCTCGGCCGGGTGCCGGCGGGCAAGGCGATAGCCCTGGCGGCCATGCCCACCGCGGTCTTCCTGGGACTGGGGCTCACGCCGCGGCCCGCGATCGCCGAGGACGACCCGGCGGACCGCTGGCGGCCGGGGCCGTGCGCGGAGCAGTCGGACGAGCCGAAGGACGAGGAGCCGGCGGACGCCGGGGACGCGCCGGAGGCCCGGGAGGGCGAAGAGACGCCGGGCGCCGGGGAGTCGGCGGAGCCGGGCGGCGGTCCTTCGCCGAGTCCGTCGGCGACGGACGACGGATCCGCGGCGGAGCGGCCGGGCGACGACGACTCGGGCTCGGGCTCGGGGTCGGGCGGTGCCTCCGGCGGCGGGTCGGACGGAGGCGGAGCCGGGGAGTCGGACAAGGCGGAGCCGAGTCCTTCGCCCTCGGAGTCCCGCCCCTGGTACGACCCGCTGGGCGTCGGCGACACGCTGGACGGCCTGCTCGGCCCGGACGATCCCGGCGCGGAGCCAGAGCCCGGAGCCGAGCCGTCCGGCGGCTCGGGCGGCGCCGACTCCGGTGCCGGCTCCGCCGGTTCTGGCTCGGGCTCGGACAGCGGTGAGGAGTCCGGCTCCGGCGCCGCGTCGGACGAGGAGCGGCGCGAGAAGGAGAAGGCCGTCCGCGACGCCGCCGAGGACGCGGGCGCCAGCGTGGAAGAGCTGGACGACAAGGTGCGGGACACCGCCGAGGACCCCGCGGACGAGAAGCCGGACGCCGGGGACGGCGCCGCCGCGGACGCCGACGGCAAGGAGCCGTTCCCCTGCCCCACCCCCGACCCCGAGGCCCTGGCGGACGCCGCGCTCGAACCCGGGCTGCCGCTGCTGCCCGACGACCCCTGGCGGCTGGAGAGCACCAAGCTCACCCTCAAGGGGCTCAAGTACCACGGCATCGTCGAGGTGAAGACCTACAGCGGCCAGGTCAAGAAGGTGCTGAAGTACACCGCGGACGACGGGGTCGACATCCGCGACCTGCACCAGACCGTCATCGGACCCGGCAGGAACACGACGCACGTACGCGCCGAGGAAGGCAGCACGTCCACGATCCGCGACGGCACCGTGACCATGTACACCGAGGAGCTGAAGGGCAATCTCTTCGGGCTGATCCCGATGACCTTCAGCCCCGAGAGCCCGCCGCCGGTGGACCTCCCGTTCGCGTTCTTCACCGACGTCCAGGTCGTCCAGGCCGGTCAGTTCGGCGGCACGCTCACCGTGCCGGGCCTGAAGAACACCATCGAGTAGCGCAGGGCCGCGCCGCTCAGCTCAGCGCTCGCCGCCCAGGTGGTGCACGCGGACCATGTTCGTGGTGCCGGGCACCCCGGGCGGCGACCCGGCGGTCATGACCATCGTGTCGCCCTCGCGGAAGCGGCTGAGCTTCCGCAGCTCCGCGTCCACCAGGTCCACCATCGCGTCGGTGTTGTCCACGTGCGGCACCAGCACCGGCTCCACGCCCCAGCTCAGCGTGAGCTGGTTGCGCGTGTGCTCGTCGGTGGTGAAGGCCAGGATCGGCTGGCACGCGCGGTAGCGCGAGAGCCGCCGCGCGGTGTCCCCGGACTGCGTGAACGCCGCCAGCGTCTGGGCGTCCAGGAAGTCCGCGATCTCGCACGCCGCCCGGGCCACGGAACCGCCCTGCGTACGCGGCTTCTTGCCCGGCACCAGCGGCTGCAGCCCGCGCGACAGCAGCTCGTCCTCCGCCGCCACGACGATCCGCGCCATCGTCTTGACCGTCTCGATCGGGTACTTGCCGACCGACGACTCGGCGGACAGCATCACCGCGTCCGTACCGTCCAGGATCGCGTTCGCGACGTCGGACGCCTCGGCGCGCGTCGGCCGCGAGGAGTGGATCATCGACTCCATCATCTGGGTCGCCACGATCACCGGCTTGGCGTTGCGGCGGCACATCTCGATCAGCCGCTTCTGCACCATCGGCACCTTCTCCAGCGGATACTCCACCGCCAGGTCGCCGCGGGCCACCATCACGCCGTCGAAGGCGAGGACGATCTCCTCCATGTGGTCGATCGCCTGCGGCTTCTCGACCTTGGCGATGACCGGCACCCGCCGCCCGACCTCGTCCATCACCCGGTGCACGTCGCCGATGTCGCCGGCGTCGCGGACGAAGGAGAGCGCGACCATGTCGCAGCCCATGCGCAGGGCGAAGCGCAGGTCGTCCACGTCCTTCTCGGAGAGCGCCGGGACGTTCACCGCCACGCCGGGCAGGTTGATGCCCTTGTGGTCGGAGACCACGCCGCCCTCGATGACCATGGTGCGCACCTCGGGGCCGCGCACCTCCAGCACCTCCAGGGCCACCGCGCCGTCGTTGACGAGGATGCGCTCGCCGGGGGAGACGTCGCCGGGCAGGCCCTTGTACGTGGTGCCGCAGATGGACCGGTCGCCGGGCACGTCGTCGGTGGTGATGGTGAACTCGTCGCCGCGCGCCAGCTCCACCGGGCCCTGGGCGAAGGTCTCCAGCCGGATCTTCGGGCCCTGGAGGTCGGCCAGCACGCCGATGGGCCGCCCGGTCTCCTCGGCGGCCTTGCGCAGCCGGTCGTAGCGCTCCTGGTGCTCGGCCTGGGTGCCGTGGCTCATGTTGAAGCGGGCCACGGACATGCCGGCCTCGATCAGCGCTTTGAGCTGCTCGAAGGAGTCGACGGCGGGACCCAGGGTGCAGACGATTTTCGCTCGGCGCATGGCGGCATCCTATCGGTTTGTTCTCGACCGGAATTATTCCGGTGGGGGGAGCGCCCGGCCGCCGCCGCGGACCAGGTCGCGGGTCTGGGCGGCGATCTCCAGCTCCTCGTCGGTGGGCACCACGGCGACGGTCACCCGGGAGCCGGGCGCGGAGATCACGCGGGGTGCGGAGCCGCGTACCGCGTTGCGTACGGAGTCCACCTCGATGCCGAGACCTTCGAGGCCCCGCAGCGACGCCTCCCGTACGGCGGCGGAGTTCTCGCCGACGCCGGCGGTGAACGCGACGGCGTCCACCCGGCCCAGCACGGCCGTGTACGCGCCGACGTACTTGCGGATCCGGTGGACGTACACGTCGAAGGCCAGCCGCGCGCGCTCGTCGCCCTCGGCGATCCGGCGGCCGATCTCCCGCATGTCGTTGTCGCCGCAGAGGCCGACGAGACCGCTCCGCTTGTTCAGCAGCGTGTCGATCGCGTCCGTGTCCATGCCCGCCTCGCGGGCGAGATGGAAGATCACCGCCGGGTCGAGGTCCCCGCTGCGGGTGCCCATCACCAGGCCCTCCAGCGGGGTCATCCCCATCGACGTCTCCACGCACCGGCCGCCGGCCACCGCGGAGACGCTGGCGCCGTTGCCGAGGTGCAGCACGATGACGTTGAAGTCGCCGGGGTCCGCCGGGTCGCGGCCGAGCAACAGCGCGGTGGCGCGGGAGACGTAGGCGTGCGAGGTGCCGTGGAAGCCGTAGCGGCGGATGGCGTGGGCGTCGGCGGTGGCCGTGTCCAGGGCGTAGCGCCAGGCGTGCTCGGGGAGGGTGGCGTGGAAGGCGGTGTCGAAGACGGCGACTTGCGGGAGGTCGGGGCGCAGCTCGCGGGCGACGCGGATGCCGGCGATGTTCGCCGGGTTGTGCAGCGGCGCGAGCGGGACGAGCTTTTCCATCTCGTCCAGAACGCCGTCGTCGACGAGGACCGGCTCGGTGAAGCGGGTGCCGCCGTGGACGGCGCGGTGGCCGATGGCCAGCAGACCGGGCGCGTCGAGACCGTGCCCCGCGGCGGCCAGCTCGTCGCCGACGGCGCGCAGCGCCGCCGCGTGGTCCGGCACGCCGCCGCGGTCCTGCGGCTCGCCGATCCGCTCGACGATGCCGCGGGCCGGGCGGTCGGCGCCGGGCGTCGGCCCCGCCATGTCGATGAGCTGGTACTTCAGCGACGAGGAGCCGGAGTTGAGCACCAGGATCCGGGTGGGGTCGGTCACGGGCGGCCGCCCTTCGCGGGTGCGGCGGTGCCCTGCGCCTGTACGGCGGTGATGGCGACCGTGTTGATGATGTCCTGGACGAGCGCGCCCCGGGACAGGTCGTTCACCGGCTTGTTGAGCCCCTGGAGCACGGGCCCCACGGCGATCGCGCCGGCCGTGCGCTGCACCGCCTTGTACGTGTTGTTGCCGGTGTTGAGGTCGGGGAAGACCAGCACCGTGGCCTGTCCCGCGACCCGCGAGTCCGGCATCTTGGCGGCGGCGACGGTGGCGTCCACCGCCGCGTCGTACTGGATCGGGCCCTCCACCTCCAGGTCCGGCCGGCGGGCCCGGACCAGCTCGGTCGCGCGCCGCACCTTGTCGACGCCCGAGCCGGAGCCGGAGGTGCCGGTGGAGTACGACAGCATCGCCACCCGCGGCTCGACGCCGAACTGCGCGGCCGTCGCCGCCGACTGGATGGCGATGTCCGCGAGCTGCTCGGCGTTCGGATCGGGGTTGACCGCGCAGTCCCCGTACACCAGCACCCGGTCCGCGAGACACATGAAGAAGACGGACGAGACGATCGCGGCGCCCGGCGCGGTCTTGATGACCTCGAACGCCGGGCGCACGGTGGCGGCCGTGGAGTGCGCGGCGCCGGAGACCATCGCGTCGGCCAGGCCCTGCTGGACCATCAGGGTGCCGAAGTAGTTGACGTTGCCCAGGACGTCGTACGCCAGCTCCACGATGACGCCGCGGTGCGAGCGGTACTGCGCGTACAGCTCGGCGAAGCTCTCCCGCAGCGGCGAGACGCGGGGGTCGGTGATCCGGGCCGTGGCCGGTCCTTCCGGCCGCGCCGCCGGGGCGTCGGCGCTCAGCAGCGACAGGCTCAGCCCCAGCTCCGCGGCGCGCTTGCGGATCGTCTGCTCCTCGCCGAGGAGGGTGAGATCGCACACCCCGCGCCGTACCAGCACCTCCGCCGCCAGCAGCACCCGCTCCTCGGTGCCCTCCGGCAGCACCACGTGCCTGCGGTCGGCCTGCGCCCGCTCGATCAGCATGTGCTCGAACATCATCGGCGTCACGCGCCCGCTCGCCGCCCCCGCCAGCCGCCCGGTGAGCTGCGCGGAGTCGACGTGCAACTCGAAGAGGCCGAGGGCGATGTCCGCCTTGCGCGGCGTCGCGGCGTTCAGTTCGCCGCGCAGCCCGACCAGCGCGGCGGCGGTGGGGAACGAGCCCTCGGCCACCGTGAGCAGCGGCGTCCCCGGCGCCAGCCGCTCGGCCAGCGCCATGATGTCCGGGCCGGGACGCTCGTCCAGCGTCAGCAGCACCCCGGCGATGGCGGGGGAGCCCGCGGAGTGCGCGGCCAGCGCGCCGACGACGAGGTCGGCGCGGTCGCCCGGGGTGATCACCATGCAGCCCTCGCTGAGGGCCGGCAGGAACGCCGGGAGCATCGCGCCGCCGAAGACGAAGTCGCGTACGTCACGGGCCAGCCCGCCGGCGTCGCCGGCCAGCAGCCCGGCGCCGAGCGCGTCACGTATCTGCGCGACGGTGGGGGCGGCGAGGCCGGCGTCCTCGGGGATGACGTACACCGGCACGGGCAGATGGGCGCCGATGTCCGCGGCGGCGGCGCGGGCCCGGGGGGCGGCGTCGGGGCCGACCCGGTTGGCGATCATCGCCAGGACGTCGCAGCCGAGGGAGGCGTACGCGTCGTGCGCGTTGCGCACCTCGGCGACCACCGACTCCGCGGACTGCTCCGCGCCGCCGACGACGGGCAGCACGGCGGCGCCGCACTCGTTGGCGAGGCGGGCGTTGAGCGCCAGCTCGGCCGGGATGTTGGTATCGGCGAAGTCGCTGCCGAAGATGAGCACGGCCTCGTAGTCGGCGGCGACCTCGTGGAACCGCCCGACGAGCCGGGCCACCAGCGCGTCCGTCCCCTCCTCGGCCTGCAGCGCGGACGCCTGCTCGTACGTCATGCCGAGCACCCCGGCGCGCGGCTGGCTCAGCCGGTAGCGGGCGCGGAGCAGGTCGAAGACGGGGTCGCGGGCATCGGCGTCGGCATGCGCCAGCGGGCGGAAGATCCCCACCCGGTCGACCTGGCGGGAGAGCAGCTCCATCATGCCCAGCTCGACGACCTGACGGCCGTCACCGCGGCCGATGCCGGCGACGTAGACGCTGCGGGTCACTCCTGCACTCCATCCGTCCCGTCCGTCGCGGTCCTGTTCGACCATACCGTCGGGCGGGGGCGGGGCGCGCGAAGGGCGGCGGGTGCGCGGGCGCGGTGCTGCGGATGCGGGTGACGGCGAGGTGGGGTGACGGCGAGGTGACCGCCGGGTGTGACAGAGGGTTAACCGGCTGTTCGGACGAGTGACCCCCGGAGCATGGGAGAATCGGCATCGAGCATGCATGCGACGGCACCGAGCAGGAGAGACATGCGCATCGGAGTACTCACGGCGGGCGGAGACTGCCCCGGCCTGAACGCGGTGATCAGGTCGGTGGTCCACCGGGCCGTGGCCGGTCACGGCGACGAGGTGATCGGGTTCGAGGACGGCTTCAAGGGACTGCTCGAAGGGCGGTACAGCAAGCTCGACCTCAACGCGGTCAGCGGCATCCTCGCCCGCGGCGGCACCGTCCTCGGCTCCTCCCGGCTGGAGCGCGACCGGCTCCGCGAAGCCTGCGAGAACACCGAGGAGCTGAGCCGCGAGCTGGCCCTCGACGCGCTCATCCCGATCGGCGGCGAGGGCACCCTCACGGCGTCGGCGATGCTTGCCGACGCGGGGATGCCGGTCGTCGGCGTACCGAAGACCATCGACAACGACATCTCCGCCACCGACCGCACCTTCGGCTTCGACACGGCCGTCGGCGTGGCCACCGAGGCGATGGACCGGCTGAAGACCACCGCCGAGTCCCACCAGCGGGTCATGGTCGTCGAGGTCATGGGCCGGCACGCGGGCTGGATCGCGCTGGAGTCGGGAATGGCGGGCGGCGCGCACGGGATCTGCCTGCCGGAGCGTCCCTTCGAGATCGCCAACCTGTGCAAGATGGTCGAGGAGCGCTTCGACCGGCACAAGAAGTTCGCCGTCATCTGCGTCGCCGAGGGCGCGCACCCGGCGGAGGGCACGATGGAGTACAAGAAGGGCGAGATCGACCAGTACGGCCACGAGCGCTTCACCGGCATCGGCAACCGCCTGGCCGGCGAACTGGAGCGGCGCCTGGGCAAGGAGGCCAAGCCGGTCATCCTCGGCCACGTCCAGCGCGGCGGCACGCCGACGGCGTACGACCGCGTGCTGGCGACGCGCTTCGGGTGGCACGCGGTGGAGGCGGTGCACCGCGGCGACTTCGGGCAGATGACGGCGCTGCGGGGGACGGACATCGTGATGGCGCCGCTGGCGGAGGCGACGCGGGAGCTGAAGCGGGTGCCGGCGCACCGGATGGACGAGGCGGAGGTCGTCTTCTGACGCGGTGTCCTCAGCAGGTGCCTTGATCGGTGTGGAGTTCTTGCCTGGCTGGGCTGCGGAACGTGACCTGGGTGCTGGGTGCCGCGCCTGCGGGCCGGGAAGCCGGTCGGAGACCGCCGTCCCATCAGCCCGGCCAGTGCGGGGACATCGCGTTCGAGCGGATCGGGCACGTGCCGGAGGATCCCGTGGGCACCGTGCTGCACCGCGCGGAGGCGACGGCGAAGGGGCTGTGGTTCGAGGACGGGGAGCGGTTCTCGGACCGGTGGTCCGCGGCGTACGACCTGCTGTGCGCGGACTTCGCCGAGGACTGCGTGGACGTGGCGCGGCACCTGCACGAGACCGGGCGCGTCGAGGAGGTGCTGGGGCGGCCGGTGCCGGTGGTGCTGTTCGACATGGACGATCCGGAGGAGCAGATCCCGCTCACGGCGAAGGCGAACCCGCCGGAGCTGGTGGCGGACTATCTGGCCTGGCAGCGCGCGCAGGTGGAGGAGTAGCGCGGCGCCGGCGCGTCACAGCCGGGTGGCGGTACGGACCAGCCGCGCGAGGGCGAGCGAGCGGCTGTGCGCGGGCCACGCGATGTGCGTGACGACCGGCGGTGCGTCGGTCAGCGGGACGGCGGTGTGTTCGGCCCAGAGCCAGGCGCGGGCGGAGTCGGGGAAGACGGCGGCGGTGCGGCCGAGGGCGATCAACTGGGCCAGTTGCGTCTGGTCGTGGATCACGGGGCCCGGTCCCGGTGCGTCGCCGGACCAGCGGGCGAGCGGGAGGCCGGGGACATCGGCGATGTCGGCCAGGGTCAGGGCCGTACGCGAGGCCAGCGGGTGGGCGGCGGGCAGGATGGCGATCTGGCCCTCGCTCGTCAGCTCCTCGCTGTCGAAGCCGGCGAGGGAGTTGAACGGCGCGTGCATGAGCGCCACGTCGGCGCGGCCGTCGCGCAGCATCTCCCCCTGTTCGCAGGTGCCGCTGGGCAGCACCTCGACGTCGGCGGCGCCGGGTTCCGCGGCGTAGGCGTCGAGGAGCTTGTGCAGCAGTTCGTGGGAGGCGGCGGCCTTCACCGCGAGCACCAGCCGGTCACGCGAGGCGCCCGGGCCGTCGGCGCCGCCCGCGCGGCGGGTGCGGCGGGCGGCGGCGGTGGTCGCGGCGAGGGCGGCGCGGCCCTCGTACAGGAGCGTCTCCCCGGCGGCGGTCAGGGCGACGCCGCGGCGGTCGCGTTCCAGCAGGCGGACGCCGAGGCGCCGTTCGAGCCGCTGGATCGCCCGGGACAGCGGCGGCTGGGCGATGCCGAGGCGTTCGGCGGCGCGGCCGAAGTGCAGTTCCTCGGCTACGGCGACGAAGTAGCGCAGCTCGCGGGTCTCCAGGGTGTCCACGCCTCCAGGCTACGTCGGTGATACCCGCCGGGTATGAGGGGCGGCCGTGTCGGTATTGGCCGCGCCGCTCGCAAGCGCGCGAGCATCGACGGCACGGGCCGGACGGCCCGCCACCGCCCCGACAGCGAAGGCACAGCCATGCACACCCCCTCCGCCCCGCCTCCCGGCGGCACCTGGACCCTCGGCGATCTGACCGTCACCCGCGTCGGCTACGGCGCCATGCAGCTCGCGGGACCCGGGGTCATGGGCCCGCCCGCCGACCGCGACGGCGCGCTCGCCGTCCTGCGGGAGGCGGTGGCCCTCGGGATCACCCACATCGACACCGCCGGCGCGTACGGACCGCGCGTCACCAACCGGCTCATCCACGAGGCCCTGCACCCCTACCCCGCGTCCCTGCACATCGTGACCAAGGTCGGCGGGATCCGTGACGCGCAGGGCGGCTGGCCGCCGGCCCGGCGCCCCGAGGAGCTGCGCGCCTCCGTCCGCGAGAACCTGGACGACCTCGGCCTCGACGCCCTCGACGTGGTCAACCTCCGCCTCGGCGACGCGCAGGGCCCCAGCCCCGGCTCGCTCGCCGAGGCGTTCGAGACCCTGGCGGAACTGCGCCGGCAGGGCCTGATCCGGCACCTCGGGGTGAGCAACGCGACGCCCGAGCAGGTCGCCGAGGCCCGGTCGATCGCGCCGGTGGTGTGCGTACAGAACATGTACAACCTCGCCCACCGCCAGGACGACGACCTGATCGGCGAACTCGCCGCCCAGGGCATCGCCTACGTGCCCTTCTTCCCGCTCGGCGGCTTCACCCCGCTGCAGTCCACGGCGCTGTCCGCCGTGGCCGCGCGGCTGGAGGCGACGCCGATGGCGGTCGCGCTGGCGTGGCTGCTGCGGCGGTCGCCGAACATCCTGCTCATTCCCGGTACGTCGTCGGTGGCCCACCTGCGCGAGAACACCGCGGGGGCGGGACTCGCGCTCTCCGAGGCCGACATGGCGGAGCTGGACGTGATCGGCCGCTAGCGAGCGGCGGGCGGCGGCGAGGTGAGGTCGAGCCGCCAGACGGCCTCGTCGTCCTGGACGAGGTCCGTACGCACCAGGCCCGCCGACGCCGCGACGGCGGCGGAGGCGCGGTGGCCGGGGTGGACGTGCGCGACGACGGCCCGCAGCGGCAGCCTCCGCAGCCGCGCGACGAGCCCCCGGGCGGCCTCACCGGCGTAGCCGCAGCCCTGCCACGGCGTCCCCACCACCCAGGCGACCTCGGCGACCTCCTCCCGGATCGTCACCTGTACGTACCCGCAGAGCCCGCCGTCCGCCCGTACCCACAGCACCCAGTTCCCCCACACGGTCCCGCCCCCGGGCGCCCCGGCGGCCAACCGCGCGTAGCGCGCCCGCAGTTCGCCGAGCGCGGGCGGCGAGCCGCCGGTGAACGCGTACAGCGCGGGGTCGGAGAGCACGCCGGCCATCTCGTCGGCGTGCTCGACGCGCAGCGGCAGCAGGTCGAGCCGCGCGGTCCTGATGGTCTCGGCGGCGACGGCGGTCAGTTCGGCGTCCGTCGGAACTCCCGGGGTGTGGGATGCGGAAGGAGGACAAAGGACGTCCGGTCCGGCCCCGCGGCGAAAGCCGGCAGGGTCCCCGGGGGTGAGGCTACTCCACGTCACCGGAGCAGCGGCGATCGAACCGGTCGGTGAAGGCCGTCCGGGCGTCAGTTGCGGAGGAGTTCCCAGAAGCGGGGGAGCACCTGCTGCAGGTACGTCGCCACTCCCGCCGCGGATTCCGGCGGGGGTTCTTCGCCCCAGTTGCGGGCCGCGGCGCTGCGGGTCTGGTACTCCTCGTGGAGGGTGCTCAGGGCGCGTTCCAGGGGGCGGCGGGGGAGGCGGGTGAGGCGGGCCACCGGGCGGACCTGGGGCTGCCAGCGGGTGGTGGCGGCGTCGCGGAGGTGGCGGGCCAGGGGTTCGCTGCGGCCGGTGAGGTCCAGCAGGTCGGGCAGCGGGAGGCGGAGGAGGTAGGCGAGCCGGGTGGCCTGGGACTCGGTGCCGGGCCAGCGGCCGGTGCGCTCCGCGCTGAGGTACGTGGCGGGGTCCATGCCGATGTGGCGGGCCACGTCGTCCAGGGGCAGTCCGTGGGCGCGGCGGTGGGCGTGGAGCGAGGTGGGGGAGCCCATCAGGTCGGCCGGTGTGCACCACAGGGCGCCTGCCAGGGCGTCGAGTTCGACGCGGGTGGGGCGGGCGTGGCCCTTCTCCCAGTCGGCGACCGCGGCGGCGGGTACGGCCAGGCCGTACGCGGCGCGCATGCCGTACGCGACGTGGTCGTGGCCCAGGCCCAGGGCGCGGCGTAATCGACGGGCCGCCGCGGGGTCGAAGGGCGGCTGATGTTCCGGCGGGCCGGCGCCGGGGCCGGGCACCTGTGTCGTCACACCGTCACCGTAGGTAGTGGTGCACCCCGTTATCAACCGTGCGTTCCGCCGAAAGCGACGCCGGGACGCGCGTGGGGCCGCGGGGGTTGACGGTGGACGGCCAATGACTAAAGTCTAGACCAATTACCCCCCACGCAAGGAGTGTTGTATGCACCGCAGCACCAAGCCTGCCCGCAAACGCGGCAGCAGCGCCACCCGTGCCGCCGTCGTCGGCGCCGGCGTAGCCCCGCTGCTGCTCCTCGCCCTGCCCACCCAGCAGGCGAGCGCCCACGGCTGGATCACCAACCCGCCGAGCCGTCAGCAGCAGTGCGCGCAGGGCGTCGTCGAGTGCGGCGCCATCAAGTACGAGCCGCAGAGCGTCGAGGGGCCGAAGGGCCTGACGAGCTGCAGCGGCGGCAACCAGGGCTTCGCCGAGCTGGACGACGACGGCAAGGGCTGGAAGGTCACGGACGTCGGCAGCACCACGACGTTCAACTGGAAGATCACTGCCCGGCACAGCACCAGCACCTGGCAGTACTTCGTCGGCGGCCAGAAGGTCGCGGAGTTCGACGACGGCGGCGCCCAGCCGCCGGCCGAGTTCAGCCACTCCGTCGACTTCGGCGGGATCACCGGCAAGCAGAAGGTGCTCGCCGTGTGGAACGTCGCCGACACCGGGAACGCCTTCTACGCCTGCATCGACGTCAACATCGGCGGCTGACGCCCGCCGGGCAGGTCCGTCCCCGTGGCCGTACGGGACGCGCCCGGCGGGGCTTCCCGCCGGGCGCGTCGCGCGGCCGCCGCGGGCGGCGGTGGAGGGCGGGCCAGGCCCCGGTCCGCCCTTCACCGCACCCCGCTGCCGCACCGTCAGCCCTTCACCGCGCCGCCCAGCGCGAAGCCGCCGCCGAGGCGGCGGGCGATGAGCACGTACAGCAGCACCGCCGGCGCCGAGTAGACGATCGAGAAGGCGGCCAGCTCCCCGTAGACCACAGAGCCCATGTTGCCGAAGAGCTCGAAGATCGAGACGGAAGCCGGCATCTGGTCCGGGCTGAGCAGCAGCATGAAGGGGACGAAGAAGTTCCCCCACATCATGATGAACGAGAAGACCGTCACCACCACGACGCCCGGGCCCATCAGCGGCAGGATGACCCGCACCAGCGCCTGCATCGACGACGCGCCGTCCGTCCAGGCCGCCTCCTCCAGCACCTTCGGCACCCCGTCCATGAAGTTCTTCATCAGCCAGATCGCGAACGGCAGTTGCGAGCTGGCCAGGAAGAACGCCGTGCCGGACATCGTGTCGATGAGGTTGATCTGCACGAAGAGGCCGTAGACCGGCACCATGATGGCGGTGATCGGCAGGCTGGTGGTGAAGAGGATCGTCAGCATGAACGGGCGGTTCAGCCGCGAGCTGTAGCGCGACAGCGGGTACGCCGCCAGCGCCGCCGCGACGACCGTGATGGCCGTCGCCGAGCCGCACAGGATCAGGCTGTTGAGCAGCGGGCGGAAGGTGATGTCCGTGGTCATCACCGCGTCGAAGTTGTCCCAGGTGACGTCCGTGGGCGGCCGGGCGGTCAGGCCCGAGTCCGCGTCGACGGACGAGAAGAGCAGCCAGGCCAGCGGCAGCACGAACGCCAGCGCCGCCAGCAGGAGGCACAGGTCGGCCGCCAGCCGCCGGCTGTTCCGGCGCGCGCCGAGCCCTCGGCGCGGGCCGCGCCTGCGGGGTGCGGAGGGGCCGGGGGGCTGGGTGTCGCGGGTGAGCGTGGACGTGGGCATCGCTCATACCTCCGTACGCAGCATCCGCATGTACACCAGCGAGAACAGGGCGCCCACCAGCAGCAGGAGCAGGGCCACCGCCGTGCCGTAGCCGAGCAGGTTGTTCTTGAACGCCTGCTCGTACATGAACAGCGGCAGCGTCTGGCTGCGGTCGCCGGGACCGCCGCGGGTCATCGCCCAGATCAGCCCGAAGACCGAGAGGGTCTGCAGGGTGTTGAGCATCAGGTTGGTGGCGATCGAGCGCCGGATCATCGGCAGCGTGACGTGCCACAGCTTCCGCCAGCCGCCCGCGCCGTCGACCTCCGCCGCCTCCGTGATCTCCTTCGGGATCTCGGAGAGCGCGGCGGAGTAGACGAGCATCGAGAAGGCCGTGCCGCGCCAGATGTTGGCGAACGACACGGCCAGGATCGGCAGCGTGTACAGCCAGTTCTGGCTGGGCAGATGGAGCCAGTCCAGCACGGAGTTGAGCGTGCCCTCGCGGCGGAAGAAGGCGTAGAGCAGGAAGCCCGCGACGACCTCGGGCACCACCCAGGCGGTGATGACGATGGCCCCGGTGACGGTGCGTACCGTCTTCGAGGCCCGCTGCATCAGCGACGCGAGCGCGAGCCCGAGCGTGTTCTGGCCGACGATCGACGACAGGATCGTGAACACCAGCGTCAGCCAGACGGCGTTGACGAAGCCCTCGTCGTCGAAGGCGGTACGGAAGTTCTCCAGGCCGACGAACGACGACTCGGCCTGGCCCGACAACTGCAGGTCGGTGAAGGCGATCCACACGCAGTACGCGATCGGGCCCGCCAGGAACAGCAGCATCAGGACGACGGAAGGACCCACGGGCAGCGCCCGCAGCAGCGCGCGCAGCACGGAGCGGGGCGGCTGCGGGTGCTTCTGCGGTCCGGTGCGGCGGCGGCCGCCGCCCGCCTGGCCGGGGACGCGCACCGCTCCGGCGGCGGCGTCCCGGGGCCCGGCGGGGGCGGGGGTGTGCTTGCTCACCATGGCCTCTCGGGCTGCTCGGGCGGCTACTTCTCGACCACCTCGCCGTCGGTGATCGAATCGAGCTGTTCGTCATAGCCCTTGGCGGCCTCCTCGGCGGAGGCGTCGCCGGTGGTCACCTGCTCCATGGCCTCCTGGATGGCGGTGGAGACCTGCGGGTAGACCGGGAGCGCCGGGCGGTAGTGGGTGTCCTCGACCAGGCCGGTGAAGAACTCGACGCCCGGGACGTACGCCTGGTACTCCGGGTCGGCGGCGACATCCTCGCGGACGGCGATCTGGCCGTTGGCGATGGTCAGCCGGGTGTTGTTCTTCCGCGACTGGGCGACCTTCATGAACTCGAAGGCCAGATCGGGGTTGTTGGCCTTGGCGGGGATGGACCAGGCCCAGCCGCCGGACATGCTGACCCGTCCCGGCGCCTCGCCGTTCTGGGTGGGCATGGCGGCCTGGCCGAGCACCTCGGTCCACTCCGGCCACGGCTTGGGGCCGGTCTCCAGCCAGTTGTTCGACATCCAGGAGCCGTCGAGGTCGATGGCGAGCTTGCCCTCGGGCAGCCACTCGGTGCCGACCTTGGTGCCGATGTTGGGGTCGAGGGCGTCCTGCGGGTCGGGGCCGAGGCCGTCGTTGTAGACGGTGTGCACGAAGTCGAGGGCGTCGGTGAAGCCCCGGCTGCCGGCGACCCACTTCTTCGACTGCGGGTCGTACAGCGGGTCCGCGCCCGTGCCGTACAGCAGCATCTCGAAGCCCTGCATGGACGCGGCCTCGCCGGCGGGCTTGCCGGTGTAGACGTTCAGCGGGATGACGTCGGGCAGCTCGCGCTTGATGGTGCGGGCGGCGTCCAGGACGTCGTCCCAGGTCTTCGGCTGCCAGTCGGTGGGGAGCCCGGCCTCGGCGAACAGCTCCTTGTTGTACCAGAGCCCGCGGGTGTCGGTGCCGTCCGGGACGCCGTACGTCTTGCCGTCCTGGCCCTGCGCGGCGGTCTTCGCCGTGTCGATGTACTGGCCCCAGTCCTTCCAGTCCTTGAGGTAGTCGTCGAGGGGGGTCAGAAGCCCCGCGGCGATATCGGAGTTGATCAGGAAGGTGTCCTCGTAGACCAGGTCGGGGGCGGTCTTGGGGGACCGCAGCATCTGCTGGACCTTGGTGTAGTACTGCTCGTCCGGCACTTGAACGGGGATCAGTTCGACCTTCTTGCCGGGGAACTTCTCCTCGAACTCCTTCTTCACCGCCTCGATCTCGCGGTCGAAGATCTTGTTCTTGGCGTCGGTGGACTTCTTGAACTGGATTTTGACCGTGTCCGGATCGCTGCCGGAGTCTCCGCAGGCGGAGAGCGCGGTGGCGGCGAGGACGGCGGTGAGCGCGGTGGCGAGCATGGGGGAAACGGGGCGGTGCACGGCGGGACCTCCCTGCGGCTCGGGCGAGGATGCGGAGAAAGTACGGCTGTCCGGATGTCCGGTCAATCCTTCTGACAAGGGCTGTCCCGTATCGGTGACAACGTTGTTGTACCGACGGTTTCCAGTGCTGTGCCGACTGATTTCAGCCGCCGGCGGGCCGGAAGCTTTCGCGCGGAGCCGCGTGACGGGCCGTCAGGGGCGGGAGCCGGACCAGCGGTAGCGGAGCTCGGGGCGGCCCACTTGGCCGTACTGCGGGGCGCGGACGGCGTGGCCGGTCTCCGCCAGGTGCTCCAGGTAGCGGCGGGCGGTGATGCGCGACGTGCCGGTGGCCTCGCCGGCGGCGGTGGCCGTGAGGCCGTCGTCGCCCGCCCGGCGCAGGGCGTCGGTGACGGCGGCGAGGGTGGGGCCCGACAGTCCCTTCGGCAACGCGGCCTGCGCCGGGGCGCGGAGAGCGGCGAGCGCGCGGTCCACCTCGTCCTGGCCGCCGGCCTCGCCGACGGCGGCGTGGAACTCGGCGTAGCGGACGAGGCGGTCGCGCAGGGTGGCGAAGGCGAACGGCTTCAGCACGTACTGCACGACGCCGAGGGACACACCCTCCCGGACCACGGCGAGGTCGCGGGCGGAGGTGACGGCGATGACGTCGGCGGCGTGCCCTGCGGTACGCAACGAGCGGAGCAGGGCGAGGCCGTGGCCGTCGGGGAGGTAGAGGTCGAGCAGGATCAGGTCGACGGGCACCTGGTCGAGGACCCTCGCCGCCTCGGCACGCGACCGCGCGGCCCCGGCGACGGTGAAGCCGGGCACACGCTCGACATAGAGCCGGTGCGCATCGGCGGCGACGGGATCGTCCTCGACGACGAGCACCCGGATGGGCGCGGAGCGCCCGGCCACGGTCACCGGTCCCCCCGGCGGGGGCGCGCGTCGGCGGTGTCCGGCTGCGCGGCGGGCGTACGGGGGGCCGAACCAAGGGGTGCGGTGGGCGAGTCCGCGGGACCGGTGGGCCGGTACGGGGGCGGAGCGGGGTCGGTGGGCGGCTCGGCGGCGCGGGCGCGGGGCACCGAACGCCCTGACCGGTCCGCGGGTTCGGCGGGCCGGGCCGGCTCTGGGCCGCGGCCCAGCGGCAGGCGGACCGTGAACTCCGCGCCGCCGCCCTCCGCGCCGGTCAGCGTCGCCTCGCCGCCGTGGCGGCGGGCGGCCTGGCGGACCAGGGCCAGGCCCAGGCCGCGGCCGGCGGGGCCCGCGCGCTTCGTGGTCCAGCCGCGGGCGAAGACCTCCTCTGCGCGGCTCGGGTCCACCCCCGGGCCGTCGTCCGCCACCCGCAGCAGCAGCTCACCGTCCGCCGCCAGTGCCGTGACCCGTACCTGCGGCTGCGCCGTGTCCCGTACCCCGGACGCCGTCCGGGTCCTCGCGCCCTCCGCCGCCGCGTCCACCGCGTTGTCGATCAGGTTGCCCAGCACCGTCACCAGGTCCCGCGGCGGCAGCGTCGGCGGGAGCACGCCGTCGTCGATGCGGCTGTCCGGGCTCAGCACCAGCTCCACCCCCTGCTCGTTCGCCTGCGCGGCCTTCCCCAGCAGCAGCGCCGCGAGCACCGGTTCCGTCACCGTGCCCGTCACCCGGTCCGTCAGCGTCTGCGCCAGCTCCAGCTCCGCCGTGGCGAACTCCACCGCCTGCGCCGTCCGCCCCAGCTCGATCAGCGAGACCACCGCGTGCAGCCGGTTCGCCGACTCGTGCGCCTGCGAGCGCAGCGCCTCCGCGAAGCCCCGGGCCGAGTCCAGCTCGCCCGTCAGCGTCTGCAGCTCCGTGACGTCCCGCAGCGTGACGACCGTGCCGCGGTGCTCGCCGCCCGTGACCGGCGAGGTGTTGACGACCACCGTGCGGTCCCGGGTCAGGTGCACCTCGTCCACCCGCGGCCCCGGCGACAGCAGCGCCTCCGTCAGCGGTGCCGGCAGCCCGAGGTCCGCGACCGGGCGGCCCACGACCTCGCCGCCGGAACCCATGCCCAGCAGCTCCCGCGCGCCGTCGTTGACCAGCGCGATCCGCCCCGCGCCGTCGAGCATCAGCAGGCCCTCGCGGACCGCGTGCAGCGTCGCCTGGTGGTAGTCGTGCAGCCGGCTCAGCTCACCGGCGTTCATGCCGTGCGTGTGCCGCCGCAGCCGCGCGTTGATCAGGTATGTGGCGAGCCCCGCCAGCGCCAGCGCGCCCGCCGCGACGTACAGCACGGGCATGAGCTGCCGCCGCACCTCGTCGCTGATCGTCTTGACGGTGATCCCCGCGCTCACCAGCCCGACGATCCGCCCGTCGTCCGCCCGTACCGGCGTGACCACGCGGAGCGACGGGCCGAGCGTGCCGGTGTACGTCTCGGTGAAGGTCTCGCCGCGCAGTGCGCGGGCGGTGTGGCCGAGGAACGCCTCGCCGATCACGTCCGGGTTGGGGTGGGTGTAGCGGGTGCCGTCCGGGGCCATGATCGTGATGAACGTCACCGACGTGTCCCGCCGGGCGCGCTCGGTGTACGGCTGCAGGACGTCGGACGGGTTCCCGCCGCCGGTGATCGCCTCGGCGACCCCCGGCGCCGCCGCCACGGACCGCGCCGTGGACTCCGCCTGCCGGGCCGCCGCCTCCTCCGCGCGGTCGTGCGCCGTGACGTACATGAAGACCGCCGCCCCGGCCACCATGAGCGTGACCAGCACGACCTGCATCGCGAAGAGCTGGCCGGCCAGGCTGCGGGGACGGGGGAGGCGCATGGCTCCAGTGTCGCCGGACCGGTCACGTGAACGAAATGAACGCAACGGTGACGCCGTCCGCGGCGGCAGACATATTCACCGGAACCACAGGGAAACCGAGCCGTGAGGAGGCAGCGACGTGGCTGCACCCACCCCCGTGGCGGCCCGCGCCAAGCGGGACCGCACCCATTATCTCTACCTCGCCGTCATCGTCGCCGTGCTGGCCGGCGTCCTCGTCGGCTTCGCCGCGCCGGACGCGGCCGTGGAGCTCAAGCCGATAGGCGAGGGCTTCGTCAATCTGATCAAGATGATGATCTCGCCGATCATCTTCTGCACGATCGTGCTGGGCATCGGCTCGGTCCGCAAAGCCGCCAAGGTCGGCGCGGTCGGCGGGCTGGCGCTGGGCTACTTCCTGGTGATGTCCACCGCCGCGCTGGCCATCGGCCTGGTCGTCGGCAACATCGTGCAGCCCGGCGACGGCCTGCACATCACCGACGAGACCCGCAGCGTGGGCGCCGACCAGGCCGCCGCAGGCGACGCGGAGTCGACCACCGAGTTCCTGCTCGGGATCATCCCGCACACCATGGTCTCCGCCTTCACCGAGGGCGAGGTGCTGCAGACGCTCTTCGTGGCGCTGCTCGTCGGCTTCGCGCTGCAGGCCATGGGCCGCGTCGGCGAGCCGGTGCTGATCGGCATCGGGCACATCCAGCGGCTGGTCTTCCGGGTGCTCGCGATGATCATGTGGGTGGCCCCGGTGGGCGCGTTCGGCGCCATCGCCGCGGTCGTCGGCGAGACCGGCGTGGACGCGCTGAAGTCGCTGGCCATGATCATGATCGGCTTCTACGTCACCTGCGCGCTGTTCGTCTTCGTGGTGCTCGGCCTGGTGCTGAAGTTCTTCACCGGCATCAACATCTTCCGGCTGCTGAAGTACCTGGCCCGGGAGTTCCTGCTGATCGTCTCCACCTCCTCCTCGGAGTCGGCGCTGCCGCGGCTGATCGCGAAGATGGAGCACCTCGGGGTCTCCAAGCCCGTCGTCGGCATCACGGTGCCGACCGGCTACTCCTTCAACCTCGACGGCACCGCCATCTACCTCACCATGGCCTCGCTGTTCATCGCCGAGGCGATGGGCGACCCGCTCACCATCGGCCAGCAGATCTCGCTGCTCGTCTTCATGATCGTCGCCTCCAAGGGCGCCGCCGGCGTCACCGGCGCCGGCCTGGCCACCCTGGCCGGCGGGCTCCAGTCGCACCGGCCGGAACTGGTCGACGGCGTCGGCCTGATCGTCGGCATCGACCGGTTCATGAGCGAGGCCCGGGCGCTGACCAACTTCGCGGGCAACGCCGTGGCCACGGTCCTCATCGGCACCTGGACCAAGGAGATCGACAAGGACCGCGTCGAGCAGGTCCTCGCCGGCCGGGTGCCGTTCGACGAGGCGACCCTGGTGGACGACCACGCGCCCTCGCCTGCGGAGCAGCCGGAGGCCCCGGCGGACACGCGGCTGGAGCCGGGGTCGCAGCCCGTCAAGGTCTGAATAACCCGTTACGAATACGGAAACACAGGACAACCATTCGCCCCCCGGGCCGGTCTCCTTGGACAACATCGAGAACGGGCTGGGGGGCCAGTGGAGCAGCCGCACGTCAGCGTGGTCATCGCCGCGTACAACGCCATGCCGTACCTGACGAGGTGCGTCGAATCGGTGCTTGAGCAGAGCCTGCCGCCGGAGGCCGTCGAGATCGTCGCCGTCGACGACGGCTCGACCGACGGCACCGGCGAGGAGCTGGACCGCTTCGCCCGGCTGCACCCGGGGCGGGTCCGCGTCGTGCACCAGGCGAACTCCGGCGGCCCCGCGGCCCCCCGCAACGCCGGCATCCCGCTGGCCCGCGGGCGGTACGTGTTCTTCCTCGACGCCGACGACTACCTGGGCCCCGAGGCGCTCCAGCGGATGTCCGCGATGGCCGACGAGAACGGCTCGGACGTCGTCGTCGGCAAGCTCGTCGGCGTCGGCGGGCGGAAGCCGCCGACGTCGATGTTCAAGCGCGACCAGCCCGACGCCGACCTCTACAGCTCAAGGGTCTTCTGGGTGCTCAACCCCATGAAGCTGTTCCGCCGCGAGCTGATCGAGCGGCACGGGCTGCGCTTCCCCGAGGAACTGCGCACCGGCGAGGACCAGATCTTCGTGACGAAGGCGTACCTGCACGCGGCGAAGATCTCCGTCCTCGCCTCGTACGACTGCGTGTACTACGTGCTCCGCGACGACGGCGGCAACCTCACCACCACCGTCCGCAAGGCCCCCCGCACCAGCCCCGGCGGCTCCGGCACGCTCGCCGCGATGTTCGCCCTCGTCGGCGAGAACACCCCCGCGGGCCCGCGCCGCGACCACCTTCTCACCCGGCTCTTCGGGGTCAACCTCCAGCGTGCCCTGCGCGGCGTGCAGCGCGAGAGCGACCCCGACCGCTCCCGCCGGATGTTCGCCGCGCTGCACGAGCCCGTCGCCCGCTGGTACAGCGAGACGGCGATCGCGAAGCTCCCGGCGATCGTCCGGCTCCAGGGCGAACTGGTGCGCCGCGGGCTGTACGACGAGGCGGTGGCGGTCGTCCGGTACATCGGCAAGCGCCGCGACGCGCTGGACCGCGCGGGCGGCGCCAAGCCGGTGCGCTGGCTGGCGCCCGCCGACTTCACCGTCGAGGGCGGCCGGGTCTTCGCCCACTACCCGTACTTCCGCGACTCCCGTCTCGGCCTGCCCGACGCCGTGTTCGACGTCACCCGCCAGGTCGGCGCCCGCTCCTTCATCCGGCCCGGGTCCGTCACCGTCGCCCAGGACCGCCGGGACTCCCGGGTGTTATCGGTCCGCGGCCGGCGCCGCGTCCGGCTGCCCGCGGTGGCGCTGGAGCTGACGGCGACCCGTGAGAGCGACGGGCGTACGGTCACGGTCGCCGTCCCGGCACCCGCCGACGAGCATGTGAACACCGCCACATCCGACCCCGGCGCGAGCGGCAAGCGGACGTTCTCGGCCCGTATCCGGCTGCCCCAGCCCGGCACCTGGCACCTCGCCCTGCGGATCGCGGGAAACGGCAGGTCGGAGCTGCCTTTGCAGGCCGTACGGGTGGAGAGCGCGAACCCCGCGCGGGCGCTGCTCGCGTGGCTCGGCCGGGGCAACCGGGGGGCGGTCCGCCCGGCTTCCTGATCACGGGGAGGTGACGATCTCGTGCTCAACTCGTAACCGGGTACAACTTTGCGCATCATTCGGACGTCTTTCAGTCGAGCCGAATTCACCCCGAATTCGGCTGACGCTCACGATCACCACCAGGAGCAGCAGTGTCGACAGGCGCCCCCACGGAGCCGACAGAGAGTACGTCCGGCCAGGCCATCCGAACCACCGCCGTGGTACTGGCGGGCGGCACGGGGCAACGCGTGGGGCTCTCCATACCCAAGCAACTCCTGAAGATCGCCGGGAAGACCGTGATCGAGCACACGCTCACGGTCTTCGAGCAGGCCGACGGCGTCGACGAGATCCTGGTCCTCATGGCCCCCGGCTACGTCGAGGACGTCGAGCGGATCGTCGCCAAGGCCGGGCTGACGAAGGTGCGCCGCGTGCTGGAGGGCGGCGGCACCCGCAACGAGACCACCGAGCGCGCCATCGCCGAGATCGGCGCGGACCTCGCCGAGGGCGAGGACGCGAACGTCCTCTTCCACGACGCCGTACGCCCCCTGTTGTCGGCCCGCGTCATCGCCGACTGCGTCACCGCCCTGGAGCGCTACCAGGCCGTGGACGTCGCCATCCCCTCCGCCGACACGATCATCGTCACCCGGCGGCACGGCGAGGACGGCGAGTTCATCACCGACGTCCCGGACCGTTCCCGGCTGCGCCGCGGGCAGACCCCGCAGGCGTTCAAGCTCTCCACCATCCGGCGGGCGTACGAGGTGGCCGCGGGCGACCCGAACTTCCAGGCCACCGACGACTGCTCGGTGGTGCTCAAGTACCTGCCGGACGTGCCGATCCACGTGGTCGCGGGCGACGAGTACAACATGAAGGTCACCCACCCCGTCGACGTCTTCATAGCCGACAAGCTCTTCCAGCTCGCCTCCACCTCCGCCCCCGAGCACAGCGACGAGGAGGCCCACCGCCGCCTGCTGGAGGGCCGCACGCTCGTCGTCTTCGGCGGCTCGTACGGCATCGGCGGCGACATCTGCGAGCTGGCCCGCGGCTACGGCGCCCACGTCTACCCGCTCGGCCGCTCCACCACCGGCACCCACGTGGAGAACCCCGCCGACATCGAGGCGGCCCTGCGCCGCGCCTACGACGAGACCGGCCGCGTCGACTACGTCGTCAACACCGCCGGCGTGCTGCGCATCGGCCGGCTCGCCGAGACCGACGACGCCGCCCTCGAAGAGGCCCTGCGCGTCAACTACCTCGCCCCGGTGCAGATAGCCAGGATCGCCCACAAGTACCTGGCCGAGACCCGCGGCCAACTGCTGCTCTACACCTCCAGCAGCTACACCCGCGGCCGCGCCGAGTACAGCCTCTACTCCTCCACCAAGGCCGCCGTCGTCAACCTCACCCAGGCGCTCGCCGACGAGTGGGCCGGCGACGGCGTCCGCGTCAACTGCATCAACCCCGAGCGCACCGCCACCCCGATGCGCACCAAGGCGTTCGGCGAGGAGCCCGCCGGCTCGCTGCTGGCCTCCGAGGCCGTCGCCCGCACCTCCCTCGACGTGCTGCTCTCGGAGATGACCGGCCACGTCATCGACGTACGACAGCAGGATCCGACCCGCGGCTCGCGCGTGGACCGCGCGCTGGCCGCCGTGCTCGACCGCAGTGAGGGCGGCGCCGAGGCAGGTGTGCGGTGACGGGGGCACTCCTTCGCCTGGTCCGGGTCGGCAGCCCCGCGGAGTTCGCCGCCGCCGCCCTGATGCTGGTCTCGTACCCGCTGATGCTCGTGGCCGCGCTGATCCCGAGCCTCGGCATGTTCGCCGGAGTGGCGGTCGTGAGCTACGTCTCCGACCACTTCCTGCACCGCCGCAACGTCTACCTGCTCACCCGGCTCTCCCGGGCGCGCGCGGGCCTGACGCTCCGCTTCATGCTGCGGCAACTGCTGCTCGTGCTGCTGCTGGCCCGGATGGGCGTCACGGGCGACACCCTCGGATACGAGGCCATCGCCTGCTTCGCCCTCATCGCCACCCTGCAGGCGCCGCACAGCGGTCTGCTCACGCTGCTGCGCAACCGCCGCAAGCTGCCCGTCGTCACCCGCAACATCGACCTGGCGCCGCTCGGCATCTCCGACGCCGCGCCCCGGGTGCTCACCCACCGGGCCGCCGAGAAGGTCCAGCACCTCGACCTGTTCGCCGTCACGGGCGTGCTCGTCGCCGCCGAGACCGGGCGGGGCGCGTACGGCTACGCCGGCATGGGCGTGACGCTGGGCCTGACGCTGCTGTACATCCTCGTGGTGGCGTACCACCTGCGGCCCGGCGCGCTGCCGCCGAAGAGGGACGCAGTGCTGGAGTGGTTCGACGAGTGGCTGCGCGCCTACCGGCCGACCCTGGTGCTCTACTTCTCCGGCACCAAGGAGTCCACGTACCAGATCAACATGTGGCTGGAGACGCTGGAGGAGCTGGACGAGCGGCCGCTGCTCATCGTGCGCGAGCAGCACACGCTGCCGGGGCTGGCCTCCACCACCGTGCCGGTGGCGTGCGTGCCGTCCGCGGTGCACCTGATGAACATGGACCTGGCGTCGGTACGGGTCGCGCTGTACCCGGCGAACGTCGGCAAGAACATCCACCTGCTGCGGGTGCCCACGATGAAGCACGTCTTCATCGGCCACGGCGACAGTGACAAGGTCGCCAGCATCAACCCGTACGCCAAGGTCTACGACGAGGTGTGGACCGCGGGCCGGGCCGGGCGCGACCGCTACGCGCTGGCCGACGTCGGCGTCCGCGACGACGCCATCGTGGAGGTCGGCCGCCCGCAACTGGCGCCGATCCGCCCCGCCGGGGCGCCCGCCGCGGACCGCATCCCCACCATCCTCTACGCGCCGACGTGGGAGGGCTGGACCGACGACCCGGGCAACACCTCGCTCATGCTGGCCGGCGAGAACATCGTCCGCCGGCTGCTCGCCGCCGACCCGCCGGTGCGCGTGCTGTACAAGCCGCACCCGTTCACCGGCATGGTCAGCCCGCTCGCCAAGGCCGCCCACGAGCGCATCGTCGCCATGGTCGAGCAGGCCCGTACGCAGCGCGCCGCCGACCCCCGCTGGGTGCGCGCCGCCGCGGCCGAGCAGGGCGAGCGGGAGGCGGCGCGGGCCGAGCTGACCCGTATCGAGGCGCAGTTGGAGCGCCTCGGCCGGCTCACCGACGACGGCGCGGACGAGGCGCAGACCTCCCGCGACGCCGTGGTCGACCCCGCCCGCGAGGCGGAGGCGGCCCGGCTGAAGGAGGAGTGGAACGACGCCTACTGGCGCTCCTTCGGCTGGTGGGAGCACCGCGTCGTCACCGGCGACCGGCCGCGGCTGTACGACTGCTTCAACGCCTCGCACGGCATGGTCTCGGACATCTCCAGCGTCGTGTCCGACTTCATCGCCAGCGGCAAGCCGTACGCGGTGACCGACTCGGCGGGCCTGGGGGAGCAGGAGTTCAAGCGCCAGAACACCGCGGTACGGGCGGCGGTCATCCTCGCCCCCGACGCCGTCAGGATCGACGAGCTGCTCGCCGCCGTCCCCGACCCCGCGGCCGACCCGCTGCGCGGTGCGCGCGAGGAGCTGAAGGAATATCTGCTCGGACCCGACGAGCCCGCCTCCGTCGTCCGCTTCGGCGAGGCGGTGCGCGCGCTGGCGGAGAAGTCCGAGCGCCGCAATCTAGAGCGCGCCGTCTGAAGGAGACCCGCACGATGACCACCCCTGCGGACACGGCCGCGGCCGGACCCATACCCGACGTGACGGTGATCACGGGCGCGTACAACTCGATGCCCTACATCACCCGCAGCGTCACCTCGGTGCTGGAGCAGACCATCGGCACCGACCGGCTCCAGATCCTCGTCATCAACGACGGGTCCACCGACGGCACCGGCGCAGAACTGGACCGGCTCGCCGCGGAGAACCCGGGGCTGACCGTCATCCACCAGGAGAACTCCGGCGGCCCGGCCGGTCCGCGGAACGTGGGTCTGGAGCGGGCCACCGGCCGCTACGTGTTCTTCCTCGACGCCGACGACTACATCGGCCGCGAGACGCTGGAGCGGATGGTCCACCTGGCCGACACCCACGGGACCGACGTGGTCGTCGGCAAGATGATCGGCGTCAACGGCCGCAACGCCCCGACGTCCATGTACCACCAGAACCTGGCCCGTACCGACGTGTTCAGCTCCCGCGTGTACTGGACGCTGAACCCGATGAAGCTCTTCCGGCGCGAGCTGGTCGAGAAGCACCGGCTGCGCTTCCGGCCCGAGCTGCGGGTCGGCCAGGACCAGCCGTTCACCAGTGCCGCGTACCTGAACGCCGACGGCATCAGCGTGATCGCCGACTACGACTGCGTGTACTGGGTCAAGCGCGACGACGGCGGCAACAACACCTCCGTCACCAAGGGCACCGCGCCGCGGATCCGCTTCCTGCGCGCGATGTTCGAGCTGGTCGGCGAGTACGTGCCGGAGGGCCCGCGGCGCCACCACCTGCTGGCCCGGCACTACACCATCGACCTGCCGCACACCATCCGGCAGTTGCGCCGCGAGAAGCACGCCTCGGACCAGCGCGAGGCGTTCCACGACATGCGGCGGCTGTTCGACGAGTACTACAGCGAGGGCATGGCGGCCCGGCTGTCCGCGGTGGAGCGGCTGCTGATGGAACTGGTGCGCCGCGGCGACCTCGACGACCTGCTCACGGCGTCGAAGTACCACAAGAAGCTGGGCGACCGCGAGGCGGAGCATCTGACGGAGAACGGCCGGGTCTACGCCCGGTACCCGTTCTTCCGCGACCCTGCCAGGAACATCCCGGACGAGTTCTACGACATCACGGACGAACTGCCCATCCCGTTCCGGGTCGGCACGGCGGAGCTGGACCCCGCCACCGGCGTCGTCCACTTCGCCGGGAAGATCAAGGCGCCCGCGCCCGACGGCTGGAGCGCCCCGCCGGAGATGCTGCTCAAGCAGCGCGGCGGCATCGTCCAGCACCGGCTGCCGCTGACCGTGGCCGAGTCCCGGGACGACGCCGGCTACCAGGACTTCCGGCTGGACATCGATCCGGCGACCGCGGGCGGCGGCGAGCCGCTCGCCGAGGCGCTCTGGGACCTCTCGCTGGCCTCCGGCGACGCCAACGTCACCCGGTTCGGCGACGAGAACAACCGGGGCCTCGCCAAGCAGCCGGCGATGCACGCGGCCCCCAAGCACGCCGGCTCCGGCCAGGTCGTCACCCTCTACGCGATCCGCTCCACCGGCCACCTCACCCTGGAGCTGGGCGAGATCAAGCACCACGCGGCCAAGCGGTTCGACGTCGCCGCCCAGGCCGTGACGCGCCGCGACGAACTCGTCGTCGACGTGCGCGCCACCGTCTCCGGGCTGCCCGCGGACGCGGTGCGGCTCGACGTCGAGGGCCCCACAGGCGTCGTCGCCTCCGCCGTCGCCCAGCCGGGCAAGGCCGCCGGCGCCACCCGGAAGTACCGCGCCCGGCTGCGGCTGCCGCGCGAGGCCCGCAAGCGGCGCGACGCCTTCACGCCGCAGGTCACCGTACGCGCCGGGAGCCTCGCCTGGACCGTGCCCGTCAGCCCCGCCGAGCCCGCCCCGGCCGACGCCGGACCGCCGGCCGGCCGGAACGTCGTCACGGTGCTGCGCCGGCTCGCCGCGCGCAAGTGACGTCGAGGCACGGCAGGCGTACCCCACACCACCAGCACCGTTACCCGGAGGGTTGATGCACGGCCAGCAGGCCCCGGCGCTCGAAGCGCACGATCCGACCGAGCGCCGGTCCCAGCCGGACGCCCAGCGCGCGGCCGGCCCCGGCCGGGGGTTCCGCCCCGATGTCGAGGGCCTGCGGGCCGTCGCCGTCGGGGTGGTGCTGCTCTACCACGCCGGCGTCCCGCTCATCTCCGGCGGCTACGTCGGCGTGGACGTCTTCTTCGTCATCTCCGGCTTCCTGATCACCGGGCTGCTGGTGCGCGAGCTGGAGCGCAGCGGACGGATCTCCCTCACCGGTTTCTACGCGCGCCGCGCCCGCCGGCTGCTGCCGTCGACCGCCGTCGTGCTGGCGGCGGTCGCGCTGCTGGCGTGGCTGCTGATGTCGCCGGTGGAACGCAAGACGGTCGCCAAGGACCTGGCCGCGGCCGCGCTGTACGTCGTCAACTGGCAGCAGGCGTCGCTCGCCGTCGACTACTCCGCGCTCGGCGCCGACGCCAGCCCCGTACAGCACTTCTGGTCGCTGGCGGTCGAGGAGCAGTTCTACCTGGTCTGGCCGCTGCTGATCATCGCCATCGGCTGGTGGTGCACGCGCCGCGGCGGCAAGGCGGTGCGCCCGCGGCTGGCCGTCGCGCTCGGCGCCATCGCGGTGGCCTCGTTCGCGTACTCGGTCTACCTCACGCAGGAGGAGGCCGGCGCCGCGTACTTCTCCACCTTCACCCGCGGCTGGGAGCTGGCCGTCGGCGGGCTGGTCGCGCTGGTGCCCGCGGACGCCTGGCGGCGGCTGCCGGGCCGGCTCGCCGGCGGGCTGGCCCTCGCCGGGCTCGCGGCCATCGCGGTGGCCGCCCTCGGCTTCTCCGACGAGACCCCCTTCCCCGGCTCCGCCGCCGCGCTGCCCGTGCTGGGCGCCGCCGCGATCATCGCGGCCGGCGCCGCGGCGCAGGACACGGTGGGCGCGAAGCTGCTGGGCACCGCGCCGATGCGGTACGTGGGGCGCATCTCGTACTCCTGGTACCTGTGGCACTGGCCGGCCGTCGCCTTCGCGACCGTCAAGTGGCCCGGCATCACCACCGCCCAGCTCTCGGTCGTCGTCGCGGCGAGCTGGGTGCCCGCCGCGCTCACCCACAAGCTGGTGGAGAACCCGGTACGGGTCTCGCGCGCCCTGGCGCCGGTGGGCCGCGGACTCGTCCTCGGCCTCGCCTGCACCGCCGCCGGCGCCCTGCTTGGCTGGCTGACCTGGGCCACCGTGCCGACCATGAAGCTCGCCGACCCCTCGCAGGCCGTCGGCGCCGCCGCGCTGCAGGACTCCACGAAGGTCCAGGAGTCCGCCTCCGTGCTCAGCCCGCTGCCCGAGGACGCCGACGCCGACGAGGGCGCGGTGTACGGCAACGGCTGCCACGCCGGGCAGCGCGACACCGAGGCCGAGGGCTGCGTCTACGGCGACAAGAAGTCGGACACCACGGTCGCGCTCTTCGGCGACTCGCACGCCGCGCAGTTCTCCCCGGCGCTGATCACCATCGCCGAGGAGCGCGGCTGGCGGCTGGTGATCCTCACCAAGTCCGCCTGCACGCCCGCCAAGGTCACCATCTACAACCGGCAGTACGAGCGCGACTACACCGAGTGCGACGACTGGCGCGCCTCCGCCGTCGAGCGCATCGCGGCGGAGAAGGCCGACCTCGTCCTGGTCGGCAACCGCGACGACCAGGCGGCCATGCGCGCCGGCGACAAGCTCGACGGCGACGACAACACCGCCGCCCTGCGCGAAGGGATGGCCGCCACGCTGCGCGAGCTGAAGGAGAACGGGGCGGACGTCACAGCGTTCGCCGACATCCCGTACCCGCCGCAGGACATACCCTCGTGCGTGTCGGGAGCCACCGACCAACTCACCGACTGCGCGTTCCCGCTGCGCGAAGGGCTGGGATACGAGCAGGTCACCACGGAGGCGGCGAAGCGGACCGGGGTCGACGTCATCGACCTCGCGCCCGAGCTCTGCCCGGACGGTACCTGCCCGGCCGTCATCGGCAACGTGATCGTCTACCGGGCCGGTGAGCACATCACCGAGACGTACATGCAGACGCTCACGGGCTGGCTGGACGACCAGTTGCCGGAGAGCGTCGGATGAGAGAAGGACTTCTGATGCCGACGCAGCCAATGCCGCCGTCGCTGGTGCCCACGGTGCCGCGCGGCGGGCGCCTCCTCCACATAGGTCCGCACAAGACCGGCACCACCGCGCTGCAGGGCGCGTTCCACAGCGCCCGCGACCGGCTGCCCGCGTACGACGTGGTCTACGCCGGCAGCAAGCGGCAGCCGGTCGCGGCGGCGCTCGCCAAGATCGGGGTGGAGTTCCCGGGGCCCGCCGGCACGCCCGTACGCGAAGAGCTCGACGTGTTCCTGCAGCGCGACCGTCCCGGCATGGAGCGCTGGCGGCGGCTGGTGCAGCAGTGCGAGCAGGCCGGCGACCGGCGCACGGTCATCAGCACCGAGTACTTCTCCAACGCCGGCGACGACGCCGCCCGCGAGGTCGTCGCGGAACTCGGCGGCGGGGGGCGGGTGCACGTGGTCGTCACGCTGCGGCCGCTGCTGAAGATCCTGCCGTCGCAGTGGCAGCAGTACGTGCGCAACGGGCTGCGCTCGTCGTACGAGGACTGGCTGGAGGCCATGTTCCACCGGGAGCCCTGTATCGAGCCGACGCCCAGCTTCTGGCGCCGGCACCGGCACGACGAGCTGATCGCCCGCTGGGCGGCGGCCGCGGGCCCGGAGAACCTGACCGTCCTCGTACAGGACGAGTCCGACCAGCAGATGCAGCTCCGCGTCTTCGAGGAGTTCGCCGGGCTGCCCGCCGGGTTCCTCGTCTACGACGAGCGCGACAACCGGTCGATGACCCACGGCGAGGCCGAGCTGGTCCGGCTGCTCAACGAGGAGTCGCACCGCCGCGGCTGGTCGGTGGAGCGGCACGGCAAGGTCGTACGCGCCGGGGCGCTGCGCCGGATGCGCGACAAGTACCAGCCCGGCCGCGACGAGGCGCGCGTCACCACCCCCGAGTGGGCGGTGGCCGAGGCCACGGAGCTGGCCGAGGAGATGACCGCCGCCATCGCCGCGCTCGGCGTGAACATCGTCGGCGACCTGGCGTCGCTGGCGAAGCGGCCGAGCGCACCGGCCGCGCCGCCGGCCCAGGCGACGATCCCCGCGGCCGCGGCGGCGCAGGCCGTCATCGGCGCGCTGCTCGCCCAGTCCTCGCTCGACACCAGGGCCGCCGCCGAAGCGGCCGCGCACGATAGCAAGGCCGCCGCGGCGGCGAAGGACGCCACCGGGCCGAACTCCTCCGGGTCCGGCGCGTCCTCCGCCGCCGGGACGGCTGCCACCCCCACGCCCGAGCCGGCGCCCGCCGACGCCTCCGCCGGAGGCCGGGGCGGCGCCACCAACCCGCTGCGGAGCGCCGCCAGGCGCGGCCTTCGCCGTATCCGCCGATAACCAGAAGGACCTGCACGGATGTCGTTGAGAATCACTGTGATCGGCACCGGCTACCTCGGTGCCACGCACGCCGCCGCGATGGCGGAGCTGGGCTTCGAGGTGCTCGGCCTGGACGTCGTCAAGGAGAAGGTCGAGCTGCTGTCGGCGGGCAGGGTGCCGATGTACGAGCCGGGCCTCGAAGAGCTGCTGCGCAAGCACGTCGCGGGGGTCGAGGGCGCGACGGGGCGGCTGCGCTTCACCACGGACTGGGACGAGGTGGCCGCCTTCGGCGACGTGCACTTCGTGTGTGTCAACACGCCGCAGAAGCAGGGCGAGTACGGCTGCGACATGAGCTACGTCGACGCCGCGATCGACACCCTGGCGCCGCGGCTCGGCCGCCCCTGTCTGGTGGTCGGGAAGTCGACGGTGCCGGTGGGCTCCGCGGCCCGGCTGGCGCGCCGGCTGGCCGAGCTGGCCCCGGCGGGCGAGCAGGCCGAGCTGGCGTGGAACCCGGAGTTCCTGCGCGAGGGCTTCGCCGTCGAGGACACCCTGCGCCCCGACCGCGTCGTCGTCGGGGTGGCGAGTGAGCGCGCCGAGGAGCTGCTGCGCGAGGTGTACGCGGGTCCGGTCGGCGACGGCACGCCGTTCGTGGTCGCCGACTACCCCACCGCCGAGCTGGTGAAGACGGCCGCCAACTCCTTCCTCGCCACGAAGATCTCGTTCATCAACGCCATGGCGGAGATATGCGAGGCGGCGGGCGGCGACGTCGTCAAGCTGGCCGAGGCGATCGGCTACGACGACCGGATCGGCAAGAAGTTCCTGCGCGCCGGGATCGGCTTCGGCGGCGGCTGCCTGCCCAAGGACATCCGGGCGTTCATGGCCCGCGCCGGCGAACTCGGCGTCGACCAGGCGCTGACGTTCCTGCGCGAGGTCGACTCGATCAACATGCGCCGCCGCGCCCACATGGTCGAACTCGCCCGCGAAGCCTGCGGCGGCACCTTCCTGGGCCGCCGGATCGCCGTCCTGGGCGCCGCGTTCAAGCCCGACTCCGACGACGTGCGCGATTCCCCCGCGCTCAACGTCGCCGGGCAGATCCACCTCCAGGGCGGCCAGGTCACCGTCTACGACCCGAAGGGCATGGACAACGCCCGCCGGGAGTTCCCCACGCTGCGCTACGCGGACTCCGCCGAGTCCGCGGTCAGCAGCGCCGATGTCGTGCTGCACCTCACCGAATGGAGCGAGTTCCGCAACCTCGACCCGCGCCGGCTCGCCCGCGCCGCAGCCACCGCGCACCTCATCGACGGCCGCAACACCCTGGACCCGGCGCCCTGGCGCGCCGCGGGCTGGACCTTCCGCGCCATCGGCCGTCCCGCGCTCTGAACCTACTCCCGTACCACTCCGCAGCACCCCCACACGAACGGAACCGCCCCCGCCATGAAGCACCTTCTCATCCGCTCAGGTAAGAGCCCCTTCCACGTCCCGACGACGACGGAGGTCATCCAGCAGGACCTCATCGGCACCAACTCCGGGAACCTGCTCTTCAGCGACGCCGTCCACAAACTGCTCCTGACCCCGGACACCGACGTCACGTCCAACGGCATCAAGACGGACTACTCCAAGGAGCGCGCCGCCCAGATCAACGAGGAGTACGACGCCTTCGTCGTCCCGCTCGCCAACGCCTTCCGGCCGTCGTTCGAAGCCTCGCTCAACCGGCTCACCAGGCTCATCGAGCAACTGACCATCCCCGTCGTCGTCATCGGCGTCGGCGCCCAGGTCGCCGCGGACTACGACACCGAGCGGCTCAAGGCCATCGAGCCGTCGGTGAAGAGGTTCATGAAGGCGGTCCTCAAGCGGTCCGCGTCGGTGGGCGTACGCGGCGAGCTGACCGCCGGCTACCTGAACGAACTCGGCTTCAAGGACGTCGACATCATCGGCTGCCCGTCGATGTTCCTCTACGGCGACACCTTCCCCGAGATCCGCACGACCGACGCCGGCATCACCGACGCCTCCCGGATCGCGATCAACGTCTCGCCGGACGCCGCCCGCGTCGGCCCCATCGCGGAGATCGCGCAGCGCGCGTACGAGCGCTTCGACGACCTCGTGTACTACGCGCAGAACCTCACCGACGCCGAACTGCTGCTCTGGGGCGACACGTCGGTGGAGAAGGGGCTGACCCCCGAGCTGCCGACCGCCGGCGCGCACGGCCTGCTGCGCGACGACAAGACGCGGGTACCCACCGACCCGTACGGCTGGATGGCCGAGCTGCGCGAGCGCGACTTCGCCTTCGGCACCCGCATCCACGGCAACATCGCCGCGCTGCTCGCCGGCACCCCCGCCGTCGTGCTCGTCCACGACTCGCGCACCCTGGAACTCTGCCGCTACTTCGGCATCCCGCACGAGATGCTGGCCGACCAGCCCGCCGACATGGACCCGGCCAAGGTGTACGAGAAGGCCGACTTCTCCGGTCTGCACACCGGCCACCGGGAGCGCTGGGACCGCTTCGTCCGCTTCCTCGACCGCAACGACCTGAAGAACACCTACTCCCACGGCGACGGCGGCGCCGCCTTCGAGAAGCGCATGGCCGATCTCGACCTGCCGCCCTCGATCCGGATGTGGGACGGCTCCGACGACGGCGCGTACGCCTACCGCTTCGCGTGGCTGCACGAGCGGGCGGACATCGCCCGCAAGCGGCTGGACGGCGCGGTGCGCCGCGCCACGGAGCTGAAGGAGCGCAACGAGGAGCTGGCCGGCGAGGTCGAGCGGCTGGAGAAGCGGCTCGCCGGTATCGAGCGGCGCGTCGCCGCCATGGACAAGCGGCCGATGGCGAGGCTCGGCGGGGTCTTCAAGGGCCGGGGCGGGCGAGGCTGATGGCGCAGCGGCAGGGCGCGCTCCCGCCGGGTACCCGGCTGGTGCACATCGGGCCGCACAAGACCGGCACCACGACGCTGCAGGGGGCGTTCCACCGCAGCCGGCGCGCGCTGGCCGCGCACGGCGTCCGGTACGCCGGCGCCTCCCGGCAGCCCGCGCACGCCGCCGCCGCGATCGCCGGCGGGACCCCCGTGCACAGCCTGGAGGCGCCGAGCATGGCGCACTGGGAGAAGCTGTGCGCGGAGGTCGCCGGCGCGGGGCGGCGGCGCCGGGTCGTCGTCAGCAGCGAGCGCTTCGCCAACGCGGACGCCGGTGCGGCGCGCGCGGTGGTCGACGGGCTCGGCGGGGAGCGGGTGCACGTCGTCGTCACGCTGCGGCCGCTGGTGAAGATCCTGCCGTCGCAGTGGCAGGAGTACATCAAGTCCGGCCACCAGCACACGTACGACAAGTGGCTCGACGGCATGCTGCGCAGACCGCCGTACCGGAAGCCGACGCCGTCGTTCTGGCGGCGGCACCGGCACGACGAACTGGTGACGCGCTGGGCGGACGCCGTCGGCGCGGACCGGCTCACGGTGGTCGTCGTCGACCAGGCGGAACCGCTGGCGCACCTGCGCGCGTTCGAGGGGCTGCTCGGCCTGCCGGACGGGGTGCTGGAGCCGGAGCAGGACGGGTTCACCAACCGCTCGCTGACCGCCGGGGAGGTGGAGGTGCTGCGCCTGGTGAACAAGGAGCTGGCCAGGGCCGAACGCCCGGCGCCGGAACGCAAGCTGGTGCGCGAGGCCCTGGTGCGCTGCCTGCGCGGAGCGCATGTGCCGCAGGACCCCGCGGAGCGGATCGCCACGCCCGCGTGGGCGCGGCGGGCGGCGGCGGAGGTCAGCGCGGAGATGGTCGCGGGGATCAGGAAGTCGGGGGTCCGGGTGGTGGGGGACCTGGACACGCTGGTGCCGGAGCCGGCTGCCGGGGACCCCGCGGGGTCTGCCGGGGCTACGGGGCCCGCGGACCCCGCCGCCGCGGAGCCGTCGCTTCCGGTGGGTGCGGCGTTCGCGGCGGTGACGGGGGCGCTGCTGGCGGCGGCGGAGGCGCCGTAGCGCCGGGCCCCGGGGGCGCGGCGGCCCGGCATATAGTCCGGGTCCCGGGCCTGTTGGCGCCGGGGCGGCGAGAGGGAGGCGGGCACGTGGCGGAAGCGGTGCCGGGACTGGTGCGGATCACGGACCGGGTGTGGTGGTGGCCGCACCACCCGGACCCGGACCGGGTGCAGGCGGGCGTCGGGGTGATCGCCGGCGACGACGGCTGCCTGCTCGTCGACGCCGGCCACAGCCCCGCGCTGGCCCGCCGGATCCGCAACGCCCTCGGCGGTGCGGGCCTGCCGAAGGCCCGTTCCCTCGTCTACACCCACCACCACTGGGACCACGTCTGGGGCGCGCAGGAATGGGCCGTGCCGGTGACCGCGCACGAGCTGACGGCGGAAGCGCTGCGCGCGGAGGCGGAGAAGCCGTGGTCGGAGGCGTACGTACGGGCCGGGATGGCCCGTGATCCGCGACTGGTGCCGAGCTACGCGGCGCGCCTGCGCGCCATGGCGGAGGACGGCTGGGACTCGTTGCGCATCGTGCCGCCCGACGGGACGTTCACCGACCGGCACGTGATCAGCCTCGGGGGCGTGACGGCCGAGCTGCGGCACGTCGGCGGGGGGCACGCGGCGGACTCGACGGTGGTCGGGGTGCCGTCGGAGGGCGTGCTGTTCGTCGGCGACTGCTCCTACCCGCCCCCGTACCACCTGCGGGACGAAGGGGCGGGCCCGGACCTGGCGCTGGCGCGGGAGCTGGTGAGCGGGGAGTACGAGTGGTACGTGGAGAGCCACGGGGCACCGCGCCGCCGGAAGGAGGCGGAGGCGGCCCTGGGAGGCTGACCCCGCCCCCTCAGTCCAGCGTGCGCGACAGGTACGCGTGCAGCAGTGTCCGGGTCTCCGCAAGCAGCGCCGCGTCGCCCTCCGGGTCGGCGCGGAACGCGAGTTGGAGCAGCGCGTCGGCCGCCTCGACCGCCACCAGGCACGACCGCTGGAGCGACGGCGTCACCGGCAGGGACAGCCGCTCCGCGAGGATGTCGCAGAGCCGGGCCGCGACCGGGTCGTTGGCCTCGAAGTCCACCTGCGCGAAGCCCGGGACCGTCCGCATCATCGCGACGTACTCGGCGAGCATCGAGTCCAGGATGCGCCGCCAGCCGGCCTGCGCGGGCTCGGCGGCCAGCCGGCGGGTGACGCGGCCGGTGAAGTCGTCGAGGTTGCGGGCGGCGAGCGCGTCGGCGAGGGCGCGCTTGTTGGGGAAGAAGCGGTACACCGAGCCGATGGGCACGCCCGCGCGGTCGGCGACGGCGCTGGTCGTCAGCTCCTCGTAGCCGGTCTCGTCGAGGAGTTCCGCGCAGGCGTCGAGGATCCGGGCCAGCCGCTCGGCGCTGCGCTGCTGGACGGGGGTGCGGCGGAGGGAGGGGGTGCTCACGCCGTCCATGGTGCCGGACCGCTCCGCCGCCGCGCCGCCGGGCCGCACGGTCACGCGGCCAGCAGCAGGGTCAGGCCGCCGACCGTGTAGCAGACCATCAGTGCGAGCAGCGGCAGTTGGCCCGCGACCGCGCGGGCGGGCGGGAAGAGGCGGACGGCGCGGTCGTGGGCGGCGACGACGCCCAGGACGTGGCCGGTGACGACGGCGGTGACCTGGAGCGCGGCGAGGCCGCCGGGGGAGAGCGGGGGGTCCGTCGGGGCCGGATTGTCAGTGCCGGATGCGATCGTGACGGTACGTGGTCCTTCGGTGACGAAGAGCGTGAAGTAGTGGGCGACGAGGTAGCCGAGCGCGATCGGCAGGAGGGAGTGGGCGAAGGCGGACAGCGGGTGGGCGAGACGGCCGGAGACCAGGCGGACGGCCGCCGCGCAGCCGGCGTACAGGACGGCGACGAGGGCGACGGCGGCGAGCAGGCCCAGCGTCGCGGTGGCGGTGCGGCCGAGGGAGGAGGTCTGCAGGGTGTCGATCCAGGAAGGGGCGGCGGAGAACCCGTCGTAGGCGGTGGAGCCGAGGAGCACGCACAGGACGGCGGTCAGCCCCGGGAGCGCGGGGGTGGCGTCGAGTCCGGCGAGGGGGGAGCGCAGGACGAGCACGCCGTCGGCGGGGCGGCGGCCGACGGGGGCGAGCCGGGCGAGCAGCGCGCTGTACGCCTCGAAGGGGTCGCACTGCGCGAACCACCGGTCGCCGTAGACCGCCGCGCCGGTGAGCTGGACGGCGGCGTGGGCGGCGAGGAAGGCCGACAGGGCGGCTGTGGCGGCGGGTAGAACGCCGCCCGCTGGTGCCCGTAGATCCAGTTGTCCTGATAGATGTTCCAGTTGCCGCCCGCGGTGATGATGCCGGTCCCGGGCGGCATGGATATCTGCGGGCAGACGACGCCCTGCTCGTAGCCGCGCTCCGCGGGCGGTTTGGCGCAGGTGCCGTCGGCGACGTACGGGTAGTAGTTCTGGTTGTTGTCGTGGATGAGGTTCCGCTCGAACTTCGCGTGGTTCTGCGGCAGTCCGGGGTGGCCGGGGAAGGCGCTGTCCATGGAGGCGCCGCCCATGTTGTGGTCGAACTCGTTGTCGTGCACCCAGACTGAGTCGCCCGCGGTGCCGGAGTAGCCGACCATGTTGTGGTGGCTGCGGCAGCCGGTGATCTCGATGGCGTAGCGGGGGACGTCGTAGCCGCGGCCGTCGTTGATGTCGGAGGCGCTGCCCGGGTAGATGCCGGAGTCGCCGTTGCCGTACGACTCGCAGTCGCGGTACAGGCCGTGGTCGGAGGCGAAGGTCAGGAAGCCGTACTCGTCGTTCCACCGGGTGAGCACGTCGTCGATGACGAAGCCGTCGGCGGCCAGCACGTACAGCGAGTTGAAGGTGGAGCGCTGGGCGGTGAAGTTGCGGAAGTAGACGCCGTCGGCGGAGTCCGCGCGGATGACGTTGAGCTTGCGGTACCGGCCGTCGATGACGACGTCGCCGCGGTCCGCGCCGGTGCCCTCGATCTGCAGGTCCCGCTTGCCCATGATGGCGACGAGGTTCTGGTTGTGCGGGCAGCGCTCCTGCTGCGCGTACGACAGGATCTGGTACCCGAAGTCGGACCGCGGTGCCTTCAGCCGGGCGCACGACCCGGTGGGCTTCGGCCGGCTGGGCTCCTCCAGATAGACGCCCGGGAGTATGGCGATGGTCATACCGGGTGCGTCGACGGCGTCGACGGCCTCCTGCAGATGCTCGTAACCGCGGTCGCGGCAGCGCTCGTACAGCCGGAGGTTGCGCTCGCGCAGCGCGGCGGGGAAGTCGGCGGTGCGGGCCTCGAAGTCCGCCCGGTCGGGTTTGCAGACCAGCAGGTCGGGCTCCTCGTCGCGGTACGTCGGCACGCTGCCGGTGCCGTCGGGGAACTCGACGGGGCGCTCCTCGTGCGCGGCGGCGGGGGCGGTGGTGAGGAGCAGCGCGCCCAGCGCGACGAGCGGGAGAAGTGCCGTTCGGACCTTACGCGTCCACGACATGGCGGAAGAGTAGAGCAACTCTCATCTTTTGTGACCCCTGGGCACAGGGGCCCATGCGGAAGGGGCCGGCCGTAGCCCGGCCGGCCCCTTCGTCGCATGATGTTCCCGGGTTACGCGGTGTTGTTCGCCAGCGCCAGCAGCCGCTCCCGGCTGCCGTTGAACTTGTCGCGGTCGACGTTGCCGGAGATGCCGCTCACCCGGCCGGTGCTCGTGTACTGCCACACCGTCCAGAACGGGAACCCGTTCGGGATGCTCGGGCTGTGGGCGGACGTCCAGTGGGCGACCCACAGCGGGCTGCGCGTCGACATCCCGCTCCAGTTGCCGGTGCAGGTGTTCCACCAGCTCGGGCTGGTGTAGATGACGACGTCGCGCGAGGTCCTGGACTTGTACGTGTTGTAGAAGTCGAGGATCCAGTTGCGCATCGCGGTCTGGGAGAGCCCGTAGCACATCGCGCCCGACGGGTTGGACTCGATGTCCAGCACGCCGGGAAGCGTCAGGTTGTCACGGGACCAGGCACCGCCGTTGGAGGCGAAGAAGTTGGCCTGGGTCGCGCCGCTGGAGGAGTTCGGCCGGGCGAAGTGGTACGCGCCGCGGATGACCCCGGCGCGGTAGGCCGCCGGGTAGTTCGTGTTGAACGACGGGTCCTTGTAGCTCGTGCCTTCCGTCGCCTTCATCCAGGCGAACTGGATGCCGGCGCTGCGTACCGACGACCAGTTGATGCTGCCCTGCCAGTGCGAGACGTCGATTCCCTGCACACCGGTGGTGTGGTCCATCGGGCTGACGTCGGGGGACGACTGCTCCGCGGTCACGCCCATACCCATGTAGGCGTGGCCCAGCGGGACGGGGTTCTTCTTCGTGGCGTCGCTGTCGGCGGCCGGTGAGGAAGCGGCCGACGGGGCGGTGAGCCCCGCGACCAGGGCGAGGGATGCGCCCAGGACGACGGCGGCGCCGGCGCGGGTGCGGCCGGCGCGGCCGGAGAAGAGGCGGTGGGTGAGTGATTTGTGCAGGTGCATCGCGGCCTCCTGGCACTCGTGTGCTCTGTGGGGGTGGGGAGAGGCGGTGCTGGGTGCTGCTTGTACGAACAGACCGGTGTCCTGATGCGTACACGACAAGAGTGACGCATAGGAACGCCTGCCTGAGAAGGGGGGACCGCCACCCTTTATGGTCCAGTCCAGTGACGCATGCGCTGAGCTGCGGTTACCGGAGCGGAAATCGTCAACTTTCATGGTGTGAAAGCCGAAACGAAGAATAGCATTCCGGTCACGGAGCGTGCCAGACTAGACACGCTGTGCACCCATACGGTCATCCCCCGAGTGTCGCCGAACGAACCGCACACCCCACCCCACCCGTTGCCCCCCGACCGCCCCACCACCCCCGCCGACCACCGTCCCGGCCCCCGGATCCCCGCCCCGGCCACGGCCGTTACCGTGCGGCTGTGACCGATTCCGTACGCCCCCTGGTCTTCCTCGACGTCGACGGACCGCTCATCCCCTTCGGACCCAGATGGCACGGCCGTCCCGGCGGTGCCGCGCGCCGCTCGCCCGACACGGGAAACCCGCTGCTGGCCCGGGTCGAACCGGCGGACGGGCCGCGGCTGGCGGCGCTGCCGTGCGAACTCGTCTGGGCCACGACCTGGCAGGCCGACGCCAACGAGAGCATCGCGCCCCTTCTCGGCCTGCCGGACCTGCCCGTGGTCGACATCCCCGAGCACGACGACCGGGAAGAACCCGGCGGCCTGCACTGGAAGACCCCGCTCCTCGTCGACTGGGCGGCCGGCCGCCCGTTCGCCTGGGTCGACGACGAGATCTCCGAAGCCGACCGCCGCTGGGTGGGCGTTCACCATCCGGAGCGGGCCCTGCTGCACCGGGTCGATCCCGGGCGGGGGCTCACCGATGCGGACTTCGCCGCTCTCGACGCCTGGCTGCGCGGGCTTTAGAGGCCGTCGCACGTCGGTTCGGCAGGCTGCGGCGCAGACCGTGGCCGCCTCAGGCGCAGTCTGCCGCGGTGATGCCGTCGGGATGGCCGGGCGGCCACTCCACCAGTTCGGCGTAGCCCAAGGCGGTGTAGAAACCGAGCGAGCGGTCCGGGTCGGTGACGCGGTAGGAGACGAAGAGGGTCTTCATGCGGCCTCCTCGGGGCGTGCTTGTCACGAGGAAGACTTCAGCCGACCGGCAAACTCATCGGCCCGACGCGCCGGCCTGCCGCCGGGCCGGGGGCGCAGGAGTCACGCCCCCGCCGGGCCCGCCGGGGGTCAGAGCGTGCTGTCCTGCCAGGCCTGGTGCAGGGCCGCGAAGCGGCCGCGGTCGGCTATCAGGGTGGCCGGGGGGCCGTCTTCCACGATGCGGCCCTGGGACATCACCAGGACCCGGTCCGCGATCTCCACCGTCGACAGGCGGTGGGCGATGACCACCGCCGTGCGGCCGCGCAGGACCGTCTGCATCGCCTCCTGCACCGCCTGTTCGCCCGGGATGTCCAGCGACGACGTGGCCTCGTCCAGGATCACCACCGCCGGGTCCGCCAGCAGCGCGCGGGCGAAGGCGACCAACTGGCGCTGGCCCGCCGAGATGCGGCCGCCGCGTTTGCGCACGTCCGTGTCGTAGCCGTCCGGGAGGGCCGTGATGAACGCGTGCGCGCCCAGTGCCTTCGCCGCCGCCTCGATCTCCTCGCGGGTCGCGTCCGGGCGGCCGATCGCGATGTTCTCCGCCACCGTGCCCGAGAAGAGGAACGCCTCCTGCGTGACCATCACCACCCCGCGCCGCAGCTCCGCGTTCGCGATCTCCCGCAGGTCCACGCCGTCCAGCAGCACCCGGCCCGCGCTCGGGTCGTAGAACCGCGCCAGCAGCTTGGCCAGCGTCGACTTCCCCGCCCCCGTCGAGCCGACGACCGCGACCGTCTGCCCGGCCGGCACCGTCAGGTCGAAGCGGGGCAGCACCTCGCCGCCCGTACGGTACGAGAAGCCGACCCCCTCGAAGCGCACCTCCCGGCCCGGCAGTCCCTCCTGCCGCGCCGGCAGCGGCCGCGGCTCCGCCGGCTCCGCCACGCCGGGACGCTGTGCCAGCAGCCCGGCGATCTTCTGCAGCGACGCCGCCGCCGACTGGTAGGAGTTGAGGAACATCCCGAGCCGGTCGATCGGGTCGTACAGCCGCCGCAGATACAGCACCGCCGCGGCCAGCACCCCCAGCGCGAGGTCCTCCTCCGCCACCCGGTACGCGCCCCACAGCACGATCGCCGCCACGAAGAAGTTCGCGGTCAGCCGGGAGGAGACGACGTAACGGGCCATCTCCAGGATGGAGTCGCCGTTGACCCGCTCGTGGTGCCCGTTGAGCCGGTCGAAGTCCTCGTCGTTCGCGCGCTCCCGGCGGAACGCCTGGACGGGCCGGATGCCGTTCATCGTTTCGACGAACTTCACGATCACCTGAGCGATCGCCGTCGACCGCTTGGTGTAGATCTTGATCGAACGCCGCTGGAAGTTGCGGATCAGCAAGTACAGCGGCACGAACGACAGCAGCGCCGCCCCGCCGAGACCCAGGTCCAGCCAGAGCAGCAGCGCGGAGATGTACACGACCTGGAGCACCACGACGATCAGCTCCTGCAGCCCCTCGCTCAGCAGCTCGCGCAGCGACTCCACGTCGCTGGTGGAGCGGGAGATGAGCCGGCCCGAGGTGTAGCGGTCGTGGAAGTCGACGTCGAGGGCCTGCGCGTGGCGGAAGATGCGGCCGCGCAGGTCGAGCAGCACGTCCTGGTTGATGCGCGCGGCGGCCCGTACGAAGGTGTGCTGGAGCAGCCCGGACGCCAGCGCGCAGACCGCGTACGCGATGCCGACGGCGATCAGCGGGCCGTGGTCGTCGCGGCGCAGCGCGGGCACGGCGTGGTCGATGGCGTAGGCGACCAGCAGCGGACCTGCCTGCACCGCGGCCTGCTGCAGCAGGATCAGCACGGTCGCCGCGGCGACCCGGCGGCGGTGCGGCGCGAGCAGCGAGCCCAGCAGGGTGCGGGACGCGCCGTCGGGCGCGGGCAGCAGGTCCTGGTCGAACGGGTCGGTCCGCGAGCGCGGGCGGTCGTCGTCCGGGTCCTCGCCGCCGGGTCTCTCGGTGACCGTCGCCGTCATCGCTGCTCCCCCTCGTCGCCGTGCGCGGGCCCGGCCGCGCCGTCCGTCCGCTCCTCCGCCACGCCCGCCATCAGCGCGCGGTACTCCGCGCTGCCGTGCAGCAGTTCGTCGTGCGTGCCCACCGCCGCGATCCGGCCGCCGGACAGCAGCGCCACCCGGTCGGCGAGCAGCACCGTCGACGGCCGGTGCGCGACCACCAGCGCCGTGGTCGTCGCCAGCACCCGCCGCAGCGCGGCCTCGACCAGCGCCTCGGTGTGCACGTCGAGCGCCGACAGCGGGTCGTCGAGCACCAGGAAGCGCGGCCGGCCCACGATCGCCCGCGCCAGCGCGAGGCGCTGCCGCTGGCCGCCGGAGAGGCTGAGCCCCTGCTCGCCGACCTCCGTGCGGTGGCCGTCCGGCAGCCGGTGCACGAAGTCGGCCTGCGCGATGTCCAACGCCCGCAGCAGGTCGTGCTCTTCTGCCTCGTACGAGCCCATGAGCACGTTCTCGCCGGCGGTCGCGGAGAAGAGCGTCGGCTCCTCGAACGCGACGGCGACCAGTGCGCGCAGCTCGTCGCGGGGGAGGGCGGTGATGTCGCGGCCGTCGAGGCTGATGCGGCCGGCGGTCGGTTCGTACAGCCGCGGGACGAGCGCCGTGAGCGTCGTCTTGCCGCTGCCGGTGGCGCCGACGAGGGCGAGGGTCTCGCCGGAGCGCAGGTGCAGGTCGACGCCGTCGAGTACGGGCGCGGTGTCAGGACCGGCGTCGGGGTGGCGGAAGACGACGCCGGTGAAGCGGATGCCGTCCGCGGCTTCGGCCGGGGGCCCCGTGCGCTGCGCGGGCACGGCGGGGGCTGCGGGGACCGAGGGGCCGGCCGGTGCCGCGGCGGTCTTGCGGTCCGCCGCGTCGGCCTCCGGCTCGTCCAGCACCTCGAAGTAGCGGTCCGCCGCGGTCGCCGCCTCGTTGCACATCGCCAGCAGGAACCCGATCGACTCCACCGGCCAGCGCAGCGCCATCGCCGTCGACAGGAACGCCACCAGCGTCCCCGCCGACAGGTCGCCGTCCGCGACCTGCACCGTGCCCAGCACCAGCGCCGCGCCGATCGCCAGCTCCGGCAGCGTCATGATCAGCGCCCAGATCCCGGCCAGCAGCCGCGCCTTGTGCAGCTCGGTGCCGCGCAGCTCGTGGGTCAGCCGGCGGAACGTCTGCGCCTGGCTGCGGTGCCGGCCGAAGCCCTTGACGATGCGGATGCCGAGCACCGCCTCCTCGACCACCGTCGTCAGGTCGCCGACCTGGTCCTGCGCCCGGCGGGCGGCGCCGAAGAAGCGCCGCTCGAACGCCGAGCAGAGCGCCACCAGCGGGATCACCGGCGCCAGCAGCACCAGCCCGAGGGTCCACTCCTGCGCCAGCAGGACCGCGCAGCCGACCGCGATCGTCGTGCCGTTGACGACCAGGAACGTCAGCGGGAAGGCCAGGAACATCCGGATGAGCTGGAGGTCGGTCGTGCCGCGGGAGAGGAGTTGGCCGGAGGCCCAGCGGTCGTGGAAGGACACCGGCAGCCGTTGCAGGTGCCGGTACAGGCTCGCCCGCATCGCCGCCTCCACGCCTGCCAGCGGGCGCGCGACCAGCCAGCGGCGGAAGCCGAACAGCGCCGCCTCCGCGATGCCGAGCACCAGGATCAGCAGGCCGCCCAGCCACACGCCCGCCGAGTCGCGGTCGGCCACCGGGCCGTCCACGAGCCACTTGAGCACCAGCGGGATCACGAGCCCGATACAGGACGCGACGATCGCCACCCCCGCCGCCGAGAACAGCCGCACCCGCACCGGGCGGACGTACGGCCACAGGCGCAGCAGCGAGCGCACCGCGGAGCGGTCCTCCTCGCCGCCCGCGGGTGGTCCCCCGAGGTCGGGGCCGGTACCGGCGGCGGTCGGGGAGTCGGCGGGCTCGGGCTCTTCGGTGTGTATGGCGGCTGCAGGCATCGCCCCCGAGCCTACGTAAGGGCAGGCTAAGCGCTCACCCTCTTTTCCCTTCTCCTGACCTGTCGGTCATGCGCGCATCCGTCCGCCGGGTGTCCCCTTTGACGGGATCTTTGCGTACGCCGTCCACCCTGCGCAGGTTGCGTATCGCCGGTACGGCGAGCAGCGCGCACGCCGTCAGCACCGCCAGCGCACCGTTGAACACCAGCACCGCGTGGGCGCCGAACGCCCCCGCGGCCGGCCCGGCGAGCGCGTTGCCGACCGGCAGCATGGCGACGGAGCCGGCGATCTCGTACGCGTTCACGCGGCTCAGCGCCGCGGGCGGCACCTGTGTCTGGACACTCGTCGCCCACATCACGCCCCAGAAGGCGAGCGCCGCCCCGGCCACCGCCATCGCCCCGGCGATCGCCGGCACCGGCAGCCCGAGCCCCACCGCCGCCGGCTGGGCGCCGAAGCCGAGCGCCGCGATCGCCCCGGCGCGCAGCGGGCGCGACGGGCGCCATCATGTCGCCGAGCCTCGCGATGCCGCGGGCGACGAAGAAGAGGCCGAACTCGCGGCTGCGCAGGGGCCGCAGCGGCGGCTCCGGCAGCGCCGGCGGGCCGGCGTGCGGCGGGGCGGGGATCTCCGGCGGGCGGGCGCGCCGCGCCGGGTCCTGCGGGCAGGGGGACGAGGGCGTGGACGAGGCGGAAGAGGAGGTCATCGGGTTGCAGTGTCACCCGGCGGTTCCCGGGGCGCCACCGGATCACCGCGCCGCAAGTGCCTGCGCAGCGCGTACCAGTTGGGACCGAACGGTGACAATCGCGCGGCGTCACATCTCCGTAGCTGGGGATACCTTGAACGCAAGGGCGCGCATGGACCACGCGCGGGGGACTTCTGGCTCGGTGTGGCCGAGGGGAGAATACGGCGTTGAAGGTGGAGCGGATACGAAGGGGACGTACCCGGCACAGCCTGGCGGCGCTGCTGACCGGCACCGTGCTCGTCGTGGTGACGGCGTGCGGCGGCTCCGACGGCGGGGACGGCGACGGGGGCAAGGGCGGTTCCGGGGGTTCCGGCTCGGGCGGCGAGGAGCAGAAGGTCTCGCAGGCGGTCGTCGCGATCACGCCGAAGGACGGCGCCGACGCGGTCGGCACCCAGGGCGAGCTGAAGGTGACCGCGGACAAGGGCAAGCTCGTCTCCGTGAAGGTGGCGGACGAGAAGGGCACCGAGGTCAAGGGTGAGTTCTCGGAGAACGGCGCCGAGTGGAAGCCGACCGGCCACCTGCGTACCCAGACCGAGTACAAGGTGCACGCCGTCGCGAAGGACTCCGAGGGACTGGAGTCCGCCAAGGACACCACCTTCACCACCGTCGTGCCGGAGAACACCTTCATCGGCCACTTCACGCCCGAGGACGGCAGCACCGTCGGCGTCGGCATGCCGGTGTCGATCAACTTCAACCAGCCGATCGCGAACATGAAGGAGGTCGAGGAGGCCATCGAGGTCACCGCCGACTCCGACGTGGAGATCGAGGGCCACTGGTTCGGCAACCAGCGGCTGGACTTCCGCCCCGAGGAGTACTGGGAGCCCGGCACGAACGTGACGCTCAGCCTGCGCCTCGACGGCGTCGAGGGCGCGGACGGCGTCTACGGCGAGCAGCACAAGGACGTCGGCTTCGAGATCGGCCGCCGCCAGGTGAGCACGGTCGACGCCGACAGCAAGAAGATGAAGGTCGAGCGGAACGGCAAGAACATCAAGACCATCCCGGTGACCACGGGCGCGCCGTCCACGCCGACCTGGAACGGCAAGATGGTGATCACCGAGCAGCTCGAGGTCACCAGGATGGACGGCGACACGGTCGGCTTCGGCGGCGAGTACGACATCAAGGACGTACCGCACGCGCAGCGCCTCTCCACCTCCGGCACCTTCATCCACGGCAACTACTGGTCGGGCCAGGCCACGTTCGGCTCGGCCAACGCCAGCCACGGCTGCATCGGCCTGTACGACGCCCGCGGCGGCGGCGACAAGTCGACGCCCGGCTCCTGGTTCTTCCGCAACTCCCTCATCGGCGACGTGGTCGAGGTCAAGAACGCCAAGGACGAGGTCATCGCCCCGGACAACGGCCTGAACGGCTGGAACATGTCCTGGGAGGAGTGGACCGCACCGCAGTGATCGAAGAGAAGTGACGGAAGAGAACTGTCGCCGCCCCGCCGGATGATCCGGATGGACGGCACGCGGGGCCCGGTGTGTGAGCAAGCGCACCGGGCCCCGCGGCGTTAATGAGCGCTAACGTGTGGTGGCATGACTGCATACCTGGAGGTCGCCGAGGGCGTCGGTACGCTGCGCCTGGACCGCCCGCCCATGAACGCCCTGGACATCGCCGTCCAGGACCGTATCCGCGAACTCGCCGCCGAGGCGGCCGGCCGTGACGACGTGCGCGCCCTGGTGGTGTGGGGCGGCGAGAAGGTCTTCGCCGCCGGCGCCGACATCAAGGAGATGCAGGCGATGGACCACGCGGCCATGGTCGCGCGGAGCCGCGGTCTGCAGGAGTCGTTCACGGCGCTGGCGCGGGTGCCGAAGCCGGTCGTCGCCGCGGTCAACGGGTATGCCCTGGGCGGCGGCTGCGAGCTGGCGCTCTGCGCCGACATCCGGATCGCCGGCGAGGGCGCGAAGCTGGGGCAGCCGGAGATCCTGCTCGGACTGATCCCGGGCGCGGGCGGCACGCAGCGGCTCGCCCGGCTGGTCGGGCCCTCGCGGGCCAAGGACCTGATCTTCACGGGCCGGATGGTCAAGGCCGCCGAGGCGCTGACGATCGGTCTGGTGGACCGGGTGGTGCCGGACGCGGAGGTGCACGAGCAGGCGCACGCCTGGGCGGCGCGGCTCGCCAAGGGGCCCGCGATGGCGCTGCGGGCGGCGAAGGAGTCGGTGGACCACGGTCTGGAGACGGACCTGGAGACGGGGCTCGCGCTGGAGCGGAGCTGGTTCGCGGGGCTGTTCGCGACGGAGGACCGGGAGACCGGGATGCGCAGCTTCGTGGAGAAGGGGCCGGGGAAGGCGGAGTTCCGCTGAGCCGGTCCGCGGGCGCCCTCCGGGCGGGTTCCGCCGCCCCGGGCGCCCGGCGACGCTCCGTGACCACTACCCCCGGCCGGGGGTAGTGAGCGCCGGAAGCAAGACTTCGGTGATTCGGGCGTTTTGGGGTCCTGCGGCCGCCGGTCACCGGGGGGTTTACGCAGTTCAGCGGGATGGGACCGAGGCAAGGTGGCTCCGGCATATGCCTGGGAACGTTCACGGAATGTAGGTTTCCGCAGGACTTGTTGGCGCGGAAATGCTCCCAAAGACGTCCGCCCGCGCCATCATGAGGCCATGGCGGGCCTTGAGGACATCCAGCAACTCCACCGGGACGAGCCGGCACATCCGGAGGCCCTCGCCGTACGGCGGTCGCGCAGGAAGCTGCTGCGGCCGCTGCCCTCGCCCGCCTACCGGCGCTTCCCCACCGCGGCCCCCGCCGACGGTGCCGCGGGCACCGAAGCCCCCGCCCCGATGGACCACTGGGGCAACCCCGCCGTCGGCGAGGTGCGGCTGCCGTCGCGGCCCGAGTCCGCCGGGACCGCCCGCCGGCTGGCCGAGGCGGTCGTCGTCCGGCACTGGGGCATGTCGCCGGGGTTCGCCGAGCACGCCGTGCTGCTGGTCTCCGAACTCGTCGGCAACGCCGTACGGCACACCGGGGCGCGCACGTTCGGGCTGCGCATGTCGCGGGGGCGCGGCCGGATCCGCATCGAGGTGCGCGACCCCTCGCGCGCGCTGCCGTGCCTGATGCCCGTACGCGACATGGACACCAGCGGGCGCGGGCTGTTCCTCATCGACCAGGTGGCCGACCGCTGGGGCGTGGACCTGCTGCCCCGCGGCAAGTGCACCTGGGTCGAACTGTGCGAACCCGAGCGGAGCTAGGGGTACGGCTCAACAGCCGTTACCGTGGGGTCACATGACGGACCTCGGGATCGACTTCGCGCAGAAGGTGCTCGACGAGCAGCCGTTCAGCCGGCTGCTCGGCGCCCGGATCACCGCGTTCGCGGACGGCGCCGCGACGCTGGAGGTGGACATCCGCGACGACCTGCGCCAGCAGTTCGGCTACGCGCACGGCGGCCTGCTCGCCTACGCCGCCGACAACGCGCTGACGTTCGCCGCCGGCACGGTCCTCGGTCCCGCGGTCCTCACCGGCGGCTTCTCCGTCCAGTACCTGCGCCCGGCGCGGGACGGCACCCTGCGGGCCGAGGCGTACGTGGTGCACGCGGGCCGGCGCCAGGCCGTCTGCCGCTGCGACATCTACGCGGTCGGGCCGGACACCCCGAACGCCCCAGACAGCGGCGCCGCCGCGGACGGCGAGCGCGGTCCCGAGCTGTGCGCGGTGGCGCAGGGCACGATCCTCACGGCCCCGCAGCGCACGGACGCGTAACCCCCGGAAGCCCCAAGGCTCAGGCGTGGCGCCCGGTCAGCCCCAGCAGCCGCGTCTGCGCGTCCGCGTCCGGCGGCACCGGCACGGGGTCGGCGAAGAGCCCGCTGGCCGCCAGCACCCGGGCCTGCGGCTCCACCTGGCCGAGCGCGAACTCCGCCAGCTCCGCGGGCAGTACGTCGTCCGCGCCGATGCCCCGGGCCAGGTCCCAGGAGTGCACGATCGCGTCCACGGCCATCTCCAGGCAGTACGACTCAGCGGAGCTGTCCCCGTAGCTCAGGTGCACCGTACGGGCCAGGGCGAGCGGCTCCGCGAAGGCGGCGCGGGCCTCGGCGGAGGCGCCGTCCCAGACCTCCACCGGATCGTCGCCGAGCTGGTCGCCCTCGAACTCGCCGCCCACATCCGCGACCCTTTCCCTGGCGAGCAGGGGCGGCACCCACAACTGCTCGACGACCATGTGGTTGACGAGATCCCGCACACTCCACTCCGTACACGGCGTGGCCGCACCCCACTGGTCGGGACCCACCTGGTGGACGTGCCGGGTGAACTGATCGAGCGCGGCGGCGTGCAGGGCCAGGGCCTCGTTCTCTGCCATATGCCCACGGTAAGGCCGCACACCGGCGGCCCGCCCGCCGAGCGGGCCCCCCGCCACCCGCCCCCGCGGCCTGAAGCCCCGCCGGTGTCCACACTGAGTGAGGCTTTCCGCAGGCCCGTGCCGCATCGTGCATTCGGGTGACCGGGAACGGCTCCCGGAGCGTGACGACGTGGCTACCGTGGTGCGGGGAGGTGCTGTCTGACCACCCGGGGTCCTGTGGGGGGATGCGATGGCGACAAGCGGACACGGCGGGCACCTGCCCCGCCTCCAGCTCGACCAGCTCCTGGACGAGCTGCAACTGCGCATCGACGAGGTGCGCGGCACCCGCGACCGGGTGCACAGCCTGCTGGAGGCGGTGCTCACGGTCGGCAGGGAGCTGGACCTGCGCCAGGTCCTGCGGCGGATCGTGGAGGCCGCGGTGGTGCTCGTGGACGCCGAGTACGGTGCGCTCGGCGTCATCGAACACGGCGAGCGGCTGGCGCAGTTCATCCCCGTGGGGATCTCCGTCGAGGAGTACGAGGAGATCGGCCCGCTGCCGCAGGGGCACGGCGTGCTCGGCGAGCTGATCCGGCACCCCGAGGCGCTGCGCATCCAGGAGCTCCAGGACCACCCGTCCTCGTACGGGCTCCCGCCCAACCACCCGCCGATGCACTCCTTCCTCGGCGTGCCCATCCGGGTCCGCGACGAGGTCTTCGGCAACCTCTACCTCACCGAGAAGCGCGGCGCCAAGGAGTTCGACGGCGAGGACGAGGCGGTCCTGTCGACGCTCGCCGTGGCCGCGGGCGTGGCGATCGAGAACGCCCGGCTGTACGAGGAGGCCCGCCGCCGGCAGCGCTGGATCGAGGCCAGCGGCGAGGTGACCAACACCCTGCTCTCCGGCGCCCAGGAGGAAGAGGTGCTGGGCCTGATGCTCGACCGGGCCCGCAGCATCCTCAAGGCCGACCTCGGCACCGTCGCGCTGCCCGCCGAGGGCGCCGACGAGCTGCGTATCGTGCTCGCCCAGGGCACCGCTGCCGACGTGCTCGAAGGGCGCACGCTGCCCATGAAGGGGACGCTGTCCGGCGCCGCCTTCACCCGGGTGGAGCTGGCGATCAGCGACGACGTGACGAAGGACCCCCGGGTACGGGACGGCGGGCTGCCGGAAAACGGCATCGGCCCGGCGGTCGCCGTACCGCTGGGCACCAGCGACGGGCTGCGCGGCGTGCTGCTCGTCGGCCGGGAGGCGGGCGGCGAGCGCTTCGGCCCGGAGGAGACCGATGCCCTGGTGGGCTTCGCCGGGCAGGCGGCGGTGGCCATGGAGCTGGCCCAGCGGCGCCGGGACGCCGAGCAGCTCGCGCTCTTCGAGGACCGCGACCGCATCGCCCGGGACCTGCACGACCTGGCCATCCAGCGGCTGTTCGCCACCGGCATGACGCTGCAGAGCGCGGTGCGCTTCGTAACCCACGAGGAGGGCACCGAGCGGCTGCTGCGCGCCGTGGACGACCTGGACGAGACCATCAAGATCATCCGAACCACGATTTTCGGCCTGCGCAGACACGAGCACGGGCCGACCGCGCAGGGCCTGCGGCTGCGCGTGCTCAGCCAGGCCAAGGACTCGGTCGCCACGCTCGGGTTCACGCCGGTGCTGCGCACCGAGGGGCTGCTCGACACCGACGTGCCGGCGCCGGTGGCCGACCACCTCGTGGCCGTGCTCGGGGAGGCGCTGTCCAACGCCGCCCGGCACGCGGGCGCGTCGTCGGTCGAGATCACGGTGATCGCCGGGCAGGGCCTGGTCGCGCTCACGGTGACGGACAACGGGCGCGGCCTGCCGGACGGCGGGCGGCGCAGCGGGCTCGCGAACATCGCGGAGCGGGCCAGGCAGCTCGGCGGCGAGCTGACGCTCGACCCGCCGGCCGGCGGTGGTACGCGCCTGGTGTGGCGGGTGCCGCTGGACCGCCGGGCGGTGCAGGAGCGGGGCGGCCCGGGGGAGCAGGCGGACGGGCGGGAGGGCGGCGGGGGCGGCACGGACGGGAGCGGGCAGGACCCCGGCCGGGGGTGAGCGGCGCGGCGCGCGGGCCGCGGCAGGCGCGTACGGCGGGCGTCACGCGCCCGGCGGGCGGTGGGCCTTGCTGGCGAGTACCGCCGCCTGTATGCGGCGCTCCACGCCCAGCTTGGCGAGCAGCCGGGAGATGTGGTTCTTCACCGTCTTCTCGGACAGGTAGAGCCGCTGGCCGATCTGCCGGTTCGTCAGGCCCTCGCCGATCAGCTCCAGCACGTCCAGCTCGCGCGGCGAAAGACCGGCGAGCACCTCGTTCTCCGGCGCGGAGGGGACGTCGTCGCGGCGCAGGTTCGTCATCAGCCGGGCGGTGGTGGCGGGGTCGAGCATGGACTGCCCGGAGGCCACGGTCCGTACCGCGGAGACCAGGTCGCCGCCCTTGATCTGCTTGAGCACGTACCCCGAGGCGCCCGCCATGATCGCGTCCAGCAGCGCGTCGTCGTCGTCGAAGGACGTCAGCATCAGGCACGCCAGCTCGGGCATCCGCGAGCGCAGCTCGCGGCAGACCCCGATCCCGTCGCCGTCCGGCAGCCGGACGTCCAGCACGGCGACGTCGGGCCGCAGCGCGGGTCCGCGGGCGAGCGCCTGCGCGAACGTGCCCGCCTCGCCGGTCACTTCGATGCCGGGCTCGGCCTCCAGCAGGTCGCGCAGGCCGCGCCGGACCACCTCGTGGTCGTCGACGAGGAAGACCCTGATGGGGCGGGCCGCCGAGAATTTCCTTTCCACTGTCACGTCGGACACCTTTCAGCTCCTGCTCGGCTGGCTCGATCGTCCTTGGCCGCCGGGCCCCGGGGGTAGGGCCGAACGGGCCCATGACCGGCACGTTGCGGGCACCCGGATGCTACGACCCGCGCGTCGGCGTCCGCCCGGTTCTCGCCGAACGGGGGCCGAAGTGCGACAGTCGGTGCGAGAGCCTTTACCCGGGCGCAAGGGAAGCGGATGGGGGGTGCCGATGGCCGCGGGAGCGGGCATGGGGCGCGAGGGGGACCGCCCGGTACGCAGAGTGTGGAGCCGGCGCAACCCCTTCAGACGGCGTACGGACGTGCTGGAGGGCTGGGTGACGTTCGGCGCCGTCGCGGTGTTCGCCCTCGGCGGCACCGCGGCCGCCTGGGCGTCCGCGGCCGCCGTCCACGAGGAGTTGAGCAGCCGCAGCGCGGAGCGGCAGCGGACGACGGCCGTGCTGCTGGAGGACGCGCCGCCGCTGACGATGCTGCGGGGCGACGGGTGGTCGGGCGGCGAGGTGGCCACCAAGGTGCGCTGGCGGGACACTGACGGGCGGGCGCACACCGGACGTACGCGGGTGTCCGCCGGGCTGCTCAAGGGCGCCGAGGCGGAGATCTGGACGGACGCGGCCGGCCGGCACGCCGTGGACCCGCCGCCGCCCGCGGGCGACACCGGCGTGCAGAGCGCCGTGGCCGCCGGCGGAGCGGCCGGAGTGGTGGGATGCCTGGTGTTCGGGACCAGGACCGTGGTGCGCGTACGTCTCGACCGCAGGCGCGCGGAGGAGTGGGAGCGCGACTGGGCGCGGGTGGAGCCGCACTGGCGGCAGGGGAGCGCGGGACCCTCCGAGCGGTAGCCGGCCGGCCCGCGCGGCGGCCGTACGGGAGGGACGGCGAAGGCGAAGGCGAAGGCGAGCCGATGCGGCGCGGGCTTCCGCGCCGCATCGGCTCTCACCCCCCACGCCACGGCTCGCCGAGGCGGAACCAGCATGCCGCGGGTGATACGCACCCGAATAGGGCCGAACGGCTCTGCTGTACGGGGCACTCGGCCCTGCGCGACAATGCGGTCGCCGACCCCACGACGGGAGGATCCGTGAACTTACGTCGCGCTCCGCTCACCCCGCACCCCGCCCCCCTGAGGCTCACCCCGGCGGCGGCCGTCCTGGCCGCCGTGCTCCTCGCCGTGCTCACCGCCCTCGCCCCGCCCGCCGCCGGGGCGCAGGGCCAGGCCGTCCGCGGCGGCGACGTGCTCTACAGCAGCACCGGACCATCCTGCCCGGTCGGCTTCAACGCGGGCCGCGGCGGGGAGCGTTACGCCCTGATGCAGGGCCGCTGCGTCGACGCCGCGGGGCCGGTCTGGTACGCGGACGCCGCCAGGACGGTGGAGATCGGCAGGACCGAGAGCGTGAGCTTCCCGGGCGGCGACTACGCCCTGATCCGCTACACGAACCCCGCCTTCACCTACCCCGGCGAGCTGGCGGCGGGACCGGGGACGATCCAGATCACCGGCGCCGCCCAGCCCTCGGTCGGGCAGCAGGTGTGCCACGCCGGCCGGACCACCGGGGTGCACTGCGGCACGGTCGTCTCTGTCAACGACACCATCAGCTATCCCGAGGGCACGGTCTTCGGCCTGTTCCGCTCACACGTCTGCGTCGAACCGGGCGACGGCGCCGGGCCCGCCTACTCCGGCGGCACGGCGCTCGGCCTGATCGTGTCCGGCGGCTCGTGCAGCTCCGGCGGCGCGACGTTCTACCAGCCGGTGGTCCCCGCACTCAAGGCGTACGGGCTCACCCTGCCCTGAGCCGGCGGGCGGCCGTTCACCCGGGCCCGGGTGAACGGCCGCCCGCCGGAGGGGCGTTGTCAGTGGGCTCGGATAGAACTGATGTATGAATGCTACGGATGCCCGACGCCAGCACTGCGCCTTCGCCCACGCCGTGCTCCGCGACCTCGCCCTGACCGCGCCGGAGCGCCTGCTCGCCGCCGCGCTCGACGGCTCGCTCGACGCCGAGCTGCGGGCGCTGTGGCGGCAGGCGGGGGCGGGGCTGCCCGCCCGGGAGCAGTCGGAAGAACGGCCCGTGGGCCGGCTCGTCCGGCACGACTCCGTCCTCGTCACGCTGCCGCCCGCGGTGGCGCCGCCGGAGGCGCACTTCGTGCTGGTGACGGCGCCGCTGGGGGCGCCGGTGCGCTATGCCACGCTGGAGGCTTCGCCCGGTCCCGCGGGGCGTCCCGCGGCGATGCTGTGCATGTGGGCGATGACGGCGGAAGGACCGGCGCACGCGAGCACGCTGCAGTTCCTGCCGCCGCGCGAGGACCGGTTCCTGGACGCCGCGATGGAACTGCCCAGCGTGCCGCCGACGTTCGCCCTGTCCTGACCGGCCGCCCGCCTTCCGCCCGCCGGCCACGCGCCCCCGGCGCGCGTGCCGACCGACCGGAACCGGCCGTCCACGGGCCGGATTCAGCCGTCCTGCGGCGCCAGGTCGAATCCTTCCTCGACCACCTCGCGGGCCACGTCGGCCAGCGGCCTGCGGTTGTTGCGGGCGTGCCCGCGCAGCAGGCGGAACGCCTCGTCGACGGCGATCCTCCGGCGCTGGGCGAGCGCGCCCTTGGCCTGCTCGATGACGATGCGGGAGTTGAGCGCGTTCTGCAACTGCGCCGCGACCGCCGTCTGCTCGGCGAGCGCGCGCTGCTGCAGGATGCCGAGGGTGGCGACGCCGGCGAGCGCCTGGCCCAGCCGCAGTTGTGCGGTGTGCAGGGTGCCGGGCCGGTCCCGGAAGAGGGTGAGTGCGCCGACCGTCGTGCCCCGGGCCTGCATCGGCGCGGAGGCGACGAGGGCGAAGCCCAGCTCCAGCGCCTGGCTTGTGAAGCGGGGCCAGTCCGCGCGGGCCCGCGCGTGCGCGAGCGGGATGGCGGGCACGGGTCTCGCCGTGCGGTAGCAGTCCACGGCGGGGCCCTCGCCCCACTCCACCTCCGCCTTCTCCAGGGCGTGCGCGCGCTCGTCGGAGGCCGACGCGGTCAGCGCGGCACCGCCGTCGGCGGCGAGGACGACGCCCGCGGCGCTGACGTCGAGCAGCTCGGCGCAGTGCAGCGCCAGCCTGCGCGCGTGCTGCTCGACGTCGAAATCGCTGTCGAGGGTGTCGGCCAGGTCCACGAACGCGGCGGCCAGACCTTCCTCTCGCGACTCCTCGGGCATGGGGTCGTCACCTCGTTTCACGGCTGCTGTGCCGGCCGGATGTGCGGCCGGACGTGCCGCCGGAGTTCACGCGCGACCCGCTGCCCGCATCCGGGTACGTGGGCTGAACTCGGGAGTGGTTCCCGGTCGAAGGTGGGGGCGCACCGGGATCTGCTCCCAGCGATGGGCGGTTCGCTCGTGCTCCGGCGACGGCCCACCGGGGTCCGGGGTGGTCGTGGCAGACCACATTAGACGGCTGCGGCACGAGGGGCGAAGCTACCCCGCGGACGCGGGCGTTCAGCGAGCGTTCCGCGGTCGTACGGACCCCCGGATGGCATATGCCGCGGTGCTACGGGCGCCACGCGGCCCCCGCGTACGAGGGCCGGGCGACAGGTCACCCGCGGCCGCGTACCGGCATCCGGAATTCGGTCGCCCGGGGCGGCGGCGCGGTGCCAGTATCGCCGCCATGGTCGACCTGTCCCTCCTCGCCGCCTTCGTCGTGGCGATCTTCGTGCTCTCCATCACCCCGGGCCCCGACATGATGTTCATCGTGGCCATGGGCGGTCGCGGCGGCTCCGGCATGGGCGTGATGGCCGCGGCCGGCGTGGCCTGCGGCATGCTCGTGCACGCCTGCGCCGCCGCCCTCGGGCTCTCCGCGCTCTTCGGCGCGCTGCCGGTGCTCTACCACGTGCTCCGCTGGCTCGGCGCCGCCTACCTCCTCTACCTCGCGATCCGCGCCTTCCGGGACCGCTCCGTGCCCGGCGACGAGGACGACGCGGCGGCCGGCGCCGACGGCAGGCGCAGCGGGCCGCGCCGGCGCCGCGCGTTCTGGCAGGGAATGATCACCAACCTGCTGAACCCCAAGGTCATCATGTTCAACATCGCGTTCCTGCCGCAGTTCGTGGACCCCGGCCGCGGCCATCTGCCGCTGCAGTTGCTCCTCCTCGGCATCACCGGCGTCGTCGTCGGCTTCTGCGTCGACGGCTCGGTCGGCCTGCTCTCCGGCCGGCTGTCGCGGGCGCTGCGCCGCAGCCGCCGGCTGGCGCGCGGGCTCAACATCTTCAGCGGCACGGTCTTCGCGGGCCTGGCCGTACGGCTGGCGGCCACCCCGCGCTGAGCGGCCACCCCGCGCTGAGCGGGCACCGCGGCGCCCGGGACCCGGGCGCCCCTCAGGCCGGGGTGAGGCCCGCCCGGGGCGCGGGTTCTGGGCCGAGCAGCGCCCAGCTCCGCGCGTCGCCCCACGCCGAGTCGGGGGCGACGTACGGGCGCAGCAGCTCGTCGAGTTCGGGGTCGGCGAGGCCGGCCAGTGCGTCGGAGGCCCGCTTGCGGGCGATCCCCGCGAGGAAGTCGGCGAGCTGCACCCGCGGGTCGGAGTCCGCGTCGATGAACCGCAGTTCGCGCAGGTGCGCGCGCGGCGGCCGGCACACGTCGTACAGCCGGGCGACGCGCTCCCCGGTCAGCGCCGTCTGCCGGTCGTGCACGATGGTCACCGGCGTCCCGTCCCGCCCCCAGTACGCGACCGCCGCGGCCAGCGCCGGCAGCAGCGAGTCGAGCGCGGGCACGGTCCGCGGGTCTTCGAGGAGCGCCGCACGCAGCGCCTCGGCCCGCGGCCGCGCCTGCCGTACGAGCCCCAGCATCCGCCCGGCCTCGCCCGGCGCCCCGGCCCGGTGCAGCTCGTCGGCCAGCCCGAAGAAGCCGTCGGCCGACGTCTCCGCGCCCCGGCGGGTGTTGATCCACATCAGCTCGTTGAACGCGGCGAGGAACGCCCGCCAGCGCTCGCCGCCGTAGAGGCGCGGGCCCGCGCGGTACAGCTCGCCCGCGGGGCCGCGCGCGTGCACGCCGCGCAGCATCGCCGCCGCGTCCGCCGGGTCCGTCCCGGACACCAGCAGGTCCACGACCCGGGCGACGGCGAAGAAGGACTTCTCCGTCAGATGGACGCGGGCGCGGCCCGGAAGGGGCCCGTCCGGGCCGAGGAACCACAGCAGCGTGCCGCGGTGCTTCTCGCGCTGGAGGTGGTTCGCCTTGTACATGGTCGCGGGGGAGCGGATGCGGTCCCGCAGCTCGCGGATGCAGTCGGCCGCGTCCGCGACCGGGATCGCCACCCCGGCGTGGGCGAAGACGTCGGTGATGCCGCCGACGAGGTTCTCGCCCTCGTAGCCGGACTCGTCGCAGACCAGCTCGGCACCGGGTGCCGGGGGTACGGGACCGTCCGCGGGCGCGCCGGAGGGCGGACCGTGCATGAGCCGCCTCCCGCCGTCGCCGAGAGCGCGACCGTACCGCGGCCGGTCCCCGCGCACGAGGGGTTTTCCCGCGCGGCGCCGCCGCCCGCCGGCCCGTACCCCCGGCGGGAGCCGGTGGGCGGGACCGGCGGGCGGGCGCTCACGCCGCGGCCGGCGCGGGGCCCACCAGCTCCGACAGGACGTCCTCCATGGTGACGAAGCCCAGCACCCGCCCCTGGTCGCCGGTGACGGCCGCCAGATGGCTGCCGGCGGCGCGCAGCGCGGTCAGTGTGTCGTCCAGCGGGGTGTCGATGGCCACCCGCGTCATCGGGTGCAGCGCCGTACGCGGGAACGGCGCGTCCCGCTCCGTCACCCCGAGGGTGTCCTTGATGTGCAGGTAGCCCAGCAGCGCGCCGCCCCGGTCGGTGACCGGGAAGCGGGAGAAGCCCGCCTCGGCGGCCAGCCGCTCCAGGCGCGCCGGGGTGACGGTGTCCTCGACGGTCGTCATGGTGCCCGCGGGCACCAGGATCTCGCCGACCGGCCGGGTGCCCAGCTCCAGTGCGTCCCGCAGCCGCTCGCCGTCGGCCGGCTCCAGCAGCCCGGCCTGGCTGGCGTCGGTGACCATCCGGGCGAGCTGGTCGTCGGTGAAGACCGCCGCCACCTCGTCCTTCGGCTCCACCCGCAGCAGCTTCAGCAGCGCGTTCGCGAAGGCGTTGATGCCGAAGACCACCGGTCGCAGCGCCCGGGTCACCGCGACCAGCGCAGGGCCCAGCAGCAGCACGGTGGGCACGGGGGCGGCCAGCGCGATGTTCTTCGGGATCATCTCGCCGATGAGCATGTGCAGGTACGTCGCCACGGTCAGCGCGATCACGAACGCGATCGGGTGCACCGCGGCCGACGGCACGTTCGCCGCCTCGAAGCCGGGCTCCAGCAGGTGCGCGATGGCCGGTTCCGCGACCGCGCCCAGCACCAGCGAGGAGACGGTGATGCCGAGCTGGGCCGTGGCCATCATCGCCGAGAGGTGTTCGAGGCCGTAGAGCGTGATGCGGGCGCGCTTGTGCCCGCGGCGGGCCTGCGGCTCGATCTGGCTGCGCCGTACGGAGATCATCGCGAACTCCGCGCCGACGAAGAAGGCGTTCGTGACCAGCGTCAGGGCGCCGATCCACAGTTGCAGCGCGGTCACCGGCGCACCTCCTCGGCGGGCCGGCGCTGGTCGGGCGCGGCGGCCCGGAGCGGCGGCGCGGCACCGGCCGCGTTATCGGCGGGCGCGGTGATCCGGACCCGGTCGGCGCGGTGGTGCTCGACGGCCAGGACGTCCAGCCGCCAGCCGGCGAGGTGCACCGCGTCGCCCTTGGCGGGGATGCGGGCCAGCAGCGTGGCGATCAGCCCCGCGACCGTCTCGTACGGGCCCTCGGGGGCCTCCAGGCCCAGCTCCGCGAGCTGGTCCAGGCGGACGCTGCCGTCCGCGTCCCAGGTGGGCCTGCCGTCCGCGCCGACGCCCGCCGGCTGCAGGTCGGGCAGCTCGACCGGGTCGTGCTCGTCGCGTACCTCGCCGACGACCTCCTCCACGATGTCCTCCATCGTGGCCACGCCCGCGGTGCCGCCGTACTCGTCGATGACCACGGCCATCGTGCGCCGCTCGCGCAACTGCTCCAGCAGCCGGTCGGCGGGCAGCGTCTCGGGCACCAGCAGCGGCTCGGTGGCCAGCTCGGTGACCGGCGTCGTGGCCCGGGTGCGGGGCTCCAGGGCGAGCACGTCGCGGATGTGCACCGTGCCGACGACCTCGTCCAGGCTGTGGGCGTAGACGGGGAAGCGGGACAGCCCGGTGGCGTGGGCGAGGTTCGCGGCGTCGAGGGCGGTGGCGCCGGACTCCAGCGCCTTGACGTCGACGCGGGGCGTCATGACGTTCTCCGCGGTCAGCTCGTGCAGGTGCAGGGTGCGGACGAACAGCTCGGCGGAGTCCGCCTCCAGCGCGCCGCCCTCGGCGGAGTACCGGGCCAGCGAGACCAGCTCGTCGGGCGTACGGGCCGAGGCCAGCTCCTCGGCGGGCTCCAGCCCGATGCGGCGCACGACGCTGTTCGCGGTGCTGTTCAGATGGCGGATGAACGGGCCGAAGGCGGTGGTGAAGCCGCGCTGCGGCCCGGCCACGGTCTTCGCCACGGCCAGCGGCCGGGCGATCGCCCAGTTCTTCGGCACCAGCTCGCCGATCACCATCAGGACCACCGTGGACAGCGCCACGCCCAGCAGCGTCGCCACCGGCGAGGCCGTGCCGCCCAGGCCCGTCGCCGCCAGCGGGCCGCGCAGCAGCGTGGCCAGCGAGGGCTCGGCCAGCATGCCGATGACCAGCGAGGTCACGGTGATGCCGAGCTGGGCGCCGGAGAGCTGGAAGGTGAGCCGGCGGACGGCCTTCAGGGCGCTCTCGGCGCCCCGCTCACCCGCGGCGGCGGCCCGCTCCAGGTCGCCGCGCTCGACGGTGGTCAGGGAGAACTCGGCCGCCACGAAGATCGCGCAGGCCAGGGTGAGGGCCAGGGCGGCGAGCAGCAGAAGGATCTCGGTCACCGTGCCACCCCCGCCCCGTCGCTCGTTCTCCGGCGGGCTGTGGCACGGCTGGTACTGGGAGGTTCGCCCATTGCGGGACCGCTGCTCCTTCGTAATCGTCGGCGGGGTGCCGGAAGTGTCTCTTATCGAGTGTCTCCGACACCAGGGTAAAGGGATAGTAAACCGGCTTGCGCGCCCGCGGCCAGGCGCGGAGGGCGGCGCCCGGGGGCGCGGGCAGGCGGGCGTCAGGTGAGCAGCAGCGGGTTGTCGTTGCGGTGCAGCCAGCGCAGATACGTCTCGGTGGACCTGGCCGCCTCGCGGTAGGCGTCCTCCAGCGCGGTGTAGACGGCGTGGAACTCGCCGTCGGTGGTCGACGCCGCCCGGGCGGCGAGCAGCAGCCGTACGGTCAGCGGGTCGCCGCGCAGCGGCCTGATCGCCATGCCGGGGCGCGGCGTCGAGGTGGGCTGGCACGGGGTGACGGCGACCCCGGCCCGTACCAGGTCGGCGCCCGTCAGGTAGTCGCCCTGGATGACCCGCAGCTCAAGACCGGCGCTGGCGAACATCCGGCGGATGCCGTGCCACTCGCCGTCCACGTGCGGGTCGACGACCCACGGGTGCCCGCAGAGGTCGGCGAGCGCCACCTCCTCGCCCGCGGCCGCGGGGTGCGCCGCGGGCAGCGCGACGAACTGCGGCTCGCGCCAGAGCAGCGTGCGCTGGCCGACGCCGTCGGGTACGCGCAGCGGGCAGCCGGTGACCTCGTGCACGAACGCGACGTCGAGGTGGCCCTCGGCGACCATCCGCAGCAGCGAGTTCGGCGACGGGTCGACGCGGATGGAGACGTCCGTGTCCGGGAACCGCCCGCGCAGCCGGCACAGCCAGCCGGCCACCGCCCGGTTCGCGGTGCTGCCCAGCCGCAGCCGGGGCCCGCTCTCCAGCGCGCGGGCCTCCTCGCGCGCCTCGCTGACCAGGGTGGACATCTCGGCGATGATCGGCCGGGCGCGAGCGGTCACGGAGCGGCCGAGCGGGGTCGGGCGGCAGCCCGAGCGGTCGCGTACGAACAGCCGGCCGCCCACGGCCCGTTCGATGCGGTTCAACTGCGCCGTCAGGGCGGGCTGGGAGACTCCGAGCCACCTGGCCGCCCCGTGCACACTTCCGGCGTCGGAGATCGCGCACAGCGCGCGCAGATGCCTCAACTCCAGCTCCACGCAGGGAGCATAGCCGCAATTATTTGTCAGGGGCACTACACGTATGCGCCGTTCCGCCCCGGCGGCGGGCGCCGGCGGGGGTGGGATCGCACGCCGCTATCACCGGATGAGATCTGCCCCCGGCCACCTCTTCGCCCGCAGACTCCTCACCGACCGACCGACCAATCGTTCGTGAGGAGAAACCCCCATGAAGCTCTCCGGAAGACTGGTCTCCACCGCCTTGGGCCTCGGCCTGGCGCTGACCGGCCTGGCCGCCTCCCCGGCACCCGCGGCCGACCACCACGACCGGCAGACGACGCAGGCCACCGCCTCCGCGGCGTATGTCGGGCAGGACAAGGAACAGCAGAAGCAGAACCGGGCCTTCTTCGAGATGATCCGGGAGAAGGCGCGTGAGAAGCAGGCGGCCGAACCCGGCTACCAGGCCATCACCATCACGTACAACGACGCCAATGCGCCCAACTACCAGGGCGACATAGCCCAGAGCACCCAGATCTGGAACAACGCCACCACCAACATCACGCTCGCCGAGACCTCCGGCTCCGGTGACTTCAGCTACCGCCAGGGCAACGACCCGCGCGGCAGCCACGCCGTCACCGACGGCCGCGGCCACGGCTACGTCTTCCTGGACCTGCGCCAGACCCAGCAGTACTACTCGCTGCGTGTCGTCGCCCACGAGACCGGCCACATCCTCGGCCTGCCGGACAACTACAGCGGCCCGTGCAGCGAACTGATGTCCGGCGGCGGCCCCGGCACCTCCTGCATGAACGCCTACCCGAACGCGAACGAAGCCGCCCGCGTGGACCGCAACTTCGGCTGAGCCGGACCCGGTTCCGGGCCCCGCCCGGAACCGGCCGCCGGCCGAGCCCGGTCCCGGCCCCACACGGGACCGGCGGGCCGCCGCCCGCGGGCCGCGTGCCCGGCGGCCCGACCGCGCCCGCCCCGCGAACCCGCGGGGCGGGCGCGGCGCGCGTCCGGCCGCCCGGGACCGGCGCACGTCTCCGGCCACGGCCCTCCTACGGCCAGTAGGCGTCGAAGTTCTTGCTGAACTCCCAGTCGTTGTACCGGTCCCAGTTGATCGACCAGGTCATCAGCCCGCGCATGCCGGGCCAGGTGCCGTGGGTCTTGTACGAGCCGCAGTTGCTGCCCTTCGTCAGGCAGTCCAGCGTCTTGTTCACCTCGCCGGTCGACACGTGCCCGTTGCCCGCCTGGGTGCTGGCCGGCATCCCGATGGCCACCTGGTCCGGGCGGAGCGCCGGGAAGAACCGTTCGGCGTTGCCCGCGACCGGGAAGCCGGTGAGCAGCATGTCCGTCATCGCGATGTGGAAGTCGGCGCCGCCCATGGTGTGGTACTGGTTGTCCAGGCCCATGATCGGGCCGGAGTTGTAGTCCTGGACGTGCAGCAGCGTCAGCGAGTCGCGCAGCGCGTGGATCACCGGCAGGTACGCGCCGCAGCGCGGGTCCTGGCCGCCCCACTGTCCCGTGCCGTAGAACTGGTAGCCCATCTGCACGAAGAACGTCTCCGGCGCCATGGTGAGCACGAAGCGCTCGCCGTACTTCGCCTTGAGCGTCTTCAGCGCCGAGATCAGGTTGACGATCGACGGGGTGGTGGGGTTCCGGAAGTCGGTGTCGCCGTTGTCGAGCGAGAGCGAGTGGCCCTCGAAATCGATGTCGACGCCGTCGAGCCCGTACTCGTCGATGATGCCGCCGACCGACCGGACGAAGGCGTCGCGCGCGGCGGTGCTGGTCAACTGGACCTGCCCGTTCTGGCCGCCGATGGACAGCAGCACCTTCTTGCCCGCGGCCTGCTTGGCCTTGATCGCCGCTTTGAAGTCCGCCACCGGCTCCACGTTCGGGCACTCGGTCTGCGGGCAGAGCGCGAAGCGGATGTCGCCCGAGGCCGACGAGGTGGGCTCGCCGAAGGCGAGGTTGATGACGTCCCAGCTCGCCGGGACGTCCGCCAGCCGGGTATAGCCCGAGCCGTTGGCGAAGCTGGTGTGCAGATAGCCGACGAGGGCGTGCGGCGGCAGGGTGCCGCCGGGGTTGCCGCCGCCGTCGGCGGTGGTGGCGCTGACGGCGGCCGACCTCGGGGACTCGCCGGCGGCGTTGGTGCCGGTCACCTCGAAGCGGTACGAGGTCTTGGGCGTCAGCCCCGTGACGGTGGCGGAGGTGCCGGTCACGGAGGTGGCGCGGGTGCCGTCGCGGTAGACGGTGTAGCCGGTCGCGCCGCTCACCGCGCCCCAGGACAGCGTGACGGAGGTGGCGGTGCTGGAGCCGGCCGCGAGTCCCGTGGGGGCGGCGGGGGCGGTGCCCGGGTCGCCGCCGGGTCCGGTGAGCGTGAGGTCGTCGGCGTGATAGGCGGGCTGGCCGTACCAGCCGTGGGTGTAGACCGTCACCGAGGTGGTGTTCGGGCCGGTGGTGAAGGACGTGTTCAGCTCGGTCCAGGTGCTCGCGGCGGGGGTCCAGTCCGCGACGTCGGTGGTGCCGGTGCCGCGGGCGCCGAGGTAGGCGTACGCGCCCTGCACCCAGCCGCTCAGCGCGTACTGCGCGTTGGGGCGTACGGGCACGGTCTGGGTGCACTGGCCCTGGTCGCCGCCCGACGGCTGCACCCGGAGGGCGGACGTCCCGCTGCGCACGGGGCTGGAGACCGCCGAGCCGCTGCCGGCGGAGCAGCTCCAGCCGTCGAGTCCGGCCTCGATGCCGCCGTTGCGGACGAGGTTGGGCTCGGCGGCGGCCTCGGGCGCGGTGGCCCCGGCGGCGGTGCCGGAGAGCGCGCCGGCCAGCAGAGCGAGCGCGGCGAGCAGGGCCGCGAGCGGGGCGCTGCGGCGGGAGCGGTGTCTGGAGAAGCGCGGGAATCGGTCCACAACTGCCTCCACGGCTTGGGGTGTTGGGGCCTGGCGGGGGATGCGCGTGGGACAGGTTGGTCCAGACCAATAATGATGTCAAGGGGACGCGTGCACGTCAGGGCGCGTACGCCGTCCGCGTACGCGCCCTGTGCCGCCGCCGTGTTCCGTCCGCAGGAGACCGTTGTGGACGGGGGCTCCCTCAGAGGCCGGAGATCCGCCCGTTGCGGAAGAGGTCGACGAAGATCTGGTGGTCCGCCCGCGCCCGTACCCCGTAGTCGTGCGCGAAGTCCACCAGCATCTCCGTGAACCCGTCGGCGTCCGCCGAGATCGCCCCGTCGATCGCCTGCTCCGTCGAGAAGGGCACCAGCGAGTGCCCGCTCTCCGCCACGTCCGCCGCCGCGTGCATGGTGGCGGTGGCCCGGCCCAGGTCGCCCACGACGGCCGCGGCCTGCTCCGGGTCGTCGATGTCCGACCAGTCCAGGTCCACCGCGTACGGCGACACCTCCGCGACCAACTGCCCCGCCCCGTCCAGCTCGGTCCAGCCCAGCCACGGGTCGGAGGCGGCCTGCAGCGCGCGCTGCGAGATGACCGTGCGGTGCCCCTCGTGGTGGAAGTAGCGGCGGATCGCCGGGTCGGTGACGTGCCGCGCGACCGCCGGGGTCTGGCCGCGCTTCATGTAGATGACGATGTCGTTCTCCAGGGCGTCGCTGTGCCCTTCGAGGAGGATGTTGTACGACGGCAGCCCCGCGCTGCCGATCCCGATGCCCCGGCGGCCCACCACGTCCTTCACCCGGTACGCGTCCGGACGCCGCTCCCGGCCGCCGGAGGGCAGCGTCTCCAGATAGCCCTCGAACGCGTCGAGCACCCGGGCGCGGGTGGCCCCGTCCAGCTCGATGGCCCCGCCGCCGGAGGTGAAGCGGCGCTCGAAGTCCCGCACCTCCGTCATCGACTCCAGCAGCCCGAAGCGGGTGTGCGCGCGGGCGGTGCGCAGCGCGCCGAGGAGCGGCCCGGTCGCGGTGTCGAGGGTGAAGGGCGGCACCTCGTCGTCCTTGGCGCCGGCGGCGAGGGCGCGGATGCGCTCGCGGTAGGCGTCGGCGTACGCGCGGACGAGGCCGGAGATCTGCCCGTCGCTGAGCGCCTTGGTGTAGCCGATGAGCGCCAGCGAGCCGGCCAGCCGCTTGACGTCCCAGGTGAACGGGCCGACGAACGCCTCGTCGAAGTCGTTGACGTTGAAGACGAGCCGGCCGTTGGCGTCCATGTACGTGCCGAAGTTCTCGGCGTGCAGATCGCCGTGGATCCAGACCCGGCTCGTCTGCTCGGTCAGGAACGGGTCGCCGCGCTCGCCGGCCTCCAGGTCGTGGTAGTAGAGGGCGGCGGTCCCGCGGTAGAAGGCGAACGCCGAGGCCGCCATCTTGCGGAACTTCAGCCGGAAGGCGGCGGGATCGGCGGCGAGCAGCTCGCCGAATGCGGAGTCGAAGACGGCGAGTATCTCCTCGCCGCGCTGAGCGTCCTTGGTGTCCGTGACCATGCGGCTCACGATACCGGCGGGGTGCCCCCTGAACGGGGCGCCCGGGGAGTGCGGTCCGCGCCCCGCCGGGGCGGGCGGGGCGCGGGGCGTACGCCCCGGCGGGCGCGCGTCAAGGGCGCGCGCCCGCCGGGCGCTTCGGCCGGCCGCAGCCTGCCGTGGCGTGCCCTGCCGGGTCAGCCGCGGGGACGCGGGCCGACCGCGAGCGGGACGCCCGTACGCTGCGACTGCGCCACCGACGCCGGCGAGTCCTCGCTGCGTGCCGCGTCCTTCGGGATCTCCGGCTCGGCCGGCTCCGTGGGCCGGTCCGCCGGCGGGGTGTACCCCTCCAGCGTCGCGGTGCCCCAGACGTACGGGTCGGCCTGGGCGCTGCCGAACGGCGACCACGCCAGCCGGGTCTGGCCCGTCTTGTCGTCGGTGTCCGAGTCGTACACGAGGACGTTGAGCGCGAACTTCTCCGGGTCCGCCGCGGCCGGCAGGTCGGCCAGCGCGATCTTCGCCTCGATCGTGTAGCCCCGGTACGGGTCCGAGACCGCCGAGACCACCCGCATCCCCGGCGCCGTGGTGGCCGCCGGGCCCTGCCGGTTGTCGCCGTCGCGCTCGGCCGCCGCACCGCCGCCGTTCGCGGTGTACGGGAAGATGCCCGTCTTGAAGGTGGTCGAGGTGTCGTCGGCCGTGCCGCGCGGGTCGAGGGTGATCTCGACCGCGTCCGTACGCCAGTGGCGCTTGGCGTCGCTCTCCTCCAGCGCCGTGCCCCTGCGGTCGTCGGTGACCTTGACGAACACGTAGAGGTCGTCACCGTGCCGCGACAGCTTCGCCGTGGCCGAGACGTCCTCCGCGCCGACCTTCTCGCCCTCCCAGTGCACCAGCGGCAGCTCCGGGCCCGGGTACTCGCCGGGACGCTCCACCCCGTCGAGCACGGGGGCGGTGGCGACCTCGGGGATCGTCGTGGCCGGGGCGGCGGGGTACGCCGGCTGGGTGTCGTTCGCCAGCCACGGCAGGCCGACGCGCTCCGTCCAGTCGCGGAACTCCGCGTACAGCGGGCGCAGCTCGCCCTGGGGCCGCACCTTCGACTTCACGGCCTTGCCGTCCGCCGCCAGGACCGTGAACCAGTCGGAGCCCAGCTGCTCGGGGTCGGTCGGCACCTGCGGCGGCCGCGCGGCCCAGCCCTGCGTGACGTACTTGCGGGCGGCGTTCCGCTCCACCTGCGCCCAGCTCGTGCCGTACTCCTCGCTGTGCGTGCCGGTGAAGACGCCGAAGACGGGCAGCCCGCTGGCGCGGTCCGTGCGCCGCTGCTTCGGGGCGTCCGGGCCGAGCAGGCTGCCGAAGCCGTAGTTCTGCGCGAGCAGCAGCCGCGGGCTGTGCGGGCGGTAGCCCTCCTCGGTGATCTGCGAGCGGAACGCGCGCGGGTCGCCGGCGAGGAAGAACGCCTCGATCGCCAGCCGCGCGGACAACTGGTGGCCGCCGTGCTGGTTGAAGGGGCGCGGGTCCATCGTCACGACCGTGTCGGGCGTGGTGGCGCGGATCAGCCGGACGACGCGCTCCAGCGTGTCGTCCACGTCCCAGATCGCGGCCGTCAGCGGGCCGGACAGGGTGTACCAGAAGTCGGGCTTGTCCAGGTAGTAGATGTTGTCGATGCCGGCGAGGCCGACGGCCTCGCGCTCCTCGTCCTCCCGCATCTGCCCGAGTGGCGGGCCCTCCTCCGGGCCGACCGCGTTGCCGCCGCCCTCGCCGCGGGTGACGGTGAGCACGCCGGTGCTCAGCCCGTACTGCTCCCGCCACTGCCCGAAGGTCGCGAGGTTGCCGCACTCGTCGTCCGGGTGCGCGCCGACGAAGAGCACGTCGTTGTGGGCGCGGTCCCGAGGTCCCGGCGGCGCCTTGCGCGGGCGCGGCACGCTCCAGTCGTCCGCCCACGCGGACGGGGCGGTCGCGCCCAGCGCCGTACCGACGATGCCGGACACCAGCGCGGCCGAGACGAGCCGCCGGCTCGGCCCCGACCGTTCCGCGTCCGGTGCCCGTACGGGCTCCGTTCTGTCCCCCTGTGTCGAGTTCGTCACCGATGGCCTCCCCTTGACGTACGTGATGAGCCCCGTTTGATGGGGCTCACGACCGCCTTTCTAAGCCAGACCGGGAGCCAGGGCAAGGGGTTTGTCAGGACATCTTGTCAACTGGACGTCGGCCACCGTCTCCCCACGCGTCCCGCGTTGTTCCCAACTGTCCGCATGGGAACGGGAGTACGAGACAAATCGCACCGTGTGTGACAGAGTGCGGATCATCCGACGGCGTACTCCGGAGTGCATGTGACCACCGAGAACGGCGAGACGGCCTGGCTGAGCACCGTGGCCGGGACCTCCTGGACCCCGCCCGAGATCGATTTCACCAAGCCGCAGACCGCCCGGATGTACGACTACTACCTGGGCGGCAAGGACCACTACGCGCCGGACCGGGAGACCGCCGAGCGGGTCGTCGGGGTCTGGCCCGGCGTGGGCAAGTTCGCCCGCGCCAACCGGCACTTCATGCATCTGGCCGTCGAGCGTCTTGCCGCCCTCGGCGTCGACCAGTTCCTGGACGTCGGCACCGGCATCCCCACCTCGCCCAACGTCCACGAGATAGCCCAGGCCGTACGCCCCGCGGCGCGCATCCTCTACACCGACCACGACCCCGTGGTGCTCGCGCACGCCCGCGCGCTGATGAACACCACCGCCGCGGGCCGCATCGACTACATCCAGGGCGACCTGCGCCGCCCCGAGACCATCCTCGGCCACCCCTGCATGGCCGGCGCGGATCCGGCCCTCGACCTCTCCCGTCCGGTGGCCGTCAACCTCGTGGCGATCATGCACTTCATCACCCCCGAGGATGACCCGCGGCGCATCGTCGGCGCCCTGATGGACGCGCTGCCCGCCGGCAGCCACCTCATCCTCAGCCACATCACCGCCGAGTTCGCCCCCGCGGAGATCGCGGCCGCCGCCCGGCTTTACCACAACCAGGGCCTGCCCGCGCACGCCCGCGACGAACGCGAACTGGCAGGACTCGTCGACGCCCTCGGCCTGGAACTGCTGCCGCCTGGCATCCTGCCCGTCAACCGCTGGTCCCCGGACACCTCCGAAGAACCGCCCGCGCCCCTGTACACCGACGCCGAGGCCTCGTGCCTGGGCCTCATCGCGAGGAAGCCGTGACCGCCATGAGCGACGACGACGCGCCGCGGCTCGCCGGCGCCATCGACACCTCCGTCCCGCACTCGGCGCGGGTCTGGAACTACTGGGTCGGCGGCAAGGACAACTACGAGGTCGACCGCGCGGCCGGCGACGAGGTGCTGTCGGTCTACCCGCAGCAGGCGGAGAAGGCCCGCGCCTGCCGCGCGTTCCTCATCCGCACGGTGCGCTGGCTGGCGGCGGAGGCCGGCATCCGCCAGTTCCTCGACGTCGGCACCGGGCTGCCCACGGAGAACAACACCCACGAGGTGGCGCAGCGCGTGGCCCCCGAGGCGCGCATCGTCTACGTCGACAACGACCCCATGGTCCTCACCCACGCCCGCGCCCTGCTGACCAGCACCCCCGAGGGCGTCACGACGTACCTCGACGCGGACGTCCACGACCCCGGCGCGATCCTCGCCCGGGCCGCGGGCACCCTCGACCTCGGCCGTCCGGTGGCGCTGATGCTGCTGGGCATCCTCGGCCACGTCGAGGACCACACCACGGCCCGCGGCCTCGTCTCCCGCCTCCTCGCGGGCCTGCCGCCGGGCAGCTTCCTGGTGCAGTACGACGGCACGAACACGAGCCCGGAGTACGTCGAGGCCCTCCGCCGCTACGCGGCCGCGGGTGGCGTCCCGTACCGCCTCCGCACCCCCGGCCAGATCAAGGCGTACTACGAGGGGCTGGAGCTGATCGACCCGGGCGTGGTCCCCATCCCCGCCTGGCGGCCCGACCCGACGCCGTTCTCCGGTCCGCGGGACGTGGACCAGTGGGGCGGCGTCGGCCGCAAGCGGTAGCCGCGGGGGCTGAACGGGCCGCGGTCCGGGCGCGGGCGCGGACCGGCCGCGGTCCCGGACCGGCCTCGGGCCAGGAGGATCAGCGCAGGGCCGGTACGGTGCCGCCCGCCGCCCAGTCGACGCCCACCCCGCGCAGCCCGCTGCACCACCCGCCGGCGATCTCCGCGAGCCGGGCGGCGTCCGGCGGGGTGCGGCCGAGGCCGATCGCGTACCGGGCGAAACCCGGCCCGGTCTCGAACGGCCGCGGCCAGGCGTGCGCGTCCGCAGCGCCGGCGTCCGCCAGCGCCGCGAGCAGCGCCAGCAGCCGCCCCCGTACGCGCCCCAGGGTCTCCTCGAACTCCCCGGCGCCGCCGCGGCGTACGGTCAGGACCGCCCACGCCGCGTGCCGCCGGTGCAGCGGCGGCGGCGCCAGCAGTCCGGGCCAGGGGTCCGCGCCGGTCTCCGCCGCCTGCTCCAGGAGGGTCCAGGCGCGGTACAGCTCGTCGGCCAGCAGGTCGCGGAAGCCGGCGGTCACCTGCCCGGTGCAGGTGCGGACCGGCTCTGTGGGGGTGAGGATCGCCACCGGCGCAGGCGGTGCGGTGGCCGCGGCGTCGAGGGCGACCGGCATCCGCCAGTCCCAGGCGGCCCAGGTGCCGAAGAAGTGTTCCGCCACGTCCGGCGCGGCCGGTTCCGCGGCCTCGCGTACGGTACGGGCCGCCAGCACCGACCAGGCCACGCCCGGCAGTCCGCCGAACGGCGCCGAGTCGAGGCCGCGGGCCTTCGCCCACGCCTTCACCCCGGTGGCAAGCCGGGCGAAGGCGGGGTGCCGGCCGGCGACCGCGGCCCGTACCGCCTCCGCGTCGCTCACCGCGCTCAGGGCGATGGCCGCCGCCTCGCCCGACTCGGTGCGGCGGGCGACCGCTTCGGCGGGATCGAGGGCTCCGGTGGCGACGACCACCAGGTCGACGTCCAGGCCATCGGTGCGCAGCCGCAGGCCCGGCACGCGGGCGCCGGTCACCTGCCGTACCCGGGTGGCGTCCGGCAGCGCGGCGGTCACCCCGGCCCGTACGGCGGCGGGATCGACGGCACCGGGCAGCGCCGCGACCAGGTCCAGATCCGCGCCGGCCAGGGCGCAGCCCATGCGCCGCGATCCGGCGAGGTGGACGACGCCCTCGCCCAGTGCCTCGGAGAGGCGCCGCACGATCGCGCGCGCCCGGGCGTCCTCCGCCTCGCTTGCCGTGTCCGGCACGGCGGCAGGTCCGGCGGTGGCTTCGGCAGCAGCGATTTCGCCGGCGGGTCCGGTGGTGGCCGGCTCCAAGTCCGCCTGCACGCCGTAGTGGTCGGAGACGTACAGCCCGTCCGCCGCGGGCGAGTCGCCCCGCAGTACGGCCCCCGCCGCGCGCAGCAGCCCCGGGCGCAGGAAGACGCGATCCAGCCGGGAGGCCCGGCCGGACAGCGAGGACACGGCGGCCAGCGGATTGACGCCCGGGTCGAACGTGGGCGTCCGGTCGCCGGGGCCGTGGACCTCCGTCCAGACGTCCCGCAGCCCGAGCGCGGCTGCGGGCGCGTCGCCGCCGTCGTTGAAGTCACCGGCCAGGACGAGGTCGCAGGACACGCCGCCGAGTCCCTCGGCGATCCTGCCCAGTTGGGCCCGCCGCCGGGCGGGGCCGTCGTCGGAGTGGTCGCTGGTCAGATGGGTCGTAGCCACGACGAGCGGTCCGCCGCCGGTGTCCACGGTCAGGGCGGTGACGGCCTTGTGCGGGCCGAGCCCGTGCCACCCCGCCTCCCGTACGGGCAGCCGGCTGAGCAGCAGCAGCCCGCAGTCGGCGACGTCCTCGCCGCCCGGGTCGGTCCCCAGGGTGTAGCCGGCGCGGACCCAGGGGGCCCGCATGAGCAGCGTGAGCAGGTCCGCCTCGACTTCCTGGAGCGCGATGACGTCCGCGTCGGCCTCCGCCAGGGACGCGAGCAGCAGCGGGCGGCGCCGGGCGGTCTCGATGCGGTCGCCGTCGTACCGGTCCCACAGCGTGTTCCAGGTGAGGATCCGGACGCGCGCCGCGCTCCCCGCCGCCGCGGGCGGTGGGTCGCCGGCGGGGCGCCAACCGGCCGCCGGTTCCCACCGGAAGGGCGTCCTGGCGGTGAAGAAGGGCGCGCGCAGCAGCCGCGGACTGCGCCTCCTGCCGGCGTCCGAGACGTCGATGCGGTCCACACCGGTGGCGCGGTCCCAGAGCAGTTCGCCGTCCGCCTCGACGAACACGATCCGGTGCCAGGGGATGTCGCCGCCGGGGACGAAGGAGGGCAGCGGGACCCGCTTGGGGGCCGCGCCGCGCTGGTTGATCCCCAGCACGAACCTGGCCGGATCGAACCGCGGGTCCCAGCGGACCCGGTGGTATATCTCGTCGCTCGTACGCATCACGCCTCGCCTCCGTCCGCCGCCCCGGCCAGGGCGCCGCTGACGTCGGCGACCGTTCCGTCCGCCCCGACGTACCAGGTGCGGTGCGCCTCGCCCGGGTAGGGCGGGGTGAACCGGCGTATCTGGGCGGCGAGTACGTCCGGCGGCACCGGATGCTTCCGCTCCCCGTTGCGCCGTGCCAGCTCGTCCTCGCCGACCAGCGCGACCACGTGGGTGACCAGGGCGTCGCGGCGCTCCGCGACCCGGTGCACGGCGGCCCGCTGGTGCCGGTTGAGGGACGTGGCGTCCCAGACCGCGGTCCCGCCGCCGGCCAGCGCCGCGTCGAGCCGTTCCAGGCCCGCCCGCAGGACGTCACCGTTGGCCCGCTGGTCGGCGCGCGAGCCGCGGGCCTCGCGCAGGTCGTCCAGGCTGACGTACGCGTCGGTCCCGGCGAGGCCCTTCGCGAACGTGCTCTTGCCGCTGCCGGAAGGCCCGACCAGGTGGACCAGCCGGGGGAACGATCCGGAGCGCCACCGCCAACTCGCCGCCACCGCCTCCGCGACGGTGGCGATCCGCCCGGCCGCGTACGCCTCCCGCGCCTCGGCCCAGCACCTGTCCGCGGCATCGGAGCCGAGGCCGTCGAGCGCCTCCCGCAGCCCGGCCCGCAGCGGCGCCAGCGGCGCCGCGCCGAGCAACCCGGCGTCCTCGGCGTGCAGCGCCGACCACTCCACCTGCTCGCGCGCCTCCGCGTCCGGCGCGAGCGCCCCCGCGACCGCGTGCAGCACCCCGAGGTCGGCGGCGAGCGCGAGGCGTACGAGACCGGCCCGGCGGTCGCCGTCCGGGTAGGGGCGCTGCGGAGCGGCGAACAGCCCCACCAGATCGGCGACCCGCCGCGCGGCGGGCAGGCCCAGGGGCCCCGCGAGCAGCGGCGCGAGCGACGCCCGGCGCACCCCGTGCAGCATCGCCGCCAGCACCCCGGCCAGCCGCGCGTCACCGTAGCGGCCGAGCCCGTCCAGCCGCGCGGCCACGTCGGCGACGGCTGCCTCGGCGTCGGTCCCGGCGGTGGCCCCGGCGGCGGACGGGTCCCCGGGCGCGACGCCCACCGCCGCCGACAGCGCCGCCACGCTCGCTGTCCCGCCCGAGCGCACCGCCCACAGCGCGGCCTTCGGCCCCAGCCCGTTCTCCACGACGGCGGCGTGCATCCAGTGCGTATCGGTCTGTACGTGCCCCCGGCGCACCCACTTGGCGACCCGCTGCCCGAACTCCGCGAGCCCGAAGCCCTCGACGGCCCGTACGACGTACCCCTCCCGGCGCGCGGTGTCCAGCCGCAGCGCCCGCAGCACCCGCTCGTCGAACACCCCGCGCCACAGCACCGGCGGCACCGGCACGCCCAGCCGCCGCAAGAACCGGACCGTCCGGTCCCAGTCCAGGCAGCGGTCGCCGTCCCAGACCGAGAACCCGTAGAACCAGCTCTCCAGATCCTCGTAGGCGATCGAGTGCCGCGCGAAGACGTTCTCCCCGCACACCCGCCAACCCGGCGGTATCTCCCCGCCGATCCGCCCCTGCAGCCCCTTCACCCACGCCCGCGACGGATGGTGCGCCGAGTCCAGGGACCGGGCGTGCAGCCCGTCGGCGTAGAGGGTGGTGTTCTCCCCGTCGAGCTTCTCGGTGACCACGACCTCGCGCCCCCGCAGCCCGGCCAGGTCGCCGGCCCGTACGTCGTCCGAGGCCGCCCCCGGCGACCAGGGCAGATGCGGCGTACGGGGATAGTGCACACGCATTTTCCGGCTCCGTGACGCGGTCGGGTCCGGCCACTCTAGAAGCGCCCGGCGGCACGGCTCCAGCGAATAACCCGGCGGCCCGGGCAGGGCCGCGGAGACGCTGACGTCCCCCCGGAGGGGCAGCGGCCGGTGGGGTGAGTTCCCCGCCGGTACGTCGTGCGCCTGACGGGGCCGCCGCGCCCGGGAGCCGACACTGGGGCACCCTCGTGCCTCGGAGAAACGGACTGCGCGTATGGACAGGTCAACGGCGTTGCAACTGGCGGCCGATGAACTGGAGGAGCGCGAGCTTCGTACCAGCCCCATCGAGATCATCGACTACGTCCCGAGCGATCCCGCCCAGGGGCTGCTGACCCCGCCCGGGTCGATCATGGTCTTCCTGGACCGGGCGTGCGCGCCCATCCTCGACCGGATCCGGGAGGCCGTCCTGGACGGCGGCGGTGCGGACGTGCGGCTCGCGCAGGAGATCAAGGAGCTGTTCCGCGCCCGCGAGCCCCCGGCCGGAGGAGATGGAGCTGACGGCGCCCTGTCTGGCGCTCCTGGCCCACGTGTCGGCGCAACCCTGTTCCGAGGAACCGCATGCCACCCAGTTCGCCCTCGTCATCCGGAAGAGCTCGGCCTTCGAGGGGGCCGCTCCCGCGGTGGCGTTCGTCTCCTCCCTGCACACGGTCGACTGAGAGCCCGTCCGGACTGGTGGAGCGGACCTCGTGAACGCCGACCTGGCGGTGCGCCTCACGCTGGCGATCGGCGGTGTGGGCGTGGCGATCTCCTCGGGGGAGTACCTCACCCGCCCCGGGCTGCTGGCCGACCACGCGATCGCCGGCTGGCCGGCCGGCCGGTCCTGCCGGCCGTACCGGCTGCGCCGCACCGCGGACCGGTCCTTCGATGTGCTGCCGCGGTACCCGAACGTCCCCGTCCTGGTGACGCTGCGGCTGGCGGCGGCGCTGGCGGTCGTGATCGGGCGCCCGGTCCCGGCCGTCGTCTGCCTGGGCGTGGTCGCGGCGACCTACCCGTAGCATGCCGGTACCGGCCCGACGCGTGGGCGCGCCGCGCGCCGCCGCCCTTGCCGGCACCCGAGTACCGGATCTGCCGAAGGAGACCCCGCGTGTCCAGGCCCCCGCTGCCCGCCGACGCCGTCGAGATGCTGCGCCGCCCCAACCCCTGTGTGATCGCCACGCTGCGCGCGGACGGCGCGCCGGTGTCGACGGCCACCTGGTACCTGTGGGAGGACGGCCGCGTCCTCGTGAACATGGACGAGGGCCGCCGACGCCTGCAACACCTGCGCGCCGACCCGCGCGTGACCCTCACCGTCCTCGCCGAGGAGGGGTGGTACTCGCACGTCAGCCTCATCGGGCGGGTCGCCGAACTGCTCCCCGACGACGGTCTCACGGACATCGACCGTCTCGCCCGTCACTACACGGGCAGCCCCTACCCCGAGCGTGGACGCGAGCGGTTCAGCGCCTGGATCGACGTCGAGCGCTGGCACGGCTGGGGCACCTTCCGGGACACCGGCCAGGCCCCCGGCTGACCCGTGTCCCGGCCGCGGGGCCAGGGTCACGCGCCGGCTCCCACCGAGGAACTGCTTCCGCGCCGCGCCGGTCCTGTCCCGGGCTGACGGCGACGGACGCTCCGGCGCAGCGCATTGACGTGGCCATTACACGGAGGCATGATGGGAGCGCTCCCAAAGCTCCGTGAACGCGCCCCCACGCCCGCATCCCCCACACCCCGGCAGGAGATCCCCGGTGATCCGCCTACTCCGCCGCACGCCCGCACTGGCGCTCCTCGTCCTGACCGCGCTTCTCGCGGCCCTGCTCTCGGCCGGTACGGTCCCCGAGGCCGCGGCCGACCAGACCGGTGCCCGCCCCCAACCCGTCGTCTACGAGGCCGAGGACGGCCGACTGAACGGCACCGTCGTCGAGTCCTCCGCGCCCGGCTACTCCGGCACCGGCTACGTCGCCGGCTTCGACGCGGCCGAGGACTCCGTCACCGTCACCGTCCCCGACGGCCCGGCCGGGCTCCACGACCTCACGATCCACTACCGTGCCCCGTACGGCCAGAAGGTCGCGTCGCTGCAGCTCAACGGCGAGGGCGCGGGCGACGTCACCCTCGCCGCCACCGACACCTTCAGCACCGTGGCCGCCGGCAAGGTGCTGCTCCAGGAGGGCGCCGACACGATCACGATCGTGAACAACTGGGGCTGGTACGAGATCGATGCCATCAGCCTCAGCCCGAGCGAGCCCCGCCCGCCGCACCAGGTCTCCGGCGTCCCCGTCGACCCGCAGGCCACCCCGGAGGCCCGGGCGCTGATGAGCTACCTCACCGCGGGCTACGGCGAACACATCCTCAGCGGCCAGCAGGACGCGGCCTCCATCCGCTGGCTGGAGGAGAACGTCGGCCGCGCCCCGGCCGTGGCCGGCCACGACATGATGGATTACTCCCCCAGCCGCGTCGAGCGCGGCACCACCTCCACCGAGGTCGAGAACGCCCTCGCCTGGGACGAACGCGGCGGCATCACCACGTTCGTCTGGCACTGGAACGCCCCCGCCGGCCTCATCGACGAACCCGGCAAGGAGTGGTGGCGCGGTTTCTACACCGACGCGACGACCTTCGACGTGGCCGCGGCGCTCGCCGACCCGCAGTCCGAGGAGTACGCACTGCTGCTGCGCGACATCGACGCCATCGCGGCAGAGCTGAAGCGGCTGCAGGACGCGGGCGTCCCGGTGCTGTGGCGCCCGCTGCACGAGGCCGAGGGCGGCTGGTTCTGGTGGGGCGCCAAGGGCCCCGGGCCGGCCAAGGAGCTGTGGCGGCTGATGTACGAGCGCATGACCGGCCACCACGGGCTGCACAACCTCATCTGGGTGTGGAACTCCGTCGACCCGGCCTGGTATCCCGGCGACGACGTCGTCGACGTCATCAGCGCCGACACCTACCCCCCGATCGGCGACCACGGACCGGCCAGCGGTACGTACGACAAGCTGGTCGACCTCGTCGGCGACAAGAAGCTCGTCGCCATGACCGAGACGGGCTCCATCCCCGACCCGGACCTGCTGCGGACCTACGAGGCGGACTGGAGCTGGTTCACCACCTGGAGCGGCGAGTTCATCGACGACGGCGAGCACAACCCGCTGCCGTTCCTCAGGAAGGTGTACGAGGACGACTACGTCATCACGCTCGACGAACTGGGCGACTGGCGCTCCCACCCCCCGGCCAGGACCCGCTGAACCCAGGTCGGCGCACGAGGCGCTCCCCGGCCTGGCGGGTCCGCTGCCGGTCCTCGTTCGGCGGGGCGGGCCGCAGGCCGCGGAGAGCGCCGGTGAGGACACCGGCGCTCTCCGGTTGTGTCAGTACGGCCCGTAGACGTTGTCGATCGACCCGTACCGGTCGGCCGCGTAGTTGCACGCGGCGGTGATGTTGGCGACCGGGTCGTAGCTGTCGGTCGAGGTGCCGGGTACGTGGTAGGCCTCGAAGGTGGGAGCGATGACCTGGAGCAGGCCCTTGGAGGGCGTGCCGTTCACGGCGTTGATATCCCAGTTGTTGATGGCCTGCGGGTCGCCCCCGGACTCCCGCATGATGTTGCGGTAGATACCGTCGTAGGTCCCGGGGATGCCGTGCTCGGCCATGATGTCGAGCGACTCCCGGATCCAGCCGTCGAGGTTGTCCGGGTAGCTCGTGACGGACGCGCTGGCGGTCTTCAGGCCCGACTCGGATTCCTTCGAGTCGCTCGTGTCGGCCTTGCCGCCGAGCGCGAGTTCAAGGCCGGGGAGGATGAAGTGCGGGTTGTCGCCGACGGCCTCGCGGTTGTCTTCGTACAGCTTCTTCCAGCCGCCGCGTACGCCTTCCCTGTCGGCAATCTTCGCCAGGGAATCTCCGGCGACCACGGCATACGTGGCCGCTGCCGCGCCGGTGGTCGCCGCGGCGGGGGCCTCGGCGCGTACGCCGCTCTGGGGGGCGGACGCGGGGACGGAGCCGGCCGCGGATGCCGAGGACGCGCCGATCAGCGGGGCGGCGATCGCGACGCCGCTGACGCCGGCGAAAGTGATGCCGCGGCTGATCAGACGCAGCTTGGGACGGCGATGCTTACCTCTTGCGGGCATGGGTCTTTCTCCTCCTGCGCCTACGAGGTGAGCTGTCGGGTTCGGGCTGGAGATGCCCGGCCGCACGACGGTGCGACTTCACCCCAAGCCGTTCCGGAATCCGGACCGGCGACTTACCTATGGGTCCCCCGCTCCTGCCGTGTGTCATTAGGGAACGGTTTCCGGATGGCGGCAGGATTCGGCGTCCACCCGGCTGGCGGAGACTTAAGCATGTCTTTCCGGTCCGGACAAGCTGCGGAACTCGTTCGGCCAATACGAGAGCGGCTCCGGGACCGGGTGAGTGCCGCAGCGGAAAGCGGAGAGGGCGGCAACTCGCTTTCGGAACAAGGAAACTGTGAATTCCCACCGACGCCGCCCGCGGCCGAACGTGATTCGCGTCACCGGACGGAGCGGGCCAATCGGTCAGGAGCGCGGGGCAATCGGGGGCGAATGCTTCAAATAGGGCGTATTGCCCGTCAGGGAATATCCGACAAGTCCGTTTGTTCTTGGTCGTTCGATGCCGCGTATGCGCGGCCGGAATTCACGAATCCGTAGCGGGAACCCGGCTCGCCTGCGGGGGCAGCGGGGCGACAACTGGCCAAAGGAAATGACCCTTTCGGAGTCGCCGCTGAATTGCGGGCGGAGGGTGAGCAGTTGGAGTGTGCGGGCGGAAAGCCCTCGCCAACTCCCTCAGCACTCCACCACGTTGACCGCGAGACCGCCGCGGGCCGTCTCCTTGTACTTGACCTTCATGTCCGCGCCCGTCTCCTTCATCGTCTTGATGGCCTTGTCGAGGGAGACGAAGTGCTGGCCGTCGCCGCGCAGTGCCATGCGGGCCGCCGTGATGGCCTTGACCGCCGCCATGCCGTTGCGTTCGATGCACGGGATCTGGACCAGGCCGCCGATCGGGTCGCAGGTCAGGCCCAGGTTGTGTTCGATGCCGATCTCCGCGGCGTTCTCCACCTGCTCCGGGGTGCCGCCGAGGATCTCGGCGAGGCCGCCGGCGGCCATGGAGCAGGCGGAGCCCACCTCGCCCTGGCAGCCGACCTCCGCGCCGGAGATGGAGGCGTTCTCCTTGAAGAGCATGCCGATCGCGCCCGCCGCGAGGAGGAAGCGGACCGCGGTGTCGTCGTCCGCGCCGGGGACGAAGTCCGCCGCGTAGTGGAGCACCGCGGGGATGATGCCCGCCGCGCCGTTGGTGGGGGCGGTGACGACGCGGCCGCCGGCGGCGTTCTCCTCGTTGACCGCCATCGCGTAGAGGGTGACCCACTCCATCGCGTGCGCCGCCGGGTCGCCCGCCGCGCGGAGCTGGCGGGCCTCGCCTGCGGCGCGGCGGCGGACCTTCAGCCCGCCGGGGAGGATGCCCTCGCGGCTGGTGCCGCGGGCGACGCACTCGCGCATGACCCGCCAGATCTCCAGCAGCCCGGCGCGGATCTCCGCCTCCGTGCGCCAGGCGCGCTCGTTCTCCAGCATCAGCGAGGAGAGCGACAGGCCCGTCTCGCGGGTGCGGCGCAGCATCTCGTCCGCGGTACGGAACGGGTGCTTCAGCACGGTGTCGTCGAGCTTGATCCGGTCCTCGCCGACCGCCTCCTCGTCGACGACGAAGCCGCCGCCCACCGAGTAGTACGTCTTCTCCAGCAGCGTCCCGCCGTCCGCGTCGTACGCGGCCAGCGTCATGCCGTTCGCGTGGTACGGCAGCGAGCGGCGGCGGTGCAGGACGAGGTCGGCGGAGGCGTCGAAGGGGATCTCGTGGTCGCGCCCTATCTCGGCGCCCAGCAGGTGCAGCCGCCCGGTGCCGCGGATGCGCTCCACCTCGCCCCCGGCCCACTCGATGTCGACGGTGCGCGGCGAGTGGCCCTCCAGACCGAGGAGTACGGCCTTGGGGGTGCCGTGGCCGTGGCCGGTGGCGCCCAGGGAGCCGAAGAGTTCGGCGCGTACGGCGGCGGTGTGGGCCAGCAGGCCCTCGTTCTTCAGCCGGCGCGCGAACATCCGGGCCGCCCGCATCGGGCCGACCGTGTGCGAGCTCGACGGGCCGATGCCGATCGAGAAGAGGTCGAAGACGGAGATGGCCACTTGGGACTCCCTTGTCCTTGCGTGGGGCGTGCGCGTGCGTGGTGCGGGTGGTGACGGGTTGCGCACGGCCCCGGGGCCCGGACGCCCGCCGCCTCCAAGCGCCGGGCCGCCGGGCCGTACGGGCTACAGGCCGGGGTACAGCGGGTGCTTCTGCGCCAGGGCGGTGACCCGGGCGGCGAGTGCGGCCGTCTTCCCCTCGTCGAAGCCGGGCTTGAGGGCTTCGGCGATGACGTCGGCGACCTCCTCGAAGTCCGCGGCGGTGAAGCCGCGGGTGGCCAGTGCGGGCGAGCCGATGCGCAGGCCGGAGGTGACCATGGGCGGGCGGGGGTCGTTCGGGACCGCGTTGCGGTTGACGGTGATGCCGATGTCGTGGAGCCGGTCCTCGGCCTGCTGGCCGTCCAGCTCGGACGCGCGCAGGTCGACCAGGACCAGGTGGACGTCCGTACCGCCGGAGAGCACGGAGACGCCTGCCGCGCGGGCGTCGTCCCGCAGCAGCCGCTCGGCCAGGATGCGGGCGCCGTCCAGCGTGCGCTGCTGCCGCTCGCGGAACTCCCCGGACGCGGCGATCTTGAACGACACCGCCTTGGCCGCGATCACGTGCTCCAGCGGGCCGCCCTGCTGGCCGGGGAAGACCGCCGAGTTGATCTTCTTGGCGAGGGCCTGGCGGGAGAGGATGACGCCGCCGCGCGGGCCGCCGAGGGTCTTGTGCGTCGTGGTGGTGACGATGTCCGCGTACGGCACGGGGTTGGGGTGCAGGCCCGCCGCGACCAGACCGGCGAAGTGCGCCATGTCGACCATCAGCAGCGCGTCGACCTCGTCGGCGATCCGGCGGAAGCCGGCGAAGTCGAGCTGCCGCGGGTACGCCGACCAGCCCGCGATGATCAGCTTCGGCCGCCGCTCCTTGGCCAGCCGCTCGACCTCGGCCATGTCGACCTGGCCGGTCTCGGCGTCGACGTGGTAGGCGGCGACGTCGTACAGCTTGCCGGAGAAGTTGATCTTCATGCCGTGGGTCAGGTGCCCGCCGTGGGCCAGGTCCAGGCCCAGGATCGTGTCGCCGGGCTTGAGCACCGCGAACATCGCCGCCGCGTTCGCCGACGCGCCCGAGTGCGGCTGGACGTTCGCCGCCTCGGCGCCGAAGAGCGCCTTGACCCGCTCGCGGGCCAGCTCCTCGGCGACGTCGACGTGCTCGCAGCCGCCGTAGTAGCGGCGGCCGGGGTAGCCCTCGGCGTACTTGTTGGTGAGGACCGAGCCCTGCGCCTCCAGCACGGCGACCGGGGCGAAGTTCTCCGAGGCGATCATTTCGAGGGTGGACTGCTGGCGCTTGAGTTCGGCGTCCACGGCGGCGGCGACCTCGGGGTCGACCTCGTGGAGCGAGCCGTTCAGAAGGGACATGGGACCTTCCGGGGAGAGAGGGACGCGGGCGGGCGGGGCTGCGGCGGCGGAGCTCAGCCCGCGGTGAACGCGGTGTACTCGGCGGCGGACATCAGGTCGGCGGCCTCGGCCGAGACGCGCACCCGGAACAGCCAGCCGTCCTCGAACGGGCCGGAGTTCACCAGCGCCGGGTCGTCCACGACGTCCTGGTTGGTCTCGGTGACCTCCCCGGTCACCGGCGCGTAGAGGTCGGAGACGGACTTCGTCGACTCCAGCTCGCCGCAGGGCTCGCCCGCGGTGACCGCGGCGCCCACGTCCGGCAACTGGACGAAGACGACGTCGCCGAGCGCGTTCGCGGCGTGGGCGGTGATGCCGACGGTGGCGACCCCGTCGGCGGTCGCGACCCACTCGTGTTCCTTGCTGTAGCGCAGGTGCTCAGGGTTGCTCATAAGGCGATTCTCCAGGATCGGGACGTCAGAGGCGTAAAGGGGCGCTGGTGGCGCGGTCGAGGGTCCGCCGCGGAAAGGGTGAGGGGCTCTTGCGGAGCCGGTCAGCGGCGCTTGTAGAACGGCAGGGCGACGACCTCGTACGGCTCGTGGCTGCCGCGGATGTCGACGCCCACGCCGGTGGCCGCCGAGGGCCCCGGTGCCGCGTGCGCGGCGTCCACGTACGCCATGGCGATCGGCTTGCCCAGGGTGGGGGAGGGGGCGCCGGAGGTGACCTCGCCGATGCGCCGGCCGCCGGCCACCACCGCGTACCCCGCGCGCGGCACCCGCCGGCCCTCGGCGACCAGGCCGACCAGCACCCGCGGCGGCTCGGCCGCGGCGCGCCCGGCGGCCTGTTCGAGCGCCTTGCGCCCGACGAAGTCGCCGGGTTTGTCGAGCTTGACGACCCGGCCGAGCCCGGCGTCGAAGGGCGTGAGCGCGGTGGTCAGCTCGTGCCCGTACAGCGGCATGCCGGCCTCCAGACGCAGGGTGTCGCGGCAGGAGAGCCCGCACGGCACCAGGCCGTCGTCCGCGCCCGCCGCGGTCAGCGCCGCCCAGACGGCGGCCGCATCCGCGGGGCGTACGAACAGCTCGAAGCCGTCTTCGCCGGTGTAGCCGGTACGGGCGATGAGCGCGTCCGCGCCGGCGACGGTGCCGGGCAGCCCCGCGTAGTACTTCAGGCCGGCCAGGTCCGCGTCGGTGACCCGGCCGAGGATGTCCTGGGACTTGGGCCCCTGCACGGCGATCAGGGCGTACGCGTCCCGGTCGTCCCGCACCTCGGCGCCCGGGAAGCCGGCCGCCCGCTCGGCGAGGGCGTCCAGGACGACCTGGGCGTTGGCGGCGTTCGCGACGATCATGTACTCCTCGTCGGCGAGCCGGTAGACGATCAGGTCGTCGAGGATGCCGCCGTCCTCGCGGCAGATCATCGTGTACCGGGCGCGGCCCGGGCGCACCGCGGAGAGCCGGCCCACCAGGGCGTAGTCCAGCAGGTCCGCGGCCCGCGGGCCGGTGACGGCGATCTCGCCCATGTGGGAGAGGTCGAAGAGGCCGGCGCGGGTGCGCACCGCGACGTGCTCCTCGCGCTCGCTGCCGTAGCGCAGCGGCATGTCCCACCCGGCGAAGTCGGTCATGGTGGCGCCGAGGGCGCGGTGCGTGGCGTCGAGCGCGGTACGGCGCGGTGCAGGGCTCTCAGTGGTCATCGTCAGGCTCCCGGACAGGGGGTGGTCGTGTCCTCCCCATCTGTCATCGGAACCTGAGAGGTTCGCCACGATCCCGCGGGAGCGTGGCTTGCACCTTGGGTGGGGCGGCGCCGGCGCACGGCCGGGCACGCCCGCTTTTCAGATCTGCCTCGCCCGCGCGGTGACGGTGCCTGAGAGATTCAAGGGAGGACTTGCTCCTTCGGCGCCCGGTGCGACGAGGCACCGGGACTCTCCCGCGCGGGTTCGAACGGCCGGTATGCAGTTGGCGGGGCCCATCATTGCACGCGCCCTCGACCGCGGGACAGGGGAAGAAGTGGGAGGCCACCTTCCGTTGCGTCCTTGTCGAGCCCCGCCGCTGTTGCGAGGCTTGTGGACGGCAAGAGGCGACGGTGCGGGGCGTGGGAGGCAGCGTGACGGTGGAGCAGGCGGCCTCCAGGGAACGGCTTCGATATCCCGAGGGGGACATCGTCGTGATCTCCGGCCTGCCGGGCAGCGGCAAGAGCACGCTCATGCGCCGCACGCAGCCGCCGGCCGCGGTGCGGCTGATCGACTCGCAGTACGTGCGCGAGCGCTGGGCGCGCAAGCTGGGCACGCGGCTCCCGTATGCCGCCTACCGGCCGCTGGTCCGCGTCGACCACTACGCGCGGCTGCGTCTCGCGGTCCGCGCGGGCGGCAGCCTCGTCGTGCACGACTGCGGCACGCTGCCGTGGGTGCGCTGGTGGCTGACCAGGCAGGCCAGGCGGTACGGGCGCGGGGTGCACGTCGTGGTGCTCGACGTGCCGGCGGACGTGGCGCGGGAGCGGCAGGCGCGGCGCGGGCGCGCGGTGTCGCGGTACGCCTTCGCCCGGCACCGGTGGGCGCACCGGAGGCTGCTGGACTGGGCGCACGCCGGGCAGCCGGCGGAGGGCTGCGACTCGGTGCTGGTGCTGGACGGGGAGGCGACGGGGGCGCAGCGCTCGATCAGCTTCGGCTGAGCCCGCGGGCGCGGCTGCACGCCGGACCGGGCAGGCAGCCGGGCCGTTACGCGCCGGACCGCGCCGGCAGCCTCGGCGGCACCGCCGCGTTCTGCGGCATCTGCGGCACCTGCCCCGCGGGCACCAGCCCGCTGACCGCCGTCGCCGCGAGGACCCGTACCAGCGCCGTCACGGTCACCGGGGCCCGCGCCGCCACCGCCGCCCTGTCGCCCGCCTGCCCGGCCCGTACCAGTCCTGTCAGTTCCTCCCGCAGTGAGCCGACGGCCTGCGCCAGGGCGGTCGTCTTCCGCGCCTTCATCGACTTCACCTTGCCCTCGGCCCTCGCCGCCGCGTCCACCGCGTCCAGGTGCGACCGCACGTCGGGCAGCGTGCGCGGGTTCTGCAAGCCCCCGTCGGCGACCGCCTGCTGGACCTGCTCGACGGTCCGGGCCGTGGCGGCGGTGAGCTGCCCGAGCTGCGCCAGCAGGTGCAGCGTCGAGGGGTCGACGTCGGCGGCGGCCGGGGCGGAAGCCGCGGGCAGGACGTCGGGGTGCCCGCCCCCTGCGGCGTCCCCGGCGGCGGCGACGGGCCCGGCCATGCCGAGCACGAGGGCGCCGCCGGCGACGGCGGAGACGACGGTGGCGGCGAGGCCGGCCATTCGGTGCGTACGCATGGAAAACGGGCTCCCTGTCGCGAGGTCGTGAGGGTGAGAGGACTCCACCGTGGGCAGGTGCGGGCTTCGCCCGCGAGTGCTCGCAGCCGTTAGGGTGCCGACGTTCATCCCCCGAAAGTTGGCTGGTCCCGATGAGCTTCGACTACCGCTCCCCGCAGCCCCCCGCCACGGGCGGCTTCCCCGGCAACGAGCTGGAGGAGGTGCTCGCCGCCTCGCTCGGCAACCCGCAGGCCGCCCCGCGGCTGCTGGAGGTGCTGGGCCGCAGCAGCCTGTGGGTGCCGCTGCCCGGGGGCGGCGGGCCCGACAGCCCCTCGCTCCCCGTGCCGACGACCGAGATAGGCGGCGCGCCGTACGTGCCGGTGTTCTCCTCGCAGGAGGAGTTCCTGCGGGTCAGCGGCTCCCACATGTCGTTCACCGTCGCCCCGGCCCGCGAGTTCGCCCGCGGGCTGCCGCCGCAGGTCGGCATCGCGGTCAACCCCGGCGGCACGGTCGGCGTGCCGCTGCCGCCGGCGGCGGTCGCGGAGCTGTGCAGGGACCGCGGGGCGCCGCGGCTGCCGGGGGAGGCGCGCGGCGGCCGGGTGCGGCTGTTCACGCCGGACTGGCAGGACGACCCGGTGGACTTCCTGGCGGTCGCGCGGGAGGAGTTCGAGCGGATCGGGGTGGTACGCAGCGCGCGCCGGGGGCTCGCGAGCGTCGAGGGCGGTGCGGAGCAGCTCTACATCGGGGTGGAGCTGCTGGACACGTACGACGAGAGCAGGCAGGCGACGGTGGAGGCGCTGGGCCGCGCGCTCGGCGCGCAGCCGGTGCCGTGGAAGGTCCAACTGGTCTTCCTCGACGCCGCGGTGGACCCGGTGATCACCTGGATGCGGGCCAAGGTCGAGCCGTTCTACATCCGGGTCGGCTGACGCGGTCAGGCTCTAAGCTGGTTTGATGACCTTTCCGGGCGTACACGCGTGCCCGGGAGCGGCGGCGGCCGAGACGAAGGGTTGGGGCCCAGGGTGAACGGGGGCGCGAGCGGGCGGGCGCCGGGAGCGGGCGTGGACCAGTTGGTCCGCCAGGTGGCTCCCGGCAGGTACGACGCGTACGAGGCGCTGCTCGCCGAGCTGGCCGCCGGGCAGGTGTGGATGCTGCTCTGGCAGGGCCGCCCCGACTCGCCGGACGCGCAGTACGGCAGCATGCAGGTCGAGGGCCACGCCTACGCGCCCTGCTTCAGCTCCGACCGCGAGCTGGCCGCCAGCGGCTGGGCCGGCGCCCACGAGCCCGTCGCCGGGGCGGAGATCGCCGCCGCGCTCTACCCCGACCGCTGGGGCCTCTGGCTCGACCCGCACGCCGCGGGCGGCGGCGTCGGCGTCCCCTGGCTCGACCTGCGCCGGGTGGCCACGGGCCTGGACCGGCTGCCCGCGGGCCCGCTGCGGATCGCGGAACCGGTCGTGGACGTCGCGCAGTTCTACGCCCTGCTGGGCCAGACCGCCCACCGCACCCCCGCCGTGCGCACGCTCTGCCGCGCCTGGGTGCAGCCGGCGCTCGGCGAGCCGTACCTCGCCATCGGCATAGACCTGTACGACACGGGCGCGCAGTCCGTCGCCGCGGCGCAGTCGATGATGCAGGAGTCCGTGGCCGCCGTGCCCCCGGGCCTGGCGGTCTCCACGGTGGCGCTGGCCGACGACCACGACCCGGTGGCGATGTGGATGCGGGCGAACTCCCGGCCGTTCTTCGACCGCGGCGCCTACGGCGGCGGCCCGGCCGCCCCGCCCGCCGGCTACGGCTACCCGCCGCCGTACTCCGCGGGCGGCGCCCCGCAGTCCGGCTGGCAGCCGGGACCCGCCCCGCAGTATTGAGCCGCCGGCCCGCCCGACCTCCCGCCTGACCCCGTTATGTCCGTACGTGTCCCGATATCGTGCCGGTGAAGATCCGCTCAGCGGCGGTCGGATGTCCGGATAACGGTTATCCACTGCATCGCATCACGTTTGCGCATCCATTCCCCTTGGGGTCTGGCGAGTGATCGCAGGCGCATTGAAGACTCCCCCCGCAGGAAGCTGTCGTTCCCCTGTGCGACGGCAGGGCTTCACGATCAGGCACTACGGGCACCAGGCACGACGGCACCACGGATCACGGCACCACGGCATGACTTGCACCAGCGAAGCGATTGAGCCGCTACCGCGGCAGACGACGGCGGGACGCCGCCGCTCGAGAGGGGTCCCCACAACATGACGGCACCTATCGAGACCACCGGCGCCACCGAGGCGACGCCGGAAGCTCTCGTCGAGGGCGTGGACAAGAGCCGGATCGAGGGCCGTTCGCTCGGGCGTATCGCCTGGATGCGGCTGAAGCGCGACCGCGTCGCCATGGCCGGCGGCGTCGTCGTGGTGTTCCTCATCCTGATCGCCGCGCTCTCCCGGCCGATCCAGTCGATCTTCGGGCTCGACCCCAACAGGCTCAACCAGGACCTCGTCGACCCCTCCCTGGCCACCCCGTACGGCTCCTTCGGCGGCATGAGCTGGGACCACCCGCTGGGCATCGAGCCGCGGCTCGGCCGCGACATCGCCACCCGGATCCTGGAGGGCTCCTGGGTCTCGCTGCTCGTCGCCTTCGGCGCCACCATGGTCGCCGTCGTGATCGGCACCGTCCTCGGCGTGATCGCCGGCTACTACGGCAAGTGGGCGGACACGATCATCAGCCGGACCATGGACACGTTCCTGGCCTTCCCGGTGCTGCTCTTCGCCATCTCCATCTCGGCCGCGCTGCAGGGCGGCGCGTTCGGGCTGAAGGGGCTGCAGCTCCACATCGGTGTGCTGATCTTCGTCATCGGCTTCTTCAGTTGGCCGTATATCGGCCGTATCGTCCGCGGACAGACGCTCAGTCTCCGCGAACGCGAGTTCGTGGAGGCGGCGAAGAGCCTGGGCGCGCGCGGCCCCTTCATCCTCTTCCGGGAGCTGCTGCCGAACCTGGTGGGGCCGATCCTCGTCTACTCCACCCTGCTGATCCCGACCAACATCCTCTTCGAGGCGGCGCTCAGCTTCCTCGGCGTGGGCATCCAGCCGCCGCAGGCCTCCTGGGGCGGCATGCTGAGCAGCGCGATCGACTACTACCAGGTCGATCCGATGTTCATGGTCGTACCGGGCGTGGCGATCTTCCTGTCCGTGCTGGCCTTCAACCTCTTGGGCGACGGGCTCAGGGACGCACTCGATCCCAAGGGCCGCCGATGACGCCAAGAAGCCGACTGGGCGCGGCATCCGCCGTTCCCGCTCTCGTCCCATCACTCCGAACCAGGGGGCAACGCCTCACCATGAAACTCAGGTCGAAATCAGCCGCCATGCTCGCGGTTGCCGTCTCGGTCGCGCTGACCGTCTCCGCCTGCGGCGGTGGCGGCAACGACGACGACTCCGACGGCGAGGGCGGCGGCGCCGCCGCGAACGCGGCGATCGAGAAGGTCCTCAACGCCTCCGACAAGAAGGGCGGGACCCTCGTCTACGAGTCCGCCGACGTGCCGGACTCGATGGACCCGGGCAACACGTACTACGGCTACGTGTGGAACTTCAGCCGCCTGTACGCGCGCTCCCTCATGACCTACGCCCCAGGCCCGGGCGCGCAGGCCGCGGAGCCGGTGCCGGACCTCGCCGAGGGCCCCGGTGAGGCGTCCGACGGCGGCAAGACCTGGACGTACAAGATCAAGAAGGGCGTCAAGTACGAGGACGGCACCGAGATCACGGCCGGTGACGTCAAGTACGCCGTCGAGCGGAGCAACTACGCCCGCGACGTGCTCTCCCTCGGCCCGAACTACTTCGCCCAGTACCTGCAGAACCCTGACGACTACAAGGGTCCGTACAAGGACAAGAGCGAAGAGGGCATCTCGTCCATCCAGACCCCGGACGACCACACGATCGTCTTCAAGCTCGACCAGGCGTTCCAGGAGTTCGACTACCTGGTGGCCATGACCCAGACGGCGCCGGTGCCGCGGGACAAGGACAACGGCTCGGACTACCAGAAGAACATCGTCTCCTCCGGCTCGTACAAGTTCGAGAGCTTCGAGCAGGACAAGTCCGCCACCCTGGTCCGCAACGACCAGTGGGACCCCAAGACGGACAAGATCCGCAAGCAGCTCCCGGACAAGATCGAGGTCCGGTTCAAGGTCAACGCCGAGACCATCGACAAGAACATCGAGGCCGGCAAGACCCACGTCATGTTCGACGCCCTCGGCGTCACCGGTCAGACCCAGTCCCAGCTCCTGCGGGACAAGTCCAACATGATCGACAACCCGACCGGTGGCCGGCTGACCTACCTGGCCATGAACACGCAGCTCGCGCCCTTCGACGACGTCAACTGCCGCAAGGCCGTGGAGTTCGCCGTCGACAAGGACTCCTCGATGCGCGCGCTCGGCGGCGAGCCCAAGGGTGACATCGCCACCACCGCGCTGCCCCCGGACGTCCCGAGCCACGAGGCGTACGACGACCCGTACGCCACCGAGGGCAACAAGGGCGACGTCGACAAGGCCAAGGCCGCGCTGAAGGAGTGCGGCAAGCCCGACGGGTTCGACACCGTGCTGACCGCGCGCACCGAGCGGCAGGACGAGATCGACAACGCCACCGCGATCCAGGCGGCCCTGAAGAAGGTCGGCATCAACGCCGAGATCCAGAAGTTCCCCGGCGGCAAGTACTTCACCGACTTCGCGGGCTCCCGCAAGTGGACCGAGGACAACAACGCCGGTCTGTACATGATGCAGTGGGGCTCCGACTGGCCCAGCGGCTACGGCTTCCTCCAGCAGATCGCCAACGGCGGCGCGCTCGGCGAGTCCGGTAACACGAACATCTCGTACCTGGACGACCCGGAGATCAACAAGCTCCTGGACGACTCGATCGCGGACCCCGACGAGGCGGCACGCGCCAAGGCGTACGCCGAGGTGGACAAGAAGATGCTGGAGACGGCGGCGATCGTGCCCCTCTCCTACTTCAAGGTCCTGCACCAGCGCTCGGACCAGCTCACCAACCTGGTGGTCTCGCAGGCGTTCAGCGGTCAGTACGACTACCTGAACCTCGGCCTGAAGTAGCATCTCCACCGGCTGCGCGGGCGGTGCCCTCACCGGCACCGCCCGCGCCGCCCGGACCGTGGAAGGCACGCCCTCGTGTTCGCGTATCTCATCCGGCGGCTGATGGCCGCAGTGGTGCTGCTGTTCGTCGTGAGCGCCATCACCTACGCCATCTTCTTCGTCCTGCCGCGGCTCGCCGGCAGCACCCCCGACCAGCTCGCCGCGCAGTACATCGGCAAGAGCCCGGACCCCAAGACGATCGAAGCGGTCAAGAAGAACCTCGGCCTCGACGATCCCGTCTACGTCCAGTACTGGGACTTCATCCGCGGCATCTTCGCCGGCCGGGAGTTCAACTTCGGCCCCGACCCGTCGCAGTGCAACGCGCCCTGCCTCGGCTACTCCTTCCGCAAGCACGTGGAGGTCTGGCCGGAGATGATGGACCGGCTGCCGGTCACCGCCTCGCTGGCCATCGGCGCCGCCGTGCTGTGGCTGGTCTCCGGGGTGACGACGGGCGTGATCTCGGCGCTGCGCCCGGGGTCGGTCTTCGACCGCGCGGCGATGGGCATCGCCCTGGCCGGCGTCTCGCTGCCGATGTTCTTCACCGGCACCGTCGCGATGGCGCTGTTCGTCTACCACTGGCAGATCTTCCCGAACGAGTACACACCGCTCACCGACAATCCGGTGCGCTGGTTCCAGGGGTTGATGCTGCCCTGGTTCTCGCTGGCGTTCCTCTATTCCGCTCTCTATGCGAGACTCACGCGCGCCGGGATGCTGGAGACCATGGGTGAGGACTACATCCGCACCGCCCGCGCGAAGGGCCTGAAGGAGCCGGTGGTGATCGCCCGGCACGGACTGCGCTCCGCGCTGACGCCCATCGTGACCATCTTCGGCATGGACTTCGCGCTGCTGCTCGGCGGGGCGGTGATCACCGAGACGGTGTTCTCCTTCAACGGGGTCGGCTCCTGGGCGGTGCAGTCCATCAACGAGAACGACCTGCCACCGATCCTCGGTGTCACGTTGTTCGCCGCCTTCTTCATCGTGATCTGCAATCTGGTGGTCGACTTCGTGTACGCCGCCATCGACCCGAGGGTGAGGGTCTCGTGACCGGTCTGACGAAGACGGGCGCCGTCGGCGAGCCGGTACCGGCCGCCGCCGAGGCGTCGGCGTTCCTGGACATCCGGGACCTCAAGGTCCACTTCCCGACCGACGACGGCGTGGTGAAGTCCGTCGACGGGCTCTCCTTCCAACTGGAGAAGGGCAAGACCCTCGGCATCGTGGGCGAGTCGGGCTCCGGCAAGTCCGTCACCTCGCTGGCCGTCATGGGCCTGCACACCGCCGGGCAGTACGGCAAGCGCCGGACGGCGCAGCTCTCCGGCGAGATCTGGCTCAACGGGCAGGAGCTGCTGTCCGCGGAGCCCGACACGGTGCGCCGGCTGCGCGGCCGCGAGATGTCGATGATCTTCCAGGACCCGCTCTCCGCGCTGCACCCGTACTACAAGATCGGGTACCAGATCGTGGAGGCGTACCGGGTCCACCACGACGTCGACAAGAAGACCGCGCGCAAGCGGGCCATCGAGATGCTCGACCGGGTCGGCATCCCGCAGCCCGACAAGCGCGTCGACGACTACCCGCACCAGTTCTCCGGCGGCATGCGCCAGCGCGCGATGATCGCGATGGCGCTGGTGAACAACCCCGAACTGCTCATCGCCGACGAGCCGACGACCGCGCTCGACGTCACCGTGCAGGCGCAGATCCTCGACCTGATCCGGGATCTGCAGAAGGAGTTCGGCTCCGCGGTCATCATCATCACCCACGACCTCGGCGTGGTCGCGGAACTGGCCGACGACATCGTGGTGATGTACGGCGGCCGGTGCGTGGAGCGGGGCTCCGCCGAGCAGATCTTCGACCGGCCGCAGCACCCGTACACCTGGGGTCTGCTCGGCTCGATGCCGCGCATCGACCGCGAGGCCACCGACCGGCTCATCCCGGTCAAGGGCAGCCCGCCGAGCCTCATCAACGTGCCGAGCGGGTGCGCGTTCCACCCCCGCTGCCCGTACGCGGACGTGCCCGCGGACAACGCCAGCCGCACCGTACGGCCCGAGCTGCGCGAGGTCGGCAGCGGGGGTACCCCCGCCAGTGAGGGCGTAGCCGGCGGGGGAGGCCACTTCGCCGCCTGCCACCTGCGGCAGGAAGACCGGGAGCGCATCTACACCGAAGAGATTGCGCCGAAGCTGTGAAGGACGAGGCTGTGCCCGAGAAGAAGGCCGACAAGGCGAGCTCCCCCGCCGGCTACGCCCCCACTGGCGGGGGTGCCCCCACAGCGGGGGACGGGAAGGAGACCGGCGCCGCGGCGGCGGGCCCGGCCGACGCCGGCGGGGCGAAGGCGACCGCGACCATTCCGGGCGCGCGGCTGCGCAAGAAGCCCGCCGCCGGCACCGAGCCGCTGCTGAAGGTCTCCGGGCTGACCAAGCACTTCCCCATCCGCAAGGGCCTGATGCAGCGCCAGGTCGGCGCGGTGCAGGCCGTGGACGGCATCGACTTCGACGTGCTGCCCGGCGAGACGCTGGGCGTCGTCGGCGAGTCCGGCTGCGGCAAGTCCACCATGGGCCGGCTGATCACCCGGCTGCTGGAGCCCACCGGCGGCACCGTCGAGTTCCAGGGCCGGGACATCACGCACCTGAGCACGGGCCAGATGCGCCCGCTGCGCCGCGACGTGCAGATGATCTTCCAGGACCCGTACTCCTCGCTGAACCCGCGGCACACCGTCGGCACCATCGTCGGCGCCCCCTTCAAGCTGCAGAACGTGCGGCCCGAGGGCGGCGTGAAGAAGGAGGTCCAGGGGATCCTGGAGCGCGTCGGGCTCAACCCCGAGCACTACAACCGCTACCCGCACGAGTTCTCCGGCGGCCAGCGGCAGCGCATCGGCATCGCCCGCGCGCTCGCCCTGCAGCCCAAGCTGATCGTGGCGGACGAGCCGGTCTCGGCGCTGGACGTGTCGATCCAGGCGCAGGTGGTCAACCTCCTGGACGACCTCCAGCAGGAGTTCGGCCTCACCTACGTGATCATCGCCCACGACCTGTCCGTCGTCCGGCACGTCTCGGACCGGATCGCGGTCATGTACCTGGGCAAGATCGTCGAACTGGCCGACCGCACCAGCCTGTACCAGGAGCCGCTGCACCCGTACACCAAGGCGCTGATGTCCGCGGTGCCGGTGCCGGACACCAAGCGCCGGCAGCAGCGCGAGCGGATCCTGCTCAACGGCGACGTGCCCTCGCCGATCTCGCCGCCGCTCGGCTGCCGCTTCCACACCCGCTGCTGGAAGGCCACCCAGGTCTGCAAGACCAAGGAGCCGCCGCTGCTGGAGCTGAAGCCCGGCCGGCGCACCGCCTGCTGGCACCCGGAGAACGCGCCCGACCAGGCACCCGACGACAAGAAGTAGGACGTGCAGCGGTAAAACGGGGGCGTGGTGTCCGACGAGTTGTTCACCCCTTCCCTGCAGCACTGGCTGGACCTCGCGGGGATCTTCGTCTTCGGGATCTCCGGCGCGCTGCTCGCGGTGCGGAAGAACTTCGACGTCTTCGGTATCGCGGTGCTCGCGCTGGCCACCGGGCTCGGCGGCGGGCTGCTGCGGGACCTGGTGATCGGCGCGGTGCCGCCGGCCGCGTTCACCGAGCCGGGGTACCTGTTCACGCCGCTCGTCGCCGCGCTGCTGGTCGTCTTCCTGCACCCCGAGGTGGAGCGGATCACCAGCGCGGTCATGGTCTTCGACGCCGCAGGTCTTGGGCTGTTCTGCGTCACCGGCACGCTCAAGGCGTACGAGTACGGGCTCGGCCTCACCTCCGCCGCCGTCCTCGGGCTGACCAGCGCGGCCGGCGGCGGCGTGGTGCGCGACCTGCTCGCAGGGGAGGTGCCGTCGCTGCTGCGCTGGGACCGGGAGATGTACGCGGTGCCTGCGCTGGTCGGCGCGGCGGCCACCGCGCTGCTGATCCGCTTCGACCAGGTCGAGCCCGCCACGGCGACGGCCGCGGCGGCGCTGGCGTTCGTGCTGCGGCTGCTGGCGCTGCGCTTCCGCTGGCGGGCCCCGCGCGCCTGGCAGCGGCGCAGCAGGGCGGCGGGGGAGGGCTGAGGGCGCGCTGAGAGGCGGCCAGGGGGCACGCTGCCGTCCGGCGGGTGCGGTACGGGGCCGGCTGCCGGAGCCGGGGTCCGTACGGCCGGAAGGCGGCGTTCGGCGGGCGGGGCGGGCGCCGTAGAATCGGGACCATCATGGACCAGGCCGTCTACCTCGACCACGCCGCCACCACCCCGATGCTCCCCGAGGCGGTGCGGGCCATGACCGAATGCCTCACCGCCACCGGCAACGCCTCCTCGCTGCACGCCGCGGGCCGGCGGGCCCGGCGCACCGTCGAGGAGTCCCGGGAGCGGCTGGCCGCCGCCTTCGGCGCCCGGCCCAGCGAGGTGGTCTTCACCTCCGGCGGCACCGAGGCGGACAACCTCGCGGTCAAGGGCCTGTACTGGTCGCGGCGGGCCGAGGACCCCACCCGCACCCGGGTGCTCGCCAGCCCGGTCGAGCACCACGCCGTGCTGGACGCCGTGCACTGGCTGCAGAAGCACGAGGGCGCCACCGTCGACTGGCTGCCCGTCGACGCCTACGGCCGGGTGCACCCCGACGCCCTGCGCGCCGCGCTGGAGCGCGGCCCCGCCGGGGGCGCGGGCGACGTGGCGCTGGTGACGGCGATGTGGGCCAACAACGAGATCGGCACGGTCCTGCCGGTCGCCGAACTCGCCGCCGTGGCACGGGAGTACGGCGTGCCGATGCACTCCGACGCGGTGCAGGCCGCGGGCCAGGCGGAGGTCGACTTCGGCGCCAGCGGGCTGGCCGCGCTGACGCTCACCGGGCACAAGATCGGCGGCCCGTACGGCATCGGGGCGCTGCTCCTCGGCCGCGGGTACGCGCCGGAGCCGCTGCTGCACGGCGGCGGGCAGGAGCGCGAGGTGCGCTCCGGCACGCTGGACGTGCCGGCGGTCGCGGCGTTCGCGGCGGCGGCGGAGCTGGCCGAGGAGCGGCGCGCGGAGTTCGCCGCCGGGGTGGGCGCGCTGCGCGACGCCCTGGTGGCGGCGGTACGGGCCGCGGTGCCCGACGCGGTGCTCAACGGCGACCCGGACCCGGCCGGGCGGCTGCCCGCCAACGCGCACTTCTCCTTCCCCGGCTGCGAAGGGGACTCCCTGCTGCTGCTCCTGGACGCCCAGGGCATCGCCTGCTCCACCGGCTCCGCGTGCACGGCGGGCGTGGCCCAGCCCAGCCACGTGCTGCTCGCCGCGGGGGCGGACCCGGACCTGGCGCGGGGCACGCTGCGGTTCTCGCTGGGGCACACGTCGACGGAGGCGGATGTGGCGGCGCTGGCGGCGGCGATCGGGCCCGCGGTGGCGCGGGCGCGGGCGGCGGGACTGACCTGACCCGACGGGCCCGACCGGACCCGGCCTGAGCGGACCGGACCCGGCCCGACCGGACCCGGCCCGACCGGACCCGGCCCGACCGGACCCGGCCCGACCGGACCCGGCCCGACCGGACCCGGCCCGACCGGACCCGGCCCGACCGGACCCGGCCCGACCAGACCCGGCCCGACCGGACCCGGCCTGAGCGGCGCGGGGCTGCGTGGCCCGTAGCGGATCCTCTGCCCAGAGCGCGCGCTGCCGGGGTCAGGGATCGCGTGCCGGGCGGGCGCTCGCCCTGCGGTCCGCGGCGGCGTGCGCCCTGCGCACCAGGCGCATGTACCGCGCCCAGTCCCAGTGCGGGCCCGGGTCGGTGTGGTCGGCCTCCGGGACCTCGTTGTGGCCGACGATGTGCTCCCGGTCCACGGGTATGCCGTAGCGCCGGCAGATATCCGCGGTCAGCTCCGCAGACGAGCGGTACATGACGTCGGTCAGCGTCTCCGGGCGGGCCACGAAGCCCTCGTGCTCGATGCCGACGCTGCGCTCGTTCCACTCCCGGTTGCCCGCGTGGAACGCCACGTCCAGCTCGCGCACCGTCTGCGCCACGTGCCCGTCCTCGGCCCGGATGACGTAGTGGGTGGCGGCGCCGTGTCCCGGGTCGCCGAAGACCTTGAGCGCCACCGCGTAGCTGCCCTCGGTGACGTGGATGACGACGCGGTCGATGCCGTAGTCCGCGGGGCGGTCGGCGCGGCGCCAGTTGGCCTCCGAGGCGCCGGCCCAGCCGGCGGCGGCGTAGTCCAGCTCGCCCGGCCTGCGCGGCTTGTCGATGCCGGGGATCTGCCACCACATGCGCTTGAGCTGCTCGTACCCGGCCCAGCCGAGGCCGGCGCCGACCGCGCCCACGCCGAGGGCGGCGAGCACGGCGCGGCGGCTGGAGCGCTTGCGCGGCTCCCCGCTCGCGGGCGGCCCGGGATCCGCGCCGGGCTCCCCGGCCACACGCGCCGGTTCTGCGCCGTCCGTCGTCGGCATGCGGTCGTTCCTTCTCGTTCGGTCTCGATCGGCCAACGCCTCCGGCCGCCGGACGGTTCCGCGCCGCGGCCTCGTTACCCTGGAGTGGCTATGACACCACGAGCGACACACACGGCCCGCCCCGCCCGTCTGAAGGTCCTCGCCGCCATGTCCGGCGGCGTGGACTCCGCCGTCGCCGCCGCCCGCGCCGCGGCGGCGGGGCACGACGTCACCGGGGTGCACCTCGCGCTCTCCGCCAACCCGCAGTCCTTCCGCACCGGCGCCCGCGGCTGCTGCACCATCGAGGACTCGCACGACGCCCGCCGCGCCGCCGACGTCATCGGCATCCCCTTCTACGTCTGGGACCTCGCCGAACGGTTCCGCGAGGACGTCGTGGAGGACTTCGTCAGCGAGTACGCCGCGGGCCGTACGCCCAACCCCTGCCTGCGCTGCAACGAGAAGATCAAGTTCGCGGCGCTGCTCGACAAGGCGCTGGCCCTCGGCTTCGACGCGGTGTGCACCGGACACTACGCGAAGGTCGTCACCCGCGAGGACGGCAGCCGCGAGCTGCACCGCGCGGCGGACGCCGCCAAGGACCAGTCGTACGTCCTCGGCGTGCTGGACGAACGGCAGCTCGCGCACGCGATGTTCCCGCTCGGCGAGACCGAGACCACGAAGGCCGAGATCCGCGCGGAGGCCGCGGAGCGCGGGCTGTTCGTGGCGAAGAAGCCCGACAGCCACGACATCTGCTTCATCGCGGACGGCGACACCCAGGGCTTCCTCGCCCGCCGCCTCGGCGCCGCCGAGGGCGACATCCTGGACGAGTCCGGCGCCCGCGTCGGCACCCATTCCGGCGCGTACGGCTTCACCGTGGGCCAGCGCAAGGGCCTGGCCCTGGGCCACCCGGCCCCCGACGGCCGGCCGCGCTACGTGCTCGACATCTCGCCCGTGGACAACACCGTCACGGTCGGCCCGGCCGCGTCCCTGGACGTCGAGGCGCTGACGGCGATCTCGCCGCGCTGGTGCGGTACGCCGCCGGCCGGCCCCGGTGCGTACACCGCCCAACTGCGCGCGCACGGCGGCGAGACGGCGGTGACCGCCGAGGTCGTCGGCGGCGAGCTGCGGGTGAGCTTCGCCGCGCCGGTACGCGGGGTGGCGCCGGGACAGGCCGTGGTGCTGTACGACGGCACGCGCGTGGTCGGCTCCGCCACCATCGCCACCACCCGCCGTGCGGGCGCACCGGCTGCGTAGTGCGGCCAGGGCCGCGTAGCGCGGCCGAATCGCGCCGGTCCGCGGCGCGGGTGCCCGCGCGTACGGTGTGACGCATGAACATCTGCGTCTTCCTCTCCGCGGCCGACCTCGACGAGCGCTACACGGCGCCCGCCCGCCACTTCGCCGAACTCCTGGGCAAGCGCGGGCACACGCTGGTGTGGGGCGGGTCGGACGTGGGACTGATGAAGGTGGTCGCCGACGGGGTGCAGGAGCACGGCGGCCGGCTCGTCGGGGTGTCGGTGACGTTCCTGGCCGACAAGGCGCGCGCGGGCGCCGACGAGATGGTGATCGCCGGCGACCTCGCGGAGCGCAAGGCGGAACTGCTCGGCCGCTCCGACGCCGTCGTGATCATGGTCGGCGGCACCGGCACGCTGGACGAGGCCACGGAGATCCTGGAGTTGAAGAAGCACGGACTGCACGCCAAGCCGGTGGTGCTGCTCAACACCGCGGGGTACTACGACGGGCTGCGGGAGCAGTTCCGGCGGATGGAGGCGGAGGGGTTCCTGCCGCTGCCGCTGACGGAGCTGATGTTCTTCGCCGACGACCCCGAGTCCGCCATGACGTACCTGGAGGCCCCTCCGGGCGCGGTGACAGGATGACCGCATGAGTGAGATCACCCCTGCCACCACACATCTGATCACGGGCGCCGGCTCCGGCATCGGCGAGGCGCTGGCCCGGCGGCTGGCCGCGCGCGAGTCCGCCGGGCTCTGGTTCCTCGTCCGCAGCGAGGCCCGCGCCGCGGAGCTGGCGGAGCGCTTCCCGGGCGCGCACACCGTCGTGGCCGACCTCGGTGCGCCGGGCGGCCTGGCCGACGAGCTGGCCGGGCAGGAACTGCCCGCCCAGCTCGACTCGCTGGTGCACGTCGCGGGCGTGGTGGAGCTGGGTCCGGTCGCGGAGACCACCCCGAAGGTCTGGGACGAGACGCTGGCGGTCAACCTGACGGGACCCGCCGAGCTGACCCGGCTGCTGCTGCCGCGGCTGCGGGCGGCGCGGGGGCACGTCGTGTTCGTCAACTCCGGCGCCGGGCTGAGCGCGGGGCCCGGGTGGGGCGCGTACGGCGCGAGCAAGCACGGGCTGAAGGCGCTGGCCGACGCGCTGCGCGCGGAGGAGGCCGGCAGCGGCGTGCGGGTCACCACGGTCTACCCGGGCCGCACCGCCACGCCGATGCAGGCCAAGGTGCACCGGCAGGAGGGCCGGGAGTACGAGCCGGGGCGCTGGATCGACCCCGAGTCGGTGGCGACCACCCTGCTGGCGGCCCTGGACCTGCCGCGCGACGCCCAGCTCACCGACGTCTCCGTACGCCCCGGCCCGTAGGGCAGCGGCACTTTCGGCATACCCTCACCCTCGTGACCACGCGTAAAGGGCGCGGGCCCCGTCCTTCAGGGCGGGGTAGGCCCGGATCTGGCCTGAGTCTGCCTCTCTTGCCACCACGAGTAGGGGACCAGTACGGCGCGGGGCTCGTCGCTCTTGGTCAGGATGACGTGCTTGCCCGTGTAGTGCGCTTCGTCGATCAGCCGGCCGAGTTCGGCGCGGGCGTCTCGGGATCCGATGCTGCGTGTGTCACTCATGTACACAGGGTACTCAGCCCACAGGATGTACATTGTGTACGTGCGGCTTCGGTACAACTTCCGCCTCACTCCGACGCCTGGTCAGCGCATCGCGCTCGCCCGCGCGTTCGGGTGCACACGGGTGGTGTTCAACGACGGGCTCCGCGTCCGGCAGGAAGCCCATGCGGCCGGGCTGCCGTACATCAAGGACACCGACCTTCAAAAGCAGGTCATCACTGCGGCGAAGCAGACGCCCGAGCGGGCATGGCTCGGCGAAGTGTCATCGGTGGTGCTGGTGCAGGCGCTCGCCGACCTGCACACCGCCTACCGGAACTTCTTCAACTCCGTCACCGGCAAGCGCAAGGGCCCGAAGGTCGCCCCGCCCCGGTTCCGTTCACGGAAGGACAACCGGCAGGCGATCCGACTCACCCGCAACGGCTTCTGTATCCGACCGGACGGAAAGCTGAACCTCGCCAAGGTCGGCGACGTCAAAGTTCGCTGGTCCCGTCGACTCCCATCCGCCCCGTCCTCGGTCACCGTGGTCAGGGACGCGGCCGGAAGGTACTTCGCGTCGTTCGTCGTCCAGACCGCCCCGTCCGAGGTGCTTCCCGAAACCACGGGCGAAGTCGGTGTCGATCTGGGGCTGACGCACTTCGCGGTCCTCTCGGATGGCCGGAAGATCACCGCACCCACGTTCCTGCGCCTTGCCGAACGCAAGCTCGGCAAGGCGCAGCAGGCCCTCAGCCGGAAGGCCAAGGGCTCCAGCAACCGCAGGAAGGCCGCCGCCCGCGTGGCGCGGCTGCACGCCCGCGTCGCCGACGCGCGGCGGGATCACCACCACAAGCTGTCCACGACGTTGATTCGCGAGAGCCAAGCGGTCTACGTCGAGGATCTGTGCGTGAAGGGTCTCGCTCGCACCAGGCTGGCGAAGTCCGTCCACGACGCTGGATGGGCCCAGTTCGTGGCGATGCTGGAGTACAAGGCTGCCCGCTACGGGCGAACCTTCGCCCGTGTCGACCGCTGGCTGCCGTCCTCGCAGACCTGCTCAGTCTGCTTCACCGTCGACGGGCCGAAGCCCATCAACGTCCGTGTATGGACCTGCGACGGATGTCAGACCACTCACGACCGGGACATCAACGCCGCCCGGATCGTCTTGGCCGCCGGACGGGCGGACAAACAAAACGCCTGCGGAGGGTAAGTAAGACCCTCCGCTCGACGGAGGGCATCACCCAGTGAAACAGGAACCCGACTCAAGCCCAGCCGCCCAGGCGGCAGGCAGGGAGAGAATCCCCCTCGCTCACGAGGGGGAGGACGTCAATGAGAATGCGACGCGCCCCTGGGGTGCAGGTGCCGCCACCGGTGTGGGATCCATGCCCGGCGAGGACGCGCGGGAGACCGCGCGGACCGTGACCGGCGAGGTGGGCGACTTCCCCTTCCTGCCCGAGCTGCCCGCGCGCGGGCCCGGGGCCGACATGGTCGGCCGCAGCGCGGGGATGCTCGTCGACGTCTACGCGCACCTGCAGCCCAGCGGCTGGCGCATCGCCGACCGGCCGGGGATGGACACCCGCAGGGCGCGCTCCTGGCTGGGCGAGGACCTGGACGCGCTGGAGGAGTTCACCCAGGGCTACGCGGGACCGCTGAAGGTCCAGGCCACCGGGCCCTGGACGCTGGCCGCCGCGCTGGAGCTGAAGGGCGGCGAGGCCGCGCTGCGGGACCCCGGCGCCTGCCGCGACCTGGCCGCCTCGCTCGCCGAGGGGCTGCGCGCCCATCTGGCGGAGGTACGCCGCCGGATGCCAGGCGCCGAGGTGGTGCTGCAGCTCGACGAGCCGTCCGTGACCGCCGTGCTCACCGGCCGGGTCGCCACCGCCAGCGGCTACCGCACCTACCGCGCCGTGGACCGCGCCGTCGTCGAGGGCACCCTGCGCGACGTGATCGGCGCGGCCGGCGCCACCGGCCCGGCCGGCACCCCGGTCGTCGTCCATTCCTGCGCCCCGGACGTGCCCTTCGCCCTGCTGCACCGCGCGGGCGCCGCGGCCGTGTCGTACGACGCGGCGCTGCTGACCGAACGCCAGGACGAGGCCGTCGGGGAGGCCGTGGAGGGCGGGCTCGGGCTCTTCGCGGGCGTCGTGCCGGCGACGGCGAAAGCGTCCGCGGGCGCGCCCGGCGGTGCGGGTCCGATGTCAGACCCTGCAGGTAGCGTCGGGGGTGTCAGGACGTTGTGGCGCAGGCTGGGGCTGTCGCCGCAGGCGCTCGCCGGCAGCGTGGTGATCACTCCGGCGTGCGGCCTCGCGGGCGCAGACCCGGAGTACGCCCGCCGGGCCCTCGCCCACTGCGTCCGTGCCGCAGGGTCCCTCGCCCGGGACCCGGAGTGACAACGGGAGGCCGGTGTGAGTACGGACAGCGTGGCGCGTGAGCGGCATCGGCTGCTGGCCGAGCAGATCGAGGAGCACCGCTTCAGGTACTACGTGACGACGCCCGTCATCAGCGACGCCGACTTCGACAAGCTGCTGCGGGAGCTGGAGGAGCTGGAGGAGGAGCACCCGGAGCTGCGCACGCCCGACTCGCCGACCCAGAAGGTCGCCGGGGCGTACGAGACGGAGTTCACCTCCGTCCAGCACCGCGAGCGGATGCTCTCCCTGGACAACGCGTTCACGGACGAGGAACTGGACGCCTGGGCCGACCGGATGGCCAGGGAGCTGGATCCCCAGCCGTACCACCTGCTGTGCGAGCTGAAGGTCGACGGCCTCGCGGTCAACCTGACGTACGAGCACGGCCGGCTGGTCCGCGGCGCCACCCGCGGCGACGGCCGCTCCGGTGAGGACATCACACCGAACATCCGCACCATCGGCGAGATCCCCCACCGCCTGCGGGGGGAGAACATCCCCGACCTCGTGGAGATCCGCGGCGAGGTGTTCTTCTCGCTCTCGGAGTTCCAGCAGCTCAACGCGGACCTGGTGGCCGAGGGCAAGCCCCCCTTCGCCAACCCGCGCAACTCCGCGGCCGGTTCGCTGCGCCAGAAGAATCCCCAGGTCAGCGCCTCCCGTCCGCTGCACATGGTGGTCCACGGCATCGGCGCGCTCGAAGGCGCCCGCTTCGACCGCCTCTCCGGGGCGTACGACCTGCTCAAGGAGTGGGGTCTGCCCACCTCGCCGTACACGAAGGTGGTCGACGGCATCGACGGCGTACGGGCCTACATCGAGGGCTACGCCGACCGCCGGCACGACGTGGCGTACGAGTTCGACGGCGTCGTCGTCAAGCTCGACGAGATCGCCCTCCAGGGCCGCCTGGGCTCCACGTCCCGCGCGCCGCGGTGGGCCATCGCGTGGAAGTTCCCGCCGGAGGAGGTCAACACCGAGCTGGTCGACATCCGGGTCGGCGTCGGGCGCACCGGACGGGTCACGCCGTACGCGGTGGTCGAGCCGGTGACGGTGGCGGGATCCGAGGTCGAGTTCGCCACGCTGCACAACCAGGACGTGGTCAGGGCCAAGGGCGTCCTCATCGGCGACACGGTCACGCTGCGCAAGGCGGGCGACGTGATCCCCGAGATCATGGGCCCGCTGACCGACCTCAGGGACGGCAGCGAGCGGGAGTTCGTGATGCCCGCGGAGTGCCCCGAGTGCGGCACGGCGCTCAAGCCGATGAAGGAGGGCGACGTCGACCTGCGCTGCCCCAACGCCCGCTCCTGCCCGGCCCAGCTCCGCGAGCGGCTGTTCTATCTCGCCGGACGCCGCTGCCTGGACATCGAGAACTTCGGGTACGTCGCCGCGACGGCGCTCACCCAGCCGCTGGAGCCGGCGGAGCCACCGCTCAGGGACGAGGGCGGCCTGTTCGACCTGAAGGTCGAGGACCTGCTGCCCATCAAGTCGTACGTGCTGGACCAGGACACCGGACTGCCCAAGCGCGACCCGGAGACGGGCGCGGAGAAGGTCGTCACCTTCTTCGCCAACAAGGAGGGCAACCCGAAGAAGAACACCGAGCTGATGCTCGGTCACATCCGGGCCGCCAAGGACCGGCCGCTGGCCCGGGTCATTGCCGGGCTGTCCATCCGGCACGTCGGCCCCGTCGCCGCGGAGGCGCTGGCCCGCGAGTTCCGCTCTCTCGACCGCATCATGGCGGCGAGCGAGGAGGAGCTGGCCGCGGCCGAGGGCGTCGGGCCCACCATCGCGGCCTCGCTGACGCAGTGGTTCGCCGAGGACTGGCACCGCGAGATCGTCGAGCGCTGGCGCGCGGCGGGCGTGCGGATGGAGGAGGAGGCGAAGGAGTCGGAGGGTGCGCGTCCGCTGGAGGGTCTGACGGTCGTCGTCACCGGCACGCTCCAGTCGCACACCCGGGACGGCGCGAAGGAGGCGCTGCAGACCCGCGGGGCCAAGGTGACGGGTTCGGTCTCGAAGAAGACCGACTTCGTCGTCTCCGGCGACAACCCCGGGTCCAAGTACGACAAGGCCGTGCAGTTGAAGCTCCCGATCCTCGACGACGCGGGCTTCGCCGTCCTTTTGGAGCAGGGACCCGACGCCGCCCGCGACGCCGCCCTGCCCCCGGCCGAGTAACCGCCGGGCCGCGGCCTGTTCGAGTGCTGACCGAAACCCGGCGAGTCGGGGGCAATCGGGCGACCGCAGCCGATCGCCGCCCCAGACCGGCTTTCGCGGCCTAGTGTGGATGGGCGCGCCGACGCGCGCCCAGGCGGTGAGAGGGACGGGATGCGACCGACGGAGAGCACGGAACCGGCGCCGGTGCTGCGCCGGTTGGTGCTGCCCGCCCTGCCGTGGCTGGCGCAGGCCGCGGGCGGCCTGGTGTTCGCCATCGGGGTGCTGTACGGGCTGCGGCAGGGCCACGCGCTCTTCCCGCGCGGCACGGCGGGCTGGGGCCTGGCCGTCCTGACGGCCGTCCTCATCGCCCATCTGGTCGCACCCGGCCGCGACCGCTGGTCCGGCGGCAACGGCTCGGCCGCCGCGCTCACCCTCGCCGTGCTGCTGCTCTACGGCTGGGTCCCGGCCGTCGCCGTCAGCCTGCTGGTCATCCTCGCCGTCGCCCTCGTCCGCCGGCCGCACCGCCGCCAGGCGCCGCTGCACGGGGCCGTCGAGATCCTCGGCATCTCGACGGCCGCCCTCGTGCTGTGGACCTGCGGCGAGCACCCGACCGTCGAGGAGCCCTGGGAGCCGGGCTCCTGGGACCTGTACGCGCTGCCCGAGCTGATCGCCGCCGCCCTGGCGTACGTCCTGGTGACCCGCGTGCTCACCTGGTACGCGGACCCCGGCCACCGCGAGGGCCCCGGCCTGCTCGCCCGCGCCGCCCTCACCCGCCAGGGCCTGGGCGGCGCCGCGCTGCTCGGCATCGCGCCGCTCATCATCGTCGTGGCCGTCAACACCCCCGTGCTGCTCCCGCTGTTCGCCGTGCCGCTCATCGCGCTCGACTCCAGCCTGTGGATGGCCCGCGCCCGCGCCGAGGAGCAGTTGCGCGACCCGCTGACCGGGCTGCCCAACCGCCAGTGGCTGCTGGAGCGCACCTGGCACGCCCTGGGCGAGGCCGAGAGCACCGGCCGCCGCGCCGCCCTCATCCTCATCGACCTCGACCGCTTCCGCGCCGTCAACGACACCCTCGGCCACCGCGCCGGCGACCGGCTGCTGCTCCAGCTCGCCGGCCGGCTGCGGCTCGCGCTGCCCCGCGGCGCTGAGGCCGCCCGCCTCGGCGGCGACGAGTTCGCCGTGCTCATCCCGCTGACCGACTCCGCCACCAGCGCCCAGCGGGTGGCCCGTACGCTGGTCGCCGCCCTCGGCTCCCCGCTCGACCTCGACGGGATGAGCCTGGTGCTGGAGGCCAGCGCCGGCGTCGCCGTCTACCCCGAGCACGCCACCGAGACCGAGGGCCTGCTCCAGCGCGCCGACGTGGCGATGTACCAGGCCAAGCGGGACCGCAGCGGCGTCGAGGTCTACGAGGCCCGCCGCGACGGCAACACCCCCGACCGGCTCGGCCTGCTGGGCGACCTGCGCCGGGCGCTCCAGGCCCGCGAGGTCGCGCTGCACTACCAGCCGAAGGTCGGCTTCGACGGCCGCGTCGTCGGTCTGGAGGCCCTGGTCCGCTGGGCGCACCCGGAGCGCGGGCACGTGAACCCGGAGGAGTTCATCGCCATCGCCGAGACCTCGGGCCTGATGCCGGTGCTCACGGAGTACGTGCTGGAGACCGCGCTCGCCCAGGTCGCCGACTGGCGCGCCGCCGGCCTCCAGGTCCCCGTCGCCGTCAACGTCTCGCCGCGCGACGTGCACACGCCCGGCTTCGCCGGCGCCGTCGCCGCCCGCCTCGCCCGCCACGGCGTGCCGCCCGGCGCGCTGCAACTGGAGATCACGGAGCACGTGCTGCTGGAGGACCCGCAGCGCGCGGCCGACACCCTCGCCGGGCTCACCGGGCACGGCGTGAAGATGTCGCTCGACGACTTCGGCACCGGCTACTCCTCGCTGGTCCATCTGCGCCGTCTTCCGGTCAGCGAGTTGAAGATCGACCGCTCGTTCGTCGCCCGGCTGGCCGTCGACCCGGAGGACCTGGAGATCGTGCGCTGCACGGTCGACCTCGCGCACTCCCTCGGCCTGCGCGTCGTCGCCGAGGGCGTCGAGGACGACGAGACCTGGGAGCACCTGCGCGACCTCGGCTGCGACGCGGTGCAGGGCTGGCTCGTCGCCGCCGCCATGCCCCCGCAGGAGACCACCGCCTGGCTGCGCGCCCGCGGTCCGGGACCCGGGGCCAGGGCGCTGCCGGCCGCGGCGTCCGCCGCGCGCGCCGCGGACGAGCCGGCGGCGGCCGGGGCCGTGCCGCAGCCGGGCGAGGCGGAGGAGCCGGTGAAGCCGGTGAAGTGACCGGCGGCCGGGCCCAGTAGCGCACCCGGCCGGACCAACCGTCCCGTACGGCCGGGGGCGGCCGTGCGGGCGGCCGTGCGGGCGGCCGGAACCGCCCCGCCGGGAAACCCGGTCGGGCGCACCGCCCCGCGCCCCATAGGATTGCCCCGAAACCGTCACACCACCCTGTGAGGATGACCCGCATGCCTGGCATCACGCGCGAGGAGGTCGCCCACCTCGCCCGGCTGGCGCGCCTGGAGCTGAGCGGCGAGGAGCTGGACCACTTCGCCGGCCAGCTCGACGCCATCATCGGCGCGGTCGCCCGCGTCGCCGATGTGGCCGGCGAGGACGTACCGCCGACCAGCCACCCGCTGCCCCTGACGAACGTCATGCGCCCGGACACCGTCCGGCCGAGCCTGACCGCGCAGCAGGCGCTCTCCGGCGCGCCCGCGCAGGAGCAGCAGCGTTTCAAGGTGCCGCAGATCCTGGGGGAGGAGTGACCGTGGCGGACAGCTCGGGAATCATCAGGCAGACGGCGGCCGAGACCGCCGCGCAGATCGCCGCGGGCGATGTCAGCGCCGTCGAGGTGGCGGAGGCCCATCTCGCCCGCATCGACGCGGTGGACGAAAAGGTGCACGCCTTCCTGCACGTCGACCGCGAGGGCGCGCTCGCCCAGGCGCGCGCGGTGGACGCCGGGCGCGAGCGCGGCGAGAAGCTCGGCCCGCTGGCCGGCGTGCCGCTGGCGCTCAAGGACATCTTCACCACCGAGGGGGTGCCCACCACCGCGGGGTCGAAGATGCTCCAGGGCTGGGTCCCGCCGTACGACGCGACCGTGACCCGGCGGCTGAAGGAAGCCGGCGTCGTCATCCTCGGCAAGACCAACATGGACGAGTTCGCGATGGGCTCCTCCACCGAGAACAGCGCCTACGGCCACACCGGCAACCCCTGGGACCTCACCCGGATCCCCGGCGGCTCCGGCGGCGGCTCGTCGGCCGCCATCACCGCGTACATGGCGGCGCTGGCCATCGGCACCGACACCGGCGGCTCCATCCGCCAGCCCGCGTCCGTCACCGGCACCGTCGGCGTCAAGCCGACCTACGGCGGCGTCTCGCGGTACGGGATGATCGCGTTCTCCTCCAGCCTCGACCAGGGCGGCCCGTGCGCCCGTACGGTGCTGGACGCGGCGCTGCTGCACGAGGTGCTGGCCGGCCACGACCCGATGGACTCCACCTCCGTCGACGCCCCCGTCCCGCCCGTGGTCGAGGCCGCGCGCCACGGCTCGGTGGCCGGGATGCGCGTCGGCGTGGTCAAGGAGCTCCGCGGCGAGGGCTACCAGCCGGGGGTCATGCAGCGCTTCGACGAGGCCGTCGAGCTGCTGCGCGAGCTGGGCGCCGAGGTGGTGGAGGTGTCCTGCCCGACGTTCGACAAGGCGCTCGCCGCGTACTACCTGATCGCGCCCGCCGAGGTCTCCTCGAACCTCGCCCGCTACGACGGCCTGCGCTACGGCCTGCGCGCAGGCGACGACGGCACGCACTCCGCCGAGGAGGTCACCTCGCTGACCCGGGCGGCGGGCTTCGGCCCCGAGGTCAAGCGCCGCATCATGCTCGGCACCTACGCGCTCAGCTCCGGCTACTACGACGCCTACTACGGCTCGGCGCAGAAGGTCCGCACCCTCATCACCCGCGACTTCGAGCGCGCCTACGAGCAGGTCGACGTGCTCGTCTCGCCGACCACCCCGACCACCGCGTTCCCGATCGGCGAGCGGGTCGACGACCCGATGGCGATGTACCTCGCCGACCTGTGCACCATCCCGTCCAACCTGGCAGGCAACGCCGCCATGTCGCTTCCCTGCGGCCTGGCGCCGGAGGACGGGCTCCCGGTGGGGCTGCAGATCATCGCCCCCGCCATGGCCGACGACAGGCTCTACAAGGTCGGTGCCGCGGTGGAGGCCGCGTTCACCGACCGGTGGGGCCACCCCCTGCTGGAGGAGGCACCCGCCCTATGAGCAAGTTCGCCAAGGCCAAGGACTTCAAGAAGTCCAAGACCGGTGTGTACATGTCCCTCACGTCCACGCTCTTCGGCGTGATCGGCGTCGCCAAGCAGATGAAGCAGGCGCGCTTCGAGGAGGACCGGCTGCGTCAGCTCGACGCCGCGGTGTCCGCCGCCGCCATCGCCACCGGCGTCGCCCTGCTGGTGCGGGAGCTGCGCCGGATGAACGACGACGACATCCTCGCCGGCTGAGCGGGCCGCGCCGGGGTCGAGAGGCTGGAAGAGAGCTGTGACTGTCACGTACGAGGACGCCCTCGCGACGTACGAGCCGGTGCTGGGCCTGGAGGTCCACGTCGAGCTCGGCACCGCGACCAAGATGTTCTGCGGCTGCGCCACCGCCCTGGGCGCCGGGCCCAACACCCAGACCTGCCCCGTCTGCCTCGGCCTGCCCGGCGCGCTGCCGGTGGTCAACGAGACGGGCGTGGAGTCCGCGGTCAAGATCGGCCTGGCGCTCAACTGCGAGATCGCCGAGTGGTGCCGCTTCGCCCGGAAGAACTACTTCTATCCGGACATGCCGAAGAACTTCCAGACCTCGCAGTACGACGAGCCCATCGCGTACGACGGCTACCTCGACGTCGAGGTCGACGGCGAGGTCTTCCGGGTCGAGATCGAGCGCGCCCACATGGAAGAGGACACCGGCAAGTCCACCCACGTGGGCGGGGCCACCGGGCGGATCCACGGCGCCTCGCACTCGCTGCTGGACTACAACAGGGCCGGCATCCCGCTGATCGAGATCGTCACCAAGCCGATCACCGGCGCCGGCGCCAAGGCGCCCGAGGTGGCGAAGGCGTACGTGGCCGAGCTGCGGGAGCTGATCAAGGCACTCGGCGTCTCCGAGGCCCGCATGGAGCAGGGCCAGATGCGCTGCGACGTGAACCTGTCGCTGATGCCCGCCGGCGCCACCGTCTTCGGCACCCGCAGCGAGACGAAGAACGTCAACTCGCTGCGCAGCGTCGAGCGCGCGGTGCGCTCCGAGGTCGTCCGGCACGCCGGAGTCCTCGACGGGGGCGGCAAGATCGTCCAGGAGACCCGCCACTTCCACGAGGACACCGGCACCACCACCTCGGGCCGTACCAAGGAGGAGGCGGAGGACTACCGCTACTTCCCCGAGCCCGACCTCGTGCCCGTCGCGCCCGCCCGTGCCTGGGTGGAGGAGTTGCGCGCCGGGCTGCCGGAGCTGCCGCGGCTGCGCCGCAACCGGCTGCGCGAGGAGTGGGGCGTCTCCGCGCACGACATGCAGTCCATCCTCAACGCCGGGGCCATCGGCCCGATCGTCGCCACCATCGACGCGGGCGCGGACGCCACCGCGGCGCGCAAGTGGTGGATGGGCGAGCTGGCCCGGCGGGCCAACGAGGACGGCGTCGAGCTGGCCGCGCTGGCGATCACGCCGGAGCAGGTCGCGCGGGTGGCGGCGCTGGTCGCGGAGGGCAAGCTGAACGACAAGCTGGCCCGCCAGGTCATCACCGGCGTCCTGGACGGCGAGGGCACCCCGGACGAGGTCGTCGACAAGCGCGGTCTGGCCATCGTCAAGGACGAGGGCGCGCTCGGCGCCGCGGTCGACGAGGCCATCGCCGGCAACCCGGCCATCGCGGACAAGATCCGCGGCGGCAAGGTGCAGGCGGCCGGGGCGCTGGTCGGCGCGGTCATGAAGGCCACCCGCGGCCAGGCGGATGCCGCCCGCGCCCGGGAGCTGATCATGGAGAAGCTGGGCGTAGCGGACTGATCGTGTGAAAAAAGCCACTCACCGGACAAACGATCTCCCGCACCTGTAACAGTGGCTGCGCAGGTGCAGGAGTCTTTGAGGGCCGACCTCCCTGAAAGATCATGAATATCCCAGGGAGCCGCCCGTGTCCGGTCTCGCCCGGTGGTGTCTACGCCGCCGCCTGGTCGTGGTCCTGCTCTGGCTCGCCGCCTTCGCCGGGACCGCCGTCGCGGCGGCCCTCCTGGGGCCGGCGTACTCGAACGACTACGACGTCCCGGGCACCGAGTCCGGGCGGGCGCAGGTGCTCATGGCCGAGGCGTTCCCCGGCATGGACGGCGTCGCGGACACCGTCGTCTGGCACGACGACGGCGGGGTGAGCGACGCGCAGACCAAGGAGCGGGTGGACGCGGCGCTGACGGAGATCGCCGGGCTGCCGGGGGTCTCGGAGGTGAGCGGCCCCTACGGCTCGTACGCCGCCGGCGATCCCGGCGGCGACGCCGGCGCCCCCACCGGGAACGGCGCCGGCGACGGCGGGGCGGTCAGCGCCGACGGGCGCACGGCGTACGCCACCGTCAGCTACGACGGCGCCGTGGACGATCTGGCGACCGGAGACGTCCGCAAGGTCGTCGGGGCCGCGGAGACGGCGGCGGGCGACGGTCTGGAGGTCGCCGTGGGCGGCCCCGGGGCCGGGCTGCTCCAGGCGCCGTCCGTGCACTACGGCGAGGCCGTCGGGGTGGTCGTCGCGGCGGTCGTGCTCTTCGTCGCGTTCGGCTCGCTCGCCGCGATGGCGCTGCCGATCGCGACCGCGCTCGTCGGCGTCGGCACGGCGTACTGGTGTGTCACGCTCCTCGGCCACGCCATGGCCGTCGCCGACTTCGCCCCCATGCTCGGCATGCTCGTCGGCCTCGGCGTCGGCATCGACTACGCCCTGTTCATCGTCACCAGACACCGCCGCGGGCTGCGCGAGGGGCTGCCCGTCGGCGAGGCCGCTCAGCGCGCCGTGGCCACGGCCGGGCGGGCCGTGGTCTTCGCCGGCGTCACCGTGTGCATAGCGCTGCTCGGCATGCTCGTGCTGCGGCTGAACTTCCTCACCGGCGTCGCCGTCGCCGCCTCGCTGACCGTGGTGCTCACCGTCGCCGCCTCGATCACGCTGCTGCCGGCGCTGCTCGGCGTCATCGGCATGAAGGCCCTCAGCCGCCGCGAGCGGCGCGCGCTCGTCGAGCACGGCCCGCGGCCCGAGGTGCCGCGCGGGCTCGCCGCCCGCTGGGCCGGCCTGGTGCAGCGCCGGCCGCGGCTGCTGGGCGCGCTCGCGCTGGTGCTGATGGGCGTCCTCGCGCTGCCCGTCGCGGCGCTCCACCTGGGCAGCTCCGACCAGGGCAACCATCCGGCGAGCGCCACCACCAGGCAGGCGTACGACATGATGGCCGGGGGCTTCGGCCCCGGCAGCAACGGCCCGCTCACGCTCGTCGCCCACCTCGACGGCGCCGGCGACCGGGTGGCCTTCGACGCGCTGCCCGAGACGCTGCGCGGCACCCCGGGCGTCGCCGACGCCACCGCCGCGGTGCACGGCAAGGGCGGCGGCACCGGGATGATCACCGTCACCCCGGAGACCGCGCCGCAGGACGAGGCGACGTCGGACCTGGTGGACCGGCTGCGCTCGGACGTGCTGCCGGAGGCCGCGGACGGCACGTCGATGCAGGTGCACGTGGGCGGCATCACGGCGGGACAGGACGACTTCGCCGAGGTGATCGTCGGCAAGCTGCCGCTCTTCGGCGGCATCGTGATCGCGCTGGGCTGCCTGCTGCTGCTGGTGGCGTTCCGCAGCGTGGGCGTACCGCTGAAGGCCGCGCTGATGAACGTGCTGGCCGTGACGGCGTCCTTCGGGGTGGTGGTGGCGGTCTTCCAGTGGGGCTGGGGGGCCGGGCTGCTGGGTCTTGGCGCCACGGGGCCGATCGAGCCGTTCCTGCCGGTGATCATGATCTCGGTGCTCTTCGGGCTCTCGATGGACTACCAGGTCTTCCTGGTCAGCAGGATGTACGAGGAGTGGCGGGCGACCCGCGACAACCGGCGGGCGGTGCGGGTCGGGCTCGCCGAGACCGGCCGGGTCATCAACTGCGCGGCGCTCATCATGATCGCGGTCTTCTCGGCGTTCGCGCTGGGCGGGGACCGGATCATCGCGATGTTCGGGGTGGCGCTGGCCGCGGCGGTGGCGCTGGACGCCTTCGTGCTGCGCACGCTGCTGGTGCCGGCGCTGATGCACCTGCTGGGCAGGGCCAACTGGTGGCTGCCAGGCTGGCTGGAGAAGCGGCTGCCGTACATCGGCGTCGAGGGGCCGGGGGAGCCGGCGGCGGCCGAGCACATCCGGCTGCCGCAGGAGACGGCCGTTCGTTAATACTCCTCTCAGACGGGCCACCTACGGTGCCCGGCATGACTGCACTATCGAAGACCGACGAGGCAGCCGACGAGGCCGCGTACGAGGACGCCGCGGAGGCCGCCGAGGCCGCCGAGGCCGGGAAGGACGCCGACGGTGCCGCGCCCGGCGAGTACGAAGGACCCGATCCCGACCTCGACGACGGCGAGCCCGGCGAGCTGCCCCCCGCCGCCCGCGCCTCCACCGGCGTGGCCGCCGGCGCCGCGGCCATCGTGGGCGCCGCCCTGGGCCTCGCTTCGCTGACCGGCACCTGGCTGGCCGACCTCGTCTCCGCCCGCCGGGAGCTGACCGGCCAGCTCGAATCCGCCAACGGCACCGCCGCCGAGCAGATCTCCGCCGCGTACGGCACCCCCTGGCACACCATCGCCCTCTTCAACGGCCTCACCGCGGTCGTCGCCCTGATCGTGTCGGCGGCGGTGCTCGTCCGCCCGGCGTTCGGCGACAGCGGCCTGCGGCCCGTGGTGTGGGTACGGGCCGTGGCCGTCGCGGGGGTGGTGCTGGGCGCGCTCGGGCTGGTGATCGCGGCCGTCATGCGCTTCGACGTCTTCGCGGACCTGCCCACCGTGCCCGGCCAGTGAGAAAACCGATTCCACGCTGTCAGTGCAGCGTGCGATGCTCGACAGTGTGCAGAGCCGATCGATCAGCCCGGTGTTCGCAGGCCGTCATGACGAGTTGAAGACCCTTGACGCCGCGCTCGCCCGCGCCGCGCTCGGCGAGCCGCAGGTGCTGCTCGTGGGGGGCGAGGCAGGCGTGGGCAAGAGCCGGCTGCTGGACGAGTTCCTGGAGGCGGCGCAGGACGCCGGCGCGGTCACCGCGGTCGGCGGCTGTCTGGAGCTGGGCGCGGACGGCCTGCCGTTCGCCCCGTTCGCCACGGCGCTGCGCATGCTGCACCGCAAGGTCGGCGCCGAGCTGACGGAGCTGGCCGCGGGCCAGGAGCCGGTGCTCGCCCGGCTGCTGCCCGACCTAGGCCCGGTCACCGAGGAGCCGCACGGCCAGGACAGCCGGGCCCGGCTCTTCGAGCTGACCGTCGGCCTGCTGGAGCGGCTGGCCGCGGGGCGCACCGTGGTGCTGGCCCTGGAGGACCTGCACTGGGCGGACCGCTCCACCCGCGAGCTGCTCGGCTATCTCGTCCGCTCGGTCCAGGGCGCCCGTCTCGTGGTCCTCATGACGTACCGCTCGGACGACGTCCACAGGCGCCATCCGCTGCGCCCCTTCCTCGCCGAGCTGGACCGGCTGCGCTCCGTGCAGCGGCTGGAGCTGGCCCGGCTGAGCGAGGACGAGGTGCGCAGCCAGCTCGCCGGCATCCGCGGCGTCGCCGAGCCCGAGCGCGAGCTGACCGCCGAGGTGTACGCGCGCAGCGAGGGCATCCCCTTCTTCGTCGAGGAGCTGGCCCTCAGCGACGACGCGGGCCGCCTCAGCGACTCCCTCCGGGATCTGCTGCTGGTCCGGGTCGAGGCGCTGCCCGAGGGCGCCCAGCGCGTCGTGCGCCTCGCCGCGCGGAACACGCGCGTCCCGCACGCCCTGCTCGCCGTCGTCTCCGGCCTCGCCGAGGACGAGCTGATCGAGGGCCTGCGCGCCGCCGTCGGGGCGAACGTGCTGGTGCCCGACGAGGAGGGCGAGGCGTACCGCTTCCGGCACGCGCTGCTGCGCGAGGCCGTGCTCGACGACCTGCTGCCCGGCGAGCGCACCCGCCTCAGCAGGCGGTACGCGGAGGCCCTGGAGGCCGACCCCGGGCTGGTCGCGGCGGAGGAGCGGGCGACCCGCCTGGCGAGCTACTGGTACTACGCGCGCGACGCCGCCAAGGCCCTGCCCGCCGTGCTCCACGCCGCCCTGGAGACCCGCGCCCGGCACGCCTACGCCGAGCAGCTCAAGCTGCTGGAGCGGGCGTTGGAGCTGTGGGACGAGGTGTCGCCGGAGGAGCGCCGCGGGCTGCCTTCGCAGGGCGGTCTCGAGTCGTATCCGCCGTGCGGCTGCGGGGACCGGCCGGAGGAGATCGAGCTGCACCTGGTCGACCTGCTGGCGCACGCCGCGTTCGCCGCCCGGCTTGACCACCAGTGGGAGCCGGCGCTGAAGTTCGTGAAGAAGGCGCTGAAGGTCGTCGACGAGACGCAGGATCCGCTGCGCGCCGCCTGGTTCTGGCTGGAGCGCTCCAAGCTCATCGCGCTCGCCGGGCGCGGCGACGGCCGCGTGGAGCTGACCCGGGCGCACGAGCTGGTGCACGACCTGCCGGCCTCGGCCACCCACGCCGACGTGCTCGCGCAGGTGGCGATGTGGGAGCTGCTGCACGCCTCCGACCTGGACAGCATGGCGCTCGCCGAGCGCGCCGTCGAGCTGGCCCGGCAGGCGGGCGCCGGGGACGTCGAGCTGGGCGCGCGGATCACGCTGTGCACGCTGCGCTCGGCCGAGGGGGACTCCGACGCCTGGATCGCCGAGCTGTACGAGATACGGGAGCTGGCCGCGCAGCGCGGCGCCCATCGCCAGATGGGCCGCGCGTGTATCAACCTCTGCGACGCGCTGGAGAAGGCCGGCCGGTCCGCGGAGGCGGTCGAGGCGGGCCTCGCCGGCATGAAGGACATGTACGGCCGAGGGCTGTACGACGCCGCGGCCTTCGCCGCGCTCAACGTGGTGGAGTCGCTGACTTCGCTGGGCGAGTGGGATCGTGCCGAGCAGATGCGCCAGGAGTGGAAGCGGCACGCGGCCGGCTCCCGCACCGGCGCGTCGGTGGCGCTGCGGCGGGCCCAGCTCGCACTGCTGCGCGGGGAGTTCGAGCTGGTGCCGGAGCTGATCGCCGCGGCCCGCCGGTACCGGGGGCGCAACGACGGCGAGCCGCAGTACGAACTGCCGTTCGCCGCGGTGGAGATGAGTGCCCTGTGGACGCTGGGCCAGGCGCCGGAGGCGCTCGACCTGCTGGAGCGGCACCTGGCGCTGCTGCCGCTGTCCGGCCAGGAGGCGTACGTCTGGCAGCTCCTGGTCGCCGGTGCCCGGCTGGCGGGGGACGTCGCCGGGGTGCCGGGGGTGCCGGAGGCGCGGCGCGCGGAGGTCGTGGCGCGGCTGGCGGACGCGGCGGCGGACCTGCCTGCCGAGGGGCCGCCCTGGACACCGTCGTCCCGCCTCTTCGCCGCAGAACTGGCCCGCGCCCGCGGGCTCGGCGACCCCGCCGTGTGGGCGGCGGCCGCCGCGGCGTACGAGCCGCTGGGCCACCCGCACACGCTGGCGCACATCGCGTACCGCCGGGCGGAGGCGCTGCTTGCGGGCGCCGCGGGCGGCGGCGCGACGGCCCGCGACATCGCGGCCCCCCTGCTGGCCGAGGCGCACGCGACGGCGGTCCGCCTCGGCGCGGCCCCGCTCCGCGAGTCCGTGGAACAACTCGCGGGCCGCGCCCGCGTCCCCCTCGGCCGGGCGTCCCGCCCGCCGGCGGACCCGGTGGAGTCGCTGGGCCTGACGGCCCGAGAGACGGACGTACTGCGGCGGGTGGCGGCGGGGCGGAGCAACCGCGAGATAGCGGAAGAGCTGTTCATCGCGCCGAAGACGGCGAGTGTGCACGTGTCGAACCTGATGGCGAAGCTGGGTGTGTCGAACCGGGGCGAGGCGGCGGCGATGGCGCACCGGCTGCGCCTCTTCGAGGACTAGCCGTCGCGGGTCGGGGTCACGCGTCGCGGAGCGCAGTTGCCGGACTCGTACGGTGCCGGGGGACTCGGGGCGGTGCAGGACGGCGCCCGCGACCATGCCCGCCGAGCCCGCCAGGCCCTTGACCCCGGAGACAGACCGGCGCCCGCCACCCCGGCGGAGCCGAGGGGGTGTCAGGCGCTCTCGAAGAGGCGCATCCGGTGCGCCACCGCCGCGGCCTCCCCGCGGTTGGACACCCCGAGCTTCGCCATCAGGTTGGACACGTGCACGCTCGCCGTCTTCGGCGAGATGAACAGCTCCTCGGCGATCTGCCTGTTGCTCCGCCCCGCCGTGACCAGCCGCAGTACGTCCGTCTCGCGGGCCGTCAGCCCCAGCGCCTCCGCCGGATCCTCCGGCCCCGGCGCCGCCGCATCGCCGGGAGCCGCGAGCGGGATCCGCGCGCGCGCCGCCAACTGCTCGACTCCGTCGCGCAGCGGCGCCGCGCCCAGCGCCTCCGCCGCCGCGTGCGCCTGCCCGAGCAGCCGCGCCGCCCGCTCCCGTACGGACCCGGGCGCGCCGCCCGCGAGCAGCGCCTCCGCCCACCGGTACCGCACCCAGCCCAGCTCGTGCGGCCGCTCCAGCGGCTCCAGCGCCGACGCCGCCGCCTCCCACAGGGCCACCTCGGAGCGGCCCCGCGCGCGGGCCAGCTCCGCGACGAAGTACCGCTGCCACGCCACCCAGATCGGCGTCGGCGTGTCCAACTGCCCCGCCGCGCGCTCCAGCCGGTCCAGCAGCTCGTCGCGGCCCGCCGCCGTGCCCGGCAGCCCGCGCGCGTCGCCCTCGGCCGCCGCCGCGGAGACCAGGAGCTGCCACAGATACGACTCGTGCCCCAGCTCCGGCAGCTTCACCAGCCCTTCGGCGAGCATCACCCGCGCCTCTTCGTACTGCCCGCGCTCCATCAGGATCCGCGCCCCGATCTGCACCATGCGAAAGGCGCCCTGCGGCTCCGCCTGGCTCGCGCCCGCCTCCTCGCGCGCCTCGGCGAGCAGCTCCCCGGCCCGGTCGGTGTCCCCGCGGTACAGCGCCAGCCAGGCCGCGGCGAGGGAGGCGAACGCGCGGGTACGGGCCTGGGCCCCGTACGACCGCAGCCGGGCGAGGTCCCCCTCGGCGGCGTCCCACTCGCCGACGGAGATCATCGCGTCGACCATGTTGCACCCGATGAAGGCGATCGAGTCGCGCAGGCCCTGCTTCCTGGCCGCCGCGAGACCGCCGCGCGCCGCCTCGATGGCCTCGCGGGACCTGCCGGTCATCTCCAGCACGGACGCGAGGTTGTTGTGCGCCCGGCCGATGACGGTCGGCGCCCCGCTGCGGTCGGCGGCGTCGCGCAGCTCGTACAGCTCGGCGATGCCGCGGGCGACGTCGGCGGCGTGGGTACGCAGCGTGGCCAGCGTGATCCGCGCGTGCAGCTCGACCTCCGCGGCGCCGACCAGCCGGGCCTGCTCCACCGCGCTCTCCGCCAGCGGGATGCTCGCCGGATCGGGGCTGTGCAGCATCTTCCACAGCGCGGCCGTCGCCAGCACGTCCGCCTTCACCGGCGACGGCGGCCGGTCCGCCACCAGCTCCTGCGCCTTGCCCAGCTCGGCCCAGCCGTCGGCGCCGCCGCTGTTCACGACCTGCCACTGCCGCTCCAGCCAGAACCACGCCGCCCGCTCCGGCTCCGCCTCCTCGTCGAGCAGCTCCAGCGCCCGGCGGGTCAGCGTGCGCGCCTGCTCGTGCGAGTCGTCGAGACGGGCGGCGACGGCGGCCTCGGCGAGCAGGTCGACGAAGTGCAGGTGGGGTTGGTCGGCGCAGCGGCACAGCGGATACGACTCGGCGTAGCGCGCGGCGGGCAGCTCGCGCAACTGCTCCTCCGGCACCTCGTCCCACAGCTCGACGGCCCGCCGCAGCAGGGCCAGCTGCTCGGCGAACGCGTGCCGCATGCCCGCCTCGTCGGCCGCCTTGAGCGCGGCGGGCAGCGCCCGGGCCGGGTCGCGGGCCGCGTACCAGTGGCTGGCCAGCCGGGCGGCGTGCTCCTCCGCGCGGACCAGTGAGGGGTCGGCCGCCAGCGCCTCCGCGTAGCGCCGGTGCAGCCGGGAGCGCTCGCCGGGCAGCAGGTCGTCCCCGGTGGCCTCGCGCAGCAGCGCGTGCCGGAAGCGGTAGCTGTCGGCGCCGGGGCCGCCCGCCGCGGGCATCAGGATGCCGACGTCGACCGCGGGCCGCAGCGCCTCGATCAGCTCCTCCTCGCCCTGCCCCGACACCGCGAGCAGCAGCCCGAACTCCACGGTCGAGCCGGCCTCCGCGGCGGTCCGCAGCACCCGCTGCGTCGCCTCCGGCAGCGCCTCGACCCGGACGAGGAGCAGGTCGCGCAGCGACTCCGACAGCGCGTCCGGCGAGCCGCCGCAGTCCAGCAGGGCGGTCAGCTCCTCGACGAAGAAGGGGTTGCCGTCCGAGCGCTGGAAGATCGTGTCCACCAGGTGGGGCAGCGGCCCGGCGCCGCGGATCGCGGTGAGCTGGCCGATCACCTCCTGCCGGGAGAAGCGCGCCAGGTCCAGCCGCTGGACCGTGCGCAGCCGCTCCAGCTCGGCGAGGAAGGGACGCAGCGGGTGGCGGCGGTGGATGTCGTCCGAGCGGTACGTGCCCAGCAGCATGACGCGGGCGCCCTGGAGGGACCGGATGAGATAGCCGAGCAGTTCGCGGGTGGAGCGGTCCGACCAGTGCAGGTCCTCCAGCACCAGCACCACCGTCCGCTCGGCGGCCAGCTTCTCCAGCAGCCGGGCGGCGTGCTCGAAGAGCCGGGCCTTGGCCTCGACGTCGTGCCGGTCCCCGGGCTCCTCCGCACCGCCGGCGCCCGCCAGCTCGGGCAGCAGCCGGGCCAGCTCGGCCTCGCCGCCGCCGGCGGCCCGCGCCAGCTCGTCGCCGAACGCGCGGTGCAGCGCGCGCAGCGCGGTGGCGAACGGCGCGAACGGCAGCCCCTCGGCGCCCAGCTCCAGACAGCCGCCGACGGCCACCACGGCGCCGGCCCGCTCGGCGCGGCCGGCGAACTCCTCCACCAGCCGGGTTTTGCCCACCCCGGCCTCGCCGCCTACCAGCAGGGCCTGCGGCGCGCCGGCACCGGCCCGCTCCAGGGCTTCGCCGAGGGAGCGCAGCTCGTCGGCCCGGCCGACGAGCACGGGGCTCACGCACGAGATCGTCACAGTTGAGAGCATCGCACAGCCTTACGACACGGGGGCAGCCCGGCGAAGGCGCGGGGGAGGGGCCGCAGACGACGAGAGCGCCCGGCCCGCGGTGCGCGGGCGGGCGCTCTGTGGTCCGGTCCGGGTGAGCGTGTCCTGGTCCGGTCTTCTGTGGGGGCGGCGGCCGCTGCTCGGCGGGGCAGCGGCCGGCCGCCCGGGGTCCTCGGGTCCGGGAGCGGGGTCTCGTCTCCCCGTGGCCCGGACCGCATGCCGATCCGCCGCTCCGTACGGCATGTCACGCGGCCTTCACCCAGCGGGCCAGGACGCGCGCCCGGCGGGCCGCGCGGCGCTGCTCCCGGCGGGCGACGGCGGCCTCGCGGGCGAGGCGGTACTGCGCCGCCTCGCGGCGCAGGTCGGCGGAGCGGGTCTCGTGCATCTGGTACGCGAACATCTCGTTCTCCCCTGCGTTTCTGCTGGTCTCTTGCGGTGTGACTCCAGCTTCGCGGCCCAGGGGGGTCCGCCACATCGGGAGACTTCCGCATCTCCGGGCGCCCGCCGCCTTACCCGGGGCACCTACGCGCGCGTACATGCCTAAGGCCCCCGGGGATTCACCGCCGCCGGGGGCCTCAGGTGCCTTACGTCCGCCGCCGACCGCCTCAGACGGAGCCGGACCGCGGGTCGCGGCCGAGCGTCCTACGCGTCCTCGAAGAGCCGGAGGCGGTGTGCCGTCGCCGCGGCTTCGCCGCGGGCGGAGACGCCGAGTTTGGCCATCAGGTTGGACACGTGCACGCTCGCCGTCTTCGGGGAGATGAACAGCTCTTCTGCGATCTGGCGGTTGCTGCGTCCCGCCGTCACCAGCTTCAGCACCTCCTGCTCCCGCGACGTCAGCCCCAGCGCCCGCACCGGGTCCGCCGGGGCCGGGTCGGGGCCGCCGAGGGACACGCGGGCGCGGGAGGCCAGCGCCGTGACCGCCGTGCGCAGGGGGACGGCGCCGAGGGCGCCCGCCGTGGCGTGGGCGTCGGCGAGGAGGGGCGCGGCGCCCTCCCGGTCGCCGGCGGCCAGCAGCGCCTCCGCCCACCGGTGCCGTACCCGGGCGAGCTCGTACGGCCGGTCCAGCGGCTCGAACGCGGCCGCCGCCGCGGCCCACGGCGCCGGGTCGGGGTCGCCGGCGGCGCGGGCCAACTGCGCGCGCAGGAACAGCGCGTGCGCCGCCCACACCGGCGCCGAGCAGGACAGCCCCGCCGCCGCCGTACGGATCCGGGCCAGCGCCGCGGCGGTGCCCCGGGCGAACGCCGGCACCCGCCGCCCGTCCCCCTCGGCCTCCGCCGCGACGAGCAGCAGCAGCCAGGCGTACCGGTGTACGCCCGGCGCCAGACCTGCGTCGATGGTGCGGGCGGCCTCCTCGCGGGCGCCCGTCAGGTCGCCGCGGGCCGCCGCGACCGCCGCCGTCAGCGTGCTCAGCGGGATCGCCATCTGCGGCTGCCTCTGCTGCGGCCCGAGCCGGTCCCGCGCGGCGGCGAGCAGCGTCTCCGCCCGGGCCACGTCGCCGCGGAACAGCGCCAGCCGGGCCCGGGCCTGCGCCAGGTTGCCGTACGTCAGGGCGACGACCGCGTCCCGCTCCGCCCGGTCGGCGACACGCTCCGCCTCGTCCCAACGGCCCATCGCCACCAGGGAGTCCATCTGGTTGCCAAGCGAGAAGGCCACCTTGTCGCGCCGTCCGCGGCTCGCCGCCGCCCGCGCCGCGTCGGCCGCAACCTCCGCCGCCTCCCGTGAACGGCCCAGGTTCTCCAGCGCCGCGGACAGGTTCAGCTCCGCCCGCGCCGCCGCCGTGTAGTCCCCGCTGCGCCGGGCCCGGTCGCGGGCCTCGCGCAGGATCTCCAGGCCGACGTTCTCCCGGCCGGAGTCCTCCAGGTGGATGCCCAGCATCACCTGGGCGTTCAGCTCCAGGTTCTCCTCGCCGGCCGCGGCGGCGGTCCGCACCGCCAGCTCGGCGACGGCCAGCCCCTCCGGGCGACCGGGCCGGTGCAGCATCTCCCAGCTCGCCGCGGCCGTCAGCGCGAGCGCCGGCACCCGCGACGGCGGCAGGTCGCGTACCAGCCGCAGTGCGTGGTCCAGCTCGGCGCGGCCGTCGCCGCGTGCCAGTTGCTCCACCAGCCAGTGCCGCTGCACCCAGAACCACGCCGCGCGCAGCGGCTCGGCCCTCTCGTCGATGGCCTCCAGCGCCCGCCGGGTCAGCGCCAGCGCCCGTTCCTGCTCGTCCGCGAGCCGGGCGGCGACGACGGTCTCGGCGAGCAGGTCCAGCTCGGTGAGCGGGGTCTCCGCGGCGCCCGGTTCGTAGTCCTCGATCCCGTCCGCGGGCCGCAGCCGGGCGCGTACCTCGCCGGGCACGTCGTCCCACAGCTCCATCGCCCGCTTCAGCAGCTCGTACTGCTCGGCGAAGGCGTGCCGGCAGCGCGCCTCCACCGCCGCCGCCAGCACCGCGGGCAGCGCCCGCGTGCTGTCCCGGCCGTGGTGCCAGTGGCGGGCGATCCGGGTGAGCCGCTGCTCGGCCCGGACGAGCGTGGGGTCGGCCTGGAGCACCTCCGCGTAGCGGCGGTTGAGCCGGGAGCGCTCGCCGGGCAGCAGGTCGTCGCGGACCGCCTCCCGCAGCAGCGCGTGCCGGAAGCGGTACGACTCGCCGTCCTCGTCGGGTACGAGCACGTTGTGGGCGACGGCCGCGCGCAGCGACTCCAGCAGCGCGTCCTCGCCCTCGCCGGTGACCGCGGCGAGCAGCGCGTGCTCCGCGTGGCTGCCGGCCTCGGCGGCGACCCGTACCACCTGCTGGGCGGGCTCGGTCAGCCGCTCGACCCGGACGAGCAGCAGGTCCCGCAGCGACTCGCTGAGGCTGCAGTCGGGGTTGGCCGACAGCTCCTCGACGAAGAAGGGGTTGCCCTCGCTGCGCCGGAAGATGTCGTCGGCGTGGGTGGGCGTCGGTACGGTGCCGTGGATGCCCGTGAGCTGGGCGGCGACCTCGTCGCGGCTGAGCCGGGCCAGCTCGATGCGGCGTACGGAGCGCAGCCGGTCCAGCTCGGCGAGGAACGGGCGCAGGGGGTGGCGGCGGTGGATGTCGTCGGAGCGGTACGTCGCCAGCACCACGAGCCGGGTGGCCTGCATGGTGCGGAAGAGGAAGGACAGCAGCTCGCGGGTGGAGCGGTCGGACCAGTGCAGGTCCTCAAGGGCGAGGACGACGGTGCGGTCCGCGGCCAGCCGCTCCAGGCTCTGCGCGGTCAGCTCGAAGAGGCGGGTGCGCCCGTCGCGCTCGTGCGGCGGGGCGCCGGCCGGGGGGGCGTACGAGGAGTCGGGCAGCAGCCGGGACAGCTCCTCCTCGCGGCCGCCGACGGCCGCGGCGATCGCCTCGTCGCCCAGCTCGCGCTGGAGGGCCCGCAGGGCGGTGGTGAAGGGGGCGAACGGCAGCCCGTCCGCGCCCAGCTCGACGCAGCCGCCGGCCGCGGTCACCGCGCCCGCGGCCCGCGCGGCGGCCAGGAACTCCTCCACGAGGCGGGTCTTGCCGACCCCGGCCTCGCCGGCCACCACGAACGCCTGCGGCTCGCCCGCGGAAGCGCGGGCGAGCGCGGCGTCGAGTGTCTTGAGTTCTTCCGTGCGCCCTGCGAGTACGGGGCTGAGGCGGACGGCTCTCACGCCACCGAGGATGTCATGCGCCTCGGCCCCGGCGACAGGTGCCGGCGGGGCGGCCATCCTCAGGCCGCCTTCACCCAGCTCCCGCGGCGGGCGGCGGTCCCGCCCGGCTCGCCGGCCGCGCCGCGGCGGCGCGCCCGCCGGGCGGCGGTGGCGCCGCGCGCCATCCGGTACTGCTCCGCCTCGCGGCGCAGCTCGGCGGACCTGGCCCGGTGGATCTCGTAGTCGTACATCTTCGCTCCCCTGTGAGTCGGCGTCCTCGCCGTGTTCTCCCTGTGCCTCAAGACTCGTCTCCCAGGGGGGTGCGGCGCATCGGGCGACTTCCTCATCTCCGAGCGCCCGGCGCCTTAGATGCCCGCCCCGGCCGGGCCCCGCGGCCTAAGGCCCCTCTTACGAGCCCCGGGGACCCCCTCTTACGAGCCCTACGCCCCCGGCCGCACCCGGTCCCCCGGCGACCTTCGGGCCGGCGCCGCGTCCGGCCGCGTGACGTGCGATGCTCGGTCGCGTGGAGTCCCCGGAGCCCCTGGAGTCGGCAGCCGCGGACGCCGGCACGCGTACCGGCGCCCGGGTCTTCGTCGGCCGCGCCGCGGAGCTGGGCGCGCTGACGGAGGCGTACGACCGGGCCGCCGCGGGGGAGCCGTGCGCCGTGCTCGTCGGCGGCGAGGCGGGCGTCGGCAAGTCCCGTCTGGTGGAGGAGTTCCTGGCGCGCGCCGAGGCCGCGGGCGCGATCACCGCCGTCGGCAACTGCATCGAGTCCGGCGCCGACGGCCTGCCCTTCGCACCCTTCTCCACCGCGCTGCGCGCCCTGCGCCGCCGCCTCGGCGACCGGCTGGACGAAGCCGTCGCCGGGCAGCAGGGGGAGCTGGCCCGGCTGCTGCCCGAGCTGGGGCCGATTCCCGATCTGCCGGCGGCCGCGCAGGGCGAGGCCGGGCGGGCGCGGCTGTACGAGCTGGCCGCCCGGATGCTGGAGAAGCTGGCCGGCGAGCGGGTGCTCGTGCTGGTCGTCGAGGATCTGCACTGGGCCGACCACTCCACCCGCGAACTCCTCGGCTACCTGCTGCGCTCCGTCCAGGCCGCCCGGCTGCTCGTCGTCGCCACCTACCGCTCCGACGACCTGCACCGCCGCCATCCGCTGCGCCCCGGCCTCGCCGAGCTGGACCGGCTGCGCGGCGTCCGCCGCTTCGAGCTGGCCCGGTTCAGCCGCGACGAGGTGCGCAGCCAGCTCGCCGGGCTGCGTGGCGGCGAGCCGCCGGAGGACCTGGTGGCGGAGGTCTACGGGCGCTCGGACGGCAACGCGTTCTTCGTCGAGGAGCTGGCCGCGGGCATCGGCACCGGTACGGGCCGCGCGGTCGCCGGGCGCCCCGCCGGCGGGATCGGCGAGTCGCTGCGCGACCTGCTGCTCGTACGGGCCGAGGCGCTGCCGGACCCTGCCCGCCGGATCGTCGCGCTGGCCGCGGTCGGCGGCGACCGCGTCGACGCCGCGCTGCTCGCCGCCGTCTCCGGGCTCGGCGAGGACGCCCTGTTCGACGCGCTGCGTACCGCCATCGGCGCCGGGGTGCTGCTCCCGGCGGACGAGCGGGTGGACGCGTACCGCTTCCGGCACGCCCTGATGCGCGAGGCCGTCTCCGACGACCTGCTGCCCGGTGAACGCGCCCGCCTCAGCCGCCGCTTCGCCGAGGCGCTGGAGGCAGAGCCCGACCTCGTACGGGCCGACGAGCGCCCCGCGCGGCTGGCCGGCTACTGGTATCTGGCCGGCGACCCGGCCCGCGCCCTGCCCGCCGTCCTCGCCGCCGCCGCGGACGCCCGCGCCCGGCACGCCTTCGCCGACCAGCTCGCGCTGCTGGAGCGGGCCGTCGCGCTGTGGGACGAGGCGCCGCCCGGGTCCCGTACCGTGCCGGACTCCGGCGGCGCCTACCCGCGGGCCGAGGAGCCCGAGTTCGCCGACCTGCTGGCCGAGACGGTGTTCGCGGCCCGGCTCGCGTCCGCGTACGGCAGGGCGATCACGCTCGGCGACCGGGCGCTGCGGCTGCTCGGCACCCGCGCGCCGCTGCGCGCCGCGTGGTTCCGCGTCGAGCGCGCCCGTTGTCTGCAGTCCCTCGGCCGCGGCGACGGCCGGGAGGACCTGGACCGGGCACAGGAACTGGTCCGCGGCCTGCCGCCGTCGCCGGTGCACGCGCTGGTGCTCGCCGAGATCGCCAACTGGGAGGCGCTGCGCACCCCGGGCGCCGAGGCGATCCAGGCCGCGGAGCGCGCCGTGCAGTTGGCCCTGCTGGTCGGCGCGCACGAGACCGAGCTGACCGTGCGGATCCCGCTTGCCTGGATGATGGTCCAGTCCGGCGACGTCGAGGGCGGCATCGCGGAGTTCCATGCTGTACGGGAGCGAGCGCTGGCAGGCGGCCTGGTGGTGGCCGCGGCCCGGGCGTACGCGAACCTGCCCGGGGCCCTCGAAAGCGTCGGCCGGACCCGGGAGGCGGTGGCCGCCGCGGAGGAGGCGGTCGAGGCACTGGCCGACTCGGGGCTCGCCGTCTTCCTCTCTCTCAGCCACGGCAACCGCGCCCACGCGTTGCTGTCGCTGGGCCGCTGGGCCGAGGCCGGCGAGGCCATGGACGCGCAGTTCCGCACCGCGCGCAGCGCGCAGTTGCGCGGCAGCGCGGTCCTGAGCCGGGCGCTGCTGGCGCTGCTGCGCGGGGACCACGCCCTGGTGCGCAGAGAACTCGCTGCCGCCAGGGATGAGTTCGGAGACGACCGGCAGCCGCAGTACGAGCTGCCGCGCGTCGGGCTGGTGATCGAGCTGGCCGCCGCGGAGGGGCGGGTCGCCGAGGTGCGCGCCGCGTTCGGGCGGGCCGTCGGCGACGGACTGCGGCTGGGCATGCAGCGCTACGCCTGGCCGCTGCTGTACGCCACGGCCGCCGCCGAGGCCCGGCTGCGCGGCCTGCCCGCGGCCGAGACGGGCCGGCCCGCGGCGCTGGCCGCGATCCGCGCGGCGATGCGCAACCTGCCTCGGTTCGCGCCGCCGTGGGAGGCGCAGGGGCTGATGACGGAGGCGGAGCTGTGCGCGGCCGAGGGCCGCGATGCGACGGCGCGCTGGGCGGAGGCCGAGGCGGCGTGGGCGGACCTGGAGTGGCCGTACGAGCAGGCCGTGACCCGCTACCGCTGGGCGGAGTCGGCGCTCGCGAGCGGCCAGGCCGCGGCCGCCGCCCGGGACGGTGCGGCGCGGGCGCTGCGGCTCGCGTACGACACGGCGAGGGACCTCGGCGCGGCCGGGCTCGTCCGCGACGCGGAGGCCCTGGCGGCCCGCGCCCGGATCGCCCTGACCGCGGCCGCCGCCCCGGCGGAACCGGAGGATCCGGCGGAGTCGCTGGGGCTGACGGCGCGCGAGGCGGGCGTGCTGCGGCTGGTGGCGGCCGGGCGGAGCAACCGGCAGATCGCGGAGGAACTGTTCATCTCGCCGAAGACGGCGAGCGTGCACGTGTCCAACATCCTGGCGAAGCTGGGGGTGGCGGCACGGGGCGAGGCGGCGGCGGTGGCGCACCGGCTGCGGCTCTTCGACGGCGGGTGAGTCCCCGCGCCTCACCCGCACGTCCGTGTACGCCCCCTGGCGTACACGGCTAGACAGGGCCTAGCTGACCTCCAGCCGCAGGATGCGGTCGTCGCCCTTCTCCGGCGTGCCGCGCAGGTCCGTCTCGTTGGTCATCAGCAGCAGATCGCCGTCCGACGCCCGCTGCACCGTGCGCAGCCGCCCGTACTTGCCGTCGAAGAACGCCTGCGGGTCCGCCGCCGCCTTCGTGCCGTCCAGCGGGATCCGCCACAGCCGCTCGCCGCGCAGCGACGCCATCCAGATCGACCCGTCCGCGAAGGCGATGCCGCTCGGCGAGGCGTCCGGGGTGGGCCACTGCACGACGGGGTCGACGAAGCCCTCCCGGTTCTCCTTGCCCTCGACCTCCGGCCAGCCGTAGTTCTTCCCCGGCTCGATCAGGTTCAGCTCGTCCCACTTCTGGTCGCCGAACTCCGCCGCCCACAGCCGCTTGTCGTCGTCCCAGGCCAGCCCCTGCACGTTGCGGTGGCCGTACGAGTACACCACCGAGCCCGCCTCCGGGTTGCCGCGCGCCGGTTCGCCGTCGGGCGTCATCCGCAGGATCTTGCCGCCCAGCGAGTCCTTGTCCTGCGCCAGCGCCGGGTCGCCGGCCTCGCCGGTGCCCACGTACAGCATCTTGTCCGGGCCGAACGCGATCCTCCCGCCGTTGTGCCGGCCGCCCTTGGGGATGCCGCGGAAGACGGTGTCCGGCGCGCCCAGCCGGTTGCCCTCGGGCCCGTCCGAGTCGTACGTCATCCGTACGATGCGGTTGTCGCTGTCGGAGGTGAGGTAGGCGTAGAGCATCTCGTCGGCGCCGAGCGCGAGCCCCAGCAGGCCGCCCTCGTTGCCCGGTTCGCGCTGCACGCCTGGCACCTGGCCGGCCTCGGTGACCTTCCCGCCCTCGGCCGCCACGTGGTAGACGGTGCCGGTGTCGCGGGAGGAGACCAGCAGGTCGCCGCCGGGCAGTTCGGCCAGGCCCCACGGGGTCTCCAGGTTCTCGGCGACGGTGCCGACGACCTTCGCGGAGCCCTTGGCCGGCGGCGGCTCGCCCCGGTCGGCGGCGCCGCCGCTGCCTGCGGGCGCGGTGGAGGACTCCGCGGCCGGCCCGCCGGAGCCGTCGTCGTCGCCCGACGAGCAGCCGGCGGCGAGCACGAGTGCGGCGGCGGCCACGGCGGTGAAGGCGCGGGCTCTCACGGGACGGTTCTCCTTCGGCGGGCGGCGGCCGGAACGTACCCAGCACATCACAACCGGGCGTACACCGCGCGCCGGTGGAGCGTTCCCGCCCGTACGGACGAGTGCCACGCGTCCGTACGAGCCCGCCCGCCCGCTCCCGTACGCACCGGCCGCCCGGCGGCCCCGGGCCCGAAGGCCGTCCGCGCGGCTACTCCCACGACCCCTGCGCCGGCGGCAGCGCCGCGATCTCCGCCAGGTCCGCCGGCGCCAGCCGCAGCCCCGCCGCCGCGGCGTTCTCCGCCGACCACCGCGCCCGCTTCGCCCCCGGCACCGGCACCACGTGCGCCCCCTGCGCCAGCACCCACGCCAGCGCGGCCTGCGCCGGCGTCGCGCCGTGCCGGCCGGCGACCCGGCGCAGCCCGGCGACCACCGGCTGGTTCGCCGCCATCATCTCGGCGGTGAACCGCGGGTGCCTGGCCCGTATGTCGTCCGGCTCGAAGCCCTCCCCCGGCGTCAGCGTGCCGGTGAGGAACCCGTGCCCCAGCGGCATCGCCGCGAGGAACCCGACCTGCCGCGCCTCGCACCACGGCAGCAGGCTCGCCAGCGCCTCAGGCGACCACACCGACAACTCCGCCTGCACGCTGCTGACCGGGAACACCTGCTGCACCCGGCCCAGCCGGCGGATCGTCGCGTCGTACATCCCGCCGCCCGCCCGGCGGTCCGCCCGCGCGCCGACCGCGCAGAACCCCAGCGAGCGCACCTTGCCCGCCGCCACCAGCTCCGCCATCGCACCCCAGGTCTCCTCGACCGGCACCTCGGGGTCCTCGCGGTGCAGTTGGTACAGGTCGATGACGTCGGTCTGGAGCCGGCGCAGCGAGGCGTCGCAGGCGCGCCTGACGTACGCCGGGCGGCCGTTGGCGACGACGTGCTGCTCGCCGACGAGGAGGCCGACCTTGGTGGAGACGAACGCGTCCGCGCGCCGCTCCTTGAGCACCCGGCCGACCAGCAGCTCGTTGGTGAACGGCCCGTACATGTCGGCGGTGTCCAGCAGGCTCACGCCGGCGTCGAGCGCCGCGCACACGGCCCGTACGGACTCGTCGCCCTGCTGCCGCGACGTGCTGTACGCCCAGCTCATCGGCATGCAGCCGAGGCCGACCGCGCCCACCTCCAGGGCCGCCGCCCCGATCGTCCTGCGCTCCACGCAAGGCACACTAAACCCTGCCGCCGACACCCGGCCGGCGGCCTCCGGCCTCCGCACGCCCCCCTCGCACCCCGCGCGCCCGCGTCGATCACCTAGCCTCGTGTCCATGAGCGAGGGACAGGTGTGGCTGCCGATTCCGCCGGACGAGATCACCGGTCTGCCGCCGGAACTCGACTACGTCCACTGGGACGCCGAGCCCGAGTTCCCGGCTGACCCGGCGGACTGCGTGTTCCTGGTGGCCCCCTACATGCGCCGGATCACGCACGACCCGGTGCCGCGGATGACGGCGCTGAAGGTGCTGCAGACGCTCACCGCCGGCGTCGACGACTTCCTGCCCGTGCTGTCCACGCTGCCGCCGGGGGCCCGGCTGTGCAACGCCCGCGGCGTGCACGAGGCGTCGACCGCGGAGCTGGCGCTCGCGCTCACCCTCGCGTCGCTGCGCGGCATCCCCGACTTCGTCCGCCACCAGGACGCGGAGGAGTGGCGCGGCGGCTTCCACCCGTCGCTCGCCGACAAGACCGTGCTGATCCTCGGCTACGGCGCCATCGGAAGCGCGGTGGAAGACCGGCTTGCGGGCTTTGAGTGCGAGCGGGTCATACGCATCGCGCGCTCCCCGCGCACCACACCGCGCGGTCCCGTCCACGCCCTCGACGGCGTACGGGAGTTGCTGCCCGCCGCCGACGTGGTGATCGTGACGACCCCGCTGACCGACGCCACCCGCGGGCTGGTCGACGCCGGGTTCCTGGCCCGGATGAAGGACGGCGCGCTGCTCGTGAACGTCGCCCGCGGCGCCGTCGTCGACACGAAAGCCCTGCTGGACGAGGTGACACCGGGCCGGCTGCGGGCCGCGCTCGACGTGACGGACCCCGAGCCGCTGCCGCCGGGACACCCGCTGTGGCACGCCCCCGGGGTGCTGATCAGCCCGCACACCGGCGGGCCCACGTCCGCCTTCCGGCCGCGGGCGGAGAGGCTGCTGCGTGCCCAGTTGCGGCGGTTCGCCGCAGGTGAACCGGTGGAGCACGTGGTCGCCGTTGCCTGATGGACAACCGCATGAACACTCTACGTAGTTGAGACGCAACTCTCGGTTTTAGTTACGCTCCGTAGAGGAAGTATGTCCCTGCGTGACGAACCTGGTGTATCGTCCGCAGCGGGGATTGCTCCCGACGTCAACGTGGCCGGCCCGCTGCCGGCGGCGCATCCGATATCGAGGGGGGCGATGGGCACATGCACGGCAAGTGGAAATCCTTTCCGGGACGCGGGCAGCGCGGCAGTCCCGCGCGCCTCCCGGCCCTGAGAGCCGGCGTCGCGGCGCGGCCGCGGCCGGAGCCGGCTCCCGGCAGCCGGGGGGCGCGGTGACCGCGTCGATCGGGGCGGTGGTGCCCAGGCCGCCGTTGCCCGCGGGGGTCGTACCCCAGTTGGTCCTCGCGGTGCTCTGCGCGGGGTATGCCACCGGTGCCGCTCTGGGCTGGGGCTCTTCCCGAGTCGCCCTGATCATGGGGGACTTCGGGCTGAGCGCGGCGGCGTTCGCGGCCGCCTTCTCGTGTCTCTACTACGCGCGTATCCGCCAGGGCCGCTTTCGACCGGCCTGGGTCATGTTCGGCGTCTCGTCCGCCATGGCGGGCATCGGCAACGGGATCTGGGGCTGGTACGAGGTCGTGCTCCAGCGTCCGCTGCCCGAGGCGTCCGTGGCGGACTTCTTCTTCCTGCTCTTCGCGCCGCCGGCGGTCATCGGGCTGCTGGTGCTGGCCCGGCGGCCGGTGAGCAGAGCGGGCTGGATCTGCCTGGGCCTGGACACCTGGCTCATCGGCGGCTCCCTGCTCACCATCTCCTGGACGCTCGCCCTGGCGCACGCCGCGGGGGACGACGAGTCGGTGCCGCGGGTCGCGCTCTCGCTCGCGTACCCGCTGCTGGACATCGTGCTGGTGAGCATGGTGCTGGCGCTGCACTTCCGGCGCACCGCGGCGGGCCGTTCCGCGATCAACACGGCGATCGGCGCGCTGGTGCTCACGGTGCTGTGCGACGCGCTGTTCACCTCGCCGCTGCTCCAGGAGCAGTACCGCTCGGGGCAGTTGCTGGACGCCGGCTGGTTCGCCGGCTCGGTGCTCCTCGCGTACGCCCCCTGGGTCGGCAGGGCCGAGGAGGCGGAGGAGGCCGAGGAGCACGGCCAGAAGGAGCGCGGCCGCCCCATCGCCGGGCACATCGGCGCGCTCGCGCCGTATCTCGCGGCCGGGGTCTGCACGCTGGGGATCCTGTACAACCTGCTGGACGGCCGCAGCGTCGACCGCGTGGTGCTGATGACCGCCTGCACGGTCGTGCTGGCGCTGGTCGTCCGCCAGGCGATCATGCTGCTGGACAACATCAGCCTCACCCAGGAGCTCGCCCAGAAGGAGAACCACTTCCGCTCGCTGGTGCAGGGTTCGAGCGACGTCATCATGATCGCGGCGCCGTCCGGCGTGCTGCGCTACGTCAGCCCGGCCGCCCAGGGGGTCTACGGCACGGACCCGGAGGAGCTGGTCGGCTGCGAGCTGGCCGGGCTCATCCACCCCGACGACCTGGGCCGGGTGCTGCACGAGGTGCGCCGGTTCCTGTCGGCGCCGCCCGGCGGGGCGCGCTCGATCCGCATCGAGTGCCGCTTCCGGGCCGGCCGGGGCCGCCGCGGCGCCCGCGCCGGCGGCGAGGGCGGCTACGGCGAGGACGGCTGGCTGAACGTCGAGTCGACGGTCAACCGGCACCACAACGGCCTGATCTTCAACTCCCGGGACGTCACCGAGCGCGTCCGGCTCCAGGCGCAGTTGCAGCACAGCGCCTCCCACGACGCGCTCACCGACCTGCCGAACCGGGCGCTGTTCACCGAGCGTGTCGGCCACGCCCTGGGCGGCCGGCGGGCCGGGGACGCGAACGCGGCCGTGCTCTTCATCGACCTCGACGGCTTCAAGGCGGTCAACGACACCGTGGGCCACGCCGCCGGCGACGAGCTGCTCATCCAGGCCGGCCGCCGGCTGCAGGAGTCGATCCGCTCCGGGGACTCCGCGGCCCGGCTCGGCGGCGACGAGTTCGCGGTGCTGCTCGTCGGCGGCGCGGCGGGCGAGAACCGGTCCGACGGCGCCGGGCGTGAGCGGCGTACCCGCGAGGTCGCCGACCGGCTGCGGGTGCGGCTCTCCGAGCCGTACACCGCGGGCGGCGTCGAGGTGCGGGTCGCGGCCAGCATCGGCGTGGCCTTCGCCGAACCCGGCAGCACGCCCGCGGAGCTGATGCGCAACGCCGACCTGGCGATGTACCGCGCCAAGCAGGCGGGAAAGGCGCGGGTCGAGCTGTACGCGCCGCAGATGCAGGCCGAGGTGGTGCGCCGGATAGAGATGGCGAACCGGCTGCGCTCCGCGCTGGACGACGGGCAGTTCACGCTCGTCCACCAGCCGGTGGTGGAGCTGTCCAGCGGGCGGCTGGCGGCGCTCTCGGCGCAGCCGCGCTGGCGCTCGGCGCAGGGCATCGTGCACACGCCGGCCGAGTTCATGCAGGGCCCGCCGGACACCGGCGGGCGCGGCAGCGGGCAGGACCGGGCCCGTACCGCGGAGCTGGCGCGCTGGCTGCTGGAGGCGACGGTCGAGCAGGCCGCCGAGCGGTACGAGGCGGGCATGGGCATCCCCGTGACCGTACGGATGTCCGCCGCCCGGCTCACCGACCGGAGCATGTCCCCGCAACTGGTGGAGGCCCTGCTGATGCGGCACGGGCTGCCGCCCGGCGCGCTGACCATCGAGGTCGCCGACAGCGACACCCGGGCCGGCATGGACGAGCTGGAGCGGCGCCTGGTGGCGCTGCGCCGCCTCGGCGTGCGCATCGCGCTCGACGGCTTCGGCAGCGGCCACGCCGCCATCGCCGCGCTGCGCCGGCTGCCGGTGGACGTGCTCAAGCTGGACCGGGGCCTGGTCGACGGCCTGGCCGAGTCGCCCCGGCTGCGCGCCATCGCGGCCGGGATGATCGGCATCGCCGGCGAGCTGGGCCTGGACTCGACGGCCGAGGGAGTCGACCTGCCCGAGCAGGCCGAGGTGCTGCGTGCGCTGGGCTGCCGGCACGCGCAGGGCATGGCCTACTGCGAACCACTGGAGGAGGAGCGAGTACGGGACGCGCTGGCCCTGGGAGCGTTCGCGCTGCCGGAAGAGGACGCTTCGGCCATTGCGCTCACATAGTGAGACCCGGGTTCCACGAACTTGACACCCCCGGCGCCCCGGGGGCATGGTCTGGTCCATGCGCACCCGAATTCTCGTACTTGGACAGCGCGTCGGCTGAAGCGGATCCCGACTCCCGGACCGCGCCGACGCGCTCCCCTCGCTTGCCATCCGGCACGAGGGGTTTTTTGTTGCTCGAACCCGCTGCTCCACCCCAACCCTCGCACCAATCGAAGACGAGAAGAGAAACCGATGACCGAGCAGGCTCCCCCGCGGAGTGAGCCCCACCCGCAGCCGCCGCGGGCCCGCAGCGGGGGACAGTCCCGCGTTCCGGGGCACACACCGGCAGACAAGACCGTGACGGGCGCGCAGTCCCTCATCCTCGCCCTGGAGGCCGTGGGCGCGGACACGGTGTTCGGCATTCCGGGCGGGACCATCCTCCCCGCGTACGACCCGCTGATGGACTCCACGAAGGTCCGGCACGTCCTCGTCCGCCACGAGCAGGGCGCGGGGCACGCCGCCACCGGGTACGCACAGGCCACCGGCAAGGTCGGCGTCTGCATGGCCACCTCGGGCCCGGGCGCGACCAACCTCGTCACCCCGATCGCCGACGCGCACATGGACTCCGTGCCGCTGGTCGCGATCACCGGCCAGGTGGTGGTCAAGTCGATCGGCACCGACGCTTTCCAGGAAGCGGACATCTGCGGCATCACCATGCCGATCACGAAGCACAACTTCCTGGTCACGGACCCGGCGGACATCCCGCGGGTGATCTCCGAGGCCTTCCACATCGCCTCCACCGGACGGCCGGGTCCTGTGCTGGTCGACATCGCCAAGGACACGCTGCAGTCGCCCACCGTCTTCTCCTGGCCGCCGCGGCACGAGTTGCCCGGCTACCGCCCGGTCACCAAGCCGCACGCCAAGCAGATCCGCGAGGCCGCCCGGCTCGTCGGCGCCGCCCGGCGGCCGGTGCTGTACGTCGGCGGCGGGGTGCTCAAGGCCCGCGCCACCGCCGAGCTGAAGGTGCTCGCGGAGCTGACCGGCGCCCCGGTCGTCACCACCCTGATGGGCCTCGGGGCCTTCCCCGACACCCACCCGCAGCACCTGGGCATGCCGGGCATGCACGGCACGGTGGCCGCCGTCACCTCGCTGCAGAAGGCCGACCTGATCGTGGCGCTCGGCGCCCGGTTCGACGACCGGGTGACCGGCAAGCTGGACACCTTCGCGCCGTACGCCAAGATCGTGCACGCCGACATCGACCCCGCGGAGATCGGCAAGAACCGCGAGGCGGACGTGCCGATCGTCGGCGACGCCCGCGAGGTCATCGCCGACCTGGTCGTGGCGGTGCAGAGCGAGCAGGAGCAGGGCGACCGGCCCGGCACGGGCACCGACCGCTACGCGGAGTGGTGGCAGCAGCTCGACCGCTGGCGCGAGACGTACCCCCTCGGCTACGACCTGCCCTCCGACGGCACCCTCTCGCCCCAGCAGGTGATCCAGCGCATCGGCGAGCTGGCCCCGGAGGACACGGTCTACACCGCGGGCGTCGGCCAGCACCAGATGTGGGCCGCTCACTACATCGACTACGACAAGCCCCGCACCTGGCTCAACTCCGGCGGCGCCGGGACCATGGGCTACGCGGTCCCGGCCGCCATGGGCGCCAAGGCGGGCGCGCCGGACGCGACGGTCTGGGCCATCGACGGCGACGGCTGCTTCCAGATGACCAACCAGGAGCTGGTCACCTGCGCGCTGAACGGCATCCCGATCAAGGTCGCGATCATCAACAACGGCGCGCTGGGCATGGTCCGCCAGTGGCAGACCCTCTTCTACAACCGCCGCTACTCCAACACCGTGCTGCACTCCGGGCCGAACGGCAACGGCGGCGCGGCCGAGAGCGCCGGCGGCGCCGAGGAGCAGGCCCGCCAGGCGGCCGGCACCCGCTGCCCGGACTTCGTCAAGCTCGCCGAGGCCATGGGCTGCGTCGGCCTGCGCTGCGAGGACCCCGAGCAGCTCGACGCGGTCATCGAGAAGGCCAACGCCATCAACGACCGCCCCGTCGTCGTGGACTTCATCGTCCACCAGGACGCGATGGTCTGGCCGATGGTCGCGGCCGGCACCTCCAACGACGAGATCATGGCCGCGCGCGACGTCCGCCCGGACTTCGGCGACGGCGAAGACGACTGAGGCCGGGCAGCGAAGAGAGAGACGAAGACATGTCCAAGCACACGCTGTCGGTCCTGGTGGAGAACAAGCCGGGCATCCTGGCCAGGATCTCCGCGATGTTCTTCCGCCGCGGCTTCAACATCGACTCGCTGGCCGTCGGCACCACCGAGCACCCGGACATCTCCCGGATGACGATCGTGGTGAACGTCGAGGACCAGCCCCTGGAGCAGGTCACCAAGCAGCTCAACAAGCTCGTCAACGTGCTGAAGATCGTCGAGCTGGAGCCGGGCGCGGCGGTGCAGCGCGAACTCGTCCTGGTGAAGGTGCGCGCCGACAACGAGACCCGCTCCCAGGTCGTCGAGATCGTCCAGCTCTTCCGCGCCAAGACCGTGGACGTCTCCCCGGAGGCGGTCACGATCGAGGCCACGGGCAGCGGCGAGAAGCTGGAGGCGATGCTGAAGATGCTGGAGCCGTACGGCATCAAGGAGCTGGTCCAGTCCGGCACCATCGCCATCGGCCGCGGCGCCCGCTCCATCACGGACCGCTCCCTCCGCGCCCTCGACAGGACTGCGTAACCCCTCGGGCGGGGTGCCGCCACAGCGGTGCCCCGCCCCGCCGTATCCCTGCTGCACTCCGTGCAGTTGCAGTGAAGGAAGATTTTTCGGGGGAGACCCCCGAACCCCCCAGGACCCCCCGCCGCGCCAGACGTACGGTGGGGCCACCCGCAAGACTCAAGGAGATCGCAACCGTGGCCGAGCTGTTCTACGACGACGACGCCGACCTGTCCATCATCCAGGGCCGCAAGGTCGCGGTCCTCGGCTACGGCAGCCAGGGCCACGCCCACGCGCTGTCGCTGCGCGACTCCGGCGTGGACGTCCGCGTCGGCCTGCACGAGGGCTCCAAGTCCCGGGCGAAGGCCGAGGAGCAGGGCCTGCGGGTCGTCACTCCCGCCGAGGCCGCCGCCGAGGCCGACGTGATCATGATGCTCGTGCCGGACCCGGTGCAGGGCAAGGTCTACGAGGAGTCCGTGAAGGACAACCTCAAGGACGGCGACGCGCTGTTCTTCGGCCACGGCCTCAACATCCGCTACGGCTTCGTCAAGCCGCCCGCCAACGTCGACGTCTGCATGGTCGCCCCGAAGGGCCCGGGCCACCTGGTCCGCCGCCAGTTCGAGGAGGGCCGCGGCGTGCCGTGCATCGCGGCCGTCGAGCAGGACGCCAGCGGCGGCGGCTTCGCGCTGGCCCTGTCGTACGCGAAGGCCATCGGCGGCACCCGCGCCGGCGTCATCAAGACCACCTTCACCGAGGAGACCGAGACCGACCTCTTCGGCGAGCAGGCCGTGCTGTGCGGCGGCACCTCGGCGCTGGTCAAGGCCGGCTTCGAGACCCTGGTCGAGGCGGGCTACCAGCCGGAGATCGCGTACTTCGAGTGCCTGCACGAGCTGAAGCTCATCGTGGACCTCATGTACGAGGGCGGCCTGGAGAAGATGCGCTGGTCGGTCTCCGAGACCGCCGAGTGGGGCGACTACGTCTCAGGACCGCGGATCATCAACGACAACACCAAGGCCGAGATGAAGAAGATCCTCGGCGAGATCCAGGACGGCTCGTTCGCCAAGGACTGGATGGCCGAGTACCACAACGGCCTGCCGCGCTACAACGAGTACAAGAAGCGTGACGCGGACCACCTGATCGAATCGACCGGCAAGGAGCTGCGGAAGCTCATGAGCTGGGTCGACGACAAGGACTGAGCGGACCGGGTCGCTCGTTCGGGCGGTGGCGGGGCGCAGCGGCGCCCGGCCACCGCCCGGCGCCACTACACTCTTCGTACATCGCGCGTCAGGCTCACAGCGTCGTGTGTCCTTCAAACGCGGCAGCACGCGTCTGTCCGGCGGACCGGCGCCTGCACCCTCCACCTGCGGCCGTCGGGACGGCCGTCCCGCACAGGAATCCAGTGAGGACCACGTGAGCACTGCCCCAGTAACCGGCGCCACCCCCGGGAAGCCCGCCGTACTGATCGCCGAGGAGCTCTCGCCGGCCACCGTCGACGCCCTCGGTCCCGACTTCGACATCCGCCACTGCAACGGCGCCGACCGGGCCGAGCTGCTCGCGGCCATCGCCGACGTGGACGCGATCCTGATCCGCAGCGCCACCAAGGTCGACGCGGAGGCCGTGGCCGCCGCGCGCCGGCTGAAGGTCGTCGCCCGCGCGGGCGTCGGCCTCGACAACGTCGACGTACCCGCCGCCACCAAGGCCGGCGTCATGGTCGTCAACGCGCCGACCTCCAACATCGTCACCGCCGCCGAGCTGGCCTGCGGCCTGATCATCGCCAGCGCGCGCAACATCCCGCAGGCCAACGCCGCGCTGAAGGCCGGCGAGTGGAAGCGCTCCAAGTACACCGGCGTCGAGCTGAACGAGAAGGTCCTCGGCGTCGTCGGCCTCGGCCGCATCGGCGTGCTCGTCGCGCAGCGCATGGCGGCGTTCGGCATGAGCGTCGTGGCGTACGACCCGTACGTGCAGGCCGCGCGCGCCGCGCAGATGGGCGTCAAGCTCGTCTCGCTCGACGAGCTGCTGGAGACCTCCGACTTCATCACCGTCCACCTGCCGAAGACCCCCGAGACCCTGGGTCTGATCGGCGACGAGGCGCTGCAGAAGGTCAAGCCGTCCGTCCGGATCGTCAACGCCGCCCGCGGCGGCATCGTGGACGAGGAGGCGCTGACCGCCGCGCTGAAGGAGGGCCGGGTCGCGGGCGCGGGCCTCGACGTCTACGCCACCGAGCCGTGTACGGACTCGCCGCTGTTCCAGTTCGACAGCGTCGTCGCCACCCCGCACCTCGGCGCCTCCACCGGCGAGGCGCAGGAGAAGGCGGGCATCTCCGTGGCCCGCTCGGTGCGGCTCGCGCTCGCCGGCGAGCTGGTGCCGGACGCCGTCAACGTCCAGGGCGGCGTCATCGCCGAGGACGTACGGCCCGGGCTGCCCCTGGCCGAGAAGCTGGGCCGGATCTTCACGGCGCTGGCCGGCGAGGTCGCGGTCCGGCTCGACGTGGAGGTGTGCGGCGAGATCACGCAGCACGACGTGAAGGTGCTGGAGCTGTCCGCGCTCAAGGGCGTCTTCGAGGACGTCGTCGCCGAGACCGTGAGCTACGTGAACGCCCCGCTGTTCGCGCAGGAGCGCGGCGTCGAGGTGCGGCTGACCACCAGCTCGGAGTCGAACGCCCACCGCAACGTGGTGACGGTGCGCGGCACGCTCGCCAGCGGCGAGGAGGTGTCGGTCTCCGGCACGCTCTCCGGGCCGAAGCACCAGCAGAAGGTCGTCGCCGTCGGCGAGCACGACGTGGACCTGACGCTCGCCGACCACATGGCGTTCTTCAGCTACGGGGACCGTCCAGGCGTCGTCGGCACCATGGGCCGGATCCTGGGCGAGGCGGGCATCAACATCGCCGGGATGCAGGTGTCGCGCGCCAAGGCGGGCGGCGAGGCGCTGGTCGCGCTGACCGTGGACGACACGATCCCGCCGGCCGTCGTGCAGGAGATCGCCGGTGAGATCGGCGCGGCCTCGGCGCGCGCGGTGAACCTCACCGAGTAGCGGACCGGGGGAGACCCCGGGCCCGTACGCGTGTCCGGCCCCGGTTCCCGGCCGTCCCGGGCGGCCCCGCGACGGGATGCGGAGGATCTTCGCGCGGTCCCCTCTCACTTCCCCTCAGACGGATGAAATCTCTCCGGTTCCCTCCTACGGTGCGGGTAAGTGGAGATTTTCCCTTCGGTTGAGGAGTGGTCATGCGGACCCCGATGCGCGCGGACGCCCGGCGGAACCGCGAGCTGATCCTGAAGGCGGCCGGCGAGGTCTTCGTGGGCGAGGGCCCCGACGCCCCGCTGGAGGACGTCGCCCGCCGGGCCGGCGTCGGCATCGCCACGCTCTACCGCAACTTCGGCAGCCGCGAGGCGCTGATCCGCGGCGTCGCCGCCGCCACCCTCGCCGAGCTGCGCGGCGCCGCCGAGGAGGCGCTGGCCGGCGGGGACGAGCCGTTCGAGGCGCTGCGCCGGTTCGCCCACACGGCGCTCAACCTGCGGATCGGCGCGGTGCTCCCCGCGCTCTCCGGCCGGATCCGGATCGACGAGGAACTGGCGGAGCTGCGCGCGCGGACGCTGCGGCCGGTGCAGGAGCTGATCGTACGGGCGCAGCAGGCGGGCCGGCTCCGTGACGACGTGGTCTTCGGCGACGTGCCGTTCATGGTGATGCGGCTGACGCTGCTGCTGCCCGGCGGCGGGCTGCCTGAGGACGAGGCGCTGGCCCACCGCCATCTGGAGCTGTATCTCGACGGGCTGCGCCCCGAGGCCGCCCGCGCCCGCGGCGCCGGTCTGCCCGGTCCGGCGATCACCGCCGCCCGGTTCATCAGGGCCACGGACCGCATCGTCGGCGGGAACGACCGCTAGCGCCCGCACCGCCCGCACTCCCCGCAGCCACCCGGAACCCCGAGCACGCACGAGAAAGGTAGTGGCATGGACACTTCAAAAGAGACAGCGACCGGATCGCGGCGCTGGCTTGCCCTCGCCTTCATCGGGCTGGCGCAGCTCATGATCGTCCTGGACGTCACGGTCGTGAACATCGCCCTGCCGTCCGCCCAGGCGGACCTCGGCATCTCCGACGGCGACCGGCAATGGGTGATCACCGCGTACACCCTGGCCTTCGGCGGCCTGCTGCTCCTCGGCGGCCGGATCGCCGACTACACCGGCCGCCGCCGGGCCTTCCTGACCGGGCTCGTCGGCTTCGCCGCCGCCTCCGCGCTCGGCGGCGCGGCGCCCGGCTTCGGCGCGCTGCTGGGCGCGCGGGCCGCGCAGGGGGCGTTCGCCGCGCTGCTCGCGCCGGCGGCGCTGTCGCTGCTCACCACGAGCTTCACCGAGCAGCGCGACCGCGCCCGCGCCTTCGGCATCTTCGGCGCGATCGCCGCCGGCGGCGGCGCGATCGGCCTGGTCGCGGGCGGGGCGCTGACCGAGTATCTGGACTGGCGCTGGTGCCTCTACGTGAACGTGCCCATCGCGGTGCTGGCGGCGGCCGGCTGGTGGGTGCTGCCCGCCGACACCCGCCCGCAGGTGCGGCAGCGGATCGACGTGCCTGGCGCGGTGCTCGCGGTGACCGGCCTGGTCGCCGTCGTCTACGGGTGCAGCGAGGCGGAGTCCGAGGGCTGGGACTCGGCGCTCGTGCTCGGGCTGCTCTTCCTCGGCGTGGCGCTGCTCACCGGCTTCGTGCTGTACGAGCGGAACGCCGCGGCGCCGCTGCTGCCGCTGCGGGTGGTGCTGAGCCGGGCCCGGGGGAGCGCGTTCCTGGGCATCGCGCTGGCCACCGTGGGGATGTTCGCCATGTTCCTCTTCCTCACGTACTACATGCAGGTCGTCATGGGCTACTCCGCGCTGAAGACCGGGGTGGCGTTCCTGCCGCTGACGGCGGGGGTGCTGGCGGGGGCCGGAGGGCTCGCCAGCCGGCTGCTGCCCCGGGTGCCGCCGCGGGCGCTGATCGCCCCCGGGCTGCTGCTCGCCGCGGCCGGCACGGGGTGGCTGGCGACGGTGGACGTGGACACGTCGTACGCGGCCGGGGTGCTGCCCGCGGAGCTTGTCCTGGGCTTCGGGATGGGGATGGTGATGGCCCCGGCGATCAACTACGCGACCCACGGCGTGCGCGAGGAGGAGGCCGGGGTGGCGTCGGCGACGGTCAACACCGCGCAGCAGATCGGCGGCTCGATCGGCACCGCGCTGCTCAACACCGTCGCGACCAGCACCACCGCCGACTACCTCGCCGAGCGGCTGCCGGCCGCGGGGGCGCTGGAGGAGCGGCGGGCGGCGGGCGGGCCGGTGCCGGACGTGGTCAAGGCGGGCCTGGTCGAGGGCTTCGGCTCGGCGTACACGGTGGCGTCGGTGATCCTCGTCGTGGCCGCGGCGGTGGTGGCGGTGCTGATGAGCACCCCGCGTCCCGCCCCCGCCAAGCCCGGCGCCCCGGCGCAGGCTCCCGCGGTGCACCTGGGCTGACGCCCGCACCCCGGCCCCCCGGCCCGCCGCACCACCGAGGCGGGCCGGGCACGTCTCGCCTGCGGCGGGCGCGGCGGGGCGGGGCTGCCGCGTGCCGCGTGCCGCGTGCCGCGTGTGTGCAGGGTGCGGTCAGAGGCGGGCGGACTTGAGGGACATGTGGAGGAGCAGGCGGTCCTCGCCCGCCGCGAGGTCCAGGCCGGTCAGCTCCTCGACGCGGGACAGCCGGTAGTACAGCGTCTGGCGGTGGATGCCCAGCGCCGCGGCGGTGCGGGCGGCCTGGCCCGCGTGGTCGAGATAGACCTCGGCGGTGCGGGCCAGCGCGGCGTGGGCCGGCTCCAGCAGCCGGCCGACCGCGGGGTCGGCGCCGCCGGGCAGGTCGGTGAGCAGCCGGTACGGGCCGATCTCCGGCCACCGCGCCACCGGGCCCAGTCGCGGTGCGGCCCGCGCCGCCCGGGCGGCGGCCAGCGCCTCGCGCCACGTGCCGGGCAGCCCGGCGAGGTCCGCCCGCCCGTCGCCGACGCCGGCCACGGCGTCCGGTACGGCAGCCGCACCCGCCCCGGTGGCGGGCTCGCCGGCGCGGGTACGGGCCGCGCCCTGCGCCCCGCGCCGTACCCCGGCCCGCACCTCGCCCGGCGCCCCGCTCCGTGTCCCGCCGCCCGCCGCGTGCAGCAGCCGCTCCGCCGCCGCCACCGCAGGATCCACCGAGCCCGCGGACGGCAGCAGCACCAGCGCCGCCAGCGCCCGCACCGGTTCCGCCCCGCCGCCTGCCCCGGCGCCCGCCCCGGTCCGTACCCGCGCGCCGGCCGCCGCGCCCGCGCTCTCCCCGTCGCGCCCGCCCCCGTCGGCCACCCGCACCACCGTCGTCGCCGCCGTCCGCGGCAGCCCCGGACCCGGCGCCGCCGGGTCCGCCGGGCGCCAGGGCAGCACCGCCACCGCCGCCACCGGCCCCGCCGCGCCGCCCGGCAGCGCGTCCCGCAGCTCCGCCAGCGCGGCGTCCCGCCCCGCCGCGGGGCCGACCAGCACGTCGTGCAGCAGCGTGCCCGCCGCCGCGCCCGCCCGGGTCTCCGCCGCCAGCAGCGCCCCGATCCGCGCCGCCGTCCGCATGGCCTGCGCGATCCGCGGGTCCTGCGCCCGTGCGGGACCGCCCAGTTCGACGTCTGCCAGGTGCCCGTCGTCGAGCAGCCAGACGTACCCCTGCACCACCCCGTCGTGCCGCGCCGGCAGGCAGATCCGCCCGGTGAGCACCCCGGCGGAGGGGTCAGGCGGGATCCGCAGCGGCCCGGTCGCGCGCGCGATCCCGTACGCCTCGAACCACGCCCGCACCGCCGCCGTCGAGCGCCGGTGCAGGATGGACTTCGTCCGGACCGGGTCCATGAGCGAGGAGACGCCGCCCGACGAGCCGTCGCCGGTGTCGTGGACGCCGAAGGCGATCAGCCCGAAGTCCCGGTCCTCCAGGGTGGCGGGGGCGCCGAGCGCCGCCGAGACCTCGTCCACCAACTGCTGGTAGTCGCCGCGCATGACCGCAGCTTCTCATACATCTGTATGAGGCGGCGCTCCCGGATGCGTGACAGGTGTCGATGGCCCAGGATCGGAGCGATCCTTAGATTTCACGGAGGTGTTACCTGCGCCCCGACCGTGGAGGTGCCCCGTGCTGGGTCCCGTGCTTCTCGCCGCCGCGCGCAGCGACGGAATCCGTCGCGTCGTCTCGGCCGCGCCGGTCAGCCGCCAGGTGGTCGCGCGCTTCGTGGCCGGCGAGGAGCTGGCCGACGCCGTCGCCGCCGTCCGCGACCTGTCCGCCCGCGGCCTGGAGGTCACCCTCGACCACCTCGGTGAGGACGTCACCGACCCCCGCGAGGCGCTGCGCGCCCGGGACGCGTACCTCAGCCTCAGCGAGGCGCTGAAGCACGAGGGCCTCGGGGCCCGCGCCGAGATGTCCGTGAAGCTCTCCGCCTTCGGCCAGGCGCTGCCCGGCGGCCACGACCTCGCGCTCGCCCACGTCACTCCGGTGGTCGAAGCCGCCGCCGCGGCCGGCACCACGGTCACCCTCGACATGGAGGACCACACCACCGTGGACTCGACCCTCGCCATCCTGCGCACCCTTCGCGAGCGCTTCCCGCAGACCGGCGCGGTGCTGCAGGCGTACCTCTTCCGCACCGAGGAGGACTGCCGTGACCTCGCCGGCGAGGGCTCCCGGGTGCGGCTGGTGAAGGGCGCGTACAAGGAGCCGGCCGTCGTCGCCTTCCAGGACAAGCCGGAGGTGGACCGGGCGTACGTGCGCTGCCTGAAGATCCTCATGACCGGCCACGGCTACCCCATGATCGGCACCCACGACCCCCGGATGATCGCCATCACCCAGGAGCTGGCCCGCCGGCACGGCCGCAAGACCGACGAGTACGAGTTCCAGATGCTCTACGGCATCCGCACCCAGGAGCAGCAGCGGCTGGTGGCCGAGGGCCACCGGATGCGCGTCTACACCCCCTACGGCACGGACTGGTACGGCTACTTCATGCGCAGGCTCGCCGAGCGCCCGGCGAACACGGCCTTCTTCCTGCGCGCCCTGGCCGGCCGCCGCTGACGATCCCCGCGAGCCCCCCGAAAGACTCCGCACCTCGAAGGAGAACGGCAACCATGGACGCTGTGACCCAGGTCCCCGCCCCGTACAACGAGCCGGTGCACGCCTACGCCCCCGGCACGCCGGAGCGTGCGCGGCTGGAGGCCAGGCTCAAGGAAATGGCCGAGAGCCCCATGGAGCTGCCGATGACCATCGGCGGCGTACACCGCATGGGCGGCGGCGCGCGCGTCGACGTCGTGCAGCCGCACAACCACAAGGCCGTCCTCGGCACGTACGGCACCGCCACCCGCGCCGACGCGCAGGACGCCATCGATGCCGCCCTGGCCGCCGCGCCCGGCTGGCGCGCGTTGTCCTTCGACGACCGCGCCGCGATCCTGCTCAAGGCCGCCGACCTGCTCGCCGGGCCGTGGCGCGAGACGATCGCCGCGTCCACCATGCTGGGCCAGTCGAAGACCGCGCAGCAGGCGGAGATCGACGCGCCCTGCGAGCTGGTCGACTTCTGGCGCTTCAACGTCCACTTCGCCCGCCAGATCATGGACGAGCAGCCGCCGGTCCAGCCGCCCGGCGTGTGGAACCGGCTCGACCACCGCCCGCTGGAGGGCTTCGTCTACGCGATCACGCCCTTCAACTTCACCGCGATCGCCGGCAACCTGCCGACCGCGCCCGCACTCATGGGCAACGTCGTGGTCTGGAAGCCCTCGCCGACCCAGACGCACGCCGCCGTGCTGCTCATGCGGCTGCTGGAGGAGGCCGGGATGCCGCCCGGCGTCATCAACCTCGTCACCGGCGACGGCAAGGAGGTCTCCGAGGTCGCGCTGCCGCACCCGGACCTGGCCGGCATCCACTTCACCGGCTCCACCCGCACCTTCCAGCACCTGTGGGGCGAGGTCGGCAAGAACCTGCCCGGCTACAAGGCGTACCCGCGGATCGTCGGCGAGACCGGCGGCAAGGACTTCATCGTCGCCCACCCGACCGCGGACCCGGCCAAGCTGAAGACCGCCATCACCCGCGGCGCCTTCGAGTACCAGGGCCAGAAGTGCTCGGCCGCCTCCCGCGCGTACGTCCCGCGCTCGCTGTGGGACGGCGGGCTGAAGGAGTCGCTGGCCGACGAGACCGAGGGCCTGGCCATGGGCGACGTCACCGACCTGGCGAACTTCATCGGCGCCGTCATCGACGACCGGGCGTTCGCCAAGAACAAGGCCGCCATCGACCGCGCCAAGGCCGACCCGGCGTGCGAGATCGTCGCGGGCGGCACCTACGACGACACCGTCGGCTACTTCGTCCGCCCCACGGTCATCGTCTGCTCGGACCCGGAGAACGAGGTCTTCACCGAGGAGTACTTCGGCCCGATCATCGCCGTGCACGTGTACGAGGACGACACCTACGACGCGATGCTGGACCAGATGGAGTCCGTCGCCGCGTACGCCCTGACCGGTGCCGTCCTCGCGCAGGACCGCGCGGTCATCGCCGACGCGACCCGGCGGCTGCGCTTCGCGGCCGGCAACTTCTACGTCAACGACCGGCCCACCGGCTCGATCGTCGGCCAGCAGCCCTTCGGCGGCGCCCGCGCCTCCGGCACCAACGACAAGGCGGGCTCGAAGTTCAACCTGCTGCGCTGGTCCTCGCCGCGGGCCATCAAGGAGACGATGGACGCTCCGACGGACTACCGCTACCCCCACATGGGCTGACGCAGGCAGGACCGCCCCGCGCGGTCCCCGCACACGCCGCCCCCGGTCGCCTCCCCCGTCGGCCGGGGGCGGTCCCATGCGTGCGGGCCGGTGCTGTGGTCGGATGGATCGTGTATGAAGAGGAACAGCTTCTTCGCCGCCGTCGTCGTGGCCGCCATCGGGTGCACCCTCGCCGCGACGCTGGTGTCCGGCGCGTGGTGGCCGGCCGCGGGCGTGCTGCTGGCGCTCACCGCGCTCGGCGTGTGGGACGTGCTCCAGCGCCGCCACTCCGTGCTGCGGAACTACCCGCTGGTGGGGCATCTGCGCTTCCTGCTGGAACGGCTCCGTCCCGAGATGCAGCAGTACTTCATCGAGCGGAACTTCGACGGCCGCCCCTTCGACCGCAACGTGCGCAGCATCGTCTACGAGCGCGCCAAGGGCACCGACGCCGAGGAGCCCTTCGGCACGGAGCGCGACGTGGAGGCCCCCGGCTACCAGTTCCTCGTGCACTCCATGGCCCCGGTGGCGATGCCCACGACCCCGCCGCGGGTCCGCGTCGGCGGCCCCGACTGCACCAGGCCGTACGACATGGCGCTGCTGAACGTCTCCGCGATGAGCTTCGGCGCCCTGTCCTCCCACGCCATCCTCGCGCTCAACGGCGGCGCCGCCCGCGGCGGCTTCGCGCACGACACCGGCGAGGGCGGCATCTCCGAGTTCCATCTGCGGCCCGGCGGCGACCTGGTGTGGGAGATCGGCACCGGCTACTTCGGCTGCCGTACCCCCGACGGCGACTTCGACGCCCGGCAGTTCGCCGACAAGGCCGCCGACGACCGGGTCAAGTGCGTGTCGCTGAAGCTGTCCCAGGGCGCCAAGCCCGGCATCGGCGGGCTGCTGCCGGGCGCCAAGGTCGACGCCAGGATCGCCCGCACCCGCGGCGTGCCCCAGGGCGAGACCGTGGTCTCGCCGCCGTACCACCGGGTCTTCTCCACCCCGCGCGAACTGGTGCGGTTCGTCGCCCGGATGCGGGAACTCGCCGGCGGCAAGCCGGCCGGGATCAAGCTGTGCGTGGGCTCGCGGGTGCAGCTCCTCGCGGTCTGCAAGGCGATGCTCGCCGAGGGCACCACCCCCGACTTCATCCTGGTCGACGGCTCGGAAGGCGGTACGGGGGCGGGGCCGCTGGAGTTCGCCGACAACATCGGCGCCCCGCTCACCCAGGGACTGGCGGCCGTCCACGGCGCCCTCATCGGCACCGGGCTGCGGGACCGTATCCGCATCGGCGCCTCGGGCAAGGTCGCCACCGGCTCCGACATCGTCAAGCGGCTCATCCAGGGCGCGGACTACACCAACTCGGCCCGCGCGATGATGTTCGCCCTCGGCTGCCTGCAGACCCAGCGCTGCCACACCAACACCTGCCCGGTCGGCGTGACCACGCAGGACCCGCGGCGGGTGCACGCGCTGGACGTGGCGGACAAGACGGTGCGCGTCGAGCGCTTCCAGCGCGCCACCGTGCAGAGTGCCCTGGAGATCATGTCGGCGATGGGCGTGGACGACCCGGCCCAACTGCGCCGGCACCAACTGCGCGTCCGCATCGAGCCCCGCGCCGTCCGCCGCGACGACCGGCCGCTGCCGCCGCCGGCGCCCGGGCAGCTCCTGGCCGAGCCGCCGCGGGCCTGGGCCGCGGACTGGGCGGCGGCCGACCCGGACCGGTTCACGGTCTGAAGGACGCCTCCGCGCGCTCTCCGGCAGCCGTCGGCGCCCTCCCCGCGTTACCGTCGTGACATGCGGATACTCGCCGTGGTCTGGGACATCGACGACACGATCTTCGACCACTCCGGCGCCGAGCGGCGCGCCGCGCTGGAGTACCTGACCGCGCGCGGGCTGCTGGGCCGGTACGCCTCGCCGGAGGCCGCCGCGGATCACTGGCACGCGGTCTCCGAGGAGTACGTGGAGCGCTACCTCGCCGGGGAGTTCACCTTCCTGGCCCAGCGCCGCGAGCGGGCCCGGGTGCTCGCCGGCCGGCCGCTGACCGACGCCGAGGCCGACGTCTGGATGGCCGGCTACCTGGCCGCGTACCGGCGGCACTGGCGGGCCTTCCCCGACGTCGTACCGGCGCTCGACGGCCTCACCCCGCCCCGCCGGCACGGCCTGCTGTCCAACAACAGCGCACCGCACCAGGAGGAGAAGCTCCGCGCCATCGGCGTGCACGACCGCTTCGAGGCGCTGGTGTGCTCCGAGGAGCTCGGCGTCGCCAAGCCCGCCGCCGGCGCCTTCCACGCCGCCTGCGCCGCCCTCGGGCTGCCGCCTGAGCGCGTCGCGTACATCGGCGACCGTCCCGACACCGACGCGGCGGGCGCGGACGCGGCGGGGCTGACGGGGATCTGGCTGGACCGCCGGGGCGCGGGCGCGCGGGCGGCCGGCAAGAGGGCCCCGGATGTGCGCCGCATCACCTCGCCCGACCAGCTCGGGCGGCTCCTCGGCACCCTGGACCCGTAACGATCACCGCAGGTCAGCGGCGGTGCCGTCTCAGATAGTAGGAAGCCCGAGTATATGGCGAGACAAGAACGCTTTGACGTCCTACTTTTATAGGAGCCGAACGCTCGCCGAACAGCGACGGTGGTCGAGGTCTGGCGCCTCCACGCAGGTCACCCCTGCGGCGCCGCTCCCGCCCCAGCGGCGTCCCCACGTCATCCCCGCGCCCCAGAGGAGCTGTCCCATGGCTGCCACCACCACGGTCCGCCGCGCCCGCCTCTCCGCCCGCACCGCGCAGAGCCAGGACTCCGCGATCGCCCGGAAGAACGCCGCCGCCGCGCTGCAGCGGGCGTTCGACCGCCGCGACAACGGCGGCGCGACCGGCCACTGAGCCGCCGCCCCACCGCCCACCGCCCCGCCACTCCCGTACCGGCCCCCGCGCCCACCGCCCCCGGGACCCCGGCCCGCGCACGGCGGCCGCTCAGCGGCCCCGTACCAGCTCGAACCGGTCGATCCGCGTGCCGTCCTCGGCGTACGCGGCGACCCGCAGCGCGGGCGAGGTGCCGGGACGGGACTCCACCGCCAGGAACGAGTAGCCGGTGTAGCGCACCCGCGACCACTCCACGTCCTCCGGCGCCTTCTCGCCGTCGCGCGTCCAGGCGAAGGTGTGCACCACGTCGCGGTCGCGGCGCCGGCCCTCGTAGCTGTCCGGCGCGGGGAAGTCGTAGAGCTTGCGGCCGCCGCCGCCCGCGGTGACGTAGACCGCGCCGTCGCGCGCGGGGTCCGCGGAGCCGCCGACCGGCAGCGGGCGGGTCAGGGCCCCGGCGCGCAGCGCGTCGGTGCGCTCGTAGACGTGGTTGTGGCCGTTGATCACCAGATCCACCCGGTGCTTGTCGAAGAGCGGCGTGAAGTGCCTGCGCACCCCGCCGTCCGAGGCGTGCGTGCTGGTGGAGTACGCGCAGTGGTGGAAGAAGACCACGACGAAGTCGACGCCGGGCGCGCCGCGCAGCTCCGCGAGCCGCCGGTCGAGCCAGCGCGCCTGGGCGCCGTCGGTGTAGCCGAGGTTGGCCGGGATCTCGTACGACACGTCGTTGGCGTCCAGCGCCACGACGGCGACGTTGCCGTAGACGAAGGAGTACGCACCGGGCGCCTCGCGCGGGTCGAAGCCGTTGTCCGGCAGCGTCCAGCGGGCGCGCTGGCCGCCGTAGCCGTCGGGGGAGTACCACGCCTCCATGTCGTGGTTGCCCATCGCCGGCATCCACGGGACCCGCGAGGACACCGGGTCGATCTGCCGCATGAAGCGGTCCCACACCCGGGCGTCGTAGTGGTCGCTCTCCAGGCCGCGCCCGGAGTCCTCGGCGTAGCAGATGTCGCCGGCGTGCAGATGGAAGGCCGGCGGGCCGCCGGGCAGGTCGCGGATGCCCCGGGTGAGGGCGCGGGCGGCGGATCCCGTGCCCTGGTCGCCGAAGGCGGTGAAGACGAAGCGCCGGGGCCCGGCGGGGGCGGTACGGAACGTCGCGAGGTGCCCGGCGGCGTCGCGGGAGGCGGGGTCGAACTCGTCGTGGCCGAGGCCGTAGACGTACGCCGTGCCGGGCGCGAGGCCGTCGAGCGCGGCGTGCACGTAGTGCTGCTCCACCGCCGGCAGGCCGCTGAGCGCCGGGGTCTTCAGCGGCCGGATCTCCGCCTCGACGCGCTCGCCGAGGTCGCCGTCCTCGGTGCCGAAGCGCACGTACGGCCGGCGCACCGGCAGCGGGAGCTGCCAGCCCACCCGCATCTGGCTGCGCGGGTCGGCGCCGAACGCCAGATGCCGGCCGAACGCCGCCGCACCGGAGGGCGCGGGGCTGACGGAGCCCGCCGAGGAGTCGTCCGTACGGCCAGGACCGCCGCCGTCGCCGCACCCGGTGAGCAGCAGCCCGCCGGCCAGCCCGCCGGCGCCGGTGACGACGCGGCGCCGGGAGAGCGCGCGGCGCAGGTACTCGTGCTGTTCGGCCATGCTCATGCTGCGGGCGAGCCGTGGGGGGATGCCGAAGCCGGGGGTCTCCATATGCCCGAGCATTCCCCCTTGTTGCCGACGCACCGGAGAACCGCGGCCGTCGGCGTGGTGAACGCCCGCGGTATGTCCACATCCCGGACGGCGGTGTCATCCCGCAAGACGTAGCGCGTAGGCTCCCCCACATGTCTCGCAGCATTCGTCTCGCGTCCGTTCCCGGCGACGGCATCGGCCCGGAGGTCGTGGCCCAGGGCCTGAAAGTGCTCTCCGCCGTCCTGCCGCAGGACGTGAAGCTGGAGACCGAGAGCTACGATCTGGGCGCCCGGCGCTGGCACGCCACCGGCGAGACCCTGCCGGACGCGGAGCTGACCGCCCTCAAGGACTACGACGCGATCCTGCTCGGCGCCATCGGCGACCCCTCGGTGCCGTCCGGCGTGCTGGAGCGCGGGCTGCTGCTGAAGCTGCGCTTCGCCTTCGACCACTACGTGAACCTGCGCCCGTCGAAGCTCTTCCCCGGCACCGTGACCCCGCTCGCCGGCCGCCCCGCCATCGACTTCGTCGTCGTCCGCGAGGGCACCGAGGGCCCGTACACCGGCAACGGCGGCAGCCTGCGCACCGGCACCCCGGCCGAGGTCGCCACCGAGGTCAGCGTCAACACCGCGTACGGCGTGGAGCGCGTGGTCCGGGACGCGTTCGAGCGCGCCCAGGCCCGCCCGCGCAGGAAGCTGACGCTCGTGCACAAGAACAACGTGCTCGTCTACGCCGGCCACCTGTGGAAGAACACCTTCGACCGGGTCGGCGCCGAGTACCCCGACGTCACCACGGACTACCTGCACGTCGACGCCGCGACGATCTTCCTCACCACCCAGCCCGAGCGGTTCGACGTGATCGTCACCGACAACCTCTTCGGCGACATCCTCACCGACCTGGCCGCCGCCATCAGCGGCGGCATCGGCCTCGCCGCCTCCGGGAACATCAACCCGACCGGCGCCTTCCCGTCGATGTTCGAGCCGGTCCACGGCTCCGCGCCGGACATCGCCGGCACCGGCAAGGCCGACCCGACGGCCACGGTGCTGTCGGTCGCCCTGCTGCTGCGCCACCTCGGCTACGCCGCGCAGGCCGCCCGCGTCGAGGAGGCCGTCGAGGCCGACCTCGCCGCGCGGGGCACCGCGGCGCGCAGCACGGACGAGATCGGCGACGCGCTCGCCGCCCGAGTATCCGGCTGACCGCCGGGACCACACACGCTCGCCGCGGCCGGCCCGGCCGGTCAGGTTTCTCCGTACGGCCGACGACCCTGCCCTCCGGGCGGGGTCGGTGCGACGATGACCCTTCGGGCCGCGTACCACCGCCACGCTTGCCGCTGCCCGCACCCCCGTCATAATCGACAGCGGGGCCGCGGCACGGGGTAATGCTCGGACGTCCTAGTACCTTCGGGTGCGAGGACCTCGGTACGGGACGCGGTCCGCCACCCACCGAACGGTGAAGGACACGAATCTCATGACCACGATCGAGCTCAAGCCGTCCGCGCACCCGCTGTCCGACGCGGAGCGCGAGGCGATCCTGACCAACCCCGGCTTCGGCAAGCACTTCACCGACCACATGGTCACGATCAAGTGGACCGAAGGCCGCGGCTGGCACGACGCGCAGCTCCAGCCGTACGCGCCGCTCACCCTCGACCCGGCGACGATGGCACTGCACTACGGGCAGTCCATCTTCGAGGGGCTGAAGGCCTATCGGCAGCCGGACGGCAGCGTCCGTACCTTCCGTCCCGACGCCAACGCGCGCCGCTTCCAGCTCTCCGCGCGCCGGCTGGCGATGCCGGAGCTGCCGGTCGAGACCTTCGTGGCGGCCATCGACGCGCTGGTGCGCCAGGACAAGGCGTGGGTGCCGGGCACCGGCGAGGAGTCGCTCTATCTGCGCCCGTTCATGTTCGCCACCGAGGTCGGCCTCGGCGTGAACTCCCCGGCGCACGAATACCTGTTCATGGTGCTGGCCTCGCCCGCGGGCGCGTACTTCACGGGCGGCATCAAGCCGGTGTCGGTCTGGCTCACCGAGGAGTACGTGCGCGCCGCGCCCGGCGGCACCGGGGAGGCCAAGTGCGCGGGCAACTACGCGGGCGCGATGGCCGCCACCCTCCAGGCGGTGCAGCAGGGCTGCGACCAGGTGGTGTGGCTGGACGCGGTGGAGCGCCGGTGGATCGAGGAGATGGGCGGGATGAACCTGTACTTCGTCCGGGGCGAGGGCCCCGATGCGGAGGTGGTCACGCCCGAGCTGACCGGCACGCTGCTGCCGGGCATCACCCGCGACTCGCTGCTGACCATCGCCGCCGACCTCGGCTACCGGACCGGCGAGGTGCGGATCTCCAAGGAGGAGTGGCAGGCCGGCTGCCTGGACGGCACGATCTCGGAGACCTTCGCGTGCGGCACGGCGGCGGTCATCACGCCGGTGGGGCACGCCAAGTCGAGCACGGCGGAGTGGACGGTCGCCGACGGGTCGATGGGGCCGATCACGGCGCGGCTGCGCAAGGCGCTGGTCGACGTGCAGACGGGGCAGGCGCCGGACCCGCACGGGTGGATGCACGAGCTGGGCTGAGGCAGGGACCGGGTTGAGGCACGGGCTCGCTGAGGCGCGGGCCTGGCCCGGTTACCGGCCGGGCCGACGCCGCGGTACGGGGCCGGCGGCTCCGTACCGCGGCGCCGGGGGCCGCCGCCGGGCTGCGGCGGCGGCCCCCTTCGTGCCGCGGTGCTGCCGGTGCGTCAGTAGACGTTCACGCCGTACGCGCTGAGCGCCTCGGTGACCGGCTGGTGGATGGCGGAGCCGTTGGTGCCGGTGCAGCCTGAGCTGCCGGAGTGGATGCCGTACGCGACGTTGCCCGAGAAGTGGGCGCCGCCGCTGTCGCCGCCGGCGGAGCAGGCGGTGGTGCGGACCATGTTGTAGACGGGGCCGTCGCTGTAGTTGACGGTCACGTTCACCGCGGTCACGGTGCCGCTGGTGACCTGGGTGGTGGAGCCGCTCTTCTGGATGGCCTGGCCGACGACGGCGTTGGCGGCGCTGGTGATGTCCCGGGTACTGCCGTTGTAGAGGTTCACGGTGCCCGCGGGGGAGGAGCCGTCGGTGTAGCGGACGATGCCGTAGTCGTTGGTCGGGAAGCTGGTGCCCTCGCGGGTGCCGATGGCCGCGCCGCCGCTGGTCGCCGACCAGGAGGCGCCCGCGTTGGTGCAGTGGCCCGCGGTGACGAAGTATCGGGCGTTGTTCTTGGTCACGTTGAACGCAGCGGAGCAGCGGTAGCCGCCGCCGTAGATCGCGTCGCCGCCGAGCACCTCCTTCTTGAACGCCCCGGGTATCCGCTCCACCCGGGCCGCGCCGTCGAGGCTCTTCGCGACGCGCTTCAGCTTCGCGTACTGGGCGGCCGAAACGGTGGAGTCGGCCTGCACGGCTATCTGGTTGGTGGCCGGATCGACACCCCAGGAGGTGCCGGTGATCTTCGCCCGGTCCTCGAAGGCGCCCATCGCGGAGCGCAGTTCCGCGGCGCTGTGCTCGACCAGCTCGGCGCGGGCGCCGGCGGCGCGGGCCTCGGCGGCGGCGGCCTTGTCGGTGACCGTCACGACCAGGTCGCCGGTGTCGGCGTCCAGGTACGTGCCGGCGCTGTCGCTGCCGAGGACGCGGGTGACGTCGGCGTCGAGCGCGAGGGTGGCGGCGTCGGCCTGCACCCCCTGCCCGGAACGGTCGGCCGGCGGGGGCGCCGCGGCGGCCGTGGAGCCGAGTGCGGCGGTGCCGAGGAGGAGAAGGGCGGCGAGGGTGCCACCCAGACGCGCGGACTTCTGGGGTCTCATGCGGTGGTTCTCCTTTGTGTGAACCATGTGGGGGTTGTGGGAGGTGCCGTACCGACTGGCCTGGACCAAATTGGCACGCGCATGTCATCCACACAAGACCGCAATTGCGCCCTGACCTCCTGGTACGAAACGTGGGTACTCTGCCCGTATGGTGAGACGGATCTCCAGACCGGGCGAAGTGTGTGCCAGACTGCCGGACGTGACCTCGTCTGCCGTCATGATTATTGGCAACAGGCGCGCCGGTCCGCGCTGACCCGTACCGCGATCCGCATGCGGTGCTGGCTCACCGCGTCCCAGACCCGCGCGCAGACCTCTCGCGACCCGCGAGGGGTCTTTTCCATTTCCGGGACCGGAGAGCACACCATCCCGACAGGAGCACTTCGATGAGCACAGAGCCTGCCGCACCCGAGGCCCCCGACGACGCGTTCCACGTCTTCGACACCACGCTGCGCGACGGCGCGCAGCGCGAGGGCATCAGCCTGACCGTCGCCGACAAGCTGGCCATCGCCCGGCACCTCGACGACTTCGGCGTGGGCTTCATCGAGGGCGGCTGGCCCGGCGCGGTGCCCCGGGACACGGAGTTCTTCCGCCGCGCCCGCGACGAGGTCGACTTCCGGCAGGCGCAGCTCGTCGCCTTCGGCGCCACCCGCAAGGCGGGCGTACGGGTCGAGGACGACCCCCAGGTCCGCGCGCTGCTGGAGTCGAAGGCCCCCGTCGTCACCCTGGTCGCCAAGGCGCACGACCGGCACGTGGAGCTGGCGCTGCGCACCACGCTCGCCGAGAACCTGGCGATGGTCCGCGACACGGTCGCGTTCCTGCGCGAGCACGGCCGCCGGGTCTTCGTCGACTGCGAGCACTTCTTCGACGGCCACCGCGCCAACGCCGCGTACGCCAAGCAGGTCGTCGCCGCCGCGCACGAGGCCGGCGCGGACGTCGTCGTGCTCTGCGACACCAACGGCGGCATGCTCCCCGGCCAGGTGCGCGAGACCGTTGCCGAGGTACTGGCCGCCACCGGCGCGCGGCTGGGCATGCACGCCCAGGACGACTCCGGCTGCGCCGTGGCCAACACCCTGGCCGCCGTCGACGGCGGCGCCACCCACGTGCAGTGCACCGCCAACGGCTACGGCGAGCGGGTCGGCAACGCCAACCTCTTCCCGGTGGTGGCCGCGCTGGAGCTGAAGTACGACATGCGCGTGCTGCCCGCGGGCAAGCTGGCGGAGATGACCCGGATCTCGCACGCCGTCGCCGAGGTCGTCAACATCGCGCCCGCCACCCACCAGCCGTACGTGGGCGTCTCGGCCTTCGCCCACAAGGCCGGCCTGCACGCCTCCGCCATCAAGGTCGACCCCGACCTCTACCAGCACATCGACCCCGAGCTGGTCGGCAACCGGCTGCGCATGCTGGTCTCCGACATGGCAGGACGGGCGTCCATCGAGCTGAAGGGCAAGGACCTCGGCCTCGACCTGGGCGACGACCGCGAGCTGCTGAGCCGGGTCGTGGAGCGCGTCAAGGAGAACGAGCACCGCGGGCTGACGTACGAGGCCGCCGACGCCTCCTTCGAGCTGCTGCTCCGCGAGGAGCTGCAGTTGCGCGAGTCCGGGCGGACGCGGCGCTACTTCCGTACCGAGTCGTGGCGGGCCATCGTCGAGGACCGGCCTGACGGCAGCCACGCCAACGAGGCCACGGTGAAGCTGTGGGCGAAGGGCGAGCGGGCCGTCGTCACCGCGGAGGGCAAAGGCCCGGTCCATGCGCTGGACCGGGCCCTGCGGGTGGCGCTGGAGCGGATCTACCCCCAGCTCGCCGACTTCGAGCTGATCGACTACAAGGTGCGGATCCTGGAGGGGACCCACGGCACCGCGTCGACGACACGGGTGCTCATCACCACCGGTGACGGCCGCGGCGAGTGGGACACCGTCGGCGTCGCGGACAACGTCATCGCGGCGTCGTGGCAGGCGCTGGACGACGCGTACGCCTACGGTCTGCTGCGGGCCGGAGTCGTGCCGCAGGAGTAGCACCGGGCGCGGAGGCGGCGCCGGAGCCCGCACCGGCGCTCTTCGCACCCACACCACCCTCCGCACCCTGACCCTGCGCACCGGCAGCCTCCGCACCGCCGCCGGGCTGCCGCGGTCCGCCGGCCGTACGCGGCCGCAGCACCGCGACCGTCAGCACCGCCGCCGCGGCGACCAGCACCGCCCCGATGCCGAACGCGAGCTGGAAGCCGCCCGTCAGCGCCGCGTCCCGGCCCTCCCCGGCCGCGGCCAGCGACTCCGTGCGCCCCGCCGCCAGCGTGGTCAGCACCGCGACGCCCAGCGCGCCGCCCATCTGCTGCCCGGTGTTGAAGAGCCCCGACACCACCCCGGCGTCGTCCGCGCGCGCCCCGGACATGCCCAGCGCCGTCATGGCGGGCAGCACCAGCCCGCCGCCGCTGAGCAGCAGCATCGTCGGCAGCAGGTGGGCCGCGTAGCTCACCTCGGCCGGGTCCCGGGGGAGGCGGACGAGCAGCGCAAGACCGGCCGCGAGCAGCACCAGCCCGGCCAGCAGCACCGACCGCTCGCCGAACCGCGCCACCAGCCGGGCGGAGACGAGCAGCGAGGTGCCGCCGATGGTGAGCGCGGCCGGCAGCATCGCCAGACCGGTCTCGGCGGCCCCGTAGCCCAGCACCTGCTGCATGTAGAGCGCCACGATGATCTGGAAGGCGAAGATCCCCGAGATCACGAGTAGTTGGACGGCGTTGGCGCCGGCGACGGTGCGCGAGCGGAACACGCGCAGCGGCAGCAGCGGCGCGGCGGCCCGTGCCTGGCGGAGCACGAAGCCGGCGAGCAGGGCCGCGGCGAGCGCGGCGGAGCCGAGGGTGCGGCCGGAGGCCCAGCCGTGGCTCTCGGTCTCGACGATGGTGTAGACGCCGAGCATCAGCCCGGAGGTGACCAGCAGCGCCCCGGCGACGTCGGCGCCCGCGGCCAGACCGATACCGCGGTCGCCCGGCAGCACGACCAGCGCCAGCGCGGCGGTCGCCAGCCCGATGGGCACGTTGATGAAGAAGATCCAGTGCCAGCTCAGCGCGTCCGTGAGCAGGCCGCCGAGCACCTGGCCCAGCGAGGCGCCGACCGCGCCGGTGAACGCGAAGGCGCCGATGGCCTTCGCCCGCTCCTTCGCATCGGTGAAGAGCGTGACGATCATGCCGAGCCCGACGGCCGAGGCCAGCGCCCCGCCGACGCCCTGCACGAAGCGGGCGGCGATCAGCGTCCACGGCTCGGTGGCCACGCCGCACAGCAGCGAGGCGGCGGTGAAGAGCGCGATGCCGGCGACGAACATCCGCTTGTGCCCGAGCAGGTCGCCCAGGCGGCCTGCGAGGAGGAGCAGCCCGCCGAAGGCGATCATGTAGGCGTTGACCGTCCAGGTCAGGTCGGCGGGGGAGAACCCCAGGTCCTTCTGGATGGCGGGCAGCGCGACGGTGACGATGCTGCCGTCGAGGACGATCATCAGCGCGCCGGTGCAGAGGATCGCGAGTGCGAACCAGCGGGATCGGCCCTGCGGTGCGTCGGTGGCGTTCATGCGGTCTCTCCTGATGCGTTGGGCAACAGGAGAGACCGTAGCAGATAGTTTTCTACGGGACTATCTCTTATTCAGTTTTCTTGTACGGACCTTCTCGCCGGTTACCGCCGGGCCTGCCGTGCCCGGCGAACCGGCTGGTCGGACGGGACGGGCTCGGCGAGCGGGCCGGCCATCAGGCCCTCCAGGGCGGCGACGAAGACGTCCCGCTGCGCGGCCGGCAGCGCGTCGAGCACCTCCTGGTGCACCCGGTCGACGACCTCCTGGCCGCGCGCGGCGACCTCTGCCCCGGCCTCGGTGACGTGGATGATGCGGGCCCTGCGGTCCGTGCTCGACGGCCGCCGCTCGGCGTACCCGGCCTTCTCCAGGCCGTCCACGGTCACGACCATCGTGGTCTTGTCCATGCGCGACAGTTCGGCGAGCTGCCCCTGGGTGCGCTCGGCCCCGAGCGCGTGGACGAGCACGCACTGCTCGCGCTGGAGCAGGCCGACCTCCGTCAGCGCGGCGGACAGCCGGGTGTTGAGCACGTGCGCGGTGTGCATCAGGATGCCGGTGACGTCCGGCACGGTGCGGGCGGGCGCGCGGGATGCGGGCATGGTGGTCATGGCTCCAGGCTAACAAGAAGGTCTGCTACGGAACCTTCTCGCGCATCAACGATCTGTCCAACTGCTTGTCGAGGCCCTACAGCGCTGATCGACGTGTCGTTGGCCGATCTCTGGCCCCGTCACCTGCACATAGTGCCGGGTGCTCATGATTTACCGGCCGACGTTGTAGGGAAATGACATAAGGTTCGATGCCCAAGTACCCGTACCGTCGTTTCATGACCACAGTGGACTACGCCCCCTCCGACGCGGCAGCGACGGCAGGCGCCGTCGAGAACGAGGCCCGGGGGCGGGCGGCCGAACTGCGCCGGATCCGTGCCCAGGCTCACGCGGGGCCGAGTGAGCGGGCGACCGCCGCGCAGAAGGCCAAGGGGAAGCTCACTGCCCGGGAGCGGATCGATCTGCTGCTGGACGAGGGGTCGTTCAACGAGGTGGAGCCGCTGCGGCGGCACCGTGCTTCGGGCTTCGGCCTGGAGGCGAAGCGGCCGTACACGGATGGTGTGATCACTGGCTGGGGGACGGTGCACGGGCGGACGGTGTTCGTCTACGCGCACGACTTCCGGATCTTCGGCGGTGCGCTGGGTGAGGCGCATGCGGAGAAGATCCACAAGATCATGGACAAGGCCATCGCCGCGGGTGCGCCGCTGGTGTCGCTGAACGATGGTGCGGGTGCCCGGATCCAGGAGGGTGTCTCGGCGCTGGCCGGTTACGGCGGGATCTTCCAGCGCAACACCCGTGCGTCGGGTGTGATTCCGCAGATCTCGGTGATGCTCGGCCCGTGTGCGGGTGGTGCGGCGTACAGTCCGGCGCTGACGGACTTCGTGTTCATGGTGCGTGAGACGTCGCAGATGTTCATCACCGGTCCGGACGTGGTCAAGGCGGTGACGGGTGAGGAGATCACCCAGAACGGTCTGGGTGGTGCGGATGTGCATGCGGAGACCTCGGGGGTGTGTCACTTCGCGTATGACGACGAGGTGACGTGCCTGGAGGAGGTGCGGTATCTGCTGTCGATGCTGCCGCAGAACAACCGGGAGAACCCGCCGGCGGTCACCGCCGAGGACCCGGCGGACCGCGGTGGCGATGTGCTGCTGGATCTGGTGCCGGCGGACGGGAACCGGCCGTATGACATGCGCAAGGTGATCGAGGAGCTCGTCGACGACGGTGAGTACCTTGAGGTGCACGAGCGCTGGGCGACGAATCTGATCTGTGCGCTCACCCGGCTGGACGGTCAGGTGGTGGGCATCGTCGCCAACCAGCCGCAGTCCCTCGCGGGTGTTCTGGACATCGAGGCAAGCGAGAAGGGTGCCCGCTTTGTCCAGATGTGCGATGCTTTCAATATTCCGATCGTCACCCTGCTCGACGTCCCGGGCTTCCTGCCCGGGGTGGACCAGGAGCACGGCGGGATCATCCGGCACGGAGCGAAGCTGCTCTACGCCTACTGCAATGCCACCGTGCCGCGGATCTCGGTGGTGCTCAGGAAGGCGTACGGCGGCGCGTACATCGTGATGGACAGCCAGTCCATCGGCGCGGACCTGACCTATGCCTGGCCGACCAACGAGATCGCGGTGATGGGCGCGGAGGGCGCGGCGAACGTGATCTTCCGGCGCGACATCGCGGCCGCGGACGACCCCGAGGCCAAGCGCACCGACATGGTCAAGCAGTACAAGGCCGAGCTGATGCACCCCTATTACGCGGCCGAACGCGGCCTCGTCGACGACGTCATCGACCCTGTGGACACCCGCCAGATCCTCATCCGGTCCCTGGCGATGCTGCGTACGAAGCACGCGGACCTGCCGGCGCGCAAGCACGGCAACCCGCCGCAGTGACCCCGCTTCCGCACTCCCCGCAGCCCGCAGCCGACCACGCAGAACAGCCCAGGAGCACACACGTGACCACGCAGCACACCGAGAACCTCGTCCGCGTCGAGAAGGGCGAGGCCAGCGAGGAGGAGCTCGCCGCGCTCACCGCGGTGCTCCTCGCCCGCGCCGCCGCCCCGCAGCCGACGCACGCCCGCCACGGCGGGCACGGCGGCTCCGCCGCCCGCTGGCGCCGGCTGGAGCGCCAGCACGGGTTCCGCGCCCCGCACAGCTGGCAGCGCTGACCCGGCGCCGGCCCGGCCCCGCACACACCGAAGGCCCCGCCGCAGGCGGGGCCTTCACGCGTCGTCGGCGCCTGCGCCGCCTCAGCCCTGCGGCTCCGCCGCCAGCCTGGCCAGCGCCGCGTCCACGCGCGCCAGCGTCCGCTCGCGGCCCAGCACCTCCAGGGACTCGAACAGCGGCAGCCCCACCGTCCGTCCCGTCACCGCGACCCGTACCGGTGCCTGCGCCTTGCCCAGCTTCAGGCCGTGCTCCTCGCCCGCGGCGAGCACGGCCTCCTTCAGCGGCTCCGCCGACCACTCGGCCGCCGCCAGCTTCGCGCGCGCCGTACGCAGCAGGTCGGCCGCGCCCGGCTTCATGGCCTTGTCCCACGACTTCTCGTCGGACACCGGCTCGTCGAGGAAGAGGAAGTCGACGTTGGCCGTGATGTCGGACAGCACGGTCAGCCGCGTCTGCGCCAGCGGCGCCACCGCCGCGAAGGCGTCCGCGTCGAACGACTCCGCCGGCCACGGCGCGTGCGGCGCCCGCAGCCAGGGCGCGCAGCGCTCGGCGAAGTCCTTCACGTCGAGCATGCGGATGTGGTCCGCGTTGATGGCCTCGGCCTTCTTCAGGTCGAAGCGGGCCGGGTTGGGCACCACGTCGGCGATGTCGAAGGCCGCGACCAGCTCCTCGCGGGTGAAGACGTCCCGGTCGGCGGAGAGCGACCAGCCCAGCAGCGAGAGGTAGTTGATCAGCCCCTCGGGCAGGAAGCCGCGCTCCCGGTAGAGGTTGAGCGAAGCCTGCGGGTCGCGCTTGGAGAGCTTCTTGTTGCCCTCGCCCATGACGTACGGCAGGTGGCCGAAGTCCGGCACCCGCTTGGCGACGCCGAGGTCGATCAGCGCGCGGTAGAGCGCGATCTGCCGCGGGGTGGAGGACAGCAGGTCCTCGCCGCGCAGCACGTGCGTGATCTCCATCAGCGCGTCGTCGAGGGGGTTGACCAGGGTGTACAGCGGGGCGCCGTTGGCGCGCACGATGCCGTAGTCCGTGACGTTCTCGGGTGCGAAGGTCAGCTCGCCGCGCACCAGGTCGGTGAAGGTGATCGTCTCGTCCGGCATGCGGAAGCGGACGATCGAGGTGCGCCCCTCGGCCTCGTACGCGGCCACCCGCTCGGCGCTCAGATCCCGGCAGTGCCCGTCGTACCCGGAGGGCCGCCCCGCCGCGCGCGCCGCCTCGCGGCGCTCCTCCAGCTCCGCCGCGGTGCAGTAGCAGCGGTAGGCGTGCCCGGCGTCCTGGAGCCGGCCGGCCACGTCGGCGTAGATGTCCATGCGCTGCGACTGCCGGTACGGCGCGTGCGGGCCGCCGGCCTCGGGGCCCTCGTCCCAGTCGATGCCGAGCCAGCGGAAGGAGTCGAGCAGTTGCTCGTACGACTCCTCGGAGTCGCGGGCCGCGTCGGTGTCCTCGATCCGGAAGACCAGCGAGCCGCCGGTGTGGCGGGCGTACGCCCAGTTGAACAGGGCGGTGCGCACCAGGCCCACGTGGGGGTTGCCGGTGGGGGAGGGGCAGAAGCGGACCCGCAGGGGGGCCGGGGGGGCTGCGCTAGCCACGCTTGATCACCTTGTTGGCGAGAGTGCCGATGCCTTCGATGGTGACGGCGACCTCGTCGCCGTCGTGGAGCGGGCCGACGCCCGCGGGGGTCCCGGTGAGGATGACGTCACCTGGCAGCAGCGTCATCGCCTCGGTGACGTGCACGATCAGCTCCGGGATCGAGCGGATCAGGTCCGTGGTGCTGCCGAGCTGGCGCTGGGCGCCGTTGACGGTGCACTGGATGGCGATGCCGTCGGCGATCCTGTCCTGCCCCAGCTCCGTCTCGACCCAGGGGCCGAGCGGGCAGGAGGTGTCGAAGCCCTTGGCCCTGGCCCACTGCTGCTCGCGCCGCTGGACGTCCCGCGCGGTCACGTCGTTCGCACAGGTGTAGCCGAGGATCACGTCCTGGGCCCGCTCCAGCGGCACGTCGCGGCAGAGCCGGCCGATGACGACGGCCAGCTCCGCCTCGTGCTGCAGGTCCTCGGAGAAGGAGGGGTACGCGATGGGGTCGCCGGGCCCGATCACCGAGGTGGACGGCTTGAAGAAGGTGACGGGCACCTCCGGCACCTCGTTGCCCAGCTCCGCGGCGTGCTCGGCGTAGTTGCGGCCGATCGCGACGACCTTGTTGGGGAGGACGGGGGGCAGCAACCGCACCTTGTCCAGCGGGAGCTTGCGGCCCGACCGCTCGAACTCGGCGAAGGGATGGCCCTTGATCACGTCGAGGGTGACCTCGCCCCGCGGGGCGCCTGCCCCGTCGAAGCCGTCGGAGCCTTCGACCACACCGAACGCGACGCTGCCGTCGACGGAGAACCTGGCGATACGCACGGGGCCCAGGTTATCGCCCCGTCACCGGGCGTCGCGCCGCGCGGGTCAGGCGCCGGACGGGATCTCCTCCAGCACGGTACGGCGCGGGTTCGCGGTGCGCTCCGGCGGCTGGGCGGCCGGGGCCGCGGCGGCGATCCGGGCGGCGACCGCACCGGGCGGCTCGGGAAGCAGCAGGTCCCCGGCGTCGTCGAGGTGGGCGAGGGTGGTGCGCCGCGGGTTGGCTATGGTGCGGAGGATCATGAGGGTGACGCGCGCCTTTACGTGCCGGGGCCCGCTGTCGGGCCGACGAGACCGAGCTTTACGGAATGATTCGCTGTGTCAAGGGAAGGGTAAGGGGCCGCTATTCCCCGCGCCGCCGGGACCCATCCCGTACGGCATTGTGACTTTCCTCACCTCGTCGGTGACGAAAGCCAAATATCGTCGGCCTCGACGTCGGGATGAAACGGGCCATCTCCCTACAGGGGCGATATTTCCCAACCGATGGGCGCGACCCGGGACACGGGCCCGCGCCATGCACCTCGTAGGAAAATGTCCGTTATCCCCACCCGTCGCGTCAACCGCATGTAATCTGTCTGGCACGGTGTGTAGTTGCCGTCGAGCTGTTACCCCCGGGCCTTGTTGGAGATCCCGGCACTGTGCTGGAATTCCACGGACCGTCGCTGGAGTGCAGTCGACGCAGAGGGCGCAACGGGGCGCCACGCGGGGGGCTGTGCGGGGAGCTTGCGCCGGTTGGTTCACGGCGGGCGGGGGCCTAAGCTCCCGCACGACCAGACAACGCTCCGGTGCATGCGCCGGAGCCGGTCCTAGAGGTTGCGACGCTAGTGCAGGGACGATTGAAGACTGACGGCAGCGTTCCGGGCGAGCCTGAGGTGCGCGGAAAGACCGACCGCGCAGCCTCTCTTCGGTACGGCCAGAGCGCGAGCTCCTCGCCGGGCCGGAACGCCGACCGCGGCAGCGCCCGAATACCCGCGCCCGAGGCCGGCGACTTCGCCACCATGCAGCGGCCCAAGGGCTCGAAGGGACCCGGCTCCCGGATCCTGCTGCGCAACTGGCGCATCAGCACCAGACTTGTCTCGCTCCTCGCGCTCCCCGTGGTCGCCGCGACCACGCTGGGAGCCTTCCGCATCGAGGACTCCTGGCAGAACCTCCAGCAGCTCGAGAACATGAAGCTGCTGACGGACATGACCGAGGAGGCCACCGAACTCGCCGACAGGCTCCAGCAGGAGCGCGACAAGTCGGCCGGCCTCGTCGTCGACGGCAACCCGAAGCACCCGGACATCACCGACGCCCGCGACGAGACCGACGAGGCCCTGATCGCCTTCACCCGGTCCGCGGACGAGATCGACACCACCGATGACGAGGACCTCGCCGGGGTCAACAACTCGCTCACGAGCGTCATCGAGAAGCTCAACAAGATCAACGGCATTCGCAAGACGGCCTACGCGGACGACACCGGCAGCGCCGCCCAGACGGTCAAGGCGTACGGCGAACTCATCGACTCCCTGGTCTCGCTCTCCCAGGACATGGCCCTGGCCACCAGCAACCCGGACATGATCGCCAAGACCCGGGCGCTGGCCACCTTCTCCTCCGCCAAGGAGTACGCCTCCGTCCAGCAGGCGATCATCAGCGCCGCCCTCGCCGAGGAGCCGCGCGACGACTTCGCCGAGACCGACCGGCTGGAGGCCGCCTCCGCCCAGGAGGCCGAGAGCTCCGCGCTCAAGCTCTTCGCCCACCTGTACTCCGGCCGGATCGGCCTGACGGACCTGATGCGCTCGCTGGACGGCGGCAACGCCTCCGTGCAGCAGGCCGACACGTTCGCCAAGAACCTGGTGAACAACCCGGACAGCATCAAGAACGCCGACATGAGCTACCGGCACTGGTACGAGCTGGACAGCGTCAAGATCGAAGAGATGAAGAAGATCGAGCAGCACCTGCTCCAGGAGATGGAGCAGACTGCGCGCGATATGCGGTCCGACGCCCAGCAGGACGCGATCCTCAACGGCGTCCTGATCCTTCTCGTCCTGCTCCTCTCGCTCGCCGGCGCCTTCGTCGTCGCCCGCTCCATGGTCCGCTCGCTGCGCCGGCTGCAGGACACCGCGCAGACCGTCGCCCAGAAGCGGCTGCCCGAGCTGGTCAGGCAGCTCTCCGACGCCGACCCGCAGGACGTCGACACCTCCGTCGAGACCGTCGGCATCAACAGCCGGGACGAGATCGGCATGGTCGCGTCCGCGTTCGACGACGTGCACCGCGAGGCGGTCCGGCTGGCCGCCGAGCAGGCGCTGCTGCGGGGCAACGTCAACGCGATGTTCACCAACCTCTCGCGCCGGAGCCAGGGCCTCATCCAGCGTCAGCTCTCTCTCATATCCGAACTGGAGTCCCGCGAGGCCGACCCGGACCAGCTTGAGAACCTCTTCAAGCTCGACCACCTCGCGACCCGCATGCGCCGCAACGGCGAGAACCTGCTCGTCCTCGCGGGCGAGGAGCCGGGCCGCCGGTGGACCCGTCCGGTCCCGCTGGTCGACGTGCTGCGCGCCGCCGCCTCCGAGGTGGAGCAGTACGAGCGCATCGAACTGTCCGCCGTGCCGGCCACCCAGGTCGCCGGCCGCGTCGTCAACGACCTCGTGCACCTGCTCGCCGAGCTGCTGGAGAACGCCACGTCGTTCTCCTCGCCGCAGACCAAGGTCAAGGTCACCGGACACGCCCTGCCCGACGGGCGGGTGCTGGTCGAGATCCACGACACCGGCATCGGGCTGTCGCCCGAGGACCTCGGGGCGATCAACGAGCGGCTGGCCAACCCGCCCACGGTCGACGTCTCCGTCTCCCGCCGCATGGGCCTGTTCGTGGTCGGCCGGCTGTCCCTGCGGCACGGTATCCGCATCCAGTTGCGCCCCTCCGACTCCGGCGGCACCACCGCGCTGGTCATGCTCCCCGTTGACGTCACGCAGAACGGCGGCGGCGCGGGTGGCAAGCAGCCCTCGGGCGCCGCGGCCGGCGCGCCCGGCGCGGGCGCCGGCGGCTCCGGCAACGGCGCCCCGGGACGCGGCGGTGCCGCGGCCCGCGGGGGCGCGATGAGCAGGCTCGGCGCCGCGCAGCAGCGCGGCCAGGTGGGGGCGGGCGCCGGCCCCGGCCGGCCCGCGCTGCCCAGCCGCGACGTCGGCGGCTCGGGCGGTCCCGGCGGTGCGGGCGGTCCCGGCCAGCGGCCCGGGCTGCCCGGGCGCGAACCGGCAGGCGCCGGTTCGGCCTCCGGCCGCCCGCCCGGCTCCGGTGCGGGCTCCGCCTTCCCGGGCGGTTCGGCCTTCGGTACCGCACCGGGTGCGAACTCCCATTCGGGTAAGGGTCTCGGCGCCTCGCCAAGCCGTCCCGGGCCGGCCGGCCGGCCGGGCGCCGACTCCGGTGCCCGCGAGCCCGCGGAGGCCCAGCACACCGGCGCCGGGCTGCGCGACTCCGGCCGCGACCGGCACGAGGGCCCGCGGCAGCACGACGACGCCGACACCACGCAGTTCTCCCGCCCCGACGTCTCGGGCCCGCCGCCCGGCGGGGCCGCGGGGATCCCGGCGTTCGGCTCCGTGCCGCCGCCGCGCTCCCCGCAGTCGCCCGTACCCGGCGAGGCGGCCGCGTACGGTGCCCCGCAGGACACCGGCGAGCACCCGGCACCGCCGTTGCAGCGCCGTCCGCAGCCCGGCCCTGGCGACACCGGCGCGCACCCCGTGGCCCGTCCCGGCGCCGGCCCGCAGGACACCGGCGCCCACGCGCTGCCCCCGGCGGCCCCCGCGTCGTACGACACGGGCGAGCACCCGGTGGCGCGTCCGGGTCCCGGTGACACGGGCGAGTTCGCCATGCCGGGTCAGCGTCCCGGTCCCGGTGACACCGGCGAGTACGCCATGCCGGGTCAGCGTCCGGGCCCCGGTGACACCGGCGAGTTCGCCATGCCCGGCCAGCGTCCGGGCCCCGGCGACACCGGCGAGTACGCGGTCCCCGGGCAGCGCCACGCGCCGCACGACACCGGCGAGTACCCGGCGGCCCTACCGGCGCAGCGGGCCGAATCGCCCCTTGACGACGGCCTGCTCGACGGCGGCCCCGTACCCACCCGCGGCGACGAACCCACGCCGATCTTCGAGTCGATGGAGTCGAACTGGTTCCGCGAGAGCCGCGGCCGCGGGCAGACTCCCGTGGCCCCCACCGCCGCGCAGCCCCCGGCCGACGCGCCCACCGCCGCGGAGCCGGACCAGGACGCCGCGGCCGAACCCCCCGCTCCCGCGCCGCAGCCGGCCACGGCCACCCCCGCACCGGCCTGGCGCCCCTCTCCCAATGACGACCGCTGGCGCCGCGCGGAGCAGTTGCGTACCCCGCAGGCGGGCGGCGTCACCACGTCGGGGCTGCCGAGGCGGGTGCCGCGCGCCAACCTCGTGGCGGGCACCGCGCAGGAGTCCTCGAACGCCAGCGGGACCCAGGTCTCGCGCGCGCCCGACGATGTGCGCGGCAGGCTCACGAGCCTGCGCCGGGGAATCCAGCGGGGCCGCCAGGCCGGCGGCACCGGTGAGACCCTCGGCGGCAACGGCTTTGGTCCCACCTATCAGCAGGAGCGTTAGTTGAGTCCATTGAGCCAGGCGGCGCAGAATCTGAACTGGTTGATCACCAATTTCGTGGACAACACCCCGGGGGTGTCGCACACGGTGGTGGTCTCCGCCGACGGACTGCTGCTGGCGATGTCCGACGGCTTTCCGCGGGACCGTGCCGACCAACTGGCCGCGGTGGCGTCAGGACTGACATCGCTGACGGCCGGTGCCTCCCGCATTTTCGAAGGCGGCAGCGTGAACCAGACGGTGGTGGAGATGGAGCGCGGCTTCCTCTTCATCATGTCCATTTCCGACGGTTCCTCGCTCGCCGTGCTGGCGCACCCGGAGTGCGATATCGGCCTGGTTGGTTACGAGATGGCGCTGCTGGTCGACCGGGCGGGCGCGGTGCTCACCCCCGATCTGCGCGCGGAGCTGCAGGGCAGCCTGCTGAACTGAACGACGGTCGGCCGCCCGGCCGCCCGCTTTTGTTAGACCTTCCCCATCGGCCATGTTCCCGCCCGGAGGATCCATGACCCCGCCACCCGCCTCACCCGACTCGTACGGTGGTGCCCAGCATCAGCCCTACGAAGGTGAAGGCGATCAGCCGCTGGTCCGGCCCTATGCCATGACGGGCGGCCGGACCCGGCCCCGTTATCAGCTCGCCATCGAGGCCCTGGTGAGCACGTCGGCCGACCCGATGCGGCTGCAGGGGCTGCTTCCGGAGCACCAGCGGATCTGCCACCTGTGCCGCGAGGTGAAATCGGTCGCCGAGGTCTCCGCGCTGCTGACCCTGCCGCTGGGCGTCGCGCGCATTCTGGTCGCCGACCTGGCCGAGGCCGGTCTCGTGGCCATTCACCAGCCCGGCGGCGGCACGGATGCCGACGGAACCCCCGATGTGACTTTGCTCGAAAGGGTGCTCAGTGGACTTCGCAAGCTCTAGTGGTGTGGCCGGTTCTTCTCCGGCTCGTGCGACCACGTCGGCGAAGATCGTGGTGGCGGGTGGTTTCGGGGTGGGGAAGACCACGTTCGTCGGTTCGGTGTCGGAGATCAATCCGTTGCGTACCGAGGCGGTGATGACGTCGGCGTCTGCGGGGATCGATGATCTGTCGCAGGTGTCGGGGAAGACCACGACGACGGTGGCGATGGATTTTGGTCGTATCACGTTGGATCAGGATTTGATCCTGTATCTGTTTGGGACGCCTGGTCAGGATCGTTTTTGGTTCATGTGGGACGATCTGGTGCGTGGTGCCATCGGTGCGGTGGTGTTGGTGGATACGCGGCGGTTGGCGGACTGTTTCCCTGCGGTGGATTATTTCGAGAACTCGGGGTTGCCGTTCGTGATCGCGTTGAACGGGTTCGACGGTCATCAGCCGTACTCGCCGGACGAGGTGCGTGAGGCGCTGCAGATCGGGCCCGAGACCCCGATCCTGACCACGGACGCCCGCCAGCGCTCCGAGTCCAAGTCGACCTTGATCACGCTGGTCGAGCACGCGCTGATGGCCCGGCTACGCTGACCGCGCCGGCCGGCCCGGAACGCACGCCGCGGCCGGAGACTTCGCCAGGGGCAGGTTGCACGTACGGTGCAACCTGCCCCTGAGGCGTTGATAACGTTTGGAAGCAGATTGAGGGGGTGCGTTGCACAGGATGCAGGCGGTCGACTCCGTTCCGCTGATGCCGCGGTTGCACTTTGTCGGTTGGCGCCGCTTACGCCCTATTTGACGGTGCCTGCGTGATCGTACGGAGTCCTCGCCAGGCGTTTGGAATGTGCCGCGCGGCGTGCTGGAATTCGAGGAACTGACCCGAGAGTAGGCCGAGAGGTTGTTGGTCCGGTGAGGCGCAGCAGCAAGGGTCCCGCACAGGAGGCGCGGGGCAACTTCAGCCCGCCGTCGCACGCGGCGGTGCCGCCCCCTGCCGGGGCGCAGCCGGCCCCGCCGCCCAGCGGCAGCCGGTTCTCGCCCCGCAACTGGCGGGTGGCGACCCGGCTCAACGCGATCCTGCTGATCCCGGTGCTCGTGGCCATCGTCTTCGCGGGCTTCCAGGTGAACAGCTCCGTCGACACCTGGCAGGAGGCCCAGGACGCGGAGAACACCGCCAAGGTCGCCAAGGCCGCCGGCGACTACGCAGAGCGTCTCATGGCCGAGCGCGACGTCTCCGTGCAGCCCCTGCTGCACGGAGACCGCGAGGCGAGCCGGGTGACCGAGGCGCGCAAGGCCACCGACGCCGCCGCCGCCGAGTTCGACCGGCAGGTGGAGGACATGCCGGACAAGCCCGGCCTGCAGCGCCGGCTGGACGCCTTCCGGGACCAGGAGAAGAACCTGGAGCAGATGCGCCAGGCGGCGTTCACGCCCCAGGCGGCCGGCACCGACACCCACCTCGGGTACGCGCAGATGTACCGCCCGCTGATGACCTTCGCCAACGAGCTCGGCCTGGGCGCCAGCAACATCACCACGTACGGCCGCGCGATGTACGCGATCTCACTCGCCAAGTCCTCCGCCTCGCTGGTCCGCTCCATCGGCACCGAGCTGCTCGTCAGCCCGCCGGAGAAGGCCGAGGTGCTGGCCGAGGAGAAGACCGCGCTCGCCTCCTTCGCCTATCTGGAGCCCATCGCCCTCGACGAGTTCAGGACCGGCAGCACCGCCGCCGACAACCGCATGCTCAAGGACGCGCTGGCCGACCAGGAGGAAGAGGCCAAGCAGCGGCTCGCCGAGGCACAGCGCGAGGCCGAGGGCGGCGGGGGCGAGTTCACCGCCCCGCCGGAGCCCGCGGAGATGCTCGCCGGCGTCGCGAGCATCGGCGAGGACGTCACGCCCGCGGACCTCGCCGACCAGGGCATCACCCCGCAGACCTGGTACGCGGCCACGAGCGTGCCCATCGCCGCGTACCGCACCGTCGAGATCGAGTTCGCCGACCGCGCCGTGGCCGACGCCCACGAGATCGTCGAGTCCGCCAAGCGCGACACCGTCGTCGGCGCCGCCATCGCGGTCGGCGCGCTGCTCATCGGCTTCGTCATCGCCGCGATGATGGCCCGCTCCATGGGCCGCAGCATGCGGCTGCTGCGCAACTCCGCCTTCGGCATCGCCGAGCAGCGGCTGCCGATGCTGGTCGACCAGCTCTCCCGCACCGACCCCGGCCGGGTGGACACCCGCGTGCAACCGATCCCGCTGCACAGCAGGGACGAGATCGGCGAGGTCGCCCGCGCCTTCGACCAGGTGCACCGCGAGGCGGTCCGGCTGGCCGCGGAGCAGGCGCTGCTGCGGGGCAACCTCAACGCGATCTTCACCAACCTCTCCCGGCGCAACCAGGGCCTCATCGAGCGCCAGCTGGAGCTGATCTCAGGACTGGAGGACCACGAGGCGGACCCGGAGCAGTTGGAGAACCTGTTCCACATGGACCACCTCGCCACCCGCATGCGCCGCAACGGCGAGAACCTGCTGGTGCTCGCGGGCGAGGACACCGGCCGGCACATGGACGAGGCGGTCCCGCTCGTCGACGTGCTACGCGCGGCGACCTCGGAGGTCGAGTCGTACGAGCGCATCGAGCTGGAGGGCGTGCCCGACAGCGAGATCCACGGCAGCGCCGTCACCGACCTCGTGCACCTGCTCGCCGAGCTGCTGGAGAACGCCACCACGTTCTCCTCGCCGCACACCAAGGTCCGGGTCACCGCCACCCGGCTGCCGGACCGCCGGGTGATGGTCGAGATCCACGACAAGGGCATCGGCCTGACCGCCGAGGACTTCGCGGACATCAACCACCGGCTCGCCAACCCGCCCACCGTGGACGTCGCGATCTCGCAGCGCATGGGCCTGTTCGTGGTCGGCAGGCTCGCCGACCGGCACGGCATCCGCGTGCAGTTGCGCCCGTCCGGCGAGCAGTCGGGCACCACCTCGCTGGTGATGCTCCCCGAGGCGATCGCCTTCGGCGGCGCCACCGAGGCGCCCGAGCAGCACGACGAGTTCACCGTCTCCCGGATCGTCGCCGACCGCCCGTCCTTCCAGCCCCCCGGCAACGGCTTCGCCGCCGGCCGGCCGCGCAGCGCGGCCGAGCTGGGCTTCGACGACTCTCCGTATCCGCAGGTCGAGCCGGTGCGCCCGGCGATGCCGGCGCTCGGCGGGCAGGAGGGGGTCTTCGACCCCATCCAGCGCTCGCTGCTGCGCGAGGAGCGCAGGGCCGCGCTGGAAGCGGCGGCGCAGGACCGTACGCCCGGCTTCCACGACCCGGAAGCGGAGGCCGCCGGTACGGATGCCTTCACGCCCGGGGGTATCTCGCCGGAGCCCGCGTACGATACCTACGGCCAAGTAGAGCCCGGCCCCGCGTCGAACCACTGGACGGGGCAGGGCGCGTACGACAGCCCGGCAGTACCGGAAGCGGAATCTACGGCACAGCTCGGCACCGGCCGCGGGGGCTTCGGCTTCGGCGAACCGGAGCCGGCACCGGCCGACGACGAGTGGAGGTCGGCGAACGACGAACGCTGGGAGCGCGCCGAGCAGGTGCGCGAACCGAAGGCGGGCGGGATCACCCCCGCGGGCCTTCCCCGGCGGGTGCCCCGCCAGAATCTGGTGGAGGGCACCGCGGAGCAGGCGCCGCTGGGAGGCCCACAGGTCTCCCGGGCCCCGGAGGACGTACGCGGCAGGCTGAGCAATCTGCGCCGCGGCGTCCAGCAGGGCCGCGAGCGGGGGCCGCAGCGGAACGACGGACCGGGCGTGGGCCCCGGCACATACGATCAGGAGCGTTAGGTGAGCCCGATGAGCCAGGCGGCGCAGAACCTGAACTGGTTGATCACCAATTTCGTGGACAACACCCCGGGGGTGTCGCACACGGTGGTGGTCTCCGCCGACGGACTCCTCCTCGCGATGTCCGACGGCTTCCCCCGCGACCGCGCCGACCAACTGGCCGCGGTGGCATCCGGACTGACGTCGCTGACGGCCGGCGCCTCGCGGATCTTCGAGGGCGGCTACGTCAACCAGACCGTGGTGGAGATGGAGCGCGGCTTCCTCTTCATCATGTCGATCTCCGACGGCTCGGCCCTCGCCGTGCTGGCGCACCCGGAGTGCGACATCGGTCTGGTGGGCTACGAGATGGCTCTGCTGGTCGACCGGGCGGGCGCCGTGCTCACCCCCGACCTGCGCGCGGAGCTGCAAGGCAGCCTGCTGAACTAGCCGACAACCGATGCACGTTGCACGCTCGCCGGGCTATGGTGCGTCGAGTGCAGTGACGCTCCGGCACGCCGTCGGGGAAGGGGAACGCAGTGGCAGCGCACCAAGAGGTACCTCACGGCGGTGAGGACTGGCGATACGGCTACGGCCCGCAGTCCGACCGGCCGGGCATGCCGCCGCAGCACGGGATGCCCCCGCAGCCGGGCGCTCCGGGCGTGCCGTACGCGGCCCCGGGCGTGCCCTCGTCCCCGGGGCAGCCGCAGCACCCGTCGCCGTCTCCCTACGGCGGCGACCCGGCGCACCGGGGCAGTCCCGCGCCCGCGCCGCAGCCCCAGCCCGCGGCGGCGGCCCGCGGCGCCCGTGCGGCCCGCAGCCCGCAGTCCCGGCTGGTGCGCCCGTACGCCGTGACCGGCGGCCGGACCCGGCCGCGTTACCAGCTCGCCATCGAGGCATTGGTGCAGACCACTGCCGACCCCTCCCGCCTCACTTCCCAGCTCCCCGAGCACCAGCGCATCTGCCGACTGTGCTATGAACTCAAGTCGGTCGCGGAGGTCTCCGCGTTGCTGACCCTCCCGCTGGGCGTCGCGCGCATCCTCGTGGCCGACCTCGCGGAAGCCGGCCTGGTCACGATCCACCAGCCGGGCGGCGGCGAAGCCGCGGGGGGCCAGCCAGATGTGACTTTGCTCGAAAGGGTGCTCAGTGGACTTCGCAAGCTCTAGTGGTGTGGCCGGTTCTTCTCCGGCTCGTGCGACCACGTCGGCGAAGATCGTGGTGGCGGGTGGTTTCGGGGTGGGGAAGACCACGTTCGTCGGTTCGGTGTCGGAGATCAATCCGTTGCGTACCGAGGCGGTGATGACGTCGGCGTCTGCGGGGATCGATGATCTGTCGCAGGTGTCGGGGAAGACCACGACGACGGTGGCGATGGATTTTGGTCGTATCACGTTGGATCAGGATTTGATCCTGTATCTGTTTGGGACGCCTGGTCAGGATCGTTTTTGGTTCATGTGGGACGATCTGGTGCGTGGTGCCATCGGTGCGGTGGTGTTGGTGGATACGCGGCGGTTGGCGGACTGTTTCCCTGCGGTGGATTATTTCGAGAACTCGGGGTTGCCGTTCGTGATCGCGTTGAACGGGTTCGACGGTCATCAGCCGTACTCGCCGGACGAGGTGCGTGAGGCGCTGCAGATCGGGCCCGAGACCCCGATCCTGACCACGGACGCCCGCCAGCGCTCCGAGTCCAAGTCCACGCTGATCACGCTGGTCGAGCACGCGCTGATGGCCCGGCTCCGCTAACCCGTTTTGGAGTGCGGTCCGCGATCGGGTAATGTTCTGTCCGTCGCCGGGAACGGCGGCCACCGGAACAGAGCCCCCGCGACGGGGGTTGTGTTTTGGTGGGGTATGGTGTAATTGGCAGCACGACGGATTCTGGTTCCGTTAGTCTAGGTTCGAGTCCTGGTACCCCAGCGCAACGCAGTTGCAGATGTGCTCGCCCCCGTTGTGTAGCGGCCTAGCACGCTGCCCTCTCAAGGCAGTAGCGCCGGTTCGAATCCGGTCGGGGGTACAGGTCCTCTCCATCGCGAGGAGAGGATCGTCCAAAGGCCCCCGTTGTGTAGCGGCCTAGCACGCCGCCCTCTCAAGGCGGTAGCGCCGGTTCGAATCCGGTCGGGGGTACCAGCGCAGACTTCGAAGGGCCTCCCGCGGCGCGGGGGGCCCTTTCCCGTACGGGTACGGGCCCTCAGGTCCCGTCTAGCCCGTCCTGCGCAGCGCGTCCGTGAGCCGCGCGGCGGCGTCCACGACCGCCTGGGCGTGCATCCGCCCCGGGTGCCGGGTCAGCCGCTCGATCGGCCCGGAGACCGAGACGGCGGCCACCACGCGGTTCGACGGGCCGCGTACGGGCGCGGAGACGGACGCCACCCCCGGCTCCCGCTCCCCGACGGACTGGGCCCACGCCCGGCGCCGTACGCCCGACAGCGCCGTGGCCGTGAACCGGGCGCCCTGCAGCCCCCGGTGCAGCCGCTCGGGCTCCTCCCAGGCGAGGAGCACCTGCGCCGCCGAGCCGGCCTTCATCGGCAGCGTGGAGCCCACCGGGACGGTGTCGCGCAGCCCCGAGAGCCGCTCGGCGGCCGCGACGCAGATGCGCATGTCGCCCTGGCGCCGGTAGAGCTGGGCGCTCTCGCCCGTGACGTCCCGCAGGTGCGTGAGCACCGGGCCGGCCGCGGCCAGCAGCCGGTCCTCGCCGGCCGCCGCCGCCAGCTCGGCGAGCCGGGGGCCGAGGATGAACCTGCCCTGCATGTCCCGCGCCACCATCCGGTGGTGTTCCAGCGCCACCGCGAGGCGGTGGGCCGTGGGGCGGGCGAGACCGGTCGCGGAGACCAGCCCGGCGAGGGTGGCCGGACCGGACTCCAGCGCGCTCAGTACCACAGCCGCCTTGTCGAGTACGCCGACGCCGCTAGAGTTGTCCATGCAACGATACTCACGTCTCACACTGTGAAACGCAAGTTCAAATTTCCGGTGAACGCGTCACCCTGGGGGGACCGGGCCCCGTCCGGCGCGAGGGGAGCGGACGGTGCCGGCGGGCACCGGCACGGACATGCGCACACGCAGTTCGCAATCAACGACGATGGGAATGCGATGGGAAGGACACTCGCGGAGAAGGTCTGGGACGACCATGTCGTCCGGCGCGCGGAGGGCGAGCCCGACCTTCTCTTCATCGATCTGCACCTGCTGCACGAGGTGACCAGCCCGCAGGCCTTCGACGGCCTGCGCAAGGCGGGCCGGCCGGTGCGCAGGACCGACCTCACCATCGCCACCGAGGACCACAACACCCCCACCCTCGACATCGACAAGCCCATCGCCGACCCGGTCTCGCGTACGCAACTGGAGACCCTGCGCAAGAACTGCGCCGACTTCGGCGTCCGGCTGCACCCGCTCGGCGACGTCGAGCAGGGCGTCGTGCACGTCGTCGGCCCCCAGCTCGGGCTCACCCAGCCGGGCACCACCGTGGTCTGCGGCGACAGCCACACCTCCACGCACGGCGCGTTCGGCGCGCTGGCGTTCGGCATCGGCACCAGCCAGGTCGAGCACGTGCTCGCCACCCAGACGCTGCCGATGGCCCCGTTCAGGACCATGGCCGTAACCGTCAACGGCGAACTGCCCGACGGTGTCACCGCCAAGGACCTGATCCTCGCGATCATCGCCCGCATCGGCACCGGCGGCGGGCAGGGCTACGTGATCGAGTACCGCGGCGAGGCCGTCGAGAAGCTCTCGATGGAGGCGCGGATGACGATCTGCAACATGTCCATCGAGGCCGGCGCGCGCGCCGGGATGGTCGCCCCGGACGAGACGACGTTCGCGTACCTCAAGGGCCGCCCGCACGCCCCGGAGGGCTCCGGCTGGGACGCGGCCGTCGAGTACTGGCGCACGCTGCGCACGGACGACGACGCGGTCTTCGACCGGGAGGTCGTCATCGAGGCCGCCGAGCTGGCCCCGTTCGTCACCTGGGGCACCAACCCCGGGCAGGGCGCGCCGCTGTCGGCGCAGGTGCCCGACCCGGCGTCGTTCGACGACGCCAGCGAGCGGCACGCGGCGGAGAAGGCACTGGAGTACATGGGCCTGACCGCGGGACAGCCGCTGCGCGAGATCGCGGTCGACACCGTCTTCGTCGGCTCCTGCACCAACGGCCGGATCGAGGACCTGCGCTCCGCCGCCGAGGTGGTGAACGGCCGGCGGGTCGCCGACGGCGTACGGATGCTGGTCGTGCCCGGCTCCGTACGGGTCGCGCTGCAGGCCGTCGAGGAGGGGCTCGACAAGGTGTTCACCGCCGCCGGGGCCGAATGGCGGCACGCCGGTTGCTCGATGTGCCTGGGTATGAACCCCGACCAGCTCGCCCCCGGCGAGCGCTCGGCGTCCACCTCCAACCGCAACTTCGAGGGCAGGCAGGGCAAGGGCGGCCGTACGCACCTGGTCTCCCCGCAGGTCGCCGCGGCCACCGCCGTGACCGGCCGGCTGTCCTCCCCGGCCGACCTGATCACCGCGGAGGTCTGATCGATGGAAGCCTTCACCACCCACACCGGGCGCGCCGTGCCGCTGCGCCGCAGCAACGTCGACACCGACCAGATCATCCCGGCCCACTGGCTGAAGAAGGTCACCCGGGACGGCTTCGAGGACGGCCTCTTCGAGGCGTGGCGCAAGGACCCGGAGTTCGTGCTGAACGACGCGGCGTACCGGGGCGGCAGCGTCCTGCTGGCCGGCCCGGACTTCGGCACCGGATCGTCCCGCGAACACGCCGTGTGGGCGCTGCAGAACTACGGCTTCAAGGCCGTCGTCTCGTCCCGCTTCGCCGACATCTTCCGCGGCAACTCGCTCAAGAACGGCCTGCTGACCGTCGTGCTGCCGCAGGCGGACGTCGAGCGGCTGTGGGAGCTGGCCGAGGCCGACCCGCGGACCGAGGTGACGGTCGACCTCCAGGCCCTGGAGGTGCGCGCCGGCGGTACGGCGGGGGAGCCCGCGTTCGCCGCCTCGTTCGAGCTGGACGAGAACGCGCGCTGGCGGCTGCTGAACGGTCTCGACGACATCAGCATCACCCTTCGGTACGAAGCCGACATCGCCGCTTTCGAGGCGGCCCGGCCGGCGTTCAAGCCGCAGACCGTACAGGGCTGACCGGCGGTTTCCGCCCCAGCCGAGGCCCCGCGCCCGCCACCGACCGGTGGCGGGCGCGGGGCTTTGCGCGCCGGTGCGTTGGCATGCCGACGGGCGACAACTCACCGCAGATGACACAATCGGCGCATGGATTCCGACGGCCAACTCGCGCTCTACGAGGCCGTCGCAGCCGGGCTGAAGGAGGCCCACCGCCAGGTGCGCGAGGTGGCCGCGACGGACGCCGAACGGGCAGAGCTGACAAGGCGCCTGCTCGCCATCACGGGTGCCGCGAAGCACGATCTCGCCGGAGCCGCAAGGCGGCTGGAGCGGCTGCGGCGGGAGCTGGACGCGCGCTCGTAGCGGTAGTCCGTTGCGACACAAGGGTGATGAGAGACGTTTTGCCTTTGATTTGCGGTATATATCTGCCTAACGTGCGAAAAAGCTTGAACATTTCGTTCCGGCAATCAATGCCTCAGAAGGGGAAGACGTGAACAAGGCCCAGCTCGTTGAAGCTATTACCGACAAGATGGGTGGCCGCCAGCAGGCCGCCGACGCCGTGGACGCCGTCCTCGACGCGATCATTCGTGCGGTCGTCTCCGGCGAGCGCGTATCGGTCACGGGCTTCGGCTCTTTCGAGAAGGTGGAGCGTCCGGCGCGCTACGCCCGCAACCCGCAGACCGGCGAGCGCGTCCGGGTCAAGAAGACCTCCGTGCCGCGGTTCCGCGCGGGCCAGGGCTTCAAGGACCTCGTCTCGGGCACCAAGCGGCTGCCGAAGAACGACACGGCCGTGAAGAAGGCCCCGAAGGGCAGCCTGTCCGGCGGCACCAAGACCACCGCCAAGGCCGCCGCCAAGAAGGCGGCCAAGAAGGCCACCGCCAAGAAGGCCACGGCGAAGAAGACCACGGCCAAGAAGACCGCGGCCAAGAAGGCGCCGGCGAAGAGGACCACCGCCAAGAAGTCTTCGGCGAAGAAGACGACGGCCAAGAAGTCGTCGGCGAAGAAGGCCTCCGCCAAGAAGACGGCCGCCAAGAAGTCGGCCAAGAAGGCCCCGGCGAAGAAGGCGACCGCCAAGAAGGCGCCGGCCCGCAAGGCCGCCGGCCGGCGGACCACCGCGAAGAAGACCACTGCCAGGAAGCGATGACGGACCCGGCGCAGGGTCCGCAAGCGGGGCCGGCTCCCCTCGGGGAGACCGGCCCGCGGCATGTCCTGGCCCGGCCGCGCGCCGCCGTACGGGCCGGAGCCCGGGCCCCGGCCCCTGCCCCGGTCCGAACCGGGTCCCCGAGCCGTTCCACGGCCCGTTTCGCGGCCCTGTCCCGCAGCCCGGTCCGCCGCCTCAGAAGGTCTGCAGCGTCACCAGGACGATCCTGCGCTCCTCGCCCGCGCCCTCGGTCTCGATCCGCACCCGCTGCCCCGGCCTGAGCAGCCGCAGGCCGCCCGCCGCGAACGCGGCGCCGTCGAAGGGCAGCGGCGTGCCGTCGTCGAGGAGCACGCTGCCGCTGCGGGTCTGCGGGTCGTACGTGAACGCTGTGGCCTGCATGCGCGGCAGGTTACCGGCCGGAGCTCAGCCGCACACGCCGTCGGACGCCGCCCGCGTACCCGGGGCGTGCCCCGGGAACGGGCACCGGGCCGCCTCGCCGTCCCGGCCGCCGGCCCTCCGCCCGCACACCGCCAGGCGGTCCAGCGCCGCCGCCGTGTGCGGCCCCACCCCCAGCGCCAGCGCCGCCCGCAGGTCGGCGCCCGTATCGACGTCCTGCCGCACGGAGTCCACCCCGCGCAGCCCGATCTCCCGCGCCCCCGACGCCAGGTGCCGGGCCCGCGACGCGACCCCGAACCCCGGCGCCAGCGCCGCTCCCGCGTCCGCCGCCAGCAGCGTCGTGCCCACCCCCGGGGCGTCGGCCAGGAACGCCCGGCCGCCGCCCGCCGCCGCGAGCACCCGGGCCAGCTCCGCGGGGCGCAGCGCCGGCAGATCCGCGTTCAGCGCCGCGACGGCGGCGCCGGGCTCCGCCGCCCGTACGCACTGCTCCCCGTGCGCGAGCGCGGCGTTCAGGCCCGCCCGCGGGGCGTCCGGTACGACCCGCGCCCCCGCCGCCGCCAGTTGCCCCGCCGCCTCGGCGTCGTCGGTGACGACCGTGACGGAGTCCACCGCCGGGCAGTCGAGCGCCGCGCCCACCGTGTCGAGCGCGAACGCCAGCGCCAGCCGGCCCCGTCCCGGCTCGCCCGCCGCCGGGCCCAGCCGGGACTTCGCCAGCGCCAGCGGCTTCAGCGGTACGACGACATGCCACAGCCGCCGGTCCGGTCGGCCGGGGAGTTCCGTCTGCGCTGGTGCCGTGCGTTTCGTCATCGTCGTTACGCCCCATTGTCACCTGCCCGTGCCGCGCGCGGCGGGGCGGCCCGGTCGCATGGGCGTACGGTGTTCTCGACAGGCGTGAGACCCGGGGCGAGACTGTTTCGGCCACGAAACGCGCACCGAGGAAAATCCGGGAAGGTGAAAAGGACCGTGTCACGGCGGAGGATCGGCTTCTGGTACCGGCTGGTCGCGGCCATCTGCAAGCCCCCGCTGCGGCTGCTCGTCAAGCGGGACTGGCGTGGCGCGGAGCACATACCGGCCGACGGCGGATTCATCACCGCTGTCAACCACAACTCGTATCTGGACCCGTTCTTCTATGCCCACTTCCAGTACAACACCGGCCGCGTGCCGCGGTTCCTGGCGAAGGACGGACTCTTCAAGAAGGGCGTCGTCGGCACCGTGATGCGCGGTACCGGGCAGATTCCCGTCTACCGCGAGTCGACCGACGCCTCCAACGCATTCCGGGCCGCGGTCAAAGCCGTCGAGGACGGCGAGTGCGTCGCGTTCTACCCCGAGGGGACGCTCACCCGCGACCCCGCCCTGTGGCCGATGAAGGGCAAGACCGGCGCCGCCCGGGTCGCGCTCGTCACCAGGGCGCCCGTCATCCCCGTCGCCCACTGGGGCGCCAACGAGCTGCTGCCGCCGTACGGCAAGCCCCGGCCCTTCCCGCGCAAGACCTTCCACCTGCTCGCCGGGCCGCCGGTGGACCTCTCGGAGTTCTACGGCAAGGAGCCCACCCCGCAGGTGCTCGCGGAGGTCACCGAGGTCATCATGGACGCCGTCACCCGCCTGCTGGAGGAGCTGCGCGGCGAGCAGGCGCCCGCGGAGCGCTTCGATCCGAAGACCGTCCGCGCCGAACAGCGCCGCCGCTCCGCGGACCGTGAGGAGAACTCGTGACGCGCTGCGCCGTCTTCGGCACCGGGTCGTGGGGCACGGCCTTCTCGATGGTGCTGGCCGACGCCGGCTGCCGGGTGACGATGTGGGGCCGCAGAGCCGCGCTCGTCGACACCCTCAACGCCACCCGCGAGAACGCCGACTACCTCCCGGGCGTGCGCCTCCCCGACGCGGTCACCGCGACCGCGGACCCCGCCGAGGCCGCCAGGGGCGCCGAGTTCACCGTGCTCGCCGTGCCGTCGCAGACCCTGCGGGGCAACCTGGAGCACTGGGCGCCGCTGCTCGACCCCGGCACCGTGCTCGTCAGCCTGATGAAGGGCGTCGAACTGGGCACGGCCAAGCGCATGAGCGAGGTCATCGAGGAGGTCGTCGCCAAGGAGGGCGCCGGCGCGGGCCCCGCGGGCGGTCCCGACGGCGTACGCGGCCGGGTCGCCGTGCTCACGGGACCCAACCTCGCCCGCGAGATCGCCGCCCGGCAGCCCGCCGCCGCCGTCGTCGCCTGCGCCGACGAGGAGGTGGCCCGCCGGCTGCAGACCGCCTGCCACACCCCGTACTTCCGCCCGTACACCAACACCGACGTCGTCGGCTGCGAACTCGGCGGCGCCGTCAAGAACGTCATCGGGCTGGCCGTCGGCATCGCCGACGGCATGGGCCTCGGCGACAACGCCAAGGCGTCGCTCATCACTCGCGGCCTCGCCGAGACCGCCCGCCTGGGCAGCGTGCTCGGCGCCGACCCGCGCACCTTCGCGGGCCTCGCCGGCATGGGCGACTTGGTCGCCACCTGCTCCTCGCCGCTCTCCCGCAACCACACCTTCGGCACCAACCTCGGCCGCGGCATGACCCTCGCCGAGACCATCGCCGCCACCAAGCAGACCGCCGAGGGCGTCAAGTCCTGTGAGTCGGTGCTCGATCTGGCCCGCAGACACGCCGTCGACATGCCCATCACGGAGACCGTGGTGAGCATCGTGCACGACGGGAAGCCGCCGCTCGTGGCGCTGAAGGAGCTGATGTCGCGCAGCGCCAAGGCGGAGGGACACTGACGTTGCCCGACGCAGCGGGTAATGTGCGAGCGATGAGCAGCGAGCACTCCTACGAAAGCCAGGGCCGCAAGCCGCGCGTCGCCGTCGTTTTCGGCGGGCGCAGCTCCGAGCACGGCATCTCCGTCGTCACCGCGGGCGCCGTCATGGCCGCCATCGACCGGAACAAGTACGAGGTACTGCCCATCGGCATCACCGCTGACGGCCGCTGGGCCCTCACCGCGGACGACCCCGCGCGGATGGCCATCGCCGACCGCCAGGTGCCGCGCGTGGAGGAACTGGTCGACGAGGAGGCCGAGGACGGCGCCGTCGTGCTCTCCGCCGACCCCGGCAGCCGCGAGGTCGTCTACGCCGAACCGGGGCAGGTGCCCAAGGCGCTCGGCGAGGTGGACGTCGTCTTCCCGATGCTGCACGGCCCGTACGGCGAGGACGGCACGCTGCAGGGGATGCTCGACCTGTCCGGCGTGCCGTACGTGGGCTCCGGGGTGCTCGCCTCCGCGGTCGGCATGGACAAGGAGTACATGAAGCGGGTCTTCGTCTCGTACGGGCTGCCGGTCGGCCCGTACGTCGTGATCCGGCCGCGCGAGTGGGACCAGGGCGCCCCCGGGCAGGAGGGCGCGGCGGCCCGCAAGAAGATCGTGGACTTCGCCGCCGACCATGGCTGGCCGGTGTTCGTGAAGCCGGCGCGGGCCGGTTCGTCCATCGGCATCACGAAGGTCGGCGAACTCGCCGCGCTGGAGGACGCGATCGCCGAGGCACGCCGGCACGACCCGAAGATCATCGTGGAGGCGGCGGTCGACGGGCGCGAGATCGAGTGCGGCGTGCTGGAGTTCGAGGACGGGCCGCGGGCCAGCGTGCCCGCCGAGATCCCGCCGACCACCAGCCACGACTTCTACGACTTCGAGGCCAAGTACATCGACTCCGCCGACGGGATCGTGCCGGCGCCGCTGAGCGCGGAGGAGACCGCCGAGGTGCAGCGGCTGGCGGTCGCCGCGTTCGAGGCGTGCTCCTGCGAGGGGCTGGTGCGGGCGGACTTCTTCCGCACCGGCGACGGCGGCTTCGTGATCAACGAGATCAACACGATGCCCGGCTTCACGCCCATCTCGATGTACCCGCGGATGTGGCAGGAGTCCGGCGTGAGTTACCCGGAGCTGGTCGACCGGCTCATCCAGGCGGCGCTGCGCCGCTCGACGGGGCTGCGCTAGCGGCCCCCTGCGGCCCGCGGTCCGTTGCCTGTCACCGGTCCCGGGCCCGCGGGGGCGTCAGAGCGTGCCGGGCACGGCCTTGTCGACCGCTTCCGCCAGGTCCGTCAGCGCGTTCACCTCGGGCGCGTACGCGCCCGGCACGGTGACCTCCACGAACGCCCTGCGCTGCGTGGTGGTGAAGCGGGCCCCGTCGTCCAGCTCCTCGTACAGCCAGTCGACGCCGTTCACACTCACCGCGTCGGCGGTGGGGTTGTAGTGTTCACTCCCGGGCGTGAGCACCTCCGGCCTGGGCACGCCGCAGCGCAGCTCGACGGCCGGGTCACCCCACCCGGCGGTCAGCGCCGAGACCGGATCGGTCTCGCGGCGATTCTGGCCGTCGACGGTGCCGGGCAGCCGGTCGGCGAGCGCGCGGCAGTGGTCCACGGCCTTCCCCTGCGGGGTCGGCACGGCCACCTGCGGCGCGCCGCCGCCGCCACCGGAACAGGCGAGCGGGGCGGCGAGCAGCAGCAGTGCGGCGGGCAGGCGGAGAGCGGAGCGGTATGGCCGGGTGGGGCGGAAGAGCAGGGTGGGGCGTTCGCTCCGTGCGCTGCGGTGCGTGGCGCCGGGGCGCCGGGGGGTGCGGGGCGGCCGGGACGGTGTGCTCATCACCGGCCGAGCATACGGGGGGCCTAGAGATGGACGACCGGGCAGGTCAGGGTCCGGGTGATCCCCGACACCTGCTGGATTCTGGCGACCACGAGCCGGCCCAGCTCGTCGACGGTGTCCGCCTGTGCGCGCACGATCACGTCGTAAGGACCGGTCACGTCCTCGGCCTGGATCACTCCGGGGATCTTGGCGATGACTTCTGCGACGGCCGACGCCTTGCCGACCTCGGTCTGGATCAGGATGTAAGCCTGTACCACGGAACCTCCAGGGGCGGCTTCGAGGATCATGGGGGAAGAGACGCAACCGTATCGCGTAGTCCGGCCGGCGCGGGAGGGTCGGGACCGGCCGTGACGGGCGAGACCGCGGGCGCCGGGTTGACGGAAGGAGCGATCCGATGAGGGGCCACGGGCAGGGCCAGGGCACCGTGGGGGAGCTGGGCGAGTTCGGGCTCATCCGGGAGCTGACCTCCCGGCTGACCACGACGCCCGCGGTACGGATCGGGCCCGGGGACGACGCCGCGGTGATCAGCGCCCCCGACCGCCGGGTCGTCGCCAGCACGGACGTGCTCATCGAGGGCCGGCACTTCCGCCGCGACTGGTCGACGGCGTACGACGTGGGCCGCAAGTCCGCCGCCCAGAACCTCGCCGACATCGCCGCCATGGGCGCCGTCCCCACCGCCCTGCTCCTCGGCCTCGTCGTCCCCGCCGACCTGCTCGTCACCTGGCCCGCGGAGCTGATGGACGGGCTGCGCGACGAGTGCCAGGTCGCCGGCGCCGCCGTCGTCGGCGGCGACGTCGTACGGGGCGACGCCATCACCCTCGCGATCACCGCGCTCGGCGACATGCAGGGCCACGAGCCGGTCACCCGCGCCGGCGCCCGCCCCGGCGACGTGGTGGCGGTGACCGGCTGGCTCGGCTGGTCCGCGGCCGGCCACGCCGTGCTGGCCCGCGGCTTCCGCTCGCCCCGCGCCTTCGTCGAGGCCCACCGCCGCCCCGAACCGCCGTACCAGGCGGGCCCGGCGGCGGCCGCGCTCGGCGCCACCTCGATGACGGACGTCAGCGACGGGCTGCTGGCCGACCTCGGTCACGTCGCGGAGGCGGGGAAGGTCCGTATCGACGTCCGCACCGCGGCCCTCGACGTGCCCGGACAGATGGCGGACATCGGCAAGGCGGTGGGCGTGGACCCGCTGCAGTGGGTGCTGACGGGCGGCGAGGACCACGCGATCGTGGCGACGTTCCCGCCGCAGGTGAAGCTGCCCGCGCGGTGGCGGGTCGTGGGCGAGGTGCAGGCGCCGTCGGCGGTGGCGCAGGTGACGGTGGACGGCGAGCCGTGGCGGGGCGCGGCCGGCTGGGACCACTTCGGTGGCTGAGCCGGGGGGCGCGGAGGGCGCCCGGGGCGGCGCGAGCGCACCGCCGCGGGTGCTGACCGTCGCCGGCTCCGACTCCGGCGGCGGTGCGGGCATCCAGGCCGACCTGAAGACGATGCTCGCGCTCGGCGTGCACGGCATGAGCGTCGTCACCGCCGTGACCGCGCAGAACTCGCTCGGGGTGCAGGACAGTTGGACGCTGCCGGTGGCCGCGGTGCGCGGCCAGTTCCGCAGCGTCGTCGACGACATCGGGGTCCAGGCCGTCAAGACCGGCATGCTCGCGGGTGCCGAGACGGTGGCGGCGGTCGCGGAGCTGCTGGCGGGGACGCCGGCGCCGGTGGTGGTCGACCCCGTGGGGGTCTCGACCCACGGCGACCGGCTGCTGGCGGCCGAGGCGCTGGACACGGTGCGGACGCGGCTGCTGCCGGTCGCGACCGTCGTCACCCCGAACCTGGCCGAGGTGGCGTGGCTGACCGGGATCCGGGTGGCGGGCGAGCCGGACATGCGGCGGGCGGCGGCGGCGCTGCTCGCGTACGGGCCGCGCTGGGCGCTGGTCAAGGGCGGCCATCTGCCGGCGGACGAGGGCGCCGTGGACCTGCTGACGGACGGCACGGAGGAGCACTGGCTGCGCGCGCCCCGGATCCCCGTGCGGCACACCCACGGCACCGGCTGCACGCTGGCGAGCGCCGTCGCCGCGTATCTGGCGCGGGGGCGGGCGGTGCCGGAGGCGGTGGCGGCGGCGAAGGAGTACGTCACGGGGGCGATAGCCGCGGGGTTCCCGCTGGGGGAGGGGACGGGTCCTGTGGACCACGGGTGGCGGTGGCGCGGGGCGTAGGACCTCGGGGACGCCGTCCGGTACGGGCCGGGGCGTGCCCCGTACGGGCGCAACTCCCTTTTCCGTACGGACCGGTGGGCCCCGCGGACGCGAGAGAGCCGGCCCACCTGCGGTGGACCGGCTCGCTGTGCGTGGGCGGCTGCGCTACGTCAGCGCGAGACCTTGCCCGCCTTGATGCACGAGGTGCAGGCGTTGAGGCGCTTCGGCGTCCCCCCGACCACGGCGCGCACCCGCTGGATGTTGGGGTTCCAGCGGCGGCGGGTGCGGCGGTGCGAGTGGGAGATGTTGTTGCCGAAGCCCGGCCCCTTGCCACAGACGTCGCAGTTGGCAGCCACGGGTCACTCCAAGCTTCTGATGCACGTACGGTCGGATCCCGGCAGCGCGCCCTTCTCCTGGGAAGGAGCAGGTCGGCCGTGCCGGGGGAGGAAGGCCCGGTACGGGACCGGGCAACCTGTGCAGCATACTACGGCGCTTCCCGGCGGAGGAAATCACCGGTCCAGCGGCTACGCTGCCGCTACACCGTACCCGGCCGTGCCGTCGTCCGTTCCGAGGGGGTTGTGCAGGTGCTCGACGCCTCTTCCGTGCGGGCCTGGTGCGCCCTGGCCCTGGAGGCGCTGGGCCGCGGCCGGGAGGAGATCGACGCGGTCAACGTCTTCCCGGTCGCCGACGGCGACACCGGGACGAACCTGTACCTGACGGTGGAGTCGGCGGCGCAGGCGGTGGACGCGGTGTACGGGGCGTTCGCGGCGGAGGTCGCGGGCAGCGGCGGCGGCGTGGAGCCGGCGGTGGCGGACGTGCTGCGGGCGATGGCGCACGGGGCGCTGATCGGGGCGCGGGGCAACTCGGGGACGATCCTGGCGGAGCTGCTGCGGGGGCTGACGGGCGCGGTGGCGGCGGCGGACGCGGGCTCCGGTGCGGGGGGCGGTACCGGGACCGGCTCCGGCTCCGGCCCGGGTTCCGTGGGGCTGCTGGCCGGCGCGCTGCGGCGGGGGGCGGACGCGGCGCGGGCGGCGGTGGAGCACCCGGTCGAGGGCACGATGCTGACGGTCGCCGACGCCGCCGCGGCAGCCGCCGAGGCGTCCGGCGCGGGCGACGCGGCGCGGGTGGCGAGGGCCGCGTACGACGGCGCCCGGGAAGCGCTGGCCGCGACGACCGGGCAGTTGGACGTGCTGCGCCGGGCGGGCGTCGTGGACGCCGGGGGGCTGGGCCTGGTGGCGGTGCTGGGCACGCTCGCCGACGCGCTGAGCGGCGCCGCGCGCCCCACGGAGCTGGGGCTCGAAGGACCGGCGGGCCGCGGGGCGGGTGCCCGCAGGACGGCCGTCCGCCACGACGGCGGCGGCGTTGCCTGTCCGGTGCCGGGCGGGGGCGGGCCGGCGTACGAGGTGATCTACCTGCTGGAGGCCGGCGACGACGCCGTCACCCGGCTCAGGCCGCGGCTCGACGCGCTCGGCGACTCCCTCGTCGTCGTCGGCGGCGACGGGCTGTGGCGGGTGCACGTGCACGTCGACGACGCCGGTGCCGCCGTCGAGGCGGGCGTCGAGGCGGGCCGGCCGTACCGCATCCAGATCACCCACCTCCCGGTCGACGCCGCCGCCGCGCCCCCGCGCGGCGACTCCGGCGGCGGGCCCGGGGGCCGGGCCGTCGTCGCCGTCGTGCCGGGCGACGGACTGGCGGCGCTGTGCGCCGAGGCGGGCGCGGGCGTGGTGACCGTACGGGAGGGGGAGCCGCCCGCGAGCGGGGAGCTGGCGGAGGCGATGCGGCGGACGGGCGCGCGGGAGGTCGTACTGCTGCCGAACGACGCGGAGTTGCGGCACACGGCGGCCGTGGCGGTGGAGGAGGCGCGGGCGTCCGGCGTGCGCGCGGCCCTCATCCCCACGCGCGCGGCGGTCCAGGGTCTGGCGGCGCTCGCGGTGCACGACCCGGGGCGGCGGTTCGACGAGGACGTGGTCTCGATGACGGCCGCCGCGGGTGCCACGCGGCACGCGGAGCTGGCGGTCGCGGAGCAGGACGCGTGGACGACGGCGGGGATCTGCCGCCCGGGCGACGTGCTCGGGGTGGTGGAGGGCGACGTGGCGGTGGTCGGCACCGACCTCGCGGAGACCGCGGAGGCGGTGCTCGACCGGATGCTGGCGGGCGGCGGCGAGCTGGTCACGCTGGTACTGGGCCCGGACCTGCCCCCGGGCTTCGGCGCCCGCCTGGAGGCGCACGTACGAAGCGGGCACCTGGCGGTGGACACGGTGGTGTACGAGGGCGGCAGCCAGTCGGCACCACTGCTGATCGGGGTGGAGTAGCGGGGAGCGCGGCTCAGCCCGCGGGGTGGAGTTGCGCCACGCGGTCGGCGAGGGCGCTCCGGTGCGGAGCGCCCTCGCCGGCCGCACTCGCCGGGTGGCGGCGGTGCGGCGTGGGGTGCGTCGGCGATCAGTCCCCGGCGGCCTCGGTCCCGGCGTAGTTCAGCAGCGCCTGGGCCTCGTCGCGGCGGGACTCCGCGGTCTCGGTGGCGGTGTCGCCGTCCGCGTACGCGGCGAGTACCGCGCGGGCCCGCTGCGCCGCCGCCCCGGGGCGGCCGAGGTCGGCCTCCAGCCAGGCGGCGAGCAGTTGGGCTCCGGTGTACTCGTCGCGGCAGTCGGGGCCGAGATCGGCGAAGCCGGCCACGGCGCGTACGACGTGGGCCAGGCCCTCTTCGTACGCGGTACGGGCGGCCTCGGCCTCGGACTCGTCCGGGTCGTGCGGCGTGCTGCCGACGGCGGCGGTGATCAGGTCGCCGGTCTGCCGGTGCGTGGCGGCGAGTTCGGCGAGCAGGACGTCGCGGAGCCCTCCGCGGACCGGGGCGCCGCCGGCCTCGGCCGCCTCCGGGGCGCCCGGCTCCGTCGTCGCCAGGGCCGTCGTCAGCTCCCGCTCCGCCTCCGCCATCAGCGCCCGGCCCGTCGCCGCGCCCTCCTGCGCCGGCCGGAGTGCCAGCCAGGCGCGGGACCTGAGCGTGCGGATCAGCGCCGGGACGTCGCCCAGGTCCCGCCAGAGCGCGCCCGCGCGCTCGTACGCGCGGGCCGCCTGGGTGTCGAGGTCCGCCGCGCTCAGCGACTGCGCGGCCAGCGTCGCCAGCATCGCGTGGTCGCGGGCGCCCTCGCGGGGCCAGGCTGCGGCGATCTCCGCGGCCAGCACGTACTGTTCCGCCGCCTGCTTGTACTCCCCGAGCCGCCGAAGGGCGTCCCCCAGCCACCAGCGCGTCTGCACCACGGCGCCCTCGCCGTGCCGGTCCGCGCTCAGGTCCGCGAGCGCGTCCTCCAGCACCGCCGCCGCCTCCGCCGCGCGGCCGAGGCGGAGCAGGGCGCCGCCGAGGTGGTGGCGGGCCCAGGCGCCGGTGCCGGCGGAGTCGCCGGCCTCGTCGGCCCAGAGGGCGGCTTCGAGCAGATGCTCGGCGCCTTCGCCGTCGCGGCCGGTGTTGCAGAGGATGTCGGCCAGTTGCAGGTGGAGGCCCGCCTGCCCGGCGGGCCGGGCGTGCAGGGCGCTGTGCTCCAGCGCCCCGCGCACGGCGCGCTCCGCGGTCTCGCGGTCGCCGAGCCGGGACGCGATGCCGGCCAGCGCGGACTGGGCCCGTACGGCGTACCAGGGCACGCCCGCGGCGGCGTACCCGTCGACCGCCTGCTCGTACAGCGCCGCGGCGGGCTCCATCTCGCCGCGGCGGGCGGCGAGTTCCGCCTGGAGTTCGTACGCCTCGGCGATCCGTCCTGCGACGCGCGGATCGTCCGCGTACGGCGCGGCGAAGTCCGCTACCGCGGCCACCGCCTCGGCCGCGGAGCCTTCCGCCACGGCGGTGTCTGTTGTGCCGGAAGCGCCGTCGCCGTGCATCGTGTGGATACGGGCCCGGCAGACCAGCGCCGTCGCCGCCTCGGCCGCCGTGGCGCGGCCCTCCGCGTGCAGCGCCAGCGCCCGCGCGCAGGGCTCCGCGACCGCCGCCAGGGCGTCGTCCGTACGGCCCTCGCGGGCGAGGGCGAACGCCGCGCGGGCGCGCGCCACCTCGGCCTGGCCCGGCTCGTCCGCCGCCTCGAAGAGCCCGGCCGCAGTCCCGAAGAGGGCCGCGACCTCGCCGGCCGCCGTGTCCGGGTGCATCGCGCGGTGGGCGGCGGCCTCCGCGCGGTCGCGTACGGGCAGCTCGGCGCCCGCCTCCGCCGCCGCGCGCGCCGCGTCCGCCCAGGCCCGTACCGCGTCGGGGCGGCGGGCCTCCGTCAGCTCCCTGGCCGTCGCCAGCAGCTCCGCCACCCCGGGCCGTGCCGCGGGGGCTCCCGCGGCGGTCGTCCCCGCGGCACCGGCCGCGGGAGCCGTGGGAGCCGCGGACCGGCGTACCGGCCGGCCCACGCGCAGCCCCAGCGGCAGCCGCTCCGCCAGCGGCTCCCGCGCCATCCGCTCGCGTACGCCCGCCGACACCGCCGCCGTGCCGTTGCGCGCGTCGAAGCGGCCCGCGAGCGCCAGGGCCTCGCGCTCCGCGTAGGCCCCCAGCTCCGCGACCGTCCACTCCCGGCCGGCACCCCCGGCCCCCGGCGGGCCCACCACCGGGTCCGCGCCCAGGCCGAGGTCCGCCAGCCGCCGCGTCAGCAGCGCCGTCACCGCCAGGTACGCCATCAGGCTCGACGGCTCGCCCCGGTCCGCCAGATACGCGGGCCGCTCCGCCAGCAGCTCAAGACCCCGCGCCTCGTTGCCCGTCAGCGCGCAGAACTCCACGTGCCGCGCGAAAGCGAACCGCATGCTCTCCATCCGCCGCACCATCCGGTGCCCGCGCAGGTGGTTGGCCCGCGCCTCGTCGACGCGGCCCAGCCGCAGCAGCGGCAGGAGCGACTCCGCGAGCGTGGCGTGCGGCTCGTGCGCGCAGGTGTGCACGCCCCCGAGCACCGGCGCCCACAGCTCCAGCGCGGCGGCGTCGTCCCCGTGCCCCGCCTCCCAACTGCCCTGGCCGCGCAGCTCGCAGGCGTGGCAGTCGCTCGTGGCGTCGCGCTCCGCGGCGCGCCAGGCGGCGTACGCGCGGGCGGCGCGCGCGTCGTCGCCGACGTGCTCGGCGATGTGGTACTCGGCCTGCCGCACGGCGCGTTCGCTGTGGCCCGCGAGGCGGTAGCGGCGCTCCATCTCGGCGAGCCACTTCTCCATCGCCGCCAGCGGGATGTGCGGCTGGTCGGTCATCCCGGAGGAGACCCACTTGAACATCCAGAACAGCCGGTGGGTGTCCTCCTCGTCGAAGTCCTCCGGACGCTCGTCCCACATGCGCAGCAGCCGTGCGAAGGGGACGAACATCTTGTCCTGCTCGGAGCTGAAGTTGTACGTCTGCAGCAGGTGGATCAGGCCCTCGACGACGAACGCGGCCTGACCGGTCCGCTCCGCCTCGGCGAGCAGCCGCTCCGCGCCCGCGTTGCGCCCGGGGCCCTCCGGCTCCTGCGCGTTGCCGTGCATCGCCTGGCGGAAGGCGAAGATGTCGGCGGGCGGCCCGGCGGGGGAGGGGGCGGGGGTGTCCGTGCTCATCGGCCGTCCTCCTCGCCGGTCCCGGGGGCGCCGGCCGCGGGGTCCGCGGCCCCCGGCGGGTGCGTCGCCCACTCCAGCAGGCCGGCGAACGCCCGGTTCAGCAGCGCCGAGTCGGCGGGCCGCAGCGGGCGCTGCGCCATCAGCAGCGCCTGCCCGTACAGCGCCTCGACCGCGCTGCCGACCAGCTCGGGGGCGCCCAGCGTGCTGATCCGGCGCACCAGCGGGCTGCGGTGGTTGAGGACGAGCCGGGCGCGCGGGGCGCCGCCGCGCAGGCTGCCGAGGATGTCCGCCCACAGCTCGTCGGCCTGCTCCTCCTCGTCCGCGCGGGCCCGTTCGTGCCGGGCGGCGCGGTCGTCGAGGTGGAGCGCGGGCACGGTCAGCGGGTGGAAGGCGCGGAGCACGACGTCGCAGGCGAGCGGGTCGAGGCGGGCGCGGGCGACGCCGAGGAAGCCGGACAGGGCCAGCTCCTCGGCCGCGTCGACGCCGTCCAGGTGGGCGGTCACGGTGTCCGGGTCCAGCTCGGCGACCGCGGTCCCGGGGCGTACCCGCGGCAGCAACTCGACCAGCTCCGCGTCGTAGGTGTAGCCGCCGTTGACGACGCCGATGCCCTGCGCGGAGGCGATCGGCGCCACCTGCCGGAACTCCTCCACGCTGCGGGTGAAGTGCACCACCGGGTGGCGCTGCGCGAACTCCGCCAGCGACACCTGCCCGTCGGTGGTCTCGAACGGCAGCCACGGCAGCATCGTGCGCAGCATCTCCTCGTCGTGCCGGGCCAGCGACTTCACGCCCAGGTGGTGCACGGAGAGGAACTGCGTGAGCCGCTCCGGGTCGCCGGTGGCCAGCGAGGTCAGCCAGTCGCGTACGGCGCCGCCCAGCGCCTCCCGTACGGCCAGCAGCGTCTCGTCCTCGTACAGCGCCTCCCGCGAGGCGGTCGGGCGCAGGCTGTCGGTGTCGACGACGCAGCGGACGAAGAACGCCCAGTCGGGCAGCAGCCCTTCGGCGCGCGCGGTCAGCAGCATGCCCTTCAGATGCACGCGGTGCCCGGCGCGCTGGGCGGGGCTGACGGCGGACGGCAGCACGTACGCGACCCCGCGCACGCCCGCGAGCGGCACGTCCAGCTCGACGGCGTCGAGCGGGGTGAAGCCGAAGACGTCCCGGCAGTGGGCCGCGAGCGCCACCCGGCGGGCGGCCGGGCTCGGGTACGGGCGGTCCCAGACCGCGGGCAGCTCGGTGACCGGCGTCTCGCCGACGCGCACGTCGTACGGCAGGAGCGAGCCGAAGTCGCGGGCGAGGTCGGCGACGCGGGCCGGCTCGAACCACTCGGCGCAGCCGGGCCGCGGCGTCAGGTGCACGGTGGTGCCGGGCTCGGGGCGGGCGGCCTGGGGGAGGGTCCGTACCGTGTACGAACCGTCGTCGGCGGCCGTCCACTCCACCGGCGGCGCCCCGGGCTCCCGCGCCGACCTGCTGACCACCCGGATCCGCTCCGCGACCAGGAAGCAGGCCAGCAGCCCGATGCCGAACTGGCCCAGGAACCCGGCCCGCACGGACTCCAGGCCCCCGGCGCGCTTGGAGCTGCGGCCGATGGTGGCGAGCAGCTCGTGCACCTCCGCCTCGGTGAGCCCCACCCCGCTGTCCTCGACGCGGAGCCCGGCGCCGTCGCCGTCGTCGGGCTCCGGGTACAGCCGGATGCGGTCCGGCGCGCCGGGGTCGGCCGTGCGCCGTGCGGTGACCGCGTCGACGGCGTTCTGCAGCAGTTCGCGCAGATAGACCCGCGGACTGGAGTAGAGGTGGTGGGAGAGCAGGTCCACCAGGCCGCGCAGGTCGACCTGGAAGGTGTGGGACGAGGCGGGCGCAGCGTTCTCAGATGTCATCACGAGAGCGCCGGCGGGGGGTGGAAGGGGCGGCGCGGGTCGGGCGATCCCGATCGGCTTCGGTGATCGCGAAGGGGAGTTCGAGGCGGACCATCGTAGGACCGCGCGGGTCCGGGTTACCAGGGGTTTCCACGCTCTGTCGGCTCGATGGTGTGCAATGGACGCGTGTCCGTGCTGGAAGAGCCCCTGAAGACGTCCGTCGGCGACCGGACCGCCAAGGCCATGGCGGAGCACCTGGATCTGCACACGGTCGGAGACCTGCTGCACCACTACCCCCGGCGGTACGCCGAGCGCGGCGAGCTGACGCGGCTGGCCGACCTGGAGACCGACGAGTACGTGACGGTCGTCGCGCAGGTGGAGAAGGCCGCCATGCTCGGTACGGGCCGGGGGCGCCGGCTCGAAGTGGTCATCACCGACGGCAGCGGCCGGCTCACCCTCGTCTTCTTCGGGCGGGGCGCGTACCACCCGCAGAAGGAGCTGCTGCCCGGGCGGCGCGCCCTCTTCGCCGGCAAGGTCACCGTCTTCAACCGCAAGCGCCAGCTCGCCCACCCCGACTACAAGCCGCTGTCCGGCAAAGACGGCACGGGCGCCGACGCCGAGGCCGACGAGTGGGCGGGCAAGCTCCTCCCGCTCTACCCGGCGTGCCGGCAGCTCGCCTCCTGGCAGCTCCAGCAGGCCGTCGACACGGTGCTGGACGGGCTGGAGGCCACCGGCTGGGAGGGCGTCGCCGACCCGCTGCCCGCGGCGCTGCGGACCGAGCGCGGGCTCGTACCGCTGCGCGAGGCGCTGCTGAAGGTGCACCGGCCGAAGACCAAGGCCGACCTGTGGGCGGCGCGGGACCGGCTGAAGTGGGACGAGGCGTTCGTCCTCCAGGTCGCCCTGGCCCGGCGGCGGCACGCCGACGGGCAGTTGCCCGCGGTGCCGCGGGTGGCGCCCGCCGAGGGGCTGCTCGCGGACTTCGACGCCCGGCTGCCGTTCACCCTCACCGAGGGCCAGCAGCGGGTCTCCGCCGACATCTTCGCCGACCTGGCCACCGACCACCCCATGCACCGGCTGCTCCAGGGCGAGGTGGGCTCGGGCAAGACGCTGGTGGCGCTGCGCGCGATGCTCGCCGTGGTGGACGCGGGCGGGCAGGCCGCGATGCTCGCGCCGACCGAGGTGCTGGCGCAGCAGCACCACCGCTCGATCACCGAGATGATGGGCGAGCTGGCCGAGGCCGGCCTCCTCGGCGGCGCCGAGCACGGTACGAAGGTCGAGCTGCTCACCGGCTCCTCCGGCGCGGCGGCCCGCCGCAAGGCGCTGCTCGACCTGGCCACCGGCGAGGCCGGGATCGTCGTCGGGACGCACGCGCTGATCGAGGACAAGGTGCAGTTCCACGACCTGGGCCTGGTCGTGGTCGACGAGCAGCACCGCTTCGGCGTCGAGCAGCGGGACGCGCTGCGCGCGAAGGGCAACCGCGGGGACGACAAGCGCACGCCGCACCTGCTGGTCATGACCGCCACGCCCATCCCGCGCACGGTCGCCATGACGGTCTTCGGCGACCTGGAGACCTCCGTGCTCGACCAGCTCCCGGCCGGCCGCTCGCCGATCGCCAGCCACGTCGTGCCGGCGGCCGACAAGCCGCACTTCCTCTCCCGCGCCTGGGAGCGGGTGCGGGAGGAGGCCGAGGGCGGGCACCAGGCGTACGTCGTCTGCCCGCGCATCGGCGACTCCGCGGAGGAGGCGGAGCCCACGGGCGGCAAGAGCGGCAAGAGCAGCAAGGGGGCGAAGGGCGGGAAGGGCGCGAAGGAGGCGCCGTCGCCGGAGGACGAGGCGGAGAGGCGGCCGCCGCTGGCGGTCCTCGACGTCGCCGCGCAGCTCTCCGCCGCCCCCGGGGCGCCGCTGGCCGGGCTGAAGGTCGAGGTGCTGCACGGGCGGATGCAGCCGGACGCCAAGGACGACGTGATGCGCCGGTTCGCCGCCGGCGAGGTGGACGTGCTGGTCGCCACGACCGTCATCGAGGTCGGCGTCAACGTCCCCAACGCCACCGTCATGGTCATCATGGACGCCGACCGCTTCGGGGTCTCCCAGTTGCACCAGTTGCGCGGCCGGGTCGGCCGCGGCGCGGCCGCCGGGCTCTGCCTGCTGGTCACCGAGATGCCGGAGGGCACGCCCGCCAGGACCCGGCTGGACGCGGTCGCCGCCACGCAGGACGGCTTCCGGCTCTCCCGTATCGACCTGGAGCAGCGCCGCGAGGGCGACGTCCTGGGGCAGGCGCAGTCCGGGGCCCGCTCCAGCCTCAGGATGCTCACGGTCATCGACGACGAGGACGTCATCGCCGAGGCCCGGGACGCCGCCGCGGCGATCGTGGCCGAGGACCCCGAGCTGACCGCGTACCCGGAGCTGCGCGGCGCGCTGGCGAGCCTGCTGGACGAGGAGCGGGAGCAGTTCCTCGACAAGGGCTGAGGGTGTCCCGCGGCGGCGGCCGCTACGGGCCCCGGGGCCGGAGACGTGAGTGTCCCGCCGCCCCCGCGCCACCGGGCGGCACCGCGCCCGTCACCCCGGAGGCATATCGTGGGACGGACAGCGCCCGTGAGGACAAGGACACCCAGCAGCCATGACCCGCGTGATCGCCGGCACCGCCGGCGGGCGGCGCCTGGCCGTGCCGCCCGGCACCGGCACCCGGCCCACGTCCGACCGCGCCCGCGAGGGTCTCTTCTCCACCTGGCAGACCCTCCTCGGCCCGCTCGAAGGGCTGCGCGTCCTCGACCTGTACGGCGGCTCCGGCGCCGTCGGCCTGGAGGCGCTCTCCCGCGGCGCGGCGCACGCGCTGCTCGTCGAGGCCGATGCCCGCGCCGCCCGCGTCATCCGGCAGAACGTCCGTGCCCTCGGCCTGCCGGGCGCCGAGGTGCGCGCCGCCCGCGCCGAGCAGGTCGTCGCCGGGCCGCCGCCCCCCGACCCGTACGACGTGGTCTTCCTCGACCCGCCGTACGAGGTGGGGGACGCGGCCGTGGGCGAGATACTCGTCACACTCCGTGCCCACGACTGGCTGTCCCCGGGCGCGCTCGCCACCGTGGAGCGCAGCACCCGAGGCGGTGAATTCCCCTGGCCCGACGGGTTCGAGGGGCTGCGGGCCAGGCGCTACGGCGAAGGCACGCTCTGGTACGGTCGCGCCGCCTCACCGGCCCCATGACCGCCCGCCTCCGTCCCGCCCCCGACCCTGGACCGTCACCGAAACCTCATGACCCTCATGCCCCTCACGACCGGAACCGAGAGCGAGGAACCTCCGTTGCGCCGCGCCGTCTGTCCGGGGTCCTTCGACCCCATCACCAACGGGCATCTCGACATCATCGCCCGGGCCTCGAAGCTCTACGACGTCGTGCACGTCGCCGTGATGATCAACAAGTCGAAGAAAGGGATGTTCACCGTCGAGGAGCGGATGGACCTCATCCGCCAGTGCACGACGGAGTACGGCAACGTGGAGGTCGAGAGCTTCCACGGCCTCCTCGTGGACTACTGCAAGGAGCGCGACATCCCCGCCATCGTCAAGGGGCTGCGCGCCGTCAGCGACTTCGACTACGAGCTGCAGATGGCCCAGATGAACAACGGCCTGTCGGGCGTGGAGACCCTCTTCGTCCCCACCAACCCGACCTACAGCTTCCTCTCCTCCAGCCTGGTCAAAGAGGTGGCCACCTGGGGCGGCGACGTATCCCATCTCGTACCCCCGGTTGTCAACCGGGCACTTGACGAACGCCTCACCAAGTCCTAGCCGGGCGCCGTAGAGTCTTTCCCCATGGACGTGCAGAGAAAGCTCGACGAGATCGCGGAGGCCCTCCAGGGCGCGCGGTCCATGCCCATGTCGGCGTCGTGCGTGGTCAACCGCGCCGAGCTGCTCGGCATGCTGAACGAGGTGCGCGAGGCCCTGCCCGGGTCGCTCGCCCAGGCGCAGCAGTTGCTCGGCGGGCGCGAGCAACTGGTCGAGGAGGCACGCCGCGAGGCCGAGCAGATCCTCGACGAGGCGCAGAACCGGCGCACCGCGCTGATCTCCGACACCGAGGTCGCCCGGCACGCCCAGGCCGAGGCCGACCGGATCCTGGGCGAGGCCCGCCAGGAGGCCGAGCAGATCAGCGCCGAGGCCGACGACTACGTCGACAGCAAGCTCGCCAACTTCGAGGTCGTCCTCACCAAGACCATCGGCTCGGTCGACCGCGGCCGGGACAAGCTGCTGGGCCGCGCCCCCGGGTACGACGACCCGCAGGGCTTCGACGCCGGCCAGGACCCGGCGGGCGAGGCGCCCGAGCGCAGCGCCGACCCGCACGAGCAGCGCAGGCGCGCGGACACGTACGTCGAGGCGCAGTTCCAGGCGTTCCAGTCGGTGCTGACCAAGACCCTGGAGGCGGTCGGCCGCGGCCGGCAGAAGCTCCAGGGCGCGCGGCCCACGGACCAGCTCGGCGAGACCTTCGGGCAGCCGGGTACGGGGCACACGGGCACGACGGACGAGAGCTACCTCGCGGAGCTGGCCGAGCTGGCCGACCCGCCCCCGGCGCACGCCCCCGGCGCCCCGCAGGACCCCGTGATCCCGCCGCCGCCCGCGCAGCAGCCCCCGCACGCCGTCCCGCAGCCGGCCGCCGCGTACTACGACGCCACCGCCGCGCAGGGCTACAGCCAGGCCGGCTACCCGCAGCCGGAGCAGCCCGACTACCCGCAGAGCTACGGCCAGGGCTACCAGCAGGGCTACGAGCAGCCGGAGCCCGGCTACGGCTGGGCGCAGCAGGCCGGCCAGCAGGAGCAGGCCGCGGCCGGCGCGTACCCGGGCGCCGGGCAGCAGATGCCGTACGGCCAGAGCGACGCGCACCTGCCGCAGCAGGGCGGCTACACCCCGGCGCCCGCCGCGCTGGACGAGACGAGCCTTTTCGACACCAGCATGATCGACCTGGAGCAGCTCAGGCAGTACGACGACCGCGGCCGCTGAGCCGCCGGGGAGCACCCAACGGGTCCGGCCCGGACGGACGCCCGGATTGGGTCTTGGGCCGGGTCTCAAGTATTCTGGACCCTCGCCGTATCGCGCCGCGCCCGTCCCTGCCCGTCATGCGCAGGGTGCACGAAAGCAGGAAAGCCCTGAAAGCCCATCCGGACCACCGCGCCCCTCTCGTGTTCGACACACGGGACCTGGGCCGCCGTCCCGGTACGCTCAAGCGGCTCTCCCGCACCGTGCCGGCGCCCAAGGACCTCGGCAACGAGGTGGTGGGCGTGCCGGAGGGCGACCCCGTCGAGCTGGAGCTGCGGCTCGAGTCCGTGATGGAGGGCGTGCTCGTCACGGGCACCGCCCGGGCACGGGCGACGGGCGAGTGCGTAAGGTGTCTGGAGCCGCTCGGGCAGGAGCTCCGAGTGGACATCCAGGAGTTGTACTCCTACCCGGAGACCGACGCCAGGGGCCGTGTGGCCCGCGGCGGCGGTTCCGGCGCGGACGCCGAGGAGGCGGACGCGGAGGAGGAGGCGCTGTACCTCGAGGACGACATGTTCGACCTCGAACCGGAGCTGCGCGACGCGGTGGTGCTCGCACTGCCGCTGCAGCCGGTGTGCCGGGAGGACTGCCCGGGCCTGTGCCCCGACTGCGGGGCGCGGCTCGCGGACGACCCGGACCACCGGCACGACGTCGTCGACGCCCGGTGGGCGGCGTTGCAGGGACTCGCCGAGACCGTCTCGGACGGCGAGAAGGACGATACGAGCGGCGCTGACGACGGCGCCGGCGAGAAGCAGGAGAAGTAGCCGTGGCCGTTCCGAAGCGGAAGATGTCGCGCAGCAACACGCGCCACCGCCGGTCGCAGTGGAAGGCTGCGGTCCCGCACCTGGTGGCATGTGAGCGCTGCCACGAGCCGAAGCAGCAGCACATCGCATGCCCGAACTGCGGCACGTACAACCGCCGCCAGGTCCTCGAGGTCTGAGCGACGGGGAGAAGGCTCATGTCTGATGCCACTACGCCGCGGAAGGCGCCGGCCGACACAGCCTCGTCCCCCAAGATCCTGGAAGGGCGGCTCGAGTACGAACTCGAGCCCGCCCTTCTGGTGCGCGCCCTCACCCACCGCTCGTTCGCGTACGAGAACGGCGGTCTGCCCACCAACGAGCGGCTCGAGTTCCTCGGGGACTCGGTGCTCGGCCTGGTGGTCACCGACACGCTGTTCCGGGGCCACCCCGACCTGCCCGAGGGCCAGTTGGCCAAGCTGCGGGCCGCGGTGGTCAACTCGCGTGCGCTCGCCGAGGTCAGCCGCGGGCTCGACCTGGGCGCGTTCATCCGGCTCGGCCGGGGCGAGGAGGGGACGGGCGGCCGGGACAAGGCGTCGATCCTCGCGGACACGCTGGAGGCCGTGATCGGCGCGGTCTACCTGGACAAGGGACTGGAGGCGGCGTCGGAGCTGGTGCACCGGCTGTTCGACCCGCTGATCGAGAAGTCCTCGAACCTCGGGGCGGGGCTGGACTGGAAGACGTCGCTGCAGGAGCTGACGGCCGCCAGGGGACTGGGCGTGCCGGAGTACCTGGTCAGCGAGACCGGCCCGGATCACGAGAAGACCTTCACGGCTGCCGCCCGCGTCGGTGGTGTCACGTACGGCACCGGCACCGGCCGCAGCAAGAAGGAAGCGGAGCAGCAGGCGGCGGACACCGCCTGGCGCGCGATCAGCGCGACCGGGGCGGGCGGCGAGGCGGGCAAGGGCGCGGCGGGGAGCAACGGCTCCGCGGCCGCGGCACCGGAGCCCACGCCGGCCGGCGGGTCCGACGGCGCGTCCGCATCCGGAGGTACGCCCGCGGACGTACCGGACTCCGCGGACGGTGACGCCGCCGCGGGCCCCGCCGGGGCGGCGCAGGCCGCCGACCGGTAGCGCGGCGATGCCGGAGCTGCCGGAGGTCGAGGTGGTGCGCCGCGGCCTGGCGAAGTGGGTCGCGGGCCGCACGGTCGGCTCCGTTGAGGTGCTGCACCCCAGGTCCGTACGCCGGCATCCCGCGGACGCCGCCGACTTCGCCGCCCGGCTGACGGGGCACCCGCTGGGGGAGCCGCGGCGGCGCGGCAAGTACCTGTGGCTGCCGCTGGCCGACGGCCCCGAGTCGGTGCTCGCGCACCTGGGCATGAGCGGCCAGTTGCTGGTCCAGCCGGAGGCGGCGCCGGACGAGAAGCACCTGCGGATCCGGGTCCGCTTCGCGGACGAGACGGACACGGAGCTCCGCTTCGTCGACCAGCGCACCTTCGGCGGCCTTTCGCTGCACCCGAACGCGGCCGGGGGTCTGCCCGACGTCATCGCGCACATCGCCAGGGATCCGCTGGACCCGGAGTTCGACGACGCGGCGTTCCACGCGGCGCTGCGCCGCAGCCGGACCACGATCAAGCGGGCGCTGCTGAACCAGTCGCTGATCAGCGGCGTCGGCAACATCTACGCGGACGAGGCCCTCTGGCGCGCCCGCCTGCACTACGAGCGCCCCACCGCCGGCCTCACCCGTCCCCGTACCGCGGAACTCCTCGGGCACGTCCGCGCGGTGCTGAACGCCGCGCTCGACGTCGGCGGCACGAGCTTCGACAGCCTGTACGTCAACGTCAACGGCGAGTCCGGCTACTTCGCCCGCTCGCTCGACGCGTACGGCCGCGAGGACGAACCATGCCGCCGCTGCGGCACCCCGATCCGCCGCCGCCCGTGGATGAACCGCTCCAGCTACTTCTGCCCGCGCTGCCAGCGCCCGCCGCGCCCCTGACGCGGACGGACCGCCCGCAAGCCGCGCCTCAGAAGCCGAAGTTCTGCGTCCACCAGGGGCCGCCGTCGCCGAAGTGCGCGCCGACGCCCAGGGTGCGGAAGTCGCAGTTCAGTATGTTCGCGCGGTGGCCTTCGCTGTTCATCCAGGCGTCCATCACCGACTGCGCGTTGGCCTGGCCGCGGGCTATGTTCTCGCCGCCGAGGTCGGCTATGCCGTAGTCCTGCGCGCGCTCCCACGGGTCGTTGCCGTCGGGGTCGGTGTGGTCGAAGAAGCCGCGCTCCGCCATGTCCTGGCTGTAGTCGCCGGCCAGCTTCGCCAGCTCCGGGTCGTTCGTCAGCGGGCGGCAGCCCGCCTGCGCGCGCTCCTGGTTGACCAGCCGCAGCACCTCCGCCTCCGCGGCGGTGGTGGCGTCGGCGGTGGCGGTGGGCTTCGCGGAGCGGGTGGGCTCGGAGGTCTCCGTCTTCGTGGGGGAGGGGGACGTCGACTCCGTACGGGACGGGCTCGGGGACTTCGACGACGGGTCCGCGGACTCCGGCTTCTCGCGCTCGGGCGCCGGGGCCGACGGCGAAGCGCTCGTCGACTCCTTGCCGTCCCGGGAGTCCTTGCCGCCGGTCTTCTTCGCCTCCGGCGTCCTGCTCTCCGGCCGCTCCGAGCCGTCGCTCGCGGACGGCGACGCCTCCAGCGTCGGCAGCTCCGAGGAGCCCTGGGTTCTGGGCGCCGGCGGGTCACCCGCCTGGACGTGCCCGGCGGGTCCGCCGCCGCCGCGGTCGAGGTCGAAGCCGTTGCCGAGGACTCCGGAGGCCATCGCCACCGCGCCCACGGCCAGCGCCGCCGACGTACCGAGCATCCCGGCCCTGGCCGGGCTCTGCTTGCGGTGCTGTCCCCGCGACCGGCCGGCGGCGTGCGCCTCGCGGTCACCGTAGGAGTCGTACGAGCCGTACGCGGCGGGCGTGTTCCCGCGGTGGCCTGTCGGGGGCTGCGGCTCCGAGCGTCTGTGGCGGCCCATCCGGCTGACCCCTCACGTCCGACGACAACATCTCCTGCACACGCGCCACTCGCACACACGAGTGATATTGCTGTCGGCAGACTGTACGCCATGCCCCCCGCACCGGACGTGCCCGCGGCCACATCGTCCGGATAACGTGCGTCACATGAGTACAGACGTCCGCATGACGGCATGGGTGCGCGGCGTGGTCCAGGGCGTCGGCTTCCGCTGGTTCACCCGCGCCCGCGCGCTGGAGATCGGCGGCCTCAGCGGCTTCGCCGCCAACCTCGCGGACGGCCGGGTCCAGATCGTCGCCGAGGGTCCGCGAGCGCAGTGTCAGGAGTTGCTGGAGTGGCTGCGGTCCGCCGACACGCCGGGCCGCGTCTCGGGTGTGACGGAGATCTGGGACGAGCCGCGCGGCGGATATCACTCATTTGCCATCCGCTGAGCACGCTCCGCCATATGGGCTGGTCCGACAGGGATGACCAGCGGGTTGCCAACGGCTGCCGGGCGTGCAAAGCTCTCACACCAGACGGGTCCTGCCACCCCCCGCGGCCTGCAATTGCACGCGCTGCGCCCGATACGGGGTGTGATCGTGTTGACCGTCAAACTATTTGGTGAGACGCTTGAAGCCCCGCGCACCCTTGCTGTTTGTGCCATGGGCAGACACGCGGGTGCGAATCCCTCACGACCCACACCGCTCGGTCGGTCACTCAGTGTGGAGGACCTGCAATCATGGCAAAGGCGCTTCTCGGTTACGTCGGCGGTACAGACCCGCGACTCCTCGCCGAGATGCGACGGCTGCAGCAGCGTGTCCAGGACCTGGAGTCGGAGCTCGTCCGCGTCCAGGCCGAGAACGACATGCTCGCCGCCGCCGCTGCTCACAACAGCGAGTCACTGCTCGACGTACCCCAGGCGGAGCCTGCGCTTACCTGACAATCATGCGAGAACCGTCAGGTCTGCACCTCAACCGCTTGAGATAACTGTCAAGGGACGCTTAACGGCGTCCCTTCGTCGTTTCTCCGTCTTCTTACGGATCCCCCGGCAGGGAACCCGCCCCGGAGCCGGCGCCCCGGGGGGTGATGCTCCGTCATTGATGTGCCCCGGCGGTTACCCAGTGAAACCGGCTTGCGCGATAGAGTCTCCGGCACATGTTTCGTCGCCGGAGGAGAGCTCGCCAGTGCACTTGAAGGGCCTCACGCTCCGGGGGTTCAAATCCTTCGCCTCCGCCACCACCCTCCGCTTCGGGCCGGGGATCACCTGTGTCGTCGGCCCGAACGGCTCGGGAAAGTCCAACGTGGTGGATGCGCTGTCCTGGGTGATGGGGGAGCAGGGGGCGAAGTCCCTCAGGGGCGGCAAGATGGAGGACGTCATCTTCGCCGGGACCACCGGCCGGCCGCCCCTCGGCCGCGCCGAGGTCTCGCTGACGATCGACAACTCCGACGGCGCGCTGCCCATCGACTACTCCGAAGTGACCATCACCCGGACGATGTTCCGCAGCGGCGGCAGCGAATACCAGCTCAACGGCGACACCTGCCGCCTTCTCGACATCCAGGAACTGCTGTCGGACTCCGGTATCGGCCGCGAGATGCACGTCATCGTCGGCCAGGGCCAGCTCGACTCCGTCCTGCACGCCGACCCCTCGGGCCGCCGCGCCTTCATCGAGGAGGCCGCCGGCGTCCTCAAGCACCGCAAGCGCAAGGAGAAGGCGCTGCGCAAGCTGGACGCGATGCAGGCCAACCTCGCCCGCGTCCAGGACCTCAGCGACGAACTGCGCCGCCAGCTCAAGCCGCTGGGCCGGCAGGCCGCCGTCGCCCGCAGGGCCGCCGTCATCCAGGCCGACCTGCGCGACGCCCGGCTCCGGCTGCTCGCCGACGACCTGGTCACCCTGCGCGCGGCCCTCTCCGCCGAGATCGCCGACGAAGCGGCGCTGAAGGAACGCAAGGAAGCCACCGAGGCCGAGCTGACCGCCGCCCGCGCGCGCGAATCGGCCCTGGAGGAGCAGGTACGGGCCCTCACCCCGCGGCTCACCGAGGCGCAGGGCGCCTGGCACGAACTCGGCCAGCTCGCCGAGCGGGTCCGCGGCACCGTCAGCCTCGCCGACGCCCGCGCCAAGCACGCCACCGCCGCCCCCGAGGAGGAGCGCCGCGGCCGTGACCCGGAGGACCTGGAGCGCGAGGCGCAGCGCATCCGCCAGCAGGAGGCCGAGCTCGAAGCCGCCCTGGAGGCCGCCGAGCGGGCGCTGGAGGACACCGTCGCCCACCGCGCCGAGCTGGAGCGCGCACTCGCAGCGGAGGAGCGGCGGCTGAAGGACGCCGCCCGCGCCGTCGCCGACCGCCGCGAACGGCTCGCCCGGCTCAGCGGCAAGGTCACCGCCGCCCGTGGCCGCGCCGCCTCCGCGCAGGCCGAGATCGACCGGCTGGCCACCGCGCGCGACGAGGCGGCGGAGCGCGCCGCGGCCGCGCAGGAGGCGTACGAGACGCTGAAGGCCGAGGTCGACGGGCTGGCCGGGGACGACAGCGAACTGGCCGCCGAGCAGGAGGCGGCGAAGAGCGCGCTCAAGGCCGCCGAGGCCGAGCTGACCGCCGCCCGCGACGAGACCGCCGAGGCCGAGCGTACCCGCGCCGCCACCACCGCCCGCCGCGATGCGCTCGCCCTGGGCCTGCGCCGCAAGGACGGCACCGGCACCCTGCTCCAGGCCCGCGACAAGCTGACCGGCGTGCTCGGCCCGGCCGCAGAACTGCTCACCGTCGCCCCCGGGTACGAGGTCGCCGTCGCCGCCGCGCTCGGCGCCGCCGCCGACGCCCTCGCCGTCTCGGGACCCGCCGCCGCGGCCGACGCGCTGCGGCTGCTGCGCAAGCACGACGCCGGGCGCGCCGCGCTGCTCCTCGGCGACGCCCCGTACGAGCCGCAGCCCGACGGCGAACTCCCGCCCGGCGCCCGCCACCTCGCCGCCCTGGTCGCGGGCCCCGACCAACTGCTGCCCGCCGTCCGCCGGCTGCTGGCCCGTGCCGTGTACGTCGCCACGCTGGAGGACGCGGAGGACCTCGTCTCCGTCCGGCCCGAGCTGACCGCCGTCACCGCGGAAGGCGACGTCTTCGGCGGCCACTTCGCCCACGGCGGCTCCGCCGGCGCCCCCAGCCTGCTGGAGGTGCAGGCGTCCGTCGACGAGGCGGCGGCCGAGCTGACCGAGCTGGACGCCCGCTGTCTGCGGCTCCGCGACCGGCAGGAGGCCGCCGTCGCCCGGCGCGCCGAGTGCGCCGCGCTCGTCGAGGAGCTGGGCGGCCGGCGCAGCGCGGCGGACCGGGAGAAGTCCCGCGTCGCCGGCGAACTGGGCCGGCTCGCCGGGCAGGCCCGCGCCGCCGCAGGCGAGGCCGAGCGCAGCGCTGCCGCGGCGGCCCGCGCCGAAGAGGCCCTGGCCCGCGCGGGAGCGGAGGCGGAGGAGCTGGCGGCGCAGTTGGAGACCGCCGAGGAGGAGGCAGGCGCCGCCGAGGACGGCGATGACGGCTCCGACACCTCCGTACGCGACCGGCTCGCCGCCGACGGCGCCAACGCCCGGCAGACCGAGATGGAGGCCAGGCTCCAGGTCCGTACCCACGAGGAGCGCGTCAAGGGCCTCGCGGGCCGCGCCGACGGGCTCGACCGCGCCGCCCGCGCCGAGCGCGAGGCCCGCACCCGGGCCGAGCGCCGTCGCGCCCGGCTGCGGCACGAGGCGGCCGTCGCCACCGCGGTCGCCGCCGGCGCCCGGCAGCTCCTCGCGCACGTCGAGGTCTCCCTCGCCCGCGCCGAGGAGGAGCGCGCCGCCGCCGAGCGGGCCCGCGCGGAGCGCGAGCAGGAGCTGGGCCGGCAGCGCCGGCTCTCCCGCGAGCTGGCTGGCGAGCTGGACAAGCTGACGGACTCCGTCCACCGCGGCGAGGTGCTGGGCGCCGAGAAGCGGCTGCGCATCGAGCAGTTGGAGGGCCGGGCGCTGGAGGAGCTGGGCGTCGAGCCCACCGACCTGGTGGCGGAGTACGGGCCCGACCAGCTCGTACCGCCGTCGCTGCCCGCCGAGGGCGAGGAGCTGCCCGAGGACCCGGAGCACCCGCGCAACCGGCCGCGGCCGTACGTGCGCGCCGAGCAGGAGAAGCGGCTGAAGGCCGCGGAGCGCGCGTACACCAAGCTCGGCAAGGTCAACCCGCTGGCGCTGGAGGAGTTCGCGGCGCTGGAGGAGCGGCACAAGTTCCTCACCGAGCAGCTCGACGACCTCAAACGCACCCGCGCCGACCTGCTCCAGGTGGTCAAGGAGGTCGACGAGCGCGTCGAGCAGGTCTTCACCGACGCCTTCCACGACACCGCCCGCGAGTTCGAGGGCGTCTTCTCCCGCCTCTTCCCCGGCGGCGAGGGCCGGCTGATCCTCACCGACCCGGACGACATGCTGAACACCGGCGTCGAGGTGGAGGCGCGGCCGCCGGGCAAGAAGGTCAAGCGGCTGTCGCTGCTGTCCGGCGGCGAGCGCTCGCTGACCGCGGTGGCGATGCTGGTGGCGATCTTCATGGCCAGGCCGAGCCCGTTCTACGTGATGGACGAGGTCGAGGCCGCCCTGGACGACACCAACCTGCAGCGGCTGGTGCGGCTGATGCAGGAGCTGCAGCGCACCTCGCAGCTCATCGTGATCACGCACCAGAAGCGCACGATGGAGGTCGCCGACGTCCTCTACGGCGTCTCGATGCAGGGCGACGGCGTCTCCAAGGTGATCAGCCAGCGGCTCAACTGAGCCGTCCGCCAGTGCGCCCCGGGGGACGGAAGTGGGCGGGGTGCCGCGAACACCTCCCGGGCGGGCGATACTGGTGGGCGTTATGGACATCATCCTCATCGTCATCGCCATTGCCGTCGTCGCAGTCCTCGTCGCGGGCGGCCTGGTCGTCGGCTCCCGCCGCCGGAAGCAGGTACCCCCGCCGCCGCCGTCGCCCGGCGCCAGGACCCCCGCCGAGCCGCAGGTCGGCGAGGAGGCGGGGGAGCCCGGCGACGAGCAGCGCAGGATCATCGAGGAGGTGGACCTGCCGGGCGAGGCCGCCGCCACCGGCACCATCGTCGCCGAGCCGCCGGCGCCCGCGCCGGAGCTGGAGGTCCCCGCGCCGTCGGCGGGCCGCCTCGTCCGGCTGCGCGCCCGGCTGGCCCGCTCGCAGAACTCCCTCGGCAAGGGCCTCCTCGGCCTCCTCTCCCGCGAACACCTCGACGAGGACACCTGGGAGGAGATCGAGGACACGCTGCTCACCGCCGACGTCGGCGTGCAGCCCACGCAGGAGCTGGTGGAGCGGCTGCGCGAGCGCGTCAGGGTCCTCGGTACGCGCACGCCCGAGGAGCTGCGCGCGCTGCTGCGCGAGGAGCTGCTGGCGCTCGTGGGCACCGAGGCTGACCGGTCCCTGAACACCGCCGAGTCCGTCGGCCCCGAGGGCGGCGAGGTGCCGGGCGTCGTGCTGGTCGTCGGCGTGAACGGCACCGGCAAGACCACGACCACCGGCAAGCTCGCCCGGGTGCTGGTCGCCGACGGCAAGTCCGTGGTGCTGGGCGCCGCGGACACCTTCCGGGCCGCCGCCGCGGACCAGCTCCAGACGTGGGGCGAGCGGGTCGGCGCCCGTACCGTACGCGGACCGGAGGGCGGCGATCCGGCGTCCGTCGCGTACGACGCGGTGAAGGAGGCCATCGACGAGGGCGCCGACGTGGCGCTCATCGACACCGCGGGGCGGCTGCACACCAAGACCGGGCTCATGGACGAGCTGGGCAAGGTCAAGCGGGTGGTGGAGAAGCACGGGCCGGTCGGCGAGGTGCTGCTCGTGCTGGACGCCACGACCGGGCAGAACGGGCTGGTGCAGGCGCGGGTCTTCGCGGAGGTCGTGGACATCACCGGGCTGGTGCTGACGAAGCTGGACGGCACGGCCAAGGGCGGCATCGTGATCGCCGTGCAGCGGGAGCTGGGCGTGCCGGTCAAGCTGGTGGGGCTGGGCGAGGGCGCGGACGACCTGGCGCCGTTCGAGCCCGAGGCGTTCGTGGATGCGCTGATCGGCGACTGAGCCGCCTGACCGGCGCCGGCCGGCCGGGTCGGCCCGCCGACCGGGGCGGCTGGTCGGACCGTACGCCACCGGTGTCCGCCCGTGCGCGAGCGCCGGTGTCAGCCCGTGCGCAGCCAGGCGCTCTGCGCGTACGCCAGTGTGCCCAGCAGCAGCCGGGCCGGCGGCGGGCCGCCCGCCGTGTCCAGCGTCGGCGGGCGCAGCCAGCGCACCGGGCCGAGGCCGTGCGGATCGCAGGGCGGGGCGAGCAGATGGTCGCCGCGGCCGAGGCAGCGCAGGTCGAGCCGCGCGCCGTCCCAGCCCATCCGGTACAGCAGCCGGGGCAGCTCGGCGGCGGCGCCGGGGGCGACGAAGAAGTGCGCCCGCCCGTCCGGGGTCGCGCAGACCGGGCCGAGCGGCAGCCCCAGGCGCTCCAGCCGGGGCAGCGCCCGCCGCCCGGCGACGGCGCTGACCTCCAGGGCGTCGAACGACAGGCCCGCCGGCAGCAGCACCGCGGCCCCCGGCGTACCCGCCCAGGCGTCCGTCACCTCGTCCAGCGGGGTGCCCGCGGGGACGGGGCGGGCGTCCGGCAGCGGGTGCTCGCCGGGGGCGGGGCAGGAGGCGCCCCGCGCGCACGAGCAGACGCGCCCGCCGCCGGCGCCGCGCACCAGCGGCGCGCCGGGCAGCACGTCCCAGCCCCACAGCCCGGTGTACTCCGCCACCGCCGTCGCCGTATGCCCGGCGGACGTACGGGCGCGCCGGACGGATCCGATGTCGCGTCGGCCGCGGATGCCGCCGATCGGGAAACCCATGCCCCCTCCAACTGCTCGCCGGTGCGGTCGGTCACTCCGCACGCCTCACTCACAGCAGTTTGCTGGTAACACTGTGTTGTCGGGGAGGTGTATCCGGGGTGTGATGGCGCGCCAGGGGGTAGCGTGGCCCGCGGCGCGCGCCCTGCCGGGCGTCACCTCGAACGCTGCGGTGCCGTCCCTCGTCAAGTCAACCGCGTGTCAGCGGCGCCGTGTTCACTCGTAGGGGTGGCGAATGGTGGCGTTTCCGCGATCGCGCTCGCGAAACGGTGATCGTAGGATTACTTTCGGTGCCAGCGGCGGCGGCATGCGACAGGTGGATATGCCAACGGCAGGAATTCCCACCGGGCTTCGGGGGCTTCGGTTCCGGGGATAATCCGGGGCGTACCACGACGGCCGAGGCGGGATGGGGGCGTTGGAGTTGGACGGCACGGGCGGCAGCCGGACCGGTGCCACCGGCGCGGGCAAGGGCCCCAACAAGGAACTCAGTTCCTGGTTCCTGCGCAGCGGGTGGTCCAAGGGCGAGCTGGCCAGGCAGGTCAACCGCCGGGCCCGCCAGCTCGGCGCCCACCACATCAGCACCGACACCTCCCGCGTCCGCCGCTGGCTCGACGGCGAGCAGCCGCGCGAGCCGATCCCGCGGATCCTCTCCGACCTGTTCTCGGAGCGCTTCGGCTGCGTCGTCGGCGTCGACCAGCTCGGACTGCACGCCGCCCGCCCCCGCCCCGCCGTCTCCGGCATCGACCTGCCGTGGAACGCCGCGGAAACCGTCGAGCACGTCAGCGAGTTCTCGCGCAGCGACCTCATGCTCGCCCGCCGCGGCTTCCTCGGCCCCTCGCTGAACGTCGCCGCGGGCCCCGTCCTCGTCGAGCCCATGCAGCGCTGGCTGGCGCAGCCCCCCGGGCCCGGCGGTCCCCCGGCCCCCGCGCCGGCCGCCGCCTCCGCCGGCGCCCCTTCCTGCGCCCTCTCCGGGCCCGAGCTGGCGCTGCTGGAGACCACCACCGCCAAGTTCCGCCAGTGGGACGCCCAGTGCGGCGGCGGGCTGCGCCGCAAGGCCGTCGTCGGGCAGTTGCACGAGATCACCGACCTGTTGCAGGAGCCCCATCCGCCCGCGGTCGCCGAGCGGCTGTTCCGTATCACCGCCGAACTCTCCCAGCTCGCCGGCTGGATGAGCTACGACGTGGGCCTCCAGCCCACCGCCCAGAAGTACTTCGTCCTCGCCCTGCACGCCGCCAGGGAGGCCGGCGACCGGCCGCTCGGCGCGTACGTGCTGTCCAGCATGGCCCGCCAGATGATCCACCTCGGCCGCGCCGACGACGCCCTGGAGCTGATCCACCTCGCCCAGTACGGCAGCCGCGACAGCGCCACGTTCCGTACCCAGTCGATGCTGTATGCGATGGAGGCGCGCGCGTACGCCAACCTGGGCCGCCCGGACCGCTGCCACCGGGCCGTCCGCATGGCCGAGGACTGCTTCGACGAGATCGACCCCGGCGGCTCCGAGCCCGACTGGATCCGCTTCTTCTCCGAGGCCGAACTCAACAGCGAGAACGCCCACTCCTACCGCGACCTCGCCTACGTCGCGGGCCGCAGCCCCACCTACGCCGCCCTCGCCCGGCCCGTCATGGCGCGCGCCGTCGAGCTGTTCGCCGGCGATGCCGAGCGGCGCCGCTCGTACGCGCTGAACCTCGTCGGCCTCGCCACCGTCCACCTGCTGGAGGAGGATCCCCGGCAGTGCGCCCTGTGCGCGGGCGAGGCGCTGACCGTCGCCCGCCAGGTGCGCTCCGAGCGGGTCAACACCCGGCTGCGCAAGACCGTCGACACTGCCGTGCGCCGGTACGGCGCCGTGGGCGAGGTCGCCGACCTCGCCGACCGGCTCGCCCGCGAACTGCCCGAGGCCGTGGAAGCCGCCGGCTGACTCGAACCCGCGGCTCCCCCGGCACCCGGCGGCCTGGCCCGTCCCCCGGACGGGCCGCCCCCGTGGTGCGTGCGAGAGTAACCCCGCCCGCCCGCGCCCGCGGGAAGTTCATCGCCCCGTAACACCTCCGTGGCCTTCGTCACGCCCCCGAAACACCGGGGGGCGGTGGCGGAAACCCCGCTGCGCCAGCCTCGTGCGCATTCCGGCCCGCACCACTTCTGCCCGCACGGGCCGCACGAGGAGGAGACGCGACGTTGAATGGCGCCGATACCGCATTCGTACTGATCAGCGCGGCGCTGGTCATGTTGATGACGCCCGGTCTTGCCTTCTTCTACGGGGGCATGGTGCGGGTCAAAAGCACCCTGAACATGCTGATGATGAGCTTCATCTCGCTCGGGATCGTCAGCATTCTGTGGGTGCTCTACGGCTACAGCCTCACCTTCGGCGACGACATCGGCGGCGGCGTCCTCGGTGACCTCGACCACGCAGGCATGGCCGGGATCACCCCCGAGACGCTGACGGGAGGCGACGAGGGCATCCCGGTGCTGGCGTTCGCCGCCTTCCAGCTGATGTTCGCCATCATCACCCCTGCACTCATCAGCGGCGCCCTCGCGGACCGGGTGAAGTTCACCGCCTGGGCGCTGTTCGTCGCCCTGTGGGTCACGATCGTCTACTTCCCCGTCGCGCACTGGGTCTGGGGCCCGGACGGCTTCATCGGCCTGAACGGCGACATCAAGGCCATCGACTTCGCCGGCGGCACCGCCGTGCACATCAACGCCGGCGTCGCGGCGCTGGCCGCCGTGCTCGTCGTAGGAAAGCGCATCGGCTTCAAGAAGGACCCGATGCGGCCGCACAACCTGCCCTTCGTGCTGCTGGGCGCCGCGCTGCTGTGGTTCGGCTGGTTCGGCTTCAACGCCGGCTCCGAGCTGGCCGCCGACGGCGTCGCCGCGACGATGCTCCTCAACACCCAGGTCGCCACCGGCGCCGCAGTCGTCGGCTGGCTCATCTACGAGAAGTGGCGGCACGGCTCGGTCACGATGCTCGGCGCCGCGTCCGGCGCCATCGCGGGCCTGGTGGCGATCACCCCGTCCGGCGCCTCCGTGAACGCCGTGGGCGCGCTGGCGGTGGGGATCATCGCCGGGGTCGTCTGCGCCTGGGCCGTGGGCCTGAAGTACAAGCTGGGCTACGACGACTCGCTCGACGTCGTCGGCGTCCACCTGGTCGGCGGGATCGTCGGCACGCTCGCGATCGGCTTCTTCGCCATCGACGACATCGGCCTGTTCTACGGCGGCGGTCTTGAGCAGCTCGGCCGGCAGGCGGCGGGCGCGGGCGTGGTGCTCGTGTACACGTTCGCCGTCACCTGGCTGCTTGCCAAGGGCATCGACCGGCTGGTGGGCTTCCGGGTCGGCGAGGACGAGGAACTCGCGGGCGTGGACCGGTCGCAGCACGCGGAGAGCGCGTACGACTTCAGCGGCGTGGGCTCGGCGGCGGTGGCCGCGGCGCCGGGGGCGTCCGTGGGCGGTCAGGCGTCGGGCACGGACAGGGCGACGGCGGCCGCGGCCGCGGACAAGAGGGTGGATGCGTGAAGCTCATCACGGCAGTGATCAAGCCGCACCGGCTGGACGAGGTGAAGGAGGCCCTGCAGGCCTTCGGCGTGCAGGGGCTGACGGTCACGGAGGCCAGCGGCTACGGCAGGCAGCGCGGCCACACCGAGGTGTACCGGGGCGCGGAGTACACGGTGGACCTCGTGCCGAAGGTGCGTATCGAGGTGCTGGTGGAGGACGACGACGCCGAGCAGTTGGTGGAGGTCGTGGTGAAGGCGGCACGGACGGGCAAGATCGGCGACGGCAAGGTGTGGAGCGTGCCGGTGGACACGGCGGTACGGGTCCGCACCGGCGAGCGCGGCCCCGACGCGCTCTGACCTGGCGGTCGGCGACCCCCGCCCACGGCAGGGTCCGCAACGGTGCGGGCCGGCCGTGGGCGGACCAACTGGCGGGAGTACGTGGGTGACGGAGACCGGACGGCAGCAGCCGGGGGGATACACGGGCGGGGAGCCGGGAGACAGGGCCCCGAGTGCCGGGAGACCTTCGCGGGGGACGGCACCGGGCGACGGCGGCCTGGGGGCCGCCCCGGCCGGGCCCGCCCCGGAAGCGCCCGGGGAGCGGGCGCACTCCGGTGGCGCACCTGCGTCCGCGGCCGGAGGCGGCCCGCCGGCCGGCGAGATGGATCCGCAACCGGCTCGGGGCACCGCGCACTCCGTACCCGTATCCGCCGACCCCGACGCCCCGCTGGCCGAGGAGGCGTACGCCGCGGTCCGCGTGCGGCTGCTCGACGCCGAGGGCGGCGCGCCGCGGCGGGCCGCGCTGGCGCGGGCCACCGACCGGTGGCTCGCCGGCCTGCTCCACGGGGCGGCCGGAGGCGCCGTACCCGGTGCCGGATCCGGCGGCCGCGGCGACGTCCGCGGCACCCCCGACGACAGCTCGCCCCGCGCCCCCGGTGACGTCCGCGGTGCCGGCGGGCTCCGCGGTGTCGCCCTCGCCGCCGTCGGGGGCTACGGGCGCGGGGAGTTGTCACCCCGCAGTGATCTCGATCTGCTCCTCCTCCACGACGGCTCCCTCCGGCCCGCCGGACTCGCCGCCCTCGCCGACCGGCTCTGGTACCCCGTCTGGGACATGGGCCTGGCCCTCGACCACTCCGTACGCACCCCCGCGGAAGCGCTCAAGACCGCCGCCGACGACCTCAAGGTCACCCTCGGCCTGCTCGACGCCCGCCACGTCGCCGGCGACGCCGCGCTCACCTCCGGGCTGCGCACCGCCGTCTTCGCCGACTGGCGCAACCGCGCCGCCCGCCGCCTCCCCGAGCTGCGCGAGCTGGGCCGGGAGCGGGCCGAGCGCCACGGGGAGCTGCAGTTCCTGCTGGAGCCCGACCTCAAGGAGGCCCGCGGCGGCCTCCGCGACGCCACCGCCCTGCGCGCCGTCGCCGCCTCCTGGCTCGCCGACGCCCCCCGCGAAGGACTGGACCGCGCCCGCGCGCGGCTCCTCGACACCCGCGACGCGCTGCACCTGACCACCGGCCGCGCCACCGACCGGCTCGCGCTCCAGGAGCAGGACCAGGTCGCCGAAGCCCTCGGCCTGCTCGACGCCGACACCCTGCTGCGCGAGGTCTACGAGGCCGCCCGCACCCTCGCGTACGCCACCGACGTCACCTGGCGCGAGGTCGACCGCGTCCTGCGCGCCCGCGGCGGGCGGCGCGGCGCCGCCCGGCTGCGGAACCTCATCGGCTCCGGCCAGCGCGGCCCCGCAGAGCGCACCCCCCTCGCCGACGGCGTCGTCGAGCAGGACGGCGAGGTCGTCCTCGCCCGTACCGCCCGCCCCGCCCGCGACCCCGTGCTGCCGCTGCGCGCCGCTGCCGCCGCCGCGCAGGCGGGGCTGCCGCTGTCGCTGCACGCCGTCCGGCTGCTGGCCGCGCAGGCGCCGCCGCTGCCCGTGCCGTGGCCGGACGAGGCGCGCGAGCAACTGGTGACGCTGCTCGGCGCCGGTGAGGCCACGGTGCAGGTGTGGGAGAGCCTGGAGGCGGAGGGGTTCCTCACCCGGCTGCTGCCCGACTGGGAGCGGGTACGCTGCCGCCCCCAGCGCAACGCCGTGCACCGCTGGACCGTCGACCGCCACCTCGTGGAGACCGCGGTACGGGCCGCGGCGCTCACCCGCCGCGTCGGCCGCCCCGACCTGCTGCTGGTCGCCGCGCTGCTGCACGACATCGGCAAGGGCTGGCCGGACGGCCCCGGCGGGCACAGCGTCACCGGCGAGACCATCGCCCGCGACATGGCCCGGCGCATCGGCTTCCCGCCCGCCGACGTCGCCGTCGTGGCCGCGCTCGTACGCCACCATCTGCTGCTCGTCGAGACCGCCACCCGCCGCGACCTGGACGACCCCGCGACCGTACGCCTCGTGGCCGACGCGGTCGGCGGGCGCGGCACGCTGGAACTGCTGCACGCGCTCACCGAGGCCGACGCGCTGGCCACGGGACCCGCGGCGTGGAGTGCCTGGCGCGCCTCACTCGTCGCCGACCTGGCGGGGCGGGTCGACGCCGCGCTTGCGGGCGAGCCCGCCGGGGCGGCCGAGGAGCGGGCCGAGCGGGCGCCGGGGGCGGCGGAGGAGCGGCTCGCGGTGGAGGCGTGGCGTACCCGCGCACCGGCGCTGACGCTGCGCGCCAGGACCGAGGAGCCGCCGCCCGCGGAGGCGGAGCCGGAAGGCGCGGCGGGTACGGAGCGGGGTGGCGCCCTGCCGCTGGGCGTGGAGCTGCTGGTGGCCCTCCCCGACCGCCCCGACGCCCTGGCCGCGCTCGCGGGCGTACTGGCGCTGCACCGGCTGACCGTACGCACCGCGGAGCTGCGCCCCCTGCGGCTGCCCCCGGGGGTGGCGGGCGACCTGGAGCCCGCGCCGGAACCGGACCGGACCAGGACCCCCGCCGGCACGGGGTCCGGGCCCGCGGCCGGTCGCGGCACCCCCGACGACCCCGATGCCCCGCACGTCCTCCTCCTCAACTGGCGCGTCGCGTCCGAGTTCGGCTCCCTCCCCGCCGCCGACCGCCTCCGCGCCGACCTCCTGCGCGTCCTCGACGGCACCCTCGACGTGCCCGCCCGCCTCGCCGAGCGGGAGAAGGCGTACCGCCCGCGCCGCCGCGGCACCCCCGGCCCGCCGCCCCGCGTGACCGTCGCCCCCGGCAGCTCCCAGCACGCGACCGTCATCGAGGTCCGCGCCCAGGACGCCCCCGGCCTGCTGCACCGCATCGGCCGCGCGCTGGAGGCGGCCGGGGTGCGGGTGCGCGGCGCGTACGTCAGCACCCTCGGTGCCAACGCCGTCGACGCCTTCTACGTCACCGACCCCGCCGGCCGCCCCCTCGCCGACCGCGCCGCCGACGAGCTGGCCGGAAGGCTCCAGGCGGCGCTGGTCTGATCCGGTCCGCCGCGCACCGCCGGTCCGCGCGCGCCGCCGGGCGGATACCCTGGAGAGCCGACACCCGCCTGACCACCCGAGCCAAGGAATCGCGAACGCCGTGTTCGATACGCTCTCCGACCGCCTAGCAGCGACCTTCAAGACCCTCCGGGGGAAAGGCCGGCTGTCCGAGGCGGACATCGACGCCACCGCGCGGGAGATCCGCGTCGCCCTCCTGGAGGCGGATGTCGCGCTGCCCGTCGTACGGTCCTTCATCAAGCAGGTCAAGGAGCGCGCGCTCGGCGCGGAGGTCTCCCAGGCGCTCAACCCCGCCCAGCAGGTCATCAAGATCGTCAACGAGGAGCTCGTCGGCATCCTCGGCGGCGAGACCCGCCGGCTGCGGTTCGCCAAGACCCCGCCGACCGTGATCATGCTCGCGGGCCTCCAGGGCGCGGGCAAGACGACCCTCGCGGGCAAGCTCGGCAAGTGGCTGGCGGGCCAGGGGCACACGCCCCTGCTCGTCGCCGCCGACCTCCAGCGCCCCAACGCCGTCAACCAGTTGCAGGTCGTCGGCGAGCGCGCGTCGGTCGCCGTCTTCGCCCCCGAGCCGGGCAACGGCGTCGGCGACCCGGTGCGGGTCGCCAAGGACTCGATCACCCACGCCCGCGACAAGCAGTACGACGTGGTGGTCGTCGACACCGCCGGCCGCCTCGGCGTCGACGCCGAGATGATGCAGCAGGCCGCCGACATCCGGGACGCGGTCGGCCCCGACGAGATCCTCTTCGTCGTCGACGCGATGATCGGCCAGGACGCCGTCAGCACGGCCGAGTCGTTCCGCGACGGCGTCGGCTTCGACGGCGTGGTGCTCTCCAAGCTCGACGGCGACGCCCGCGGCGGCGCCGCGCTGTCGATCGCGCAGGTCACCGGCAAGCAGATCATGTTCGCCTCCAACGGCGAGAAGCTGGACGACTTCGACGCGTTCCACCCGGACCGCATGGCGTCCCGCATCCTCGGCATGGGCGACATGCTGTCGCTGATCGAGAAGGCGGAGCAGACCTTCAGCCAGCAAGAGGCCGAGAAGTTGGCGGCCAAGCTGGCGAAGGGGCCGAAGGAGTTCACGCTCGACGACTTCCTGGCGCAGATGGAGCAGGTCCGCAAGATGGGCTCCATCTCCAAGCTGCTCGGCATGATGCCGGGCATGGGCCAGATGAAGGAGCAGATCAACAACCTCGACGAGCGGGACGTGGACCGTACCGCGGCGATCATCAAGTCGATGACGCCGGGGGAGCGCCACGACCCGATGATCATCAACGGCTCCCGCAGGGCCCGGATCGCGCGCGGCTCCGGCGTCGAGGTCAGCGCCGTGAAGAACCTGGTGGAGCGGTTCTTCGAGGCCCGCAAGATGATGTCGAAGATGGCCCAGGGCGGCGGCATGCCGGGGATGCCGGGCATGCCCGGGATGCCGGGCGCGGCCGGCGGCAAGCGCAAGGGCAAGCAGCAGAAGAAGGCCAAGGGGCGCCAGCGCAGCGGCAATCCGATGAAGCGCAAGGCCGACGAGCAGGCCGCGGCCGAGCGCCGGGCCGCATCGGGCAGCCCGTTCGGCGGCGGGGAACAGCCGCCGCAGGACTTCGAGCTGCCGGAGGAGTTCAAGAAGCTGCTGTGACGGCGGCGGCCGGCGGGCCGGCGGCGTCCTCGTAAACGAGTACCTGCGGCCCGCGGTCGGCCCCTACGATCTCCGCCATGGCAAAGGCACCCGTACTCACGCCCCAGGCGGACGACTTCCCGCGCTGGTACCAGGACGTCGTCACCAAGGCCGAACTGGCCGACAACGGCCCGGTGCGCGGCACGATGGTCATCCGACCGTACGGGTACGGGCTGTGGGAGCGTACGCAGCGGGAGATGGACGACCGGATCAAGGCCGCGGGCGCGCAGAACGCGTACTTCCCGCTCTTCATCCCGGAGTCCTACCTGGCCAGGGAGGCCGACCACGTCGAGGGCTTCGCGCCCGAACTGGCCGTCGTCACCCACGGCGGCGGCAAGGTGCTGGAGGAGCCGGTCGTCGTCCGGCCCACCTCCGAGACGATCGTCAACGACTACTTCGCCAAGTGGGTGCAGAGCTACCGCGACCTGCCGCTGCTCATCAACCAGTGGGCCAACGTGGTGCGCTGGGAGCTGCGGCCGCGGATGTTCCTGCGGACGACGGAGTTCCTGTGGCAGGAGGGGCACACCGCGCACGCCACGTACGAGGAGGCGCGGGAGTACGCGGCCCGTATCCAGCGCGACGTGTACGCCGACTTCATGGTGAACGTGCTCGCGATCGACGTGCTCCCGGGCCGCAAGACCGCCGCCGAGCGGTTCGCCGGCGCCCTCAACACCCTGACGCTGGAAGCGATGATGCGCGATGGCAAAGCGCTGCAGATGGGCACCAGTCACGAGCTGGGCCAGAACTTCGCGAAGGCGTTCGGCACGCAATACCTGACCGCGGACGGCACCCGCGAGCACGTGTGGCAGACCTCCTGGGGCTCCACGACCCGCATGGTCGGCGGCATGATCATGGTGCACGGCGACGACGACGGGCTGCGCGTCCCGCCGCGGCTGGCGTCCGTGCAGGCCGTGGTGCTGGCCGTGAAGGGCGACGAGGCGGTGCTCGCCAAGGTGCGCGAGGCCGGCGACCGGCTGGCCGCCGCCGGGGTACGGGTCCGGGTCGACGACCGCGTCGACGTCCCCTTCGGGCGGCGGGCCGTGGACTGGGAGCTGAAGGGGGTGCCCGTACGGGTCGAGATCGGCCCGCGCGACCTGGCCGCCGGCACGGCGACGCTCGTCCGGCGCGTACCCGGCACCAAGGAGCCGGTGGCGCTCGACGCGCTGCTGGACGACCGGGCCGGGATGCTGCCGAAGATTCTCGAAGACGATCAGGAACGGTTGCTGGCCGAGTCACGTCGAATGCGTGAGGAACGGACGGCGGACGTACGGACGGTCGCGGAGGCGGCCGAGGCGGCGGAGGCCGGCGGCTGGGCCCGTATCCCGTGGGCGGACCTCGGTCCCGCGGGCGAGGCCAGGCTGGCGGAGCAGGCCGTGTCGGTGCGCTGCCTGATCGCGGCGGACGGGTCGGTGCCGGGAGCGGACGACGAGCCCGGTACGCTCGCCGTCGTCGCCCGGGCGTACTGATCGTCCGGAGCGGCGGCTTCCGGCGGGGACGCGGCGGGGACGCACGGTGCGAAGGGCGCATGACGGTGCACAAGCGGTCACGTACGGCTTTGTTGTGACCCGATCATTTAAGCGGCAGACCTCCACAGATCACCACAGGCGCCCCGTCCCAACCGCATCATCGCGAACTGACGGGTAGATGCAAATTATTTGGGATGCCGGGAATCGGAACACCGAAGGGCCCTCGCTCGTTACTCCCGACGTGAGCACGACACCACTTGTACTTGCCGCGGAGCTGGCAGCCGCGTGGGCCGAGATTCAGCGGCACCACCCGGAGTTGCCGGACCTCGCCGCGCCGGAATCACTGATCGGGGAGTCCTCGTCCGCCTGCGGGGCGGAGCTGTCCTTCGAGCGACTCCTGCATGAAGCCGTTCACGGCATTGCCGCGGCCCGCGGGGTGCGGGACACCTCCCGGGCCGGCCGCTACCACAACAGACGCTTCCTTGCCATCGCCGAGGAGCTGGGCCTCGACCACCCCGACGAGCCGCACCCCAGCAGCGGGTTCTCCCTGGTCACCCTCACACCGGCCGCCAAGAAGCGCTATCGTGCGGCCGGCGAGCGCCTACGCAAGGCGCTGCGGGCTCATGACGCGGCCACCGCCGCCGACAGCCCGCGCAGCTTCCGCGGTCCCGCGGCCCGGCACGGGTCGTCCGGCGGCGGAGTGAGAGTGAAGGCCGTGTGCGACTGCGGGCGGAACGTCCGCGTCGTGCCGTCGGTCCTGGCCCAGGCCCCGATCGTCTGCGGCGGCTGCGGCAAGCCGTTCCGCATCCCGGAGCCCGCCGCCGCGGCCTGACCCCCGCCGCCGGACTCCCGACCCCCCGATCCCGCCCGGGCGCCGGCCGACCGCCGGACCGCCGGCCGGATCGCGGAGGCGGCCGCCTGAAGCCCGCGTGAGCCGCCCCATACGGGTACGTCGCCCAGCCGCCCGACCGGCACGCCCTTGCGGGCACCGGCGGGCGGTACGAGGCGTGCGACCGCGCGGGCAGGGGCGTCGGCGCCGTGTGGCACAATGGTGAGCTGAACTCGACAGCCGCACAGGACCCCTCTCTCCTCCGGCTGGCGCGTCCATCGGGCGCCAGGGCACTGCAACCCCACGCAGCACCTCGGCCGGCCCAATCACGTCAACTCCAGGAGACACCACTCCCGTGGCAGTCAAGATCAAGCTGAAGCGCCTGGGCAAGATCCGGTCGCCGCACTACCGCATCGTCGTCGCCGACTCGCGCACCCGCCGTGACGGCCGGGCCATCGAGGAGATCGGGCTGTACCACCCGGTCCAGAATCCCTCGCGCATCGAGGTCGACTCCGAGCGGGCGCAGTACTGGCTGGGTGTCGGCGCGCAGCCGACCGAGCCCGTGCTCGCCATCCTCAAGGTCACCGGCGACTGGCAGAAGTTCAAGGGCCTGCCGGCGCCCGAGCCGATGAAGGTCCCCGAGCCGAAGGCCGACAAGCGCGCCCTCTTCGAGGCCGCCGCCAAGGACGCCGCCGACGAGCCCAAGGGCGACGCGGTGACCCCCAAGGCGAAGAAGGCCGACAAGGCTGAGAAGGCCGAGAAGAGCGAGAAGTCCGACAAGGCCGAGAAGGCCGAGAAGAAGGCCGACGCCGAGCCCGGCGAGGCCCCGGCCGAGGCCGCCGGGGCCTGACGATGCTCGAAGAAGCCCTTGAGCACCTGGTGAAGGGCATCGTCGACAACCCCGACGAGGTCGAGGTCAGTTCGCGCAACCTGCGCCGCGGGCGGGTGCTGGAGGTCCGGGTGCACCCCGAGGACCTCGGCAAGGTCATCGGCCGCAACGGCCGTACGGCCCGCTCGCTGCGCACCGTCGTCGGCGCGCTCGGTGGCCGCGGCATCCGCGTCGACCTCGTCGACGTGGACCAGGTCCGCTGACCGACCGTCGCGCGGACGGACGGAGCAGTCGTCACCGGCACGGGCCGGGGAGGCCGGCAGGCGCCCCGGCCCGTCGCCGTACGCGGGCGGCGGTCCGCCCCGTACGCCCGCGAGGGCCCGGCGCGCACCCGGTGACGGCCGACGACGTACGGAGAGGAAGGCACCCGTGCAACTCGTAGTCGCGCGGATCGGCCGCGCCCACGGGATCAAGGGCGAGGTCACCGTCGAGGTACGCACCGACGAGCCCGAGCGGCGGCTCGCCCCCGGCGCCGTCCTCACCACAGACCCGGCCTCCGCAGGCCCGCTGACCATCGCCACCGGGCGGGTGCACAGCGGCCGGCTGCTGCTGCGCTTCGAGGGCGTCGCCGACCGCACCGCCGCCGAGGCGCTGCGCAACACCCTCCTCGTCGCCGACGTCGACCCCGAGGCGACCCCGGAGGACCCCGAGGAGTTCTACGACCACCAGCTCGCCGACCTCGACGTCGTCCTGCGCGACGGCACTCCCGTGGGGCGCGTCGCGGAGGTCGCGCACCTGCCGTACCAGGACCTGCTGGTCGTCGCCCGCCCGGACGGGGGCGAGGCGCTGATCCCGTTCGTCAGCGAGATCGTGCCCGAGATCGACCTCGACGCGCAGCGCGTCGTCGTGGAGCCGCCGCCGGGGCTGCTGGACCTGGCCGTCAGCGGCGACCGGGACGGTGCGCCGGAAGGCGGGCGCGGGGGAGAGGGCCCGGCGTGAGGATCGACGTCGTCTCGATCTTCCCCGCCTATCTGGAGCCGCTGCGGCTCTCGCTCCTCGGCAAGGCCATCGAGCGCGGCGTGCTCGACGTCCGCGTCCACGACCTGCGGGAGTGGGCGTTCGACCGGCACAACACCGTCGACGACACCCCCTACGGCGGCGGCCCCGGCATGGTCATGAAGCCCCAGCCGTGGGGCGCGGCCCTCGACGCCGTCGCCGGCTCCGGGTCCGGCGACCCCGTGCTCGTCGTCCCCACTCCCAGCGGCCGGCCCTTCACCCAGGAGCTGGCCGTGGAACTGGCCGCCGAGCCCTGGCTGGTCTTCGCCCCCGCCCGCTACGAGGGCATCGACCGCCGCGTGATCGAGGAGTACGCCGGCCGCTACCGGCTGCACGAGGTGTCCATCGGCGACTACGTCCTCGCCGGCGGCGAGGCCCCCGTCCTCGTCATCGCCGAAGCCGTCGTACGCCTCCTGCCGGGCGTCCTCGGCAACGCCGCCTCCCACCAGGACGACTCCTTCGCCCCCGGCGCCATGGCCGACCTCCTCGAAGGCCCCGCCTACACCAAGCCCCCCGAGTGGCGCGGCAGGACCGTACCCGACATTCTGCTCAGCGGCGACCACGGCCGCATCGCCCGCTGGCGCCGCGACCAGGCGCTGCGCCGCACCGCCGAGGTCCGCCCCGACCTGATCGCGCGGGCCGTGCCCGGTGCGTACGACAAGCACGACAGGGCGCTGCTCGCCGAACTCGGCTGGGCCGAGGGGCCCGACGGACGATTTTGGCGTACGGGCGCCGACGTGGAAGAATAGGCGGCTGCTGCCTGCCGTCCGACGCGGCGCCCCTGCCACAGGGGGACACGACGCCCGTACGACGCTGCAGCATCCTCTGTCCCACTTCGGACTCTTGTCGATGACCTGTGGCATCGGCGAAGAAAGCAGACGGTCATGAGCCTTCTCGAAAGCGTCGACGCAGCCTCCCTGCGCGACGACATCCCGCCCTTCCGGCCCGGTGACACGGTCAACGTGCACGTGCGCGTCATCGAGGGCAACCGCTCCCGTGTCCAGCAGTTCAAGGGTGTCGTCATCCGCCGGCAGGGCGCCGGGGTCCGCGAGTCCTTCACGGTCCGCAAGGTCAGCTTCGGCGTCGGCGTCGAGCGCACCTTCCCCGTGCACACCCCGGTCGTCGAGAAGATCGAGCTGGTGACCCGCGGCCAGGTCCGCCGCGCCAAGCTGTACTACCTGCGCGACCTCCGCGGCAAGGCCGCGAAGATCAAGGAGAAGCGCGAGAGCTGACGCGGCCGGTCCACGCGGGCGAACGGCCATATTAGGCTTCGCTGCGATGGACACTGAGCCGCGGCCCGAGGAGCGCGACGACTCCTCCTCCCCGGAGTCCGGGCGGGAGGGGTCCTCGCGCTCCTCTTTTGTCCGTCTGCTGCGCTGGGCCGTCGCGCTCGCGGCCACCTTCACCGTCCTCGGGCTGCTCGTCAGCGCCTTCGTCGTGCAGCCGTTCCTGGTGCCGAGCAGTTCCATGGAGCCGGTTCTCCAGCCCGGCGACCGGGTATTGGTCAACAAGCTCGCTTACGCGTTCGGGGACGAACCGAAGCGCGGGGACGTTGTCGTCTTCGACGGCTCCGGGACCTTCGCCGCCGCCGGTGACGGCGGGGGTGCGGTGCCGGGCCTGCTGCGCAAGGCCGGCGCGGCCGCCGGGCTTGCGGAGCCCGAAGGCACCGACTACGTCAAGCGCGTCATCGGTGTCGGCGGTGACCGCGTGATCTGCTGCGACGCACGGGGGAGGGTGAAGGTGAACGGAAAGCCGCTCGACGAGCGGGAGTACCTGTATCCGGGCGACGCCCCGTCGCTGGTCGAGTTCGACGTCATCGTGCCGCCCGGCCGGCTGTGGGTCATGGGCGACCACCGCAGCGACTCCCGCGACTCCCGCGACCACCTCGGGTCGCCGGGCGGCGGCACGATCTCGGTGGACAAGGTGATCGGCAGGGCGGACTGGCGGGGGTGGCCGCCGGACCGGGCCGGCTCGCTGGGGCGGCCGGGATATGGGGGGTAGCCACGCGCGTCACGCGGGCGGCGGCGGTCAGGAGGGCCGCCGCGGCGCGGGGGGCGGGCCGGGGCGCCGTGATCCGCACGGGGGCAGCGGCGGCGTGCCGGGCGGCGGTGGCGGGTACGGGGGCGGGGATCCGTACGGACGCGGGGGCGCCGGGGATCCGTACGGCCCGGTCGGCAGCGGCCCGTACGGCGCGGGCGGCGGGCACCGCGAGGGCCCGTACGGACGGGACGGCGGGCAGGACGACGGCACGTACGGCTCGGGCGGCGACGATCCGTACGAGCCGGAAGGCGACCGGGGGCCGGGCGGCGCGCCCGGGCACGGTGGCGAGCCGGGGCCGCGCCTCGGCGGGCGGGCGGAGCGCCGCAAGGCGGCCAAGCGGGCGCGGCGGCGCAGAACCCGTTCGCGGATAAAGGAGATCCCGCTCATCATCGGCGCGGCCATGCTGATCGCGCTGGGCGTCAAGACCTTCCTGCTGCAGGCGTTCGTCATCCCCTCCGGATCCATGGAGCAGACGATCCGGATCGGCGACCGGGTCGTCGTGGACAAGCTCACGCCCTGGTTCGGCGCGAAGCCGGAGCGCGGCGACATCGTCGTCTTCAAGGACCCCGGCGGCTGGCTCAGCAACCGGGAGGAGGACCGGCTCGACGACCCGGTGGGCGTCGCGCAGGCCAAGGACGTGCTGACGTTCATCGGGCTGCTGCCCTCGGAGCACGAACAGGACCTGATCAAGCGGGTCGTGGCGGTCGGCGGCGACCGCGTGGTCTGCTGCGACGACGGCGGGCGGGTCACGGTCAACGGCACCGCGCTGGTGGAGTCGTACCTGCACCCCGGGGACAAGCCGTCGCAACGGACCTTCGACGTCACCGTGCCGGACGGCCGGATCTTCGTCATGGGCGACCACCGCTCCAACTCCGCCGACTCGCGTTACCACCTGGACGGTCCGTACCAGGGGACGATCGCGGAAGAGGACGTCGTGGGCAGGGCCATGGCCATCGCCTGGCCGCTCGGCCACTGGGACAAATTCGACTCACCGGACACCTATGCCTCGGTTCCGGAGTCGGACGCGCAGGCGAATAAGGTGTCCTCGAAAGAAGTGGGCCGAATGGAGCCCCTCCCGACTCCTGCGGAACTCTCGCTCGTTATGGGAGTGGTGGGCCTGCACCTGACCAGGGGCAGGCAGCGGCAAGGTGAGGAGTGGATGTGGGGGACGTGGCAGTCAGCGCCCGGTCCGGTCACGAGGATCCAGAAGACCGGCCCGGTCAGGGGCGCGCGCAGCAGCCGGCTGCCGGCCCTCCTGGCGGCCCTCCGGAGCAGGCGGCAGACGGCCCGGCGGACACCTCCCCGGACGGCGCCCCCCGACCCTCACTCGGCAAGGGCGGCGTCCCGCAGGACGCCGCGCCCGGCGCTCCCGGCGGCCCTGCGGCGACGGAAGCGGGAGCGATGAGCGACGGCGGGGACGGCAGCGGCGGCAGCGGCAGCGGGGGGGACGACGCGGACGGCGACCGCGCGGCCGCCGCGGGCGGGAAGAAGCAGCGTTCCTTCTGGAAGGAACTGCCGATCCTCATCCTCGTCGCGCTCGTGCTCGCGCTGATCATCAAGACCTTCCTGGTCCAGGCGTTCTCCATCCCCTCCAACTCCATGCAGAACACGCTGCAGGTCGGCGACCGCGTGCTGGTGGACAAGCTCACGCCGTGGTTCGGCGCCGAGCCGGAGCGCGGCGAGGTCGTCGTCTTCCACGACCCGGGCGGCTGGCTGAACGAGGCGCCGTCGTCGGACTCCGGGCCCGTACTCGAGGGTATCCAGAAGGGGCTGAGCTTCATCGGCCTCATGCCCTCGGCGGAGGAGCAGGACCTCATCAAGCGCGTCATCGCGGTCGGCGGCGACACCGTGGAGTGCAAGGGCGTCGGCCCGGTGAAGGTCAACGGCAAGGCGCTGGACGAGACTTCGTACATCTTCCCCGGCGACACCCCCTGCGAGGACAACGACTTCGGTCCTGTGAAGGTGCCGGAGGGCAAGCTGTGGGTGATGGGCGACCACCGGCAGGACTCGCTGGACTCCCGCTACCACGAGAAGTCGCCGGACAAGGGCTTCGTCGACGAGGACCTGGTCGTCGGGCGGGCCATCGCGCGGGCCTGGCCGATCGACCGCTGGGGCACGCTGCCGGTGCCGGGCACCTTCGACCAGCCGGGGCTGAACGCCGCCGCGGGGGCCGCGCCGGCGGCGCTGGGGCTGGTCGGGGCGGTGCCGCTGGTGCTGTGGCGGCGGCGCCGGCTGATCCGCAAGGCGGACCTGAACGACTGAGGCGGGCCGGGGGCCGGGCCGGATCCTGGCCCTGCCTGCTTGGTCAGGGTGCGCGGGAGTACGGGGCCGTCCGGGTGATGTGATCGCCGGGGCAGCGGTGGCTTCCGAGGCGTACGCGACCTGCCTGGCCTGCGGTTTTACGGTCCCGGGCCGGTGCCGTGGCGGGACCGGGCGTCGCTGATCACGGTGGTTCACTGGGCGGGCGGACTGCCTGCCGGACCTCTGGGTAGTGTGCGGCCATGAGCAGCAGCGGAGCCGGTCGCAGGGGGAACATCCTGTCGGGCCTGGCCGTGGCGGTCGGGTGCGTGCTGTTCCTCGGCGGCTTCGCCTGGGGCGCCGCGGTGTACGTGCCGTACACGGTGCCCACGTCCTCCATGGCGCCCACCGTCGCCTCCGGCGACCGGGTGCTGGCCGAGCGGATCTCGGGCGACGAGGTGCGCCGCGGCGACGTCGTGGTCTTCGAGGACGCGGCGTGGGGGGACCTGCCGATGGTCAAGCGGGTCGTCGCGGTCGGCGGGGACACGGTCCGCTGCTGCGACGCGCAGGGGCGGCTGACGGTCGACGAGGTGCCGGTCGCGGAGCCGTACGTCACGGAGAGTCAGCGCGCGGCTCAGGAGAGCTTCCCCGCGACCACCGTGCCGGAGGGAATGATCTTCCTGCTCGGCGACCACCGCGGCGACTCCGTCGACTCCCGCAGCCATCTGGCCGAATCGGGCGGCGGAGCCATACCCCGCGACGCCGTCAGGAGCCGGGTCGACGCGACGGCGTGGCCGCTGGGCGGCGCGGGCATGCTGGAGCGCCCGGACGGCTTCGCGGCCCTGCCCGGCGGGATCTCCGAGCCCGGGCCGCTGCGTCCGCTGCTGCTCGCGGTGATCGCCGGGGCGGCGCTGATCCTGAGCGGTGCCGCCTACGGGCCGGTTTCCGGCTATGCCCGGGCTCGTCGCGCCCGGGGGACGCACAATGGGGTCACGCACAGGCGGAAGGGGAACGAGCCATGAGCGCCGAGGACCTCGAGAAGTACGAGACCGAGATGGAGCTGAAGCTCTACCGGGAGTACCGCGACGTCGTCGGTCTGTTCAAATACGTGATCGAGACCGAGCGGCGTTTCTACCTCACCAACGACTACGAGATGCAGGTCCACTCGGTCCAGGGCGAGGTGTTCTTCGAGGTGTCGATGGCGGACGCCTGGGTCTGGGACATGTACCGGCCGGCCCGCTTCGTCAAGCAGGTGCGGGTGCTCACGTTCAAGGATGTGAACATCGAGGAGCTGAGCAAGTCCGACCTGGAGATGCCCTCCGACGACCTCGGCTGAGTTCCCCTCCTCCGTCACCCTCATGGGTGAGGGAGTTATCCACAACCCGCCGGTTATCCACCAAGATCAACAACTTTTCCCGCGGCACGACACAGTCGGACGCGGGAGGTGGTGCCCGATGCCGAAGCAGCGGCAGGCGCTCGGACAGTACGGGGAACGGATCGCGGAGCGGCAGCTCGTCCAGGCGGGAATGACCGTCCTGGCGCGGAACTGGAGATGCAGCGACGGCGAGATCGACATCGTCGCGCTCGACGGCGAGGCCCTCGTCGTCTGCGAGGTCAAGACCAGACGGGAAGGCGGCTGGGAGCATCCGATGGCCGGCGTCCCGCCGGCCAAGGCGGACCGGCTGCGGCGGCTCGCCGAAGCCTGGGCCCTGCGGCACGGCGGCGCCCCGCCCGGCGGCATGCGGATCGACGTCGTCGGCGTGGTGCTGCCGGACCGCGGCGCCCCCGTCGTCGAGCACGTACGGGGGGCCGCCTGATGGCCTTCGCCCGCACGTGCTCGGTCGCCCTCGTCGGCGTCGAAGGCGTCGTCGTCGAGATCCAGGCCGACCTGGAGCCGGGCGTCGCCACGTTCACGCTGGTCGGGCTACCCGACAAGAGCCTCACGGAAAGCCGCGACCGGGTGCGCGCCGCCGTCGTCAACTCCGGCGTCGACTGGCCGCAGAAGAAGCTCACCGTCGGCCTCAGCCCCGCCGCCGTACCCAAATCCGGCAGCGGATTCGACCTCGGCATCGCCTGCGCCACCCTCGGTGCCGCCGGACGCATCGCGCCCGACGCGCTCACCGGGCTCGTCATGGTCGGCGAGCTGAGCCTCGACGGCCGTGTCCGGCCCGTCCCAGGCGTGCTGCCCGCCGTGCTCGCCGCCGCGGACGCCGGCTGCCGCCAGGTCGTCGTCCCCGAAGCCGCCGCGGGCGAGGCCACCCTCGTCCCCGACGTCTCCGTTCTCGGCGTCCGCAGCCTGCGCCAGCTCATCGCCGTCCTCAACGACGAGCCACCCCCCGACGAACCCGCCGACCCCGACAGCGCCCCGGCCGTCCCGTCCGCCCGCCTCGCCGTGCCCGGAGCCGGCTGGTGCACCCCGGCGGCCCTCGGCCCCGGCGCGTACCGCCCCGACCTCGCCGACGTCGCCGGGCAGCACCGGGCCCGCTTCGCCCTCGAAGTCGCCGCCGCGGGCGGCCACCACCTGTACCTGAAAGGCCCCCCGGGGGCGGGCAAGACGATGCTCGCCGAACGGCTGCCCGGGCTGCTGCCGCCCCTGACCGAGACCGAAGCGCTCGAAGTGACCGCCATCCACTCGGTGGCCGGCACCCTGCCCGCGGGCCAGCCCCTCGTCGGCGAAGCCCCCTACGCCGCCCCGCACCACTCCGCGACCCTGCCCGCCCTCATCGGCGGCGGCAACGCGCTGCCCAAGCCGGGAGCGGTCTCCCTGGCCCACCGAGGAGTGCTCTTTCTAGACGAAGCGCCCGAATTCAGCGGCCGGATCCTCGACGCCCTCAGACAGCCGCTGGAGTCCGGACACGTCGTCGTGGCCCGGTCCGCGGGCGTCGTCCAGTTCCCCGCCCGCTTCCTCATGGTTCTCGCCGCCAACCCCTGCCCCTGCGGCCGCTTCGCCCGTCAGGAAGGCGGCTGCGAATGCCCGACCACGGCCATCCGGCGCTACCAGGGCCGGCTCACCGGCCCGCTCCTCGACCGCGTCGACCTCCGGGTCGCCGTCGATGCCGTCAGCCGCGCCGAGCTGTCGGCCGCCGGTGAACGCGCCGAGCCCACCGCCGATGCCGCAGCCCGGGTCCTGGCCGCCCGCGACCGCGCCGCCGCACGCTACGCGGGCACCGCCTGGCGCACCAACGGCGAAGTCCCCGGCCACGAGCTGCGCCGCCGCTGGCACCCCGCCCCCGGCGTCCTCGCCCCGGCGGAACGCGACCTCGAACGCGGCCTGCTCACCGCCCGCGGCCTCGACCGCGTCCTCCGCGTCGCCTGGACCATCGCCGACCTCGCGGGCCACGACCGCCCGGGGCCCGAGGACGTCGCGGCGGCCCTGGAACTCCGCACGGGGGTGCCCCGAGGCGCCCGTACCCAGGCAACGAGGGAGCCCGTCGAATGAACACGACCGAGAAGCCCGCCTGGAAGCCGCGCAGCGGCCTGCCGAGCGGGCGGTGGAGCGAGGCGCGGGGCGGGGCGGAGAGCGCGCCGCAGACGGGCCCGCGGGCCGGGACACCCGCCGGGGCATGCGCGGGGCCGGCAACCGGCCCGGCGCCGGGCGGGGAGCGCCCGCCGCCTGCTGCGCCGGTGCCTCCGGCCGAGGGAAAGAGCCCGCCGGCCGGGCCGTCCGGCCCGGTCGCCGGGCCGGTGCTGGGCACTCTGCGGACCCCGGCCGCAGAGCCCCGGCGCGGCAGCGACTCCGGCGCCCGGCCGGCCGCCCGTAGCAGCCAGGGGACGGAGCCCGCGCCGGAGGCGGCTCCCGGCGAACCCTCGGACCGCGACGCGGAGCGTTTGGCGCGGGTCGCGCTGACGCGGCTCGTCGAACCCGGGGACGAGGTCGCCGGAAGGTGGCTGCGTACGCACGGGGCCGTAGCGCTCATGCGCTGGGTGACCGGCGACGCCCCGCCGCCCTCGCCGGAAGCCGAGACCCGGCTGGTCCGCTACCGGCGGCGGCTCGGCGGACCCGACCCCCGGCAGGACCTCGCCGCCGCCGCAGCCGTCGGAGCGCGGTTCGTCTGCCCCGGCGACCCCGAATGGCCCCGGCAGCTCGACGACCTCGCCGCCGCCCGGCCCCTCGGCCTCTGGGTCCGCGGCCGCCCCGACCTGCGGCTGTGGGCGCTGAAGTCCGTCGCCGTCGTCGGCGCCCGCGCCTGCACCGAGTACGGCGCCCACGTCGCCGCGACCCTCGCCGCCGGCCTCGCCCACGCCGGATGGACCGTCGTCTCCGGCTCCGCCTACGGCATCGACGCCGCCGCCCACCGCGGCGCGCTCGCCGCCACCGGAGCCACCGTCGGCGTACTGGCCTGCGGTGTCGACCGGGTCTACCCGCCCGGCCACAGCGAACTCCTCGGCCGCGTCGCCGAACAGGGCCTCATCGTCGCCGAGCTCGCCCCGGGCGACCACCCCACCCGGTCGCGATTCCTCCTGCGCAACCGCGTCATGGCGGCCCTCACCCGCGGGACCGTCGTCGTCGAAGCCGAGCGCCGCAGCGGCTCCCTCGTCACCGCCCGCTGGGCGCAGCGGCTCGGCCGCCCGACGATGGGCGTGCCCGGCCCGGTGACCTCCGGGCTCTCCTCAGGGGTGCACGAGCTGCTGCGCGGAGAGGCAGAGCTCGTCACCGAGGCCGCCGAAGTCGTCGAGCTGGTCGGCCGCATCGGCGCCGACCTCGCCCCGGTCCGCCGCGGCCCCGTCGTACCACGCGATCTGCTCCCGCCCGCCACCGCACGAGTGCTCGAAGCCCTCCCCGGGCGGGGTACCGCGCCGCTGGAACAGATCGCACAAGAGGCGGGCACGGAGCGCGACGAAGCCTTGGGCAGGCTTCATGAGCTGCAGTCCCTCGGATTCGTCCGCCGCGACGGCACCGGCTGGCGGCTGGCCCCGCGCTCCAGTGAGCACCCCAAAAGGTGACGAGCCGTTCCTTGACCTGGGACGTTCGGGTGAAAGGGTGGGGGAGATGCAAACCGACCCCCACCCGGTGCCGCGGCGGCCGTCCCCCCGCTGTGACCTCCTGATAACCCGCAGGTGCAGTGCGCGGAACGAATCTGCGTACTCATGAAGAGCCGTCAGTCGCAGAATGCGACCGTACGGTCACGCTACGCTCGCGGAACGTTCCCGCATCCCCCACTGCTTCACCCTCCCCGCTCCGCTCCCTCCCCACACCCGCTCGCTCCCCCCACACCGAACCCAGTCCCCCACCAGAACGGTTCAAGGCGACGACGCATGCCCCAGCACATCTCCGGGTCCGACCGTGCCGCATCACGCACAGCACCCTCGTCGGTCGACGAGCTGTGGCGGTCGTACAAGGAGACGCGTGACGGCCGGCTGCGCGAGCAGCTCATCCTGCACTACTCGCCCCTGGTGAAGTACGTCGCGGGACGCGTCAGCGTCGGCCTGCCGTCCAACGTGGAACAGGCCGACTTCGTCTCCTCCGGAGTCTTCGGGCTCATCGACGCCATCGAGAAGTTCGACCCCGAGCGCGCCATCAAGTTCGAGACGTACGCCATCACCCGCATCCGCGGCGCGATGATCGACGAACTCCGGGCGCTGGACTGGATCCCCCGCTCCGTACGGCAGAAGGCCCGCGCCGTCGAACGCGCCTACGCCACCCTCGAAGCCGCCCTCCGCCGCACCCCCTCGGAAGCCGAGGTCGCCGCCGAGATGGGCATCCAGCTCGAAGAGCTGCACGGGGTTTTCAGCCAGCTTTCCCTCGCCAACGTCGTCGCCCTCGAAGAACTGCTGCACGTCAGCTCCGACAACGGCGACCGGCTCAGCCTCATGGACACCCTCGAGGACACCGCCGCCGACGACCCCGTCGAGGTCGCCGAGGACCGCGAGCTGCGCCGGCTGCTCGCCCGCGCCGTGAACACCCTGCCCGACCGGGAGAAGACCGTCGTCACCCTCTACTACTACGAGGGCCTCACGCTCGCCGAGATCGGCCAGGTGCTCGGCGTCACCGAGAGCAGGGTCAGCCAGATCCACACCAAGTCCGTCCTGCAGTTGCGGGCGAAGCTGGCCGACTCGGGCGGCTGAACGGCCTCCTCGGTCTAAAGTTGGACCGTGCCGAAGATTCGAGCGGCCTCCGTGGCCGAGCACCGGACCATGCAGCACGACGCGCTGCTCGACGCCGCGCGCGAACTCCTCGGCGAAGGCGGCACCGAAGCGCTGAACTTCGCCGCGCTCGCCGAGCGCACCGGCCTCGCACGCTCGTCCGTGTACGAGTACTTCCGCAGCCGGGCCGCCGTGGTCGAGGAACTCTGCGCCGTCGACTTCCCGCGCTGGGCCGCCGAGGTGGAGGCGGCCATGGAGCGCGCCGACACCCCGGAGGCGAAGGTCGAGGCGTACGTACGCACCCAGCTCGCGCTGGTCGGCGACCGCCGCCATCGGGCCGTCGTCGCCATCTCCGCGGGCGAACTCGACGCCGGCGCCCGGGAGAAGATCCGCGCCGCGCACGGCGGGCTCGTCACCATGGTCGTCGCGGCCCTGGCGGACCTCGGCCACGACGAACCCCGCCTCGCCGCCACCCTGCTCCAGGGGGTCGTCGACGCGGCCGTCCGCCGCACCGAACTCGGCACCGATGCCCCCGAGACCGTCGCCGACACGGCCGTCGCCGTAGCCCTCCGCGGCGCCGCACGCTGACGGCGCCGCCACCGGCCCGGCGTCAGCCGCCGCCCGCGGGCGGCGGGATGCCGAACACCGGCAGCAGCCGGGCATGGCCCGCGGTGAGCAGCCGGGGTGGCAGCAGTGACAGCGGGTCGAGATAGTCCGGGCCGCGGCGCAGCCCCCAGTGCAGACAGGCCGACGCGCAGTGGTACCCGCCGCCCTGCAGATGTCCGATGACCTGCCCTTTCCCGACCCGCTCGCCCTTTATTACGGCCGGCACCACCGGCTCGTACGTGGTGCGCAGCGGCGGGCGGCCCGTGCCCGGGTGGTCGACGGCCAGCACCCCGCGCCCCGCCACCCGGCCCGCGAACGACACCCGCCCCGCCGCCGCGGCCCGCACCGGCTGCCCGGCCGCGGCCCGCAGGTCGACCCCGCGATGGCCCGGGCCGTACGGCGAACGCGGCGCCTCGAACCCCCGCTCCACCACCGGCCGCCCCCGCGGCCCGCCGTCAACCGGCCACACCGCGTCCACCCCCTGGGCCGTCGACGGAGCCGGTGCCGGCGGCGGCACCGCCGGCCCCGGACCACGGGACCGCCCGCCGGGCGTTGTCGCTTCCCGTATCCCCCGTTCCCCCCGCCCCGCCCCCGCCCCCTCCCCACCCGCCTCCTCCACCGTGGTGGTCATCGTGAACGGGGGTGCGGGCCAGGCGCCCGCCGTCAGGGCCACGGCGAGCCCGACGGCGAGCGGCCACCGCGGCACGCGCCCCCACCGGCGCCCGGAGACGCCGGCGGGCCGGCCCGAGACGCACGCCGCCGCCCACGCTGGCCGCCCCACCGCGCACGCCGGCCGCTCCGCCGCGGGCGTCGGCCGTCCCTCCACGCGCCTCGGCCGCCCCGCCGCGGGCACAGGCCGCGCCGCATACCGTGCCGGCGCTCCCGTCGCGTCCGCCCTCCGCCGCGTGGCGGCAGCCGCCCCGTTCCGTTCGCCGGCCGCGCGGCGTTCGCGTCGTCCGTTCATGGGGGGAGTCTGGCCGAGGGCCGAGACGTATGGGGATCATGGACGGATTCTGTGGATAACCGGCGGGTTGTGGACAACCCGAGTCCTGGGGCCGCCCGGAGACCCGCCCGGGGACCGGGCTCCGTGGCGCAGGCGGGTGATGCCGTCCCGTACACTTCTGGTGGCGACCCGGCTCTCCGGGTCGACTTCGCACGCCCCGCCACCTGCCTGAAGGTGGCCGCGTCACTCGGTCCCCCGGCTCCCCGCCGGAGGGGCGACGCGCAGGGGCGTCAGGAGCGGTGGCCGGCCGGCTGCCGCGCACAACCGAGACACACGAGGAGTACGGCCATGGCCGTCGTCACGATGCGGGAGCTGCTGGAAAGCGGCGTCCACTTCGGGCACCAGACCCGCCGTTGGAACCCGAAGATGAAGCGCTTCATCTTCACCGAGCGCAACGGCATCTACATCATCGACCTCCTGCAGTCGCTGTCGTACATCGACCGCGCCTACGAGTTCGTGAAGGAGACCGTCGCGCACGGCGGCACCATCATGTTCGTGGGCACGAAGAAGCAGGCCCAGGAAGCCATCGCCGAGCAGGCCACCCGGGTCGGCATGCCGTACGTGAACCAGCGCTGGCTGGGCGGCATGCTCACCAACTTCTCCACGGTCCACAAGCGGCTGCAGCGCCTCAAGGAGCTTGAGGCCATCGACTTCGAGGACGTGGCCGCCTCCGGCCTCACCAAGAAGGAACTGCTCGTCCTCTCCCGCGAGAAGGCCAAGCTGGAGAAGACCCTCGGCGGCATCCGCGACATGCAGAAGGTGCCCAGCGCCGTCTGGATCGTGGACACGAAGAAGGAGCACATCGCCGTCGGCGAGGCGCGCAAGCTGCGCATCCCGGTCGTCGCGATCCTCGACACCAACTGCGACCCCGACGAGGTCGACTACAAGATCCCGGGCAACGACGACGCGATCCGCTCCGTCACGCTGCTGACCCGCGTCATCGCCGACGCCGTCGCCGAGGGTCTGATCGCCCGCTCCGGTGCCGCCACCGGTGACGAGAAGGCCGTCAAGGCCGACGCCGAGCCGCTCGCCGAGTGGGAGCGCGACCTGCTCGCCGGCGAGAAGGACGGCAAGACCGCGCCGGCCGCCCCGGCCGAGAAGACGGACGAGGCCGCCGCCGAGGCCGAGGTGCAGACCTCCGCCGAGACCGCCAAGGTCGCCGACGCCGAGCAGGCCGACGAGACCCCCGCCCCGGCCGCCGAGCAGGCCACCGAGGCCGCCGAGGGCGCGGAGCCCGCCGGCGAAGCCCCGCAGGCCTGATCCGCCGATCCCAGTCACCCGTCGAGAAGAGAAAACCACCGAATCATGGCGAACTTCACCGCCGCCGACGTCAAGAAGCTCCGGGAGCTCACCGGCGCCGGCATGATGGACTGCAAGAAGGCGCTGGAAGAGGCCGAGGGCGACGTCGACAAGGCCGTGGAGCTGCTCCGCGTCAAGGGCCAGAAGGGCGTCGCCAAGCGTGAGGGCCGCTCCGCCGAGAACGGCGCCGTCGTCTCCCTGATCGCCGACGACAACTCCTCCGGCGTCCTGCTGGAGCTGAAGTGCGAGACCGACTTCGTCGCCAAGGGCGACAAGTTCATCGCCGTCGCCAACGCCCTCGCCGAGCACGTCGCGGCCAGCAAGCCGGCCGACCTGGAGGCGCTGCTCGCCTCCGAGATCGACGGCAGGACCGTCCAGACGTACGTGGACGAGGCCAACGCCACCCTCGGCGAGAAGATCGTCCTCGACCGCTTCGCGCGCTTCGAGGGCGCCTACGTGGGCACGTACATGCACCGCACCATGCCCGACCTGCCGCCGCAGGTCGGCGTGCTCGTCGAGCTGGACAAGGCCGACCCGCAGACGGCCAAGGAGGTGGCGCAGCACATCGCCGCCTTCAGCCCGCGCTGGCTGACCCGCGACGAGGTCCCGGCCGACACGGTGGAGAACGAGCGCCGCGTCGCCGAGGCCACCTCCCGCGAGGAGGGCAAGCCGGAGGCCGCCCTGCCGAAGATCGTCGAGGGCCGCGTGAACGGCTTCTTCAAGGAGAACGTGCTGCTGGACCAGCCGTTCGCCAAGGACCCGAAGAAGTCGGTGAAGAAGGTGCTCGACGAGGCGGGCGCGCAGGTGTTCCGCTTCGCGCGCATCCGCGTCGGCGCCTGAGCACCGGCGTGCACCGTGCCGCCCGGCGCGCGCAAGCGCGACCGGACGGCGCGCGCCGCGATCCGACGCGCCCCGGGGCGGGTCGCCGCGGTGTACGGCGCGCACGGTGTACGGCGAACGGCCACCGGCCCCGCTAGGGTCGGGTTGAGTTGTTGCGGGCCGGTGCGGGGGACCGCCGCCGGCCGCGGAAGTGACGAGGAGGCCATTGCCGGGAATGGGTGGATGAGAACCCCACGGCGATGGCCTCCTTCGCATGCGCACGAGGAGAATTCATGAACGAGGACGCCGACGCGGACCACGGCCACCAGGAGAAGGCGGACCAAGGCCACCATACGAAGAGGGACAGCGCGCGATTCCTGCTGAAGCTGTCCGGCGAGGCGTTCTCCGGCGGCGGGGACCTCGGCGTCGACCCGGACGTCGTGCGCGCCATCGCCCGCGAGGTCGCGGCCGTCGTCCGCGACGGGTACGAGATCGCGGTGGTGATCGGGGGCGGCAACTTCTTCCGCGGCGCCGAACTGCAGCAGCGCGGCATGGACCGGGCCCGCTCCGACTACATGGGCATGCTCGGCACGGTCATGAACTGCCTTGCCCTGCAGGACTTCCTGGAGAAGGAAGGCATCGACTCCCGGGTGCAGACGGCGATCACGATGGGCCAGGTCGCCGAGCCGTACATCCCGCTGCGCGCCATCCGGCACATGCAGAAGGGCCGCGTCGTCATCTTCGGCGCCGGCATGGGCATGCCGTACTTCTCCACGGACACCACCGCCGCGCAGCGCGCCCTGGAGATCCACGCCGAGGCCCTGCTCATGGGCAAGAACGGCGTCGACGGGGTCTACGACGCCGACCCCAAGAAGAACCCCGACGCGGTGAAGTTCGACGCGCTCGGATACGGCGAGGTCATCACCCGTGACCTCAAGGTCGCCGACGCCACGGCCGTCACCCTGTGCCGCGACAACGAACTGCCCATCCTCGTCTTCGAGCTGCTGAAGGCGGGCAACATCGCCCGGGCGGTGCGGGGTGAGAAGATCGGTACGCTCGTGAGCGCGCACGGCAGCCGGGTCTGAGGGATGGACAACGGCCTGCCGGTCGGACACCGTGCAGGCATGGTACGGGCGGACGGGGGCACTCCCGTTCCGCTCACAGATGAGACCAGGAGCCAGTGGTGATCGAAGAGACCCTCCTCGAAGCCGAGGAGAAGATGGAGAAGGCCGTCGTGGTCGCCAAGGAGGACCTCGCCGCGATCCGCACCGGGCGGGCGCATCCGGCGATGTTCAACAAGATTACGGCGGATTACTACGGGGCCCAGACCCCCATCAACCAACTGGCGTCGTTCTCGGTGCCGGAGCCGCGGATGGCGGTGGTGACCCCGTTCGACAAGAGCGCCCTGCGCAACATCGAGCAGGCGATCCGCGACTCCGACCTCGGCGTCAACCCCTCCAACGACGGCAACATCATCCGGGTGGTCTTCCCGCAGCTCACCGAGGAGCGCCGCAAGGAGTTCATCAAGGTCGCCAGGGCCAAGGGCGAGGACGCGCGGATCGCCATCCGCTCCGTACGCCGCAAGGCCAAGGAGACCATCGACAAGGCCGTCAAGGACGGCGAGATCGGTGAGGACGAGGGCCGCCGCGGCGAGAAGGAGCTCGACGACACCACCCACAAGTACGTGGCCCAGGTCGACGAGCTGCTCAAGCACAAGGAAGCAGAGCTGCTCGAGGTCTGATGAACGACTCCTCCAGGGGGGCCCCGGCGGGTCCCGTGTACGGCGGGGGTGAAAGGGCGCAGACTCCGCGCATGCCCATCGTGTCCGGCGACGCCCCTGCCGACGAACCCTCCCCAGGTCCCTCCGGGGGATCCGGCGCCCCGGGCGATCCCTCCACCCCGCCGCCGCCCGCCCCCAAGCGGCGCCGCGGCGGCCGGGACCTCAGCGCGGCCATAGGCGTCGGGCTCGGCCTCGGCGCCATCGTGCTGGCCACGCTCTTCGTCGTGAAGGTGCTCTTCCTCGGCGTCATCGTCGTCGCGGTGGCGGTCGGGCTGTGGGAGCTGACGTCGCGGCTGGCGGAGTGCCGCGGCATCCGCACGCCGCTGGTGCCGCTGGTGCTCGGCGGCATCGCCATGGTCATCGCCGGGTACGCGCGCGGCGCCGAGGGCGCCGGGGCGGCCCTCGCGCTCACCGCCCTCGCCGTCCCCGTCTGGCGGCTGACGGGCCCCGCGGAGGACTACCTCCGCGACGTCACCGCCGGCGTCTTCGCCGCGTTCTACGTGCCGTTCCTCGCCTCCTTCGTCGCGCTGATGCTCGCCGCGGACGGCGACGGGCCGCAGCGGGTGCTGACGTTCCTGATCCTCACGGTGATCAGCGACACCGGCGCGTACGCCGTGGGCTACAAGCTCGGCCGCAACAAACTCGCCCCGCGCATCAGCCCCGGCAAGACCCGCGAGGGCCTGGGCGGCGCGCTGGCCTTCGCGATGGCGGCGGGCGCGGTGTGCATGGAACTGCTCATCGACGACGGCCGCTGGTGGCAGGGCCTCCTGCTGGGCGCCGCGGCAGCCGCCTCGGCGACGCTCGGCGACCTCGCCGAGTCGATGATCAAACGGGACCTCGGCATCAAGGACATGGGCACGCTGCTCCCCGGCCACGGCGGAATCATGGACCGGCTGGACTCCCTGCTGCCGACGGCACCGGTGGTGTGGCTGCTGATGGTGATCTTCGTCGGCGCGGGCTGACCCGGCCGCGCCCACGGGCGGTCTTGCTGCCAGGGGCGGCAGTCACGGGTCGCCGGGTGGCGGTGTGGCGCCCCGGGGGACGGCCACGGGGCGCCGGCCAGGGGGCTCTTGTCGGTGAATCGGGGCATTTGGGGATGAGGCGGGCGAGGGTGAATCCGTCTGCGACACTGGTACGGCTATGCCGAAGCCAGGAGAGCTCACCTTCGCCGTCCCCCGTGGTGCCAAGAAGCCGCCGCGGCACCTAGCCGACCTCACCCCCGCCGAGCGCCGCGACGCCGTCGCCGAGCTGGGAGAGAAGCCGTTCCGTGCCGCGCAGCTCTCGCGCCACTACTTCGCGCGCTACGCGACCGACCCGGCCGGCTGGACCGACGTGCCGGCCGGGTCCCGGGCGAAGCTCGCCGAGGGGCTGCTGCCCGAGCTGATGACCGTCGTACGGCATCTGAGCTGCGACGGCGACACCACCCGCAAGACCCTGTGGCGGCTCTTCGACGGCACGCTGGTCGAGTCGGTGCTCATGCGCTACCCCGACCGCGTCACCATGTGCATCTCCTCGCAGGCCGGCTGCGGCATGAACTGCCCGTTCTGCGCCACCGGCCAGGCCGGGCTCACCCGCAACCTGTCCACCGCCGAGATCGTCCACCAGATCGTCGACGGCATGCGCGCCCTGCGCGACGGCGAGGTGCCCGGAGGGCCGGCGCGGCTGTCCAACATCGTCTTCATGGGCATGGGCGAGCCGCTGGCGAACTACAACCGCGTGCTGTCGGCCATCCGCCGCCTCACCGACCCCGAGCCCGACGGGCTCGGGCTCTCCCAGCGCGGCATCACCGTCTCCACGGTCGGCCTCGTGCCCGCCATGCTCCGCTTCGCCGACGAGGGCCTCAAGTGCCGCCTCGCCGTCTCCCTGCACGCGCCCGACGACGAACTGCGCGACACCCTCGTGCCCGTCAACACCCGCTGGCAGGTCCGCGAGGTCCTCGACGCCGCCTGGGAGTACGCGGCGCGCTCCGGCCGCCGCGTCTCCATCGAGTACGCGCTGATCAAGGACATCAACGACCAGGCCTGGCGCGCCGACCTCCTCGGCCGCCTCCTCAAGGGCCGCCGCGCGCACGTCAACCTCATCCCGCTCAACCCCACCCCCGGCTCCAAGTGGACCGCCTCCCGGCCCGAGGACGAGCGGGCGTTCGTCGCCGCCCTGGAGGCCCACGGCGTGCCCGTGACCGTACGGGACACCCGGGGCCAGGAGATCGAGGGCGCCTGCGGGCAGCTCGCCGCCTCCGCGGCCGACACTCCCGCCTGATACCGTTCAGGTGTACACACCGACAGGGGAGCGCTCGCAGCGCTGAGAGTGCGGCACCGTCCAGGCCGCAGACCCTCGAACCTCGCCCAGGTCATTCTGGGTAGGAAGTTCGGTCGAGACTCTGCTGCTGCCCGGGCTGCCCGCCGCCACGAAAGCAGCCCGATGAAGCGCATCGTCACCACCGCCCTGGCCGCGTCCCTCGCCCTGGGCCTGGCCGCCTGCGGCTCGGACTCCGGCGACGGATCCGGGTCCGGCGCGGGCGACAAGAGCGTCACCCTCGTCACACACGACTCCTTCGCCGTTTCCGACGACGTACTGAAGGCGTTCGAGAAGCAGTCCGGGTACACGGTCGACATCCTCAAGGGCAAGGACGCCGGCTCCGCGGTCAACCAGGCCGTCCTGTCCAAGGACAACCCCCAGGGCGACGTCTTCTTCGGCATCGACAACACCCTCCTCTCCCGCGGCCTCGACAACGGGATCTTCACGCCGTACGAGGCGAAGGGGCTCGACCGCATACCCGGGGAACTCCAGCTCGACGCGGACGAACACCGCGTCACCCCCGTCGACTACGGCGACGTGTGCGTCAACTACGACCGCGCGTACTTCGAGGAGAAGAACCTCGACCCGCCGCAGACCTTCGACGACCTCGCCGACCCCCGCTACAAGGACCTCCTCGTCACCGAGAACGCCGCCACCTCCTCCCCGGGCCTGGCCTTCCTCCTCGCCACCGCGGACGAGTACGGCGAGGACGGATGGGAGGACTACTGGGGCAAGCTGCGGGACAACGGCGTCGAGGTCGTCGACGGCTGGGAGCAGGCGTACTACGAGCGCTTCTCCGGCGCCGGCAAGGGCGACAAGCCGCTCGTCGTCTCGTACGCCTCCAGCCCGCCCGTGCTCGACATGGAGTCCCGGCCGAAGGAAGCCACCACCGGCGTGTCCACCGGCACCTGCTTCCGCCAGATCGAGTTCGCCGGGCTGCTCGCCAACGCCGGCAACGCCGAAGGCGGCAAGGCCCTCATCGACTTCCTCATCGGCGAGCGGTTCCAGCGGGACATGCCGCTGAACATGTTCGTCCACCCCGTGCGCGAGAACACCGAACTGCCCGAGGTCTTCACCCGCTACGGCCAGGAGATCGCCGACCCCCACACCCTCGACCCGGCGGCCGTCGACGACAACCGGGAGCAGTGGATCAAGACGTGGACCTCGCTGGTCGTGAAGTGACCCGGGCCGCGGACCGCGGCAAGGGAGACACGGGACCGGGACCGGGAACGGGCACGTCAACGGGACCGGCCACGGGCGCGGGCCGCCGCCGGATACGCGGGGCGGCCGGGCGGCTCGCGCTCATGGCCGTACCCGCCGCGTTCCTCGGCGTCTTCTTCGCCTACCCCGTCGGCGCCATCGTCGCCCGCGGCCTGCGCGAAGGCGGCCGCTGGCAGTTCGGCCGCATCCCCGACGTCCTCGGCGACCCGGACATCCTCGGCGTCCTGTGGTTCACCCTCTGGCAGGCCGCCGCCTCCACCGGGCTCACCCTCGTCCTCGCGCTGCCCGCCGCGTACGTCTTCGCCCGCTTCGACTTCCCCGGCAAGCAACTGCTGCGCGCCCTGGTCACCGTCCCGTTCGTGATGCCCACCGTCGTCGTCGGCTCCGCCTTCCTCGCGCTCACCGGCCGCGGCGGCGTCCTCGACGGCTGGTGGGGCGTACGGCTGGACACCACCGTGTGGGCCATCCTCCTCGCCCACGTCTTCTTCAACTTCGCCGTCGTCGTACGGACCGTCGGCGGCCTGTGGGCCCAACTCGACCCGCGCCAGGAAGAAGCCGCCCGCGTCCTCGGCGCCGGCCGCCTCGCCGCCTGGCGGCACGTCACCCTGCCCGCGCTCGGGCCCGCCGTCGCCGCCGCGGCCCTCATGGTCTTCCTCTTCACCTTCACCTCCTTCGGCGTCATCCAGATCCTCGGCGGCCCCGCCTACGCCACCCTCGAAGTGGAGATCTACCGCCAGACCGCCGACTTCCTCGACCTGCCCACCGCCGCGGTCCTCTCCCTCCTCCAACTCGCCGCCGTCGCCGCCGTCCTGGCCGTGCACGCCTGGACCGTACGCCGCCGGGAGACCGCGCTGCGCCTCGTCGCCCCCGAGACCACCGCCCGCCGCCCCCGCGGCGCCGGCGAACACGCCCTCCTCGGCGGCGTCGTCGCCGTCGTCGCCGTGCTGCTCCTCGCGCCGCTCGCCGTCCTCGTCGAACGCTCCTTCGCCACCCCCGGCGGCCACGGCCTCGGCTTCTACCGCGCGCTCCAGGAGAGCGACGGCACGTTCGCCGTCCCGCCGCTGGAAGCCGTCGGCAACTCCCTCGCCTACGCCGCCGTCGCCACCGTCATCGCCGTCGTCGTCGGCGGCCTCGCCGCGGCCGCCGTCACCCGCCGCGCCGGGCCCCTCGTCCGCGGCTTCGACGCGCTGCTGATGCTGCCGCTGGGCACCTCCGCCGTCACCGTCGGCTTCGGCTTCCTCATCGCCCTCGACAGCCCGCCGCTCGACCTCAGGTCCTCCTGGATCCTCGTGCCGCTCGCGCAGGCACTGGTCGGCGTCCCCTTCGTCGTACGGACCATGCTGCCCGTGCTGCGCGCCGTCGACGACCGGCTGCGGGAGGCCGCCGCCGTGCTCGGGGCGTCACCGCTGCGGGCCTGGCGGGAGGTCGACCTGCCGCTGGTGCGGCGGGCGGTGCTCGTCGCCGCCGGCTTCGCGTTCGCGGTCTCCCTCGGCGAGTTCGGGGCGACCGTCTTCATCGCCGGGCCCGACCGGCCGACGCTGCCCGTCGCCGTCGCGCGGCTCCTCGGGCGGGCCGGCGAGACCAACTACGGGCAGGCGATGGCGCTGAGCACCATCCTCATGGCGGTGTGCGCGGCCTCGCTGCTGCTGCTGGAACGGGTCCGTAAGAACCAGGCGGGAGAGTTCTGATGCTCGTACTCGACGACGTCACCGTGCGCTACGGCGCCCGCGCGGCGGTCGACGGGATCGCCCTCGACGTCGCGGACCACGAGATCGTCAGCGTCCTCGGGCCCAGCGGCAGCGGCAAGTCCACGCTGCTGCGGGCGGTGGCCGGGCTGCAGCCCGTCGCCGGCGGGCGGGTGCTGCTCGGCGGGCGGGACCTGGCCGGGGTGCCGGCGCACCGGCGGGGGGTGGGGCTGATGTTCCAGGACCAGCAGTTGTTCCCGCACCGGGACGTGGGCGGGAACGTCTCCTTCGGCCTTCGCATGCACGGGGCCTCACGGGCGGCGGCCCGGGAGCGGGTGGCCGAACTGCTGTCGCTCGTCGGGCTGCCGGGGGCGCAGCGGCGGGCGGTGGGGGCGCTGTCGGGCGGGGAGCAGCAGCGGGTGGCGCTGGCGCGGGCGCTGGCGCCGTCGCCGCAACTGCTGATGCTGGACGAGCCGCTGGGGCAGTTGGACCGCTCGCTGCGGGAGCGGCTGGTGGTGGAGCTGCGGCAGCTCTTCGGACGCCTGGGCACGACGGTGCTGGCGGTCACGCACGACCAGGGGGAGGCGTTCGCGCTCTCCGACCGGGTGGTGGTGATGCGGGAGGGGCGCGTGGCGCAGACCGGCACGCCGGTGGAGGTGTGGGAGCGGCCGGCGGACGAGTTCGTGGCGCGGTTCCTGGGGTTTGCGAACGTGGTACGGGGGACGGTGCGCGGATCGGCGGCGGAGACGCCGTGGGGGCGGGTGGGGGTGGCCGACTCCGGGGTGTCGGGGGAGCGCCCGCTGCTGATACGGCCGGCGGGGGTGCGGGTCTGCCCGGCGGGCACGGGGCTGGACTGCGCGGTGGTGGGGCGGACGTTCCGGGGGGACCACGTACTGCTGACGCTGCGACCGGACACGGGACCGGAGTTGGAGTCGTCGGTGGCACTGCGGGGTGCACCGGAGGTGGGGGACCGGGTGGGGGTGGAGTTCGAGCCGTCGGAGGTGGTGGTACTGGGAGGGTGAGGCGGGCGCGGCTGCCGGGGGGTGTTCCCCGACCCCGCCCCTTCCCGAAACTCAGGGGCTCCGCCCCCGAGACCCCCGCGGGGCTGCGCTCCGGACCCCGCTCGGGGCTGTGCCCCGGACCTCCATGGGGCTGCTCCCCCGGCCCCCGCGGGCTGCGCCCTGGGGCCCGCTCGGGGCTGCCCGCCGGGGCCTCGGGCTGCGCCCTGGGCCGTGGCCCGGGCCGCGTCGGGCTGAGACCCTTTCCGCCCGGGCTGTGCCCCTCCGCAACCGCACCTGCCGCGGCAGCGCCGCCGCCAGCTCCCGCTCGTGCGTGATCACCACCACCGTCGTCCCCGCTCCGTTCAGCTCCCGCAGCAGCTCCACCACCCCCGCGCCCGACGCCGTGTCCAGCGCCCCCGTCGGCTCGTCCGCGCGCAGCAGCGGCGGGTCGCCCGCCGCCGCGCGGGCCACTGTGCCCCCGTACGAGATCCCCGCCCTCTTCGAGCCGTTCCGCCGCCTCGGCGCCGACCGGCTGGTCACGAGCGGCGGGGCCGGGCTGGGGCTGTCGATCGTACGGGCCGTCGCGCGCGCCCACGGCGGGGACGCGGTCGCCCGCCCCGCGACGGCGGCGGGCTCACGGTGACGGTCACGCTGCCGCCGGACCCGGACGCCGGAGGGCACGCCGAACGGCACGCCGGGCAGGGCGCGGAAGCCGCGTCCTAGCCCGCGGCGCCCAGCCTCAGCAGCGCCTCCGGCGCCTCCTCCACCGCGTCGACCAGCGCGATCCGCGGCGCCATCGGCCGGCCGTCCGCCAGCGCCGACAGCAACTGCCACGCCGGCAGCCGCACCGACCAGTGGGCGCGGCCCACCAGCACCATCGGCCGCGGCTCGCCGCGCGACCCGTAGTAGTTGGGCGTCGCCGCGTCGAAGATCTCCTGCACCGTGCCCGCCGCGCCCGGCAGGAACACCACGCCCGCGGTGCTGCGGGCCAGCAGCCCGTCCTCGCGCAGCGCGTTCGCGAAGTACTTCGCGATGTGCCCCGCGAAGGCGTTCGGCGGCTCGTGGCCGTAGAACCAGGTGGGGATGCCGATCGAGTCGCCGCCGCCCGGCCACCGCTCCCGTACCGCGAACGCCGCTTCGGCCCACTGGGCCACCGAGGGCGTGAACGACGGCGCCTTGCCGAGCATCCGCACCGCCTCGTCCAGCATCGCGTCGTCGAACTCCGCCGCGTACGCGCCCAGGTTGGCCGCCTCCATCGCACCTGGACCGCCGCCCGTGGCCACGTCGAACCCGGCGCGCACCAGCGCCCGGCCCAGCCGGGCCGCGCCCGCGTAGTCCTCGCCGCCGCGCTCCAGCGCGTGCCCGCCCATGACACCGACGACGGGGCGGCAGGCGCGCAGCCGCTCGTCCAGCGCGTTGGACATCGACTCGTCGTGCATGCCGCGTATGACGGCGGCGAAGATGTCGTGCTCGGCGCGGGTGCGCTGGAACCAGGCGTACGAGCGGGCGTCCGGCGTCTGCTCGTACCCCCGCGCCAGGCCCGCGAACAGCTCGTCCGGCGTGTAGAGCGCGCCCCGGTACGGATCGAACGGCAGATCCGGCACGACGGGGAAGACCAGCGCGCCGTCGCGCTGCACGCGGTGCGCCGCCTCCTCGGCCATCGGGCAGCCGAGGAACACCGCGCCGTGCACGTCCGCGGTGAGCAGCAGCCGCGTGCGGTCCGTCAGATCGACGGACTGCACGCGGAACCCGCTGATGGAACCGGAGGCGACGGCGGCGTCGAACTCGGCCAGGGACTCGATCTCGAAAGGGGAGTGCGGCATGCGCCCACACTAGGCGCCGTCGCGCACCCGTTCGGCGATTCCCGTCGTCAACTCCCTGTCCAGGGCCGGGAGATCCCACGCGCCGGCGCGGGTCGCGGCGTTGCTGATCCAGAAGACCAGCGTGCCGTCGTCCAGGAAGCGGGCGACGCGCCCCGAGGACCACTCGTTGCCGCCGTCGTGGGTGGCGACGGGGGCGCCGCCGAGGTCGAGCAGGCTCCAGCCGTAGCCGTAGAAGGACCCGGCGCCGCCGCCTTCCGGGACGTACCGCGTGAACAGCAGCTTCCTCGCCTTCCCGGGCAGGACGCGGTCGCCGAGGAGGGCGCGGTGCCAGCGGAGCATGTCGCGGGCGGTGGAGAGCATGCCGCCGTTGCCGCGGAGGTTCCAGTACGGTCCTTCGCCGGCCCAGGGGTGGTCCATCGGCCTGCCCTGCGGGCGGCCCTTGCGGTCGTACTCGACGGCGATACGGTCCTGGTCCCAGTCGGGGAGGACGTAGCCGGTGCCGGTCATGCCGGCGGGGCGGAAGAGGTGGCCGGCGAGGTACGACTCGTAGCCGGTGCCGGACGCCTCCTCCACGACGGCGGCGAGGAGGCTGTAGCCGGTGTTGGAGTACGCGTAGCGCTCGCCGGGCGGCGACTGGAGCGGGGCGGCGAGGGCGCCGGAGACCAACTCGGCGCGGGAGAGCGGGTCGTAGTCGTCGCCGAGGGACTCGGGCAGTCCCGCGGTGTGGGTGAGGAGGTGGTGCAGGGTGATGCCGCGCTTGCCCGCGGGCACGCCGCCGAGGTGGCGGGAGAGGGGGTCGGTGACGCGCAGCTTCCCCTCGGTCTGGAGCTTGACGATCGCGGCGGCGGTGAACTGCTTCGTCATCGACGCGATGTCGTACACGGTGTCGCAGCCCGCGCGCGCACCGGTCCCGGGGCCGGCGGGTCCGCGTCCCGAGCAGGTCACCGAGGCGCCGCCGCGGGCGGCGACGACGGTGCCGGGCGCGTCTTCCGGCCACACCTCGTCGAGGTACTCCTCCACGGCGCGGGTCGCGGGGTCGTCGGCGCGGCCTTGCGTGGGTATCCCGGCGGCGCCGTCGTCCCGCACGTCCCGGTCCCGGTCACGGTCCGCCCCGCACGCGGCCAGCGCCGCCGGCAGCACCAGCCCGAGCAGGGCGGCGAGGAGGCGCCGGGCGCGGATGTCTCCGTACGTCGTCATGCGGGGAGGCTAGGCAGCGGCCACCCCCCGGGTCGTCACGCGCCCGAGCGAACCGCGGGTGCTCACGCGGGGGACGGGGGAGTCCCCCGCACAGGGGAGGAAGGCCCCTCCGCCGTCCCTACCGCAGCGGCAGTGACGCCAGTTCGCCCAGGGCCAGGGCCAGGGGGGCGAAGACCGCCAGGAGGACCGTCGTGCGGAGCAGCGCCGCGCGGCGCAGCAGGCGGGGGGAAGCGCCGAGGCGGAGGAGGGCCGTCGTGGCGTGGGTGCGGGCGCGTGTGGACTCCAGCGCCGCCATGCACGCCGTCGCCACCGCGCAGCCCACCACCAGGGCCGCGCCCAGCACCGTCAACGGGCCCAGCGACCGGGCGTCGTCGCCGTCCGGCCACACCAGCGTGCACAGCACCCCGCCCGCCGCCACCGCGCCCAGCGCGGCCAGCGGGCGGCCCACCCGGCGTGCCTCCTGCTGGAGCACCCGCCCGGCGAGCAGCCGCAGCGCACCCGGGCGCAGTGCGCACAGCAGCCGGCCGCAGAGGTGGACGATGCCGGGGCCCGCGAGGATCAGGCCCGCCGTGATCAGGGCCCAGCTCGCGACGACCGCGGGCGCCGCGTCGCCGGAGCCGCCGGGCAGCGGCAGCTTCAGCGCCGCGCTGTCGCCGGCGCTCGCGAAGCTGCCCGCGTACGCGCCGAGGGCCAGGCCCGTCGTCGCCAACGCGGTGCCCCACGGCAGGTCGGCGGGGACCGGCGGGTCGTCGCCGACCGGCCGCGGTGCGGCCAGGGCCACCCCGGTCGCGTCCGCCGCCTCGCGCCGGGCCCGCAGCCGGGCCGCCGCCGCGGCGGAGCCCTGCGCGGCCGTACGCCGCGGGCGCAGGCTCGCCGCGCTCGCCGCCGCGGCCAGCGCCGGTACGCAGGCGAGCAGCGTGAGCGCGCCGACGACGGGCAGCGGGCCGCCGGCGCCGAGGAGCGCGGCGGCGGCGCCGTCGAAGGGCAGCCCCGACAACTCGCCGCGCAGGTGCAGGAAGAACAGCAGCGCCAGCGCGCTGCCCAGCAGGCACGACACCGCCGTCGTCACCGCGGCGACCGCCGGCGCCGCGGCCGGGCCGAAGCCCGCGGAGGAGAGCGCCTGCGACGGCCTGGCGTGCGGGTCGGTACGGGCCACGGCCACCGCGAACTGGACGGTGGCCGCCAGCGGCGCCGCGCACCACAGCAGTTGCTCGGGCGAGGCGTGGCCCAGGGCGGTCAGCAGCAGGAAGCCGACGCCTGCCGAGGCGCACGCGACGAGCAGCCGGCGCAGCAGGACCAGCGGGTGGGAGCCGCGGGCTAGGCGGAGACTGAGCACGAGTCCTCCGAGTTCTCCGCAGGCCCCGCAGGCCCCGCAGGCCCCGAAGCCCCCGCGGGACCCGCTGCCCCCGGGTCCGCCGCCCCGTCCCCGTACCCCGCGACCTCCGCCGCCGTCCGCGCCCCGCTCGCCCGGCGCCCGTCGACCAGCGGGAACGTCCGGTCCGCCGCCCCCGTGACGGCCGCGTCGCCCTCCGGCCCGGCGAGCACGACGCTGATCCCGTGCGAGCGCGCCGCCGCGACGAGCGTACGCAGCGCCTGCACCCCCTCCGCCCGCCGCAGCGGCGCGGTCGGCTCGTCGGCGAAGACCACGTCGGGCCCGGCGACCAGCGCGCGGGCGATGGCGACCCGCTGGCGCTGCTCCTGCGGCAGCACCGCGGGCCGGCAGCGCGCGATGTCGGCCGCGTCGAGGCGCTCCAGCCAGTCCATCGCCGCGCGCCGCGCCGCCCGGTGCGAATCGCCGGCCAGCAGCAGCGGCAGCGCCGCGTTCTCCCAGGCGGTCAGCTCCGGGACCAGCTCGGGGCGGGTGCCGATCCAGCCGAAGCGGTCCCGGCGCAGCCGCTCGCGGGCGCCGCTCGACAGGGTGTGCACGGGGCCGCTGTTGAACCACACCTCGCCCTGCTGGGGCAGCAGTTGCCCGGACAGGCACTTCAGCAGCGTCGTCTTGCCGCTGCCGCGCGGCCCGGTGACGGCGAGGATCTCGCCCTGCGCGACGCCCAGCGAGACCCCGGCCAGCGCCGGGGTGCCGCCGTGGGCGTAGTGCAGGGAGCGGGCCCACAGCACGTCGTTGTCGGGTGGGGCGGTCCGAGTGGTCGCCGCGGTCATCGCACACCTCTTTCCCTGGGTCCCCTTGTGTCCCCACGGTGGTGGAACGAGGACGGCGGGGCTCCGGTCACTCGCACCCTAGGAAGGGGCGGCGGAACCGCAGGTGAGGCGGCGGGCGGCGCGCCGGGGGGTCCGCTCGTACGGACGGACCGCCCGGCGCGCGCACCGGGGCGGGCAGCGTCAGAGCTGCGCCCAGGCGTCGGTGAGGACGCCCCGCAGGATCTGCTCCGCCTCGTCGAAGACCCCTTGGTCGGCGACGAGCGGCGGGGCGAGCTGCACCACCGGGTCGCCGCGGTCGTCGGCGCGGCAGTACAGGCCGTTCTCGAAGAGCGCCCGGGAGAGGAAGCCGTACAGGACCCGCTCGGTCTCCTCGGCCGTGAAGGTCTCCTTGGTGGCCTTGTCCTTCACCAGCTCGATGCCGTAGAAGAAGCCGCTGCCGCGCACGTCGCCGACGATCGGCAGGTCGAGCAGCCGGCGCAGGGTGGCGTGGAACGCGTCCTCGTTGGCGCGTACGTGGCCGTAGAGGTCCTCGCGGTCGAAGATGTCGAGGTTGGCGAGGGCGACCGCGCAGGAGACGGGGTGGCCGCCGAAGGTGTAGCCGTGCGGGAAGGTGTTGCCGCCGGCGTAGAAGGGCTCGGCGACGCGGTCGGAGACCAGGCAGGCGGCGAGCGGCGAGTAGCCGGAGGTCAGGCCCTTGGCGCAGGTGATGAGGTCGGGCACGTAGCCGTACCGGTCGCAGCCGAACATGTGGCCCAGCCGGCCGAAGGCGCAGATGACCTCGTCGGAGACGAGCAGCACGTCGTACGTGTCGCAGATCTCCCGCACCCGCGCGAAGTACCCGGGCGGCGGCGGGAAGCAGCCGCCGGCGTTCTGCACCGGCTCCAGGAACACCGCGGCGACCGTCTCAGGGCCCTCGAAGAGGATCTGCTGCTCGATCTGGTCGGCGGCCCAGCGGCCGAACGCCGCCGGCTCCTCGGGGGCACCACCCTGCCCGGCCGCGCGGTAGATGTTGGTGTTCGCGACCTTGTGGGCGCCGGGGACCAGCGGCTCGAAGGGGGCCTTGAGCCCCGGCAGGCCGGTGATGGACAGGGCGCCCTGCGGGGTGCCGTGGTAGGCGACGGCGCGGGAGATCACCTTGTACTTGCCGGGCCGGCCGGTGAGCTTGAAGTACTGCTTGGCCAGCTTCCAGGCGGTCTCGACCGCCTCGCCGCCGCCGGTGGAGAAGAACACCTTGTTCAGGTCGCCGGGGGCGCCGTCCGCGAGCCGCTCGGCGAGCTCGACGGCCTTGGGGTGGGCGTAGGACCAGATCGGGAAGTACGCCAGCTCCGCGGCCTGCTTGGCGGCGGCCTCGGCCAGCTCGGTGCGGCCGTGTCCGGCCTGCACCACGAACAGGCCGGCGAGGCCGTCGAGGTAGCGCTTGCCCGTCTCGTCGTAGATGTACGCGCCGTCGCCGCGGACGATGGTGGGCACGGGGGCGTTCTCGTACGACGACATCCTGGTGAAGTGCATCCACAGGTGGTCGTACGCGGCCTTCGAGGTGGCCGAGGGGGTGGCGCCGGATGCGGCGGTGCTGTCCTTGCTCACGGTTATCAGGTTCCCCACGAGTAGGTCTGCTTGCGCAGCTTCAGGTACACGAAGCTCTCCGTGGCGCGGACGCCGGGCAGCGCCCGGATCCGCTTGTTGATGAGCTCCAGCAGGTGGGCGTCGTCGTGGCAGACGACTTCGGCGAGCAGGTCGAAGGAACCGGCGGTCACCACCACGTAGTCGACCTCGTCGAGGCCGGCCAGCGCGTCCGCGACCGGCTCGACGTCGCCGTCGACGGTGATGCCGATCATCGCCTGTCTCATGAAGCCGACCGTCAGCGGGTCGGTGACGGCGACGATCTGCATGACGCCCTGCTCCAGCAGCTTCTGCACCCGCTGGCGCACGGCCGCCTCGGACAGGCCGACGGCCTTGCCTATCGCGGCGTACGAGCGGCGGCCGTCCTGCTGCAACTGCTCGACGATCTTCAGCGAGACCTCGTCAAGCGCCGAGCCCGCCTGCTTCTTGTCATGTGTGGCCACGCTGTCACTCTGCCCGAGCGCCGGAGCCCGCCGCAAGGGTTCGGAAACTGAATCCGTGGATGAATGGCGTACAAGCGATGGATTCGCTTGTTGCGAGATGCTTGAGCTGTCAATCTCGTACGAGGACGGGGAAGTGGCCGCACCGGCGAGGCCGCGGGCGGCGACGGAAGTCTTCCTGTTCCGGCGCCCCGTGACGGGCAATTCTCCCGCCGTTATGGTGGGGCGCATCAGCGGACCGACTACTGGAGGGTCGCAGTGACCAGCGAACCGCGCCGTCTGCGCAACTACATCAACGGAGAATTCCGGGACGCCGCCGATGGCCGGACCATGGACGTCGTCGACCCGGCCACCGAGGAGGTCTACGCGACCGCGCCCCTGTCCGGCGCCGCCGACGTCGACGCCGCCATGCAGGCCGCGGCGGCGGCCTTCCCCGGCTGGCGGGACGCCACCCCCGGGGCCAGGCAACTGGCGCTGCTGAAGATCGCCGACGCCCTGGAGGCGCGGGCGGACGAGCTGCTGGAGACCGAGTGCAAGGACACCGGCAAGCCGCTGGAGCTCACCCGCGCGGAGGAGCTGCCGATGATGCTGGACCAGATCCGGTTCTTCGCCGGTGCGGCCCGGATGCTGGAGGGCAGGTCGGCCGGCGAGTACATGGACGGCCTCACCTCGTACGTACGGCGTGAGCCGATCGGCGTCTGCGCCCAGGTCACCCCCTGGAACTACCCCGTGATGATGGCGATCTGGAAGTTCGCCCCCGCGCTGGCCGCGGGCAACGCGGTGGTCCTCAAGCCCTCCGACACCACCCCCGCCGCCACCGTGCTGCTCGCCGAGATCATGGGCGGCATCCTGCCCAAGGGCGTCTTCAACGTCGTCTGCGGCGACCGCGACACCGGCCGGCTGATGGTCGAGCACCCCGTGCCCGCGATGGCCTCCATCACCGGCTCGGTCCGGGCCGGCATGGAGGTCGCGGGCAGCGCGGCCAAGGACCTCAAGCGGGTGCACCTGGAACTGGGCGGCAAGGCGCCGGTCATCGTCTTCGACGACGCCGACCTCCCCAAGGCCGTCGAGGACATCGCCGTGGCGGGCTACTTCAACGCCGGCCAGGACTGCACCGCCGCCACCCGCGTGCTCGTCCACGAGTCCGTCCACGACGAGTTCGTCTCCGCCCTCGCCAAGGCCGCCGCCGAGACCAAGACCGGCCATGGCGAGGCGGACGCGCTCTACGGCCCGCTGAACAACGCCGCCCAACTGGAGCGCGTCGCCGGCTTCGTCGACCGGCTCCCGGCGCACGCGCGCGTCGAGGCCGGCGGCCGGCGGATCGGCGACAAGGGCTACTACTACGCCGCGACCGTCGTCTCCGGGCTCCGGCAGGACGACGAGATCATCCAGAACGAGGTCTTCGGCCCCGTCATCACCGTGCAGTCCTTCACCGACGAGGACCAGGCCCTCGCCTACGCCAACGGCGTGCAGTACGCGCTGGCCTCCTCGGTGTGGACCAAGGACCACGGCCGCGCGATGCGGCTGTCGAAGGCGCTGGACTTCGGCTGCGTGTGGATCAACACCCACATCCCGCTGGTCGCCGAGATGCCGCACGGCGGCTTCAAGAAGTCCGGCTACGGCAAGGACCTCTCGTCGTACGGCTTCGACGACTACACCCGCGTCAAGCACGTGATGACCGCGCTCTGAGCGCAGCTCCCGCGCACCTACCTAGGTAGGCCGCGGGCCCGGCCCGCGCGGATACGTATACCGATCCGCGCGGGCTACCGATGTCTGCGGCCTCTCCTCGGGGCAGGCTGATCTCCGCGGAGCGGCGAGGACTCCGCGGACTGCGACGACACAGCAGACCAGCCTGGACGACGATGGGCACGGCACATGACGCTGATCGGGCGCCGGGCGGACACCGCACGCCTCAGGGAACTCTTACGTGACACGCGGCTGGTGACGGTGACCGGCCCCGGCGGGGTCGGCAAGAGCGCGCTCGCGGCCGAGGCGATCGGCCGTCTCGGCCGCGGGCGTTCCGCCCCCGAGGTGCTGCGCGTCGACATGGCGCCGGTGCGCGAGCCGGCCGCGGTGCACCGGCGGCTGGCGGAGGCGGCGCGGCGGCTGCCGGACAGCGGGCGGCGGGCCGCGGTGCTGCTCGTGGACACCTGCGAGCATGTCGCCGGGGCGGTGGCCGAAGGAATGGAGGCGCTGCTGCGGCAGCGGACGGGGCTGCGGGTGGTGGCCACGAGCCGGGTGCCGCTGGGCGGCGGCCCGGGCACGGCGTCCCCGGCCGGCGCGGGCGCCGGAGCCGTCGGCGCCCCGGCCGCCGGAGCGGGAGCCGGGGCCGGCGCCGGGGCGCGGCGGCGTCCCTGGCCGCGCGGGGCGACCCTGCGGCTCGAGCCGCTGGCGCCCGCCGACTCCGTGACGCTGCTGGAGAGCCTGGCGCCGCACACCATGCTCGACGACGACGCCGACCGCGAGGCCCTGCGCGCCACCTGCGCCCTGCTGGAGGGCCTGCCGCTGGCGGCCAGGATCGCCGCCTCCCAGCTCGCCCGGCACTGCCCCGACCTGCTGCTGGAGCGCATCTCCCGCCCCGCGGGCTGCCTCGACCTGGCCGTCGAGGAGCCCCGCTGGCCGGCCAGGCAGCGCTCGCTGCGGGCCTCGCTGCGCTGGACCCACCGGCTGCTCACCCCCGCCGAGCAGTTGCTGTGGGCGCGCTGCAGCGTCTTTCCAGGAACGATTCGTCTTCCGGACGCCACCGAGGTCTGCGCCGACGAGCGGCTGCCGCCGGACGCGCTGCCCGCCGTCTTCCGCGCGCTCCAGCGCCAGGGCGTCCTCGCCGTACGGGAACGGGCGGGCGGCGGCCGGGCGGCGGCCGGGGCGGGGGAGCGGCCGGTGCGGATGGCGCGGCCGGTGCGCGCGTACGGGATGGAGCAGCTCGTACGGCTCGGCGAGGAGGCGGACTTCCAGCGCCGCTGTCTGGACTGGACGATGGTGACCGAGGGCACCTGGGAAGACTGATTCCGTCGCCTCTCCAAATGAAGACGACGGAATCCCTTGCCGGATATAGCACCTCCTGTCATGATCAGCCATCAACCCCGGCCGAAACGACATCCGGAGTGGTTCGATGGCCCCTCGCCTCGAAGCGGCGGCACGCTTCGCCCCCGGCGCGCAGTTCGTCGCCGGCCGCCTGGTCCCCGGCACGTCAGGACAGGCGCAGACCGTCACGGACCCGGCCACCGGCGCGGAGGTCCTGCGGTACGAACTCGCCGGGCCCGCGGACGTCGACGCCGCCGTGGCCGCGGCCGCGGCGGCGCAGCCCGGCTGGGGCGCCGCGACCCCCGGCGAGCGCTCCGACGCGCTGCACCGGCTCGCGGGGCTGCTGGCGGAGCGGGCAGAGGAGTTCGCGTACGCCGAGTCGCTGCAGTGCGGCAAGCCGATCCGGCTCAGCACGGAGTTCGACGTCCCCGGCACCGTCGACAACGCCGCGTTCTTCGCCGGCGCCGCCCGGCTGCCGGAGGGCAGGGCCGCCGGGGAGTACAGCGCCGATCACACCTCGTCGGTCCGCCGCGAGCCCGTCGGCGTCGTCGGCTCCATCGCGCCGTGGAACTACCCGCTGCAGATGGCCGCCTGGAAGGTGCTGCCGGCCGTCGCCGCCGGGAACGCCATCGTGCTGAAGCCCAGCGAGCTGACGCCGCTGACCTCGCTGATGTTCGCCGAGGCCACCGCCGACGCCGGGATCCCCGCCGGCGTCGTCAACGTCGTCTGCGGCGCCGGGCCCGACGCCGGCGAACACCTCGTCGCGCACCCGGACGTGGCGATGACCTCGTTCACCGGCTCCACCGCCGTCGGCCGCCGCGTCGCGGCCCTCGCCGCCGCCGCGGGGGCCGGCGTCAAGCGGCTCCATCTGGAGCTGGGCGGGAAGGCCCCGTTCGTCGTCTTCGACGACGCCGACCTGGAAGCTGCCGTGCACGGCGCCGTCGCCGGGGCGCTCATCAACACCGGCCAGGACTGCACCGCCGCCACCCGCGCGTACGTCCAGCGCCCGCTGTACGACGCCTTCGTCGACGGCGTCGCCGCGCTGATGGCCCGGGTCCGGCTCGGCGACCCCTTCGACCCCGCGACCGACCTCGGCCCCCTCGTCTCGTACGCCCAGCGCGACCGCGTCGCCGCCTTCGTCGACCGGGCCCGCGCCGCCGGCGCCCGCGTCGTCACCGGCGGCCGGGCGCCGGACCTCAAGGGCGCGTACTACGCACCCACCCTCGTCACCGGCGCCGCGCAGGACAGCGAGATCGTGCAGAGCGAGGTCTTCGGGCCCGTGCTGACCGTGCTGCCCTTCGACGCCGACGACGAGGGCATCGCGCTCGCCAACGACACCCCCTACGGACTCGCCGCCTCCGCCTGGAGCCGCGACGTCTACCGCACCGCGCGCGCCGCCCGGGAGATCCGGGCCGGCTGCGTGTGGCTCAACGACCACATCCCGATCATCAGCGAGATGCCGCACGGGGGTTACCAGGCCTCCGGCTTCGGCAAGGACATGTCCGTGTACTCCTTCGAGGAGTACACCCAGATCAAGCACGTGATGCAGGACATCACCGGGACCGCGCGCAAGGAGTGGCACCGCACCGTGTTCACCCCCTGAGCCGCCCGGCGCCCGCGTACGCCCGCCGCGCACCGCTCGCCCGGCCCCGGCACCGCGCACCCCGTACCACGCGCCCCGCAGCCCACTGGCCCGTCCCCGAGGAAGGCCGACCTCCATGGATCCGTTCGCCTCACTCCCCGAACCCATAGCGAGGGCCTGGGAGCGCAGCCTGACCAGCGGCCGGGCCGCCGTGTCCCGGCGCCGGCTGCTCGCCGCGGGCGGCGCGCTGGCCGGGGCCGCGGCGCTGCCGGCGCTCGCCGGGTGCGGCATCCCGGCGGCCGACAGCGGCGGCCCGGACGGCGAAGCCGCCGCCGCCAAGGACTACTCGAAGCAGGAGAAGGAGCTGGCCTTCTCCAACTGGCCGCTGTACATCGACGTCGACGACGAGAACGAGAACGTCCGGCCCACCCTGGAGCGCTTCCAGGAGCGCAGCGGCATCCGCGTGAAGTACACCGAGGACGTCAACGACAACGTCGAGTTCTTCGGCCGCATCAAGCCGCAGCTCGCCGCCGGCCAGGACACCGGCCGCGACCTGGTGTGCCTGTCGGACTTCATGGCGGGCCGGCTCATCCGGCACGGCTGGGCGCAGCGCCTGGACCCGCGCAACCTGCCGCACGCCAACGTCAACCTCGAACCGCGCTTCCGCAACGCCGCGCACGACCCGGGGCGGCAGTTCACCATGCCGTGGGCGGGGCTGGCCACGGTCGTCGCGTACAACAAGAAGGCCACCGGGGGCCGCGAGGTCTCCTCCGTCGCGCAGTTGATGGAGGACGAAAGCCTCAAGGGCAAGGTGTCGCTGCTCACGGAGATGCAGGACACCATCGGCATGACGCTCATCGACATGGGCAAGTCGCCGACGAAGTTCACCGACGACGACTTCGACGCCGCCCTCGCCCGGGTCCAGAAGGCCGTGGACGGCGACCAGCTCCGCCGCTTCACCGGCAACGACTACACCGAGGAGCTGGTCAAGGGCGACATCGCGGCCTGCCTGGCGTGGGCGGGCGACATCGTGCAGCTCCAGCTGGACACCGACGACATCGAGTTCGTGATCCCGGAGAAGGGCTATCTCTACGCCACCGACGACCTGCTCGTCCCCGCGAGAGCCCGGCACAAGACCAACGCCGAGAAGCTGATCGACTACTACTACCGGCCCGACGTCGCCGCCGAGCTGGCGGCCTGGGTCAACTACATCTGCCCCGTCGTCGGCGCCCGCGCCGAGATGAAGAAGATCGACGCCTCGCTCGCCGACTACCCGCTGATCTTCCCCGACCGGCAGATGATCGACAAAGGCCAGGTCTTCATGTCGATGAACGACGACAAGGAGACCGCGTACCAGGACAAGTGGTCCAAGGTGATCGGGGCGTGAGCGCGGTGACGGAGCAGCGGGCGGGCGTCACGCTCGCCGGGATCAGCAAGAAGTTCGGCGACGTCACCGCCGTGCACCCCCTGGACCTCACCGTCCCCCGGGGCTCGTTCTTCGCCCTCCTCGGCGCCTCGGGCTGCGGCAAGACCACCACGCTGCGGATGATCGCCGGCCTGGAGCGGCCCACCACCGGCACCGTACGCCTCGGCGACGAGGACGTGACCGCCCTGCCGCCGCACCGGCGCAAGGTCAACACCGTCTTCCAGAGCTACGCCCTCTTCCCCCACCTCGACGTCCGCGACAACGTCGCCTTCGGGCTGCGCCGCCGCGGCATCCGGTCGGTGGCGAAGGACGTGCAGCAGACGCTGGAGCTGGTCGAGCTGGGCCACCTTGCGCGCCGCAAGCCGCACCAGCTCTCCGGCGGGCAGCAGCAGCGCGTGGCGCTGGCCCGCGCGGTCGTCAACCGGCCCGAGGTGCTGCTGCTCGACGAGCCGCTGGGCGCGCTCGACCTGAAGCTGCGCCGGCAGATGCAGTTGGAGCTCAAGCGCATCCAGACGGAGGTCGGCATCACGTTCGTGCACGTCACGCACGACCAGGAGGAGGCCATGACCATGGCCGACACCATCGCCGTGATGAACGCGGGCCGGGTCGAGCAGCTCGGTGCGCCCGTCGAGCTGTACGAGGACCCCGCCAGCTCCTTCGTCGCCAACTTCCTCGGCCAGTCCAACCTGATCGCCACCGAGATAGCCGGCACCGCCGGCGCGGACCTGCTGCTGTCCGCCGCCGGCGACGTCAAGCTGGCGCTTCCCGCGGCCCGGTGCCGCGCCCGGTCCACCGCCGTGGGCACGCGGGTGCTCGCCGGGATGCGGCCGGAGAAGATCTCCCTCACCCACCGCGACGCCGCCATGGACACCGTCCCCGACGGCCGCAACCGGATACCCGGCACCGTCGTCGACGCCTCCTTCACCGGCGCCGCCACCCAGTACGTCGTCGACAGCCCCGTCTGCCCCGAGCTGTCGGTGTTCGTGCAGAACGTCGAGCGCGACCCCGGGCTCGTCCCGGGCGCGGAGGTGGTCCTGCACTGGAACCCGGCGCATACCTTCGGGCTCGACGGGGATCAGTCCCTGCTCGCCGGGACAGTGGGCGACGCGGGTACGGGCGAGGAGGCCCTGTGACGGCGCTCGCCGCCCCGCCGGAGGCGAAGCCCGACGCGGCCGAACCCCCGCCCCCGCGCCGCCGGTTCACCCCGTACTGGCTGCTGCTGCCCGCCGCGCTGTGGCTGCTGGTCTTCTTCGCCGCACCGCTGGTCTACCAGGCGTCGACCTCCGTGCAGTCCGGCTCCTTCGAGGAGGGCTTCGAGGTCACCTGGCGGTGGGCCAACTACACCGACGCGCTCGACCAGTACGCCGAGCACTTCGCCCGCTCCTTCGGCTACGCCGCCGTGGCCACCGTCCTGTGCCTCGCCATCGGCTACCCGCTCGCGTACATGATCGCCTTCCGTGCCGGGCGCTGGCGGGGCGTGCTCCTGGTCCTCGTCATCGCCCCCTTCTTCACCAGCTTCCTCATCCGGACGCTGGCCTGGAAGACGATCCTGTCCGACAACGGCCCGCTGGTGGGCGCCCTGGACACCCTGCACGTCCTCGACGTCACCGCGACCCTCGGCCTGACCACCGACGACCGGCTGCTCGCCACCCCGCTGGCGGTCGTGTGCGGACTGACGTACAACTTCCTGCCGTTCATGATCCTGCCGCTGTACACCTCGCTGGAGCGCATCGACCCGGGCCTGCACGAGGCCGCGCAGGACCTCTACGCCCGGCCGCTGACCGTCTTCCGCCGGGTCACCTTCCCGCTGTCGATGCCCGGCGTCGTCGCGGGCACTCTGCTGACGTTCATCCCCGCCTCCGGCGACTACATCAACGCCCAGCTCCTCGGCTCGCCGAAGGAGCAGATGGTCGGCAACGCCATCCAGAAGCAGTTCCTCAACGTGCTCGACTACCCGACCGCCGCGGCGATGTCGTTCCTGCTGATGGCCGCCATCCTGATCATGGTGACCGTCTACATCCGCCGGGCCGGCACCGAGGAGCTGGTCTGATGCGCTGGATCCGCCGCCACCTCGTCGTCATCGCCGGCACCCTCGCGCTGGTCTACCTGCTGCTGCCCAACGTCGTCGTGCTGGTCTTCTCCTTCAACGACCCCGCGGGCCGCTACAACTACGCCTGGCAGTCCTTCTCCACCGACGCCTGGACCGACCCCTGCGGCGTCGCCGGCATGTGCGACTCCGTCGGCCTCAGCCTGCGGATCGCGCTGGCCGCGACCGTCGCCGCCACCGTCATCGGCACCCTCGCGGCCTTCGCGCTCGCCCGGCACCGCTTCCGCGGCCGGGCCGCGGGCAACTCGCTGATCTTCCTGCCGATGGCGATGCCCGAGGTCGTCATGGCCGCCTCGCTGGGCACCCTGTTCCTCAACATGCGGGTCGAGTTCGGTGTGACGACGATCCTCATCGCGCACATCATGTTCTGCCTCAGCTTCGTCGTCGTCGCGGTCAAGGCGCGGGTGGCGAGCATGGACCCGAAGCTGGAGGAGGCCGCCCGGGACCTGTACGCGGGGCCGCTGCAGACCTTTCTGCGGGTCACGCTGCCGCTGGCGGCGCCGGGGATCGCGGCCGGGGCGATGCTGAGCTTCGCGATCTCGCTGGACGACTTCATCATCACGCAGTTCAACGCGGGACCCTCCACCGTCACCTTCCCGATGTACGTCTGGGGCGCGTCGCAGCGCGGCATCCCGGTGCAGGTGAACGTCATCGGCACGGCGATGTTCGTGGCCGCGCTGGCGCTGGTGGTGGCCGGGCAGGTCGTCGGGGCGCGGCGGAGGTCACGGGCATGACGGACCCCGCACGTTCCCTGGCGTCCGCCGCCCCGCGGCCGTACTGGCTCGACGACCCGGAACGGCCCGCGGCGCTGCCCGCGCTCGCCGGCGCCGAGGAGGCCGACCTGCTCGTCGTCGGCGGCGGCTACAGCGGCCTGTGGACGGCGCTGCTGGCCAAGGAGCGCGGACCCGGCCGTGACGTCGTCCTCATCGAGGCCGCCGAGTGCGGCTGGGCCGCCTCCGGCCGCAACGGCGGCTTCTGCGCCGCGTCGCTCACCCACGGCCTCGGCAACGGCCTGGAGCGCTGGCCCGAGGAGATCGGCACGCTGGAGAGGCTGGGCGCGGAGAACCTGGACGCGATCGGCGCGGCCGTCGACCGGTACGGCATCGACTGCGACTTCCGGCGCACCGGCGAGATCACGGTGGCCACCGAGCCGTACCAGCTCGACGAGCTGAGCGAGTTCGCCGAGGAGGCGACGCGCCGCGGGCTCGGCGAGGGGCTGCTGCTGATGGACCGGGACGCGGTCCGCGCCGAGGTCGACTCGCCGACGTTCCTCGGCGGGCTCTGGGACCGCGACGGCGTCGCCATGGTCCACCCGGCGCGGCTGGCCTGGGGCCTCAAGCGGGCGTGCCTGGAGGCGGGCGTACGGATCTACGAACACACCCCGGGTCTCGCCCTCGCCTCCGCCGGCGGAGGAGGCGGCGGGGGCGGGGCGTTCCGCTCCGCGGGAGGCCCGGGCGGGCGGGGGCGCGGAGGCGCGATGGAGGTGCGTACCCCGTACGGGCGGGTGCGCGCGCCGCACGTCGCGCTCGGCACCAACGCCTTCCCGAACCTGGTCCGCCGGATCCGCCCCTACCTCACCCCCGTCTACGACTACGCGCTCATGACCGAGCCGCTGTCCGCCGCGCAGCGCGACGCCGTGCGCTGGCAGCGCCGCCAGGGGCTCGCCGACGGCGCCAACCAGTTCCACTACTTCCGCATCACCGCCGACCACCGCATCCTGTGGGGCGGCTACGACGCCGTGCACCACTTCGGCGGCGCGGTGCGCGCCGAGTACGACCAGCGTCCCGAGACCCATCTGAAGCTCGCCCGCCACTTCCACCGCTGCTTCCCGCAGCTCGCGGACGTCCGCTTCACCCACCGCTGGGGCGGCGCCATCGACACCTGCTCCCGCTTCGCCGCCTTCTTCGGCACGGCCCACGCCGGCCGCGTCGCGTACGCCGCCGGCTACACCGGACTCGGCGTCGGCGCCAGCCGCTTCGGCGCCGAGGTGATGCTCGACCTGCTCGCGGGGGAGCGCACGGAGCGCACGGAGCTGCGGATGGTGCGCAGCAAGCCGCTGCCGTTCCCGCCGGAGCCGCTGGCGTGGGCGGGCATCGGGCTGACGCGGTGGTCGCTGGCGCGGGCCGACGCGGGCGGCGGGCGGCGGAACCTGTGGCTCAGGGCGCTGGACCGCATGGGTATGGGCTTCGACAGCTGACGGACGCAGGGAGTGGGCAGATGCGCATCTTGCTGGTGGGCGCGGGCGGCGTCGGCACGGCGATCACCCGGATCGCGGCGCGCCGCGACTTCTTCGAGGCGATGGTCGTCGCGGACTACGACCTCGGCCGGGCGGAGGCCGCGGTCGCCTACGTACGGGCCGCCCACCCGGGGCCTTCCGGCGCCCGGTTCACCGCGGCCCGGGTGGACGCCGGGGACCGTACGGCGGTGGCCGGCCTGCTGCGTACCCACCGCTGCGACGCGCTCCTGAACGCCACCGACCCGCGCTTCGTCATGCCGCTCTTCGAGGCCGCGTACGACACCGCCGCCACCTATGTCGACATGGCGATGTCCCTGTCCCGCCCGCACCCCGTCCGCCCGTACGAGGAGTGCGGCGTGAAGCTCGGCGACGAGCAGTTCGCCGCCGCCGACCGCTGGGCCACCTCGGGACGCCTCGCCCTCGTCGGCATGGGCGTAGAACCGGGCCTCTCCGACGTCTTCGCGCGCTACGCCGCCGACGAACTCTTCGACACCGTCGAGGAGATCGGCGTACGCGACGGCGCGAACCTCACCGTGGACGGCTACGACTTCGCGCCGTCGTTCTCCATCTGGACGACGATCGAGGAGTGCCTCAACCCGCCCGTCATCTGGGACGCCGGCCGCGGCTGGCACACCACCGAACCCTTCAGCGAACCGGAGGTCTTCGACTTCCCGGCGGGCATCGGGCCGGTGGAGTGCGTCAACGTCGAGCACGAGGAGGTGCTCCTCGTGCCGCGCTGGATAGACGCGAAGCGGGTCACCTTCAAGTACGGGCTGGGGGAGGAGTTCATCGACGTCCTCAAGACCCTGCACAAGCTGGGCCTGGACCGCACCGCCCCGGTCGCGGTCGGCGACGCGCAGGTCTCGCCGCGCGACGTGGTCGCCGCGTGCCTCCCGGACCCGGCGACCCTGGGCGACCGGATGCGCGGCAAGACGTGCGCGGGGACGTGGGTCCGCGGCACGAAGGCCGGCGGGCCGCGGGAGGTGTACCTCTACCACGTGGCGGACAACGAGGAGACGATGGCCCTCGACGGCGTCCAGGCGGTCGTCTGGCAGACGGGCATCAACCCGGTGATAGCCCTGGAACTCCTCGCCACCGCCCAGTGGACCGCCGCGGGAGTCCTGGGCCCGGAAGCCCTCCCGCCCCGTCCCTTCCTGGACCTCCTCACGGCCTACGGCTCCCCCTGGTCCGTACGCGAAGGCGGCTGACCCGGGGACGTCCTAGGCGGTGCCGGCCCCGGTCCGTGCGGCGGCTCGTCCGCTCACGCCTCGCCGGTCGGCACGTCTTCCCACCCGGCGGCCCTGCCCTTCGCCAGCTCCGCTGCCAGGTCCGCCGGGCCCAGTTCCGCGCGGAGGCGGGCCGTGATGCGGTCGGTGTCGATGCGTTCGGCTTCGGGGAGGGGGGCGCCCGCGGCGGCGCGGAGGGCTTCGGCCTTGCCGAGGAGGCGGGCGGCCGCGGTGGCGTTGCCGGCCAGGGACTCCGCACCGGCCAGGCCCTCCAGCGCGAGGGCGAGGGCGCGGGGGTCGCCGGTGGGGCGGGCGGAGGCCAGGCCCTCGCGGTGGTGGGCGCGGGCCTGCTCCGGGTCGCCCGCCAGCTCCGCGACGAAGCCCAGCTCGGCGAGGATCAGCGCCGTGCCCACGTCCGACTCGATCTTCCGGTCCCAGTCCAGCCAGCGCCGCAGATGCGCCTCCGCCTCCGCCAGCCGCCCCTGCCGGCGGGCGCCCAGCGCCAGGCCGATGCCCGCGAACTCCTCGCCCACCACGTACCCCTGCTCCGCGGCCAGCCGCGCGGCCCGGCCGTGCAGGTCGTCGGCCTGCGCGACGTCCCCCGTGAGCAGCGCGACGCGGCCCAGCATCGACAGCTTGTCCGACACCTCCGACCACAGCCCCAGGTCCTCGGCCATCCGCAGGCCCTCGCGGTGCAGCCGGGCGGCCTGCGCGTAGTCGCCGGTGATCTCCGCGTACGTGCCGAGGGCGTACGTCGCGTGCAACTGGCCCCAGCGGTCGCCGAGTCCGGCGAAGAGCGCCATGCTGCGCTCCCCGTACTCCGCGAGCGCCGGCAGGTCGCCGCGGAGCACCGCCTGCCTTGCGATGGTGCTGGACACCGCGGCGGTGCCCCACTGGTCGCCGAGCGCGCGGAAGACCTCCTCGGCGCGGGCCAGCGGGTCGCCGCCGCCGGGCAGCGGGCCGAGGCCGAGCCGGGTGAGGCCGAGGAAGGCGTCGGCGCGGGCGCCGGCGGCCAGTTCGGGGAGGGCGGCGGGCGGTGCCGGGCGGACGGCGGGCAGGGCGTCGGGGGTGAGGGTCTCGCCGAGGCGGAGGGTCATGGCGGCGCGCCAGGTGAGGGCGGTGGTACGGGCCGCGCGTTCCCGTTCCGCGTCGGCCGCGGGATGTGCCGCGTCGGCCGTCGGGGGCGTGGTCAGGGCCGTGGTGAGGAAGCGGCGGCCCTCGCCGAGGCGGCCGCGTAGCACCCAGTACCACGCCAGGTCGCGGGCCAGGCCGAGCGCCGTGGCCGCGGCGCCGGTACGCACCGCGTCCTCCAGCGCCGCCCGCATGTTGGCGGACTCGGCGTCGAGGCGCAGCAGCCACTGGCGCTGGGCGGGTCCGCGCAACTGGGGCTCGGCCTCGGCGGCGAGGGAGACGTAGTACGCGGCGTGGCGGTGGCGTACGGAGGTGAACTCGCCGGCCTCGCAGAGCTGTTCGTGGCCGTAGGCGGCGACGGACTCCAGCAGGTGGTAGCGCGCGGGGGCCACGCCGTCGCCCGGCGTGGTCATGACCAGGGAGCGGTCGACGAGGCGGGCGAGGAGGCCGAGCACGTCGTCCTCGGCGATGCCGTCGCCCGCGCAGACCGCCTCGGCGGCGCGCAGCGTGCAGCCGTCCGCGTGCAGGGAGAGGCGGCGGAGCACGGCCTGCTCGGGGGCGGTCAGCAGCTCCCAGCTCCAGTCGAGCATCGCCCGCAGGGTGCGCTGCCGGGCGGGCGCGTCGCGCGGTCCCGCGGACAGCAGCCGGAACCGGTCGTCGAGCCGGGCGGCCAACTCGTGTACGCCGAGGGCCCGTACGCGGGTGGCGGCCAGCTCCAGGGCGAGGGGGATGCCGTCGAGCCGGCGGCAGACGGTCGCGACGGCGGCGGCGTTCCCCGCGTCGACGGCGAAGCCGGGGGCGGCGGCGGCCGCCCGCGCGGCGAAGAGCCGCACGGCCCCGGAGGTGCGGAGCGCGGCCAGGTCGGGGGTGGGGGCGGGAGCGGCGGCCTGGTGCGTGGTGCCGCTCGCGGCGGGCGGGATCGCCGCGGCCGGATGTACTGCGCCGTCCGCGTCGGCCGGGGCTGCGACGGGGGCTCCGGTCCCCGGCGGTGGTACGTCCAACGGCGCCACCGGCCACAGGTGTTCGCCGCCGACGCCCAGCGGCTCCTGGCCCGTCGCCAGCACGTGCACGCCCGGTGCCGCCGCGAGCAGCCGGGCGCAGAGAGCGGCGACCGCGTCCACGACGTGCTCGCAGTTGTCGAGGACCAGCAGCGCCCGCTTCGTCCGCAGCGCCTCGGCCAGCCGCTCCGCGGGGGGCGTGCCGCCCGCGCCGGTCAGCAGGCCGCCGCCGGCGGTCTCGTCCCGTACGCCCAGCGCCGCGGCCACGACCTCCGCCGCCGTGTCGGCGTCGGGGGCGACGTCCTCCGGCGCCGCTTCCGGCCGGGGCGGTGCCAGCGCCGACAGCTCCACCAGCCACACGCCGTCAGGGAACGACCCCGGCAGCCCCCGGGCCGTCTCCAGCGCCAGCCGGGTCTTGCCCACCCCGCCGGGGCCCGTCAGGGTCACCAGCCGGCCCGTGGCCAGCAGCGCCCGGACCGCCGCCACCGACTCGTCGCGGCCGATCAAGTCGCCGTGCGGCGCGGGCAGGTTGCCCCGTACCGCCGTCTCCTCCCGCTCCGGCGGGCCGAGCGCCGCGTCCTGCTCCAGGATCGACTGGTGCAGTGCGACCAGCTCCGGGCCCGGGTCCAGGCCCAGGTCCTCCGCGAGCTGCGTGCGCAGCCGGCCGTAGCTCGCCAGCGCCTCGCTCTGCCGCCCCGCGCGGTACAGCGCGCGCAACTGCGCGGCGCGCAGCCGCTCGCGCAGCGGGTGGCGGGCGACGAGGTCGCCCAGCTCGTCGGCGAGGAGCGCGTGCTCGCCGAGTTCGAGCCGGGCCTCCGCCTGCTCTTCGAGGGCCGTCAGCCGCAGCTCGTCGAGCCGGGCGATCTCCGCGCGCGCGAACTCCTCGTCGGCGAAGTCCGCCAGCACCTCGCCCCGCCACAGCGCGAGCGCGTCCGCGAGCAGGGCCGCGCGCGCCCGGGGTCCTTCGGCGCGGCGGGCGGCGGCGGTCAGGGCGGCGAAGCGGCCGGTGTCGGTGGCCTCGGGGTCGACGTCCAGCAGATAGCCGGGCGGGCGGGAGACGACGAGCGCGCGGGCGCCGGGCTCGGCGTCCTCCAGCGCGCGGCGCAGTTGGGAGACGCGGGTCTGCAGCGCCCCCGCAGGGTTCGCCGGCGGGCTGCCGCCCCACAGGTCGTCCACGAGCCGGTCGGCGGGCACGGCGCGGCCGGCGTGGATCAGCAGGTCGGCCAGGAGGCTGCGGACCTTCACCTCCGGTACGCGGACCGCCTGGCCGCCGGCCGTCCACACCGCCAGCGGACCGAGCACCCCGAAGCGCATGCGTTCACGGTAACCCAGCGCACTGACAGCGCCCGTCGCCGCAGGCCGGGGCCGTACCCGCAGCGGACCTGAAGCGGATCGGAAGGAGACCTGGAGCGCTCTGCCCGACCGTGGTCCACGTCGTCGCCGGCGAGTGGGAGGAGGCCCCGGATGAATACGGACGTCACGCTGCGGCTGACCGTCCTCGGCGGCCTCGGACCCGGCCGGGCGGCGGGCGCCGAGGCCCGGTGGCTCGCGGGGCTCGCGGGCCGGCGGGCCCGGCTGGAGGTCGACCTCATCGACCTCGCGGCCGCCTGTCTGCCGGAGCCGTGCCCCGGCGTGCTGCCCGGCGACGCGCCGGAGCCGCCCGCCGTACGGGAGCTGCGGCCGTGGCTGGACGCGGCCGACGGGTTCGTCGTCGTGGCCCCGGCCGCGGCCCGGCAGTACCCCGCAGGCCAGTACCCCGCAGAGCGGCACTCCGCCGGGCCGCTGCAGCGCGCGCTGGTGTGGTGCGCCGAGGCGTTCAAGGCGCGGCCGGTGGCGCTGCACGTACGCGCGGGAGAGGAAACCGCACGTGCGCTGCGCACCCTGCGCGCCGACCTCGCCGAGGCGCACGCGCTGACCGTCCACGAGACGGACTGCCCCGACCACGCGCTCGACGAACTCATCTGGTGGGCCCGCGCCTTGCGCACCGCCCGCGCCCGCACCCCATATCCCTTCTGATCCCTGCCGTCCCCAAACCCCGAAACGAGAAGAATCATGTCCGCAATCGCCCCGGAGGCCCCCGCGCTGCGCGCCGGCCCCAGGCAGTGGCTCGGCCTCGCGGTGCTGCTCGCGCCGACGATCCTGCTGTTCGTCACGATGACCGTGCTCTTCCTCGCCACCCCCGACATCGCCGCCGATCTCGAACCCAGCAGCGGCCAACTGCTGTGGATCAACGACATCTACGGCTTCATGATGGCCGGCCTGCTCGTCGCCATGGGCACCCTCGGTGACCGCATCGGCCGCCGCCGCATCCTCCTCTTCGGCGCCGTGGCGTTCGGCGCGGCGTCCGCGGCGGCCGCGTTCGCGCCGAGTGCGGAGGCGCTGATCGGGGCGCGCGCCGTGATGGGCCTGGGCGCCGCGGCGGTGATGCCGTCGACGCTGTCGCTGATCAGCAACATGTTCCAGGACGCCAAGCAGCGTGCCACCGCCATCGGCCTGTGGGCGGCGTCCGTGTCCGTCGGCGTGGCCGTCGGCCCGCTGGTCGGCGGGCTGCTGCTGGAGAACTTCTGGTGGGGGGCCGCCCTGCTGGCGGGCGCGCCGGTGATGGGCCTCGTGCTGCTCGCGGCGCCGTTCCTGGTGCCCGAGTACCGGGCGCCGCAGCCGGGGCGGCTCGACCTGCCGAGCGTGGCGCTGTCGGTGGTCACCATCCTGCCCATCGTCTACGGGGTGAAGGAGATGGCCGCGCACGGCGTGAACGCCAAGGCGATCGTCGCCCTCGTCCTCGGCGTCGTGCTGTCCACCGTGTTCGTCCGGCGGCAGCTACGGCTGACCGACCCCCTGCTGGACATGCGGCTGTTCGGCAACCGCACCTTCAGCGGCTCGCTGGCCGTCTTCCTCCTCAGCGCGGTCGCGCTCGGCGGCGTGTACCTGCTCTTCACGCAGTACCTGCAGCTCGTCGAGGGGCTGACGCCGCTGGAGGCGGGGCTGTGGATCCTCCCGGCGGCGGTGCTGCTGGTGATCGTCTCGATGCTGTCGCCGGTGATCGCCCGCAGGGTGCGGCCGGGGTACGTCGTGGCGGCAGGCAGCCTGCTGTCGGCGGCGGGGTACGTGGTGCTCACCCAGGTCGACAGCGTGGGCGGGCTGCCGCTGCTGATCACCGGCTTCTACCTGCTCTACCCGGGCATCGCGCCGGTGATGGCGCTGGCCACCAACCTGGTCATCGGCTCCGCCCCGCCGGAGAAGGCGGGCGCCGCGTCCGCGGTCAACAGCACGGCCAGCGACCTCGGCGTGGCCCTCGGCATCGCCCTGCTGGGAAGCGTCGGCACGGCCGTCTACCGGGGCGACATGACGGACGCGGTCCCCGCCGGCGTCCCCGACGGTGCGGACGCCGCCGCCCGCGACACCCTGCCGGGCGCGCTGAGCGCGGCGGAGAACCTCCCGGCGGCGCTGGGCGACGCGGTGCTGGCGCCGGCCAGGGAGGCGTTCGCGAGCGGGCTCAACGTGGCGGCGGCGCTCGCCGCGGGCCTGGCGGTCGCGGCGGCGGTCCTGTCGGCGACCCTGCTCCGCCGCGTGCCCGCCTCGGGCGCACCGCAGCCGGAGCCGGAAGCCGCCCCCGGACCCCCGCCCGCGCGGGACGAGACCCCGGTTCCGGCGGAAGCCGGCCGCTGAGGCCCGTACGCCGTCCTGGACAGCCGGCGCACGGGAGCGGAAGAGAGCCGCGTGGCGGGGGAGTCGAGCCCCCGCCACGCGGCACCCGCCGTTACGGCGCCGGTCGTTGCCGCACCCGCCGTTGCAGCGCCTGTCCTTGAGCCGCCCTCAGGGGCCCAGGTGGCGGCGGAGCCCCGCGATGCGGTTGCTGGTGATGGCGTCGACGCCCATGGCCGTCAGCCGGCGCCAGTTGCGCGGCCAGTCGACCGTCCAGCACGACACCTTGTAGCCCGCGTCGTGGTCCTCGCGGACCGTCGCCTCGTCGAGGAGGCCGAAGCGGTAGTTGAGCCACTGCGGGCGCAGGCGCCGCAGCAGGCCCGCGCGGTACGGGACGGGCGAGGAGCACGTCAGCGCTATCTCGGCGTCGGGGTCCGCGGCGCGGATGGTGAGCAGGGCCGCGGTGCCGCCGCAGTAGTACGTACGCGCCGCCGCGTCGGACTCCAGCACCTCGGCGACGACGTGTCCGGCCGCCCCCGGGTCCGGCAGGTCGATGAACGACCGGACGCCCGGGCTGTCCGCCATGACCTTCAGCGCCTCGCGCAGCGTCGGGATGCCGCCCTCGGAGCGCTCCTCGACCTCGGCGTACGTCAGCGAGGCCAGGTTCACCTCCTGCCCCCACAGCCGCTGCAGCGTGCGGTCGTGCAGCAGCACCGGCACGCCGTCCCACGTCAGCCGGACGTCGAACTCCACCGCGTCCGCGCCCGCGGCCACCGCGGAGCGCAGCGAGCCGAGGGTGTTCTCGCGGACGACGTACGGATCGCCGCGGTGGGCGACCGCCAGCACGGCGGGGGCGGCGCCCGTCACGGGGCGGTAGGGGTCGCGGCCCCGGGAGCGCCGCCGGCGGCGGTCGCGGGCCAGGCGGCGAGGTACGCGTCGATCTCCGCGGTCAGCGCCGCCTTCGCGACCGGGTCCATGAACGACGCCGTGACCGAGTTCTTCGCCAGCGCCGCCGTCCCCGCCTCGTCGAGGCCGAGGAGACGAGCCGCCACCCCGTACTCCGTGTTCAGGTCCGTACCGAACATCGGCGGGTCGTCGCTGCCCAGTGCCACCGTCACGCCCGCGTCCACGATCTGCCGCAGCGGGTGCTCGTCCAGCGAAGCCACCGCCTTCGTCGCGATGTTGGACGTCGGGCATACCTCCAGCGCGATCCCCGCCTCCGCGAGGTGCGCCAGCAGCTTCGGATCCTGCGCCGCGCTCGTGCCGTGCCCGATGCGCTCGGCGCGCAGCTCCGTGACCGCGTCCCAGACCGTCTGCGGCCCGGTCGTCTCGCCCGCGTGCGGGACGCTGCGCAGCCCGGCCGCTATGGCCCGGTCGAAGTACGGCTTGAACTGCCCGCGCGGCACGCCGATCTCGGGGCCGCCCAGGCCGAAGGCCACGAGCCCCTCGCAGCCCACGTCTATCGCGATCCGCGCGGTCTCCTCGGCCGCCGCGAGCCCCGCCTCGCCCGGGATGTCGAAGCACCAGCGCAGCACGACGCCCAGCTCGGTCTCGGCCCTGCGCCGGGCGTCCTCCAGAGCGTCGAGGAAGGCGCGGTCGGGGATGCCGCGGCTCGTGGAGCTGTACGGCGTGACGGTCAGCTCCGCGTACCGGATCTGCTGGCGGGCCATGTCGCGGGCGATCTCGTACGTCAGCAGGTGCACGTCTTCGGGGTCGCGGACGAGGTCCACGACGGACAGGTAGATCTCGATGAAGTGGGCGAAGTCGCGGAAGGAGAAGAACTCGGCGAGCGCGGCGGCGTCCGCGGGCACCGCGGAGTCCGGGTGCCGCGCCGCGAGTTCGGCGACGATGCGCGGCGACGCGGAGCCCACGTGGTGGACATGGAGCTCGGCCTTGGGCAGACCGGCGATGAAGGAGTCGAGATCGGCCATCGCATCATCGTAGGCCAACGGACTGACGGCGCCGCCCCGGCTCCGTAGCATGTGCGAACGCGCGTGCGCGCGGGGCGCGAGGGCAGCGGAGGGAGCGCACATGGCGGCGAGCAGTCCACCCGCCCCGGCCGCGGCCGGGGCGCGACAGGGACCGGCAGGTCTGGGCACGAAGGCGATGGTGTGCGGCATCGTCGGCGTCACGCTCCTGCCCACGGTCTACGGCATCGTCCTCTCGGTGCTGCTGGGTCCTGCGGCGCTGGTGCTCGGCCTGGTCGCGCGCAGCCGCGCGCGGCGCGACGGGGCGGTCGCCGGGCGCAACGCGGTCATCGGCATCGCGACGGGCGCGGTGGCGTTCGCGGTCGCGGCGGCGGTCATCGTGCTGACGCTGACGGGCGTGATCTTCTCCGGGGACGACGAGGAGGAGAAGCCCGCGGACCGGCGGGACGGTGACCGCGTGCAGGTCATGGTGGACCGGTCGGGGACGCTGTCCTGGCCGGCGGCGGCGCGGGGTGAGCCGGTCCGAGGGGTTACGGGCGGCTCGTACAGTTGAGCCCATGGAAACGGACCGGCGGGACGACGCGGCGGGGCGAGGTGCGCTCCGCGTGGAGGAGAGCCGGGAGGCGGGGGATCCCGCCGGGGTGCCCGCCGGGGCGGGGGCCGGGGCCGACGCGGAGGCGGGCGGGGACGCGGATACGCGCGCGGCCGCGGGCGCGGACGGGCCCGCCGACGACGGTGCGGGTGCCGACCAGAGTGCGGAGGGGGGCCGGGATGCGGGGGTGACGGAGGTTCCGGTCGCCGGCCCCGCGGACCCCGCGTCCGGCGGGCGGAAGGACCTCCCGGCGGCCCCCGGCACCGATCTGCTGCCCTCACCCGACGGCGGTCCGCCCGTGCCCCTCGCGCCCGGCTGGCAGCGGCCGCAGCCGGGTCCCGACCCCGGTCCGTACGGCCCGAAGCCCTACCTCCCCGGCCCCTACGCCTGGGTGCCGCCCGCCGGGCCGCGCAACGGCTCGGGGACCGCGGCGGTGATCCTCGGCGTCATCGGCGCCGTGCTCTCCTTCACCGTCCTCCTCAGCCCCCTCGCCGTCATCCTCGGCGGCCTCGCCGTCGGGTTCGGCATCGTCACCCTCCGCCGGGTGCGGCGGGGCGAGGCGCGCAACAGGGGGTCAGGGCTGTCGGGCATCTGGCTCGGCGGTGTGGCGGCGGTCGTCGGTATCGGCATGAGCATCCTGCTCGTCGTCCTCGCGGTCGACTTCTTCGCCCCCGTCTCGCCCGAGACGGACAGCGCGGTCGAGTCCGGCGAGACCATTGCCTACGACGACGGCCTGGAGGTGACCCTTCACGCGGAGCCGACCCGGGGCGGCTACCTGGACGTGTGGGTACGGGTCGAGAACCTCACCGGCGAGCTGGTGACACTGGCGAGCAGTGAGGTGAGCGCGTACCCCATCGGCTCCGACGACGGGAACCTGGAGCAGGAGAGCGGCCACGGGCTGCCGCTGACCCTCGCCGACGACCGCGTCGCGGTGGCCATGTACCGCTTCGTGCTCGACGACGGGACGGGCGAGGTCGAGTTCGAGGTCTCGCCGGGCGGGCCCTACGAGTACGCGTACTGGTGGAAGGACCTCGACGGCCGCACCGACGAACAGCCCGCCTGACGCACGCCGCGCACCTCCGCGCGCTCCGGCGTGCGCCCCTGCTGAGCATGGTGGTCCACGCCACTCGGTCATTTCCGTAAAGCCGCATAAGAGCTGCGGCCCTGCCCCCTCTCCCCAACTGACAGCCGGTCTAGCAGAGACCGGTGCGAGGGGCGACGAGGGATGAGCGTGATGACTGATGCGGGGGCGAATTCCGCGGTGGAGTGGCTGGTCTCGGCGGCACCCGAACCCGAGACCTGCCGGTGGGAGTGGGAGCGCAACCCGCTGGGGGTGTCGCTGCTGCCCGCCGGGCGGCTGTGGGACGTGCTGATCCTGCCGGGGGAGCTGGGGCGGCCGGCGCTCGACGTGGTCGCCCGGATCACCGGTCGGCCGGGCCCGGTGCTGGCGGACATGACGGACGCGCGGCTCGGGTTCTTCGTGCCGCCGGGGACGGCGGCGCGGTGGGTCGGTACGGGCGTACGAAGCGCGGGGCGCGGGACGTGGATCTTGGTGCCCTACCCGGGGCGGTCGACCGGCGCGCTGCGGTGGCTGGTGCCGCCGGACGGCAGCGGGCTGCTGACGGATCCGGTGGTGCTGGAGCTGGCGATGCACGAGGCGGCGGCGCACCTCGCGGACGGTCCGGGCGGGACGGGGCCTACAGGTCCTACGGGTCCTACCGGTGCTGAGGGCGGCGGGGGTGGTCCGGCTGGTGGGGAATGACGCGCGCCGCGGCGTACGCCGTGAGCCGGGTGGCTCCGTACCAGCATCCGGCGAGCAGCACCCCCGCCACACACCACCCCGCCAGCACGTCCAGCGGCCAGTGGTACTCCCGCCACACCAGCCCCGCCCCCGCTCCCGCTACCACCGCCCCCGCCGCGGCCACCAGCAGCCGCCGGGCGGTGCGGGAGCGGAGCAGCGGCAGCAGGAGCAGCACGACGGCGCCGTAGGCGACGGCGGCGGTGGTGGAGTGGCCGGAGGGGAAGAAGCCGGCGTAGTCGTCGGCGAGCGGGCCCTTGGGGCCGGGCCTGGCCTGCGCGGACTTCAGCGGCAGGACGACGGCGGGCAGCACGGCGACGGCGGCGGCCCCGGCGAGCAGCGGGACCCGTACGGCGGCCGGGACGCGGTGGTGAAGGGGGTGCAGGAGACGAAGGGGGTGCAGGCGGTGAAGGGGGCGAAGACGACGAAGGGGTCCGTGGCGCGCGGAGGCGGTCGCGGTACGTTCCGCGCCGCCGGTCGCCGCCCCGGCGCGTACCGGCGTGCGCCACACCGCGTACAGCATCGCCGCCGCCAGCACCGGCAGCGCCACCCAGACCCCGCCCAGGTCGGCCAGCAGCTCCGCGCCCGGCGGGGCGTGCCGCGACAGCGCGGGGCCGGTGCGCTCGTCCAGCTCGCGCACCGGCCCGTCCACCGCGACCTGCCAGGCCAGCAGCCCGTAGAGCACGGCGCAGCCGAGGACGGCCCACGCCGCGACCGCCCACCGCCGTAGCGGCGGCGCCGACACCCGGCCCTGCGCCGGCTCCTGTGACCGTTCCGCACCCCGCGCCGCCGACCGGCGCGGGGTGCGCCGTGCCCGTACCGCCTGCCTCACGCGTTCCGCGAGAGCGCCCCTTCCAGAATGTCCAGCCCCTCGGCCAGCAGGTCCTCGCCGATCACCAGCGGCGGCAGGAAGCGCATCACGTTCCCGTACGTCCCGGTGGTCAGCACCAGCAGCCCCTCCGTGTGGCACGTCTTGGCCAGCGCCGCCGTGAGCTGCGGGTCGGGGTCCTTCGTCCCCGGCTTGACCAGCTCGATGGCCAGCATCGCACCCCGCCCGCGCACCTCGCCGATCGCGTCGTACTTGCCCTGCAGCTCGATCAGCCGGGTCTTCATGATCTCCTCGATGCGCCGGGCCTTCGCGTTCAGGTCCAGCTCGCGCATCGTCTCGATGGCGCCGAGCGCGGCGGCGCACGCCACCGGGTTGCCGCCGTACGTGCCGCCGAGGCCGCCGACGTGCGGGGCGTCCATGATCTCCGCGCGGCCGGTGACCGCGGCCAGCGGCAGCCCGCCGGCGATGCCCTTGGCGGTGGTGATGAGGTCGGGGACGACGCCCTCCGCCTCGGAGGCGAACCACTGGCCCGTACGGCAGAAGCCGGACTGGATCTCGTCGGCGACGAAGACGATGCCGTTGTCCTTCGCGAACTGCGCGATGCGCGGCAGGAAGCCGGGCGCCGGCACGATGAAGCCGCCCTCGCCGAGGATCGGCTCGATGACGATGGCCGCCACGTTCGAAGCGCCGACCTGCTTGCTGATCAGGTCCATGGCCTGGGCCGCGGCTTCCTCGGCGCAGTTCTCGGGGCCGGTCAGCCAGCGGTAGGGGTAGGCGACGGGCACGCGGTAGATCTCCGGCGCGAAGGGGCCGAAGCCGTGCTTGTACGGCATGTCCTTGGCGGTCAGCGCCATGGTGAGGTTCGTCCGCCCGTGGTAGCCGTGGTCGAAGACGACGACGGCCTGGCGGCCGGTGTACGAACGGGCGATCTTGACGGCGTTCTCCACGGCCTCGGCGCCGGAGTTGAAGAGCGCCGACTTCTTGGCGTGGTCCCCGGGGGTCAGCTCGGCGAGCTGCTCGCAGACCTCCACGTAGCCCTCGTACGGCGTGACCATCATGCAGGTGTGCGTGAAGTCGGCCAACTGCGCGGACGCGCGGCGGACGACGGCCTCGGCGCTGTTGCCGACGGAGGTGACGGCGATGCCGGCGCCGAAGTCGATGAGCCGGTTGCCGTCGACGTCCTCGACGACGCCGCCGGAGGCGCGGGCGGCGAAGACGGGCATCACCGTGCCCACGCCCTGCGCCACGGCGCCGTTCTTGCGCGCCATCAGCTCCTGGGACTTCGGCCCCGGGATCGGGGTGACAAGCCGCCGCTCCTGGGGGAGCGCGGCGCCTGCGGTGGCGGAAGCGCTGGTCATGGGGGATCTCCTCCGGGTCCGGACGACGATGCTCTCCCTCGCAGGCTAGGGCCGGGCGCCGGGTGGGGGCATGCTACGCGGGGGAGCGGTCTGCCGTGTCGCTTTGTCCACGGTGGACAGGGGGCGGGTGAGCTGCGGAAACGCGGGGGTGCGGAGATGGGGCCGACGAGGGCGTACGGCGGAGTGGGGCGGGCGTACGGCGTACGGGCGGGGCGCCGGCGCACGGCGTAGGGACCCACGCCCTGTGCCACAGCCTCTGTAAAGGGTCCGCCCTAGACCTCCGGGAAGCGGACCGACGTCAGCTTCTCCGGATTGCGCTGCACATCGATCGCCGTGATCCGCCCCCCGTCCACCGTGAACGCCGCCACCGACACCTCCCCCTCCGACCCGTACAGCACCAGCCCCGCGGCCCCGTTGACGGTGACCACGCGCATCGTGCCGGGCGGCAGCGGCCCGCGGCCGAACGCGACCAGCCCGCGCGCCACCTGCTCCGCGCCCCGCACCACCCCCGGCAGCGACGAGACCAGCCCGCCGCCGTCCCCGCGCCACGCCACCTCCGGATCGAGCAGCCGCACCAGCCCCTCCAGATCGCCCTCCTGGCAGGCGGCGGCGAACGCGCGCACCAGCCGCCACTGCTCCGCGCGCGGCGCGGGCTCGTGCGGGCGGCTCCGCTCGACGTGCCGCCGGGCGCGGGAGGCGAGTTGGCGCACGGCGGCAGGGGTGCGGCCGACGACCTCGGCGACCTGGGTGAAGGGCAGGCCGAAGACGTCATGGAGGAGGAAGGCGGTGCGCTGCGCGGGCGACAGCTCGTCGAGCACGACGAGCAGGGCCATGCTCACCGACTCGTCGAGCGTCACCTGCTCCGCCGGGTCGGCCGCGGGTACCGCCCCGGCCGGCTCCACGAGCGGCTCGGGCAGCCAGGTGCCCACGTACCGCTCGCGCCGGGAGCGGGCGCTGCCGAGCGCGTCGAGCGCGAGCCGGCCGACGACGGTGGTGAGCCAGCCGCGCAGGTCGCGTATCGCCCCGGGCTCCGGCACGCGGCGCAGCCGCAGCCAGGACTCCTGCACGCAGTCCTCGGCCTCGGCGAGGGAGCCGGTGGTGGAGTACGCGACCCGCAGCAACCGGGGCCGCTCGTGCTCGAAGGCCCGGGCGAGATCGTCGTCGTGCGGCACGCTCACCGCCTCCCTTGCGAGCTGGCCTGGGCGGTCGACGGGCGTGGTGCCCCGGAGGTGGTGTTTCTCATGCCCTCAGGACGATGCGGGGCACGGATATGTGACTCCGGGGGTGCCGGTGAGCGTACGGCGGCGGTTGGCGCGTGCCCCGGACGGGCACCGGGTCGGTGGGCGGCACGCGCTAAGTTGGGCGGAACGGCGCCGAGTTGCCGGCGGCGACGGACTGGGCGCAGGAACGCAAGGTCGGGGCCGGACCCGTAACGGGGGCCGGACCAGCGGAAGGAAGAGCAGAACATGGGCGAGGACGGCCGACGCGGGCCGCAGAAGTCGGGACCGGAGCACGGGGATCGGCCCTGGCGTCCCGTGCGGCCCACGCAGCCGCCCATCGGCCCCGCGGTGCCGCCGCAGTCCCGGGGAGCGGCGCCGGGTGCGGCGGCCGGAGCCGGGCAGGGCGGGGTCGAGGAGTGGGAGAACCCGTTCGTCCGCTGGATGCGCACCCCGCGGCCGGAGGCCGGGCCGGGGATCTGGCGGTTCGGGCACGTGCCCAGGCCGCCTGACCAGGCGGACCGGATGTCCGACCGGCAACTGCTCGGCGGCGCCGCGCTCGCGCTGATCAGCGGGCTGCTCGTGTGGTCGCTCTGCTGGAACGGCGTCATCACCATCTGGCTGTGGCCGCTCGACTGGATCACCCTGGACGCCTGGCGGGACACCGGCGCCATGGTCGCCGCCGGCTACCTCTACTACGGCCTGTTCATCCTGTTGCTCGTGTACGTCTTCGGCCGCATCGGGCGGTGGCGCGAGGTGTGGACCCGCTTCCTGGAGCCCGTCCTCAGCGCCCAGCAGCCCGACGGGACCCAGGAGGACACCGAGGCCGAGGATCCCGTGGCGTGGCCCGAGTTGCGGGCTGCCGGGTTGGTGGGGGAGGCCGAGGTGCTCGGGGGGGCCGCTCGGGGTGGGGGGATGAACGACGTCGACCTGGCGCGGATAGCGCGGGCCTGGGAGTCCGTACGGGCCCGGCCCGACCGGCTGCGGGCCTTCGCCGACTCCGTACGGCGCGACGGCCCCGCCGCCTGCCCGCACCCCTCCGGGCTCCGCGACATCGGCCGCCGCGCCTACCGGCACGACCTCGTCACCGGCCAGGTCCGCATCGGCGCCGCCCCCGACGACAAGCGCAATCCCTACGCCTACCGCGGCGGCGGCATCGCCCTCGAACCCGCCCTCCTCGGCACCGGATTACTCGCCGTCGGCCCCGCGGGCAACGTGGTCAGCGACCGCCTCACCGGACCCGTCGCCGAGCTGCTCTGCCTCCAGGCGCTCGCCGGGCAGGCCGCCGTCGTCGTCGTCGGGGCGGCCGGCGCCCCGCTCGGCGACGACGACGCGTACGACGTCGTCATCCGCATCGCCGATCCCTCCTCCCCCCACGACCTCGACCTCTACGGCGGCACCGCCGACCCCGACGAGGCCGCCGCCCTGCTCGCCGAGGCCCTGCTCGGCGGCGACGAGGCCGACTGGGCGCACGCGCGGCCCGCCGTCACCGTCCTCGGCCAGCTCATCGGCGCCTACCAGTCGGCGCACGGCACCTTCCCCGGCGTCGCCGAGCTGCGCGGCCTCCTCGACGGCGACCGCGCCGCCCTCGCCGCCCTGCGGCGCGACTGCGCCGCCGTCGCCGAGGGCGCCCCCGAGGACGGTGCCGACCCCTTCGCCGCCGACCGCGCCGTCGCCGCCCTCCGCGAGCTCGACGCCCGCGAGCGCCAGCTCTCCCGCCCCGGCGACGTCGGCGCCCGCCTCGCCGGCCGGCTCGCCGTGCTCGACCGCCCCGTCTTCGCCCGGTTCTTCGACACCCGCGGCCGCGGCCGCCAGTTCTCCATGCGGGCGCTGGAGCACCCGATGCGGGTACGGATCGTGCTGCCGGAGCGTACGCACGCCGAGGCGTCCCGGGTGCTGGCCCGGCTGCTCCTCGCCCAGTTCACCGCCGCCGCCCCGGCCCGCTCCGACCGCTCCCTCTTCGCCGCCCTCGTCCTCGACGACGCAGCCCGCACCGCCAGCCCCGAGTCCGTACGGGCCATCGGGAGGCTGCGCGCCGCGCACGCCGGCGTGGTGCTGGGGCTGCGCGGGCTCGACGACGTCGCGGAGCCGGTGCGCGGGCCGCTGCTGGCCGCGGTCGGCTGCCGGATGGCGCTGACCGGCGTCAGCACCTGGGACGGCCGGCACTTCGCGGAGGCGTGGGGCGCGGAGTGGGTCGAGGCGGAGGACGTCACCCATGTGCCGGATGTCTCCGGCGGGCTCATCCGGAAGCTGCTGAGGTGGGTACGGCAGGTCTTCACGGGTACGAAAGCCATGAGCCGCTCGGTGACGGTGCGCACCGTGGAGCGGGAGCGCTGGTCGGCCTCGGAGCTGGCGAACACGCTGCCGCCCGGGCACGCGGTGCTCTCCGTGACGACAGTGGACGGCGAGCGGACGCCTCCGGTGCTGGTCGACTTGCACCACTGAGGCACAATGGCAACAGCCGTTCATACGGAGCGGCGTAAGACCCACAGCGACAGTCTGAAAGCGGTCGGAGACCTCCGCGACGGTCGGAGGACGGTGCGGATCGCCGGACTCCGGAGGGCCTGCCGGCCCGCCGGGGCCGGACGGGGGCGGTCAGGGCCGGTCGCGTACGTAGCGGCCCGGTCCGGCCGGGGCGGTCGCGCAGACAGTCACGAACAGCACGGCGGCCCCGGCCGCCGCAGCAGCCAGAAGGTGCCATGCCCACGCTCGCCTCGCTCGTCCGTCATCCCACCCTCAAGCTCTCCGTCCTCACCGGCGCGGACGAACTGGACGTGGCCGTGCGCTGGGCGCAGACCAGCGAGTTGATAGACCCCGTGCCGTATCTCGAAGGCGGCGAGCTGATCCTGACCACCGCGCTCAAGCTCGACGTCGAGGACGCCGAGGCCATGCGCCGCTACATGCGGCGGCTCGCGGACGCCGGCGTGGTCGGGGTGGGCTTCGGCGTCGGCGTGAATGTCGAGACGGTGCCGGAGGCGCTGCTCGCGGCGGCCCGGGAGGCGCGGGTGCCGCTGCTGGAGGTGCCGCGCAAGACGCCGTTCATCGCCATCTCCAAGGTGGTCTCCGCGGCCATCGCCGCCGACCAGTACCGGTCGCTGACCCGCGGCTTCGAGGCGCAGCGCGACCTGACCCGGGCGGCGCTGGGCGCGGAGGGGCCCGCGACGGTCGTCAGCCGGCTCGCGGCGCACGTCCACGGCTGGGCGGCGCTGTACGACACGGCGGGGGAGGTGCTCGCGGTCTCCCCGGCCGGGGCGGTGGCGCGGGCGGAGGCGCTGAAGGGCGACGTGGCGCGGCTGCGCCGGCGGCCAGCGCCGGCGAGCGCGGTGGTGGCGGGCGTACGGGCCGAGGAGCCGGAAGACGCGGAGCCGGCCGGGCCGGCGGACACGGGTGACGGAGGGGCCGTAGCGGACGGGGCGCCGGCGGAAAGGACGTCGGCTGACGGGGCTGAATCTGACGGGGCCGCATCGGACGGGGCCGCAGGCGCGGCGCCGGAGGCTGCGGCCGACGGTGCTCCCGGCCGAGCCGACGATGCTGCCCGTCGGGCCGACCATGCTCCCGACCGCCCGGAGCGGGACGCCGGCGGACCCGCCGAGGACCGCGTCGAGCTGCAGTCCCTCGGCTCCGGCCGCCGCTGCTGCGGCGTCCTCGCCGTCGGGACCGACGGCAAGCTGGCCCCCGCCGAGCGCTACGCCGTGCACGCCGCCGTCTCCCTCCTCACCCTGGTCACCGAGCGCTCCAGCGCCTTCTCCGCCGCCGAGCAGCGCCTCGGCACCGCCGTGCTGCGGCTGCTGCTCGCCGGCCAGCCCGACCACGCGCGGGCCGTCGCCGGGCCGCTGTACGGGGGGCTGCTGGACGCGCCCGTCCGCCTCCTCGTCGCCGAGGCCGCCATGCCGGTGGCGCCGGTGGGGGAGGGCGAGCCGGAGCCGCTGCCGGAGGCGCTGGGGGAGCTGGCCGACGCGCTGGACGCCGCGGCGGCCGCGTCGGGCGAGGCGTTCCTCGCGGTGCCGGACGCCGGCCGGCTGGTGGTCCTGGCCAGGGACGGCGGCGCGGTCGCGGAGGCGGCGGCGCAGCACGCCGGGCGGGTCGAGGCCGCGCACCCGGGCGCGGTGGGGCAGGCCCGCGGGTCCGGCGCCGGGCAGGGGACGCTGCCGCTGGTCGCCGGGGTGTCGGCGCCGGCGGGTCCCGCGGTGGTGACGGTGGCGTACAAGCAGGCCGAGCAGGCGCTGTCGGTGGCGCGGCGGCGCGGGCGGGTGCTGGTGGAGCACGAGGACGTGACGGCGGGCTCGGTGGTGGACCTGCTGGCGGACGACGCGGTGCAGGCGTTCGCGGACGGCACGCTGCGGGCGCTGCGGGAGCACGACGAGCGGGGCCGCGGCGACCTCGTCGCCTCGTTGCGGGCGTGGCTGTCGCGGCACGGGCAGTGGGACGCGGCGGCGGCCGACCTCGGGGTGCACCGGCACACGCTGCGCTACCGGATGCGGCGGGTCGAGGAGATCCTCGGGCGCTCGCTGGACGACCCGGACACGCGGATGGAGCTGTGGCTGGCCCTCAAGGCGTAGCCGGGTTCCGCCGCCCCGCCGGCTGCCGGCCGGCGGAGCGGCGGGGGAGTCACGGCGTACGGGCCTTGCAGGTGTCGCGGATCTTGTAGAAGTACGACAGGTACTTCGCGTGGTAGTCCGCGCTCGTGATCCGTACCATCGCCTCGTCCGCGGAACGGAGCCCGGATCCGGTCCAGTTGTGGCTGCCCGTGTAGACGCGCGGCGTGATGCTGCCGTTGTAGTCGCCGTCCAGCAGCCAGAACTTCGTGTGCGTCCGCACGTCGATGCCCGGGCCGTTGGGGAAGTTGCAGAACTGGCGCTGGATGCCCGCGGCGTCGAGGATGCCCTCGACCGTCGCGTCGCCCTCGCTGTAGACGACGTCGACCCAGCAGCCCTGCGCGCGCTTCTGCGCCAGCTTCTGGGCCACCTGCTTGCGGGAGCCGAGGAACTGGAACATGGCGACGCGGATGTCGGTCTGGTGCCGCTTGCCGTCCGTGCCGGTGTACGCGCACGCCACCTCGTCGAGGGCGTTGACGATGGTGTCGGTGGCCGGATTGCCGTAGTTCGCGTCGCCGCGCGGGAAGAAGAACGCGCGGTAGGGGGAGCCGGTGGGCGTGGACCAGTAGTAGGTGTTGTCGCCGGCCGCCGAGTGGCGCAGGCGGCGCTGGTCCTCGTGGAACTTCGCGTAGCCGTCGTGGACGGTGGCGTCGGCGAAGGTCACGGCGTCGTTGTACGACTCGTTCTTGTACCAGTCGTTGAGATTGGAGGATGACTGGAAGACGACCTTGTCGTAGCTGGTCCCGTCGTCGAAGGGGCCGACCCTGGTGAAGACGAAGAACTTGTTGTGGTTGTACGCGGGCCCCGGCGGCGGGACCGGGAGGCAGCCGCGCTGCACGTTGTCCATGCCGGGGTCCTCGAACCGGTCGTCGCAGACGACGATCCAGGACGTCTTCGTGTCGTCCGTGCCCAGTGCGCCGCGCAGCGAGGTCCAGGCGGCGCTGCCCTTGTCGCGGGTGTTGTCGTCGACGATCAGCTTGACCGCGACCCCGCGGCGCTGGGCCGCTATGAGGGCGTCGGCGACGGCCGTGTCCTCCAGCTCGAACACCGAGCCGCGGATGGTCTGGCCGGCGGGGGTGGCGTCGATGAGCGCGATGAGCTGGGTGAAGACGGCGCCGCGCTGGGCGGTGGAGCCGAGCGGGTCGTTGAAGACAGGGCCGTTGATGACGGGCTTGGCGACGGCGGCGCCCGGTGCCGCGGCGGCGGGCCGTGCGGCGGCCGGCGGCGCTGCGGCCGGTGACGCGGGTGCGGCCGCGGGTTCCCGCGCCTGCGGCTCGGCGGCGGTGGCGCCGGAGACGAGCGTCGCGGTGAGCGAGAGCAGGACGGCGGCCACGCCCGCGGGCCGCCAGGCGCGTATGCGTCTCATGTGGTGAATCCCCCCTGGGTGCCTGGGAATCGGCGGGTCGCCGAGCACCCTAGAGGGCATGGGCTGGGTTGTCAGGAGCCTGCCATGGACGATTCACGGCCGTTCCGGGGCGGCCGGACATGCGAGGACCCCCGGGATGATCCCGGGGGTCCCGGCGCCGGCCGGCCGTCGTCAGAGCGCGTCGAGCCCCGTGAAGACCATGACCTTCTCGTACGTGTAGTCCTCCATCGCGTACCGCACGCCCTCGCGCCCCACGCCGGAGCGCTTCACGCCCCCGTACGGCATCTGGTCCGCGCGGTACGACGGGACGTCGCCGACGATCACGCCGCCGACCTCCAGCTTCCGCTGCGCCCTGAAGGCGCTCTGCACGTCGTGCGTGAACACGCCCGCCTGGAGGCCGTACTTCGAGTCGTTGACCGCCGCGAACGCGGCGTCCTCGTCGTCCGCCCGCTGCACCGTCACGACCGGCCCGAACGCCTCCTCGTGGGAGATCCGCACGCCGCCCGGCACGTCCGTCAGCACCGTGGGCGCGTACGACGCACCGTCCCGCTTGCCGCCCGTCAGCAGCCGGGCACCGGCGCCGACGGCCTCGTCGATCCACGACTCCAGCCGCTGGGCCGCGGCCTCGCTGACCATCGGGCCGACGTCGGTGGCCTCGTCCGCCGGGTCGCCGGTCACCTGCGCCTCGACGGCCGCGACGACCTTGGGCACCAGGCGGTCGAAGACCGAGGCGTCGGCGATCACGCGCTGGACGGAGATGCACGACTGGCCCGCCTGGTAGTTGGCGAACGTGCCGATCCGCTGCGCGGCGTGGTCGAGGTCGGCATCCGAGGAGTAGTCGCCCAGGACGACGGCGGCGCCGTTGCCGCCCAGCTCCAGGGTGACGCGCTTGCCGGGAACGGAGTTGAGGATGTCGTAGCCGACCTTGTCCGAGCCGGTGAAGGAGATGATCGGCAGCCGCTCGTCCTGGGTGAGGGCGGGCATCCGGTCGTTCGGCACCGGCAGCACGCTCCAGCTACCGGCCGGCAGGTCGGTCTCCGCCAGCAGCTCGCCGAGGAGCAGACCGGACAGCGGGGTGGCGGGGGCGGGCTTGAGGATGATCGGGGCGCCGACGGCCAGGGCCGGGGCGACCTTGTGGGCGCACAGGTTCAGCGGGAAGTTGAACGGCGCGATGCCGAGGACCGGGCCGTACGGGAAGCGCCGGGTGAAGGCCAGCCGGCCGGCCCCGCCCGGGTCGGTGTCGAGCCGCTGGCCGTCGCCGCTGCCCCACCTGCGGGCTTCCTCGGTGGCGAAGCGGAACGTGGACACGGCGCGGCCGACCTCGCCGCGGGCCCACTTCAGCGGCTTGCCGTTCTCGGCGGAGATCAGCCGCGCGATCTCCTCGGCGCGCGCGGAGATCTGCTTGGTCACATGGTCGAGCGCCGCGGCCCGCACGTGCGCGGGGGTGGCGGCCAGCTCGTCCTTCACCGCGTGCGCGGCGGCGACGGCCTCCTCGATCTGGGCGTCGGTGGGAATGCTCACCGTGCCGACCGTGCGGCCGTCCCAGGGCGAAGTGACGTCTAGGGTGTCCTCGCCGGTCGCCTGCCGGCCGGCGAGCCAGAACGCTTGTGTGGAAGTCACGGCAGAGTCCCTCCGGAGAGTGTAAGTACCTCTGCTGCCCACCGTAGGCGGTCGGCGGGGCAGGGTGCGTTGTCCGGCGCGTAGCACTCCGCGGGTGCGGCGCTACGCGACGGAAGGGTGAGGCGGCGCGGGGTGCGGTTTCGCGGGCCGCCGGTGCGCGCACGGGTCGCGGGGGCCGAGGGTACGGGGTCGGGGGCCGCCGCGGCGCGGGACGCGGGGGCGGCGGCCGGGCCCGGCCGCCGCCCGGGTGATCTTGTCGGTGGGGCAGCCTACCCTTGGGCGGGCGTGCGGGGAGAGGGCGTGATGGGGTCCGGTAGAAGGCCGGAGAGAGGTCCCGGGGCGGGGGCGTGGGGGCGTGCGGCGGGGTGCGGGGCACCCGATTGGCGCGCGCGGGGTGGTGTCTCCCGGCCGAATCGGGTACATACGCACAAGTAGCACCGGCTGGTAACCCCTACTCAGCGGCGAGGTGAGTCCCCTCATGACCGCACCATCCACACGGCCGTCCGTCTCCGAGAAGGAAGCCAGGGAGGTCGCCGAGGCCGCACGCGAGCAGGACTGGCGCAAGCCCAGCTTCGCCAAGGAACTGTTCCTGGGCCGTTTCCGCCTCGATCTCATCCACCCCCACCCGGAGCCCGCCGCCGAGGACGTGGCGCGCGGCGAGGAGTTCCTCGCCCGGCTGCGCGACTTCTGCGAGACGAGCATCGACGGGGCCCTGATCGAGCGCGACGCGCAGATCCCCGACGAGACCGTGCGCGGGCTGAAGGAGATCGGCGCCTTCGGCATGAAGATCGACCGGAAGTACGGCGGTCTCGGCCTCACGCAGGTCTACTACAACAAGTCCCTCGCCCTCGTCGGCACCGCGAGCCCCGCCGTCGGGGCACTGCTCTCGGCGCACCAGTCGATCGGCGTGCCGCAGCCGCTGAAGATCTTCGGCACCGAGGAGCAGAAGGAGGAGTTCCTGCCCCGGTGCGCCCGTACCGACATCTCCGCCTTCCTGCTCACCGAGCCCGACGTCGGCTCCGACCCGGCCCGGCTGGCGACCACCGCCGTCCCCGACGGCGACGGGCCCGACGCCGACTACCTGCTGGACGGGGTCAAGCTCTGGACCACCAACGGCGTCGTCGCCGACCTCCTCGTGGTGATGGCGCGGGTGCCGAAGTCCGAGGGGCACCGGGGCGGCATCACGGCGTTCGTCGTCGAGGCCGCGTCCGAGGGCGTCACGGTGGAGAACCGCAACCAGTTCATGGGCCTGCGCGGCATCGAGAACGGCGTCACCCGCTTCCACCAGGTGCGCGTCCCCGCCGCCAACCGCATCGGCCCCGAGGGTGCGGGCCTGAAGATCGCGCTGACCACCCTCAACACCGGTCGGCTCTCGCTGCCCGCCCTGTGCGTCGGCGCCGGCAAGTGGTGCCTGAAGATCGCCCGCGGCTGGAGCGGCGCCCGTGAGCAGTGGGGCCGGCCGGTCGCCAAGCACGAGGCCGTCGGCGCGAAGGTCTCCTTCATCGCGGCGACGACGTTCGCGCTGGAGGCGGTGCTCGACCTGTCGTCCCAGATGGCCGACGAGGACCGCAACGACATCCGCATCGAGGCCGCCCTCGCCAAGCTCTACGGCTCGGAGATGGCCAGCCTCATGGCCGACGAGCTGATCCAGATCCGCGGCGGCCGCGGCTACGAGACCGCCGAGTCGCTGGCCGCCCGCGGCGAGAAGGCGATCCCGGCCGAGCAGATCGTCCGGGACCTGCGGATCAACCGGATCTTCGAGGGCTCGACCGAGATCATGCACCTGCTCATCGCCCGCGAGGCGGTGGACGCCCACCTGAAGGTCGCCGGCGACCTCATCGACCCGCAGAAGAACCTCTCCGAGAAGGCGCGCGCGGGCGCGCGGGCCGGCGGCTTCTACGCCCGCTGGCTGCCGAAGCTGGTCGCGGGCAAGGGGCAGGTGCCGCGGACGTACGGCGAGTTCCACCCGCCCGGGCACCGCGACCTCTCCACCCACCTGCGCTTCGTCGAGCGCGGCGCCCGCCGGCTGGCGCGCTCCACGTTCTACGGGATGTCCCGCTGGCAGGGGCGGATGGAGACCAAGCAGGGCTTCCTCGGCCGGGTGGTGGACATCGGCGCGGAGCTGTTCGCGATGAGCGCCGCGTGCGTACGGGCCGAGATGCTGCGCGCCGCTCCCGGCCGGGGCGGGCACGGCAAGGAGGCGTACGAGCTGGCCGACGCCTTCTGCCGGCAGGCCCGCATCCGGGTCGAGGAGCTGTTCGGCCGGCTGTGGACGAACACCGACGACCTGGACCGCAGGGTGGTCAGGCAGGTGCTGGACGACGCGTACACCTGGCTGGAGGAGGGCATCGTCGACCCGTCGGGCGACGGCCCGTGGATCGCCGAGGCCGAGCCGGGTCCGGCGAAGAAGCCGAACCTGCACCGGCCGATCGGCTAGCGGACGGCGGTCGCGCGGACGGCGGTGCGCGCCGTCCGCGCACCGCGGTCAGGCCGGCTGCCGCTCCAGGATCGACTTGAGCTGCGAGGCGAGCATGACCCAGCCGCCGCTGACGCTCTCCAGCATCCTGCTCTCCGCGCTGTCGAAGTGGTCGTGGGTGATGGTCAGCTTCACGCCCAGCTTCGGGATCTCGGCCGGCTCGACGTCGAAGGCGACCTGCGAGCGCTCCTTGCTCGCCTCGGCGAACTCCGCGTCCGACATGCCCAGCATCTCCTGGTGCATCGGCTGCAGTGTGTGCCAGGTGTACACCAGCCGCTTGCCCGGCTCGGCCACCAGGACGCGCTGGCCCAGGTCCAGGGGCTCGCCGTTCTCCTCCAGCGGCCAGTAGACGGTCGAGCCCGCCTGCCAGTCGGAGCGGGGCGCCCAGCCGCCGTGGTACTGCTTGAGGAACTCCGGCGTCGTCAGCGCCTCGTAGAGCTTCTCGGCCGTGGTCTCGATGTAGATCGTGTAGACGAACGCGGGCTTCTTCAAGGGATTTCCTTCCAACGCTTGCTTGAGCGCGGACAGGGCCGTGAGGCGCCCGCGCTCGTACCGGCCGATCCAGCGGTCGGCCACCTCGTGGATCGGCACGGGGTTGAGGTAGTGCAGCTTCTCCCTGCCGTGCCGCACGGCGGTGACCAGGCCGGCGGACTCCAGCACCGCCAGGTGCTTGCTCACCGCCTGCCTGCTCATCTCCAGCCCCGTGCACAACTCCCGCAGGGTCTGGCCGTTCCGCTCGTTGAGGCGGTCGAGCAGCTCTCTGCGGCTGCCGTCGGCGAGCGCCCGGAAGACGTCGTCCATGGTCACCACCTCGGTTTCCCAGATTGGCAACCAAATGGTTGCCTGTCAAGGCAGGGCTGCCGAGTGGCGCAGCTCACGGTTCCGGGGTGAAAATCGGAGAAGGCTATCCCTAGCATCCCGATAGGAAATCCCTAGTATCGATGTCTATGGACTTTTCGTGGTCGATGGTCGTGGCCGGAGCCTTCGTGGGCTGCATGGTCGGCCTCACGGGCATGGGCGGCGGCGCCCTCATGACCCCCATCATGGTGACGGTCTTCGGTGTCAACCCCACCCAGGCCATCGGCAGCGACCTGGCGACCTCGGTCTTCATGAAGCCCTTCGGCGCCGCCGTGCACCAGAAGGCGGGCACCGTCCGGTGGGACGTGGTGCGCTGGCTGCTGCCCACCGGGGTGCCGGCCGCGTTCTGCGGCGCCTTCCTGCTGCAGTTCCTCGGCGAGGGCGAGGACCTGCAGAGCCGGGTGAAGATCGTCATCGGCGCGGCGCTGCTGCTCGCCGTCACCGGCATGCTCGCCCGGATGTGGCTGGACCGGCGGCGCGCCGCGCAGGGCGAGGAGACCGAGGACGCGCATGTGCCGGTACGTCCCGTGCCCACGCTGGTCATCGGGCTCGTCGGCGGCCTCGTCGTCGGCATGACCTCGGTCGGCTCCGGCTCGCTGATCATCGTGATGCTGATGCTCGTGCACCCCCGGCTCAAGGCCAACCACCTCGTCGGCACCGACCTCGTCCAGGCCATCCCGATCGTCGCCGCCGCGGCGGCCGGCCACTTCATCGTCGGCGACGCCAGCCTGGGGCTCGCGGCCGTGCTGCTCCTCGGCGCCATCCCCGGCGTGCTCGTCGGCGCCGTGCTCTCCACCCGCGCCCCCGGCGCCGTGCTGCGCTGGGTGCTGGCGATCATCCTGCTCGCCACCGGGCTGTCCCTGGTGCACGTGCCGGAGACCGTCATCGTCCCGGCCTGCGCCGTGCTCGCCGCGTACGCCGTGATCAGCAGCCGTCCCCGCCGCCCGCGGCCCGCGGCGGCCCCCGCCGGCGCCCCGGCGGTGGACGGCGAATCGACGGGGGAGCCGACAGCGGACGGCATCGAGAGGGCATCTGCTCCGCGCCAAGTGTGAGCCGACACAATGGGGCGATGACCGAGACCTCTGCTGCTCCGCTCGCCGATCCGCACCTGCGTCCCGCGCCCGCCGACGACGGCCCCCGCGAGATCGTCATCCTCGGCTCGACCGGGTCCATCGGCACCCAGGCCATCGACATCGTGCTGCGCAACCCCGACCGGTTCCGGGTCACCGCCCTGTCCGCGGCGGGCGGCCGGGTGGAGCTGCTGGCCGAGCAGGCGCACAAGCTGCGCGTACGCCGCGTCGCGGTCGCCCGCGCCGACAAGGCCGGCGAGCTGCGCGAGGCGCTGACCGCGCGGTACGGGTCCGGCGAGCCGCTGCCCGAGGTGCTGGCAGGTCCTGACGCGGCCACCGAGGTCGCCGCCGACGAGTGCCACACCGTGCTCAACGGCATCACCGGCTCCATCGGCCTCGCGCCCACCCTCGCCGCCCTCAAGGCGGGACGGATGCTGGCGCTCGCCAACAAGGAGTCCCTGATCGTCGGCGGTCCGCTGGTCAAGGACGTGGCCCGGCACGGCCAGATCGTGCCCGTGGACTCCGAGCACTCCGCCCTCTACCAGGCCCTGCTCGGCGGTACCCGCGGCGAGGTGCGCAAGCTGCTCGTCACCGCCTCCGGCGGCCCGTTCCGCGGCCGGACGCGCGAGGAGCTGACGGAGGTCACCCCGGAGCAGGCCCTCGCCCACCCCACCTGGGACATGGGCCCGGTCGTCACCATCAACTCCTCCACCCTGGTCAACAAGGGCCTGGAGGTCATCGAGGCGCACCTGCTCTACGACGTCCCCTTCGACCGCATCGAGGTCGTCGTCCACCCGCAGTCCTACGTGCACTCCATGGTCGAGTTCACCGACGGCTCCACCCTGGCCCAGGCCAGCCCGCCCGACATGCGGATGCCGATCGCGCTGGCGCTGGGCTGGCCCGACCGGGTGCCGGACGCCGCGCCCGCCTTCGACTGGTCGGCCGCCGGCACCTGGGAGTTCTTCCCGCTCGACGAGAAGGCGTTCCCTTCCGTGCCGCTGGCCTGCCACGTCGGCGCCCTCGGCGGCACCGCCCCGGCGGTCTTCAACGCGGCGAACGAGGAGTGTGTCGACGGCTTCCTCACCGGCAAGCTCCCGTTCCTTGGCATCATGGACACGGTCAGCCAGGTCGTCGCGGAACACGGCACGGACGATCCGGGAACCCGGCTGACGGTCGCGGACGTCCTCGAAGCCGAGACCTGGGCGCGCGCCCGGGCCAGGGAGCTGGCGGGGCTGCCTGCCGACCAGCACGACAAGTGACGATCGACAACTGATGACGAAGGTGCGCCCATGACGACACTCATGACGATTCTCGGCATCGTCGTCTTCGCCTTCGGGCTCCTCGTCTCCATCGCCTGGCACGAGTTCGGCCACCTCAGCACGGCCAAGATGTTCGGCATCCGCGTCCCGCAGTACATGGTCGGCTTCGGCCCCACGATGTTCTCCCGGAAGAAGGGGGAGACGGAGTACGGGATCAAGTGGATCCCGCTCGGCGGCTACATCCGCATGATCGGGATGTTCCCGCCCGGCGAGGACGGGCGGGTGCAGCAGCGCTCCACCTCGCCGTTCCGCGGGATGATCGAGGACGCCAGGCAGGCGGCGTACGAGGAGCTGGAGCCCGGCGACGAGAAGCGGCTGTTCTACACGCGGGCCCCGTGGAAGCGGGTCATCGTGATGTTCGCCGGGCCGTTCATGAACCTGGTGCTGGCCGTCGTGGTCTTCGTCGGCGTGATGATGACGTTCGGCATCGCCACCCAGACCACGACCGTCGGCTCGGTCTCCGACTGTGTGATCAAGGCCGAGTCGGTCGCCGAGAACCCGGACCGCAAGTGCAACGATGCCGACCCCGCCGCGCCCGCGAAGAAGGCGGGGCTGGAGCGCGGCGACCAGATCGTGGCGTTCAACGGCCGCCCGGTCGACGACTGGGAGACCCTGCAAAGCAGCATCCGCGAGACCATCGGCCCGGCCACCGTCACCGTCGAGCGCGACGGCAAGCGCGTCGACCTGCACCCCACGCTCACCGAGAACACGGTCAGCAAGAGCGACGGCGACGGCGGCTACGTCGACGGCGAGTACGTGAAGGCCGGCTTCCTCGGCTTCACCCCCGCCACCGGCGTGGTCAGGCAGGACTTCGGCCAGTCCGTGGACCGCATGGGCGACATGGTGGTCAACGGCTTCGACGCGCTGATCGCGCTGCCGTCGAAGGTCCCCGACCTGTGGAACGCGGCCTTCCAGGGCGAGGAGCGCAAGGAGGACTCGCCGGTCGGCGTCGTCGGCGCGGCCCGGGTCGGCGGCGAGGTGCTGAACCTCGACATCCCGCCGGAGCAGCGGGTGGCGTCGATGCTGCTGCTCGTGGCCGGCTTCAACCTGTCGCTGTTCCTGTTCAACATGCTGCCGCTGCTGCCGCTGGACGGCGGGCACATCGCGGGGGCGCTGTGGGAGTCGGTGCGGCGCGCGTTCGCGCGGGTCTTCCGGCGACCCGACCCGGGCCCCTTCGACGTCGCCAAGCTGATGCCGGTGGCGTACGTGGTCGCCGGGGTGTTCATCTGCTTCACGCTGCTGGTGCTGGTCGCGGACGTGGTGAACCCGGTGAAGCTCACGGGCTGACCCGGGCGGCGGAGCGGGGCGCGGACCACGCCGTACGCGCCCGCCCGCCGCCTGTCCGCCACCCGCCGCCGCCTGTCCGCCACCCGCCGGCGCCTGCGCCGGTCCGCGCGGTGTGCCCAGGTCGCGGCCCCGGTGCACCGTGCGGTAAACGCACGGTGCCGGTTTATCGACACTTCCGGTGACCACCCCGGCACCGGCCGCAGCCCGGCGCGCGGGTGCCGTAATCTCGGTAGCCGGGCCCTCATCCGGCGGGGGCCATGATCCGTACAACAGGGGTTGCCGCCAGATGACTGCCGTTTCGCTGGGAATGCCGTCCGTTCCGCTGAAGATGGCCGAGCGCAGGGCGAGTCGTACGCTGCAGGTCGGGTCCGTCGCCGTCGGCGGCGAGGCACCGGTCTCGGTCCAGTCGATGACCACCACCCGCACCTCCGACATCGGCGCCACCCTCCAGCAGATCGCCGAGCTGACCGCCTCCGGCTGCCAGATCGTCCGGGTGGCCTGCCCCACGCAGGACGACGCCGACGCGCTGCCCGTGATCGCCAGGAAGTCCCAGATCCCCGTCATCGCGGACATCCACTTCCAGCCGAAGTACGTCTACGCCGCGATCGACGCCGGCTGCGCCGCGGTCCGGGTGAACCCGGGCAACATCAAGAAGTTCGACGACCAGGTCAAGCAGATCGCCCAGGCGGCCTCCGCCGCCGGCACCCCCATCCGTATCGGGGTGAACGCGGGCTCGCTCGACCGGCGGCTGCTCGCGAAGTACGGCAAGGCCACCCCGGAGGCGCTGGTCGAGTCCGCGCTGTGGGAGTGCTCGCTCTTCGAGGAGCACGGCTTCACGGACATCAAGATCTCGGTGAAGCACAACGACCCGGTCGTCATGGTCAACGCCTACCGGCAGCTCGCCGCCCAGTGCGACTACCCGCTGCACCTCGGCGTCACCGAGGCCGGGCCCGCCTTCCAGGGCACCATCAAGTCCGCCGTCGCCTTCGGTTCGCTCCTCGGCGAGGGCATCGGCGACACGATCCGCGTCTCCCTCTCCGCCCCGCCGGTGGAGGAGGTCAAGGTCGGCATCCAGATCCTGGAGTCCCTCGGGCTGCGCGAGCGCCGGCTAGAGATCGTCTCCTGCCCGTCCTGCGGCCGCGCCCAGGTCGACGTCTACAAGCTCGCCGACGAGGTCACCGCCGGTCTGGACGGCATGGAGGTGCCGTTGCGCGTCGCCGTCATGGGCTGCGTCGTCAACGGCCCTGGCGAGGCCCGCGAGGCCGACCTCGGCGTCGCCTCCGGCAACGGCAAGGGCCAGATCTTCGTCAAGGGAGAGGTCATCAAGACCGTCCCCGAGTCGAAGATCGTCGAGACGCTGATCGAGGAGGCGATGAAGATCGCCGACCGGATGGAGGCCGACGGCGCCGCCGCCGGCGAGCCGGAGGTCACCGTCGGCTGACCGCCGGGTACGGCGCGTACCCGCAGGAAGCGGGCGGACGCGCGCACGGGTACAGTGCCGCTGTGTTGACGACCACCACCACCCGGCTGCTGGAGCCCGCGGAGCTCGACGCCGCCCGCGCCGTGCTCGACCGCGAACCGGTCGCCAACGCGTTCGTCGCCTCCCGCGTCGCCGTCGCGGGGCTCGACCCCTGGCGGCTCGGCGGTGAGCTGTGGGGCTGGTACGCGGGCGGGCGGCTGGAATCCCTCTGCTACGCCGGCGCCAACCTCGTGCCCGTCTGCGCCACCCCCGAGGCGGTGCGCGGCTTCGCCGAGCGCGCCCGGCGCGCCGGGCGGCGCTGCTCGTCGATCGTCGGCCCCGCCGAGCCCACCGCCGAGCTGTGGTCCCTGCTGGAGCCCGCCTGGGGGCCGGCGCGCGAGGTGCGGGCGCGGCAGCCGCTGATGGTCACCACCTCGATGCCCACGGAGGTCCAGCCGGACCCGCTGGTCCGCCGGATCCGCAAGGACGAAATGGACCTGATCATGCCGGCGTGCGTGGCCATGTTCACCGAGGAGGTCGGCATCTCGCCGCTCGCGGGCGACGGCGGGCTGCTGTACCAGGCGCGGGTCGCGGAACTGGTGGGCGGCGGCCGGTCCTTCGCGCGCGTGGAGGACGGCGAGGTCGTCTTCAAGGCGGAGATCGGCGCGGCGACGGCGCACGCGTGCCAGATCCAGGGCGTGTGGGTGGCGCCGGAGCACCGCGGGCGCGGGCTGTCGGAGATCGGCCTCGCGGCGGTCCTGCGGTACGCGCTGCGCGAGGTGGCCCCGGTGGTCAGCCTGTACGTGAACGACTTCAACACGGTGGCGCGCGCGGCGTATCGCCGGGTGGGCTTCCGCGAGGTCGGGGCGTTCATGAGCGTGCTGTTCTGAGAGCCGGCTCGGCGGCGTCGCGGAGGTGCGGGGGGCGCGTACGGGCGTCGTCTCCGCGGCGTTCCGGCGTCGCGGCGGGGTGTGGTCACGGGGGTCGGGCCGGCGGGCCGGGGGCGCAGGGTAGGGTGCGCAGCCATGGATGACGTCGTCGTCGGCCCTCTCGACCTCGCCGCCCGCGTGGACGACGCGCTTGCCGTACAGGCCGTCGCCTTCGGGCTCACCGACGACGAGATCGCCGTCCGCCGCCATGTCGTGCTGCGGCACCTGACCAACACGGGCGCCCGCGCGCTGGGCGCCACCACCGCCACCGGGCGGCTCGTCGGGTTCGTCTACGGCATGCCGAACAACCGCGTGTACTGGTGGTCCACCGTCGTCCAGCCCTATCTGCGCGCCGCCGGCGAGGACCGCTGGCTCGACGACGCCTTCGTCATCACCGAACTCCACGTGCACCCCGCCTTCCAGCAGCGGGGGATCGGCCGCGAGCTGATCACGCGGATCACCGACTCCGCCGCGGAGCCCAGGAGCCTGCTCTCGGCGATCGACGTGGAGAGCCCCGCGCGCCACCTGTACCGGCAGCTCGGCTACCGCGACCTCGCCCGCCGCGTGGTGTTCCCCGGCGCCCCCAGCCCGTACGTGGTGATGGGCGCGGAGCTGCCGCTGCTGCGCTGAGTCGTCCACAACCGGCGAGTTGTCCACAGGTTCGGCGGACGAATTACCGGCGGGCCCGCGTCCGGCGCTAGAGTCCGGGGCATGAGCCAGCACAGCCACGTTCAGCGCATGTCCCGGATGATGCTCAAGACGCTGCGCGACGACCCCGCCGACGCCGAGACCGCGAGCCACAAGCTGCTCGTCCGCGCGGGCTATGTCCGCCGCTCGTCCGCCGGGGTGTGGACGTGGCTGCCGCTCGGCAAGCGGGTCCTGGAGAACGTGGCGCGGGTCGTCCGCGAGGAGATGGACGCGATCGGCGGCCAGGAGGTGCTGCTGCCGGCCCTGCTGCCCCGCGAGCTGTATGAGACGACGGGCCGCGCCGAGGAGTACGGCGACCTGCTCTTCTCCCTCAAGGACCGCAAGGGCGTCGACTACGTGCTGGGTCCCACGCACGAGGAGCTGTTCGCCCAGGTCGTCAAGGATCAGTGCTCGTCCTACAAGGACATGCCCGTGATCCTCTACCAGATCCAGATCAAGTACCGGGACGAGGCGCGGCCCCGCTCCGGCGTGCTGCGCGGCCGCGAGTTCCACATGAAGGACTCGTACTCCTTCGACACCTCCGACGAGGGCCTGGCCGCCGCCTACGGGCTGCACCGCGAGGCATACCAGCGGATCTTCGAGCGGCTCGGCTTCGACTTCCGGATCGTCTCCGCCGTCTCCGGCGCCATGGGCGGCTCGGCCAGCGAGGAGTTCCTGGCACCCGCCGCCGCCGGCGAGGACACCTATGTGCAGTGCCCCTCCTGCGGTTTCGCCGCGAACACCGAGGCGCTGACGACGACGGTGGCGCCCTCCCCGGTCGACGGGCACCCGCCGGTCGAGGAGTTGGACACCCCGGACACCCCGACGATCGAGACCCTCGCGGCGCACCTGGGCGTCCCCGCGTCCGCGACGCTGAAGAACCTGCTGGTGAAGGTCGACGGCGAGATCACCGCGGTCGGCGTGCCCGGCGACCGCGAGGTGGACCTGGGCAAGCTCGCCGAGCACCTGGCCCCGGCCGAGGTCGAGGTCGTCACCGCCGAGGACTTCGCCGGCCGCCCCGACCTGGTCCGGGGGTACGTCGGCCCGCAGGGCATGGCCGGCAAGGCGTTCCGCTACCTGGCCGACCCCCGGGTCGCCCCGGGCACCTCGTGGGTGACCGGCGCCAACAAGCCCGACTCGCACGCGCGCAACGTGGTGTGCGGCCGCGACTTCGAGGTCGACCAGTACCTCGACGTGGTCGTCGTCGAGCCCGGCGACCCCTGCCCGCGCTGCGGCGCGGGCATCGAGCTGGACCGGGCCATCGAGATCGGCCACATCTTCCAGCTCGGCCGCAAGTACGCCGACGCCTTCGAGCTGGACGTCCTCGGGCAGAACGGCAAGCCGGTGCGGGTGACCATGGGTTCGTACGGGATCGGGGTCTCCCGGGCCGTCGCCGCGCTCGCCGAGCAGACGCACGACGAGCTGGGGCTGTGCTGGCCGCGCGAGGTGGCCCCGGCGGACGTGCACATCGTCGCGGCGGGCAAGGCCAAGCAGACGGAGCTGGCGCTGGAGCTGGCGGAGAAGCTGGGCGCGGCGGGCGTGCGGGTGCTGGTGGACGACCGGGCATCGGTGTCGCCCGGCGTGAAGTTCACCGACGCCGAGCTGATCGGGGTGCCGCAGATCCTGGTCGCCGGGCGGCGCGCGGGCGACGGCGTGGTGGAGCTGAAGGACCGCCGCACCGGCGAGCGCGAGGAGCTGCCGGTGGACGAGGCGCTGGCGCGGCTGACGTCGGCGGGGTGAGAGCCGCGGTGCCGGCCGCGGAGAGCCGGCGGAGCCGACGGGCGGCGGTGGCCGCCGCCGTCGGGGTGGTAGGGGGCCGGGTGGCGGCGCGTTACCTGCCGGAGTCGTCCCGTGCGGGCGTGGCCGCGCGGAGGAAGTCGGCGGCGACCGGGCCCGCATCCTTGCCGCCGGAGCCGCCGTCCTCGACGAGGACGCTGAACGCGAGGTCGGCGCCCTCCAGGTAGCCGATCATCCAGGCGTGGGTGCGTGGGGGCACCTCCCACGCGCGCCCGGCTCGCTGTGGGGGAGGGCTCTGGGGCGCCCCTGCCGGAGTCCGGCGCGACGGCGCCGACCAGGGAGCGGGCCAGGTGCGCGACGGGCTGCCGGGAGTCGACGAACTGCAGCCCTGGAACGGCCAGCAGCCGGTCGCGGTGCTGCCGGTAGACCTCGTCCCGCAGCGTCACCACCGGCACCGACTCGTCGGGGTCCGCGGCGGCCACGCGCTTCTTCAGCCGCGGGACGTCGAGGTCCGCGCCGAGCGCGGCGTCGTCGAGGGAGACGAGCACGTCCTTCGGGTCCAGCCCGCGGTGTACGGAGTCCAGCAGGTCGGCGGCGGCCCGGGGCCGGTCGGTGTGGCTCGCGGCCTCCTCGCCGGCGCCCCGAGCCCAGGCGGCCACGTACGCCCGCACCCCCTCCTGCGCGTCGGCGGCGTCGTCGTCCCCGCCCCTCACGTACGCGATGCTCCCGGCCGGCACCCCGGCCGCGACCACGACCGCCCCGGCGGCCAGGGCCCACTGGGACCGTATGCGCGAGGGCGGGGCCAGATCCATGCGGGCATCCTAGGGCGTCGCCCCCGCAGCCCAGGGGCGCCAACAGGCCGTCCATGGACTGCCGTCGACCCCGGCGGCCCGGGAGCGGTCAGAGCCAGCCCGCGTACTCCAGGTGGAGTTCGCCGCCGTTGCGGTCGCCGCGGGCCAGGGCCGTCACGCCCGTCGCGACGCAGCGGAACAGCGTCCAGTCCCGCAGCCGGTCGCGGTCGACGTCCAGCGCGTCCGCCAGCTTCGTCAGCCGCCGCCTGGTCGCCGCCGCCGCGCCCGGCGCGGCCACCAGGGTGTCGACGCGGTCCCGCGCCGGCCAGGCCAGGTCGTACGCCCGCTCGCCCACCAGCGGCCGGGGCCCCACCGCGAGCCACGGCATCCGCTCGGCGGCCAGCACGTGCCCCTGGTGGTAGTCGCCGTGCAGCAGCACGTCGGGCCCCGCCGCCGCCCGGTCGCCGAGCAGCGCCTCGCGCCGGTCGAGCGCCGCGTCGACCAGCTCCGCGTACGGCTCGGTGCGCAGCGCGCGCAGCCGCTCCGCGAGCCGCCCGGTGTGCTCGGCCACGGTCGGCAGCGGGTGGCCCGCGGGCGGCGCGGTCCACAGCCGCTGCAGCGTCGCCGCCGCCTCCAACTGCGCCTTCGCCTCCGCCAGCGAGCGGAGGCTGACGTCCGCCTGCAGCCGTTCCAGCAGCAGCGCCCCCGAGGCGGCCTCCGCGCGCAGCAGCCGCACGGCGCCGACGCCGTTCCAGTGCTCCAGCGCGCGCTGCTCGGCCGCGATGCGCTCCGGCTCGTACGCGACCTTGAGCGCCGCCGGAGTGCCGTCCTCCTGCCGTACGAGGACGAGGACGCTGGTCCTGCCGCCCGGCGCGTGCACCCGCTCCGGGATCAGCTCCCAGCGCCGCAGCAGCCCCTCCACCAGCTCGGACAGCCCCGCGAGCCAGGCGCGGCCCGGGTCGCCGTGGGCGGAGACGTGGCGCACCAGGCGCTCCGGCGGCTCGGCCCTGTACTGCGGTGCAGATGCCATGCGGGCGGTGTCCTCTTGCTGGTTCTGGCCGGGCGGGCGGGTCAGTCCTGGCGGCCGGCGCCCTCCTGCCGGCCCGCGGGTGCGGTGTCGGGCGTGCGTTCGGCCAGACCAGGGAAGGCTACGCTCCCGCCGCGCCAGCGTGCCGCCCGGACCGCCGCCTCGCGCAGCGCGGCCGCCGCGTCGCGGCGCAGCTCGCCCTCCGCGGCGCGGACGAGGTCGGCGTAGCTGCCCGCGATCCGGTCCTCCAGCTCGGTCGCCAGCCGTACGGCGGCGGCTTCGTCCGGCACCGCGAACGGCAGCGCGTACGCGGCGGCGGCGGGCTGCGGCCGGTCGCCGAAGTCGCTGACGACGCGGCTGAGGGCGTCGCGGCGGGCGCGGTGGGCGTCGTAGCCGGCGCGCGCCTGGCCGGCCAGGCCGCCGGCGCGGGCGCCGACGACGCCGTAGCCGTAGACGGCGGCGTGCTCGGCGGCCAGCGCGCGCTGCGCCGCGGCGCGGGCCTCGTGGGACGGTTCGCTCACGGTGCCTCCTGGGGTACGGGACGGGGGCGGCCCGCCGCCCGGCCGCCGCGCTGGGTACGGCGCCCGCCGCGGCGCCGGAGGGCGGGCCCCGTAGCGCTCACGCCATCGCCCCGAGGAGGTAGACGTGGGCCGCGCCCGCCGCGGCGACCGAGGCCAGCAGGCCCGCGAGCTCCCCCGGGGCGGTGGCCAGGCCGGCGGTGTGGGCGTCGGCGGTGCGCTTCTCCGCGGTGGCCAACTCGGCGACCGCCCGCGCCGGTTCCGCGGGCACCGGCTCGCCGCCGCGCTTCTTCGACGGCGGGGGAGCGGCGTCCGCGCGGTCGCCGGGTTCTTCCGCCCCCGGTTCCGGGGACGCGGCGCGGGTGTCCGCGGGCAGGCCGCGGGCCAGGGCGGCCACGTGCAGCGCCACCTCCGCGCGCAGCGGGGCGAGCGCGTCGGCCAGGCCGGGGTGGGCCGCCGTCGTCGCGTCGTAGCGCCGCAGCAGTAAGCGCGACTCGTCCGCGGCGCGGCGCCGGAGCCGTTCGGTGCGCGCGGGGTCGGGATCCCCGCCGTCGCCGCCGTCTCCGGAACAGCCCGCGGTGGTGCCTGTCGCCGCCAGCAGGGCGGCACCGGCCAGCACGGTCCTTCTCGCCGGGAGTCCCTTGATCCGCACGAGCCGAGCGTACCGGTGGGCAACGCACAGGTCGTGGAGCGGATACGCTTTGACCGGACACGTGACGTCACACAACAGCACACGCGGCCGAGGAGTCACCCGGATGAGCACCACCCAGAACGAGAGGCTGCGGGATCTGCTGGAGCCGCTCGTCAAGGAACGCGACCTCGACTTGGAGGAGATCGCGCTCACCCAGGCGGGCAGGCGGCGTGTCCTGCGGGTCGTGGTCGACGCCGACGACGGCGTGGGTCTCGACACCTGCGCCGACCTGAGCCGGCGCATCGCCGAGGAGCTGGACGTCTCCGACGCCATGGGCGACCGTCCGTACGTCCTGGAAGTCACCTCTCCCGGTACGGACCGCCCGCTGACCCTGCCGCGCCACTACCGTCGTGCGGCGGACCGACTGGTCAAGGTGCAGCTGAGGGAGGGCGGCGAGGTCGTGGGACGTATCACCGCGGTGGACGACGCGGGACTGGACCTGGAGGTGCCGGGGGTGAAGGGTCGTAAGCCCGCTGCCCGGCGGCTGGAGTTCGGCGAGATCGCCACGGCCCGGGTCGAGATCGAGTTCAACCGCAAGGTGACGAAGGACGAGGAGGGTTCGTAGCAGTGGACATCGACATGAGCGCGCTGCGCGGCTTGGTGCGGGAGAAGGAGATCTCCTTCGACCTGCTGGTCGAGGCCATCGAGTCGGCCCTCCTCATCGCGTACCACCGCACCGAGGGCAGCCGCCAGCAGGCCCGCGTGGAGCTGAACCGGGAGACCGGGCACGTCACGGTCTGGGCCAAGGAGGACCCGGACGACGTGCCGGAGGGCGGGGAGGCGCGCGAGTTCGACGACACCCCGTCGGGTTTCGGCCGGATCGCCGCCACCACCGCGAAGCAGGTCATCCTGCAGCGGCTGCGGGACGCCGAGGAGGAGATCACCTTCGGTGAGTACGCGGGCCGCGAGGGCGACATCGTCACCGGCGTCGTGCAGCAGGGCAAGGACCCGAACAACGTGCTGGTCGACATCGGCCGGCTGGAGGCCATCCTGCCGGTGCAGGAGCAGGTGCCGGGCGAGGAGTACAAGCACGGCACCCGGCTGCGCACGTACGTGGTGCGGGTGACCAAGGGCGTACGCGGCCCGTCCGTGACCCTGTCGCGCACACATCCGAACCTGGTGAAGAAGCTCTTCGCGCTGGAGGTGCCGGAGATCGCCGACGGCTCGGTGGAGATCGCGGCCATCGCCCGCGAGGCCGGGCACCGCACGAAGATCGCGGTACGGTCCACGCGCTCCGGGCTGAACGCGAAGGGCGCCTGCATCGGGCCGATGGGCGGCCGGGTGCGCAACGTGATGGCGGAGCTGGGCGGCGAGAAGATCGACATCGTGGACTGGTCCGACGAGCCGGCCGACCTGGTCGCCAACGCGCTGTCGCCGGCGCGGGTGACCAAGGTCGACATCGTGGATCTGGCGGCCCGCTCGGCGCGGGTGACGGTGCCGGACTACCAGCTCTCGCTGGCGATCGGCAAGGAGGGCCAGAACGCCCGCCTGGCGGCCAGGCTGACGGGCTGGCGCATCGACATCCGCCCCGACACCGAGCAGCCGGCGGACTGACGCCGGGGTCCGGTACGCGGCCCGGCGCCGTCCGCGCCCGGCTTCCGGGCCGGCGGCCCGGAAGCCGCCGGCCGGCCGGTGAAAACCGGGTCGCACCGCCGGGCGTAGATCACGTATCGTCGGGCCCGCCGTGGGCTGTGCCCCGCCGTGGGCGAAAACAGCCGTTCGATCGGTACCCCGAGGCGGTGCCTGTCGGCCGTGGAGGTAGACTTGAGCGTGTCTGGCCGGACGCGCGTCCGGGCCTGCCCCGAGCGCACCTGCGTGGGGTGCCGGGAGCGTGCGGCCAAAGGCGATCTGCTGCGTGTGGTGGAGGCCGGGGGCGCGTGCGTCCCTGATCCCCGCGGTACGCTGCCCGGCCGGGGCGCTTATCTGCACCCCGTCAAGGCATGCCTCGACCTGGCGGTCCGCCGCCGGGCGTTCGTCCGGGCCCTGCGGGCCCGCGGCCCGCTCGGCACCGCGGACGTGGACCGTTTCGTGGAGCAGCAGGCCGTGGAGGCAGACATGAGCACGAAGAACACGAGCGCCGCGCGGAACCCTGCGCGGCCAGGTACCTCGCGAGTCGGAAGTGGGTCGAGATTGCGATGAGCACTCGATGAGTACGCGATGAGTACGCCCATGCAGAAGTAGCGAAGGTCCGGCGGACACCCCCGGACCAGAAGGAGCGAAGTGGCTAAGGTCCGGGTATACGAACTCGCCAAGGAGTTCGGAGTCGAGAGCAAGGTCGTCATGGCCAAGCTCCAAGAACTTGGCGAATTCGTCCGTTCGGCGTCCTCGACCATCGAGGCGCCGGTCGTACGCAAACTGACTGACGCATTCCAGTCCGGCAACGGCTCGGCTGCGGCCAAGCCCGCCGGCAAGCCCGCAGCGCCGAAGAAGGCCGCCGCCAAGCCCGGCGTCCCCGGCGCACCCGCGGCGAAGCCCGCCCCCGTCAAGCCCGAGCAGGCCGCGGAGCGCAAGCCCGCGCCGCGCCCCGGCACCGACGCCGGCAGGCCCGCACCCGGTCCGGGCCCCCGCCCGGCTCCGGGCCCGACCACCCCGGCGCAGAAGGCCCCGGCGCCCGAGGCGCCGGAGTTCACCGCACCGCCCGCCGCGGAGCGCGGCGGCGCCCCCAGGCCCGGCGCGAAGCCGGGCCCGCGCCCGCCCGCCCCCGCGCGTGGCGGCGGTCAGGGCGGCGGCCGGCCCGACAGTGGCGGCCGTCCCGGCGGCGGGCGCTCCGGTGCGCCCGGCCCGCGTCCCGGCGGCAGGCCCGCGGGCCCGCGCCCGGGTAACAACCCGTTCACGTCCAGCGGCTCCACCGGCATGGCCCGCCCGCAGGCCCCGCGCCCGCAGGCCCCCCGCCCCGGCGGCGGTCAGGGCGGTGCGCAGGGCGGCGGTCCGCGCCCGCAGGCGCCGGGCGGCTCCCGGCCCACCCCGGGCGGCATGCCCCGGCCGCAGGGCGGCCAGGGCGGCGGCCCGCGTCCCGGCGGCCCGCGCCCGAACCCCGGCATGATGCCGCAGCGTCCCGCCCCCAGCGGGCGCCCCGGCGCCCCGGCCGGCGGTCGTCCCGGCGGCGGTGGCCGTCCGGGCGGCGGCGGGCCCGGCGGTCGTCCCGGTGGCGGCGGCGGTGGCGGCGGTCGTCCCGGCGGTGGCGGCGGCTTCGGCGGTCGTCCCGGTGGCGGCGGCGGTGGCGGCGGCTTCGGCGGTCGTCCCGGCGGCGGTGGCGGCGGTGGCCGTCCCGGCTTCGGCGGCCGTCCCGGCGGTCCCGGTGGCCGCGGCGGCACGCAGGGCGCCTTCGGGCGTCCGGGCGGTCCCGCGCGCCGCGGTCGCAAGTCGAAGCGGCAGCGCCGCCAGGAGTACGAGCAGATGCAGGCGCCGTCCATCGGCGGCGTGATGCTCCCGCGCGGCAAGGGCGAGACGGTCCGTCTCTCCCGCGGCGCGTCGCTCACCGACTTCGCGGAGAAGATCAACGCCAACCCGGCGTCCCTGGTCCAGGTGATGTTCAACCTGGGCGAGATGGTCACCGCGACGCAGTCCGTCTCCGACGAGACGCTGCACCTCCTGGGCGAGGAGATGAACTACACCGTCCAGGTCGTCAGCCCGGAGGAGGAGGACCGCGAGCTGCTCGACTCCTTCGACATCGAGTTCGGCGAGAACGAGGGCGGCGAGGAAGCGCTCGTGGCGCGGCCCCCGGTGGTCACCGTCATGGGTCACGTCGACCACGGCAAGACGCGCCTGCTGGACGCGATCCGCAAGACCAACGTCCTGGAGGGCGAGGCCGGCGGTATCACCCAGCACATCGGCGCGTACCAGGTGGCGACCGACGTCAACGGCGACGAGCGCCGGATCACCTTCATCGACACCCCGGGTCACGAGGCGTTCACCGCCATGCGTGCCCGCGGTGCGAAGGCGACCGACATCGCGATCCTCGTGGTCGCGGCCAACGACGGCGTGATGCCGCAGACGGTCGAGGCGCTGAACCACGCCAAGGCGGCCGACGTGCCGATCGTCGTCGCGGTCAACAAGATCGACGTCGAGGGTGCGGACCCGTCGAAGGTGCGCGGCCAGCTCACCGAGTACGGGCTGGTGGCCGAGGAGTACGGCGGCGAGACGATGTTCGTCGACATCTCCGCCAAGCAGGGCCTGCACATCGAGGACCTGCTGGAGGCCGTCGTCCTCACCGCGGACGCCAGCCTGGACCTGCGGGCGAACCCGAAGCAGGACGCCGAGGGCATCGCGATCGAGGCCCACCTCGACCGCGGCCGCGGCGCCCTGGCGACCGTGCTGGTCCAGCGCGGCACGCTGCGCGTCGGGGACACGATGGTCGTCGGCGACGCCTACGGCCGCGTGCGCGCCATGCTCGACGACCTGGGCAACCCTCTGGACGAGGTCGGTCCTTCGACCCCCGCCCAGGTGCTCGGTCTGACCAGCGTCCCCGGTGCAGGGGACAACTTCCTGGTGGTCGAGGAGGACCGTACGGCCCGCCAGATCGCCGAGAAGCGCGCCGCGCGCGAGCGCAACGCCGCCTTCGCCAAGCGCACCCGCAGGGTGTCGCTTGAGGACCTGGACAAGGTGCTCAAGGCCGGCGAGGTGCAGCAGCTCAACCTCATCATCAAGGGCGACGCGGCGGGTTCCGTCGAGGCGCTGGAGTCCTCGCTCATGCAGCTGGACGTCGGTGAAGAGGTCGACCTGCGCGTGCTGCACCGCGGCGTCGGTGCGGTCACCGAGACCGACATCGACCTGGCCACGGGCTCGGACGCGATCGTGATCGGCTTCAACGTCCGCGCCGAGGGCCGGGCGACGCAGATGGCCGAGCGCGAGGGCGTCGACGTCCGGTACTACTCGGTGATCTACCAGGTCATCGAGGAGATCGAGGCCGCGCTGAAGGGCATGCTCAAGCCGGAGTACGAGGAGGTGGAGCTCGGCACCGCCGAGATCCGCGAGGTCTTCCGCTCCTCCAAGCTGGGCAACATCGCCGGTGTACTCATCCGCTCCGGCGAGGTCAGGCGCAACACCAAGGCCCGGGTCATCCGCGACGGCAAGGTGGTCGCGGAGAACCTCAACATCGAGGGTCTGCGCCGCTTCAAGGACGACGTCACCGAGATCCGCGAAGGCTTCGAGGGCGGTATCAACCTCGGAAACTACAACGACATCAAGGTGGACGACGTCATCGCGACGTACGAGATGCGCGAGAAGCCGCGCGCCTGATCAGCAGCACCGCCGGCCGGGGGCGGCCCTTCGCGAAGGGCCGCCCCCGCGCCGCCTTCCATCCCGTATATCCCGTACCGGCGGGTGATCCGGACACACGTGTACGTAGGGACGCTTTCCTGCGACTTCCTCCTCGGCGACGTACGGTCGCTGAAGGAGAAGCGCTCCGTCGTCCGCCCGATCGTCGCGGAGCTGATCCGCAAGTACGCGGTGACCGCCGCGGAGGTCGGGCACCAGGATCTGCACCGCCGGACCGTGATCGGGCTGGCGACCATCTCCGGGGACGCCGGGCACCTCACCGACATGCTGGACCGGTGCGAGCGGATGCTCGCCGCCCGGCCGGAGGTGGAGCTGCTGTCCGTACGGCGGCGGATCCACCACGAAGACGACGAGTAGACAAGTGGGCAAGGAGACGGACCAGTGGCCGACAACGCACGGGCGAAGCGCTTGGCGGACCTCATCCGTGAGGTCGTGGCCGAGAAGCTGCAGCGGGGGATCAAGGACCCGCGGCTCGGCTCCCGGGTGACCATCACCGACACACGCGTGACCGGGGACCTCCGGGAGGCGACCGTCTTCTACACGGTGTACGGCGACGACGAGGAGCGGGAGCAGGCCGCGAAGGGGCTGGAGAGCGCCAAGGGCGTGCTGCGCTCGGCGGTCGGCGCCGCCGCCGGGGTGAAGTTCACTCCCACGCTCGCGTTCGTGCCGGACGCGCTGCCCGAGAACGCCAAGAACATCGACGACGTCCTGGAGCGCGCCCGGCTCCAGGACGAGCAGGTGCGCAGTGCCGCCGCGGGCGCGGAGTACGCGGCGGGGGCGGACCCGTACAAGCGGGACCGCGACGAGGACGGCGAGGACGACAACGCGGACGACGGCGGGGCGGACCCGGGCGAGCCGGGTCCCGGCGCGGCGCGCGGCGATGCGGACGGGGGCCCGGCGGGGGCATGAGGGGGAAGCCGACCGGCCCGGACGGCCTTGTCATCGTCGACAAGCCGGCCGGGCTGACCTCGCACGACGTCGTCGGCCGGCTGCGCCGGCTGGCCCGTACCCGGCGCGTGGGCCATGCCGGGACGCTGGACCCGATGGCGACGGGCGTGCTCGTCCTCGGCGTGGAGAAGGCGACCCGGCTGCTGGGCCACCTCGCGCTCACCGACAAGGAGTACCGGGCCACGATCCGGCTCGGCCAGACGACGGTGACCGACGACGCCGAGGGCGACGTCACCGCCACCGCCGACGCCGGTGACCTGCCGCCCGGCGCGGTCGACGCCGGTATCGCCGGGCTGACCGGCGACATCATGCAGGTGCCGTCGGCCGTCAGCGCGATCAAGGTGGACGGCAAGCGGTCGTACAAGCGGGTGCTCGACGGCGAGGCCGTGGAGCTGCCGGCCCGGCCGGTGACCGTCAGCACCTTCGTGCTGCACGACGTGCGGGCGGCGACGGCCGCGGACGGCACCCGGGTGACGGACCTGGACGTCACGGTCGAGTGCTCCTCCGGGACGTACATCCGCGCCCTGGCGCGCGACCTCGGCGCCGGTCTCGGCGTCGGCGGCCACCTCACCGCGCTGCGCCGCACCCGCGTCGGCCCGTACGGGCTGGACGGGGCGCGGACGCTGGAGCAGTTGGAGGAGCGGCTCGACGTGCTGCCGATCGGCGACGCCGCGGCGGCGGCCTTCCCGCGCTGGGACGTGGACGCGGAGCAGGCGCGGCTGCTGTCGCACGGGGTGCGGGTGGCGGTACCGGAGGGGCTGGCGGAGGGGCCGCACGCGGTGTTCGGCCCGGACGGGCGGTTCCTGGCGCTGGTGGAGCCGGCCGGGGGGCGGGCGAAGGCGCTGGCGGTGTTCGCGTAGTCCGCGGTGCCGTTCGCGTAGTCCGCCGGGCCGCGGGCCGGTAGCGCGGGGGTACGTGACCGGCGCGCCGGTCTTCCGCGGTGGCGTGGATTCCGCCGAACGGGTGCCCCGGGGGGCGCATCGCGCCATTCGTCGTTTCCCGTGATCAGGCGGTGGCAAGCCATGCCCTGGGGCTCACCCGGGGAGGCTGGCCGTTGCCGTATTCATCGCCGCCGCCGCGCGCGCCCGGCACCGTGGTACGCATCCGCGACCTGGCCGGCCGCCCGCGGGGCACCGGATTTCTCGTGGACGCCGAGGGCACGGTGCTCACGAGTCACGAGGCCGTGGACGGGCTCGCCCGGCTGGTGCTGCACGCGCCGGGCGACGCGCACACCTGGCTGGTCGAGTCCGCGGACGTCACCTCGCTGCCGGGTGCGGACCTGGCGGTCGTACGGGCCCGGGGGCTGGCCGGCGCCCGGGCCTTCGCGCTCGCCGCCGCGGTGCCCGACGACGGCACGGAGGTGGCCGTCGCGCTGCCCCGGGCGCGGGTGCCGGGGCGGGTGGTGGCCGCGGCCACGGCCACGTACACCGCGACCGACCGCTACCACCTCGTCGACGGGGTGCTGCAACTCGCCCTGGCCCCGCACGAGTCGCTGTGCGCGGGCGGCGAGGCGAGCGGCGCGCCGGTCGTGGACGCCGCGAGCGGGGCGGTGGTCGCGGTGGTCGGCACCGCGCTGCACGCGGACCGCGGCGGGGTGGCCCACGCGGTGCCGCTGCGCGGGGCGGTGGACGACGCGGCGGGGACGCTGGGCGCGGCGCTGGACCGGGGCGGGGCGCAGGTGGCGGCGTACGGCAGGGACTTGAACCTGGCGGGGGCGGTGGAGCTGGGGGCGGCGGGCGGTGGTGCTGTCGCGGGAGCCGGGGGCTTCGGGGGAGCGGAGGTCGCGGGCGTCGCGGAGGGCCGGGGTGACTGCGTCGGCGCGGCACTACCGGACGACGGGGACTCTCGCGCGCCGGTGTGGGGGCTGCCGGTGGAACGGCCGGGCGTGGTGGCGGAGTTCGGGCGGTTCTTCGGCGGTGGCGCGCACGTTCTCGCGCTCGTCGGCGGGCCGGGCACCGGGCGGTCCACCGAACTCGCCGGGCTCGCGGCCCGCCGCGCCGCGGAGGGCGCGCCGTCGGTGCGGCTGCGCGGCGCGGATCTGAAGGTCGCGGACGCGGGTGTACGGGATGCCGTGGCCCGGGCGCTGCGCGACGCCGCGCGGGTGGTGGCCGCGGCGGCGGGCGCCGCCGGCTGCGCGGGCGACCCGGCGTCGGCCACCCCGGAGGCGGTCGCCGCGCAAGCGCACGTCGCGGGGCGGCCGTTGCTGGTCCTGCTCGACGGCCCGGAGGAGATGCCGCCGGTGCTGGGGGCGGCGCTGGGGGAGTGGACGGCGCACACGGCGGAGTGGCTGGGCGAGCACGGCGTACGGCTGGTGCTGGCGTGCCGGCCGGAGTACTGGGAGCGGGCGGGTGCGCTGTTCCCCGCGGGGATGCTGCACGCGGGGCGGTCGGGTCCCGACACGCTGCCGCCGTGCGTCCCGACGGGGGACTTCACCCCGGCGGAGGCGGCACGGGCCCGTAACCACTACGGCATCCCGCCCACCGCCCTCCACGGGGCGGAGGCCCGCCACCCGCTGACACTACGGCTGCTGGCGGAAGTCCGCGCGGCGCTGCCGTGGGAGGGCGGGGCGGCGGAGCCGGGCGCGGCGGCGGGTTCCACCGGGTACGGGACGGAGTGGGCGGGGACGGGTGCCGGGCCGGGGGCCGCGGGCGCCGGACCGGTGTCCGCGGCGCCGTTCGCGGGCGGGGCGGGCTCGGACCTGAGCGACGGTGCCCCCGCGCCGGGCGGGGCCCGGCCGGCAGCGGCTTCGCCGCAGGCCGGGGTGGGGCCCGCGTCGGTCCTGGGACCGGCTGCCGCCGCTGCGGGGCCGGGCGGCGCCGCCTCCGCGCCGGGCGGCGCCGCCTCCGCGCCGGGCGGCGCCGCCTCCGCGCCGGGCGGCGCCGGACCGCGGCGGTGGGAGGTTTTCGAGGCCAACTTTGCGCTGGTTTCTCTGCGAATCGCCTCTCGGCTCGCCCGCGGCGCCGGTCCCGGCGGGCCCCGGGGAGCCGCCATCGGCCGGCTTGCCGCTTACGTGGCCGGGCAGGCGCATGAGGCGGCGCGGCGGTGTCTGGGGCCCGGGCAGGGGGAGTTGGAGCGGGCGGCGTTCGAGGAGCTGTTTCCGTGGCGGGTGCCGGACCATCTCGCCGGGCTCACCGGGTGGGCTTCCGCGGTGCTCGCCGAGGGGCTGCTGGTGCCCGCGGGTGCCGGGTACCGGTTCGCGCACGAGGAGTTCGCCGACTGGCTGCAGGGCGCGCACCTCGACGTCGACGCCACCCTCGCCGTGCTCGTCCACCGCACCTCCGAGCGCTGGCGCCCCGGCGACCTGCCGTCCTCCGCGGACGGCGGCGCTCCGCGGCGCGCGCTGCCGGTGCCGCCGCACCGGATCGGGCCGTGCGTCGAGGCGCTGCTCCTGCTGGAACGGCGGCACGGGAGTAGGGAGCTGGGCCGCCGGCTGACGGACCTGCTGGCCGCCGCCGACACCGCGGTCAGCCGCCGCACGTCGTTCCCCGAGCCAGGGCCCGGTACGCCCCCCGAGGCCGACGGCGGCTGGTGGGCCGCCCATCTGCTCGGCGAGACCCTGCTGCGGGTGCCCGACGCCCGCCCGTACCGGCAGGTGCTCCGGCGCCTCGCCGCGTGCCTCGCCGGGCACGCCGCCCGCTTCGGCGGCACCGCGCAACTCCCCGGCGTGCTCGCCCCCTTCGGCCCGTCGTTCTTCACCCGGCTGCCCCTCCCGCTCGCCGACCGCCTCGACCTGCTGCGCCGCCTCGTGCCCGCCGACACCCGCCGCCCGTCCGCGTACCTGACCGCCGCCGGGGAACTGCTGCACGCCGACCCGGCCGCCGCGCAGCCGCTCCTCGTCGGCTGGTTCGACGACGAGCGCGCTCTGCCCGCCGAGGGCGCCACCGTCGCCGACGCCGCCCAGGCGCTCCTCCACACCCACCGCGCCCGCGCCGTGGACGACCTCGCCGACGCCCTCGTCGCCACCGCCCACCCGCGGGCCGGCGAACTCCTCGCCGCGCTCGCCGAGGACGAGCCGTCCGCCCTCTGCCGCGCCGTGGACCGCTGGGCGCGCGACCACCGCCCGGAGCGCCGGGCCGCCGCCGCGACGTACGCGCCGAGAACCGCCCGGCACGCGCGCGGCGCCGCCGACCGCGCGCTGCTGCGCTACGCCGCGCAGGCCCTGCTCGCGCGGACCGACGACGACACCCTCCACGGCCCCGCCCTCGCCGTGCTCCTCCGCGACCCGGAGAGCCGCCCCGCGCACCTCGACCGCGCCCTCGCGCTCCTCGCCGACGACGACCCGCACCTCGCCCCCGCCGACTTCGCCCCCGCGCTCGCCACCCACCCCGGGCCCGTGCTCGACGCCTTCCGTGACCGTCTCCACCGGCCCGGCAACGGCGCCGCCGACGTGCTGCGCACCCTTGCGCGGGTACGTGCCCCCGCCCCCGCGCTGGCGCGCGGCGCCGCGGACCTCGTCCGCGAGTACGTCGACCACCACCCCGAAGGCGCCGCGGCCGCCGCCGACTTCGTGGACCGGCGGCTGGAGCACGGGCAGGGCGACCGTGCCGTGCTCCTCCCGCTCGCCGTCGAGCTGCTGACCGCGCACTCGCCGGTGGTACGCCGCGCGCTCGCGCCCGTCGTCGCGGACCCGGGCACCCGCACCTCCCGCGCCCTGCGCCGCGAACTGCTCGCCGTGCTCCTGGACCGCGAGCGCGAACCCGCCGTGCTCGACGCCCTCCTCGCCGCCGTCGGCCGTGCCACCGGCCGGCGCGCGGAGTGCGGCACCCGGGACCTCGTCCGGCGCATCGGGCTGCTGCTGTCCCGTACCCCGGAGGGGGCGGCGGTCTTCGACCGGCGGCTGGTGGCGCTCGCCGCCGAGCTGCCCGCGTTCGCGGCGCAACTGCGCGGCTGGCTGGCCGCGGACCGGGACGGCTGGGCGGTGCTGCTGGGGCCGAGCGCGCAGCTCGCCGTGGGCACGGCGCACCCGCGGCGCGCGTCCTGAGCGCGCGGGCGCGCGTCCGAAGACGGCGGAGTCGGTACTGACCGCCCGTACCGCCGCACGAAACCGGCCGTCCCGCCGGGCCGACCGGCGCCCGGGTCCTGCGCTCGACCGCGAGCATGGCAGTCTTGTGTTCCACAATCCTGTACGGGGCAGGCACGACAACGGCGGACCGAGGAGCGGGCAGAGTGCAGCGCTGGCGTGGCTTGGAGGACATCCCCGAGGGGTGGGGGCGCAGCGTCGTCACCATCGGCTCGTTCGACGGCGTGCACCGCGGCCACCAGCTCATCATCGGCCGGACGGTGAAGCGGGCCCGGGAGCTGGGCGTGCAGTCCGTCGTGGTGACCTTCGACCCGCACCCCATGGAGGTCGTCCGCCCCGGCAGCCACCCCCCGCTGCTGGCCGCGCACCACCGGCGGGCGGAGCTGATGGCGGACCTCGGCGTGGGCGCGCTGCTGATCCTGCCGTTCACCGCGGAGTTCTCGAAGCTGACGCCCGCGGACTTCGTGGTGAAGGTGCTGGTCGACAAGCTGCACGCGCGCGTGGTGGTGGAGGGCCCGAACTTCCGCTTCGGCCACAGGGCCGCCGGCGACGTCGCGTTCCTCGCCTCCCTCGGCGAGACGTACGACTACACGGTGGACGTCGTCGACCTCCAGGTCAGCGGCGCCGCGGGCGGCGGCAAGCCGTTCTCCTCCACGCTCGCCCGGCGGCTGATCGCCGAGGGCGACGTCACCGGGGCGGCCGAGGTCCTGGGCCGGCCGCACCGCGTCGAGGGCGTCGTCGTACGGGGCGCGCAGCGCGGCCGCGAACTGGGCTTCCCGACCGCCAACCTGGAGACGCTGCCGCACACCGCGGTCCCCGCCGACGGGGTGTACGCGGGCTGGCTGGAGGCCGCGGGCGAGCGGCTGCCCGCGGCGATCTCGGTCGGCACGAACCCGCAGTTCGACGGCACGGAGCGGACGGTGGAGGGGTACGCGCTCGACCGCGACGACCTCGACCTGTACGGGCTGCACGTGGCCGTCGACTTCCTCGCCTTCGTCCGCGGCCAGGAGCGCTTCGACACGGTCGAGGACCTGAAGGCCCAGATGCGCCGCGACGTCGACGCCTGCCGCGAGCTGACCGCGGGGCGCTGACGGCGCCGCCCGGGCCCGCCCCGGGCCGGCGCCGCCTGCCCTCCTACGCCGGCGGGGCCGCCGCCGTCGCGGTCAGGTGGCACGCCACCCCCGGCCGGGTCCCGTCCAGTACCGGCAGGTCCGTACCGCGGCAGGCGTCCGCGACGCCCGCCGACGCCGCCTCGCCGGAGGCGAGCTGGTGGCAGCGCGCGTGGAACCGGCAGCCGCCCGGGATCCGCGCCGGGTCCGGCGGCTCGCCCGTCAGCACCACCGGGGCCGTCCCCGATTCCGGCAGCACCGACAGCAGGGCCTTCGTGTACGGATGCCGCGGCGCCGTCAGCACCTCCTCCACCGGGCCCGCCTCCACGATCCGGCCCAGGTACATCACCGCCACCCGGTCCGCGATGTTCCACGCCAGTCCCAGGTCGTGCGTGACGACCAGCGCGGAGAGCCCCAGTTGGTCGCGGAGCCGCAGCAGCAGCGCCAGGATCTCGCCGCGCACCGAGGCGTCGAGCGAGGCCACCGGCTCGTCGGCGACGATCAGCTCCGGGTCGAGCACCAGGGCCCCGGCGATGACGACGCGCTGCCGCTGCCCGCCGGACAGCTCGTGCGGGTAGCGCAGGAAGAACCGCTCCGGCGGGCGCAGCCCGGCGCGGGCGAGCGCGGAGGCCACGACGGCGCGTTCGTCGCCGCGGTGGCCGTGGATGCGCAGGCCCTCGGCGACGGCGTCGTAGACGGTGTGCCGCGGGTTGAGCGAGCCGCTGGGGTCCTGGAGCACGAGCTGCACCCGCCGCCGGTACGCCTGGAGCGCCCGGCTGCCGTACGCGAGCGGGGAGCCGCGGAACGATACCGCGCCCGCGGTGGGGCGGACCAGGCCGAGGAGCGCGCGGGCCAGGGTGGTCTTGCCGCATCCCGACTCGCCGACGAGGGCGACGATCTCGCCGGGGCCGATGGCGAGGTTCACGCCGTCGACGGCCCGCGCGGCGGGGGCGCCGTGCCGCCCGGGGAAGACGACCCGCAGCCCGTCGGCGACGAGCAGCGGCCCGGCGGCGCGGGCGTCTTCACCGCGTACGGCCGCGGGCTCGGGCTTGTGCAACTCGGGGCCTCCGGCGCCGACGGCGGTCCCGTTCGCCGGCTCCTTCCCTGCGACCGCGGGCTCACCCGCGCGTTCCGCCCGTACGCCCCCGTCCGCCCCCGGCGCCGCCGCGTCCTTTGCCTTCTCCGCCGACTCCCCGCTCACCGTGCCTCCTTGACGCTGTCCACGTGTACGCATGCCGCCCGCCGCCCCGGGCCCGCCTCCCGCAGCCGCGGGTCCGCCGTCGCGCAGGTCTCCAGCGCCACCGGGCAGCGCGGGTGGAACGCGCAGCCCGGCGGCAGTCGGGCCGGGTCCGGCGGATCGCCGGGGAGGCCCTGCGGGGCGCGGCGGTCGGCGGCGCGGCCGACGGTCGGGAACGCGGCCGCCAGCGCGCCGCTGTACGGGTGCTCCGCCGCCGTGAACACCGTCTGCGCCGGGCCCTCCTCGACGATCCGGCCCGCGTACATGACGGCCAGCCGGTCGCACGTGTCGGAGAGCACCGCCAGGTCGTGGCTGATCATCAGCAGGCTGATGCCCTGGTCCGCGACCAGCCGCTCGATGAGCCGCAGGATCTGCGCCTGGATCATCACGTCCAGCGCCGTCGTCGGCTCGTCGGCGACGATCAGCCGCGGGTCGCACGCCAGCGCCATCGCGATCATCACCCGCTGCCGCTGGCCGCCGGACAGTTCGTGCGGGTACGCGCCGCCGCGGGCGGCGGGCAGCCCGACCTGCTCCAGCAGCTCCTCCGCCCGCCGCCGGGCCGCGCTCGGGGAGGTCTCCAGCCGGTGCAGCAGGATCGGCTCGGCGATCTGGTCGCGGATGCGGTGGACGGCGTTGAGCGAGTGCATCGCGCCCTGGAAGACGATCGACGCGCCCGCCCAGCGCACCGCGCGCAGCCGCCCCCACGACATGGTGAGCACGTCCTCGCCGTCGAGCAGGATCTCCCCGGTCAGCCGCGCCGAGCGCGGCAGCAGCCGCAGCAGCGCCAGCGCCAGGGTCGACTTGCCGCAGCCCGACTCGCCCGCCAGGCCGAGCTTCTGCCCGGCGGCCAGGCTGAGGTCCACGCCGCGGACCGCGGGGACGGCGGCGGCGCCCGTACCGTACGTCACGTGCAGGTCGCGCACGTCGAGGAGCGTCACTTCGCCACCCCCAGCTTCGGATTGAGGACCGACTCCAGCGCCCGCCCCGACAGCGTGAAGCAGAGCGCGACCACCGCGATGGCGATGCCCGGCGGCACCAGGAACGACCAGTGCCCGGAGCTGATCGCGCCCGCCTCGCGGGCGTCCTGGAGCATGCCGCCCCAGGAGATGACCTGCGGGTCGCCGAGGCCGAGGAACGCGAGCGTCGCCTCGGTGAGGATGGCCTCGGAGATGACCAGCGTGGTCTGGGCGAGGACCAGCGGCATCACGTTCGGCAGCACGTGCCGGAGCATGATGTGCGTGTGCCCGCCGCCGAGCGCCCGGGCGCGTTCGACGTACGGGCGGGCCTCGATGGCCAGCGTCTGCGCCCGCACCAGCCGCGCGGTCTTGGGCCAGGCGGCCACGCCGATGGCGATGATGACGGTGGTGACCGACCGGGACATCACCGTGGCCAGCACGATCGCCAGCACCAGCGTCGGCATGACGAGGAAGAAGTCGGTCACGCGCATGATCACGCCGGCGAGCCAGCCGCCGTAGTGTCCCGCGACCATGCCGACGAGGGTGCCGATGCCGACGGTCAGCGCGGCGGCCAGCAGCCCGACGGTGAGCGAGATGCGCGCCCCGTAGACGAGGAGGTCGAGCACCGAGCGGCCGAACTGGTCGGTGCCCAGCGGGAACTCGGTGCTCGGGTCCTCCAGCGCGGTGCCCGGCGCGTCGGTCACGCTGTCGGCGTCGGAGCCGACGAGCAGCGGCGCGGCCAGCGCCACGAACGCGATGACGACCAGCGCGACGAGGCCCACGAGCCCCGCGCGCTGCTTCCGGTACGCGCGCCAGAAGCGGGCGGCGGATCGGCGCCGGCGCGCCCGGGCCAGCGCCCGCGGGTCGGCGGCGGGGGGTTCCGCGGCCGGCGGTTCCGAGGCAGGGGGTTCCGTGGCGGGCGGGCCCTTGGGCTCGAAGCCCGGCTCCTCGCCCAGTGCTTCCGTACTCATCGGCCCACCCGGGGATCGAACAGCGGATAGATCAGGTCGGCGACCACGCTCGCCAGGATCATCGAGCCCGCGTAGACGATGAACAGGCCCTGGATCAGCGGCAGGTCGGGGATGCTCAGCGCCTGGTAGAAGAGCCCGCCCAGGCCGGGCCAGGAGAAGACCGTCTCCACCAGGATCGAGCCGGCCGCGATGAAGCCGAGGTTGACGAAGACGAGCGTGATCGTCGGCAGCATCGCGTTCGGCACGGCGTGCCGGCGGCGTACGAGGTCGTCGCGCAGCCCCTTCGCGCGGGCGGCCGTCAGATAGTCGCTGCCCATCTCGTCGAGCAGCGAGGAGCGCATGACCAGCAGTGTCTGCGCGTAGCACGCGGCCACGAGGGTGAGCACCGGCAGGAACATGTGGTGGATCACGTCCACGACGTACGCGAGACCGTGCTCGTCGCCCGACTCCATGCCGCCGGTGGGGAAGAGCCCGGGGACGGGGCCGATGCCGACGGAGAAGACGATGATGAGCAGCATCCCGAGCCAGAAGTGCGGCACCGACCACAGGGTGAGCGCGATGCTCGTGTTGACCTTGTCGCCGAGGCCGCCGTGCCGCCAGGCCGCGCGCGTGCCCAGCCAGAGCCCGAGGGCGCTGTAGAGCACCACGGCGGTGCCGGTGAGCAGCAGGGTGGCCGGCACGCGCTCCCAGATGAGGTCGAGGACCGGCTTGTTGAACTGGTACGAGTCGCCGAGGTTGCCGGTCAGCGCGTCGCCGACGTAGTGCGTGAACTGCTCCCACAGCGGCAGGTCGAGACCGTACTGCCGGCGCAGCGCGGCGAGCTGCTCGGCGTCGACCTTGCGGCCGTGCGTCATCGTCTTGACCGGGTCGCCGGGGATGATCCGGAAGAGGAAGAAGCTGGTGACGAGGATGGCGAAGAGGGAGACCGCGGCGCCGGCGAGCTTGCCCGCCACGTAGCTGAGGTAGGCGCGGCGGGAACTGCCCGCGGAGCCGCGGGCGTCGGGCGCCGTTTTCACGGCGGCGGGGGTGACGGATGGGTCTGCCGTAGACATGGCCCTCGCTTTGCTGGGGTGCCGTCCGGGGTGCGTTGGCGCGCGGGCGTCGCGCGCGGGTGGAGTACGACTGGGGGCGGGGGTCTCGGGCGGTGGGAGGCGGGCGGGGGGTCCGGCGCCGCGGCGCCGGACACCCCGGGTGGCGAGGGTGCGTACGGGCTACTCGCGGTCCTCCGCGGTGGCCCGGCGGCGCAGCGTGAAGAACACGCCCGCCCCGACCACCACGACGACCGCCGCGCCGCCGCCGAGCACCACGCCCATCGCCGAGCCGCCGTCGTCCGACGCCTTGGCGGCGGGGACCGCGGTGGCCCAGCTCCAGGAGCCGTCCTGGCCCCAGATGTTGCCGTTGCCCGCGGGCATCGCGGTGATCGACTCGATGTGGTCGGTGCGGTACGCCTCCACGGAGTTCGGGTACGCCAGCACGTTCATGTACCCGGTGTCGTAGAGCACCGACTGCATCTCCCGGACTATCTCCGCGCGCTTGGCCGGGTCGTCGTACGCGGCCAACTGCTCGGCGTAGAGCCGGTCGTAGTCCTTGTTGCAGATGAAGTTGTCCGTCTGCCCCACCACGTCCTCCGACTCCGGCAGCGCGGCGCAGGTGTGGATGGCCAGGACGAAGTCCGGGTCCGGGTTGACCGACCAGCCGTCGAAGGCGAGGTCGTACTCACCGGCCACCCACGGGTCGCCCACGTTGTCCAGGCACTGCAGGTCCAGGCCGATGCCCAGCTCGCCCCACCACTCCTCCAGGAACTTGCCCGCCGCCTTGTCCTTGGGGTCGGTGGAGTGGCACAGCATCCGGAAGTTCAGCGGCTCGCCGTCCTTGCCGACGCGCTTGCCGTCCTTGAGCTTGTAGCCCGCCCGGTCCAGCAGCCGCGCCGCCTTCTCCGGGTCGTAGCCGATCTTCTGCTCGGCGGACGGCTTCCAGTGGTAGTCGGCGAACCGCGGCGGGATGTAGCCCTCGCCCTCGACGCCGTGCCCCTGGAGCACCTTGTCCACTATCGCCGTGCGGTCCACCGCCAGGAACAGCGCCTCGCGCACCCGTGGGTCGAGCAGCGCCGGATGGCCGTCGCCGAACTTGCGGCCCTCGACGTCCCGCGCCCCGGGGTTGGTGGCGATGGCCCAGAAGCGCCGCCCCTGGCCGTCGTTGACCTTGATGTCAGGCTGGCCCTTCAGCGACGCGGCCTGCGCCGGCGTCAGGTCCGGCACGAAGGACACCTCGCCCTTGCGCAGGGCGGCGACGGCGGCGTCGGTCTCCTTGTAGTACTTGAACGTCACCTCGTCGAACTTCGGCTTGCCCCGCCAGAAGTTCTCGTTCGGCTCGAAGGTGACGTGCGAGTCGGTCTTGAAGCCCGTCAGCACGAACGGGCCGCTGCCGACGACCGGGAAGTCGGAGTCGTTGTTGAACTTCCCGAGGTCGTCGACGTCCTGCCAGACGTGCTTGGGCACGATCGGCAGGTCCATCGAGTTCATCGTGGCCTGCGGCTCCTTCAGCTCCACGACGAGCGTGCGCGCGTCGGGCGCCGAGACCTTCGCGAAGTTGGCGACGTACGAGCCGTTGGCCGCGCCCGCGGCCTCGTCGGTCATCATCGTGTGGAACGTCCAGCGGGCGTCCTCCGCGGTCAGCGGCTTGCCGTCGGACCACTTCACGCCGTCGCGGATGGTGTACGTCCACGTCTTGCCCGCATTCGAGGGCTCCCACTTCTCGGCCAGCCCCGGGATGGGCTCCTGCGTCTTGACGTCGTAGTTGACGAGGGAGTCGTACATCAGCCGGTTCAGGCTCGTGGCCACGAGGGTGACCGCGAGGAACGGGCTGAGCGAGTCGACGGACTGCGCCACGGCGGCGGTCAGGACCGTCTTGTCGCCGTCGTCGCCGTCGTCCTGGGCGGAGGTCGCCACGGCCGGTCCCGCGGTGGCGGCGCCGAGCAGCGCGAGGGCCGCGGCGCCCGCGCACAGCGCGCGGCGCAGCCGGCTGCCGGAGCGGGCGGCGGGGGTCGGTCGGCGGAGTGGGCCGGGCGTCGGGGCGTTGTCGTCGGTGGGCTGCATGACACCTCGCGGTCTTCAGGGGGCGGGATGCCGGCTGACCGGCCTGGGGGTCGGGTCTGTCTAGCGAGGTTGGTCTAAACATGTCAACGATCGTGACCGGCCTGTACGAGGGCGATACCCGGCTGAAACGCGAATGAGGCCCGCGCCTTCAAAAAGGCTGCGGGCCTCATTGGTTCAACCCAATGGCGGCAGGCCGGGCGGACGGCAGGACGGGGCCGGCGGCGCGACGCGTTCCCCCGTGCGCCCGCGGGCGCGCGTCTGCGCTGGCCGGCCCGCCGGTACGGACCCGGGGCGGCCGGCGAGCCGGGCCCCCTGCGGATCCGCCCGGGGCGTCACCCGTACGGGCTCGGGCCGGACTGCGCCTGCGACGGGCCGGTGCCGGGCGAGCCACCCGGATAGCCGCCGCCGCCCGGGTACCCCCCGCCCGCGCCGTAGCCGCCGGGGCCGCCCGCGCCGCTGCCCTGGCCGGGCAGCGGTGGCATCGCGTGCGGCGGCTGCTGGCCGCCCTCGCCGGTCCACAGGCCCTGTGCCTGCTGGGCGCGGGTGAAGTCCTCGGCGACGAGCGTGGCGAGGTTGAAGTACGCCTCCTTGGTCTTCGGCCGCATCATCGACAGGTCCAGCTCCGCGCCCGCCGACAGGTGCTCGTCGAACGGGATCACCTGCACCGCGCGGGTGCGCTGCTTGAAGTGGTTGACGATGTCGTCGATCTTGATCATCTTGGCGGTCTCGCGGACGCCGGAGATGACCGTGATGCTCCGCGAGACCAGGTCGGCGTAGCCGTGGGCGTGCAGCCAGTCCAGCGTGGTGCTGGCGCTGGACGCGCCGTCGACGGAGGGCGTGGCCACGACGATGAGCTGGTCGGCGAGGTCGAGCACGCCGCGCATGGCGCTGTAGAGCAGGCCGGTGCCCGAGTCGGTGAGGATCACCGGGTACTGCTTGCCGAGCACGTCGATGACGCGGCGGTAGTCCTCGTCGTTGAACGTCGTGGAGACCGCCGGGTCGACGTCGTTGGCCAGGATCTCCAGGCCGGACGGCGCCTGCGAGGTGAACCGGCGGATGTCCATGTAGCTGTTGAGGTACGGGATCGCCGTCACCAGGTCGCGGATCGTCGCGCCGGTCTCGCGGCGCACCCGGCGGCCGAGCGTGCCGGCGTCCGGGTTGGCGTCGATCGCGATGACCTTGTCCTGCCGCTCGGCGGCGAGGGTCGCGCCGAGCGCGGTGGTCGTCGTGGTCTTGCCGACGCCGCCCTTGAGGGAGATCACGGCGATGCGGTAGCAGGACAGCACCGGGGTGCGGACGAGGGCGATCTTGCGCTGCCGCTCCTCCTCGGCCGCCTTGCCGCCGAGCTTGAAGCGGGACAGGCCGCCGCGCTCCGACTTGCGCTGCGGCTTGTGCTTGTCGTGCAGCAGTTGCTCGGAGGACAACTCGACGGCCGCGGTGTAGCCGAGCGGGGCGTTGTGCACCGGCTGGCGGCGCTGCTCGGGCGTGACGTCGGGCCAGCCGCCGGACCGCGGGTCGCCGCCGGGCTGGGCGGGGGGCGCGGGGGAGGTGGCCGGGGAGAGCGCGCCCTGGCCCGGGGCACCGGTCTGGGCGCCGCCGGCGGGCGGCAGACCGGGGGGCGGCTGGGCGGGCTGACCGGGCTGGGCGGGGAGTTGGCCGGGCTGACCGGGCTGGGCCTGGTGGCCGGGCTGCTGGCCCGGCTGCCGGCCGGGGTGGGCCTGCTGCGGGGGTGGGGCGGGGAGGCCGGGGTAGGGGCTGGCCTGCTGCCCGGGGCTGGCCTGCTGTCCCGGCTGGTTCTGCTGGCCGGCGGGGGGCTGGGGCCAACCGTAACCGCCCTGCGGGGCACCGGAGTCGGGCTGCTGGGCGGCCGGTGCCACGGGCACGCCGGAGGGCGACGCCACGGTCCAGCCGGGCGGCGGCTCGGCGGCGGGCCCGGAGCGGGGTGCCTCGGCGCCGGCGGCGGGCGCGGCCGGGAGCTGGCTGCCGGGCGCGGAGTGCGCGCCGTGCGGCGGTGTGGACGCCGCGGGGGCGGCGCCGGGGGCGTCGGTGGCGCCGGGCGGTACGGCACCCGGAGCAGGCAGGCCCGGGTACGGCTGCTGCGGCGGTGCCGCGGCGGGCGGGGCGGAGGGCGCCGCCGGGGGAGCCGCGGGAGGCTGCGGCGCGGACTGCTCAGGGGCGGGCTGCCGGGTGGGTGACTGCCAGGGCGCGCCCGGGGCGGGCGGCGGGCCGGACGGCAGGTCCGCGGCCGGGGGGCGCTGCTGCTCGGCGGCGGGGAACTGCGGGGGGAGCGGCGGCAGCGCCGTGGGCGAGGCGGACTCGTCGGGGGCGGGCGCGGCCGCCCAGGGGTTCGCGCCCGCGGGCGCGCGGTCCGTCGCGTACGGGCTGGCCTGCGGCGGCGCGTCCTGCGGCTCGTCGTCGTCGCGGGCGGGCGCGGCGTCGGCCGGGACCCGGTCCTGCACCTCGGCGGCCGCGGGCACGGCGTCGTTCGGCTCGTCGTCCGCGGGCGTACGGTCCTGGACCTCCGCGGCCTGCGCGCGCAGCGAGGCCGGCGAGAAGCGCATGGTCGCGCCGCTCACCACGTCGCCCCTGTCCGGCTCGTCCTGCGCCGCGTCGTCGTCCTGGCCCTGATCCTGGTCCCGATCCGCCTGCGCGGCGGCGCCGGGCGCGGCGTGGGCGACGAGCGGGGTCAGCGTGCGCGTGGCGTCGTCGCGGTACGGGGCGGGCGTACCCGCCTCGTCGGCGTCCGGCCGCGGCGGCGCCGCGAACTGCGGTGCGGGGAAGGCGGATACGCCGCCCGCGGGCGCGTCGCCGTCCGCCTCAACGGCGGGCTGCGTACCGGGAACGGGCGGCCATGCGGCCCCCGCCTCCGGCGCCTCGGCGCCTTCGCCGGACGCGTCGGTCCCGTCGTCCGCGGCTTCCTGCGTGCCGGCGAAGGCGGGCCACGCGGACCCGGACGCGGTGGACTCGCCGGTGCCGGCCGCGCCGCCCTGCCAGTCGGTGCCGGAGGAGGTGCCGGCCGGGTCCTGTGCCTCGGCGGCTTCCCCGGCCGCGGCCGGGGAGGTGGCCGGGAACGGCCAGGCCGCGCCCGATCCGGACGCCTCGCCCGCGTCCGCGGCCGGGGCGGCGGTGCCGTGCCAGCCGGTGCCGCTCTGCCAGTCGGTGCCGGACGCCTCGGACTCCGCCTCGGGGGTCTCGTCGGTTTCGGTGGCTGCCGCGGTTGGTTCGCCGTCGTCCGCCGCCCGGTCCTCGGCCGCGCTCGCGGACGGGAAGGGCCACCCCGACTCCGGCTCGCTGCTCCGCCAGCCGGTCCCGGACGGGGAGTCCTCGCCGGCTTGCGCGGCGGGGGCCGCCTCCGGAAGGGAGGGCCAGCCGGTGCCGGACGGGGAGTCGTCGTCGGCCTGCGCGGCGGGGGTCGCCTCCGGGAGGGCCGGCCAGTCGGTGCCGGCCCCGGAGTGCTCGCCGGACGTCTCGGTGGCCGCGGGCGAGTCGGCGCCTGTGTCCCGGTCGTCGTCCGCGTCGGCGGACTCCGCCGTGGCGCCCGCGGGCTCCTCGTCCGCCTCGGGCGCGGCGGAGGCAGTGTCCTGCTCGTCGTACGCCGCGGTCCCGTGGTCAGCCGTACCGTCGGTGCCCGCCGGGGCCGCGGAGGCGCCGCCTCCGTACCAACTCGGGGCGCTCACCGGGGAGGACGTGAACTCCTCGGCCTCCGCCGCGGGCGCGGCATCGGTCCCGGCGCCCCCTTCGTCGTCGGTCCCGGCCTCGGGCGCCGCCGGGGTCACCGGCAGCGCCGCGAACGCCACGGCGGCCGGGTCCGTGGCCGCCGTCAGCGGCGGGGAGTCGTCCTCGTCCGCGTACGGCTCGTCGTGATCGTCGTCCCGGTCGTCGTCCTCGTCCCGGTCCTGCTCCGCGGCCGGTTCGGCGGCCACGGGAGCCGCCTCCGGCCCGGGCGGCGTCGCGGGCTCCGGGGCCCGCGGCGGCTCCGGCTGCGTCGCGGGCTCCGCGGCCTGCGGCGGCTCCGGCGGCTCGTCCGGCAGCGTCAGCAGGAACGGCGGCGGCGTCATCGACTCCGGCACCGGCCCCGGGGCCTGAGCGTGGGCCGCGGTGAAGCCGTTGGGCAACGGAGGCATCGCCGAGCCGGCGTGGGGCGAGCCGCTGCCCGCCTCCTCGTCCTGTCCGGTGCTCGGCGGCGGCACCCCCTGCGTGTACCAGGCCGCGGGCGCCGGGCTGCCGGTGAACTCGCCCGTACCCTCCGGCTCCGTAGCGGACCGCTCGACATCGGGGCTGGTCCGGCCCGCGCCGTTCTCGTCCCGATCGCTGCTCACTGTGCCTCCCAGATCCCCTCGCACCACGGCGGTCGTGCCGGCGCCTGCCCGGTGCCGTGTGCTTCTCCCACCCTAAGGGGAGTACGGAGCGCGCCGGCAGGCCGGACTGTCGCAATCGGCAACGGATGTGTCACCGTTCAGAACACCGGACCCGCGCGGGCCACGGCGCACCCCGCGGGACCGTCCGCCCGACTGCCGGTCAGAACACGGGGTTTGCGGTCAGCGACCCCGTGTAGAGGACGAACACCCTGTTGTTCGCGGCGGTCATGGTCCAGTCGTCCCGCTCACGCGACGTGCGGCGGTCCTCCCACGCCAGCCTGCCCTTGCCGATGTCGTAGACCTTTATCGCGTCCGGATCGACGCTCGACGTCGTCCCGGCCCACAGCGAGTTCCCCTGGACCACCGGCGGGTACTTCAGCGCGACGGCCGTGGCGTCCTGCGTCCACTCGATCTCCCGTGTCCTGGTGTTCCGCACGGTGAGGTTCGTGTCGTTCACGGCGTAGAGCAGGTCCCCGTCCAGCGCCGGTGCGCTCCAGATGTACTCGCCCTTCGGGTCCTCGTTCCACTCCACCTTTCCGTCGCCCTTCAGCGCGTACGCCGTCAGCCCGTCCCCGCCCGCGTACACGAAGCCCCCGCCGACCGCGCACGGCAGCGCGTACGAGCTGCGCTGCGGGGTGTCCCACACCTTCTTGCCGTCCCGGGTGTCGACCACCGCGAGCTTGCCGTCCGAGCCGGAGAGCACCAGCATGCCGTCGGCCGTCGTGGCCCACGCGGGCTTGCTGACGGTCGACTTGACCGGCAGCGGGACCGTCCACCGCTCCTTGCCGTTCGTGCCGACCGCGCGCAGTTCGCCGTCCTTCGTCGTCACGTACGCGCCCCGCGCGTCGCCCGCGAGCACGACCGCCGCCCGGGCGTCCGGCGCCGACCACTGCTCGCGCCGGTCGCGCCCGCGCAGCCCGTACACGGCGCCCTCGGCGTCCGCCGCGGCGAAGGTGTTCTCGTCGAGCGCCGCTCCGCGGGCCGCCGCCGCGGCGTCCTTCTGGCGCCACTTCTCCTTGCCGGTGCGGATGTCCAGGCCCGCGACGCTGCCGTCGGCCATCGCGGCGACCAGCGTCTCGCGCAGCGGAAGCAGCATCGGCGTATCGGAGTTGAGCCCGCCGACCGGGCCCCAGAGCGCCGCGGGGGCGTTGTCGGAGCTGTAGCTCTTCAGCGGCTGCGCCGCCCACGGGTCGCGCTTGGGTGCCGCGGTCGTGCCGCCGTCGTCCTTGCCCAGCCACCACCAGGAGGCCGTGCCCGCGCTCGCGGCCACCACCGCGCCGCCGGTGCCGAGCGCAACCAGCAGCCGCCGCCGCGACGGCCCCGGCACCTGGGTGTCGCCGGCCGCGGGGAGCGCGGCGAGGCGGCCCGCCTCCTGCTCGCGGCCCGCGATGTCCTCGGCGAGCGGGCCCTGCCGCCAGACGGCCTCGGCGCCGGGCGGCGGGGCGAGGGCGGCGGCGATCTGCGGGGGAGTGGGCCGGTACGCGGGGTCCTTGGCCAGGCACGGGGCGATCAGCGGGTAGAGGTCGGGCGGCAGCCCTTCGAGCCGCGGCTCGCCGTGCACCACCTCGTACTGCACGGCCGCCACATGGCTGCCCTGGTACGCCGTCTGCCCCGTCGCCGCCAGGGTGAGCACCGCGCCCAGCGCGAAGACGTCCGCGGGCGGGCCCACGCGCTGCCCGAGCACCTGTTCCGGCGGCCCGTAGCCCGGCGTGACGGGGGCCTCGCCGGTGCTGGTGAGGGTCAGGCCGTGCTCGGGGCGGGCGATGCCGAAGTCGATGATCCGCGGCCCGGTCGCGGTCAGCACGATGTTCGGCGGCTTGACGTCGCGGTGGACGAGGCCCGCCGCGTGGATGTCGGTGAGCGTGTTCGCCAGCGCTGCGCCGACCGCGCGCAGCGCCGTGCCGTCCAGCGGCCCGTACCGCTCGACGGCCTCCGCGAGGGTCGGCCCGGCGAGGAACTCGCAGGCGATCCACGGCCGTCCGCCCTCCGTCTCGGCGCCCAGCACCCGCGCCACGCCGGGGCTCTGCACCGCCTGCGCGGCGTGCGCCTCGCGGACGAAGCGCTGCGCCAGGTTCGACTGGTGGGCCAGCTCGGGCCGCAGCACCTTGATCGCGGCGGGGCGGCCGGAGGAGTCACGGCCGAGGTACACCTTGCCCATGCCGCCGGCGCCGAGCACGCCGATGAGGCGGTACGGGCCGAGGCGCAGCGGGTCTCCGGTGCCGAGGGGTTTCATTGACGTACCGCTCCTGGGGGAAGTTCCTACTGAAGGGGAAGCCCGCGCACGTCGGCCGCGGTGACGACGAGGACGACCTTGGCGTCGTCCTGTTCCAGGACCATGGGGCGCTCGTTGTCCTCGGGCCCCCGGTACGACCAGGCCGTCCGGTGCTCCTCGAGGTCGACCGCCCGCACCCAGTCGCGCCCGCCGGTGCCCACGTAGGCGTACTTCTTGCCGACCACCGGCGCGACGATGAACGCCTGCGGCCCGGCCCAGTCCGCCTTGGCCTCCCACTCGACCTCGCCGCTGGCGCCGTCGATGGCGATGAGCCCGTTGCCGTTCTCGACGACGTACACCTTGCCGTCCTTGACCGCCGGGGTGCCGTACAGCCGGGTGCCGGGGCCGAGGGCGGCGCGCGCGTCGCGGCCCTCGCCGACGGACCAGCCCACCTCGCCGTCCGACAGCCGCAGCGCGGTCAGGTCACGCAGGCCGAGGAGGACGTGGCCCTTCGCGGTCGGGAACTGCTGCAGCCCGGCCAGCGACTCGCGGTCCTCCTTCGGCGCCTTCCAGGTCCAGCGCACCTCGCCGCTCCTGGCGTCGATGCACGTCAGGGTGGACTCGACCCGGATGAGCGCCTCGTTCTTGGTCAGCGCGGTGGCGTACGAGGGGCCGGTGTCGGGGGACTTGTTGTCGTACCCCCACAGCAGCTCGCCGGTCTTCATGTCCGCCGCCACGAACTGCGAGGTCCACGGCGTCTTCTCGACGATCTTCTTCTTCGTCTTCTTGTCGCGGTAGACCCGGGTCACCCAGCGGGTGCTCGCGCGCAGCAGCACGATGCCGTTCTCGGCGGCCTCGATGGCCGTGCCCCTGATGTCCGCGCCGTTGAGGACGACGTCCTCCTCGGAGTCGCCGGTCTCGGGGTCGTTGACGAAGAGCGCGTGGGTGCCCTCCCCCGAGACGCTGCGGCTGCCCACGGAGTAGAACCCGGAGTCGTCGCCGATGATGCCGAGCGACGGGCTGAGCGACTGGCTGACGCCGCGCAGCTTGCCGTTGCGGGCGTCGACGAACTGCCCGCCGCCCGTGGTCGTGAGGAGCAGCACGTAGTTCCCGCCCGTCGCCAGGCTGAACGCGCCGCCGCCGCCGACGACCGGGCGCGTCCACAGCTCCTTCGGCGCGGCCGGCTTCTTCGCCTTCGGCTTGGCCGCCGGCTCCTTGCCGTCGTCGCGGAGGTACGCCCACGCCCCCACCCCCGCGCCGCCGACGGCCACGGCGCCCGCGCCCGCCAGTGCCAGCACCTTGCGCCGTGAGGGGCCGGAGCCCGCGCCCAACTCGGTCTCCATGGCGGCCTGCTCAGGCGACGGCAGCCGCGGCGGCTGCGGCTGCCAGGCGACGGCGGCGCGGCGCAGGATGTCGGCGTGCAGCGCGTCCGGGAGCTGGTCGGCGAAGTCGGCCGTACCGTCCGGCAGCCCCTCGGCGAGCAGCATCGCCAGCTCGTCGGTGCCGGGGCGGCCCTCGGGCTCCTTGGCCAGGCAGCGCTGGAGCAGCGGCAGCAGCCCGGCGGGCACGCCGGACAGGTCGGCCTCGCCGTAGCGCACCCGGTACAGGAGGTCCGCGGCCTGCCCGCCGCCGAAGGGGCCGTGGCCCGTACAGGCGAAGACCAGCACGCCGGCGAGCGCGAACACGTCGCCGACCGGGGTGTGTTCGACGCCGGACGCCTGCTCGGGCGACATGAAGGCCGGCGTGCCCGCGGCGGTGCCGGTACGGGTCAGGTGGTCGTCGCCCGCCGCTCGGGCGATGCCGAAGTCGATGACCTTCGGCCCCGCCGCCGTCAGCAGGATGTTCGACGGCTTGAGGTCGCGGTGGACGACGCCGGAGCGGTGCAGTTGCCCCAGCGCCTCGCAGAGTGCGGCGCCCAGCGCCCGCGTCGTGGTCTCGGGCAGCGGCCCGGACACCGCCACCGCTTCGTCCAGCGGCGGGCCGAGCACGTACTCGGTCGCCAGCCACGGCGTCTCCGCCAGCGGGTCGGCGTCGACGACCTCGGCGCCGTAGTGGTCGCCGATGACGCGGGCGGCGTCGGTCTCCAGCCGGAAGCGGGTGCGGAACTCGGCGCCCGCGGTGCCGGCTTCGCCGCTGACGAGGTCGGCGTGCATGGTCTTGAGCGCCACGGTGCGCCCGCCCGCGGAGCGGGCGAGGTAGACGGTGCCCATGCCGCCGCTGCCGAGGCGGGCGACGAGCCGGTACGGGCCCAGTTGCTGCGGATCGTCGTGGGTGAGGGGCGTAGCCATGGGATCAGTCCACCGGGAGTGCGTAGAGGGCGTCCTTGGACAGGACGAGGGCGATGCCGTCGTCCGCGGCGAGCACGCGGCCGGAGACGCCCGTGCCGTCGTCGGTGGCGCCGCCGGCCTCGCTGACCGTGGCGAACCGCCAGAGCGGGGCGCCGTCGCGGGTGTCGAACGCCTGCACCTCGGCGTCGTTGCTGTAGAAGAGGGTGCCCCCGGTGCCGCTGAGGACGACGTTGGTGACGTCGAAACGGCCGCCGGAGTAGACCGGGGTGCGCCACACCGGCTTGCCGTTCTTCACCGACAGCGCCGTCACCTCGGCGCCCTGCGTGCCGTACAGCACGCGCGAGCGCGCGTCGGTCAGCTCCCCGGAGAAGTGCTCCTTCATCGGGTGCTCCCACACCTTCTTGGCGCCGCGCGTCTCGAACCCCCGCAGCGCGTCGGCGTCGTTACTGGGGCTGACGAGCACCCCGGACCCGGTCACGAAGGTGCTGGGGCCGTCGTAGTCCTCGATCCCGGCGAACTTCTGCTCCCACGCCTTGTCCCCGCTGCGCCGGTCGAGCGCGAGGTAGGTGAAGTCGAAGCCGGAGGTGGGGGCGCTGGGGACGAGCAGCTCGCGGCCGCGGATCTTCATCCTCTCGCCGTCGCTGAGCGGATTGTCGTTCAGGTCGCCGTAGCCCTTGGGCAGCGGCTTGTTCCACACCTCTTCGCGCTTGCGGGTGTCGTACGCGACCATGGAGAACTCCTCCATGTCGGAGCCCCGCGTGGCCAGGAAGTAGACGATCCCGTCGACCGCGCCGACGGCCTCCTGGAAGGACATCTTGCTGTTCAGCGAGTAGTCCTCGATGGCGCCCTTCGACTTGCCGCCGGCGAGGTCGACGACCTCCATGGCGCCGAACGTCGGGATGAGGAGCACCTGGCCCCGGCCGAGGTCGATCAGGCCCCCGTCCGCGAACACGTCGGAGTCCCACGCCTTCTTGCCGGTGCGCACGTTCACGGCGGTGAGCGCGCCCATCGTCTCCACGACGGCGATCTTGCCGATGAGGCTGACCGAGTCGGCCTCCTGACCCTGCAGCGAGTACTGCCACAGCGGCGTGGGCGCCGCGCCCTTCGCGGGGGTGGTGCGGTAGACAGGCGGATCCTCTTTCGTCGCACGGCGGTACGCGTACACGCCGCCCCCGCCGACCGCGAGGCCGGCGGCGCCGAAGGCGAGGCCGCGCAGCAGCGCGCGGCGGCCCGGGCTCGGCGGGGGCACGGAGGTCTCCCCGGCGCCCGCCCCGGCCGACGTCTCCGGGGTCTGCCCGGGGGCGGGCGGCCCGCCGGGGCCGCCGGACGCGCCGGGGCCCGGCGGGGGTGCGAGCGGGCCCTGCGCGGGCAGCGACGGCAGTTGCGCGGTCAGCGCCGCGGCGACGGCGCCGGGCACCTGCTCCTGCCCCGGCTCGGCGGGCAGGGCCTGCTGCGCCTGCTGAAGCTGCTGGAGCAGCGCGTCCGCGCGCGGGCGCTGCGCCGGGTCCCGGGCCAGGCAGCCGGCGAGGACGGAGGCCAGCGGCTCGGGCAGCGCGGCCGGGTCGGGGGAGTGGGCGCCGGTGGCGGCGTACGCCAGCACCACGCCCAGCGCGTAGATGTCGCCCAGCGGCCGCGGCACCCCGCCGGCGTGCTGCTCCGGCGGCAGCCACGCGGGCGGCAGCCCCGGCACCGCCGTACGGGGCCCGTCGCCCGGCGCCGCCGCGCGCACCGCGCCGTACGCCACGAGCCGCGGCCCGGCCGCCGTCAGCAGCACCGCGGCGGGCGTAAGACCCGCGTACACCAGGCCCTGCGCGTGCGCCTGGAGCACCGCGGCGGCCAGCGACACCCCCATCCGGCAGACGTAGGGCACCGGCAGCGGACCGCCGTGCGCCGCCAGCGCCGCGGGCAGCGGCAGCGCGGGCGCGCAGTCGTACGCCACCCACGGCTCCTCGTCCTGCGGCGCCACCCCGGCCACCGGCGCGGCGGCAGGACCGGCCAGCCGCGCGGACGTACCGGCCTCGGAGGCGAACCGGACCCGGAAGCCCGGGTCGGCGGCGAGCGCCTCGGGCGGCGTCATCAGCACCACGACCCGGCCCAGCGGCTCGCTGTACGCCAGATGGAACCGCGGCCCGTCGGCGCCGGGCCCGCCTTCAGGACCGTACGTGCCCAGCGGCGCGACGATCCGGTGCGGGCCCACTCTCTCCTGGCCGCCGACGGTGGTGCCGGTCGCGCCGCCGGTGTGACCGCCGGAGCCGGTCAACGTGTGCATACGAACAATCCCCCTTGCCGCCGCGCGCTCAGTCCAGCGGCAGCGCGTACACGCTGCTCCCGCTCGCGATCACGGCCGTGTCCTTGCCGACCGCCACCCGGCGCCGGTGTGCGTACTTCGGCTTGCCCGGCCGCATGTCGGTGAACCGCCACAGCAGGTCGCCGCCGTCCGCGTCGTACGCCAGCACCTGCGTGTCGTCGCCCGCGATCAGGAGCTTCCCGTCGGGCGTGACGTGCAGCGGCGGCGCCTGGACGAGCACCCCGACGTAGGCGAGCTGCGGGTTGCGCTTCCACTGCTCCTCGCCCGACTCCTGCGCCACGGAGTGCACGGCGCGGAAGGTGTCGAGGGCGTGGACCATCTCGCCCTGCACGGCGGGCGGGCCGAGGTTCTGCGGGTTGGTGCTCTCCATGTCCTCGTCCCACGGCTCCGCGGTCAGGCTCCACAGCTCGTCGCCGCCGCCGCTCGCGTCGTACCCGCGCATCGTCTTGCCGGCGGTGGCGACCAGCAGGTCCTTGCCCGCCGCGGCCCAGTGGCCGCCCGCCATCCCGGCGTACTCCTGCGCCCACCGCTCCTCGCCGCTGCCGAGGTCGAGCGCGGAGACCGCGGCCGGCTTGTCGCGGTGCCTGGCGTCCTCGTCGGCCTCGGGCACCAGGACGACCGAGCCGCCGAGGAAGAGGGCGGCGGTCGCGGCGGCCGAGCCGGGCGAGCGCCACAGCTCGCGGCGCTTGGCGAGGTCGTAGCCGACGACGGTCAGCTCGCCGCCCTCCTCGACGGTGAACGCGGCCGTGTCGCCGGTCACGCCGAGCAGCGCGCGGTACGGCGTCTTGCCGCCCCGGCGGAACTTCTCCGACGTCCACGCCACGGAGCCGTCCGCGGCGTCGAGCACCGTCAGATCCTTGCCGGGCACCAGCACCATGCCGTCGGCGAGCGGCACCGCGGGCGCCGACGCGCGGACGTCCGACTGCTCCCACAGCTCCTCGCCGGTGCGCAGGTCCAGCGCGAAGACGCCGGACTTCGCGACGACCAGCGCGGCGGTGCCCCCGGCGACCGCCGGCGGGCCGACCGGCTCCACCTTGCCCAGGCCCTTGCCCCACAGCACGGGGGGCGGGGCGCCGTTCAGCCGCTTCCTCCCGGTGGTGCGCGCGGCCAGCCGCTCCGCGGTGGTCGGCGGCGGAGGCGGGTCCTCCGTGGTCGCGGCCCAGGCCGCGGCGCCGCCGGCCGCGACGCCCACCGCCCCGCCGGCGATACCGGCGAGCAGGGCGCGGCGGGTGGCGGGGCGGCCGATGACGGTGGCGCCGCCGATCAGGTCCGGCGCGCCGGGGGTGCCGGGGTCCGGCGCCGCGAGGAACGCGGGGTCCGGCTCGGTCTCGGCGGCCAGCACATCGGCGGCCTGGAGCGCCAGCGCGGCGCTGACCCGGCGGGGCAGCCAGCCGGGGGCCAGGGCGGCACCGGAGCGGGTGGTCGCCGCGTCGAGCACGGTCCCGGGGGCCGCCGCGCCCATGCCGGGGGCGGCGGAGTGGCCGGGTGCCGCGGCGTGCAGCAGCTCGGGCAGCAGCGCGGCGGCGGTGGGGCGGCGGGCCGGGTCGGGGTGGAGGCAGGGCTCCAGGACGGCGCGGAGTCCGGGCTGGAGCAGGTCCAGCGGGTTCGCGGGGGTGCCGTAGGCGCCGGTGGCGTACGGGTCCGCGGCGTACGGTTCTGAGCCGTATCCGGGATCGCCGGTGAGCGGGTCCGTCAGCGGGTCGGCGAAGGCCCCCGCCTGCGGGTCCGCCGCCTGGTCGCCGGGAACCAGCCCGGTCGCGGCGTACAGGAGCACCGCGGCCAGCGCGTACACGTCCCCCAGCGGCCGCGGCCGCCCGCCCGCCGCCTGCTCCGGCGGCAGGAACTCCGGTATCAGCCCGGCAAGGCGCTCGCGCGGGCTGCCGTCGGCGCCCGCCGCGCTCACCGTGCCGTAGCCGGTCAGCAGCGGTCCTTCACCGGTGAGCAGCACGGCCGTCGGGTCGAGTCCGCCGTGCGCCATGCCCGCGGCGTGCAGCGCGGCCAGCGTCTCGGCCAGCGCGGCGCCCACGGCGTACACGGTGCGCTCGGGCAGCGGGCCCTGCTGGGCGTCCAGCGCAGCGGGCAGCGGCAGCGCGGGCCGGTACGGCATCGCCCACCACGGCGGCCCCGTGGCCGACAGCTCGCCCACCGGCGCCAGCCACGGGCCGCCCGTACCGCCGAGGCGCTGGGCCTCGGCGGCGGCGGCGTGGAAGCGCCCGGCGTGGCCGTGGTCGGCGGCCGTCGCCTCGGTGCGCGGTGCGGTGATCAGGACTGTGCGTTCGCCACCCGGTGCCTGCGCGATGTAGCGCGCGACCGGCGCGCGCATCTCGCCCGCGTCCGTGTCCAGACGCCCCACCGGCCGGTACGCCCCGAACTGCTCGGGGTCGTCGAGTCGCAGCGGTTCCATACCCCCTCCTAGGAACTGGCCGCACGCAGCCTACCGGGGACGGCCGGGCTCCGCGCCAGGCGGGGGGGTAATTGGTCCCGCGCGGCAGGGGAGAAAGCCCCGCGCGAGAGCCGCGGATTCTTATCCGGAAGTGGCGTGCACCACATGCCTCTGAAGGAATCCTAAAAGCAGTAGTAGGTGAATCGGACGAGGGTCCGGGACTTTCGCCCCTATGGTCGCCGGACTTTTGGCACGGGAGCCCGCCGGACTTTTGGACACGGGCCGCGCGAGCCACTCTGACCTGCATATACGACCTACGCCAGCCCTCCCGTGCGCCGTCCGGGGCCGTTCTCGCGACCGTTCTCCGAGGGTCCGCAAGGGGTAGAAAAACCCAACTCGCCGCTACGACCCAGGCTCGTACCAAGGGTCCTTGTCCGTCCCGATCCGACGCGTTACCAAGGTGATGCGACCTCGGAGCGCAGCCGGGGTCGAAACCTTTCTGGAGGGAATTCAGAGAATGTTCAAGCACGCCAAGTTCACCGCCCCCATAGCCACCACCGCGATGCTCGCCGCCGGCGGCGGCATGGTTCTCGCCCTGGGCTCCGGGGTGGCCACGGCCGACAGCAAGCCCGACTGGGTCAAGCCCGTCACGGCCAAGTACGACGTCACCGGTCAGTACAACCAGGGCGGTGCCCGCTGGGCCGCGAAGCACAGCGGCCAGGACTTCGCCGCCCCCACGGGCACGAAGGTCAAGGCGGCCAGCGACGGCACCGTGGTCACGGCCGGCTGGGGCGGCGCCTACGGCAACAACATCGTGATCAAGCACAGTGAGGGCGTCTACACCCAGTACGCCCACCTGTCCAAGATCGACGTGAACGTCGGCGAGACGGTCAACGCCAAGGAGCTGATCGGCAAGATCGGTACGACCGGCAACTCCACCGGGCCGCACCTGCACTTCGAGGTCCGTACCACCCCCGTCTACGGCTCCGCCGTCGACCCGGTCGCGTTCCTCAGCAAGCACGGTGTCAAGATCTGACCCGCACCCCCGGCCCCGCCGGGCGGCGCCGGACGGCGGTCTTCGGGCCGCCGTGCGGCTGGTAGGCTGTCGGACGGTTCGCGTGAGCGCCCCCGTATCCCAGGGGTGAGGCGCCGCGACCGCCCCGCCTGCCGAGTCACCGCAGATTCCCTGTGACCAAAACCAGGGACGCTCGGCGGCGCCGAACCCGAGGAGTGGGAAGCATGTCGCTCGACACCGCGACCAAGAAGAAGATCATGGCCGAGTACGCCACGAAGGAAGGCGACACCGGCTCCCCCGAGGTCCAGGTGGCGATGCTCACCCAGCGCATCAGCGACCTGACCGAGCACCTGAAGACCCACAAGCACGACCACCACTCGCGCCGCGGTCTGCTCCTGCTCGTCGGCCGTCGCCGCCGGCTGCTGCAGTACCTGGCGAAGAAGGACATCGCCCGCTTCCGTACGCTGGTCGACCGCCTCGGCATCCGCCGCGGCGCCGCCGGCGCCCGCTAGCGCCGTACGAGGGAGCGGCTCCCGCACCGGGAGCCGCTCCCTCGGCGTATGCCCGCTGCGCTCCGGTTTCGCCCGGACGCCGGGCCGCTCCGTCCGTACGGACCCTTACCGAACGGTTGCCAGCCAGCCGTCGAGATGCCGCCAGGGGGACTTGTACTCTGGTCGGCAGGACATCAGCACAGAGTGAATACGGGGAGCAACCGCCCGCAGCCGCCGGACCAGTGCCGACAGCGGGCGCCGGTCCTCGGTAGTGGCCTTCGGAGCACGCGAGAGCGCGCACCCCGGTGGCTTCGATCGAAGACCGGCCCGGCCTACAGCCGCTCATCCGGCCCGAGCCTGCCGCGCGGGTGCTCCACCGCTCACCGCCCACGCCACACGGGCGTGGGCGCAGACGAGGAGAATTTCCTGGTGGAGAACGAAACCCACTACAGCGAGGCCGTCATCGACAACGGCTCGTTCGGCACCCGCACCATCCGCTTCGAGACCGGCCGGCTCGCCAAGCTCGCCGCCGGCTCCGCCGTCGCCTACCTCGACGACGAGACCATGGTCCTCGCGGCGACCAGCGCCTCCAAGCAGCCCAAGGACCAGCTCGACTTCTTCCCGCTGACGGTGGACGTCGAAGAGCGCATGTACGCCATCGGCAAGATCCCCGGCTCCTTCTTCCGCCGCGAGGGCCGCCCCAGCGAGGACGCCATCCTCACCTGCCGGCTCATCGACCGGCCGCTGCGCCCCTCCTTCAAGAAGGGCCTGCGCAACGAGATCCAGATCGTCGCCACCATCGAGGCGCTCAACCCCGACCACCTCTACGACGTGGTCGCCATCAACGCCGCCTCCGCCTCCACCCAGTTGGCGGGCCTGCCGTTCTCCGGCCCCATCGGCGGCACCCGTGTCGCCCTCATCCGCGGCCAGTGGGTGGCCTTCCCCACCCACGCCGAGCTGGAGGAGGCCGTCTTCGACATGGTCGTCGCCGGCCGGGTCCTGGACGACGGCGACGTGGCGATCATGATGGTCGAGGCCGAGGCCACCGACCAGACCGTCGAGCTGGTCAAGGGCGGCGCCACCGCGCCGACCGAGGAGGTCGTCGCCGCCGGTCTGGACGCCGCCAAGCCCTTCATCAAGACCCTCTGCAAGGCGCAGGCCGACCTCGCCGCCAAGGCCGCCAAGCCCACCGGCGAGTTCCCCGTCTTCCTCGACCACCAGGACGACGTGCTGCAGGCGCTCACCCAGGCCGTGCGCGACGAGCTGGCCCGGGCCCTCACCATCAGCAACAAGCTGGAGCGCGAGGCCGAGCTGGACCGCGTCAAGGACGTCGCCGCCGAGAAGCTGCTGCCGCAGTTCGAGGGCCGCGAGAAGGAGATCTCCGCGGCGTACCGCGCGCTCACCAAGGAACTGGTGCGCGAGCGCGTCATCCGCGAGAAGGTCCGTATCGACGGCCGCGGCGTGACCGACATCCGGCCGCTGGCCGTCGAGGTCGAGGCGATCCCGCGGGTGCACGGCTCGGCGCTCTTCGAGCGCGGCGAGACCCAGATCATGGGCGTGACGACGCTGAACATGCTCCGCATGGAGCAGCAGCTCGACACCCTCAACCCGGTGACGCGCAAGCGCTACATGCACAACTACATCTTCCCGCCGTACTCCACCGGCGAGACCGGCCGCGTCGGCACCCCCAAGCGCCGCGAGATCGGCCACGGCGCGCTCGCCGAGCGCGCCATCGTGCCGGTGCTGCCCAGCCGCGAGGACTTCCCGTACGCGATCCGCCAGGTCTCCGAGGCCCTCGGCTCCAACGGCTCGACGTCCATGGGCTCCGTCTGCGCCTCGACGATGTCGCTGCTGAACGCCGGTGTGCCGCTGAAGGCCCCGGTCGCCGGCATCGCCATGGGCCTGATCTCCAAGGAGATCGAGGGCGAGACGCGCTACGTGACGCTGACCGACATCCTCGGCGCCGAGGACGCCTTCGGCGACATGGACTTCAAGGTCGCCGGCACCAAGGAGTTCGTCACCGCCCTGCAGCTCGACACCAAGCTCGACGGCATCCCCGCCTCCGTGCTGGCCGCGGCCCTGAAGCAGGCCCGCGACGCCCGGCTGCACATCCTCGACGTGATGATGGAGGCCATCGACCGGCCGGACGAGATGTCCCCGCACGCCCCGCGGATCATCACCATCAAGATCCCGGTGGACAAGATCGGCGAGGTCATCGGCCCCAAGGGCAAGATGATCAACCAGATCCAGGAGGACACCGGCGCCGAGATCACCATCGAGGACGACGGCACGATCTACATCGGCGCCGCCGACGGCCCGGCCGCCGAGGCCGCCCGTACGACCATCAACGGCATCGCCAACCCGACGATGCCCGAGGTCGGCGAGCGCTACCTGGGCACGGTCGTGAAGACCACCTCCTTCGGCGCCTTCGTCTCCCTGCTCCCCGGCAAGGACGGTCTGCTGCACATCTCGCAGATCCGCAAGCTCGCCGGCGGCAAGCGCGTGGAGAACGTCGAGGACGTCCTCGGCGTCGGCCAGAAGGTCCAGGTCGAGATCGCCGAGATCGACCAGCGCGGCAAGCTGTCCCTCATCCCCGTCCTGGAGGACGAGGAGAAGGACGGCGACGACGCCGGGAAGTCCGAGGACGAGTCCGCGAAGTGACCCTGTCCCGCAGCAGTCGGAAGGCGGCCCGCCCCCCGTACCGGGGGCGGGCCGTCCCCCGTCCGCGCTCCACCACCGCGACGCTCCTCGAAGGCGCCGACGGCTCCGACGGCGCCGGCACCGTACGCAAGACGGTGCTGCCCGGCGGGCTGCGCGTGCTCACCGAGAGGCTGCCCGCCGTCCGCTCCGCGACCTTCGGCATCTGGGCGCACGTCGGCTCCCGCGACGAGACCCCCGCGCTCGGCGGCGCCACGCACTACCTGGAGCACCTGCTCTTCAAGGGCACCAGGACGCGCTCGGCCCTCGACATCTCCGCGCCCATCGACGCGGTCGGCGGCGAGATGAACGCGTTCACGGCCAAGGAGTACACCTGCTACTACGCGCGGGTCCTCGACACGGACCTGCCGCTGGCCATCGACATCGTCTGCGACATGCTCACCGGCTCCGTCATCCGCGCCGAGGACGTCGAGGCCGAACGCGGCGTCGTCCTCGAAGAGATCGCGATGACCGAGGACGACCCCGGCGACTGCGTCCACGACCTCTTCGCCCGCACGATGCTCGGCGACACCCCCCTCGGCCGCCCCGTCCTCGGCACCGTCGAGACCGTCACGGCCCTCACCCGCGACCGCGTCGCCCGCTTCTACCAGCGCCACTACGTGCCCACCCGGCTCGTCGTCGCCGCCGCGGGCAACGTCGACCACGACGACGTCGTACGCCGCGTGGCCGCCGCCTTCGACCGCGCCGGCGCGCTCGACGCCACCGACGCCGCCCCGCACGGCCCCCGCGCCGGCAGCCGCACGCTGCGCACCGCGGGCCGCTTCGAGCTGCAGGAGCGCCGCACCGAGCAGACCCACCTCGTCCTCGGCGCCCCCGGCGTCGGCCGGCACGACGAGCGCCGCTGGGCGCTCAGCGTGCTGTCCGCGGCCCTCGGCGGCGGCATGAGCTCCCGGCTCTTCCAGGAGATCCGGGAGAAGCGCGGCCTGGCCTACTCCGTGTACTCGTACACCTCGGGATTCGCCGACTGCGGCCTCTTCGGCGTCTACGCGGGCTGCCGCCCGGCGCAGGCCGCCGACGTGCTCAAGCTCTGCCGCGAGGAGCTGGCGCTCGTCGCGAAGAAGGGCCTGCCCGACGACGAGGTCGCGCGCGCCGTCGGCCAGTTGTGCGGCTCCCTGGTGCTGGGCCTGGAGGACACCGGCGCGCTGATGCACCGGCTCGGCAAGAGCGAGCTGTGCTGGGGCGAGCAGATGTCGGTCGACGACATCCTGGCCCGTATCCGCGCCGTCACCCCCGACGACGTCCGCGAGGTGGCCGCGACCGTCCTGGGCCGCCGCCCGTCCCTGTCCGTCATAGGACCGGTCACGGACCGCCAGGCCACCGCGCTGCGGGCGGCGGTGGCCTGAGGGAGCGGGGCGCGGGTGCCGCGCGGACACGGCGTAACGTGGGCGCGTGCCCGAGGGCCGCGGCGAAGCCCCCTCCCGGAGCAACCCCATCGACACCGGAGGTAGTACGCGCATGACCACCCAGCTCAAGGTCGGCGTCATCGGCGCCCGCGGCCGTATCGGCTCCGAGGCCGCCAGGGCGGTCGAGGCCGCCGAGGACATGGACCTCGTCGCCGCCGTCGACCGCGAGGACGACCTCGCGGAGCTGACCGGGGCCGGTGCCCAGGTCGCCGTCGAGCTGACCCACCCGGACTCCGCCCCCGCCAACGTCGACTTCTGCGTACGCAACGGAATCCACGCCGTCGTCGGCACCACCGGCTGGACCGACGACCGCCTCGACGCGCTGCGCACCCGGCTCGCGGAAAGCCCCGGCACCGGCGTGCTCATCGCCCCGAACTTCTCCCTCGGCGCCGTCCTCACCATGCACTTCGCCAGGCAGGCCGCGAGGTTCTTCGAGTCCGCCGAGGTCGTCGAGCTGCACCACCCGAACAAGGCCGACGCCCCGTCCGGCACCGCGACCCGCACCGCCCGCCTCATCGCCGAGGCCCGCCGCGAGGCCGGCCTGCCGCCGCAGCCCGACGCCACCGCCACCGCCCTGCCCGGCGCCCGCGGCGCCGACGTCGACGGGGTGCCCGTGCACGCCGTACGGCTCCGGGGGCTCCTCGCCCACCAGGAGGTGCTGCTCGGCGACACGGGGGAGACCCTCACCATCCGGCACGACTCGCTGCACCACAGCAGCTTCATGCCGGGTATCCTGCTCGCCGCCCGCCGGGTGCCCGCGACCCCGGGGCTGACGGTCGGCCTGGAACACTTCCTCGACCTCGGCTGACGCCGCCTCCCGGACCCCGCTCATGCGCTCGAAGATCACGTACATCGTGCTGTCGGCCGTGCTGGTCGTGTACTTCTTCCTCGCCGGCACCCGCGGCTGGTACCTGCTGCGCGAGGGCACGCCCCTGACCGTCGCCTTCGGCGTCGCCGTGCTCGTGCTCCCCGCCATCGGCATCTGGTTCCTGTGGCACACCACCGCCTTCGCCCGCGCCGCGAGCGCGCTGGCGCGGGAGCTCGACGCCGAGGGCGGGCTGCCGGTCGACGAGCTGGAGCGCACCCCCAGCGGCCGTATCGACCGCGACTCGGCCGACGCCGTCTTCCGCCGCCGCAAGGCCGAGACGGAGGCGGCGCCGGAGGACTGGCGGAGCTGGTTCCGGCTGGCGGTCGCGTACCACGACGCGCGCGACACCCCGCGGGCGCGCAAGGCGATGCAGCAGGCGATCAGGCTGCGCAGAGCGGCGGGCTAGCGGGGGCGTCCGTCCGTACGCGGGCGGGCGTCGCCCGCGGCGCTACGGGAGCGTCAGCGCAGCTCCGTCGCCCACGCCTCGACGGTGTCGGCCGCCCGGTCGAACGCCTCGGGGCGGCTCAGGAAGTCGGCGTTGGTGTCCGTCAGCAGCGGCCGCAGCGGCGCCGCAGCCCCGCCCTGCCCCCGCCGCCCCGCGGCCGGGACCACGAGGAGCGCCTGCCCCTGCACCGTACGCGGCAGGCCGAGCCACTTCACCGGCTGCTGCACGGTCCGTACGGCGGCGACCTCGTCCCACGCCAGGGTGACGGTGCGGAGGAGATGCACCTGCCGCAGCCCGTGCGCGCTCACCCACACCCCGACCCGCAGCAGCCGCAGCGCCGCCAGGATGAAGCCCACCGCCACGCCCGCGCAGGTCAGCGCGCCCGTGACCGAGTCCGCGAGCAGCATGATGACGGTCGCGAAGAGGAGATACGAGGCGAGCAGCAGCTCGATGGCCGCCATGAGTACCCGCCAGGGTCCCGGACGATACGGCCGGCGCCAGCGGTCACGGTCGGCGTAGGGGAGGGGCGCGTCGCCGGCGACGTCTCCGAAGTCGCGGTCGGCGGTCAGAAAGGGCAGTGGCACGCCTGCGAGGCTAGCGAGGCCCCGGCGGGCCCACCACCCCGGGGGTGCGGACGGGGCATCCGGGGCGCCTGTGACGGCGGTGACGCGGGCAGCGTCAGGGGGTGTGCTGCGCGGACCCGGGGTCGTCGCTGAGCTGCATGGCCGGGATGCCGAACACCACCGCGCCGACGAGCCCCGCCACTATCAGCACCCCCACCAGCGCCCGACCGGCGATCTCCCCGATCCCGGCGCGTTTCACGGGGGGCGGCACGGGGACGTCGCTGCGGAAGCGGTCGGCCTCCGCTACGAAGGCGAACGGAACGGGCTCACGCCGACGGCGAAGCATGCGGGGCACCACCTCAGGGCTCGTGGGTTTGTCGACTTGACTCCTGTCATCCGGGCAACGTCGGAACGTCCCGTAAAGTGCCCAGATCCAGGGCCATGTGCCGAATACCTCTCAAAGGTACCCGGCTGTAGCGGGTGCCCGGCGGGCCGGCGGAGCCGGGAGCGCTCAAAAGTCGCTGCGAAATGTCTGGAATGGCAGTTATTGCGAAGTTCACCTAGGCTGAGGATACGAACCCGGTACTGCTTGAACCCCCGAGCAGGCAGTGCCGGGTTCTCCCGCGCCTGCCGCACCGCACGCCACCCAAGCGCGCACTCCGGGCATTCTTACGAGTAGCGTGTGACTCATGGCTCCGACATCCACCCCGCAGACGCCCTTCGGACGGATGCTGACCGCCATGGTCACGCCGTTCACCCCCGACGGCGCCCTCGACCTCGACGGCGCCCAGCGACTCGCCGCCCACCTCGTCGACGCAGGCAACGACGGGCTGGTGCTCAACGGCACCACCGGTGAGTCCCCCACCACGAGCGATGCGGAGAAAGCCCAGCTCGTACGGGCCGTGGTGGACGCCGTCGGCGACCGCGCCCACATCGTCGCCGGAGCCTCGACGAACGACACCCGGCACAGCGTCGAGCTGGCCCGCGCCGCCCAGGACGCCGGCGCCCACGGCCTGCTGGCCGTCACGCCGTACTACAGCAAGCCGCCGCAGCAGGGCCTCTACGCCCACTTCACGGCCATCGCCGACGCCACCGACCTGCCCGTGATGCTCTACGACATCCCCGGCCGCAGCGGCGTCCCGATCAACACCGAGACCATGGTCCGGCTGGCCGAGCACCCGCGGATCGTCGCCAACAAGGACGCCAAGGGCGACCTCGGCCGCGCGAGCTGGGCCATCGCCCAGACGGGCCTGGCCTGGTACTCCGGCGACGACATGCTGAACCTGCCGCTGCTGTCCGTCGGCGGCGTCGGCTTCGTCTCCGTCGTCGGCCACCTCGTCACCCCCGAACTGGTCGCCCTCGTCGAGGCGTACACCGGCGGGGACGTGACCAAGGCCACCGAACTGCACCAGCAACTGCTTCCCGTCTACACCGGCATGTTCCGCACCCAGGGCGTCATCACCGTCAAGGCGGCGCTCACCCTGCGGCAGATGCCCGGCGGCCCGCTGCGGCTGCCCCTCGTGGGACTCTCGCCGGAGGAGACCGAGCAGCTCAAGCGGGACCTCAAGGGCGGCGGCGTGCACGTATAGCCGTACGCGCCCGGCCGTACGCGTCGCACCACCGCCGTCCTCCCCGCCACCGAGACGTCACAACCGCATACCGAGAAAGCCGCGGCGCGGCTTCAGGGAAGCCGCCGTCGCACGCATCCATGTGCGCCCCGCCCGGGCCCGCCGCCGGGACCCGGCCGGTGCGCATGGTGAGGAGAGACCTTGAGCCATCCCCATCCCGAACTCGGCCCACCCCCCGCACTCGCGGAGGGCGCCCTGCGCGTCACGCCGCTCGGCGGACTCGGCGAGATCGGCCGCAACATGACCGTCTTCGAATACGGCGGCCGCCTGCTGATCGTCGACTGCGGCGTCCTCTTCCCCGAAGAGGAGCAGCCCGGGGTCGACCTGATCCTTCCCGACTTCTCCACCATCAGGGACCGCCTCGACGACATCGAGGGCATCGTCCTCACGCACGGCCACGAGGACCACATCGGCGCCGTGCCGTACCTGCTCCGCGAGAAGGCGGACATCCCCCTGATCGGCTCCAAGCTGACCCTCGCCCTCATCGAGGCCAAGCTCCAGGAGCACCGCATCCGCCCGTACACCCTCCAGGTCGCCGAGGGCGGCAGGGAGCGCATCGGGCCCTTCGACTGCGAGTTCGTCTCCGTCAACCACTCCATCCCGGACAGCCTGGCCGTCGCCGTCCGCACCCCCGCGGGCGTCGTCGTGCACACCGGCGACTTCAAGATGGACCAACTGCCCCTCGACGGCCGCCTCACCGACCTGCCCGCGTTCGCGCGCCTCGGCGAGGAGGGCATCGACCTGCTGCTGGTGGACTCCACCAACGCCGAGGTCCCGGGGTTCGTGGCCCCGGAGAAGGACATCTCCGGCGTGCTGCGCGGGGTGTTCGCGGCGGCGCAGCGAAGGATCATCGTCGCGAGCTTCGCGAGCCACGTGCACCGCATCCAGCAGGTCCTGGACGCGGCGCACGCGTACGGCAGGAAGGTCGCCTTCGTCGGCCGCTCCATGGTCCGCAACATGGGCATCGCCCGTGACCTCGGCTACCTGCGGGTGCCCGCGGGACTGGTCGTCGACGTGAAGACCCTCGACGACCTGCCGGACCGCGAGGTCGTCCTCGTCTGTACGGGCTCGCAGGGCGAGCCGATGGCCGCCCTGTCCCGGATGGCCAACCGCGACCACCAGATCCGCATCGTCGCCGGCGACACCGTCATCCTCGCCTCGTCCCTGATCCCGGGGAACGAGAACGCGGTCTACCGCGTGATCAACGGCCTCACCCGCTGGGGCGCCAACGTCGTCCACAAGGGCAACGCCAAGGTCCATGTCTCGGGCCACGCCTCGGCCGGCGAACTGCTGTACTTCTACAACATCTGCAAACCCCGCAACGTCATGCCGGTCCACGGCGAATGGCGCCACCTGCGCGCCAACGCCGAACTCGCGGCGGCGACAGGCGTCCGCGCGGACCGCATCGTCATCGCGGAGGACGGCGTGGCCGTCGACCTGGTCGACGGAGTCGCCAAGATCTCCGGCAAGGTCCAGGCGGGATACGTGTACGTCGACGGCCTCTCCGTCGGCGACGTGACGGAGTCCTCGCTCAAGGACCGCCGCATCCTCGGCGAGGAGGGCATCATCAGCGTCTTCGTCGTGGTCGACAGCACGACGGGGAAGATCGTGGGCGGCCCTCATGTCCAGAGCCGCGGCTCCGGTATCGAGGACGCGGCGTTCCGGGACGTCATCCCGAAGCTGGAGGAAGCCCTCGCCAAGTCCGCCTCGGACGGCGTAGCCGAGACACACCAGCTCCAGCAGTTGGTCCGGCGCACGGTGGGCAAGTGGGTCTCCGACACCTTCCGCCGCCGCCCGATGATCCTCCCGGTCGTCGTCGAGGTCTGACACCCCCCGGGAGCCGCCCCGTTGCACACGGCCCGGCCCCAACCCCCGCCTCGGACATTGCCCCAGGCGGGGGTTGGGGCCGGAGCCGATTTGCACGAGGGCCGAACGTCCAGTAAGTTGACGACACCGCCCGATGAGCCCGAGGGCCATCGTGCCCGCTCAACTGGGGCCGAGGGGCGGTCATTTCAACCCACAGGAAGCTGTTAGGGTTGGAACACACCGAAGGGAAACGCCCGGAGAGGCTCGAAGGAGTCTTGAAGGTAGTGTCCGTTCTTTGAGAACTCAACAGTGTGCCAAGTAATCGATGCCAAGTGTTTGATGTAGTGACACAGCAGTAAGCGAGGCAGACTCGTTTCTGTGATGCATCATGTATGCATTTACGGAGAGTTTGATCCTGGCTCAGGACGAACGCTGGCGGCGTGCTTAACACATGCAAGTCGAACGATGATCCGGTTTCGGCCGGGGATTAGTGGCGAACGGGTGAGTAACACGTGGGCAATCTGCCCTGCACTCTGGGACAAGCCCTGGAAACGGGGTCTAATACCGGATAGTACCTTCGGGCGCATGCCTGTTGGTGGAAAGCTCCGGCGGTGCAGGATGGGCCCGCGGCCTATCAGCTTGTTGGTGGGGTGATGGCCTACCAAGGCGACGACGGGTAGCCGGCCTGAGAGGGCGACCGGCCACACTGGGACTGAGACACGGCCCAGACTCCTACGGGAGGCAGCAGTGGGGAATATTGCACAATGGGCGCAAGCCTGATGCAGCGACGCCGCGTGAGGGATGACGGCCTTCGGGTTGTAAACCTCTTTCAGCAGGGAAGAAGCGAGAGTGACGGTACCTGCAGAAGAAGCGCCGGCTAACTACGTGCCAGCAGCCGCGGTAATACGTAGGGCGCAAGCGTTGTCCGGAATTATTGGGCGTAAAGAGCTCGTAGGCGGCTTGTCGCGTCGGATGTGAAAGCCCGGGGCTTAACCCCGGGTCTGCATTCGATACGGGCAGGCTGGAGTTCGGTAGGGGAGATCGGAATTCCTGGTGTAGCGGTGGAATGCGCAGATATCAGGAGGAACACCGGTGGCGAAGGCGGATCTCTGGGCCGATACTGACGCTGAGGAGCGAAAGCGTGGGGAGCAAACAGGATTAGATACCCTGGTAGTCCACGCCGTAAACGGTGGGCACTAGGTGTGGGCGGCATTCCACGTCGTCCGTGCCGTAGCTAACGCATTAAGTGCCCCGCCTGGGGAGTACGGCCGCAAGGCTAAAACTCAAAGGAATTGACGGGGGCCCGCACAAGCGGCGGAGCATGTGGCTTAATTCGACGCAACGCGAAGAACCTTACCAAGGCTTGACATACACCGGAAACATCCAGAGATGGGTGCCCCCTTGTGGTCGGTGTACAGGTGGTGCATGGCTGTCGTCAGCTCGTGTCGTGAGATGTTGGGTTAAGTCCCGCAACGAGCGCAACCCTTGTCCTGTGTTGCCAGCACGCTCTTCGGGGTGGTGGGGACTCACGGGAGACTGCCGGGGTCAACTCGGAGGAAGGTGGGGACGACGTCAAGTCATCATGCCCCTTATGTCTTGGGCTGCACACGTGCTACAATGGCCGGTACAATGAGCTGCGATACCGCAAGGTGGAGCGAATCTCAAAAAGCCGGTCTCAGTTCGGATTGGGGTCTGCAACTCGACCCCATGAAGTCGGAGTCGCTAGTAATCGCAGATCAGCATTGCTGCGGTGAATACGTTCCCGGGCCTTGTACACACCGCCCGTCACGTCACGAAAGTCGGTAACACCCGAAGCCGGTGGCCCAACCCCTTGTGGGAGGGAGCCGTCGAAGGTGGGACTGGCGATTGGGACGAAGTCGTAACAAGGTAGCCGTACCGGAAGGTGCGGCTGGATCACCTCCTTTCTAAGGAGCACAGTGCCGCATGCAAGCAAGTGTCTTGCACGGCCAGCTCATGGGTGGAACATCGATTACGCATCACGGCGCACTGTTGGGTGTCTGAGAGTACGGGCATGTGAGTGTCTGTTTCTCTTATGGGTTGTTGTTTGAGAACTGCACAGTGGACGCGAGCATCTGTGGCCAAGTTTTTAAGGGCGCATGGTGGATGCCTTGGCACCAGGAACCGATGAAGGACGTGGGAGGCCGCGATAGGCCCCGGGGAGCTGTCAACCGAGCTGTGATCCGGGGGTGTCCGAATGGGGAAACCCGGCAGTCGTCATGGGCTGTCACCCGCTGCTGAATGTATAGGCGGTGTGGAGGGAACGCGGGGAAGTGAAACATCTCAGTACCCGCAGGAAGAGAAAACAATAGTGATTCCGGGAGTAGTGGCGAGCGAAACCGGATGAGGCTAAACCGTTTGTGTGTGATACCCGGCAGGGGTTGCGCGGGCGGGGTTGTGGGAGTTTACGTGACTGGTCTGCCGGCTGGTCGGCGAGTGAGAAACCGCATATGTAGACGAAGGGCATGCGAAAGGCCCGGCGTAGAGGGTAAGACCCCCGTAGTTGAAATGTGTGCGGCTCGTTGTGAACCACCCAAGTAGCACGGGGCCCGAGAAATCCCGTGTGAATCTGGCGGGACCACCCGCTAAGCCTAAATATTCCCTGGTGACCGATAGCGGATAGTACCGTGAGGGAATGGTGAAAAGTACCGCGGGAGCGGAGTGAAAGAGTACCTGAAACCGTGTGCCTACAAGCCGTGGGAGCGTCGCGTCGTGCACCTTGTGTGCATGGCGTCGTGACTGCGTGCCTTTTGAAGAATGAGCCTGCGAGTTAGCGGTGTGTAGCGAGGTTAACCCGTGTGGGGTAGCCGTAGCGAAAGCGAGTCCTAGCTGGGCGTTTGAGTTGCACGCTCTAGACCCGAAGCGGGGTGATCTAGCCATGGGCAGGGTGAAGCGGCTGTAAGAGGTCGTGGAGGCCCGAACCCACCAGGGTTGAAAACCTGGGGGATGACCTGTGGTTAGGGGTGAAAGGCCAATCAAACTCCGTGATAGCTGGTTCTCCCCGAAATGCATTTAGGTGCAGCGTCGTGTGTTGCTTGCCGGAGGTAGAGCTACTGGATAGGCGATGGGCCTTACCGGGTTACTGACCTTAGCCAAACTCCGAATGCCGGTAAGTTGAGCGCGGCAGTGAGACTGCGGGGGATAAGCTCCGTGGTCGAGAGGGAAACAGCCCAGAGCATCGACTAAGGCCCCTAAGCGTATGCTAAGTGGGAAAGGATGTGGAGTCGCAGAGACAACCAGGAGGTTGGCTTAGAAGCAGCCATCCTTGAAAGAGTGCGTAATAGCTCACTGGTCAAGTGATTCCGCGCCGACAATGTAGCGGGGCTCAAGCGTACCGCCGAAGTCGTGTCAGCAGCACAGATAGCCTTAACGGGTGTGTTGTTGGGTAGGGGAGCGTCGTGTGCCGGGTGAAGCCGCACCGGAAGGTAGTGGTGGACGGTTCGCGAGTGAGAATGCAGGCATGAGTAGCGATACACACGTGGGAAACGTGTGCGCCGATTGACTAAGGGTTCCTGGGTCAAGTTGATCTGCCCAGGGTAAGTCGGGGCCTAAGGCGAGGCCGACAGGCGTAGTCGATGGATAACCGGTTGATATTCCGGTACCCGCTGTGAAGCGCCAAACATCGAATCAGGTGATGCTAAGCCCGTGAAGCCCCCTGTCTGATCCTTCGGGTGAGGGTGGGTGTGGTGGAGCCGGTGATCCGAGCTTGTAGTAGGTGAGTGATGGGGTGACGCAGGAAGGTAGTCCAGCCCGGGCGGTGGTTGTCCCGGGGTAAGGGTGTGGCCCGTTGTGCAGGTAAATCCGTGCAACATGAGGGTGAGACCTGATGCCGAGCCGATTGTGGTGAAGTGGATGATCCTATGCTGTCGAGAAAAGCCTCTAGCGATGTTTCATGGCGGCCCGTACCCTAAACCGACTCAGGTGGTCAGGTAGAGTATACCGAGGCGTTCGGGTGAACTATGGTTAAGGAACTCGGCAAAATGCCCCCGTAACTTCGGGAGAAGGGGGCCGCTTCTGGTGATCCGTTTTACGCGGGGAGCTGGGGGTGGCCGCAGAGACCAGCGAGAAGCGACTGTTTACTAAAAACACAGGTCCGTGCGAAGCTGTAAGGCGATGTATACGGACTGACGCCTGCCCGGTGCTGGAACGTTAAGGGGACCGGTTAGTCATTCTTCGGGGTGGCGAAGCTGAGAACTTAAGCGCCAGTAAACGGCGGTGGTAACTATAACCATCCTAAGGTAGCGAAATTCCTTGTCGGGTAAGTTCCGACCTGCACGAATGGCGTAACGACTTCTCGACTGTCTCAACCATAGGCCCGGTGAAATTGCATTACGAGTAAAGATGCTCGTTTCGCGCAGCAGGACGGAAAGACCCCGGGACCTTTACTATAGCTTGATATTGGTGTTCGGTTCGGCTTGTGTAGGATAGGTGGGAGACTGTGAAGCGGCCACGCCAGTGGTTGTGGAGTCGTCGTTGAAATACCACTCTGGTCGTGTTGGATGTCTAACCTGGGTCCGTGATCCGGATCGGGGACAGTGTCTGGTGGGTAGTTTAACTGGGGCGGTTGCCTCCTAAAGAGTAACGGAGGCGCCCAAAGGTTCCCTCAGCCTGGTTGGTCATCAGGTGGTGAGTGTAAGTGCACAAGGGAGCTTGACTGCGAGACTGACGGGTCGAGCAGGTGCGAAAGCAGGGACTAGTGATCCGGCGGTGGCTTGTGGGAGCGCCGTCGCTCAACGGATAAAAGGTACCCCGGGGATAACAGGCTGATCTTCCCCAAGAGTCCATATCGACGGGATGGTTTGGCACCTCGATGTCGGCTCGTCGCATCCTGGGGCTGGAGTCGGTCCCAAGGGTTGGGCTGTTCGCCCATTAAAGCGGCACGCGAGCTGGGTTTAGAACGTCGTGAGACAGTTCGGTCCCTATCCGCTGCGCGCGTAGGAGTCTTGAGAAGGGCTGTCCCTAGTACGAGAGGACCGGGACGGACGGACCTCTGGTGTGCCAGTTGTTCTGCCAAGGGCATGGCTGGTTGGCTACGTTCGGGAGGGATAACCGCTGAAAGCATCTAAGCGGGAAGCCTGCTTCGAGATGAGGACTCCCACCCCCATGAGGGGTTAAGGCCCCCTGTAGACGACGGGGTTGATAGGCCGGATCTGGAAGCCCTGTGAGGGGTGGAGGTGACCGGTACTAATAGGCCGAGGGCTTGTCCATAGCTGCTTGCGTCCACTGTGTTGTTCCCAGACAACAAACCGTTGTTGTCGGGTTGGCTTGAGTTTGTTCACTTAACTGAAGAGTGTGCTTGTTCGCTGACCCTTTGAGGGTTTCGGTGGTTATAGCGTTGGGGAAACGCCCGGTCTCATTCCGAACCCGGAAGCTAAGCCCGACCGCGCCGATGGTACTGCATGGGGGACCGTGTGGGAGAGTAGGTCACCGCCGAACAATCTTTAGTACTCAACCCCCGGACACCGTCCGGGGGTTGAGTCATTTCCGGGGTCCTTTCCCAGGGCCCTGTCTCCTACTCGCCGTTCCCGTTCATCTGGCCCGGCACCCGCATCGTCAGGATCGCCATGTCGTCCGACGCCGGCTCCGCCGCGAAGCGTTCCACCGTGCGCAGCACCCGCGCTGCCACCGCGCCAGCCGTCAGGCCCGTGCATGTCGTGAGGACGTCGATCAGGCCCTCGTCGCCGAGCATGCGGGTGCCCTCGCGGCGTTCCGTCACGCCGTCCGTGACGCACAGGAGGACGTCGCCCGGGTCGAGGACCAGTTCTTCGCTGTGGAGCTCCAGGTCGTCCATGACGCCCAGCAACGGCTGGGATTCCGTGGCCTGTTCCACCGTGCCGTCGGGGCGCAGGCGGAGCGGGGGCGGGTGACCGGCGCAGACGGTCTTGAGGACGGCGCTGCCGTCCGGCTGGGGCCAGAGCTCGCCGTAGAGGAGCGTCAGGAAGCGGCCGCGGGCGCCCTCGTCGAGGATGGCGGCGTTGAGGCGCTCCAGTACCGCCGGGCCGCCGAAGCCCTCGCGGGCCAGCAGGCGCAGTGCGTGCCGGGCCAGGCCCGTGACGGCGGCGGCTTCCGGGCCCGTACCGCAGACGTCTCCGATGGCGAAGCCGTAGGTGCCGTCCCGGATCTCGAAGAGGTCGTAGAAGTCGCCGCCGACCTCGTTGCCCTCGCCCGCGGGGCGGTAGATGACCTCGACCTCGACGCCGGGGATGTCCGGCAGGCCCGGAGGCAGAAGGCTGCGCTGCAGGGACTGGCTGATGGTGGTGCGCTCGGAGTAGAGGCGCGCGTTGTCGAGGGCCAGGGCCGCCCGGCGGGAGAGGTCCTCGGCGAGTTCGAGGATCTCCTGGCGGAAGTGCTCGTCGGTCGGCTTGCCGAGGACGAGCATGCCGATGACGCGGTTGCGGGCGACGAGCGGCAGCACAACGGTTTCGCCACCGACGGTCGCCGCCGTGGCGAGGGAGGTCTCGGCGTCCTCGGCGAGGGTCGTGTTGCCCACGATGCTGAGGCTGAGGAACGAGCTGCGCATCGCCAGCGTGTGCGCCGCGTCGCCCGGCCCGCGCCACTGGCGGGCGCCGGGGACGAGGACGGCGTCGGGCGGGTCGATGCGGGAGAGAAGGGCGCGCAGGTCGTCGATGCGGTCCTCGTCCTCGTGCAGGACGTAGCTGAGTTCGGGCTCGGCCTGTTCCGGGAGGGTGTAGACGGCGCACCAACTGGCGAGCGTGGGGACGATCATCTGGGCCATCAGGGCCAGCGTCTGGTCCCGGTCCAGGGTGCCGGCGAGCAGGTCGGAGGCTTCGACGAGGAAGGACAGGGAGCCGCGGCGCAGCCGTTCCAGCTCGCCGAGGCGGGCGGACTCGACGGCGAGCGCGATGCGGTCGGCGGCGAACTGGAGGCGTAGCGCTTCCTCGTTGGTGTAGCGGCCGGGCACCTCAGCGGCGACGCCGAGGGAGCCGGTGAGGCGGCCTTCGACCTTCAGCGGTACGGAGACGACGGAGCGCATGCCGGTGGCCGCCAGCAGGGGTACGGCGTCGGGGTCGGCCATGAGGTCTTCGTGGACGGACGGGAGGCGGGCGGAGCCGTAGCGTCCGGTGCCGGTCTCGACGGGGACGCGGGCGAACCGCTGGCGGGCGGAGGGCAGCCCCGTGGAGGCCCGTACCTCCAGCTCGGTCTCGTCGTCGGTGGCGAGCAGCAGGTACGCGGCGTCGGCGGCGAGCATGTCGCGGGCGCGCTCCACGGTGCGCTGGAGCAGGCCGTCGAGGTCGTCGGGCGAGGGGGTGCCGATGAACGCCTCGAAGGAGTCGCCGCCGGGGAAGCCCCTGGCGCGGCCCTCGCTGCCGTGGCTGTCGCCCGCGGGGGTGCGCAGCGGGGTCTGCAGGATGGCGCGTTCGCGGTCGCGGACCATGAGGCAGATCGTGGACGGGTCGCCGGCCGAGTTGCGCAGGCGCATGTGCGAGGCGTAGACGGGGGTGACGCGCCCGTCGTTGCAGCGGATGCCGTACGAGCCCTCCCAGCGGGAGAGTTGGAGCGCCTCGACCAGTCCCGTGCCGGTGCCGGGGGTGTGCGGCCAGGCGGCAAGGTCGCCGAGGGGCTTGCCGATGACCTTCTCCGGCTCGTAGCCGAAGAGGTCGTGGGCGTCGTCGTTCCACTCGCTGACGAGGCCGCCGCGGTCGATGCGGACGACGGCGACGCGGATACGCTCCTCGGCCAGCGGCAGCTCGTCGACGGGCAGCTCGGGGCCGGCGGCGCGGGTGCCTGCGGGCGGGTCCGCGACGGAGAGCTGGAACCAGACGCGCTTGTGCTCCGCGGTGTAGTCGACGCCCCAGCGGCTGGCGAGGGCGGCGCAGAGCATCAGGCCGCGGCCGCCTTCGCGGTCGAGGGGCGTGGGCTGGAGCTGGGGGCTGTGCAGCGGCAACTCGCGCTCTGCGTGCCGGTCGGCGACCTCGACCCGTACCGCGTCTGCCATTCGGATACAAAGGACATCTACTGCCGTACCAGCATGAATTATGGCGTTCGTCACAAGTTCGCTGGTCAGTACGACGGCGTCGTCTGTAGCCTCGGGATAGCCCCAGCCCTGGAGGGTGTCGCGGACGAAGGTCCTGGCCGCGGCGACGGAGCGCCCGACCGGCTCGAAGGTGGCCGCAGCCCGCGCGGTGGTCACCAGCTCTCCTCTCGATGTGCCACTCTCCCGGCTGAAGGGATGGACGGCGGATGCCAGGGTACTTACCTTCACCCTGCGGACAGATGCCGGATCCTTCTCTTAACACTCGGAAAGTGCGCCTTAGCCGCCGAACTGTTATGGCCTGCCAGGGCCGGGGTGAAACACTGGGAAGGCTTCGGAGGGAGCCCGAGGCGAACGTCGACCCTGCGGGAGGGACACAGTGCAGTCTGACGCGAGCGCGCCGGGCGTGAGTCCGCGCACGAAGGGCGGACGCTCCCGGACGCCCTCCGGGACCACACAGGTCGATACGGCCTCGCTGTATCGCCTGCTCGGCGCCCTGGAGTCGATGCGCGACGGCAACTTCCGCAAGCGCCTGCGGGTCGGCGGCGACGGAGTGATGTCGGAGATCGCCGAGGTCTTCAACGAGGTCGCGGAGCGTAATCTGCACGTCACCGGCGAGCTGTCGCGGGTGCGGCGCATGGTCGGCCGCGAGGGCAAGCTCGCGGAGCGGCTGTCCGCGGGGCCCTGCGAGGGGTCGTGGGCGGCGGCGGTCGACGCGTCGAACGCGCTCGTGGACGATCTCGTACGCCCCCTGGCCGATGTCGGCAGGGTGCTGACGGCGGTGGCGGACGGCGATCTGCAGCAGCGCATGGATCTGCGGCCGCAGGGCCAGGACGGCGCCCCGCACCCGCTGCGCGGCGAGGTGCTGAAGATGGGCCGCACGGTCAACGGGCTGGTGGACCAGCTCTCCGTGTTCACGGACGAGGTGACCCGGGTCGCCAGCGAGGTCGGCACCGAGGGGAAGCTCGGCGGCCAGGCGAAGGTGCGCGGGATGTCCGGGTCCTGGAAGGACCTCACGGACTCCGTGAACACCATGGCGTACCGGCTGACGGCCCAGGTCCGCGACATCGCCCTGGTGACCACGGCGGTCGCCAAGGGCGACCTGTCCCGCAAGGTCACCGTGCACGTCGACGGCGAGATGCTGGAACTGAAGAACACCGTCAACACGATGGTGGACCAGCTCTCCGCGTTCTCCTCCGAGGTGACCCGGGTGGCCCGCGAGGTGGGCACCGAGGGCGAGCTGGGCGGGCAGGCGCAGGTCGAGGGCGTCGGAGGGGTGTGGAAGGACCTCACGGACAGCGTGAACCTGATGGCGGGCAACCTGACCGCCCAGGTGCGCGGCATCGCGCAGGTCACCACCGCGGTCGCCAACGGCGACCTGTCGCAGAAGGTGACCGTCAGCGCGCGCGGCGAGGTCGCCCAGCTCGCGGACACGATCAACACGATGACCGAGACGCTGCGCACCTTCGCCGGCGAGGTGACGCGCGTGGCCAGCGAGGTCGGCGCGGAGGGCCGGCTGGGCGGGCAGGCGCAGGTGCCCGGCGCGGCGGGCATCTGGAAGGACCTCACCGACTCGGTGAACACCGCCTTCTCCAACCTCACCCGGCAGGTGCGCGAGTTCGCGCAGGTGACGACGGCGGTCGCCAACGGCGATCTCTCGCAGAAGGTCACGGTGGACGTCTCCGGCGAGATGCTGGAACTGAAGAACACCGTCAACACCATGGTCGACCAGCTCTCCTCCTTCGGCGCCGAGGTCACGCGGGTCGCCCGCGAGGTCGGCGTGGAGGGCGAACTGGGCGGCCAGGCGCAGGTGGCCGGGGCCGCGGGTACGTGGAAGGACCTGGTCGACTCGGTCAACACGGCGTTCCGCAACCTGACCGGCCAGGTCCGCAACATCGCGCAGGTGACGACGGCGGTCGCGAACGGCGATCTGTCGCAGAAGGTCACGGTGGACGTCTCCGGCGAGATGCTCCAGCTCAAAAACACCGTGAACACGATGGTGGACCAGTTGTCCTCCTTCGCCGACCAGGTGACGCGGATGGCGCGGGACGTGGGCACGGAGGGCCGCCTCGGCGGCCAGGCGCGCGTCGAGGGCGTCTCGGGTACGTGGAAGGACCTCACCGACTCCGTCAACTCGATGGCGAGCAACCTGACCGGTCAGGTCCGCAACATCGCCCAGGTGACGACGGCCGTGGCGCGCGGCGACCTCTCGCAGAAGATCGAGGTCGACGCCCGCGGCGAGATCCTGGAGCTGAAGAACACCGTCAACACCATGGTCGATCAGCTCTCTTCCTTCGCCGAGCAGGTCACGCGGGTGGCGCGCGAGGTGGGCACGGAGGGCAGGCTCGGCGGGCAGGCCCGGGTGCAGGGCGTCGCCGGCGTCTGGCGGGACCTGACCGATTCGGTCAACTTCATGGCCGGCAACCTGACCGGCCAGGTCCGCAACATCGCCCAGGTCGCGACGGCGGTCGCGCGCGGCGACCTCTCGCAGAAGATCGACGTGGACGCGCGCGGGGAGATCCTGGAGCTGAAGAACACCATCAACACGATGGTGGACCAGCTCTCGTCCTTCGCGGACCAGGTGACCCGGGTCGCCAGCGAGGTCGGCACCGAGGGCAAGCTCGGCGGCCAGGCGGAGGTGCAGGGCGTCTCCGGTACGTGGAAGGACCTCACCCAGTCCGTCAACTCGATGGCGAACAACCTCACCAACCAGGTGCGCAGCATCGCCGAGGTCACCACCGCGGTGGCGCGCGGCGACCTGTCCAAGAAGATCACCGTCGACGCGCGGGGCGAGATCCTCGAACTCGTGACGACGGTGAACACGATGGTCGACCAACTGTCGTCGTTCGCCGAGCAGGTCACGCGGGTGGCGCGCGAGGTGGGCACGGAGGGCCAGCTCGGCGGCCAGGCGCGGGTGCGCGGGGTCTCGGGCATCTGGAAGGACCTCACCGACAACGTGAACCAGATGGCGGTCAACCTGACCAGCCAGGTGCGCAACATCTCCCAGGTCGCCACGGCCGTCGCCAACGGCGACCTGACCCGTACGGTCACGGTCGAGGCGCGCGGCGAGGTCCAGCAGCTCGCGGCCACCGTCAACACCATGGTCAAGACGCTTTCGTCGTTCGCCGCCGAGGTCACCCGCGTCGCCCGCGAGGTCGGCACGGACGGCCGGCTCGGCGGCCAGGCCCGCGTGCCGGGTGTCTCGGGTACGTGGAAGGACCTCACCGAGTCCGTGAACTCGATGGCGTCCAACCTCACCAACCAGGTGCGGAACATCGCCATGGTGACCACCGCGGTGGCCAGCGGCGACCTGTCGAAGAAGATCGACGTGGCCGCGCAGGGCGAGATCCTGGAGCTGAAGACCACGATCAACACGATGGTCGACCAGCTCTCGTCCTTCGGTGACGAGGTGACCCGGGTCTCGCGGGAGGTGGGTACCGAGGGCCGCCTCGGCGGGCAGGCGCGGGTGCCCGGCGTCTCCGGGATCTGGAAGGACCTCACGGAGTCGGTCAACCTGATGGCGAACAACCTCACCAGTCAGGTGCGGCAGATCGCCCAGGTGGCCACGGCGGTGACCCGCGGCGATCTGAACCTCAAGATCGACGTGGACGCCTACGGCGAGATGATGGAGCTGCAGGACCACATCAACACGATGATCGTGAAGCTCCGTGAGACGACCATCGCCAACAAGGAGCAGGACTGGCTCAAGGGCAACCTCGCCCGTATCTCCGGCCTGCTGCAGGGCCGCCGTGACCTCGCCGACGTGGCGCGGCTGATCATGAGCGAGCTGACCCCGGTGGTCGCCGCGCAGCACGGCGCGTTCTTCCTCGTGCAGCGCACCGGCGCCGAGGCCGTCGTGGAGATCGGCGCGGCCAGCGGGGACGACGCGTACGAGCTGCGCATGATCGGCTCGTACGGGCACTCCGGGAACGAGCTGCCGCACATCCTGCGGCCCGGCGAGACGCTGGTGGGCACCGCCGCGCAGGAGCGGCGCCCGATCGTCGTCGAGAACGTCCCCAAGGGCTATCTGAAGATCGCCTCGGGGCTCGGCCAGGCGCCGCCTGCGCACGTCATCGTGCTCCCGCTGATCTTCGAGGGCCGGGTGCTGGGCGTGGTGGAGCTGGCGTCGTTCCAGCCGTTCACCCAGATCCAGAAGGACTTCCTCGGCCAGATCGCCGAGGTCATCGCCACCAGCGTCAACACCATCAGCGTCAACTCCAAGACCGAGGTGCTGCTCAGCCAGTCCCAGGAGCTGGCCGCGCAGTTGCGCGACCGGCAGGGCGAGCTGGAGGTGCGGCAGAAGGCGCTCCAGGAGTCGAACGCGGAGCTGGAGGAGAAGGCCGAGCTGCTGGCCCGGCAGAACCGCGACATCGAGATCAAGAACGTGGAGATCGAGGAGGCCAAGCAGGGCCTGGAGGAGCGGGCGGAGCAGCTCGCGGTCTCGATGCGGTACAAGTCCGAGTTCCTGGCGAACATGTCGCACGAGCTGCGCACGCCGCTGAACTCGCTGCTGATCCTGGCGAAGCTGCTCGCCGACAACGGCGACGGGAACCTGACGCCCAAGCAGGTGGAGTTCGCCGAGACGATCCACGGCGCGGGCTCGGACCTGCTGCAGTTGATCAACGACATCCTCGACCTGTCGAAGGTCGAGGCGGGCAAGATGGACGTGAGCCCCACCCGGATCGCGCTGGTGCAGCTCGTCGACTACGTGGAGGCGACGTTCCGGCCGCTGACGGCGGAGAAGGGCCTGGACTTCTCGGTACGGGTCTCGCCGGACCCGCCGGCGACGCTCAGCACCGACCAGCAGCGGCTGCTGCAGGTGCTGCGCAACCTGCTGTCGAACGCGGTGAAGTTCACCGACAGCGGCGCGGTGGAGCTGCTGATCCGCACCGCGAAGGACGACGTGCCGCAGGCCATCAAGGAGCAACTGCTGGAGCAGGGCGCGCTGCGCGACCCGGACGCCGAGCTGATCGCGTTCTCGGTCACGGACACGGGGATCGGTATCCCGTCGAACAAGATGGGCGTGATCTTCGAGGCGTTCAAGCAGGCCGACGGCACGACGAGCCGGAAGTACGGCGGCACGGGCCTGGGGCTGTCGATCAGCCGGGAGATCGCCCGGCTGCTGGGCGGCGAGATCCACGTCGACAGCGAGCCGGGCCGCGGCTCGACGTTCACGCTGTACCTGCCGCTGCACCCGGCCGAGCTCCCGGCCCCCGGGCTGCCGGGCACGGGCGGCGCCGTCACGGGCGCGCTCGCGGCGGGCCTGGAGCAGGCCGAGGCGGCGAAGGCCGCCGCCGATGCCGACGTCGAGGCGCTGCCTTCGGGACGTACGCGGAAGTCCTCTGACGGGCGCTCAGGCGCCTCGGGGCCGCCCGCGGGACCCACGACGGGCGAGACGGGCGCGCGGGACGCCTCGGGGGCGTCTGGGGCCCTTTCCGGCGCCCTCTCGGTGAACGGCGGCCTGGAGCGGGCGGAGCCGCAGCGGTCGGCGTCGCCGCGCTTCAAGGGCACGTTCCGCGGCGAGAAGGTGCTCATCGTCGACGACGACATCCGCAACGTCTTCGCGCTGACGAGCGTGCTGGAGCAGCACGGGCTCGCGGTGCTGTACGCGGAGAACGGCCGCGAGGGCATCGAGGTGCTGGAGCAGCACGAGGACGTGGCCGTGGTGCTGATGGACATCATGATGCCGGAGATGGACGGCTACGCCACGACCGAGGCGATCCGCCGGATGCCGCAGTTCGCCGGGCTGCCGATCATCGCGCTGACGGCCAAGGCGATGAAGGGCGACAAGGAGAAGAGCATCGAAGCGGGCGCATCGGACTATGTGACCAAGCCGGTGGATACCGACCGATTGCTGGCCGTAATGGCCGGTTGGATGAGCGGAGAGTAGTCAAATCGCCGTGAATTCCTGCTCTTTGATGACTCAGTGTGTCCAAATGCGTGTGAGAACGCAGGATTCCGGGAACCAAACTGATCGCAGGCGCGTTGTCGCTGAGTATGCAGTGACAACTCGGTGACAGGGTGTGGCGAGTCTCGGGGTGTGGATACGATGACCGGCACGAGGGCGGGCGGCACGGTGGGCGCGTCTTTGGCGACGAGGACCGGCACACCGCCGGGGCGAGGAGGGCAGGCCATGGTGCAGAAGGCCAAGATTCTCCTGGTCGATGACCGGCCGGAGAATCTGCTGGCGCTGGAGGCCATCCTTTCCGCGCTGGATCAGCACCTGGTCCGGGCGTCGTCCGGGGAGGAAGCGCTCAAAGCGCTGCTGACCGAGGACTTCGCGGTGATCCTGCTCGACGTGCAGATGCCGGGCATGGACGGGTTCGAGACCGCGGCGCACATCAAGCGCCGCGAGCGCACCCGCGACATCCCGATCATCTTCCTCACGGCCATCAACCACGGCCCGCACCACACGTTCCGGGGCTATGCCGCCGGAGCCGTCGACTACATCTCCAAGCCCTTCGACCCCTGGGTGCTGCGGGCGAAGGTCTCGGTCTTCGTCGAGCTGTACATGAAGAACCTGCAGTTGCGCGAGCAGGCGGGCCTGCTGCGGCTGCAGCTCGAAGGCGCCCAGAAGGCCAACGGCGACGGGGCCGCGCAGACCGGGCTGCTCGCCGAGCTGTCCGCCCGGCTCGCCGCCGCGGAGGAGCAGGCCGAGGCGCTGTCGAAGCAGCTCAGCGGGGCGAACGCGGAGTCCGCCGTGGTCGCCACCGCCGCGCATCTGGAGCGGAAACTCACCGGGCTGCGCAAGGCGATCGACGCCCTGGAGCCCGGCTCCCGCCCCGACGCGGAGTAGCCGGGCCGCCCGGCGGGGCGCGGGTGCGCGGAGGATGCGTACCTGCACGTCCTACCTGTCCCGTGCGGGCGCTGCCGGTAACCTCGCACGTATGGCCTCACGTACCTCTGGCAGCGGCAACTCCCGGCAGCGGTCCGGAGGTAGCACGGCCAAGAAGCCCGCGGCGAAGAAGGCGCCCGCGAAGAAGGCACCCGCCAAGAAGCCGCCGCAGAAGAAGGCCGGGGGCGCGGCCAAGGCGCCGGCCAAGAAGCCCGCCCCCTCGCCGACCGGCGGTGTGCTGCGGCTGCTGCGCGCGATCTGGCTCGGCCTTGCCCGCACCGTCGGCGCCCTCTTCCGCGGCATAGGGCGCGGCGCCAAGGGACTCGACCCCGCCCACCGCAAGGACGGCCTCGCGCTGCTGCTGCTCGGCATCGCCCTGATCGTCGCGGCCGGCACCTGGTCGAACCTCAAGGGCCCCGTGGGCGAGCTGGTCGAGATCCTGATCACCGGTGCCTTCGGCCGCCTCGACCTGCTCGTGCCGATCCTGCTGGCCACCATCGCGGTACGCCTCATCCGCCACCCCGAGCAGACCGAGGCCAACGGCCGTATCGTCATCGGCCTGTCCGCGCTGGTGATCGGCGTGCTCGGGCTCGTGCACCTGGCCTGCGGCACCCCCGGGCGCGGCGAGGGCACGCAGACCATCAGGGACTCCGGCGGGTTCGTCGGCTGGGCGGTGTCCCGGCCGCTGGTCACCACTCTCGGCGACGTGCTCGCGCTGCCGCTGCTGGTGCTGCTGACCATCTTCGGGCTGCTCGTCGTCACCGCCACGCCCGTCGCGGCGATCCCGGACCGGATCCACTCCGCCGGGGTGCGGCTCGGGCTCGTACAGCCGCGGCCCGATCCGGCGGCCGCGGCCAAGGCGGAGGAGTTCGACGACGACTGGCGCGACGGCCTGGTGCGTACGGACGAGGACGACGCCGACGACGAGCCCCCGCCGCCGCTGCGCCGCCGCCGCACCCGCAAGGCCCCCGCCGCGCCGGCCGCCCCCGCACCCGCGCGGCGCGCGGCGGCCGATCGCGACTACGGCGGCATGGACCCCATCGACGCGGCCGCCGCCGCGGCCACCGACCTCGACGGCGCCGTGCTGCACGGCGTCCAGCCCTCCCCGCTGCTCGCCAACCTCACCCACGGCGTCGCCGAGCGCACCGGTGGCGTGCCGGCCGCGCGCGAGGAGTCGGGCGCGGAGGAGGCCGTACGCTCCGAAAGCGTCGAGAACTCCGTCCCCGACCTCACCAAGCAGGCCGCCGAGCCCGCCCCCGCCGCCCTGCCGCCCCGCGCCGAACAGCTCCAGCTCTCCGGCGACATCACCTACGCGCTGCCGTCCCTGGACATCCTGGAGCGCGGCGGCCCAGGACGGACGCGCAGCGCCGCCAACGACGCCGTCGTCGCCTCCCTCACCCAGGTCTTCACCGAGTTCAAGGTCGACGCCGCCGTCACCGGCTTCACCCGCGGCCCGACCGTCACGCGGTACGAGGTGGAGCTGGGCCCCGCCGTGAAGGTCGAGCGGATCACGGCGCTGACGAAGAACATCGCCTACGCCGTCGCCAGCCCCGACGTGCGCATCATCAGCCCCATCCCCGGCAAGTCCGCCGTCGGCATCGAAATCCCCAACAGCGACCGCGAGATGGTCAAGCTCGGCGACGTGCTGCGGTCCGCGGAAGCGGCCGGCGAGGACCACCCGATGCTCGTCGGCCTCGGCAAGGACGTCGAGGGCGGCTACGTCTCGGCGAACCTCGCCAAGATGCCGCACATCCTCATCGCCGGCGCCACCGGCTCCGGCAAGTCCTCCTGCATCAACTGCCTGATCACCTCCGTCATGGCGCGGGCCACGCCGGAGGACGTGCGGATGGTGCTGGTCGACCCGAAGCGGGTGGAGCTGACCGCGTACGAGGGCATCCCGCACCTGATCACGCCGATCATCACCAACCCCAAGCGGGCCGCCGAGGCCCTGCAGTGGGTCGTCCGCGAGATGGACCTGCGCTACGACGACCTCGCCGCGTACGGCTACCGCCACATCGACGACTTCAACGCCGCCGTCCGCTCCGGCAAGGCCACCGCACCGCCCGGCAGCGAACGGGAGCTGGCCCCGTACCCGTATCTGCTGGTGATCGTCGACGAGCTGGCGGACCTGATGATGGTCGCGCCGCGGGACGTCGAGGACGCGATCGTACGGATCACGCAGCTCGCCCGCGCCGCCGGCATCCACCTGGTGCTCGCCACCCAGCGCCCCAGCGTCGACGTCGTCACCGGGCTCATCAAGGCGAACGTGCCGTCCCGGCTGGCCTTCGCCACCTCCTCCCTCGCCGACAGCCGCGTCATCCTCGACCAGGCCGGCGCCGAGAAGCTGATCGGCAAGGGCGACGGGCTGTTCCTGCCGATGGGCGCGAACAAGCCGGTCCGGCTGCAGGGCGCGTACATCGAAGAGGACGAGATCGCCACGGTCGTGCAGCACTGCAAGGACCAGATGGCGCCGGTCTTCCGCGAGGACGTCGTGGTCGGCGGGGCGAAGAAGAAGGAGATCGACGAGGAGATCGGTGACGATCTCGATCTGCTGTGCCAGGCGGCCGAGCTGGTGGTCTCCACGCAGTTCGGCTCCACGTCGATGCTCCAGCGCAAGCTGCGGGTCGGGTTCGCCAAGGCGGGGCGGCTGATGGACCTGATGGAGTCGCGCGGGATCGTCGGTCCGAGTGAGGGTTCGAAGGCCCGGGACGTACTCATCAAACCGGATGAAATGGACGGAGTGCTCGCCCAACTGCGGGGGCAGGATCATCCGTAACGGCGACCAGGGCAACCGGTTCGGCGCCTGATGCGTCACATCAATGGGCCGCGCGGGTGATCCCGCGGTCGGGCAGTACGTCTATCCCGATGGCCCATTAAGTGTGCTCGACCGGTTGGCCGATCCTTTTACAACCCCCCTAGACTGAACACCCGGCAGGTGGCTCACCCCGAAAGGCGCCCACGTGTCCCTCGGCAACTCCCCCACAGGCGACCGCCCTTCCGTCGGTTGCGCACTTCAGCAGGCCCGCCTTGATGCCAAGCTGTCCGTCGAACAGGTCAGCTTGACCACGCGTGTGCGCATTCCGATCATCCATGCCATCGAACAGGACGATTTCTCTCGCTGCGGCGGCGACGTCTACGCCCGCGGACATGTGCGAACCCTTGCGCGGGCGGTCGGCCTGGAGGCCGGGGACCTCGTCGCGCAGTACGACGCGGAGCACGGCGGCCGGCCCGAGCCGACGCCCGCCGCCCCGATGTTCGAGGCCGAGCGCATCCGCCCCGAGCCGCGCCGCCCCAACTGGACCGCCGCCATGGTCGCCGCGATCGTCGCGGTCGTCGGTTTCGTGGGGTTCACCGTCTTCAGCGGCGGCGGCGAGGACGAGCCGGACGGCTCCTCGGTGGCCGGGGAGTCGCAGGGGTCGCAGAAGCCGAAGGACCCCGACTCCGGCAAGGACGGCGCCGAGGACAAGCAGAGCCCGCAGCCCTCGGACAGCGCGGTGGCGGGTGCCCCGCCGGACAAGGTGACGCTGCGGATCGTCGCGGCGGACGGGCAGAGCTGGATCTCCGCGCAGGGCGCCGACGGGCGCGAGCTGGAGGAGGGCGTGCTCGCCCAGGGCGACTCCGTCACCGTCACCGACAGCGAGAAGATCTACCTCGTCCTCGGCAACGCCGGCGGCGTCGACCTGTTCGTCAACGGCAAGCAGATCGCGGAGGACTTCCAGCCCGGCGAGGTCGAGCGGCTGACGTACACCAAGGGCGATCCCGAGGCCGGCTGACCTGCCCCGCCGGGCGGCTGCGCGGGCCCGGCCTGCGGCAAGGCTCGTACGTCCGTGCCCTCGCTCTCCCGTGCTTCGCGCAGGCGTGCGGAATGCGGCTGGTCGGCGGCGGTTTGCGGGCGCGGGACGAAGTAGGCTGAGCCCATGCCAGAACGCCGCACCGTCGCCCTCGTCACGCTTGGCTGCGCCCGGAACGAGGTGGACTCCGAGGAGCTTGCGGGCCGCCTGGCGGCGGACGGCTGGGATCTCGTCACGGACGCCGCCGCCGCGGACGTCGCCGTCGTGAACACCTGCGGATTCGTCGAAGCCGCCAAGAAGGACTCCGTCGACGCCCTGCTGGAGGCCAACGACCTCAAGGACACGGGCCGTACGCAGGCCGTCGTCGCCGTCGGCTGCATGGCCGAGCGGTACGGGAAGGAGCTGGCCGACGCGCTCCCGGAGGCGGACGGCGTCCTCGGCTTCGACGACTACGCCGACATCTCGGTGCGGCTGCAGACCATCCTCTCCGGCGGCGGCCACGCCGCGCACACCCCGCGGGACCGCCGCAAGCTGCTGCCGATCAGCCCCGCGGAGCGGCAGGACGCCGCCGCCCGCGGCGCGGCGGCGCTGCCGGGCCACGGCGACCCGGGCGCCGCGGACCCGGCCGGCCCGGCAGACGCGACCGCCGCCGCCCCCGCCGCCCCCGCCGACCTGCCGGCCGGGGTCGCCCCCGCCTCCGGGCCGCGGCCGCCGCTGCGCCGCCGGCTCGGCTCGGGACCCGTCGCCTCGGTCAAGCTGGCCTCCGGCTGCGACCGCCGATGTACGTTCTGCGCGATCCCCTCGTTCCGCGGCTCCTTCGTCTCCCGCCGCCCCTCCGACGTCCTCGGCGAGACCCGCTGGCTGGCCGGGCAGGGCGTACGGGAGATCATGCTCGTCTCCGAGAACAACACCTCGTACGGCAAAGACCTCGGCGACGTGCGGCTGCTGGAGACGCTGCTGCCCGAACTGGCCGCCGTGGACGGCATCGAGCGGATCCGGGTCAGCTATCTGCAGCCCGCCGAGATGCGCCCCGGGCTGATCGACGTGCTGACGTCGACGGAGAAGGTGGCGCCGTACTTCGACCTCTCCTTCCAGCACGCCGCCCCCGAAGTGCTGCGCGCGATGCGCCGCTTCGGGGACACCGAGCGGTTCCTGCAACTGCTGGCGGAGATCCGCTCCCGGGCGCCGGAGGCGGGCGCGCGGTCGAACTTCATCGTCGGCTTCCCGGGCGAGACCGAGCGGGACGTGGAAGAGCTGGAGCGCTTCCTCACCGCCGCGCGGCTCGACGCCGTGGGGATCTTCGGCTACTCCGACGAGGAGGGCACGGAGGCCGCGACGTACGGGTCGAAGGTCGCGCCGGAGGCGGTCGCGGAGCGGCTGGCGCACATGACGCGGCTGGCGGAGGAGCTGACGGCGCAGCGGGCCGAGGAGCGGGTGGGGGAGACGCTACGGGTCCTGGTGGACGCGGTGGAGGATCCCGGTCCCGACGCCGGTGCGGACCCCTTCGCGGACGCCGGGGAGGTCGTCGGCCGCGCGGCGCACCAGGCGCCGGAGACCGACGGCGTGACGCTGCTGGCCGGCGGGACCGCGCGGCAGGCGGCGCCGGGGGCGCTGGTCACCGCCAAGGTGGTGGGGAGCGAAGGCGTGGACCTGCTGGCGGAGCCGATAGGCGAGCCCGATCGGCGGCGGCCCAGGGAGCCGGCCGAGGAGGCCGCGAGATGAGCCCCGCCCCGGCCGTCGGTCAGGCCGGTCTGTGGAACATCGCCAACGTCCTCACCATGGTGCGGCTGCTGCTCGTACCGGCGTTCGTGCTGCTCATGGCCGCCCACGGCGGCCATGACCCGGCCTGGCGCTCGTTCGCATGGGCCGCCTTCACGGTCGCCATGATCACCGACCTCTTCGACGGGGAACTGGCCCGCCGCTACGACCTCGTCACCGACTTCGGCAAGATCGCCGACCCCATCGCCGACAAGGCGATCATGGGTGCCGCGCTGATCTGCCTGTCGGCGCTGGGCGACCTGCCCTGGTGGGTGACGATCGTGATCCTGGCGCGGGAGATCGGCATCACCTTCATGAGGTTCTGGGTGATCAGGCACGGTGTGATCCCGGCCAGCCGGGGCGGGAAGCTGAAGACCCTGGCCCAGGGCGTGGCCGTGGGCATGTACATCCTCACCCTCACCGGACCGCTCGCCACGCTGCGCTTCTGGATCATGGCCGCCGCCGTGGTCCTGACCGTGGCGACCGGCCTGGACTACGTCAAGCAGGCGATCGTGCTCCGCCGCAGGGGGCTGGCCGCCGAACGGGAGCAGAGAGTCCAGTGACCACACAGAACACCGACGGGGCCGCGGCCGGCCTGCTCGCCCTGTGCGACGAGCTCGGCGTCACCCTCGCCGTCGCCGAATCCCTCACCGGCGGCCTCCTCGCCGCCGAGATCACCGTGGTGCCCGGCGCCTCCCAGGCGTTCCGGGGCGCCGTCATCGCGTACGCGACCGACCTCAAGCGCGATGTGCTCGGCGTCGACAGCTCGCTGCTCGCCCAGCGCGGCGCCGTCGACGGCGAGGTCGCCAGGCAGATGGCCGCCGGGGTGCGCTGGCGGCTGGGCGCCGACTGGGCGGTGGCGACGACGGGCGTCGCGGGACCCGATCCCCAGGACGGCCAGCAGCCGGGCACCGTCTTCGTGGCCGTGGCCGGTCCCGAGGGGCGGACCGAGACGCGGTCGCTGAACCTGACGGGCTCTCGCACGGAGATCCGCACGGCGGCCGTGGGGGAGGCGCTGACGCTCCTCCGGCGGCACCTGGACGCGGCACCGAAGGGGCAAGAGGGGCGGAAATACCCGGAAAATCCTGATCAGGAGGCCCCGTATTCCTCGCTTGGCGAACGGTGAAGATGACTTCCGTCGCCGCACTGTCACGGTCCGAGGCGGTACGGTGGAGCAGAGAGGATCCGGATCCGAGGTCCTAGGAGGGAGCCACGCATGATCCTGCTCCGTCGCCTGCTGGGTGACGTGCTGCGCCGGCAGCGACAGCGCCAGGGCCGGACGCTGCGCGAGGTTTCCTCGTCAGCGCGTGTTTCCCTCGGCTATCTGTCGGAGGTCGAGCGCGGCCAGAAGGAAGCCTCCTCCGAGTTGCTCAACTCCATCTGTGAAGCCTTGGACGTCCGGATGTCCGAGCTGATGCGCGAGGTGAGCGGCGAGCTCGCCCTCGCAGAGCTGGCCCAGTCCGCGGCGGCCACCGAGCCGATTCCCGCCCCCGTGCGGTCGTTCACCGTGACCTCGGTGACGGGAATGCCCGACGAGCGAGTCACCATCAAGGCGCCGAAGGAGCCCGACCCCGTCGCGGCCTGAGCGTAGAGAGCCTGGCACGAGAGCCCGGTCCGCCGTCGGCGGAGCCGGGCTCTCGGCTTGCGTGCGCGGACGTACGGACCGCCGGCGGTCACCCGCCCGGCTGGCAGCGCGGGCACCAGTACGTCACCCGCTCGTCCGTCGCCCCCTGCGCCCGTTTGCGCACCGCCGTCCCGCAGCGCAGGCACGGGCGCCCGCCGCGGCCGTAGACCCACAGCCGCCGGTCGGGGCGCCGGGAGGGCGTCGTCGTACGGGCCACGCGGTCCCGGTTCGCCTCCAGCAGCCGCTGGGCGGCGGCCATGAGCCGGCCGGGCTCGGGGAGCGCGGCGACCGGTGCGTACGGGCTGACGCCGGCGAGGAAGCACAGCTCGGACTTGTAGACGTTGCCGATCCCGGCGAGATTGCGCTGGTCGAGCAGGGCCTCGCCGAGCGGGCGGGCGGGGTCGGCGAGCAGCCGGCGCTCCGCCTCCGCCGGGTCCCAGTCGGGGCCGAGCAGGTCGGGGCCGAGGTGGCCGACGATCCGGTCCTCGGCGGCGGTGCGCAGCAGCTCCAGCACGGGCAGGCGGTAGCCGACCGCGGTGCGGTCGGCGTTGCCGAGGACGGCGCGGATCTGGTGGCCCGGCCCACCGCGCCACCGCTCCCCGTCCGCGTACGTGATCCAGGCGCCCTCCATCCGCAGGTGCGAGTGGAGCGTGAGGCCGCCCTCGACGCGGGTCAGCAGGTGCTTGCCGCGCGGGACGACCTCGGTGACCTCGCGGCCGGTGAGGTCGGCCGTGGCCAGTTGGGGCACGCGCAGGTCGCACTGGGTCAGCCGGCGGCCCGCCAGCGCCTCGTGCAGCAGGCGGGCGGTGCGCCAGACGGTGTCTCCTTCGGGCACGTACCCCATCGTGCCAGGCGCGGGCGTACGGCCCCGGCGTACCGGGTGGGGATAGACCCACCCTGGTCCGGGGCCTGCGGGGGCGGTGCCCTGGGTGCCGCGCGGGCCACGATGGGCGGCATGATGAGGACGGAACAAGGAGGCGGGATGAGCAGGCCGCGGCGGTACGCGACCGCTCTGGGGCGCGCCCTCGTGCTGGTGGCGCTCGCCCCGCTGGTGACCCTGGTGCAGGCTGTCATGCTCCTGTCGCTCGTACTCGCCTTCGGCCTGGGGCTGATGTTCGTCTTCCCCTGGGCCGTCGGCCTCACCCGCGGCGTCGCCAACCTGGCGCGGGCCGTGCACGGCCGCTGGACGGGACGCCCGATCTCCGCGCCGTACCTGCCCGCGCCGCCGCATCCGCGGCCCGGCCCCGACGGGCGCTACCGGCACCTGGGCATCAGCTACCGCAGCCCCGCGCTGCCGGAGTTCTTCGAGCGCGTCCACCGGCTGCTGTCCGACCGCGCGACCTGGCGGGACACGCTGTGGCTGGTCGCCGACCCGGTCGTCGGGTTGGCGATGGCCGCGCTGCCGCTGATAGCCGTCGGCTACGGGCTGGCCGGCATGGCGCTGCCGCTGCTGTGGGACCCCTCGTACCCCGGGGACACCCTCGGGCACTACGCGGGCGTCGAGGTCGCCTCGCAGGGCACCGCCCTGGCGCTCGTGCCCGTGGGCGCGGCGCTCGTCGTGCTCGGCCTGTGGGCAGGGCCGCGGTCGATGGTGCTGCACGCGCGCTGGACGCGGACGCTGCTGGCGCCGACGCGGGCGTCCGAGCTGGCGCTGCAGGTCGCGGAGCTGGACCGGACGCGTACGGCGGCCACCGACTGGCAGGCGGCGGAGGTGCGCCGCATCGAGCGGGACCTGCACGACGGGCCGCAGGCCCGGCTCGTCGCCCTCGGCATGACGGTCTCGGCGGCGGAGGAGCTGGTCGACGAGGACCCGGCGGCGGCGAAGGTGCTGCTGCGGCAGGCGCAGGAGTCGTCGTCCCTGGTGCTGCGGGAGCTGCGCGGGCTGGTACGGGGCATCCACCCGCCGGTGCTCGCGGAGCGGGGGCTCGGGGACGCCGTACGGGCGCTGGCGCTGGACAGCGCGCTGGACGTACGGGTCGAGGTCGACCTGCGCGGGCACCTGCCGGACCCGGTGCAGTCGGCGGCGTACTTCGCGGTGGCGGAGATCCTCGCCAACGCGGGCAAGCACGCGGGCGCGGACCGGGTGGACATCGACCTGTGGCACCGCGACGGCGTGCTGCGCGCGACGGTCACCGACGACGGGCGCGGGGGCGCGGTGGCGGTGGCGGGGGGCGGGCTGCGCGGCGTGGAGCGGCGGATCAAGCCGTTCGACGGGGTGCTGGCGATCAGCAGCCCCGAGGGCGGGCCGACGACGGTGGCGGTGGAGATCCCGTGCCCGCTGGGGGAGGAGTGCTGCGAGCCGGACGCCGCCGCACCCGGAGCGGCGCGGGGAGCGGCGGCCGGGCGCGGGGAGCTGTGGCTGACGGCGCTGGCACCGGTACTGTGTTCCGTCGCGCTGTTCCCGCAGGGGCTGGTCGCGGGGCTGCTCCTGATCTTCGGCACGGACAACAGGTCGTGGTTCCTGGCGCTGTACATGCCGGAGCCGCTGCGCTGGCCGACGGTGCTGGCGATGGTGGCGCTGGGCCTGAGCGGGGTGCCGCCGCTGCTGCGGCGGTGGCGGAAGACCGGCTCGGCGCAGCGGTGTTGACGGGGGGACGCGCGGCCGTCCCGGGTGACGGGGCGGAGAGGAGCGGGGCAGTGCGAGTCGTCCTGGCGGAGGACCAGTACCTGCTGCGGGACGGGCTGACGCGGCTGCTGCAGGCGCACGGCATGGAGATCTGCGCGGCGGTCGAGTCCGGGGACGAGCTGCTGGCGGCGCTGCGGGCCGAGCGGCCGGACGTGGCGGTGGTCGACATCCGGCTGCCGCCGACGTTCACGGACGAGGGACTGCAGGCGGCACTGGCGGCCCGCCGGGAGCGGCCCGACCTGCCGGTGCTGATCCTGTCGCAGCACGTGGAGCAGTTGTACGCACGGGAGTTGCTGGCGGACGGCCGCGGGGCGGTGGGGTACCTGCTGAAGGACCGGGTGTTCGCGGCGCGGCAGTTCGTGGACTCGGTGCGGCGGGTGGCCGAGGGCGGCACGGCGATGGACCCGGAGGTCATCGCGAAGCTGCTGGCGAGCAACGCGCGGGACGAGCCGCTGGGGCGGCTGACGCCGCGGGAGCGGGAGGTGCTGGCGGGGATGGCGGAGGGCCGCTCGAACGCGGCGATCGCACGTCAGCTCTTCCTCTCCGAGGGCGCGGTGAGCAAGTACACGACGAGCATCTTCGCGAAGCTGGACCTGCCCCCGTCGGACGACGACAACCGCAGGGTGCGGGCGGTGCTGGCGTATCTGAACGGGCAGGTGGAGTAGGCCCGCAGCGCCTGCGGCGGCGGTGCCTGGGGCGCGAGGGCTGGATGGCGTGCCGACCGGGTCGCGGGGGCCGCGCCGGTCGGGATGCGGCCGGGCTGGGTGCGGCCCGTGGGTGCCTGCCGCTGCCGCGGCGCGGGGCGCTTGCTGCGGGGCAGCGGTGGGCGCGGGCACGCTGCCGCCGAGGATGGCGCGCGCCTGCGGCGCCGCCTACGGCGGGCGCCGGTGGCACTGCCCCGCTCTCGCCGTCAGGAGCGGATGCGCAGGCCGCGAGGGGTGGCCAGGAAGCCGGACTGCTCCAGGAGCGTGCCCAGGGGGGAGTCCAGGGCCGCGGTGGCGTTGATGCGCTCCACCGTTGCCGTACGGCCCAGGGCGCCGCCGCGGGCCGCCGCCGCGAGCGCTTCGGCCGCGGCGGCGAGGCGGGGGTCGTCCGCCGGGGGCCAGGCCAGCAGCGTGCGGCCGCCGCGCTCCACGTACAGCGCGAGGTCACCGTCCACCAGCACCACCAGCGCCCCGGCCTTCCGGCCGGGCTTGTGCGTCGTGCCGGGCGGGGGCTCGGGCCAGGGCAGGGCCGCCCCGTACGCGTTCGCCGGGTCCGCCGCGGCCAGCACCAGCGCCCGCTGCCCGCCGCGGCCCGCGCCGCCGGCGCCGTACGCCCCTGGACCGCCGCCGCGCGGGCGGCCGCCGCCCAGGGTGTGCCCGCCGTACGGACCCGCCGGCCCTTCCTCGTCCATGAACCCGTCGTCCGCCGCCGCCCCCGCCGCCGCGGCCTCCACGGCCCCGCGCTCCCGCGCCGTGGCCACCGCCCGCAGCCGGTCCACCGCGCCGTCCATCGCGAACTGCGCGGCGCCCAGCCCCTCTACGACGTACCCGCGGCGGGCCTGGCCCGTCTCCTCGAACGCCGACAGCACCCGGTACGCCGCCGAGAAGCCGCCCTCCACGCCCTCCGCCGACACGGCGCCGCGGGTGACGACCCCGTGCCGGTCGAGCAGCGTGCGGGCCAGCGCGTGCGCGCGGTGCGTGGTGTCCGGTTCGCGCTCGGGCAGCAGGGACCAGCGGCCGGAGACCGTCGGCGGACCGTTCCGCGACGCCGTGCGCGCGGCGCCCGCGACCGCCAGGCTGCCGTAACGCCCGCGCGGCGTGGGCCGCTTCGCGCGGTGCGCGGTGGCGCCCGCGGTACGGCCCGAGCCGAGGAGGGCGCGCAGCGGTCCCAGGGTGTCGTTTGTCAGCCGCCCGGACCAGGCCAGGTCCCAGACGGCGTCGGCGAGCTGCGCGTCGGTGGCGTCCGGGTGCGTCGCGCGCACCTGCTCGGCGATCTGCCGGAAGAACAGCCCGTACCCGCCGGTCAGCGCGGTCAGCACCGCCTGGTGCAGCGGCGTGACCTCCAGCGGATGCGGCTCGTGCAGCAGCAGCGGGGCGGAGTCCGCGGGATACAGGGAGATCCAGCCGTCCTTGCCGGGCAGCGCACCGGCGCCTGCCCAGACCACCTCGCCCGAGTTCGTCAGCTCGTCGAGCATCGTCGGTACGTACCCCGCGACCCGCGACGGCAGCACCAGCTTCTCCAGCGCCGACGCCGGCACCGGCGCGCCCTGCAGTTGCTCCACCGCCCGGACGAGGCCGTCGAGGCCGCGGAGGCTGTGCGTGCCCAGGTGCTGCCACTGCGGCAGGAACGCGGCGAGCGCGGCCGGGGCGACGGGCTCCAGTTCCTCCCGCAGCGCGGCCAGCGACCGGCGCCGCAGCCGCCGCAGCACCCCGGCGTCGCACCACTCCTGGCCGATGCCCGCCGGATGGAACTCGCCCTGTACGGTCCGGCCCGCCGCTGCCAGCCGGTGCAGCGCGCCGTCGGTGACCGCCGCACCCAGGCCGAAGCGCGCCGCGGCCTGCCCCGAGGTGAACGGGCCGTGCGTACGGGCGAAGCGCGCCAGCAGGTCGCCCAGCGGGTCCGCCACCGGCTCCGTGAACGCCTCCGGCACGCCCACCGGCAGCGCCGTGCCCAGCGCGTCCCGCAGCCGGCCGGCGTCCTCGACGGCCGCCCAGTGCGCCGTCCCCGCCAGCCGCACCCGGATCGCCCGGCGGGCGCCCTCCAACTCCCGCACCCACGCGGGCTCCGCGCCGCGCTCCGCCAGCTCCTCGTCCGTCAGCGGCCCGAGCACGCGCAGCGCGTCCGCGACGCCCTCGGCGTCCTTGAGCCGCCGGTCGTCCGTACGCCACTGCAGCTCGCGCTCCAGCTCCGCCAGCACCTCGGCGTCCAGCAGCTCGCGCAGCTCCGCCTGCCCCAGCAGCTCGGCGAGCAGCCGGGAGTCCAGCGACAGCGCCGCGGCCCGGCGCTCGGCCAGCGGCGAGTCGCCCTCGTACAGGAACTGCGCCACGTAGCCGAAGAGCAGCGAGCGGGCGAACGGCGACGGCTCCTGCGTCGTCACCTCCACCAGCCGCACCCGGCGGTTCTCGACGTCGCCCATCAGCTCGGTGAGCCCCGGGACGTCGAAGACGTCCTGGAGGCACTCGCGCACCGCCTCCAGCACGATCGGGAACGAGCCGAACTCGCTCGCCACCTGGAGCAGTTGGGAGGCGCGCTGCCGCTGCTGCCACAGCGGCGTGCGCTTGCGCGGGTCGCGGCGGGGCAGCAGCAGCGCGCGGGCCGCGCACTCGCGGAACCGGGCGGCGAACAGCGCCGAGCCGCCCACCTGGTCGGTGACGACCTGGTCGACCTCGCCCTTGTCGAAGAGGACGTCGGCCGCGCCGACCGGCGACTGCCCGTCGTCCCCGGCCGCGTCCGCAGCCGTGCCACCGCCCGCCGGGTCGACGTCCAGCAGGTCGAGGCCCATCAGATCGGTGTCGGGCAGCCGCAGCACGATGCCGTCGTCGGCGTGCATCACCTGGGCGTCCATCCCGTACCGCTCGGTGAGCCGGGCGCCGAGCGCCAGCGCCCACGGCGCGTGCACCTGCGCGCCGAACGGCGAGTGCACCACCACCCGCCAGTCGCCCAGCTCGTCCCGGAAGCGCTCCACGACGATCGTCCGGTCGTCCGGTACGTGCCCGCAGGCGGCGCGCTGCTCCTCCAGATACGCGATCACGTTCCCCGCGGCCCACGCGTCCAGCCCCGCCGCCCGCAGCCGCTCCTGCGCCGCCTGCCGGTCCATACCGCTCAGCTCGCGCAGGAACGCGCCCAGCGCCCGCCCCAGCTCCAGCGGCCGGCCCAACTGGTCGCCCTTCCAGAACGGCAGCCGGCCCGGCACCCCGGGGGCGGGCGAGACCAGCACCCGGTCCCGGGTGATGTCCTCGATGCGCCACGACGTCGTGCCCAGCGTGAAGACGTCCCCGATCCGCGACTCGTAGACCATCTCCTCGTCCAGCTCGCCGACCCGGCCGCCGCCCTTCTTCGGGTCGGCCCCGGCGAGGAAGACGCCGAAGAGGCCGCGGTCCGGGATCGTGCCTCCGGAGGTGACGGCGAGCCGCTGCGCGCCCGGGCGGCCCTTGACCGTCTGCGCCACCCGGTCCCACACCAGGCGCGGGCGCAGCTCGGCGAAAGCGTCGGAGGGATAGCGCCCGGCGAGCATGTCGAGCACGGCCGTGAACGCCGACTCCGGCAGCGCCGCGAACGGAGCCGCCCGCCGCACCAGCGCCAGCAGCTCCTCCACGTCCCACACGTCCATGGACGTCATCGCGACGATCTGCTGCGCCAGCACGTCCAGCGGGTTGGCCGGGATCCGCAGCGCCTCGATGGCGCCCTCGCGCATCCGCTCCGTGACCACCGCGGACTGCACCAGGTCACCGCGGTACTTGGGGAAGACCACACCGCGTGAGACGGCACCCACCTGGTGCCCCGCGCGGCCCACCCGCTGCAGCCCGGACGCCACCGACGGCGGCGACTCGACCTGCACCACCAGGTCCACCGCGCCCATGTCGATGCCCAGCTCCAGGCTGGAGGTGGCGACCACCGCGGGCAGCCGCCCCGCCTTCAGGTCCTCCTCCACCTGCGCCCGCTGCTCCTTGGAGACCGAGCCGTGGTGCGCGCGGGCGATCACCGCGGGCGCGCCCTGCGCCGCGCCGGACTGGGCCATGATCTCGGCGGGCGGCGGCGCGTCCTCCGCCATCGGCTCGCCGGCCGCGCGCTCGTACGCGATCTCGTTCAGCCTGTTGCACAGCCGCTCCGCGAGCCGGCGCGAGTTGGCGAAGACGATTGTCGAGCGGTGCTCCTCCACCAGGTCGACGATCCGCTCCTCCACATGCGGCCAGATGGACGGCCGGTCGGCCCCCGCGCCGTCCTCCTGCGCGGGCGAGCCGCCCAGCTCGCCCATGTCCTCGACGGGCACGACCACCGACAGGTCGAACCGCTTCTCCGACGGCGGCTGTACGACCTCCACCCGCCGCCCGGGGGACAGGAACCGGGCCACCTCCTCCACCGGCCGGACCGTCGCCGACAGGCCGATGCGGCGCGCGGGCCGCGGCAGCAGCTCGTCCAGCCGCTCCAGGGAGAGCGCCAGGTGGGCGCCGCGCTTGGTGCCCGCCACGGCGTGCACCTCGTCCAGGATCACGGTCTCCACGCCGGCCAGCGCGTCCCGCGAGGCGGACGTGAGCATCAGGAACAGCGACTCGGGCGTGGTGATGAGGATGTCCGGCGGACGGTTGGCGATCGAGCGGCGCTCGGCCGCGGGCGTGTCACCGGAGCGGATCGCGACCCGCACCTCCGGCTCCGGCCGGCCGAGGCGGACCGCCTCCTGGCGGATGCCCGTGAGCGGGCTGCGCAGATTCCGCTCGACGTCCACGGCGAGCGCCTTCAGCGGCGACACGTACAGCACGCGGCAGCGCTTGCGGGCCTCCGCGGGCGGCGGGGCGGACGTCAGCCCGTCGAGCGCGGAGAGGAACGCCGCCAGCGTCTTGCCCGAGCCCGTGGGCGCCACGACCAGCACGTCGGAGCCCTCGCCCAGCGCCCGCCAGGCGCCCTCCTGGGCCGCCGTGGGCGCGGCGAAGGCACCCTCGAACCACGCCCGCGTCGCCGGGTCGAACGTCTCCAGCACCGATCTCGCCATGTGAACCATCGTGCACCCGACCACTGACACCCAGCACACTTGTCCCCATGCGGTCGCGTACGGCGCGGGCGTCGGGGGACGCCGATCGCGAGTGGGCCCGGCACTGGCGCTACACCAGCCTGCCCGGCCTCGACCTGCTGCGCGCCCGCTACGTCGGGCACACCTTCCCCACCCACTCCCACGACGGCTACGTCTTCGGCGCCGTCACCGCCGGGGTGGAGGCCGTCGGCATGCCGGACGGCACGCTCCTCGCCGGCCCCGGCACCGTCGTCATGATCAACCCCGAGGTGCCGCACACGGCCCGCGCGGGCGCCGCGGAGGGCTGGTCGTACGCGACGCTCTACCCGACGGCGGGCCTGGTCGCCGAGGTGGCGGCGGAGGTCACCGCCATCGGCGGCACCGCGGGCTTCGGCGAGACCATGGTCGACGACCCCGGCGGCGCCCGCCTCATCACCGAGGTGCACCGCGCCGCGGAGGAGGACAACCCGCTGGCCGCCGACAGCGTGCTGCGCGTCGTGCTGGCCCGCCTGCTGCGCCGCCACGGCGCGCGGCTCCCGGGGCGCGTGGTGGCGTCCGCGGGCGCGCGGACCGCGGCGCGGGCGCGGGCGGTGCTGTACGAGCGGATGGCAGCGCCGCCGACGCTGGAGGCGCTGGCGGCGGAGCTGGGCACGTCCCCGTTCGCGCTGCTGCGGGCCTTCAAGGAGGCGTACGGCACGCCGCCGCACCGCTGGCTGACCGACGCCCGGGTACGGCGCGCGCGGCGGCTGCTGGACGAGGGGCTGCGGCCGTCGGAGGCGGCGGTGACCGTGGGGTTCACCGACCAGCCGCATCTGAACCGGCACTTCACCCGCATCGTGGGCGTGCCTCCGGGCGCGTACCAGCGGGAGCGGGCGGGCTGAGCGGTCCGGGTGTCGCGGGACTGCGCGTCACGGGGTTGCGTGGGCAGGGCCGCGTGGGCAGGGTCGCGCAAGAACGTACAAGACCGGTCGGACCCCGGCCGCATAACGTCCGGCGCATGGCCACAGAAGCACAGCCTCCGTCCACCGCAGATCCTGCGCCCGAGGACCGCGCCGCCCTGCGCGACGGGCTCGGGGTCGGGGTCGCCGTCGGGCTCTCCGGGTTCGCGTTCGGCGTCACCGCGGCCGGCGCCGGGCTCAGCGCCGCGCAGGCGTGCACCATGAGCCTGCTGATCTTCACCGGCGCCTCGCAGTTCGCCCTCGCCGGTGCGGTGGCCGCGGGCGGCAGCCCCTTCGCCGCCGCGGCCGGGGCCTTCTTCCTCGGCGTACGGAACGCGTTCTACGGGCTCCGTCTCGCCCCCATGCTCCGGCTGCCCCGCGCGCTGCGGCCGCTGGCCGCCCAGTGGATCATCGACGAGACGGCCGTCGTCACCATCGCCCAGCCCACCCGCCGCGCCCAGCGCATCGGCTTCGTCGTCACCGGCCTCACCCTGTACGTCTGCTGGAACGTCACCACCCTCGTCGGCGTGCTCGGCGCCGAGGCGATCGGCGACACCGCCGCCTGGGGCCTCGACGCCGCCGGGCCCGCGGTGTTCCTGGCGCTGGTGGGGCCGATGCTGACCGGGACCGTGGAGCGGGCCACCGCCCTCGTCGCTGTCGCGCTCGTCCTCGGCACGCTGCCGGCGCTGCCCGCCGGGACGCCGGTGCTCGTCGCCGCGCTCGCGGCGCCGCTGGTGCTGGCGCTGCACGGGAGGGGCACGCGCGGGCGCGCGCAGGGTGACCCCCCGGACGGTGCGGACGGTACGGACGGCGCGGGCGCGCACGAGGCGGAGGGTGCAACGTGACCACCTGGCTTGCGATCGGGCTGACCTTCGCCGGCTGCTACGCGGTCAAGCTGCTCGGCCTCTCCGTGCCCTCGGGCGCCCTGGAGCGCCCGCTCGTACGGCGCCTGGCCGCCCTGCTGCCCGTCGCCCTGCTGGCGGCGCTCACCGCGCAGCAGACGTTCGCCGACGGCACCGCGCTGGTCCTCGACGCCCGCGCTGCGGGGCTCGCGGCGGCCGGCGCCGCGCTGCTGCTGCGGGCGCCGTTCCTGGTCGTGGTGGCCGCCGCGGTGGTCGTGACCGCGGCGGTACGGGCCGTGGCCGGCTGACGACCCCGGGGCGTGCGCGGGCCGACTAGGGCCCGTGCCCGCGCACGCCCCGGCCTCCCCTGCCCGCCCCGTACGCCCCCACACCGCCCGCGCGCCCTCAGATCCGCCCGTACGCCCGCAGCGTCAGCAGCGCGTCCAGCGTCGCCAGCGGCCGCGCCTCCAGCTCCGCCCCCGGCGACCACCGCCGCCACGCCACCGGCCAGCCGCCGTCCGCCCGCTGGTTCGCCGCCAGGAAGTCCAGCGACCGCGCCATCTCCGCGTCGCTGAACCACCGCCGCGCCAGCGACGCCGGCCGCCGGGCGAAGTCGTGCGGGTGGTGGTGCTCGCCCGGCGCGTGGCCTTCCGCGGCCGGTTCCGCGTCCGCCAGGGCCGGGTCCAGCAGCACCAGCCGCTCGGCGCGCACCAGCCGGCCCAGCCGGTCCGCGGCGGCCTCGGCGCGCCGCCGGTCCGGCACGTGGTCGAGGAAGGCGACCGCGGCCTCCGCCTCGTACGGACGGCTGCCGCGCAGCGTCTCCACGGCGTGCCAGCAGAAGTCGGTGGCGCGGAAGAGCCAGGCGTGCCAGATGTCGTTGCGGTGCAGCAGCCCCACGACCGGCGCGGTGGTCAGCAGCGCGCTCGGCGGGTCCGCGGGCACCGGCAGCCACGGCGCGGCCGGGTAGCCGCGCAGCGACGGGTGCACGGCGGGCAGGGCGCCGTCCTGGTTGGAGACGGCGGTCAGGTAGCGGCAGACGTCCTCCGCCCGGCGGCCGGTGCAGCGGCCGAGGGAGTCGAGGACCCGCAGCGCGTGCGCGGTGTGCAAGGGCTGGCTGCCGGGGCCGCGCAGGTCGGGGTCCAGGGCGTGCCCGTAGCCGCCGTCGGCGTTCCGGTACGCCTCCAGCGCCTTCTCCACCCCGTCCGCGTCGGCGGCGCCGGGCACGAAGTGGTGCGCGAACCGGCGCTGCTCCAGCACACGGGCGGTCAGCCAGATGAACTCTGCGGCGCGGACCTGAGGGGAGTCAGCCATGGGGCGACGTTACGAGCACGGCGGGGCCGACCGGGAGGCCAACGGGCCGGGAGCACTCTCAGGTGCACGTACGCGCGGGATAATGGACGCATGCGGTTGACGGTCTTCTGGCAGCGGATGCGCGACTACTTCGGCGAGCCCTACGTCGACTCCTTCGCCCGCGACCACGTGATGTCCGAGCTGGGCGGGCGAACGGTCCGCGAGGCGCTGGACGCCGGGTGGGACGCGCGCGACGTCTGGCGAGGGGTGTGCGCGGCGATGGACATCCCGGCGGAGATGCGCTGACGCCGCCGAGGCGGACGTCGGCCACACTGTTCGTCCATGGCTCCATCATCGGCTGCTTCCGACGGCACCGCTCGCGCACGTGAGACACCGCCCGTCCCGGACGCCCGCACCGCCCCGGACGCCCAGGACGCCCCGTCCACGCCCGGCACGCCCCCGGGCGACGGCACCCCGCCCGCGAGCCCCCGCGAGCGCATGCCCCCCTGGCTGCCCCGCGCGATCGTCCTCGCGCTGGCCCTGTTCGCCTGCTTCCACGTCGCCGAGTGGGCCTTCCACGAGCTGTACGGGCTGCTGCTCAACATCCTGGTGGCCTTCTTCATCGGGCTGGCCTGCGAGCCCGCGGTCGACCGGCTCGCCGCCCGCGGCATCCGCCGCGGCGCCGCCACCGCGCTGGTCTTCCTCGGGGTGCTGGTGGCCGCCGCCGCGTTCGTCGCCGCCCTCGGCTCGCTGGTCGCCGACCAGGTCCGGCTGATCGTCGAGAACTTCCCGGCCTACGTCGAGTCCCTCGTCGAGTGGATCAACGAGCAGTTCGGCACCGAGCTGCGCGTCGACGACCTCCAGCAGGACTTCCTGAAGTCCGAGGTCGTACGCGACTACCTGCAGCGCAGCGCCGACAACGTATGGGGCATCTCCACCACCGTCCTCGGCGGCCTCTTCACCGCGCTGACCGTGGTGCTGTTCGCCTTCTACTTCACCGCCGAGGGCCCGCGGCTGCGCCGCGCGATCTGCTCCGTACTGCCGCCGGCGCGGCAGGCCGAGGTGCTGCGCGCCTGGGAGATCGCGGTCGCCAAGACCGGCGGCTACCTCTACTCGCGCGGCCTGATGGCCATCGTCTCGGGCATCGCCCACTACATCGCGATGCTGCTGCTGAACGTGCCGTACGCGCCCGCGCTCGCGGTGTGGGTGGGGGTGGTCTCGCAGTTCGTGCCGACCGTGGGCACGTACATCGCCGGGGCGCTGCCGATCCTGCTGGCGTTCACCGTCGGGCCGTGGACGGCGGTGTGGCTGATCGGGTTCGTGATCCTTTACCAGCAGCTCGAGAACTATTTGCTGCAGCCGCGGATCACCGCGAAGACGGTGAACATACACCCCGCCGTGGCCTTCGGCTCTGTCATCGCGGGGGCCGCGCTGCTGGGCGCGGTGGGCGCGTTGATCGCGATCCCGGCGACGGCCACGCTGCAGGCGTTCCTCTCCGCGTACGTACGCCGCTACGAGGTCGACGCCCGGGTCCAGGAGGAGCGCCCCCTGCGGCGACGCGGCCCCGCCCGGCTGGCCCGGATGCGCGCGCTGCTGCGCCACCCCGGCGCACCACCCGGCGCGAACCCCGGACGGGAGGCCGCGGAGTCCGGCGACGCACCCCGCGCGCCCTAACCGCCCCCCTGCACGCCGTCCTCCGGGGCCGTGCGCGGCACCGCGATCGTCACCCGGAGCCCCTCCGGCTCGTTGCGTTCATACGAGATACGTCCCCCGCCCGCCGTCAGCAGCGCCCGGGCGATGGACAGACCCAGACCCGAGCCGGAGACGTTCTGATGCCGTCCGCTGCGCCAGAAGCGGTCGCCGATGCGGCCCAGCTCCTCGTCGGTGAGCCCCGGCCCGCCGTCGGCGACGGCGACCGTCACCTCGTCACCGGCCGTGTCCACCCGCACCTCCACCTCGCCGCACCGCGGCGAGAACTTCACGGCGTTGTCCACCACCGCGTCCAGCGCGCTGGACAGCGCCACCTCGTCCGCCCAGCCGGTCACGGCCGGGGCGCCGGACAGGAACAGCCGTACGTCCTGTCCCTCGGCCAGCGGACGCCAGCTCGCGACCCGCTCCGCCGCCAGCCGGGCCACGTCGGTCACCCGCAGGTCGGCGGGGGAGTGCTCGGCCAGCGCCAGATCCAGCAGGTCGTCCAGCACCCGGGCCAGCCGGGTGCCCTCCGCCTGCACCGACTCGATCTCCGCCGCGGCCTGCGGCGCCTCCAGGCGCAGCAGCTCGATGCGCAGCAGCAGCGCGGACAGCGGGTTGCGCAGTTGGTGGGAGGCGTCCGCGACGAAGGTGCGCTGCTGCTCCAGGACCATCTCGACGTTGTCGGCCATCTCGTTGAAGGACCCCGCGAGCCGGCGCAGCTCCGGCGGCCCGCCGGCGGCGGCGACGCGGGACTTCAGCCGGCCGGTGGCGATGTCGTGGGCGGCCTTGTCGAGCACGCGCACGGGCCTGAGCACCCAGCCGGTCAGCCGGTACGCCGCCGCCACCGCGACCGTCATCGCGGCGGTGATGCCCGCTCCGAGCCAGAGCCAGCCGGTGAGGGTGCGCGAGCGCATGGCCCCGGTGGGCGAGTCGGTGACCACGACGGCGACCACGTCCCCGTCCCGCACGACCGGGGAGGCGACCGTCAGCCGGTCGTCCTGCCAGGGCCAGACCTGCGGGGGATCGTGGCTGCGGCGGCCCGCCAGGGACTCCGAGAAGGCCCGGTCGCCCTCGGCGCGGGCCATGGCCCGCCAGCCGGCGGGGGCGGCGGCCATCGCGGAGCGGTCGCGGTAGTAGACGCCGGCGCGGATGCCGTAGAGGTCGTGATACCGGTGCAGCTCCTCCTGGAGCGCGCGCAGCCGCTCGTCCTCGGCCGGCGGGCGGGCCTCGTTGCGGGAGGCGACGTACTGCGCGAGGGAGGCGAAGCGGGCGGTGTCGTCGATCCGGTCCACGATCACGCGCTGCTGCTCCTGCCCGGCGATGCGGTCGGCCAGCGGGAAGCCGAGCGCGAGCAGCACGCCGGCCATGAGCACGATGAGCAGGGGGAGCAGGCGGGTACGCATAGGGAGCGGGCCTCAGCCGGCCGGCGGGGGCACGAGGCGATAGCCGACGCCGCGCACGGTCTCGATGAGCGCGGGCAGGCCGAGCTTGCTGCGCAGGGAGGCGATGTGGACCTCCAGGGTCCGGCCCGTACCCTCCCAACTGCTGCGCCACACCTCGCTGATGATCTGCTCCCGCCGGAACACCACCCCGGGGCGCGCCGCGAGCAGCGCGAGCAGGTCGAACTCCTTGCGGGTGAGCTGCACTTCCGCGCCGCCGACGCTCACCCGGCGGGAGTGGGGCTCCAGCGTCACGGGGCCCACGACCAGCGGTGCCGCGGGCTCGTCGGCCCGCTCGCCGGCCGCGGCAGGACCCGCGCCGCCGGGCCCCGCGGCGGGCTCCGGCTCCGCCGCCGCGGTGCGCCGGGCGACGGCGTGCACGCGCGCGAGGAGTTCGCCCGTGTCGTACGGCTTGACGACATAGTCGTCGGCACCCAGGTTGAGACCGTGGATCCGGGACCGGACGTCGGAGCGCGCGGTCACCATGATCACGGGAGTGCCGGTCAGCTTGCGGATGCGTCCGCACACCTCGAAGCCGTCCTGGTCGGGCAGCCCCAGGTCCAGCAGGACCACGTCGAACGGCGCCAGCTCGCTGTGCAGCAGCTCCTGCAGCGCCTCCTGGCCGCTGTGGGCCATGCCCACCTCGAAGCCGTGCCGGGCCAGCACCGCGGAGAGCGCGGTGGCCACGTGGTCGTCGTCCTCGACGAGCAGCAGCCTCATCGACCCTCCCGTTCCCTCTCTCGCGTATCGTCTCAGCCCGCACACGAATACAGGCGGATACGGCCCTGCCGCGTCAAGTCCGGCCAGGTCACCCAGCGGTTTCCGTTGTGTGACAGGTACGGAGAGCGGCGTCCCGATTCCACCCATTGTGTCCGATTGCAGCCGGATCGTTATGCTCAATTTCCCCTCAGATGTGATGACGCTGGTCGCGGCTGCTCACTAAGGTCCAGGCAACCGAAAAGGACGGAGCAAGACGCGGATGACCGAGGTTTCGACGGCCAAGGACGCCGTCCCGGCGGCGGGCGAACCGCTGGTCGTGCTGGACAACGTCAACAAGCATTTCGGTGCGCTGCACGTGCTCCAGGACATCGACCTGACGATCGCGCGCGGCGAGGTCGTCGTCGTCATCGGGCCGTCCGGGTCCGGTAAGTCCACGCTGTGCCGCGCGATCAACCGGCTGGAGCCCATCGACTCCGGCCGCATCACCCTGGACGGCAAGCCCCTGCCCGCCGAGGGCCGTGAGCTGGCGAAGCTCCGCGCCGACGTGGGCATGGTCTTCCAGTCCTTCAACCTCTTCGCCCACAAGACCGTGCTGCAGAACGTGGTGCTCGGGCAGGTCAAGGTCCGCAAGAAGGACAAGGCGGCCGCGGAGACCTCCGCCAGGGCCCTGCTCGACCGGGTGGGCGTCGGCAACCAGGCGGACAAGTACCCGGCGCAGCTTTCCGGCGGCCAGCAGCAGCGGGTGGCCATCGCCCGCGCGCTGGCGATGGAGCCCAAGGTGATGCTCTTCGACGAGCCCACCTCGGCGCTCGACCCCGAGATGATCAACGAGGTGCTGGAGGTAATGCAGCAACTCGCCCGGGACGGTATGACTATGGTCGTCGTCACACACGAGATGGGCTTCGCCCGCTCGGCGGCGAACCGGGTGGTCTTCATGTCCGACGGCCAGATCGTCGAGGAGACGACGCCCGACCAGTTCTTCACCAACCCTCGCAGCGACCGGGCGAAGGACTTCCTGTCGAAGATCCTGCACCACTGAGCTGCCGGCAACACACCAGACAGAAGGATGCTCACCATGAATCTTCGCAAGGTCAGCGCGGCCGCTGCCTGCGCACTCGCCCTCTCCGTCACCGCGGCCGCGTGCGGCTCCGACGACGACAGCGGCGACAACGGTGACGGCGGCGGTGGCAAGGACTCCATCACCATCGGCATCAAGTTCGACCAGCCCGGCCTCGGCCTGAAGGAGCCCGACGGCTCGTACTCGGGCTTCGACGTGGACGTCGCCACGTACGTGGCCAAGGAGCTCGGCTACTCCGAGGACCAGATCGAGTGGAAGGAGGCGATCAGCGCCGACCGCGAGACCATGCTGGAGCGCGGCGACGTCGACATGATCGCCGCCACCTACTCGATCACCGAGGAGCGCGAGCAGAAGGTCGACTTCGCGGGCCCGTACCTGCTGGCCCACCAGGACCTGCTGATCCGCGCCGACGACGACATCACCAAGGGCGAGGACCTCAACGGCAAGACCCTCTGTTCGGTCACCGGCTCCACCTCGGCGCAGAACGTCAAGGACACCATCGCGCCCAAGGCCCAGCTCGCCGAGCGCCCCGGCTACTCCGAGTGCCTCGACGCCGTCGCCAACGGCCAGATCGACGCCCTGACCACCGACGACTCCATCCTCGCCGGCTACGCCGCCCAGGAGGCCAACAAGGGCAAGTTCAAGCTCGCCGGGCTGAACCTGAGCAACGAGAACTACGGCGTCGGCATCAAAAAGGGCGACGAGAAGATGAAGACCGACATCGACGCCGCCCTGGAGAAGATGGTCTCCGACGGCTCGTGGGAGAAGTTCATGGACGCCAACCTCGGCCCCGCGAACTACGACTTCGAGCCCGCGCCGAAGATCGGCGACATCAAGCAGTGACCCCGCCGCACCGCCGCCCCGGCGGCGGTGCGACCGCACTGTCAGAGCGGTGGTGTGCCGCCCGGCCCGGGTGGGACACCACCGCGTCCACTTAAGGCGAGAGCGCTGGACTGACGTTGGACATCATCTCCGATTACGACACACAGATTCTGGACGCGTTCTGGGTCACCGTGAAACTGACCCTGCTGTCGGGTCTGTTCTCCCTCATCTGGGGAACGATCCTGGCGGCCATGCGGGTCAGCCCCGTCCCGCTCATGCGGGGCTTCGGCACCGTCTACGTGAACGTCATCCGGAACATTCCCCTGACGGTCATCATCGTCTTCTGCGCCCTCGGCCTCTCCGACGTGTTCGGCGTCACCCTGGGTGCCGGCATCGACTTCGACGCCAAGTTCTTCCGGCTGGCGGTGCTCGGGCTGTCCGCGTACACCGCCGCGTTCGTCTGTGAGGCGCTGCGCTCGGGCATCAACACCGTGCCCGTAGGACAGGCGGAGGCCGCCCGGGCCATCGGTCTGAGCTTCACCCAGGTCCTCGGGCTCATAGTGCTGCCCCAGGCATTCCGGTCGGTCGTCGGCCCGCTCACCAACGTCCTCATCGCGCTCACCAAGAACACCACGGTGGCGGCGGCCATCGGCGTCGCCGAGGCGGCCCTGCTCATGAAGGAGATGATCGAGAACGAGGCGCAGCTCCTCCTCATCTCGGCGATCTTCGCCCTCGGCTTCATCGTGCTGACCCTGCCGACCGGGCTCCTCCTCGGCTGGGTCGGCAAGAAGGTGGCGGTCAAGCGATGAGCTCCGTTCTCTACGACGCCCCCGGCCCGAAGGCCAAGCGGCGCAACGTCGTCTACACCGTGCTCTTCGTCGCCGTGCTGGCGCTCGGCGTGTGGTGGGTCATCGACAAGCTGAACGAGAAGAACCAGCTCGAATGGGCGCTGTGGAAGCCGTTCTTCACGGATTCCCAGGCATGGACCACGTACCTGCTGCCGGGCCTCGGCGAGACGCTGAAGGCGGCCGGGCTCTCGCTCCTCATCGCGCTGCCGCTGGGCGCGCTCTTCGGCATAGCGCGGCTGTCCGACCACGCGTGGGTACGGGTGCCGGCGGGTGCGGTCGTGGAGTTCTTCCGCGCCATCCCCGTGCTGCTCCTGATGCTGTTCGCGAACCAGTTCTACTCCGAGTACACCGACATCAGCAGTGACCAGCGTCCCCTGTACGCCGTCGTCACCGGGCTCGTGCTCTACAACGCCTCCGTGCTCGCCGAGATCGTCCGCGCGGGCATCCTCTCCCTGCCCCGCGGGCAGACCGAGGCCGCCAAGGCCGTCGGCCTGCGCAAGGGCCAGATGATGGGCTCCGTACTGCTGCCGCAGGCCGTCACGGCGATGCTGCCGGCAATCGTCAGCCAGCTCGTCGTCATCGTGAAGGACACCGCGCTCGGCGGCGCGATGATCGGCTTCAGCGAACTGCTCGTCGAGCGGCGCACGCTCGCGTCCAACTACTCCAACGTGTTCGCCAGCTTCATCGTCGTCGCGGCGATCTACGTCGTCGTGAACTTCATCCTGACGTCGCTGGCGAGCTGGCTGGAGCAGGTCGTCCGGCGCGGCAAGCGGACCACCGGCGCGGTGGTCGGGGTCGCGGAGGTCGACGACCTGAGCACCGGCGCCGTAGGCGGCGGGGTGGGTATCGCGTCCGGCGGGGTCCCTCCTTCGGTCCTCAAGGGCGATGCCGATCCCGGTGGCGGGGGCGGTCGCGGAGGCGTCGGTAAGTAGCTCGAAGGTAGCCCGAGGGGGCGGCCGGAAGCCCTCGGCTTGACTGCGGTGTGCGGCAGTGGGTTGCATACCCCCTGTGATCGCGCACCGGGCTCCCCACCCCTTAGTACGTAGGCACCATGGCGCCGGAGGCGCATCACCGTGGACCCGGTGATCATCGTCGGGGCGGGCCCGGTCGGGCTCGCCCTGTCGTTGGCTCTGGCACGGCACGCGGTCCCCACCGTCCTCCTCGACGACCGGCCCGCCGGCGACGCCGAGGAGGACGGCAGGCCCGCGGGCCCGCGCCCGGCCCGTACCGCCGTGCTGCGCCCGCACACCACCGCGTTCCTCGACCGCCTCGGCGCCGCGGAGGCCCGCGAGTGCGGCGCCGCGCTCGCCGGCTGGCGCGTGCTGCGCGGCGGCCGGACGCAGGTGCGGGTGGAGTTCGGCGAGGCCGCGGGACCCGCCCCGCTGCACGTCGCGCAGTCCGCCCTGACCACCACCCTGGCGGCGCTCGCCGACAACTCCCACCACGTGGAGGTCTTCCGCGGCAGCCGGCTGACGGAGCTGACGCAGGAGCCGTACGGCGTCAACGTCCGCACCCGGGCCGGGACCTGGTGGCGCGGGAGCTGGCTCGTCGGCTGCGACGGCGCCCGGTCGACCGTGCGCAAGCTGCTGGAGGTGCCGTACGCCGGCCGCACGGCCGTCGAGCGGCACGCTGTCGCCGCGGTACGGGCCGACCTGCCCTGGCCCGGCGAGGGCGTGCTGTACCGCGGCGCCCCGCGCAGCGGACCCGGCGCCGAGTGCGTCGCCAGGCCGCTCGGCGACGACCGGTGGCGGCTGGACTGGCTGCTTCCGCCCGGCGGCGGCGTCGTCACCCCGGAGGCCCTCGTCGCGCGGCTGGAGGCCACCCTGCGCGTCTGGACCGGCACCCGCCATCCGTCGTACGAACTCCTCGACACCGGCGTGCACACCGTCCACCACCGGCTCGCCCGCCGCTGGCGCCGCGGCCGCACGCTGCTCGCCGGCGACGCCGCGCACCTCGTCGGCTCGCTGGGCACCCAGCAGCTCGACGAGGGCCTCGCCGACGCCGAGAACCTCGCCTGGAAGCTCGGCCGCGTCTGGCACCAGGCAGGACGCGACGACTCCGGCGACGACCTCGTCGACACCTACGTCACCGAGCGCCGCGGCGCGATCAGCGCCCGGCTGCGCGCCGCCGACCAGGTCCGCCCGCTGCTGCGCCGCGCGGGCGGTCTGCGGGCGGCGGTGCGCGGCAAGTCGGCGGCGGAGCTGCTGACGGACGGACACCTGGGCCGGGGCCGGATAGGCGGCCCGCCGGTATACGCCACGGCGCCGACGGGTCTGGACGGGGCGGTGGAGGTGGGCACGGCCCCCGGCGCCCGGGTCGACGACGTCCAAGTGATCGCTCCGGACGGTTGGACGGGCCGGCTCTCCGAACGGCTGGGGGGCGACCCCCTGGTGGTGCTGGTCGCCCCCGGCACCCGGGTCTGGGACCGCAGCCGCTGGCTGCAGGCGGGGCTGATGCCGAAGCTGGTGCGGCTCGTGGGCGAACTCCCCGCCCGCGCCCGGCTGCTGGTCGCGGAGACCTACCCCGGCGCGGCACCGCACACGGTCCTCTACATCCGCCCGGACGGCCATCTGATGGCGGCGCTTGCGGGGGTGCGCGAGGAGTCGATGCGGCTGTGCGCGAACCGGATGCTGGGCCGGCCGGACGACGCGGAGGAGTAGCCGGACGGAGGAGCGGGGACCGAGGAGCAGGACGGGTCCGGGGCCCGGCAGGCGGCTAGAGCCAGCCGGCCGCCGTGTCGCCTTCGGCGACGATGAGGGCCGGGCCCGTCATCTCCACCTCGCCGTCGGGGTGTTCGGTCACCACGAGGCGGCCACCGGGCACATCCACGGTGTACGTCTCCGGGCGGCCCGTCGCCGCCGGGTCCACCCCGTCGCGGCGGGCGGCGGCGACGGCCACCGCGCACGCGCCCGTACCGCACGAGCGGGTCTCGCCCGAGCCGCGCTCGTGGACCCGCATCGCCACGTGCCGCGGGCCGCGGTCCACGACGAACTCCACGTTCACCCCCGTGGGATACGCCGACGCCGGCGCGACCCCCGGCGCCTCGTACAGCCGCCCCGCGTCCGCGAGGTCGGCGACGAACGCCACCGCGTGCGGATTGCCCATGCCGACGTTGCGCGCGGGCCAGCTCCGCTCGCCCACCGTGACCGTCACCTCGGCGTCCGGGCCTGCCGCGAGCGCCGCCCGGCCCATGCCGACCGTGATGTCGCCGTCCTTCGCCAGGTGCACCCGCCGCACCCCCGCGCGCGTGCCGACCGCCAGGTCGCCGCTCTCCACGAGGCCGGCGTGCTGGAGATAGCGGGCGAAGACCCGCACCCCGTTCCCGCACATCTCGGCGACGCTGCCGTCCGCGTTGCAGTAGTCCATGAACCACTCGGCGTCTGCGGCCATCCGCCGCCCCTCCGGGTGCGCGTCGGACCGTACGACCCGCAGCAGGCCGTCGGCGCCGATGCCCGCCCGGCGGTCGCAGAGCCGGGCCACGGCGGCCGGGGACAGGTCGATGAGACCGGCCGGGTCCGGGACGATCACGAAGTCGTTCTCGGTGCCGTGTCCCTTGAGGAAGTGCAGTTGCGCGGTGCTCACTCTGTGATCGTAACCGTCCGCGCCGACAACGCCCCGGCGACGGGGTGGGACCGGGCTCCGGGCGCCGGTCAGCCCAGCCGGGCCACCCGCCAGACGGCCAGCGCGACGACCGCCGCCACCGCCACCGCGTACAGCAGCGCGATCCGCCAGTCCGCCCGCCGCCCCGAGCCGCGTCGCGGCAGCCCCGGCAGCGCCAGCCCCACCCGGCGCGCGGCCATCATGGCCCAGCCGGCGGCGCAGCAACTGATGAGCAGCCCCAGCATCGCCACGACGGGACCGCCGCCGCCGAACTCGAAGGCCAGCGGGAACGCGAACATCAGCGAGCCCAGCGCGGCCAGCGCGACGATGGGGGCGAGCTGCCAGAAGCGGAGCAGCCGCGGCGGACGCAGCTCGCGGAAGGACTCCTGGCCCACAGGCTCCGGCGCGTCGGTGAGATCCCCCGCGAGGTCGTCCGCGGGCTCTGCCACAGGCCCGGCGATCCGGTCGTCCTGCGGCTCCCGTCGACTGTCACGAGGGCCGGCCTCCATAGCCACGTGCCCTCCCAACCTCCGGCGACTTTCAGGCTTCCCAGCTCGCCTCGATGATGGCACGGCGGGGAACAGCCGCAGTGCCACCGAGGCGTCCCGATGCCATGACGTGATCAGCCTGTAACCGACCGTTCGAGTAGGTCACACGCGGTGTCCGGAAGGCGGTCACGGTCGGCCTCCGAGCCGCTGATCCAGTGCACGCGCGCGTCGCGCCGGAACCACGTCTCCTGCCGCCGCGCGAACCTCCTGGTGGCCCTCACGGTCTCGTCCCGGGCTTCCGCTTCCGTGCACTCGCCGGCGAGGAACGCCAGCACCTGCTGGTACCCCAGGGCCCTGGCGGCGGTACGGCCCTCACGCAGCCCTTCCGCTTCCAGCCGCCGCACCTCGTCCACCAGACCGGCCCGCCACATCCGGTGCACGCGCCGCTCGATCCGGTCCGCCAGTTCCGGCCGCGGCACGGCGATGCCGATCTGGACGGTGTCGTAGACCGACTCGTGCGCGGGGAGGCTGGCCGTGAAGGGGCGGCCGGTCAGCTCGATCACCTCCAGGGCCCGGACGATCCGGCGGCCGTTGCCCGGCAGGATCGCGGCGGCGGCGTCCGGGTCGGCGGCGGCGAGGCGCGCGTGCAGCGGCCCCGGCCCCCCGGCCGCCAGCTCAGCCTCCAGCCGGGCGCGGACGTCGGGGTCGGTGCCGGGGAACTCCATGGCGTCGACGGCCCCGCGCACGTACAGCCCGGAGCCGCCGACGAGCACCGCGGTGCGGCCGAGGGCGCCGAGCCTGTCGATCTCGGCGCGGGCCAGGCGCTGGTACGCGGCGACGCTGGCGGTCTCCGTGACGTCCCACACGTCGAGCAGGTGGTGCGGCACGCCCCGCCGCTCCGCGGGCGTCAGTTTGGCCGTGCCGATGTTCATCCCCCGGTAGAGCTGCATCGAGTCGGCGTTGACGATCTCGCCGCCGAGCCGCCGGGCGAGAGCGATCCCCAGCTCGGACTTGCCGGTGGCCGTGGCCCCGACGACCGCGACGACCTGGGGACGGGGGGTGGTCTCTGTCACGCGGCAAGTCTCGCAAACAACGGGACCCCCCTCGAACGAGTGACGTGACGCGGTGTCCTCGGGGTCGTTTGCCGTTCCGAGGTTCCGAACGCCGGTTTACGGACCGGGCCCCCGGGCGGCGCAATGAGCCGCTCCGGACGGCGCGGAATTTCGCCCACACGAGCAGTTATGGAGTTGAGATGGGCGTTTTTGCCAAGCTTCTTCGTCGAGGCGGATCGAGCGGGGAGGGGCAGGCCGCCAAGGAGCCGGTGCCCGCCGCCGAACCGCCGGCCGGGGAGGCCGCGGCGACCGCGGCGCAGCCGGAGGCCACCGAGGAGCCGGCGAACGCGGGGGCCGCGGCCGCCGCGGGGATCCCGAAGCAGCAGTCGGCCGAGGGGGCCGCGGACAGCGACGCGGGCGACGAGGCCCGTAAGTAGGACCCTGGGAGGCGCGCGGCCCCGGACGGGGCCCGCGGCCTCCGGGCTGTCGCGGCTGCGGGCGTCAGGACCAGGTGGCGACGAAGTAACCCACGCCGTACGGCGCCTCGTTGTACAGGAGGGCTCCGCGCAGGGCGGCGTTCTCCGACGCGCCCGCGGCGACCTGCCAGCAGGCGCGGCCCGCGGCCTGCAGATCGGCGGCCAGCTCCGCGTCCAGCGCCGCCAGGGCGGCGGCGTCCGCGGCGCCGAGCGCGCGGGCCGCCCCGGCGTCGAAGCCGGCGGCGCGCTCGTCGTAGTAGCCGGGGGCCTTCTGCGTACGGCGCGCACTGCCGTCGCCCAGCACCAGCAGCGCCACCCGCCCGGCCCGCGTGGCGATCTCCCGGCCCGCCGCCGCGCAGCGCTCGCCCGCCAGCGGCTCGCCGACGCCCAGCCCTTCCACGGGCGCGCCGTTCCACTCCGCCCGCTCCAGCAGCCAGGCGCCCACCGCAAGTGACGGCGGCAGCTCCCGCCCGCCTGGCTCCTGCTCTGCACCGCCGGCCGGCCCGAGCCGGACCGGAAGATCCACGCCGTAGCCCCGGAACGACCCCGCGGCCCCCTGCGGATACGGGCCCCGCCCGGACTCCTCCGCGGGCCCGACGACGACCAGCAGGTCCGGCCGCGCCGCCGCCAGCACCCCCACGGCGTCCATACACGCCGCTCTGAGCGCCTCCAGCTCGCCGGCGGCACCCGAGGCCACCTCGGGCACCAGCAGGGGCGGACACGGGCAGCAGGCGGCGGCGACGAGCATGAGCCGCAGCCTAGCCGCCCCGGCTCCGGCGGCCCCGGCGCGTCCGGCGATCACGGCAGGCCGCACCCGGGGGGAGGCAGGGATCTACGCGCGCGTAGGACGCACGCGGCACCCGCGGGACTGCTCGTAGGGGAAGCAGGGCCGTTCCCGGCGCACCCGGGCGGAGCCGTCAGTGCGCCGCGCAGCCCTGCGCCGCCGGCAGCGGATCCGGGACGCCCACCGTCGGCAGGCCCAGCAGCACGCCCGTGCCGCCCGCCCCGCCCTCGTCGGGCGCCGCCTGCCGCGCCGCCCAGGCGTCGCCGGAGCGCGTGCGGCGTACCGCCCGCGGCGGGGCCTCCGCCAGCAGGTGGTGCGGCGCCGCGTACGTGATCTCGACCGTCGCCATGTCGCCCGGCCGCACCGGCTCCTCCGGCCGCGCGAAGTGCACCAGCCGGTTGTCGGGCGCCCGTCCTGACAGCCGCCGCGTGGCGCCGTCCTTGCGGCCCTCGCCCTCGGCGACCATGACCTCCAGCACCCGGCCGACCTGCTTCTTGTTCTCGCCCCAGGAGATGTCCTCCTGGAGGGCGACCAGCCGCTCGTACCGCTCCTGCACGACCGTCTTCGGCACCTGCCCGGCCATCTCCGCCGCCGGCGTCCCCGGCCGCTTGGAGTACTGGAAGGTGAACGCCTGCGTGAAGCGCGCCTCGCGCACCACGTGCAGCGTCTGCTCGAAGTCCGCCTCGGTCTCGCCGGGGAAGCCGACGATGATGTCCGTGGTGATCGCCGCGTCCGGGATCGCGGCCCGTACCTTCTCGATGATCCCCAGGTACCGCTCCTGCCGGTACGAGCGCCGCATCGCGCGCAGCACCGTGTCCGAGCCGGACTGCAGCGGCATGTGCAACTGCGGCATCACGTTCGGCGTCTCGGCCATGGCCTCGATCACGTCGTCGGTGAAGTCCCGCGGGTGCGGCGAGGTGAAGCGCACCCGCTCCAGGCCCTCGATCCGCCCGCAGGCCCGCAGGAGCTTGCCGAACGCCTGCCGGTCACCGATGTCGGACCCGTACGCGTTGACGTTCTGCCCCAGCAGCGTGATCTCGCTGACGCCTTCGGACACCAGCGCCTCGACCTCGGCGAGGATGTCGCCGCTGCGGCGGTCCTTCTCCTTGCCGCGCAGCGCCGGGACGATGCAGAACGTGCAGGTGTTGTTGCACCCGACGGAGACCGAGACCCACGCGGCGTACGGGCTCTCCCGCCGCGTCGGCAGCGTGGAGGGGAACGCCTCCAGGGACTCGGCGATCTCGACCTGCGCCTCGCGGGCCACCCGCGCGCGCTCCAGCAGCACCGGCAGCTTGCCCACGTTGTGCGTGCCGAAGACGACATCGACGTACGGGGCGCGGCCCACGATCGTGTCGCGGTCCTTCTGCGCGAGGCAGCCGCCTACCGCGATCTGCATGCCGGGCTTCGCGGCCTTCTTCGGCGCGAGCTGGCCGAGGTTGCCGTACAGCCGGTTGTCGGCGTTCTCCCGTACCGCGCAGGTGTTGAACACGACCACGTCCGCGGTGCCGGCGTCCGGCTCCGCGCGGACGTAGCCCGCCTCCTCAAGCAGCCCCGACATCCGTTCGCTGTCGTGGACGTTCATCTGGCAACCGAACGTCCTGACCTCGTACGTGCGCGGCTGTGCGACTTCCTCGGGCATGCCAGCGATCATCCAAACGGCGACGGGGGTTCACGGACGGGCCGCCGGGGGCGGCCCGTCCGTCAGTCTACGACTTCGGCGACCGCCTCAGTCGGCCTGTCCCGCGGGGGCGTACCGCCTCAGCTCGGCGGCCAGTTCCTCGTGGACCAGGGCCTTGAGCAGCGTGCCCGCGGCGATGTGCTCCTCCACGAGCACCTCGCCCTCGTCGTGCACGCGCGAGACGAGCCCGCCCTTCGTGTACGGCACGACGGCCTCGATCTCGACCTGCGGGCGCGGCAGCTCCACGTCGATGAGCGCCTTCAGCTCCTCGATGCCCTCGCCGGTCGACGCCGAGACCGCGATCGCCCGCGGCTCGATGCGCAGCAGCCGGCGCAGCACGTCCGGGTCCGCGATGTCCGCCTTGTTGATCACCACGATCTCGGGCACAGACGTCGCGCCCACGTCGCGGATCACCTCGCGCACGCTGACGAGCTGCTCCTCGGGCGCCGGGTGGGACCCGTCGACCACGTGCAGGATCAGGTCGGCGTCGCCGACCTCCTCCATGGTGGAGCGGAACGCCTCGACGAGGTGGTGCGGCAGGTGCCGGACGAAGCCGACGGTGTCCGCCAGCGTGTAGAGCCGCCCGCTGGGCGTCTCCGCCCTGCGCACGGTCGGGTCGAGGGTGGCGAACAGCGCGTTCTCCACCAGCACGCCCGCGCCCGTGAGCCGGTTGAGCAGCGAGGACTTGCCCGCGTTCGTGTAGCCGGCGATGGCCGCCGACGGCACCTTGTGCCGCTTGCGCTCCTGCCGCTTGACGTCCCGGCCGGTCTTCATGTCGGCGATCTCCCGGCGGAGCTTCGCCATCTTCTCGCGGATGCGCCGCCGGTCCGTCTCGATCTTCGTCTCACCGGGGCCGCGGGTGGCCATGCCGCCCCCCGCCGAGCCCGAGCCGCCGCCGCCCATCTGCCGGGACAGCGACTGACCCCAGCCGCGCAGCCGCGGCAGCATGTACTGCATCTGCGCGAGCGCGACCTGCGCCTTGCCCTCGCGGGACTTGGCGTGCTGGGCGAAGATGTCGAGGATCAGCGCGGTGCGGTCCACGACCTTGACCTTGACGACGTCCTCGAGGTGGATGAGCTGGCCGGGGCTCAGCTCACCGTCGCAGACGACGGTGTCGGCCGCGGTCTCGACCACGATGTCGCGCAGCTCCAGAGCCTTGCCGGAGCCGATGTACGTCGCGGGGTCGGGCTTCTCGCGGCGCTGCACCACGCCGTCGAGCACGAGCGCGCCGGCCGTTTCGGCGAGCGCGGCCAGCTCCGCCAGCGAGTTCTCGGCCTCCCGGGCCGTACCGGAGGTCCACACCCCGACGAGCACGACCCGCTCCAGCCGGAGCTGCCGGTACTCGACCTCGGTGACGTCCTCCAGCTCGGTCGACAGACCCACGACGCGGCGCAGGGCCGCGCGGTCCTCGCGGTCGAACTGATCGCCGTCGCGATCGGCGTCGGATCCGGGACTCCACGCGGCTTCGGCTTCCATGAGGGCGTCGGCACGCAGGCCTTCCGGGAGACGCTGATCGTCCTGGGGAAGGTGGGTAGGAGAAGTCATCGGATCCTTGTCTGTGAGATCGGTAGTCTGCCTCTGCAACAACGTCCCGCAGACCGGGAGGATTCCCCGCACGGCGGGCGTCGTGGCATCCACGATGGTCGCACGCTGCCGCACGGGCGTCACCCGTTTTACCGCCCGCGGGGACCGCCGGGACGCCCCGGCGGGCCCCGCGGGCACGGCGGCTCAGCGCGCCGGCTGCGCGGCCTCCGCGGGCTTGGCGGCCTTCGCGAGCTCGGCTGGCGCGGCGGCCTTCTCGCGCGTCGCGGGCTTCGCCGGCTTCCAGCCGGGGTGGCCCGGCATCGGCGGGGTGCGCTCGCCGTACAGCCAGGCGTGCAGGAAGCCCTCCAGGTCGCGGCCGGCGATCTCGGAGGCGAGCGCGACGAAGTCCGCGGTGCCGGCGGTGCCGTCCCGGTGGCGCGTCACCCACGCCCGCTCCAGTTCCTCGAAGGCCGGCGCGCCGATCTCCTGGCGCAGCGCGTACAGCACCAGCGCGCTGCCGTCGTAGACGACCGGGCGGAACAGCTCCAGTTGACCGCCGTCCGCGGGCCGCCGCGGCGCGGCCGGCGGGCCGCCTGCCCGCCGCCAGCCGTCGGACTGCTCGTACGCCGCGCGCATCCGGCGCACCAGGCTGCCCCGGTCGTGCCGCTCGTCGGTGAACAGCGCCTCGTACCAGGTGGCATGGCCCTCGTTCAGCCACAGATCCGACCACCTGCGCGGCGTCACGCTGTTGCCGAACCACTGGTGCGCCAGCTCGTGCACGAGGACGCCCTCGGCGCGCTTCGGGTACTGGGCGACGGCCCGCAGGAAGTCGCGGCCGAAGACGGACAGGGTCTGCGTCTCCAGCGCGAAGTTCAGCGGCGCGTCCACGGACAGCATGCCGTACGACTCCAGCGGATAGCGGCCCGCGTACCGCTCCATCCAGGCGATCTGCGCGGCCGTGCGGTCGACGACGGGTCGGGCGGTGCGCCGGTCGCGCTCGGGGACGACGTGGCGCAGCGGTAGCCCGTGCGGGCCGGTGCCGCGCAGCACGGCGGAGCGGCCGATGGAGACCTGCGCCAGCTCGGTGGCCATGGGGTGCGCGGTGCGGTACGTCCACGTGGTGCGCGCGCCGGCGCGCTCGCGGGCCAGGCGCAGGCCGTTGGCGACGACCGTGAGGTCCTTGGGCGCGGTGACGCGGAAGGTGAAGCGGGCCTTGTCGGCGGGGTGGTCGTTGCCGGGGAAGATGCGGTGGGCGGCGTCGGCCTGGTTGGCCATCGCCAGCCCGTCCTTCGTACGGATCCAGCCGCCGCCGTTGCCGCGGGGGTCGCTGGTGTGCCGTACGGCGATCCGCAGACGTTCGCCGGGGTACAGCGTGCGCTCGGGGGTGACGACGAGGTCCTCGCCCGCGCGGGCGTGGGCGGCGGGGCGGCCGTTGACGGTGACGTCGCGGACGGTGCCGTGGGTGAAGTCGAGGTTGATGCGGGGCAGCCGGTCGGTGACGCGGGCCGTGATCTCGGTGCGGGCGGTCAGGGGGGCGTCGTTGCGGCCGGAGTAGGTGAGGGCGATGTCGTAGGCGAGGACGTCGTAGCCGGGGTTGCCGAGGTGCGGGAAGAGCGGGTCGCCGATGCCGGCGGGGCGGGGTGGCGGGGCATCCTGCGCGCCGGTACGGCCGGGGGCGGCCGGCGCGGTGGAGGCGGCCGGTACGGCCGGGGCGGCGGCCAGGGTGGCGAGGACGGCGGCGGCGAGCAGGGCGTGGCGCAGCGGACGGCGCGGGCGGGCGGAGCGGAGCATGCGCTACCGCTATCAGCGGGCGAACCCCGCGCGCCGCCGACGCGGCAGCGGTGCACTCTAACGAGTGCGGGCGCGCAGCCCGGGCGCCTGCCCGTCCGCGCCCGTGGGGTGCTGGGCGCGGGAGACGTCGTACACCCCGGGCACCTTGCGCATCGCGCGCATCAGCCCGGGCAGCTCCGCCGGGTCGGGGAGCTGCAGCGTGTACGTGTGCCGCACGCGCTGCTCGTGCGGCGGCTCGACGTCGGCGGCGACGATCGCGACGCCCTCGGCCGCGATGGCCTCGGTGAGGTCGGCGAGCAGATGGGCCCGTACGAACGCCTCCGCCTTGAGCGTCACCCGCAGGTCGGCGGGCGGTGCGCCCTCGCCCGTACGCCAGTGGACCCGAAGCTCGCGGCGGCCGGCGGCGGCCATCCGGGCCACGGTGGCGCACTGCGCCCGGTGCACGGCGACGACGGCGCCGCCGCGGATGACGAAGCCGGTGACGGCGTCGGGGGGCACCGGCGTACAGCAGCGGGCGAGGCGGGGCGTGGCGTCCGGCAGCTCGGCCACGGCGGGCTCGGCGGCGCGCGGGATGCCGTCGGCCGGGGCGCCGCCGGCGGGTACGCCCTCTGCCGGTGCGTCGGCTGCCGGTACGCCGACGGGGACGTCGGCCTCGTCGTGGGCGGGGGAGCCGGGCGCGGCGGGGGCGGCCGGGACGTAGTCGGCCGGGAGGGGGATCGCCGCGTCGGCGGGCTGTGCCGTCGGGTGGTCCCCCAGCCAGCGGGTGATCGCGATGCGCGCCGCCGGCGTCTGCGCGTGGTCCAGCCACTCCGGCGCGGGCCCCGACGCCTCCGGCGCCAGCAGCAGGGTCACCGCGTCGCCGTCCCGCAGCCGGGTCCCGAGGCCGGCGAGCCGCCCGTTGACGCGCGCGCCCACCAGCGTGTGCGCCGTCTCCCCATGACGCGCGTACGCCGCGTCCACACAACTGGCGCCCGCGGGCAGCACCAACGGCCCGCCCGGGTCGCAGAAGACCGTGATCTCCTGGTCGGGGGCGAGGTCTTCGCGTAAGGCGGACCAGAAGGCGTCGGGGTCGGGCGTGGCGCGCTGCCATTCCAGCAGCCGCTTCAGCCAGTCACCCACCTGGCCGGCCGCGGGCCGCGCCAGCGGGCTGGCCAGCGCCACCACCCCGGCCTCGGCGACGCGGTGCATCTGCCGGCTGCGTACCAGCGTCTCGACGACGTACCCGCGCTGGTCGGCGATGGCCGTGTGCAGCGACTGGTAGAGGTTGAACTTCGGTACGGCGATAAAGTCCTTGAACTCCGCGGGCACGGGCTTGAAACACGTGTGCAACTCGCCCAGCACCGCATAGCAGTCGGCCGCCTCCGGCACCAGCACCAGCAGCCGGCCGAAGTCCGTCCCGCGCAGCTCGCCGCGCTTCTGCAGCACCCGGTGCACCGAGACGATGTGCCGCGGCCGGATGGCGACTTCTGCGGTGATGCCGGCGGCGTGCAGGACCTCGCGCATCTCGGCCGCCGTCTCCTCCAGCGGGTCCGGCCGCCCGGCGTTCGCGAGCAGCAACTCACGGCTGCGCGCGTAGTCCTCGGGCTGGAGGACGGCGAAGACCAGGTCCTCCAGCTCGGTCTTGATCGCCTGCACGCCCAGCCGTTCGGCCAGCGGGATCAGCACGTCGTGCGTCACGCGCGCGATGCGCACCTGTTTCTCCCGGCGCATCACGCCCAGGGTGCGCATGTTGTGCAGCCGGTCCGCGAGCTTGATGGACATCACCCGCACGTCGCTGCCTGTCGCCACCAGCATCTTGCGGAAGGTCTCGGGCTCGGCGGCGGCCCCGTAGTCGACCTTCTCCAGCTTGGTGACGCCGTCGACGAGGTACGCCACCTCCTCGCCGAAGCCCGACCGCACCTGGTCGAGCGTCACCTCGGTGTCCTCGACCGTGTCGTGGAGCAGCGAGGCCGTCAACGTCGTGGTCTCGGCGCCGAGTTCGGCCAGGATCAGGGTGACGGCCAGCGGATGCGTGATGTACGGGTCGCCGCTCTTGCGCATCTGGCCCCGGTGCGCGTGCTCGGCGAGCAGATAGGCCGTACGCAGCGTGGGGATGTCGGCGTCGGGATAGAACCCGCGGTGCGCCTTGGCCACATGCTCCAGGGCGTGCGGCAGGCCGTCCCGCGACGACGCGCCGCCCAGCAGGGCCACCCGGCCCAGCCGGCGGAGATCGAGGCGGGCCCTGCCGCGTCGGCGGGGACCGCCCGCCGGATTGCCCGGACTGTGGACCTCTGCGCTCAATCGGCACCTCCGGCAGCTCACCGGCTCCCGTGCCGGTACTTGATGCTACCGAGACCATCACGCAGTGCCGTACGGCTCTCGCCCAGCGTGGTCTAGATCACCCATTCGAGCGATCGGACCTTGCGGACGCGTCGATTGCCGCCAGCGAACGACGTACCTGGTTGCGGTCGGTCGTATACCAGAAGTCCGGCATGGAGGCGCGGAGATAGCTGCCGTAACGGGCCGTCGCCAGCCGCGGGTCGAGCACCGCGACGACGCCGCGGTCGCCCGTGGCGCGGACGAGCCGGCCGGCGCCCTGCGCCATGAGCAGCGCCGCGTGCGTCGCCGCGACCGCCATGAAGCCGTTGCCGCCGGCCTTCTCCACCGCCTCCTGCCGCGCGGTGGCCAGCGGGTCGTCGGGGCGGGGGAAGGGGATGCGGTCCATCACCACCAACTGGCAGCCGGCGCCGGGGACATCGACGCCCTGCCACAGCGACAGACTGCCGAACAGGCACGTCGCCTCGTCCGCCGCGAAGCGCTTGATCAGCTCGCCGAGCGTCTCCTCGCCCTGCAGCAGCACCGGCACGTCGAGCCGGCCGCGCAGCTCCGTGGCCGCGGCCTCGGCGGCCCGCTTCGAAGAGAACAGGCCCAGTGTGCGCCCGCCGGCCGCCTCCACCAGCTCCGCCAGCTCGTCGAGCATGTCCTTGCGCGTGCCGTCCCGGCCCGGCCGCTCCAGATGCTTGGCGACGTAGAGGATGCCCTGCTTGCGGTACTCGAAGGGGGAGCCGACGTCGAGCCCCTTCCAGACCGGGGCGCCCTCCTCGCTGCTGCCCTCCGGCGGCAGCCCCAGCGAGGCGCCGATCCCCGCGAAGTCGCCGCCCAGCTTGAGGGTCGCCGACGTGAGCGTCACCGACCGGTCGCTGAACACCTTCTCGCGCACCAGCCCCGACACCGACAGCGGCGCCACCCGCAGCGACGCCCCGAACCTGTCGTGCCGCTCGAACCACACCACGTCGAACTCCGAGCCCTGCGTGATCCGCTCGGCGACCTCCTGCACGTTCTCCACCGAGGCGAGCGCGAGCCGGCGCACCACGTCCTCGTCCTGCACGGAGGAGTCCCGGGTCGTGCCCAGCGCGGAGATGACCGTACGGGAGGCGTCCCGCAGCGCCAGCAGCGCGTACCCCAGGTCCTCGGGGACCGGCTCCAAGCGGCCCGGCAGCGCCAGCTCCATCAGCCGCTCGAAGCTCTCCGCGGCCGTCTGCAGGGCGTCCGCCACCTTCTCGTTGACGAGCTTCGCCGACAGCCGCACCGCGCGGTTGACCCGCCCGGGGGTCAGCTCGCCGGTGGCCACGCCGGTCACCCGGGAGACCAGCTCGTGCGCCTCGTCGACGATCAGCACCTCGTGCGACGGCAGCACCGGGGCGCCCTCCAGGGCGTCGATGGCCAGCAGCGCGTGGTTCGTGACCACCACCTCCGCCAGCTTCGCCCGCTCCCGCGCTGCCTCCGCGAAGCACTCCGGGCCGTACGCGCAGCGCGCCGCGCCCAGGCACTCCCGGGCCGACACCGACACCTGCGACCAGGCGCGGTCCGAGACACCCGGCGTCAGCGAGTCCCGGTCGCCGCTCTCCGTCTCGTCCGCCCAGTCGCGCAGCCGCAGCAGATCCTGGCCCAGCTTGCTCGACGGCTGCGACGACGCGCTCTCGAACGGGTCGAAGAGCCCGGCGCCCAGGTCCGGGTCGTCCTGCGGCACGCCCTCGTGCACCCGGTGCAGACAGAGGTAGTTCGACCGCCCCTTCAGCGTGGCGAACTCGGGACGGCGGCGCAGCCGCGGGTGCAGCGCCTCCACCGTGCGCGGCAGATCGCGCTCGACGAGCTGCCGCTGCAGCGCCAGCGTCGCCGTCGCGATCACGACCCGCTCGCCGTGCGCCAGCGCCGGCACCAGATAGCCCAGCGACTTGCCCGTCCCCGTCCCGGCCTGTGCCAGCAGGTGCGAGCCGTCCGCGATCGCCTCCGCGACCGCCTCGGCCATCGCCACCTGGCCCTCCCGCTCGACACCGCCGACGGCGGCGACGGCCGCATGGAGCAGTTCGCGCAGCTCGCTGCGGTCGTCGGAGCCGTCGTGCGTGGGGGTGCCGGCGCCTTCGTCGGGCGCGAGGACGTTCTGGTCTGCCATGGCACGCAACCCTAAGGGGCGGCACTGACAGTGACGACCGTCACGTCGAGTGAAGAGGGTTGGGTACGGTGCCGTCGACGGCGGCGTGCGGGCGCCTGGCCCGGTCGCGGTAGCCGTCGAGGTAGAGCCGGTTCCGGTTCAGGCACAGCCGGTCGATGCGCGGCGCCAGCAGGTCGAAGAGCGCGAAGCGCTCCTTCAGCTCCGGGAACCGCCGCTGGTAGCGCAGGATCTCCGCCCGTACGAGGCCGAAGAACTCCGCTTCCGGCACGCCCAGTTCGTCGGCGCACAGCGGCGCCAGATAGCGGAAGACGCCGATGAAGAGCCCTGAGTGGATGAACTGCGGCAGGAACTCCGGCGGTTCCGTCAGCAGCGTGCGGCGTACGTCGCCCGGCATCCCGGCGTGTTCGGGCAGCGGCTTGGAGCTGACGTTGACGTCGTCGACGAAGTCCTTCACCGCCAGCCGCACCGGCACGTCCGCATCGTCGAAGACCACGACGGCGTTCTCGCCGTGCGGCGAGAAGACGGTGCCGTAGCGGTACAGGAAGTGCAGCAGCGGCGGCAGCAGGGCGGCGAAGAGCCGCGCCAGCCACGCGCGGGGCGTGAGCCCCGAGCGGCGTACCAGCTCGGCCGTCAGCGAACGCCCGTCGGCGTCCGTCCACAGCAGGGCCGCCAGCGTCCTGGCCCGCTCCCCGGGGTCCAGCAGCGGGCCGACGGGCTCCCGCCAGATGCAGCCCAGCAGCTCGCGGTACTGGTACGGGACGCCCGGCAGGGAGTCGTAGAGCGGATGGCGCACCGTCACGCTCGCGGTCTCGCCGAGCAGCACGACGCGCGTCTCCTCGGCGAGGAAGGGGTCGGCGTCCCGCATGCCGTGCACCCAGCGGGTGACGGCGGGGGCCGCGAGGGTGCGCTCGGTGGGCAGGCCGCGCCAGACCAGGGTGTTGAGCACGGACAGCGGCAGCTTGACGGAACGTCCCTGCGGGCGGCTGAGGTTGAGGAACGTACGCACCGACTGCTGCGGCAGCCACATGTCGGCGGGGCAGGCATCCGGCGGCAGCGGGATCACGAGCCCGGCGGCGACCTGCGGCGCGTAGAGGGTGGCGACGGTCTCGTCCCACTGCCACGGGTGCACGGGCAGCCACAGGTACGCGTCCGGGTCCCGGCCGGCCGCGGCCACCGCGGCGGCGAACCCCGCGCGCGTGGCGTCGCCCAGCTCCTGCGCGTACAGCTCCTCGGGGCGGGCGACGGCGGGCACGCCGCGGTACTCGGCGAGCGAGCGGTGCACCGCCAGCCATGGCAGCCGCCGCGGGAGGCGGGCCTCCGGGGCGTACGCGGCGGCGTCGGCGGCGGAGAAGCCGATGCGTCCCTTGTTGGCCACCAGCCACGGGTGGCCGGTCTGGTGGCCCTCCAGCTCGGCGTAGCCGAGATCGGCGAGGCGGGCGGCGGGCGGGGCGCCGCGCGCGAGGCGGACGTCGGCGGCGAGGGTGGCGGTCAGCTCCCGGATCAGGTGGCCGGTGGTGTCACCGGCCAGCCGCAGGAGGCCGTCGTGCGCCTGCGCGAGGAAGCGCAGCGGGTCGCCGCTGGGGGTCAGGGAGCCGGGGTCGATGCGCCAGTGGCCGTACGGGCCGCGGCGGGCGGTGAAGTGGTAGGTCACCTCGTCGGTGACCGGGAGGCGGTAGGGATACCGGCCGTCGTCGGCCGGGCCGGGACGGGGCCCGGGGCCGGGCGGGGGTGCCGGGTCGGGCTCCGGGGCGACTATGCCCTCGTAGGCGAACTCGCCCAGCATCTTGGCGAGCAGCCGGCGGGCGGCCAGGTCCCAGTCGGTTCTGTCGGTGGTATTCGCGGCGTCGGACAAGGGCGTGGGCTCCTCTCCGTCCTACGGCAGGTCGGGCCGGGGCGGCCCGGGCCGGCTCGGGGGCGGGCCGGTCCGCGGCGCGGGCCCGGCACGGGTCTCGCCGTCACTGTCGCGCAGCGCGCGCTCCCGCACCATCAGCGCCGCCCGCTTGTCGGGCAGTGCCAGCTCCTCCTGGAAGTGGAAACCGGCGTTCAGGAAGGCGGCGACCGACGGCACGTTGTGCACGTCCGGCTCCGCGAGCACCCGCCCGCACCGCGCGTCGTTGTCGAACACGAGGTCGCTGACCGTGCGGATCAGCAGGGAACCGAGCCCCCGGCCGCGGTCGGCGCCGCCGCCGAGGAGCAGATGGACCCCCGTGTCGTACGGGCGCGCGCGGTAGTACCCGGCGAGCGGGTCGCGGTCCGCGCGGTAGACCTCCCAGTAGCTCATCCGCACGCCGGCCAGGACGCCGAAGCAGGGCACGCTGTGCCCCCCTTCCACTAGCGTCCGTACATGCCGCGCGGTGACTTCGACGGGTCCCGCGAGCTTCCAGAAGGCGGCCACCGACGGGTCGTTCATCCAGCGGTGCAGCAGCGCCAGGTCGCGCTCCGGCTCGGCCGGGTCGACGGGCTCCAGACGGAACGGGCCGGCGGGGGTGCCGGCGGCCGTCCAGCAATTGATGGCGTACGGGGCAGGGGACCGGGCGGCGTCCCTGAGGAACCGGGCGAGGCCGACGCCGAAGTCGATGGTGTCGTCGGGAAGCAGCTCCGGGGGCCTGGTGGGGGTCGGGGGATCGGGTGACACGGTGCCTCTTCTCGTCGCACGGAAGGGAGTCGAGGGGCGGTCAGGAGTGCAGCGGGTTGGGAACGGTGACGTATACGGACTGCGTGTCCACCGGGCCGACCAGCTCGTCCAGGCCGTGTACGCGGGTCAGCAGATTGGCCTTGCAGCGCAGCGTCCCGCCGCTCAGCAGCCGTTCGGCCAGCGCGCAGCGGCCCTCGCCCGCGGCGGACCGCTCCAGGAAGCGGCGGAAGGCGGCGAGCAGCACGCGCTCGTCGACCAGCCCCGCGGCGCCGAAGGCGCCGACGAGGCCGAGGACGTTGTTGACGCCCACGTAGTAGGTGAAGCGCTCGTCCGTCACGTCGTCCGGGACGAACGTGTCGCTGGCGCCGCCCAGGCCCGGTAGCCGGCGCTCCAGCTCGGCGCGGCGGGACTCGCGGAAGTAGTACCCCTGGTTGTCCCGGTACCGGCCGCCGGCCGGCCAGCCGTCCGCGTCGAGGAGCAGCACGGTGTTCTGCTGGTGCGCCTCAAGCGCCACGCCCGCCTCGGAGTCCAGCCACATCACGGGCCGTACGACCACCTCCAGGTAGCGCAGGAACCACTCCGCGGCCACCGCTGCCGCCCTCTGCCCCGTGCGGTCGGCCAACTGCCCGACGACCTCCTGGAGACGCGAGCGCATCGCCCCCTTCGGCGACCGCGGCACCGGGGACGTCAGCGCCGCGATGCACAGCGCGTCGTCCTGCGCCGCGAACGGCTGGTGCCGTACGACCGCGTCCAGACCCGCGACCGGCTCGCCGGCCGGGGTGTCGACGGCCAGCCACGCCGGATCCCGTACGACGTCGAAGCCCGGCGCGCCGGGGAAGCCGCCGGGGAACGACGCCTGCCACTCCTTGCCGAGCCCGGCGCGCAGCAGCCGGTGCACCTCCGTGCCGCGGTGCAGCTCCTTGCGGAGGTTCTCGCGGCGGGAGTTGGTGATCCGCACACTGAGGGAGAGCTTCAGCATCGCGGGCGCGCCGGGGCGGTACAGCGTCCGCACCGACGCGGTCGGGTGCCAGGGGTCGCCGTGCGGGCCCAGGTCGCGCACCAGACCGGCGTCGAACAGCGCGGCGACGCCGGGGCGCTCGCGGACCTCGCGGGCCTGCCACGGGTGTACGGGCAGCGGCGTGCAGCCCGGCGGCACCCGCAGCCCTGGGCCCGCCAGCCGGGCGGCCAGCTCGCGCGCGGGCACGCCCTTCCCGCGCTCGGTCCACGCCGAGTCGCAGGCGAGGACGCTGTCGTGGACGGCGAGCCAGTGCAGCGGGAAACTGCCGCGCAGCTCGGGGGAGTAGCGCCGGGTCTCGGCCTCGGAGAGCCCCTCGCGGCTCTTGGGCGTCGGGTGCAGGGGGTGGCCGAGGAGCAGGGACTGCTCGCCGGTCAGGAACGGATCCGCGGTCGCGGGCGGGGAGCCGGCCCGGCGGGCGGTGAGGAACACCGCGGTGTGGCGTACGGAGTCGGCGACGCGGCCGACGAGGGCGGCGGCGCCGCCGGCCGGCTCGGGCGCGGTATGCGCGCCGCTGCCGCCGGCGTCGGCGGCCTCTGCGGCGGCGTACGCGGCCTCCCGGCTCAGCAGCGCCGCCAGGGTCACGGCGTCCACCGGCGGCGCGTCCTTGGGGGCGCCGTGCAGCACCGGCCGCCCGAAGCGGTGCCAGCCGGCCGCCGACCAGTACCGCACCGGGACGCGCAGGCACGCCCCGCTGGCGGGCAGCAGCAGCCGCAGCGTGCCGTTCTCCGGCTCCGCCACGCCCTGTTCGCGCACCCAGCAGCGCAGCAGGTTCTCGGCGGCGGCCGCGTCGGCGGCGGCCTTGGCGTCCGGGTGCTCCAGCGGGTCGGGCTCCGGCTGCCCGCCGCCGCCCTCGCCGCCGCGCCGGTACTGGCGGGGCACCGCGGGCTCGATGAGGCGGGCCAGCCGCCGGCGCACCGGGGGCCGGCCGCTGCCGGCGGGGAGTTCGTCGCCGGCGGGCTTCGCGTTCACAGACGTGCACCTCGGGATGGGTCGCGTACGGGATCGAGCGTCCCCGGGCCGTACGGAGGGGCCGGGGAGGAGGGACGCAGGACCGGGCGCGGGGGGGGCGCGGCGAGGGTGTGGCGCGTACGGCAGACGCGCGCGTGCACGTCCGCTGCGCGAATCGCGGGCACAGCCCCACCCCCTCGCACCGGATACGGGTCCGCATCCCCCGCCCCTACCAACGACGCACCCGCCGCCGGAACACGGCCCGCCGCCAAGATCCTTGGGCCCGGTGGAACCACGGGGCCCGGTGCGGCCGTCCCCAACGGCACCGGCATAGTGGGGGCTCGTGTCCCGCCGGGGCACCTGTAGAGAAACTGGGGGATTCGATCCATGCCCGCCAACGGGAAACGTCGTATACCGAGAAAGGCGCTGGCCGCGGCGGCCCTCGCGGTCACACTGGCGCTGACCGCCGGCGCCTGCGAGGACGGCGACGGTGACAGCGGCGCCGACGACAAGCAGCAACAGCAGGAGTCGCAGGCGCCCGAGAAGGATCTGGCGCTCCCCGAGGAGATCCCGGACGCCCTGAAGAACCTCGACCTCGACAAGTGGAGGGACGGCGGCTGGGAGGACTGGGCCAAGGATGACTGGCTGCGCGACGCGCGCGAGTTCATCAACCCGATCATCGAGGACCTCTGGGACCCCGACCGGATGTGGGACGCCGAGCAGCCGCCCAACCGGGTCGACGAGGACGACGTCTCCGAGGACCAGGGCGTCACCGACCCGGAGCCGGCGCCCGTCGAGGCCGTCGAGGCGACCACCCCGTACGACGAGTCGCAGCCCGCCGCCGGGAAGATCTTCTTCGACACCCCCGAGGGCCCCATGGTCTGCTCCGGCACCGTGGTCGCCGACCCGGCCAATCCGGGCAAGTCCAACCTGGTGGCCACCGCCGGCCACTGCGTGCACAAGGGCTCCGAAGGCGGCTGGTGGCGCAACGTCATCTTCGTGCCCTCCTTCAACCCCGAGGGCAAGACCGTCGCCGAGCTGGAGGCCGAGCAGGCGACCGAGGCCGACATCGCGCCGAAGGGCACGTTCTGGGCCGAGGAGGCCCGTACGACCGACGAGTGGATCTCCGAGGGCAAGTCGCAGGGCGGCGTGGGCGCCCCGTACGACTTCGCCGTGATGAAGGTCCAGCCGAAGGACGGCGGCGGGCAGTCCCTGGAGGAGACCGTCGGCGCCGCGGTGCCCGTCTGGTTCGACGCCCCGGCGGTGAAGGACGTCGGTGACCTGACCGCCACCGGCTACCCGGCGGCTGCGCCGTATGACGGCGGGCGCCTGTACTCCTGCACCGACGCACCGGGCCGGCTGTCGATCCAGGCGTCGCAGCCCACGATGTACCGCATCGGCTGCACCATGACCGCCGGCGCCTCCGGCGGCGGCTGGACCGCGTCGAACGACGGCGAGGAGCAGCTCGTGTCCGTCACGTCGATCGGCCCGCTGCAGGCCACCTGGCTCGCCGGGCCGCGGCTCGACAAGGAGGCCAAGGCGGTCTTCGACCAGGTGAGCGGCGGCTAGCCCGCCCGTACCGTACGGCCACGCGCTTCGGCGTCGGGCCGTATCCAGGCCCGACAGCGCGCCGGGCTCCCACCGGGAGTCCGGCGCGCTGGCCGTGCCGGGCCCCGGTTTGGCAGGATCGCCGCGTGGTCCACTTCGTCCCGCGCCGCCTCGGCAGGCGCCGAGCGCTCCAGGCCGCCGTGGCGACGGCGGCCGTGCTCGGGCTGCTCCTGTGGTGGCTGCTGCCGCTGGGCGGCAGCGGCAGCCCTGCGGGGAAGGTGGTTTTCGCCACGGGGGTGCGCTCCGGCGTGTACGCGGAGTACGGGCGGCTGCTGCGCGAAGGGCTCGCCCGGGACGAGCCGGACCTCGACGTACGACTGCACACCAGCCAGGGCTCCATCGACAACCTGCGCAAGGTCACCGCGGGCCGCGCCGACTTCGCCGTCGCCACCGCCGACTCCGTGGCCACGTACCGCCGCGACCGGCTGCCCGGCTGGCAGGGGCTGCGCGCGGTGGCCCGGCTCTACGACGACTACATGCAGCTCGTCGTCCTGCGCGACTCGCCCGTGCGGCACGCCGCCGACCTGCGCGGCCTCAAGGTCGGCGTCGGCGAGGACGGCTCCGGTGTCCAACTGATCACCCGGCGGCTGCTGTCGGCGGCCGGGCTCGACTTCGACCAGGACGTGACGGCGGTGCGCGAGGGCCTCGACACGATGCCGGAACTCCTGCGCGACCGGGAGATCGACGCCTTCTTCTGGTCCGGCGGCCTGCCCACGGAGGCCGTCGAACGCCTGGCGCAGCAGACCGAGATCGAACTCGTACCGCTCGGCGACCTCCTCGGCCCCCTCCACGCCCAGGGCGAACTGGCCCGCTACTACCGCGCCGCGGTCATGCCGCCCGACGCCTACCCGACGGTCCAGCGGGACACCGCCGTGCCGACGCTCGCGGTGGCCAACCTGCTGGTCACCACCGACCGGGAGGACCCCCGGCTGACGGAGAGCGTGACCAGCACGGTGATACGGGACCGGGACCGGATCGGCCGCGTGGTGCACGCCGCCCAGCGGGTCGACCTGCGCACGGCGGTCTTCACCGACCCGCTGGAACTGCACGAGGGCGCGGCCCGCTACTACCGGCAGGAGAAGCCGTAGGGCCGGGAGCCGTCCTGGGCGGATGACATCCGGGTGGACGGCGACCGTCGCTCACGGACGGCGGGCCAGGAACACGAACTCCTTTCCCGGGCGGTCGGGCGCGTCCCGGACGTCCTCCACCGCGTAGCCGTGGGCGGCCAGGTCCCGCTCGACCTCCTCCCGCTCGCGGAAGCGCAGCGTCGAATCCGAGGTCAGCACCTGGCCGTCGGCGGCGAACTCGTAGGTCCAGCGGAAGGTCACCAGCGGCAGGTCCACCTCGATCAGCTCGACCCGGCTCGCGACGGAGCCGACGCCCGGGATCTCCGTCACGCGCGAGGAGCGCTCGCGGGTCCACTCCTCCCACGCGCGCCGGGCCGGGTCCCGGGTCTCGAAGACCAGGTGCCCGCCGGGCCGCAGTGCTGCGCGGGCCCCGCGCAGGGTCTCGTCCCACGTCTGCGGATCGGCGATCGCCTGGGCGACGTTCGCCGTCATCGTCGCGAGGTCGGCCCGCAGCGGCGGGAGGGCGGTCGCGTCGCCGCAGATCCAGCGCACTCGCCCGCTGCCCGGTTTGGCCCGGGCGACGTCGATGGACGCCTGGGCGGGATCGACGCCGACGACCTCGATCCCGCGGGCGGCCAGGAGGAGTGCGAACACCCCCGTGCCGCAGCCGATGTCCAGGACCCGGCGGGCGCCGAACTCGTCCGTGAGCCGCAGGTACGCGTCGAGATCGCGGCGGTCGGGGTGGAGCGGATCGTAGATCGCGGCGAGCCGTGGATGCGCGAAACAGTCGTCGGCCATGCGGCCGAACCTATGCGGCTCCGGGGCGGCGCAGCCACCGGGTTTGATGCGGCGGGAGCCCACGGGCGCGGGGAAACGCACGGGGCGGATGGGTTCGGCGGTGCGGGTTGACAGCTAAATCGAACATAGGTTCCCATGTGAGTTCGGCCCGGGTTCTCCCCAGGCCGGCCCGAGGCGAGGCGCGTTGTCAGTGGCAGGCGCTAGCGTCGTGGACGTGAAGCGATCGACTCAGACATCCCGGGTGGAACCCATGGCAGCGACTGACCGCGAGAAGGCGCTTGACGCCGCACTCGCCCAGATTGAACGGCAATTCGGCAAGGGTGCCGTGATGCGCCTCGGCGAGCGGCCGAACGAGCCCGTGGAAGTCATCCCCACCGGGTCGACCGCGCTCGACGTGGCGCTCGGTGTGGGCGGCCTGCCGCGCGGCCGCGTGGTGGAGGTGTACGGGCCGGAGTCCTCCGGCAAGACGACCCTGACGCTGCACGCGGTGGCCAACGCGCAGCGGGCCGGCGGCACGGTCGCGTTCGTCGACGCGGAGCACGCCCTCGACCCGGAGTACGCGAAGAAGCTCGGCGTCGACATCGACTCCCTCATCCTCTCCCAGCCCGACAACGGCGAACAGGCGCTGGAGATCGCGGACATGCTCGTCCGCTCCGGCGCGCTCGACCTGATCGTCATCGACTCGGTCGCGGCCCTCGTGCCGCGCGCGGAGATCGAGGGCGAGATGGGCGACTCCCACGTCGGCCTGCAGGCCCGGCTGATGAGCCAGGCCCTGCGGAAGATCACCAGCGCGCTGAACCAGTCGAAGACCACCGCGATCTTCATCAACCAGCTGCGCGAGAAGATCGGCGTGATGTTCGGCTCGCCCGAGACCACCACCGGCGGCAAGGCGCTGAAGTTCTACGCCTCGGTGCGGCTGGACATCCGGCGCATCGAGACGCTCAAGGACGGCACGGAGCCCGTCGGCAACCGCACACGCGTGAAGGTCGTGAAGAACAAGGTCGCGCCGCCCTTCAAGCAGGCCGAGTTCGACATCCTCTACGGGCAGGGCATCAGCCGCGAGGGCGGCCTGATCGACATGGGCGTGGAGCACGGCTTCATCCGCAAGTCCGGCGCCTGGTACACGCACGAGGGCGACCAGCTCGGCCAGGGCAAGGAGAACGCGCGGACGTTCCTGAAGGACAACCCCGACCTGGCCGACGAGATCGAGAGGCGGATCAAGGAGAAGCTGGGCATCGGCCCGAAGCAGGAGAACCCGGAGGGCGAGCCGGGTGCGGACACGGCTGCCGGTCCCGCGGCGGCTGCGGACGGTGCCGCCCCCGCGGGCAAGAAGACGGTGCCGGTGCCGGCCAAGACAGCGAAGGCGGCCAAGGCCGCGGCCAAGAGCTGACCCGTGGTCCGGCGCACCGACTGGCCGCTCCCGCCTCCGGACGACGGCCGCCCCCCGTTCGGGGGCGGCCCGGAGGACGGCGCCGCCCCGCCGGGCGGGCGCCGACGGCGGGGCGGGCGCGGCCCGGCGGCGTACGGCGAAGGGGACGGCCCCGACGGCGCCCGGCCGGAGGACGGGGGGTACGGGCTGGAGGAGGACCCTGACGGCTACGGCGGACCGGGGCACCCGGGCCGGTCCGGGCGCGGCGGGGCCTCCCGGCGAGGGCGCTCGCGGGGCCGGTGGGAGCCGTCCGAGGACCGGGTGCGGGAGACGTCGCTCAGCCCGGAGGAACGGGCGCGGTCGATCTGCCTGCGCCTGCTCACCGGCTCGCCGCGCACCCGCAAGCAGCTCGCGGACGCGCTGGCCAAGCGGGAGATCGACGCCGAGGTGGCGGAGGCCGTGCTCGACCGCCTCGAAGCGGCCGGGCTGATCGACGACGCGGCGTTCGCCGGCGCCTGGGTGGAGTCCCGGCACCACGGCCGTGGTCTCGCCCGCCGCGCGCTCGCGCGCGAACTGCGCACCCGGGGCGTGGCGGCCCCGGTGGTCGACGAGGCGGTGGGCCGGCTCGGCGCGGACACCGAGGAGGAGACGGCCCGCGAGCTGGTCGCCCGCAAGCTCCGCGCCACCCGCGGCCTCGACCGCGACAAGCGCATCCGTCGCCTGGCGGGCATGCTGGCCCGCCGGGGCTACGGGGAGGGGCTGGCGATCCGCGTGGTCCGTGAGGCGCTGGAGGCGGAGGGCGAGGAGACCGAGGACCTGCTGGCGGACTGAGCGGCGCGGGGCCGAAGGGCCCGGGGCCGCCCCGGCTCGGCGTCGGAAAGGCCCTCGCGCGGGCCGAGTTGCCCTGGCTCGGTGTCGGAGACGGCCCTCGGCGGGCCGAGTTGCCCCGGCGTGCCAGCGCCGGACGGGCAGGAGGGGTGGCTCTGTGCTGCCGTGGGTGCCTGGCCCGGCAGACCTGAGCGGTCCGGAGTCGTGCGACCCCTGTGCGGGCCGGGGGCGGTGTCCTCGCCGCTCGTACCCGCCGCGCGTACCCGTGTCGTACGCGAGGCCGTGCCTCCGCCGTGCGCGCGTGTCCGGCCGCCGCCGCGGCCGGTTCGCGACACTCCGCGCCGCGCAGGGCGGCGCCCGGGGGCCAGGTCCCGGGCCGGATATGCCGTGCCGGGTCTCAGACCCGGCGGAGGACCGCGACGACCTTGCCGAGGATCGTCGCCTCGTCGCCCGGAATCGGCTGGTACGCCGCGTTGTGCGGGAGTAGCCACACGTGGCCGTCCTCGCGCTTGAACCGCTTGACCGTGGCCTCGCCGTCCAGCATCGCGGCGACGATGTCGCCGTTCTCGGCGACCGGCTGGCGGCGCACCGCGACCCAGTCGCCATCGCAGATCGCCGCCTCGATCATCGAGTCACCGACGACCTTCAGCACGAACAGCTCGCCGTCGCCGACGAGCTGCCGCGGCAGCGGGAACACGTCCTCGACCGACTCCTCGGCGAGGATCGGACCACCGGCGGCGATCCGGCCGACCAGCGGCACGTACGACGCGGCGGGCTTGCCCGTGGTGTCGGTGGCTGCCTGGGTGGTGGGCGTGTCCGCGCCGCGCACCTCGTACGCCCGCGGCCGGTGCGGGTCCCGGCGCAGGAAGCCCTTGCGCTCCAGGGCCATGAGCTGGTGCGCGACCGACGAGGTGGACGAGAGGCCGACGGCCTGGCCGATCTCGCGCATCGACGGGGGGTAGCCGCGACGCTGCACCGAGTCGCGAATGACCTCGATGACCCGGCGCTGCCGCTCGGTCAGGCCCGAGCTGTCGGCCCTGATGCCCGGCGGACGCCCGGGCATGGAGCGCTTTGGTGGCTGTGCCTCGCCCTCACGGCCGTCCCCGGGAGGCGGCGTGAGCTGCGGCTCCGCTGCCTGCTGGGGCCGTTCGTGGGCGGCGATGGCTGTGGTGTCTGCGGTAGTGGTCACGTCGGCAGGCCCCTCTCGAGACGGTCTCTCTCTCGTAGGACCAACGGTAGTTGCTTTCGAAAGGTTGCGCCAAACACACGTTCGAGTGAAAAATTTCGGTTTCACTTCCGTGATCCATCAACTGGGTGTAAAGCGCTGGCCTGATGGCTGCGTGCGGCCCGCCGTCCGCCCTGTACCGGGCCGTCGCCGCGGGGGTGCGGGGTGCCGTCCAGCTTGTCACCCCCGCCCCTCGCGTGTCGCGGTCCGCGCGCTCACGTAGGCTGCCGATGTTCCGCGCGGTGTCCCGTCCCGCGCCCCGCCCGATCTCGTGGCGCGGCAACACGCTCTCCGCTCTCAATGGCAGCCAAACCCCAGATCTAGTGGTTAGATGGGTGTCAGCAGCCCACAAGTTGTGGTCCCCCTTCCTCTCACCGGAAGGGCATCCCATATGATTGAGGTCTGCTCCGGCGGGCCGCGGGGGGCCGCCGGACCGACGTGCCGTGCGCGAGAAGGGGAGGGTGGAGAGCGATGCACTGCCCCTTCTGCAGGCACCCCGACAGCCGGGTCGTCGACAGCCGCACCACCGACGACGGTGCAGCAATCCGCCGCCGCCGGCAGTGCCCCGACTGCTCGCGCCGCTTCACCACGGTGGAGACCGCGTCCCTGATGGTCATCAAGCGCAGCGGGGTCACCGAGCCCTTCAGCCGCGCCAAGGTGATCACGGGCGTCCGCAAGGCCTGCCAGGGCCGCCCCGTCACCGAAGACGCGCTGGCCCAGCTCGGCCAGCGGGTCGAGGAGGCGATCCGGGCCACCGGCAGCGCCGAGGTCTCCAGCCACGACGTCGGGCTCGCCATACTGGGCCCGCTGCAGGACCTCGATCTCGTCGCCTACCTGCGCTTCGCCTCCGTCTACCGCGCCTTCGACTCCCTCGAGGACTTCGACGACGCCATCACGCAGTTGCGGACCGCGGACAGGCACCCCGCCGACAGCGGCGGCCCAGACGGACAGGACGACCAGGCCCCACCTCCCGCGCCGGGCGACCCCGGCGCGCCCGGCCCCGGCCGCAGTCCGGGCCGCGGCGAGGCCCCCGGAGTCCCGTCACCCGGCAGAGCGGCCGGCTGACGCCCACCGCGGGCCACCCGTCATCCACACCCGGCCGGTGCGCGGCGCAGCGCGCCGTCCGCCTGCGGAACAAGCAGATCAAGAACAGGAACCGTGCCCGGGAAGATGCGGGCACATCAGGGCGTTCACGCCCGTATAGGGAGGCGGCATGACAGAGACGACGAGCGGCCCGGCGCGCAGTTCCCGCAAGGGCGGCGCCAAGGGGAACAAGGGTCTGCGCATCGAGCGGATCCACACCACCCCCGGTACGCACCCGTACGACGAGGTGGAGTGGGCTCGCCGTGACGTCGTCATGACCAACTGGCGAGACGGTTCGGTCAACTTCGAGCAGCGCGGCGTGGAGTTTCCCGAGTTCTGGGAGGCCAACGCCGTCAACATCGTCACGAGCAAGTACTTCCGCGGTGCGGTGGGCACCCCCAAGCGGGAGACCAGCCTCAAGCAGGTCGTCGAGCGGATCGTGAAGACGTACCGCAAGGCCGGCGAGGATCACAAGTACTTCGCCTCGCCCGCGGACGCCGAGATCTTCGAGCACGAGCTGACCTACGCCCTGCTGCACCAGATCTTCAGCTTCAACTCGCCGGTGTGGTTCAACGTCGGCACCCCGCAGCCCCAGCAGGTCAGTGCCTGCTTCATCCTCTCCGTCGACGACTCCATGGAGTCGATCCTCGACTGGTACAAGGAAGAGGGGATGATCTTCAAGGGCGGCTCCGGCGCCGGGCTCAACCTCTCCCGTATCCGCTCCAGCAAGGAACTGCTCTCCTCCGGCGGCAACGCCTCGGGACCGGTCTCCTTCATGCGCGGCGCGGACGCCTCCGCCGGCACCATCAAGTCCGGCGGCGCCACCCGGCGCGCGGCGAAGATGGTCGTGCTCGACGTCGACCACCCCGACATCGAGGCGTTCATCGAGACCAAGGTCAAGGAAGAGGAGAAGATCCGCGCCCTGCGCGACGCGGGCTTCGACATGGACCTCGGCGGTGACGACATCACCTCTGTGCAGTACCAGAACGCCAACAACTCAGTGCGTGTCACCGACGAGTTCATGAAGGCCGTCGAGAATGACGAGCAGTTCGGCCTGCGCGCGAGGATGACCGGCGAGGTCATCGAGGAGGTCGGTGCGAAGAAGCTGTTCCGGCAGATGGCGGAGGCCGCCTGGGCCTGCGCCGACCCCGGCATCCAGTACGACGACACCATCAACCACTGGCACACCGCGCCGGAGTCGGGCCGTATCACCGCCTCCAACCCGTGCAGCGAGTACATGCACCTGGACAACACCTCGTGCAACCTCGCCTCGCTGAACCTGATGAAGTTCCTCAAGCAGGGCGCCGACGGCCGGCAGAGCTTCGAGGTCGAGCGCTTCGCCAAGGTCGTCGAGCTCGTCATCACGGCGATGGACATCTCCATCTGCTTCGCCGACTTCCCCACCCAGAAGATCGCCGAGAACACCCGCGCCTTCCGCCAGCTCGGCATCGGCTACGCCAACCTCGGCGCCCTGCTCATGGCCACCGGCCACGCCTACGACTCCGACGGCGGCCGTGCCCTCGCCGGCGCCATCACCTCCCTGATGACCGGCACCGCGTACAAGCGCTCCGCGCAACTGGCCGCCGCCGTCGGCGCGTACGACGGCTACGCCCGCAACGCCACCGCCCACAAGCGCGTCATGCAGCAGCACGCGGACGCGAACGGCACGGCCAAGCGCATGGACGACCTGGACACCCCCGTCTGGGCCGCCGCCACCGAAGCCTGGCAGGACGTGGTCCGCCTCGGCGACAAGCACGGCTACCGCAACGCCCAGGCGTCGGTGCTGGCCCCGACGGGGACCATCGGCCTGGCGATGTCGTGTGACACGACGGGCATCGAGCCGGACCTGGCGCTGGTGAAGTTCAAGAAGCTGGTCGGCGGCGGCTCGATGCAGATCGTCAACCAGACGGTGCCGATGGCGCTGAAGCGCCTGGGGTACCAGGAGGAGCAGATCGAGGCGATCGTGGCGCACATCGCCGAGCACGGGAGCGTCGTGAACGCCCCGAGCCTCAAGCCCGAGCACTACGAGATCTTCGACTGCGCCATGGGCGAGCGCTCCATCTCGCCGATGGGGCACGTGCGCATGATGGCGGCGACGCAGCCCTTCCTGAGCGGCGCCATCTCCAAGACGGTCAACATGCCCACGACGAGCACCGTCGCCGACGTCGAGGAGATCTACCTCCAGGGCTGGAAGCTGGGCGTCAAGGCCCTCGCCGTGTACGTGGAAGGCTCGAAGGTCGGCCAGCCGCTGTCGGCGAAGAAGAAGGAGGCCGACAAGGCCGCGGACAAGGCGGAGGAGACGATCCGCGAGGCCGTGGAGAAGGTCGTCGAGTACCGTCCGGTGCGCCGCCGTCTTCCCAAGGGCCGCCCGGGCATCACCACGTCCTTCACGGTCGGCGGCGCCGAGGGCTACATGACCGCCAACTCCTACCCGGACGACGGGCTGGGCGAGGTGTTCCTGAAGATGTCGAAGCAGGGCTCGACCCTCGCGGGCATGATGGACGCCTTCTCGATCGCGGTCTCGGTGGGGCTGCAGTACGGAGTGCCGCTGGAGACGTACGTCTCGAAGTTCACGAACATGCGCTTCGAGCCCGCGGGCATGACGGACGACCCGGACGTGCGGATGGCGCAGTCGATCGTCGACTACATCTTCCGCCGCCTGGCGCTGGACTTCCTGCCGTTCGAGACGCGCTCGGCGCTGGGCATCCACTCGGCGGAGGAGCGCGAGCGGCACCTGGAGACGGGTTCGTACGAGCCGACGGACGACGAGCTGGACGTCGAGGGCCTGGCCCAGTCGGCCCCCCGCGAGCCGGCGCCGCTGCCGACGCCGCCGGTGACGATGGAACAGGCCAAGCCGGCCCCGAAGGAGGCGCACACGTCGGCGGAGCTGGTGGAGATGCAGCTCGGCATCCAGGCGGACGCGCCGCTGTGCTTCTCCTGCGGCACGAAGATGCAGCGGGCGGGTAGCTGCTACATCTGCGAGGGCTGCGGCTCGACCAGCGGCTGCAGCTGACCGGGCCGGGTTCCATGCCGGGCGGACGCCCGTCGTGAGCCGCCCACGAAGCTGACCGCACGTCCCGGAGGGGACCGGCCACCGGCCGGTCCCCTCCGTCGCCTTGGGAGCGTGCCGGACGCACATCCGGGTGAACTCCGAGGCGGGATGCCGATGGCTGTTCCCGCAGGCGTCTCCAGCGGTCCGGTGTTCGCGGGTGTCAGCCCTTCGTCGCGGCGGCTGCCCGGTGCAGGTACGGGAGGAAGCCCCTGACCGACGGGGGGTGGGTGGTGTGGGGCGTGGCTGCGTGGACTGTGCGGGTGGGGGCGTCCTCGGGGCGGAGGGGGGCGAGGGTGACGCCTGCGGGGAGGGCTCCGGCGGCGAGGGCGGGGACGAGGGTGAGGCCCAGGCCGGCCGCGACGAAGCCGAACTTCGCCGTCCACTCGCGGGCGACGTAGTCGATACGGGGCCGGAAGCCCTGCCGCAGGCTGGCGCTGATCAGCGTCTCCTCCGGCGCCTGGCTGCCCGCGACCCAGCTTTCGCCGGCCAGGTCCGCAAGCCGCAGCGGGCGGGTGCTCCCGGCCAGCCGGTGACCGGCCGGCAGCGCGACGAGCACCGGGTCGTCGAGCAAGTGCGTCAGCTCCACCCCCTCGTACGCCGCCACCTGCTCCGGGTAGCCCGACACCAGCGCAAGGTCCAGCCCGCCGGCCGCCAGCGCGGCGACGTGGTCGCGGCTGTAGCCCTCGACGTGCGTCACCCGCACGCCCGGGTGGTCGGCGGCGAAGGACGCCAGCGCGCGGGGCACGAGGGCGGCGTCCGCGGTAGCGAAGGAGCCGAGCCGCAGCCGCCCGGCCGCCAGCCGGTCCAGCGCGGCGAGGTCGCGGCGGGCGTCGGCGAGGCGGTCGAGGGCGGCCTCGGCGTGGCCGAGGGCGTGGCGGCCCTGCTCGGTGAGCCGTACGCCGCGGGGCAGCCGGTCGAAGAGCGGCGCGCCGAACTCCGCTTCCAGCGCGGCGATCTGCCGGGACACCGCGGACTGCGTGAAGCCCAGTGCGGTGCCCCCGGCGGTGAAGGAGCCGTGGCGGGCGACGGCGCGGAAGACCTCCAGCCAGGCGGTGTCCATACAGCGGCTCCGGGGTCGGACAAGGTATGCGGTCTCCGCATCGTAGGCATGCGAGACATTCGTTGGTCGGATGGGTGGGTCCCCGCCTAGCGTTCCGGCACATGACGCTGCAGAAGACCTTCGACAACCCCGCCGCCGTCCCGCCGCCCGCGGGCAACTTCTCCCACGTCGTACGCCTCGGCCTCGGCGGCGACGATGCCCTGCTTTTCGTCTCCGGGCAGGTCGCGCTGGACGCCGACGGGCGGGTCGTCGGCCCCGGGGACATGCGCGCGCAGGCCCGGCACGTGATGGAGAGCCTGGCGGCGATCCTCGCCGCACACGGCGGCACCCTCGCGGACGTCGTGAACATCCGCTCGTTCGTCACCGATATGGGCCTGCTCGCCGAGTACGCGGAGGTGCGGCGCGGGTACTTCTCCGGCCCGCCGCCGTCCAGCACCACCGTCGAGGTCTCCCGGCTCTTCCGGGACGGCGCACTGCTGGAAGTGGAGATCGTCGCGGCGGTGACCGGCGGTCAGGGGGCGTGAACTGCCGCTCGCACGCCGGTGATCGCCGCTGAACCAGGCCGTACGATAGCGCGGTGCTGGTCAAGTGGATTCGCTGCACCGTGGTGGACCGCCGGGGTTTCGAGCGCGGGCAGCGGAAGTGGGCGGGGCTGCCCGGCGAACCGGGCTTTCTCGGGCAGGGCGGGGGCTGGAGCCGGGCGCGCGAGGGCGTGGTGCACCTCATCGCCTTCTGGGAGAGCCGGGCGCTGTACGACTCCTTCATGGCCCGCTCGCACGACCGGCTCGCCGCTGCCCAACTCGGCACGTTCCGCGACATGCGGGTGCGGCTCTTCGAGCACCGCATGGACGTGAAGATGGGCTTCGAGCCGCAGTTCGAGGGCGCCGACGTGATGCGGCTCGCGCACTGCCGGGTGCACGAGGAGCGCGTGGAGCACTTCACGCTGATGCAGGAGAAGGTGTGGAACCCGGCGATGGCGGGGTCGCCGGGGATGCTGCGGGGCGTGCTGGGGCAGTCGGGGGAGGGCGAGTTCCTGGTGCTGTCGCTGTGGTGGGCGAAGGCGGAGCACGGCAAGTACCGCGAGGAGCGGGTGGAGCGGCTGGCGCTGCGCGCGCAGACCGCGGCGGACGTGGCGGCGCTGGCGGGGGACGTGGTGGATCTCGTGGAGTCCTGGACCGTCTGACCGGATGCCCGGCCGCTACGCTGTGCCCGAGATGACACCGGATCCCGCTTCCGCCCCGCCGCCGGACCCGTCCCCGGACCCGTCCATGGCTCCGGGCACCGCCCAGGAACCGGCCCCGGACACGGCCGCAGCGGCCGGCACCGGCCGGGGTGCTCGCGCGCCCGAAGACCCGGGCGCGCGGGTGCCCGACGCGCGCCTCGTACGCGCCCTCACGAGCCTGCGCGGGCTGGCCGTCGGCGACGCCCTCGGCGCCCGGTACTCCGAGCCCGGCAGCTTTCCGCTCCTGGCCCGCCGTGAGCTGCCGCCCGCGCCGTGGCGGTGGACCGACGACACGGAGATGGCGGCGTCGGTGGTGGCGGTGCTCGCCGCGCACGGCCGCGTCGAACAGGACGCGCTGGCGGCGTCGTTCGCCGGCCGGCAGAACGCCGGCGGCCCCCGCGGCTACGGGCGCGCGGTGAACCGGATCCTGCGGCAGGTGCGCGACGGCGAGGACTGGCGCCGGCTCGCCGCCGCTCTCTTCGACGGCCAGGGGTCCTGGGGCAACGGCGCGGCGATGCGGGTGGCACCGCTGGGCGCCTGGTACGCGGGGGACGTCCAGGAGGCGGTACGGCAGGCGGAGGTCTCGTCGTACGTCACCCACCAGCACCGCGAGGCCGTCACCGGGTGCATGGCGGTGGCCGCGGCGGCGGCGCTGGCCGCCGATCCGCCCGGCGACGCCGCGGCGGGCCCGGCGGACGCCGCCGCCGGGCCCGATGGTGCCGCGCTGCTCGACCAGGTGATCGCGCTCGTGCCGCGCAGCGCCGTCGCCCAAGGGCTGCGCCGGGCACGGGACATGCTCGACTACGACGACGTCGCCACCGTCGCCGCCGTGCTGGGCAACGGCCGCCGCAGCACCGCGCACGACACCGTGCCGTTCGCCCTGTGGTCGGCCGCCCGGCACCTCGGCGACTTCACGGGTGCCTTCTGGGCCACGGTGCAGGCCGGTGGGGATGTGGACACCACGTGCGCGATCGTCGGCGGAGTGCTCGCGGGCGCGGCGGCCGGGGCGCCGCCGGCGGAGTGGGTACGGCACGTGGAGCCGCTGCCGGAGTGGGTTCCCGCTGCCGCGGACTCCTGACGGCGCCGGGCCGCGGACGGGCCGGGGCCGACGGCAGCACGGAGACGCCCGGGTACGCAGCGGAATCCGCGGCCGTACGGGCCGAAGCCCCGCTCCGTACGCGCCGAAAACCCGCGGCGTACACGGCCAAAGGGCCCGCCGTACCCGGTGACCCCGCCCCGCCACTGACGGGGCCACCGGCGTCCGGTCGCGCCGTGTCAGCCCGCGCCCGGTCCCGCCATGCCGGACAGCGCCTCGATCTCCGCCTTGCGTACCTTGATGGCCACCGCGGCGACGACCACGGCGAACACGACCATGGCCGTGGCGGCGACGAAAGCCTGGGACATGCCCACCGTGAGCACCTCCTTGCTCCACGGCGGCGGCAGCTCGCCGGACTTCTCGAAGCCCGCTATCTGCTCCGGCGACGCCTTGCCCATGAACGCCGGTATCTGCTTCTCCGCCTCGTCCCTGCTGGCCGTGCCGTACACCGTGGTCAGGATGGACAGGCCGAGCGAACCGCCCACCTGCTGTGTGGCGTTGAGCAGGCCGGACGCGGCGCCCGCCTGGTCCTGCGCGACGCCGGAGACGGAGGTGATGGTGAGGGTCACGAAGTTCATGCCCATGCCGAAGCCGAAGACGACCTCGGGTCCGAGCACCCCGCCCAGGAACGAGCTGTCGGTGTCCAGCAGCACCATCCAGGCCAGCGCGACCGCGGTGATGGACGAGCCGCCGATCACGAACGGCTTGGGCCCGAGCACCGGCAGGAACTTCTGCACGAGGCCGGCGCTGGCGACGATGGCCACCGAGATCGGCAGGAACGCCACGCCCGCCTTGATCGGGCTGTACTCCAGGACGTTCTGCACGAACAGCACCAGGTAGAAGAAGATGCCGAACAGAGCGGCCGCCAGGCTCAGCATGATCACGTACGAACCGGAGCGGTTGCGGTCGGCGAACATCTTCAGCGGCGTGATGGGGTCCTTCGCGCCGCGCTCGACGAAGACGAACGTCACGAGCAGGATCGCGGCCGCCGCGAACGAGCCGATCGACAGGCTGTCCCGCCAGCCCTCCTCGGCGGCGCGGATGAACCCGTAGACGAGCGCCGCCATGCCGGCGGTGGACGTCAGCGCGCCGGAGATGTCGAAGCGTCCCGGGTGCCGCTCGGATTCGTTGATGTACAGCGGGACGGCGAGGATGATCAGAAGGCCGATGGGCACGTTGACGAAGAGCACCCAGCGCCAGTTGAGCCACTCGGTGAGCATGCCGCCGGCCAGCAGGCCGATGGCGCCGCCGGCCGCGGAGACCGCCGCGAACACACCGAACGCCCGGTTCCGCTCGGGGCCCTCGGGGAACGTGGTGGTGACGAGCGCCAGGGAGGTGGGTGAGGCGATGGCGGCGCCCGCGCCCTGCACGGCGCGCGCCACGAGCAGGTGCCACGGCTCCTGCGCGAAGCCGCCGAGCAGCGAGGCCGCGATGAAGAGGGCGATGCCGAAGATGAGCACGCGGCGGCGGCCGAGGATGTCCCCGGCCCGCCCACCGAGGAGGAGCAGACCGCCGAAGGTGAGTGTGTATGCGCTGACGACCCAGGTCAGGCCGGTGGTGGAGAAGTCAAGGGAGTTCTGGATGTGCGGGAGCGCGATGTTCACGACCGACACATCGAGAACGACCATGAGCTGGCAGGCCGCGATGATGAGCAGCGCCATGGTGCGCTGGTCCGCACGCGGAGCCTTGCCCTTTCCCCGCTCGTTCGCTAATTGGGAGGCAGTCACCGTGTTCCCCATACGTGTGAGAGAGTGAACGGTGGCGTTCACTGGATGAGTTGAGCGTAGGAGCCCTCGCGAAGGAACGCAAGCGTTCACTAAGGCCGCTTACGGAGAGACCGATATGGGTAGTTCGCGCCGGACCGCTCCCGGAGCGTGCACCGAAACCGGCCGGAGCCAGGGCATGCGCCGCCGGGGTGATGTACTCGAACGCGCCATCCTGGATGCCGCGCTCGAACAGCTAGGCGTCGCCGGCTGGAAGGGGCTGACCATCGAGGGCGTCGCCGCCCGCGCGCAGACCGGGAAGGCGGCCGTCTACCGGCGCTGGGCGTCGAAGTCGGAGCTCGTCCAGGACGCGCTGCGGGCCGGGGTGCCGCCCCTGGAGACCCAGCCCGACCGGGGCAGCCTGCGGGCCGACCTCACCGAGTTCTGCCGGGCGCTGCGCGACCGGATGTACTCCAGCGGCGGGCAGGCGCTGCGCGCGGTGCTCGACGAGTGCGACCGCGAGCAGGCCGAGCAGTTCCACGAGGTGATCATCGGGCAGATCATCGACCCCGGCAAGGAGCTGATCGCGGAGCTGCTGCGCCGCGGGGTCGAGCGGGGGGACGTGCGGCCCGAGGTGAACGGGGACCTGGTGCTCGACGTGCTGCCGGCGATGATGATGTACCGGCACAAGACCACCGGCCGGGACCTCAGCGACAAGGACATGGACGAACTGGTCGACCAGGTGATGGTCCCGCTGCTGCAGGGGCAGTGAGCGCGGAACCGCCCGGGTGCAGGTGCCCAGCCCGGGTGCCGGTGTCCCGCGCGGGTGCGCGTGGGCCGGGCGGGGGCCGGGTCGTAAGCTGACCTTGTGAGTCCCTACGAGCCGCCCACCCACCGCGTCGAGCGTTCCCTGCGCGCCACCACCGGTGCCAAGGTCGTCGCGGGCGTCGACGAGGTCGGCAGGGGTGCGTGGGCCGGTCCCGTGACCGTGTGCGCGGCCGTCACCGGGCTGCGCCGCGCGCCCGAAGGGCTCACCGACTCCAAGCTGTTGACGGTCAAGCGGCGCGAGGAACTGGCCGCCGAGCTGACGGGGTGGGTCACCGCGTACGCCCTGGGTCACGCCTCGTCGCGGGAGATCGACGAACTGGGCATGACGGCCTGCCTCCGCCTCGCCGCGGGCCGGGCGCTGGAGGCGCTGCCCGTACGGCCGGACGCGGTGATCCTGGACGGCAAGCACGACTATCTCGGGGCGCCCTGGCGGGTCCGTACGGTGATCAAGGGCGACCAGTCGTGCGTCGCCGTCGCCGCCGCGTCCGTGCTCGCCAAGGTCCACCGCGACGCGCGCATGGCCGAACTGGGCGCCGCGCGGGCCGAGTACGAGCCGTACGCCTTCGGGGGCAACGCCGGCTATCCCTCGCCCGTGCACCGGGCCGCCCTCCAGGAGTACGGGCCCACGGATCTGCACCGGCTCTCCTGGGCGTACATGGACGGGCTGGACAAGTGGCAGCACCTGAAGCGCCAGCGGATCGTACCCGAGGCCGCGGAGCTGGAGGCGGCCGGGCAGTTGGGGCTGGACATCTGAGGTACGCGGCCCTGCGGTCAGGGCCGCGGTGCCTCCCGCGGGGGGCTGCGGGCCGCGAGCGCCGGCCGCTTCAGTTGCCCACCCGCTGATGTGCTTGTCACAGCCATTTGATAGACATGCGCCCATGCCTCTCCCTGCCGAGGACTCTCCCACCCAGGAGAGCGTCCCGGGCCGCAGCGTGCCCCCTCGTCCCATCCCAGGCCCCCGACCCGTACGGCCGCGTGGCGGCTCCCGTTCCGGCCCCGGCGGCCGCGCCCCCGGCGCCACCGCGCCCGGCGCCCGTCCCGCACCCGCCGGCGGCCAGGGCAGGCCCGCCGCCGGGCCGCAGCTCCAACTGATCCCCGCGACGCCCGAAGGTGCCGTCGACGCCGCCGACGAAGCCGTCGACCTGCTGCTGGAGTCCGGCCGCGCGCCGGCCGAGATCCTCGTCCTCACCACCGGCGATCCGCACCCGTGGGCGGCGCACGAGTTGTCGTTCGGCGAGGAGGGCTACTGGGCGCAGGAAGCCGCGGGGGACGACGTCTTCTACGCGGCCGCCGCTGCCTCGGAGCGGCTGGCCCGGCGGCCGGTGGTCGTCGTCGCCGTCAACGGCGGCGGTGACGAGGCGACGGCCGCGGCGCTGCCGGCGGCCATGACGCGCGCGGCGGCGCTGCTGATCCTCTGCGGCGACGCGGACTACATCAACGGCGTCCTGGGCGTCTCGGCCTGATCGCCGCGCTCCGCCCGCGGGCGGAGCGCGGGCGGCTCAGACCGCCCACGAGATGGTCGGTTCCGCGTCCGCGTCCCGCTGCGCCGCCTCCGGCTGCTGCAGCGCCCGCGGGCCCGGGGCCGTACCGAACTCGGGCGCGGGGGCGTCCGCGGTGAACTCCCCGTCCGCCGGCGGCCCGTCCGCGTAGGGTCGGCGGCCGCCGCGGCCCTCGCCCAGCACCTGCCAGCCGCCGCCGGTGAGCGTGATGTACGCGCCGCAGCGCAGCCCGTGCAGCGTGCAGGCGTCCCGCAGCCCCCACATCCACGCGCCGTCCTCCTCCGTCCAGCCGGCGTCCCCGGTGCGGCAGTACAGCAGCACCGCCGTACGGACCGGGAAGCGGCGGCGCAGGTCGTGGGGGATGACCCGGCGGAGCCGGGCCAGCAGCGCGTTGCGCAGGTCCCAGCCGTCCGGTGCGGCCTCCGGGCGGCCCGCCTCGCGGCGCGCGAGCGACGCGCTCGCGCGCAGCCGCTCGTCGGGGTCGAGTACGGCGATCACGGCCGTCTGCGGCGCCGGCCGGTGGCGGGCGTGCAGGCCGGTGACGATCTCGCGGGGGTTGCGCAGGAGCGGGATGCCGGCCGCGGCCCACTCGGCAGGTTCGAGGATGCGGCCGGACGGGCCGGTGTCGCCGGTGGCGGGGCCGAAGACCAAGGGCCCTCCCTGGGGGCTGCGGGCGTACGGAACGCACGGCGGGGGCGAACGGGCGTGGGCGCGCAGCGTCGAGCAGCCCGGGGGACCGGGCCGGCGCTGGGAGCGAACCTCAATTCTCCCCGCCGAACTGGCCTGCGGCAATGCGGCATTGTCGACAGGTCCATCTTCTCCGGCCGCCGGCCGGCTGCGGTACGGGCCGCTTTCGGGCCCCGCGGCGGCGGTTGCCTGGCCGCTTTCCGGCTGTGGGCGAGCCGGCGTCCTCGCGCTGTCCAACCGCTGACCAACTGCGTAACAGCAGTAATCACCGTGCGTGAGGTGGCTGACTGTCGGTGCCATCGGGTTGCATGGGGGCATGGACGATCAGGAGCCGCGCGCCGAAGCCGACGCCGTTCTCGCCGGGCTCGTCGGCGACCCCGGCGGCCCGGCCCGGCTGCGGGAGGACCAGTGGCAGGCCGTGGACGCCCTCGTGCGCGAGCGTCGCCGCGCGCTGGTGGTGCAGCGCACCGGCTGGGGCAAGTCGGCGGTGTATTTCGTCGCCACCGCGCTGCTGCGCCGCCGCGGCGGGGGCCCCACGGTGATCGTGTCGCCGCTGCTGGCGCTGATGCGCAACCAGGTCGAGGCCGCGGCGCGGGCCGGCATCCGGGCCCGTACGATCAACTCGGCCAACCCCGAGGAGTGGGGCGCCATCCACGAGGAGGTCGAGCGCGGGGAGACCGACGTGCTCCTCGTCAGCCCCGAGCGGCTGAACTCCGTGGACTTCCGCGACCGGCTGCTGCCCGAGCTGGCCGCCACGACCGGCCTCCTCGTCGTCGACGAGGCGCACTGCATCTCCGACTGGGGCCACGACTTCCGCCCCGACTACCGGCGGCTGCGCGCCATGCTCGCCGACCTGCCCCAGGGCGTGCCCGTGCTGGCGACCACCGCGACGGCGAACGCGCGCGTGACCGCCGACGTCGCCGAGCAGCTCGGCACCGGCGGCGGCGAGGCCCTGGTGCTGCGCGGCCCGCTGGACCGGGAGAGCCTGCGGCTCGGCGTGGTCCGGCTGGCCGACGCGGCGCACCGCCTCGCCTGGCTCGCCGAGCACCTGGGCGAGCTGCCGGGCTCCGGGATCGTCTACGCGCTGACCGTCGCCGCCGCCGAGGAGGCCGCCGCCTTTCTGCGGCAGCGCGGCTTCCCCGTGGCCTCGTACACGGGGCGCACGGAGAACGCCGACCGGCTGCAGGCCGAGGAGGACCTGCTGGCGAACCGGGTCAAGGCGCTGGTCGCCACGTCCGCGCTGGGCATGGGGTTCGACAAGCCGGACCTGGGCTTCGTCGTCCACCTCGGCTCGCCATCCTCGCCGATCGCGTACTACCAGCAGGTGGGCCGCGCCGGCCGCGGCGTCGACCACGCAGACGTGCTGCTGCTGCCGGGCCGGGAGGACGAGGCCATCTGGCGCTACTTCGCCGACACCGCCTTCCCGCCGGAAGCGCTGGTCCGCCAGACCCTCGCCGCGCTCGCGGACGCCGGCCGCCCGCTGTCCGTCCCGGCCCTGGAGGCGGCCGTCGACCTCAGGCGTACGCGGCTGGAGACGATGCTCAAGGTGCTCGACGTCGACGGGGCGGTCCGGCGGGTCAAGGGCGGCTGGACGGCCACCGGTCGCGAATGGGAGTACGACACCGAGCGGTACGCGTGGGTGGCGCGGCAGCGCGCAGCCGAGCAGCAGGCCATGCGGGACTACCTGAGCACGCCGGGCTGCCGTATGGAGTTCCTGCGCGCGCAGTTGGACGACGAGGGGGCGGAGCCGTGCGGGCGCTGCGACAACTGCGCGGGCCCGTGGGTCGATGCGGGCGTCTCGGCGGGAGCGCTGACGGGGGCCGAGAAGGAGCTGGACCGGCCGGGGACCGAGGTCGAGCCGCGCCGGATGTGGCCGACCGGCATGGCCGCGCTGGGTATCGACCTCAAGGGCCGTATCCCGGCGGGTGAGCAGGGCGCCACCGGGCGGGCGCTGGGACGCCTCTCCGACATCGGCTGGGGCAACAGGCTGCGGCCGCTGCTCGCGCCGAACACCCCCGATGCGCCCGTGCCGGACGACGTGCTGCGGGCGGCGGTCGACGTGCTCGCCGACTGGGCGCGCTCACCGGGCGGCTGGGCGGCCGGTGGGGCGGACGCCCCGGCGCGGCCGGTGGGCGTCGTCGCGGTGCCGTCCACGTCCCGGCCGCTGCTGGTCGACTCGCTCGCCCGGGGCATCGCCACGGTCGGACGGCTGCCGTATCTCGGCACGCTGGCGTACGCGGACCCGGACGCCGGCCACGCCGTGCGCCGCAGCAACTCCGCCCAGCGGCTCGCCACCCTGACGGGCACCTTCGCCGTCTCCGACGACCTCGCCGCCGCCCTGGCGGACAACCCGGGCCCGGTACTGCTCGTCGACGACTACACCGACTCCGGCTGGACCCTCGCCGTCGCGGCCCGGCTGCTGCGGCGGGCGGGCGCCGAGGGGGTGCTGCCGCTGGTCCTCGCGGCGAGCGGCTGAGCGAGCGCGACGACGGCGCCGGGCAGCCGCACCGCACCGGCCGCGCGGCTGGCTACGGCTTGCGCAGGAGGTAGACGAAGTAGCCGAGATGGTCGCGGACGAAGGTGCGGAACAGCGGGATCGACGCATCCATCGCCGCGGTCGTCTCCAGCCCGTAGCGCTCCCGGATCTCGTCGTGGTGGTCCCGGTAGAGAACGGTCATGACCTCGGCGTTCATGATGACGTCGTGGGTCTGGTTCTCCAGCCGCACGAGCTCGAAGCCCGCCTCGTACGCCAGCCGCAGCCCTTCCGCCAGCGGCAGCGGCGGCGGCGACGTCCAGACCTGCCGGAACGTGTCCAACTGCGCGCGCGACGGTTCACCGCGGCGGGTGAACTCCGTCATCAGGAACCGCCCGCCGCGCGGCAGCACACGCCACGCCTGGCGCAGTCCGCGCAGCCGGTCGGCGATGTGGGCGAAGGAGTCGATGGCCCAGGCGGCGTCGAACGAGGCGTCCTCGTAGGGGAGTTCCAGCGCGTCGTTGAGGGCGAACGTCACGCGGTCCGTGAGCGACGCGGCGGCGGCCCGCTTCCGGGAGCGGGCGACCTGCGTCTCGCTGACGGTGATCCCCGTGACCCGCGCGCCGGTGCGCTCCGCAAGACGCACGGCGGGACCGCCCGTGCCGCTGCCGATGTCGAGCACGTGGTCGGTCTCACCGGGTGCCAGGGCGTCGATGTAGTAGTCGGTCTGCCGGTTCATCGCCTGGTCGGCCAGCTCCCCGAGCGAGGTCGCGGGCAGGCCCGCGTCGTCCGCCGACCACCGGCCGACGTGGATGGCGGCGGTGCCCTGTGTCAGGTCGTACAGCGGGCCGAACCGGTCGTACGCGGAACCGACCTCCTCGGGCGACGGGGGAGCGAGGTTGCTGTCGTGCGCGTCGGATGCCATGGCGCGTTGCCCCTTCGTGTCGGCGTACGTCGCCTTCCTCGCGTCACCGTAGAGGCCGCCTGAGCCGGGAGCCCGAACCGAACCGGCCAACCCCCGGGTTGGCCGGATTCCCCAGGTCCGGGAGGGTGATGGCATGCCCCTGCCAGGGGTTATCCACAGGGGTCGCGGATCTCGCGGAGACACGAAACCCTCAAGCCATGACAACGCACAACGAAACGCAGGTCGTGCTCCGCAGCCCGGCCGAGCTGGCGGACGCCCTGCCGTACCTGATGGGCTTCCACCCGGACGACAGCGTCGTCCTCGCCGCGCTGCACGGCGAGCACGGACGGTTCGGCGGCCGGCTGCGCCTCGGCATTCCGCCGGACCGGGACGGCTGGCCAGACGTGGCCGCCCAGCTCGCGGAGTGCCTCATCGAGGGCAGCGCGAAGCGGGGCGACAAGCCGGACGGCATCGTCGTCTTCCTCTGCCAGGACCCCGGCGCGGGCGAGCACCCGCGCGAGGTGATGGAGCGGCTGCGCTCGCTCGCCCAGCGGCTCCGCGTGGCCTGCGGGCGTCTGGAGGTGCCGGTCGTCGAGGCGTTGTGCATCTCCGCCGGGCGCTTCTGGTCCTACCTCTGCCCGGACGAGCGCTGCTGTCCACCGGAGGGCACGGAGCTGGTCCCGCCCGGCAGCTCCGCCATGGCCGCCGCCGCGGCCTACGCGGGCGTGCAGCGGCCAGGGTCGCTGCGCGCGCTGGAGGGCAGGATCGCGCCCCGGCACCCGGACGTCGACCGGCAGACCCGGGCGTTCGACGCGGCCGGCGGCTCGCTCGTGCCCCGGATCCTGGAGCAGGCCGGCCGCGAGACCGTGCGCGCCGAGACCCTGGCGCTGACGGACCGGCTGATCGCCCGGCTCACCGACGCTCCGCCGCCCGCGGGGGAGGCGGCGGCGGACACTGATGAGCGGGACGACAGGCTGCTCACCGACGACGAGTGCGCGGCCCTCATCGTCGGGCTCCAGGACCGGCTCACCCGCGACCGCGCCGCCGAGCGGATGGAAGGCGAGGAGGGGGCGGGCGCGCTGCGGCTGTGGCGGGCGCTGTCCCGCCGCTGCATCGGAGCGTATGTGGAGCACGCCGCGGCGCCGCTGACGCTCGCCGGCTGGGTGGCGTGGTCGAGCGGCGACGAGGCGGCGGCCCGCGTCGCCCTCGGCTGCGCCCTGGCATCCGATCCGGAATACCTGTTCGCCCGGCTGCTCCACCAGGCGATCAACGAGGGCCTGGACCCGGAGCCGTTGCGGCGCTCCCTGCGCCGCCAGCGCCGCGCCCAGGAGGCCGTCTCGCCGGTGCCGGCGGAGCTGCGCTCCCAGCGGCCGGCGCCGGCGCCGTCCCGGTCGCGGGCGCGACCGCTGTGCCTGCCGCCGGCCCAGCCGTCGAACCGCGGCTCCCGCCGTCCGCCCGGCCGCCGCACGTCGCGCCGCACCGTCCGGCGCCGCGACGTGCGGAGCAAGGAGTAGCGATGACGGTATGAGGGCGCGGTGTGGGGCGGCCGACGGGCCGTCGGCGTGACCTGGAGGGGCTTGCGGGCGTTCTCACGGCGGCGGCCGGTCGTCGCCTTGTCCGTCCACGGCTTCCCGAGAGGACTGCCGCGTGTCTCCCACCCCCCATCTCCCGCGTCAGCGGCCACCCGTGCCCGGCCCCGCGCACGACGTGCTCGTCTGCGTCGCCATGCCGGCGTTCGCCGTCTCCGCCCGCCACGGCCAGCTCGACGGCCACGGACTCGAAGGGTTCTACCGGGCGGGGCGCCGGCTGGTCGGACGGCTGCAACTGCGGGTGGGCGGCGTCGAGCCGCTGCCGGTGCAGGGGCGCCGGGCGGGCGCGGACCGGGTGCGCTTCGTGGGCACAGTGCGCACCGGCGCCGAGGCGGGGCCGGACCCCGCCGTGGTCGTGGAGCGGGTGCGGCACGCCGCCGGGGTCGAGCGGATCACGCTGCACAGCAGCTCCACCCGCGTACTGCGCCTGACGCTGGAGGCCGAGCTGGGCACGGACCTCGCCGAGCTGAGCGCGGTCGCCGCCGGACACGACCGCCGCGAAGTCCCGGCCAGCGTCCACGAGTCGGGCCTGCGCTGGCGCCCGCTCCCGGCCCTCGCGGACCCCGGCCGCGAGCCGGACGCCGCACCCGCGGACGCCGGGGGAGCAGGGGCACGCGCCACGGACCCGGCGCGGACCGGCACCGCGCCCGGCGGTGGGGCGCCCGCCGCCGGTGCACACGGCGGCGCCGAGACGCACGGCGGTGCCGCGCGCGGCGGCGGTGTGCGCGGTGGCGCGGTGCGTGGAGACGGTGTGCGCGGCGGCACGGCCCACAGGAGCGGCGGGCGTGGGGCCGCGGCGGTGCCCGGCGGCGGGGTGCGGAGCGCCGAAGGAAGCGGCGGAGGGGGAGGGGGTGGGGGTGGGGCCCCCGGGGTGGGGGCCCTGGTCACTGCGGAGCCGCCGCCCGACGACGTGATCGCCGCGGCCGGGTTGCTGCGGTGGCAACTGGAGTTGGCGCCGGGCGGGTCGCGAACGCTGGAGCTGCGGATCGGGACGGATCAGGCGGCCCCGCGGGAGCTGCCGCCGGTGCCGTGGTCGCCGGCCGCCGCCGCGGCGGGCGACGATCCGCGAGTCGCCCCGTTGCTGGACACCGCGCTCGACGACCTGCGGACCCTGCTGCTCCGCGATCCCGCCGAGCCGGCCGACGTGCACCTCGTCGCCGGGGTGCCGTGGCGTTGCGCGCTGGCGCCTGCCGACGCGCTCTGGGCCGCCCGCATGCTCCTGCCGCTGGGTACGCGCCTGGCCGCCGGCACCCTGCGCGCCGTCGCCCGCACCTGGCCGGCGGCCCCCGCCGCCGGGGCTCAGGAACCGGCGCGGCTGCCCGGCACCCTCCGGGACTCAGGACCGCACCTGCCCCCGGCCGCCACCGGCGTCGAGGCCACCCTCCTCTTTCCCGCCGTGCTCGCCGAGGCCCGCCGCTGGGGGCTGCCGGAGCGGGATCTCGACGGGCTCCTGCCCGCCGCCGAGCGCTGCCTCGCGTGGCTGCGCGCTGCCGCGGACGACCGCGGCTTCGTCCCCGACCCCGCTCCCGGCGGCCCGTACCGCTGCGAGACCCAGGCCCACGCCCACCGCGCCGCCCTCCTCGGCGCCGAACTGCTCGATGTCTGCGGCCGTCCCGGAGCTGCCGAGTGGCGCCAGTGGGCCGCGGCCCTGCGCGAGCGGTTCCGCGCCGTCTTCTGGACCGAGGACGTCGCAGGCGGCAGGCCCGCGGCGGCCCTGGCCCCCGACGGCCGTCCGCTCACCCACCTCGGCAGCCCCGCCGCCCACCTCCTGCCGACCGCGGCCGATGCCCTCGGCTGCGCCCCCGCCAACGGCAACGCCACCCCCGACACCGCCGCGCCCGCCTCTCCCGACGGCAATGCCGCCCCCGTCGCCGACAGCGCACCCGGCCTCCTCGACAAGGCGCAGACCGGTCAGCTCGCCCACCTCCTCGGCGGCCCCGCCCTCGACTCCGGCTGGGGCCTGCGCAGCCTCGGCGCCGCAGAGCCCGGCTTCAACCCCTTCGGCCACCGCGCCGGCGCCGTGCACGTCCACGAGACCGCCGTCGCCGTCGCCGGCCTCTTCACCGCCGGCTACGACAAGGAGGCCGGCGCCCTCCTCCGCGGATTTCTCGACGCCGCAGGCCACTTCGGCCACCACCTCCCCGAGATGTACGCGGGCGACCAGCGCACCGCGGGCGGTGCCCCGCTCCCGCACCCGGCCGCCTGCCGCCCTTCCGCCGTCGCGGCCGCCGCCGCGGTGCACATCCTCACCGCGCTCGCCGGCGTCGCCCCCGACATCCCCGCCGGTACCGTCGCCGCCCGTCCGCCGGCCACGGCCCCGCTGGGCGCGGTGCAGCTCACGGGCTGGCGGCTGGCCGAAGAGCCTTTCGCCGTACGGGTCAGCCGCCTCGGCCTCGCCGTCGTCGAAGAGGTCGCCCCCGGCTTCCAACTCGGCTCCTGAACCGCCGCCCCGTGGCCGGCGACATCCTCGTCATGCGCCCGGTGAAAGGCGAGGCCGGTGGGTGCCACCCGGAGTGGGCAGTAGTGGGTGTTCCGGGTGGGCGCGGAGTCCGTCGAGGATGACCGCCAGGTAACGCCGCCACTGTTCGGAAGGGCCGGGAAGGGCCATCACGGCGTCGATCATCGCGGCGATTGGTGCGATGTCGGCCTCGGTGACGCCGTCGCGCAGCGTTCCCTGGGCGCGTGCCCGCGCCACGAGACTTTCGCTGTGCGAGGCGATCTCCTGCCTCGCCCGCGCGACTTCGGCGCCCTCGACGGTGCCGTTGCGCATCAATTCGCGCAGCCCGCGGTTGCGGGCGGCCCGCTCCAGGGATCTTTCGAGGAACCCGGACAGCGCGGCGAAGCCGTCATCCTCCTCCAGTGCCTGCCGCGCCATCGCCGCGATTTCGCCGAGTTCTTCGGCGAAGACACACTCCGCGAGCGCCTGCTTGTCGGGGAATTTCCGGTAGACGGTGCCGACTCCGAGGCCGGCGTGGTGCGCGACGTCGTTGAGCGTGGCCTGGAGCCCACGTGCGGCGAAGACCTCGCGGCCCGCCCGCAGGATGCGCTGCCGGTTGAGCTCGGCGTCCCGACGCAGTGGACGTGCCCCTGCCGCGGCCGATTCCGGCCCTTCCTTCGGCCTGCTCACGGACCGCCTCCTCCGCCGATGGGACCAGAGCTCAAGCGGATGCACTATATCCGGTTCGTGGTACGGTCCGCGTAAGCGGATAGCGAGTATCCGGATAGCCGGAGGAGTGCCAGGGATGCAGACAGTGGTCATCACCGGAGGAACCGACGGGCTCGGCAAAGGGCTTGCGCTGCACTACCTGCGCCGCGGAGCGAGGGTCATCGCCGTCGGCAGTACGCCCGCCAAGGGGGAGGCACTGCTGGCCGAGGCGGCGACCGCCGCGGCCGAGGGCCGCGTCACCTTCCTGCGGACCGACCTGACCTCGGTCTCGTCGGCCAGGGATCTCGTCACCGAGATCGAGCGCGCCTGCCCCGCCGTGGACAAACTCGTCCTGTGCGCCCAGCGCTACCGGCTCTTCGGCGCGCGCACCGTCACCCGGGAGGGGTTCGAGCGCAGCTTCGCTCTCGCCTACCTGAGCCGGTACGTCCTCAGCCACGGCCTCCGCGGGGCGCTGGAATCCGCGCCGCGACCGGTCATCATGAACGTCGGCACCCCCGGCACCCCGCTGGGGCGCATCCACTGGGACGACCCGCAACTGACCCGCCGCTACAGCGGCTTCAAGGCGACCCTGCAGTCCTTCCGTGCCAACGACCTGCTCGGAGCGGCCTTCGCCGCCGTGTACGCCGACACACCGGTCCGCTACATCGGCTACCACCCCGGCGTGGTGTCCACCGGCATGCCCCACCACCTTCCGCAGCCGCTGCGCACCCTCACCAAGGCGTCCTTCGCCGTCTTCGCCAGGTCCGTGCCGAAGGCCGTCGAACGGATGACCCCCCTGCTCGACGACCCTCCGGCCGAGTCCTTCACCGCCTACCGCACCGGTCGCCGCCTGCCCTCGGACGGCCCGGCGTTCCGCCGGGAGGACGCGCTGCGCCTGCACCGTCTCACGCAGGAACTGGTGGACTCGGTGTGAGGGCACGGGACCGGAGCGCGGGAAACGGAGGACGGGCAATCGGCGATCGTCCTCGCCGCTTGTGATCACGCAGCAAGCCCGTGGAACCGCGTCCGGTCGGTCTCCGCGCGAAGTCCTGATTATCGTCAGGCAGACGACTAAGATCCCCGCCATGCCCCCCTACGAGCCGTCCGCCTACCCGCCGTTCGCCGTGACCGTCGACCTGGTCGTGCTCACCGTGCGCCGGCACGCGCTGAGCGCCCTGATCGTCCGCCGCGGTGAGGCCCCCTTTCAGGGCCGGTGGGCGCTGCCCGGCGGTTTCGTACGCGAGGAGGAGGACCTGACCGAGGCGGCGGCGCGTGAACTCGCGGAGGAGACCGGCCTGCACGCGCACGGCCCGGTGGAGGAGGACACCCCGGCGCACGCCGCGCACCTCGAACAGCTCGCCACCTACGGCGATCCGAAGCGCGACCCGCGGATGCGCGTGGTGAGCGTCGCCCACCTCGTGCTGGCGCCGGACCTTCCCGCGCCGCGCGCCGGCGGCGACGTCGGCGGCGCCCGGTGGGCGCCCATCGAGACCCTCATCGGCCCCGCCGACGACGACGGGGAGCACCCGCCGCTGGCCTTCGACCACCGCCGGATCCTGGCCGACGGCGTGGAGCGGGCCCGGTCGAAGATCGAGTACTCGTCGCTGGCCACGGCCTTCTGTCCGCAGGAGTTCACGGTCGGGGAGCTGCGCCGGGTGTACGAGGCGGTGTGGGGCGTCGCCCTGGACCCGCGCAACTTCCACCGCAAGGTCACCGGCACCCCCGGCTTCCTGCTGCCCACCGGCGGCACCACCACCCGCCAGGGCGGCCGTCCCGCGCAGCTCTTCCAGGCCGGCGGCGCCACGATCCTCAACCCCCCGATGCTGCGCCCCGAGGTCTGAGCACCACCGGGCAGCACACCCCGTCCCTCACCGCGCCTCCCTCACCGCGCGTCCGCGCAGCCGGCTCCGGCAGGCCCGAGCGGCACGCCCCGCACAGCACGGGGGCACCCAGTCCCGGGCCGGCGGGCCCCCGGGCTACGCCCCTCCGGGCATACGAGTCGTACGAGCACACATCCGCGACGCCGCACCGCGCCCCGGGGTGAAATCCCGGTCTCGGCGCGCCTCCTGCGCAATCATCCCTATATGTCGGATATCAACCGATTTAGGGAGGCGTGGTGATCCAGGCCATCGGACTCACGAGCAGGCCCCGCGGCGGCCGCCCGCCGGCCGTGCGCGACCTCACGTTCGAGGCCGAGGCGGGCACCGTCACCGCGCTGCTCGGCGAGCCCGGCGCCGGCAAGACCGCCGCGCTGCGCCTCATGCTCCAGTTGGACAGCGGCCGCGGCATCGCGCTGTACGACGGCCGCCCGCTGAGCCGGCTCCCCGCCCCCGCCCGCGAGGTCGGCGCCGTGCTCGGCGACGTCGCGGGACACCCCGCCCGCACCGTGCTCAGCCACCTGCGCATGCTCGCCGCCGCCGTGGGCGTCCCCGCGGCCCGTGCCGACGCCCTGCTCACCCACGTCGGCCTCGACGCGCTCGCCGACGACCGGCTCGACGCCCTCTCCCTCAGCATGGACCGCCGCCTCGGCCTCGCCACCGCGCTCCTCGGCCAGCCGCACTCCCTGCTGCTCGACGACCCCGTACGCGATCTGCCGCGCCGCGAGGCGGCGTTCTACTACGCCCTGCTGCGCGAGCTGGCCGCCGCCGGCGTCTGCGTCGTGCTCGCCACCGCCCAGCCGCGCGTCGCCGCCCGCTTCGCCGACCGGGTGCTGACGCTGCGGGCCGGCCGGCTCGTCGCCGACGAGGAGGCCGACGACTTCGCCCGGCTGCGGCTGCGCCCCTGCGTCCTGATCAGGACGCCGCAGTCCGAGCGGTTCGCCAGTTATCTGACGCGGCAGGCGAGCACGCCGGAACGGCGCATCGAGGTGGTACGGCGCGACGGCGGTGCCCTGGCCGTCTACGGCACCGACAGCGCGGCCGTCGGCGAACTCGCGTACCGCAACGGCATCCTGCTCCATCAACTCACCGACTCCTCCCACGAGTCCGTCCTCACCGCCACCCCCGAAGCCGCCACCCCCGAAGCCGCCGCGCCCGCGGCCACCCGCACCCCCACCACCACGGCCACCCTAGAACCCGGCACTGACACCGGCGCCGAGCCGCCGGCCGCCGGCGACACCCCGCCCGCCGGCACCTTCATCCCCGCCCCCGTGGCCGGCCCCGACGACGCCCCCCTCGCAGGACCGCTGCGCCGCCGCTGGCTCCCCGGCCCCGCCCACCCCCTGCGCTACGAGCTGCGCCGCGCCGCCTCCGGCTCCCGGCTGCCCCGCGTCGCCGCCGCCGGCACCCTCGCCGCCTCCATCGCCGGCGCCGCCCTCCTCGCGCACTCCGCGGGCGGCTCCGCCGTCTCCGACGCCCCCGCCGTCCGCATGCTCACCGGCTGGGCGCCGGTCTTCCCGCTGCCGCCCGCCGCGATCGGCGCCGGGCTGCTCGGCGCGCACGCCTTCGGCCAGGAGTTCAGCTTCCCCTCGCTCACCCCGGCCGTCGGCGCCGTGCCGCGCCGCCTCGGCCTGCTCTTCGCCAAGCTCGCCGTGAGCACGGCCGTGGCGCTGCTCCTCTTCGTCGCGGTGCTGCTCGCGGACGCGACGGCGCTGCTCGTGCTCTTCGGCGACGTCGTGGACATGCCCGCGGACGGCGGTCTGCAGCTGCTGAGCTGGGCGGGCGTGACGGTGGGCTGCGCCTGGACCGGGGTGCTGGCCGCCGGGCTGTTCACGTCGGCGTCGCTGGGGCTGGCCGCCGTGCTCACCGTGCCCGTCGCCGTCGCCCCCGGCATCCACGCGCTCGCCGACACCGGTGCCGTACGCCGCCTCGGAGAACTCCCGGTGCAGCTCATGCGTGTGCTGCACATCCCGCGGCCCGGCAGCGGACTGCACCTCGGCGGCGTGTTCGGCGTGCCCGCCCAACCTTTCGGACATGCGCTGGTGTTGTCGCTCGGCGCCCTCCTCGGGGCGTACGTCCTGACCGCGGGCCGGGCCCGATCCCTGGGGCGCGCGCTGGAGCGGAGCGGGTGTCCGAGTTTCGTACGGAGGGTTTTCAACTCACCTGGTGAATAGCCGGTTTCCCACCGGTTTGAGGTCGCCGCGGCGTCAATGGAGGGGCGCTGGGCGATCACCCTTTCGTGTGCTTTTCACCAAAGCCCTCAAGGCGGCCGGGACGTCCGCCGACAAAGGTTTCGTGAGTACCCTTGCGCAGACCATGATGACGGCCCGCTCCTCCGAGTCCGGTTTCGCCGGCCACGGGGATCTGGACCGCTACCCGTTCCCCGACGGCCCCGCGGCCGCCGCCCCCGCCGCTCCCGTCCCCCCTGCCGCCGCCCCCGGCCCCGCCGCGCCGCCCGCCGCCCCCGCGCCGCCCGCGTGGGACACCGGTGAGCCCGAGATCGGCCGCGTCGGCCGCCGCGCGGCGACCAGCCGGGGCCGCGGCCTCCACGGCCAACTCGTCCAGCAGCTCGGCCAGATGATCGTCTCGGGCGATCTGGGCGCCGACCGCCCGCTCGTGCCCGAGGAGATCGGGCAGCGCTTCGAGGTCTCCCGCACCGTGGTGCGCGAGTCCCTGCGTGTGCTGGAGGCCAAGGGCCTCGTCAGCGCCCGCCCCAACGTCGGCACCCGGGTCCGCCCGGTCAGCGACTGGAACCTGCTCGACCCGGACATCATCGAGTGGCGGGCCTTCGGCCCGCAGCGCGAGGACCAGCGCCGGGAGCTGTGCGAGCTGCGCTGGACGATCGAGCCGCTGGCCGCCAGGCTCGCGGCGGGCCACGGCCGCGGCGCCGTCCAGCAGCGGCTGACGGACATGGCCGAGATCATGAGCCACGCGCTGGTGCAGGGCGACACGGTCACGTTCGCCCGCGCCGACGCCGAGTTCCACGCGCTGGTCCTGCAGGTCGCGGGGAACCGGATGCTGGAGCACCTGGCCGGCGTGGTCACCGCGGCGCTGCAGGTCTCCGGCGGCCCCGCCGGCGGCTGCGACCGCCCGAGTGAGCAGGCCGTCACCCACCACGTGCACATCGTGGAGGCGCTGGGCAGCGGCGACGGCGCCGCGGCCGAGTCGGCGATGCGGCAGTTGCTGGGTGTGCACACCGAGATCGGCGCGGGCGACCGCGTCGTGCCGGCGCCGCGCGAGCACTGACGGCGGGGTACGGGCGCGAGGCCCCGGCCCCGCGCCCCCGTCGGTACGCGCCCCGGCACCGCCGCCGGCCCCCGCCGGGGGACGGCGGCGCCGCGCCCCGGCAGGACTCTCCCACCCGCCTGGCGGCCCGGGACCCCGGAGCCCACCCGCCTGGCGGCCGGGACACCCGAGCCCACCGCGCGGCGGCCCCCGGACACCCGAGCCGGCCCCGGCCGGGCCGGGTCGCAGCAGCCGACCGCAGGCGCGGGCCCCGGGACACCCCACACCGCAGGGGCGGCCCGGGAGACCCCCCGGACGGGCCCCGGACGACGCGTCCGGGCAGCCACCCGGGCACGTACCGCGACGCCCGCGCCCCGGCCCGTACGAGACCCCCGGAGACCACCCGGACACCCCCGGACATCCGCAGGACACCCCCCCGGAGATCCCGGAACGCCGCCGGACCACCCGCCCGGGCACCCACCCGGCCGTACCCGGCCCCACCGGCCCCGCACGCCCCGCGCCCACCGGCGCACAACCGCCGGACGGCGGGCGTACGCCGCGCTCCGCCCGGGCGTCCGCACGCCCTCCGGGCGCCCGGACGGGCCGGCGCCTGCCGGGCGGCTTTCGTGCCGCCGCGCCGGTGGCAGTAGATTGTGACCTGGGCCACGTGGATTGGGCGTAACGCTGTGCGGGAAGGCGCGATGACCTAAGAGGTGGTGGCGCACGTATCGCGGTTCCGCCTCTACGCCGGTGGTCCATCCCCGCCACCGGTCGTTCCCATCGTTTCGAGAGGTTGTTCGTGTCGGCCAGCACATCCCGTACGCTCCCGCCGGAGATCGCCGAAGCTGAGTCCGTGATGGCACTCATCGAGCGGGGGAAGGCCGAAGGGCAGATCGCCGGTGATGACGTGCGTCGTGCCTTCGAGGTTGACCAGATTCCGCCCACCCAGTGGAAGAGCGTCCTGCGCAGCCTCAATCAGATCCTCGAAGAGGAGGGTGTGACACTGATGGTCAGTGCCGCAGAGGCGCCCAAGCGCACCCGCAAGAGCGTGCCGGCGAAGACCCCGGCGAAACGGACCGCCACCAAGGCGGTCGCCAAGCAAGCCGTCCCCGCCAAGACCGCGACGAAGAAGCCGACGGCCACGGCCACGGCGCACGCGGTCCAGGAGGCCCCCATGGACGATCCGGTGCCCGCGGGCCTGGGCGACCCGGCGGACGAGCCGGAGAAGAAGGCCGCCGCCAAGAAGACCACCGCCAAGAAGGTGGCCGCCAAGAAGACCGCGGCGAAGAAGGCCCCGGCCAAGAAGGCGGCCGGCAAGAAGGGCGCGGCCAAGGACGGCGAGTCCGGCTCCGAGGGCCCGGACGACGGCTCCCTGGAGAAGGAGGAGCCGCCGGCCGAGGCCGAGGCGGAGGGCTTCGTGCTCTCCGACGAGGACGAGGACGACGCCCCCGCGCAGCAGGTCGCCGCGGCCGGAGCCACCGCAGACCCGGTCAAGGACTACCTGAAGCAGATCGGCAAGGTCCCCCTGCTCAACGCCGAGCAGGAGGTGGAGCTCGCCAAGCGCATCGAGGCCGGCCTCTTCGCCGAGGACAAGCTCGCCGCCGCCGACAAGCTGGCGCCGAAGCTCCGCCGCGAGCTGGAGATCATCGCCGAGGACGGCCGCCGCGCGAAGAACCACCTGCTGGAGGCCAACCTCCGCCTCGTGGTCTCCCTCGCCAAGCGCTACACGGGCCGCGGCATGCTCTTCCTGGACCTCATCCAGGAGGGCAACCTCGGTCTGATCCGCGCCGTCGAGAAGTTCGACTACACCAAGGGCTACAAGTTCTCCACGTACGCCACCTGGTGGATCCGGCAGGCGATCACCCGCGCGATGGCCGACCAGGCCCGTACCATCCGCATCCCGGTGCACATGGTCGAGGTCATCAACAAGCTGGCCCGTGTGCAGCGCCAGATGCTCCAGGACCTGGGCCGCGAGCCCACTCCGGAGGAGCTGGCCAAGGAGCTGGACATGACCCCGGAGAAGGTCATCGAGGTCCAGAAGTACGGCCGCGAGCCCATCTCCCTGCACACCCCGCTGGGCGAGGACGGCGACAGCGAGTTCGGCGACCTGATCGAGGACTCCGAGGCGGTCGTGCCGGCCGACGCGGTCAGCTTCACCCTGCTGCAGGAGCAACTGCACTCCGTCCTCGACACGCTCTCCGAGCGCGAGGCGGGCGTGGTCTCCATGCGCTTCGGGCTCACCGACGGGCAGCCCAAGACCCTGGACGAGATCGGCAAGGTGTACGGCGTCACGCGCGAGCGCATCCGCCAGATCGAGTCCAAGACCATGTCGAAGCTGCGGCACCCGTCGCGCTCCCAGGTGCTGCGCGACTATCTCGACTGAGCCGAGCGGCCTCCAGCGCCCCTGACCTGCCCTGCCGCGGGTCGGGGGCGTTTTCCTTCGCCGGTGGCGCGGGGCGTGCCGCCGCGGCCGCGATACGTGCGGAAGCCGGTACGAATTCGTGAACTCTCCGGGAATTGACGACACTTGCCGGGCGTGACAATCTCGGATCCTCAGGGAGGACATGACTCATGAGTAGTGCCATGCCGTGGCACGCGGACCATCCTGTGCTGGCTGCCTTACGCCATCGCCGGGAAAAGGGACATACGCACGACAAGCCCGTGGACGACCTCAAGATCGGGCTTGCCGTCGAGGGGGGCGGCATCCGCGGCGTCGTCTCGGCGGCCATGCTCTGCGCCCTTGAGGATTGCGGGCTCAATCAGGCGTTCGACACCATATACTCCGCTTCTTCCGGTGCCATCAACAGCGCCTACTTCCTCAACGGCGAGACCTGGTATCCGCTTTCGATCTACTACGACGACCTCGCCACCCGGACGTTCGTCGACTTCCGGCGCGTGCTGCGCGGCCGCATCATGGACCTGGACTACGCGTTCGAGGTCGTGGACAACGTCAAGCCCCTCGGGTACGAGAAGGTCATCGCCTCCCCGACGCGGCTGCACGTCGCCGTCACCCTCGTGGACGACATCCGCACCGAAGCCGTCACCGACTTCACCTCGCGCGCCGACCTGCGGGCCGCCCTCGTCGCCAGCGCCTGGCTCCCCGTCGCGCTGCGCGGCACCGCGGACTTCCGCGGCTCCCGGGCCGTCGACGGCGGCGTCCTCACCCCGCACCCGTACAAGCTGGCGCTGGCGGACGGCTGCACGCACGTGCTGTCCCTGAGCACCCGCCCCATCCAGCCGCCCGCGCAGAAGCTGTCCGTCTCGCAGCGCTGGGCCATCCGCCATCTCGACCGCATCCGCGACGGCCTCGGCCGGGGCTACGGCGAGGCGATCGAGCGCTACCGGGACGAGCGCCTCATGCTGCAGCGGCGGATGACGGAGCCGGGCGACGCCCCGTACGTGCTCGACCTCGCGCCCCTGTCGTGGATGCCGCAGGTCAAGCGGCACGAGCTGGATCCCGGCCGGATTCTCGGCGGCGCCCGCGGCGGGTACGAGGTGATGTACTGCGCCGTCGAGGGCAAGGACCCGGCGCTGATAAAGAACGGCCGCATTCGCGCCGTACCCCAACTGACCATCGTGACGAAGGACGATGCCCACAACCGGCAGCGCGCGTAATCTCCGCGCGATCATCCGCGCCTTATCCGATACTTCACCCGCACCGGGCGGGGCAGGCGCCGCGACCCGGGCGGAGAACGAGTTATGCGAGTGGGACCGGGAGGACTGGAGCCGGGTCCTTTTCGGCCTGCCGTTCGAGGCGCACAGCTTTAGCGGCGAGTTCGAGCAGTCGTGGGAATCGGTCATCGAAGAGGTGGCCCGCTGGCGTACGGAATTCGCCGGCCGCCCGGAGCCGTTTCGCACCGAGTTCCGGGCGGTCGGCGGATATCTCGGCCTGCTCCTCCTCACCCTGGTGTCGCTGGCGCACTCCTACCAGCGCCGCTACGACCAGGGCGAGCGGACGCCGCACGACTGCGCCGCCTTGTGCGTGCCGGCGGTCGCGGACCCGGCCGTGCGGGAGGCGATACGGACGCTGTACGCGCCCGACGTCGCGATTCCGGACGTGGAGGGGAGCGCCGACGAGGACGCCGCGACGCTCGACGCGTGGCGCGAAGTCGACATCGGGACGCTGCGGTTCCACCGCCACGGCACGACGTCGTTCATCCTGACCGGTCTCCCGCTGCGCCAGGCGCACGGCAGGCGCATCCCGTTCGCCCTCAAGTGCATCGTCTACCCGTACCTGAGGGTGCCGACCATCGTCCGGGCCACCCGGGAGTACCGCTCCGCCTACGGCGACGTCCGCGCGGGGGAGGAGGCGGCGACCGAGGCGCTGCCGCTGGCCCGTGCGTGGGCGAGCAGCGGGCGGTGGATCCTCATGGACTTCGTGCCCGGCGAGACGCTGGCGGAGTATCTGAGCCGGCAGCCGGACAGCACGCGCATCCGGCTCGATCTCCTGCGCGACCTCGGGCCCCGGCTGCTGGGGGTGCTGGACGAACTGGACCGGTGCGGCCTGCGCCACGGCGACCTCTCCCCGTCCAACATCATCCTCAGCGGATCGGGTTCGGGACCGGGCGGCGGTACGGGTGCGGGGAGCCGCCGCTTCGTCCTCATCGACCTCGGCGTCAACTACCTCTACTCCCACACCGTCCCGGGCTCCGGAGGACCGGACGCGGCGTTCGTGGCACCCGAGGTACGCAGCGAGACGATGGTGGTCGACCCCCGGCAGGCGGACCTGTACTCCGTCGGGCAGCTCCTCATCGCGATCGGCAGCGAGCACCGGGAGACGGCCGGGTCCGGCGCGCGCGCCGTGACCGTACCCGACGCCTTCTACGCCGAGACGCCGCTGCTGGCGCGGTTCATCGAGGACCTCACCGACTCCGTCCCGGAGAACCGGCTGCTGCTGTTCCGGCCCGTGCCGGGGGAGCGGCTCTATCCGCAGTTGCTCCACTTCTACGAGGAGGAGCTGGCGGCCGTCGAGGCGACCCGGGTGCAGAGCGCCGGCACCCGCTTCGTCCGGCTGTACACGCCGCTCGCCGGGGCGCCGAGGCAGCAGCTCCAGATGTGGCGGATCCGGCGCACCCAGTCGCTGTACCACGACCCGCACCGCGGCATGCACGTGCGCTGGCTGCTCTTCTTCTCCTGGCTGTCGGCCGCGGCCTGGTACGTCGCGGCGAGCATCGTCATCACGTACTGGCTGCGCGACCTCAACTGGAGCTGGGGCAACAACTACATCACCCTGCTGCAACGCACCAACAGCGCCGGCGAGGAGGAACTCCCGCTGCTCGACTGGCTGCGGCTGGACGGCTACACCATCCCCGACCACTCCGCCAACGCGCCGGTGCGGCTGGTCGGCATGAGCTTCCTGCTGGCCGGTGCCCGGTACTACCAGAACCTCTTCGCCGGTCTCACCCCGCTGGTCGCGGGCCGGGAGCAGGGGCGGCTGAGCCGGCGGGCGGTCCTGGCCGAGGTCGCGATGCGGCTGTTCACCCTGATCCCCGCCGTGCTGGTGCTGTCGACCACGCTGTTCCACCGCGACTGGTGGCCCATCTGCACCGCCATCGGCATCCTCTCCACCGCGCTGTGCAACGCCGCCTGCCTGGTCTTCGCCCGCGCCGCCGTCGCCGAGGCCCGCGGCAGGCAACTGGGCACCGTGCCCCAGGGCCGGATCGCCGGTCTCGACGCGCTCTACAGCTGGACGCTCACGGCCGGCTTCTACAGCGTGGCCTGCTGGGGCATCGGGCTGTCGATCTACGTCGGTACGGCGAAGGACGTCTACATCTACGCCGGGTCGGTGGCCGCCATCAACATCGTGATCTTCTACCTCGCCCGGTGCAGCGGCAGCGCCGCCGACGAGGTACGGACCATCCTGACCCGCGCCTGTCTCGCCTCCGAACGGCTGCGCCACCTGCCGGCCCCGGCGGCGACGGCGGCACCCGCGGTGACGTCGTCCCCGGCGGCGGCACCGGCGGCGCCGTGACCGCGGCCCCCGGGCACCTCCCGGGGGCGCGGGTCGTTCGGATGCCACGCCCCCGCCGGACCGGCGTTGCCGCAGGTCACGCGGGAATCCCGGGGGCCCGCGGGCGGCGCGACTGAGGTGCGGCCCGCGCCCTGCTGAATGAGGCTGTAGTGCACGACCGCCCAAGCCTCACGCCGTCAGGGAGTCTCAATGATGAAGTCAAGCCGTCTGCGTGGCCGGCGGGGCGGGGGTGAATGCTCGGTTGTCGCGCAGGAGTGCCCACAAGACGCTGGCGCGTCGGCGGGCCAGGGCGATGACGGCCTGGACGTGTTTGCAGCCTTCGCCGCGCTTCTTGAGGTAGAAGTCCCGGTTCGGGCCTTCGCGGATGATGCTGGTCTGCGCGGAGAGGTAGAACACCCGTCGCAGGCGGCGGCTGTAGCGCTTGGGCCGGTGCATGTTGCCGGTGCGCCGGCCGGAGTCGCGTGGGACGGGCACGAGGCCGGCTGCGGAGGCGAGGTGGCCGGCGTCGGTGTAGGCGGTCAGGTCGCCGGCGGCGACGATGAACTCGGCGCCGAGGATCGGGCCCATGCCGGGCAGGGACTCGATGATCTCGGCTTGGGGGTGGCTGCGGAACACCTCACGGATCTGCTTGTCGATCTGCTTGAGCCGGTCGTCCAGGGCCAGGATCTGCGTGGCCAGGTCGGCGACGAGCTGAGCGGCGACGTCCTCGCCGGGCAGCGCGGTCTGCTGTGCCTGGGCGGCATCCAGTGCGGTCGCGGCAACGGCGTCGGCGCCGCGCACGCTGCGGTTGGCCAGCCAGGCCGTCAGTCTCGCCCGGCCACGGCGCCGGATCGCGGCCGGTGTCTGGTAGCCCGTCAGCAGGACCAGCGCACCTTTGTGGGCGGAGTAGTCGAAGGCCCGTTCCAGCGCGGGGAAGACGCCGGTCAGCATGTCGCGGAGCCGGTTGATCATCCGCACCCGGTCGGCGACCAGGTCGGCGCGGTGGGCGGTCAGCAGTGCGAGGTCGGCGGCCAGCTGCGCGGGCACGTCGATCGTGGCGAAGTCCCGGCGGTGGCGGGCGGTTTCGGCGATGACGTAGGCGTCACGGGCGTCGGTCTTGGCCTCGCCCCGGTAAGCCCCGGCCATGCGGTTGACCGTGCGGCCGGGCACGTAGACGGCCCGCTGGCCGTGGGCGGCGAGCAGAGCCAGCAGCAGCGCGGAGGACGTGCCGGCAATGTCCACCGCCCAGCAGACCTCGTCCGCCAGGCCGAGGATCTCCCCCAGCGCGGTCAGGATCGCGGACTCGTCGTTGTCGATCTTCTTCGACCACAGCGTGGCGCCGGTGTCGTCGACCACCGCGGCCCAGTGATGGCCCTTGCCCGCGTCGATACCGGCCCAGACCCGGACCTGTCGCTTACTCACTCGCCCCTCCTCGTTCCGTACAGCATGCCGCCGGCCCGAGGAACACCCCGCTGTCATCTCCGTAATCAGCGACCGCACACAGCGCGCACATCTCAATCAGCAGCCAGGGCGCCCCGGAGAACCGGACGGCCACTCCTTGGAAGCCACTGAAGGCAAGAACCCATAAGCCACATCCGGCCCTCCCGGGCCGCCCAACAACTTACGGAGACCCCATGTACCCGCGTCTTCGCTCGATCGCCGCCGTCGTCGCCGCGCTGCTGCCCCCGGCCGTGCTCGGGCAGGCGCCGCCGGCGGCGGCGGACGGCGTGGTGGTGGGCGGGCACCCGGTGGCCATCGACGACAGCCCCTGGACGGTCGCGCTGACCAGCCGGAAGCTCTTCGGCGACGAGCGGTCGGGGCAGTTCTGCGCCGGCGTGCTGGTGTCCCCGAAGGTGGTGCTGACCGCCGCGCACTGCCTCGCCGAGGAGACCCTGGGCGAGCACTGGAGCAAGGTCGGCGACCTGGCCGTCGTGGCCGGCCGCGGTGACCTCGCGGGCACCGAGGGCGAGGAATTCGCCCTCGAAAAGGTCTGGGTGAACCCCGACTACGACGCCTGGACCAACGCCGGCGACCTCGCCGTGCTGCGGCTCAAGCGCCCGGCCGAGACCACGGCCTTCCTGAAGCTGGCGGAGAAGCCGGACGACCCGGCGTACGAGCCGGGCTCGCCCGCGCGGGTCTACGGCTGGGGGGACACCGCGGGGAACGCCAGCTACCCCACGAGGCTGCACGCCGCCGACGTCGAGGTGCTGCCGGACACGGTCTGCGAGCGGGCGTACCCGGGGAGTCCCGACGGCCGCTACGTGGCCGCGTCGATGGTCTGCGCGGGGCTGATGCGCGGCGGTCCTGACGCATGCCAGGGCGACAGCGGCGGTCCGCTGGTCGTGAAGGGCCGGCTGGTGGGCCTGGTCTCGTGGGGCGGGGGCTGCGGTGAGAAGGGCCGTCCCGGCGTCTATACGCGCATCTCGGCGGCCGTGAAGACCGTCACGGCACACGGGCCCGTCAAGGCCCCCTGAGGACCGCAGACGCCCCCCAGGGCTCTCCTGCCGCGTTTGCCCTCGCGCTGCCTGCGCGCCGCGCCGCCCGTCGCCGTACGGGCCCGTACCGCCCCGGAAACCGACGAGGCGGCCACCCCCCAGCGGGAATGACCGCCCAGGTCCGGCCCGGAGGCCGCACGAGGCTCGTCGGGCTGACGTCGGCGCGTCAGCGTTCGTCGGCGGATGCCGACGCGGGAGTGGTCTGGAGCCGCTCCGTCTCGTCCTGTATCTCGGCAGCGATCTTCTTGAGCTCCGGCTCGAACTTACGGCCGTGGTGCGCACAGAAGAGCAGGTCGCCGCCGCTCGTCAGGACAACGCGCAGGTAAGCCTGGGCGCCACAGCGGTCGCACCGGTCGGCGGCCGTCAGCGGGCTTGCGGGAGTCAGAACAGTAGTCACGTCGCCTCTTCTCTAGCTCGACGAGCTGTCGTACCAGGGTCAACATCCAACCAGGCCGAAAACGTTCCCGCTCGTGGGTCGGGATCGGGAAAGCGTTCCTGACCAGGCCCGATGTCGCCAGGTGGCGGCGGATGAGCCGTAATGCTTGTCGCGCCTGTGCCGTAATGAGCGTCTTTGGGCCTTTTTGACCTCCCCGGCTGGGTTGCCGGTTGTTCATGAGGACGTGCCCGGAGCCTAAATGGTTCATGCGCGTAAGGGAACGTGATAAACCAATCACCCCTCCGAGGGATCGAACATGCACTCGAAGCGGGACTAGTATCGAGTCACATGCGGGTGGCTGCGTACCGGCTCTATAGAGCCTCGGTACCCTCTGACCGGCAGATGAGGCCCGCCACCGCCACCCGGGCCCGAATTCAGCGAGGAGCGAACTGAGTGACCGCCGACACGTCCGTGCCGTCCGTGCTGGCCGCCGCCGAGCGCGACGGCTCCAACTACACCGCGCGGCACCTGCTCGTTCTGGAGGGCCTGGAGGCCGTCCGCAAGCGGCCCGGCATGTATATCGGCTCCACCGACAGCCGCGGCCTCATGCACTGCCTGTGGGAGATCATCGACAACTCTGTCGACGAGGCCCTGGGGGGGTATTGCCGGAACATCGACGTGCTGCTCGCCGCCGACGGCTCCGTGCAGGTCGACGACGACGGCCGCGGGATCCCCGTCGACGTCGAGCCGAAGACCGGGCTGTCCGGCGTCGAGGTGGTCATGACCAAGCTGCACGCCGGCGGCAAGTTCGGCGGCGGCGCGTACGCGGCCTCCGGCGGCCTGCACGGCGTAGGCGCCTCCGTGGTCAACGCGCTGTCCGCCCGGCTCGACGTCGAGGTCGACCTGTCGAGCAGGACGCACTCGATGAGCTTCCGCCGCGGCGTCCCCGGCCGGTTCTCGGGCAAGGGCGCCGACGCCTCCTTCGAGCCCGCCAGCGGCATGACCAAGGGCAAGAAGATCCCCAAGACCAGGACCGGCACCCGCATCCGCTTCTGGCCGGACCGGCAGATCTTCCTCAAGGACGCCGCGCTCTCGCTCGACGACCTGCACGCGCGCGCCCGGCAGACCGCCTTCCTCGTGCCCGGCCTCACGCTCACCGTGCGCGACGAGCGCTCCGCCGACAAGGCGGACCACACCGCGGAGACCTTCCGCTACGACGGCGGGATCAGTGAGTTCTGCGAGTTCCTCGCCCCCGACCGCCCCGTCTGCGACGTGCTGCGGCTCTCCGGGCAGGGGACGTTCAAGGAGACCGTCCCGGTGCTCGACGACCGCGGGCACATGACGCCCACCGAGGTCACCCGCGACCTCGGCGTCGACATCGCGCTGCGCTGGGGCACCGGGTACGACACCACGATCCGCTCTTTCGTCAACATCATCGCCACTCCCAAGGGCGGCACCCACGTCACCGGCTTCGAGCGCTCCCTGACCCGCACGGTCAACGACGCACTGCGGAGCCTGAAGCTGCTGCGCGTAGCCGAGGACGACATCGTCAAGGACGACGCGCTGGAGGGCCTGACCGCCGTGGTCACCGTCCGGCTGGCCGAGCCGCAGTTCGAGGGCCAGACCAAGGAGGTGCTCGGCACCTCGGCGGCCTCCCGGATCGTCGCCCAGGTCGTCACCAAGGAGCTGAAGGCGTTCCTGACCTCGACCAAGCGGGACGCCAAGCAGCAGGCGCGCGCCGTGCTGGAGAAGGCCGTGGCCGCGGCCCGTACCCGTATCGCCGCCCGGCAGCACAAGGAGGCGCAGCGCCGCAAGACGGCGCTGGAGTCCTCCTCGCTGCCCGCCAAGCTCGCGGACTGCCGCAGCGACGACGTGGAGCGCTCCGAGCTGTTCATCGTCGAGGGCGACTCCGCGCTGGGCACCGCCAAGCTCGCGCGCAACTCGGAGTTCCAGGCCCTGCTGCCGATCCGCGGCAAGATCCTCAACGTCCAGAAGGCGTCCGTCGCGGACATGCTGAAGAACGCCGAGTGCAGCGCGATCATCCAGGTGATAGGAGCCGGCTCGGGGCGGACGTTCGACATCGACCAGGCGCGCTACGGCAAGGTGATCTTCCTCGCCGACGCCGACGTCGACGGCGCGCACATCCGCACCCTGCTGCTCACCCTCTTCCAGCGCTACATGCGCCCGATGGTCGAGGAGGGCCGGGTCTTCTCCGCGGTGCCGCCGCTGCACCGCATCGAGCTGGTCCAGCCCAAGAGGGGCCAGGACAAGTACATCTACACGTACTCGGACACCGAGCTGCGCGAGACCTTGCTCGACCTGCAGCGCAAGGGCACGCGCTTCAAGGACTCCATCCAGCGCTACAAGGGCCTCGGCGAGATGGACGCCGACCAGCTCGCGGAGACCACGATGGACCCGCGGTACCGCACGCTGCGGCGGATCAACATCAGCGACCTGGAGGCCGCCGAGCAGGTGTTCAACCTGCTGATGGGCAACGAGGTCGCCCCCCGCAAGGAGTTCATCACCAACTCGGCGGCCACCCTGGACCGTTCGCGGATCGACACCTGAGCCCAGGACCGGCCGGAGCCGGCCGGGGCCCGGGCCCGCGCAGGCCGGTCTCAGCCGCGGCCGGACGCCGCCTCGAACTCGGTGACCCAGTGCCGGGTCCGGTCCAGGTACGCGGTCTCGGCCGCCGCGCCCGTACGCCCGTAGGCGCCGTCGTACGTGACGTAGACCGGCTGCGGCGGCGCCGCCGCAGCCGCTCCAACTGGCTGCCCTCGTGCCACTCGTTGAACGACGTGAGCGTCACCCAGTCCGCCGGACCGCCCTTCGCCGGATCCAGCACGTAGCCCCAACTGCGGTCGTACACCGCGCCGTCCGCGCGGTCCACGGTCGGGGAGGTGTTGCCGGGCACGGCGCGGTCGTCGAGGTAGCCGGGGCCGATGGACGGCGCCCACACGTACCCGTTCTGCCGGCACCAGGCGGCGACGCCGCCCCAGTCCGGGTCGTTCGCGCCCGCGATGGCGTCGTACGTGTAGATGCCGCCGAAGTGCGTGACGCGGGAGACGTCCGTGGTCTGCGCCATCACCGGCGCGCTGTCGCGGATCGCCGCGATCGGCGCCCAGTCGGCCAGCGGGTGGAACGGGTCCAGGAACTTCTGGTTGGAGATCGCGATGCCGCTGCCGGGCGCGTTGGTGTCGAGGACGCGGTTGTTCTCGACGGTGATGTCCGTGCCGCCGTAGATCGCGATGCCGTTGGCCAGGTTGGGCTGCGGGATGGTGTTGTCGGCGAAGACGCAGTCCACGTCAGGCGCGTTGAGGGACCACATGGCGCCCCGGGGATCCAGGGGGTGTCGATGGAGAGTACCCGGAGGTGACGGCGAGCGACGCGTCGAGCTTGGTGCCGTGGGCGTAGACGGCGAGGCTGCCGGACTTGCCGTCGGGGACGCTGTACGCGACGTTCACGGCGTTCGCCCGCGCGGTCAGCGTGAACTCGACGTACTCGCCCAGGGCGTCGAGCCGCACCGCCTGCCGCCCCGAGGACTCCGAGGCCAGGGTGCCCTGGGTGTAGTCGGGGCCGACGAGGCCGCCGTCGGTGTCCGCCGCCTCCGCCTCGATCGAGACGAACGGCAGGTCGGCGCCCGCCTCCGGCGCCGTGGGCGCCGCCGGGCACGGCGACGAGCACCGCGGCGGCGCCCACGCATGCGGCCGGCGTGATCCTTCCTGTGCGTGCCTTGCGCATGGCGTACCTTCCCGTGGGGGGGGGGGTGACGGGCCGGCGGTCCGGCCGCGCGGCTCAGCGGTCCTAGATGCGCAGCCAGACCGCCGTGTCCCGCGGCAGCCGCCCGTCGTCCAGGGGGCCGCTGCCGATCAGGACGTCTCGGTAGGCCGGGAGCGGCGCGGGCTCCGCGGCGAGGTTGACGACGCAGACGAACGCGTCGGAGCGGGCGAAGGACAGCACGCCCGCGGGGGCGTCGAGCCAGCGCATCGGCCCGTCGCCGAGCCCCGGCTCGCCGCGGCGCAGCCGCAGCGCGTCGCGGTAGAGGCGCAGCATCGAGCGCGGGTCGTCCTCCTGGCGCTCGACGGCGTACGTGCCCCAGCCCGCGGGCTGCGGCAGCCACGGCTCGGCCGGCGCGGCGCCGTCGCCCTGCCCGGACGGACCGCCGTCGACCGCGCCCGCCGGGTCGCTGAACCCGTACGCCGGTCCGCCGGGACGCCACGGCAGCGGCACCCGGCAGCCGTCCCGCCCCGGGTCGCGGCCCTCGGAGCGGAAGTGCATCGGGTCGACGATGCGGTCCCGGGGTATCTCCGCCTCCGGCAGGCCCAGTTCCTCGCCCTGGTAGAGGTAGACGGAGCCGGGCAGGGCGAGCGAGAGCAGCGCCGCGGCGCGCGCCCTGCGGGTGCCGCGCACCGGGTCTGTCGGGGTGCCGAAGCGCTTGGCGGCGAAATCGAAGCCGGTGCCCGGGCCGGCGTCGTCGCGGCCGTAGCGGGTGACGGTGCGGGTCACGTCGTGGTTGCACAGCACCCAGGTCGCGGGCGCGCCGACCGGCGCGTGGTATTCGAGCGTGGTGTCGATGGACGCGCGCAGCTCGGCGGCGTCCCAGGGGCGGGCGAGGAAGTCGAAGTTGAACGCGGTGTGCAACTCGTCCAGGCGCAGATAGCGGGAGAAGCGCTCCGGCTCCGGCACCCACAGCTCGCCGATGAGCACGCCGTCGTACTCGTCGGCGATGGCCCGCCAAGAGCGGTAGATGTCGTGCAGCTCGTCGCGGTCGACGTACGGGCTGGGCTCGCCGCGCGGGTCGTCCTCGTTCCAGTCGGGCAGCTCGGGGTCCTTGGCGAGCAGGGCGGCGGAGTCGATGCGTACGCCCGCCGCGCCCCGCTCGAACCAGAAGCGCAGCACGTCCTCGTGCTCCCGGCGCACCGCCGGGTGGGCCCAGTTGAGGTCCGGCTGCCGCTCGGAGAACAGGTGCAGGTACCAGTCGCCGTCGGCGTGCCGGGTCCAGCACTCGCCGTTGAACTGGGAGGGCCAGTTGTTCGGCGGCAGCTCGCCGCCGGGGCCGCGCCCCGCGCGGAAGTGGAACAGCTCGCGCTCCGGGCTGCCGGGCCCGGCGGCCAGCGCGGCGCGGAACCAGGGGTGGGCGTCGGAGACGTGGTTGGGCACGACGTCGACGATCGTGCGGATGCCGAGGGCGCGGGCCTCGGCGATCAGTTTCTCGGCCTCGTCCAGGGTGCCGAACGCCGGGTCGATCGCCCGGTAGTCGGCGACGTCGTAGCCGCCGTCGGCCATCGGCGAGACGTACCACGGGGTGAACCAGATGGCGTCCACGCCCAGCTCGGCGAGGTACGGCAGCCGGGCGCGGACGCCGGCGAGGTCGCCGGTGCCGTCGCCGTCGCCGTCCGCGAAGCTGCGTACGTAGACCTGGTAGATGGCGGCGTCGCGCCACCAGCTCGTATCCGACACTTGATCCCTCACAGGAAATCCCTACTGGTTCAGGAGGAGGGCCCTTACCGTCAGCCCTTGAGGCTGCCGGCGGTCAGGCCGTGCATGATGTTGCGCTGGAAGACGAGGAAGATCACCAACGTGGGCACCGAGGCGATCGCGAGGGCCGCGATGAGCTGGTTCTCCGGCACGCTCGTGCCCAGCGAGTAGATGCCGACGTTGAGGGTCTGCTTCGACGGGTCGGGCAGGGTGAGCATCGGCCAGAGGAAGTCCTTCCACACGGCGACGACCGCGAAGATCGACACGACGCCGAGGATCGGCCGGGACATCGGCAGGACGATGGACCGCAGGGTGCGCATCGGCGAGGCGCCGTCCATGGCGGCGGCGTCCATCAGCTCCCGGGGGATGGAGTCGAAGAAGCGCTTGAGCAGGAAGATGTTGAAGGCGTTGGTGACCGAAGGAAGCCAGATCACCCACGGCGAGTTGATGAGGTTGCGGTCCACCACCGGCACGTCGAGCACCGTGAGGTACTGCGGTACGACGAGCACCGTGGCCGGGATCATCAGGGTCGCGAGCATCGCGCCGAGGATGACCTTGCCCAGCACGGGGCGGAGCTTGGACAGGGAGTACGCCGCGGCCACATCGAAGACGAGCTGGAAGGCCAGCGCGCCGAAGGCGTACACGCAGGTGTTGAGGAGCAGTTGCGACAGGTCCAGCACGCTCCACGCCTCGGAGTAGTTCTCCGGCTGCACCTCGCCCGGCACCAGCGTGGGCGGGGTCTGCGCGAACTCCTGCGAGGACTTCAGCCCGCTGGTCACCATCCAGTAGAGGGGCCCGATGAACGCCAGCGTGAAGACCACCATGACCAGCGCGAAGGCGGTCCAGTACAGGGCCTTTCCGCGCGGCCTGGCCAGCACCGCCGGCGAGATCAGCGTCCTTTGTGATTCGGCCATCTGGGATCTCCCGGCTTCAGTCTTCGCTGCCGCGGTCGAGGCGGACGAACGCGGCGGAGAAGACGGCGAGCACCAGCATCAGGACGACCCCGAGGGCCGCGGCGCTGCCGTAGTTGTTGAAGGTGAAGGCGTACTGGTAGATGAGCTGGACGACGGTGAGCGTCGAGTTCTCCGGGCCGGCGCCGCCGGTGAGCAGGAACGGCTCCACGAAGACCTGCATCGTGGCGATGATCTGCATCAGCAGCATCAGCGACAGGATGAGCCGGGTCTGCGGGATGGTGACGTGCCAGATCTTGCGGAAGAGGCCGGCGCCGTCCAGCTCCGCGGCCTCGTACAGCTCGCCCGGGATGCCCTGCAGCGCGGCCAGGTAGATCAGCGTGGCGGCGCCCATGTTCATCCAGGTGGCCGCGATGACGACGGAGATCATCGCGGTGTCGCCCGACTGCAGCCAGTCCTGCGCGGGCAGGCCGAAGGTCTCCAGGATGCGGTTGAAGAGCCCGTAGCCCGGGTCGTAGAAGTACTTGAAGAGCAGCACGGAGGCGACCGGCGGCAGCATCACCGGCAGGTACACCAGGACCCGCAGGTACGCGCGGCCGTGCCGGAACTCGTTCAGCACGATCGCGACCGCGAACGGCACGGCGAAGCCGAGGAGCAGCGCGAGCCCCGTGAAGGCGAACGTGTTGCGCCACGCCTGCCAGAAGGCCGGGTCGTTGACGATGTAGCTGAGGTTCGACCAGCCCGCCCAGACGGTCTCGCCGTCCTCGTTCTTCTGGAAGGCCAGGATGAACTCCCTGACCATCGGATACCAGGAGAAGAGTGTGAAGCAGAGCACGGCGCCGATGAGGAAGCCGTGCGCGGTCAGGTTGCGGCGCAGTGCGCGGCCGAAGTCCTCGCGGCCCGCGCGCCGCCGGCCGGCGTGCCGCCCCTCGGCGGGGGCGGCCGGCCGGGAGAGAGTGGGCGCCGCCATGGCTACTGGTTCGCGAGGACCTGGTCGACCTGGTCCTCGGCGGTGTCGAGCAGCCCGGCGGGGTCGGCGTCCTCGTCGGTGAGCACGCCGGACATCACCGTGTCGAGGACCTTGTAGATCTCCTGGGCCTTGGGCGGCTCGGCGCGGCCGGGGACCGGGTTGTCGCGGAGCGGCTGGAAGTTCTCGACCGGCATGGTGGAGTGCTCGGCGCGCAGCTCGTCGTCCTGCTGCTTGCTCTCGCCCTTCCAGAAGTCCGGCTGGGGCAGCCCGACGGGCAACTCGTCCGCCTTCGTACGCGCCCATTCGAACTGGCCCTTGCCGGGGGTGAGGAACTTGAAGTTCAGCCAGGCGATGGCGGCCTTGATCTGATCGGGCGAACTGCCCTTCTTGATCAGGTAGTCGTTGCCCCCGAAGAGGGTCGCCTCGCCGCCGGGCATCGGCCCCATGCCGAAGTCGGCGTAGTCACCGCCCAGTTGCTGGACCATGTACGTGATGTCGTCGGGCGCGGCGAGGAACATGCCGAGCTTCCCGGACGCCATCTGCTTCTGCAGGTCACCCCACTTGAGTAACTGCGTCTTGCCCATGCTGTCGTCCTCCCAGCGCATCGCGTGGAGGTTCTCGACGTACTCGCGGCCGGTGTCGTCGTTGAACGCGGCCTTGGTGCCGTCCTCCGAGACGATGTCGCCGCCGAGGCCGTACATCGAGGCGGTGAAGTGCCAGCCGCCGTTGTTGCCGGCGCTGTACTCGCCGAAGCCGCTGATGCCGTCGCCGAGGCCGGCTATCGCCCTGGCGGCGGTACGGACCTCGTCCCAGGACGTCGGCGGGTCGTCGGGGTCGAGGCCGGCCTCCTCGAAGAGCTTGCGGTTGATCAGCAGGCCCATGGTGTAGTTGCTGGTCGGCAGCCCGTAGAGCTTGCCGTCCTGCTTGAGGACGTCGAGGACCTGCGGGTCGATGTCCGCGAGCGCCGGGACCGTCTTCTCGTTGACGTACGCGGTGATGTCCGCGGCGCCGTCGTTGTCCAGCACCTGCTGGAGGTCGGTGAAGTAGGTGTAGAAGGCGTCCGGCTGGGACTTGGCCTTGAGCATGGCCGTGAACCGCGGGGGCTCCAGACAGGGGTCGGTCTGCTTCCCCTCGATCGTGACGTTCGGGTACTCCTCGTTGAACGCCGCTACGTCCTCTTTCCACTCCTTCAGCTCGGCCTTCTCGGCCGCCGGCGGCATGCAGTCGATCGTCAGGGTGACCTCGGTCTCCGGATCCAGCGGGGCGGCGGCGTCGGCCGGATCGGCCGCGTCGTCCCCGCCCTCGTCGGAGCTGGAGGTGCCGCAGCCGGCGACGAGCGCCAGGGCGGCGCTGACGGCGAGGGCGGCGCTGGTACGGCGGAACCCGGTTTGTCTCATCTCGGTGACCCCTCTGGTCAGGAGCGGGAAACCACGGCTGCAGGCTGCCGTGGCGCGCACACTCAACCACCGTCGACAGGTCTTCGCAATATGTCGCGCGGAAATTGCAAGAATGAGACTGAAAGATGAAGATCCTTCACCGAGCGGGGCCGGTGGAGCCGCGCACCACCAACTCCGGCTCGAACAGCAGCTCGTCGGCCGCCACCGGGGCGCCGCCGATCTGCGCCGACAGCAGCTCGACCGCCGCCCGGCCCATCGACTCGATCGGCTGCCGCACCGTCGTCAGCGGCGGCGACGTGCAGTTCATGAACGCCGAGTCGTCGTAGCCCACCACCGACACGTCCCCCGGCACGTCCAGGCCGCGCCGCCGCACCGCCCTGATCGCCCCGAGCGCGAGCGGGTCGCTGGCGCACACGAAGCCGGTGACGCCGTCGTCCAGCATCCGCGTCGCGGCAGCCTGCCCGCTCTCCAGCGAGTACTGCGCCCGCGCCACGCGCGACTCCGGCAGCTCCAGGCCGGTCTGCCGCGCCAGTTCCTCTGCGGCCGCGAGCTTGCGGGCCGAGGGCACGTGGTCCGCGGGGCCCAGCAGCATGCCGATGCGGCGGTGCCCGAGCGACGCCAGGTGGCGCCACGCCTGTTCCACGGCGACCGCGTCGTCGCAGGAGACGCGGGGGAAGCCCAGGTCGTCGATGGCGGCGTTGATCAGCACCACCGGGATGCGCCGCTCGGCCAGCCTGCGGTAGTGCTCGTGCGGTGCGGCGGACTGCGCGTACTGGCCGCCGGCGAACACCACGCCGGAGACCTGCTGTTGCAGCAGCAGGTCGACGTACGCGGCCTCGGAGACCCCGTTCTTGGTCTGGGTGCAGAGCACCGGGGTGAGGCCGAGCTGGGCCAGCGCACCGCCGACCACCTCGCCGAGCGCGGGGAAGATCGGGTTCTGCAGCTCGGGCAGGACCAGGCCGACAAGCCGGGCGCGCTCGCCGCGCAGTTGCGTGGGCCGTTCGTAGCCGAGCACGTCGAGGGCCGACAGCACGGCCTGCCGGGTCGCCTCCGACACCCCGGGCTTTCCGTTCAGCACGCGGCTGACGGTGGCCTCGGAGACCCCCACCTTCTTGGCAACCTCAGCAAGTCGTCGAGTCATGGACGCAAGATTAGCGCAAGAAACGCAAGCTACTTGCGGTGGGTGCGGGATCGATCGTTTCCACCCACGTCAGCGGCACGGCGGAGGGTGCGGGCGGACGCGGCGGGCGGCAGCGCCTCCGCGGGAATCCCGGGAACCGCGGGGCGCCCGGGGTGCGGAGGGATCACCGGGACGGACGGGCCCCGCGGGACGGGGCGTTGAAGAACGGTTAGGCTCACCTTCGTGAGTACGTGCGCGACCGCCTCGGGAGAGCTGGCCGAACCGCTCGCCGGGACCGCGGCCGTCGCCGCGACCTGGCTGCTCGTCGAGCAGGCCGGGCCGTGGGGGAACGAGGCGCTGACCCAGAGCCACCTCGACCCCGAGATCGGCCGCGCGCTGGAGGAGCGCGCCGAGGGCACCGGCGTGCGCGTCGCGCTCATCCGCCGGCCCGGCAGGCACGCCGACGTCCGCCGCCCCGCAGGCGTCCGCCGTTCCGTCGGAGCCCGCCGCCCCGCCAGCCGCCGCGTCCTCGCCGCCCACACCGCCCCCGGCGGCACGTGGATCCGGGCCACCGAGGTCCGCGACCCCGCGGACCTCGTCGGCCTCGACCTCGCCGCACTCGGCCGCGGCGAGCATGCCGGCTTCGACGCCGCCCTCGGCGCCGGCCCGTACCACGGCGACCCGCCGGTCTTCGTCTGCACCAACGGGCGGCGCGACCGCTGCTGCGCGCTCCTCGGCCGCCCGCTCGCCGCCGACCTGCACGCCGCGGGTGGCACCGCGACCTGGGAGATCACCCACATCGGCGGCCACCGCTTCTCGCCCACGCTGCTCCTGCTCCCGCACGGCTACGCCTACGGCCGCATGACGCCGCACGCCGTCAAGGAGGTCGTCGAGTCGCTGGCCTCGGGGCTGGTCGTGCCCGAGGGGTGCCGCGGGCGCTCGACGTGGGAGCGGCAGGGGCAGGCGGCGGAGCTGGCGGTGCGGCGGCTGGCAGGCGCGTACGGGGCGGACGACCTCGCCGTCGTACGTACCGAAGGCGGCGGCGACGCCGAAGGCGACGGCTGGCTGGTGACCGTCGCGCACCGCGACGGGCGCGCCTGGGACGTGCCCGTCGCCCCGCGCGCCGCCGCGGCAGCCACCCCGGCGAGCTGCGGTGCCGCGCCGGTGGCGCAGACGCGGATGGCCGCGGGGCCGCCGAGACTGCACTGAGCCCGCCGCCGCACCAGATGACTACTCTGCGTAGTCGGGCGAGGCTACCCTGGGGCGGGTGTGCGGGGAAGTGCGGGGGGATGTGCGGGGGGGGATGTGCGGGGGGATGTGCGGGATGTGTGTCCGGGGGAGTGCCCGTAGCGTCCTGGTCGGTTACGGTTCGCGCTCATGGGCCCACCATCGACCGCACGCCGCGGCGAGCCCCGCGGCTCCGGCCGGCGGCTCGGCTGGCCGCGCCGTGTCTCCTCCCAGATCCTGCTCATGCAGCTCGCCCTGGCCACGGGGGTCACGATCCTCGCCGCGGCGCTGTTCCTCGCGCCGTACAGCGACGAGCTGGACCGGCAGGTGATGCGCCGCGCCATGGCCATCGCGCAGAGCACCGCCGTGGAACCCGGCCTCGCCGAGGCCCTGCTGACCACCCCCGCGGACCCGGAAGGCCCCGTGCAGCGCCGCGCCGAGCGGATCCGCAGGGCCACCGGTGCCGAGTACGTCGTCGTGCTGGACAACCGCGGCGTGCGCTGGTCCCACACCCGGCCCGAGCGCGTCGGCCACCGCGTCTCCACCGACCCCTCCGCCGCGCTCGCCGGCGAGGAGTGGATGGGCATCGACACCGGCACCATGGGGCGGACCGCCCGCGGCAAGGTGCCGCTCTACGACCGCGAGGGGCGGATCGTCGGCGCGGTCTCGGTCGGCATCCCGTACGAGGGCGTACGCGACCGGGTCATCGCGGCGGTGCCCGGCGTGCTGGCGTACGCGGGGGGCGCGCTGGCCGTCGGCGCGCTGGTCGCCTTCGCGCACTCCCGCCGGCTCCAGCGCCGCACCCGCGACCTCGCGTTCTCCGACATAGCCGCCCTCCTCGACGAGCGCGAGGCGATGCTGCACGGCATCCGCGAGGGCGTCGTCGCGCTCGACGGCGCCGGCCGGCTGCGGCTGGTCAACGACGAGGCCGCCCGGCTCCTCGGCATCGACCCCGAGCACACCGGCCGGCCCCTCGACGACGTGCTGCGCCCGGGCCGTACCGCCGACGTGCTCGCCGGCCGGGTCGCCGGCTCCGACCTGCTGACCGTCAGCGACGGCCGGGTGCTCGTCGCCAACCGCATGCCCACCGCCGACGGCGGCGCCGTCGCCACCCTGCGCGACCGCACGGAACTGGAGCAACTCGGCCGCGAACTCGACTCCACCCGCGGGCTCATCGACGCCCTGCGCGCCCAGGACCACGAGCACGCCAACCACCTGCACACCCTCCTCGGGCTGCTGGAGCTGGGCATGACCGAGGAGGCCACCGAGTACATCGCCGAGGCCGCCGGCGGCCGCCGCGCCACCGCGGAGCAGGTCACCGGCCGGATCCGCGACCCGCTGCTGGCCGCGCTGCTCGTCGGCAAGGCCACCGTCGCCGCGGAGCGGGGCGTGCCGCTGGTGCTGACGGGGGAGCTGCCGGACCGGGCCGTGGACCCGCGCGGTCTGGTCACCATCGTCGGCAACCTGGTCGACAACGCCCTGGACGCGGCGGTGGGTTCGCCGGTCCCGCTGGTCGAGGTCGACCTGCGGGCGGACGGCGAGACGGTACGGCTGCGGGTCGCCGACTCCGGGCCCGGGGTGCCGGCGGAGCGGCGCGAGCTGGTCTTCGCCGACGGCTGGACGACGAAGGAGCCGCCCGCGCACGGCAAGCGGGGCCTCGGGCTCGCGCTGGTGCGGCGGCTCGCGGAGCGGCACGGGGGCCACGCGGAGGCCGGCGAGCGGCCGGGCGGGGGCGCGGAGTTCACCGTCGTGCTCCCCGAGGCGCTGGCGCCGGCGGCAGGGCGCGTCCCCGGCAGCCGGCTGCCGGCCCCGTAGCCCGCGGATCCGCCGCTACGCGGCCCCCGCCCCGGTCAGCGCCCGGACCTCCGTCTTCGCGTGCCGTACGGGATCGGCGGGCTCCGCGGACGTGACCGTGCCCAGCCAGCCCGCGAGGAAGCCCAGCGGCACGGACACCAGCCCCGGGTTCTGCAGCGGGAAGACGTGGAAGTCCATGCCCGGGAAGAGGGCGTCCGGGCTGCCCGAGACCACCGGCGAGAAGACCACCAGCAGCACCGCGGGGCCGAGCCCGCCGTACACCGCCCACAGCGCGCCGCGCGCGGTGAACCGGCGCCAGAACAGCGCGTAGAGCAGCACCGGCAGGTTCGCCGAGGCCGCCACCGCGAACGCGAGCCCCACCAGGAACGCCACGTTCAGGTCCCGGGCCAGCAGCCCGAGGCCGATGGCCAGCGTCCCGATGACCGCCGCGGCCACCCGCGCCACGGCCACCTCGCCGGCGCCAGCGGACGCGCCGTCCGCGTCCCGTGGCGTACGGCCCGCGCGGCGCCGCGCGCGGGAGCGGCACACCGTCGCGTACAGGTCGTGCGCCACCGACGCGGACGACGCCAGCGTGATCCCCGCGACCACCGCCAGGATCGTCGCGAACGCCACCGCCGCCACCACCGCGAAGAGAACGGTTCCGCCGGTGGTGGCCGCGCCGCCGCCGAGGTCGAGCGCCAGCAGTGGCACCGCCGTGTTGCCCGACGGGTCGTCCGCGCGCACCGCGTCGCCGCCCACCAGCGCCGCGGCGCCGAAGCCGAGCACGATCGTCATCAGGTAGAAGCCGCCGATCAGCCCGATCGACCAGACCACCGAGCGGCGCGCGGAGGTGGCCGTCGGCACGGTGTAGAAGCGGGCCAGGATGTGCGGCAGCCCCGCGGTGCCGAGGACCAGCGCGATGCCGAGGCTGAGGAAGTCCAGCCGGTCGGCGAGCCCGCCGCCGTACGCCAGCCCCGGGGCGAGGAAGTCGGCGCCGTGGCCGCTGCGCCCGGCCGCGGACTCCAGCAGCGCGCCGGGGTCGCCGTGGAAGCGCAGCAGCACCAGCACGGTGAGGGTGAGCGCCCCGGCCAGCAGCAGCACGGCCTTGACGATCTGGATCCAGGTCGTCGCGCGCATCCCGCCGAGTACGACGTACGTGACCATCAGCGCGCCGACGCCCGCGACCGCCGCGGTGCGCGCGCCGGTGCCGGTGTGGCCGCCGGCCAGCAGCGCCACCAGGCTGCCCGCGCCGACCATCTGCGCGACGAGGTAGAGCACCGAGACCGTGACCGACGAGATGCCCACGGCGAACCGCACCCGCGGGCGGCGCAGCCGGGAGGCGACGACGTCGGCGAGGGTGAACCGGCCGCAGTTGCGGACGAGTTCCGCGACGAGCAGCAGCACGACGAGCCAGGCGACGAGGAAGCCGACGGAGTACAGCACGCCGTCGTAGCCGTAGAGCGCGATGAGGCCGGAGATGCCGAGGAAGGAGGCGGCGGACATGTAGTCCCCGGAGATGGCGAAACCGTTCTCCATGGGGGTGAAGAGCCGGCCGCCGGCGTAGAACTCCTCCGGTGAGCCGTGCCGCCGCCGGCCCGCCCACAGCGTGATGGCCAGCGTCAGCGCCACGAACGCGCAGAACAGCAGCAGCGCGAGCTTCTGGTGCTCGCCGGTCACCGGCCCGGCTCCTGCTCCGGGTGCGCGGTGGCGGGGTCGCCGTCGGGGCGGCGGGTCCGCATGGCGATGTCCCAGCGCAGGTCGTGCGCGGCGGGGTCGCGGCGCAGCCGGGCGTGCCGGGCGTACGCCCAGGTGAGCAGGAACGTCGTCGCGAACTGGCCGAGTCCGGCGAGCAGTGCGACGTTCAGCGGTCCCGCGACCCGGCGGCCCATCAGCTCGGGGACGGCGGTGGCGGCGACGACGTACGACAGGTACCAGGCGAGGAACGCGAGCGCGGCCGGCACGACGAAGCGGCGGTAACGGCTGCGTACGCGCTGGAACTCGGGGGTGGTGTGGACGGCGAGGTACACGGCGTCGTCCGCTTCGCCATCGCCATCGCCATCCCCATCGCCGTCCCGTACACCGGAGCCGGCGCTTTCCGCGGCCCGGGGAGGCGGCGGGGCGGGGACGGGCTCCGGCTCCCAGCCGTCCCAGCCCCAGCCGGGGGCCGGGGCGGCGGGCACGTAGAGCTGCTCCCGCCGGTCGGTCGGCGCGGTCCGGGCGGGCCAGGGCTGCAGGTCAGGCCAGGGCGACGCGTCCGGCCAGGGCTGCGCCTCCGGCCAGGGCGACAGGTCGGAACGGCCGGACCAGTCCGGCCGTTCCGACCACGGATCGCGGGGCGGGGCTGGCGGGGCCCCCTCGGGCCCCTGGGGGTTGTTCACCGGAGTGCTCTCCTCGCTCGGCGGAGTTGCCGCCTGCCCAGAATGAGCAACGCGGGAAGATCACAGACGGGGCATTCCCGGCCCTTCACACCTTCAGGCGATAGCCCTGGCAATTTCTGCCTCCTGGGCATTCCCTCCTGTACACACGACCGCGACGCGCTGCCCGGCGAACGCGTCCGGGTGCGTGTGCAGCGCCGCGAGCGCCGCGGCCCCCGCGCCCTCCGCCAGCGTGTGCGCGTCGCGCATCAGGCTGCGCTGGGCGAGGGCGATCGCGTCGTCGTCCACGAGGAGGAAGTCCGCGAGCCCGGTGCGCATCAGCGCCTGCGGCAGCGCGAAGCCGGTGCCGGTGGCCAGCCCCTCGACCCGGGTGCGGTTGGGGAGTTCGACCAGGCGGCCCGCGCGCCAGGACTCGTACGCCGCCGGGGAGGCCGCCGACTGCACCGCCACCACCCGGCAGTCAGGCGCGACGGCCGCGGCCACCAGGCACGCGGCGGCGGCGCCGCTGCCGCCGCCGACCGGGACGATCACCGTGTCCAGGTCCGGCGCCTGCTCGAACAGCTCCAGGTACGCGGTGGCCACGCCGGCGACGATCTCCGGCTCGTCCGCGGCGCTGACCAGCCGGGCGCCCCGCCCGGCGGCCAACTGTGCGGCGTACGGGCGGGCTTCGTCGAACGTCGCGCCGTGCTGGATCAGCTCGGCGCCGAGGGCGGTGACGGCGCGCACCTTGCCGGGGTTGGCGCGCTCCGGCATCACGATCGTGCACGGCGCGCCGTGCCGGGCGGCGGCGTAGGCGAGCGACTGGGCGTGGTTGCCGGTGGAGTAGCCGACGATGCCGCGGGCGCGCTCCTCGGAGGTCATCGAGGCGAGCAGGGCGAGGCCGCCGCGTACCTTGAACGCGCCCGTCGGCTGGGTGTTCTCGTGCTTGACGAACAGGGCCGCGGCCGGCCCGCGGTCCAGCGCCGCGTACGACCACAGCGGGGTGGGCGGCAGCACGTCGCGGACCAGCCGGCGGGCGAGCAGGGCGTCGGTGACGGTCGGAGTCCTCATGGCCCCACGCTGGCAGCCGCCGGCCCCCGGGTCCAGCACGAGGATCGGGCCGGACCGCGGAAGACCACCGGAGACCGCCCCGGCGCCCGGTCCCGCGCGGCTACACCGGGCCCGCCACCGCCGTCACCTGCTTCGCCAGCGGCGTCCCCGAGCCGTCGCGGCGCGGGTCGGGCTCCGGCAGCTCCACCGGGCCGCCCGTACGCCCCGCCGCGCGGGCCGGCACCGGTCCCGCCCAGGCGAACGTCAGGCAGTCCTCGCCCTTCAGGAACCGCTGGCAGCGCACGCCGCCCGTCGCCCGCCCCTTCCGCGGGAACTGGTCGAACGGCGTCAGCTTCGCCGTCTGCACCCACGCACCGTCCAGCGCCCCCGTGGAGCCCGCGACCGTCAGCACCGCCGCGTCCGCCGCCGGGTCGACCACGTGGAACGCGACGACCTTCGCGCCGTCGGCCAGCTTCACCCCCGCCATGCCGCCCGCCGGCCGGCCCTGCGGCCGCACCTGTCCCGCGGGGTAGCGCAGCAACTGGGCGTCGCTGGTGACGAACACGAGGTCCTCCTCGCCCGTGCGCAGCTCCGCCGCGCCGACGATCCGGTCGCCGTCCTTGAGCGTGACGACCTCCAACTCCTCCTTGTTCGCCGGGTAGTCCGGCACCACCCGCTTCACCACGCCCTGCTCCGTGCCCAGCGCCAGGCCGGGCGAGGACTCGTCGAGCGTGGTGAGGCAGACGACCTTCTCGCCGTCCGCCAGCGTGAGGAACTCCGAGACCGCCGCCCCGCCGGCCAGGCTGGGCCGGGCCGCGGTCTCCGGCAGCACCGGCAGGTCGATCACCGACACCCGCAGCAGCCGCCCCTCCGAGGTCACCGCCCCGATGTGCGCCCGCGACGTCGTCGGCACGGCGGAGACGATCACGTCGTGCTTGACGCGCTTCGCCGGCGCCGGCTCGCCGAAGGGGTCGCCGTTGGCGGTACGGGCCAGCAGCCCCGTGGACGACATCAGCACCCGGCACGGGTCGTCGGACATCTCCAGCGGCACCGCCGCGGCCGGCTCCCCGCCGGCCTCCAGCAGCACCGTGCGGCGCTCGCTGCCGTACTTCTTCGCCACCGAGGACAGCTCACCGGACACCAGCTTGCGCAGCTCCGCGTCCGACTCCAGGATCCGCGTCAGCTCCTCGATCTCCGCCGTCAGCCGGTCCCGCTCGGCCTCCAGCTCCAGCCGGTCGAACTTCGTCAGCCGGCGCAGCGGGGTGTCCAGGATGTACTGCGTCTGGATCTCGGAGAGCGAGAAGTGGCCGATCAGCCGCTCCTTGGCCTGCGCGGCGTTCTCGCTGGCCCGGATGATGCGGATGACCTCGTCGATGTCGAGCAGCGCGACGAGCAGGCCCTCCACCAGGTGCAGCCGGTCACGGCGTTTGGTACGCCGGAACTCGCTGCGCCGCCGCACCACCGTGAAGCGGTGGTCGAGGAAGACCTCCAGCAGCTCCTTCAGGCCCAGCGTGAGCGGCTGGCCGTCGACGAGCGCCACGTTGTTGATGCCGAAGGTCTCCTCCATCGGCGTCAGCTTGTACAACTGCTCCAGCACGGCCTCGGGGTGGAAGCCGTTCTTGATCTCGAAGACCAGCCGCAGCCCGTGCTCGCGGTCGGTGAGGTCCTTCAGGTCGGCGATGCCCTGCAGCCGCTTCGCCCCGATGAGGTCCTTGACCTTGGCGCGGATCTTCTCCGGGCCGACGGTGAAGGGCAGCTCGGTGACGACGATGCCCTTGCGGCGGGCGGAGACCTGCGCCACCGTCGCGGTGGCGCGGATCTTGAAGCTGCCGCGGCCCGTCTCGTACGCGTCCCGGATGCCGTCGAGGCCGACGACCCGGCCGCCGGTGGGCAGGTCGGGCCCCGGCACGTACCGCATCAGGGTCTCCAGGTCGGCGCCCGGGTGCCGGATCAGGTGCCGCGCGGCGGCGATGACCTCGCCCAGGTTGTGCGGCGGCATGTTGGTCGCCATCCCGACCGCGATCCCCGAGGCGCCGTTCACCAGCAGGTTCGGGAACGCGGACGGCAGGGCGACGGGTTCCTGCTCGCTGCCGTCGTAGTTGGGGGCGAAGTCGACGGTGTCCTCGTCGATCGACTCGACCATGAGCGTCGCGGCGGGCGCGGGGCGGCACTCGGTGTAGCGCATGGCCGCGGGCGGGTCGTCGTTGCCGAGGGAGCCGAAGTTGCCGTGGCCGTCAACCAGCGGCAGCCGCATCGAGAACGGCTGCGCCATGCGCACCAGCGCGTCGTAGATGGCGGAGTCGCCGTGCGGGTGCAGCCGGCCCATCACCTCGCCGACGACGCGCGCACACTTCACATACGACCGCTCGGGGCGCAGGCCCATCTCGTTCATCTGGTGCAGGATGCGGCGGTGTACGGGCTTCAGGCCGTCGCGGGCGTCGGGGAGCGCGCGGGAGTAGATGACCGAGTACGCGTACTCGAGGAAGGAGCCCTGCATCTCGTCCACGACGTCGACGTCGAGGATCCGCTCTTCGAACTCCTCTGGCGGCGGGGCACTGCTTCTGCGGCGGGCCATCTCGGCTGCTGCTCCTCATCGGCTCGTTCACGGGCGGTCGGCGTGCGCCCCCATTGTGGACCCACGCGCCGACATCGCCGACCACGACCCGGCGCACAGCCCCCGGCATACAGTGGGGGCGCGACACCGGACGTCCGGTGTCCCGCGTACAGCAGCGATCGAAGGGACTCCATGCCCATGGGTCAGACGGCCACCCCGCAGGCCAACTCAGGCGGACTGACACTGGAAGAACACCGCTTGGACAACGGGCTGCGGGTCATCCTCTCCGAGGACCATCTCACGCCCGTCGCCTCGGTGTGCATCTGGTACGACGTGGGCTCGCGCCACGAGGTGGCCGGCCGCACCGGCCTCGCCCACCTCTTCGAGCACCTGATGTTCCAGGGCTCGGCGCAGGTCTCCGGCAACGGGCACTTCGAACTGGTGCAGTCCGCCGGCGGCTCGCTCAACGGCACCACCAGCTTCGAGCGCACCAACTACTTCGAGACCATGCCGGCCCACCAGCTCGAACTGGCGCTGTGGCTGGAGGCCGACCGGATGGGCTCGCTGCTCGCCGCGCTCACCCAGGAGAGCCTGGACAACCAGCGCGACGTGGTGAAGAACGAGCGCCGCCAGCGGTACGACAACGTGCCGTACGGCACGGCGTTCGAGAAGCTCGCCGCGATGACGTACCCCGAAGGGCACCCGTACCACCACACCCCGATCGGCTCGATGGCCGACCTGGACGCGACCTCGCTCGCGGACTGCCAGGAGTTCTTCCGCACGTACTACGCGCCGGGCAACGCCGTGCTCTCCGTCGTCGGCGACATCGACCCGGCGCAGACGCTGGCCTGGGTGGAGCAGTACTTCGGCTCCATCCCCGCGCACGACGGCAAGCAGCCCCCGCGCGACGGCTCGCTGCCCGACACCCTCGGCGGCGCGCAGCGCGTGCCGCTCGCGGAAGAGGTGCCGTCGCGGGCGCTGATGGCCTCGTACCGGCTGCCCGAGGACGGCACCCGCGAGGCCGACGCCGCGGACCTGGCGCTGACCGTGCTCGGCGGCGGCGAGTCCTCCCGGCTCTACAACCGCCTGGTGCGCCGCGACCGGCTCGCCGTCGCGGCCGGGTTCGGGATGCTGCGGCTCGCCGGCGCGCCGTCGCTCGGCTGGCTGGACGTCAAGGCGTCCGGCGGCGTCGAGGTGCCCGCCATCGAGACCGCCGTCGACGAGGAGCTGGCGCGCTTCGCGGAACAGGGGCCGACGCCCGAGGAGATGGAGCGGGCACAGGCGCAGTTGGAGCGCGAGTGGCTGGACCGGCTCGCGACCGTCGGCGGCCGGGCGGACGAGTTCTGCCGCTACGCCGTGCTCTTCGGCGACCCGAAGCTCGCGCTCGGCGCGGTCGAGCGGATCCTCGGCGTGACCGCCGAGGAGGTGCAGGCCGTCGCCAAGGCGCGGCTCATCCCGGAGAACCGCGCGGCCCTCGTGTACGAGCCCACCGCCCCCGCCGCCGACGAGAACGACGGTGCCGCGGGCGCCGAGGAAGACGAGGTTCAGGCGTGACCGCCGAGACGACCAGCACGATGACCTTCCACCCCCGCCCGCAGGGCGGCGAGGCGCGGCCCTGGGCCTTCCCGGCCCCGGACCGCACCGTCCTCGCCAACGGGCTCACGGTGCTCACCTGCCACCGCCCCGGCCAGCAGGTGGTCGCCGTCGAGGTGTGCCTGGCCGCGCCGCTGGACGCCGAGCCCGCCGGTCTCGACGGCGTCGCCATGATCATGGCGCGGGCGTTCTCCGAGGGCACGGACACCCACACCGCCGAGGAGTTCGCCGCCGAGCTGGAGCGCTCCGGCGCCACCATCGACGCGCACGCCGACCACCCGGGCGTCCGCGTCTCGCTTGAGGTCCCCGTCTCCCGGCTGCGCCGCGGCCTCGGGCTGCTCGCCGACGCGCTGCGCGCGCCCGCCTTCCCGGACGACGAGATCGAGCGGCTGGTCGCCAACCGGCTGGACGAGATCCCGCACGAGCTGGCCAACCCCGGCCGGCGCGCCGCGATGGCGCTGTACGCGGAGCTGTTCGACGCCGGCGACCGGCTCTCCCGCCCCCGCTGGGGGACGGAGGAGTCCGTCGCGCGCATCGACGCCGCGTCCGTACGGGCCTTCTACGACGCCCACGTCCGGCCCGCCACCGCCACCGTCGTGGTCGTCGGCGACCTGACCGGCGCCGACGTGGACGACGCGCTGGCCGGCACCCTCGGCGCCTGGACCGGCACCCCCGCCGAGGCCCGCCCGCTGCCGCCGGTGGCCGCGGACGACACCGGCCGGGTCGTCATCGTCGACCGGCCGGGCGCGGTGCAGACGCAGATGCTCGTCGGCCGGGTCGGCGCCGACCGGCACGACGCCGTCTGGCCCGCCCAGCTCCTCGGCACGTACTGCCTCGGCGGCACCCTCACCTCCCGCCTGGACGTCGTGCTGCGCGAGGAGAAGGGCTACACCTACGGCGTCCGCGCCTCCGCCCAGTCGCTGCGCTCGCCGGCCGACGGCACCGGCGCCGCGCTGCTGGCCATCGGCGGCTCCGTGGAGACCGACGTGACCGGCCCCGCGCTGGCGGACACCTGGCAGGTGCTGAGCTCGCTGGCCGACGGGCTGACCGACGCCGAGCGGGACGCGGCCGCGGACTTCCTGGTCGGCGTGGCCCCGCTGCGGTACGAGACGTCGGCCGCGGTCGCCGGCACGCTGGCCGACCAGGTCGAGCAGCAGCTTCCGGACGACTACCAGGCCCGGCAGTACGCCCGGCTCGCGGACACCGGCACGGTGGAGGCCACGGCGGCGGTGCTGAGCGCGTTCCCCACGGACCGCCTCGTCACCGTGCTCGTCGGCGACGCGGAGAAGATCGCCGAGCCGGTGCGGGGGCTGGGCATCGGTGAGGTCAGGGTCGTGTCCGGCTGATTGCCGGCTTTTACCGCGGCCCGCGGTGAAGGGCCCGTAGCAGACCGGAAAGAGCCCGGCGGAGACGCCGGGCTCTTTCGCGTTCCTGCCGCAATTCGCATACCGCTGCCATACTGTTCATCCGGCGGCGCTAAGGGGCGTGGATGATGCGGTGTGCGCGGTGAACGGCGGTATTTCCCAGGCGGTGTGCTCGGCGATACGCGACGACATCGTCTCGGGATTCTTCGCCCAGGGCGCCCGGCTCGCCGAGGAGCACCTCGCGCGCCGGTACGGCGTCTCGCGGGTGCCGGTCCGCGAGGCGCTGCGGACGCTGGAGTCGGAGGGCTTCGTCACCACGAAGCGGCACGCCGGCGCCTGCGTCGCCGAGCCCACCGCGCAGGACGCCGCGGACGTGCTGGAGATACGCGCGCTGCTGGAGCCGCTGGGCGCCGCCCGCGCGGCGCAGCGGCGTACGGAGGCCCATCTCAAGGTGCTGCACGGGCTGGTGCGGCTGGGCAGGGAGCGGGCGCAGCGCGGGCACGTCGCGGAGTTGCCGTCACTGAGCACGTGGTTCCACGAGACGCTGGCGCAGGCCACCGGCAGCCGGAACCTCACCGCGCTGCTGGTGCAGGTGCGCCGGAAGGTGGCCTGGCTGTACGGGGCCTCGCCCGCGGTCCGGACGGTGGAGGCGTGGGACGAGCACGGCGCGATCGCCGACGCCGTGGCGCGCGGGGACGCCGAGCGGGCGCGGAGCCTCGCCACGGTGCACGTGGAGCGTTCGGCGGGCGCGTACGAATTGCGGAGAACCGTGCGGGTGAGTTCTCGGAAACATGCCGTAAACACGGGAAGCGATCAGCCGTAACAATGACGTGCCGCGCGGAAATCGGCGGGGCGGGGAAATGCGCGGGACCGCCGGAATTCGAGCGGCGGTAACCGGCCAATTCCCTGCCGCACGGTGCGCGGATTCGCGTGTACGGGCGTCAGACGGTTTCCGGCAGCTCGTCCAGGCCCTCCTGGACCAGCTTCGCCAGCCGGTCGAGCGCGAGGTCCGAGGCGTCGTCGTCGGAGGCGAGGACGATCTCGTCGCCGCCCTTCGCGCCCAGACCCAGCACGGCCAGCATGGAGGCGGCGTTGACGGCGTTCCCGTCGGGGGCCTTCGCGATCGTCACCGGGATGCCGGCGGCGGTGGCCGCCCGCACGAAGATCGACGCGGGACGGGCGTGCAGCCCCTCGGCCCAGCCGACGGTGACGCGGCGCTCAACCATGGTGTTGCCCTTCCATCGTTCTAGTTGTCTAGACCATCCTTGCACGCGCGCCGAGCCGGCCTGACCGCGGCCGGACCGCGGCCGGCCTGTGCTTACGTCCCGGAGCGCGGCCCTGCGCCGCCCGCCCCGGCCGCCCGCGGTGCCCGGCACGCCCCGCGGTCACCTCAGACTGCCCTGCCGCGCCCGCTCCCGCCAGCGTGCGCGGACCGTAACCTGGGCCCCATGGCCACCCCGTCGGCACCCGAGTACCCCACCCACTGGGAAGCCGACGTCGTGCTGCGCGACGGCGGCACCGCGCAGGTCAGGCCGATCGTCCCGGACGACGCCGACCGGCTCGTCGCGTTCTTCGACCGGGTCTCCGACGAGTCCAAGTACCTGCGCTTCTTCGCCCCGCACCCCCGGCTGTCCGCCCGGGACGTCCACCGCTTCACCCATCACGACTACGTCGACCGGGTGGGCTTGGCGGCCGTCGTCGGCGACGCCTTCATCGCCACCGTGCGCTACGACCGCATCGAGCCGGCCGCCGACGGTGCCACGCAGGCCGAAGTCGCGTTCCTCGTCCAGGACGACCAGCAGGGGCGCGGCGTCGCCTCCGCCCTGCTGGAGCACATCGCCGCCTGCGCCCGGGAGCGCGGCGTACGCCGCTTCGTCGCCGACGTGCTCCCCGCCAACAGCCGCATGATGAAGGTGTTCACGGACGCCGGCTACACCCAGAAGCGCAGTTTCGAGGACGGCGTCGTGCGGCTGGAGTTCGAGCTGGAGCCCACCGAGCGCTCGCTCGCCGTCATGCACGCCCGCGAGCAGCGCGCCGAGGCCCGCTCCGTCCAGCGGCTGCTCGCCCCGCGCTCCGTCGCCGTGATCGGCGTCGGCCGCCGCCCCGGCGGCGTCGGCCGCACGGTCCTCGCCAACCTCCTCTCCGCCGGCTTCACCGGCCGCCTCTACGCCGTCAACCACGCCTACCCGGAAGGCCAGGACCGGCTCCTGCCCGAGGACGTCCCCGCCCGCCGCTCCGTACGGGACATCGACGAGCCCGTCGACCTCGCCGTCGTCGCCGTGCCCGCCGCCCGCGTCCCCGGCGTCGTCGACGACTGCGGCGAACAGGGCGTCCAGGGACTCGTCGTGCTCTCCTCCGGCTACGCCGAGGCCGGCGCAGCCGGGCGCGCGCGGCAGCGTGACCTGGTCCGGCAGGCCCGCGGCCACGGCATGCGGGTCATCGGCCCGAACGCCTTCGGCGTCCTCAACACCGCCCCGCCCGTACGCCTGAACGCCACCCTGGCCCCCGAGCCCGCGGGCAGCGGCCGCGTCGGGGTCTTCACCCAGTCCGGCGCCATCGGCATCGCGCTGCTGTCCGGGCTGCACCGGCGGCCGGGCGCGGTGCTCACCGGGGTGTCCACGTTCGTCTCCGCGGGCAACCGCGCCGACGTCTCCGGCAACGACCTGCTGCAGTACTGGCACGACGACGCCGCCACCGACGTCGTCCTCATGTACCTCGAATCCCTCGGCAACCCGCGCAAGTTCACCCGCCTCGCCCGCCGCACCGCCGCCGTCAAGCCGGTCGTGGTCGTCAAGGGCGCCCGGCACAGCGCCAGTACGCCGCCGGGACACGCCGTGCCCGGCACGTCGGTGCCCGCCGAGACCGTCGGCGCGCTGCTGCGCCAGGCCGGCGTCGTCGCCGTCGACACCGTCACCGAACTCGTCGACACCGGGCTGCTGCTCGCCGCCCAGCCGCTGCCGGCCGGGCCGCGGGTCGCGATCGTCGGCAACTCCGACTCCCTCGGGCTCCTCGCGTACGACGCCTGCCGCGCCGCCGGGCTGCGCCCGCTGCCCCCGCGCGACCTGACCGCCGCCGCGGCGCCCGAGGACTTCCGGGCCGCGGTCGCCGCCGCGCTGGCCGAGGACGGCTGCGACGCGGTGCTGGTGACGGCCATCCCGTGGGTCGCCGACCCCGACGTGCCCGCGCTCGCCGCGGTGCCGGGACCGCAGGACGCGGGGGCGCTCGCGGATGCGCTGCGCGCGGCGGCGGCCGGCGCGACGAAGCCGGTGGCCGTCGTCCACCTGGAGATCGAGGGCCTGCCCGGCGCCCTGGCGGCCCCGCCGGACGGCATCCCGACCTACCCGGCCGGGGAGCGGGCCGCGCGGGCGCTGGCGCAGGCGGTCAGGTACGCCCAGTGGCGCCGGCGGGCGGCGGACCCGGGACGGGTGCCGGAGTACGACGACCTGGACCCGGCCGGGGCGGCCGCGGACATCGCCGGGCTGCTGGGGGAGCGGAGCCCGGCGGCGGGCGCCGACGACGGGGTCCCGCCCGACTGGGCGCCGGGCGGCGCGCGGCGGGAGCCTGCCGCCGGTACGGGCCGCGCGGACGGATCCGCGCCCCGGGACCGTACCGCCGCGAGCGCCCCCGCGGCAGAGGCGGAGGGCGTGCCCGTCGACGTCCCCGAGCAGGCCGCCGCGCGCATGCTCCGCCGCTACGGGATCAACGTGCTGCCCGCGCTCCCCGCCCCCGACCCGGACGCCGCCGCGGCCGCCGCCGCCCGGCTCGGCTACCCCGTGGCGCTCAAGACCACCGCAGTCCACCTGCGGCACCGCCCCGACCTCGGCGGCGTACGCCTCGACCTCGCCGGCGAGGACCAGTTGCGCCTCGCCCACGCCGAGCTGACCGGCACACTCGGCGCCGCCGAGGTGCAGCCCGCGGTGCAGGCCATGGCCCCGCGCGGCGTCGACACCGTGGTACGGGCCACCGTCGACCCCGGTGTCGGCGCGGTGCTCTCCTTCGGCCTGGCCGGCGCCCCCTCCGAGCTGCTCGGCGACCTCGCGCACCGGCTCGTGCCCGCCACCGACCGCGACGCCGCCGAGCTGATCCGCGCCATCCGCGGCGCCCCGCTGCTCTTCGGCTGGCGCGGCGCCCAGCCGGTGGACACCGCGGCCCTGGAGGAGCTGCTGCTGCGGCTGTCGATCTTCGTCGACGAGCACCCCGAGGTGGTCTCCGCCGAGCTGTCCCCGGTCGTGGTGGCCCCGCAGGGCGTCAGCGTGCTCTCCGCCGCCCTGCGGCTGGCCCCGCCGCCGCCCCGCATCGACCTCGGCGCCCGCCGCATGCCCCGCTACTGACCCTCGGGGCCCGCCGCCCCGCGGCACCGAGCCGCCCCGGGCGGCGGCCGGCGGCCCCGACCGGCCCGGATGCCGGCCCGCGCCCGCGCGGCGGCCGGTGCGCGTGCCAACCCGCGTGCCCCGTCCGCCCCCCGAGCCTCGCGACAGCGGACCGGGGCGGCCCCTCCGGGCCGTAGGATGGGCGCATGGCTAAGACCGGGACCGCGACCAAGGGGCTGCGCGCGGCGATCGAGCGCAGCGGCTACTACCCCGCCCTCGTGGCGGAGGCGGTGGAGGCCGCCGTCGGCGGGGAGCCCGTGTCCGCGTACCTGGTCCACCAGGAGACGACGTTCGACGCCAACGAGGTCAGGCGGCACGTCACCGTGCTCGTGCTCACCGACAGCCGCTTCATCGTCAGCCACACCGACGAGCAGGCCGCGGACACCACCTCCCCGACGCCGTACGCCACCACCTCCACCGAGTCCGTCAAGCTCGCCCGGATCTCCTCCGTCGTCCTCAGCCGCGTCGTCGGCAACCCCGAGGCGTACACCCCCGGCACCCTGCCCCGCGAGGTCGTCCTGACCGTCGGCTGGGGCGCCGTCAGCCGGCTCGACATGGAGCCCGCCACCTGCGGCGACCCCAACTGCGACGCCGACCACGGCTACACCGGCTCCGCCACCGCCGACGACCTGAGCCTGCGCGTCAGCGAGGCCGGCGACGGCCCCGAGACCGTACGGCAGGCCCTGACCTTCGCCCAAGCGCTCTCCGAGGCCACCGCCGCCGGCCCCGAAGCCTGATGGCCGCCACGGGGGGGACACCGGGAAGCGGAACGCGGGACGGCGCGCCACCGGGCGCCGGGGACTGGCCCGCGCCGCTCGACCCCGCCGCCGCGCCCGCTCCCCGCTACGGCACCCGCTCCCTGGCCGACCTGCTGCCCAGCGCCGCCGCCGGCCTCGGGGTCCCCGGCTTCGGCCCGGTCCTCGCCGGGGTCGAACCGGCCGACCGCGTCTGCGTGTTCCTCATCGACGGCCTGGGCTGGGAGCAGTTGCTCGCCCACCCCGAGGACGCCCCGTTCCTGCACGGTCTCGCCACCGGTGAGCCGCTGACCGCCGGCTTCCCCGCCACCACCGCCACCTCGCTCGCCTCGGTGGGCACCGGCCTGCCGCCCGGCGCCCACGGCCTGCCGGGCTACACGGTGCGCGACCCGGAGACCGGCGAGCTGATGAACCAGTTGCGCTGGCAGCCCTGGACGGCGCCGCGCGCGTGGCAGCCGTACCCCACGGTCTTCCAACTGGCCCACGACGCCGGCGTGCACACCGCGCAGGTCTCCTCGCCCGCGTTCGAGACCACCCCGCTGACGACGATCGCGCTCAGCGGCGGCACCTTCCACGGCCGGCTGTCGGGGGAGGAGCGGATGGACGTCACCGCGGAGCAGCTCGCCGCCGCGGACCGTACGCTCGTCTACACCTACTACAGCGAGGTCGACGGCAACGGCCACCGGCACGGCGTCGACTCCGACGCCTGGCGCGGCCAGCTCGGCTACGCCGACCGCCTCGCCCGCCGCCTCGCCGAGCAACTGCCGCCGCGCGCCGCGCTCTACGTCACCGCCGACCACGGGATGGTCGACATCCCCTTCACCGCCGACGCCCGCTACGACGTCGACGAGGACTGGGAGCTGCGCGCCGGCGTGCGCCTCCTCGGCGGCGAGGGCCGCGCGCGGCACCTGTACGCCGCCCCGGGCGCCGCCGCCGACGTGCTCACCGTCTGGCGCGAGGTGCTGGGCGAGCGCGCCTGGGTGGTGAGCCGCGACGAGGCCGTCGCGCTGGGGTGGTTCGGGCCGAAGGTCGACGAGCGGGTGCGGGACCGGCTCGGGGACGTCATCGTCGCCGCGGCCGACGACATCGCGATCGTCGCCACCCGCACCGAGCCGAAGGAATCCGCGCTCGCCGGCATGCACGGCTCGCTGACCCCGGCGGAGCAGTTGGTCCCGCTGCTGACCGTACGCTCCTGACCCGCAAACCCCGCAAGAACGGGGCGGACCGGCGGCACCGTACGGCTAGTGCGGCGTGTGCACCAGCGTGAACCGCGCGCCCGCGACGTCCGCGACCTCCGCCATCCGCCCCGCCGGGGTCTCGTGCGGCTCGCGCACCAGCCGCCCGCCCAGCTCCACCGCGCGCGCCACGGAGGCGTCCACGTCGGCGACTTCGAAGTGCGTCGTCCAGCGCGGCCCCGTCTCGCGCAGTGTCTCCTCGTCGGCGGCGCAGACCGACGCCACGGGCCGGTCCTGGACGTAGAGCGTCGCGGTGTCGTCCTCCGAACGTACGTCGTAGCCGAAGACCAGCTCGTAGAACTTCGCGACCATCGTCGGCTCCGGCACCAGCAGGTCGTTCCAGACCGGGGTGCCGGGACGCGCCCGCCGCTCCACCTCCGGAGGCCGCCGCGGCTGCCACACCCCGAACACCGCCCCCGCCGGATCCGAGCAGAGCGCCTTCCGGCCGGCCGCGTCGGCGTCCAGCGGCCCCACCCCCACCGTCCCGCCGCAGCAGCGCACCAGCTCGGTGGCGGCGTCGGCGTCGTCGGTCGCCAGGTACGGGGTCCAGGCCACCGGCAGCCTGCGCTCCGGGGCCATCGCGCCGATCCCGGCGATCTGGCCGCCGTCGAGGCGTGCCAGCCGGTACGCGCCGAGCGTGCGCGGGCCCTCCTCGAAGGTCCAGCCGAACAGGCCCCGGTAGAACTCCTCGGTCGTGTCCAGCCCGTGCACCATCAGGCTCACCCAGCACGGTGTGCCCGGCGCGCTGAGGATCGCTCCTTCGGACATGGCAGCCCTCTCTGACCATCGGAAGGTGGCGGTGGGTGACGTTCCGGTGACGCCACTGCGAATATTTCCATCCCCCGTGCCGCAGTGCGCCCCCTCTGCGCCGATCGATCTGAAGAATTGTCCGTCTCGCCGGGAGATGTTCGCTTTCGGGCAGGGTGGGGGACGGGGGCGGGAGGCGCGGCGCGGCACTGCGCCAGGATGGCCTCCATGGATGCCATCATCTCCGGAACCGATCTCGCGAGCGACCTGGCGGGCCCGCGGCCGCCTGTCGTGCTCGACGTGCGCTACACCCTCGGCGGCCCGCCCGGCCGCCCCGAGTACGAGGCGGGCCACATCCCGGGCGCCGTCTACGTCGACCTGGACGCCGAGCTGGCCGCCCCGCCAGGACCCGCGGGCCGCCATCCGCTCCCCGACTTCGCCGTCTTCGGCGCGGCCATGCGCCGCGCGGGCGTCTCCCGCGAGCGGCCCGTGATCGTATACGACGGCGGGCAGGGCTGGTCCGCCGCGCGCTGCTGGTGGCTGCTGCGCTACACCGGCCACCCCGACGTCCGCGTCCTCGACGGCGGCCTCGCCGCCTGGCCCGGCGAACTCTCCCGGGAGGCGCCCGCGGCAGGCGAGGGGGACTTCACGCCGGAGCCGGGTGCGCTGCCGGTGCTCACCGCGGCGGAGGCCGGCGTACTCGCCCGCCGCGGCGTGCTGTTCGACGCCCGCGCGGGGGAGCGGTACCGCGGCGAGACGGAGCCCATCGACCCGGTCGCGGGCCACATCCCCGGCGCGGTCTCGGCGCCGACGACGGAGAACCTGGGCGCGGACCGGACCTTCCTGCCCGCGCCGGAGCTGGCGGCGCGCTTCCGGGCGCTCGGGGCTGCGCCGGGCACGGAGGTCGGGGTGTACTGCGGCTCGGGGGTGTCCGCCGCCCAGGAGGTGCTGGCCCTGGCGATCGCGGGCATTCCCGCGGCGCTGTACCCGGGTTCGTGGTCGGAGTGGGTGGCGGACCCGGCGCGGCCGGTGGCGACGGGCGCGGAGCCGGGCTGACGGCGCGGGTGGCGCCGCCCGCGTACCGGAGCAACGCCGGGGCGGGCGGCGTCCACCGGGGTGGCGCGGCGGAGGGCGGCGGCGCGGTCCGTAGGGACGAGTCCCCGCGAACCGCGCCCGGCCGTACGGCTACTCCGGCTTCTTGCGCCTGCTTCCGAACACGATCTCGTCCCAGCTCGGCACCGCGGCACGCCTGCCGGGCCGCACGCCGTCGGCCTCCGCCTGCCGGTCCGTCTGCCCGGTCAGCCGCTCCCGGTGCGCCGAGACGCTCCGCGGCATCAGCACGTCCGCGTACGCGGAACCCGCGCTCGCCGCGGGCGCCGGAGGCTCCTCCTCCACCGCGGGCGGCTCGGGCTCCTCCTCGGGCGGCGGCCCCGGCACCGGACCGTGGACCGGCCCCGGCTTGGTCGCGGAACCCGCAGAACCCGCCGTGGCGGCGGGCCCGTCGGACGCGGCGGCGGGCGCGGACTGGTCCGGCACCACCAGGTCACCCCGGAAGCTCGGCACCGCCTCCAGCAGGCTGGTCAGGGAGTCGCGGTCCTCACCGGCGCCGTCCCGGTCCCCGCGCCCGTCGGAAGGCCGCTCCGGACTCCGGGGCAGCCGCGCGATCTTGGGCACGAAGGGCAGGCTCGGCTCGGGCGAGGCGTCGGTCTCGCCGATCAGCGCGCGCGCCTCGTCGTCGACGGGCTGCACGAGCCGCCGCGGCGGGTCGTACGTCCAGCCGGCGCTGTGCGGCTCACCCGCGACGCGGTAGACGAGCAGCACCTCCCACGTGCCGTCGTCCCGGCGCCAGGAGTCCCACCGCGCGGAATCCTTCTCCGCGCCGCGCATCATCAGCCGCTCGGCGACCGCCTCGCCCAGTGCGGGACCGGCGCTCTCGCCGGGCCGCCGCAGGGGCGTCTTGCGGGCGCGCTCGGCCATGAACGCACGCTCCGCGAGCACGGGGCCCTCGAAGCGGCGGACGCGGTCGACGGGGATCCCGGCGAGCGCGGCGACCTCCTCCGCGGACGCTCCGGCTCGTATCCGCGCCTGGATGTCGCGGGGGCGCAGATGATTCTCGACCTCGATCTCGATCTGGCCGAGCCGCGCACGGTCGTTGCGCACCGCGGCGCGCAGACGCTCGTCAATCGGAAGGGTGTACTCCGTACTGTCCGCAGCCTTCAGCACCAGCCGTGTGCCGTCGTTACTGACCGCCACGACACGCAGTTCGGGCATGGGAACCTCCCGGTGGTGCCTGCCGACGTTCGGTGCGTCGCTGCTCTTCCCGCTAGTCGAGTGTGGCCTGCCCGGGTGCAGCCTGCCACAACATTGCTGAGTTGCCCGGCGTGTCGGGTCTTGGAACCCGATGCGCCGTTATGACACGGTTACGCATTTGCAACGCAGCGGCCGTGATCGCCGCCGTCGGACGGGCACCGGGGCACTGGCTCGCCCACAGTACTCCATTCGAGCCATGCGGGTGGACCGGCGCGCCACCGAACGCGGAACGTTGCACGGCAGTTGAGTCTGCCTGTTGCGCCCCGGTTCGATCAAGAGGTGCGTTGCATCACAGAATCCCAGGAATCGGAACTAACGGGTCCGTCCGCGCGCTCGTCCATGAGGGCAGGAGGCCATCGGAGCGATCTTGGGATGGAGATGCGGGGCACGGCGGACCGGACGGCGGACGACGGTGGCGAGGAGAAGCGCAAGGGGAAGATCGAACTCAGCGGCGCCCAGGTCGCGGGCGGTGCGTCGGCCACGATGGTGGCCGCGTTCCTCGCCTCCAGCATGGGTGTGTACGGCACGATCATCGGCGCCGGCGTCGTCAGCGTGGGCGCCACCGCGGGCGGCGCGCTCTTCCAGCACGTCTTCCGGCGTACGGGCCAGCAGTTGAAGGACGCGGCGGTCGCGGCGCCGAAGGCGCTGCACAAGCAGACGACGCCGCTGCGGACGCCCGTACGCAACCGGGCGGACGACGAGACGCACCTGCTCAGGACCGTGGCGCCGCCGGCCGGGGACGAGACGCGGCTCCTCCCGGGCGCGCCCGGCGCGGCGGACGACGCGACCCAACTGCTGCCCACCGTGCGCCCCGCGGCGGACGACGCGACCCAACTCCTGCCCGTCGCCCGCCCGGAGCCCGGCGACGCCACCACCGTGCTCGCCGCACCCGCCCCCACCGGGGGCTTCGGCAGCGCCAGCACCCACGGCACCCGCGCCCGCGGCTGGCGGCGCCTCGCGCTGGTCGCCGCCGGGACCTTCACCGCCGTGATGGCCGTGGTCTTCGGCATCGAGAAGCTCACCGGCGGACCGCTCTCCAACGCCTGGGGCGACGACCGCACCGGCACGTCTTTCAGCCCCGGCGAACGAAAGTCCGACTCCCCGCCGGCGCCCGGCGGGGGCGGCCACACCACCGACGACACCCATGAACCCGGCACCGAGGAGACCGGCGGCACCGGCGGCACCTCCGGCACCGGCTCCGGCGAACCCCGGGTCGGCGGCACCGGCTCCCCGGACGAGGGCACCGGCGAACACCCCGACCCCGGCGGCACGTCCACCCCGCGGCCCGGCGGCGGCGACGGCCCCGCACCCGGCACCAAGGACGGCGGCACGAGCCCGGCCCCTACGCCCACCCCGACGCCGCCGGGCACCGGCGAGGAACCCGAGGAACCCGAGGAGCCCGGCACGGGCGAGGCGCCGGCGTCCCCGCAGCCGGACGGCACCACGGCACCGGGGGCGCCGCAGTAGCCGCGGGGGCGCCCCCGCGGGGCGCTCAGTCCCCCAATACCCGCCGCAAGTAGTCGTTCCCGAACACCCGTCCGGGATCCAGCCGGTCCCGTACCCCGGTGAACTCCCCGAACCGCGGGTACACCCCCGCCAGATACTCCGCGTCCCGGCTGTGCAGCTTCCCCCAGTGCGGCCGGCCGCCGTGCGCCGTCATGATCCGCTCCACCGCCGTGAAGTACGCCTGGTGCGGCGTCCCCCGGTACAGGTGCACCGCGACGTACGCCGTGTCCCGCCCCGACGCCGTCGACAGCGGGATGTCGTCCGCGGGCGCGACCCGTACCTCCACCGGGAAGCTGATCCGCAGCCCCGACCGGTCGACCATCGCCTTCAGCTCCCGGATCGCGGCCACGGCCGCCGCCCGCGGCAGCGCGTACTCCATCTCCACGAACCGCACCCGCCGCGGGCTGGTGAAGACCTTGTACGGGATGTCCGTGTACGTCCGCGCCGACAGCGCGCGGCTGGAGACCGCCGCGATGCCCGGGATCGCCGCGGGCACCGCCCGCCCCACCGCGCAGGCCGCCCGGAAGACGCCGTTGGAGAGCAGTTCGTCGTCGATCCATCCGCCGATCCGGCCGAGCGGCTCGGCGGGGCCCTCGCTGCGGTTGTTGCGCTTGGTGTTGCACCGGCCGGTGTGCGGGAACCAGTAGAACTCGAAGTGCTCGTTCTCCTCGGTCAGTTCATCGAAGGACGCGAGGACGTCCGGGAGCGCCATCGGCTCCTCCCGCGCGGTGAGCAGGAAGACCGGTTCCACCGCGAAGGTCAGCGAGGTGACGACGCCCAGCGCGCCGATGCCGAGCCGGGCGGCGGCGAAGACCGCCGCGTCCTCGCCGGTGTCGGCCGCCGTGTACGTACGCGCCCGGCCGTCGGCCGTCACCAGCTCCAGCGCGGTGATCTGGGCGGCCAGCGAGGCGGAGGAGCGGCCGGTGCCGTGGGTGCCGGTGGCGGTGGCGCCGGACACGGTCTGCGCCATGATGTCGCCCATGTTGGTCAGCGAGAGGCCGGCCGCGGCGAGGGCGTGGTTGAGCTGGTGCAGCGGGGTGCCCGCGGCGACGGTGACGGTGCCGGCCTCGCGGTCGATCTCGTGGATGCCGACCAGCCGCTCCGGGCGGATCATGAGCCCGCCGGTGGCCGCGGCGGCGGTGAAGGAGTGGCCCGTACCGACGGCCTTGACCTTCAGCCCTTCGTCGGCGGCGGCCCGTACGGCGTCGGCGACCTCGGCGGTGGTGGCAGGGCTGACGGTGCGCGCAGGACGGGCGGCGACGGTGCCCGCCCAGTTGCGCCAGGCGCCCGCGGCACTCGTGCTCCTCACCTGATGCATCCGCCGTCCATCCGCTGAACGGGCCCGTCGTACGGCCCCTCGTCCCGGCTCTCGGCCCCCGGTTGGACAGGGATGATACTCACGCGTACGGACCGTCCTGACGCCGGTGCCCGGCTCGGGCCAGGGGCGGGCTCATGGCAGGATCGAAGACATGCCAGACGTGCCGTCCTCCCAGCCGTACGACGCCCTTCTGCTGCTGTCCTTCGGCGGCCCCGAGGGCCCGGAAGATGTCGTTCCGTTCCTGGAGAACGTCACCCGGGGACGAGGCATCCCGCGCGAGCGGCTGGAGGAGGTGGGCAAGCACTACCACCTCTTCGACGGCGTGAGCCCCATCAACGCGCAGAACCGCGCGCTGCTCGCGGCCCTGCGCAAGGACTTCGCGGAGGTGGGCCTCGACCTCCCGGTCTACTGGGGCAACCGCAACTGGGCCCCGTACCTCACCGACACCCTGCGGGAGATGACCGAGGCCGGGCACCGGCGGGTGCTGGCGCTGGTCACCAGCGCGTACGCCTCGTACTCGGGCTGCCGGCAGTACCGCGAGAACCTGGCCGAGTCGCTGGCCGCGCTGACCGCCGAGGGCCTGGAGCCGCCGCGCGTCGACAAGCTGCGGCACTACTTCAACGCCCCCGGCTTCGTCCGCGACATGGTCGTCGGCGTGCAGGACGCGCTGGCGCGGCTGCCCGAGGACGTACGCGACGGCGCCCACCTCGCGTTCACCACCCACTCCATCCCCACCGCCGCCGCCGACACCTCGGGCCCCCCGGAGGACCACGGCGACGGCGGCGCGTACGTGGCGCAGCACATGGACGTCGCCAAGCTGGTCGCGGACACCGTGGCCGTGCTCACCGAGGTGCAGCGGCCCTGGCGGCTCGTCTACCAGTCGCGCAGCGGCGCCCCGCACATCCCGTGGCTGGAACCGGACATCCGCGACCACCTGGAGGAGCTGCACGCCGCCGGGGCGCCCGCGGTCGTGATGGTGCCTATCGGCTTCGTCTCGGACCACATGGAGGTCCTGTACGACCTCGACACCGAGGCGGCGGCGAAGGCGGCCGAGCTGGGCCTGCCCGCCGTGCGGTCCGCGACCGTCGGGGCGCGGCAGAAGTTCGTCGAGACGCTGCGGAAGCTGGTCCTGGAGCGGGCCGCGACCGAGCGCGGGGAGCCCGTCGAGCGGCTCGCGCTGGGCCGGCTGGGGCCGAGCCACGACGTCTGCCCGGCGGGCTGCTGCCCGGCCCGCAACCCCCGGCCCGCGACCGCGGGCGCCGACTGACGCCACCGCAGGCGCCGCCGGAACAGCCGGCGGACGGCCGCCCGGCAGCCGCCCGCGGCACCCACCCCCGCACCCGAGGAGCACCGTGACCGACGAGCCCCGCCCCGAGCCCGCCGCCGCGCCCCACGACGAGCTGCTGGCCCTGGCGCTGGAGGCCGCGCGCCGCGCGGGCGAGCTGCTGCGCGACCGCCGGCCCGCCGACCTCGGCGTGGCCGCGACGAAGTCCAGCGCCATCGACGTCGTCACCGAGATGGACTTCGCCGCCGAGAAGCTGATCACCGGCTTCCTGACCGAGCACCGGCCCGCCGACGGGATCCTGGGCGAGGAGGGCGCGAGCCGGCCCGGGAGCAGCGGGGTGCGCTGGGTCGTCGACCCGATCGACGGCACCGTGAACTACCTCTACGGCCGTCCCGACTGGTCGGTCAGCATCGCCGCCGAGTACGTGGGCGAGGCCGTCGTCGGCGTCGTGGCGGCGCCGATGCGCGGCGAGACGTACCACGCCGTACGCGGCGGCGGCGCCTTCGTCAACGGCGCACCGGCGCACTGCCGGCCCGCCCCGCCGATGGACCAGGCGCTGGTCTCCACCGGCTTCAACTACGTCCTCGACGTGCGCGCGCACCAGGCCGAGGTGGCCCGCCTGCTCATCCCCCGGGTGCGCGACATCCGCCGCGGCGGCTCGGCGGCGATCGACCTGTGCGACGTGGCCTGCGGCCGGCTCGACGGCTACTACGAGCGCGGCCTGAACCCGTGGGACCTGGCCGCCGGCGACCTCATCGCCCGCGAGGGCGGCGCGCTGACCGGCTCCCGGCCCGGCGGGCGGCCCGACGGGGACCTGACCGTCGCCGCGGTGCCGGGGCTCTTCGAGCCGCTCCAGCGGCTGCTGGACGAGCTGGGCGCCTGGCACGACTGATCCTCCCGGCCCGCGCCGTACCGCCGCCTCAGGCGGTCGTACGGGCCCTCACCCCGGTCCCGCGGCCCGTGCCCCCGGCCGTTCCCGCGCGTACGCCCCCGCCGGAGCGGCGCCACCTTCCGGCCCGTACCCCGAAACCCTCACGCCACCCCGCCGACGCCTCCCGGACACCTGCGGACAATGCGGCGCCCCGGCACCGTCGGGGTGCCGGGGCGGTGTGGGCGTCGGGCGGGTCAGACTCCGGAGCCGGCGCCGACCTCGACGCCGTGGTCGGCGGCGAGCCGGCGCAGATCGTCCAGCTCCTCCTGCTCGACCTCGACACCGAACTCGTCGCCTTCCTCGCGGGCGCGGTCCAGCTCGTTCTCGGCCTTCTTGATGCGCTGCAGAATGCCAGCGGTGAAAGCGTCCATTGTGTGCGCCCCCTCGTCGTCGGGTCGAGGCACTTGGGGGTGTGCCGACGGTTCAGATCACGGAGACCGTCCTTCCGGCTACAGCCTGTGTGCCATGCCGGGAATGGAGGCTGGGAAACGTGATCGGCGGGTGTGGAATCGTCCTCCCCGCAGTACCCGGGGTGGAAACATCGGATCCGCAGAATCTTTGGGTGCCCGGCTGCTTACCACCGGTTTACGCACATTGCAGGCAGGATGGAGCTGTTCTTCAGCCCCGTTCCGTGCCCCCACGCACCACGTAGAGAGGACCCCGCCGTGCGCGTACTCGTCGTCGAGGACGAGCAACTGCTCGCCGACGCGGTGGCCACCGGCCTGCGCCGGGAGGCGATGGCCGTGGACGTCGTCTACGACGGCGCGGCGGCCATCGACCGCATCGAGCTGAACGACTACGACGTGGTCGTGCTCGACCGCGACCTGCCGCTGGTCCACGGCGACGACGTGTGCAGCAAGGTCGTCGAGCTGGGCCTGCCCACCCGCGTGCTGATGCTGACCGCGGCGGGCGACGTCCGCGACCGCGTCGAGGGTCTGGAGCTGGGCGCGGACGACTACCTGCCCAAGCCGTTCGCCTTCAGCGAACTCACGGCGCGCGTGCGCGCCCTCGGCCGCCGCAGCACCCAGGCGCTGCCCCCGGTGCTGGAGCGGTCCGGGATCAAGCTCGACCCGGGCCGCCGGGAGGTCTACCGGGACGGGCGGCTCGTGCAGCTCGCGCCGAAGGAGTTCGCGGTGCTCGAGGTCCTGATGCGGGCCGAGGGCGGCGTGGTCTCCGCGGAGCAGTTGCTGGAGAAGGCGTGGGACGAGAACACGGACCCGTTCACCAACGTCGTACGCGTCACCGTCATGACGCTGCGCCGCAAGCTCGGCGAGCCCCCCGTGATCATCACGGTGCCCGGCTCCGGCTACCGCATCTGACGCCCCGACGCACCCCCACGCACCCGACGGATGGCCCTATGGACGACAACAGACGCTCCGCGTCGGACGAGCTGCCCGCCGGCACCCCGCCCAAGCCCACCTGGGACCCCCGGGAGGGCGCGGCGCCGTACTGGCTGCGCCCGACCATCCGGATACGCCTCACGCTGATCTACGGCGGCATGTTCCTGATGGCCGGCATGGTGCTGCTGGCCATCATCTATCTGCTGGCCGCCACCGCCCTGGACAGCTTCGCCACCCCCTTCAAGCTGCTGGAGAGCAGCGGCACCGTGCAGGTGGCCAGCGGGCCCTGTCCCGAGGTCTCGGACGCCAAGACGTACGACCAGTTCAACGGCATCCTGGAGGCCTGCATCGAGCGGCGCCGCCAGCTCGCCCTGGACTCCCTGCTGCGCAAGTCGCTGCTCGCGCTGCTGGGGATGACGGTCCTGGCCTTCGCCTTCGGCTACGTCGTCGCCGGCCGGGTGCTCTCGCCGCTCGGCCGTATCACCCGCACCGCGCGCAGCGTGGCCGGTTCCGACCTGCACAAGCGGATCGAGCTGGACGGCCCCGACGACGAGCTGAAGGAGCTGGCGGACACCTTCGACGACATGCTCGACAGACTCGACCGGGCGTTCAACGCCCAGCAGCGCTTCGTCGCCAACGCCTCGCACGAGCTGCGCACGCCGCTGGCGATCAACCGCACTCTGCTGGAGGTCCAGCTCTCCGATCCCCAGGCGTCGCCGGAGCTGCAGCAGCTCGGCAAGACCCTGCTGGCCACCAACGAGCGCAGCGAGCAGCTGGTGGAGGGCCTGCTGCTGCTCGCCCGCAGCGAGAACGAGATCGTCGACAGAAAGCCCGTCGACCTCGCCGAGGTGGCCTCCCAGGCGCTGGACCAGACCCGCGGCGAGGCGCAGGGCAGGGGCGTCGAGCTGCGCGGGGTGCGCAAGCCCGCGTACGTCCAGGGCAACGGGGTGCTGCTGGAGCGGGTGGGGCTGAACCTGGTGCAGAACGCCGTGCGGTACAACGTCCCCGAGGGGGGCTGGGTCGAGGTGGCGACGGAGGCGCAGCCCGGCGTCGCCGTGCTGACGGTCGCCAACACCGGACCGGTCGTCCCGGCGTACGAGGTGGACAACCTTTTCGAGCCGTTCCGGCGTCTTCGTACGGAGCGTACGGGCAGTGACAAGGGGGTAGGACTGGGGCTGTCCATTGTGAGATCCGTCATTCGCGCGCACGGCGGGACGGTGACCGCACAGCCGCGCGAAGGCGGGGGCCTGGTGATTCGCGTCGCCCTGCCCATGCAGACTGTGTGATACGTCACATTCCACTCATCCCGGGCGTGTGCGCTGCGTCATCGCCGTATTCCGGGAAAAGCCCGTAAGATCCGCGTTTCCGCAGGATGCGGTCACGGGAAGTACACGGGGTGGCGTGCACGAGAAGGGCCCGGGACCGCGTATGGTCCCTTTCGCCATCCGGCCGCGATCACCCCTGCGGGGGGCGGCTGGGTGTCGATTGCGTAACAGACCTTGATGTGAGGCAAAATCTCCGCTTCGGGTCGGGCACAAGACCGGCCTCTCATGCGTTACGTGCGCTGGAGACTCACTGACCACCCGGAGGGGGAGAGCGAGAATGGCAACGGACTACGACACCCCACGCAAGACAGACGACGACGTCAACGAAGACAGCATCGAAGAGCTGAAGGCGCGGCGCAGCGACAAGTCGGCCGCCGCCGTCGACGTCGACGAATTCGAGCAGAACGAGGGGCTGGAACTGCCCGGTGCGGATCTCTCCAACGAGGAGCTGTCCGTGCGGGTCCTGCCCCGCCAGGAGGACGAGTTCACCTGCATGAGCTGCTTCCTGGTGCACCACCGCAGCCAGTTGGCCGCCGAGAAGAACGGCCAGCCGATCTGCCGCGACTGCGCGGCCTGAGGCCGGCCGTGCCCCCCACGGCCGGCTCCGGTCCCGCCGGGCCGAAGACCGGGATCCTGCAGCGGACGCGCCCCGACCGGCGCGTCCGGGCGGCGCTTGAGCGGGTGGCGGACGCCATCGTGCAGACGGCGCCGCGCGTCCCGGTCCGCGACCTGGCGACCCTGCGCCGGCAGTTCCCCGGGCTCGGCCCGGAGGAGATCGCCGACCGGCTCGTCGCCGGTGCGGTGAAGGGGAGCGCCACGGTCGGCGCGGGCATCGGAGCGGCGGCGATGATGCCCGCGCCGCCAGCCATGCCCGCCGAACTCGCCGCCGAGATCGTGGCGGTGGCCTCGATAGAGCTGAAGCTGATCGCCGAGCTGCACGAGGTGTACGGGGTACGGGCGGCGGGCCCGGCTCGGCAGCGGGCCATGGCGTACCTCGGCGCCTGGACCGACGAGCGCGGCATCGACACCGCTGTGCTCAAGGGCAGTGTCAGCTTCGACGCCGTACTCGGCGCCCCCATGCGCCGCCGGCTGCGGCAGCAGATCCTCAAGCGCACCGTGCGGAACCTGCCGACCCTCGCCCCGTTCCTCATGGGCGCGGCCGCCGGTGCGCTGATGAACCGCAGGGATACGAGCAACCTCGCCGAGCGCATCCGCGACGACCTGCGCGCCCGCCAGGTCCCGTGGGACGCGCTCCCGCCCGCGGGCGGGGAGCTTGCGACGCCCGGGGACCCCGGCGGCCGCACCGGCGCCGGGGGCACGGGCACGGGACTGCCGAAGGGCGACCCGCGGGCGCTGCCGCCGGGTGAGCGCTGAGGCGCGCTCGCGCGTCCCGCCCTCAGCCCGCGGCGGACCTGAGCGCCGCGACCAGCCGCTCCGGCTGCCGCGTCGACAGGTAGAGATACGGCGTCGGGTCCTCCGGATCCGTGACCTCCACCCGCACCGCCGTCGGGATGTACCCGCGCAGCAGCATGTACGCGCGCGTGTCCGCCTTGTGCGTACGCCAGGCCCGCGCCTCCTCCGCGTCCAGCGCCTGCGCCTCGCCCAGCGCCGTCAGCGGGACCCGGGCGTCGTCGGTGACGAGCTTCCCGGCGACGATGCGGATCCGCGCCGACCCGTACGAGCTGACGCCGACCGCCGCCAGCGCCGTCCCGCCGGCGAGCCCGGCCAGCAGCGGCAGCGTCCCGAAGGGCGTCAGCATCAGCGCCAGGCACACCCCCGTGCCCACCGCCAGACCCCACCAGGACCGCGGTGCGCTCAGCCGCTCGTCGTAGCTCTGCGTCGTCTCCATGGCGACCAGCCTCCCACGGCCCCCGACCGCGGCTCGGCCGCGGGTCGGGTGCGCAGGTAGGCTCTGGCCGCGTGACTGCAAGTGACAAGCTGACCCCGCCGCCCGGCGCCGCGGAACCCGCGCGGCACCCGGACGCCCCGGCGCCGGGACAGCTCCTCGGCTCCCACTACGACCAGTGCTTCGGCTGCGGCGCCGAGCAGGAGCACGGCCTGCACCTGGCCGCGCGGGCGGGCGAGGGCGTGAGCGTGACCGCGGAGTTCACCGTCAAGGCCGCCCACCAGGGCGCCCCGGGCCTCGCCCACGGCGGGGTGCTCACCTCCGCGCTCGACGAGACGCTGGGCGCGCTGAGCTGGCTGCTGCGCACCATCACGGTGACCGGCAGGCTGGAGACCGACTTCCTGCGCCCGGTGCCGGTGGGCACCACGCTCCACCTGGCCGCCCACGTCCGTGCCGTCGCCGGCCGCAAGATCTACTCCACCGCCGCAGGCCGCCTCGACGCCCCCGAAGGACCGGTGGCCGTACGCGCCGACGCCCTGTTCGTGGAGGTGAACGTGGACCACTTCGTCGAGCACGGCCGGGACCGCGAGATCCGGGCCGCGATGGCCGACCCCGACCAGGTCCGGCGGGCCCGCGCGTTCGAGGTGAACCCGTGACGGCCGGGCGGGAGCCGGTGGACGTGCTGATCCGCCGCGTCGACCCCGAGGTACCGCTCCCGGCGTACGCGCACCCCGGCGACGCCGGCGTCGACCTCGTCACCACCCGGCCCGCGGAGCTGCCCCCCGGTGAGCGCGTCATCCTGCCCACCGGCATCGCCATCGCCCTGCCCGACGGCTACGCCGCGTTCGTCCACCCGCGCTCCGGGCTCGCCGCCCGCTGCGGCGTCACCCTCGTCAACGCCCCGGGGACGGTGGATGCCGGGTACCGTGGGGAGATCAAGGTGAACGTGGTCAACCTCGACCCGCGCCGCCCGGTGCGGTTCGAGCGTTTCGACCGGATCGCCCAGCTCGTGATCCAGCAGGTGGAGAAGGCCCGCTTCCACGAGGTATCCGAGCTCCCCGGTTCCGCCAGGGGCGAGGGTGGGCACGGTTCGACCGGAGGGCACGCCTCCCTCGGGGACCGTCAGGCAGTTCATGGATACGCTTCGGTCATTGCCGACCGGGAAGGACAGTGACGTGTTCGGACGTCGTCGCAAGGGGCAGGAGGAGCCCGCCGACAAGCTCGCCGACGGCGTGGCCGCGGAGGACGCCGAGTCGGCGGACGAGCCGGAGGACGGGGAGGAGCGCCGCTACGCGCTGCCCCCCGAGGAGCGGCCCGAAGGACCGTGGGACATCGGCGAGGTCGAGGACGCCGGCCGCGGCCGGGTGGACCTCGGCGGCCTGCTCGTCCCCGGGGTCGAGGGCATGGAGCTGCGTGTCGAGGTGGCGGGCGACTCGATCGTCGCCGCGACCGTGGTGCTGCGGGACAGCGCGATCCAGTTGCAGGGCTTCGCCGCCCCCAAGAACGAGGGCATCTGGGGCGAGGTCCGCACCGAGATCGCCAACGGCATCACCAAGCAGGGCGGCATCATCGACGAGCACAAGGACAGCCTCGGCTGGGAGCTGCGCGCGCAGGTGCCGGTCAAGCTGCCGGACGGCAAGAGCGGCATGCAGGTCGTGCGGTTCGTCGGCTGCGACGGCCCGCGGTGGTTCCTGCGCGGGGTGATCTCCGGCCACGCCGCGGTGCAGCCGCAGGCGGCGGGGGTGCTGGAGAAGATCTTCCGCGAGACCGTCGTCGTACGCGGTGACGGGCCCATGGCGCCGCGGGACCCGATCGTGCTGCAGTTGCCGACGGACGCGCAGATGGTGCCGGACGGGGTGCAGCAGGACGAGGCGAGCGAGGGCTCGCGGTTCGCGGGCGGCATCGATTCGCTGGCGCGCGGCCCGGAGATCACCGAGGTGCGCTGAGCGTTCCGCGCGGAAGCGGTTGTACGGCGGCGGGCCGGGTCATGACGACCCGGCCCGCCGCCGTGGTGTGTGGGCGGGGCCCCAGTGAACCCGGTGGCCGCCACCCCCGGGTAACGAAGCGGTGACGGCGGGTTCCGGGGCTGCCCGGGGCGTTTGCGGCTCGCTTATTCTCCCGGCATCCGGGACATGGGGGGACCGTTGACGGCGACCGTCGCGCGGCCGGGGCGCAGGCTACCGCCGGTGCTGCGGCAGAGCGCGCACCACGGCCTCGTGCTGGCCGCTGCCGCGCTCGCCCTCCTCCTGGCCGTCACCGTCCTCGCCGCGCTCGTCGCGGTCGCCGAGCAGGCCGCGGAGACCGGGGCCAGGGAGCGGCTCGCGGCGGATCCGGACGCGGCGGTGCGGATCAGCGGGGCGTACGACCCGGACGCCGTGGCGCGCGCGGACGGACCCGTGCGGGGCGCGCTGGCGCGTACGTACGGCGAGGTGGCGCACCGGACGACGCGGCTGGTGCGGGCGCCGGCCGCGCGGGAGCAGCAGTTGGCCGTGGCCGGGAGCGGCGTCGGCGGGCGGGGCGCGGTGGGTCTTTCGCTGCTGTGGGCGGAGGATGCCGGCCGCCAGGCGCGGCTGACGGAGGGGGAGTGGCCGCGGGCCGGGGCGGCGGCCGGGGGGCCGGTGGAGGTCGTCCTCGACGAGGGCTATGCGGCGCGGCTGGGCCTGGCGACGGGCGACGACTTCGCCCTGGGCGGCGACGAGGACGCCGCCGCGGAGGGCGGCGGCGAGGGCTCCGACTCGGGCGCGGGCGGCGGCGGTTCCGGCACGGGAGACGAGAGCGCGGCCGGCGAAGGCCGCGGCTCCGGCGGCGAGGACCCCGGCGCCGGCTCCGGAGGCGATGCCGCGGTGCGGCCGCTGGCCATGCGGGTCTCCGGGCTCTACGTTCCGCGCGACCCCCGCGCGCCCCTCTGGCAGGACCTCACCGGGACCTTCGGCACCCCCGACAGCGTCGGCCTCGTCGACCGGCGCGTCTTCGCCAGGCATCCCTTACTCCGGCGGGACGCCAGAGCCGTGTGGCTCGCCGTGCCCGACGCGCGGCGGCTGCGGCTCGGGCAGGTCGGGCCGTTGCGGGAGCGCGTCGTCGCGCTGGCCGCGGGGGACGCCGAGCGGGTCGTCTTCGGCCGGGGCGGCGGCGCGCTCGCCGACACCGAGGCGGCCACCGACCTGCCGTACGCGCTGCGGCAGTTGGACGTGCCCGTCGCCGTCGCGCGGGCCGGTACGTACCTGCCCGTGGCCCTGCTCGCCTCGCTGGCCCTCGCCGCGCTCGTGCTGACCGCCAGGCAGCTCGCCCGGCACCGCGCCGCCGAGGTGGTGCTGCTCGGCAGCCGCGGCGCCGGGCCGCTGCGGCTCGTCTGCGGGGCCGCGGCGCAGTGGGCCGCGGTGGCGCTGCCCGCCGCGCTGGCCGCGCCGTATCCGGCGGGCCCGCTGCTACGGGGTCTTGCCGAGGCCGGGCTGTTCGACGGGCCGGTGCCGGGGAGTGCCGCGACCGGCGCGGGGTGGACGGTCGCCGCGCTGGCGCTCGCCGTGCACGCCGCCGCGGCGCTCACGCCCGTCGCCCGGGCCGCCCGGGACCGGCGCGCGGTGGCCCGGCTGCGGCGCCGGGTGCCGCGCCTTGCGGCGTACCAGCGGGCGGGTGCGGACCTGGCGCTGGCCGGGGTCGCCGCGGTCGGCTGGCTGCAACTCGTCACGTACCGCACCCCGGTCGCCGACTCCGGCACCGTCGACCCCGTCGTCGTGCTCGCGCCCGTCGCCCTCACCGCCGCGACCGTGCTGCTCGCGCTCCGGCTGCTGCCGCTCGCCGCCCGCGCCGCCGACCGGCTCGCGCGCCGCTCCGCGGGCCTGGTCCTGCCGCTGGGCGGCTGGCACCTGGGCCGCCGGGCGGCCGGGCAGGCGGGTCCCGCGCTGCTCGTCGCGCTCGCGCTGGCCATCGCCGCGCTCGGCGCCACCGCCCTCGCGGTGCTCGACCGCGGCGACCGCGACCAGTCCGCGTTCGCCGTCGGCGCCGACCTGAGCGTCGAGGCCGGGCAGGAGGGCGCGGGCTTCGTGCCGCGCGCGGAGCGCCACGCACGGTACGGCCGGCTGCCCGGCGTCGCCGCGGCCACGCCGGTGGTGGACTGGGACGTCACCGTCGGCACCTCGTTCGCGGGGCTGACCGCGCTGGACTCCGCGGAGGTGCTGCCGACGCTCCGCACCGGCGCCGCCGCCGGCCCCGTGCCCGCCGTCCGGGACGGGGCGGGCCTGCCGTACGACGTGTTCGCCGCGCTCGGCGGCACAGAAGAGGCGCAGTCCCACGGGCTGCCGCTGCCGGGCCGCCCCGACGCCCTGGGCATGCGCGTACGGCTCGACGCGGACGGCCCCGGCACCGCCGAGCCGTTCACGCTCGCCGCCACCCTGGAGGACGCCGACGGCCTCGCGCACACCGTCTCCGGCTCCCTGCCGCCCGCCGACGGCCGGGCGCACCGGATGAGCCTCCCGCTCGCCGGGTACCAGTACCCGCTGCGGCTCACCGGGCTCCAGTTGCACACGGAGGAGGAGGCCGCGCAGCGCACGTACCGGCTGACGATCGACGACTTCGCGGGCGCCCCGCGCGGCGCCGGCTGGCGGGACCTCATCGGCGGCGAGCGGCCCGACCGCGGGCTCGCCGGCTGCCCGGGACGCAAGCCGGCGCCGACGCGCGGCATGCCGCCGCGCCGCGCCACCGGGTTCGTCCTCTGCGAACTGCGCACCGCTCCCGACACGCTCTTCGACGGCGTGCTGCGCGGCCCGGACACCTCGCTGCCCGACGAACTGCTGAGCTGGCAGGTCCAACTCGGCCTCACCGGCCAGGGCAAGCCGCGGCCCGTGCCCGTGCTCGCCACCGGCCCGCTGCTCGCCGCGGGCCAGGCGGAGGTCGGCGAGACCCTGCGCGCCGGGCTGCCGGGCGGCACGGAGCTGCGGGCGCGGGTCGTCGGCAGCGTCGACGCCGTCCCCGGCACCGACCCGCGGCGGGGGCGGCTGCTGGTCGACACCCGGGTGCTCGCGGCGTATCTCGTACGGGCCGGGCTCGACCCGCCGGTGGAGTCGCACTGGTGGCTGGCCGCCCGCGGCGGCGCCGCCGGTGCCGCCCGCGCGGCCGTCGAGCGGCGCCCGGAGCTGGGTACGGCGCGGGACGTGCCGGGGGAGCGGGCGGAGCTGGCGGCGTCGCCGCTGCGCGAGGGCACGGACGGGGCGCTGCGGCTGTGCCTGGTGCTGGCACCGGCGTTCGCCGTCGTCGGCTTCGCGCTGCACAGCGTGCTGGCGGTACGGGCGCGGGCGCGGGAGTTCGCGCTGCTGCGGGCGCTGGGCGTACGGACGCGGCAGTTGACGGCGCTGCTGTGGACGGAGCAGCTCTGCGTCGCGGCGTTCGCCGCCGCGGTGGGCACGGCGACGGGGGTGGCGCTCGCGGCTGCGGTGATACCGGCGGTGACGGTCACGGAGACCGGGGCGCCGGTGCACCCGGAGCTGGCGGTGGCGGTGCCGTGGGTGCGGGTGGCGGTGGTCGCGGCGGCGGTGACGGCGCTGATCTGCCTCGCGGTCACGGCGACCGCGCGGGCGCTGGCGCGCACGGACCTGGCGCGGGTGCTGAGGGCGGGGGACGAATGAGGGGGTGGCGGCGGTGGCGTACGGAGCGGGCGGGCGGCCCGGTTCGTACGGGAAAGACGGCGGGCACGGCCGCTACGGGCCAAGGCTCCGGCGCGAGCGGCGCGGACCGGCGAGCCGCCTCCGACCAAGCGCCCCGCCCCGCCCTCCGCCCCCGCGCCTGGCGCGAGGCCCGCGCCGACCTGCCCGCCTTCGCCTGCCTCGGCGTGCTCGTCGCGGTCCTCGCCGCCGTCGCCACCGCCGCGCCCCCGCTCCTCGACCTGGCCGCCGGCCGCGCGCTCGTCGACCGGATCGCCGCCGCGCAGGACGAACGCCCCCTGCTCACCCGCACCGTGACGTTCGGTCAGCCGGTCACCGGACCGTCGGGGGAAGGCAGTACCCGCCTCGCCGACGACCTGGAGCAGGCCGGGCACGACGTGACCACCGGCTCCCCCGACGCCCTCGACGGTCTCCTCGGCAAGCCCGGGCACCAGGTCCTCGTCCCCGCCGCCACCCTCGACGCCCCCCGCGGCACCGCCGCCCTCTCCCTGCTCCACACCACCGAGGCCCCCGGCCCCGCCGGCTACGCCGCCGGCCGCCCTCCGCGCGACACCGGCCCCGACGGGCCCGTCGAGATCGCCGTCTCCACCCGCACCCGCGACGCGCTGGGCCTGCGCCTCGGCCAGGAGCTGGCCCTCACCCCGCGCGTCGCCCAACTGGACACCCCCGTCGTCGTCACCGGCTTCCTCCGCCCCGACCCCGCCGCCCGCCTCTGGCGTGGCAACCCGCTCCTCGCCGTCCCGCTCCCCGCCGACCGCGGGCCCGCCGAGGCCCAGGCGCTCATCGCCCCCGGCGCGCTCGACGCCCTCCTCGCCCGCGGGCTGCCGCAGCTCACCGTCGAGTGGCGGCTCCGGCTGGAGGTCGCGGAGACGGACGAGGACCGCGACGAGGCCGCTGCCCGCTTCGCCGGCGACGACGGCCGCGCCGCGCTGATCCGCGGCCTCGCCGCGTACGACCGCGCCTCCGCCGACAACTTCTGCGCCACCACCGGCAACCCCCTGTGCATCTACGGCTCCCACCACGCCGAGCGCCCGACCCGTACCGACGAAGTCCAGCCGCTCGTCCGCGACTTCGACGCCGAGTGGGACCAGGCCGCCACCGTCGTCTCCCTCGCCCTCGCCTCCGTCGTCGGCGTCGGCCTCGCCGCCGTCCTCGTCACCGCCCGGCTCGCGGTGCGGCGGCGGCTCGGCGAGCACCGGCTGCGGCGCGCCCGCGGTGCCTCCGCGCCGGGCGTCGCGCTGTCCCGCGCCGCGCAGTACGCGCCCGTGGCGGGCGCGGCGCTGGCGGCGGGGTACGCGGGGGCGCGGCTGGCGCTGCCCGGCGGCGCGGCGCCGTCGGTGTGGCCGGCGGCCGCGGTCGCGGGTGCGGCCTGGCTGGCGCTGCCCGCGCTGACCTGGGCGGCGGTACGGGACCGGCGGCCGGGCCCGCGCCGCCGCCGGGGGAGTACGGGGCGGCGGCTGACCGCGGAGGCCGCCGTGCTGCTGCTCGCCGGCGCCGGCGTGTGGGCGCTGCGGGTGCGCGGCACGGCCGGCAGCGGCGCGTCGGACCCGCTGGTCGCCGGGGCGCCGCTGCTGTGCGGGCTGGCGGTCGTGGTGCTGCTGATACGGGCCTACCCGCCGCCGCTGCGCCTGCTGGCGCGGCTCGCGGCCCGCCGCCGCGGCCCGCTCGGCCTGCTGGTGCTCTCCCGCGCCGCCCGCGACGCGCCCGCCGCCGTGCTCGCGCTGCTCGTGCTCGTCGCCACCCTGGGCGCCGCGGTCTTCGGCGGCCTGGTCACCGGCACCGTCGAGGAGGGCCGCCGCGACGCGCTCGAATGGCGGACCGGCGGCGCCGACGCCGTGCTCACCGACGCCGCAGGGCCCGCCGCCGACGAGGCGCTGCGCCGGGCGCCGGGCGTGGCGGAGGCGGTGCGGGTACGGCTCGTTCGCACCGACCTGACCAGCGCCGTCACCGGCCTCGGGCAGCGCGGCGCCGACGTGCTCGCCGTCGACGGGGCGGCGCTGCGCCGGGCCGACCCCGGTTCGGCCGCGGCGGCGGTCGCGGGGCTGGGGGCGCCGCGGCGGGACGGCGCGGGGCGGCTGGTGCTCCCGGTGCTGGCCGGCGGGGAGCGGGGGGAGGTCCGTACCGGGGAGACGTACGAGACGGAGTGGCCGGGGGTGCGGGTGCGGGTCGCGGGGCGGCTGGCCGGGGGCGCGGCGCGGGACGCGGCCTTCGGCCCGCTGTACGGGGCGAGCGGCGCGGCGCCGGGCGCGGACCGGCCGCTGCTGCTCGCCGACACCGCGGCGCTCGCCGCCGCGGACCGGGAGCGCGCCGCGGACACCCCCCGCGGCACGGCCGCCGTCCTGTACTACGGGACCGCCACCCCCGCCGCCCTGCGCGCCGCCGCGCCCGGCACCGGCTACGGCAGCCCGTACGGGGAACTGCTGATCACCGCGGAGGAGCGGGCGGCGGACCGCGACGACGGCGTGCTCGGCGCGATCCGCGGCGCGCACGCCGTGTGCGCGGCGCTGGCCGCCGCGCTGGCGCTGCTCACGCTGCTCGTGGAGCTGCTGCTCTCCGCCCCTGAGCGCGCCCGCACCACCGCGTACCTGCGCCTCCTCGGCCTCGGCCGGCGCGGCGCCACCGCCCTCGGCGTCCTGCAACTCGCCCCGCTCGCCCTCGCCGCCGCGGCCGGCGGCCTCGTCCTGGGCCTCGCACTGCCCGCGGCCCTGGGCCCGGCCCTGGACCTCCAGGCCCTCACCGGCGGCCCCACCGCCCCCTCCCGCCACCCCGACCTCCTCCTCACCGCCGCCCTGACCCTCGGTCTGCTCGCCCTCGTCGCCGCGGCGGCAGCCGCCGACGCGGTGACCACCCGCCGCACCCGCCGCCTGACGGCCCTGCGCGTGGGGGAGGACCGATGACCGCGATCGCCGCCCGGCGGGGACCGCGGGCAGCCCGTCCGGCACGCCCGGCCCCATGCCCCACCGCACATCCCCGACCGCCCGGACCCGGCCCAGGAGGTCCGCGTGACCGAACCCCGCACCCCGGCCCAGGACCCGCCCCCCGACCTCGCCGACTTGGAGGCCGCCGCCCGGGCCGCGCCCGCCGCCGGGGGCGGCGGGCCCGTCGTCGACTGTGACAACCTCGTCCGCATCTTCCACACCGAAGGCGTCGAGGTGCAGGCCCTCCAGGGCCTCGATCTCGCCGTCGCGGAAGGTGAGATGACCGCCCTCGTCGGCGCCTCGGGATCCGGCAAGTCCACCCTCCTCGGCATCCTCTCCGGCCTCGACGTGCCCACCGCGGGCCGCGCCCGCGTCGCCGGGCACGACCTGCTCGCCATGGGCCGCCGCGAGCGGCTGGCGTACCGGCGCCGCACCGTCGGCTTCGTCTGGCAGCAGACCGCCCGCAACCTGCTGCCGTACCTGACCGCCCAGGAGAACGTTGCGCTGCCCATGGCGTACGCCCGCGTCCCCCGCCGCGAGCGCCCCGCCCGGGCCGCCGACCTGCTCGACGCCCTCGGCGTCGCGGACTGCGCGCACCGCCGCCCCGGCGAGCTGTCCGGCGGCGAGCAGCAGCGCGTCGCCGTGGCCGTCGCCGCCGCCAACCGGCCGCGGGTGCTGCTGGCCGACGAGCCGACCGGGGAGCTGGACACCGCGAGCGGCGAGCAGGTCTTCGCCGCGCTGCGCCGCGCCAACGAGGAGCTGGCCACCACCGTCCTCGTCGTCACCCACGACCCGCTGGTCTCCCGTCAGGTCCGCCGCACGGTGCAGATCCGCGACGGCCGCACCGCCGCCGAGACGCTGCGGGACGAGGGGCTGACGGCCGCGGAGTACGCCGTGCTCGACCGGGTCGGCAGGCTGCAGCTCCCGCGCGAGTACGTCGAGCGGTACGGTCTGCGGCGACGGGTCCGGCTGACCGCGGAGCGGGGCCACGTCGGGGTGTGGCGGGCCGGCGGGGAGCCGGCCGCGCCGGAAGGACAGGGCGAGCCGCCCGGCGGGCGGCGCGACGAGGGGGAGGACGCATGAGCGAGGACACCGGCAGAGAAGGCACGGCGGTACGGGAACGGGCGGCGGCCGGCGCCGGGGCCATGGTCGTCGTCGAGGACCTGCACCGCACGTACGGCAGCGGCGCCACCGCCGTGCACGCCCTGCGCGGGGTGTCGCTGCGGGTGCCGCGCGGCGAGCTGGTCGCGCTGAAGGGCCGCTCGGGCTCCGGCAAGACGACGCTGCTGAACCTCGTCGCCGGGCTCGACGTCGCCGACTCCGGCCGGATCGAGCTGGACGGCGTGGCGCTGTCCGGGCTCGGCGAGGCGGAGCTGCTGGAGCTGCGGCGGGACCGGATCGGGCTGGTCTTCCAGTCGTTCGGGCTGATCCCGATCCTGTCCGCGGCAGAGAACGTCGGGGTGCCGATGCGGCTGCGCAAGGTACCGCCGCGGGAGCGCGAGGAGCGGGTGGAGCTGCTGCTCGCGCTGGTCGGGCTCGCGGACCACGCCGCGCAGCGGCCGGGGGAGCTGTCCGGCGGGCAGCAGCAGCGGGTGGCGATCGCCCGGGCGCTGGCGAACCGTCCTGCGCTGATCATCGCGGACGAGCCGACGGGGCAGTTGGACGCGGAGACGGGGCACGCGGTGATGGAGTTGCTGCGGGCGGTGGTGCGCAGCGAGGACGTCACGGCGCTGGTGGCCACGCACGACGCGGCGCTGCTGGACCTGGCGGACCGGGTCCTGGAGCTGCGCGACGGCACGATCACGGACCACTCGGAGGCGGGCACGGCCGGGGAGCCGCCGGCCCTCTGACCCGTACGACCGCCGCACCCGCCGCCCGCCACCCGTACGCCCCACGGCCCCGCGGCGCCCCCGGCTCCCGTCAGAGACGCGTCAAGGTCCGGTCCCCGGCCCTCGCCGGGGGCGCCGGACCGCCCGCGCGGTCGTACGCTCGACGGTGCGACATGCACGAAAGCGGACGGACAATCGAGTCATGACACGGGGCAAGCTGCGGATCTACCTGGGCGCGGCGCCGGGCGTGGGCAAGACCTACGCGATGCTCTCCGAGGCGCACCGACGGCTGGAGCGCGGCACCGACGTGGTCGTGGGTTTCGTCGAGCACCACGACCGGCCGCGCACCGAGGTGCTGCTCTACGGCCTGGAGCAGATACCGCGCCGCGAGCTGGACTACCGCGGCACGCGGTTCACCGAGATGGACGTGGACGCCGTCCTCGCCCGCCGGCCCGCCGTGGCGCTCGTCGACGAGATGGCCCACACCAACGTCCCCGGCTCCCGCAACGAGAAGCGCTGGCAGGACATCAAGGAGCTGCTGAGCGCCGGCATCGACGTCATATCGACCGTCAACATCCAGCACCTGGAGTCGCTGGGGGACGTCGTGGAGGCCATCACCGGTGTACGGCAGCGGGAGACCGTGCCGGACGCCGTGGTCCGCAAGGCCGGCCAGATCGAGCTTGTCGACATGTCGCCCGAGGCGCTCCGCCGCCGCATGGCCCACGGCAACATCTACGACCCCGGCAAGATCGACGCCGCGCTGTCCAACTACTTCCGCCCCGGCAACCTCACCGCCCTGCGCGAGCTGGCGCTGCTCTGGGTCGCCGACCGCGTCGACGACTACCTGCGGGAGTACCGCAGCGAGCACGACATCCGCGACACCTGGCAGGCTCGCGAGCGCATCGTCGTCGGCATCACCGGCGGCCCCGAGGGCCGTACGCTCATCCGCCGCGGCGCCCGGCTGGCGACCAAGGGCGCGGGCGGCGAGATCATGGCCGTCTACATCTCCCGCAGCGACGGCCTGACCCCCCTGAACACCGCCCCGCCCGAGGAGCTGGCCGTCCAGCGCACCCTTGTCGAGGACCTGGGCGGTACGTTCCACCACGTCATCGGCGACGACGTGCCGGACGCCCTGCTGGAGTTCGCGCGCGGCGTCAACGCCACCCAGATCGTGCTGGGCTCCAGCCGCCGCAAGGCGTGGCAGTACGCCTTCGGCCCCGGCGTGGGCGCGACCGTCGCCCGCGAGTCCGGGCCCGACCTCGACGTGCACATCGTCACCCACGGCGAGGTCGCCAAGGGCCGCGGGCTGCCGATGGCCCGCGGCGCCGGCCTCGGCCGCGGCCGTATCGTCGCCGGCTGGCTCGTCGGCCTGGTCGGGCCCGTGCTGCTCACCGCCGTGATGCTCAGGCTCGACCGGACCCTCGGGCTGGCCAACGAGGTGCTGCTGTTCCTCTTCGCCACCGTGCTGGCGGCCCTCCTCGGCGGCACGCTGCCGGCGCTGGCCTCCGCCGGGGTCGGCTCGCTGCTGCTGAACTACTACTTCACCCCGCCCGTGGAGACCTTCACCATCGCCGACGCGCGCAACATCGTCGCCCTCGTGGTCTTCTTCGCGGTCGCCGTCGCGGTGGCGTCCGTCGTCGACCTCGCCGCCCGCCGCACCTCCCAGGCCGCCCGGCTGCGCGCCGAGTCGGAGGTGATGTCGCTGCTCGCGGGCAGCGTGCTGCGCGGCGAGGGGTCGCTCGAATCGCTCCTGGACCGGGTGCGCGAGACGTTCGGCATGGAGTCCGTGTCGCTCTTCGAGCGGCAGCGCGGCGAGGACGGCTGGACCTGCGTCGGCCGCGTCGGCGGCAGCGCCGGCGCCCCCCCGGGCCCGGACGACGCCGACGCCGACATGCCCGTGGGCGACGACATGGCGCTGGCGCTCACCGGCCGCAAGCTGCCCGCCGCCGACCGCCGGGTGCTCGGCGCGTTCGCCGCCCAGGCGGCCGTCGTACTGGAGCGGCAGCGGCTGGCCGCCGAGGCCGTGGAGGCCCGCAAGCTGGCCGAGGGCAACCGCATCCGCACCGCGCTGCTCGCCGCCGTCAGCCACGACCTGCGCACCCCGCTCGCCGCCATCAAGGCCGCCGTCACCTCGCTGCGCTCCGACGACGTCGCCTGGTCCGAGGAGGACGAGGCGGAGCTGCTCGCCGCCATCGAGGAGGGCGCCGACCGGCTCGACGCCCTCGTCGGCAACCTGCTCGACATGTCCCGCCTGCAGACCGGCACCGTCACCCCGCTGCTGCGCGAGGTCGACCTCGACGAGGTGGTGCCCAAGGCGCTGGCCGGCGTGCCCGAGGGCAGCGTCACGCTCGGGATCCCCGAGACCCTGCCGATGGTCACCGTCGACGCCGGGCTGCTGGAGCGCTCGGTGGCGAACGTGGTCGAGAACGCGGTCAAGTACAGCCCGCCGGGCACCCCCGTCCTGGTGCAGGCGAGCGCCCTCGGCGACCGGGTCGAGCTGCGCGTCGTCGACCGCGGCCCCGGGGTCCCCGACAGCGGCAAGGACCGGATCTTCGAGCCCTTCCAGCGCTACGGGGACGCCCCCCGCGGCGCCGGCGTGGGCCTCGGCCTCGCGGTCGCCCGTGGCTTCGCCGAGGCGGTGGGCGGCACCCTCGTCGCCGAGGACACCCCCGGCGGCGGGCTGACGATGGTGCTCACGCTGCGGGCGGCCCCGGGCCGCGGCACCCCCGCGTCCGCCGAGCTGCCGGCCCAGGCGACGACGTGACTCCCGCCGTCCCGTACGCGGCCGCCGGCTCCCCGGCGGCGCCGGCGCGCGCGCCCCGTCTCCGTATCCGTATCCTCCGAATGGACGAAAGGCAGCCGCCATGCACCGGGTGCTCGTGGTCGACGACGAGCCGCAGATCGTGCGCGCGCTCGTCATCAACCTCAAAGCGCGTAAGTACGAGGTCGACGCCGCCCAGGACGGCGCCACCGCCCTCAAGCTCGCCGCCGACCGCCACCCCGACGTGATCGTCCTGGATCTCGGCCTGCCCGACATGGACGGCGTCGACGTCATCCGCGGCATCCGCGGCTGGACCCGGGTGCCGATCCTGGTGCTCTCCGCCCGGCACAGCTCGGACGAGAAGGTCGAGGCCCTCGACGCGGGCGCGGACGACTACGTGACCAAGCCCTTCGGCATGGACGAGCTGCTGGCCCGGCTGCGCGCCGCCGTCCGCCGCGCCGAGCCCTCCGCGCCCGTCGGGGACGAGGCCGTCGTCACCACGGACGCCTTCACCGTCGACCTCGCGGCCAAGAAGGTCCACCGCGACGGCGCCGACGTCCGCCTCACGCCCACCGAGTGGCACCTGCTCGAAGTGCTGGTACGCAACGCCGGCCGGCTGGTCAGCCAGAAGCAGCTCCTCAAGGAGGTCTGGGGGCCCTCGTACGGCACGGAGACCAACTACCTGCGGGTCTACATGGCCCAGCTCCGCCGCAAGCTGGAGGCCGACCCGGCCCACCCGCGCCACTTCGTCACCGAGCCGGGCATGGGCTACCGCTTCGAGCAGTGAAACGGACCGCCCCGTGCGGGTACCCTGCGGGCATGGACCCCGCCCGTAGCGCCGACCGACCCGCCGGCCCGTTCCGCCGGCTGCTGGGCCGTATCACCGGCGCCGCGGAGCCGCCGGTGGAGGACAGCCTCCCGCCCGACGAGGAGACCGCCGACGTCACGCCGATCCGGCAGTGCCACGACCGCGCCGTCGTCACCGTCACCGGCAGTCTCCGCACCGTCACGCTCCAGCCGCGCGCCGGCGTCCCCGCGCTGCAGGCGGAGCTCTTCGACGGCACGGACTCGCTCGACCTGGTCTGGCTCGGCCGCCGCGCCATCACCGGCATCGAGCCGGGCCGCAGCCTGACCGCCTCAGGACGGATCGCCATGAGCCGCGGGCGGCGGGTGCTCTTCAACCCCAAGTACGAACTGCGACCCCTCGGACAGGAGCAGCGGTGACGTCTTTCCAGAAGCCGGCCGACGAGCGCGCCGGCGGCACCGGCGCGACCGGCGGCCCACCCGGGACCGCACCCGCACCGGCGCCCTCGTCCGAGGACGATGCCGGCCGCACCGCCTCCGACGTACCGGAGGGCGACTCGCACGCTGTCACCCAGGCCGCCATGGCCGAGGCGTTCGGCGGCATCCGCGGCATGGTGGAGACCACGGTCCCGGGGCTCGTCTTCGTGCTCGTCTACACCATCGGCTCGGACATCAAGCCCTCCGCGATCGCCGCGCTCGGGGTCTCGCTGCTGCTCGGCCTCTCCCGGCTGATCACCGGCGGCACCTTCAAGCACGCCTTCAGCGGCGTCTTCGGCGTGGCCATCGGCGTCGCCTTCGCGAACATGACCGGCAACGCCAAGGATTTCTACCTCCCCGGGCTGCTCTACGGCCTCGGGCTGGCGCTCGCGTACATCCTCAGCACCCTCGCGGGCCTGCCGCTGATCGGGGTGATCCTCGGCCCGCTGTTCCGCGAGAACCTGTCGTGGCGCACCCGCAACCCCGGCCGCAAGAAGGCGTACGCCAAGGCGAGCTGGGCCTGGGGCCTGATCTTCCTCGCCAAGTCCGCGATCCTCTTCCCGCTGTACTTCTGGGCCGACCCCAAGGAGTTCGGCTGGGTGATCGTGGCACTGAAGATCCCGCCGCTGCTGCTCGCGGTCACGCTCACGTACATCTTCCTCAAGCAGGCGCCGCCGCCGATCGACGTGATCGCGGAGGCGGAAGCGGAGGAGAAGGCACAGGAGGAACGCGAGAAGCGCGGCCACCCGGCGGCCGAGCGCGACTAGGGTCTGTCGTCGATCTCGCGTCGTTCGCCCGCAGGGCGGGCGGCGCGGGGGGCACCGCCCACGCCCTCAGGGCGTAGGGGGAGTCTGGTGCGTGCGCTCGCAAGGCGGAGGGTCGTCCGCATAGTGGGCCTCTTCGGTCGATCCCGGCAACGCAGCGAGCGTGCGTGCCGGGCTCCCCCACAGCGCGCTGCGCGCACGTGGGCGGTACCCCCAGCCGCAGACGGGAGATTGAAGACAGACCCTAGCGCGCCGCCGGGTCAGCCTTCGCGGCGTACCGAAAGCAGCTCCTCCAACTGCTCCTCGCGCGCCTGCGCGGCCACGAACAGCAGCTCGTCGCCCGCCTCCAGGGTGTCGTCCGGCTTCGGGGTGAGGACCGTGCTGCCGCGGATGATCGTCACCAGCGTGGTGTCCGCGGGCCAGTCGACGTCGCCGACGGCGGTGCCCGTGAGGGCCGACTCCTCCGGCAGGGTCAGCTCGACGAGGTTCGCGTCGCCGTGGCTGAAGCGCAGCAGCCGGACCAGGTCGCCGACGCTGACGGCCTCCTCCACCAGGGCGGACATCAGCCGCGGCGTGGAGACGGCGACGTCCACGCCCCACGCCTCGGTGAAGAGCCACTCGTTGCGCGGGTTGTTGACCCGGGCGACCACGCGCGGCACGCCGTACTCGGTCTTGGCGAGCAGCGAGACGACGAGGTTGACCTTGTCGTCGCCGGTGGCGGCGATGACCACGTGGCAGCGCTGCAGCGCCGCCTCGTCCAGCGAGGCGATCTCGCAGGCGTCGGCGAGCAGCCACTCCGCCCGCGGCACCCGCTCGACGGCGATGGCGGTGGGCGTCTTGTCGATGAGCAGGACCTCGTGCCCGTTGTCCAGCAGCTCGCCCGCGATGGAGCGGCCCACCGCACCGGCACCTGCGATCGCGACTCTCACAGCGCTGCTCCGTTCACTTCCCCGCGCGCCTCAGCGTGCGGCCGGGCGGCCGCGAGTGCGTCGCTCACCGTCGGTCCTCCGTCTCCGGGCCCTTCGCGCAGGCCGCCTCGACCTGCTCCACCTCGTCGGTACGCATGATCACATGCACCAGGTCGCCGTCCTGCAGCACCGTCTTCGCGGTGGGCAGCACGGCCTCGCCCTGCCGGGTGAGGAACGCGACCCGTACGCCCGTCTCCTCCTGCAGCTCGGCCACCCGGCGCCCGATCCACGACGCCGAGGTGTGCACCTCCGCCAGCTCCACCCGGCCGCTCGGGTCCCGCCACAGCGGCTCCGCGCCCGAGGGCAGCAGCCGGCGCAGCATCTGGTCGGCGGTCCAGCGGACGGTGGCGACGGTGGGGATGCCGAGCCGCTGGTAGACCTCGGCGCGGCGGGGGTCGTAGATCCGGGCGGCGACGTTCTCGACGCCGAACATCTCGCGGGCGACGCGGGCGGCGATGATGTTCGAGTTGTCGCCGGAGCTGACCGCGGCGAAGGCCCCCGCCTCCTCGATGCCGGCGTCCTTCAGGGTGTCCTGGTCGAAGCCGATGCCGGTGATGCGGCGCCCGCCGAAGCCGGGGCCGAGGCGGCGGAAGGCGGTGGGGTCGCGGTCGATCACCGACACCGTGTGCCCTTGCTGCTCCAGCGTGCGCGCCAGGGTGGAGCCCACCCGGCCGCACCCCATGATCACGATGTGCACACGGCGTCCCTTCGCCCTGTCCGGCTTTTCTGTTCAAGCTACACACCCTCTGGGCCGGGGAGCACCCCGGGTGGCGCCGGTAGACGGGTGGGGCCGATGGGCCCGCCCGTACGGTACGGGTCGGGCGGGCCGCCTAGACTGGCGCGCGCCCGGTCCGCCCGCAGCCACAGAACCAGCCCCAGGAGTCCGCCCCGTGCCCGAAGAACAGCAGGCCCACGCCACGTCCCCGAGCGTGGTCGGGGACGAGTACGAGGTCGAGGTCGGCCCGGTGGCGCACGGCGGGCACTGCGTGGCCCGCACGGCGGAGGGCCAGGTGCTCTTCGTACGCCACACGCTGCCCGGCGAACGGGTCGTCGCGCGGGTCACCGAGGGACGCGCCGGCGCACGCTTCCTGCGCGCGGACGCGGTCCGGGTGCTGGAACCGGCGAAGGACCGCATCGAGGCGCCGTGCCCCTACGCCGGCCCCGGCAAGTGCGGCGGCTGCGACTTCCAGCACGTCGCCCCGGGCGCCCAGCGCCGGCTGAAGGCCGACGTACTCGCCGAGCAACTGACCCGGCTCGCGGGGCTCACCGCCGAGGACGCGGGGTGGGACGGCACGGTGGAGCCGGTGCCGGGCGACAAGGTGCCGAAGGGCGAGGTGCCGGCATGGCGCACCCGGGTGCAGTACGCGATCGACCCCGGCGGCCGCGCGGGCCTGCGCAAGCACCGCTCGCACGAGGTGCAGCCCGTGGACCGCTGCCTGATCGCCGCCCCGGAGGTGGAGGAACTGGGCGTGGAGAGCCGTGAGTGGCCGCAACTGGCCACGGTCGAGGCCATCGCCGCCACCGGCTCCGGCGACCGCCAGGTCGTCCTCACCCCCCGCCCGGGCGGCCGGCTCCCCCTGGTCGAACTGGACCGCCCCGTCTCCGTGCTCCGCGCGGAAGACCCCCGCACCCCCGGCGCCCCCGCCGCGATCCACCGCGTCCACGGCCGCGACTTCGTCCGCGAACGCGCCGCGGGCCGCACCTGGCGCGTCGGCGCGGGCGGCTTCTGGCAGGTGCACCCGCGGGGCGCGGACCTGCTCGTCGAGACGGTGATGACGGGCCTGATGCCGAAGAAGGGCGACATGGCCCTCGACCTCTACTGCGGCGTCGGCCTCTTCGCCGGCGCCCTCGCCGAACGCGTCGGCCCGAAGGGCGCGGTCCTCGGCATCGAGTCCGGCAAACGCGCCGCCGCGGACGCCCGCCACAACCTCGCCGACCTCGACCGCGTCCGCATCGAACAGGGCAAGGTCGACCGCGTCCTCCCCCGCACGGGCATCACAGAAGCGGACCTCGTCGTCCTGGACCCACCCCGCACCGGCGCCGGCCGCCAGGTGATCACCCAGGTCACCGCCCTCCACCCCCGCCGCATCGCCTACGTCGCCTGCGACCCGGCAGCCCTGGCCCGAGACCTCTCCTACTTCACCGCCGCGGGCTACACCCCGAAGTGGACCCGAGCCTTCGACCTCTTCCCGATGACCCACCACATGGAGTGCGTGGCAGTGCTTGTGAGGGCCGAGAAGGGGCACTGACCTGCAATTTTGTGGAAACGGGGGATGGATTCGACATCTTTCCCCCGCGGAAACAGTTCGAGGCGTGATGGTATGGCCCCATAGGATCTGACCTGGGCTTTTCTGGTGCAATGGCTGATTGTTGCCTGGTCTGCGGGCGGGGTGTCCTGGCAGTCATGACGCTGAAATGACGCTCGTTCTGACGGGCATTCAGGTGGGGTAGCACGGGGACACGGGCGGCTATCGGGGGCGGGGCGAAGCAGGTGTGGGAGACGCTGCGGCCGAGCTCGTCGCCCGTATCGCGGCCATGTCCCCTGGAGTGGTGTAGGGGCGGGTGGCTGGTCTGTGGTCCGGTTTTCGGTGTGGAGCTCGGTCATGCTGCCTTCGGGTAGGCAGCGGCGGGGGAAGGCGATCCATTCGTCGTGCGTCTCGGCGAGCACGGCGGTGGTCAGTCGCTCTGGGGCGGCGGGGTTGGGGGGAGACCTGCACGACGTCGGTGCGGCGTTTGATCTCGCGGTTGATCCGCTCCAGCGGGTTCGTCGACTGGATCTCTTTCCAGTGCTGGAGTGGGAAGACCGCGAAGGCGGTCAGGTCCTCCTTGGCGTCCAGCAGCATCTGTCTGACCATCGGGGCCGACCCTCGGCAACCCCGATCTGTACTTCGACGGGATCAATTCAGTACGAGGCAGTGCGGCCGAGAGTCTGGGCAACCTGCTGATCCATGACCAGGACGGCTCACGGGCCGCCTTAATGGTGCTCCACCTGGACCGGCTGGCCGCAGATCCGTCCCCGGCGTTCCGGTCGTGCGTGGCGCATCTTCTCAAGGCCAGCCTTGACGGCTCGCGCGCACTGGTCTTCGCAGGGCTCATCGGCGACGACACGACTCAGGCCGAACGTACGCGGGAACGCAGGGGCGGTTCAGGGGGCTGAGCGTGTGAGGGGTGGGTCCGACCGTGAACCGGAGGATCCCCCCCATTGCGGCAAGAAGCGGACTTGGGGGCGGCTCGGGTGCCGCCGCGCAGTCGGCTCGGCCAGCGCGCTTCGGTGGCCTGCGCGGCACGGAGAAGGCTGACCATGTGAGGATGCGGTCACTGCGGCAGTTGTACTTCACGCCGGGCGGCAAGCGAGGCGGTTCCCGTCAGATCTTGATCACGGTGGCCCGTGTCCCGCAGAGGGCGGTGAGGTCCTCGGGGTCGGAGGTGAGCACGGTGGTGGGGCCGGGGGCGCCGAGTGCGGTCGCGGCGAGTATGGCGTCGATGGCGTATTTGTGGCCGTGGAGACCGGCGTCGGCGAGGAGCGTAGAGGCGTGCCGGGCGAGCGGGTCGGTGACCGGTTCCACGACCAGCCGGGAGAGGGCCCACTCCAGGGCGGGGCGGTTGATCCGAGGGTGGATAACCTCGACCAGGGTGGCCGCGGAGGTGATGACCCGGAGATCATCGGCGCGTGCGAGGGCGAGCCAGGTTGTGACAGTCCGGTCGCGCAGGACGGCCTTCGCTAGCCCTTCGCTGTCCAGGACGAGGGTGCCGCCCGGGACCGCGGGGGAGGTGCGGGTCACGCGGCGTCCGCCCGGCCCGAGCCCTGCTGCTGCCGGGCCCGGTGGAGCTCGTCGCGCAGGGCCTGGATCTCCTCGTCGGTGACTGGGCCGTGTTCCGCCTCCGCGACGGCGATGAGCTCGTTGAGATTGTCGCGCTCGACCTGACGGGCGACCGCTGCGGCGACGTAGGCGGAGAGGCCGGAGGGTCCGCTGCGGTCGCGGGCGGCCTCGGCGATGTCCCGCGGCATGGTGATGGAGTACTTGCCGGTGGCTTCACTCATGCTACCTATCTTACCGCTGATGCTCCTCCTGGTTCGGTGTCGTTCGGGCTGCGCGATCAGGCAAGTCCCTGTGTGCTCTGGGCGCCCTCGTCGTCTGGACAGCTGGCACATCACTGCCTGCCGCCTTGGTGATCCGTGACGCTCGTTTGACGCTGATGGCGCGTACCGGGCGTGATTTTGAGACGTGTACCGGCTCTGACCTGCATTTCTTTCCGAGTAGTCGAAATTCGATCTCTTCTCGATGACCCACCACATGGAGTGCGTGGCAGTGCTTGTGAGGGCCGAAAAGGCGGCCTGACCTTCGGTTTTCATGATGCGCATGAGGTGCGTTGTGTGCGGTATGGGCGATATTCTGACGCTGAAATGACGCTCTCCGAGGTGTCGTGACGCTCATGCACAGCCTCGGCGTCTTCGCCACGGGGGGTCGAGGAGCATCACGGGGCTGCTGAAGTTCATGTGGAGTCTCTCGGCTTCGCCTTCCACTCTGCGTTTCCTGCCTGCCGCACTGAGCAGGTGGGCCAGGGTCTTGTGGTCCAGCCGGGATGCGGCCCGGGGAGTGGGGGCAGCGGCCAGGACGGCTCGTGCCTGAGGGTCGCGCAGCCCTCAGGCGCTGGCCGGCCATGCCGATACGGCAGCCGGCGATCCGCATCAACGCCGCCCGCAGGGCGTGCAGGACTTCGACACGGTGGGCCACGGCCGCCCGGTGGGCGTGCGCCGCGATCCGAAGCGCCCGTGTCTGTGGGCGCCGGGGCGGTCAACCGCTCACCGTTCGCGATGCACATTCACCTCATTGCCGCAATAAAAGTGGGACTACTGTGCCAAATCTTTCATTCGGGGCAAATCATGTAAGAGGATCTTGTTGATCAAGTGAGAGGTGGCTTCGTGGTGTCCCACGAGACGGAAAAACCACAGTCTGCGCCTGCGGGCCGTCAGGGCGGTGAGGGCGGTCATGGAGGTGGCGCCGGCAGGCAGGTTGCGCAGGGCGATCGCGGCCGGACCACCATCGCCGACGGGGTGGTCGAGAAGATCGCGGGGCTGGCCGCGAGGGACGTGCCGGGCGTACACGCCATGGGCGGCGGTATCACGCGTACGCTCGGCACCGTCCGCGACCGGGTTCCCGGTGGTGCGAGCAGCAGGTCGTCCGTCACCCGTGGAGTGAAGGCCGAGGTCGGCGAGGTGCAGTGCGCCCTCGATCTAGATCTCGTGGTCGAGTACGGCTTCCCCATCGCGGACCTGGCCTCGGAGGTCAGGGAGAGTGTTATTGCGGCTGTGGAGCGGATGACGGGCCTGGATGTTGTCGAGGTCAACATCGCGGTCGACGACGTCAAATTGCCTGAAGACGAGGACGAAGAAGACGGTGGCAGAACGATCAGGTAGTCCGGTCGCGCCGGCCAGTGCTGGGTAGGGAGCACATGATGAGCATGACCGCGATCGGCGTGGCAGCCGGGATGGCGGCTGGCTTCGCCGGGTACTTCGGTGGTTTCGGAGCCTTTGTCGTGGTGGTGGTCCTGGGCTTGATCGGGTTCGTTCTCGGGCGGGTTGCCGACGGCGACCTGGAGATGGGCGACCTCTTCCGCGCCGGAAGAGGCGGAAGCGGCGACCGTTTCGACCGGCGCAGGTGAGGCCCGGTGACGACACCAGCGGCTCCACGAGTGAGGTCCGAAGCCCGGGGCGCGACACGGGTGGCGGACCGGGTGGTAGCCAAGATCGCGATGCAAGAGGCGCGCGAGGCGCTACGCGCACGCAGCCCTGCTCACACACAGGGCCCGGCAGCGGGCTCCACGACGGCGACCGCACGGGCCAAGGTCTCGGTACGCCCCCAGGGCGGGAACGGCTTCGGTCAGGCCCAGGTACAGGTCAGCGTTGACCTGGACTACCCCACGCAGATCGGCATCCAGTGTGCCGAAGTCCGCCGGCGGGTGAGTGAACGTGTCGAAAGCCTGGCGGGCATGACCATTCTCCAGGTCGCCGTGCGCGTCGAACGACTGCGCGGACCGCAGGCGTCCGGCAGGGAGCGGGCGCGGTGAGTGAGGAGAGCCTTCCCGATGGCGAGCTCGCCCGCTCGAAAGCGGGCGGCGTCCTCGGTAGCGGTGCCGCCATGGACGCCGGCCGGGCCCGGCGGTTCTGGTCGGCCCGCAGGGTTCCTGCGAGCATCGTCGCGCTGATCGTGCTGGTCGCTTCCGGCTTCCTGCTCTACGACGTGGTGTCGGTCCGCGCCGGACGACCAGGTATGCACTGGCGCCGCTGGCTCGCCCACAAGCTGTCCACCGTCCACCTGGACAACACCTGGGTCTTGGCCAGCACAGCCGCGATCACCGCGATCGGGTTGTGGCTCGTGGTCACGGCGCTGACTCCCGGACTGCGTAATCTGCTCCCGATGCAGCGCCCCTGCGGTGACATCCGCGCCGGCCTTGAACGCTCAGCGGCCGCGTTGATCCTGCGCGACCGTGCCATGGAAATCTCCGGCGTCCAGTCAGCAAAGCTGTCCGTTGGCCGACGACGCGTCAAAGCGCACGCCATCTCCCACTTCCGCAACCTGGATGACGTACGCAAAGAGCTCCGCACCACCCTGGACCAGGAGCTGCGCCAGCTTGCACTGGCCCGCCAGCCGAAACTGTCCGTCTACGCGAAACGGGCGAAGAGGTGGTGAGGTGACATGCGCCAGGCACGCCTGATCGTCAACCGGCTGCTGCTCGGAGCGTGCGGTCTGGTCCTCCTCGGCTTCGGCGGGACTGCGCTGCTTGGCGGACTGGATCTCCTGCGCCGATGGCACTTCCCCAGCGCCTGGCCCTGGGACCGACCCCAACAGGTCCTGCTCAGCGACGCCGACCGAACCCGATGGCGCGACCAGGGATGGTGGTGGCCCGTCGTCATCGCCGCGCTGGCCGTCATCCTCCTGCTCACCCTGTGGTGGCTGCTGGCCCAGGTGCGCCGTCGCCGACTGAGCGAGGTACTGGTGGACACCCACGACGGCGAGACGGCCCAGGTGAACGGCCGCGCCCTGGAGGACGCCCTGTCCGCGGAAGCCGGGGCATTTCCTGGCGTCGACCGGGCAGCCACCCGCCTGGTCGGCCGCCGCACCCATCCCCGTACCTGGCTGTCCCTGCGGCTGGCCCCGCACGCCGACCCCGCGCGCACTGTTGCCCTCATCGCCGACGAAGCAATTCCCCATGCCCGCGATGCCGTAGGGACAGACCAGCTACCGACCGAGATCCGGCTTCGAGCAACTTCACACCGCGCAGACCGCGTCCTTTGAAGATTCCCACACCTGCGCCACAGCGAACACCTGAGCGATGGCGTCGTCGCGGCAGCCGTCATCATCCTCCCCTGCGGCGGCAGCGAGTGTCCGCGAGGGCGTCGCCGACGCCGCCGGAGAGGACCTCATGGGCCGGATCCTGCTCCAGCTCCCGGTCGGCTACGACCTGCTCTCCGGCCGCCTCCGCTCCACCTGACCATCCGGCACGCCGGCGCCCGGACACCACCGGGCCGCAGGCAGAAAGGCGAACGACCCAGTGATCTCCGACCGGCACGTGCTACCCCGGCAGTACGGGGCGGCATACGAACAGTTGCTGGAGCGGGCCCGCTACGAGGGCGCCTACCCCTCCCGGCAGCGAGCCGACGTAGTCGTCCGCCTGGTTCTGGCCGGGCTGGAACGCCAGCCGACATGCTCCTCCGTGCACCCCCCTCACACCTAAGACGCGTGCGCGCGTGCAACTTTTCGCATGCCTGAGACGGTAGAAGTCGGCTACCCCGCACACGGAAAATCTGTCGTGGCCGGAATAGACATCCGCGGTGGGCTGTCGTAGTCTTCTACACGTAGCCAAGAGATCGAGAAGGCGTGGCAGAGGACGAACTGCCCGCAGGAAAGACAGCAGTGACAGACGAGTAGAGGAGAAGGAGGAAGCAGACGCCATCAGGATCGCCCGGGCGAAGTCATGAACAGCCCGGGTACCGCAGGCCCCGGAACGGAAGGTGGTCACACGGTCACACATCCGCGATCCTCGCACTCCCCGCCTCTTCTCTGGCGGCAGTGCGGATAACAGTGGCCGGCATCTGAAAGCCGGCAGATGGTGTTGCAAACCCCCCTCGGGCCCTGGCGCCGTTCGGCGCCAGGGCCCCTCGATGCGTTTCCCTATCAGAGGTGTGCATGACCGAAGAAGACCCGCTCGGCCGTCTCGACGACGATGACTACCCCGCCTACACCATGGGGCGTGCCGCCGAAATACTCGGCACCAGCCCCGCCTTCCTCCGCACCCTCGGAGAAGCCCGCCTCATCACCCCCCTCCGCTCGTCGGGCGGACACCGCCGCTACTCCCGCCACCAGCTGCGACTCGCCGCCCGCGCCCGCGAACTCGTCGACCAGGGCACCCCCGTCGAGGCCGCCTGCCGCATCATCAGCCTCGAAGACCAGCTCGGCGAGGCCAAGCGCATCAATGAAGAACGGGACCGGCAGGCCCCTGAACGCCGTCCCAAGTCCGATGCCTGAAGCGGCGTACCCGCCCGGCCTGCGGCACTTTCCGCGCGCGCTTGCGCCGGGTGCGGTGAAGGTGCCGCCGGTGCCGACCTCGAAGGTGTCAGGCACCTTCCGGCTTGCTTCTTCGGCGGGTGGGCACGGGGCAGACGTGCGGCGGACGCCGGCAGCACGGGATGTACGGTCAAGGGCGAGCTTCATGCGCGCACCTGCCTTGGTACGTCGCGGGACCGGTTTCGCCCGACGGGGCTGCGCGGCGGGCTGATTGGTCGAAGGAGACGGGTTGCGCCGTCTGATGGTCACGGATCGGGATCACGAGCGGGCCCTGCGCGAACGGCACGGCGGGCTTCCGCGGGGACCGCAGACCTCGACGGCCAGGGTGGCATCCGCCGCGCCTACCCGGCCGCGTGCGCGACGAGTTCGGCGCCCTCACCGTGCCGGCCGCAGCTAAGTGATCGTCGTCCGGGTGATCAGCGCTGAACCTGACCCTGGCGGATGGCAATGGTGTACCGCCTTGCTGGGGCAGCCGCGCGCCAGTCTTCTCCTTCTTGACGCTCGTTGACGGAGAACGGCACGTTCTGCCCCGCGGCGAAGGTCTGCGGATCGGCACCGCGCGGGCGCTCCGGGAACTCCACCCCGCACCGGTACGGACTCGCCCCGCGGGCCCCGAGAACCGCGTACCACCAGCCGCATGACGTCCTCCTGTTCGGCGGTCACCGGCGGCGCGCTCAGCGTTCGCCGAGGATGGCGGGCAGCTCGTCCATCCAGGCCAGGACCCCTTCCTCGTAGCGGATGCCGAAGGCGAGGGTGGCCTCGGTGAAGCGGTCGGGGACGCCGTGGGCCTGCCTTTCCCGGTAGTCGGCGAGCCGCTTTTGGTGGACCGTGCGGTGGTCCGCGACGAATCCCATCAGCCGGTCGCGGTCCAGAGCGGAGCCGAAGGCGAGGGTGAGGAGCAGCGGGTAGCGGATCTGTTCGGCGCCGGGCGGCTCGGCGAGCCAGGTGCTGAAGGCGGCGCGGCCGGCGTCGGTGAGCCGGTACGGCTGCCGCGACCGGGGCCCTGCGGGGCCGGCCTCGACGAGACCGCGCTGGGCGAGTACGGCCAGTTCCCGGTAGACCTGGCTCCTGGTGAGGGTCCAGAAGTCACCGATGAGTTGCTGCGCGGTGTTCACCAGCTCGTATCCGCTGGCCTCCCCGGCGTGCAGGAAGCCGAGGAGCGATGCCGCGGTGGGATTGAGGTCGGCCATCAGGTTCTTCCCGGTTGACATTCCACTGTGGACGGTGTGCGATGGAGAAGCACGCACAGTCCACTGTGTCATGTCGCCGTGAGGAGGCGAAGGCGATGAACGTATCGGCCCACAGCATCGGGTTCCGCACCCTGGGCGACGAGACCACCATCGAGGAACTGCCGGTCAAGGGCGCGCTCCCCGGCTGGCTGGAGGGCAGCCTGCTGCGCAACGGCCCGGCCCGGTACGACGCGGGCGAACGGTCCGTACGCCACTGGTTCGACGGCCAGGCGATGCTGCACCGCTTCACCTTCGGCGGTGGTCAGGTCTCCTACGCCAACCGCTACCTCGACACCCCCGCCAACCGCGCCATGGCGGCGGGGCGGATCTCCTTCCGCGAGTTCGCCACCGACCCGTGCCGCTCGCTGTTCGCCCGTTTCTTCACCCGCTTCTCGCGCAAGCCCAGCGCGAACGCCAACGTCAACATCACCCGCTTCGGCGACCGCTACGTCGCCCTGACCGAAACGCCGCTGCCGGTGGCGTTCGACCCCGACACGCTGGCGACTGCCGGAGTGGTCGGCTACGACGACGCCTTGAGCGGGCAGTTGACCACGGCGCACCCGCACCAGGACCCGGCCACCGGCGACTTGGTCAACTACGTGCTGCACTTCTCGCGCACGAGTGAGTACCGCATCTACCGTCAGCCGTCCTCGGGCACCACCCGCGAGCTGATCGGCAGCCGCAAGGTCGCCCGCCCCTCGTACATGCACAGCTTCGCCATCACCCGGCGGCACGTCGTCCTGGCGGAGTTCCCGCTCGTGGTGAATCCCCTGAGCATCGTGCTCAGCGGCCGCCCGTTCATCGAGAACTACCACTGGGAGCCGGAGCGCGGTACCCGCTTCACGGTCATGGACTCCCGCGACGGGACCGTGCGCGGCACGTACGAAGGGCCCGCGTTCTTCGCGTTCCACCACATCAACGCCTTCGACGACGGCGATGACGTGGTGCTCGACATCTGCTCGTACGACGATGCCTCGATCATCGAGGCGCTGTATCTGGACCGGCTGCACGGGGGCGGCGTCATCCCGCTGGCGCGGCCGACCCGCTACCGGATCCCTCTCGGCGACGGCGCCGGCGGTGGGAGTGTCGGCGTGCAGCGGCTGTCGGAGGAGACCCTCGAACTGCCGCGCATCTCCTACGCGCGACACAATGGCTCCCCCTACCGGTATGCGTACGGCGTGGGCACGCGCGACCGCAGCAGTGCCCACTTCATCGACCAGCTCGTGAAGCTCGATGTGACCACCGGTGACACGCTGACCTGGTCGGAGGAGGGCTGCTACCCCGGCGAGCCGGTCTTCGTGGCGGCGCCGACGGCCGCGTCGGATGCCGCGGGTGAGGATGACGGGGTGGTGCTGTCCGTGGTCCTTGACTCGGCGGCGGGCACGTCGTTCCTGCTGGTGCTGGACGCCAGGACCTTCGCGGAGTTGGCGCGGGCGGAGGTGCCGCACGCGGTGCCGTTCGGCTTCCACGGCGTGTTCACCGGCCGCCGGCGCCCGTGAACCGGGGTTGACCGTTTCCGTTCGGTGCGGGGCCCGGCTGTGCGCCGAACGGGATGGCTCACCGGGAGGTGACCGGAGCCCGGGCAACGGCTTCGCGACGCACCTGCGGCGGCCCCGAGGGCCGCCGGCCCCCGGGCCCGGCGTGAGGGTCCCCCCTTGCCGAACGGACGACCTGGGGAGCGCCGGGCCCGGGAGGGCGACGTCGAAGAATCCGGTGCCGCCGGTTCGGCCGCCCGCTCAGCGGCCGTTGCCCCGGCTGCGGCGGAAGAGCAGGAAGACCAGCGCCAGCACCGCACCACCGACGACGCTCGCCGTCGGCACCGGGCGCTTCTTGCCCGTACGGGCCGCGCGCTCGGCCACACGGCCCGCACGGCCGGCGGCGTGGCGCACCCGGTCCGGCGTCTTGTCGTCGACGACCCGTCTGACGTCCGCGGCCCCCTTCCGGGCCCGGTGTTTCACGCCCGTCCTGGCGACCAACTCCTCGACGCCGTCACCCAGTCGGCCGCGAGCCGTCTCCACCTGCTCGCGCAACTTGTCCTGCGTGCTTGCCATGATGAATCGTCCTCTCCCTGATCTCGTCGAAACGCTTGCTCGGCGGCAGTTCCCCCGACGGCCCGGAGGCCGGCTCCCGCAAGGTCACCGGGACCCGGGCCTGCGCCACGGGAGCGGCACGTCGGCCCCCGGCACCGCTTCTCCCTCCGCCGCGGTGTGCGGCAGCGGGTCCGGCTCCTCGGTGCGGACCCGGGCGAGGTTGCGCAGCGCCGCCGCCGTTGCGGCGAAGTGGCCGCCACAGTTCCTCGCGCAACCCATCGTGCGGGCACGGATGAGGGGGCTCCCTCGTCGGTGAGCTGGTCCGATGGCATAAGCGTCGTCGGCTTGTCCGTCACGGAGGAGCGGGTACCACGCCTCGGCGGGTGTGAACACCGGTGGCCGTGCGCCGCTATTCGTAGTAGCGATGCCGCTCCTCGACGACGGCCTCGGTGGGAGGCGCGACCGCGCGGCGGCGGCGCTGCACGCTGGAGATGACGACCAGGCCGACGAAGCCGGCGAGCATCATGATCCAGCCCATCACCTGGACATCCAGACCGTTGACGTTCCAGTCGGTGGCAAAGGCGAAAATGCCACCTGCGGCCATCAGAAGAATGCATCCGCCAAGTCCCATGAGGCTGACCTCCGTTCATGGCGATGAGTGCGTTGCTGCCGCGTCCGGGTACCCACTCGACCGCCCCCGCACCCGTACAACCCACCCTCAGCAGCACACCCGCTATCAGGCCGGGCGGGCCGGCGGCTCGGCAGGAAGGGCAGGGGCGTCAGGCGGTGAGGTGGGCGCCGCCGTCTGTTTCGAGGACGGTGCCGGTGACGTTGGGGTTGGTTGCCGCGAGCACGATGGCCTCGGCGATGTCGGGTGCGGTGGCGATGCGCTTGGTGGGCAGGAAGCGGCTGCCTGGGCGAAGAAGCCCTCTCGTTCCCTGGCGGCGAGCCCGTCCCACCATGGCGTGTCGACGCGTCCGGGGGAGAGGCATTGATCCGGATGGGTGTGAGTTCGGTGGCCAGCGGCTGGAACGCCTAGCCGTCCAGCGAAGACAGCCCACGCCGCGGGCCCTGCCCCACGTCCCTTACCCACCGTCAGCGGTTACGGGCGATAGGAGCGGACCAGACGGGCCAGGTGCGTCCCGGCGAGGTCCAGGGGCGTCGTGCTCCGGGTGATCTGGGCGGTCATCTCGGCACCTTCGAAGGTGCTGACCACGGTGTGGGCAAGGTCACTCGCGGTGCCTTCGTCTATTCCGGCGGCCGTGAGCTTGTCGCGGACGATGCCGTGCCAGTTCGCGAAGGCGCGCTCGGCGGCGTCGCGGACTTGCGGAAGGCGGCGCGCGCTCGCCAGGGCGGTGGTGGTGACGGGGCATCCGTCCATCCACTCGGAATCGCGCATGCCGGTGGCGAGTTCGCGGGCGCAGGTGACCATCGCGTCCGCCGGGTCGTCCTCGCGTCCCATGGCGGTGCGCAGCAGGTCCGCGAACTCGCGGTCGCCGTGGCCGATCGCCTCGACGGCCAGCTCGACCTTGCCGCCCGGGAAGAAGTGGTACACCGAGCCCAGCGTGGCCTCGGCTTCCCGCGAGATGTCCTTGAGGCCCGTCCCCTCGTAGCCCTGCCGCTGCATCAGCCTCGACGTAGCGCGGACGATGCGGTCCTTGGTGCCGACCTCGTGCTTGGTTCGCATACGGCACAGAGTACTGGATAGAGCGTTCGTTCTAGTGACCTGCTATGGTCGCCGCAGTAGATAGAACGCTCATTTTAGTCGTGGGAGTCGTCATGCCTGAAACATCCGTCACCGTCGTCGGCCTGGGCCCCATGGGTCATGCGATGGCCTCCGCCTACCTCGACCGCGGGTACGAGGTGACCCTGTGGAACCGCACGGCCGCCCGTGCGGGCGGTCTGGTCGCGCGCGGCGCCCGGTTGGCCGGCAGCGTCGAAGAGGCTTTGCGCGCCAACGAACTGGTGGTGCTCAGCCTCACCGACTACGACGCCGTGTACGCGATCCTCGAACAGGCGCCGCAGGCGCTGAACGGGCGCACCGTCGCCAACCTCACCTCGGACACCCCGGCAAAGGCGCGCACGACCGCCGCATGGCTCGCCGAACGCGGCGCCGTACAGATCACCGGAGGCGTCCAGACCCCGCCGTCGGGAATCGGCAGCGCGGATGCGGCGACGTACTACAGCGGCCCCGCCGACGCGGTCGCACGGCACCGGGCGGCCCTCGAAGTGCTGACCGGCATCGAATACCTCGGCGAGGACCCCGGCCTCGCGGCGCTGTACTACCAGATCGGGATCGACATGTTCTGGACCGGTCTTGTCGGCTACCTGCACGGGCAGGCGGTGGCCGCGGCGAACGGCATCTCCGCCGAACAGTTCCTCGAACATGCGGTGAAGACCATGGACTTCACGTACTTCCTGGAGTTCTACGCACCACGCATCGACGCCGGGAACCACGAAGGCGACGTCGACAACGTCGGCATGGCCGTGGCCAGCCTGACGCATGTCGTGCACACAGCCGAGGATTCGGGCGTCGACGCATCCGTCCTGACCGCGGTTCTCGACCTGTTCCGCCGCGGAGTCGCCGCAGGCCGCGAACGCGGCAGCCTGACCAGTCTCGTGGAGGTGCTCAAGCGGTAGTTCGCCAACGAAGCCGACGCGGTCAGGGTTTTTCACGCAACTCTGTGCACGGGGCCAAGGCGGATTCCGCACGGCGTATCCGTGATGTCCACCTCTCCGGAGGCCAACGCCTCGTACTGGGTGACGAAGTTGAGGCCGCGTATCCCGACGGTCAGTCCAGGCTGCCGTCTGTGCAATTCATCGAGGCTGGCGCGGGTTTGCGGCATCGCGGGCTCGGCCGCGAGTATGCCGACCACGACGCGTTCGGAGACCTCCCGCGACCGGGCCTCGGCAGCGCGGCGCAGCTCGGCCATGGCGTCCGTCACCGCCCGCACACGGGGTAGCAGTGCACGCCCGGCAGGGGTCAGCTCGACGGCGCGGGAAGTGCGGTCGATCAGCTGGACCCGCAGGTGCCGTTCCAGGGAGCGGATCTGCTGACTGAATGCCGGCTGGGTCATGAACAGATGCGCCGCGGCACGGCCGAAGTGCAGTTCCTCTGCCAGGGTGAGGAACAGCCGGAGCTGATGCGTGCTCGGGTCCGTGTTCCCGTTCGATGGGATCCCCACGACCGGTGCAAGCACACGGGCCAGGGCCCGTGTACCCGGCGTCCCACGCGGCGGGGGCACCGATCTGCGGCACGCTCTCCTCCAGCAGGAGTTCACGCCGGTCCGTCCGGGGGGATCACGTACAACCCGTCCTCGCTCTGCTCGGTGAGGAACCGGATCTTCTTGCGGCCCGCGGCCCGGCTGCATCAACGCCGGGCTGAAATTTCTTGCGGCAATCCCTGCCGTTGGCCCGCACCGCGCGATCTCGACTCCGGCGGGAGCTGCACGTTCAAGGGAAGGGGCGGCAGCGGGTGGTGCCTGGATGTCTTCTCCCAGGTGGCGGCCGTTTTCTGCTGGTCCGGGGCGGGAGGCGAGCGGCCCGGCGTCCAGGTCCGCGGCCAACCCAGGCCGGGATTCCGCCGCGTTCGCGGTCGCGGGCGTCGGCTCGGCGGCTCGTGTCAGCGAACGTGTCAGAACCCTTGACCGGCTTCGGGGGCGGCTCTACGTTCCCCTGTGCAATCTCTTGCAGAGAGCTTGCAAAGGGTGTGCCCCGGGCTGTCGGGCATGGCGCGTTGCCTTCGCGGCCTCAACCCGTCCACTCCCAGGAGGAGCCTTGTTCGCTCGTCGTCAACGCAGACACGGAACTCCAGGCTGGAAGAGGTCCATCGGCGCGTTCATGGCCGGCCTGATCGCCGTCTCCGGCAGCGTCCTCTCGATGACCGTCACGACCCCCACGGCCCAGGCGGCACCGCCCGGGTCCAAGGACGTCACCGCGGTGATGTTCAACTGGCGATTCGACTCCATCGCCCGCGAATGCACCCAGCGTCTGGGCCCGGCCGGCTACGGCTACGTCCAGGTCTCCCCGCCCCAGGAGCAGATCCAGGGCGGCCAGTGGTGGACCGCCTACCAGCCCGTCAGCTACCGCATCGAAAGCCGCCTCGGCAATCGCGACCAGTTCCGCAACATGGTCGGCACCTGCCGCAACGCGGGGGTCGGCGTCGTGGTGGACGCGGTGGTCAACCACATGTCCGCCGGCTCCGGCACCGGCACCGCGGGCTCGAACTACACCAAGTACGACTACCCCGACGCGCCCTACAGCGACTGGGACTTCAACGACTGCCGCCGGCCGATCGGCGACAACTACGGCGACCGCGGCAACGTGCAGAACTGCGAGCTGGTGGGCCTGGCCGACCTCAACACCGGCAAGGACTACGTCCGGGGCCGTATCGCGGGCTACCTCAACGACCTGCTCTCACTGGGCGTGGCGGGCTTCCGCATCGACGCGGTCAAGCACATCCCGGCCGGCGACCTCGCCAACATCAAGTCCCGGCTCACCAACCCGAACGTCTACTGGAAGCAGGAGGCGATCTTCGGAGCCGGCGAGCCGATCCTGCCGGACGAGTACCGGGGCACCGGCGACGTCCAGGAGTTCCGCTACGGCCGTGACCTGAAGCGGGTCTTCGAGAACGAGAACCTCGCCTACCTGAAGAACTTCGGCGAGGGCTGGAACTACATGCCCTCGGGCGGCAGCGCCGTCTTCGTCGACAACCACGACACCGAGCGCAACGGCTCCACCCTCAGCTACAAGAGCGGCGCCAACTACACCCTGGCCAACGTCTTCATGCTGGCCTGGCCCTACGGGTCTCCCGACGTCCACTCCGGCTACGAGTTCAGCAACAACGACGCCGGCCCGCCCAACAACGGCGCGGTCAACGCGTGCTACCAGGACGGCTGGAAGTGCCAGCACGCCTGGCCCGAGATCGAGTCCATGGTCGGCTTCCGCAACGCCGTCCGCGGCCAGGGGGTCACCAACTGGTGGGACAACGGGGGCGACGCGATCGCCTTCGGCCGCGGCAGCCAGGGCTACGTGGCCCTCAACCACGAGTCCGGTTCCCTCACCCGTACCTTCCAGACCTCCCTGGCCGCCGGCACCTACTGCGACGTCCAGAGCGACCGTGCCGTGACCGTCAACGGCTCCGGTCAGTTCACCGCCACCCTGGGCGCCGATACGGCGCTGGCCCTGCACACCGGCGCACGGGACTGCGACGGCGGCGACCCCGACCCGGTCGGCGGCGCATCCTTCAACGTCAACGCCACCACCCAGCCCGGCGAGAACATCTACGTGGTCGGCAGCATCCCGCAGCTCGGTGACTGGAACCCCGCCCAGGCGATCAAGCTCAGCAGTGACAGCTACCCCGTCTGGAAGTACCGGCTCTCCCTGCCGGCCGCACCACGTTCCAGTACAAGTACATCCGCCGCTGGGACGGCCAGACCGGCGTGACCTGGGAATCCGGCTCCAACCGCCAGGGCGCCGTCCCCACCGGCGGCTCCCTCACGCTCCACGACACCTGGCGCAACTGACAACCCCGCCCCCGACCGGCCGGTGCCCTCCACCCGGGGGGCACCGGCTCCAAGGCGCCGGACCGCAGTGGCCCCGAAGCCGAGAGGCGGTGGGCTTATGACGGGATTCAGCGGACAAAAAGGGTTATCCCGGGCAGGCGGCCCGGGATCCCTCAGGCAGGTGGCGGTGCCGTGCTGGCCCGCACCACGAGCGTGGGCTCGACCGCGAGGCGCCGGGGGCTGCTGCCCCGGGGCTCTATCTGTTCCAGCAGCAGCGTCACGCAGTGCCGGCCCACCACGTCGAAGTCCTGGTGCACCGTGGTCAACGGCGGCTCGAAGAACGAGGCTTCGGGAACGTCGTCGAAACCCGCCACGCTGATCTCGTCCGGCACGGACCGACCCGCCTCGTGCATCGCGCGCAGGACGCCCAGCGCCATCTGGTCGTTCGCCGCGAACACCGCCGTGGCGTCGGGAATCTGCACCAGGGTCCGGCCGGCGAGGTAGCCGGACTTGGCGGTCCAGTCCCCCCACAGCGCAGGACGTACCGGCGCGCCGGCCGCGACGAGCGTCCGCTCCCAGGCTTCGGCGCGGCGCCGGGCGGCGAAGGAGTCGGGCGGGCCGCTGACGTGGTAGACGCTGCGGTGGCCCAGTTCCAGCAGGTGGTTGACCACGCTCTGGGTGCCGCGGGCCTGGGCGAAGTCCACGGTCGCGTACGCGTGGCCGGTGTCGCCGTCGGCGACGACCACCGGCATCGTGGACGGCAGATGCAGCGACGGGGTGTCGAGCACCCGCGACTCGACCAGCACGATGCCGTCGACGGACTGGAGCATGAGGTGCTGGAACGCCTGCCGCACCGCGGCTTCGGTCTGCGCCCTGATGCCCATGAAGTTGACCGAGAAGCCCGCCTCCCGCGCCGCGTCGGCGATGGCGCCGAGCGTACGGGCGTTGCCGTGCGCGCCCACGTCGAAGCTGACCACGCCGATCGCCCCGAACTTGCCCGTGACCAGCGCACGCGCCGCGGCGTTGGGGCGGTAGCCCAGCTCGTCCATCGAGGCCAGCACCTTCGCGCGGGTCGTCTCGTCGACGTTGTCGTGGTTGTTCGCCACGCGCGAGACGGTCTGCGAGGACACCCCGGCGTGCGCCGCGACCTCCGCCATGGACGGCCACTTGCGGGGCGGGCGCGAGCGGGGCGTTCTCGTGACCTTGTCCGCCACCTTCGACCGCTCCTTCCCCGAAGCCTCGGGGGCGCACTCACGGTACGTCCCACCCTTGTGAATGTTGACGTCAACAAGGTTCGCGGTCAAAAGCGGCGACTGCAGCCGTCCGCATCCTTGACATGCTCCCACCCCCGCCGCACACTTCCGGCTACGCCATGTTTACGAAAACATTTCGTGATCAACCGGCTGACGACCGGCGCCGACCAGTCGTGGACACCCGGTCGAGTTCGGCTGGCAGTCGGCGCTGCGCCGGCAGGGCGCGTACAAGATCGAGGTGACGCGCCTCGGCGCGGACCGCCCGGTGTGGGCGACCGGCAAGGTCGAGTCGGCGCAGTCGTCCGCCGTGCGCTACGCCGGTCCCGCGCTCCGGACGGGCGAGCGCTACCGGTGGCGCGTGCAGGTCTGGGACGAGAACCGCCGGGCCTCCGGGTGGTCCGAGCACGCTTCGTTCGGCACCGGTCCCGGCGCCGACTGGGGTGATTCGGCGCCCGTGTGGCCCCGCCGGCCGGCCGGTGAGAAGTGGACCGACTACCGCGTCGATCTGACGCTTACGGTCACCCGTACCGCGCTCGGCGTGCGCTTCCGGTCGCCGGACGCGAAGAACGGCTACATGTGGCAGTTCCGGGCGGCAGGCGCGGCCAACCCCAACACCCTGGTGCCGCACATCCAGACGGACGGCACGTTCCGTGCCGGCTCACCGGTGCCGCTCGGGGCGGAGCTGAAGACCGGCACCGAGCACCGGGTCAGCATCGAAGCCGTCGGCTCCACCCTCACCACCTCCCTCGACGGCCGCGTCGTGGACCGCCGCACCGACACCGCCTTCGCCGAGGGCGTCATCGGCTTCCGCAACGGCGGCAGCGAGACGGGCGTCGTGGACGACGTCCGCGTCACCGACCTGACCGGCTCGGGTGACGGCGCCGAGCTGTACCGCAACGACTTCGACGACCCCGCGGCGGGCTTCCCGTGCGGGACCGTCGAGAACGGGGCGCTCAGCCTCGGAACGGGCGTCGACTGCCTCAACGTCAACAGGGCCGACGACTGGGCGCTGTTCCGCAACGACTTCTCGCTCGCGCCGGGAAAGAAGGTCGCCTGGGCCACCGTCTTCGCCACCGGCTCCGCCTTCTCCAGCGCCAAGCAGTACGTGTACAAGATGTACCTGGACGGGGAGTTCGTCGGGCTCGGCCCGACGAGCCCGACCGGCGACGAGGTCCGCTACGACGGCTTCGACCTCACGGACCGGCTCCGCGCACGCGGCTCGCACACGCTGTCCGCGATCGCCTACGCCACGAAGGACCGGCGCTTCCAGGCCCACGTGATCGTGCGCTACACCGACGGCACCACCCAGACCCTCGGCACCGGAGCCGGCTGGCAGGCCAGGACCGGAAGTGACATCTGGACGTCGACGGACAGCATCGGCACGAACTACTGGTACGCGCCCCAGGAAGACGTCGACATGGCCGCGTTCCCCGACGGGTTCGAGAAGCCCGGCTTCACCGGCCCCGGCTGGACCGCCCCCGAGGTCAAGGAGCCGTTCGACAAGCTCGCCCCCACACCGTTCGCGAAGGTCGAGGAGCAGACGCACGCCCCCGAGAAGATCGTCGACCTCGGCGGCGGGGACTACTTCGTCGACTTCGGCCGCACCTGGATGGGCGGCGTGCGGCTCACCCTGGACGGCCGGCAGGACCAGCAGGTCCGGCTGCGGTTCGGCGAGGAGCTGTCGGCGCCGCACACCGCCCGCTACCGGATGCGTACCGGCAACACGTACGAGGACGTCCTCACCCTCCGAGACGGCCGGCAGACCGCCGGCACCTGGGGCATGCGCGTCTTCCGCTACCTGAACATCGTCGACTCGCCCGTCCCGATCACGGAGGAGAACCTGAGCGCACTCGCCCTGGTCTACCCCTTCGACCGCGACGCGGCCGAGCTGACCTCCTCCGACCCCGACCTCGTCAAGGTCTGGCAGTTCACCAAGGACACCATCGAGACCGCCAACCAGAACTTCTTCACCGACTCCTGGACCCGCGAACGCACCAACTACGAGGCCGACGCCTACATCCAGTTGCTGTCCAACCTCCACCTCACCGAGGACCCGACGCTCAGCCAGTACTCCATGGACTACTTCGAGGAGAACCGCACCTGGCCGACCGAGTGGCCGATGTACGTGATCAGCGCCGTGTACGACACCTGGCAACGCACCGGCTCCACCGCCCAGATCGAGCGCGCCTACGACACGCTCAGGCCCAAACTGCTCGACGAGGACTACGACCCGGTCACCGGCACCATCGTCCAGCGCGACGCCATCGTCGACTGGCCCGACAGCCAGCGCGACGGCTACCGGTTCACCGACCGGAACACCGTCCTCAACGCCCTCGCGTACAGCAACTACCGGCAGATGGAGACCATCGCCCGGGAACTCGGCCACGTCCGGGACGCCGAGGACTTCCGGACGAAGGCCCGGACGATCCGCGACGCCCTGAACACCCGTTTCTACGACCCGGGACAGGGCGCGTACGACGACGGGCTGGACAAGGACGGCGTCCCGACCGGTCACCGTGCCGTGCACGCGAGCGTCTTCCCGGCCGCCTTCGGAGTCCCCGCCGACGCAGACCAGCGCGGCGCCGTCGCGGACTACATCGCCTCCCGGGGCATGGCGTGCAGCGTCTACTGCTCCGGGTTCCTGCTGGAGGCCCTGTACGACGCCGATCACGGTCAGGACGCGCTCGACCTGCTGACCTCCTCCGGCACGAACGGCTGGCTGCACATGCTCGACATCGGCGCAGGCGCCACCGGCGAAGCCTGGGACCCCGGCCAGAAGGCCAACATGACCTGGTCGCACCCCTGGGCGACGGCCCCCGCCTACGTCATCCCACGCGACATGTACGGCATCGAACCCACCTCGCCGGGCTACGCGACCTTCCGGGTCAAGCCGCAGACCGGCGACCAGCGCTTCGGTTCCGTCACGCTGCCGACCGTCAAGGGCACCATCGGCGTCTCCTTCCACCGGTCCGGCGACCGGCAGGATCTCGGCGTCCGCGTACCAGGCAACACGACGGGGACGGTCGGCGTGCTCGCACCCGAGGGCCATGAGGGAGCGGTGGTGTTCGTCGACGGCAGACCCGTCCGGGGCGAACGCGACGGCGACCGCATCGCCGTGCGGGTGGGCGCCGGCTGCCACGTCGTCAGTACCTCGTGGACGGCGAGCATGCGCGACGACGACCGGCTGACGGGCATCTGCCGCAGGGGGGACTGAAGCCCGCGCCGCGCGGGAGCCGCCGCCCCGGCCCGGCTCCCGCGCAGCGCTGTCAACCGTTGTCGGCGCGGCCCACGTAGACGTTGCGGGCGCGGAAGTACGTGTCCCCGGACGGCCCCGACGACCCGGACGAGCCCTCCATCTGCAGGTTGAGGATGAGGTGCATCGGGGCCCCGACGAAGTTCGAGCCGCGGTGCTGCCCGACCCAGGTGCCGTCGAGGTAGTAGTGGATGTCGACGTCGGCGCCGTTCACCTTGGCGATCCAGGCCCGGTATCCGTGCCAGGCGCCGGGGTCGGAAACCGGGACGACGGTGTTCTCCCATCCGCCGTCGTAGGTGTTGAACCAGTTGCGGGCGTCGCCCTTGTACTCCAGGATGTCGCTCTCCGGCGGCCAACTGCTGGCGCCGGTCAGCCAGAACGCGGGCCAGGTGCCGCGCGCGGACGGCGCCTGGAACTCGCCCTTGACCTCCCACTGCGGGTACCGGTCGGACACCGTGAGCCGCAGCTTGGAGTGGATCGCTCCGGAGTGGTAGCGGATCGGCAGGTAGGGGTCCTTGCTGCTGTTGCCCTCGTTCCAGCCGATGCGCGACGCCTTGAGAACGAGGACGCCGGACTCCAGGTAGACGTGGTTGTGGTCGGCGGCGCCGGCGTACATCCGGGCGGTGCCGTTGTGGTCGGAGCCCCACGGGTAGAGGTAGTTCCAGGTGGACTCCAGTGCGCCGTAGTCGGCGAAGGTGCCGGTGCCGATCACGGTCTCCCACGCGAGCGGGGCGGCGGGTTGCGCCACGGCGGGACGGGCGGCGGCCAGGCCGGCGCCGCCGGCGAGCGCGGCACCGGAGGAGAGCAGGAACGTGCGGCGGCCGAGCGGCATGGGGGTACCTCTCCTGCGGGTCGGGGACAGGTTGTCGTACGCGGCGCGGAGGTGCGTACAGCACCGGCACCATCAGGATGTTTACGCAAACAGGCCCCGCGGTGGAGTGTGCTCGGCCATCGGGTACGCGTCAAGCCCCGTGGCGGCGGCCGGCGCCCGGGCGCGAGCCGGCCGAGGTCGCCGTCCTCTTCGACTGGGACTCCTGGTGGACCAGCGAGCGGGCTGACCGGCACCCTGTGGTCCGATCAGATCACGCTCACCGACCCCGCCACCGAGGCTCTCGCCCACTACCGCTCGGGCGACTTGGCGGGCCGGCCCGCCGTCACCTGCCGCCGTACCGCGGCCGGTTCGGCCGCCTACGTCTCCACCCGGCTCGGGGCCGCCGCCCTGTCGCCGGCCTGCCGCCGGCCAAGACCGGTCAGCGCCCGGCCGCCGGCGGCGGGGCATCCGGCGCCGGTGCCAGGTAGGGGATGGTCTGGGGGCCTTCGGGAAGGACGCACAGCCGCGCCCGCGGTCCCGCGGTGGCGAGGGCGCGCGCGACGGTGCCGGAGATGTCGCGGGTCTGGCGCAGGTGCGCGGTGGCGAGTTCGTCGTCGCCGAGGTAGCCGGTGTGCATCAGCACGTCGGTACGTGCCTGGATGCGGGCCTGGATCTGGACCTGCCACTGGTCCGGCACCGTCTCGCCGGCCGATCGGGCCTCGATCGTCTCCAGCAGCCGTTGCGGCGAGGGCTCGGAGGCCAGGACGGCCCGGTACGAGCCGTGGTCGGGGAAGCCGTCGCGGCACTCGGCGGCGCACACGATCGTGCCGCCGGGGCGGGTCACCTGGTACGCCGCCGACATGCCCTTGACCGCCTGGTAGAGGTTCTGGTCCAGCGGGAAGCCGGAGTTGGTGGTCACCACCACGTCGAAGGGCCGCGGTACGGGCCGCATGGTCAGCCGTCCGGCGGCGGCGGTGGCCGCGGCGTGCATGGGCAGCAGGTCACCGCCGAAGGCGGCGACGATCTGCTGGTCCCGGTTGAGGATGACGTCCAGGGCGTACGTCACGCCGGTGGCCTCGGCGATGGCGCGTACGTCGTCGTGGACGGGATTGCCGTGGATGACGCCCCAGGTCGCCCGGGGGCTGGCGATGCGGGCGGCGTCGTGGAGGGTCAGCACGGTCTCCAGCGCGGCAAGGCCCGGGGCGACGAGCTTGGGGCCGCCGGAGAACCCGGCGAAGAAGTGCGGCTCGACGAAGCCGGTGGTGATCCGGACGTCCGCCCGCAGCCACGCGGAGTTCAGCCACACCGGGACGCCGTCCCCGAGGGTGCCCGCCCAGGTCAGCTCCTCGCGGTCGCGGGCGTCGTGGTTGACGATCCGCACGTGGTCGACGATCTCGTCGCCGAGCATCCGCCGCAGCTCGGCGTCGGTGTTGCCGCGGTGGGTGCCGGTGGCGACCAGGATGACGACGTCCTCCGGGCGGATGATCCCGTCGAGTTCGGCGAGGACCGCGGGGACCATGAGGTGCCGCGGCTGGGGGCGCGTGCCGTCGCACACCGAGATCGCCACCGTCTGGCCCGGCCGGACGCGCTCGCGCAGCGGCGGCCCGGCGACGGGATTCCGCAGGGCGGCGGCGAGGACCGCCGCCTGGTCCGGCGCCGCGTCGTGGTGGACGGGGCGTACGACGGTGGTCACGGCCGGGTCGACGTCGATGTCCAGCCCATTCGTACCGTAGGCGAGGCGGACTTTCATGGCCGGCGTTCCTCCAGGGGCGTATCGCTGCCCGGTGGCCGGTCAGCAGCGTGCGGGGGGTGGGGCCCGGCGCTGACGCCACCGGCCCCACCCGCTCGGGGGTCTTCACGATCGTCTTCCCCGGGGAGGGGCGGTCAGCCCTTCCCGGAGTCTCCTGCCTGCGGACCCACCCGGGCTTACGTGCCGAACGCCCCCCAGCAGGTCCGGACTGCCGTCCCAGGCCCCCTGCTTGGCGTCGCTCCCCGGTTCGGCGTCCGCCACCGCCGTCGAGGGCGAGCCCGCTGGTGACGTTGCGGAGGTGGAAGTACGTCTCCGGGTGGAACCCGACGGTCGCGACGTGAGGGCGTCGGTCCGAGTCCGCCGGGGGTTTCGGAGCCGTGAGGCCAGGCGATGACGTGTTCCGATGGGTGCCCGGGGCTCGGCCCTGGGCTGCGCCGTACCGGCGGTTCGCCGGCGCCGCGTCTTCCGCGGGCGGCGAGGGCCGTCCCGAACGTAAGGACATCGACATGAGCAAGCGGATGCGAGTGGGAATGGTCGCGGCTGTCGCCGCGACAGCAACACTGGCGGGTGTGGCCACGGCCGGGGCGACACCAAGTGGCCCTGGCGTGACAGGAAAGACCATTGCGCAGACGACGGTGGGCGGCAAGGACTACCTCTTGCGCCAGATCACCATCCCTGCGGGTCAGAGCACCGGCTGGCACTTCCATGACGGCACTCTGTACGGCTACGTCGAGAAGGGAACGCTCAGCCACTTCGACTCCACGTGCAAGTCCGACGGTGTCTACGAGGCGGGAAGTGCGTTGACCGAACCTTCCGGTGCACAGAACGTCCACATCGGGCGCAACCTCGGCACCACACCCGTCGTCCTGGACGTGCTGTATGTCCTCCCTCACGGTGCACCACTGTCGGAGGATGCCCCCAACCCCGGCTGCGACTTCCAGTAGCCAAAAGGTCTCACCGGCGTACGGAGGGGCCGGGGCGGCTGGCCGACCCGGGTGTGGAGCGGCGTGAGCAGGTGGTTCACGAGGGGTCCTTCGGCGGTGGCCGGTAGATCCACACCGCATCCTGGCCGCCGCAGCCCCGGCACTCGGTGATGTCCTGAGCGTTCGCACGTCCGCCCCTGTGCAGGCGATCGCGGAGGAAGACGACCGCCGACGAGTAGCCCTCGAAGCACGTCAGGCAGTAGAAGTCCGCAGCGGACACGGCGCGCGTTTCGGGGGAGTCCTCACCGAACGCCGCTGACATGGCGCCGAACAGCCGACTCATGTCGTCGATGCTCAGGCCGGCGATCGTCGTCTTCAGCAGCGCGGTCTTCCCCGCCACCGCGTCTTTGCTGAAGGCGTCGAAGTCCTCATGCAGAGGGTACGGGCGGCCGTTGACCCGCAGCGACCGGGCGGCCGGTTGACCCGCCTCCCCGGCTCCCTCGGGTGGGGGTGGGAGGAGATCGGGTTCACCAGGGGCCCGCTCACCGCCGAACATGACGAACAGCCCTCCCGCATCGTCGGATGTGTTGGCAACGACGGAGGAACTGGCGCAGATCCGCGAGCTGCTGACCGGGCCGGCCGGGCTGCCGGGGGCTGCCCGTCGCGGAGCTGCACCGTGCGGCGCGCGGCGTCTACGAGCGGCTGCCACCCGGTCGCTCCGACGTCCTGCGCGCCTTCGAGCATCTCCTGGAGGCGAACGCGCAGTCCGACGGACTGCTGCCCCGCATGGTCTACGTCGAGCACGTCGCCGCGTTCGCGCCCGCCGTGTCCGCCGGCCGGCTGTGCGACTGGAACACCGCGGTGGCGACGGCGCTCGGCCTGCTCCCCGCGTGGGAGGAGCTGCGCCGCACCCTGGCTCCCGTGCCGGCGTCCGCCGGCGAGCCGACCGCCTACCTCGCCATACAGGTCGAGTGGTTCGACGTCGAGACGGACGAGTACGTGCTGTCGTCCTGGACGAAGGAGGACGCGTCGTCGTCCGCCGTCCCCGGTTTCGCCCACTACCGGTGTACGGGCGAGGAACTGGAGAGCGCCGTCGCGGAGGTCATCGCCGACGGCGAGGACACCCTGGCGAGCCTCGACATCCAGGTCCAGGTGGAGTTCCTGCTGGAAATTCGATCAGATGCACGACGCCGTTCCTCCCCGAGTGCCGCCACGGCAGCGAGGACCCAGCGTAGAACCCCGTCCCGCACCCGGACACGTCTCCACGGATCCTCTCGCCGGCTTGTCGGAGGACGGAAGGCTGTCCGGTGCGGTCGATGACCCGGCGGGCCGCCGTCCGCCTGGGCGGTCTCCGGTTCCGTCATCGGGTGGGGCCGAGAGCGGTGGCCAAGGCGTCCTTCAGGGTCCGGGTGACCGGGAAGCCCTCCGCGCGGAGGGCGGTGCCGGAGTGCAGCCCGCTGGCGTAGAGCACGCAGCGGGTGCCGACGGCCGCCGCCGCGCGGGCGTCGTCGACGCTGAAGTCCCGCCATGTCGCGGGCGTGAGCGGTGCCGTCGTGAAATCCGTCATGCGGTGTCCCTTCCTTGCTGCCGTGAGGTCCGAAACCCGCGGCAGCGGGACGGGGTCCGGAGCCGCTTGCGCAGGGCCAGGGCGATCGGCAGGGTCGCCAGTGCCGGCACGATGAGGTGGCCGAAGGCGTTGACGCGTCCCGAGGTCCAGGACGCGTCCCGGCAGAGCGGCCGCAGGGTGGCCTCGCCCCGGCCGTGTGCATACGGAGGGGTGGCACCGTTAGCCCTGTTGGGCCAACCGCCGCCGGGATCGGGGCCGGGCGCGGCCGGTCGATAGTTCCCTTGCGGTGCGCGCTCTCCGCGCAGGGGCCGGTACGGCCCGCCGGCTCCTGCCGGTCCGTGCCGGCAGCGTGAGTGACGCCGCCTGCCGACGCGTGCGATGCCCTCCGCAGCCCTCGACTCCTGGAGCCCAGGTTGTCCCACCCGCCCTCTGGCCACCTCCACCGTGACGGCCCGGCCGTCCAGGCCCGGCCGAGCCCGGAGAGTCACCTCCGGGCAGCCTTCCCGCGCGTACAGCAGTACCTCGACGAGCTGATCGACCGCTGCTACGCGGTCCCGCACCCGATGCTCCACGCCTCGCTGAAGACGCTCGTCGCCCGCGGCCGGCGCGATCCCCAGGAGTTCTCCCTGCCCCTCCTCGTGCACGCGGCGATCCGCGGCGGCACCGGGCCCGCCGAGCCGGTCGCGGCGGTGCACGCGCTGTGGTGGCGGGCGGCCAACGCGCTCGACGACGTGGTCGACGGAGACGCGGGCCCGCGGACGTACGGGATGGACGGGAGCGCCGCGCTGACCGCCGCCCTGGAGTGCGGCTACGGACTGCCGCTGCGCGTGCTCGCCACCCTGCCCGCGCCGGAGCCGCTGCGCCGCGCCCTGACCGCCGACTACCTCGAAAGCTGGACCGCCGCCACCGACGGGCAGCTCGGCGACCTCCTCAACGAGCCGGGCGAGGTGGGGCCCGACGAGGTGCGCGAGGTCTACCGGAAGAAGAGCGGCGCGGTCTACGCCATGGCCTGCCTCCTGGCCGCCCGGGTGGCGCACGGCGCCGGGTCTGCCGTGGCCGGGCCCGAAGCGGACCAGGTCGCGGCGTGGGGTGAGTTCGGCGAGGTCCTGGGGATCCTGGCGCAGCTCCGCAACGACCACGACGACCTGCGCGACGGCACCGGCGCGGACCTCCGGAACGGGACGGCCACCTACCGCCTCGCGCAGTTGCTGCACCGGCCGGACAAGACGGAGAGGGAGCGGGTGCGGCTGCTGTTCAGCCGGGCCGCCGTCTCCGAACCCCACCACCGCGAGCTGACGGAACTCCTCAGGTCCCCGGACGTGCTGCGCCCGTGCAACCGGCTCCTGGCCGACCTGCGCCACCGCGCTCACGCCCTGCTGGACGTCCTCGCTCCCGCTTCCCCCTTCACCACCCTGCTGCGTGCCCGGGTCGACGCGGAAGCCCGTCCGCTCGACGTACGTGAGCAGCAGGAACGCCCCGCCGCCGCCCCGCCGTCGGCGGACCCCGGCGGCACCCCGGTCGCCCCCCGCCCCCGCGCCGCACCCGGTGGGGAGGCAGGGGCGGACTGACGACCGGGGCCCCTCACGCTCGTCCGGCGCTCCGACCGCGCCTCGTGCCGTTCCGCAGGGAGGCCCGGCGGCGGTCAGGAGCCGTCCGACGGCAGGTGCGCCCGGCGCCGGTCCCGCAGTGACTGTTGTTTTCTGATTGCTTCTGTGGGATATCTGAACGACCGATGCGTGCGTGCTGCATGAGTCAGACCTCCGACTAATGCGTCCCAAGTCGGGCTGTTTGCCCCGTACTTGATGACGACGTAGCCCATTGACATCCGATGAAACCGCCTTTACGTTCCTCCGCGATCCCCTGACAGGAGAGTCGGATGTCTGCAACGTTCGGGCGGCGCGGCGTGCTCGCGACCGCGCTCGGCGTACCCCTCGTCGTCACGGCCGGCTCCGCCGCGGGGGCGGCCGGCGGCGGGCCGCGGGCAGCGCACGGGTCGGTGACGGGCCCGGACCCGCGGCAGGCCGGCGACAAGCTCGCCTCCCTGTGGTTCGGCATGTTCGTGACCCGGGAATTGCAGCCCGGCCTGCTGGTCAACGACCGGGGCTACGCCACCATGGGCTTCGAGCCGAAGCCGGCCACCCTCGCCGGGGACTACAGCACACCCGAGCACCGCGTCGGGGCGTTCGACCCGATCCGGCCGTGGGAGTCGTGCCTCACCATCACCCCGCCGCACTGGTCCTGGCAGCCCGGCCGGCCGCACTCCGACTTCACGACCGTGGTCAAGACCCTCGTCGCGGCGGCCGTCGGAGACGGCAACCTGCTGCTCAACGTCCCGCCGACGAAGACCGGTTACCTGGAGGACGGCGTCACCGCGACGCTGCGCGAGGTCGGTCAGTGGATGGCGGAGTACGGGCGGGAGGCGATCGTCGGGACGCACGGCGGGCCGTACCGCGCGAGCGGCATCGGCGGGTCGACGTACCGCGGCAGCACGGTCTACGTACACCTCACCGACGACCTCAGGCCGGCCAGGCTGCGGCTGCCCCGCCTCAACGCCCGGGTGCGGTCCGTCAGGACCTTCGACGGAAGGGCCGTGCCCTACACCGAGGACGAGAAGGGCGATCTGCTTCTCGATCTGCGTACGTTCACCAAGTCCACGCCGGACATGATCCTCAAGCTCGCCGTCGACCGGCCGCTGACCGTGGAGTTCGTGACCCGCACGGCGATCGCGTGGGACTCCTGACGCCCACGCCACCGACGAGGAGGCTCCTGTGAACAGGCACAAGCGCACCTCCCTGACCACGCTCGGCACCGCTGTCCTGGCGGTGACGACCCTGCTCGCGGGCCAGGCGCACGCGGCGGTCATCTGGGACGGAGACGCCTCCCGCGGTACCGGCGTCTTCGCCCACATCGGCAGCAACTGCGCCGCGCCCGGCAGCGTGACCGCGGTCGCCGACACCGCGCGGGGCGACGTGTGGCGCTTCCGCAAGCCCGCCGGCTCCGACCGCTGCGAGAGCCGCGGCATCGCCGTCGGCGGTACGGACTACACCTTCGCCAACGGCGGCACGTACTACCTGGGCTGGACGAGCAAGCTGTCGGCCGCGGTGGACAACAACGCGGTCTTCCAGTGGAAGTCCTACGGCGACCACCTGCAGAACTGGCCGGTGGTGCTCAAGATGATCAACGGCAGGCTGACGATGATCCAGCGGCAGCCCGACGGCACCGTGGACACGATCTGGTCCCGCCCCTTCGCGGCGAACTCCTGGAGCCACATCGTCGTCGGCCTCCACCTGTCCGACGAGACCCGCGGCGGCTGGGTCGAACTGTGGATCGACGGAGCCAGGCAGACCTTCAGCGACGGCACACAGCGGTGGGCCTGCCGCACCTTCGACGCCGAGAACCACCCGAAGTGGGGCGTCTACGGCGCCGGATCCTCGGCTGTCGACCACTACGTGGACGCGCTGAAGGTCGGGACGTCGTACGGGGACGTGGACTGAGTGGGGGAGAAGCGCGAAGGCCAGGTTCCGAGGACCCGAGGAGTGACACACATGGCAGCACGGCTTTCACACCGCGGCCGGCGAAGAGCACCGCTCTCCCGCTGGCGCGCCCTGTTCGTGGCGCTCGTCCTGGCGCTGGCCGCCGGCCTCCTTGCCGCCCCGGCCACCCAGGCGGAGGTCCAGCATCCGCGGCAGGAGTGGCTCCGCGACTCCACCGCCGGCCTCTTCCTGCACTGGGGCATGTTCACCGCGCCCCGGCACCTCGACTGCGAGGAGTGGGAGCGCGACGTCACCGGGGGCGGCTGGTCGGCGGACTACTGGGTGGACGAGGCGAAGAAGCTCGGCGCCTCGTACATCGTGCTGGCGACCTTCCACAGCCGGCTCGGCTACGCCCGCCCGTGGCCGTCGAAGATCCCGGGCAGTTGCGCCACGGAGCGCGACCTGCTCGGCGAACTCGTCGCGGCCGGGCAGGAGAAGGACGTCAAGATCATCATGTATATGACCGACGACCCCCAGTGGCACAACGAGCAGGGCGTCGAGACGCTCGACTCGGCCGCGTACTCCGCCCACAAGGGCCGGGACGTGGACCTGACCACCCGCCCAGGGTTCGGCATGTACAGCTACGACCTGTTCTTCGAGCTGATGGAGAACTACCCCGGCCTGGCCGGCTTCTGGATCGACAACGACAACGAGTACTGGGAGGAGAACGGCCTCTACGAGCAGATCCGCGAGCGGCGTCCCGACTGGCTGCTGAGCAACAACAACGAAGACACGCCGATCATGGACACCGTCAGCAACGAGCAGAAGACCGGTATGACCCCCTCGTACGACTACCCGTCCGCCGTGACCGTGCCCATGCCGCGGCTGACGGAGGCGGACTACAAGCTGCCCACCACCGGTAGCTGGTGGTACGACGGCGGCGACCACGAGGTCGACGCCCGGCTGAGCACCGGCCGGTACATCACCAACGCCGGCGCCTCGATGAAGTCGCTCATGGCCGAGACCCCGATGGTGAACGGCAAGATGCCGCCGCAGCAGGAGGAGTTCAACGACTTCATGGGCCGGTGGGTCGAGCCCGTCAGGGAGTCGGTCTACGGCGTCGAGGGCGGCGGCTACATGTACGGCGGCATGCAGCCGGGCTTCTGGAACGACGGCGCCCACGGCGTGGTCACCGTCGGCCGGGGCGACGGCGGCACCCGTACCCAGTACGTCCACGTGCTCACCCGGCCCCGTACGGACTCCGTCCGGCTGCGCGACAACGGCTATCGCGCGACCGCGGTGACCGACCTGCGCACCGGCGAGGAGATGCGCTTCAGCCAGTCCGGCGGCTACCTGTCGATCCTGGACATCCGCGACTGGGACCCGTACGACACCGTCTTCAAGGTCACCACCGACGGCCGGCAGCCCTACTACGACGCCGCCGGGGTGACCGCCACCGCCTCCTCCGCACGCGCCGGCCACCCGGCCGCCGACCTCACCGACGGCGACTACGAGACCTACTGGGACAGCGACGCCGAACTGCCCGCCTCCGTCACCCTGGACCTGGGAGCGCGCAAGCCCGCCACGGCGCTGGCGGTCAACCAGCGCGAGTGGTCCCCGACGCACGCCCGTACGACCTTCGGCCGCCCCGAGGACTCCGCGCGCATCAAGGACTACCGCGTCTACGCCAGCGACGACGGCAAGCACTTCAGGCAGGTACGCGCCGGGGCGATGCGCAGCGCCCGCGGGGTGCAGGTCGTCGACATCGGCGACCAGCAGGCCCGTTACCTCAAGCTGGAGGTACGCAGCCTCTGGGGCGGCCCGCAGGCCCCGGAGTTCTTCGGCCAGTTGCGCGTCGACGAGATCCAGGTGGCCCACGGCCGCCCGGCGGCCACCCCCACCGCGCTGCCGCTGGAGGCCGAGGCACGGGACAACCGCCTCCAGGGCGGGGCCCGTGCGGCGGGGTGCGACGCCTGCTCCGGCTCGCGGCACGTCGCCGGGCTCGGCGGCGGGGAGCGCAGCTCCGTCACGTACCACGACGTCCGCGCCCCCGCGGACGGCGACTACCGCCTCCAGCTCGACCACACCGCGGGCGGCGACTCGTCGCTGTCGGTGAGCGTCAACGGCGCGGCGCCGGTCGGCGTCTCCGTCGCCGGCAGCAACGCGGAGGTGCCGGAGAGCACGGCGGTCTCCGTACCGCTGAAGGCCGGGGCGAACACGGTGAAGGTCTTCAGCACCGACCGCCGGGGCCCCGGCCTGGACCGGATCTCGGTCGGCCCCCTGCCCCCGGCCTCGTACCGGCCGAAGACGACGCTCACCGTCCGCCCGCACGGCCTGCAGTGGGCCGGCGCCGGGCAGCGCTCGACCACGGTCACCGCGCAGCTCCGGCTGGACGACGACGAGCAGCTCACCGACGTCCGCCTCGCGCCGCGGCTGCCGGCCGGCTGGACGGCGGAGGGCGGGCCGGCCACGGCCTCGTCGCTGCGGCTGGGCCAGACGCTTGAGGCGAGCTGGACGGTCACGTCACCGCCCGGGCAGGACATCGGCTCGGCGGACATCCCGGTGGCGGCGGACTTCGACGTGCTCGGGCGCGGCGAGAGCGTGTCGGACGAGGTGTCGCTGCGGACGCTGCCCGGGGACCGGGCGTGGATGCGGGAGGCGGAGGACTCGGCGAACGACCTCGGCACGACGGGAATCACCGGGTGCGGCCCCTGCTCGGGCGACGAGAAGGTCCGCAACATCGGCGGCAGCGGGGGGGCGTCGGTGGTCTTCCCGGACGTGAGGGTGGCCGAGGGCGGTGAGCGGACGCTGTACATCGACTACACGGTGAACGGCACGCGCACGTTCGAGGTGAGCGTCAACGGCGGCCCGCCGGCGGAGGCGACGGTGACGGACATCGGCAACAACACCCCCCGCACGACGTCGCTCCCGATCACCCTCCAGCCGGGCACCAACACCCTCAGAATCGGCAACGCCACAGACGCCGCCCCAGACCTCGACCGCCTCTCCCTGGGCAACGGAGGAGGCACGCCGTAGGCCCCCGGGCCGGGAGCAGCACGACGCATGGCCCTGTGGGGGTACGGGCTCCGGTCCGTACCCCCACACAGGCGGGCTGAGCTGCGACTTCGCGACGGGCCTACAGGTCCGCCCGGCGGTGCGGTGGCACTCGAATGGGTCTCTCGGGAGGCTTTGGCCGGACCTCGCGCGCAGCATGGGGGTATGGATGCCGAGCGGATGTCTGGGATCGATCCTGCCTCCAGCCCCAGTGGCGAAGGGTGTGCCGGGTGTTTGGCCGGGGAGGGGCCCGGGTGGTGGTTTCACCTGCGGCGGTGTGCCGCCTGTGGGCGGATCGGGTGCTGTGACTCCTCGCCCTCGCAGCACGCCAGCCGGCACGCGCGGGAGAGCGGGCACCCGGTGCTGACCAGTTTCGAGCCCGGCGAGGACTGGTTCTGGAACGCCGACACCGGGCAGTTCGTCGACGGGCCCGCGATGAGCCCGCCGCACGCGCACCCCGACGGGCAGCCCGTGCCGGGGCCCGCGGGGAAGGTTCCGCAGGACTGGCAGCAGCACCTCCACTGACGCGTCCTGGAGCTGTCGATGACGAATGTGCTTCCCACCGCCGACCCGTGGCCGGCGCTGCGCGTCGCGGACTGGGCGGACACCCGCGAGACCCTGCACATGTGGACCCAGATCGTCGGGAAGGTCCGGCTGGCGCTGGCGCCGATGGTCAACCACTGGTGGCAGGTGGCGTTCTACGTCTCCGCCCGCGGACTGACGACGTCCGCGATCCCCGGCCGCCGCACGTTCGACATGGAGTTCGACTTCGTCGACCACCAGTTGCGGCTGCGCACCACCGCCGGAGCCGTGGAGACCGTCGCGCTGGAGGCGAAGCCGGTCGCCGACTTCTACCGGGAGACGATGGCCGCCCTGGAGCGGGCCGGGGTCGACGTCTCCATTCTGGCCCGCCCGGTCGAGGTGGATGTGGCGATCCCGTTCGCCGAGGACCGTACCCACACCGCGTACGACCCCGCGCACGCGCACGCCTTCTGGGGCCAGTTGGTGCAGGCGTCGCGGGTGCTGAGCGAGTTCCGGTCGCGCTTCATCGGCAAGGTCAGCCCCGTGCACTTCTTCTGGGGCGGCATGGACATGGCCGTCACGCGGTTCTCGGGACGCACCGCGCCCGTCCACTCAGGCGGCGCCCCCAACTGCCCGGACTGGGTGATGACCGAGGGCTACTCGCACGAGCTGAGCAGCGCCGGCTTCTGGCCGGGCGGCGACGGCGAGGGCATGTTCTACGCGTACGCCTATCCGGAGCCGCCGGGCTTCAGCGACCATCCGGTCCCGGCCGGTGCCTACTCGCAGGAGTGGAAGCAGTTCCTCCTGCCGTACGAGACCGTACGCACCGCCGCGGACTCCGACGCCCTGCTGCTGGGCTTCCTGCAGTCCACGTACGAGGCGGCCGCCCTCCACGGCGACTGGGACCGCGCCGCCCTGGAGGACGACCCCGTCCGCCGGGCGGGGCCGCGCTGACAGAGGGAGAGCCATGACCGACCGGAAGCCGGCCATCGACCTGGAGAACCTGCCCGCCCCCGAGACCGGGATGGTCGTGACGCTCTTCCTGACCGTCCGGCGCATCGCCCGCTCCCGGGCCTTCTACAGCGAGGTCCTGGGCGGGCAGGTGGTCCTTGAGGAGAACCCCTGCATCGTCAAGCTCGCCAACTCGTGGGTGATCATGAATCCGGGCGGCGGCCCGACCCCCGACAAGCCGGATATCACCGTCGTGGACTACGAGCCCGGCGACACCGTCTCCAGCTTCATGAACCTCCGCGTCGCCGACATCGACGCGGTCTACCGGGAGTGGAGCGCGAAGGGAGCCACCTTCGTCACGCCGCCCATCGACCGCGGGGCGGAGAAGCGCTGCTACCTGCGCGACCCCGACGGCTATCTGATCGAGGTGGGGCAGGCCACCGGCATGCTCGAAGGCATCTTCGCGAAGAAGCGCCCCGAGGACCTGCCAGGCTGAACGAGCCCACCGGGGCCCCGGGTCGACCCGCCGGTGCGGGACGTCGCTGCCGCCGATCGGGTGAACACCGTGTCCGCCGTCGGAGTGGCGGGGGCGCCGGTGACCCGTCCGGCCCAATCATGTGGGCATGACTGTGCGTACCGTTGACGGAGCGGCATCGGTGGACCGGGCGATGGCCGCGATGTCCGAGGCCGGCGTCCGGCTCATCGCGTTGAGCTGGGTCGACAACGCGGGCATCGGCCGGGTCAAGACCGTGCCGCTCGCCCGGCTTCCCCGGCTCGCGGTCCACGGCGTGGGGATGTCCCCGGTGTTCGACACCTTCCTCGTGGACGACTCGATGGCGCGTACCGACGGCTACGGCGGCCCCGTCGGCGACCTGCTCCTGCTGCCGGACCTGAACCGGCTCACCCGGCTCGCCGCACAGCCCGGCTGGGCGTGGGCGCCCGCGGACCGGTACAGCCAGGACGGCGAGCGGTACCCGGGGTGCCACCGGTCCTTCGTCAACCGCATGGTGCGCGCCGCGGCCGGCCAGGGGCTGAGCCTGCGGATGGGGTTCGAGACCGAGTGGAGCGTCGGCCCCGGCGCCCTCGGCGAAGGCCCGGCGTACGGGCTGGCCAGGCTGGCGGACTCCGGCGCGTACCTCCTCGACATCGTCGACGCGCTCACCGCGCAGGGCGTGGAGGTCCTCCAGATCCACCCGGAGTACGAGCCGGGGCAGTTCGAGATCTCCACCGTCCCGGAAGCCCCGCTGGACGCCGCCGACACCGCCGTCCTCGTCCGGCACACGGTACGGGCCGTCTCCCACGCCCACGGGCTGCGGGCCTCCTTCGCGCCCCTCCCCGGGCACTCCGGCATCGGCAACGGCGGGCACGTGCACCTGAGCCTGTGGCGCGGCGAGAAGAACCTGATGCACGGCGGTACGGGCCCGCGCGGCATGACGCCGGACGGCGAGGCGTTCCTCGCCGGGCTGCTGCGGTCGCTGCCCGCCCTGACCGGCGTCGGCTGCCCGTCCCCGGCCAGCTATCTGCGGCTGGCACCGTCGTCGTGGTCCGGCGCCTACCGCTGCTGGGGCTGGGAGAACCGGGAGGCGGCGCTGCGCTTCATCACCGGGCCCGCGGGCGAGGCGGCCCAGCGCGCGAACGCCGAGCTCAAGTGCTTCGACCAGGCGGCCAATCCGTACCTGGTGGTGGGCTCGGTCATCGCCGCGGGGCTGGCGGGCCGCGAGGACGCGCTGCGCCTGCCCGAGGAGTTCACCGACGACCCGGCCCACGCCGACCCCGGTGAACTCGCGCAGCGCGGCATCGAGCGGCTGCCGACCGGTCTGGCGGAAGCGGTACGGCACCTCAGGGGCTCGGTGGTGCTGCGCAAGGCGATGGGGGACCACCTCTTCGACGCGCTGCTCGCGGTACGCGGGGCGGAGGACGGTCTCTTCGCCGACCGCTCCCGGGCCGAGACCGTCGACGCCACCCGCCGGCGGTACTGACCGGGAGGTACGGTCCGGTCGGCCCGCCGGGCCGGTCAGCCGAGCAGCCGCCGCAGTTCCTCGGCGAGTTCGCGGGCCCGCTCCAGGTCGGCGGGTGCCGGTGCCCCGGTCCCGCTGGTGCCCGGGCCGGCCTCGGGGGCCTCGGGGGCATCGGTGCCTTCGGCGTCGAGCGCACTCAGCCGTACGGTCTCGGTGGTCTCGGAGACGTCGATGTCGAAGACCACGCGGTCGGCGCGGTGCCAGGTGGTGAACCACTCCAGCGCGTGCCCGTGCTGGTCGGTGGTCTCCCCTTCGAGCATCAGCAACGGCCCGCCCGGCTCGGTGCGCAGCGCCTCGGCGAGCATGTCGTCGGCCGCGACCGCGCGGACCTGCCGCCGCCCGCTGACCGGCCGCAGCCCGTAGTTCCGGGTGAGCAGCCGGTGCAGCGAGGCGTCGGTCAGGTCTTCGGCGCGCAGCCCCGGGACCTTGGCGGCGGGCAGCCAGGTGCGTACGTACGCCAGCGGGTCGCCGCCGACGAGGCGGAGGCGCTCCAGCCGCAGCGCCTCCGCCGTGTGCAGGAACGCCTGCGCGCGCGGCGGCGGGGTGCCGGGGCCCAGCGTGCGGACGACGGTGTGCAACTCCTGCCCGGCGACGGCGAACTGGTCGGAGAGCCCGGTCGCCCGCTGCACCAGCCGCCGGTACTCGGCCGGCGACGCCACCAGCGTCGGCCGCCCCTGGCGGCGGATGACCAGGCCGTCGGCCGCCAGCCCCGCCACCGCCTGGCGCACGACGCTGCGCCCGACGCCGAACGTGGCGCACAGCTCGGCCTCGCTCGGCAGGGGCGCCCCCGGCGGCAGGTCGTGGCCCAGGATCTGCTGGCGCAGGGACTGGGCGACCTGCTGGTGCAGGGGCCGTGGGTCACTTCTGTCGACTGCCATATCGCCCGGAGTCTACGAGGCCGTCCCCGGCCGCTCCACGGCGGCCGCCGCGGTCGCCGCGGCCGACTCGCCCGCCTGCGCGGTCCGCCACACCTGGCCCCAGCCCGGCGCCAGTTCGGCCGCGCGCCGGGTGGCCAGCACCAGGCTCGCCTCCCGGGCCACGCCCTTGCCCGCGATGTCGAAGGCGGTGCCGTGGTCGACGGAGACCCGGACGACGGGCAGGCCGACGGTGATGTTCACGCCGTCGTCGCCGTACACCGCCTTGAAGGGGGCGTGCCCCTGGTCGTGGTAGCAGACGACGACGAACTTCCACGCGCCCCTGACCGCGGCGGGGATGAGCGCGTCGGCGGGCAGCGGTCCGACCGCGCGGATGCCCGCGTCGTTCGCCCGCTCCACCGCGGGAGCCAGCACGTCGGCGTCCTCGTCGCCGAAGAGGCGGTTCTCGCCCGCGTGCGGGTTGAGTCCGGCGACGCCGATCGGCTCCTCGGGCAGGCCGAGGGCGCGGGCGAACGAACCGACGAGGCGCAGGACGTTGTCCGTACGCGCGGGGGAGACCCCGGCGATGGCCTCGGTGAGGGACACGTGGGTGGTGAGGTGGAAGAAGTACAGCTCGCCCGCGGAAAGCACGAGGCTGAAGTTCTCGACGCCGAACTCGTGCGCCAGCAACTCGGTGTGCCCGGGCCAGAGGTGGCCGCCGGCGTGCATGGCGGCCTTGTTCAGCGGCGCGGTGACGATGCCGTCGACCAGCCCGTCGCGGGCCAGGGCGCAGGCGCGCTTGACGAAGCGGGCGGAGCCGTCGCCGGCCGCCGCGCTGAGTTCGCCGTACGGGACCGCGCCCAGGGAAGGACCGTCCTGCACCAGGTCGATGGTCCCCGGCTCGTTCCCGGCGTCGCGCGGCGAGTCGACGACGCGCACCGCGGCCGGGTCCTCGCCGATCAGCGCGACGGCTCTGCGGACGGCGTCGGCGTCGCCGATCACCACCGGCCGGCTGACGCCGCGCAGCTCGTCGTGGTGCAGCAGGGTACGGGCCGTGATCTCCGGTCCGATTCCGGCCACGTCGCCCAGGGTGAGGGCAAGCGTGGGCACCTGCGGGTCGTTCACCGGTGACTCCTCTCCGTTCGCACCGCTTGCGCGGCCTTGATCAGTACATCGGGGCTGCCGAAGCCCCCGGCCTTGGTGGCCACGGGCAGTCCGGCGGCCGGGCCGCCGACGACGACGCCGAGCGGCACGCCCGGCTCGACGGTGTCGTACAGCCTGATACCGGTCCCGCCGAGGCGCTCCAGGACCGCGCGGGCGCCGTCGCCGCCGGTGGCGACGAGGCCGGCGACCGCGCCCGCGGCCACCGCGTGCGCGGCGGCGGCCGAGAGCCGGCGGGCGACCAGCTCCGGGTCGACGGCCGGGGCGCCCCGGTCCGGGGTGCTCAGCAGCAGCGTGGCCGGGCGGCCGGCCGCCGCCGTCCGCACCCGGTCGAGGAACCCGGCCCACGCGTCGTCCTCGGTGAGGTCCCGCGCGGTGGGCCGCAGGTGTTCGGCGGAGTACGCGGCGAGGGCTTCGGCCTGGGCGCGGGAGGCGTCGTGCAGGCTCGTCACCACCACGAGGGCGGTGCCCGCGGGGTCCCCGGCGGATACGGCGCCCGCGCTGTCCTCCGGCGCGGTGCCGGGCGCCTGCGCCTCCCGCGGCCGCCACCGGGCGGCCAGCGGGCCCGCGAGACCCGCGGAGCCGACGGGGAGCGCCCGCTCGCCGAGGTCCGCGACCGTACGCGCGATCCGGTCCAGGTCCTCGTCGCTCGCGGCGTCGAGCACGACGATCCGGCTGCCCGCCGCGCGGACCTCCGCGGCCCAGGCGGCGGGTGTGCCCCGCGGATCGAGGCGTACGAGCGGGGCGTCGAGCAGCGTCGGCAGATGGCTGACCGTCACGGGCGTCACCGGGTCGCGGCCCACCGCGGTCTCGCTGACCGGGCGTCCTTCGACCAGCAGGACGCCGTCCACGACGGTGCGGCCCACGGCCGGGAAGGCGGGGCACACGAGCGCGACGGTGCCGGGGGCGAGCACGTCGAGCATGGCGTCGATCTCGGCGCGGACCGGCCCGCGCAGCGTCGAGTCCACCTTCTTGAAGAGGTGGGTCACGCCGCTGCGCAGCAGCCCGGTGGTCGCCTCGCGTACGAGGTCGGCCGCCCCGGCGTCGGGCCGGGCGCGGGAGTCCGTGGTGATCGCCACGACGGAGATGTCACCGCCGCTCCCGTCGGCCGCCCCGGGCCGGTCGCCGCCCAGCCGCAGCAGGGTGGGCCAGCCCGCCTCGGCGAACTGCACGGCGGTGTCGCCGGCGCCGGTGAGGTCGTCGGCGACGATCGCCACCTCGTACGTCATGCGCGCTGCTCCTGCTCCGGGCGGTCCGCGAGGCCGCCCGCGGAATGGTGCACGGTGTCGTCCGCGTCGGCTGTGTCGGCTGCCCCGCCCGTGCCGGCTGCGTCTCCCGGCTCCTCCGCGACGCCGCCCAGCCGCAGGGCGCCCTTCCGCTTCAGCATGTACGCCGCGAGCAGCGGTGCGACGATCGCCGTGACCAGGGCCGACGCCGCGACCTGCGCCGTGGCGGTGCCGACGTACTCCTCGAAACGGGGGTCCGCGGCGGCCACGACGGCGGGGGTGGCGATGGCGTTGCCCGCGGTGGTGCCGGCGGCGAAGCCGAGGCCGGACATGGTGCCCCGGCGCAGGATGTACCGGTATCCGAGGTAGACCAGGTAGCCCGTGAACGGCGCGATGACCAGGCCGAGGAGCAGGCCGGTCACGCCGCCGGTGACGATGTCGCCGAGGTCGATGCCGGTGCCGAGGGAGAACGCGAAGAACGGGATGACGATGTTCGGCACCGGCTGGACGACCTTGCGCCACTCGGCGTCGACGTTGCCCACCAGCACGCCCAGCAGGAACGGGACGATCGCGCCGAGCAGGGCGAGGAACGGGATGTCGCCGAGGCCGGAGGCGCCGAGGAAGAGCAGCGTCAGGAAGGGCCCGTCGTTGACGGCGCTGGCCACGTACGCCCCGCGGTCCCGCTCGTCGCCGTACTGCCCGGAGAAGGCGAGCCACAGGCCGCCGTTGCTGTTGTCCATCGAGGCGAGCAGGGCGAGCAGCGAGACGCCGAGCAGCCCGTCGAGGCCGACGCCGAGCCCGAGCAGCACCACCAGCGTGGCGGGGATCAGGCTCTTCATCAGCAGCACCGTGCCCGCGTGGGCGAGGATCGGACCGCCGGTGCGGAGGGAGACCTGGGTACCCGTCGCGAAGATCAGCAGGGCGATGAGGGGCAGCGCGCTGTCCTGGAAGAGCGCGGTGGTGAAGCTGCCGATCCCGAGGGCCCCGGGGGCGAAGGTGCCGAAGATCGCGCCGAGGATCAGCGGGATCAGCATCAGTCCGCCAGGTATGCGCTGCATGGTGGCGAACAGGGGGACCCTGGACTTCTCTGGACCGCTCACGCCAACCTCCTCGTCGGCATCAGGAACGGCGCGGGCGCCGAACTTGTACGTATCTGTTGTACGTACAAGATGCCACACCAGGCCGGGAAGGGGAAGCCTCGGCTCCGGGCCCGGTGGCGGAAGCGGAAACCGGCCCTCGCCGGGGCGGGGGCCGGTTGAGGCGGCGGCGGTCGGTCCGTCCGCGCCGGGTGCACCGGAGTAGCGCTGCCGGAGCGGACCGTGCCTCCTGCGGCGGCACGGAGCCCTGGCGCGCCGCCGGGCCCGGCACCGGCCGCGGGGCGGCCACCTGGTCCCCGCCGTCGTCACCCTCGTCCTCGGGCTGTGGGGGCTCACCCGCCGGGGGTCGATGTGGCGGGACGAGGCCGCCACGTACGACATGGCCCGGCGCAGCCTCCCCGAACTCCTGGACACGCTCGCCACCGTGGACGCGGTCCACGGCCTGTACTACCTGCTGATGCACGGGGTGTTCGCCGTGTTCGGCGACAGCCTGTACGCGCTGCGCCTGCCCTCGCTGCTCGCCATGTCCGCCGCGGCCGCCGGCGTCGCGCTGCTCGGCGGCCGGCTGGCGGTACCCCGTGCCGGGCTGCTCGCGGGCGTGGCCTTCGCGCTGCTGCCCGCGGTGCAGCGCTACGCGCAGGAAGGCCGCTCGTACGCGCTCGTCTGCGCCGCCGTCACCTGGGCGACCTGGCTCTTCGTACGCGCCCTGGAAGAGCGCAGGACCCGGCTGTGGGCGGGCTACGGGGCGGTGGCCCTTGCCGGTTGCCTGCTGCACGAGTTCGCGGTGCTCGCCGTGGACGCGCACGGGGCCACCCTCCGTATCTCGCCCTCCTCCCGCAAGGACCTGCGGGCCTGGACGTGGACGGCGGGCGCGGTGGCGGCGGCGCTGGCCCCGCTCGCCGTGGTCAGCTCCCGGCAGTCGGAGCAGGTGGCCTGGATCGGCCCGCCCAGCCCCGGCGCGCTCCTCGGCTACGTCGTCCCCGCCCTCGCCGGCCTGCTCTGCGCCGCCCTCCTCCCGGCGGGGATGCCGTCGCGGTCGAGGGCGAGTTGGGCCACCAGTTGCCCGGCGACTGCAAGCGACTGTGCGACCACCTGCCCCCGGGTCGCTTCCTCGACTTCCTGTGGGTGCAGCACCCGCTCGGCGCCCTCGGCGGCAGTCTGCTCGGCAGGGAGGCCGAGCTGATCGCCACGGTGCGCGCGGTGGCCGACATCACCGTCTGGGAGCACGGACACGAGCACCTGGACGACGCCGCGCTTCCCGGCCTGCTGTATCCCTGCCTGGTCACCGACAACGGCGACACCGGCTACTGGCTCGCCGCCACCGACGACCCCGATGGCTGGACCGTCATGCTCAACAAGGGCCGGGACCCCGAATTCACCGACCACGGCACCACCCTCTCGGAGTTCCTGCACGAGTTCCTCACCGAGGGCTATCCGTTCGGCGCCGCCCTGCCCGACGACCTGTACGACCTGCCTCTGTTCACCTCTGACTTCTGACGTCTGCAGGCGTTCCGGTTCTGGAGTGTCCAGCATGTTCGACGTGTCTCTTCGAGGGGCCGGGCCGGTATCGCGGCCGAGGAGCACGCGGGGCTGGCGCCTTACGAAGCGAAGATGTTCACCCTCTTCGTCTGACGCCCCCGGCGAAAAACCGGGGGCTTTCCGTGTGGCCGCGTGGGTAGAGTCGGACGATGCCCGAGCTGGAGCGGCTGCGTGCCGGACATGCGGCGGCGGTCCTGGCCTTCGAGCTGGCGAACCGTGCCTACTTCGCGGCCGCGGTCCCCGACCGCGGCGACGCCTTCTTCGACCGTTTCCCGGACCGGTTCGGCGCGCTGCTGGCGGAGCAGGAGGCCGGCGTCTGCGCCTTCCACGTGCTGGTCGGGGAGGACGGCGCGGTGCTCGGCAGGTTCAACCTGATAGACATCGAGGACGGGACCGCGGAACTCGGCTACCGGGTCGCGGAGCACGCCACCGGCCGCGGGCTGGCGACCGAGGCCGTCCGCGAGCTGTGCCGCCGGGCGCCGGCCGCGTACGGCCTGCACACCATGCGGGCGGCCATCGTCCACGGGAACGCCGCGTCCCGGCGCGTCCTGGTCAAGGCGGGTTTCGCGGCCGCAGGACCGGCGGATCCCGCCCACCTCGGCGGCAAGCCGGGGACGTGGTACCGGCGCGATCTGACCCGCGGGGGCCCGCAGCCCGCTGTGTAACCTGATCCGGACGCGGTGCGGGCCCTCGGGCCGGGAGCAGCGGGGAGATCGAGTTCGTGGCGACTTGCAGGAAGTGCGGTGCAGGGAAGCGCCGCTGGCCCCGTTCGTGCCCGGCGTGCCAGGCCGGGTCGAGCCGGGCGGACGTGGCCGTGGAAGGCGCGGACATGGCCGTGTCGCTGGGCGTACTCGGGTGGATCGGCCGCGGGATCTCGGGAGCCGTACGGGCCGTGCTGCGCGCCCTCGGCTGACCGGACCCGGCGGCACCGGGCACCCCGGTAGTCGGCCAGGGCGCCCGGCGGTGGTGTCTAGTACGAGCAGCCGTTGAGCATGCTCTGCACCGCGGACTTCTCCGCGGAGTCGATCTTCAGGTTCCAGCGGTACTTGGTGTGGATCCAGAACTTGGCGTATCCGCACCAGGACGCGGTGCGCGGGGGCTTCCAGTCGGCCGGGTCGCTGTCGCCCTTGGAGCTGTTGACCTCGGTGGTCACCGCGATGAGCTGCGGGCCGGTGATGTCGTTGGCGAACTGCTGGCGGCGGGTGGTGGTCCAGGAGCTGGCGCCGGAGCGCCAGGCCTCGGCCAGGGCCACGATGTGGTCGATGGAGATCTGCGTGGGCGAGCTGCGGGTGACGCCGTCGAAGTAGCTGTACCAGGAGCCGCCGGTGGGGTAGCAGTCGGCACCGGTGGTGACGTTGGTGCCGTCGCGCTTGAGGACCGTCTCGCGGGTGTTGCAGGTGCCGGAGACGGTGGTCCAGTGGGGGAACAGATCACGGGAGTAGCCGGTCATCGAGCCTTCCGCGGCCACGGTCAGGCTGTTGAGCTCGGCCTGGACTTGCGCCTTGGGCGGCACATCGGGCGGAAACGCCGCCGCCGGCGGCGCCGCACCGAGCGCGACACCGAGGGCGAGGGCCAGCAGGGCGAGCGCGGCGATCCAGCCGCGCGGGGATATCGCCGAGGATCCGGGCAACAGGGCCTCCAGGGGGGTGAGGAGGAGCATCTGCAACGGAGCGGAGAGCCGGCGAAGTCCGCCGGTGTCGAACTGCTCTACGGTTGACGCAGGTTCGAACGGCCCGCCGCGTCTACGCGTATAGACATGCCCATGACATCTCTCACCCATGCGCCGCCGCATCCGCCGGGCCGGTTCCCCGCTCCCGGGTCCGGCGGGGGCGGGTGTCTTTGTGGGATGGGGGTGAGTAGGGTGGCCTGTTCGTGCTCGCTCTGCGGGCCCCATCCGGCTACCTAGGAGACCGCGTATGAGCAGGTACGCGCGCGCGGTCGGTCCCGGCTCCCCCGGTGGGGGCCGGTGGCGGGGTGTGGTCGTCGCCGTCGTGCTCGCCGTCGCCGGTGTGCTCGGGGTCGGCGCCGGGCAGGGTGGCGGGGCGGCGGTGTACGGCGGTCCTTCGTCGTACGGTGCCGCCTTCGACGTCGTCGGCGAGCCCGCCCCGAGCGCCGATCAGCACCTCGCCGGCGCCCCGGGGGCCGGGCCCGAGGACCACGCCGCGCCCCAGCAGGGCCAGCGCGGCGCCGCCGCGGAGCGGCCCTCCGCGCCGTTCGTCGCCGTACCCCGGCCCCCGAACGACCTCCCTCGTACCCCCTCCGTCCCCGCTCCGGCCCCGCCGGACGGCGGCACCCTCCCCGGCTTCAGCCCCGCTCCCGGTGGGGAACGAGCACCTCCGCCGGCTCCAGGCATCTGACACCACCCCCTTTTCATCCACCCCGGCGCGCCCCCGCGCACGCGGGCCACCGCGCCATGCCTGGCTGGAGCAAACCCCATGACACGCGCTACCCGCGTGCGGGCCGTGCTGGCCCTCGCCGTGCTCGCCCTGTCCGTCACCGTCGCCGTGCTCGTCCCCGTACACCTGGGGCTCGACCTGCGCGGCGGTACCCAGATCGTCCTGGAGGCCCGCGACTCCGACGCCGCGGAGGCCGACGCGGACACCACCGACCACACCCTCGAAGTACTGCGCAACCGCGTCGACGCCCTCGGCGTCACCGAGCCCACCCTGACCCGCTCCGGCGACGACCGCATCATCGTCGACCTGCCCGGTGTCCAGGACCCCCGCGAGGCCGCCGACCTCCTCGGCCGTACCGCCCAGCTCACCTTCCACCCCGTCCTCGGCATCGCGGACGACGCCGCGGCAGACGGCAAGGGAGCAGGCGGCAAGGTGCTGCGCGACGAGGCCGGGCAGCCGCTGCGCCTCGGGCCCGCCGCGCTCACCGGCGCCGACGTCGCCGACGCCGAGGCGCTCTTCGACACCCAGCAGGCCCGCGGCTGGTTCGTCACCGTCGGCTTCGACGGCGACGGCGGCTCCGGGTGGGCCGGGCTGACCGGCGCCGCCGCGTGCGCGCCCCCCGGCGATCCGGAGCGCCGCATCGCCATCGTCCTCGACGGCAAGGTCATCTCCTCGCCCCAGGTCGACCCCGGCGTCGGCTGCCGCACCGGCATCACCGGCGGCTCCACCCAGATCACCGGCGACTTCGGCCGCGACGAGGCCCGCGAACTGGCCCTGCTCGTCAACGGCGGCGCCCTTCCCATGCCGCTGGAGACCGTCGAGCAGCGCACCGTCGGCCCGACCCTCGGCGCCGAGGCGATCTCCGCCAGCGCCTGGGCCGCGCTCATCGGTGCCGCCCTCACCTCGGTGTTCATCATCGTCGTCTACCGGCTGCTGGGCTTCCTGGCCACCGTCGCCCTCGCCTGCTACGCGCTGATCTCGTACGCCGCCCTGGCCGCCCTCGGCGCCACCCTCACGCTGCCCGGGCTCGCCGGCTTCGTACTGGCCATCGGCATGGCCGTGGACGCGAACGTGCTGGTCTTCGAGCGGGCCAGGGAGGAGTACGCCGCCGGCCGGCGGCCGACCGTGCGCACCGCGCTGGCCGGCGGGTTCCGCAAGGCGTTCAGCGCCATCGCCGACTCCAACGTCACCACGCTCATCGCCGCCGGGCTGCTCTTCTTCCTGGCCTCAGGTCCCGTGCGCGGCTTCGGCGTCACGCTCGCGATCGGCGTGCTGGCCTCGATGTTCAGCGCGCTGTTCGTCACCCGGGTCCTCGCCGATTACGCCGCGGGCCGCCGCGCCCTTCGGGTACGCCCCGGCCGCTCCGGGATCGCGGGCCACGGCCGGGTACGGGCCTGGCTGGTCCGGCGCGACCCGAGGCTGATGCGCCACTCGCGCCGCTGGCTCGCGCTCTCGGGCGTCGCCCTGCTGCTGGCCGGCAGCGGCATCGTGGTCCGCGGGCTGGACTTCGGCGTGGAGTTCACCGGCGGCCGGCTCATCGAGTACGCCACCACGCAGCCCGTCGACGCCGACGACGCCCGCACCGCGCTCGCCGACGCCGGGCAGCCCCGTGCCGTCGTCAACACCTCGGGCGACAGCGAGCTGACCGTCCGTACGGAAGAACTCTCCGACGACGAGGCGGCCGAGGTCACCGCCGCGGTGGACGAGCTGGGCGGCGGCGCGGAGAAGGTCCGCGACGAGATGATCGGGCCCAGCCTCGGCGAGGAGCTGCGCACCGGCGCGCTCATCGCGCTCGGCGTCGCCCTGGCCGCCCAACTGGTCTATCTCGCCGTCCGCTTCCGCTGGACGTACGCCACCTCCGCGGTCGCGGCGCTCGTCCACGACGCGGTGATCCTCGTCGGCGTCTTCGCCTGGCTCGGCAAGCCCATCGACGGCATCTTCCTCGCCGCCCTGCTCACCGTCATCGGCTACTCCGTCAACGACTCCGTCGTCCTGTACGACCGCGTCCGCGAACTCGTCGCCGCCGACCGCCGCAAGCCGTTCCGCACCGCCGCGAACACGGCGATCCTGCAGACCCTGCCGCGCACGGTGAACACCGGCATGGGCGCCGTCTTCATCCTCGCCGCGCTGGCGCTGCTCGGCGGCGGTGCACTCACCGACTTCGCGCTCGCACTCCTCGTCGGCATCGCCGCGGGCACGTACTCCTCGGTCTTCACCGCCACCCCGCTCGCCATCGAACTCGACGCCCGGAAGAAGAGGTGAGCGACGGCTTCCTGCCCGGAGCCCGGGTGGCGAGGGGAGCGCACCACCGCCGCCACCCGGGCCGTCGGCGCGCCCGGCGCGCGGGCCCCGGGACATCGGCCGCCCGGGCGGGTATCCAGAGAATCATGTGACATTGTACTGTTGTTCGCGGGCCCGCGACCGCGCGGCCCGCGCCTGCCTGCCGCGACTCACCCCGGAGTGCTCCATGACTTCTGCCCCACAGGAACGGTCCCGCCCCTGGCACGGCCTCATGGTCGCCACCGCGCTCCCGCTGCGCGCCGACCTGACCGTTGACTTCGACGCCTACGCCGAGCACGTGCGCCGGCTCCTCGACGCCGGCTGCGACGGGGTCGTGACCAACGGCTCCCTCGGCGAGTACCAGACCCTCACCGACGACGAGCGCATCCGCTTGGTGCACACCGCCGTGGCCGCGGCCGGCGACGGCGACCGGGTCATGGCGGGCGCCGCGGCGTACGGCAGCGCGGAGGCCCGCGGCTGGACCGAGCGGGCGGCGGAGGCCGGCGCCGGCTCGGTCCTGCTGCTCCCGCCCACCGCGTACCGGGCGGACGAGGCGGCGGTGCGCGCGCACTACGCCGAGGTGGCGAAGGTCGGCCTGCCGGTGGTCGCGTACAACAACCCGTACGACACCCGCACCGACCTCACCCCCGCGCTCCTCGCCGCCATACACGGCGAGGAGAGCATCGTCGCCGTCAAGGAGTTCACCGGCGACGTCCGCCGCGCCTACGAACTCGCCGAGCTGGCGCCCGGACTCGACCTGCTCGTCGGCGCGGACGACGTGCTGCTGGAGCTGGCCATCGCCGGCGCCGTCGGCTGGATCGCCGGCTTCCCCAACGCGCTGCCCGACGCCTGCGCCACTCTCTACCGCGCCGCCACCGGCGGCGACCTGGCGCTGGCCAAGCCGCTCTACCGGGCCCTGCACCCGCTGCTCCGCTGGGACTCCAAGCCGGAGTTCGTCCAGGCGATCAAGCTGTCCATGGACGTCGCCGGGCTGCACGGCGGCCCCTGCCGCCCGCCGCGCTCGCCGCTGGCGGACGAACAGGCCGCGGTGGTCAGGGGCGTCACGGAGAAGCTGCTCGCCGAGGGCCTGGGCTGACCGGCAGCGTCATCCGCGTACGGACCCTACCCGCGTACGGACCCGCAGCCGCCTTCCGTCCCGGTCCCGGCCGCCGGGGCGGAAGGGCGGAGTACGATACAGCAATGTCACATCGCGCAGCGGGCCCCGCCGCTCCCGGAGGGAACACCATGGCTGAGGCGAAGCGGGGCAAGCTCATCTCGGTGCAGAAGCACCTGCGTGACCAGGTCGCCAACGCCCTGCGGGCCGCGCTGATTGCGGGCGAGCTGCGGCCCGGCGTCATCTACTCCGCGCCCGCGCTGGCCACGGAGTTCGGCGTCTCGGCCACGCCCGTGCGCGAGGCGATGCTCGACCTCGCCCGCGAGGGCCTGGTCGAGGCCGTACGCAACAAGGGCTTCCGCGTCACCGAGATGACCGAGGGCGACCTCGACAACTACACGGAGATCCGCGAGCTGATCGAGGTCCCCACCGTGGGCCGGGTGACCGAAGTGGCCACCGAGGAGCAGTTGGAGGCGTTGCGCCCGCTGGCGGAGGACATCGTCAAGGCCACCCGGGACCACGACCTCATCGGCTATCTGGAGGCCGACCGCCGCTTCCACCTCGACCTGCTCGCGCTCGCCGGCAACGACCACCTGGTCACCGTCGTCGCCGAACTGCGCAACCGCTCCCGGCTGTACGGCCTGACGGACCTCGACCGCGCCGGCGTGCTCGTCGACTCCGCGCAGGAGCACCTCACCCTGCTCGACCTGATGATCGCCGGCAACGCCACCGCGGCCCAGGAGCTGATGGCGGGACACCTCGGCCACATCCGTACCCTGTGGGCGGCCGGCCGGCGCAGCGCCGAGAAGCGCGCGAGCGCACTGCGCCTCGGCGAGGGCTGATACACGGCGCCACCCGCGGCGCGCCAACGCGGAGCCGCCCGCGGCGCCGTGCCGCGCTGCGGGCGGTGGGACGGCCGGGCGGGCGGGGCCGGACGCGGGCGACGACGGCGCACCGCCCGGCTCTCCGCTCAGACCGCCCGGCGGCCGCCGTCGAGCAGAGTCCCCATCCACTCCTCGACGGCGTCCGGGTCCCGCGGCAGCCCGTCCGACATCAGCCGGGCGCCGTCCTCGGCGATGACGAGGCCGTCCTCGATCCGCACGCCGATGCCGCGCAGCACGCCCCAGTCGTACAGCCCCTCGGCGATCACCGCCATCGCCGCCTGGTCCTCGCCGGTCAGACCGGTCAGCCAGGCGTACCCGCTGTGCGGGCGGAAGCGGTAATCGCAGTCGTGGGAACGGACCTTGAGCACCCCGGGAGGGAAGCGGCCCGTGCGGCCCAACTGCCCTCGGTGATCCCGGATCCAGCCCTCGGACCCGCCCACGACGGAGTGGAACTCCGCCCCGCCGGCGGGAATTGGCGTCGGAGAGCGGGCGGACCGCGTGAACCCGGGATGTTCCGGGCCGCGCGGGCGCGCCGATGGTGGGGCGTATGACTTCCGCATCCGTGGCAAGTACGTGGACGTACGACGACTTCACCCGCGTCGCCCTCGACCCGGCCCGCTGGCGGGTCATGGAGATGACGGGGGCCGGGGGCGTACGGCACGAGTACCGGGACGACAACGCCCGGGTCCGCACCGGGGACGGGCGGCTGACGCTGACCGTGAACCCGTTCAGCCGCTTCCACGACACCGACCCGCGGCGCAACAACGCCAAGCAGATGTACCGGTCGGTGCGGCGGTTCGACGTGCCGGCCGGGGGGCGGCTGGCGTTCGAGGTGGAGATGGCGGTGCGGACCTTCGGGCAGGTGCCGTACGACCTGCTCGACGCCTTCGGCACCGTCAACCTCTTCGATCTGCGGACCGGCGTCGTCATCAACGCCGCCGCCACCAACGACACGGTGTACGCGGTCGTCGAGCGGCTGGTGATCCCCGGGGTGAGCCGTCCCGAGGACCACTACATCCACCGGGTCGTCATGGACGTGCCCACGGAACCCGGGCAGGCGCACCGCTACGCGGTCGGCTACCGGGCAGGGACCTCCGAGGTGGAGTGGTACGTCGACGGGCGGCTGGCCTACTGGGCGCGGGTGCCGGTGCCGGTGGCCGGCTTCCACGCGGGGATGGCCCTCTTCTCGGCCCGCGACCTCGCCCGCTACTCCCGCGCGGAGCGGGAGCGCGGGCAGGGCGCGACCGGGTGGTGGGGCCCGTGGCGGATCACGGCGAGCGACCGCTGAACGCGGGCGCGGGGATGCCGTCGACCCCCGGGGGCCGGGGACAGCCGGTGCCCCGACCGTACCCCGGCCAGGGGCCGCGGGCTCATCCCGCGTTCACGGTATTTCCTCCGGCCGCGGGCGCGGGGATACGGGCACGGGAGCGGGCTGCCGCGCTCCCGGGTCGGGCGCGCCCGCCGGGTAGTGGCGGATCGCCAGCGCCGTCACCGCGTACGCGACCAGGCCCACCGCCGTCGCCGTGACCGCCACCCCGGTGCCGTCGGAGACCGCCAGCGCCGCGCCGCCGCCCGCGCCGGCCAGCGCGACGCCCACGTACAGCCCGCTGGTGTTGAGCGCCACCGCCTCCGTGCCTGCCTCGCCCGCGAGTTGCAGGATCCGGGTGTTCGTCGGCGGGGTGAAGCTCCACGCCGCGCAACCCCACACCGCCAGGTTGAGCGCCACCAGCCACACCGGCGCCGTCCGGCCCGTCGCCCCGGTGACGGCCAGCAGCGCGGTCGCGGCCACGACTCCGGCGACCGACGCGCGCAGCGTACGGTCCGGGCCCCAGCGGTCCGTCAGCAGCGCACCCGCGCCGGTGCCCACCGCCCCGGCGACGCCGACCACGGCGATGAACAGCGCCAGCACGCCGCCGCCTCGGCCGGTGAGGTCCCGGGTCAGGGGCGCGACGTAGGTGTAGACCATCAGGCCGCTGCCGGCGCAGACCACGGTGCCGGCGGCGCAGAGCAGGACCGCCGGGCGGCCCAGGATCCGCAACTGCCCCCGTACGCCGAGCTGCGGTGCCCCGGACAGCCGGGGCAGCGCCGCGGCGGACGCCCCCGCCACCAGCGCGGTGGCCACCGCGACCGCCACGAAGGTCGACCGCCAGCCGAAGGCGTCGCCCAGCAGCGTGCCCGCGGGCACGGCGGTGAAGAGCGAGAGCGTGAGCCCCGCCGCGACCGTGCCGATGGCCCGGCCCATCCGCTCCGGCGCCGCCAGCCGCGCCGCCGCGGCGAAGGCAGCGGGGGAGACGGTGGCGGCGATCAGCGCGGTCAGCACGCGGGCGCCCATGAGGGTCGCGTAGTTCGGGGCCAGCGCGGTGGCGGTGTTGGCCACGGCGAAGGCGGAAAGGCCGCCGACGATCAGGGTCTTGCGGGGCAGCCGCGCGGTGGCCACGGCCAGTACGGGCGCGGCCACGGCGAAGGTGACCGAGAAGACCGTCACCAACTGCCCGGCGGCGGCCTCGCTCACGTCGAGGTCGGCGGCGATGTCGGGGAGCACGCCCGCGATGACGAAGTCGTCCGTGCCGATGACGAAGGTGGCGAACATCAGGCACAGCAGCCATCCCGCGCCCCGCGCCTGCGGAGAGGAACTCACCTTGGAAGCCATGGCCGCAGCTAACGCCGGGGTGGCGGGGCACTTCCAGGGCGTTTCGACGCCATTCGGAGAAACCCCGCGGTGCGTGGGGGCGCGCGGTGCTGCGGCCGCGGTAGCCGGGTGCTGTGGCCGCAGACGTCGCCGGGCGCCGCTACCGCCGCGGTGGTAGCGGAAACCGGCCGCGTCTGGAGGACGCCCCGGGCCCCGGCCGGTTCGTACGCTGACGCCGCCAACCGCCGTGCGACCGAAGGGGTCCCCGATGTCCGTTCGTCACCTGTCCACCGCCGCCGCGACCGCCGTGCTCGCCGTCCTCGTGTCCGCGGCGCCTGCGGCCGCGCGAGTTGCGGTCGCGGCCGAGAGCGACGACGGCCAGGGGCGCGGCCCGGCCACGGCCGCGGCGGTCCTGGCGCTGATCGGCGTGGTCCTCGGCGGGCTCGCGCTGGCGCGCAAGCTGGGCGCGGGACCGCGGTGGCCGCTGGTGTCCGTGGTGGTGTCGGTGGCAGGGATCGCCATCGGCGCGGTGGCGCTCGCCGGCTCCGACGGCGTCGGCTCGGGCTCCGGCCGGGGCGGCGCGATCGTGGCCCTGGTGCTCGGCGTCGCCGGACTGGCCCTCGGCGGCCTGGCGCTGGCCCGCGCCCGCCGCGCGGTGTCGGCCTAGGCGGTCGGCGCGGGCCTCCCAGGCCCGCTCCCCGCCCGGTCAGCGGTCCACACCCGGTCCGGTCCGCGGCCGGGACGACTGCTCCCTTCGATTGACATGTACTGCAAGAGGAGTACCGCGGCCGCGGTAGTGCGGCCCGCGGAGTGCCTGCGTCTGTACGTCGACTCCGGTGATCCCCGTCCCGAGGATGAGGGGTGCACCGCACGAGACCCGAGGAGACGATGATGCCCACCGAGACCGCCCGCCCGGACGGCGCCCTGGCGAGGCTGGCCCGGTTCTGTCACCGGCGCCGCCGCCTGGTCCTGCTGGCCTGGATCGTCGGCGTGATCGCCGTGGCGGCCGCCGGCTTCGGCCTCGCGGCCGACCCCGACAACGACTTCTCCGGCGGGGACTCGGGGTCGGCCAGGGCGCAGGCCCTGATGGAGAAGCACTTCCCCGAGGAGCAGGGCGACACCCTGACCCTCGCGATCAAGGCGGACGCGGGCGTCGACGACCCGGCCGTGCGGCAGAAGGTGGAGCAGGTCGTCGCCGACCTGGCCGACTCGCCGGTCACCGGGCCCGTGACGTCGCCGTACGACGACGACCAACTGGTCACCGAGGACCGCCGCATCGCCCGTACGACCATCCCGCTCACCGACAAGGAAGCGACGAAGGACGACGTCAAGCCGCTGGTGACGACCGTCAAGGACGCTTCAGGCGACGGCGTGACGATGGGGCTCGGCGGCGACAAGGCGGAGAAGGCCGAGACGCCCAAGCAGGGCCCCGCCGAGAGCGTCGGCGTGCTGGCCGCCGCGGTCATCCTCTTCATCTCCTTCGGCTCTCTGGTGGCGATGGGGCTGCCGATCGTCACCGCGCTGATGGCGATCCTCGGCGGCATCGCCCTCATGAAGATCGCCGGGCACCTCGTCCCCTCGCCGGACTTCACCGTCCTGGTCTCCGCGCTCATCGGGCTCGGCGTGGGCATCGACTACGCGCTGTTCATCGTGACCCGCTACAAGGAGAAGCTGCAGAACGGCGAGAGCCCCGAGGACGCCACCGTCGGCGCCATCACCACCGCGGGCCGCGCCGTGCTCTTCGCCGGCACCACCGTGGTGATCGCGCTGCTCGGCCTGGTCACCATGGGGCAGCGGCTGATGACCGGCGTGGCGGTCGCCGCGTCCCTGACGGTGCTGGTGACGATGGTCGCCGCGGTGACCCTGCTGCCGGCGTTCCTCGGCTTCACCGGGCACCGGATCAACTCGCTGCGGCTGCCCCGCCGTACGGCCCGGGGCGCCGGCTCCGACACTCCCGACACCGAGCGCCGCACCCCCGCGGAGCGCTGGGCCGGCGTGGTGCAGCGCCGGCCGCTGGCCGCCGCGGTGCTGGCCGTCGCCGGGCTGCTGGTGCTCGCCGCCCCGGCGCTGTCGATGCGGCTCAGCCTGCCGGACGCCAGCGTCCAGCCGCGCGACCGGAGCAGCTACACCTCGTACGAGATCGTCTCCGAGGGCTTCGGCCCCGGCTACGGCGCACCGCTGATCTTCGCCGCCGAGGTCGACGCCGCGGGCGGCGACCTGACCCCCGCCGTCGCGGCGGTCGACGGCACGCCGGGCATCGCGCAGGTGACGCAGCCGCGGGTGAGCGAGGACGGCGAGGCCGCCACCTTCATGGCGTTCCCGGAGACCGGCTACCAGGACGAGAAGACCGCGGACCTGGTGCACGAACTACGCGATGACGTGCTGCCCAAGGCGCCCGGCGGCGAGGCCGTCCACGTCGGCGGGCCGAACGCCGGGGCGATCGACTTTGCGGAGGAGACCGGTTCGCGGCTGCCGTTCATGATCGCGGTCGTGATCGTGCTGTCGCTGGTGCTGCTGGTCGCGCTGGTGCGGTCGGTGACGATCGCCCTCCAGGCCGCCGTGATGAACCTGCTGTCGATCGGTGCCGCGTACGGCGTGCTGGTCGCGGTGGTGCAGTGGGGATGGCTGGGCTCCGCCCTCGGGTTCCCGACCGACATGCCCATCACGACCTGGGTGCCGATGATGATGTTCCCGGTGCTCTTCGGCCTGTCGATGGACTACGAGGTCTTCCTGATCTCGCGGGTCCGCGAGGAGTACGAGCGCACCGGCGACACCAGGACGGCCGTCACCCGTGGGCTGGCGCGGACCGCCAAGGTCATCACCGCCGCCGCGGCCATCATGATCGCCGTCTTCACCACCTCGCTCCTCGGCCACGACGTGTCGGTCAAGCAGATCGGCCTGGGCATGGCCGTCGCCGTGTTCATCGACGCCACCATCGTGCGGATGATCCTCGTGCCCGCGGTGATGGAGCTGTGCGGCAAGACCAACTGGTGGATGCCCGGCCGCCGGGCACCCGAGACCACCTCGCCACCGCCGGCCGAGGTCGGGGAAGAGGCCAAGGTCTGACCTTTTCCTGGTAGTCGGGCGGGGAATCCCACGCCGGGGTTCCCCGCTTCGGCATGGCGTATTTCCGGTATCTTTTGTACGCCCTTTTGTCCCGCGAATTGGCGCGTGGTCAAAGGGAAGTAAAGGGTGCGCCATATTATGGAAAAGAAGCAACTCCCCTTGATTTTGCCGCCAAGTCGGCACCAAGTGCAGACCAAGCCCACAGGTTGAAAATCAAGTGGAACACGAGTCGAGAGGAGGGCACTGTAACGGCTGAGCAAGTCCCGGGATATACCTGGATAGTCGGGGGCAATATGACTACGTGGTCGAAGAAGGGGACGAAGAAGCCGGAGACGATACCCGGTGACGCCGGAACGCACGGGCGTCCGCAGCCGGGGCCGGTGCACGCCGAGGCGAACGAACAGTTTCTGAGCGAGCTGCTCGGTGCCGATCTGGACGACGCGTTGCGCGGTCTGGCGGCAGCGGCGGGTGAGAACGGCAGGTTACTGGCCGAACTGGCGTACGGGCTGGTGGACGAGGGTCTGGTGACCCTGGATGAAGGCACGGTCCGGCTCCTGGAGTCGCGGACTGCGCGCTGTGTGCCGGCGTTCGTGAAGCTGGCGCTCGGCGAGCTGAGCCCCGGTTGCCAGGAGTTGCTGAAGATCGCCGCACTGCAGGGGCGGTCCTTCCTCCTCGAGGATGTCTCCCGGATGCTGAACCGCCCGCTGGCCACCCTGCTCGCACCGCTGGACGAGGCGATGTCCGCGGGGTTCGTGGCGGCTACGGAGCGTCAATTCGTATTCCGTAGCGACTTCTTGAGGCGCGGCGCGGTCGCCGCCATTCCCGCCCCCGCACGCGGTGCGTTGCAGCGCGAGGCGATGCACCATTCCGGCAGGAGTGCGGAGGAAACAGACCGAAGAACATGGGTGACCGAGTACCCGGCTCAGCGGTTCGCCGTGGTGGCGGAGGGCGACGGCGGCCCTTATTCGCGGGCACACGGGCTGATCATGAAAGGAAAGGTGGCCGTCGGCACGGATCTCGCACAACGCACCCTGGCCGCCCCCGGAATTCCCGCCGCGGACCGGCTCGACGCCGAGGCGTCGGCCCTCCTGGGCGGCCTGCTGCTGGGCCGCGAGGAGGAGGCCGGGACCCGGGCGCGGGAGATCCTGGCGGCGCGGACGGACGAGCCGGACGACGTCGCCGCGCTGATGGCGCTGACGGCGCTGTCCCATCTGAGCTGGCGGGCCGGCGAGCTGGCCGAGGGCATCAGGCTGGGCCGCGCCGCGGTCCGGTACTGCGGCGCCGCCGACCCCCTGTGGCGGCTGCACTTCCGCCTCGAACTGGCCGCCAAGCTCACCGACCTGCGCGAGTACGACGAGGCCGAGGCGCTGGTCGACGAGGCCGAGGCGGGCCTGTACACGCTGTCCTCGGACGTCTGGCACGCGGCGCCGGCCGCGCTGCGGGCCCGGCTGTTCCTGGCCTCGGGCCGGTTCCGGGACGCCCGCAGGCACGCGGAGCTGGTCACCGCGGCGACGGACCAGAACGCCGTCCCCGCGCTCCTGCCCTTCGCGTACGCGGTCCTGGCCGCCGTGTCCCTCTATACGGGAGACCTGCCCACGGCGACCGACCACCTGGAGCGGGCCCGGTCGGATCCCGCGTACGACCGGGACGTACGGCGCTCGCCGCGGTACGCCTGGACGGACGTGCGGGTCGCCGTCAGAAGGGAGGGGCCCCGCGCGGGCGTCGCCCTGCTGTCCGGCGCGTACGACCGCCTCCCGGCGGAGCGCCGGCTGTACGTCGAGGACCCGGCCGCCGCCGCGTTCCTCGTCCGGCTCGCGCTCGACACCGACGACGACGGCCTCAGGCGCACGGTGCTCGACACCGTCAACGGCCTCGCCGGGGACAACCCCGGCATCTCCGTCGTCGGTCTCAGCGCGCTGCACGCCAACGCGGTCGCCGAGCGCGACGCCTCGGCGCTCGCGCACATCGTCGCGCAGTCGCCCGACCCCATCTCCATAGCGCTGGCGACCGAGGAGCTCGCCAGGCTGCACGCCGGGCAGGCCCCGGCGCGCCGGCCGCGGGCCGTGCCGGCCCCGCTCGACGCCACGGCGGTGGTCGCCGACGGCACTGCCGGGCACCAGCACAGCTCCTGCTGGGTCGTGCTGTCCGACATGGAACGGCGCATCGCGTACCTGGTCAGCGTCGGGATGACGAACCGGCAGATCGCCCGGCGCGTCCATCTCTCGGCGCACACGGTCAACTACCACCTGCGGAAGATCTACAAGAAGCTGGGCATCGGCACACGTGTCGAACTCGCCCGCGAGGCCGCCACCTACTCGGGTGCCGCGGCCATCTACTCCCTCACCGACGACAAGCGCGGCTCGGGGCCCGCGGCAGCGAGCTGACGGGAGGCGGCCGGGCCCTCGGGCGCGGCCGCCTCGTGCGCCAGGAACTGCTTGGTCAGCTCGACGCGGCTGTTGATGTCGAGCTTGGCGAAGACCCGCCGCAGATGGCTGTCGACGGTATGGGGCGACAGGAACAGCTCACCGGCCGCCTCCCTGTTGGTCCTGCCGTCGACGATGGCCCGCACGACGCGCAGCTCCGCGCCCGTCAGGCTCTCCCACCCCGACTTGGGCCGCTGCGCGCCCAGCGCGGCACGCGCGTGCGGCACGCCGAGGCGGCGCAGCTTGCGCTGCACCCGGGCCGTGTCGCGCTGCGCGCCGCACTCCAGATACAGGTCCGCCGCCGCGGCGAGGAGCCGCGCGGCGCCGTCCCCGGGCCCGGCAGCGTTCCCGCGGGCCGCGTCCTCCAGCGCGCCGGCGGCCGCCAGCGGCCGGCGGGCGAGCCGGTACAGCTCGGCGGCGCGCCGGAGGGCGTCCAGGTCGTCGTGCAGCACGCCGTCCGCGTGCGCCGCACCGGCGGCCAGGGACGTCACCTCCGGGTTGGCCGCGGCCAGCCGCCGGGCGAACCCGGCCGCCTGCGCGGCCTCTTCGCCGAGCCCTGTATGCCCCGCCAGCCGTACGAGCGTCGCCGCCGCCGTCGGCGCCTCGGCGAACAGCAGCGGCTCCGGCGCCGCGCCCTGCTCGGCGTCGAGCAGCGAGCGGACCGTCATCGCCGCCCGCCCGCTGGCCGCGTGGAACTGCGCCAGCGTCCAGTCCAGCCGCGGCTTCACGGCCGCCGCGGCGGCGCCCGCGGGCCGCTCCGCCATCCGCAACTGCTGGCTGGCGGTGGCGAGATCGCCGCAGTGCATGCTGATGCGTGCGAGTACGAGCCGCGCGGGCAGCAGGTCCTCCGGCGGCGTCCGGTCGGCCAGGCCCAGCGCCGTCCCGGCCTCGGCGCGCGCCTCCTCCAGCCGCCCCGCAGCGGCCAGCAGTTCGGCGCGGTGGCCGTGCCACAGGCCCTCGGCCCACGGCCCGCCGTACCGCCCGGCCCCGTGCCGTACGGCGTCGCAGACTGCGGCCGCCTCCTCGAAGGCGTCGGCGGCGACCAGGGCGCGGACCAGCCAGGTCCACAACGGGCGTGCGCACACGCCGCAGTGTGCCCCGGCCGCTCCGTCCGGCCGCCCGGCGGCGGGACTTGCGGGCGCGGTCACCGGGCGCGCGGGGTCCGCGGAACGGGCGGCCGTGTCGGTCACGGCGGGCGCGTCGGGCAGGTCGACACCGGCGCGTACGGTGGCCTCCGCGAGCCGCGCGGCCTCCGCGGTGCGCCCCGCGCCCGCCAGCAGCCGCAGGGCGCGCGCGAGGGTGCGCGGCGCCGTGTCGGAGCGGTCCGCCAGCGCCGCCACCGCCCCGGCCACCGGGCCCGTACAGCCGCACCGGGGCCGCTGCGGCACGGCGGGGGAGTCCTCCGGCGGTACGGGGTACGGCTGTTCGCGGTGCCCGTCCCGTACGGCCTCCGGGGTGCCGGCCGGTACCGGGGCGGATGCCGGGAGCGCCGCGGCGGCCGGTTCCCGCCGCCGGAACACCGGGTGGCGCAGCGCCTCCGCGATCACGCCGTGCGCGAACGCCAGTTCCTCCCCGTGCCGTTGCAGCAGCCCGGCCCGTACCGCCTCGTCCACTCCCGCCACCGGCACACCCTCCGGCGCGCCCAGCGCCGCGGCGGCCTGCCCGGCGGTGAACTCCGCGCCGATGCCCGCGCCGGCCACCAGCAGCCGCCCCACCGCCGCCGGCAGCTCGTCGAGCAGCCCCCGGACGACGCCGGGCACGTCGTCGGGGAGCTGCTCGCCCAGCGCCGCCGCCGTTCCGTCCACGAACACCACCCGGCCCGCGGTGACCAGCGCGTCGAAGACGCTCGCCAGCAGCCACGGGTTGCCCCCGCAGCGGGCCGCCCAGTCCAGCACGGAGGAGTCCGGCTTGGCGCCCAGCAGCCCCGTGCACAGCTCCGCCACCGCCTCGTTGTCCAGCGCCCCGAGGTGCAGCCGGACCGCGGCCCCGTCGATCAGCCGGTCGACGGCGTGCTGCGCGAGCGACCGCGCCGCCACCGACCGCCGCGTCAGCAGCCACAGCACCGGCGATTCCGCGAGCGACTGCACCAGCCCCCGCAGCGCAAGCCCGCCCAGGTCGTCCACCAGGTGCACGTCGTCCAGCAGGACGACGACCGGATGCCGGCGGGCCGCGATCTCGACCAGCTCGCCGACCTGGTCCATCAGCCGGAACGGGTTGCCGTCGGGACGTATCAGGTCGTCCACGTCCATATCGGTGGACAGCACCCGCCGCAGGTAGTTCAACAGCAGGTGGACGGGGAGCGGCTGTCCTCCCCCACCGGCTACGCCCCCTCCCCCACCGGCTACACCCCCTCCCCCACCGGCTACACCCCCATTGGCGGGGGTGCCCCCATTGGCGGGGGTGCCCCCACTGGCGGGGGTGCCCCCATTCGCCCCGGCCCGCCCGGACACCACGGTCAGCCCGCGCTCCGCGCCCTCCCGCGCGGTCGCCTGGAGCAGCCGGCTCCGGCCGATGCCCAGCGGCCCTTCGACGACGACGCAGCCGCCGGCGCCCCGCGCCGCGGCGTCCAGATGGCCGCCCAGCACGGACAGTGTGCCCTCACGCCCTACGAGTGGTGCCATGATCGCTCCCGCGGTGCCGTGGAGAATCCTCGAACACGAGCCATGAGCCTTGCTTTTATGGTCATCGAGCGGCAATGGCGGGTCAATGAAATCCGTACCGACAACTCGGGTAGCCCCCACTACCCGTACGGGTAGTGGGCCGGGCCGCGTGGCGGGATTACTTTTTGGATATCCCATTACGGTGCATTCGCAGCACCCCCGATACGTACAGCAATACATTACTCGCCGACCTAGGGGTTCGTATGTCCGCAATCGCCGAGATGGACGAGCTGTACTCGGTCATCGAGCACTCCGCCCGGACGCTCGGCGTGCCGTGCGCGCCCGCGACGGTGCGCCCGGTCCTCGCCGCGTACGCGGACGCCTTCGGGCACGACGCGACCGTCGTCGCCTTCCGCGTCGCGACCAGCCTGCGGCACGCGGGCGAACTCGACTGCCGTTTCACGACCCACCCCGCCGAGCGCGACCCCTACGCCGCCGCGCTCGCCGCCGGCCTCACCGCGCCCACCGACCACCCCGTGGCCGCGGTGCTCGCCCAACTGCAGGGGCGCTGCCGGGTCGACAGCCACGGCGTCGACTTCGGCGTCGTCGGCGGCTTCAAGAAGGTCTACGCCTTCTTCACCCCCGACGATCTCCAGGAGGTCGCGAAGTTCGCCGACCTGCCCGCCATGCCGCCCGCCCTGGCCGCGCACGCCGGCTTCTTCGCCCGCCACGGCCTCGCCGACCGCGTGGGCGTCGTCGGCGTCGACTACCGCCACCGCACCCTGAACGTGTACTTCAACGACGTGCCCCCGCGTCTCTTCAAGCCGGAGGCAATCACCGCGGTGCTCCGCGAGCTGGGCATGGCGCAACCGAGCGCGCACATGCTCAGGCTGGGCCGGGAGGCGTTCGGCCTGTACGTCACCCTCGGCTGGGACTCGCCGCGCGTCGAGCGGATCTGCTACGCCGTGACCACCCCCGACCCGGCCGCGCTGCCGGTCCGGGTGGAGCCGGAGATCGAGCGGTTCGTGCGCGGCGTCCCGGCCGGCGACGGCGACCGCAAGTTCGTCTACGGCGTCGCCGTGGCGCCCGGGGGCGAGTACTACAAGCTGGAGTCGCACTACCGCTGGAAGGCCGGGACGATGGACTTCATCTGAGCGCCCAGCCGCGCCCCGCGCGGCCCGTCACCGGCCGCGCGGGGTCACCAGACCAGACTCGTAGGCGATGACCACCAGTTGGGCGCGGTCGCGCGCGTGCAGCTTGAACATCGCCCGGTTGATGTGGGTCTTCGCGGTCAGCGGGCTGATCACCATGCGGTCGGCGATCTGGTCGTTGGAAAGACCCTGCGCGGCCAGCGCGACGGACTCCCGCTCCCGGTTGGTCAGCTCCTCCAGGCCGCGGACGGCCGACGGGTCCAGCGGCGGCTGGGACACGTACTTGTTGATCAGCCTGCGGGTGATCGACGGGGCCAGCAGCGCGTCGCCGCGGGCGGCCACCCGTACGGCGTGCAGCAGGTCCTCGGGCAGGATGTCCTTGACCAGGAACCCGGCCGCGCCGGCCCGCAGCGCGTTGAACACGTTCTCGTCCAGGCCGTAGTTGGTCAGGATCACCACGTGGATGTGGGCCAGCGCCGGGTCCGCGGCGATCCGCCGGGTCGTCTCGATGCCGTCCATCACCGGCATCGACAGGTCCACCAGCGCGAGGTCCGGCAGGTGCTCCCGCGCCAGCGCCAGGCCCTCCTTGCCGTCGCCCGCCTCCGCCACCACCTCGATGTCGTCCTCGGCGTCGAGCAGCGCGCGGAACCCGCTGCGCAGCAGCGGCTGGTCGTCGAGCATCAGCACACGGATCACGGGATTCTCGCCACGGGTAGTTCGGCCTGGACGGTGAAGCCGCCCTCGGTGCGCGGCTCGGCGCGCAGGCTGCCGCCGAGGGCGGCGACGCGCTCGCGCATCCCCAGCAGGCCGACGCCGGGCTTGGGCGCGGCGCCCGGCCGGGCCGTCCCGTCGTCGTCGATGCGGATGGCGAGGGCGTCCGGGCGGTAGGAGATGCGGATCGAGGCGGTGGAGGCCGCGGCGTGCCGGGCGGTGTTGGTCAGCGACTCCTGCACGATCCGGTAGGCGGTACGGCCCACCGCCTCGGGCACCTCGTGCCGCTGCCCCTCGATGGTGAGTGTCGTGTGCAGCCCTATCCCGTGGGTGCGCTCCACCAGCTCCGGCACCCGGTCAAGACCGTGCGCCGGGGCCTGTTCCTCCTCGTCGCGCAGCGTCTCCAGCGTCGCGCGCAGCTCCCGGGTCGCCTCCCGGCCCGCCTCCTGGATGGCGAGCAGCGACTCGGGGACGTCCTCGCCGCGCTTGCGGGCCAGATGGACGGCGACCTCGGACTGCACCTTGATGATGGAGATCTGGTGGGTGAGCGAGTCGTGCAACTCCCGTGCTATGTGCAGCCGTTCCTCGCTGGCGCGCAGCCGCGCGGTCTCCTCGCGGGTGCGCTCGGCCTCGTCCGCCCGCTGCATTGCCTGCCGCAGCGCCTCGCCGGCGGCGCCCGCGGCGACCAGCCAGGCGAGTTCGAGCACGCCGCGGGCCTGCGCGTAGGCGTCGCCCGCGCCGTCGCCCGGGTAGGCCATCACGGCGTACGGGAGGCTGAGCACCAGCCCGACGCTCACCGCGACCGTGACGATGCGGTGCCCGGAGCGCACGGCGGCGTAGACGGCGAACAGGTAGGCCACGGCGGGCACGTCGAAGCCCGCGGCGTTGTAGCCCACCACGCACAGCGCGGTCACGGCGAGGATCGGCACGGGCGCGCGGGCGCTGCCGGCCAGCGCCAGGCCGCTGGTCACCAGCAGCCCGTAGCCGAGCAGGTCGAGCTTCGTGGCGGCGTGGTCCCCGGAGAGCGCGGTGATCAGGAGCACGGCCGCTACGCAGACCGCGATCACCAGGCTTCTCGCCCGGGCCCAGACCTTGGACAGCCGGGCGCTCATACCGAGCACCATAACGGCAGTTCCCGGCATCCGAGTACTGCTTGCGGAGGACAATCCGACTACCGCGGACACAGTAGTTTGACGGGCAGTACGGCGGTCGCGGCACCCGGCGAATTCCCGCGGGCCGCAATAGCGTACGGCGCGGTGCCGCCATCGCGTGTTCGCGTTAACGCCCGTTCGCCATGGCGTGACCCACTGAATTCGACGCCACTACCCGGGCGAGTAGTGGGCCGGGAAGAAAGCCGCGCTTACTGTCGTGCCATACCGGGTCGACGAAGGCGGTGAAACGGCGGTGGCTGTGCTCGTCCAGAAATACGGCGGTACCTCGCTGCAGACGCTCGACCGCGTCCGCCGCGCCGCCCTGCGCATTCGGGAGGCGTGGCGGAGCGGCCCGTCGGTGGCCGTGGTCGTCTCCGCCCGCGGCGGCCGTACCGACGAACTGCTGCGGCTGGCCGCCGACGTCGGCGCCCCGGCCGCCTCCCGCGAGCTGGACCAACTGCTGGCCGTGGGCGAGGCGGAGTCGGCGGCGCTGATGGCCCTGACGCTGGGCGCCATGGGCGTGCCAGCGGTCTCGCTGACCGGCGCGCAGGCGGGGATCCGCACCACCGACCGGCACGGCGACGCGCTCGTCTCCGGCATCGGCGCCGAGCGGGTACGGGCCGCGCTGGACCGCGGGGTGGTGGCCGTGGTCACCGGGTTCCAGGGCGTCGACGGCGCGGGCGACGTCGCGACCCTGGGGCGCGGCGGCTCCGACACCACCGCCGTGGCGCTCGCGGCGCGGCTGCGCGCGGCGAGGTGCGAGATCTACACCGACGTGGACGGCGTGTTCAGCGCCGACCCCCGGGTGCTGCCCGCCGCCCGCTGCCTGCCGTGGGTCGATCCCGGCGTGATGGCGGAGATGGCGTTCGCGGGCGCCCGGGTCCTGCACACCCGCTGCATCGAGCTGGCCGCCATGGAAGGGGTCGAAGTGCGCGTGAGGAACGTGTCGTCGCAGGCGCCGGGGACGACGGTCGCCGAGCGGCAGGACGACCGCCCGCTGGAGACCCGGCGGGCGGTCGTCGCGGTCACCCACGACACCGACGTCGCGCGGGTGCTCGTGCACTGCCGGGACAGCGGCCGCGACCTCGCGCCCGACGTGTTCGACGTGCTGGCCGCCCGCGGGACCGTCGTGGACCTGGTGGCCAGGTCGGGGCCGTACGAGAACGAGTTCCGGATGGGTTTCACGATCCGCCGCAGCGAGGCCGGCCGGGTGCGCGACGCGCTGCACGAGGTCGCCGCCTCCTTCGGCGGCGGCGTGCACTTCGACACGGACGTCGGCAAGGTCTCCGTGGTCGGCATGGGCCTGCTCAGCCGGCCGGAGTACGCGGCCCGGCTGATGGCGGCGCTGGCCGCCGCCGGGATCCCGACGAGCTGGATCTCCACCTCGCAGACGCGGCTGTCCGTGATCGTGCCGCGGGAGCGCACGGTCGATGCCGTGGAGACCCTGCACCGCGCGTTCGACCTCGGCGGGCCGCCACCGGACGGCGCCGCACCCGCGGCCTCCGGCCACTCCGCCACCGTTTGAGAGAGGCAGGACACAAGTGGCTGTACTCAACGCTTCGTTCGGCCGCGGGCTGCGCCTGCGACGCCTCTTCCGGCACGGCGACGGGCGGCTGCTCGTCGTCCCCCTCGACCACTCCGTCACCGACGGGCCGCTGCGGCCCGGCGAGCTGGACCCGCTGCTGGGCGAGCTGGCCGGCACCGGCGTCGACGCCGTCGTGCTGCACAAGGGCACGCTGCGCCACCTCGACCACGGCTGGTTCGGCGGCATGTCGCTGATCCTGCATCTGAACGCGAGCACCAGGCACGCCCCGGACCCGGACGCCAAGTACCTGGTCGCGCACGTCGAGGAGGCGCTGCGGGCGGGCGCCGACGCCGTCAGCGTGCACGTCAACCTCGGCTCCCGCCAGGAGGCCAGGCAGGTCGCCGACCTGGCCGCGGTGGCGGGGGAGTGCGACCGCTGGAACGTACCGCTGCTGGCCATGGTCTACGCCCGCGGGCCGCAGATCGGCGACGCGCACGCGCCGGACCTCGTGGCGCACGCCGCGCTGCTCGCCGCCGACCTCGGCGCCGACGTCGTCAAGACCGACTACGCGGGCACGCCCGAGGAGATGGCCGACGTCGTACGGGCCTGCCCGATCCCGGTGATCGTCGCCGGCGGCCCGCGCGCGGCCGATCCGGAGGCCGTCCTGTCCTTCGTCTCCGACGCGCTGCACGGCGGCGCGGCCGGGGTGGCGATGGGGCGCAACGTCTTCCAGGCCGAGAAGCCCGGCCGGATGGCCGCGTCGATCGCCCGGCTGGTGCACGCGGCCGGGGGCGCCCCGGGCGGCACCGGCGTCGGCAACCGGCTCGCCCTCACCCCGTGACGCCCCGCCCGTTCCGCCCGATCCCCGCCGACCGACCGCTCTGAGGAGAGATCCGTGAAGCTGTGCTGGCTGGACATCCGTGCCGCCGACGGGGCCAAGGAGGCCATCGTCGAAGAAGCCATCCACCAGCGGGTCGACGCCATCGTGGCCGCCGACCCCGCCGACCTGGAGCCGCTGCCCCCGACGGTGAAGAAGGTGCTCTTCCCGCTCGGCAGGCCGCTGCCGGAGAAGCTGGAGCCCGCCGACCTCGTCATCGTCGACCCCGCCCGCCACGGCGACCCCGCCGCCCTCGCCCACGCCCACGCGGGCGTGGAGTTCGGCCGCTACGTCGAGATCACCGACGCCGCCAGCCTGGACGACGCCTGCCGCGCCGCGCGGCACGACCGGTGGAGCCTGCTGGACTTCCGCGACCCCACCAAGATCCCGCTGGAGATCGTGCTCGCCGCCGCGGCCGGGGCCGAGGGCAGCATCGTCACCCGGGTCGCCGACGTGGAGGAGGCGGAGATCGTCTTCGGCGTCCTCGAACACGGCTCCGACGGCGTGATGCTCGCCCCGCGCGCGCCCGGCGAGGCCACCGAGCTGAAGGCCGCCGCGGTCACGCAGGCGGCGGACCTGTCGCTGGTGGAGCTGGAGGTCACCGGCATCCGCCGGGTCGGCATGGGCGAGCGGGCGTGCGTGGACACGTGCACCAACTTCCGGCTGGACGAGGGGATCCTCGTCGGCTCGCACTCCACCGGCATGATCCTGTGCTGCAGCGAGACCCACCCGCTGCCGTACATGCCGACCCGCCCGTTCCGCGTCAACGCCGGCGCGCTGCACTCGTACACGCTCTCCGCCGAGGGCCGCACCAACTACCTCAGCGAGCTGTCCTCCGGCGGCAAGGTGCTCGCCGTCGACTCCGCGGGCAAGACCCGCGTGGTCACCGTGGGCCGGGTCAAGATCGAGACGCGGCCGCTGCTCGCCATCGACGCGGTCGCGCCGTCCGGGGTGACGGTCAACCTCATCGTGCAGGACGACTGGCACGTACGGGTCCTCGGGCCCGGCGGCGAGGTGCTCAACGTCACCGACCTGACCCCCGGCACGAAGGTCCTCGGGTACCTGCCCGTCGAGCAGCGGCACGTCGGCTACCCCATCGACGAGTTCTGCATCGAGAAGTGAGCGGGACCGCGATGACCGCACAGCCCGTGCTGGACTTCCACGTACGCCTCGCGCCCCGGCCGGGCGCCGCCGGGCGGCTGCTGGCGGCGCTGGACGACTGCGGCCTGGCGCGCGCGGTGGTCTGCGCGGGCGGCACGATCGACCTCGACACGCTCGCCCGGCAGTTGATTGACGGCGGGCACGTCGAGACCGACGCCGACAACGACGCCGTGCTGGCGGCCTGCGCGGGTACTGACGGGCGGCTGGTGCCGTTCTGGTTCGGCAACCCGCACCGCCCGCCCGGCGCGTACCGCGAGCGGGCGGCGGAGTTCCGCGGCCTGGAGGTCTCACCGGCGGTGCACGGCGTGGCGCTCACCGACCCGCGCGTGACCGCCCTGGTGGAGGTCGCCGCCGACAGCGGCCACCCCGTCTACACCGTGTGCATCGCCCGCCCCGGCGCGGGCGTCGCCGACCTCGTCACCCTGGCCCGCCGGTTCCCGCGGACCGACTTCGTGCTCGGGCACAGCGGCGTCGGCAACATCGACTTCCACGCCCTCGCCCTGATCCGCGACGAGCCCAACATCCTGCTGGAGACCTCCGGCGGCTACACGTGCGTGGCCGAGGCGGCGATCGACCGGCTCGGCGCCGCACGCGTGGTGTTCGGCTCCGAGTACCCGCTCCAGCACCCGGCCGTGGAACTCGCCAAGTTCACGGCGATCGCCACCCCGCCCGCGCAGTGGCGGCAGATCGCCTGGGAGAACGCACACCGACTACTGGGGGAGGAGAAACCGTGACCGACGCACCGGCGAGCCTGCCGCACATCGGCCAGTGGAACGGCCCCGAGGAACTGCGCGGACTGCAGGAGAAGCAGCTTCCGCAGACCGTCGCCTGGGCCGCCCGCTCGGCCTTCTACCGGCCTCACCTGGCCGGCGCCGCCACCCTGCCCGCGACCGCCGCCGACCTCGCGGACCTGCCGCTGACGACCAAGCAGGACCTGCGGGACAACTACCCGTACGGCATGCTCGGCGTCCCGAAGGAGCGCCTGGCGACGTACCACGAATCGAGCGGCACCGCCGGCCGGCCCACGCCCTCGTACTACACCCAGGAGGACTGGCTCGACCTCGCCGAGCGCTTCGCCCGCAAGTGGATCGGCATCTCCGCCGCGGACGTCTTCCTGGTACGCACCCCGTACGCGCTGCTGCTCACCGGCCACCTCGCGCACGCCGCCGCCCGGCTGCACGGCGCCACCGTCGTGCCCGGCGACAACCGGTCGCTGGCGATGCCGTACGCCCGCGTGGTGCGCACCCTGCACGACCTGGACGTCACCCTCACCTGGTCGGTGCCGACCGAATGCCTCATCTGGGCCGCCGCCGCCACCGCCGCGGGCCACCGCCCGGGCGCCGACTTCCCCGCGCTGCGCGCGCTGTTCGTCGGCGGCGAGCCGCTGACGACCGCCCGCCGCCAGCGGATCAGCCGGCTGTGGGGGGTACCGGTGATCGAGGAGTACGGCTCCACCGAGACCGGCAGCCTCGCCGGCGAGTGCGAGTACGGGCGCATGCATCTCTGGGCCGACCGGGCGCTCTTCGAGGTGTACGACCCGAAGACCGGGAACGTCGCCGCCGAGGGCGCGGGGCAGCTCGTCGTCACCCCGCTGTACCGCGAGGCGATGCCGCTGCTGCGCTACAACCTGGAGGACGACGTCGAGGTCGCGTACGACGACTGCGCCTGCGGCTGGCACCTGCCCACCGTCCGCGTCCTCGGCCGGGCCGCCTTCGGCCACCGCGTCGGCGACGCGCGGGTCACCCAGCACCGGCTGGAGGAGGTCGTCTTCTCCCTCCCCGACACCTACGGCGTGTACTTCTGGCGCGCCCGTGCCGAACCGGTGTCGCTGCGCGTCGAGATCGAGGTGCCGCCCGAGCACCGCGTGCACGCCGAGGCGGCGCTCACCGCCGCCGTACGCGCCGAGTTCGGTGTCGACGCCGACGTCACCGGGCTGCCGCCGGGGTCGCTGATCCCGCGCGACGCGCTCACGAACATGCCCGACGTGGTCAAGCCGCGCAGTCTGTTCGGCCCCGACGAGGACTGGAGCAAAGCGCTCCTCTACTACTGAGGAGGAAGGCATGTCGCAGATGAGGGTGGCCGTCGTCGGCGCCGGGATCGCCGGCCTCGCCTTCGCCGCCGCCCTGCGCCGCGGCGGGGCGGAGTGCCACGTCTACGAGCAGGCGGAGCAACTGGCCGAGGTCGGCGCGGGCGTGCAGGTCGCGCCCAACGCCACCCGGCTGCTGCGCCGCCTGGGCCTCGGCGACAGGCTGCGGGCCGCCGCGGTCGTCCCGGAGGCGATCGAGATGCGGCGCTGGGACGACGGCCTGATGCTCCAGCGCACCCCGCTGGGCGACAGGTGCCTGCGCCGCTTCGGGGCGCCGTACTACACCGTGCACCGCGCGGACCTGCACGCCGCGCTGCTGTCCTGCCTGCCGCCCGGCCGGCTGCACCTGGGCGCCCGGCTGGTCGCCGTCACGCAGGACGAGGCGGAGGCGCGGCTGCACCTGGCCGACGGGCGGACGGTCGCGGCCGACGCGGTGGTCGGCGCGGACGGCATCCACTCGGCGGTGCGCGAGTGGTTCGTCGCCGACTGGCCGCGCTACTCGGGGCAGACGATCTACCGCGGCCTCGTGCCCGCCGAGCGGGTGCCCCACCTGCTCGGCGAGCCGCGGGTGCGGCTGTGGTTCGGTCCCGACCAGCACTGCGTGTGCTACCCCGTCTCGGGCGGCCGGCAGATCAGCTTCGGCGCCACCGTGCCCGCCGCCGCCTGGGAGGTCGAGTCCTGGTCGGCGCGGGGCGACGCCGAGGGGCTGCGGGAGGCGTACAAGGGCTGGCACGAGGACGTCGTCGGGCTGCTCGACGCGGCCGGGGCGGTGAGCAGATGGGCGCTGCACGACCGCGACGGCATCGACCGGCTCGGCTGGGGCCGGGTGGCCGTCATCGGCGACGCCGCCCACCCGATGCTGCCGTTCCAGGCCCAGGGAGCGAACCAGGCGATCGAGGACGCCGTCGTCCTCGCCCGCTGCCTCACCGACACGGGACCCGCCGCGGGCCGGGACGAACTGCGCGCCGCCGTACGCCGCTACGAGGAGCTCCGCCTGCCCCGTACGACCCGGATCCAGCGTCAGTCCCGCGCCAACGCCGAGACCTTCCACCTGGCCGACGGAGCCGCCCAGCGCCGCCGCGACACCGGCTCCCTCGCGGAACCGGGTCTCGACCGGCACCAGTGGCTGTTCGGCTACGACGCCGAGCAGGCAGTCGCCACGACCGGCAGGAGCTGATGATGGAACTGACCGGAATCGAGTCGACCGTCGCCCTGGTCACCGGCGCGGCACAGGGCATCGGCGCGGCCGTGGCCACGACCCTGGCCGCCGCCGGCGCGCACGTCGCCGCGGCCGACCGCAACGCGGAGAAGCTCGCCACGGTCGTCGCCAAACTGGCGGCCGAGGGCGTGCGGGCGCGCGGCTACGACCTCGACGTAACCGACAGCGCCGCGGTGGACGCGGCCGTCGCGCGCGTCGAGGACGAGCTGGGGCCCGTCGGCATCCTCGTCAACGCCGCCGGCGTCATGCACACCGGCCGCGTCGTCGAGCTGCGGGACCGGCAGTGGGCCGAGACCCTCGCGGTCAACGCGGGCGGCGTGTTCCACGTCTCGCGCGCGGTGGCGCGGCGGATGATCCGCCGCGGGCGCGGCGCGATCGTCACGGTGGCGTCGAACGCCGCGGGCGTGCCGCGTACCGAAATGGCCGCGTACGCCGCCTCCAAGGCCGCGTCCGCCCAGTTCACCCGCTGCCTGGGCCTGGAGTTGGCGGGCCACGGCATCCGGTGCAACGTCGTCTCGCCCGGCTCGACGGACACGCCCATGCTGCGCGCGATGCACGACGGCGACCCGGAGCTGCGGGAGGTCGTCGAGGGCATGCCCGCCGAGTTCCGCGTGGGCATACCGCTGCACAAGCTCGCCCAGCCGCGGGACGTGGCAGAGGCCGTCGCGTATCTGGTCTCCGACCAGGCGGGCCACGTCACGATGCACGACTTGTACGTGGACGGCGGCGCCTCCCTGCACGTCTGACGCCGCCGGCACCACCGGCCACCGAGGAAGGGAACACCACCGTGTCGGACCGCACTCACGTCGTCGTCGTCGGCGGAACGTCGGGCATCGGGCGGCACTTCGCCCAGACCTGCGCCGACCGCGGCAGCGACGTCGTCATCACCGGCCGCGGCGAGGACCGCACCAAGACCGCCGCCGACGAGATCGGCGGCCGCACCCGCGGGCTCGCGCTCGACCTGGCGGACCCCGAGGCCGCCATCGCCGCGCTGGCCGGCGTCGAGCGCGTCGACCACCTGGTGCTCACCGCGCTCGACCGGGACCAGAACACCGTGCGCGACTACCGCCCCGCGGACGCCACCCGGCTGCTCACCGTGAAGCTCACCGGATACACCGCCGTCCTGCACGCCCTCGCCCCCCGGATGCCGGAGCACGGCGCGGCCGTGCTGCTCGGCGGCCTGGCCAGCCACCGCCCGTACCCGGGCTCCACCACCGTGACCACCGCCAACGGCGGCATCGCCGCGCTGGTGCGGACCCTGGCGTTCGAGCTGTCGCCGATCCGCGTCAACGCCCTGCACCCGAGCATCGTCGCCGACACCCCGTTCTGGAGCGACAAGCCGGCCGCGCGCGCCGCCGCCGAGGAGAAGGCCCTCACCAAGCGGCCGGTGACGATGCGCGACTGCACCCACGCCCTCACGTTCCTGCTGGAGAACCGCGCGATCAACGGCGTCAACCTGAACATCGACGGCGGCGACGTCCTCCTCTGACGGCGCCTCTCCGGTGTTTCGGAGAAGCCCCCCGAACACGTGAATCCGCCGCGGGGTCACGCCAATTCGCGTACCGCGCCGGAAGACCGCGTGAATGGGTCATGCCCGCCGGTGTACGGCGCCCGAGAATGCAATGTGACCGCCACGTCAGGACGTCCGCGTCCCGGCGTCCCTGTCAAGGAGGTGTCATGAGTTCGACGGACTCGCCGGCGGGCGGCGACCGCTATGTCGCCGTACACGGCAGCGCCGGGTTCAAAACCCTGCAGCGTAAGACGAATTCCTTCCTCATCCGGGCGAGCGTCCTCTTCTTCGGATGGTGGTTCATCGGGACGTCGCTGGCCGCATTCGCCCCCGGATTCTTCCGGCAGGAGATAGGCGGCCCCGTGAACGTAGGTCTGCTTTTCATGTTCCTGACGTTCGTCGTCGTCGTGACGGTCTGCGCCAGTTATCTGCGCTACGCCGCGAACCGGCTCGACCCCTTGACCGACCAGGTCCGGGCGGAACTGGAAGGAGAGCCGCGATGAGCACGATCCTCGCCGACCCGCCGCCGCCCATCGACAACACCTGGGCGGCGAACGGGATCGCGATACCCGCGACGATAGCCGCCGCCGTCGCCGTGTACTTCGTCGTCAGGGCGGCACGCGACAGCGTGCGCACCTCCGACGACTTCCTCATCGCCGGCCGGCGGATCGGGCCCGTACAGAACGCCATCGCGCTGGCGTCCGCGCCGCTCATGTACTCCACCCTGTTCATCATCACCGGGCATATCGCGCTCAACGGCTACGACGCCGCGATGCTGCTGACCGCGTTCACCACCTCGATGGTGCTCGGCGTGCTGCTCTTCGCCTCGCCCGTACGCAACCTCGGCGGACACACCCTCGGTGACATCTTCGCCATGCGCGCGGAGGAACGCCAGGCGCGCAAGGCCGCGGCGGTCGTCACCCTGCTGATCTACGGGATGTTCACGATCATCAGCCTCGCGGCGATCGCCTTCATCTTCAACCGCTGGTTCGCGCTGGACAACGTCGTGGGACTGGGCCTCTCGGTCCTGGTCGTCGGGCTCGTCACCGTCCTGTACGCGTCCATGGCCGGCATGCCGGGCGTCACCCGGCTGCTGGTGTTCAAGGCGATCCTCACGCTCACCGTCGTGCTGGTGCTGACCTGCCTGGTGCTCGCGAAGTTCAACCTCAACGTCCTCGACATCCTCGACAAGGCCGAGGCCAACCGCAAGGACGTACCCGCCGGCTACGACCTGCTCGGCCCGGGACGCGAGTTCGGCGAGGGCCAGCACCGGCTGGTCCACCTCTCCAAGCTCTTCTGCGTCGCCGTCGGCGTCGCCGCCATCCCGTTCCTCTTCATGCGCAACTTCGCCACCACCAGCGGCAAGGACGCGCGCCGCTCCGCCGGCTGGGCGTCGATGATCGTCGTCGGCATCTACCTGTGCATGGCCGTCGTCGGCTTCGCCTCCGTGGCGGTGCTCGGCTCCGAGCGGATCGGCGTGATCAAGGCCCACCGCGACATCAGCCTGCCCAAGCTCGTAGACGAACTGGGCGGACAGGTGATGGTCGGGGTGCTCGCGCCGATCGCCCTGCTGACGATCGTCGGCGTCTATGCGGCCCTGCTCATCAACGCGGTCACCTGCGTCACCAAGGACCTCAACGTCGTACGCGGCCGCAAGCCGTCCCCGGCCGACGAGCTGAAGGACATCCGCCGCAACACCGTGCGGATCGGCGTCGTCTCCGTGCTCATCGGCGTCGCGATGCTCCCGGTGCGCACCCATATCTTCATCCCGACCTCCATCGACCTGGCCGGCACCGCGATCCTCCCGGCCGTCGTCTACGCCCTCTTCTGGCGCCGGTTCAACACCTCGGGGCTGAAGTGGATCGTCTACGGCGGCACGGCCCTGCTGTTCTTCCTGGTGATCTTCTCCAACGGCGTCACGGGCCCTGACGACGCCATCTTCCCCGGCCACGACTTCAAGTTCGTCGACATCGAACCCGGTCTGATCACCGTGCCCGCCGGCTTCCTCTTCGGCTACCTCGGCTCGATCGCCAGCAAGGAGCGCGACGACGCGGCCTTCGCCGAGATGCAGGTACGCGCCCTGACCGGCGGCCTCGCACCCGGCGCCCGCAAGGACGCCGCCCGCGGCGCGGCGGCCGCGCCCGCGGGCTCGCCGAACGGGCAGCACCCCAACGGCCGGGGCCCCGGCGGCCCGGACGACCGCGGCAACCAGCCCCGTACGCACAGCGAGGCCCGCTGAGCCCGCCGGGCGGCCCCGCCGCCCGAGCGCGCTGAGCCACGACCGAACGACAACCGCGACTGTGTGGGGCGGCCCGGGTGCCGCCCCACACGCCTGGGGAGGCAACCGTGGATCCGGCACCGGTACTCGTCGTGGGCGCAGGCCCGGTCGGCATGGCAACCGCGCTGGCGCTCGCCCGCCGGGGCGTCCGGTGCGTACTCGCCGACCAGGACTTCGAGACCTCCGTCCACCCCAAGCTCGACTACGTGAACGCCCGCAGCATGGAGTTCTTCCGCCAGCTCGGCCTCGCCCACGCCGTCCGCGCCGCCGGCGTCGCCCCCCGGCACCCGGCCGACGTCATCTGGTCCACCGGGCTGGCCGGCCGGCCGCTCACCACCTGGGCGCTGCCCTCCGTCGACGAGGAGCGGCGGCGGATCGCCGCGCACGACGACGGCACCCGGCCGGTCGAACCCGGCCAGCGGATCTCCCAGACCGACCTGGAGCCCGTGCTGCGCGCGCACTGCCGCCGCAGCCACCTCGTCGACCTGCGCCCCGGACTGCGGTTCGACACCCTCACCCAGGACGACCAGGGCGTGACCAGCAGTCTGCGCGACGTCATGACCGACGAGCGGATCCGGATCCGGTCCCGGTACGTGATCGGCTGCGACGGCGCGTCGAGCCGCGTCCGCGCCGTCCTCGGCATCGGCGGGGACGGCTTCGGCGTCCCCGGACTGCCCGGCGCGTTCATGGTGCACTTCAAGAGCCGCGACCTGGCCTCCCTGCACCGGCACGGCCCGTTCTGGCACTACTTCGCCTTCCGCTACGTCGTCATCGCCCAGGACGAGAAGGACACCTGGACCGCGCACGTCAACGGCGCGCACCCGGACGAGTTCGCCACCCCGCCCGCCGACCCGGCGGCCTTCCTGCTGGCGACCCTGGGCACCGAGCTGAAGATCGACAAGGTGCTGCTGACCTCCCGCTGGCGCCCCGGCTTCATGCTGGCCGACCGCTACCGCGCCGGGCGCGTGCTGCTCGCCGGTGACGCCGCGCACCGCATGTTCCCCACGGGCGCGTACGGCATGAACACCGGCATCGGCGACGCGATGGACGCCGCCTGGAAGGTCGCCGCCCTGGTCCGGCACACCGGAGGCCCCGCGCTGCTCGACAGCTACGAGACCGACCGCCGCCCCGTCGGGCTGCGCAACATGCGCACCTCGCACCGGCACATCGGCGTGCACATGAAGGCCGGCGGCCTGCTGCGCGACGGGGTCCCGCCCGCCGCGGTGGCGGAGTTCCTGGACCGCGAGCGCGGCGAGAACGAGTACCGCGGCGTCGAACTCGGCTACCGCTACGACGACTCGCCCGTCGTCTGCCACGAGGACGGCCCGGCGCCCCGCTGGACGCCGGAGGCGTACACGCCGACGACCTGGCCCGGCAGCCGCCCGCCCAGCGTGCTGCTGGCGGACGGGACGCCGCTGTTCGACCTCTTCGCCACGGATTTCACCCTCGTCGACTTCGCGGGCGACGGCCGCGCCGGGCCGCTGCTGCGCGCCGCCGCCGCGCAGGGCGTGCCCGTCCGGCACACGGTGGTGCGGGACGCGCGGGCGCGCGAGCTGTGGGAGCGGGACCTCGTGCTGCTCCGCCCCGACCACCATGTGGCGTGGCGCGGCAACAAGGCGCCCGTGGACGCTGCGGTGGTGGTGCGGCGCGTACGGGGCGCGGCGCAGGGCCGCTGACGGCCGGTCCGCCGACGCCGGTCCTCTTGACGTCCGGCCCGCTTGGCGCCCGGTCCGCCGACCGCCGCCGCCGGGAAGGTCCGTACGGCCTTCCCGGCGGCGGCCCCGTACCGAACGGCGCCGGCCGCGGCGGGGTGGAGACCACCCGCCGGCGGCCGGCGCCGTTTCCGCGCCGCGGTCGCTCAGCCGCCGTTCAGCTTGCGCTGGACGAACTCGTAGCTCATGTCGCCGATCTCGGGCGCGTACTGCTCCGCGGCCTCGACCGAGGACCGGAAGTTCTCCCCCGCCCAGATCCGGCTCTCGCCGCAGTCGTCGGCGAACTCCGTCCAGCTGTTCCACTGCAGCGAGACGTCCGCGGCCGGGGTGACGCCCGGCTCGACCAGCGAGGAACCCTTCGGGAAGCTGGCCGTCACCTTGATCTGGTCGCTGCCGGTGAACTGCCGCACCTGCGCCGCGAAGGCGAGGCAGAGCGCGGAGCTGGCGGACGGGTACTCGGGGTGGTCGGCCGAGACGGAGTCCAGATAGCCCTGCCACTCGCGGCCGGTGATGTCGTCGACGGTGCCCTGCCCGGGCCCGCCCCACGCGGTCAGCTTCCGGTCCCCGTACAGGTACCCGATCGCGGTGCCCGGCCGCACCGAGTCGTACTTGCGCTTGTAGTGCCAGGTCGCGATGGTGACGTCGATGAACGCCACGTCCGACATGGTGATGTAGTGCACGGTCTGCTCGGTGTTCAGCTTGCCCGCCAGCACCACGGGCGTGCCCGCGTACTGGCCGAAGGTCAGCACCTTGTCGTTGAACAGCTCGGCGGTCATCTTCTGCTCGTCGGTGAGGTTCGCCGACGCCTTGAGCACCTCGTCCGCCTGGCGCTGGTAGGCGGGGCGGTTGTGGTGGTCGCTGTTCACCGGCGGGGAGACCTTGAACTCGGTCGGGCTGTCGTACGTGAACGGCTTCACCCTGCCGTAGTACGGGGTCGCGAACTGCTGGTCCTTGTAGACGTCCCGGGTCGAGGACGTGCCCGGCTGCCAGCGCGACGGATTGCGCAGCTCGTAGGCGGAGTTGACGGGCTTGTAGCCGGTGTAGTCCGAGTAGGGCTTCTTGTTGTACTTGCGGCCGCCCATGCCGCCGTCCCGGTTGCTGCCGTCGTCCTGCCGCGCCGCCAGCGCGTTCTTCGCCGCGAGGACGCCGATGCCGCTCGGCGTGGTCGGGTCCTCCGCGGTGGCGCCGGGGTCGAGACCGGCCGCGTCCATCATCTCGATCCACCGGTCCTTGTACTCCGGCAGCAGGGCGTTCAGCGACGTGAACGCCGCATACGTGACCGCGATGTTCTGGTTGCGCGTCGTGTGCTCGGATTCCGGGCGCCGCGGGATATCGGAGAAGATGCCCTTCGCCGTGGGGTGAAAGGGGGCGATGGCGTCGAACCACGGCATTTCGATGAGCATCGCGTGGTCCACGGTCAGCGACACCGCGCGGCCGGAACTCTCCTCGCGCGACACCCGCTGGAACTTCGGATACACGACTTCCATCAGCACGTTGTCATGGTCGATGTCGAAGCCGTCGTCCTGCGACGACGCCGGCACCGCACTCGTCAGGGTCCCCGTCAGCGCCGCCGCGGTGGCGATGGCCACCGCGTATCCCAGGCGCCGGCTACGCAGCCGTGTCACTTTCGCCACCGGACGATCTCCTTGTTCGTGCGTGGGCTGGATCCGCAAATGGGCGCGTCGTATTCGGCAGTGGAATTGCACACTGATCAAGGAGGCTAGACCTGCGTTCAGCCGCCGGTCCACTGCTCGATCGGGTAGTGGGCACTACCCATGCTGGAGCAATTGCGGATGTTGCCCGCGCGGACGGCCGCCGGGGAGAATTCGCCGGGAATTCGGTCCGCGCCGACGGGAGTTCGGCCGCCGTCTGGCCGGTGTCCGTCCCGGAACCCCGGAACGGGCGCGGGCGGCGGCCCGGTTCCCCGGACCGCCGCCCGCGCCCGTTGCGTACGGGCCGGCCTTCCTTCGGCTACGGCAGCGCGGGACCGCGCGTGCCGGTGACCTTCCAGATCTTGCCGTTCGCCTTCGCCAGCAGGTACAGCTCGCCCGCCGAGTCCTGTCCGAAGCGCAGGTCGACGCGGGTGTCGCCGGCCAGGTCCTGCGCCGTGACGAGGTTTCCGGTGGCGCCGTCGAAGAGCCTGAGCTGGTGGATCGTCGCCATCTCGGCGCCGCGGTTCATCTCGCTCGTCTTCGTACCGAAGACGCGGCCGTCCACGAGGTCGCCGAAGAGGTACGTGCCGCGCAGCTGGCTCAGGTCGTCACCGCGGTAGACGAAGCCGCCGGAGACGGCCCGGCCGACGTCGGAGGTGCAGTTCCAGTCGGCCGGCGGGTCGTGGTCGTAGGCGGCGACGGGGTAGGTGTAACCGTACGTGTCGTCGTCGGGCGGCAGCGGCTTGTACGCGTCGCACGGGTCGGCCGGGTTCTTGTCGAAGACGAACGGGCCCTCGCGCTCGCTCCAGCCGAGGTTGTCCCCGGCCCGTACCTCGTAGATGGACTCGATGGCGTGCTCGCCGATGTGGCCGAGGTACAGCCGGTGCTTGCCGCCGGTGTCCCAACTGAAGCGGTGCGGATCGCGGAAGCCGTACGCGTAGACCTCGCCGAGGGCACCGGGGCGGTCGGCGAACGGGTTGTCGGCGGGCACGCCGTACTTGCCGTTGGCGCTGTTGCTGCCGCGCGGGTCGATCCGCAGCAGCTTGCCGTGCGGCAGCGCGAGGTCCTGCGGCTCGGTGGTGCGCACGCCGGTGCCGCCGTCGCCCACGGCGAGGTACAGCTTGCCGTAGTCGGCGCTGCCCTTGCGGGCGGTGGGGTTGAAGGCGATCTGCTGGATGCCGTGGATGCGGCCGTTGAAGCCGAGGCGCAGCACCTCGCGGCGGGTGCCGGAGAAGGTGCCGGCGGCCGGGTCTTCGGCGGTCCACTCGGTGATGATGCCGTGGTAGCCGGTGTTGGGCTGCGGGGTGAGGTCCGGCTGCTTGTCGGTGGTGGAGGCCAGTTCGGTGTGCACGGTGTAGAAGATGCCGTTGCGCGCGAAGTCGGGGTGGAAGGCCGCGTAGCCGAAGCCCTGGCCGAGGCCCTTGCCGGAGAAGAACTGCGGCGCGAAGGTGGCGCCGACGTCGAGGTAGGTGCGGGGCTGCTCGCCGTCCTCGACGAGGTACAGCTTCCCGTTGAGGTCGGGTACCGCCTTGCGGCCGGACCCGTCCGGGAGTTCGGCGAGCGCGTTGATCCGGGCGTGCCGCATCAGCCGCGGGTCGTCCGGCGGGGGCGTCGGCTCGGACTTCGGGAACTGCGCGTACTCCTCGACGACGAGGCCGAGCTTGGCGGGTACGGGCTTGGGGAGGAGGGAGTCGCCGGGCGCGGCGGCGCCCGCGGTCGCGCCCGGCGCGGCGGTCGGCTCGGTGCGGGCCTCGGCGGGGGCGGTGAGGAAGGCGGTCGCGGCCACGGCGGCGGCGAGCGCGGGGGCGAGGAGGCGGGGCTTTCGGCGGGTGGGTAGGGGCATGCCGGGCTCCGTTCTGACGGTGCGGGTGCGCGGGCGCGTGGTGCGGCGGACGGCGTACGGGAAGGGGTGACCGGAGGGCCGGGTAGCCGGGTGGCCGGGTGGCGGCTCAGGGCCGGGACGCGACCATCAGCCGGTACTGCGCCCGTACCTGACTGCCGGTCAGCTCGCGGTCGAGGAACATCAAACTGTCCATGCGGCAGTTGCAGGGATTGCCCTCGCGGGTGTTCTGCGGGAAGCTCCCGCCGATCTTGATGCCCGCGGGGTCGGTGGGCGAGGTGCGGTGTTCGCCGGGGCCGCCGACCTGCCAGGGGTCGCCGGGGTTGGTGTAGAAGCCGTCGAGGCGTTCGCCGTTGCGGAAGAGCGCCATGGTGCCGTCGGAGTAGTCGAAGGTCGCGGCCAGGAAGACCCACTCGTCGGGCGGCAGCAGCCGGCGCCAGTCCTCGGCGGCGGCGAACGTCTGCGAGGCGCCCTCGTCGATCCGGCGGCCGAGCGCCACGAGCCGCATCTCGCCGTTCACCTCGATCAGCTCCAGCAGGGCCCGTACGCCGTGGCCGTCGGAGTTGCCGGAGAGCACGCCGGCCAGGCCGACGGCGCCGTAACGGTCGCCGGGGTCGGCGGTGTTGGAGTTGGGGGAGGGGTTGTCGCCGGTCATCTTGAACCAGCCCATGACGGTGGCGGACTGGGCCCCGTTGAACGCGCGCATGCTCGGCACGCCGCCGGGGCGGTAGATGCCGGCCTTCCAGTCGTCGTTCCCGGCGGTGGCGGGGGAGACCTGCGCGGTCTGCAGCGCGGACCCGGCGCCCGGGAAGGCACTGTCGGGCACGCGCATGGCCCCGCCGCCGTTGACGAGTTCGATGTCGGTGCCGGAGCGGCCGCGGTCGCTTTCGAGGGCGGGGTTGCCGCGGACCGGATGGCCGAAGTCGTAGTACGCGACGAGGTCGGGCCCCAGCGCCGGCAACACGACGGGAGCCCCCCGCTCTTCCCCGTCCGCCGTGTCCCCACCCTGCACCGCCTGCACCGGCCCCGCCGCGAGTGCGGTCAGGGCCAGCGCCGCGGCCGCCGCGACGACCCGCGCGGCAACGCTCCCGCTGTGCTTGCGCATTATTGCGTCATCTCCCCTGCCCGAAGAGGACTTCACGATCCCAGTAAGCGCTTGCTAAAAACGCCTTGGCGGACGCTATCCGCGCGACGTGACCGCGTCAAGCGCTCGCGGCTCCGCCGCGGGCAACCGGGAAAAGTCCGGCACCGGGGAAGCCCGCGCGGCCACGGGAGCAACAGCCGCTGAAGCCGGCGCGGTTGGCCGGCGCGCAGCCCGGGAGAGCCGAGCGGCGGCGAGCAGGTCGAGCGCCGAGCGGCGCAGCCGCACCGAGGCGGCGCCAGCGGCCGGCGCGGGCGGCGCGGCGTTCCCGGGCGTCAGCCGCAACACGGTCGCGGCCCACCTCAGACGTGCGGAGCGCCTGCTCGGCCTCGATCTCGACGAGGTGGTCTCCCGGGCCCTGCTCCACCTCGCCCTGGCCCTCGCCGATCCCCAGCCTCCGGCCGCCGCCCCCGGCGTCGGTGACGCCGGCGCCGGCACCGCGCCCCCGGTCTGCGAGCTGAGCCGCTCGCAGCCCGCGAGGGCCTGGGCGGCGGCCTTCCTGCACCCGCTGGACGGCACCCTGCGGACCACCGCACGGGCCTGGGTGGCCGCCAACGCCGATGCCCGGCGCGCCGCCCGTGACCTCGGGATCAGCCGCAACACCGTCAGGACACGGCTGCGCCCCGCCGAGATCCTGCTCAATCGGGACCTTCTCGACAGCGGCTTCGGCATCTACGACCTCGTCCGGGCCCCTGGCCGTCGCGGAAGGGGGCGCGGCCGGTCATCAATGAAAGACATCTCCATACCCGGTGAGAATCTGTGCATCGTGCCCAGCCGGCCCGTCCCGGCTGCGCAGCGTGCACGTTGTCCGCCGGACTCCGCCCCGTTTAGCGTCTGTCCGTTCAGTCATGAACGGAATGAAGCCGAAGAATCGGAAGATGGGGAGGCGGCATGAAGTGGGTGAAGGCCGGCGCGACCGTTGGTGCGGCTCTCGCGGTGGGCGTCGGGGGGCTCACTCCCGCAGGAACGTGGTCTGCGCAGGCGTCCACCGCCGACGCGGCCGTTGAGTTGGTCGCGCCTCAGGCGGACGAGGAGACACGGCGGATCGCCGCCGAGGACCCGCAGGCGGTGCAGACGATGGCCACGCGGTGCGGCGACGGTTACAACGTCATCGGGGCTGAGCAGCTTCCGTACGACGGCTATCGGCTGGGGACGCTGTTCCGCTATTCGAAGAAGACGTCCGGAGGCAACTGGCGTTACTGCATGATCTTCGACAACAACACCGGCAGCACGAAGTACATGCGGCTCCGGACGTGCGAATACACCCTCGAAAACCCGGAATGCCGCACGGACCAGGGGGACTTCAGCCAGTACGCGGGGCCGGTCTACACCGGGTTGCACTGGAAGTACCCTCAGTGCTCCAAGGTCGTCGCGATCATGAAGAACTCCAAGGACTCCGACAAGGCTCTCATCGACGCCGTCCGCACCGCGAACACCTGCAACTGAGGGCGGGGAACCTGACACATGAGGAACCTTCGACGCCGGCGGAGACCGCTGCTGCCGGCCGTCGTCGCCCTCGAGGCCCACGGCCCACGGCCCACGGCCCACGGCCCACGGCCCACGGCCCACGGCCCACGGCCCACGGCCCACGGCCCACGGCCCACGGGCCGCGGCACGCCGGCGTCCGTGGCGGCGGCCGGACCTGACGACCGCCCCGACCGGATCGCCCCCGACGGCCGGCCCGGCGTGCTGGGGGACGGCTACCGCTCGTCCGGTGACCGAGCGTGGACCACCTCCGGCGACGCGCCGGGTTTCCGCGTGCTGGTGGCCGACGCCGAGGACGGCTACCGAGGGCGTACGCCGCCACGCCCGCCGAGCCGGCGCGCAGATCGTGCTCATGGGCTGTCCGCCGCTCCTCTCCGACTCCGGCGGCCGCGTGGGACCGCTCGGGGGCAGTGCCGATGGGGCGGCGTGGATGAATGCGATGGGCAGGATCGTGAACCAGGCCATGGCCGGCGCGGCCAGGGAGGCTGAAGAGTGCGCCCTCCCGACCGCGGGGAGGGCGCGTACACCCTGGGAAGGAGGCGCCCCCGGCATGACGGTCCGCCAGGTGGACGGCGGGGGGCGGCTCACCCCGTAACGTGTCTCCATGCATGTCGAGCGTGGCGATCAGGGGGACAAGAGGATGGACAAGGCGGGCACCGACGCTCCGGTGGCGAAGCTGGACGAGCCGGAGAAGCCGGACGCCCCGGAGCACCGGACGTGGGGGTCCAAGGCGCCGCACTTCATCCAGCGCTCGCGTGCGCTGCATCTGAGCTGGCAGGTCGGGGTCTTCATAGTGGGCCTGGCGATCGTCATCGGCGGCATCATCCTGCTGCCGCTGCCGGGCCCCGGCTGGCTCGTGATCTTCGCGGGCATGGCGGTGTGGGCGACGGAGTTCGTGTGGGCGCAGATAGTCCTGCACTGGACGAAGCGGAAGGTCACGGAGGCCGCGCAGCGCGCCCTGGACCCGAAGGTCCGCCGGCGGAACGTGATCCTGACCGTGATCGGTCTGGTGATCTGCGGCGTACTGCTCGGTATCTACCTGTACAAGTTCGGCTTCGAGATGCCCTGGAAGGTCTGACGCCCCCGGGCCGAGCAGCCCGAGGCACGCAAGCCCGTCGCGCACGGACCCCGTCCCGCGCGCCGCCCCGGCCCCGGCAAGCAGTCACCGTGCTGCGCGCCGGGGCCGGGTTCTTGTGGGCGTGGCGTGCTTCATCCGGGCCCGGTGGGGCGGGCAGCGCCGGCTTCACCGACCTGAAGATCCGTGCCGGCCGGCTGAGGAGGACGGCGGGAGAGGGACAGGGGTCAGGGCGCCGTCCGGCGGGCGGTCGTGCCGAGAGGGTTGTTATCCTCTCATGACATGCAGTCAAGTATCGATCGTTCGTCGCTGCTCCCCTTCTACCACCAGCTCAAGCAGATTCTCCTGGGCGAGATGGAGGGCCGCGAGCTGAAGCCCGGCGACCGGCTGCCGGGGGACCACGAGCTGTGCGAACGCTACGGCGTCTCCCGGACGGTCGTCCGCCAGGCCCTGGCCGAGCTGGAGTCCGAAGGGGTCATCGAGCGGATCAAGGGCCGCGGCACCTTCGTCGCCCACCCCAAGACCCCCGAGGGCCTGGTCCAGTCCCTCACCGGGCTGTACGAGGACGTCGCCGCCCGCGGCGGCCACCTGCGCAGCCAGGTCCGCCGGCTCGAGGTGGTCCCGGCGGACGCGCAGGTCGCGGGGGCCCTGGACGTACCGCCGGGGCATCCGGTGATCGTCATCGAGCGGCTGCGGTTCGTCGAGGAGGAGCCGTGGGTGCTCACGATCACCCACGTCCCGCAGGAGGTCGCCCCGGGGCTGGTCGACGAGGACCTGACCCAGGAGTCGCTGTACGCCCTGCTGGAGGGCCGGTTCGGGGTACGTCTCGTGCAGGGCCGGCGCTCGGTGGAGGCGGCGGTGGCCTCCGCGGAGCTGGCCCGCAGCCTCGGCGTCAACCGGGGCGCCCCGGTGCTCGTGCTGCGCAGCGTCAGCGTCGGCGAGCAGGGCCGCCCGGTGGAGAGCTTCGTCGCCTTCCACCGCGGCGACCGCAGCCGCTTCGAGGTGGAACTCTCCCGCCGGCAGGGCGCCCCGCCCCGCCCCCTGATGATCGTCACCGACTGACGCCCCCGGGCCGTACGGGACCCGTACGCCCGGACCCGGCACGACCCACGCGGCCGGTCTGCTCACCCGAGCGGGCCGGCCGCGACGCGTCTGCGGGAGGGTGCGGAGGGCCGCTGCGGGGACCCTTGACATCCTGACCGTACAGGATGTCAAATGGCCAGGTCGTCACGCTGACGCCCCTCCGGAAGTACCCCGCACGACCCCAGGAGGCCACGGTGCCGTCATACGCATCGCCCCCCATCGAGCCGAGTCTCATCACCTTCGATCCGCGGGCCGGCGGCATGAGCCCGTCGGGCCCGGTGCTCACCCGGCGCATGTCCGATCTCGACGGCCTCTTCGCCGACGGCGACGCCTGGCGCGCCGCGGTACGGGACGGCGCTGACCCCGTCGTGTACGACGTCGCCTCCTCGCCCGTGCCGGAGGCGGAGGGGGAGCTGCCGCAGTCGATCACCACGATCCGGCCGGGCGCGGTCGGCGGCGAGTTCCACATGACCAAGGGGCACCAGCACCCCAACCCGCAGGGCGAGATCTACCTCGGCCTCGCCGGCACCGGCGGGCTGCTGCTCTTCGACGGCGACCGGCCGCGGTGGATCGACATGTACCCGGGCGCCATCGGCTACATCCCGCCGGGCTGGGCGCACCGCAGCGTCAACACCGGCGACGAGCCGTACCGCTTCCTGGCCGTCTACCCCGGCAACGCCGGGCACGACTACGGCTGGGTCCTCGACCACGGCATGGGCTACCGGGTCCGGCGCGCCCCGGACGGCGCCCCGCCGCTGCTGGTCCCCTTCACCGCTTCGTCCCCCAGCACGTCCCCTAGCAACCAGGAGTAGCCATGGCGCGCATCCGTTTCGTCTCCTCGGGGGTGGCCGCCGCGCTGGCCGTCGTCTTCGCGGCCGGCGGCGTCGCCGCCGGGAAGGCGGCGTTCGACGACTCCGGCTCCTCGTCGGGCGGCGGCGCCGCGGTCGGCGGCACCAAGGTCGACGTCATCACCAAGGCCACCGACTCCGACTTCTGGCAGTCGATGCTCGCCGGCTCCAAGCAGGCGGGCGACGACTTCGGCATCGACCTCGGGCTCTTCGGCCCGACCTCGGAGACCGACATCGAGGAGCAGGTCAGCCTGGTGGAGAACTCCATCTCCCGGGGCGCCGACGCCATCGTGCTGGCCTCGAACTCCTCCACCGCGCTCAACGGCGCGGTGGACCGGGCCCGCGACGCCGGCATCAAGGTGATCACCGTCGACAACGCGATCACCACCGAGGCCGAGGGCTTCATCGGCACCGACAACGTCAAGGCGGGCGAACAGGCCGGCGTGCGCATGTGCGAACTGCTCACCGACAAGGGCCAGAAGAACGGCAAGATCCTGCACGAGAGCTCGGCCTCCGGGCAGCAGGTCCTGGTCGACCGGTTCAACGGCTTCAAGAGCGGCCTGGCCGCCAAGTGCCCCGACGCCCAGATCATCCAGACCTCCGTCAACGACAACGACCTCAACAAGGCCGTCTCCCAGGTCAACGACGCGCTCACCGCGACGCCCGACCTGGCCGGGGTCTTCGCCGACAACAACACCTCCGGCACCGGCGCCGCCAAGGCCGTCGCCGAGCGCAACGCCGGCGACCGCGTCGCGGTCGTCGCCTTCGACTCCGACCCCGCGGAGATCGCGGGCGTACGCGACGGGTCCATCGACGCGATCATCGTCCAGAACCCGTTCTTCTTCGGCTACCAGGGCGTCGTCGAGGCCGCGATGGCCGCCGGCGAAGGCACCCCGCCGGTCCGGCTCGACCCGGGCGCCGTCGTCATCGACAAGTCGACCGTGGACGAGGCCCAGTACGAGCAGTTGCTCAACCCGCCCAAGACCAAGGGCTGAGGGCCGGTCATGGCAACCCCCGAGTCGAGCCCCGTGGTCAGCCTGCGGGGCGTGGGTAAGAGCTATCGCGCCGTGACGGCGCTGGCCGCCGTGGACCTGGACATCGCGCCGGGCGAGGTGCACTGCCTCGCCGGCGAGAACGGTGCCGGGAAGTCCACCCTCATCAAGGTGCTGACCGGCGCGGTGGCCCGCGACGGCGGCGCGTACCGGGTGCGGGGCCGCGAGATGCGCGCCCACGTCACCCCCGCGGAGGCCCGCGCCGCCGGCATCGGCGTGGTGTATCAGGAGCTGAGCCTGATGCCCGAGCTGACCGTGGCCAGCAACCTGAGCATGTTCGGGATGCCGGGACGGGCCGGCTGGGTCGACCGCCGCCGGCAGCGCGCGCAGGCCGGGGAGATACTGGCCCGCGTCGGTCTTGCCGACCTGGATCCCCGTACGCGCGTGTCGGAACTGACCACCGCGACCCGGCAGTTGGTCGAGATCGCCCGGGTGCTCGGCCAGGACGCGCGGCTCGTCGTCTTCGACGAGCCGACCACCGCGCTGTCCGCGCAGGAGGCGGACGCCCTGCTGGCCCGCATCGGCACGCTGCGGGACGAGGGTGTCTCCGTCCTGTACGTCACCCACCGGCTGGAGGAGATGTTCGCCGTCGGCGACTGGGTGACCGTGCTGCGCGACGGCCGGGTGGTCGAGACCCGGCCGATGTCCGACTACGACGAGGACTCCCTCGTGCAGTCGATGGTCGGCCGCCGGATCGAGAACCTGTACCCCGGCGAGCGCCCCGGCCCCGGCGACGTACGGCTGGAGCTGCGGGGCCTGCGCCCCGCCGGCTTCCCCGCGCCGGTGGACCTGACCGTGCGCCGCGGCGAAGTCGTCGGCCTGGCCGGGCTGCTCGGCTCCGGGCGCACCGAACTGCTGCGCGCCGCCTTCGGCGCCGACCCGGTGCTCGGCGGCGAGGTCCTGGTCGACGGCCGCCGCGTCAACGCGACTTCCCCGCGGGCCGCCGCCCGGGCCGGGCTCGGGCTGCTGCCCGAGGACCGCAAGGAGTCCGGGCTGCTGCTGGGCCTGAGCATCGAGAAGAACGTGGCCATCGCCAGCCTGCCGCGCACCGGCACCTTCGGGGTGCTGCGCCGCCGCCGGATGCGCGAGCACGTCACCGCCGCCTCCGCCGGGCTGCGCATCAAGCTCGGCGACTGGAGCGACCCGGTCTCCTCGCTCTCCGGCGGCAACCAGCAGAAGACGCTGGTCGCCCGCTGGCGGGCCACCGGCGCCAAGGTGCTGCTGCTCGACGAGCCCACGAAGGGCGTCGACGTCGGCTCCAAGGCCGACATCTACCAGGTGATCGCCGAACTGGCCGCGGACGGCCTGGCGATCGTGGTCGTCTCCTCCTACCTCCCCGAACTGCTGGGCCTGTGCGACCGCGTCGAAGTGGTGCGCCAGCGCCGTCTTGTGGGCTCGCTGCCCGCCGCGGAGGCCACCGAGGAGGCCGTGCTGCGGCTGGCGAGCCCCGTGGGCCCGGCCGCCGCGCCCCCCGCCGCCGGCGCCCCCGCGGCCGGCCGGCCAGGACCCGCCGAACCTTCCGCACCGTCCCTGGAGAACCGATGACCGACCTCGCCAGAGCCACCGCCCCCGCCGCCGGCGGCGGCACGTCCAAGGGCATCCAGTTCGGCAAACGCCCCGCCCGGCAGCCCGCCGACGGGGAGATCCTGCGCCTCGGCCAGGTGCTGGGCCGCACCTCGGGCGGCATACCCGTGCTGCTGGTGCTGGCTTTCGCGCTGACCATGTCCACCGAGTCGTTCCTCACCGGCACCAACCTGGACAACCTCGGCCGGCAGGTGTCCATCTTCGCGATCATCGCCGTCGGCCAGCTCATCGTCATCCTCACCGCGGGCATCGACCTGTCCGTCGGCTCGGTCGTCGGCCTGTCCGGCATCGTCGCGGCCAAGGTGGTCTACGACACCGGCGGCGGACTGCCCATCGTGGGCGCGGTCCTCCTCGCGCTGCTCGTGGGCGCCGCCGCCGGGCTGATCAACGGCCTGCTGGTGGCGTTCCTCAAGATGCCGCCGTTCATCGTGACGCTCGGCATGATGGGCGCCGCCCGCGGCGCGACCCTGCTGCTCAGCGACGGCCGCACCGTACAGCCGCTGCCCGAGGGTTTCGCCGAGATCGGCGGCGGCAGCCTGCTGGGCATCTCCCATCTGACCTGGCTGATGGTGCTCATCACGGTGTTCTTCGCGCTGCTGCTGCGCCGCACGGTCTGGGGCGAGTACGTCTACGCCGTCGGCTCCAGCGCCGAGTCCGCCCGGCTGACGGGCGTGCCCGTACGCCGCGTGCTCGTCAGCGCGTACGTGCTGTCCGGCACCCTCGCCGCCGCGGCCGGCGTGCTCCTCGCCTCCCGCCTCGGCAACGGCGTGCCGACCTCGGGCAACGGCTACGAACTCCAGGCCATCGCCGCCTGCGTGATCGGCGGCGCCAGCCTCTTCGGCGCCAAGGGCAGCGCGCTCGGCGCGCTCGTCGGCGCGCTGGTCGTCGGCATGCTCAACAACGGCGGCACGCTGCTGGGCATCGACCCCTTCTGGCTGCAGATCGTCATCGGCGTGCTGATCCTCGCCGCCGTCGCCACCGAGCACATCCACAACCTCCGCCGCGGCGGCAAGGCCAGGCCGGTCGCGGACGCGCCGCCGCTCGGGGGCCCGGGACAGCCGGGCGAGCCGGTACCGGCAGGCGGCACGGCGCAACCGGATCCGGGGACCGCGGGCAACGAGACTGCCGGTGAGCCGACCCCGAAGAAACGAGCGGCACCATGATCATCGCGCACGACCTCGGCACCACCGGCGACAAGGCGTCGCTGCACGCCGACGACGGCACCCCGGTCGCCGCCCTGACCGAGCACTACGGCACCGACTTCCGCGCCGGCGGCGTCGCCGAGCAGGACCCCGAGCTGTGGTGGCGGGCCGTGTGCGCCGCCACCCGGCGGCTGCTGGACCACACCGGCGTACGCCCCGGGGAGGTCGCCGCCGTCGGGTTCAGCGGCCAGATGATGGGCGCGGTGCTGCTCGACTCCGCGTACCGCCCGGTGCGGCCCTCGCTGATCTGGGCCGACCACCGCAGCCAGGAGCAGGCCGGCCGGCTGACCGCCGCGCTGGGTGCCGAGCGGGCGTACCGCCTGCTCGGCCATCAGCTCCACCCCACCTACTCGCTGACCAAGGTGATGTGGGTACGCGACCGCGAGCCGGAGACCTTCGCCCGGGTGGCCCACGTCTGCCTGGCCAAGGACTACGTCGTGCACCGGCTCACCGGCGTGCTGGCCACCGACCGCTCCGACGCCTCCAGCACCAACGCCTACGACCAGCCCGCCGGCGCCTGGTCCGCCGAGGTGCTGGCCGCGGCCGGCATCGACCCCGCGCTCTTCCCCGAGATCGTGCCGTCGACCACCGTCGCGGGACCCCTGCTCCCCGAAGCCGCCGAGGCCACCGGGCTGGCCGCCGGCACCCCCGTCGTCCTCGGCGGCGGCGACGGCCCGCTGGCCGCGCTGGGCGCCGGGGTCATCGACCCCGCGGACGGCGCGTACACCTACCTCGGCTCGTCCTCCTGGGTCTCGCTCTCCGCGGAACGGCCGCTGCACGACCCGCGGATGCGCACCATGACCTTCGACCACGTCGTCCCCGGCCGCTACGTGCCGACCGCGACCATGCAGGCCGGCGGCGCGTCGCTGGACTGGGTGGCGGAGGTGCTCCGTCCCGGCCAGGGCGGCGACCGCTTCCCCGAACTGCTCGCCGCCGCGGCCGACGCCGACACCGCGGGCCTGTACTTCCTGCCGCATCTGCTCGGCGAGCGCTCCCCGTACTGGAACGCCGCCGCGGCCGGCGCGTTCCTCGGCCTCACCCGCCACCACGAGGAGGCCCATCTGACCCGCGCGGTGCTGGAGGGCGTGGCGTTCAACCTCGCCACCTGCGTCGGCGCGTTCCGCGAGGCCGGGCACCCGGTCGACCGGGTCGACGCGATCGGCGGCGGCGCGGCCAGCGACCTGTGGCTGCAGATCCTCGCCGACGTCTGGGGCGCCACCGTGCGCCGCCGCAGCATCGTCGAGGAGGCCAACAGCCTGGGCGCGGCCGTCACCGCGGGCGTCGGCGCGGGCCTCGTCGACGGCTTCGCCGTCGCCCGCGACCTGTCCGACGTCACCGCCGAGTTCACCCCGGACCCGGGGCGGCACGCCGACTACCGGCGGCGGCACGCGCTGTTCCTGGAGGCGTACGAGCGGCTGGAACCGTGGTTCGCGAAGGAGAAGCGATGAGCGGGACACCCGAAACCGCCGCAGGCACGGCCCCCGTGGTGCTGGTGACCTCGCGGTCCTTCGGCAGCGGCAGCGCGCCCGTCGAGGACCAGCTCGCCGCCGCCGGGCTGCGCGTGGTGCGCGGCTCCACCGTCCACGACCCCGCCGAGCTGGCCCCGCTGCTGGCCGGTGCCGTCGCCTGGATCGCCGGCACCGCGCCCGTCACCGACGCGCATCTGGCCGCTGCACCGCGGCTGAAGGTCGTCGCGCGCTACGGCGTCGGCGTCGACAGCGTCGACCTGGCCGCCGCCGCCCGCCGCGGCGTCACCGTCACCAACACCCCGGCCGCGAACAGCGATGCCGTCGCCGACCTCGGCATCGCGCTGCTCCTCGCCGCGCTGCGCGGCGTCGCCGCCGGCGACCGGGCGGTGCGGGCCGGGTTCTGGCAGCCGCGCCGCGGCCGGGAGCTGGGCACCCTCACGCTGGGCGTCGTCGGCCTCGGCCGGGTCGGGCGCGGGGTGGCGCGGCGCGCCGCCGGGTTCGGCACCGAGGTGCTGGGGCACGACCCGTACCTGGACCCGGTGGTCTTCGAGGTGCTGGGCGTCCGGCGGACGCCGCTCGCGGAGCTGGCCGGGCGGTGCGACGCGGTGAGCCTGCACGCTCCCGGCGGCACCCGGGTGGTCGACGAGCGGTGGCTCGCCGGGGCCAGGCCGGGGCTGATCGTCGTCAACACGGCGCGGGCCGACCTCGTCGACGAGCACGCCGTCGCCGCGGCGCTGCGGGACGGCCGGCTGGCCGCGTACGCCGCGGACACCCTCGCGGGCGAGGGCGGCGCCGCCGCGGAAAGCCCGCTGCTGGCCGCCGAGTTCGCCGACCGGGTGGTCCTCACGCCGCACCTCGGCGCGCAGACCGTCGAGGCGGTGGACCGGATGGGCGCGGGTGCCGTACGGGCCGTCCTCGACGTGCTCGCAGGACGCGAGCCCGCGCACCCCGTACCCCTGCCCGTACCCGCCACCGAAGAGAGCGCACCGTGACCACCCAGCAGCCCCCCGCAGACCCCGCCGCGCCCCCGTCCCCGCTCGCCGGCCTGCGCCGCGCCGGCGTCGTCGCCGTCCTCCGCGCCCCCACTCCGGACGGCGCCCTGGCCGCCGTGGCGGCGCTGATCGAAGGCGGCGTCACCGGCATCGAGATCACGTACTCCACGCCCGACGCGCCCGCGGTCATCGCCGAGGTACGCGCCCGCCACCCCCGGGCGCTGGTGGGCGCGGGCACCGTCCTCACCCCCGCGCAGGCCGCCGCGGCGGCCGACGCCGGCTCGGCGTTCCTGGTCAGCCCCGGCACCACCCCGGAACTCGCCGCCGCCATGCTGGACACGGGCCTGCCCGTGCTCTCCGGCGCCCTGACCCCCAGCGAGGTCATGACCGCCACCGCGCTCGGCGTGCACGCGGTCAAGGTCTTCCCCGCCTCCCTCGGCGGCCCGGGCTATCTCCGTGCGCTGCGCGGCCCGTTCCCGGACGTGCCGCTGGTGCCGACCGGCGGGGTCTCCGCCGGGAACCTGGCGGAGTGGTTCGGCGCCGGCGCGCTGGCGGTCGGCGCGGGCGGCGAGCTGGCCTCCGCGGCGCACATCGCCGCGGGGCGCTGGGACTCGCTGACGGTACGGGCCCGGGCGTTCGCGGCGGCGCTGGCGAAGGTCCGCGCCGCGACGTCCGACGCGGACGGCTCCGGTGCCGCGGCCGGCCCCGCAGACCCGGCCGGCCCCGCAGACCCGGGTGCGGAGGCGGTCCGTTGAGCGCACCGACCGGCGCCGCCACCGGCACTGCCGCGGACACGGCGGCCATGGCCTTCGTCGGCGTCAGCACCGGCGAGTCGTCCATCATGCGGATCTTCCCCGAGTGGGCCCGCCTCCTCGGCCTGCCCACCGCCCGGCTCGTCGGCTTCGACCTGCCGCCGGACGCGGAACCCGGCCGCTACCGGGCGGTCGCCGAGCGGATCAGGCGCGATCCGCTGCTGCTCGGCGCGCTGATCACCACCCACAAGATAGGCGTGTACCGGGCCGCCGCCGACCTCTTCGACGAGCTGGACGACTTCGCCAGGCTCTGCGGCGAGGTGTCCTCCGTCTCCAAACGGGACGGCCGCTTCATCGGCCACGCCAAGGACCCGCTGACCGCGGGCCTGGCCATCGAGGAGTTCCTCGCGCCCGGACACTTCGCCGCCACCGGCGGGGAGTTGCTGTGCCTGGGCGCCGGCGGCGCCGGCACCGCGATCAGCTACTACCTCGCCCGCCGCCCCGACGCCCCCGCCCGCATCGTCTGCACCGACCGCTCCGCCGACCGGCTCGCCGAGCTGGCCGACGTGCTCCGGCGCGGCGGCGCGGACCCCGCCCGGCTCCGTACCGTCGTCACCGAGGGCCACGCCGACGACCTGCTCGCGGCGGCGCCGCCCGGCACCCTCGTCGTCAACGCCACCGGTCTCGGCAAGGACCGGCCGGGATCGCCGCTGTCGCCCCCCGCGCGGTTCCCGCGCGGGGCCGTGGCGTGGGAGCTGAACTATCGCGGCGCGCTGCCCTTCCTGCACGCGGCCCGCGCCCAGGCCGCCGAGCGGGATCTCGAAGTCGTCGACGGCTGGCGGTACTTCATCCACGGCTGGTCCCAGGTGATAGCGGAGGTGTTCGGCCTGACCCTGGACGCCGCGACCGTCGACCGGCTGTCCGCCGCCGCCGAGGCCGTACGGTGAGCGTCCGCACGGTCCTCGGCGACCTGCCCGCGGACCGGCTCGGGCGGACCGACTACCACGAGCACCTCTTCCAGGTCTCGCCGCTGCTGCCCGGCGACGAACTGGACGACGAGGCGCGCAGCGGGCAGGAGGCCGCGTCTCTGCGGGCGGCCGGCTTCACGGCGATGATCGAGGCGACCCCGGTGGGCCTGGGCCGCGACCCGGCGGGCGTCGCCCGCATCGCGCGGGCCACCGGGCTGCACGTCGTGCACACCACGGGCGCCCACCGCGAGCCGCACTACGCGCCGGGACACCCGCTGCTCGCGCTCACCGAAGCCGAACTGGCCGGCCTCTTCACCGCCGAGCTGACCGACGGCATGTACGCCGACGCGGACCTGACGGTACGGACCGGGCCCGCCGTGCGCGCCGGGATCGTCAAGGCGGGCGCCGGGTACTGGTCGCTCACCCCGTTCGAGCACCGGGTGCTCGCGGCGGCCGGCGCCGCGCACCGGGCCACCGGGGCGCCGGTGATGGTGCATCTGGAGTACGGCAGCGCGGCGTTCGAGGTGCTGGCGGAGCTGGCCGGGCACGGGGTGCCGGCGCACCGGGTCGTCCTCGCGCACGCCGACCGCAACCCCGACCCCGGGCTGCACGCGGAGCTGTGCGCGGCCGGCGCGTACCTCGGCTACGACGGCATGGCCCGGCACCGCAGCCACCCCGACTCCACCGTGCTGGGCTGCCTGCTCGCCACGGCGGAGCGCGCGGGTCCCGACCGGCTGCTGCTCGGCGGCGACGTCGCCCGCCGCAGCCGCTACCGCGCGTACGGCGGCATGCCGGGCCTGGACTACCTGCCCCGCCGCTTTCTCCCGCGCGTCGCGGCCGAGGGCGGCGACGCGCTGGCCGACGCCGTCACGGTGGCCAACCCGGCGAGGCTGCTGGACTGGGGCGGCACGCCCTGAGGCGCGGGCCGTCCGTCACCCCGCGGCCCTCACCCCGCGTCGTCCTCCGCGACCGTCTGGAGGATCGCCTCGCCGTACTTCGCGAGCTTGTTCTCGCCGACGCCGCTGACGGAACCCAGCGAGGCGAGCGAGCCGGGACACTCGGTGGCGATCTGCCGCAGCGTCGCGTCGTGGAAGATCACGTACGCGGGCACCCCCTGCTCCCTCGCGGTCGCACCCCGCCACGCGCGCAGCCGCTCGAAGAGCGACGCCGCCTCCGCCGGCAGGTCGACGGCCTCGGCGCGCTTGGAGCCGGACTTCGCCTTCGCCGCCTTCGCCGCCCGCTTGGGCTCGGTGCGCAGCGGCACCTTGCGGCCCCGGTACAGCACCTCGTCGGCTTCCTCGGTGAGCACCAGCGTGCCGTAGTCGCCCTCGACGGCCAGCAGCCCCTTCGCGAGCAACTGCCGTACGACACCGCGCCACTCGTGCTCCGCCAGATCGTCGCCGACGCCGAAGACCGAGAGCGAGTCGTGGTCGTGCTGGATGACCTTGGCCGTCTTGCGGCCCATCAGGATGTCGACGATCTGCCCGGCGCCGAACTTCTGCCGCCGCTCGCGCCGCAGCCGCACCACCGTGGACAGCAGCTTCTGCGCGGCGACCGTGCCGTCCCACGACTCGGGGGGCGTGAGGCACGTGTCGCAGTTGCCGCAGGGGGATCCGCTCTGGCCGAAGTACGCGAGCAGCTGCGAGCGCCGGCAGTCGACGCTCTCGCAGAGCGCGAGCATCGCGTCGAGGTGCGCGCTCGCCCGCCGCCGGTGCGCGTCGTCGCCCTCGGAGCCGTCGATGAGCTTGCGCTGCTGCACCACGTCCTGCAGCCCGTACGCGAGCCACGCGGTGGACGGCTGCCCGTCGCGTCCTGCCCGGCCGGTCTCCTGGTAGTACCCCTCCACGGACTTGGGCAGGTCGAGATGGGCGACGTAGCGCACGTCCGGCTTGTCGATGCCCATGCCGAACGCGATGGTGGCGACGATCGCCATGCCCTCCTCGCGCAGGAACCGCGACTGGTGCTCGGCGCGGGTCGCCGCGGGCAGCCCCGCGTGGTAGGGGAGCGCGTCGATCCCGTTCCGTACGAGGAAGTCCGCGGTGTCCTCCACGGACTTGCGCGACAGGCAGTAGACGATGCCGGCGTCGCCCGCGTGCTCGCTGCGCAGCAGCTCCAGGAGCTGCTTCTTCGGCTCCCGCTTGGGCACGATGCGGTACTGGATGTTCGGCCGGTCGAAGCTGGCCACGAAGTGCCGCGCGTGCTCCAGTTGCAGCCGGCTCGCGATCTCCGCGTGCGTCGCCTTGGTCGCCGTCGCGGTCAGCGCGATGCGCGGCACGTCCGGCCAGCGCTCGGAGAGCGCGGACAGCGCGAGGTAGTCGGGCCGGAAGTCGTGCCCCCACTGCGCGACGCAGTGCGCCTCGTCGATGGCGAACAGCGCGACTGTCCCGCGGTCGAGCAGCCGCATCGTGGACTCCACCCGCAGCCGCTCGGGCGCCAGATAGAGCAGATCGATCTCCCCGGCGAGGAACTCGGCCTCCACCATCCGCCGCTCGTCGGGATCCTGCGTGGAGTTCAGGAACCCGGCCCGCACGCCGAGCGCGCGCAGGGCGTCGACCTGGTCCTGCATGAGCGCGATGAGCGGCGAGATCACCACCCCGGTACCGGGCCTGACCAGCGCGGGAATCTGATAGCACAGCGACTTGCCGCCGCCGGTGGGCATCAGCACGAGGGCGTCGCCGCCGCCCACGACATGGTCGATGATCTCCTGCTGCCCCTCGCGGAACGACTCGTAGCCGAAGACCTTGCTGAGGACCTGCAGCGCCTCGGTGGAACTCATCGGGCGAGTTTATGCCCCGCCACCGACACCCCGCGGGGAGACCTCGGGACCGGCCGGGTGCCCCGGCCGGTCCGGTCGCGTCCTCCGCTAGTCGGACTCCCGCTGCGGCAGGGGGCGGTACGAGTCGGGGCCCGGGCTCCGGCCCTCGGGCGGGTACTCGCAGTCGAGACCGGTGATCTCGTAGTCGGTGCCCTCGCTCTGCTCCCGGTCCACGACGACGGAGCCCGTGCACACGCGGCCGTGCCCGTCGGTGAAGGTGACGATCTCGCTGGAGTCGGTCGGGGGGTCGGTGCACCCCGCGACCAGCAGTGCCGTGCCCGCGGCCATCGCCGCCGCGCCGAGCTTCCACCGCCGTGCCATGCCACGCTCCTCCGCCTCGGTGCGCCCGGCGGTCCGGGCGCCACCACCGGCACCGTAGGACGGAGGGCCCGGGAGCCCTCCCGCGGCGGGAGCCCTCCCGCGGCGGGAGGCCCCGGGCGCTACAGCGTGAAGCCGGCGGGGAAGGGGTCGTCGGGGTCCAGGAGGTACTGGGACATGCCGGTGATCCAGGCGCGGCCCGTCACCGTGGGGATCTGGGCGGGCAGGCCGGCGATCTCCGTCCCGGCTTCCAGGCGGCCCGTGAACAGCGTGCCGAGCAGCGACTCGTTGACGAAGTCGGCGCCCAGCTCCAGCTCCCCGCGCGCGTACAACTGCGCCATCCGCGCCGACGTGCCCGTCCCGCAGGGGGAGCGGTCGAACCAGCCCGGGTGGATGACCATCGCGTTGCGCGCGTCCGCCGAGCCGCCGGCCGGCGGCGCCGTCAACTGGACGTGCTTGCAGCCCGAGATGCCCGGGTCCGCCGGGTGCACAGGACGGTTCCGCTCGTTGATCGCGTCCATGATCGCCAGGCCCGCGGTCAGCATCCGCTCCTTCTCCGCCTTCGCGAACGGGATGCCCAGGCTCTCGATCGGCAGGATGGCGTAGAAGTTGCCGCCGTACGCCATGTCGTAGGTGACCCGCCCCAGCCCCGGCACCTCCACCGCCGAGTCCAGCTCCAGCGCGAACGACGGCACGTTGCGGAACGTCACCGACTCCGCCTTGCCGCCCGAGACCGCGACCCGGGCGGTCACCAGCCCCGCCGGCGTGTCCAGCCGGACCTCCGTGACCGGCTCCGTGACCGTGACCATCCCGGTCTCGACCAGCACCGAGGCCACGCCGATCGTGCCGTGCCCGCACATCGGCAGCAGCCCGGAGACCTCGATGTAGAGCACGCCGTAGTCGGCGTCCGGCCGGGTCGGCGGCTGGAGGATCGCGCCGCTCATCGCGGCGTGCCCGCGCGGCTCGTTCACCAGCAGTTGCCGGATGTCGTCCAGGTGCTCGGCGAAGTACTCGCGGCGCTCGGCCATCGTGGCGCCGGGCACCACCCCGACGCCGCCCGTGATCACCCGGGTCGGCATGCCCTCGGTGTGCGAGTCGACGGCCGTGAAGTAGCGGGAGGCGCGCATGTCACACCCCCGCCGGGTGGGCCGGGACGGCTCTGTCCAGGGTGTCGTGCGGCATGGCGGCCTCCTTGAAAGGGCGGTGTGGCGGTACGGGGACGGTCACGTTCCCGGCTCCGGTTCTGCGGGCGGCGGCTCGGCCAGCTCGCCCAGCCGCACCGGCGACGCGATCGGGCGGCGCGCGAACGCCGCCGCGTCCGGCACGCCCGTCAGGCAGGCGACGTTGGGGCCGCACACGCGGCCCTGGCACTGGCCGAGCCCCGCCCTGCTGACCAGCTTCACGGCCCGTACCCCGAGCGCTTCGCGCTCCTGCACCGAGCGGCGCAGCTCGCCGTACGTGACCTCCTCGCAGCGGCACACGAGGGTGTCGTCGGCCAGCCATGTGCGCCACCCGTCCCGCACCGGGTACGCCCGCGCCAGCGCGGCGGCGAACCTGCGCCCGGCCCGTACCCGGCGCAGCGCCGCCGCCGGGGGTGACGGGCGGGCGCCGAGGAGCTTCGCGGCGGCGGCGCCCGCGACCTCGCCCTCCGCGGCGGCCGGGTCCGCGCCGCCGACGCCGGTCAGCTCGCCCGCCGCGAACACCCCGGGCACCGAGGTGGCCTGCGCGGCGTCGACCGCGACGAACCCGCCGTCGAGCGCGCAGCCGGCGGCGAGGGCGGTCTCCAGCTGCGGTACGAACCCGAAGCCGACGCACACCGCGTCGGCCTCCACCCGCCGCTCGCTGCCCGGCACGATCTCCCAGCCGGGGGTGAGGCGCGCGGTGGTGACCGCCTCCACGCGGTCCGTGCCGTGCGCGGCGACGACGGCGGTGCGGCGCAGGTACGGAATGCGGTGGCGGGCCAGGAGCGCGGCGTACCCGGCGAGTTCGCCGGACTTGCGCCACCCGGCGACGGCGTCGGCGGGCCGGCGCAGCCAGGCCGTGACCGGCTCGGCGGCGTCCAGTACCCCGGCCACCCGGGCTCCGGCCGCCGTCAGCGATGCGGCGACCGGCAGCAGGAAAGGGCCGGTGCCGGCCACCAGGACCCGCTCGCCGACGCGTACGCCCTGCCCCTTCGCCAGCGCCTGCGCGGCGCCCGCGGTGTAGACGCCGGGCAGGTCCCAGCCCGGGAACGGCAGCGCCCTGTCGTACGCCCCGGTGGCCAGCACCAGCGCGCGGGTCCCGACGGTGCGCCCGGTACGGCCCGGGCCGTCGGCGGGTCCTGTGCGCAGGTGCACCCGGTGCCCGCCTTCCGGCACGGGCTCCAGCGCCCAGACGACGGTGTGCGGCAGATGCTCGACGCCGGGCGGCAGCGTGAACCGGTCGTGGCCGGCAAGGGAGTTCTGCCGGTGGTACTGCCCGCCGAGCGTCGCGCCGGAGTCCACGAGCAGGACGCGGACGCCGAGCCGGGCCGCGGCCCGGGCGGCGGCCATCCCGGCGGGCCCGCCGCCGATGACGACGACGGGTCCTTCCACCCCGGGCCCGCTCACGAAGGCAGCTCCGCGCCGTCCTGGGTGCGGATGTCGTCGCCGTCGCGGACGAGGCGCTGGCAGGCGCGGACGTCGGCGGCTCCGTTGACGACCACGAGGCAGTCGTGGCAGACGCCGATGCCGCAGAAGACGCCACGCGGCCGGCCGCCGCCGCGGGTCGTGCGCCACGAGACCCGGCCGAGCGCCAGCAGCAGTCCGGCGATGGTCCGCCCCGACTCGGTGACCAGCTCCTCCCCGTCGACCCGCACGATCATCGACTCACCGTCCCGGCCCGCCGGGGCCACACCCGGACGCTCCCCGGCGGCCCCCGCCGCACGGTCCCGCGACGGGCCTCCCGCACCGGCCCCGCCGCCGAGCCACGCCCGCCCCCGCCTACGCCGACTCATCCGCCGCCTCCGCCTCCGTCATGACCCCCGGCCGGTCCACCCGGAACGGCTCCGCGGCCACCTCCGGCGCCCGCCCCGTGAACAGGTCCGCCAGCAACTGCCCGGTGCCCGCCGCCAGCCCGATGCCCGCGCCCTCGTGGCCCGTCGCGTGCCAGAGCCCGGGGCGCCGCGGGTCCTCGCCGATCACCGGCAGGTGGTCGGGGACGTACGGCCGGAAGCCGCCGTAGGCGCGGATCACCGGCACCCCGGCGAGCACGGGGAACAGCCCGGCCGCCTTGCGCGCCAGCTCGCGCAGCACCGCCACCCGCACCGTCTCGTCGAAGCCGGCCCGCTCCCGGCTGGAGCCGACGAGCACCGTTCCGGCCCGCGTCGCCTCCACGACGGTCGACGTCTGCAGGCCGGCGGTGCCGCCGGCGACCGCGCCGACGTAGTCGGCGTCGTAGACCTTGTGCCGCACCGTGCCCGCCGGCAGCGCGGCGGTGACGAGGACCAGCCCGCGCCGCGGCAGCACCGCGACCGGCGCCCCCGCCGCCGCGGCGAACCGGCCGGCCCACGGCCCGCAGGCGTTGACGACCGCGCCGCACGGCACCGTGCCGCGGTCGGTGCGCACGCCTGTGACGGTGCCCCCGGCACCGGTCACGACCCCGTGCGCGGTGACGCCGGCGCGCACCCGCCCGCCCCGCTCCCGTACCGCCGCCAGCAGCGCGGTCGTCGCGAGCACCGGCTGCAACTGGCCGTCCTGCGGGTAGTGGACGGCCGCCGTGACGTCCGCGGTCAGGTGCGGCTCCAGCGCCCCGGCCTCCGCGGGGGTCACCGGCTCCGCCCGGACGCCCGCCGTGCGCTGGGCCGCGGCGAAGTCCGCGAGCGCGCCGGCCGCCGCGGGCGCGGTGGCGACGACGAGACCGCCCTTGGCCTCCCACTCCGCCTCCGCGCGGCGCGGGCCGAGCAGGTCGCGCAGTTCCGCGAGCAGGTGGGGCCAGCGGCGGCGGGAGTGCTGGGCGAGGGCCAGCTCGGGTCCCGGCGCCTTGTCGGAGACCAGGACGTTGCCCTCGCCCGCGGCGGTGGTGCCGCTCGCGGGGGCGCCGCGGTCGAGCACGGCCACCGAGAGCCCGGCGGCGGTCAGCGCCTCGGCGCAGGCCGCGCCGATCACACCGGCCCCCACGACCACGACGTCGTACGCCACCTGCCGCCACCTCCGTTCATTAAAACGAACGGAAACGAGCGTATGGAGGGCGCCGCTCCGCGGTCAAGCCCCTGTTCCGGGGACGGGATGTGCGTTCTGTCGGGGCGCCGGCACGGCGCACGAGGCGACCGGCGGGACCGGGTGCGCGGCGGCCGGGTACTCCAGCATCAGTACCGAGAGCACCGGGCCCCCGACGGTCTCGTAGACGTGCGGGGCGGCGGCCGGGAAGCAGACGTAGTCGCCGGGGCCCAGCTCGTACGGCGCCTCCGGCGGGCCCACCCGGAGCCGCCCGGAGGTGACGACGACGTGCTCGCGCCCCGGGTGGCCCGCCGAGTGCTGCACCTCGCCGGGGCGCACCCGCTGGTCGTACAGCTCGACGACCGTGTCGGTGAGGTCCATCCGGCGCAGCATCCGCAGGTCGACCGCGTTGCTGCTGAGCACTTCGAGGCCCGCCGAGCGCACCAGCAGCACGTCCGGGTCCTCGCGCTCGGTGAGCAGCGAGGACACCGGCACCCCCAGAGCGTTCGACAAACTGAACACCGTCTCGATGGTGGGGTTCCCGGCTCCCGACTCCAGTTGCGACAGCGTGCCCTTGGCGATCCCGGAGGCGCGCGCCAGCCCGGAGAGGGAAAGCCCCGCCCGGGCGCGCAGCGCCCGCAGATTGGCCCCGAGCACCCGGCCTGCCTGTTCGCGTACCACCGGACCTCCTCGACAGTCGTGCGAGAGGCTACCCCGCGCCCGGCGAGGCGGCGACGGGCGTCATCGCTATTCGCGTATCGTCGTTTTCATTGGTCGGCCCTTTGACGCGGGAGTTGACCCCAATTCCCCGTGGAATAGGGGCCGTTGTTACTCAGGGGTTGTCGTGTGCATGTCCCGGGTGTTTTCATGGCCGACCGGACAGCGCGCGCACAATCCTTGATCCCCCCACATCCACCCCCCACCTGAAGAAGGAGACCAGGATGGCAGCACATCCGGGTTTCGACCGCCGCGCCCTGCTGCGCGGCGGACTGACCGCCTCCGCGGCCGGCGCGCTCGGCCTCGGCGCTGCGGGGCTCGCACACGCCACGCCCAGCTCAGCGACCACGGCCGCGCCCGGCGCGGCCCCCGCCCCGCCGCGCGGCGCCCGTGCGCTCGCGGCGCCCGAGCCGCGTATCTACGGCACCGCGGAATGGGGTGCCCGACCGCCGGCGACCGACATCGTCGTCCTCGACCACGTGCCGACGTACATCGCCGTCCACCACACCGCGGAACCGGGCAACAGCGAGGATTACTCGCTCGAACACGCCATGGAAATCTGCCGGTCCATCCAGAACTTCCACATGGACACCCAGGGATGGGGCGACACCGGCCAGCAGTTCACCATCAGCCGCGGCGGATACTGCCTCGAAGGCCGGCACGAGAGCCTGGGCGTCGTGCGCGGCGGCACCCAGCACGTGCAGGGCGCCAACGTCGGCGGCCGCAACAGCGAGGTCATCGGCATCGAGAACGAGGGCCTCTACACCGACGTCGACGTGCCCACCGCGCTGTGGGACTCGCTCGTCGCGATGGTCGCCTGGATCGCCGGCCAGTACGGGCGGCCGGTGGAGAACATCATGGGCCACCGCGACTTCAACTCCACCGAGTGCCCCGGCGACGTGCTCTACGCCCGCCTGCCGGAGCTGCGCGACGCGGTGGCCGGGGTGCTCGGCGCCCCGAAGCCCGAGCGGACGGCCGTCTGGCCGCTGCTGCGCCCCGGCGACAGCGGCCCCGCGGTGCGCGCGGCGCAGCACCTGCTGCGCGCCCGCGGGTTCACCGGGCTGCCCGCCGACGGGCTCTTCGGCCCGGAGACGAAGCGGGCCGTGGCCAAGCTCGCCGAGGACGGCGGCGTCGAGCGGCACTCCTGCTCGGCGGAGTTCCACAAGCGCAACGACGAGACCGGCTACCTCGGCGCGGACATCTGGCCGCTGATCACCCCGCGCGGGCGCGCCGGGTCGGGCGGCGAGGTCGCGAAGGCCGTCGATGCGCTGCGCGGGCGCGGGCGGCGGGCGCCGTCGGGCCGGGAGCTGGACGCGACGGTGTGGAAGCAGTTGCTGTCCTGAGGATCTGAGCGCGGACGGGAACGGGCGCGGCCCCCCGCGCCCGTTCCCGTAACGGCCGGCCGCGTGCGGAACGGCACCGGCGACCGCCGGCCCCGCGGCCCCGCGGCGGTCACCGGCGTCAGCGGCGGCCCGCCACGAACGGGCGGAGCCGGTCGGCGAGCGCCTCGCTCGTCACCAACTGGAAGTCCGTGGCCGGATACAAGGCCGAGTCGGGGCACGTCTGCGCGGGACTCGTCGTGCCGTCCAGGGCGAACTTCGTCACCAACTCGCCGGTGGCGGCCTCGAAGACCCGGAAGATGTAGCGCGCGCTCTCCACGTCGACCACGCCGTCGCCCGTGTTGTGCGAGCCGCCGAGGTAGGTGCAGGTGCCGACGGTGCGGCTGTCGTGGCTGTTGTCGTCGTACTGGCAGACCACGAGCTGGGTGTCGTCGTTCGCGAAGTCCGCCGTCCAGTCGCCCGGCAGTTGGGGCGGCTCGCTCTCGTCGACGGCGATGTCGTCTTTGAACAGCACGGCCGGATGCGGCCCGGGACCCTTGTAGGCCGGGCCGCCGGGAAGGTACGCCTTCACCTTGCCGGCCTCGAACGGCTCCGTGAAGTCGCAGACCTCCTCGGCGCTCCGGACGACCTGGTGCGCCGGCGGCGGAGGTGTGCGCGGCAGCGGATCGGGCGAGGGGGACGGGCCCGACGCCTTCGCGTCCCCGCCCGCGCTCCCGCCTCCGCGCCTGTACACGTCCCCGTCGCCCCCGGTGCAGGCGGCGGGCCCCGCCAGCCAGGCGACCGCGACCAGCACGAGCCCGGCCACGCCCCGCCGCGCACGTCCCACGATGCCCGCTCCTTCCCGCCGTGCCGGGGTTCCGCCCGCACCGTATCGCCCCGGACTCGGGACGGGTCCCCGTCCACAACGGCGATTCGCGCGTGCCTGCCACCGAGGTCAACTACTGGTGGCATCTTGGTGGTTGGGTAGGGGGCGAGCAGTGCCGGAGGGTGTGGTCCGGCACGGAGGGAGGAGCGCTGTGGAGCCGCTGGCGGCTGACGACCCCGCGCGGGTCGGTGACTTCGTGCTACGTGGCCGCCTTGGTGCGGGCGGCATGGGGGAGGTGTTCCTCGGCCGGTCGCCCGGCGGGCGGGCCGCGGCGGTGAAGGTGGTGCACGCCCATCTGGCGCGGCAGCCCGAGTTCCGGCGCCGGTTCGGCCGGGAGGTGGCCGCCGCGCGGTCGGTCAGCGGCGCGTACACCGCGCCGGTGATGGCGGCGGGCCCGGAGGACGATCCGCCGTGGATCGCCACGCTGTACGTGCCCGGCCCCTCCCTCGCCGAGGCCGTGGCCGCTGCTGGCCCGCTGCCCGAGGACTCGGTGTGGCCGCTGGCGGCCGGGCTGGTCGAGGCACTGCAGGCCATCCACGCCGAAGGGCTGCTCCACCGCGACCTCACGCCGGCGAACGTGCTGCTGGCCGCCGACGGCCCGCGCGTGATCGACTTCGGGATCTCCCGGGCCCTGGACGGCACCGTGCTGACCGGGACCGGCGCGACGATCGGCACACCGGGCTTCATGTCCCCGGAGCAGGCCGGGGACGGCGAGGTCCGGCAGGCCGGCGACGTCTTCTCCTTCGGCGCCGTGCTGGCGTACGCCGCCGGCGGCGTCGAGCCGTTCGGGCACGGCACCCCCCTGGGCATCCTGCACCGGGTGGTCACCGCGGAACCGAAGCTGGACGGGGTGCCGGAGCGGGTACGTACCCTCGTCGCCGCGTGCCTGGCCAAGAACCCCGACGACCGGCCCATCCCCGCGGAACTCCTCGGCCTGATCGCGGCGGAGTGGGACCCGGGCGACGACTTCCCGGCCGCGCCGCCGTGGCCCGAGGCCGTGCAGACCCTCATCCAGGCCCGCGCCGTGCCCGGTACCGCGCGCGCCACCGAGCCCGACGGCGCCCCGCCGCCTCCGCACGACGCGCCCACGATGACCGCACCCCCGCCATATGAACCCACACAGCCGGGCGAGCAGCCCTCTGAGCCGGAACCGGAGCCCGCCGCCGCTGCCACGTCCGGTCGCGTACCGAGGGCGGACCGCCCCCGCGCGCTGAACCGCCGCCACCGGCAGGCGCTCAAGGTCGGCAAGTCGGGCGAGCACGAGGAGGCAGCCCGCCTGCTGGCGGACGTCGTCGCGGACCGCAGCCGTGTGCAGGGGCCCGACCATCGCGACGTGCTCTACACCCGGCAGCAGCACGCGATCGCCGTCGCGGATTCCGGCCAGGAGGCGGAGGCCGCGCGTCTGCTGGCCGAACTCGTCCCGGAGTTCGTACGCCGGATAGGACCGGACCACCACCACACCCTGGCCACCCGCCGGAGCCACGCCGAGGCCGTCGGCAACGCCGGTGGCCACGAGGAAGCCGTGCGCCTGCTGGCCGATGTCGTCCCGGACTCCGAACGCCTGCTGGGTCCCGACCACCCCGACACGCTGCTCGCCCGCCACCTCCACGCCTGTAACCTCGCGCACACGGGGGACTACGCGGAGGCCGCACGCCTGTTCGCCGTCCTCCTCGACGACCGCATCCGCGTGCACGGACGCGACCACGCAAAAACCCTGGTCGCCCGCATGCTCCACGGTCACTACGCCGGCGAGGCGGGAGACCACGCGGAAGGCGCCCGTCTGCTGGCGGACCTGATCCCGGACCTGTCCCGGGTACGGGGCCCCGACGACCCCGAAACCCTGGCCGCCTGCGGCAGCCTGGCCCACCATCTCGGCGGGGCCGGGGAGCACGCGGAGGCCGCACGCGCGTACGCGGAGCTGGCCGCCGACCGCGCACGCGTCCTGGGTCCCGACCACTACGACACCCTGAACGCGCGCGCGGGCCATGCCTCTCGACTCGGCGCGGCCGGCGGGCACAGGGAATCCGCACGCCTGCACGCCGGACTGGCCGCCGACCGCGCGCGCGTCCAGGGGCCCGACCACTACGACACCCTGCTGGCCCGCCACCTCAGCGCGTGTGAGCTGGGCGAGGCGGGGGAGCACGCCGAGGCGGCGCGGCTGCTGGCCGGGGTCGCGGCCGACTGGGCGCGCGTCGTGGGTGCGGACCACGACGGCACCCTGAGAGCGCGCTACCGCCATGCCTGTTACGTCGGTGCGTCGGGGGAGCACGCCGGGGCGGCCCGGCTGCTGGCCGGGGTCGCCGCCGACTTTGCCCGCGTCCAGGGGCCCGATCACCCCGATACCCTGGTCGTCCGCGGCGAGCACGCCTATCACCTCGGTGCGTCGGGGGAGCACGAGGAGGCCGCACGCCTGGAAGCCGAACTGGCCGCCGACCGGGCCCGTATCGAGGGAGAGACGGCGGCCTGACCACCACGCGGCACCCCGGTCGGCGTCCGGCGCCGCCGCGTCCCCGTTCAGGCGGTCGGGGACGCGGGCGGCCTGGCCGCGAGCGGAGCGGCGTCAGGCCGTCGGCACCGGCGGCCACCAGGGGCTGCGCCCGCGGATCCCCGACTGGGCGCGGGTGACCAGGCCCGGGTAGGACTTGCCCGGATACCAGGGGGCGGTCGGCAGGGCGTCGAAGCCCGGCACCTGCTCCAGGTGCCGCACCATCCGCAGGCGCGTCGCGCGGTCGGGCAGCTCGCCGCGCATGGCGCCGACGTTCTGGGTCAGGTGGTCGGGGTTCGACGTGGCCGGCAGCACGGCGGTGACGGCGGGGTGGCCCAGGACCCACTTGAGGAAGTACTGCGCCCAGTTGGCGGCCCCGAACTCCGTCGCGAGGCCGGGCACCTCCCGGTCGCCCACCACCTGGTGCAGCCGCCCCTTCTCCAGCGGCATGTTCACCAGCACCGCGACCCCGTTGTCGGCCGCCGCCGGCAGCACGCGCTCCTCCGCCGCCCGGGTGCGTACGGAGTAGTGCACCTGGACGAAGTCGATGTCGCCGCGCTCGATCCAGTCGGCCAGCACGTCGAAGTAGGCGGGCTCGTGGTGGGTGACGCCGATGGCGCGGATGCGGCCCTCGGCCTTCCAGGCGTGCAGCATCGGCAGGACGCAGTCGATGTTCACCAGGCTGTGCACCTGTACGACATCCAGCGGCCGGCCGCGCGCGAGGCGTTCCATGGAGCGCTCCAGACTGGCCAGCGCGTGGCCCTCGTCCCACAGGAAGTCGCCGGTGGACCAGATCTTGTCGGCCAGGAACACCCGGTCCTGGAAGCCGGCGAGGGCGGCCCCGGTGTTCGTCTCGGCGGCGCCGTAGAGCGGGGAGGTGTCGACCACCCGGCCGCCCGCCTCGTAGAACCGCCTGACCACCTCGGCGATGTGGCCGGTGGGCGCGTCCGGCAGGGTGTCGAAGGTGGTGAACGTGCCGAGCCCGACGGCCGGCAGCCGCTCCCCGGTGCCCGGTACCTCCCGGGTGATCAGCTCCCGCGGCCCGGGTGCGGCGGGCCGCCCCTGCGCCGCCGCGGTCCCGGCGCCGGCCGCTGCCGCCGCCACGGCCAGGCCGCCGGTGGCCTGGAGCACGCGGCGCCGGGTGGTGCCGCGGGTCGCTGTCGTCGAGCTGTCGTCGGTCGTCATGGCCAACTCCCATCGGTGGCGGGGCACTTGCCGCTCGGAGCGTAAGTCGGGACGTGGGACGAATGCACAGACCGGTTTGGTCTGGGCACATACCCTGAAGGTATGTCGCTGGACCTGCGCCTGATGCGCTACGTCATCGCCGTCGCCGAGACCGGCGGCTTCCAGGCCGCCGCCGAGCGGCTGCACATCGCCCAGCCGCCGCTCAGCCGCCAGATACGGCAACTGGAGGACGAGTTGGGGGTCGCCCTCTTCGAGCGCCGGCCGACCCGGCTCACCGGCGCGGGGCACGCGTTCGTCGATGCCGCGCGGGAGACGCTGGCCGCCGCCGAGCGGACCGTCGCCGTCACCCGCCGCGCCGCCCGCACCGCCACCGGAACCCTGCGCGTCGGCTACGGGCCGACCACCGCGCACTCCGAGATGCCCCTGCTCCTCGCCGCCCTCGCCGAGGCACACCCGGAGGTGACCGTGGAGGCGGTCGAGTCCTGGGACCCGGGACTCGTCGACGGCCTGCGCACCGGCGGGCTCGACGCCGCGCTCGGCCGCCACCTGCCCACCCCGCGGGACTGCCGGTCGCTGACGCTGCGCGCCGAGGAGTACGTGGCCGTGGTGCACGCCGGCCACCGGCACGCCGGCCGCGGTACGGTGGCCCTGCGCGACCTGCGCGGCGAGACCTTCCGCTTCCTCGCCCGCGACCTGGCCCCCGACTACCACGACGCGGTCCTGGCCGCCGCCCGCAGCACCGGTGAGGACTTCGCAGTCTGGCACAACCCGGTCCCCGGCCTGCGCAACCATCTCGGCGTCCTCGCCGACGGCTTCATGCTGCTGCCGCGCTCCGTCGCCGAGCACCTGCTCCCCGCCGCCGCCCGCCTGACCCTCACCGACCCGCTGCCGCCCGTGCCCCTGCAGTTGGTCCACCGCGGCGCGCAGGACGCCCCCGCTCTCGCGGCGCTGGTCCGCACGGCCCGTGCCCTCGCCGCCGCCGAGGGCTGGACCGCCGACACCGCCGACGCCGCCGACGCCGCCGACGCCGCCGCCGACTCCGGCGCCTGAACCGCCGCGTCGGCGCTACGGGGTGTCCGGGATGCGGCGGTGGGTGTCGGTGAGCAGGTTGTGCATCGACAGGCGGAACAGCTCGGCGCGGTGGGCGCCGGGGAACGCGGTGTGGCCGAACACCTCCAGCACCACCAGCCCGTGCATGTGCCCCCACGCGCTGAACAGCAGCGCGACCGCCGCCGGCGGCAGCGCCGCCGGGTCGCTCCCGCGCAAGCCGTCGAGCATGGCCTGGAGTTCGGGGGAGAGGGGCGGGATGTCGGCGGCGGCGAGCTGCTCCCTCCCGTACCGCCGAACAGCTCGCGCTCGAAGACGGCGCTCATCCTGCGCACCGCCTGCGTGGTCGGCCCCTCGGCGGGGCGCCGCGGTCCCGCTGCCGCACCGCCTGCCCGCCCAACGGTGAGTAAAGAGGTCGTCAAGAAGTGCGCGCCCGCGGGTGGGCGGAGGCAGGTGTTCCGCCGGGGCCACCGGGGCCGCCCGCCGGGCGGCGGGCCGCTCACCCCGCAGCCTGCCTGCGGCGGAGCGCCGCCCGCGGCCGTCACGCCGACCGGATCCCGCGCGCGGCCACCCTCGGCCCGCGTTCATTTCGTTGAAGAATAAATCAGTCTGCTTCGGGCTTTGCCGCCATCCCTCCTGCATGAAATCAAGTCAGTCCCAAGTGGGGCGACCCATACTCCCGACGTGAGGTGCGAGTCGCTCACACCTCCCTGTCGATCCGTTACGGATCCCGCAGAACCCGTTGCGGGCCGGGCCCAAAGGCTCCCGGACCCGGCCCGCACCGGTGACCGCACGGACTGTCCACGGCCCGGGTGACACGGCCTCGGGACCGTCTGGACGCCACGACCCTCATCCCTCCCGCGCCCCTGGTCCCCGTCCGTCACAGCGCCGTGGCGATCCGGCGATCCGGGGCGCACACAAGTTCACAGTTCGATGGAGGCAATTTTCATGGTGAGTCGGCGCAGGGTGCTCGCTGCGGGTATGGCAACGGCGTGCACGGGGGTGACCGGCGCGGCGTTAGTGCCGCTGGTGACCACACCGGCCGGGGCCGAGCCCGCCGGCGGGGAGCGGGCGGCGAACGCCGCGCTCGCGGTCACGCCCTTCACCCAGCCCATGCCGCGGCCCACGGTGCTGTCGCCGGTGTCGACGGGCGGCGGCGTCGACGTCTACGTCATGACGATGCAGCCGGCCACCGCGGAGATAATCCCCGGCGTCCAGTCGCAGGTGCTCACGTTCAACGGCAGCTTCCCCGGCCCGCTGATCAGGGCGCGCCGCGGCCGGCCCGTCGTCATCCAGCAGCGCAACCGGCTCGACGTGCCCGTGTCGGTGCACCTGCACGGCGGGGAGGTGGAGCCGCAGCACGACGGCCAGCCGATGGAGACCATCGCCCCGGGCGCCGACCGTACGTACTACTACCCCAACACCCAGCCGCACGCCTCGCTCTGGTACCACGACCACGCCCACCACATCGAGTCCGAGAACGTGTACCGCGGGCTGGCCGGCCAGTACCTCATCACCGACGAAATCGAAGAGGCGCTGCCGCTGCCCACCGGGCAGTACGACCTGCCCATCGCCATCCGCGACGCCAACGTGGACACGACAGGACTGCACTACACGATGGGCGACCGGCAGCGCTCCACGATGATCGCCAACGGCAAGGCGTACCCGTACGTCCAGGTCGCCGCCCGCAAGTACCGCATCCGGCTGCTCAACTGCTCCAACCAGCGCTTCATGGAGCTGCGGCTGGAGGACGGCAGCGAGATGATCCAGATCGGCTCCGACGGCGGGCTGTTGCCGCGCCCGTACCGCACCACCGCCATCCCGCTGTCCGCCGCCGAGCGCGCCGACATCGTCATCGACTTCTCCCGCTACGCCGTCGGCAGCAGCGTGGTGCTGAAGAACACCGGCGGCTTCGGCACCCCCGAACTCGTCGGCCAGGTGCTGCGCTTCGACATCGTCAGGACCGCGAAGGACAGCAGCCGCGTGCCCGACGTGCTGCGCGAGCTGCCGCCGCTGCCGCAGCCGACCGCCGAACGCACCGTCACCCTGCGGATGGACGAGGACGGCCGGCCCAGCCCGCAGGCGTACATCGACGAGAAGCTGTACGACCCGGCCCGGGTGGACCAGCAGATCCGGTTCGGCGCCAGCGAGATCTGGACGATCAAGAACCTCAACCAGATCGCGTGGCACAACTTCCACATGCACCTCGTCCAGTTCCGCGTCCTGGAGCGCGACGGCCAGCCGCCGGGCCCGGGCGAGGCGGGGCTGAAGGACACCGTCAACCTGCGCCCGAACGAGACGGTCAAGGTCCAGGCGACGTTCGACACCCACCAGGGCTCGTACGTCTACCACTGCCACATGCTCGACCACTCCGCGATGGGCATGATGGCGACGATGAAGATCGCCTGACCGGGGACGGTCCGCCGACGTGCCGGCCGGGGCTCTCCCCGGCCGGCTCCGCCTTGCGGTGGCACCGCCTCACGGTGGCACCGCCCTACGGTGTCCAGGGCGCCGCCACCGCCCAGGTGGTGTCCTCGGTGAAGGTCGCCGGGTTGTCCCAGGGGTGGCCCGCGCCTGCCGGGCCAGCCACACCTCGGAGTTGATGTGGCGGACGAAGCTGCCCGGGAAGTTCGCCGACGAGAGCCGCACGCCACCGCCACCACCGCCACCACCACCCGGGCGCGTCTTCCAGACCCGGGACCGAAGTCATTGACGGAAACATGACATCCGGTCACCGTGGTGCATATGAAGCGCTTAGCGACGCTGACGGCGGCGGCCGCGCTGGCCGCCGGCTCCCTGGCCGCCGTCCCCGCCCCCACATCCGCGGCGCAGCCCGCATCCGCCGCGCCCGAACTCGCCCGGATCTGCAACGTTTACTGCGACGCCCGCGACCCCGCCCTGGCCACCCGTGACCGCACCGCGGTCACCGCCACCCTCTTCTCCCGCACCTTCGCGCTGCACGTGGACGACGACAGCGCCATGGGCTGGGCGACGATCGGCAACGGCAGCCCCGGCGACGAGGTCTGGCTCGACCGCTCCTTCGACGGCGGCCGCACCTGGGCCTCCGGCAGCCGGCTCGGCAACACCAGCATCCCGGCCGGCCAGCGCGGCTGGCGCACCGGCATGTACAACGTCGACGACTGGGCGAACCGCGGCGTCGGCGCCCTGCGCGCCTGCGGCAAGGCCGCCGACCGCCCCGACATCGCCTGCACCCCCTGGGCCCGCAGCACCTGGAACGCCTGGGACCGCAGAACCGCCGCCGCCACCGCGCAGATGTCCTTCTACGACCAGGCCACCGGCCTCTTCGCCACCACCGGCTGGTGGAACTCCGCCAACGCGCTCACCGCCGTCATCGACAACATCCGCGTCAGCGGCATGCGCAGCTACGAGTACGCCATCGCGCACACCTACGACCGCCAGCTCGGCGCCCACCAGGGGCAGTTCCGCAACGACTACATCGACGACACCGGCTGGTGGGGCCTGGCCTGGATCGCCGCGTACGACCTGACCGGCGACCGCCGCTACCTCGACACCGCCCGCGCCGACGCCGACCACATGGCCGCGTACTGGGACGGCCGCTGCGGCGGCGGCGTGTGGTGGAGCCAGGCGAAGACGTACAAGAACGCCATCTCCAACTCCCTCTACATCCACCTCAACGCGGCCCTGCACAACCGCATCGCGGGCGACACCGCGTATCTGAAGCGGGCGCGCGACGGCTGGAGCTGGTTCCAGGGCACCGGCATGATCAACGGCTCCTCCCTGGTCAACGACGGCATCGACCTCGGCACCTGCCGCAACAACGGCCAGCCGGTCTGGTCGTACAACCAGGGCGTGCTGCTCGGCGCCCTCACCGAACTCCACCGCGCCACCGGCGAGGACGCCCTCCTGACCACCGCACGCCGCCTCGCCGACGCCGCCACCACGGCGCCGTCGCTGCACACCGCGGACGGCATCCTGCGCGACCCCTGCGAGTCGGGCGACTGCGGCGCGGACGGCCCGTCCTTCAAGGGCGCCCACGTCCGCGGCCTGGGCAAGCTCAACGCCGCCCTGCCCGACCACCCGTACACCGCCTACCTCACACGCCAGGCAGCCCGCGCCCACGCCGCCGACCGCAACGCGCTCGACCAGTACGGCCTGCGCTGGTACGGCCCGCTGGACAAGACGGACGCGGCCCGCCAGCAGAGCGCCCTGGACCTGATGAACGCGGCCCCGTAGCGGTTGCCACGGAGCACCGGGACCGCACTCCCTGATTCTCGCGGTCGTCGCCTCCCGGGCCGGGTCGCCGCAGGCAGGCTGCTCCCCGGGGGGTGGTCACCCGACTGCGGGCGCAGCGCTGGTGCGTCCGGCGCGGGTGGCACAGGCTCGGGTCAGAACCCCTGGTGTGCGGCCCGCGTGAGGCGTGTGGCGCTCGGGAACGGAGAGTGGCGGGATGGAGACTGCGCCGGTCGTCGTGGGCGTGGACGGCTCCGCGGCGGGCCTCGACGCGGTCGCGGTCGCCGCGCGCGAGGCGAAGCTGCGCCGGTGCCCCCTGCGGGTCGTGCACGCGTTCCTCTGGCCGGCCTTCGGCGCCTACCCCGGCGCCGCCGCGATGCTCCCGGGGGACACCGCGCTGCGCAAGGAGGCGGAGAAGGCCGTCGACGACGCCGTGGCGCACGCCCGCAAGACGGAGGCCCGCGTCAAGGTCCACGGGGACGTCGTGACCGGGGAGGCCATGGAGGTCCTGGTCAGGGAGACGAAGACCGCGCAGTTGGCGGTGGTCGCCGGCCGCGGCCTCGGCGCGTTCTCCCGGCTGCTCGTGGGCTCGACGGCGGTCCATCTGTCCGCGTACGGCCACTGCCCCGTGCTCGTCGTACGCGTCGGCGGCGCAGGACCCGGCGGTCCCGTGCTGCTGGCGGTCGACGGCTCCCCGGCCGGGGCCGCCGCAGTCGAGTTCGCCTTCGCCGAGGCGGCCAGGCGGCGCGCGGGGCTCGTGGCGCTGCACGTGTGGAGCGCCTGGACCAGGTACTCGCCCCGGCGGGACGAGCCGGCCGGGGCCGCCGCGCACGGACCGGCCGCGGAGGGCGACCGGGTGCTCGCCGAGGCGCTGGCGGGTGCCGAGAAGTCGTATCCGGACGTACGGGTCGAACGCACCGCCGTCGAGGGCTCGGCCCGCGAACTGCTCATCGAGGCCAGCAGGGACGCCGGCCTCCTCGTCACCGGCGCCCGCGGCCACGGCGGCTTCGCCGGGCTGCTCCTCGGCTCGGTCAGCCAGGCGCTCCTGCAGCACGCGCACTGCCCGGTCGCCGTCGTACGCGGCGCGGGTGAGCGCCCCTGACCCGGCACTCGCCCCCGGGCTCCGACCCCCGAGCCCTGAACCGGCCCTGAACCGGCCCTGACCCCCGCCGCACCGACGGCCGAAGGACCTGGAGAGGCACGATGGACACCTCGCTCACCCCCACGGCGCTCGCGGAGCTGCGCGAGCGGCGCCCGTACCCCGCCGTGTCGCTCACGCTGCCCACGCACCGGCGCGCGCCCCGCAACGCCGAGGACTCCGTACGGCTGCGCAACGTCCTCGCCGAGGCCGAGCGGCAGCTCGACCGCGACCCCGGCGTGACCCGCGCCGCCCGCGAGGAGACCCGCGCGCAGCTCGCCGCGGCCGTCGAGGAGACCGACCTCTCCCTGGCGCTCGACGGCCTCGTCATCTTCGCCACCGTGGCCGAGCACCACGTGTTCGCCCTCCCGCGCACCGTCCCCGAACGGGTCGTGCTTGCCGACTCGTTCCTCACCCGCAACCTGGTGGCGGCCTACGCGGCGCAGCGCCCGTACTGGGTGCTGTCCCTGGCCGCCGACCGCGTCACCCTGTGGAGCGGCTCGGGTGAGCGCGTCACCGAGGCCACCGCCGGGGGCTTCCCGATGACCAGGACGGTGGACAACCCGGACGCGGAGCGGGAGGAGCGGATCGGGGACACGCCCAGCACGTTCCGCGACGAGGAGGTCCGCACCTTCCTGCGCGACGCCGACGCCGCGCTGCACACCGTCCTCGCCCAGGACCCCCGGCCCCTCTACGCCACCGGCGCGGACGCCGCCCTGGCCCTCCTCGCGGACACCGGCACCGCCTCCGCCACCGCCGTCCACATCCCCCACGGCGGCCTGGCCCAGGGCCCGCCGGACGCGGTCGCCCGTACCGTCGCCCCGGCCCGGGAGACGCAGGCGCGCCAGCACGCCGCCGCGGCCATCGCCGCCCTGGACGACGCCCGGGGCCGCCGGGCCTTCGCGGGCGGCGTGGACGAGGTCTGGTCGAAGGTCACCGACGGCCGCGTCCACCGCCTGGTCGTCGAGGAGAACTACCGCATCACCGTGCGCTCGGCCGACGACGACCACCTGGTCCCGGCCGAGGACGACGACCCAGAGGCCCGCCACGACATCGTGGACGAGATCGTCGAGCAGGCCCTCGACACCGGCGCCGACGTCACCTTCGTCCCCGACGACGCCCTCGCGGACCACGACCGCATCGCGGCGGTGCTGCGCTACTGAAGCGGGGCTGCTGAACCTGGGCTGCGGCAAGGCAGGCGCGCGGCGAGCGATGACTTTCGGGTGTCGGTGCCGTCGTAACGGATGACCGCAAGCGGCGCGGGGCCACCCCGCCGCAGCCATCACCGGATCAGGAGCGACCGACCATGCGCACTCTTATCAGCACCGCCTTCGTCTCCCTCGACGGCGTCATGGAGGCCCCGGGCGGCGAGCCCGGCTACCGCAACTCCGGCTGGACCTTCAAGGAGACCGAGTTCCTCCCCGAGGCGTACGCGCTCAAGGGCGAGGAGCAGGAGGAGGCCGGCGCGCTGATGATGGGCCGCGTCAGCTACGAGGCGTTCAGCCCGGTGTGGCCGGGCATGGAGGAGTTCGCCAGATACAAGGTGCTGCCGAAGTACGTCGTCTCCACCACCCTCGCCGAGGACGACCTCGTCACCGACTGGGGCGACATCACCATCCTGCGCTCCCTCGACGACATCGCCGCCCTGAAGGAGACGGAGGGCGCGCCGATCATCGTCCACGGCAGCGCGACCCTCAACCACCACCTGGCGGACGCGGGCCTCATCGACCGCTACCACCTGCTGGTCTTCCCCCTGCTGCTGGGCGCGGGCAAGCGCCTGTACAGCGACACCTCCAAGGACACCCAGAAGCTGAAGCTGGTCGCCGCCGAGGCGTACGCCAACGGCATCCAGAAGAACATCTTCGACGTCATCCACTGAACCGACCCTCGGCGCGCCGATCGGGACGTTTCAGGACGAGACGGGGAACTGCGCTGGTAGGAGGGCGGGTTCGGGGCGGGACCAGTGGGTGCGGTGGCCCTGACCGCTACCGCAGGGGGAGTCCAGCCCTCAGGGGCGGAGGGGGGGTAACCCCTACCAAGGCCGGGGGGAACCCGGATCGTGCCGGGCCCGGATGATCCGTAACTTCGAGGATGTCATCGCAACGGCGGTGCGCACCGACCTCGGAGGACACCGTGATTCAGCTCCCCAGCCGCCCGGCCGTCGCGGCCTTCGCCCGGTTCGTGGCCTGCGGTGGGGGCGTCGGACTGGCCTCCAGCGGTGCGCTCGTGCTCCTCGACGGGGCCATGCCGATGATGGTCGCCAACGCGCTGATCACCGTGGTCTCGACGCTGCTGGCCACCGAGCTGCACGGCCGGGTGTCGTTCCGCAGCGAGCGCGGCGGCTGGCGCGTCCACCTCCAGTCGGCGCTGACGGTCGCCGTCTGCTACGCCTTCACCACCGCCGCGCTGCTGGCGCTGCACGCGGTGCAGGTGAACCCCCCGGTCGTCACCGAACAGGCCGTCTACCTCTCCGCGTCGGCCCTGGCGGGCATAGGCCGCTTCGCGGTCCTCCGCGCCGTCGTCTTCGCCGACGACCGCCGCACCCGCCGCACCCGCCGCACCCCGGCCCTCGCCCGGACGTCGGTGACGATGGCCGCGTAACGGCTCCGCACAACCGGGTCCCGGCTCTCAGAGGGCGTCAGCCGCCGGTCCGGAAGGCCGCGGCGAGCAGGTCCCCGTGGCCTCGAAAGCCGCCGGGCCGGCCCCCTCACGAGCAAGGAGGCCGGCCCGGGCGGGTCGGAACGGAATGGACCGGACTCAGTTCAGGTCGAAGCGGTCCAGGGTCATGACCTTGTCCCACGCCGCGACGAAGTCGTGCACGAACTTCTCCTTCGCGTCGTCGCTCGCGTACACCTCCGCCACCGCGCGCAGCTCCGAGTTCGAGCCGAACACCAGGTCCGCGCGCGTGCCCGTCCACTTGACCTCGCCGGTGGCCGGGTCGCGGCCCTCGAAGAGCTGGCCGTCGCCGTTGGCCGACGCCCACGTGGTGTCCAGGTCGAGCAGGTTGACGAAGAAGTCGTTCGTCAGCGTGCCCGGGGCCTCGGTCAGCGCGCCCTGGGCGGACTGCTGGTAGTTGGCGCCCAGCACGCGCAGGCCGCCGACGAGGACCGTCATCTCCGGGGCGGTCAGGCTGAGGAGGTTGGCGCGGTCGAGGAGCAGGTACTCGGCCGGCAGCCGGGTGTCCTTGCCCAGGTAGTTGCGGAAGCCGTCCGCGGCCGGCTCCAGCGCGGCGAAGGACTCGGTGTCCGTCTGCTCCTCGGTGGCGTCGGTACGGCCCGGGGCGAACGGGACCTGGACCTCGACGCCGCCGTCCCCGGCCGCCTTCTCGACGCCCGCGGCGCCGGCGAGGACGATCAGGTCGGCGAGCGAGATCCGCTTGCCGCCGGACTGCGCCTCGTTGAACTCCTCCTGCACGCCCTCCAGCGTGCGCAGCACCCGCGCCAGCCGGTCCGGCTCGTTGACCTCCCAGCCGATCTGCGGCTGCAGCCGGACGCGGGCGCCGTTGGCGCCGCCGCGCTTGTCGCTGTCGCGGTACGTCGACGCCGACGCCCACGCCGTGGAGACCAGCTCGGAGACCGACAGGCCGGACTCCAGCACCTTGGCCTTCAGCGCCGCGACGTCCGCCGCGTCGACCAGCTCGTGCGTGACCTCGGGCAGCGGGTCCTGCCAGATCAGGTTCTCGGCCGGCACCTCCGGGCCGAGGTAGCGCACCTTCGGGCCCATGTCGCGGTGGGTGAGCTTGAACCAGGCGCGGGCGAAGGCGTCCGCGAACTCCGCGGGGTTGTCCTTGAAGCGCCGCGAGATCTGCTCGTACGACGGGTCGAAGCGCAGCGACAGGTCGGTCGTCAGCATCCGCGGCTCGTGCCGCTTGGCGGGGTCGTGGGCGTCGGGCACGGTGCCCGCGCCGGCGCCGTCCTTCGGCCGCCACTGATGGGCGCCCGCGGGGCTCTTGAACAGCTCCCACTCGTAGCCGAAGAGGATCTCGAAGAAGCTGTTGTCCCAGGTGGTGGGGGTGTCGGTCCAGGTGACCTCAAGGCCGCTGGTGATCGCGTCGCCGCCCTTGCCGCTGGCGTGGGTGCTGATCCAGCCCAGGCCCATGGCCTCGATCGGGGCGCCCTCGGGGGCGGGGCCCACGGCGTCGGCGGGGCCGTTGCCGTGGGTCTTGCCGAAGGTGTGGCCGCCGGCGATGAGGGCGACGGTCTCCTCGTCGTTCATCGCCATCCGGCGGAAGGTCTCGCGGATGTCGCGGGCCGCGGCGATCGGGTCGGGGTTGCCGTTGGGGCCCTCGGGGTTGACGTAGATGAGGCCCATCTGCACGGCGCCGAGCGGGTTCTCCAGCTCGCGGTCGCCGCTGTAGCGGCTGTCGCCGAGCCACTCGGTCTCGGGGCCCCAGTAGACGTCCTCCTCGGCCTCCCAGACGTCCGCGCGGCCGCCGGCGAAGCCGAAGGTGGCGAAGCCCATCGACTCCAGCGCGACGTTGCCGGAGAGGATCATGAGGTCGGCCCAGGAGAGGTTCTGGCCGTACTTCTGCTTCACGGGCCAGAGCAGCCGGCGGGCCTTGTCGAGGTTGCCGTTGTCCGGCCAGCTGTTCAGCGGGGCGAAGCGCTGCTGGCCGGAGCCGGCGCCGCCGCGGCCGTCGTGGATGCGGTACGTACCGGCGCTGTGCCACGCCATCCGGATGATCAGCGGGCCGTAGTTGCCGAAGTCGGCCGGCCACCAGTCCTGCGAGGTCGTCAGCGCCTCGGCGATGTCCCGCTTGACCGCGGCCAGGTCCAGGCTGCGGAACGCCTCGGCGTAGTCGAAGTCCTCGCCGAGGGGGTTGGAGGCGGGCTGGTTCTTGGCGAGGATCTTCACGTTGAGGCGCTCGGGCCACCACTGGCGGTTGCCGCCGCCCTGGGTCGGGTGGGGGGCGCGGCCGTGCGCGACGGGGCAGCCTGCCGCCCCCTCCGGGTTGGTGTCGGTGACGTGTGCTTCAGGCTTGTCGGCCATGAAAATCCTTCCGGACCATGCGGTTGAGGGTGCGGTGCTCGGGGGCCGCGGGGCGGAGGAAGTGCGGAAGCGCCGGGGCAGCCGGACGTGAACCGTGCCAAGTGGCCGGTTTACGCCTGGACGCGACCCTCGAACCGGGCTCCGGGCAGCCGTGCGGTTCGAAACGGCGGCGTACGCGCATGTCGGAGTCTTCGTCTCCTGCCGTACGAGGTCTTCCTGTTTCCTGTGGCTGTCGCCGACTCCGATCCTACGGTGGACAGATTCTAAGTCAAGAAGGACGCCAACTTCGTAACGGATCGGAGTGGCGCCCGCCCGCGGGATCCGGACACCTGTCCCAGAGCCGCGCTACGGAGCCTCAGAGCCAGCCGTTGCGCCGGAACCCGCGGTGCACCACGTAGCACGCGACCGCGATGACCAGCAGCGTCGCCGGATACCCGTAGACCGACTCCAGCCCGGGCATGTGGTCGAAGTTCATTCCGTACACCCCGCACACCATGGTCGGGATCGCGATGATCGCCGCCCATGCCGTGATCTTTCGCATGTCCTCGTTCTGCGCCACGGTCACCTGCGCCAGATGCGCCTGGAGGATGGAGTCCAGCAGCGCGTCGTACGACGTGATCTGGTCGGTGATCCGCTGCAGGTGGTCGGCCACGTCCCGGAAGTAGGCCCGGATCCCCGGTGCGATGTGCGGTATGGGACGGGTGGCGAGGCGCTGCAGCGGCCGGTCCAGCGGGGCGACGGCCCGGCGCAGCTCCAGCAGCTCGCGCTTGAGCTGGTAGATCCGGCCCGCGTCGCCGCTGCGGGCGTGCTCGCTGAAGACGGCGGACTCCACGTCGTCGATGTCGCGCTGCACCGCGTCGGTCACCGCGAGGTAGTCGTCGACGACGTGGTCGGCTATCGCGTGCAGCACCGCCGCCGGGCCCTGGGCGAGCTGCTCGGGCGCCGCCTCCAGCGCCTCGCGCAGCGGGCCGAGCGAGCCGTGCGGCCCGTGCCGGATGGTGATCACGAAGTCGGGTCCTGCGAAGACCATCAGCTCGCCGGTGTCGACGACCTCGCTGGTCGCGGTCAGCTCCGCGTGCTCCACGTAGCGCACGGTCTTGAAGACGGCGAAGAGCGTGTCGTCGTACTGCTCGACCTTGGGCCGCTGGTGCGCGTGCACCGCGTCCTCCACCGCCAGCGGATGCAGCCCGAACAGGTCCGCGAGCCCGGCGAACTCCTCCTGCCGCGGTTCGTGCAGCCCGATCCACACGAAGCCGTGCCCGCGCCTGCGCACCTGCCGCAGTGCCTCGGCGGCCGGGCAGTTGCCCTGCTGGAGGCGCGCGCCGTCCAGGTACGACACGCAGTTCACCACCGCGCTGCCGAGCGGCGAGCGGGCGTGGTGGCTCAGGTCCACGGTGCGCCGGGGTGTCCTGCGCACCACGTGGCGGAGGCTTTTGATCATCGACACTGCGGGCTCCTTCGGCGGACCGGTGCCAGTCTGCCACCGGTCCGCCGCGCGCCGTGCCCCTGGCGGCGATCACCGCGGGCCGGGAGGGGAGCGGGGGGAGTGCGGTCAGTCCGCGGCCGTGCGCCCCCGGCGGCGCTGCACGTAGATGCGCCCGTCGGGGCCGCCGGTCCACTCCAGGCGTACGACGCCGGGGACCGCGGCGTCGGCGATGCGCGCGGGGTCGGCCCAGTAGCCGAAGTTGGGGTTGCGGAAGAACGTCGCCCACAACTGGCCGCCCGCGTCCGCGAAGAAGTTGTTGTGCCCGGCGCCCACGCCCGCGGTCCAGCGCCTGGAGTACGGGCCCTCGAAGCGGTCGGCGACGGCCACCACCGCGTCGTACTGGTACTGCACGCGGCCCGCCCCGCCCGGCTCGTACGCGTGCCGCGTGCTGCCGTACGCGTCGAGCGAGGCCCGGTCCCACGCGGCGTGCAGCAGGAAGTACTTCCCGCGGTGCTTGAAGACGTACGCGCCCTCCAGATACGGCTCGGGGGAGTAGCGCTGCTGCTCGAAACGCGGCAGGTTCGTCGCCGGGACGATGTCCTCCATGTCGTCGCGGAACTTCGCGTACAGGTCGTTGTGGAGGACCAGCCAGGCGTCGTCGCCCTCGCTGTAGAGGCTGCCGTCGATGTGGTGGTACGCGCCCGGCTCGATGAACGACGGGCCGCCCTTGACCACATCGCCGAACGGCTTGTCGAGACTGCCCTCGACCAGCCGGTACGGTCCCTCCACCCCGCTCTCGCTCACCAGCATGAACGAGCCGACCAGGCGCGAGTGGTCGCCCATGCACGCCACGATGTACCAGCGGCCGCGGAAGTAGTGCACCTCCGGCGCCCAGGCGTTGGCGCGCTTGCCGAACATGTCGTCGTGCCAGTACTCCTGCCACGGCGCGACGACGGTGCGCCCGGGCCGGTTCTCGCCCGCGAACTCCGGCGACCACACCTTGCCCTTCTCCGCGTCCGGCCGGATGCCGGTGGTGTCCGCCAGCTTCCAGGGGCCGCGCAGGGAGCGGGCCGTCCAGACGAAGATCCCGTCGTTCCACGGGCTCGCGGTCTCCAGCCCGGGGACGCGCGTGGTGCCGGTGGCGACGTACAGCGGACGGCCGTCGACCGAGAAGCAGTTGACGTACGTGTCGCGCATCCACACCACACCGCGCTCCTCGTCGCGGGGGCGCAACTCCAGCGGCAGCACGAAGGAGTTGTCGTCGCGCGGCCACAGGTCGGCGCGGGTGTCGGCGAGCCCGTACGGCTCGGGGTCCGGCCAGTTCCCCGAGGCGTTGCCGCTGCCGCCCCCGGCCGCCGGGACGGCTGCGGCACCGGCGGCATCGGCGGCACCTGCGGCATCTGCGGACCGCGGCGCCGCGGACGCCGGTACGGGCGCCAGCGCCGCCGCCGCTCCCACGGAGCCGGCGCCGGCCAGCAGGGACCGCCGGCCGATGGACGAACCGCTCGCTGAGTGGGTCATCTTCTCTCGTCCTCCCTCGTCGTGCCGCTCGCGCCGGCGGCAGCCTGGCGCACAGCATGCGAACGCCCGAAGATTTTCGTCAACAGGCCGGAAAAATAATCCGGTCGGGCCGCAGTCACCGCCCGGTCCGCGCCCCGGAGCATCGCCGCAGGTCACGCAAGATCCATCGTGCAGCAGCCGCAACGGAGTTTTGTGACGGGAGTCTTGCGGCCCTGTGTTTCTTTTTTCCGACCTGTTGACGAAAAACTCGGGGCGTCCCCATGCTGTCGGCCATGCACCCCTCCGCAGGCCCCCTCTCCCGCCTCCGCCGCGAGCACGAAGAGCTCGTGCTCTCCCTGCTGCGCAAGCACGGCCCCCTCAGCCGCGGCGAACTCGGGACCCGCTGCGGGCTGTCCCGCACCACGCTCTACGACATCGTCGGCGACCTCATCGCCAGCGGCGCCGTCGTCGCCGCCGTGCCGCTGGCCGAGGAGCGGCGGCGCGGCCGGCCCGTGGAGAAGCTCTCCCTCAACCCCGACGCCGGGCAGGCCCTCGGCATCGACTTCGCCCGCCGCGCCGTCCACGTCGCCGCCGTCAACGTCGCCCACGAGATCGTCGGTTCCGCCAGCGAGCAGCACGCCCCCGACCTGTCGTGGGAGGAGCGTGTACGGCTCGCGGAGCGGCTCGTCGGCACCCTCACCGGCGGCGTGCTGCGCCTCGGCGCGCTCGACGCCATCGGCGTCGGCGTCGTCGGCCCCATCGGCGCCCCCGGCGACCTCACCGCCGGCGACCGCCGCCTCGACGTGCTGTCGGACCTGCTGCGCAAGAGCTTCGGCGTGCCCGTACTCCTGGACAACAACACCCGCCTCGCCGCGCTCGCCGAAGCCACCTGGGGCGCCGCCGCCGACGATGCCGACGTGCTGTACCTGCGCGTCTCGCACGGCGTCGGCGGCGGGCTCATCGTCGGCGGCTCGCTGCACCGCGGCGCGTTCGGCCTCTCCGGCGAACTCGGCCACGTCACCGCCGTACCGGCCGGCGCGCCCTGCGAGTGCGGCGGCGCCGGCTGTCTGGAGACCGTCGCCTCCGTCGGCGCCGTACTCGACGCCTACCGCGCGGCCGGCGGCCGCGCCGACGACCTCGCCGCCTTCACCGCCGCGCTGTCCGCGGGCGACCCCGCGGCCCGCGCCGTCCTGGCCGTCGCCGGCGCCCACATCGGCGCCGTGCTCGCCGCCGTCTGCAACGCCATAGGACCCGGCGTCATCGTCATCGGCGGCGAACTCGCCCGCGCCGGCGAGGCGCTCACCGGCCCCATCGAGAAGGCCCTCGGCGCCCACATCATGCCCGCCTCCCGCGACCGCGTGGTGCTGCGCCCCGCGACCCTCGGCGCCACCGGCGGCGCGCTCGGCGCCATCGCGCTGGTGCTGCACGAGTCCCCCCTGCTCTCCCACTACCCCGCAGACGCCGGTCCCCAGGACGACGCGTGAGACGAACGAGGTACGTATGGCCGTGATCACCACACCCCGCAAGCGGGCCGCCCGGCCACGCACGCGCCGCAGCGAGCGGCGCGGCCAGGTCCGCTCCCTCGTACTGAACGTCATCGCCCTCGCCGCGGGCGTGGCCCTCTGGGCGGTGCTGGCCGCGCTCAACGTCGAGAGCCTGCCCGGGCCGCTCGCCGTGGCGCAGAAGGCCGGCGACCTGATCGCCGACGGCACCCTCGCCGACGACCTGCTCGCCAGCCTGCGCCGCGTCTTCACCGGCTTCGCGCTCGGCACCGCGCTGGCGATCCCCGTCGGCTTCCTCATGGGCTGGTACCCCACGGCCCGCGGCCTGCTGGAGCCGTACGTCCAGTTCTTCCGCACCATCCCGCCGCTGGCGCTCATCCCGCTGGCGATCGTGCTCATGGGCATCGGCGAGACCCCGAAGGTCTTCGTCATCTTCCTGGCGGCGTTCCTGTCGTGCGTCGTCGCCGCCTTCCAGGGCGTGGTCGACGTGGACCGTACGCTCATCAACGCCGCCCGGGTCCTCGGCGCCTCCGACCGCGTGATCTTCCTGAAGGTCGTGATCCCGGCGTCGACCCCGTTCATCCTCGTCGGCATGCGCATCGGCCTCGGCGCCGCCTGGGCCACCGTGGTGGCCGCGGAACTGATCGCCGCCCAGGAGGGCCTGGGCTTCCGCATGCAGCACGCCCAGACCTACTACGACCTCGACACCATCTTCGTGGGACTCATCACCATCGGCGTGCTCGGCCTGGTCATGGACCGGCTGCTGCTGCTCGCCGAACGGCGTCTCACCGGCTGGCAGGAGCGCCGATGACCGAGAAAATCTCCTTCCGGGACGTCGTGAAGACCTTCCCGATGAAGGGCACCGACTTCACCGCGCTGAACGGGGTGTCCCTGGACATCGCCGACCGCGAGTTCGTCACCGTCGTCGGCCCCTCGGGCTGCGGCAAGAGCACGCTGCTCAACATGGCCGCCGGGCTCGCGGAACCCACCTCGGGCGACGTGCTGGTCGACGGCAGCCCCGTCACCGGGCCAGGACCCGACCGCGGCGTGATCTTCCAGCAGTACGCCCTCTTCCCCTGGCTGACCGTGCGGCGGAACGTCGAGTTCGGGCTGAAGCTCGCCGGCCTCGCGGCGGACGAGCGCAGGAAGCGGGCCGACAGCGCCATCGAGCTGGTCGGCCTCACCGACTTCGCCGACGCGCTGCCCAAGACCCTGTCCGGCGGCATGAAGCAGCGCTGCGCCATCGCCCGCGCGTACGCGGTCAACCCGCAGGTGCTGCTGATGGACGAGCCGTTCGGGGCGCTCGACGCGCTGACCCGGGTGCAGTTGCAGGACCAGCTCCTGGACACCTGGAGCCAGGACAAGCGCACCGTCATGTTCATCACCCACGACGTCGACGAGGCGGTCTACCTGGCCAGCCGGGTGGTCGTGATGGCCGCCCGCCCCGGGCGCATCCACCGGATCGTCGACGTCGGCCTGCCCTACCCCCGTACCGAGGAGATCCGGCTGTCACCCGAGTTCGGCCGGATACGCAACGAGGTCTGGCACTCCGTCTACCACCAGGGCACCGCCCCGGCCGCCGCCTGACCCGCACCCCGACGCCCGTACACCTCACAGGACTTCAGCACACCCCGAAAGGACCACTCCGCATGCGCGCGACCCGCCGTACCCTCGCCCTCTCACTCACCGTAGCGCTCATATCACTCCCGGTCGCCGCCTGCTCCGACGACAGCGGCGGCGGCGGTGACGGCTCCACCGTCCGCTTCGGCTACATCAACGACTACAACGGCGCCAGCCTGCTGGCGATCGCCGAGAAGCAGGGCCTGTGGAAGGAGGCCGGCCTCGACGCCGAGGTCTCCGTCTTCAACAACGGCCCCATCCAGATCCAGGCCCTCGGCGCCGGCGACCTCGACTTCGGCTACATCGGCCCCGGCGCCATGTGGCTGCCCGCCTCCGGCAAGGCCGACGTCATCGCCGTCAACACCCTCGGCTACGCCGACCGCGTCATCGCCCAGCCCGGCATCTCCTCCCTGGCCGACCTCAAGGGCAAGAAGGTCGGCGTCCCCGAGGGCACCTCCGGCGACATGGCGCTGGGCCTCGCCCTCCAGGAGGAGGGGATGTCCATCGACGACGTCGAGAAGGTGCCGATGGACCCCGCGACGATCGTCTCCGCGTTCTCCTCCGGCCAGATCGACGGCGCCGGCCTCTGGTACCCGATGATCGACGAGATCAAGGCCAAGGTCCCCGACCTCGAAGAGGTCGCCAGCACCCGCGACTTCGAGAACGGCTACTTCCCCAACGCCTTCGTCGCCGGCACCGGCGTCGACCCCGAGCTGGCCACCAAGGTCGTCGGCGTGCTCCAGAAGGCCAACGACTGGCGCTACGAGAACCCCGAGGAGTCCGTCGCCGACACCGCCGCGATGCTCAAGCTCGACGAGGAGAAGGTCAAGGCCGACGCCGCCAACCAGGAGCTGCTGACCACCAAGGACCTCGTCGCCAAGACCGAGGACGGCACGGTCGGCGGCTGGCTGAACGACCTCGCCGAGTTCTTCGTCGGCACCGGCCAGCTCGACCAGGCCCCCGACCCGGCGGAGTACTACCTCGGCGACCTCTACACGAAGGCGTCCGCCAAGTCAACTTCTCGGTCTTGAAGGGTCGGGCTTGATGGCCTGGTTGGTCTTCACACCGATTCGCGCTCCCGGCTGCCCCCTACGACAGGACGGCCACGGGTCGCATCCACCACAGGAGAGGAGGTGCTAGGTCTCTTGCAGTGCGGGACTGTTGACGAAGCCCCACGCCAGGCGTGCGCGCTCACGCACGTTGACCCCGGCGACGTGGTCGGCCGGGCCAGCGAGCCCGCACCGACGACAACGAAAGTGATCCCGGGTCGGCCGATTGCCGCGCTCGGTATGGCCGCAGCGCGGGCAGCGCTGCGAGGTATGGCGGGCGTCGACTTCGAGAAACGCCACACCGGCCCGGCGGCACTTGTACGCCAGGTACTCACCGAGCTGTCGGAACGGCCAGGAGGAGAGCGCGGCCCGCTGGTCGCGGGAAGGCCGTACCCGTTCGCGGATTCCGCCGAGGTCCTCGACGGCGACGCCGCGTCCGGTGCGTTGTGCGACGGCCACGATCTCCTTGCTGATCTCGTGGTTGGTGTGGGCGGCATGCCGGGTCTCCCGGCGGGCCATCCGCTTGGCCCGCCGGGACGCGCTGCGGGTCTGTCTGGCCTGCAGTTCCGCCCTCTTACGGGCCCGCCAGCGCCGGTAGCGCCCAAGGCGACGACCCTGGTAATTGGTGCCGTCGCTGGTGGTGGCCAGATTCGCCATGCCCCGGTCCACACCGACCCAGCCTCTCGGCTCCGACACCGTGGGCTCGGGCACCTCACAAACGGCGAGGAGCAGCCACTTCCCGGCACGGTGCACGAGATCACTCTCGCCCTTGCGGTACTTCACCAGCAGCGCCACCTGCTCCGGATGCCCGGCGTAACACAGGCCCTTCAGGCGCCCGGCGGTGGTCCAGATACTGACCGTGCGGGCGTCGTGCTGCCAGGACAGGATCCGGTCGTCGTAGGGTTGCGCCGCGTCCGGGCGGAACACGATCGGCTTCGACTCGGCCCTGACTCTGCGCTTCGAACCGAGCGGGCCGAGGTTTCCCGCCCGCACGTTGGCCTTGAGGGTGGTGTAGGCATCCACTGTCTTCTTCAAGGTCCTGACGGCGGCCTGGGCAGACAGACCGAAGTCTGCCCTCAGCTCGGCGTACACCTCCTTCTGCAGGTCGTTACGCGACCGCTTGCCCGTCGAGTACGCCACTGCAGAGGCCCGGTTCGCCCCGGCATTGCAGGCGTGCAGCGTCCGCTGAAGTGCCGACGCCTCTTCGGGCGTCGGCAGCAACCTGACCTGCACTACCAGCTTCATGCACGCAACCTACCGGCAGCCACTGACAACCCCTCCGCCGCTTATGACGCTGCGCCGTCCCCCGACGCCGGGATGAGGATTCGGTTCCTCCCCGGTCCGAACGCCGGGGCTTCCTCGAAAGGGCAAGAGTGAACCTGCTGTTCCTGATGACCGACCAGCACCGCGTCGACACCCTGGGCTGTTACGGCAACCCGCACGTCGCCACCCCCCACCTCGACCGGCTCGCCGCCACCGGCACCCGGTTCGGGAGGTGCTACACCCCCACCGCCATCTGCACCCCCGCCCGCGCCAGCCTGCTCACCGGACAGGCGCCGTTCCGCCACCGGCTGCTCGCCAACTACGAACGCAACGTCGGCTATCTGGAGGACCTGCGGGACGACGCGTTCACCTTCCCCGGCGCGCTCGCCGAGCGCGACTACCAGCTCGGGCTGATCGGCAAGTGGCACGGCGGCACCCACCGCAACGCCGCCTCCTACGGCTTCGAAGGGCCCGACCTGCCCGGCTGGCACAACCCCGTCGACCACCCCGACTACCTCGCCTACCTCGACGAGCGGGGGCTGCCGCCGTACCGGATCTCCGATCCGGTACGCGGCACCACCCCCAACGGCAACCCCGGCAACCTGCTCGCGGCCCGCCTCCACCAGCCGGCCGAGGCCACCTTCGAGCACTACCTCGCCACCCGCGCCATCGAGCACCTGGACGCCTACGCGGCCACCGGCCGCCCCTTCTTCCTCGCCACCCACTTCTTCGGCCCGCACCTGCCCTACCTGCTGCCCGACGAGTACTACGACATGTACGACCCGGATCTGGTCGAGCTGCCGCAGTCCATCGCCGAGACCTTCGAGGGCAAGCCGGCGGTCCAGCGCAACTACAGCGCGCACTGGACCTTCGACACCCTCCCCATCGAGGTCACCCGCAAGCTGATCGCCGTCTACTGGGGCTACGTCACCCTCATCGACCGGCAGATCGGCCGCATCCTCGCCCGCCTCGACGAACTCGGCCTCACCGACGAGACCGCCGTGTTCTTCACCGCCGACCACGGCGAGTTCACCGGCGCCCACCGGCTCCACGACAAGGGCCCGGCGATGTACGAGGACATCTACCGCATCCCCGGCATCGTCCGCGTCCCCGGCGCCCCGCCGCAGGTCAGGGACGAGTTCGTGACCCTCACCGACTGCACGGCCACCATCCTGGACCTCGCAGGATGCGACACCGCGCCCGCGGTCGACAGCCGCAGCCTGCTGCCGCTGGTCCGCGGCGAGCACCCCGAGTGGCCCGCGGAGCTGCTCGCCGAGTTCCACGGCCACCACTTCCCGTACCCGCAGCGCATGATCCGCGACGAGCGCTACAAGCTCGTCGTCAACCCCGAGTCCGTCAACGAGCTGTACGACCTGCACGCCGACCCGCACGAGCTGACCAACCGCTACGCGCACCCCGAGATGCTCCCCGTACGCCGCCGGATGCTGCGCCGGCTGTACGACCTGCTGCGCGAGCGCGGCGACAACTTCTACCACTGGATGACGCCGATGTACGACGTCGGCGCCCTCGACTACGACCCGACCCTCAGCGCATTCGAACCGGAAGGAACCACCGCATGAGACGGACGTGGACACGGACCGCGCTGCTGCTGTGCGCGCTCCTCGCGGGACTGCTGCCGCTGTCGTCGGCGACGGCCGCGGACCCGGACCCGGCACCCGCCCGGGCCCCGGCGTCGGCCCCGGCGTCGGCCCCGGCGTCGGCCCCGGCGTCGGCACCGGAAAAGAAGAGCGCCCCCGGGACGTACACCAACCCGGTCACCGACGGCGTCGTCGACACCTTCCCCGACCCGGTGACGATCCGCGGCAAGGACGGCTACTGGTACTCCTACGGCACCCAGAACCCCGTGTTCCAGACCGGCGGCGAGCAGGGCGAGCGGATGCTGCCGATCCTGCGGTCCAGGGACCTGGCGAACTGGGAGTACGCCGGCGAGGTCTTCACCCCCGAGACCCAGCCCGAGTGGCACCGGGGCTCCCGGCTGTGGGCCCCCGACATCCGCTACAACGACGGCCGCTACACCCTCTACTACTCCGTCCCGGGACGCGACACCGTCGGCGGCGCCACCGCGCCCACCCCGACCGGACCGTGGACGGACACCGGGCCCGTGCTGCCCGCGCCCAGCGGTTGCCCCACCGGCGGCATCGACCAGGCGCAGTTCACCGACCGCGACGGCAAGACGTATCTGTACTGGGGCAGTTACGACATCCTCTGCGTCGCCGAGATGAACGCCGACCGGACCCGCATCACCGGCGAGGTGACGAAGGTCGCCCAGGGCCGGCGCATGGAAGGCGCGTTCGTCGTCCGCCGCGACGACCACTACTACCTCTTCTACTCCGACGCCGGCTGCTGCGACGGCGCGTACAGCGGCTACCAGGTCAAGGCAGGCCGCTCCACCAGCCCCACCGGGCCGTTCCGCGACGACGAGGGCGTCGACCTGATGGCGCCGACCAGCAAGGGCGCCATCGTCCTCGGCGCCAACGGCAACCGCTGGATCGGCCCAGGACACAACGGGCTGACCACCGACCTCGCCGGCCAGGACTGGCTCGTCTACCACGGCATCCCCGCCGACAACCCCGACCTCGACCGCTTCCCCGAGCTGCCCGACCGCCAGCTCACCCGGCGCCCGATGCTCATGGACCGGCTCGACTGGATCGGCGGCTGGCCCGTCGTCCGCGCGGGCGCCGGGCCCTCCGAGGGCCCGCAGCGCGCCCCCGTCACCGACTGGGACGCCGGCGGCACCTTCGCCGGCGGCTCCCTCGACGGCTGGCGCGCCGACGGCGCCGGCACCGGCGGCTGGTCGGTGGCGGACGACGCCGACTCCGGCCCGTACGCGACCCACGGCGGCGGCGACGGCACGGCGTTCCTCGTCACCGGCGACACCGCGCCGCGCGACCTGCGCGCCGAGGCCGACCTGCGGGTGACCTCGGCCGAGGGCGCGGCGGGCCTGACCCTCGCCTACCGCGATCCGCGCAACCACACCACCGCCTGGCTCGACCGCGCGCGCGGCGCGCTGGTCACCGACGTCGTCGTGGGCGGCCGCAGCCACGGCGAGCAGGTGACGCCGCTGCCCGCCTCGTACGACTGGGACTCCTGGCACAACGTCACCGTCGAGATCCGCGGCGGCCGCATGACCGTCGAGGTCAGCGGCGACCGGCTGCGCGACGCCGTCGCCGCCCACGAGCGGAAGCTGCCCGGGGCCGCCACCGGGGCCGGCGCGGTCGGCACCGCGGCGCGCGGCGGCGGGGCGGCGGCCGACAACGTCGGCGCGGCACGGCTCTACGAGCCGGTCACCCAGCGCGTACCCGAGCCGGCCACGGGCCGTCTCCTGCCCGGCTACGGCGACGAGTTCGACTCCGCCGCCGTGCCCGGCACCGAGCCCGGCTCCCCGTGGCGGTGGCTGCGCGGCCCGGCACCCGGCGTGACCGCGGACGGCGGCGAACTGGTCTGGCCCACGCAGAACGGCGAGCTGCACCTGAACAACAACACCGCCTCCGTACTGCTGCGGGACGCCCCCGAAGGCGACTACACGGTGACGGCGAAGCTCGGCTTCGACCCCGCCCAGCCCAACCAGCAGGCCGGACTGCTCCTTTACGCCGACGACGACAAGTACTTCAAGATGACCCACTCCGCGCTGCCGCTGAACCGCGGCGGCGGCACGGTCCTCGACGTCAGCGAGTTCGGCAAGGAAGGCGGCCGCCCCACCACCTCGCCGCCGACGCCCGTCGCCAACGCGCCCATGTTCGGCGGCCCCACCGCCGACACCATGTGGCTGCGGCTGTCGTACCACCACGACGCCGAGAACGGCGAGCACGAGGTGCGCGCGGCCACCAGCCGCGACGGCCGTACCTGGGTGCACAACGGGGTGTGGACGCTGCCCGGGGACGAGCGGCTGCAGATCGGGCTGGTGTCGATGAACAAGGAAGGAGCGGTCGCGAAGTTCGACTACGTACGCACCCACCGGAGCCGCTGACGGCGGGGGGTAGTTGTCCCCGACGTCTTGACGGCGGTCTCGATCACGCTCACGGTTGCTGAGGCTGGTCCACCGGCCCCGCCGGCACTCCTGGTGCCGGCGGGGCCGCCTCGTGCGTCACCTCGGAGAGGTCCTCGTGAACAGCAAACTGCTCGGCGCGGGCACGGTCCTGGCGCTCCTCGCCTCGGTTGCCGCGATGACGTCATCGGCGGCGTCGGTGCCGGCGTCGTCCGCACCCTCCGCCCCGGCCTCCCCGGCGGCGGCGAAGCCCCTGCCGCTGGGCGACACCGGCCTGACCGAGACCAGGACCACCGAGACGCTGCAGCCCGGCGTCACCCTCACCCGCATCGTGCGCGGCGCCGGCAGCCCGCAACTCCCCTGGACCGTCGAGGTGTCCATCCCCGGCGGCGCAGGATCGCCCGACCCCGACGCGCCCCCCGCCGCCCTGCGGGACCGGGCCAGCGCCGAGGAACTGGCCGCGAAGCTCACCGGCGCCGGCTTCGCCGCCCGCGCCGAGGAGGTCACGACGCCCGCGGTCGCCGACTTCGCCGGGGGCACCCTCGGCTGGCGGGTCCGCGTCGGCTCGTTCGACGGGCAGGCCGCCGCGAACGCCGAACGGGCCCGGCTGGTCGCCGCGGGATACGCCGGCTCCGCCGCGTACACCGGCTGGGACGGCGACCCCGGCGTGCGGGGCACCTGGCGGGTCGACGTGCTGACCGTCGACCCGCGCACCTTCCGCGGCGGGCTCACCGCCTCGTACGGTCCCGACCTGGAGAACCGCGAGAAGACCAGCGAACTCGCCGCCGCCGCGGGCGCGACCGCCGGGGTCAACGCCGGGTTCTTCGTCCTCGACCCGAAGGCCGGCGCCCCCGGCGACCCCGCGGGCGTCGGCGTCTACGACGGCCGCGTGCTCAGTGAGTCCGTCGGCACCCGGCCCGCGCTCGTGCTCCACGACTCCGCCCGCGGCACGAGCGTCACCCGCCTCGGCTGGCAGGGCAGCGTCACCGCCCGCGGCGGCGCGCTGCCGCTGGACGGCATCGACCGCGTACCGGGCCTCATCCGCAACTGCGGCGGCACCGCGGACGACACCCCGACCGCCCTTCCGCGGCACGACGTGACCTGCACCGACGACGACGAAGTCGTCGCCTTCACCGAGGAGTACGGGGCCCGCACCCCCGCGGGCGACGGCACCGAGGCGGTGCTCGACGCCCGCGGCCTGGTCGCCGAGGTGCGCTCCCCGCGCGGCGGCCCGCTGCCGGCCGGCGGCGCCTCCGTCCAGGCCACCGGCGAGCACGCCGCGGAGCTGGCCGCCCTCGCCCGCCCCGGCGAGCAACTGCGCATACGCCACGGGCTGCGCGACGACCGCGGCCGCCCGCTGGCCACCCCGCCCGGCACCGCCGTCGTCAACGGCGGCCCCGAACTCGTCCGCGACGGCCGCACGCACGTCACGCCCGGCGCGGACGGCATGGTCCAGCCGGCGAACCCGAGCTTCTCCTACGGCTGGATGCACAAGCGGAACCCGCGCACCCTCGCCGGCGTCGACGCCGCGGGCCGCACCGTCCTCGTCACCGCGGACGGCCGCGCCACGGACTCCCTCGGCCTCAGCATCCCCGAGAGCGCCGACGTCGCCCGCGCCCTGGGGCTGCGCGACGCCGTGAACCTCGACGGCGGCGGCTCGACCACGATGGCCGTCGGCGGCGAGGTGATCAACGACCCGTCCGACGCGGCGGGGGAGCGGCCGGTCGGCGACGCGCTGCTGATCCTGCCGGAGAGCCGCTGACGACGCTTCCTGCTCCGAGAACACGCACGTCCGAACACGCACGTCCAGCGACCCACACCACCAACGGGAGCCGCCATGACAGCAGTTCAGACCGTGAGAAACCGCTTGCTCCTCATCTTGACCGCCCTGCTCCTCACCCTCGTCCCCGCCGCCCCGACGCTCGCCGCAGCCACCCCGGAAGGCCCCGCGGAAGCCGCCGCACAGGGCGGCCCCCGGGGTGACGCCGAGGTCGTCGGCGTCGAGCAGGTCGGCGAGCGCCTGGTCGACCTGTCCGTACGGTCCCCCGCCCTCGGCGGCCGCACCGTCCCCGTACGCCTGCTGACCCCCGACGGCTGGGATCCGGAGAAGCCCGGCCAGAACTGGCCCACCCTGTGGCTGCTGCACGGCTGCTGCGGCGACTACACGTCATGGACGTCGGCGACCGACGTCGAGGACACCGACGACCTGCGGAACGTCCTCGTCGTCATGCCCGAGGCCGGCTGGAACGGCTGGTACAGCGACTGGTGGAACTTCGGCGCGGGCGGCGACCCGGCCTGGGAGACCTTCCACACCGACGAGTTGCGCCGGCTGCTGGAGAGCGACTGGGGCGCGAGTTCCAACCGCGTGGTGGCGGGCCTGTCGATGGGCGGCCAGGGCGCGCTGATGTACGCGGCCCGCCACCGCGGCATGTTCCGCGCCGCCGCCGCCTACTCCGGCGCCGCGCACCCGCTGCTCAACGACGAGTCGGTCAACCGCATCATGGGCTTCTTCGGCGGCCAGGGCGACGACCCGCGCCGCGTCTGGGGCGACCCGGTCGACCAGCGCGCCATCTGGCAGGCCCACGACCCGTACTACCTGGCCAAGAAGCTGAAGTCGACGCCGGTCTACCTCTCCTGCGGCGACGGCACGGCGGGCCCGCTCGACCCGCCCGGCGCCAGGGACGCCCTGGAGGCGGACTTCAACAGGCAGAACCAGGCGCTGGCCGACGAGCTGAAGCGGGTCGGCGCAAAAAAGGTGATCACCAACCTCTACGGTCCCGGCACCCACCGCTGGGCGTACTGGGAGCGGGAGTTGCACGCCTCGCTGCCGATGCTGCTGGACGCGCTGAAGGTGCGCTGACGAACCCGTACAGGACCCGCCCAACAGCCGGTTGGGCGGGTTACTCACTGGACTGGAATAGTCACGGTCGGTAATCATGACGGTGCCGGAGTTCCGGCAGTGACACATGAGAGGTGGCCGGACATGGGGAAAGTCGGCAACGTCAGCCTGTACGGGGGCGAGTCGGAGGCGGCGGACAATCTCAAGACCTTCGGGGCGATGCTGAAGGTGCTCCGGGACGAGGCGGGCTTGACGCAGGAGGCGTTGGCCGAGGGCCTGGGGTACTCGGTGGAACACATCTCCAAGATCGAGCGGGGAGGCCGGTTCCCGCCGAGGGACCTGGACAAGCTGGCAGAGGAGGTCCTGGGCCCGCTGGCGGCGAGGCTGCTGAGGGAGACGCGCCTGAGCCTGACGAGGAAGGCGGGCCTGGCGTCGCGGTTCAGGCATTGGGCGGTGATCGAGAAGGAAGCGGTCACGTTGTACGCGTACGAGTGCCGGGTCGTGCCGGGCTTGTTGCAGCCCGAGTCGTACATCCGCGCTCTGTTCGAATCTGTACTTCCCCCTCTGGTCGAGGAGCAGATCGAGCAGCGGGTCGCGGCAAGGCTGGAGCGGCAGGCCGTCCTCGATGAGCGGCCGAACACGTACTTCGGCTTCATCATCGAGCAGGCGCTTCTGGAGCGGCACATGGGCGGGAAGGAGGTCACCCGCACCCTCCTCGACCACCTTCTGGCGATGGGCAAACGGCGCAACATCGAGATCCAGGTGATGCCGCTTCGCGCGGCGCATCATGTCGGGTCAGCCGGTTCCATCTACCTCGCAGAGACCGTCGACCACAAGTGGCTTGGCTACTCCGAGGGACAGCGGTCGAGCAATCTGATCAGCAACCTGACCGACGTGGGTATTCTGCAGCAGCGGTACCGGAAGCTCAGTTCCCAGGCGCTCAGCCACGAGGCTACCGTGGAGCTGTTGGAGCAGATGCGAGGAGACCTATGAGCAGCATCGGACCGGACTGGTTCAAGAGCAGCTACAGCAGCGGCGACGCCGACAACTGCATCGAGATCGCCGTCACTTCGCAGGCTGTCCTCGTCCGTGACACGAAGGACCGGGAGGGCGGTCAGCTCTCCGTGACCCCCGCGGCCTGGGCCGACTTCGTCACCTTCGCCAAGGCCGTCGACCTCTGAAACACCCCCGCCCGTGCGGCCGCCCCCCGGCCGCACGGGCGCCGCGACGCCCGGCGTCGAGGCCGCATTCTTGCTTCGTAGTCTGGAAGCCCCTCGGCAAGGGCCATCTCCACCGAGTCGGGGTCGTCCGAGCCCGCGGCGTAGCCGGTCGGCTTGCCCCGCCCCAGGAAGGTGATGTCCGGGTACCCCTCGACCCGGACCGTCATGAACGGATGCAGGTCTATCGACTCGGCCATTTCCCCCTGTTGATACACGTCCAAGGCCACATCGGCACCGCTGCTGTAGGCGAAGAGCAGCCAGACGTTGATGGACGCCTCAAGTTCGAAATCCAGAGCCGACTTGACCTCGTCAAGGCTGCCGCAGATGTGGTGTGCGTCCTTCCTGGCAGCTCCGGGAGACACGCCGAACCTCAGATCGTAGAAGCTCTTGGGAATCATGCGTGGGAGCGTACCTATGGGGACCGACAGCCTGCGCAACGCCAACCAAGGCGGCGATCTTCCGGCAGGACAGCCGGTGGACCCGCACGGCCGAAGCCCGTTCGCGGGGCAGTCCGCTCACGGCCCGCCGAGCTTGGCTATGAGGTCCGCATCGCGCATGCGGGGCAAGGCGTAGCCCTCGTCCTCGTGCCACGGGACATCGCTGTCGTCCAGGTGCACGCGCCACTCCGCTCCCGGCAGAGCGCGGCGCAGCTCGGTTACTGAGTCCAGCACATGGGTGATCACCGGCAGTACGCGGCCGAGGTCCCGCGGCATTTTGGTGGACCCCGCCACGATCTCGCCCGGCCCGACGCCACCGTCGCTGTAGAGATGGAGACATGCCTCGTACTCGTACGGGAAGGACGACACGTGGGCGGCAACGATGCGTTCGACAGCGGCCGTCTCGGTCGCCGTAAGCGGCACCGGCCGGCTCGCGGTGTAGTAGAGGGAAACGCTCATGGCCCGAGCGTACCGGTGGAGTACGACAACGCTGCCAGGCACCGCACTTGGTCGGCGCTCCACCTCCTCGGGGTGCTCTCGCCGCCATCGATGACCGGCTATGACCGGCTGGGCAGCGTCACCTCCCTACGACGGAATCTCCCAGACGTCGACGGAACTGCACTTGCCACTGCTGATGACCACAGGGCGACCGTGGAGCTGGGTCAGCCGTACCCCGAACACCTCGAGATGGTACTTCTGGAACGGCCTGCCCAGCAGCCGACGTTCTGCCAGGTCCCAGACGCAGATGGTGCCGTCCTCGGCCCCGGTGACAGCGACAGGGACCCCGTGCACGGTGCCGGCGTCGAGGCACACGATTTCGCCACCGGGCACGGTGAGCTCCTCTCCCCACTCGCCGGACCTCGGATCTCCCACGAGGAGCCGCTGCCGGCCCGCCGCCACGACCTGGGTACGGCCGTCTACCGCCGCCAGGGCGAAATCGGTGAGCGTCGCGCCGGCTCGGTCGTCCCCGTCGCAAGCCCGACTCGCTGTCCGCCGACCGGGGCCACGACCACGACGTCTAGCGCGACCAGGTCCGTGCCCAGGGCATCGGCAGGTCACACAAGCGGACCAATCCGCCGAGCGACGCGCCCCGGTGGGAGCGGCGGTGCCTGCGGGCCCGCGTACGTTCGCCCCATGGCCCCCTTTTCGCCTCGCGAAGCGCATGTGAACGGACAGGTCGTCGAGTATGTGCGGTCCGGCGACGGACCAACGCTGGTGCTGCTCCACGGCTACCCTCAGACCTGGTACGAGTACCGAGCGGTCATCCCCAGGCTTGCCGAACACTTCACCGTGATTGTGCCGTCGTTGCGAGGCGCGGGTGGTTCGAGTGCACCCGTGGGCGGCTACGACAAGAGGACGATGGCTCAGGATCTTCGGGCCCTGCTCACCGACCTCGGCCTTGAGCAGGAGATCAGGCTGGTCGGTCACGACATCGGCAGCATGGTCGCCTACGCCTACGCGGCGCAATACCGCGACGGCGTGGCCGCACTGGTGTTGAGTGAGGCGCCGATCCCTGACCCGGGCATCTACCGGTTCCCGTCGCTCACCCCGGCCGGACCGGGCATGTGGAACTTCGGGTTCTTCAGCCTTGCCAACGGATTGCCGGAAGCGATGATCCAGGGGCGGGAGCAGGTGTGGGTGGAGAAATTCATCGGCGCGATGGCGGTCCGCCATGAGCGGGCCGTCGACCCCGGCGCCGTCATCGAGTATGCCCGGCACCTCGCGGACCCGGACCATCTGCGAGCCAGCTTCGAGTGGTTCAGGACTCTGGACCAGGACGTGGCCGACAACCGCGCCTTCGCCGAACGGCCACTGGCCATGCCGGTGCTCGCCGTCGGCGCCGAGAACAGCCTCGGCCAGGCCGTATCCGACCAGGTACGCCGGTACGCGACCGACGTCAGGGATGAGGTGGTCCCAGACAGCGGCCACTGGATCTTCGAGGAGCGTCCGGAGGAGATGACCCGCTTGTTGCTCGACTTCCTGCGATGAGCGGACCGATACCTTCAGCAAGTCGCCCACTCCTGAACGAAAACGGACTCCAGCTGCGTTCGTGATGCGGTCAATGTGACCGTTCCTCGAACGGTTCCCATACTGGTCACCTGACTCGACCAGCTCTCCCGTTCCGTCCTGCCCGCGCAGGCTGCCGGTCGCGGTGACGGTGAGAGCCACGGGAGGCGCAGGTGCGGGGACGGGGAGTGCAGGCACGGGGGTTGAGCCGGAAGCGGTTCCTGGCCGGGGCGCGAACGTCCTGGAGCGGATCGAGAACATCCAGAACGGCACCTTCGACCCCGTCGAGATGCAGCGCAAGCTTGACGAGTTCACCGCCCGCGCCGCCGCCGTCGGCCGGTCCGTCTTCGGCGGCGAACTCAGCTACGCCGCCGCCCAGGACGACGAGGTCGACTGGGACCTCTTCGACACCGTCAGCTACGCCATCGTCAAGCCGGTCCAGGACACCCCCGGCGACCCGGAGTCGCCCTGGCACTGGGAGCCCAAGGAGGCGTACCACGCGCTCGCCTCCCGCTACGCCCGCGCCGCCGCTAGGCGGTAGCGGACGCGCGCGCCCGGGTGCCCTCCCCGGGCGCGGCCCCTACCCTCTACGCTCGGACCGCCCGCGGTGGCGGCAGCGCCCCGCGGCGGCCCGCCGCGGACCGCGGCGCTGTGCGGGCTGTGCGGGTGGGGAAGGCCGGGAACGGTACGGGACGGGGTGCGCGATGGCCGGTACGACGGGTGGCGGGGGCCGGGTGCGCACGTACCGCGGCCACCTCGGATCGATGATCTTCCTCGCCCTGCTGTGCGCCGTCTTCGGCGGGCTGTTCGCGTTCTTCGGACTCCTGCTGGTCATCGGCGCCGACGCGCCCGGCGCCGTGGCGATCCCGTTCTGCGCCGCCGCGCTGGCCCTGTTCCTGCTCGCCTTCTGCGTCGTCCGCGGCGTGACCGTCGTCGGCGACGACGGCCTCACCCTGCGCTGGCTGCGCACCAGGCGGCTCGCCTGGGCCGACCTCGTCGCCGTCGAACTCGAGCACAACGAGCCCGCGTCGGCGCAGCGCAAGCGTCCCGTCATGGGCGTCGTGGTCTACCACCGCGACGGCCGCAGGGTGAGCCTGCCGAACGTCATCGACACCCGGATCCTGAGCGCCCACCGCGAGGTGGAGGTGATCCGCGAGGTCTGGGAGCGCCACCGCGGCGCGGACTGGACGCCGCGGCCGGAGGTGGCCGGGACCGCGCGGGCCAGGGCCGGCGCTTCCGCACGCGATCAGAACTCCGTGGTCGAGGCGCTGTGGTGGGGCAGGACCGCGGTGCGCGTGCTGGTCTTCGGGATGCTGATCGTCGTCGTGCTTTTCCTCGCCACCGGAAACGCCGAGTCGTTCCCCGACATCCCGGGCGCGGTCCTGGCGGGCGTCTTCGCCGCGGCGTTCCTCGCCCCTGTCGCGATCGCGCTGGCGGGCGTGGCCCGTAGACGACGCGGCGAGGATCGCGGCCAGGACGGGGGCCCGGAGGGCGGCGAACCGCCGCCCTGGTGACGCGGGACCCGGCGCAGGAGCCGGCGCGGGACGCCGGCCCCTGCGGGTCCGTGAGGGTTCAGCAGAGGGGTACGCCCGGGAGTTTCGCGTCCGGATGGTCGATGTAGATGTTGGAGATGAATCCGCGCTGGTCACGCAGCCGGCTCCACCAGTCGTTGGTGTAGCCCTCGGCGTTGACCACATCGCCCTGCTTCTGGCACTCGACGAACACGGACGTCGGACCGGGCAGGGTCGTCACCACCGGGGCGCTGAGACGCGCGTCCGCGCGGACGCGGACGTCGCTGCCCCAGGTGGTGAAGTTGGTGTTGCCGCAGTTGTCGCTGCGCAGGTGGTACTGGCCGTACGAGCCGGGATAGGGCAGCGCGGAGCCGTTGATGCGGATGTCCTGGCCGACGCCGTTGAGGAGCTGCTCGTAGTGGATGTGGGCGCCGGAGGAGTTGCCGGTGCTGCCCGTGACGCCGATCTGCTGGCCCTGCCCGACCGAGGCGCCGTCGGCGACGGAGAACGACGCCAGGTGGAAGTAGTACGTCTTCCAGCCGCCGCCGTGGTCGATGACGATGTAGTTGCCGGCGCCGCCCGCCTGGTAGTGCCGGGTGGCGGTGCCCGCGGCGGAGGCGACCGTCGGCGTGCCCGCGGTGGTGCCGCCGTCGGAGCGGATGAAGTCCAGCGCGCGGCGCACCTCGGCGCTGTGGTGGCTGTACGTCCACTGCTGGCCGCAGGGGAACGGCGCCTTGAAGTTCGGCGCCAGCATGGGGCCCGGGTCGGCCTGCGCCGGCGCCGCCGCGGTCAGTCCCAGCAGTGTCAGCAGCGCGGCGACGACGACCGCCGCGGCCCGCCGCGCCGGCCGGCGCGCGGCAGCGGCACCGGCACCGGCAGCGGGGGCAGGCGCGGGCGCGGGGGCGGGGGAGTGGGGTCTGCGAGGCATCGGAGCGCCTCCTTCGGTGGGGGTGGAGGGAGTGGGGGTGGCGCGTTCAGCACTCGGGGACGCCCGGCAGCCAGGCGTCGGCGACGTCGATGAAGATGTGGGAGATGTAGCCGCCGTAGTCGGGCAGATAGGCCCAGGCGTCGTTGGTGTGGCCGTCGTACGTGATCTGCTCGCCGCGCTCCTGGCACTCCACCCGCACCTGCGTAGGCCCTGGCAGGGTGGTCAGCACCGCGGAGGAGGTGTTCGACGCCTGGCGGACCCGCACGTCGGTGCCCCAGGTGGGGAACCGGGTGCCGGTCTGGTCGCCGGTCCACAGGAACGTCACGTCGACCCAGCCGTTGTCGTTCAGGCCGACGTTGTAGAACGTGCCGTCGGCCAGGTCGATGCCCGCCGGGTTCGCGACCCGGCGGCCGAACTCGTCAAGCCCGCCGTTGTAGCCGTTCTGGTACGCCGCCTGCGCCTCCGGCATGCCCTGCGGCAGGTCCCGCCACGACTCGCGCACCGACGGCGGACTCCAGTAGTCGTCCTTGGTGTTCCACGGCCCCACGTCCCACACCGGCGCCGTCTCACACCGCGCCGGGCCGCAGACCTGCACCGAGTACTCGGCGCTGCCCTTCGGGGACAGCCCGCGCCGCGACGGCAGGGCCACGAAGTGGTCGTTGGGCTGGATGACATGGCCGTTGGCGGTCGTGCCGCCCACCAGGCCCTCGCGGGTGGCGAACAGCCGGTACGTCAGCGGGGCCGCGGCGGCGCGGGCACGCGGCGCCGCGTCGGTGTCGGCCCGTAGCCGCAGCCCCTGGACCGTCGGCGTGCCGCCGGTGCCGGAGGCGCGCAGCGTCAGCCGGGCCTGGACCTCGGTGACCGCGAACGGCAGCCGGGCCGCCTCCGCCGCATCCGCGCCCGCCGGCAGCCACTGGGTCCAGCCGCCGTCCGGCGCCCGGCCGCGGACGTCGACCGCGACCTCGGCGCCCGCGGGGACCCGGGCGTCCAGCTCGGCCCGTACCCGGTTGACGGGACGGTCGAGCCGCTCCGGGGCCAGGACCTGGCTGCCCTCGCCGGGGACCGACCGCAGGGACGCGGGTGCGGCGGTCTGCGAACGCAGCCGCAGATCGCCCTGTACGTACCGGACGTTGACGTCGTCCGCGCCGACGTCCGCGAGGTCCGCCCGCCACGTGGCGGCCGGCGCGGGGCCGCCGGCCTCCGCCGTGCCGCCGGCCGCCGCCCCGGCATACGCCGGGTGCGCGACGGCGGCCGCGCAGATCGCGCCGGTCAGCGCAACCCTGCGCCACCGGCTCCGTGTTGGTGTGCGCCGCATCTGGCTCCTTCCCGTGTTCCGTAGCTGCTCGCGAAGGTGCTGGCCGTGCGGCGACGCATCGTAGGCACCCCTGGACCCCCGCGCCGCACGGGTTTTCCGCCACCGTCGAAAACCCGAGTCCACCGCGGCCGGAACGGGAGCGGTCGCGCCGGAGACAGCGCAGGCCGCGGGTGGTTACCCTCGGGTATGGCCGGAAAGCTTCATGTCCACTTCAATGACCGGGACTTCCGCCACGTCCAGCTCGCGCGCACCGCCGACCCGATCTGGGAGGCGATCCTCGGGCTGCACGTCGCGTACACCCCCGCACCCCGCCTCCCCGCCCGGCTGCGCCCCTGGCACCGCCGCGCCCGCCACCGGCTGCAACAGCACGACCTGCGCCGCACCTGCCGGTTCGTCAACGGCATCGCACCCGCCGACGCCACCTACTTCCCCGACTTCCTCACCCCCGCAGAATCCGAGGACGGCATCACCGCCGCCCTGCGCACCCTGCGCGCCACCCCCGCCACCCGCCTCGCCCGCGAAATCCGCCTCGCCGCCCGGCACCGCCCCCTGCCCTCCTGGACCCGCCGCCTCGCCGCCGGCGACCGCACCGTACTCGCCGACCTCGCCGACGCCTTACACCACCTCCACCACCACCTCGTCGCCCCCGACTGGAGCGAAATAGAAGCCACCGTCGCCGCCGACCGCGCCCGCCAACTCGAAGCACTCGAAGCCGGCCTCCCCGCCGTCCTCGCCACCCTCGAACCCTTCACCTGGACCGACCCCGTCCTCACCGCCCCCTATCCCGTCGACTCCACCCTCCACCTGCACGGCCGCGGACTCCGCCTCATCCCCTCCTACTTCTGCCACACCACCCCCGTCGCCCTCGCCGACCCCGGACTCCCACCCGTCGTCGTCCACCCCGTAGGCAGCAACCCCGCCCCGCCCCCAGCCACCGGCCCCGCCCCCCACCGCGACACCGCACTCGCCGCACTCCTCGGCACCAGCCGCGCCCGCGTCCTCGCCGCCCTCACCCCCACCCCCGCCCCCGCCACCACCGGCGGCATCGCCGCCCGCCTCGGCATGCCCGCCTCCTCCGTCAGCGGCCACCTCACCGTGCTGCGCCGCGCAGGACTCGCGGAAAGCGAACGCGCAGGACCCCACGTCGTCCACCGCCTCACCGCCCGCGGCAGGCACCTCCTCGACGGCTGACCGGCACCACCCGTGCCGCACCCGCGCCCGGCACCATTCGCCGCACGTCTTCCGCAGGTTCACCCGCCGCTGCTGTGATACCTGCGCCCCCCACCCCGAGCACCAGGGAGGCAGGCGTGAACCTCGTCGTCAACGGCGACGCAGAGACCGGGCCCGGAGGCACCGGGATCGACGTCTACGACGTCACCCCCGAACGCTTCACCGCCCACATGCGCGTCATCGGCGACCGCCGCGACCCGGACTCGCCCGTCACCACGCTCACCACCTTCCACGTCGACCGCGGCACGACCGGCAGCTACGAGGACGAGGCGACGAAGAACTCCCCGGCCCAGTACCGCCGCGACTGACCCGCGCGACCGGAACGCACAGGCGGTCGGCACCCGGCCGGACCCCGCACGCCGTCGGCCGCACGGCGTACGGACCCGGCCGGGTTGCCGCCTGGGGGATCCCGCCCGATCGTCCGCCGCGCCCAACACCCAAGTCAATCCTCGGATTTGCTTGAGACGGGCCGAGCGGAACCTCGGGGTCGCCCGGGACGTAAAAACCCGGATTCCCGTGTGTCCCTCCGCGGTCACCTGTTCGGCCCATCGATAGAATCGCCCGATGGCCGCACCGGGAGCACGCGGAACCGCAGAGGAGGCACGTTGACCGGACATGACGTCACCGACGAGCAGTGGCAGGGGCTCGCCGAAGTCGTCCCCCTGCGCGGCAACGAATGGCCCTCCTGGACCGGGCACCAAGCCCTCGACGACCCCGAAGTCGACGCCGACCAGCGGCAGTTCGTCGTCATCCGCTGCCAGGTCTTCGCCGACGCCCGGCGCGTCGCCGAATACCTGATAGCGCAAGTCCCCGTCCTGCTCGACCTCACCGGCGCCGAGATCGACGTGGCCAAACGCATCCTCGACTTCGCCAGCGGCGTCACCTTCGGCATCCAGAGCAGCATGCACCGCGTCGACCGCAACGTCTTCCTCCTCGCCCCCCTCGGCACGGAAGTCGAACCGGTCGCCAGCCGCTGACGGCGTCGCCGCTCACCGACCGCCGGCACGACGTCCTTACCGCGCCCGAACGGGCGAGCCCCCGCGGATCCGCGGGGGCTCGCCCGTTCGGGCGAAGGTGCCGCTGCCGGAACGGTTCCGCTGACGGCGCGCTCAATAGCGTCCGGGAACATGACCTCCCCCACCGGGCACCCTCCCCGCGCCCCCCGCGACCTCCTGCGCGACCCGCCGCGGGACACCACCCTGCGCACCGCCCACACCGGCCGCCACCCCCACACCGACCGCGCCACCCTCGGCGAACTCCACGTCTCCGCCTTCAAGTCGCACCGCGGCACCCGGCTCGGCCTCGGCCCCGTCACCCTGCTCACCGGCGGCAGCGGCAGCGGCAAGACCGCGGCCCTGGAAGCCTGCGGCGTACTGGCCAGACTCGGCGCCGGAGCCACCCTGGAAGAGGCGTTCGCCCCGGTGCCGGGAGGCGTCGCCGCCTGCGTACCGCAGCGGGCCAAACCCGACGCCGCAGGACGCCGCGGCGTCCGCCTCGGCTGCACCGTCCGCGGCCCCCTCGGCGACGTACGACTCGACGTCGCCGTACAGGCGGAACCCGAACTCCGCATCGTCGGCGAACGCCTCACCGGCGCCGGACACACCCTGCTCGCCACCGCACTCCGCGACCCCCGCCGCGACCGCGTCCAGGCCTCCTGGCACACCGGCCCCGCCCCCGTCACCCGCGCCCCGCTCCCCGACGACCGGCTCGGCACCGCCCTCTTACCGCTCCGCATCGGCGGCCGCACGGACGGCGAACAACTCGTGCTCGCCGCCGCGGAACAAGCCGTCCTCGCCCTCCGCTCCGTCTACCCCTGCGACCCGCACCCCGCCCTGATGCGCGCCGCCACGGCCGTGCCCATCGGCGGCGAACAACTCACCCCCGACAGCCGCAACCTCCCCGCCGTCCTGCGCCGCGTACGCGACGAGTGCAGCCTGCGGCACGCGGCCCTCGTGGACGCCCTGCGCGGCGGCTGCGCGGGCCCGGTCCACGACCTGACGACGGAGGAATACGGGGACGGGCTGGTCCGCGCCGTGCTGCTGCGCGAACCGGGCCGGCGCAGCACCCCGGTCGAGACCCTGGGCGACGGCGAGTTGCGCTACCTCGCGCTGGCGCTGGTCCTGCTCACCGGCCCCGGGGTGCTGGCGGTGGACCCGGCCTCGGAGGTGCTGCCGGCCCGCCAGGTGCTGACGGTCCTGGCGGACGGGCTCGACCGGAGCCTGGACGCCCGGCAGGCGAGGGAACTCGTGGCGCTGTCCGGACGGATGGGCGCGCGCGGCCACATCCGGGTGCTGGGCTCGGTCGGCGACCCGTCGCTTGCGGAGGCGGAGTGCGCCACGGCGGTGCCGCTGCCGCAGCGGCGGGAGCGGACGGGGCCGCAGGGGGAGGGAGCGAAGGCGGAGGAATGACGGAGGGCGACTGACGGATGTCAGATGTCGGAAACTGTCAGTCGTCAGGTCGTGGAAAAAGGCGTTGCGGGGCCGGCGGGGGTGTGCCTGATCATGGGGAGCCGCCGACTCCGGTGAGACGCCCCCACGAACGATGCGAAACGGAGTGCACATGCCCCTCCAGGGCCGGACCGCACTGGTCACCGGCGTGAGCCGCGAGCAGGGAATCGGGTTCGCCATCGCCCGCCGGCTGCTGGCCGACGGCACGCGCGTCTTCGCGCACGGCTGGACGCCGCACGACGACGAGATGCCCTGGGGCGCCGACCGCGGCGGCACCGCGGCCGTCACCGCCGCCCTCGGCGGCGAGGGCGACCGGCTCGCCTACGCCCACGCCGACCTCGCGGAACCCGAGGCCCCCGCCGCGCTGCTGGCCGCGGCGGGGGAGCGGTACGGGATGGTGGACACCCTGGTCGTCAACCACGCCCGCAGCTCCACGTACGACCTCGACGGGCTGACGGCCGCCGAACTGGACCTGTGCTGGGCGGTGAACGTCCGGGCCACGCTGCTGCTCGTGCAGGCGTACGCGGCGCAGTACGACGCGGCGGCGGGGAAGGAGCGGGGCGGCGGCCGGGTCGTGCTCTTCACCTCCGGCCAGCATCTGGCACCGATGAGCCAGGAGATCCCGTACGCGGCCACGAAGGGAGCGCTCCAGCAGTTGACGCTGACGCTCTCGGACGCCCTCGTCGACCGCGGCATCACCGTGAACTGCATCAACCCCGGTCCCACGGACACCGGTTGGGCGACCGGCGAACTGGCCGCCCAGGTGGGCCGGGCGCTGCCCCGCGGCACGTGGAACACCCCGGACGAGGCGGCGGCCGTGGTGGCGCTGCTCCTGGGCGACGACGCGGCGACGATCACGGGCAACACGGTCGACGCCGAGTCGGGCTTCCGGCGCTGGGTGTACTAGGGCCGAGGTCGCCGCGTGCCCGTCGCGGCCGTGCGGCGACGTCGGCCGCGCCGCCGTACCGTGCCGCCGCGCCGCCGTCCCGCACCGTGCGCCGCCGTGCCTCACGTCGAGACGTCGACCTCCACGTCGAACTTGAGCGTGGGCGGCTGCCCCTGGCCGATGCCCCGGTAGGTCACCTTGCCGGTGGGCGTGTACCCGCGCGCCCACGCCTCGTCGATGACGAGTCGACGCTCCTTCGGATACGGCTCGCCGCGCCTGACGCGTGCGTCGAAGCGCCGGGCACGGTCACGGTCGGCGTCGAGTTCGACGCGCAGCAGCGTCATGGGTCACCGCTCCCAGGATCGTGTGGACGCCGGCGGCGAAGAGTTCTTCGTCGGGCCACCGGTCGTCCAGGTGGCCGTGCTCGTTGAGCGCCGGCGGGCGACTTCACCGTCGGCCCGGGTGGTAGACAGGGGCGCATGAGCGACGACGTGCAGGCACTGCAGAAGCGGCTCGCGGCGTTCGCCGCGGCACGGGACTGGGAGCAGTACCACACCCCCAAGAACCTCGCCGCGGCGCTGAGCGTGGAGGCCGCGGAGCTGGTGGAGATCTTCCAGTGGCTGACGCCCGAGGAGTCCGCGCGGATCATGGCGGAACCGGACGCGGCGAACCGGGTGACGGACGAGGTCGCGGACGTGCTGTCGTACCTGCTGCAGTTCTGCTCGGCGGTGGGGGTGGACCCGCTGGCGGCGCTGGCGGCGAAGATCGAGCGCAACGAGAAGCGGTTCCCTGCGCCGCAGGATCCGGAGCCGGGGGAGGGGCGTTGAGACCCGTCTCGTCGTTCGCGGAGGCGGTCGGGCGGGCCGCGGCCGGCGGCCCGCCGCTGGTGCTCGACGGGGGCCTGTCGAACCAGCTCGAAGCGCAGGGCTGCGACCTTCGCGACGCACTGTGGTCGGCCCGGGTGCTCGCGGAGGACCCGGCGCAGATCGAGGCCGCGCACGCCGCGTACGTACGGGCCGGGGCGGACGTGCTGCTGACGGCGAGCTACCAGGCGACGTTCGAGGGCTTCGCGCGCCGCGGCGTCGGGGTGGCGGAGGCGGCCCGGCTGCTGACGAGCAGCGTGGCGCTGGCCCGGCGGGTGGCGGACGAGGCGCCCCGGCCGGTGTGGGTGGCGGCGTCGGCGGGCCCGTACGGGGCGATGCTGGCGGACGGCTCGGAGTACCACGGCCGGTACGGGGACGGGGTGGGCGTCGCGGAGCTGGAGCGCTTCCACCGGCCCCGGCTGGAGGTGCTGGCGGCGGCGGAGCCGGACGTGCTGGCGCTGGAGACGGTCCCGGGTGTGACGGAAGCGACGGCGCTGCTGCGGGCGGCGGCGGGTCTCGGCGTACCGGTGTGGCTGACGTACACGGTCGCGGGCGGGGCGACCCGGGCGGGCGAGCCGCTGGCGGACGCCTTCGCGGTCGCGGCGGACGACGAGGGGGTGGCGGCGGTGGGCGTCAACTGCTGCGCGCCGGAGGACGTCGCGTACGCGGTGGAGACGGCGGGGCGCGTCACGGGCAAGCCGGTGCTGGCGTACCCCAACAGCGGCGAGACCTGGAACGCGGAGACGCATGCCTGGCGCGGCCCCGGCTCGTTCGACGCCCCGGCCGCGGCCGGTTGGCGCCACGCGGGCGCCGCCGCCCTGGGCGGCTGCTGCCGCGTCGGGCCGCAGGCGATCGCCACGCTGGCGGCGGAACTGCACGGGAGCGGCACGGCCCGGTGAGGACTGCGCGCGCGGGCGAGCACTGCTCTACGCGGTGAGCGCCGCTCGCGCGCCCCCACCCCACCGAAACCCGATGGCCCGCGCCCCACCCCGCACGAAATACTCGCTCATGTGTTCCTGACCATGACCGCGACCGGCACCGACGCCGCGCCCGCCACCGACCTCGGCTTCCTCCTGCACAAGCACCCCGGCAAGGCGCAGGAGTTCGCCACCTCGCGCGGCACGGCCCACGTCTTCTACCCCGAGGCGAACCCCGCTCGCTGCACCGCCGCGCTGCTCCTCGACGTGGACCCCGTCGGCCTCGTGCGCGCCGCGAAGGGCAAGGGCAAGGGCGGCAAGGGCAAGAGCCCCGACTCCGCCCTCGCGCAGTACGTCAACGACCGGCCGTACGCCGCGTCCTCCCTCCTCGCCGTCGCGCTCGGCCGCGTCTTCCGCACCGCCATGACCGGCGTCAGCCGCACCCACCCGGAGCGCGCCGCCCAGCCCCTCCCGCTGCGCATCGAGGTCCCCGCCGTCCCCGCCCGCGGCGGCCCCGAGCTGGTCGCCCGCCTCTTCGCGCCCATGGGCTGGCGGGTCGCCGCCGATGCCGTGCCGCTGGACCCCGAGTTCCCCGAGTGGGGCGACTCGCGGTACGTGTCCCTCGTCCTCGACGGCGAGGTGCGGCTCGCCGACGCGCTGCGCCATCTGTACGTCCTGCTGCCGGTGCTCGACGACGCCAAGCACTACGGCGTCGCCCCCGACGAGGTCGACAAGCTGCTGCGCGCCGGCGAGGGCTGGCTGGAGGACCACCCCGAGCAGCGCCTCATCACCGGCCGGTATCTCTCCCGCCGCTGGTCGCTGGCGCGCGAGGCGCTGGAGCGGCTGGAGCTGGCCCGCCTCGCCGAGTCCGACGACGCCGAGCCCGAGGAGCTGGACAACGCCGTCGACGAGGCGACCGACACCGAGGAGAAGCCGGTGCCGCTCGCGGTGCAGCGCCGCGCCGCCATCGCCGAGGCGCTGCGCGCCGCCGGCGCGGCCCGGGTGCTCGACCTCGGCTGCGGCCAGGGCCAGTTGGTCAAGGAGCTGCTGAACGACCCGCGGTTCACCGAGATCGTCGGCGTCGACGTGTCCCTACGGGCCCTCGCCGCCGCCGCCCGCCGGCTGCGGCTGGAGCGCATGGGCGAGCGGCAGGCGGCGCGCGTGTCGCTGCTGCAGAGCGCGCTCACGTACACCGACCGCAGGCTCGCGGGCTACGACGCCGCCGTGCTGAGCGAGGTCGTCGAGCACGTCGACCCGCCGCGGCTGCCCGCCCTGGAGTACGCCGTCTTCGGCTCCGCTCGCCCCGCGACGGTGGTCGTGACGACGCCCAACTCCGAGTACAACGTGCGCTGGGAGTCGCTGCCCGCCGGCCACGTCCGGCACGCGGACCACCGCTTCGAGTGGACCCGGGCGGAGTTCCGCGCCTGGGCCGGGCCGGTCGCGGCACGGTTCGGCTACGCGGTGGCCTACGAGGGCGTGGGCCCCGACGACCCGGAGGTCGGCCCGCCGACCCAGCTCGCGGTCTTCACCAGGACCGGCGCCCGCACCGAAACAACCACCGGCACGACCACCGGAACGACCGCCCCCACCCACACCCCGAAGGAGGCGTCATGAGCGACACCACCCCGGCATCCGACACCGCCGCCCGCCGCCTCGGCGTCCCCGACCTCTCCCTCGTCGTCCTCATCGGCACCACGGGATCCGGCAAGTCCACCTTCGCCCGCCGGCACTTCAAGCCCACCGAGGTCCTCTCCTCCGACCTCTGCCGCGGCCTCGTCGCCGACGACGAGAACGACCAGTCCGCCTCCGGCGACGCCTTCGACGTCCTCCACTACATCGCCGGCAAGCGCCTCGCCGCAGGCCGGCTCACCGTCGTCGACGCCACCAGCGTCCAGCCCGAGGCCCGCCGCCAGCTCGTCCGGCTCGCCCGCGAGCACGACGTGCTGCCCGTCGCGATCGTCCTCGACGTCCCCGAGAGCGTCTGCCGCGAGCGCAACGCCGCCCGCCCCGACCGCGCCGCCATGGGCGCCCACGTCATCCCGCGGCAGCGCCGCGAGCTGCGCCGCGGCCTGCGCGGGCTGCAGCGCGAGGGCTTCCGCGCCGTGCACCACCTGCGCGGCACGGACGAGATCGACGCCGCCCACGTCGTGCTGGAGCGCCGCTACAACGATCTGGCACACCTCACAGGACCGTTCGACCTCATCGGCGACGTGCACGGCTGCGCGAGCGAGCTGGAGACGCTGCTGACGAGCCTCGGATACGAGGACGGGGTGCACCCCGCGGGCCGTACGGCGGTCTTCGTCGGCGACCTCGTCGACCGCGGCCCGGACAGCCCCGGTGTGCTGCGCCGCGTCATGGGCATGGTCGCCGCGGGCAGCGCGCTGTGCGTGCCCGGCAACCACGAGAACAAGCTGGGCCGCCTCCTGCACGGCCGCAACGTCAAGCTGACGCACGGCCTCGCCGAGACCGTCGAGCAGTTGGAGCGCGCGGAGGCGGCGGAGCCCGGGTTCCGCGAGCGGGTGCGGACGTTCGTCGACGGGCTCGTCAGCCACTACGTCCTCGACGGCGGCCGGCTCGTCGTCAGCCACGCCGGCCTGCCGGAGAAGTACCACGGCCGCACCTCCGGCCGGGTGCGGTCCTTCGCGCTGTACGGGGACACGACGGGCGAGACCGACGAGTACGGGCTGCCGGTGCGCTACCCGTGGGCCGAGGAGTACCGCGGCCGCGCCGCCGTCGTCTACGGCCACACCCCGACGCCGGAGGCGTCGTGGATCAACAACACCCTCTGCCTCGACACCGGCTGCGTCTTCGGCGGCAAGCTGACCGCGCTGCGCTGGCCGGAGCGCGAACTGGTCGACGTCCCGGCCGAGCGCGTCTGGTACGAGCCGGTCAAGCCCCTCGCGGCCGGCGCCGCCGGTACGGACTCCGCACTGGCCGGAACGGCCGGCGACCGCCCGCTGGACCTCGCCGACGTGCACGGCCGCCGCGTCGTGGAGACCGGCCGGCACGGCCGCGTCGCCGTACGGGAGGAGAACGCGGCGGCGGCTCTGGAGGTCATGAGCCGCTTCGCGGTCGACCCGCGGCTGCTGCTCTACCTGCCGCCGACGATGGCGCCGACCGCCACCTCCGCCGAGGAGGGGCATCTGGAGCACCCGGCGGAGGCGTTCGCGGCGTACCGCGCGGACGGCGTGGCGCGGGTGGTGTGCGAGGAGAAGCACATGGGTTCGCGCGCCGTGGCGCTGGTGTGCCGGGACGCGGGCGTGGCGGAGAAGCGCTTCGGCCTGCCGCCGGGCGCGGGAGTGACGGGCGCGCTGCACACGCGCACGGGCCGCCCGTTCTTCTCCGGCGCCGAGCGCACCGAGCAGGTGCTCGCCCGTGTCCGCGACGCGGCGACGGCGGCCGGGCTGTGGGAGGAGCTGGGTACGGACTGGCTGCTGCTCGACGCCGAGTTGCTGCCGTGGTCGCTGAAGGCGGGCGGGCTGCTGCGGCAGCAGTACGCGGCGGTGGGCGCGGCGTCGCGGGCGGTGTTCCCGGGTGCGCTGGCGGCGCTGGAGGCGACGCGGACGCGCCTGGCGGCCACCGCGCCCGCGGCACCGGCCGCGGGCACCGACCCTGCAAGCGTCGCGGGCACCGCCCCCGCCTCCGCCGCGGGCACCGACCCCGGCACCGCCCTCGCCGCCCTCCTCGACCGCCAGCGCGAGCGGGCCGCCGACGCCGAGTCGTTCTCGGCGGCGTACCGCCGCTACTGCTGGCCGGTCGACGGCCTCGACGGCGTGCGCCTGGCCCCGTTCCAGCTCCTCGCCACCGAGGGCCGGAGCCTGGCGGGCGAGCCGCACGACGTCCAGCTCGCCCTGCTCGACCGGCTGGTGGCGCAGGACGCCACCGGCCTGCTCCAGCGCACCGGGCGGCTGTACGTCGACACCGGTGACGACGAGTCGGTGGCCGCAGGCGTGGCCTGGTGGCAGGAGATGACGGCGGCCGGCGGCGAGGGCATGGTCGTCAAGCCGCTCCAGGCGCTCGTACGGAGCGGGGAGGGCCGGCTCGTACAGCCGGGCGTCAAGTGCCGCGGCCGGGAGTACCTGCGGATCATCTACGGCCCGGAGTACACCCGGCCGGAGAACCTGACCCGGCTGCGCAGCCGCTACCTGGGGCACAAGCGCTCCCTCGCGCTGCGCGAGTACGCGCTGGGCCTTGAGGCGCTGGACCGGCTGGCGGCGGGGGAGCCGCTGTGGCGGGTGCACGAGGCGGTGTTCGCGGTGCTGGCGCTGGAGTCGGAGCCGGTGGACCCGCGGCTGTGAGACGGGCGGGCCCGCGCACCACCACCGCGGGCCCGCCACACCCCCGCCCGGAAGCCCGCCCCCGCCCCGCCCCCGCCCCGCTCCCGTCACTGATCCCGAACCGCTGCCCCGCGTCGCCCCGCGTGGCAGTCTGATCTCATGCCAGCGCCCTCATTCCGCGTCGACTCCGAGGCCGGTCGCCTGCGCCGCGTGATACTCCACCGGCCGGACATGGAGCTGAAGCGGCTCACGCCCCGCAACAAGGACGCCCTCCTCTTCGACGACGTGCTCTGGGTCCGCCGGGCCCGCGAGGAGCACGACGGCTTCGCCGACGTGCTGCGCGACCGCGGCGTGCAGGTGCACCTCTTCGGCGACCTGCTCGCCGAGACCCTGAACCTCCCCGAGGCGCGGGCGCTGGTCCTCGACCGGGTCTTCGACGAGAAGGAGTACGGGCCGCTCGCCACCGAGAAGCTCCGGTCCACCTTCGAGTCCATGGACTCCGCTGCGCTCGTGGAGGCGCTGGTCGGCGGGATGACGAAGCGGGAGTACCTGGACGGGTTCGCCGAGCCCGCGTCGGTGCGTTTCCACGTGATGGACCCGGACGACTTCCTCCTCGGCCCGCTGCCGAACCACCTGTTCACCCGGGACACCTCCTGCTGGGTCTACGACGGGGTGTCGATCAACGCGATGCGCTGGCCGGCCCGGCAGCGCGAGACGGTCCACTTCGAGGCGATCTACAAGCACCACCCGCTGTTCGCGGGACCGCGGTCGGGCGGGTTCCACGTCTGGTCCGGCGGCCAGGAGGACTACCCGTCTACCATCGAGGGCGGCGACGTGCTGGTCATCGGCAACGGCGCCGTGCTCATCGGGATGAGCGAGCGCACCACGCCGCAGGCGGTGGAGCTGCTGGCGCGCGGGCTGTTCGCGGCGGGCTCCGCGCGGACGATCGTCGCGCTGGACATGCCGAAGGCGCGGGCGTTCATGCACCTCGACACGGTGATGACGATGATCGACGGCGACACGTTCACGCAGTACGCGGGCCTGGGCATGCTGCGCTCGTACACGATCGAGCCCGGCTCGGGCAGCGACGATCTGAAGGTCACCGACCATCCGCCGGAGCACATGCACAACGCCATCGCCGCCGCGCTGGGCCTGGACGGGATCCGGGTGCTGACGGCGACGCAGGACGTGCATGCCGCGGAGCGGGAGCAGTGGGACGACGGCTGCAACGTGCTGGCGGTGGAGCCGGGCGTGGTGGTGGCATACGAGCGGAACTCGACCACGAACACGTTCCTGCGCAAGCAGGGGATCGAGGTGATCGAGATCCGCGGCAGCGAGCTGGGCCGGGGCCGGGGCGGCCCGCGGTGCATGAGCTGCCCCGTCGAGCGCGACCCGGTCTAGACCCGGACGCGGCCCCCGTCCGGGCGCGGCCCGGCCCGGACGGCAGCGGCATGGCACCAGGGCGCTGCGGATGCCACCCACCGTGTGGTGCGTGCTCAGATCTGGTTCGTGCCTCCGTCCACGTAGAGGTTCGCGCCGACGACGTAGCTGCTCTGCTCCGAGGCCAGGAAGGCCACGACCGCGGCGGCCTCCTCGGGCCGGCCCATGCGGCCCTTGGCCACGGTCGCGGCGACGTTCTCCTTGACGGCCCGGGCGGTCTCCTCGTCGCCGAAGGCGGCGGTGCCCCCGGGGGTCTCGATCCATGCCGGCGAGACGACGTTGACCCGGATGCCGCGGTCCTTCAGCTCGTTGGACCACGTCCGCGCGAAGGACCGGACCGCCGCCTTCGACGCCGCGTACGCGCCGAACGCCTCCACTCCGCGGTCGCCGGCGGTCGAGCCGACCAGGACGACCGAGGCCCCGTCGTTGAGCAGCGGCAGCGCCTTCCGCACGGTGAAGAGCGTCCCCCTGACGTTGACCGCGAAGGTCTGGTCGAAGTGCTCCTCGGTGGTCTGCTCCAGCGTCACGAACGTGCCGATCGCCGCGTTCGCCACGAGCACGTCAAGACCCTCGCCCCGGGCCCGGACCGCGTCGTAGAGCCGGTCCAGGTCGGCCATCGTGGCGATGTCGCCGGGCACCGCCGTGGCCCGGTCGGTTCCGATGGTCTTGACGGCGGCCTCCAGCTCGGCCTCGCGCCGCCCGGTGACGAACACGTGCGCCCCCTCGTCCGCCAGCCGTACGGCGGTGGCCAGACCGATACCGGTGCTGCCCCCGGTGACCACCGCGGTCTTGCCTTCGAGCTGTCCCATGTGGGTGTCTCCCTCACTGTCTCGATGCCGATCCGTTCGACTTCGATACTGCGGGAGCAGCGGCGTACGATCCATAATGCAGAGTCCAGACTTCTTTATGCATCGTCCAGGAGGCGTCGTCGGTGCCGGGAGCTCGGGATTCAGCCCGCGAGCTGCTTCTTCAGGGCCTCGGCGTCGTGGACGTTGGACATCTGGACGAACTTCCCGTCACGGATCCGGTAAAGGGCGAACTCGTCGATCTCGATACGAGCGCCAGTGGGGGCCACCCCGAGCCACTCCTTGGTGGGGGTGCCGTGGTTGACGGAGTGGCAGGCCAGGGTTTCGCCGTGGATTGCCACCTCCTTGATCTCCCAGTACATGTCGGGAACCGCGTCGGTGATGCTCTTGAGTGCCGCGACGACGTCCGCGCGAGTGGCCGGCTCGCCGTGCGAGAGGATGGACTCGTCGACGAACTCGTCCATGCGGTCGAACTCATGCGCGTTGAGCGCCTCGCAGTAGCGGTCGTAGAACTCGCGAATGTCGAAGTCGGACATGGCTGCCTTCCTCGCCCGGTGTCCGGGCTGTGCTCGTGTGCTCCCTTTTCACCTGCGACATCGATACTGCGGGATGAGTGGAGTACGATCCATGATGCAGAGTCCGGACTTCATTACGTATCGTCCAGGAGGTGTGCGGTGCTCGGATTCAGGGATCCCGTGGCCGACGCGATCGGCCTGCTCCGGCCCCGCACGGTCATCGGGCCCAGCCTCCGGGCCACGGAGGAGTGGGCGCTGCGCTTCGAGCCGTTCCTGCACGTGCGGGTCGGCGGCCTCGTGCGCGGCACCTGCTGGCTCATCCTCGAAGGGCACGAGCCGGTGCTCCTGCGGGCGGGCGACACCTTCATGCTGGGCAACCCCCCGCCCTACGTGCTCGCTTCCTCGCTCGACGCCCGCCCGCGCCCGGCGGAGCCCGTACTGGCGGGTGCGGAAGACGGGTTCGTGCGGATCGGGCCGGAGTCCGAGGAGGACCTCTACCTCTGCGTCGGGCACATCGGGTTCGACGAGCGGAACGCGGCGCTCCTGACCGATCTCCTGCCGCCGCTCGTGATCGTCCGCGTGGCCGATCCCCACGGCAGCCGGCTCGCGCAACTGATCGATCTCCTGGCCACCGAGGTCGGCGTCACCGCCGCCGGCGGCCCGCTGGTGCAGAACCACCTCGCGCAGATCCTGCTCGTGCACATGCTGCGCGCCCACGCCGGCCAGACGGACCGGCCCACCGGCTGGCTGGGTGCCCTCAACGATGACGGCATCGGTGCCGCGCTGCGCGCCGTGCACGCGGACGTGGCCCACTCCTGGAGCCTCAGGGAACTCGCCGAGATCAGCCACATGTCGCGTTCCGCGTTCGCCCAGGCATTCAAGAGCCACGTCGGGGTCCCCCCGCTGGAGTACCTGATCCAGTGGCGCATGAGCCTCGCCCGCGACGCCCTCGCCCGGGACACGATGTCGATCTCCGAGCTCGCACGGGCCACGGGCTACCTGTCCGAGAGCGCGTTCAGCACCGCGTTCCGCCGCGTGGTCGGCTCGTCGCCCGCACAGTTCCGGAACCGGGCACGGCAGCCGGCGCGCTCGGCCGCGAACGGAAGCTGACGGAAGCCGAACGAGGCGTCCTGTGCACCACCGCCGGCGACGCGGGTACGCGTCATAAGCGCGACGGTAGTACTGGACCGCGCCCACCAGCCGGTCTGTATAGTGATGCGTTCGCACGCATAGAGTCTCAGGAGCGCGGAACCATGGCGATAGACCTCACCGGCCGGACCTTCGTCAAGGAGCTGGACTACACCGCCGAGGAGCTGCACCACCTCCTGGCGCTGGCCGCCGAGCTGAAGGCGGCGAAGCGGGCGGGCGCCGAGCGGCAGCGGCTGGCCGGGAAGAACGTCGCGCTGGTCTTCGAGAAGACCTCGACGCGCACCCGCGCCGCGTTCGAGGTCGCGGCGGCGGACCAGGGCGCGTCGACCACGTACATGGACCCGGCCGGCTCGCAGCTCGGCCACAAGGAGTCGGTGAAGGACACCGCGCGGGTGCTGGGGCGGATGTTCGACGCCATCCAGTACCGCGGCGCCGCCCAGTCGGCCGTCGAGGAGCTGGCCGCGTACGCGGGCGTGCCCGTCTACAACGGCCTGACCGACGAGTGGCACCCCACGCAGATGCTCGCCGACGTGCTCACGATGGCCGAGCACCGCCCGGGCCCGGTCGGGGAGATCGCGTACGCCTACCTCGGCGACGCCCGCTTCAACATGGGCAACTCCTACCTCGTCACCGCCGCCCTGCTCGGCATGGACGTGCGCATCGTCGCGCCCGAGGCGTACTGGCCCGCCGACGCCGTCGTCGCCGGGGCCCGCCGGCTCGCCGCCGCCTCCGGCGCGCGGATCACCCTCACCGCCGACGTCGCCGAGGGCGTGGCCGGCGCCGACTTCGTCGCCACCGACGTGTGGGTCTCGATGGGCGAGCCCCAGGAGGTGTGGGACGAGCGGATCGCGGCGCTGCGCCCGTACGCGGTGACGACGGACGTGCTGCGCGCCACCGGCAACCCGGACGTGAAGTTCCTGCACTGCCTGCCCGCCTTCCACGACCTCGGCACGGCCGTCGGCCGGGAGATCCACGCGCGGCACGGGCTGACGTCGCTGGAGGTCACCGACGAGGTCTTCGAGTCTGCGCACTCCGTCGTCTTCGACGAGGCGGAGAACCGGATGCACACCATCAAGGCGCTCATGGTCGCCACCCTGGGCTGACGCCCGCCGCCCCGCCCCGCCGGACTCCCGCTCCCCGGGGCCGTTCGGCGGGACCCGTGTGCCCCGGTCCCGTATCGCGCGGTCGTGACGACAGTCACGTACGAGTGATAACTTCGGCTTACCGCCACCGCCCGCCACCGTCTGCAGACAGGGGCCGCGCACGATGAGCCCGTTCACCGGATCCGCCGGCCGCACCGAGCAGTGGGAGCACCTGCGGGTCACAGAAGACGACGGCGTCCTCACCGTCACGCTCGACCGCCCCGAGAAGCTCAACGCGCTGACCTTCGAGGCGTACGCGGACCTCCGCGACCTGATCGCCGAGCTGGCCCGCACCGGCGGCACCCGCGCGCTCGTCCTCGCCGGCGCGGGCCGGGGCTTCTGCTCCGGCGGCGACGTCGACGAGATCATCGGCGCCACCCTGGCCATGGACACCGGCCGGCTGCTGGACTTCAACCGCATGACGGGACAGGTCGTACGGGCCCTGCGCGAAGCCCCGTTCCCGGTGGTCGCGGCCGTGCACGGGGTCGCCGCAGGCGCCGGCGCCGTCCTCGCGCTCGCCGCCGACTTCCGCGTCGCCGACCACTCCGCGCGCTTCGCGTTCCTCTTCACCCGCGTCGGCCTCTCCGGCGGCGACATGGGCGCCGCCTACCTGCTGCCCCGCGTCGTCGGCCTCGGCCACGCCACCCGGCTGCTGATGCTCGGCGACGCCGTGCGCGCCACCGAGGCAGAACGCATCGGCCTCCTCAGCGAACTCGCCGACGAGGGCCGTGCCGACGAGGCCGCCCAGGCGCTGGCCCGCCGCCTCGCCGCCGGGCCCACGCTCGCGTACGCGCAGACCAAGGCGCTGCTCACCGCCGAGCTCGACATGCCGCTGGCCGCCGCCGTCGAGATGGACGCCGCCACCCAGGCGCTGCTGATGAACAGCGCCGACTACGCCGAGTTCCACGCCGCGTTCACCGCCAAGCGGCCCCCCGCCTGGCAGGGGCGCTGAGCGCCGTGCGGGCCGCGGTCATCGGCGGCGGGCCCGGCGGGCTGTACGCCGCGGCGCTCCTCAAGCGGCTCGACCCCGCCCGCGCGGTCACCGTCTACGAGCGCAACGCACCGGACAGCACGTACGGCTTCGGCGTCGTGCTCTCCGACGAGACCCTCGGCGGCATCGAGCACGCCGACCCCGCCGTCTACGCCGCGCTGCAACGGGAGTTCGTGCGCTGGGACGACATCGACATCGTCCACCGCGGCACCGTGCAGCGCTCCGGCGGCCACGGCTTCGCCGCCCTCGGCCGCCGCCGGCTGCTCGCGGTGCTCCAGCAGCGCTGCCGCGACCTCGGCGTCGGCCTGCGGTTCCGTACCGAGGCGCCGCCCGCCGCCGAACTCGCCCGCAGCCACGACCTCGTCGTCGGCGCCGACGGCGTCAACAGCGCCACCCGCGAGGCGCACGCCGAGGTCTTCCGCCCCCGGATCGCCGGACACCGCTGCCGGTACGTGTGGCTGTCCGCGCCGTTCGCGTTCGACGCCTTCCGCTTCGAGATCGTCGAGACCGACGCGGGCGTCATGCAGTTGCACGGCTACCCGTACGCCGTCTCGCCGGAGGAAGCCTCCACCGTCATCGTCGAGATGCGCGAGGAGGTCTGGCGGCGCGCCGGGCTCGACGCCTGCGGCGAGGAGGAGACGGCCAAGCGGTGCGCCGCGTACTTCGCCGACGCGCTCGGCGGCCGGCCGCTGACGGGCAACCGCTCGCAGTGGACGGCGTTCCGCACGGTCGTCAACGACCGCTGGTGGCACGAGCCTTCGCCCGGCGGCGGCGCCGTCGTCCTCCTCGGCGACGCCGCCCACACCGCGCACTTCTCCGTCGGCTCCGGCACCAAACTCGCCGTCGAGGACGCCCTCGCGCTCGCCGCGTGCGTCGAGGAGCAGCCGGACGTGCCGGCCGCGCTCGCCGCGTACGAGGCCGAGCGCAAACCCGTCGTCGCCTCCACCCAGCGCGCCGCGCACGCCAGCCGCGAGTGGTTCGAGGACCTGGCGCGCCATCTCGGCCGCCCGCCGCGGCAGTTCGCGTTCGACCTGCTGACCCGCAGCCGCCGTATCACCCACGACAACCTGCGGCTGCGCGACCCCGGCTTCGTCGCCGCCGTGGAGCGCGAGGCGGGGGTGGCGGAGGGCACGCCGCCGATGTTCACGCCGTACACCCTCGGGGGCCTGACGCTGCGCAACCGCGTCGTGTGCTCGCCGATGGACATGTACGTCGCCGAGGACGGCCTGCCCGGCGACTTCCACCTCGTCCACCTCGGCGCCCGCGCACTGGGCGGCGCCGGTCTGGTGATGACCGAGATGGTCTGCGTCAGTCCCCGCGGCCGCATCACCCCCGGCTGCACCGGACTGTGGTCGGACGAGCAGGAGGCCGGCTGGCGGCGCGTCGTCGACTTCGTCCGCGGCCACGCGCCCGGCGCCGCGCTCGGCATCCAGCTCGGCCACTCCGGCCGCAAGGGCTCCACGAAGCTGATGTGGGAGGGCATCGACGAACCGCTGCCCGAGGGCAACTGGCCCGTCGTCGCCCCCTCCCCGCTGCCGTACCGCGCGGGCCTGAACCAGACGCCGCGCGCGCTCGACCGCGCCGGAATGGACGCGATCCGCGAGGAGTTCGCCGCCGCCGCGCACCGCGCCGCCCGCGCCGGGTTCGACCTGCTGGAGCTGCACTGCGCGCACGGCTACCTGCTGTCCGGCTTCCTCTCCCCGCTGACCAACCGCCGCACCGACGCCTACGGCGGCGACCTCGACGCCCGGCTGCGCTACCCGCTGGAGGTCTTCGACGCGGTACGGGCCGCGTGGCCCGCCGACCGCCCCGTGACCGTACGGATCTCCGCCACCGACTGGGCCGAGGGCGGCACGACCGCGGCCGACGCGGTCGCGGTCGCCCGCGCGTTCGCCGCCCACGGCGCGGCGGCGATCGACGTCTCCACGGGCCAGGTCGTCGCCGACGAGCAGCCGGCGTTCGGCCGCTCGTACCAGACGCCGTACGCCGACCGGATCCGCGCGGAGACGGGGATCCCGGTGATCGCGGTCGGGGCGATCTCCTCGTGGGACGACGTCAACTCCCTGATCCTCGCCGGCCGCGCCGACCTGTGCGCCCTGGCCCGCCCCCACCTCTACGACCCGCACTGGACCCTGCACGCCGCCGCCGAGCAGGGCTACACAGGACCGGGTGCCCCGTGGCCCGCCCCGTACCGCGCGGGCAGCCGCAGGCCGCCGACGGGGCGCACCGACGGGCCGAAGCCGCGGCTGACGCTGGACGGCGGCTGAGCGCGGGCTGCCGGCGGGGCCGGTGTGCCCCGTCCGCCGCGGGGGGCGTCAGCGCTGCCGGACGCCGGCGGCGACCCGGTCGCCGGTGCGCAGGTCGACGCTGCGCCAGTACGCGACCGCTCGCTGCAGCACGGGCTGGCTGACGCCGTTCAGCAGGTGCCGGGTGATGTTGCCGACCAGGCGGTCGCGGGCGGCGTCGTCCATGACGTCGCGCACCAGCGTGCCCGGCTGGCCGAAGTCGTCGTCGTCCGCGTGCAGCGTGTAGGCGGCGCGGACCATCTCCGCGGTGTCCACCGTCCAGCGCGGCGGGTGGTTGGAGCGCTCCTCGTCGGCGGCCGGGCCGCCGTAGGAGTTGGGCGCGTAGGGGCGGGCCACGTTGGGCGGGTGGTAGCGCATCGCGCCGTCCTTGGCGTACGAACGGACCTCGGTCTCCGACTGGTTGGGCGGCAGTTGCGCGTAGTTGGTGCCGATGCGGTAGCGGTGGGTGTCGGCGTAGGAGAAGAGCCTGGCCTGGAGCATCTTGTCCGGCGACGGGCCGATGCCGGGCACCAGGTTGCTGGGTTCGAAAGCGGCCTGCTCGATGTGGACGAAGTAGTCCTCGGGGTTGGTGTCGAGCGTCATCCGGCCGACCTCGGTCAGCGGGTAGTCGCCGTGCGGGACGACCTTGGTGACGTCGAAGATGTTGAAGCGGTAGTCCGGCGCGTCGTCGTACGGGATCGCCTGCACGTACAGCGTCCACGACGGCGCCTCGCCGCGGGCGATGGCCTCGGCCAGGTCGCGGCGGTGGAAGTCGGCGTCCTCGCCGGCCAGCGCGGCGGCGTCGGCGTCGGTGAGGTACCCGACGCCCTGGTCGGTCTTGAAGTGGTACTTGATCCAGGTGCGCTTGCCGGCGGCGTTGGTCCACAGGTAGGTGTGGGAGCTGTAGCCGTTCATGTGCCGGTACGTCCTGGGGATGCCGCGATCGCCCATCAGGTACGTCACCTGGTGCGCCGACTCCGGCGAGAGCGTCCAGTAGTCCCACTGCATGTCGTTGTCGCGCAGGCTGGAGTCGAGGGTGCGCTTCTGCGAGCGGATGAAGTCCTGGAACTTGCTGGGGTCGCGCATGAAGAAGACCGGCGTGTTGTTGCCCACCATGTCGTACACGCCGTCGCGGGTGTAGAACTTCAGCGCGAAGCCGCGCGGGTCCCGCCAGGTGTCGGGGCTGCCCTGCTCACCCGCGACGGTCGAGAAGCGGGCCAGCATCCGGGTGCGGCGGCCGGGCTGGAAGACGTCGGCCCTCGTCAGCTCGCTGACGTCGCCCGTGACCTGGAAGGTCCCGTACGCCCCCGAGCCCTTGGCGTGCACCACCCGCTCGGGGACGCGCTCGCGGTTGAACTGGGCCATCTTCTCGATCAGATAGCTGTCCTGGAGGAGGATCGGGCCGTCGGCGCCGACGCTGAGCGAGTACTGGTCGCTCTCGACGGGGGCGCCGGTGTTGTCGGTGCTGCTCGGGTCGCTCATCGCGCTGCTCCGGGTGGGGGGTTCGGGGGCGTCACTTCTGCAGGAACGCCAGCAGGTCCTGGTTGAACTTCTCCTTGAAGCCCGGCACGAGGGCGATGCCGTGGCTGCCGCCCTCGTAGACCTTCAGCTCGGCGTCCCGGACGATCTCGGCGGTCTTGCGGGCGGTGGCGTCGATCGGCACGATCTGGTCGTCGTCGCCGTGGACGACGAGGGTCGGGACGTCGAACTTCGCGAGGTCCTCGTGGAAGTCGGTGGCCGCGAAGGCGTCGACGCAGGCGACTCCGCCTTCGAGGGTCTCGGCCATGGCCATGTGCCAGAAGGCGTCCTTGTTGCCCTGGGTCGCCTTGGTGCCTTCGCGGTTCGCGGAGAAGAAGCCGACGGCCGTCTCCTTCCAGAACTGCGAGCGCTCGTGGAGGATCCCGGCCTTGATGTCGTCGAAGACCTTCTGCGGCACGCCCTCGGGATTGTCCGGGCCCTGGAGCATCAGCGGCGGGATCGCCGAGAGCAGCACCGCGGAACGCACCCGCCCGGTGCCGTGCCTGCCGATGTAGCGGGCCAGCTCACCGCCGCCCATGGAATGTGCCACCAGAGTGACGTCCCGCAGGTCCAGATCGGTGAGCAGATCGTTCAGGTCGTCGGCGAAGGTGTCGAAGTCGTACCCGTCGAAGACCGGCGTGGACCGACCGTGCCCCCGCCGGTCGTGCGCGATGCCGCGGAAGCCGGCGTCGGCCACGGCCTTGAGCTGGTCCTGCCAGGCGTCGCCGTTCAGCGGCCAGCCGTGGATGAACACCACGGGGCGCCCCGTGCCCCAGTCCTTGTAGAAGATGTCGACACCGTCGCGCGTCGTGCAAACCGGCATGTCCGGATTTCCCTTCCCGCGGGAGCAGCCGAGGGCGGACCGCCGCCCGGCGATTCGGAGAGGCATGACGAGAGGATCGCGCGGCCGCGAAGACGCGCGGCAGCACCGCATTCATCTTCGCCACGCCACCGAACCCCCGCAATTCGGGCATGGCCGGTGCGGGGGATGCGGGGGTTCAGCCGCTCATCGCGCCGGCCGGCCGGTCACGGCGCGTGCAGGGTGGCGCGGACGAACCGCGACGCGGGGGCTCGCAGGCGGTCGTCCAGGGCCGCGAAGACCGCCGCCGCGCGGGCGCCCGGCCAGTCCTGGGGCAGGACCTCGGGGGGCAGGCCCGGGTCGGCGTAGGGGAGGTGGCGCCAGGTGTCGAGGGCCAGGAGGTAGTCGCGGTACGCGTCCGGGCCCGCCGTCCGCTCCGCCCTCTGCTCCGCCGCCGGGCCGGCGGACCACCTGGCCAGCACCGGCTCGTGGGCGTCCAGGAACGCCTCGTGCAGCTTCGCCGTGGCCGGGAGGTCCCACCACCGCGCCACCGCCTCCGGCGTCGGCGTGAAGCCCTCGTGGGTGCCGCGGAAGAGGTCGACGTACGCGGCGAGTTCCAGGCGGCGCAGCGTGTGCCGGGTCTCCTCCGCGACGTGCGCCGGGGCGATCCACACGCCCGGGGCCGCCTGCCCGAAGCCCAGCCGGGCCAGCCGGGAGCGCAGTAGATGGCGCTTCCGGCGTTCCGACTCCGGCACGGAGAAGACCGCCAGCAGCCAGTCGCCGGGGCCCGCCGGGGCCTCCCGGCGGTAGATGCGGCGGTCGCCGTCGTCGAGGAGGGTGCGGGCGGACGGTGACAGGGCGTACGCGGCCTCCCCTTCGTGCCGTACGGGCACCAGCAGCCCGCGCCGCTTGAGCCGGGAGACCGCGGAGCGCACCGCGGGCGCGTCCACGCCCACCGCGCCCAGCAGCCGGATCAGCGCCGCCACGGGCACGCGCCCGGAGCCCGCGTCCTCGCCGCGGCCGAACGCGCCGTAGAAGCTGACGATCAGGGACCGCGGGGTTCGTTCGGCTGGCACTCGATCACTCTAGCGATTCCCGGCCGGCCGCCCGGCCTGCTCCTCCCGCAGCCGGTAGCGCTGCAGCTTCCCCGTCGGCGTCCGCGGCAGCGCGTCCGTGAAGAGGATCTCCTTCGGGCACTTGTACGGCGTGATCTCGCCCTTCGTGAACTCCCGCAGCGCCGCCTCCGTCTCAGGACCCCGCACCACGCCCTCGCGCAGCACCGCGTACGCCACCACCACCGTGCCCCGCTCCGCGTCAGGACGGCCCACGACCGCCGCCTCCCGCACGTCCGGGTGGCGCAGCAGCGCGTCCTCGACCTCGGGTCCCGCGATGTTGTACCCGGCCGAGATGATCATGTCGTCCGCACGCGCCACATACCGGAAGTACCCGTCGGGCTCGCGCACATACGTGTCGCCGGTGAGGTTCCAGCCGCCCCGCACGTACTCCTGCTGCCGCTCGTCGGCCAGATACCGGCACCCCGTGGGCCCGCGTACCGCCAGCAGCCCCGGCTCCCCGTCCGGCACCTCGGCCCCGGCCGCGTCCACGATCCGCGCCTCGTACCCGGGCACCGGCACGCCCGTCGTCCCCGGGCGGGCGTCGTCGTCGGCGGCGGAGATGAAGATGTGCAGCATCTCGGTGGCGCCGATGCCGTTGATGATCCGCAGCCCGGTGCGCTCGCGCCACTCCTGCCAGGTGGCCGCCGGCAGGTTCTCGCCCGCGGACACGCAGCGGCGCAGCGAGCCGATGTCGTACCCGCCGAGCTTGTCGAGCATCGCCCGGTACGCGGTCGGCGCGGTGAACAGCACCGACACCCGGTGCTCCGCGACCGCGGGCAGCAGCCGGTCGGGCCCGGCCTGCTCCAGCAGCAGCGCCGAGGCGCCGGCCCGCATCGGGAAGACCACGAGGCCGCCGAGGCCGAAGGTGAAGCCCAGCGGCGGGCTGCCCGCGAACACGTCGTCGGGGAGGGGCTTCAGCACGTGCGCGGAGAAGGTGTCGGCGATGGCCAGCACGTCGCGGTGGAAGTGGACGCAGCCCTTGGGCCGGCCGGTGGTGCCGGACGTGAAGGCGATGAGCGCGACGTCGTCCCCGGAGGTCTCCACGGGGGCGTACGTGTCGGGTCTGGCGTCGGCGAGGCGCAGAAGGTCGCCGGGCTCCCCGCCGCCGTACGGCACCACCGTCAGATCCGCCACCTCCGCCCGGGTCAGGTCGTCGAGCGCACGGGCGTCGCACAGCGCGTGCCGTATCCGCGCGATCTCGCAGATGCCCCGCAGCTCGTGGGCGCGCTGCGCGGCCAGCACGGTGACGGCGACCGCGCCCGCCTTCATGACGGCAAGCCAGCAGGCCACCAGCCAGGGCGTGGTGGGCCCGCGCAGCAGCACGCGGTTGCCGGGCAGCACGCCGAGGTCGTCGGTCAGCACGTGCGCGATCCGGTCGGTGCGGCGCTGCAGTTCGCCGTACGTCCACGACTCGCCGGCCGCGGTGTGGAGGGCGGGGCGGCCGGCGCCGAACCGCTCGACGGTGGCGTCGAGCAGCTCCGCACCGCAGTTGAGCCGGTCGGGGTAGCGCAGGCCGGGGAGCGGGAAGACCAGGTCCGGCCACTGCCCGGGCGGCGGGAGGTGGTCGCGGGCGAAGGTGTCGGCGTGGGCGGAAGGCTTGAGCTGCATGGCGTACGCCCCCTAGGGCCTGTCGTCGATCTCGCGTCGTTCGCCCGTAGGGCGGGCGGCGCGGCGTCTGGTGCGTGCGATCGCAAGGCGGAGGGTCGTCCGCATAGTGGGCCTATTCGGTCGGTCCCGACAACGCAGCGAGCGTGCGTGCCAGGCTCCCCCACAGCGCGCTGCGCGCACGTGGGCGGTACCCCCAGCCGCAGACGGGAGATCGACGACAGGCCCTAGGTCTGCCCTGCGGTACCCCAAGGAGCGTAGCGTTGGCGTGACGACAGTCAACAGTCCGCGATAACCCGCCGGGGCGGGCCCGTACGCGCACCGGACGCGCCTTGGCCGCGCACCGGACGCCGCGCCGCCGGGAGAGGAGCACCGCATGGCGCAGCAGCAGCCGTCGCAGCCGCACCAGCAGCCGCCGCCGCAGCCCTTCGCGCTCGACCCCGGGCTCCAGGCGTGGTGCGCCGAGCTGCGCGCGTTCGCCGCGCGGCGGCTGCGCCCGCTGGCCGCGGCGGGCGCGCCAGGACGGGTCAACCGGCCGCTCCTCGCCGCCCTCGGCGCCCCGGGCGACGACGGCGAACCCGGCCTGCTGACGCGGGTGTTCCCCGCCGCCGGGCCGGTCTCGGCGCTCACGCTCTGCCTGCTGCGCGAGTCGCTGGCCCGCGAGTGCACCGAGGCCGAGACGGCGCTCGCGCTCCAGGGGCTCGGCGCGTACCCCGTCGTGCAGGCCGGGACGCCCGAGCAGCGGGAGCGCTGGCTGCCGGAGGTGACGGCGGGGCGCGCCGTCGCCGCCTTCGCGCTGACGGAGCCGGAGGCGGGCTCCGACGCGGCGGCGCTGCGGCTGGCCGCCGAGCCGGACGGGCCGGGGCGCTGGCGGCTGACCGGCGAGAAGAAGTGGATCTCCAACGCCCCGGAGGCCGACGTCGCCACCGTCTTCGCCCGCACCACGCCGGACGCCGGCGCCCGCGGCGTCACCGCCTTCCTCGTGCCCGCCGGCCGCCCCGGGCTGACCGGCGAACCGCTCACCATGCTCAGCCCGCACCCCATCGGCACCCTGCGCTTCGACGGCGTCCCCGTCACCGCCGCCGACGTGCTCGGCGAGGTCGACGGCGGCTTCCGTACCGCGATGGCGACGCTCAACCTCTTCCGCCCCTCCGTCGGCGCGTTCGCCGTCGGCATGGCGCAGGCGGCGCTCGACGCGGCACTGGACCACGCAGGGCGGCGGGAGGCGTTCGGCGGGCCGCTGAAGGACCTGCAGTCCGTCGCGCACTCCCTCGCCGAGACGGCCACCCGCGTCGAGGCGGCCCGGCTGCTGGTGTACGCGGCGGCCTCGGCGTACGACGCGGGTGCGCCGGACGTCGCCCGGCGGGCGGCGATGGCGAAGCTGCTGGCCACGGAGACCGCGCAGGCGGCCGTCGACGCGGCGGTGCAGATCCACGGTGCCCGGGCGTTGGAGGCCGGGCATCTGCTGGAGCACCTGTACCGCGAGGTGCGCGCACCGCGCATCTACGAGGGGGCGACGGAGGTGCAGCGGAGCATCATCGCCAAGGAGCTGTACCGCCGTTGACCCGCGGGCGTACGGCCCCGGGCCACCGGCGCCGTACGCCTCCCGACCGCCCCGCAGGAACCGCCGCAGAACCACCGAAGGGACTCCGCCGCCGTGTCCGTCCACCGCGTCAACCCCGCCTCCCTCGCCCGCCCCTCCGGCTTCTGCCACGCCGTCATGGCGACCGGCTCCAGCCTCGTCTTCCTCGCCGGCCAGACCGCCCTCGACGGCGCCGGCCGAGTGGTCGGCAACACCCTCCCCGCCCAGTTCGAGCAGGCCCTCGGCAACCTCCTCACCGCGCTCGGCGCGTGCGCGGGGGAGCCCGACCACCTCACCCGCGTCACCGTCTACGCCACCGACCCCGAGGACTACCGCGCCCACGCCGCGGAACTGGGCCGCATCTGGCGCCGGCTGGCCGGCGACACGTACCCGGCGATGGCCCTCATCGGCGTCACCCGGCTCTGGGACACCGAGGCGCTGGTCGAGCTGGACGGCATCGCGGTGCTGCCGTGACACGGCCCGGAACCGCCCGCGCAGGTCGCGGTCCTGCTACGAGACGGCCGCAGTGCGGCCACCGCACACCGCTACGAACTGGTGACCGGCGGGCATCGTAGGTAGATTCATGCGCACCCCCAACCGCCGCACGCAGAACAGAGGTTGCGCATCGATGGCACACGGCAGGACAGAGCTCGGCCGCTACGAGGCGCGCCTGCTCCTGTGGCTGCTGCATGAGTCCGGCCACCGCCCCGACGTGCCCGTGCGCACCGCCGCCTTCGGCCTGGAGCAGAACAAGCCGCCCCTCGGCGTCTCCGCCGTCATCGCCGCGCTGGCGGACCGCGGCCTGGTGGACGTCCACCGCTGGCCCGAGCACACCCCCGCCGACACCTCCCTGCGCCCGGAGGGCCACCGGCGCGCGCTGCGCCTGGAGCGCGAGCGCCGCGACCCCGGGGCGCGCCAGGAGTACGCCGAGAACGCGGTGCTGCGCTGGGCGTTCGAGCACCGCGGCGACGAGGCGCTGCTGCTGCGCGACTTCTTCGTGGCCGACCACGTCTTCTTCCACGGCGACGCCCTCCGGGCCGGCGAAGTCCTCGCCGCGGCCCGCTCGTTACGGGCCGCGGGGCTGCTGGGCCTCACCGGCGACGGCATCGACGGGGACGTGGTCACCGGGCGGGCCGAGCTGACCGAGCGCGGGCTGGACTGCGGCCACGCGGGCACCGGCCTCGCCGAGTTCCTGCGCCAGGAGCGCGAGCGGCAGTCCACGTACCGCATCGACACGATCCAGGGCCCGGTCACCTTCATCAGCAACAGCACCGTCACCTACGCCGGCACGCTCGCCGACGAACTCGCCGGCCTGGGCCCCCGGCTCGGCCTCGACGAGGAGCGGCTGCGGCACCTGCTGCGGCAGGGGGACGAACTGCGCCGCGCGGCCGAGGAGGGCCGGCCGGGACGGCTGCGGGCGCTCGTCGACCGGATCCGCGAGGAGCTGACGAGCGCCCCTGACACCACAGGACGCCAACTGCTGCTCGACATGGCACGACAGGTCGGCGGCATGCTCGGGTAGCCGGGACGCCGTCGCGCAACGGGAGGGAAGCGGAGCTTGACCCTGTACGGACGTGATGCCGTGCTGCGCGAACTGGTGCCCCGCATGGTGGGGTTGCACCACACGAAGCGGAAGGCCGTACGGCAGGAGCCGCGCGGCGAGGTGCCCACCGTGCTCCTCCACGGGGGCCACGGCAGCGGCCGCACCGCCGTGCTGGACGCGCTGCGCGAGGCGTACGCCGACCGTGTCCCGGTCGCCGCCGTCGACTGCGCCGGCGTCCGCGACGACGACGCCGCCGTCTCCCACACCTCGCCCGTCGCCGAGCTGCTGACCGGCCTGGCCCGCGGCCTGAGCGCGCACTGCCCCGGCTTCGGACGGCTGCGGCTGCCCCGGCTGCTCACCGGCCTGGTGGCAGTCAGCGCCTGGCACCGCGGCGAGCTGGACGAGCAGGCGTGCGCCCGCGAGCGCGTCGAGGCGCTGCTCACCGACTGCGGGCTGGAGAAGAACCCGGAGCGGGCCCGCAACTGGCCCGGCGACGTCCTCGACCGCATCGGCGGCTGGGGCACCGACGAGCTGGGACCGGTCGCGGCCGCGAGCGTCCAGCTCTTCACCGACCGGTACCTCGGCTTCCGGGAGAACCGGGCGGTGCGCCAGTGGTACGAGGGGCTGGCGGACGTACCCACCTCGCAGCAGGACGACAACCACGTGCTCACCGCGCTGTGCCGCGCCTTCCACCTCGGCGAGGGCATGCGGCGCCGCATCGAGGTCCACCTGGTCGAGGCGCTGCTGGAGGACCTGCGGGCCGCGTACACGGGATGGCGCCACCTCAACGCCGCGCCCCGCCCGCTGGCCCTCCTCGACAACGTCCACACCGCCGCCGGCACCGAGCTGCTCGACCTGCTGCTCGCCCGGCGCGTCACCGCGGCCGAGCGGCCCGACCCGCTGGTCGTGGTCGCCGCCACGCTCGGGGAGCCGCGCGGCGACCGGTACGCCGGCGCGGCCCGCTGGACCGCCGCGAACGTCCCCGGGCTGCGCGAATGGCGCCGCGGCGGCGAGCCGGGCGACCCGGCCGCCGGGCTCGTCACCCTGCTGCTGCCGCCGCTGGATTCCGACGAGCTGCTGTCGATGATGCACGTCGGCGAGGAGCGGGCGGTGCGCCAGGAAGTGGCCCGCGCCGTGCACCGGTTCACCGGCGGCAGCCCGCTGGGCTGCCGGATCTTCTACGACGCCCTCGACGCCGCGCCGGAGCCCGCGGCCGTCGAGCCGCACGAGCTGACGCGGCTGCGGCTCGCGGGGGAGCACGTGACGGAGCTGATGCTCGCCGCGCTCGTCCCCGACGCGGGGCTCAGCTCGTACCTCGTGCTGCTGTCCGTCGCGCAGGACGCCGCCGCGGCCCGGGCGCTGGCCGCCGCGTACCTGACCAGGGACCACCAGGCAGGTGCCGTCGAGGAGGCACGCAGCCACCTGCGCGACGAGCGGTGGCCGCAGCCCGGGCGCCCCTTCGTCGGCGACGACTTCCTGCGCGCCGTCCTCGTCGACGAGCTGCGCCGCCGCCCGGCGGACGCCACGGACCCGCCGCAGCCCTGGCCGGAGCTGCACGAGCTGCTGCAACGGCACCACGAGGACCGCGGCGAGCACGCCACCGCCCGGCACCACGAACTGGCCGCGGGCCGATCCGCCGAGCCCGCCCGCTGGCTCGCCGAGACCCTCCACGGGCCCGCCACCGACCGCTGGCTCACCGACCTGTGGCACATCGCCCGCGCCCCGCACCCGCCCGACCCCGCCTGGGCCGACGTGTGCCGGGCGACGGCGTCGGGGGAGCGGGACGGCACGCTGGCCGGCGCCGACTCCGTCGCGCGGTCCGTCAACCGGCTGCTGCACGCCGTCTGGTACGCCGCCGACCCCCTGTCCGTACCCGACGCGCACCTGCGCGGCCGGATCGGGCGGGAGCTGGACTTCCTGTCGTTCGAGCACCCCACCGGCGGCAGGGCGCTGTACGCCGCGTCGCAGGACTGGCCGGCGGCGCTCAAGGAACCGCGCACACCGGACTCGGCCGTGGAACGCCGCGAGGGCGGCGAGGAGGGGAGGGGCCATGCCATTCCTTAGCCGGCCGCTGGGCCGCGCCGAGAAGGCGATCCTGGGGGTGCTGACCGTCGCCGCGATCACCGCGGCCACCGTGCTGGTGGTCCTCGGCCTCGGCGGCGAGGGGGCGTGCGGCGACGGGCTCGTGGAGTCGGCGAACGGCGAGGAGTGCGTCGGCGTCGCCGACGCCACCGCCGCGTCGCCGGCCTTCGCGCCGGGCGCGGACGGTCCTGACGAGCGGATTGCGGACCTCGTACGGCAGATCGGCGCGGAGAACGAGCGGGTCCGCGCGGGCTGGGAGGACGACGACAGCTCCGCCCGCGAACCGTACGTGCGCGTCGGGCTCATGATGCCGTTCAACGCCACCGAGTCCAGCGCCATGACCCCCGAGGTCGTCCAGAACACCCTCGCCGGCGTGCTGACCGCGCAGCTCGCGGCCAACCGCGGCCAGGGCGTCAACTACCAGCTCCTGCTGGCCAACGTCGGCAAGGACCTCTCGCAGTGGCGGCCGGCCGTCGACGCGCTCGCCGCCCTCACCACCGGCAAGGCGCCGACCAGGGAGGACTCCCCGCTCGTCGGCGTGGTCGGCCTGCCCAACAGCGAGCGGGACACCGAGGACGCGGCCGTCGCGCTGTCCAGGGCCGACATACCGGCCGTCAGCGGCGTGCTCAGCTCACCGGAGATCAGCGCCGACACCCTGTTCAAGTCCGCGCCGTCCAACACCGAGTCCGTCGCCGCGCTCGCCGACTACCTCGAAGGGCACCCGGGCGCCAGGCCCGGCAAGCCCTCCGGCTACCTCGTGTGGGACTCGCGCAAGGAGGACGACTACGTCGCCAACACCCGCGACAACATGCGCGACGCGTTCGGCGAGGAGTACCAGTTGGAGAACCGCAGCTCCTCCTTCGTCGGCATCATGGGCGACTACAAGGGCGCGCCGCGCCGCTTCTCCCCGGCCGCGCGGGGGATATGCCGGCTGGAGGCCGACACGGTCTTCTACGCCGGCCGCGACTCCGATCTGCCGTATCTCATCACCCAGTTGTCCGACGAGCCGGAGTGCGACGACTTCGACGCCGAGATCCGCATCCTGCGGGTGGCGACCGGCCTGCCCGAGGGGCTGACGAACGAGCAGGTACGGGCCGACATGGCCGAGGCCCGCGTCGTCACCGTCGGCGCCTCGGCGACGGACGCGCCCTCGTGGCGGGCGGGGGACGGCGCCGACGAGCGCTTCACCACCTTCGCCACCGGGTTCGCGAAGGTCAGCGGGCTGCCGGGGGAGGCGCTCGACGACGGGTACGCGATCATGCACCACGACGCCTTCACCGTCCTCGCCCAGGCCGTCGGCACCGCGCTCGACGACCTGAACCGGCCGGACGGGGGCGAGTCCGACCGGCTGCCGTCCAAGCTGGACGTCTACAACACCATCACCAACATGAAGGTGGTCGCGGGCGGCGACCCGTGCCAGGACTGCGTGCACGGCGCCAGCGGGCAGTTCGGCTTCGACGTGGAGAAGGACAACTGGCCGGTGTGCAAGCCGGTCCCGGTGATCGAGTACCCGCGCCCGGAGGACGCGGACCGGCCGCGGCTGTACCGGACGTTCCAGGGGCAGGACGGCACGTGCCCGGCCTGACGGTCCGTCCGGACGGTCCGGCCTGACGACCGCGTACGACGACCGCGTACGACGACGGCATACGACGAGAAAGGTGCACCGCACACCATGAACCCCTTACCCGGCGACGCCGAGCCCGAGATCGACCTGCACACCGACCGCCCGCACTCCGCGCGGGTCTACGACTACCTCCTCGGCGGCAAGGACAACTTCGCCCCCGACCGCGCCGCGGGCGACGCCTCGGTGCGCGCCTGGCCCAGCCTGCCGACCTCCATGAAGCAGACCCGCGTCTTCATGCACCGGGTCACCAGGACGCTGGCCCGCGACTACGGCGTACGGCAGTTCCTGGACATCGGCACCGGCATACCGACACCGCCGAACCTCCACGAGGTGGCCCAGGAGGTCGCCCCGGAGTGCCGGGTGGTGTACGTGGACAACGACCCCATCGTCCTCGCCCACGCCCGCGCGCTGCTGCAGAGCACCGAGCAGGGCAGGACCGGCTACATCCAGGCCGACCTGCGCGACCCCGAGTCCATCCTCGGCGACCCCCAACTGCGCAAGGTGCTCGACCTCGACCGGCCGGTCGCGCTGTCGCTCATCGCCATCGTCCACTTCATCCTCGACGAGGACGACCCGCAGGGCATCGTCGCCCGGCTGCTGGGCGCGCTGGCCCCGGGCAGCTTCCTGGCGCTGACCGTCTTCACCGGCGACACCGACCCGGAGCGCGTCGCGGGCGTCGGCCGCGAGTACAACGAGCGCGGCATCCCGCTGCAGATCCGCGACCGGGCCGAGGCGGAGCGGTTCTTCGCGGGCCTGGAGCCGATCGACCCGGGCGTGACCCTGGTCCACCACTGGCGGCCGGACGGCATCGGCGAGTCGGTGCCGAACTCGCACATCGCGATGTACGGCGGCGTGGCCCGCAAGCCGGTCTGACCCGACCGGGTCAACCCTTGCGGTACCACCGGGGGCGCGGCGGGGCGGCCCCCGTCCCGTACCCGACACGGGTGAGCACCTCGGCGGAGCCATGGAGTAAGGTTTATCTCGACATCGAGATATCTGCCGAAGGTGCCACCCTCAAGTCGCCCCGCTTCGGACGTAGCGGCAGGATTGCGGTGGAACGCGAATGACGAAGGAGACTGTCGTGTCGGCGAACAGCTTCGACGCCCGCAGCACGCTGCAGGTGGGCGGCGAGTCGTACGAGATCTTCCGGCTGGACAAGGTGCCCGGTGCCGCCCGGCTCCCGTACAGCCTGAAGGTGCTGCTGGAGAACCTGCTCCGCACCGAGGACGGCGCGAACATCACCGCCGACCACATCCGGGCCCTGGGCGGCTGGGACTCCCACGCGCAGCCGAGCCGGGAGATCCAGTTCACGCCGGCCCGCGTGATCATGCAGGACTTCACCGGCGTCCCCTGCGTCGTCGACCTCGCCACCATGCGCGAGGCCGTCAAGGACCTGGGCGGCGACGCCGCCCGGATCAACCCGCTGGCCCCGGCCGAGCTGGTCATCGACCACTCCGTGATCGCCGACAAGTTCGGCACCCCGGACTCCTTCCAGGTCAACGTGGAGCTGGAGTACGGGCGCAACCGCGAGCGCTACCAGTTCCTGCGCTGGGGGCAGACCGCGTTCGACGAGTTCAAGGTCGTCCCGCCCGGCACCGGCATCGTGCACCAGGTGAACATCGAGCACCTGGCCCGCGTCGTCATGGTCCGCGACGGCAAGGCGTACCCCGACACCCTCGTCGGCACCGACAGCCACACCACCATGGTCAACGGCCTCGGCGTGCTCGGCTGGGGCGTCGGCGGCATCGAGGCCGAGGCGGCGATGCTCGGCCAGCCCGTCTCGATGCTCATCCCGCGGGTGGTCGGCTTCAAGCTCACCGGCGAGCTGCCCACCGGCACCACCGCCACCGACCTGGTGCTGACCATCACCGAGATGCTGCGCAAGCACGGCGTCGTCGGCAAGTTCGTCGAGTTCTACGGCGCGGGCGTCGGCCAGATCCCGCTGGCCAACCGGGCGACGATCGGCAACATGTCGCCGGAGTTCGGCTCCACCGCCGCGATCTTCCCGATCGACGCCGAGACGATCACGTACCTGAAGCTCACCGGCCGCGACGCGCAGCAGCTCGCCCTGGTCGAGGAGTACGCCAGGGCCCAGGGCCTGTGGCACGACCCGGCGCACGAGCCGGAGTACTCCGAGTACCTGGAGCTGGACCTCGCCACGGTGGTGCCGTCACTCGCCGGGCCGAAGCGCCCGCAGGACCGCATCGAGCTGTCGAAGGCCGCCGAGCAGTTCCGCCTCGACGTGCGCAACTACGTCGAGGACGCCGACGAGCCCGGCAAGGAGTCCTTCCCCGCCTCCGACGCCCCCGCCTCCTCCAACGGCGTACCGACCCGCGTCATCCCGGTGACCGCGCCCGACGGCACGACGTACGAGATCGACCACGGGGCCGTCACCGTCGCCGCCATCACCTCCTGCACCAACACCTCCAACCCGTCCGTCATGGTCGGCGCGGCGCTGCTGGCGAAGAAGGCGGTGGAGAAGGGCCTGACCCGCAAGCCGTGGGTGAAGACCACGCTCGCGCCGGGCTCCAAGGTCGTCATGGACTACTACGACCGGGCGGGGCTCACCCCGTACCTCGACAAGCTCGGCTTCAACCTCGTCGGCTACGGCTGCACCACCTGCATCGGCAACTCGGGACCGCTGCCGGAGGAGATCTCCAAGGCCGTCAACGAGCACGACCTGGCCGTCACCTCGGTGCTCTCCGGCAACCGGAACTTCGAGGGCCGGATCAACCCCGACGTGAAGATGAACTACCTGGCGTCGCCGCCGCTGGTCGTCGCGTACGCGCTCGCGGGCACCATGAAGACCGACATCACCCGCGAGCCGCTGGGCACGGACAAGGAGGGCAAGCCGGTCTACCTGAAGGACATCTGGCCCAGCGAGCAGGAGGTCGAGCAGGTCGTCGCCGCCGCGATCGGCGAGGAGATGTTCACCGAGTCGTACCAGGACGTCTTCGCCGGCGACGAGCAGTGGCAGGCGCTGCCGATCCCGACCGGCGACACCTTCGCCTGGGACGCCGAGTCCACCTACGTGCGCAAGCCCCCGTACTTCGAGGGCATGGGCATGGACCCGGCGCCGGTCGAGGACATCGCGGGCGCCCGCGTGCTGGCCCTGCTCGGCGACTCGGTCACCACCGACCACATCTCGCCGGCCGGCGCCATCAAGGCGGACACCCCGGCGGGCAAGTACCTCACCGAGCACGGCGTGACCCGCCGCGACTTCAACAGCTACGGCTCCCGCCGCGGCAACCACGAGGTCATGATCCGCGGCACCTTCGCCAACATCCGGCTGCGCAACCAGATCGCCCCGGGCACGGAGGGCGGCTACACCCGCGACTTCACCCGTGCGGACGCGCCGGTCTCCTTCATCTACGACGCGGCCCAGAACTACGCCGCGGCCGGCACCCCGCTGGTGGTGCTGGCGGGCAAGGAGTACGGCTCCGGCTCGTCGCGCGACTGGGCGGCCAAGGGCACGGCGCTGCTCGGCGTCCGCGCGGTGATCGCCGAGTCGTACGAGCGCATCCACCGCTCGAACCTCATCGGCATGGGCGTCCTGCCCCTGCAGTTCCCGGCGGGCGCCACCTCGCAGTCGCTGGGCCTGACGGGCGAGGAGACCTTCACCTTCACCGGCATCACGGCCCTGAACGACGGCGCGATCCCGGAGACGGTGAAGGTGACGACGGACACGGGCGTGGAGTTCGACGCGGTGGTACGGATCGACACCCCCGGCGAGGCGGACTACTACCGCAACGGCGGCATCCTGCAGTACGTCCTCCGCTCCCTCATCCGCGACTGACCCCTCACCGCCAGACGGAAACCCCGCGCCTCCCTCCGGGAGGGCGCGGGGTTTTTCGCGCGGGCGACGTCCGGGGCCGCGTCGATCTCCGCGCCGGCACCCTCGTGGACGTACGGACCTGGCGCTGATCGGGACATTCCGGGCTGCCCCGGGCGGAGCCCGGAGCTGCGGAACGAGGGCTCCAAAAGGCTGGACCAATGGCAGTTGGGGGGTTGCGTGGCGGGTGGTCCGGCCGGCCGGGTGCGGGTGGGGCTCCGGCGCGTTTCCCGCAGGTCTCAAGTCGGGAAATACTCTTGGTGAACCTTGTATTCGATCTTGATAAGGCGGCGCCGAGTGGACTATACCTGTCCGCACCCGGCGGCACCCCCACCCTCCGGCGCACCACCCTGCACCACTCACGTAACAGATGACCGCGGTAATCGGCTCCTGCACCATGAGGCACGTCCCAACGGGGATCCGGTACACCGCCTGAGTCCTGGAGAGAGTGAGGACTTGAGCATGGGATCCAACTCGCATGTCGGTCGCCGCGATCTGATCAAGCGGGCCGTGGCCCTCGGTCTGATCTCCGTCCCCACCGTCAGTGCGCTGTCGGCGTGTGCCAGCGGTGGCGACGACGACAACGGCGGCGGTGCGAAGGGCGACAAGACCGACAAGAACCCGCTTGGTGTGGACAAGAACGCCGAACTCGAAGTACTGATGTTCGACGGCGGTTTCGGTACGAAGTACGTCGACGACGACGCCACCGCGTACCAGAAGAACTTCGGCAAGGTGAAGACCGGCTCGACGGAGAAGATCCAGTCGAAGGTCCAGGGCCGGATGGCGGCCGGCGACCCGCCGGACCTCATCAACAACTCCGGCGACGAGGCCATGGACGTGCCCGCGCTCATCACGCAGGGGCAGCTCGCGGACCTCACCCCGCTGCTCGACGCCCCGTCCATCGACGACCCGAACAAGACGGTCCGCGACACCCTGCGCGACGGCACCGTCGAGATGGGTCAGTACGGTGACGAGAAGGTCTACCGGATGAACATCGCCTATTCGGTGTTCGGGCTCTGGTATTCCCAGAAGCTGCTGGACGACAACGGCTGGGAGTACCCGAAGACCTGGGACGACATGCTCGCCATCTGCGCCGACGCGAAGAAGCAGAACATCGCCGGATTCGCGTACACCGGCGTCTACCCCCAGTACCTCGGCTTCAGCATGCTGCCGATGATCGGCAAGGTCGGCGGCGTCGAGGTGCTCGACGCGATCGACAACCTCGAACCCAACGCCTGGAAGCACGACGCCGTCAAGGGCGTCATGGAGGCGCACTACGAGCTGTACGACAAGGGCTACGTCCTGAAGAACTCGCCCGGCAAGACGCACACCGACGTCCAGACCGACTGGACCGAGCGCGGCAACTGCATCTTCATCCCGAACGGTTCGTGGGTGGAGAACGAGTCCAAGGACACCACGCCCCCCGACTTCCAGATGACCGTCTCCCCGTCGCCGAACCTCGACAGCTCCGACGCGATGCCGTTCGAGACCATCTGGGCGCAGGCAGGCGAGCCCTTCATCGTGCCGGCGAAAGGCAAGAACTCCGTGGGCGCCATGGAGTTCCTGCGGAACATGCTGAGCAAGAAGTCCGCGGCGGGCTTCACCGAGCTGGTGTCGTCGCTGGCCTGCGTCGAGGGCTCCGAGGAGGGCCTCCAGCTCGGCACCGGGCTGACCACCGCCGTCGGGCTCCTCGACGGCGCCGGTGAGAACTTCCTCAACCCCCGGTTCCCCGACTGGTACCCGACCCCGTACCGGGAGAAGATCGTCTTCGTCTGGGGCGACATGATGAAGGGCGGCATCAAGCCCGCCGAGGCCATCGACAAGATCCAGGGCATCGCCGACGAGACGGCCCAGGACGACAGCATCAAGAAGTACAAGCACTGAAACGGCGGATCCAGTCGGTGAGCGAGCGAGATGGGGGCGCCGGAATGACGGACGACGGCCTTGCCGTGACGAAAGTCGGGGAGCCCGGGAAAGCCACCGGGCGGCCGGTGCCCGGCACACCGCGGAAAACGAGCTTCCGCAGCTCTCCGCGGTACCGGACCTACCTCAAGTACCGCTTCGTCACGGGATTCCTCATCGTCCCCCTCGGGCTGTACGCGGTGTTCGTCATCTCGCCGTTCATCCAGACCTTCTACTACTCGCTCACCGACTGGACCGGTGTCAGCAGCGACTTCAACATGGTGGGGTTCGAGAACTACTCCAGGCTGCTGGACGACTCGACCTTCTGGGCCGCCGTCCGCAACAACCTGATCCTCGCCCTCGCCGTCCCGTTCGTGACGCTCAGCCTCGGCCTGTTCTTCGCCTTCATGGTCACCGTCGGCGGCCGGCACCAGAAGGGCGAGGCGGTCTCCGGGGTCCGCGGCGCCAAGATGTACAAGATCGTGTACTTCTTTCCGCAGGCCCTGTCCATCGCGGTGATCGCCGCGCTGTGGGGCTACATCTTCAAACCCGACGTCGGTCTGCTCGACCCCGTCCTGCCCGAGGCGCTGTCGCCGAACGGCGGTTGGCTGGCGGACTCGAAGTTCGCGCTGTGGGCCGTGATGATCGTGATGTGCTGGGCCATGGTCGGGTTCTTCGTGGTCCTGTTCTCCGCGGCCATCGGGCAGATCCCCAAGGAGATCTACGAATCCGCGCTGCTGGACGGCGCCAGCCGGGCGTCGACCTTCTTCCGCATCACCCTGCCGCTCATCCGCGACACCGTGCAGACCGGCTGGGTGTACATGGGGATCATGGCGCTCGGCGCGGAGTCGTTCGCCGTCGTCAACATCATCACCCAGGGACCGGGCGGACCCGACGACTCCACCATGGTGCTCGGCGTCTACCTCTGGAACACCGGCTTCGGCCAGTTGCAGGCCGGCAGGGGCGCGGCGATGGGCGTCGCGCTGTTCATCCTCACCATGATCCTCGCCGTGGCCGCGCTGTCCGTGGGCCGCCGCCGCGACCGCGTCGAGTACTGAGCATCGGGTAGCGAGCATCGAGTGCAGAGCACGATCCGGAAGGCCAGGTCATGACCACTGCGGAACCCACCGACCGCCCACCCGCGCTCGACAAGGCGGACGTGGCGGACGACACGTCGCGGTCGCCGCTGCTGGAGCCGCGGAAGAAGATCGAAGGCGCCGTACTCAACGTCTTCTCGCACGGCTTCCTGATCCTGTGGACCGTGCTGGCCGCGGGCCCGCTGGTGTGGGCCCTGATGAACGCCCTGAAGGACTCGGGCGACATCCTGGCCAACCCGTGGGGGCTGCCCAGCAGCATCGACTGGGCGAACTGGTCCAACGCCTGGAGCCGGGCGCGGATCGGCCGGTACGCGGCCAACTCCCTGCTCATCGTGGCCATCTCCGTGCCGCTGACCATGCTCTTCGGGTCCATGGCCGCGTACGTGCTCGCCCGGTTCGACTTCAAGGGCGCGCGCATCGTCTACTTCACCTTCGTCGGCGGCATGGCCTTCCCCGTGGTGATGGCGCTCGTGCCGCTGTTCTTCGTCATGAAGAACCTCTCCCTGCTCGACACCCGGCACGGGCTGATCATGGTGTACATCGCGTACTCCATGCCGTTCACGATCTTCTTCATGACCACGTTCTTCCGCACCCTGCCCTCGTCTGTCTCCGAGGCCGCGGAGATCGACGGGGCCTCCCACACCCGGATCTTCTTCCAGGTGATGCTGCCCATGGCGAAACCCGGCCTGATCAGCGTGGGCATCTTCAACTTCCTCGGGCACTGGAACCAGTACGTGCTGCCCTTCGCGCTCAACCAGGGCAACGAGGACGACTACGTGCTCACCCAGGGCATCGGACTGCTCTTCGCCCAGGCCGGCTACCGCTCCGACTACGGCAGGCTCTTCGCGGGGCTGGTGATGGCGGCGCTGCCGATCCTGATCGTGTACATCATCTTCCAGCGCCAGGTGCAGTCGGGGCTCACGGCGGGCGCGGTGAAGTAGGGCGCGGTGACGCAGGACGCGGTGCGGTAAGCGCGGAGCGGCCGGTGCGGGTCCACCGCACCGGCCGCTCCGCGCGGCGCTCAGCGTACGACCGTCTGGATCTCCTTGACGGTCACGTCGTACGTGCCGGAGGACATGCCCTCGGGCAGTTGCGGGTCGCCCGGCTCCGGCGGGCCGTCCGGGTTCGCCGAGGCGGTCCAGTGGACCTCCCAGGTGAGCGACGCCTCCAGCGCGTAGGTGCCCTCGCCGGAGGACTTGCGGTACGTCACGTTGCAGCCGGCGTCCTCGGTGTCGACGTCGTACCCGCCCGCGCCGCCGCCGCTGAGGTCGTAGGTGCACGACTCCGGCTCGGCGTACTCGGTGCCGGCGTCGATCCGCAGCTTCTTGGGCGTGGCCACGGTGGTGGCGGCGAACTGCACGCCGAGGAGGTCGACGCTGGCGGTGGTCGCCACCCGCTGGAGCCCGGTGTCGCTCTGGAACGTGGCGTGCACCGGCAGGTTGACCTTCTGCAGCGCGAGGTCCGGCTTCAGCTTCACCGGCGGGGCGGGCAGCTTGGTCGCGTTGTAGGCGATCTCCGCGAGCATCTCGGGGCTGATGCTCGGACCGTCCTCCGGCACGTCCCCCTGGTCCACCCAGAAGGGATTTCCCTGGAGGATGTCACACGCCTGGAGCGCCTCGTCCCTGCTCAAGTCCGGGTTGTAGACGACGTCCCACCAGGCGCCGTCCTTGTCCTTGTTCCACTCCTTGTCCTCCCACTCCCGGATCCAGTCGGCCTGCGCGCTCTCCGGGTTCGTCCAGGTGCCGGGCCCCCACTCCGCCATCTCCTCGGAGGTCCTGACCGGCTCGTACCAGCAGGGCGGGGGAGTCCAGTTGCCCTGGACGGGGGTCATCGGCGGGGCGGAGGGGTCGCCGCCGGTCGAGGTGATCTTCACCTGGCTGACCGCGCCGATGCCGTCGGCGCCGTCCGACTCGCCGCCTCCGCCGGTGCCCCAGCCGCCGCCCTGCGCGTACGCGGGCTGCGTGGTGGTCAGCAGCATCGCGGTCACGCCGACCGCGGCGGCGAGGCCCATCCCCGAGCGGCGTATGACCGCCCCGCTCCCCGAGCTCACCGACATGTTCCGTCCCCCTCCGTCCAGTCGGACTCGGTCACCTTCCAGGTGCCGTCGTCCGTGCGCGTGAGCGTCTGCCGGTACAGCCGCATCACCGCGTCGTTCTCGCCGCCTTCGGCGCCCACGCTCTTGCCGGTCTCCGCGTCGACGACGTAGCCGTCGCTCTGGTCCTCGCAGAACACGACCAGCGCCGTACCGCCTTGACCTGCTTGACCTCGCGGTCGAAGTACCGCCCGGTGCCCGCGATGCGCTGCCCCTCGTCGGCGAAGCGCTCGAAGTCCTGCACATAGGTCGTGTAGGCCGGATCCTGCCAGTACTGCTCGAAGTTGGCCGTGGCCTTCTGCCGCCCGTAGCTCTCCACCATGGCGCTGAGCGCGTAGCCCTGGTCGCGCAGCACCGCGTCCTTCTTCTCGTCCCCGGTGTCCGCGGGCTCCACGTCTGCCTTGAGGTCGTCGGGGAAGGTGAAGGCGGGGGCGTCCGGGTCCTCTTCCGCGGGAGCGCTGGGGGACTCGGAGGTGTTGTTCTTCGCGCCCACGATCTCGTCTCCGCCGCCGTCGTCCGAGCCGCCGCAGGCGGTGAGCAGCAGCGCCGCGCCGAGGGCTGTGGCCGTCACCCGGCCGAGGGTGCGGTGCCGCATCGATGACCAACTCCCAGCGTCGTCAGGCTGACTGCGGCAGGGAGAGGTCCGGTGAGGGCTCGGAGCGTTCGGTCTCCCGAGCGGTTGTGCGTCCCCCGCGCGTCATGTTCGGGGCAACGTTATCGAGCCACGTCCCGGACGGACCACCGCCTGCTGCCAGTTCGCGACATAGCCGTTACGTAGGTACGCGGCCCGCCCGGCGCCCGGCGGGCGGTGGCCGGCCTCGCCCGGTCCGCCGGGAGTCCGGGCCCGCGGGGCGGCGGCGACGGTCCCGGTGACGTGGATCTGTGCGGGTTACGGAATAGTCACGCCGTCAAGGTCTTGACGGCGGTAACCATGGGCGTCAAGCCTAGACTTCACAAGTTGTAGGCGATCCGGGTCCCATCGGCGTGGCCCGGGAGGTGGGGGGCCGTCGTGTCGCCCGCCGAACCAGGAGTGGATGGCCGTGGAGACTCCGGGCTCGCAGTCCTCGCTGCACCGGGCAAATCTTGAGCGCGTCGTGCGCGCCGTGCGACTGTCCGGTTCGCTCACGCAGGCGCAGATCGCGCGGAGCACCGGGCTGTCGGCCGCGACGGTCTCCAACATCGTCCGGGAGCTCCAGGAGAGCGGCACGGTCAGCGTCACGCCCACCTCCGCGGGCGGGCGGCGCGCGCGGGCGGTGTCCCTCAGCGGGGACGCCGGGATCGTCGTCGGGGTCGACTTCGGGCACACGCACCTGCGGGTGGCCGTGGGCAACCTGGCGCACCAGGTGCTCGCCGAGGAGTCCGAGCCGATCGACGTGGACGCGTCGGCGACCCAGGGCCTGGACCGTGCGGAGGCGCTGGTGAGCCGCCTGGTGGGGGCCACGGACGTGCCCGCGGACAAGGTCGTCGGCGTCGGCCTCGGGGTGCCGGGGCCGATCGACACCGAGACCGGCGTGCTGGGCTCCACCACCATCCTGCCGGGCTGGACCGGCACGAACCCGCGCGACGACCTGCAGTCCCGCCTCGGCGTCCCGGTCTACGTCGACAACGACGCGAACCTCGGCGCCCTCGGCGAGCTGGTCTGGGGCAGCGGCCGGGGCGCCAAGGACGTGGCGTACATCAAGGTCGCCAGCGGCGTCGGCGCCGGCCTGGTGATCAACGGCCAGCTCTACCGCGGCCCCGGCGGCACGGCCGGCGAGATAGGGCACATCACGCTGGACGAGTCCGGTCCCGTCTGCCGCTGCGGCAACCGGGGCTGCCTGGAGACGTTCACCGCCGGCCGCTACATCCTCGGCCTGCTGGAGGCCAGCCACGGCCCCGGGCTGACCGTGGAGCGCATGGTGCAGCTCGCGCGGGACGGCGACCCGGGCTGCCGCCGGGTGATCGCCGACGTCGGCCGGCACATCGGCAGCGGCGTGGCGAGCCTGTGCAACCTGCTCAACCCCAGCCGGGTCGTCCTCGGCGGCGATCTCGCCGAGGCCGGGGAGCTGATCCTGCAGCCCATAGGGGAGTCCGTCGCGCGCTACGCGATCCCCAGCGCCGCCCGCCAGCTCGCCCTGGCCTCCGGGGCGCTGGGCAGCCGCGCGGAGGTGCTCGGGGCGCTGGCACTGGTGCTGAGCGAGATGGGCGACCGTTCGATCCTTGACGGCGCCGTGCCGGTCCTCGCGCCCGTTCTCACAGACGGATGAGTTCACATAGAGAAACCAGACGATCGTATCCTTCTCGTTAAGCATTTACTTCTTGACGACATGGTTACGGGCGAGTTGACTACCTCACACCTCGGCCGCGAAGGCGCGGCCACGTCAGGGAGGTTCGACCGTGCACACCTATCTGCGCCGTGCGGCAGTCGCACTGGCCGCCGTAACCATGACCGTCGGCATCGCGGCCTGTGGCAGCGCCGATGAGGCCGACAACGACTCCGGCAGCGGCGACAAGAAGAACGACGGGCCGTTGACGATAGGTCTCCTCCTGCCGGAGGACCAGACCGCGCGCTACGAGGACTTCGACCGGCCGCTGATCGAGAAGAAGATCGAGGAGCTGGCCCCGGGCACGAAGGTCATCTACAACAACGCCAAGCAGGACGCGACCACGCAGAAGCAGCAGGTCGACACCATGATCACGCAGGAGGTCGACGCGCTGATCCTGGACGCCGTCGACTACAAGTCGGTCGCCTCCAGCGTCAAGGAGGCCGACGACGCCGGCATCCCGGTCGTCGCGTACGACCGCCTGGCCGAGGGCCCGATCAGCGGGTACACCTCCTTCGACAACAACAAGGTCGGCCAGGTCCAGGCCGAGTCCCTGCTGGAGGCGCTCGGCGACAAGGCCAAGGACGGCGAAGTCGTCATGCTCAACGGCTCCGTCACCGACCCGAACGCCGCGATGTTCAAGGAGGGCGCGCACTCCGTCCTCGACGGCAAGGTGAAGGTCGGCAAGGAGTACGACGTCAAGGAGTGGAAGGCGGAGAACGCCAACTCCGACATGAAGGGCGCCATCTCCTCGGTCGGCAAGGACAAGATCATCGGTGTCTACGCCGCCAACGACGGCATGGCGGGCGGTGCCATCACCGCCCTGAAGGCCGCCGACTTCGACCCGCTGCCGCCGGTCACCGGCCAGGACGCGGAGCTGGCGGGCGTGCAGCGCATCGTCACCGGCGAGCAGTACATGAGCGTTTACAAGCCGTACAAGCCCGAGGCCGACGCCGCCGCCGAGATGGCCGTCAAGCTGGCCCGCGGCGAGAAGGTCGACTCCGTCGCGACCGGCACGGTGGACAGCGAGTCCGAGCAGGGCGTGCCCGCCGTGCTCATCGACCCGATCGCGCTGACCACGGACAACATCGAGGAGACGGTCGTCAAGGACGGCCTGTGGACGATCGAGGAGATCTGCGCGGGCAAGTTCGCGTCCGCCTGCAAGGACGCCGGCCTGCAGTGAGCCGCTGAGCCGGCCACCAGCCACCCGCGTGCCCGGGGCCCCGCCACCCCACTCCCGCTGCCGGCGGGGCCCCGGGCACCCGGGCCCTCATCTTGTCCACGCCCTATCCCCCTGTAGGAGATGGTTCACGTGTCCGCTACGCCCGTGCTGGCGTTGCGCGGGATCTCGAAGCGGTTCGGTGCCGTCCAGGCACTCACCGACGTCGATCTCGAGGTCCGCGCCGGTGAAGTGGTCGCCCTCGTCGGCGACAACGGCGCCGGAAAGTCCACTCTCGTCAAGACCGTCGCCGGCGTCCACGCCATCGACGACGGCCGCATCGAGTGGGGCGGCCGCCCCGTTCGTATCCACAAGCCGCACGACGCCCAGGACCTGGGCATCGCGACCGTCTACCAGGACCTGTCGCTCTGCGACAACCTCGACGTCGTCGGCAACCTCTTCCTCGGCCGCGAGATCCGCCGCGCGGGTGTCCTGGACGAGGTCGAAATGGAGCGCCGCGCCCGCGAGTTGCTCACCACCCTGTCCATCCGCATCCCCAGCGTCCGCATCCCCACCGCCTCCCTGTCCGGCGGCCAGCGGCAGACCGTGGCCATCGCCCGCTCGCTCCTCGGCGACCCCAAGCTCGTCATCCTCGACGAGCCCACCGCCGCCCTCGGCGTCGAGCAGACCGCCCAGGTGCTCGACCTCGTCGAGCGGCTGCGCGAGCGCGACCACGCCGTGCTGCTGATCAGCCACAACATGGAGGACGTCAAGGCCGTCGCCGACCGGGTCGCCGTCCTGCGCCTCGGCCGTAACAACGGCGTCTTCGACGTCGCGACCACGACGCAGGAAGAGATCGTCGCCGCCATCACGGGCGCCACGGACAACGCCGTGACGCGCCGCTCGGCGCGCGGAAGTGCGGAGGCAGCGAAGTGAGCACCGAGGGGATCAAGAAGAAGGACTCCGCGAAGCCCGACCTGGCGAAGTCCGGCGCACCCGCCGACAGCCCGCCCGCCGAGTCCTCGCCCGGGGTCGCCAAGGGCGCCGTCACCGCCGTCGACCCCCGGCTGGTCGTCCGCGAGCAGGGCTTCGCCGGCTATCTGACCGAGTTCAAGCGCCGCATGCGCGGCGGTGAGCTGGGCTCCGTCCCGGTCATCGTCGGCCTGATCCTCATCATGGCGATCTTCCAGGGCCTGGACGACGCCTTCCTGTCCGCGCAGAACCTGTCGAACATCTCCATCGACATCGCAGGTCCCGGGCTGATAGCCGTCGGCATCATCTTCGTCCTGCTGCTCGGCGAGATCGACCTGTCGATCGGCTCGGTCAGCGGGCTCGCGGGCGCGGTGTTCGCCGTGCTGGCCGTCCAGGAGGGGATGCCGGAAGTCCCGGCGATCATCCTCGCGATCCTGGTCGGCACCGCGACCGGCACCTTCCACGGCTTCTTCTTCGCCCGGATCGGCGTCCCGCCGCTCGTCGTGACCCTCGCGGGGCTGCTCGGCTGGCAGGGCCTGATGCTCTACATCCTGGGCAGCTCCGGCACCATCAACATCGACTCCGACGGCGTGGTCGGCAAGCTCACCACGTACTACTTCACCGACGTCGCCGCCGCCTACGGCGTGGCCACGATCGCCGTCGGCGGCTACTTCGCCGCCGCGTACTTCGGGGCGAGGCGGCGCGAGGCTGCCGGGGTGCCGTCGCGGCCGCTGAGCGAGATCATCCTGCGTACGGCCGTGCTCGCGGTGCTCGCGTACGTCCCGGCGTACGTGCTGAACCAGTACAAGGGCCTGCCGCTGGCGCTGCTCATCTTCCTCATCGTGGTCGTCGGCGCGGACTTCACGCTGCGCCGCACCGGCTTCGGCCGGCGGATCTTCGCCCTCGGCGGCAGCGTCGAGGCCAGCCGCCGGGCGGGCATCGACGTCGACCTGATGCGCATCGCGGTCTTCGCCGTCTCCGGCACCCTGGCGGCGGTCGGCGGCCTGTTCATGACGTCGACCATCGCCGCGGCGAACCAGGGCGCGGGCGGCGGCACGCTGCTGATGAACGCCATCGCGGCGGCCGTCATCGGCGGCACCAGCCTCTACGGCGGCCGTGGCAGCAGTTGGTCCGCGCTGCTCGGCGTGCTGGTCATCATGTCCATCCAGTCGGGCCTGGCGCTCAAGGGCATCGACGCCCCGGTGCAGTACATGATCACCGGCTCGGTGCTGCTGGCGGCGGTCGTCATCGACTCCGTCTCCCGCCGCACCCAGAAAACGGCCGGACGCGCCTGACCGCCGTCCCGCCCGCCACCCGCCCGCACCCCCGTACCGATCCTGGTACGGGGGTGTAGGTGTTGCGGACCTGTGGCATACATCGCACTGTCGGATCAGCGACCGGACATCGGGAACATTAGACTCGACCGGACGTTTCGGGCCCGGCACGTCCGCACGGACGGCGGGGCCCGGGGCCGTACGGCCCGAAGGCAGGCTGCGACAGCAAGGAGGCACGGGTGGCACTGCTGGCCCGTATCAAGGGACCGCGCGACCTGGACCGGCTCGGTCCCGAGCAGCTCGACCGGCTGGCCGCGGAGATCCGCACCTTCCTGGTGGAATCCGTCGCCCGCACCGGCGGCCACCTCGGCCCCAACCTCGGCGTGGTGGAGCTGAGCATCGCGCTGCACCGGGTCTTCGAATCGCCCCGCGACCGGGTGCTGTGGGACACCGGCCACCAGTCGTACGTGCACAAGCTGCTCACCGGCCGCCAGGACTTCGGCAAGCTCAAGAAGAAGGGCGGCCTGTCCGGCTACCCCTCGCGGGCCGAGTCCGACCACGACGTCATCGAGAACAGCCACGCCTCCACGGTCCTCGGCTGGGCCGACGGCCTGGCCAAGGCCAACGAGGTGCGCGGCCGCGACGCCGCCGTCGTCGCGGTCATCGGCGACGGCGCGCTGACCGGCGGCATGGCCTGGGAGGCGCTGAACAACATCGCCGCCGCCCAGGACCGCCCGCTCGTCATCGTCGTCAACGACAACGAGCGCTCGTACGCCCCCACCATCGGCGGCCTCGCCGACCACCTCGCCACCCTGCGCACCACCGACGGCTACGAGCGCTTCCTCGCCCGCGGCAAGGAGCTGCTGGACCGTACGCCCGTCGTCGGCAAGCCGCTGTACGAGACCCTGCACGGCGCCAAGAAGGGCCTGAAGGACTTCATCGCGCCGCAGGGCATGTTCGAGGACCTGGGGCTGAAGTACGTCGGCCCCATCGACGGCCACGACATCGCCGCCGTCGAGTCCGCCCTCCAGCGCGCCCGCCGCTTCGGCGGCCCCGTCATCGTGCACTGCCTGACCGAGAAGGGCCGCGGCTACCTGCCCGCGCGCCAGGACGAGGCCGACCAGTTCCACCAGGTCGGCGTCATCCACCCGGACACCGGCCTGCCGGTGGCCGCGGGCGGCGCCGACTGGACCTCCGTCTTCGCCGACGAGATGGTGCGGATCGGCCGCGAGCGCCCCGACGTCGTCGGGATCACCGCCGCGATGATGCGCCCCGTGGGCCTGCAGAAGTTCGCGGAGACCTTCCCCGACCGGGTCTACGACGTGGGCATCGCCGAGCAGCACGCCGCGGTCTCCGCCGCCGGCCTGGCCACCGGCGGCCTGCACCCGGTCTTCGCCGTCTACGCCACCTTCCTCAACCGGGCGTTCGACCAGGTGCTGATGGACGTCGCGCTGCACCGCTGCGGGGTGACGTTCGTCCTGGACCGGGCCGGCGTCACCGGCAGCGACGGCGCCTCCCACAACGGCATGTGGGACATGTCGATCCTCCAGGTCGTCCCCGGGCTGCGGATCGCCGCCCCGCGCGACGCCGACCAGGTACGCGCCCAGTTGCGCGAGGCCGTCGCCGTCGACGACGCCCCGACCGTCGTGCGCTACTCCAAGGGCGCCGTCGGCCCCGCGGTCCCCGCGGTCGGCCGGATCGGCGGCATGGACGTGCTCCACGAGCCGGCGGCCGGCACCGAGGGCGCGGAGCGCCCCGACGTGCTGCTGGTCTCCGTCGGCGCGCTGGCGCCGATGTGCCTGGAGGTCGCCGGGCTGCTCGACAAGCAGGGCATCACGACGACGGTCGTCGACCCGCGCTGGGTCAAGCCCGTCGACGCGGCGCTGCCGCCGCTCGCCGAGCGGCACCGCGTGGTCGTCACCGTCGAGGACAACATCCGCACCGGCGGCGTCGGCTCCGCCGTCGCGCAGGCGCTGCGCGACGCGGGCGTCGACATCCCGCTGCGCGACTTCGGCATCCCGGAGCGCTTCCTGGACCACGCCTCCCGCAAGGAGGTCCTGGCGGACATCGGCCTGACGGCCCCGGACATCGCCCGCCAGGTCACCGGCCTGGTCGCCCGGCTCGACCGGCGCGCGGGCGAGGACATCGCGGCCCAGAGCACCGGGGAAGGCAGGGTGTCGAAGGTCGTCGGGGACTGAGTGCCACAACGGCGGACGAGGGGCGGCTCCTGCGGGCCGCCCCTTCGCCGTGTGTCCGCACCTGCCCGTGCCCGCCCGCCCGTGCCGCGGGCGTCAGACGGGCCGGACCGTACGCGGGCCCGCCGTGGCCGCGCCGTGGCGGTGGACGCGGTCGCGCAGTGCGCGGTCCGCCGTGACCACCAGCACGCGGCGCTCCGGATCCCGCTCGGCCGCCTCCGCGACGACCGCCACGATCCGGTCGTCCCCGCTGCCGTCCGCCGCCACGACCCGTACCCCCGGCACCTCCGCCACCCCGCGGGCCGCGCCCTCGACCACGAGCACCACCTCCACCGGACCCGGCAGCCCCGCCACGCCCGCCGAGGCGTACGGCACGAGGCCGTCGCGCAGCCGCTCCGCCGCCCCGTGCCGGTCGCGCCACCAGCCGTCGGGCACCGACCCGACGACGTTGGCGGCGTCCACGACGAGCAGCGGGAGGGGTGCGTCCATGCCGCCCAGCCTCCCACGCCCGTACGACACGAACGTGCCCCGGCCGCGCACCGGCGGCCGGGGCACGGGTGACGTACCGCTACTCCGGGACGCTCGCCACGCCCGGCGGCAGGAACCGGCGGCCCGTGACGCGCTCGCTGACGCCCGCCCGGTCCAGGTACGGCGTGATGCCGCCCAGGTGGAACGGCCAGCCCGCGCCGGTGATCAGGCACAGGTCGACGTCCTGCGCCTCGGCCACGACGCCCTCGTCCAGCATCAGCCGGATCTCCTGCGCGATGGCGTCCAGCGCCCGGTCGCGTACCTGCTCCTCCGTCAGCACCGTGTCGCCGACCTGGAAGAGCGCCGCCACCTCCGGGTCCAGCTCCGGCTTGCCCGAGTCATGGACGTACAGCGTCCGCTTGCCCGCCTCCACGACCCGGCCCAGGTTCGCCGACTGCGCGAAGCGGTCGGGGAACGCCGTGGCGAGGGTGCCCGCGACGTGGTGGGCGACCGCGGGGCCGACCAGGTCGAGCAGCACGATCGGCGACATCGGCAGCCCCAGCGGCGCCAGCGCCCCGTCCGCGACCTCCACCGGCGTGCCCTCGTCCACGGCGCCCAGCACCTCGCCCATGAAGCGGGTCAGGATGCGGTTGACGACGAACGCCGGGGCGTCCTTGACCAGCACGGCCGACTTCCTCAGCTTCTTGGCGACGGCGAACGCCGTGGCCAGCGAGGCGTCGTCGGTGTCCGCGGCCCGTACGATCTCCAGCAGCGGCAGGACCGCCACCGGGTTGAAGAAGTGGAAGCCCACGACCCGCTCGGGGTGCTTGAGCCCGGCGGCCATCTCCGTCACCGACAGGGACGAGGTGTTCGTCGCGAGGATCGCGGTCGGCGGGACGACCTCCTCCAGCTCGGCGAAGATCCGCTGCTTGAGAGAGAGTTCCTCGAAGACCGCCTCGATCACGAAGTCGGCGTCGGCGAACGCCGCGGCCTTGTCCAGCGACCCGGTGACCAGCGCCTTGAGCCGGTTGGCCGCGTCCTGGTTCACCCGGCCCTTCAGCAGCAGCATGTCGATCTGCTCGTGGACCCACGCCACGCCCTTGTCGATCCGCTCCTGGTCGATGTCCGTGAGCACGACGGGCACGTCGAGCCGGCGGACGAACAGCAGCGCCAACTGCGAGGCCATCAGCCCCGCGCCGACCACGCCGACCTTCGTGACCGGCCGGGCGAGGCTCTTGTCCGGCGCCCCGGCGGGCCGCTTGGCGCGCCGCTGCACGAGGTTGAAGGCGTAGATCCCGGCCCGCAGTTCGCCGCCCATGATCAGGTCGGCCAGCGCCTCGTCCTCGGCCGCGAAGCCCTGCCGCAGGTCGCCGTTCTTCGCCGCGGCCATGATGTCCAGCGCGCGGTACGCCGCCGGGGCGGCGCCGTGCACCTTGTCGTCGGCGACGGCGCGGCCGCGCTCGATCGCCGCGTCCCACGCCTCGCCGCGGTCGATGTCCGAGCGTACGACCTCCAGTTCACCGCTGAGGACGGCACCCGTCCAGGCGAGGGACTGCTCCAGGAAGTCGGCGCCCTCGAAGATCGCGTCGGCGATCCCCAGGTCGTAGACCTGCTTGCCCTTGAGCTGCCGGTTCTGGTTGAGGCTGTTCTCGATCACGACGGTGACCGCGCGGTCCGCGCCGATCAGGTTCGGCAGCAGCGTGCAGCCGCCCCAGCCGGGCACCAGCCCGAGGAAGACCTCCGGCAGCGAGAACGCCGGCACGGCGGTGGAGACGGTGCGGTACGTGCAGTGCAGCCCGATCTCGACGCCGCCGCCCATCGCGGCGCCGTTGTAGTACGCGAACGTCGGCACGCCGAGGTCGGCCAGCCGCTTGAACACCTCGTGCCCGCCGCGCCCGATGGCCAGCGCCTCGTCGCGCTGCCCGAGCACCTCGACGCCCTTGAGGTCGGCGCCGACGGCGAAGATGAACGGCTTGCCGGTGATGCCGACGCCGACGATCCCGCCCTCCGCGGCCTCCTTCTCGACCTGGTCGAGCGCGGCGTCGAGGCCGGCGAGCGACTGCGGGCCGAAGGTGGTCGGCTTGGTGTGGTCGAAGCCGTTGTCGAGGGTGATCAGCGCGAACCGGCCCGCGCCGCCGGGCAGGTCGAGGTGGCGTACGTGCGCCTGCGTGACGACCTCGTCGGGGAAGCGCTCCGCCGCGCCCTTGAGAAGTTCCACGGTGCTGCTGCTCACTTGCCTGCCCCCTCGAAGTGCGGGTTCTCCCAGATGACCGTGCCGCCCATGCCGAAGCCGACGCACATGGTGGTGATGCCGTACCGCACCTGCGGCTGCTCCTCGAACTGCCGGGCCAGTTGCGTCATCAGCCGCACGCCGGAGGAGGCGAGGGGGTGGCCGAAGGCGATGGCGCCGCCGTACTGGTTGACGCGGGGGTCGTCGTCGGCGATGCCGAAGTGGTCGAGGAACGCCAGCACCTGCACGGCGAACGCCTCGTTGATCTCGAACAGGCCGATGTCGCCGATGCCGAGGCCCGCCTTGGCGAGCGCCTTCTCGGTGGACGGGATCGGGCCGACGCCCATCACCTCGGGCTCTACCCCGGCGAAGGCGAACGACACCAGCCGCATCTTCACCGGCAGCCCGGCCGCGCGTGCCACGTCCTCGGCGGCGATGAGGGAGGCGGTGGCGCCGTCGTTGAGCCCGGCGGCGTTGCCGGCGGTGACCCGGCCGTGGGCGCGGAAGGGGGTCTTCAGCGTCGCGAGGTTCGCGAGCGTGGTGCCGGGGCGCATCGGCTCGTCCTGGGTGGCCAGCCCCCAGCCGGTCTCGCCGGCTTCTGCGTTGGTGCGGCGGACGGAGACGGGCACCAGGTCGGCCTGGATCCGCCCGTTCGCGTACGCCTTGGCGGCCTTCTCCTGGGAGTGCACCGCGTACTCGTCGGCGCGGGCCTTGGTCAGGTGCGGGAAGCGGTCGTGCAGGTTCTCCGCGGTCATGCCCATGAAGAGGGCGGACTCGTCGACGAGCTTCTCGGAGACGAACCGCGGGTTGGGATCCACGGCCTCGCCCATCGGGTGCCGGCCCATGTGCTCGACGCCGCCGGCCAGGGCGATGTCGTACGCGCCGAAGGCGGTGGAGGCGGCGGTCGTCGTCACGGCGGTCATGGCGCCGGCGCACATCCGGTCGATGGAGTACCCGGGCACGGTCGGCGGCAGCCCGGCGAGGATGCCGGCGGTGCGGCCGATGGTCAGGCCCTGGTCGCCGATCTGGGTGGTGGCGGCGATGGCGACGTCGTCGACGGTGGCGGGATCGAGGGCGGGGTTGCGGCGCAGCAGCTCGCGGATGCACTTGACGACGAGGTCGTCGGCGCGGGTCTCGTGGTAGATGCCCTTCGGGCCCGCCTTGCCGAACGGGGTCCTGACGCCGTCGACGAAGACGACGTCCCTTGCGGTACGAGGCACGGGCTCTCCTCCGGAGGGGATGCGGGTTCACGCGGCACCGGCCCGCGGGGGACGGCACGGCTCGCCCCCCATGCTACTCACGGGTAACAGGCGGTGCCCAGCGGCCTGCCGGAGTTGTGCCGCACAGCACCCTCACCGGGCGGACGATACCGGGGGCCCGGGGCGGCGGGACTGGCGGTTGCCGGGGCCTCACACCGCTCCCGGGCCGGTCGGCCGCGCGGCAGCGCCACTCACGCCGTCCGATCAGGACCACGCCGTGCCCGGGGTGCTCCCGCCGCGTTGGTCAGTTGCTGACCGCTGCTGTCAGGAGGGGGGTGACCTGGTTGATTTGCCAGGGGCGGGCGCCCAGGTTGGTCAGGGCTGCCGCTACCGACTCCTCCGTGGGGTCCTTCGGGGGCTCCCAGCAGATGCGGCGCACCGTGTCCGGTGCGATCAGGTTCTCCTGCGGCAGGCCCAGCTCCTCCGCGCGTGCCGTCACCGCCGCCCGCGCCGCTGACAGCCGTGCGGCCGCGGCCGGGTCCTTGTCCGCCCACGCGCGCGGCGGCGGCGGGCCGTTCAGCGGCAGGCCCGGCTGCGGCAGCTCGGACTCCGGCAGCGCGCGGGCGCGCTCCACCGCGGCGAGCCACTGCTCCAGCTGCCGCCGGCCCATGCGGTGCCCGAAGCCCGGCAGCGCGGCCAGCGCCCGCGTGGACGTCGGCATCGCGAGCGCCGCCTCCACGATGGCGGTGTCCGCGAGCACCTTGCCCGGCGAGATGTCCCGCCGCTGCGCGATGCGGTCCCGGGCCGTCCACAGCTCCCGTACGGTGCCGAGCTGGCGCCTGCGCCGTACCTTGTGCATGCCCGACGTACGCCGCCAGGGGTCCCGGCGCGGCTCCGGCGGCGGCGCCGCGGCGATCGCCGCGAACTCCTCCTCCGCCCACTCCAGCTTCCCCTGCGCCGTCAGCTCCTCGGCCAGCGCGTCCCGCAGGTCCACCAGCAGCTCGACGTCGAGCGCGGCGTAGCGCAGCCACGGCTCGGGCAGCGGCCGGGTGGACCAGTCGACGGCAGAGTGGCCTTTCTCCAGCGCGTACCCGAGGACGTTCTCGACCATCGCGCCGAGCCCGACCCGGGGGAAGCCCGCCAGCCGCCCCGCCAGCTCCGTGTCGAACAGCGCGCCAGGACGCATGCCTATCTCGGCGAGACACGGCAGATCCTGGGTCGCGGCGTGCAGAACCCATTCCGCATCGCCGATCGCCGCCGCGAGCCCGGAGAGGTCGGGGCAGGCCACCGGGTCGACCAGGGCCGTGCCCGCGCCCTCCCGGCGCAACTGCACGAGGTACGCCCGCTGCCCGTAGCGGTAGCCGCTGGCGCGCTCCGCGTCGATGGCGACCGGGCCGCTGCCCCCGGCGAACGCGCGGACGACCTCGGCGAGCGCCTCGGGGTCCGCGGTGACGGGCGGGATGCCCTCGCGGGGATCGAGAAGGGGGACCGGCGCCGATCCGGAAGTCGGTGCTCCGGGTGCGGGGAGTCTGTCCTCTGCTGCGGTCTCTTGGGCGTCGGTCACGTGTCAAGGGTATCTGTGAGTCGTGCACGACAGCGCCCGTCGACGGAACGTTACGTCGACGGGCGCCGCGCGGCTGCCTGGAGAGGGCCCGTTACCGGGCCCCGGTCAGTGGATGATCCCGGTGCGCAGCGCCACCGCCACCATGCCGGCGCGGTCGCCCGTGCCGAGCTTGCGCGCGATACGGGCGAGGTGGCTTTTGACGGTCAGCGCGGACAGCCCCATCGAGACGCCGATGGCCTTGTTCGACTGGCCCTCCGCCACCAGCCGCAGCACCTCGACCTCGCGGCCGGACAGCTCGCGGTAACCGCCGGGATGTCCGGGCGGACCTGAGTGGCCGCCGGCGCCGGGGGAGCCCGGTGGGCGGCGGTGGTGCAGCCGTCCCGCGGCGGCGCCGATGTGCGCGGCGTTGGGGCGGGTGGGCAGGCCCATGCTGGTGCGGGTGCCGGTGACGACGTAGCCGCGGACGCCGCCCGCGAGGGCATTGCGTACGGCGCCGATGTCGTCGGCTGCGGAGAGCGCGAGGCCGTTGGGCCAGCCCGCGGAGCGCGCCTCCGAGAGCAGCGTGAGGCCGGAGCCGTCGGGCAGGTGGACGTCGGCGACGCAGATGTCGCGGGGGTTGGCGATCCGGGGGCGGGCCTCCGCGATGGACGACGCCTCGATCACGTCGCGCACGCCCAGCGCCCACAGATGGCGGGTGACGGTCGAGCGCACGCGGGGGTCGGCCACGACGACCATGGCCGTCGGCTTGTTGGGGCGGTAGGCGACCAGGCTTGTGGGTTGCTCGAGGAGAACAGACACCAGGTCCCTCCAGACGGTGTGCGGGGACGGGGCCGGCTGGGAGAGCCGGGACGTTCCGTGTCGCGTACGGACCGCGTACGGAAGGTCTCTCACGTCTTCGGCAGGAGCTCGGAGGGGCTTTAGGCAATGATCACGAATTAGTGAGGAAAAAACGGACAATTCGGATGGGCGATCGACTGCGGGGCACGCGGCCGGTCGCCGCCCTCCGGGCGGGTGCGGGCGGCCCCCGACCCTGCTGAGCCGTACGCCCCGACGGCCCCGCCGCATGCTCCGTCCGTCTCCGGGGCCGCCCGCCTTCAGGGCCGCGCGCTCAGCGCCGGCGCGAGCCGCGGCGCTGCGGCAGCGGCACGATCGGCGCGGCGTCCGGCTCCGCCGCCGCCGGCGGCGCGGCCGACGGCGGCAGGCCCGCGCACTGGCACAGCATCTCCACCCACGCCGCCAGGTGCGCCGCCGCGTCCGGGGCGCCGTCCCCGGCCGCGCGCGACGGCTGCGGCGTCCAGGACGCCCGGATCTCGATCTTCGTCGTGGTGCCGCGCTCCGCCAGCCCGCCGAAGTGGTGCGAGGACGCGCGCGTGACCGTGCCGCTGGGCTCGCCGTAGCCCAGGCCGCGGGTGTCCAGCGCGCCGGTCAGCCAGGACCAGCACACCTCCGGCAGCAGCGGGTCCGCGGCCATCTCCGGCTCCAGCTCCGCGCGCAGCAGCGTGACGAAGCGGAACGTACCGCGCCAGGTGTCCTGCCCGTCCGGGTCGTGCAGCAGCACCAGCCGGCCGTCTGCCGGCTCGACGTCCTCCCCCGCGTCCTCGTCGACATCCGCCTCCAGGGCGTACGCGAACGGGGCGATGCCCCGCGGCGCCCGCGTCGCCTGCAGGGTCACTTCCGGGCGTACCGCAGCGGAGTCGAGCGCCTCGACGGCCCGCCGGAACGGGGGCGGCAGGGCTCCGCCCCCCGGCCGGCCTTCCGGGGGGCCATCGGGTTCGTCGACGAGGTGTCCAGGAGCCGCAACCATGCCCGGAAGACTAGGGGGCGCGGCGTGCAGAAGCGCTGCGGGACACCCGGGTGGCCGGATCTCGACTCCCACGCGCGTGCGAAGATGCTGGGGTGAGTGCCGACAGCGCCCCCCGCCCCTCCGCCACGTCCACCGCCGGTGCCGCTTCCACGGCCACCGCCCCCGCGGGTCCCGCCGCCGACTCCGCGTTCCTGCGCGCGTGCCGGCGCGAACCAGTGCCGCACACACCCGTGTGGTTCATGCGGCAGGCGGGCCGGTCGCTGCCCGAGTACCGGCGGCTGCGCGAGGGCATCGCCATGCTCGACTCGTGCCGGCGGCCCGACCTCGTCACCGAGATCACGCTGCAGCCCGTACGGCGGCACGGCGTGGACGCCGCGATCTTCTTCAGCGACATCGTCGTGCCGCTCAAGGCCATCGGCGTCGACCTCGACATCAAACCGGGCGTCGGTCCCGTCGTCGCCCAGCCGATCCGCAGCCGCGCGGACCTCGCGCAGCTCCGCCCGCTGGAGCCCGACGACGTGCCGTACGTGACCGAGGCCGTGGGCCGGCTGACGGAGGAGCTGGGCGCCACGCCGCTCATCGGCTTCGCCGGGGCGCCGTTCACGCTGGCCAGCTACCTGGTCGAGGGCGGTCCCTCGCGCAACCACGAGCACACCAAGGCGATGATGTACGGCGCCCCGGAGCTGTGGGCCGAGCTGGTCGGCCGGCTCGCGGGCATCACGGCGGCGTTCCTGCGGGTGCAGATCGAGGCCGGCGCCTCCGCCGTGCAGCTCTTCGACTCCTGGGCGGGCGCGCTGGCCCCCGCCGACTACCGGCGCGCGGTGCTGCCCGCGTCGGCCGAGGTCTTCGCGGCCGTCGCCGAGTACGGCGTGCCGCGTATCCACTTCGGCGTCGGCACCGGCGAACTGCTGACCGCGATGGGCGAGGCCGGCGCCGACGTCGTCGGCGTCGACTGGCGGGTGCCGATGGACGAGGCGGCGCGCCGCCTCGGCCCCGGCAAGGCGCTGCAGGGCAACCTCGACCCGGCGGTGCTGTTCGCGCCCGGCGAGGCGATGGAGGCCAAGGCCGGCGAGGTGCTGGAGGCGGCGGCGGGGCTGGAGGGGCACGTGTTCAACCTCGGCCACGGGGTGCTCCCGACGACGGACCCGGACGCGCTCACGCGGCTCGTGGAGTACGTGCACGAGTCCTCGGCCCGCTGAGTCCCGCCTGCCTCCCGCAGGCCGGTCGGCCCGTACGGCTTGCTGTCGGCTACGGGTCCGCAACACCCCGCTATCACGGCCGCGTTCGGAAAGATAGGGCTGGCGCCCTGTGCCCCCGATCGCGTAGAACACCGCCATGTGGGTGTGCTTCGCGCTCGTCGCCTGGGCGGCCGCGCTGCTGACGTGCGGGCGCCTGGTGCTCGTCGGTTCCGTCGCCGCGGCACAGCCGGAGCCCGAGCCGGCGCAGGTCCGCGGGGCGCGTGAGCTGACCCTGTACGAGGCCGCCTTCCTCGCCGGCGGGCCGCGGCGGGTCGTCGACGTCACCCTGGTCGCGCTGGCGCGCGAGCGGCGGCTGCTGCTCGCGCACACCGGCTGGGCGACTGTCGTGGCGCCCGAGGGGCGCGACCCCGTCGAGCGCGCGGTGATCGCCGCCGCCGGGCCCGGCGGGCAGAACACGATTCCGGCCATCCGCGCCGCCGCCTCCTCCGCCGACGCGCTGCGCGACCTGGACGACGGCCTCGCCGCGGCCGGGCTCGCGGTGCCCGCGCCGATCCGGTCCGCCGTGCGCGCCGCGGTGCGGCACGTACGGATCGCGGGGGTGGTGGTGCTCGGCGCCGGGACCGCCGCGCTGGCGCTGCGGGCGCCCGAGCAGGAGCCGATCGCGGGCTGGTTCGTGCTGCCGCTGATACTGGTCTGCGGCTGTCTGGCGATAGCCCGGCTGGAGGTCGGCGACTACACGCGCTGGGCCACGCCCGACGGCCGCGGGCTGCTCGCCACCCTCGACGAGGCGGACTCGCTGCTCACCGGACTCGCCGTACACGGGCCCGCCGCGCTCCCCGACCCGGAGATGCGCGCCGCGCTCGCGCGCTAGGCCCTGTCTCGGCTGACGCGCACCGCGACACCCCCGCCGGGGTCCTTTACATCAGCAACTCCGCCAAGAATTATCACTTTTACCCTCCATTCTCCCCGTCGCGCACGCCGCTCCGCGCGACCGTTCGCCACGCCTCATCGCGCCTCGCCACGCCTCGTCACGCCGGAAGGGCCCTTCGTGAGAGCAGCAGTGCTGTACGGAATCCTCGGTTCGCTCGCTCTCACCGGCCTCGCCGCGGCCCCCGCCGCCGACGCCGCCCGCTCGGGGACCCCCGCCCCCGTGTTCCGGGCGGCCGAAGGGCCCGAGGCCCGCGGGGTCGCCGTCGCCGCCGCCCGCGCCGCGAAGGCCGGCGTCGACTACGGCCCCTGCCCGGCGGCCGAAGGGCTGCCGGCGCCCATCGAGTGCGGCACCGTCGCCGTCCCGCTGGACTACGCCGACCCCGGCGGGAGGCAGCTCAAGCTCACCGTCAGCCACATCGGCGCCACGGGACCGCGCGCCGAGCGGCAGGGCAAGCTCGTCTTCAACCCCGGCGGCCCCGGCGGCTCCGGCACGTACTTCCCGCTGCTGAGCCGGTCGCCGGAGTGGCGGCGGCTGGCCGAGGTGTACGACTTCGTCGGCTACGCCCCGCGCGGCGTCGAGCGCTCCGGCGCACTGTCCTGCCAGAACCCCGACGAGTTCGTGAAGACGCCGTCGAACACCTCCGAGCGCCCCTCGGAGCGCGAGAAGCGCGCCCGGGTCGAGAAGGCGCGCGCGTACGCCGACGGCTGCGCGAAGATCGCGGGCCTGCGGCACTACACGTCCCTCAACAACGCCCGCGACCTCGACGTGCTGCGCGCCGCGCTCGGCGAGCGCAAGCTCACCTACCTCGGCGCCTCCTACGGCACCTACTTCGGCAGCCTGTACGCCGCGCTCTACCCGGACCACGTGCGCCGCATGGTCTTCGACAGCCCGGTCGACCCCGACCCGCGGCAGATCTGGTACGGCAACAACCTGCGCCAGTCCGCCGCGTTCGAGGAGCGCTGGGCCGACTGGCAGCGGTGGGTCGCCAAGCACGACGATGTCTACCACCTCGGCCGCACCCGGTGGGAGGTGGCGGCGGCGTACGAGCGGGCCCGCGAGACGATCGAGAAGGAGCCGGCCGGCGGGCGGATCGGCACGGCCCAGTTGCAGGCGGGCTTCCTGCGGGCGGCGTACGCCGACGGGTACTGGCCGCAGGCCGCCACCGCGCTCGCGGACTACCTGGACGGCAAACCGAAGACGCTGGTGGAGTTCGCGGCCGACGACCCGTCGGACAACGAGGCGGAGGAGAACGGCAACGCCGTCTACACCGCCGTCGAGTGCAACGACGCGCCCTGGCCCACGGACTGGGAGACCTGGGACCGCGACAACAGCCGGCTCGCGCGCGTGGCGCCGTTCGAGACGTGGGAGAACGCCTGGATGAACCTGCCGTGCGCGTTCTGGACCGGCCCGCGGCAGCAGCCGCTCGACGTCCGCACCGACGCCGGCGAGCTGCCGCCGGTGCTCCTTCTCGCCGCCGAGCGCGACGCGGCCACGCCGTACGACGGCGCGCGGGAACTCGCGCGGCGGCTGGGCGGCTCGGCGGACCTGGTGACGGAGAAGGACGCCGGGTCGCACGGGCTCGCCGGGGGCGAGAACGGCTGCGTCAACAAGCACGTCGACACGTACCTGCTGACGGGCCGCACGCCCGGCGACGTGAGCTGCGCACCGCGCCCGGAGCCGAAGGCGGAGCGGGGCGGGAAGCGGTCGGCGGCGCCCGGGGCGGGCGGCCCGGCGGTCGGCTGAGGCCGGCGCGCCGGGCCGGGGTGGCGGGGCTCAGGCCGCCGGACGCCGGCGTCAGGCGAGGGAGGCGACCAGCTCCGCGACCGGCTTGCGGCGGCCGGTGTAGAACGGCACCTCCTCGCGGACGTGCAGCCGCGCCTCGGACCCGCGCAGGTGGCGCATCAGGTCCACGATGCGGTGCAGTTCATCGGCCTCGAAGGCGAGGATCCACTCGTAGTCGCCGAGGGAGAACGAGGGCACCGTGTTGGCCCGTACGTCCGGGAAGCCGCGGGCCATCTTGCCGTGATCCGCGAGCATGCGGCGGCGGTCCTCGTCCGGGAGCAGGTACCAGTCGTAGGAGCGGACGAACGGGTACACGCTCACGTACGCGCGCGCGGTCTCGTCCGCGAGGAACGCCGGAATGTGCGACTTGTTGAACTCGGCGGGGCGGTGCAGCGCCATGTTCGACCAGGCCGGCGCGAGGGCGCGGCCGAGGCGGGTGCGGCGGAAGAGGTTGTACGCCTCCTGCAGCGCGTCCGAGCTCTCCGCGTGCCACCAGATCATGACGTCCGCGTCGGCGCGCAGCCCGGACACGTCGTACGTGCCGCGCACGACGACGTCCTTCGCGGCGAGCTGCTCGAACAGCTCGGTCACCTCGTCCGCGTAGCCCGCGCGGTCCTCGGGGAGGGCGTCGCGGAGCCGGAAGACGGACCAGAGGGTGTAGCGGATGACCTCGTTGAGGTCCTTGGCCTTCTTGCCGGCGTTCGCGGAGCGGGACGGAGCCGCGGGCGAGTCGGCCGGCGGGGGGGTTGCGTCACTCATGCGGTCATTGTCCCAGGGCGCCCCAGCAGCTCGTCGGCGGCCCGGTGCGCGCTCGCGATGCAGGCAGGGATGCCCACGCCGTCGTAGAGCGCGCCGCACACCGCGAGCCCGGCGGGCAGCGCGCCGCGGATGCGCGCCACCCGGGCGTCGTGCCCGACCTCGTACTGCGGCAGGGCGCCGCGCCACCGGCTGACGCGGCTCGCGACCGGGCGGGCGTCGAGCCCGGTGGCGGCACGGAGGTCGTCGAGGGAGGCGGTGACGAGGTCGGCGTCGTCCCGTTCGAGGGTCTTGTCGTCGTCGATGCGGCCGACGGAGGTGCGCAGGAGGAAGATGTCGTCGTCGCCGGCCCAGCCCCACTTGGCGGAGGAGAACGTCGACGCCTTGATGGTCCGCCCGTCGACCGGCGGCACGAGGAAGCCGGTCCCGGCGGGCAACTGGGCCTCGGCCTCCCGGCGGGGGAGGGCGAGGGTGATCAGCGCCATGGAGGCGTACCGCACCCCGTCGAACTCCGCGGCGGCCCGCGGCGCGACCCCCCGCACCAGCCGCGCGGCAGCGGCGGCCGGCACGGCGAGCACGACGGCATCGGCGTCGTAGGCCCGCCCCCCGGCGAGGACCCGCCAGCGGGCGGGGGCGGGGCCGGGGAAGCCCTTCCGGCGCTCCAGCGACGCGACTTCCGTGCCGAGGACGATCTCGCCGCCCGCTTGCCGCACCGCCTCCGCCACCGCCGCCGGCAGGCGGCCGATGCCGCCCTCGATGCCCATGAAGACCGGCGCCTGCGACGTGCCCGCCGCCGCGCCGCGGGACTGCACCGCCCGCGCCGCGCCCAGCAGCGTCCGCTCCTCGCGCAGCGCCGCGAACAACTGCGGGACCGCGGCGCGCATCGACAGCCGGTACGCGTCGCCCGCGTACACCCCGCCCAGCAGCGGCTCCACCAGCCGATCCGTGACCTCCGCGCCCAGCCGTTCGGCGACGAACGCGCCGATCGCCACGTCCTCGCCCGGCTCCGCCGGCGGCAGCTCCGCTTCGCGGGCGACCCGCGCCAGGCCCTCGGGCGACAGCACCTCCGCCGCCGCCAGCCGGTCCAGGTCCCCGGGGACGCCCATCACCTGGCCGCCGGGCAGCGGCCGCAGCCGGCCGCGGGTCCAGACCGCCGCGCCGCCCGCGGCCACCGGCTGCAGCGCGTCGGCGAGCCCCACCGCGCGGGCGAGGCCGACGGCCTCCGGGCGGCGGGCCAGCAGGGCCTCCGCGCCGAGGTCGGCCGGCACGCCGGCCAGCTCGCCCGCGTGCAGCTTGCCGCCGAGCCGGGTCCCGGCCTCCAGCACCGTGACCCGCGCGCCGCCGGCCAGCAGCCGGTGCGCGGCGGCGAGGCCGGCGATGCCGCCGCCGATGACGACGACCCTGGGCGGCCCGGGCTCCGCGGGCTGTGCGCTGCTCATGCAAGCCACTGTCTCAGACCCCGCCCACACGCCCTACGAGCCTGTGGATATCCCGCACCGACGCCCCGCGTACGACCCCGGAGGCGACCGCGAACGAGCCCGCGGGGCGCCACGGAAGCCCTCGCAGGCATCCACCCGCGCCTGCGCCCGCCCGCACCGCGCCCTCCGCGTAGTCCGATCGTGACCCTTCCGGGACCCGCCATTCCGAACCTCCGCCCCCGCCGCCCCGTCGAAGCAGCACAGACCCGACACCAGGGGGGTTCGACGATGCCCGCACGTATCAGGACCAGACCCGCGCTCGCCGCCGCGCTGCTCGCCGCCGTGCTCGCCGTCGGCGGCTGCTCCGGCAGCGGGGCGGACTCCGCCGGCGCCGACTCCGCCCGGGACGACGCCAAGGCGCAGGGGGCGGCACCGCGCGAGGGCGCCGGCGTCGACGCCGGCGGTGCCGGTGACTCCGCCGACTCGCGCGCACCGCGAGGCGGAGCCACCGCCGCCGACGGCGTCACGCTCGCGCCGCAGGCTCTCGTCCGCACCGCCGAGATCACCGTACGCACCAAGGACCTCGCCGGAGCCGCCGACTCCGCCCGCACGCTCGCCGAGGGCGCCGGCGGCTACGTCGGCGACGAGTCGACCAGCCAGGAGCCCGGCGCCCCCGCGCGCGCCCGGCTCACCCTGCGGGTCCCCGCAGAGGGGTACGACGCCGTTCTCGGCGACCTCGCAGAGCTGGGCCGCGTCGTCGACCGCGACGTGGAGGTGAAGGACGTCACCGACGAGGTCGTGGACGTCGACAGCCGGGTGCGGTCCCAGCGCGCGAGCGTCGCGCGCATCAGGGACCTGATGGACGACGCCACGAAACTCGCTGACGTGGTCACCCTGGAGGGGGAACTCGGCACCCGCCAGGCCGACCTGGAAGCGCTCCTCGCCCAGCAGTCCTCGCTGAAGGAGCGCACCGCGCTCGGCACGATCACCCTGGAGCTGCGCAGGCCCGCCGCCGCGCCCCCGGCGGACGAGGATGACGGCACCGGCGTCGCCGACGCGCTGGCCGGCGGCTGGGACGCCTTCGTCACCGGGCTGCGCGGGGTGCTGATCGCCGTCTCCGCGTCGCTGCCCTTCGCCGCCCTCCTCGTCCTGCTCGCCCTGGCCTGGCGGTGGCTGCGCGGCCGGCTGCCGCGCCGGCACGTCACCCCGCCGCCCAGTCCGTTCCCCGGGCAGCCGACACCCCAGGGCGGCGAGCCGGAGTAACCCGTCGTAGCGTGTCCTGCACGGCGACGAAAGGGAGCGTCATGGGGGCCAAGCAGCGGATGGTGGTCATCGGCGGCGATGCGGCGGGCATGTCCGCGGCGTCGCAGGCGCGCCGGATGCGGACGCCGGACGAGCTGGAGATCACCGCGTTCGAGCGCGGCCGGTTCACGTCGTATTCGGCCTGCGGGATTCCGTACTGGGTCGGCGGCGAGGTCCCCGAGCGGGACCAGCTCATCGCCCGTACCCCGGAGGAGCACCGCGCGCGCGGCATCGACCTGCGGATGCGCACCGAGGTCACCGAGATCGACCTCGACCGGCAGTGCGTCCGCACCCGTGCCCTCGACGACGAGGCCGGCGCGCAGGAGCGCTGGCACGGCTTCGACCACCTCGTCATCGCCACCGGCGCCCGGCCGCTGCGCCCGCCGCTGCCCGGCATCGACGCTCCCGGGGTGCACGGGGTGCAGAGCCTGGACGACGGCCAGGAGCTGCTGGACCGGCTGCAGAAGCAGCAGGTGCGGCACGCGGTCGTGGTGGGCGCCGGGTACATCGGGGTGGAGATGGCGGAGGCGTTCTGCCACCGCGGGATCCACGTCACCGTCCTGGAGCGCGCCGAACAGCCCATGAACACCCTCGACCCCGACATGGGCACCCTGGTGCACGAGGCGATGAACGGCAACGGCATCGGGATCGTCACCGGCGCCGAGGTCACCGAGATCCTCACCGGCACGGACGGCGAGGTGCGCGGCGTGGCCACGGCGAACGGCGAGTATCCGGCGGACGTCGTCGTGCTGGGCCTCGGGGTGCGCCCGGAGACCGGGCTCGCGCGGGAGGCGGGGCTGCCGCTGGGCGAGTCGGGCGGGCTGCTGACGGACCTGGCGATGCGGGTGCGGGGGCAGGAGAACGTGTGGGCGGGCGGCGACTGCGTCGAGGTGCTCGACCTGGTGTCGGGCCGCGAGCGGTACATCCCGCTGGGCACGCACGCCAACAAGCACGGGCAGGTCATCGGCCGCAACGTCGGCGGCGGCTTCGGCACGTTCCCCGGCGTGGTGGGCACGGCCGTCAGCAAGGTGTGCGATCTGGAGATCGCCCGTACGGGTCTGCTGGAGGCGCAGGCGCGCGAGGTGGGCCTGCAGTACGTGACGGTGACCATCCAGTCGACCAGCCGGGCCGGTTACTACCCGCGGGCCGCGTCGATGCACGTGAAGATGCTCGCGGAGCGGCGCACGGGGCGGCTGCTCGGCGTGCAGATCGTCGGCCGCGAGGGCGCGGGCAAGCGCGTGGACATCGCGGCGGTGGCGCTGACGGCGGGCATGACGGTGGAGCAGATGACGGCCCTGGACCTGGGGTACGCGCCGCCGTTCTCGCCGGTGTGGGACCCGGTGCTGGTCGCGGCGCGCAAGGCGGCGGCGGCCGTCGCGGAGGACGCGCGGGAGACCGACGGCGGCTGACGGCGCTCGCGGTCGGGCGCGTGCGCCGTCTGCTGCGCTCGCGCCGGGCCCGCCGGATCCAGGAGACGCTGCTCGGCGGCACGCTGGTGGCGCTGGGCGTACGGGTGGCGACGGAGTAGCGCCGCCGGCCGCACCCGTGCCCGTACGCGCGCGTGCACCGCGATGTGTGTCCTGCGCGCGCGTGCCCGTACGGCCGCGGGTCAGCCGGTACGCAGCGCGGGGTGGTCGGCGACGACCGTGCAACTGCCCGCGGCGATCTCCGTGTACCCGGCGTCCCTGACCACCGGCAGCCCGCTCGCGACCAGCTCCGCCCAGTGCTCCGGTGCAGCCGTGCGGACGGCGAGGGGGAAGCCGGCGGCGCGCCAGGCCGCGCGGTCCTCGTCGGGCAGCTCCCACCAGGCGAGTTGGGCGCCGTGGCCCGCCTGGGCCATGGCCTTGCCCGCGGTCATGCCGAGCCTCGTCGCCAGCCACAGCACCGGGACGCCTGCCGGGGGCGGGGGAGGGGGCTCGGGGTCGTCGAGGTCGGTGCCGGAGACCTGGAGCCGGGCGAGGTCCTTGGGCCAGCCGTCGAGCGGTACGGGCGGGAAGACCCGCACCTCGGCGGCGCCGGGCTCAGGCGCCGGGCCTTCCGGAGCGCCCCCGCCGGTCGCCGACGTCACCGTGATCCCCGGCAGCGCCTCCGCGCGGCGCCACTCCGCGCCCCGCGCGCGCCGCACCACCTTGCGGATCCTGGCGTCCTGCCAGTCCCGTACGGCCTGGGCCCACGGGCCCTCGCCCGCGCAGCGCTCGTCCGCCAGCAGGACCAGCACCGCCCGCGCCGCCGTCTGGAGGGCGTCGGTGCGCGTGGGCGGGGCGGCGCGCTCGATGCGTACGACGAGGGGGAGGACGAACTGCGGCAGGTCGTCGCGGCTCACCGCCTCGTGCTGGAAGGGGCTGGTCTCGGCGCTGGTCACACGATCAAGTGTGCCAGGGGCGCAGCCTGCTTGGCGGAGGGAGGGATTCCGGCGGATCATGCCCGTATGCGCAGTGATTTGTTCGCTAAGGAAAACATGGCCGAGCCTGCGACGCAGGTCGGCATGACTCTGCAGAACGCCAAGTCGATCAAGTACGCCGTCAACGGCGAGTGCCTGGCCCGGCAGGGCGCGATGATCGCCTACCGGGGCAATCTGCAGTTCGAGAAGAAGGGCCAGGGGGCGGGGCAGTTCCTCAAGCGCGCGGTCACCGGTGAGGGCCTGGCGCTCATGTCGGTGAAGGGGCAGGGCGAGTGCTGGTTCGCGCTGAGCGCGGCCAACTGCTTCATCCTGGACTTCGACCAGCCGAACGACAGCCTCACGCTCAACGGGCGGAACGTGCTGTGCTTCGACTCGTCGCTGTCGTACGACATCAAGGTGGTCAAGGGCGCGGGCATGGCGGGCGGCGGGCTGTTCAACAGCGTGTTCACCGGCCAGGGCCGGCTGGGCGTGGTCTGCGACGGCACCCCGATCGTCATCCCCGTCTCGCCGGGCTACCCGGTCTTCGTCGACACCGACGCCGTCGTCGGCTGGAGCACCCAGCTCCAGACGGGGCTGCACCGCTCGCAGAGCTTCGGGTCGATGATCCGCGGCGGCTCCGGCGAGGTCATGCAGCTCCGGCTGGACGGCGAGGGCTTCGTCGTGGTGCGGCCGAGCGAGACCGGCGCGGGGGCGCCCACCGGGTGACCCGGGACGCCGCGGCGGGGGTGAGGGTTCCGGTGCCGCCGCGGCCTGTCCCGTACGGGCCTCAGCGCGCCGCCATCAGCTCGGAGACCTTGGCGAACCCGTAGCCGCGCCGGCGCAGCTCCGGCACGATCTCGCGCACCGCCTGCTCCGTGACCGGCGCCGCGCTGCGCGTGACGTGCAGGACCACCACAGAACCCGGCCGCACCCGCGTCAGCACCTCCTCCGCCACCGCGCCCGGGTCGGTGGCGAACGCGTCGCCGCTGGGGACGTCCCACTGCACGGCGGTCACGCCCGTCGGGGCGAGCGCGCGCAGCGCCGCGTCGTCGTAACAGCCGCCGGGGAAGCGGAAGTACGGGACGGGCGCCGGCACGCCCGCGCGGCGCAGCTCGGCGAAGGTCCGCTCGACCTCGGCGCGCATGGTGCCGGGGTCCACCTCGGGCAGGCCGTAGCAGGGGGTGGCGAAGGCGCGGTGGCTGTAGGAGTGGTTGGCCACCTCGAACAGCGGGTTGCGGCCGATGGCGCGGGCCTGGCCGGGGTAGCGGGCGGCCCAGGTGCCGGTCATGAAGACGGTCGCGGGCACCTTCAGTTGCCGTAGCGCGGCGATGAGACCGGGGTTGTCGAACTGCTCGCCGGCGTCGGCACGGTCGTGCTGGTCGGCCATCATGTCGGCGTCGAAGGTGAGCGCGACGCGCTTGCCGCCCGTGCCCCGGCGCGCGCCGTGCCGCCACACCGGCGCGAGCCCCGCGCGGGCCGCCTTGGCCTCCCCGCGCGCCTTCCCCCGCGCCCCGCCGCGCGCCTCGCGCAGGGTCCCGCCCCGGGTCCCGCCCTCCGGCTCCTGCGGCGATCGCGCCGTCCCGTACGTGGCCGGGTGGTCGCTGTGCTCCCGGGCCGCGGGCGCGCGGACCGGTGCCGAGGGCGCGGACGGCTCGGCGCACGCCGGGAGGAAGAGGACGAGGAGCGCGACGAGGGCCGCGCGGGCGGGGCGCGGGCGCCGGAAGTCGATCATGGGGGGAGCGTAAGAGCGCTTCCGGGGGCACGCGCGCCGGAGCGAGCGCCCGGGTGAACGGGGTACGACACGCCGCGGCGCCGGCCCGGGCGGTGGACCGGGTGGAACCGGTCCTCCGCCGGGCCGGCGCCGGGCGCCGTGCCGATGCCGCCTTGCGTGCGCGTACGTGCCGGGCGGGCTACCGCCAGGGGCCGGTGATGGCGAACGTGGTGCCGGGCGCGTAGCAGTTCACGTACATCGTCCGGCCGTTCGGGGAGAAGGTGACGCCGGCGAACTCGCCGTACTCCGGGTCCTCCGCGCTGCCCGTGTTCTGCCGGTTGCGCGCCACCGCGAAGACCTCGCCGCGCCGCGAGACGCCGTACACGTGCTGCTCGCCGCCGCCGTCCTCGCAGAGGAACAGGCCGCCCGACGGCGACAGGGCAATGTTGTCCGGGGACTCGCCGGGGGTGTCGACGCCGTGGTCGGGGCCGAAGCGGATGACGAGCTTCAGCTCGTTGGTCCGCGGGGTGTAGCGCCACACCTGGCCGAAGTGGTCGCCGCCCGAGCCCTCGGAGGACTTGGCGAAGCTGGAGACGAAGTACACCGCGTTGCCGCCCCAGTAGCAGCCCTCCAGCTTCTGCGCGTGCGACATGGGGCGCCCGAAGTCCTGGTGGCGGATCGGGGTCTGGGCCGCCAGCGGGTCGGGGACCTCGATCCACTCCACGTTGTCGAACGTGGTGCCGATCTCCTCGACCACCGACAGGTCCGGCACGTCCGGCACCCGCATGGCCTGCAGTTCGCCGCCGGCCCGCAGGGAGCCGAGGCCGCCCTGGGGCTTCTTCGGCAGGAAGCGGTAGAAGAGCCCGAACGGGTGCTGGAAGGCGTCCTCCGTCTCGTAGACGACGCCGTTGGACGGGTCGAAGGCGACTGCCTCGTGCTGGAAGCGGCCCATCGCGGTGAGCGGCACGGCGCCGCTCTCGTGCGGGTCGACGGGGTCGACCTCGAAGATGAAGCCGTGGTCCTTGGTGTACCCGTTGGTGCCGGCCTTGTCCTCGGTCTCCTCGCAGGTCAGCCAGGTACCCCAGAGGCTGGGCCCGCCGGCGCAGTTGACCGCGGTGCCGGCGATGCCGACGCGCTCGCCCCCGAGTTCGCCGTCCCGGCCGACCTCCAGCACGGTGCAGCCGCCCATGCCCATCGGGTCGTACGTCAGGCCGTCGATGGCGGGGACGCGGTGGGTTGCGGTGGGGCGGTTCTCGTGGTTGCGGACGAGCAGTACGTCAGCACCGCCGCCGCGGGCGCGGAAGGCGGCCATGCCGTCGTGGTTGCTGGGCACGGCGCCCTCGCCGGAGAGCAGTTGGTCGCCCTCGCGGGAGAGCACCCGGTACTCGAAGCCCGCGGGGAGGTCGAGGAGGCCGTTGGGGTCGGGGACGAGGGGGCCGTAGCCGGCGTCCTGCGGGGCATGCGCGGCGGCGGTGCCGGCGTACAGCTCGGAGACACTTCCGGTGAAGGCGATGCCGGCGCCCAGCGCGCCGGTACGGGCGAGAACCTGACGTCGTGTTGCAGCCATGCGGAAAGACCAACTCCCTGCTGACGGACAGGAAAACGGTGACCCGACCGTGTGTACCACTCAGTGAACTGAAAGTGAACCAGGTGAGAGGTGTGTGAAGGGTCTACTCCTGTGGCGGCGGTGTGCCGCCGCTGCCGCCGGCCGTCGCGGAGTCGTCCGGGGTGTCCCGTTTTTCCACGTCAGGGCGGGCGTCGCGGGCCAGCGCGGTGAGCCGGGATATCGCGCGAAAGTACTTCTTCCGGTAGCCGCCGGCGAGCATGTTGTCGCCGAAGAGCCGGTCGAACGGCACGCCGGAGGCGAGCACGGGTATCTCCCGGTCGTACAGCCGGTCCGCGAGCACCACGAGCCGCAGCGCCGTCGCCTCGTCGGCCACCGGCCGCACGCCGGTCAGGCAGACGGTGCGGACACCGTCGGTCAGCGCGCCGTAGCGGCTGGGGTGGACCCGCGCGAGGTGGCCGAGGAGGTCGGGGAAGGCGTCGAGCGTGGCGCAGGGGACGGTGTGGGCGGCGCGGGTGACGGCCGCGTCGGTCAGCGGGGCGGAGGTGGGGGTACCCCCGCCAGTGAGGGCGTAGCCGGCGGGGGAGGCGGGCAGGCCGCGGTGGCGGTAGTCGTCGCCGTCGATGCGCAGCGGGCGGAAGCGGTCCGCCAGGCCCTGTATCTCGCGCAGGAAGTCGGCCGCGGCGAAGCGGCCCTCGCCCAGCTTGCCCGGCAGGGTGTTGGAGGTGGCGGCCAGCGCGACGCCGGAGTCGACGAGCTTGCCGAGGAGGCTGGAGACCAGCACGGTGTCGCCGGGGTCGTCCAGCTCGAACTCGTCGATGCACAGCAGCCGGTGGTCCCCGAGGGTGCGTACCGTCTGCTGGAAGCCGAGCGCGCCCACCAGGTTCGTCAGCTCGACGAAGGTGCAGAAGCCCTTCAGCCCGGGCGCCGCCTCGGTGGCGTGCCAGAGCGAGGCCAGCAGGTGCGTCTTGCCGACGCCGAAGCCGCCGTCCAGATACACCCCGCGCGGCCCGGCGGGCTCCTTCGGCGCCCGCCGCCACCAGGGCCGCCGGCCGCCCACCGCGGTGGCGCCGCCGCCGAGCCCGGCGGCGAAGGCGGCGAGGACGCGTACGGCCTCCGCCTGGCTGGGACGGGCCGGGTCCGGCACGTAGGTCGAGAAGCGCACCGCGTCGAAGCGCGGCGGCGGCACCAGCTCGGCGACCAGCCGTTCGGCGGGCACGCGCGGCTCGCGGCCGGTGAGCGCGCCGGGGGCTATGCCGCCGGGCGTGTCGGCGGTGGAGGTGGAGGCGGAAGGGGACACGTTCTCACTGTACGGTCGGCGCCTCGGCAAGCCGTACACCAGTACGTCGTGCCACACTGCCGCATATGCGTCGCCTGCTGCCCGTACCCGCAGATCCGTCCGCCCTCGCCGACCGTGAGTGGTCCCTGGACGAGCTCGCGGACGCCTACGCATACCCCCCGGGGGACGACGTCTGGCTACGGGCCAACATGGTCAGCTCCGTCGACGGCGCCGCGGCCTTCTGCGGGCGCTCCCAGCCGCTGTCGTCCCCGGCGGACATGCGTCTGTTCGGCGTGCTGCGCGCGCTGGCGGACGTGGTGGTCGTGGGTGCAGAAACGGTACGCCTGGAGGGGTACAGGCCCGCCCGCGTCCGCGAGGCGTTCGCCGCCCGCAGGGCCGCGGCCGGCCAGACCCCCGCGCCGCCCGTCGCGGTCCTCACCGCCTCCTTCGACCTGGACTTCTCGCTGCCGCTGTTCACCGCACCGGCCGTGCCGACGCTGCTGCTCACGGGCGCGCAGGCGCCCGCGGAGCGGGTGGCCGCGGCCCGGGCGGCGGGAGCGGAGGTCGTGGTCGCGGGGGAGGGCCGGGGCGCAGACCCGGCGGCGGCCGTCGCCGCGCTCGCGGAGCGCGGGCACCGGCGGCTGCTGACGGAGGGCGGCCCCTCGGCGCTGGGCCGCTTCGCCCGGGCGGGGGTGCTCGACGAGCTGTGCCTGACCCTGGCACCCCGGGTGGCGCTGGGAGACGCGCCCCGGATCATGCACGCCACCGCCCCGGCGGCGGAGCCGCTGGGCCTCGGCCTGGAGTCGGTCATGGAGGAGGCCGGCTTCCTGTTCACGCGTTACCGTCGGTTCTGACAATCTGCGGAATATCACGTTCCGCTTATCCGTGCTGGGGCAGACTGAGTCGGCAGGATCGTTTCTGACGTGGTCTGTGTGCCTGTGCGGAAGAAGGGCGTTCATCGTGTTCACCACCGTCCTGATGATCGAGAAGCCGCTCGCACCCGTGGATGTGGAGATGGTCACCACGCTCCACGGTCAGGAGCCCGTCAGCTTCGTCGTGCTGCTGCAACCCCGCGGAGACCAGGGAGTGCTGTTGCGGGCGCTCGACGACGTGGCCCTCGGAGAGCTGGAGGACGCGGTCCGCGAGTCGGACGAGCCGGAGGGGCACGCGGCGCTGCCCACCGCCAAGCTGGCGCTGGAGCACTCCCTGAAGGCGCTGCGCGAGAAGGGGGCGGAGGCGGTCGGGGAGATCGTCGACCAGCACCCGCTCGACCTGCTGCAGTCCGTCGTGGAGCAGACGCGCGCCGACGAGGTCATCGTGCTCACCGCGCCGCACCTGGTGGAGGAGTTCTTCCACCGCGACTGGGCCTCCCGGGCCCGGCACAAGGTCGGCGTGCCGGTGCTGAAGCTCTTCGCGCACGCCGGCTGAACCCGGCCGCGCGCCGGGGGGGGCGGGGGCCGCGTGCCGCCCGCACCCGGCGGTGGCACCGGATTGTCGGTGCGGGGTGCGAGAATCGTCGCGTCCCACCCGAACCCGCCAGGAAGGCAGGGCGCCACCACATGACCCCGGGGATCCCGCCCACGCTGGAGAGTCCGCACTTCGTCGGCATCGGCGGCGCCGGTATGTCGGGCATCGCGAAGATCCTCGCCCAGCGCGGCGCCGCCGTCGCCGGCAGCGACGCCCGCGAGTCCGGCACCGTCGCCGCGCTCCGCGAGCTGGGCGCCGTCGTGCACCTCGGCCACGCCGCCGGGCACCTGGACCCCGGCGCCAGCGCCGTCGTCGTCTCCTCCGCCATCCGCGAGGACAATCCCGAGCTGGCCGCCGCCCGGGCGCGCGGGCTGCCCGTCGTGCACCGCTCCGACGCGCTCGCCGCCGTCATGGACGGGCTGCGCCCCATCGCCGTCGCCGGCACCCACGGCAAGACGACGACCACCTCGATGCTCGCCGTCGCCCTGCGCACCCTCGGCCGCGACCCGTCGTACGCCATCGGCGGCGACATCGACGCTCCCGGCACCAACGCGCACCACGGCACCGGCGACCTCTTCGTCGCGGAGGCGGACGAGAGCGACCGCAGCTTCCACAAGTACGCGCCCGAGGTCGCCATCGTCCTCAACGTCGAGCTGGACCACCATGCCAACTACGCCTCGCTGGAGGAGATCTACGCCTCCTTCGAGACCTTCGCCGCCCGCATCGTCCCCGGCGGCACCCTCGTCGTCTCCGCCGACCACCCGGGCGCCCGCGAGCTGACCCGCCGGCTGGCCGCGAGCGGCGTGCGTACCGTCACCTACGGCGAGTCGCCCGACGCCGACGCGCGCGTGCTCTCCGTTACCCCGAAGGGTCTGGCCAGCGAGGTCACCGTGGTGGTCGACGGCGCGAAGCTCACCTTCGGCGTCTCCGTCCCCGGCCGCCACTACGCCCACAACGCCGTCGCGGCGCTGGCCGCCGGCGCCGCGGCCGGCGTGCCCGCCGCGGAGCTGGCGCCGGCGCTGGCGTCCTTCACCGGCGTCGGCCGGCGGCTGCAGCCCAAGGGCACGGCGGGGGGCGTGCGGGTCGTGGACACGTACGCGCACCACCCCACCGAGATGAGCGCCGACCTGGAGGCCGTACGGGCCGCCGCGGACGACGGCCACGGCGGCCGCTCCGGCCGCATCCTCGTCGTCTTCCAGCCGCACCTGTTCTCGCGCACCCGCGAGCTGGGCACCGAGATGGGCCAGGCCCTCGCGCTCGCCGACGCCTCCCTGGTGCTCGGCATCTATCCCGCGCGCGAAGACCCCATCCCCGGCGTGACCAGCGACATCATCATCGAGGCGGCCCGCGCGCAGGGCGCGGACGTCACCTTCGCGCCCGACATGGCCGCCGTCCCCGGCCTGGTCGCCGGAATGGCGAAGCCCGGTGATCTGGTTCTCACCATGGGGGCAGGGGACGTCACCGAGCTGGGACCCCGGATCCTGTCCCGACTGGAGGGCTGAGATGACATACGAGGTCGACAAGCCGGACGAGCAGTGGCGCGCGGAGCTGTCGCCCGAGGAGTACCGCGTGCTGCGGCGGGCGGGCACCGAGCCCGCCTTTACCGGCGAGTACACCGACACCAGGACCGAGGGCGTCTACGAGTGCCGGGCCTGCGGCGCGGAGCTGTTCCGCTCCACGGAGAAGTTCGAGAGCCACTGCGGCTGGCCGAGCTTCTACGACCCGGCGCAGAGCGAGGCCGTCGAGCTGCTGGAGGACCGCTCGCTGGGCATGGCCCGTACCGAGGTGCGCTGCGCCCGCTGCGGCTCCCACCTGGGCCACGTCTTCACCGGCGAGGGCTACCCGACGCCGACCGACCAGCGCTACTGCATCAACTCCGTCTCCCTGCGGCTGCTGCCCGCCGGTGAGTCCACCGGGCAGTAACCGCCGGGAACCTCCCGGGCCCGCCCCCGATACGTGCGGGCCCGGGAGGCGCGAGAGCGCCCCGCGTCACTCCTCGACGCGCTCGAACGGGGTCGGGGCCTCGCCCGTCCAGCGGTAGAGGTAGACCTCGCCCTCCTGCTTGCGCACGCCGTCCTCGGTCACCGCCCGGCCCTCGGCGACGTAGTAGCGGCCGTCGCCCAGCGCGTCGATGCCGTAGTTGCCGTGGAACTCCCAGCCGCGCACGCCCGTCGCCGGGTCGTTCAGGCCCGCGTCGCGCAGCGTGAGCAGCTTGCCCTCCTCGGGCTCGGCCTGGCCCCTGATCTCGCCGCGCACCGGCTTCTTCGAGCCGTCGACGGTGAAGAACGAGTAGTTCGGGAAGCCCTCCTTCACGCCGTCGTAGACCGCCATGATCCAGTTGCGGGTGTACGGGTCGTACTGGAGGTTCTGCACGCCGTAGGTGGTGTTGCCGGTGTACGCGAAGTACTTGCCGTCCGTCCGCTTCGGGCCGCTGCGGTGCGGTTCTGCCTGCGACAGCGGGCGCTCGTAGCGGCGCCAGTCGCGCACGTCGTACTCCAGGACCACCTGGTGGTCGTTGTCCGCGCGCGCGGTGTTGGAGTACACGCCGTACGCGACCATCAGCTTCTGCACCCCGCCGCGCTTGCCGAACTCCGGGCCGAAGGAGACGCCGTCGATGCCGGAGCAGCCGTAGCGGTGGTCGGGGGTGTTCGCGGTGTCGCCGTCGAAGACGCCGTCGCCGTTCATGTCGGCGGTGAAGTCCTCGACGACCTCGTCCAGGTGCACGGCGGTCATCACACCGTCGGTCTCGGCGTTCATGCCGACCCGGTCGATCTTGTCCACGTCGAAGACGGCGATGTAGAACGCCTCTTCCGCCTTGTACTCCAGCGAGCCGTAGACGCGGCCGTCGTGGTCGCTGAGGTCGATGTCGCCGAGGTGCCCGGTGAGGCCCTCGACGGTGCCGATCACGTTGCCGTCGAGGTCGGTCTTGACCAGCATCTGCGTGAACGACCAGTAGACGAAGCCGCGTTCGGTGTCGACGGTGACACCCTGGACGTGGCTCGTCGGCCACGCCCCGCCTTCGATGTGGGTGGGCAGGCTGGGCGGGAGCGGCTTGGCCGCGGGGGCGGCGGCGGGTGCGGTGGCGGCCGCGAAGCCTGCCGGGGCGGCGGTGAGCAGGAGGGCGGGGACGGCTATGCCGGCGACGACGGCCGCTCTGGCCGTACGGTACTTGCCGCGCATGCGGGTTCCTTTCCACGGGTTCATCTGGTGAGCACTTCCGGATTCGCGCAGTGGATCAGGGGCCGGCCGGCCAGGTGGTGGCCGACCTCGGTGGCGACCATGCCGGCCGCGTTGTGGGCGGTCTGGCGGCTGGCGCCGGCCAGATGGGGGGTCATCACGACGCCCGGGGTACGGGGCAGTCGCGAGTCAGCGGGCAGCGGCTCGACGGGGAACACGTCGAACGCGGCGCCGAAGAGCCGGCCTTCGTCGAGGGCGTCGCAGACCGCGTCGTAGTCGACGAGCGAGCCGCGGGCGCAGTTGACGAGGACGCCGCCGGCGGGCATGAGGCCGATCAGCTCGCGGGAGATCAGCCCCTCGGTCTGCGGGGTGGCGCGGGCGTGCACGGTGACGAAGGCGGAACGGTTCATCAGCTCGGGCAGCTCGACCAGTTCGTCCGGCGCGACGGCCGCCGCGTCGGCGAACGGGTCGGCCACGAGCACGCGGGCGCCGAAGCCGCGGGCGATACGGGCCACGCGGGAGCCGATGGCGCCGTAGCCGACGATGCCGACCGTGCTGCCCTCCAGCTCCGGGCCGACGGCCTCGTAGCGGTAGTAGTCGCCGCGCCAGGTGCCGGCCGCCAGGTCCGCGTGGGTGGCGGGGACCCGGCGGGCGGCGGCCAGCATCAGGGCCACGGTGTGCTCGGCGGTGGCGGTGGCGTTGCGGCCGGGGGCGTAGGTGACGGCGACGCCGTGACGGGTGGCGGCGTCCAGGTTGGCGTTGACCGGGCCGCCGCGACTGACGCAGAACAGCCGCAGGGCCGGGCTGGCGGCGAGGATCCGCTCGGTCAGCGGCGCCATCTGCGTCACGCAGATCCCGACGCCGTCCAGGGCCTCGATGAGCTGGTCCTCCGTGCCCGACGCCTCCCGGACCTCGGCCACCGGGCCGAACGGCTCGACGGGCCAGGGCAGGGTGAGTTCGCGGACGTCGGCGTCGGGGGCGACCGGGCGGAGCCGGTCGCGGAGCAGGTCGTTGCGGACGAAGTGGTCGCCGGCGGCGAGGATGGTGGTCACGCGGGGACTCCGGGGGTCACGGGGCGGTTCAGCGTCAGCAGCGAGGGCGTGCCGTCGCTGAGGACCAGCTCGTTGAGGGCGCAGTTGGCCAGGTGGGGGAAGCGGCGGCGGTAGTCGCGCAGCGGCAGGTCGAGCAGCCGGCACAGGGTGAGCCGGATGGCGGTGGAGTGGGCGACGACGAGTATCCGGCCGTCGCTCTTCTTGCCGTCGCTCTTCTTGCCGTTGCCCTGTTCTCCGTTGCCCTGGGCATCGGTGTCGTGCTCCGCGCGCAGGTCGGCGAGGAAGGCGACGTACCGCTCGACGACCGCCGCCGGGTCCTCCCCCTCGGGGAAGTGGCTGGCCACCGGGTCGGCCTCGAAGGAGGCCACCGCCTCGGGCATCCGCTCGCGCATCTCGGCCCGGGTCAGCCCCTCGGCGACGCCGAAGTCCAGCTCGCGCAGCCGCGGGTCGAGGTGCAGCGGCAGCCCCGCGGCCGCCGCGCTGCCCGCCGCCGTCTGCCGGCAGCGGAGCATCGGCGAGGACCACACGGCCGTCAGACCCGCCTGTGCCGCCCAGTCGGCGAGGGCGGCGGCCTGGTCGCGGCCGTGTTCTGTGAGGTCGATGTCGGTGGCGCCGGCGTAGCGGTTCTCGTCGTGCCAGACGCTCTCCCCGTGCCGGACGAAGATGACGTTGAGGCTCATGACGCGGTCCTCTCTCGTGCGTGGGCCGCGACGACCTCGGGCAGCCAGCCGCGCCGGGCCAGCAGGTCGACGAGCCGGACATAGCCCTCGTCGTGGGCGGATCGGTACGGGTCGCGGGGCTCGACGGTGCGGTCGGCCCGGACCATCGCGGCGGCGGCGCGGTCCAGGGCGCCGCCCGCGGCGGGGCTGCCGGCGGCGTCGCCGGAGCCGGTGCGGGAGTCGGTGCCGTCGAGGGCGGCGGCCGCCAGGACGGCCATCCCCAGCGCCGGCTGCGCGTGGCGCGGCAGCGTCACCGGGCGGCGCAGGACGTCGGCGCGGAGCTGGTTCCACACCGGGTTGCGGGTCGCGCCGCCGGTGAGCACGATGGCCCCGGTGGCGGGCGCGCCCAGCAGGTCGGCGTAGTCGAAGCAGAGCCGCTCGACGTACGCGGCCCCCTGCAGCAGCGCCGCGAAGTCCTCGGCCGAGCCCGCCGCCTCCCGGCTGCGGAACGCCGTCGCGTCGGGCGCGACGAACGGGAACCGCTCCCCGGGCGAGACCAGCGGATAGCGCAGCAGCCCGGTCGGCAGCAGCTCCGCCGCCTCGGCCGTCAGCCGGTCCAGGTCGGCACCGGCGAACTCCCGCGCCACCAGCCCGGCCCCGACGCTGGACGCGCCGCCCGGCAGCCAGGTGCCCGCGGGCGAGCGGTGCGAGTACATGACGCCCGCCGGGTCGTGGACCAGTTCCGCGGTCACGCCCTTGAGCACCAGCGTGGTGCCCATGACGGAGTTCCAGCTCCCCACCGCCGTGGCCCCGGAGCCCAGTTGGGCGGCGCAGCCGTCGGTCATCCCGGCGACCACCGGGGTGCCTGCGAGCAGCCCGGTCTCCGCCGCCGCGGCGGCCGAGACCTCCCCGAGCACGGTCCCGGGCGGCACCAGCCCCGGCAGCACCTCGGCGGGGACGCCCAGTTCCGCGAAGACCTCCTCGGGCCAGGTCACGGTGGCGGCGTCGGCGCCGGTCTTGAGCGCGTTGCTGGTGTCGGCCGGTACGTCGTGGCCGACGAGCCGGCGGTTGACCACGTCGTTCTGGTGGGCGAGCCGCCAGCCGTCCGCGGCGGCCCGCGGATGCCGGTCGAGCAGCCAGCGCAGCTTCGGCAGCCCCCAGGAGCGCTGCATCCGCCGGTAGCCGGCCCGGGTCCACTGCGCCTCGCCGGCCTCGTTGACCTTCTCGGCCTCGGCGGCGGCACGCCCGTCGTCGTACATCAGCGCGGGCGTGACGGCGTGCCCGCGGCGGTCGGTCAGGGTGACGGTGCCGGAGGTGGCGTCGACGGCCACCGCCCGGATCCGGAGCGGGTCCGCGCCCGCCGCGCGGGCCTGCCCGACCGCGGCGCAGACCGCGCGCCACCACTCGTCCGGGTCCTGCTCGTGGCGGCCGTCGCGCCGGTCGCTGGTCAGCGGGGCCGTGCCCGCGCCGAGCAGGTGCCCGGCGGAGTCGGCGGCCACCGCGCGGACGCCCTGTGTGCCCAGGTCGATGCCGAGCCAGGCGTCCGGAGCCGGGTGGGTCATGCGCCGGCTCCACCGGAGTGCGCGGATCCGTTCCCGTCGGCCGTACGCTCCCGGCCCAGCGCCCACACCGGCCGGTGCAGCTCGCGCAGTTCCAGGAACTCGGCGTAGCGGCCGTCCGCGGCGCGGGCGGGGTCCGGTTCGTACGACGCGGCGATACGCACCTGGTGCGCCGCCGCCGTCGCGAAGTCCGGCTCCCTGCCGGTGGCGACGGCGCCGGTCAGCCACGCGCCGCGGGCGCCGATCTCGGTGTCGGCGGGGACCGCCACGGGCACGCCCGTGACGTCGGAGATCAGCCGCATCCAGAACCCGCTGCGGGTGCCGCCGCCGCTGAGCGTCAGCAGGCCGGGCTCCGCGGGGGAGGCGGCGAGGCAGTCGCGGATCGCCAGGGTGACCCCCTCCACCACCGCGCGGGCCACGTCCTCGCGGCCGCTGTCCAGCGACAGGCCGGTCAGCGAGCCGCGGGCGGCCGGGTCGAAGAACGGCGCGCGCTCGCCGGCGGGGGAGAGGTACGGCATGAACCGCACCCCGGCGGTGTCCGCGGAGCCGCGCTCGGCCAGCTCCATCAGCTCGGCGGCCGAGGACAGACCGAGGAGCCTGGCGCCCCAGTCGAGCATGTCGCCGCCGCTCATGGTGGGGAAGGCGCGCAGGTAGTGGCCGGGCACGCCGAGCGGGACGGTGATGCCCACCGGGGTGTCCGACGGGCCGTGGGCGGGAGGTGCGTCGGTGACGATCTCGGTGGAGAGCGTGGTGCCGAGGATGGTGCACGCGCGGCCCGCGCTGACCGCGCCCGAGCCGATCGCGGTGGCGCAGATGTCGTACGGGGCGAGCACCACGGGGATGCCCTCCGGCAGCCCGGTCCCGGCGCCGGCGGCGGCGCCGAGCGGGGTGACGCGGTGGTCGTCGTCGCGCAGCGGCGGCAGCAGCTCGCGGGCCCACTCCACCCCGTACAGCTCGAAGAGCCGGTCCGACCAGGTGCGGTCGGCGATGTCCAGGAACGGCGCCGCGGCCTCCGACTCGTCCACGGCGGGCTGCCCGGTGAGCTGGTAGAACAGCCAGCCCCCGCAGGTCAGCAGATGCCGGGAGCGGGCGAGGCGGTCCGGGTCGTGGGCGCGCAGCCACGCCAGCACCGCGTTCGGCATCCCCGTGGACAGCCGCGAGCCGCAGATGCGGAACGCCTCGTCCACGGTCCCGTCCCGCTCCCAGTCGCCGACGATGCCGGCGGCGCGGCCGTCGTTCCAGAGCACCGCGGGCCCGGTGGGCCGGCCCTCGCCGTCGATCAGCCAGGCCCCGTCGCCCTGCCCGGTCACCGCGACGAACGCGGGCGGCGCGGGCAGCGCGGCGACCACCTCCCGTACGGCGGAGGCCACCGCGTCCCACACGTCGGCCATGTCCTGCTCGGCCCAGCCGGGCCGGGGCCGCGTCACCCGCGTCGGACGACGGGCGACCGTCAGCTCCGCGCCGTCCGGGCCGTAGCCGACGACCTTGACGACGGTGGTGCCGGCGTCGATCGCGAGGGCGGTCAGGTCCGCTTCCCCCATGTCGTCAGCCCCTTCCGTGTGCCTGCCGCGACCGGCGGGCCGCGGAGTCCAGGGCGACGGCGACGAGCAGCACCAGGCCCGTGATGATGAAGCGGTACGAGGAGTCGAGGTTGAGCAGCGTCAGACCGCTGGAGATCGACTGGATGACCAGCACGCCCAGCAGCGCCGCGAACGCGGAACCGCGGCCGCCGAAGAGGCTGGTGCCGCCGATGACCGCGGCGGCGATGGCGTTGAGGTTGACGTCCGCGGTGCCGGTCGACTGGTTCGCCGCCGCCAGCCGCGCCGCGGCCAGCACGCCGCCGGTCGCCGCCAGCGCGGAGCACATGACGAACGCGGAGGTGTAGACGGCGCGGACGTCGATGCCGGCCCGGCGGGCCGCCTCCGCGTTGCCGCCCACCGCGTACAGGGACCGCCCGAACTTCGTCTTGGTGAGGACGTAGTGCACCATCAGCACCAGGCTGACGAAGAGCATGAACATCCAGGGGACGCCACGGGTGCGGTTCAGGTAGTAGACCGTGAACAGCAGCGCCGCGGCCAGCAGCCCGGCCTGCAGCCCGAGCCACTGCATCGACGCGGACGACAGCCCGGCGCGGCGCCGGCTGCGGGCCCGTACCCAGCCCACGGCGAGGAAGCCGCCGGCCGCCGCGATGGCGAAGACGTAGGCCAGCGCCTCGGGCACGAACCACACCTGCGCGAACTTCACCAGCGGCGAGTCGAACGGGATGTTGATCGCGTTCTGGTCGCGCAGCAGCCACAACTGCACGCCGAGGAAGGCCAGCAGCCCGCCCAGGGTGACGACGAAGCTGGGCACGCCGAAGCGGTTCAGTATCTGGCCGTAGAGCCAGCCGATCACACAGCCGCCGGCGATCGCGACGGCCAGTGCCAGCACCATCGGCTGCTCGTGCTTGACCATGACGACGGCGGTGGCCGCGGCCGAGACGCCGCTGACCGAGCCGACCGACAGGTCGATCTGGCCGACGAGCAGCACGCACACGATGCCCAGCGCGATGACGCCGAGCGGCACCATCTCGAAGGTGAGGTTCACCAGGTTGGTGCTGGACAGGAAGGTCTGGTTCAGCGACTGGAAGATGGTCCAGATGACCACGATGCCGGCGACGACGGGCAGCATGCCCAGGTCGCCGTCGCGGGTGCGGCGGATCGCGGCGCGGACGCTGTCGCCGATGCCCTGGGGCGTCGTCAGCCGCTCGTCCTGCAGGTCGGTGGTCTTGCCCGGCGGAGTGTCCAGGGATGTCACGGCAGTTCCTTCTCTTTCCGCTCATTCCGCGTCGCCGCGTCCGGCCGCGGTTCGCCGGCCGCGGCTCTCCTGGCCGCGCGCTGCGCGACCACGTTGTCCACCGCGCCGGTGATCGCGGCGACGACCTGCTCCGAGGTGACGGTGCAGGCGTCGAAGACGCCGTTGTTGCGGCCGAGACGGAGCACCGCCACCCGGTCGGCGACGGCGCGCACGTCGTCCATGTTGTGGCTGATCATGACGACGCCGAGGCCGTTGCCCTTCAGCCGCTCGATGAGGTTCAGCACCTCGGCCGTCTGCGCCACGCCGAGTGCGGCGGTCGGCTCGTCGAGGAGGATCACCTCGGGCTTGCCCAGCAGCGCCCGGGTGATCGCCACCGTCTGCCGCTGGCCGCCGGAGAGGGCGGCCACCGGCACGTCGAGGGTGGGGATACGGGCCGACAGCTCCCGCAGCAGCTCCCAGGAGCGGGTCTCCATCCTGACGTCGTCCAGCATCCAGGGGCGCAGCTCCTGGCCGAGGAAGAGGTTCGCCTTGACGTCGAGGTTCTCGCAGAGCGCCAGGTCCTGGAAGACCGTGGCGATGCCGATGGCCTGCGCGTCGGCCGGGGAGCCGAGCGACACCTCCCGGTCGTGGAAGGTGATGGTGCCCCTGTCGGGGGTGTAGACCCCCGACAGGATCTTCACCAGCGTGGACTTGCCGGCGCCGTTGTCCCCGACGACGGCCACCACCTCGCCGGCGGCCACGTCGAGGTCGATGCCGGTGAGCGCGGCGACGGCGCCGAACTGCTTGCTGACGCCGCGCAGGGACAGCACGGTGGGCGCGGCCGGGGCGGCGGGGGCTGTCATCGTGACCCTTTTCCTTTCGTTTCGCCGGGTGCGGAGTTCGCCGGGTGCGGAGGCCGCGTACGGTCAGCCGATCCCGAGGCTCTTGCAGTCCTTGGCGTACTCGCGGGTGCAGACGTCCTCGGCCTTCAGCACGCCGTCGGGGCCGAAGATGACCTCCTTGAGGTTCTCCTGCGTCACGACGGTCGGCTCGAAGAGCTGGGACGGCGTGTCGAAGAGCTGGGTGTCGGCCTTGGGCTTCTCGCCCTGCATGAAGGCGTACGTGACCTCGGCGGCAGCCTCGGCGACGGTCTTGATCGGCTTGGAGATGGTGTTGAACTGGTCGCCCGCGATGATCCGCTGAACGGCCGCAAGCTCGGCGTCGTTGCCGGTGACCGGCGGGACCTGGGCCTCGGCGGCCTTGAACGCGGCGATCGACCCGCCGCCGGTGCCGTCGTTGGCGGCGACCACGCCGGCGATGCGTCCCGAGTACTGCGAGATCTGGCCGCTCACCCACTGCTGGGCCTTCTCCGGCGACCAGTCGGGGGTGTCGTACTCGGCGAGCAGCTTGTAGCCGCTGTCGTCGACGGCGTTGTGGATGCCCTTCTTGATCAGCCCGGCGGCGGCGTCCGTCGGCGAGCCGTTGACCTGGAGGATGCCGCCCTCGGCGGACTCCTTGTCGAGGTGGTCGACGAGCGACTGGCCGATGGACTCGCCGATGGCCTCGTTGTCGAACGAGACGTAGAAGTCGGCGGGCTTGGTGGGGATCGGCCGGTCGTACGCGATGACCTTGACGCCCTGCGACTGCGCGGTCTGCACGATGGTCGCCGCGGATTCGGAGTCCACCGGGTCCAGGACGATGACCTTGGCGCCCTGCGCCATGGCGGAGTTGGCCTGCTGCTGCTGGAGGGCGGCGTCGCTGTCGGCGTTCTGGTAGATGACCTTGCACTCGTCGCAGAGCTCGCCCATCCGCTTCTTGAACAGCGGGGCGTCGTACTGCTCGTAGCGCGTGGAGGCCAGGTCGGGCATGAGGAACGCGACCTTCCCCGCCCCGGTGCCGCCGCCCTCGCCGTCGTCACCCGAACTGCCGGGCTCCTCGGCGCAGGCGGTCAGTGCGCCGGTGGCGAGGATGCCGGCGAGAGCAAAACTGGCCAGTCGTCTCATGTTCCACTCCTTGCTCGTGTCCTTGCTCGTGGGCGCCGGCTGCGGTGGGGCGCGGGGGCGCTGTGCGCTCTGCGCTGTGCCCTCGGGGTTGTGGCCTTGGTGGGCGCCTGCCGGGCGCTTGGAAGGCGACGCACACGAAACTCGGATGTTTCATTCGTGTCAACGGGCCTCAGAAAATGAACAACGGACCCCGGTAATGCACCCCTTTGAGTGTTCGCTCGATCAGGGGTGGTTAACATCGAGTCGATGGCCGGTGCGGTGGGGGGCTATGACAGCGCAGGCAGTCGCGTCGCCATCGGTCGTGTACGCAGCCCTGAGTGGTGCGCGGCGTCCGGATACGGGAATGTTCACTTCACAGAAAGAGAACAGGAGTTTCCATGGGGGCAGAGACCCGGCAGCCGGCCGACATGAGCGGGCGAAAGCCCCGGGAGCGAAGAGACCGTATCAAAGGCCGTGTCGTGGACGAAGGCTTCGTCCGCATCGAGCAGTTGGCCGACGAACTCGGCGTGACCCCCATGACCATCCGCCGGGACCTCGACCACCTCCAGAGCAGAGGCTGGCTCCGCAAGGTCCGCGGCGGCGCGACCGCCCAGCCCTCGACCGCCTTCCACGGCGACGTCCGCCACCGCACCCAGGCGATGACGGCCGAGAAGAACGCCCTGGCGCGCGCGGCGCTGCCGCTGGTCAAGTCCGGCCAGTCGGTCATCATCGACGACAGCACCACGGCCCTGGCCCTGACCCGCCTGCTCACCCAGCAGGCGCCGCTGACGGTCATCACCAACTTCGTGCCGGTCACGCAGGTCCTGGCCGGCAGCCCGGGCATCGAGCTGATATCGCTGGGCGGCACGTACTACCCCGCGTACGACGCCTTCCTCGGCCTGCGCACGGTCGACGCGGTCACGAGCCTGTACGCGGACACCCTCTTCGCCTCCACGACGGCGATCACCCGGGGCCACTGCTACCACCAGTCGCAGGAGACGGTGGCGGTCAAACGCGCGCTGATGGAGGCGTGCGCCCGCAAGATCCTCCTGGTCGACCACACGAAGTTCCGCCGCCGCGGCCTGTACCAACTCGCCCCGGTGACGGCCTTCGACCTGGTCATCGTCGACTCGGGGATCCCGCCGGCGGACCTGGACGCGCTGCAGGCGGACGGGGTGGAGGTGCTGGTGGCCCACCCCGAGTGAGGGGGGCTCAGGGCCGGTCGTCGGGGGAGCGGGTTTCGCCGTCTGCGTACTCGTCCTGGTATTCGTCTTCGCCGTTGACGATGTGGACGGCGGCTTCCTCGGCGGAGGCGGCGGCGCCGTTGATGCCCGCGTCCGAGGCGATCATGTCTTTCTCCTCGTCGTCGTGGGCGCCCTCGTCGGGGGCGACGAGACGGCCGGCGCGGCGATCGCCGACTTCGTCGTCGATCAGCTCGCCGTCGGTGTCGGCGGCGTCGCCGAGGCCGTCGTCGTCGGGGAGGACGGGCGGATCGGGGATCTCCTCGGCGAGCCGCTCGTCCAGGGACTCACCCCGGCGCTGCTCTGCGGCGGTGACGCCGGTGTGCTCGACCCCGCGGGGCCTCTCGGGCGGGGAGTAGCCCTCTTCGAGGGGGTCGACGAACCCGTCGAGGGTGTCCTCGGGCGGCAGCAGCCCTTCGTCGTCCTGAGCCCCGTCCCCGGGCGCGCCGGAGGCGTAGGGCTGGTAGACCTCGTCGCCAGCGGCGCTGTCTTCTTCGCCGTCGCTGCCCGTCACACGCGCCTCCTGTGGAGAAAATCCCGCTGGGGTCATACTCGGCGGGGCCCGGGGGCGGGGGATACCTGGGCGGGGCGATCGGGTGGCGGGGAAGGCGGGGTGCCTGCGGCGGCGTGGTTGCGGCGATCGGGTGGCCGGGCGGCCGCGGGGGTACGGCGTCGGGCCGGCGGTGGTGCGTGGGGTGGGCCGGTGGCGGGGCTGACGGAGGGGAGCATCGTACGGGGGCGGGCCCGGGTCATGCGTAGGTGCAGGCGCTACGGGGTTGGCGTGACCCACGTCCGCGCGGTGGACCTCTTCGGGGGGAACTGCGTCGGGTGTCTGTGCGGCGTCGACCGGGCGGTGCGTGCGTGTCGCCGGGCGAAACTCGGGCTCCGGGGCCCGATTCGGCCCGGATCCGGGGGTGTTACCGCGAGTTATGGCCCATATTCTCCGCTCCGGCCGGCGCGGAGAGGGTTCCCGCGGGCGATCGCCGGGCGGATGCAACGTCGTGCGGCGGGGAGTTGGTCGTTGCTTCCCCGGGTGGGTCGGTTCTGGGTGCCGGCGGGCGCCGAGTGTTGTGTGTGATCGCCGCTGGGGCCGGAGCCGGGCCCTTCGGGGAGGCGGTTGTCGGGCGAGGTGGGGCCCGATGCTCAAAAATCCACGTCGGGCCGTTCGTATACGAGATCGCCCACCCTGACGCCCGCCTTCCCCACGACGCCGGGCAGTCCGGCGACGAGAGCCGGCGGCTACCGCGCTGCCGCCCCCGGCGCCGGCTTCCGCCCGCCGGCCGGTGCCCTCCGCGGGCCGGTCTGCCCGGCGGCCGGCTGTCGCTGCGCCCGTCGCCGGGTGCCTGCGTGCACGGGGCCGCCCGACCCCGGCTTTCGCCCCGCCGCGGGGCACTGCCCATCACCCGGTCCGCCCGGCACCGTGCTGGCCCCCGCCGCACCCCCAGCAGTCCCAGCCGCCCCAGCCCCCGTCCTTGGCACTCGCGAAGTCGCATGTGCCCCCGGACTACCCGCCCCTCCTCAGCGGTCCGCCGGGTTGATCCATTGCGGTTGCGACGGGTGCAAGAACCACCCCGAGTGGCCCGGCTCCCGGCCGCCCCGCTCCGGCGACGGTACGTGGTCGTGGGCGATCTGCTCCGGTGGCGTGCCGTACCCCCGTACCAACTCCCGTACTTCCGCGATGAACTGCGCGGGACCCGACACGTACACCCGGTGCTTCTGCCAGTCCCTGTGGGCCGACATGGCAGCCTCCAGGCGGTGGGCCGTCGCGCCCTGGCGTTCCATGCCCTCCGGGGTGATCACCGTGACGTCCACCCACGAGTGGTGCTTCCGCAGCGCGTCCACGGCCTCCGGGTCGTACAGGTGCGCGGGGCTGCGGGCGACCAGGAACAGCCGGGCCGTGGTCGGGGTCCAGCGGCGCACCATCTCCTCCAGCAGGGCGCGGATCGGGGCCCAGCCCGTGCCCGCCGCGATGAACGTCACCGGCTGGCCCGCGCGCTTCGGAAGCACCGCCGTGCCCGCCGGGGCGCCCAGGCGGAGGGTGTCGTCGGGGGCCGTCCGATCCACTAACACCGGGCTCAGCAGGCCGCCGTCGACCCGGCTGACGTGCAGGTCGATGGTGCGGTCGGCGCGCGGGGCGCAGCCAATGGAGTACGGGCGCCACACCCGCGGCACCTTCGGCGTGGAGACGCTGACGAACTGCCCCGCGGCGTACGGCAGGGTCCGGTCCGGGAGGAGGGTGAGGACCGTCACGCCCGGGGCGGCCTGGTGGCGGGCCACGACCCGGCAGTCCCACCAGCGCGGCGCCTGCTGCTTGTCGGCCTCCTCGCTGCCGCCGATCATCGCCTCGGAGAGGATCTTGTACGCGCCGAGCCACGCCTGCTCGGTCTCCTCGTCCCAGGTGTTCGGCAGCCCGAAGCGCAGCGCCGCGATCAGGCTCTCGCCGACCGCCGCGTAGTGCTCCGGGCGGGCGTCGAACTTGCGGTGGTCGCGTCCCAGCGTCGCGAGGTAGCGGGGCAGGTCCGGGTCGTCGAGGCGCTGTACGACGTGGGTGAGGGCGGCGAAGAGGCGGTCACGCTGCTCGGACATGTCCGCGGGAAACAGCTCGCGGACCCCCGGATTGCGGGCAAACAGATGCGAATAGAAATACTTGGCGACATGGTCGGCTCTGCGTTCAACTCGGGCAAAACTCGCCCGGATTCGCTCGTTTGCATCCACGCACACGGACGGTACTGACCCATGGGTCCCTTCTTCAACACGGCCTCGAACAAGTTTCCCAAGTCGCCACCGAATGTCTGTTCCGCCCGGGCCGCATCAAGGGGAACGTACGCCTCAAAGACGAATCTCCAGCAGCCGCCCCGGCCACGTCGGCCGCCCCGGCCGGTCCACCGCGAACGTCCCGCTCGGCGTGAACCCCAGCCGCTCGTACTGCCGCGCCAGCGCCCCGTCGCCGCCCCCGAAGCAGTCCACCCGCAGCAGCCCCACGCCCCGCCGCACCGCCTCCGCCCGCGCGTCCGCGACCAGCGCCGCGCCCACCCCCGCGCCGCGCAGCGCCCGGTCCGTCACCAGCAGCCGGACGTACACCTCCGGTTCCCCGGCAGCCGGTACGAACGACTGCGGCTCGTCCGCGAGCACGCAGACCCCCGCGACCCCGCCCTCCGGCGTCTCCGCCACCCGCACCAGGAAGTCGCGCGCGTACTCCTCCATCTGCGCCACCCGCTCGGGCAGGCCGGAGAACGGCTCCGTGCCCCACTGGTCGCTCCGCCCCTGCCCCGTCAGCCACGCCACCGCGCCGTCGAGCAGCGCGAGCGTGGCGGGGACGTCGGCGGGGCCTCCTGTACGTATCCTCATGCCCGGAATCTAACCGGGCCCGGCCCCGCGCGACCAGGCGTTTCCCACCCCGAACCAGGCGTTCCGCACCGCGCCCCAGGCGGTTCCACACGCCGCCTACGGCGTCTCCCCCTGCAGCCCCAGCGCCGGCCGCAGCCCCGCCAGGTTCTCCCGCGTCACCTTCCACAGCATCCGCTGCCGGTCCAGCACGTCCGCCACCGCCGCGGTGTGGTCGTCCAGCACCGCCTCCGCCCGCTCCACCAGCACCTCCGCCAGCCGCTCGTCGTCCACCCGCACACCCCACTCCGGGCGGTCGATGTCGGCCAGGAAGTACGCCAGCTTCGGGTGCGACACCAGGCTCAGCACCGGCGTGCCGCAGCCGAACGGGATCATCCCCGCGTGCCCGCGCATCCCGATCACCAGCCGCGTCCGCCGGTACGCGGCGCGGATCCCGTCGTTCCCGAGGTCGTACAGCGCGTCCACGGGCAGCGCGATCCCGTGCTCCCGGCGCAGGTCGTGCGCGAACTGCTCGTCCGCCGTCATATGCGCCGCCACCCGCACGTCCACCCGCTCGCGCAGCGCCCGCACCGTCCGCGCCATCGCGTCCAGGAACCGCGGATAGCCGTCGCCGAAGCGCATCCCCGCCCTGTCGTACGCGCAGTTGACCAGCACCGTGTCGGCGCGCTCCACCTCGGCCTCGTCCCAGCCCGGCTGCAGCAGCCGGGTCAGGGTGGTGGGGCAGGGCTGGTACGCGACCTGGTCGCGCAGCCGCTCCGGCAGCAGCTCGCGCACCCGCTCCACCGAGCCGCGGTTGCGCAGCCCGAAGAACGCCGACCGCTCCACCAGCGCCGCGAGGCTCTCCCGGAAGCGGCTGCGGCGGTAGGACTGGCCGGGAAAGACGTTGTAGCCGACGGCGAAGACGGCCAGCGGCACGTCGATACGGGCCAGCAGCTCGTCCGGTACGTTCCACTGCCAGGCGCTGTTGCCGTTCGGCCAGGTGTCGGGCAGGAAGAGCCCGCCGCCGCCGACGACCAGCCCGCGGCGCGCGTTGACCTCCGCCAGCGCCTCCTCGTCGAAGAGCCGGTGCACGGGGACCGGGTGCCACCGGCGCGCGGAGGGGTCCTGGCCGAAGCAGAGCCGGACGGCCTCGGGGAGGATCTTGTCGCCGGCGTTCTCCTGTCCTGTGGCGTACGCGGCGGCGTGCGCGAGCTGCGTGGAGACGACCGACGCCTCCCCGCGGTGCGCCGCGAACTCCGGCAGCCCGTAGCCGCCCTGGAGCAGCGCCTTGCAGGTGCGGTTGGTCGGTTCGGCGTCCAGGCCCTCGCGCGCGTATGCCTTCGACCGCTCCTCGTCGCCGCGCAGCCAGGCCAGCCGGGCGAGCTGGCTGAACGCCTTCGGCGCCAGCTCGGGGGCCGCGGCGGCGAGCAGCAGGTGGGTCTCGGCCTCGTCGTAGCGGGAGACGGCCATGAGCGCGGTGCCCATCGCGTCGTGGAAGCGCGGCTGGTCGGCCTGCGGGCGGGCGGCGGACAGGGCCTCCACGGCCTCCTCGTACGCGCCGATCGTGCGCAGCCCGAGGGCGGTGCGGCGGGCGAGGTCCGTGGTGGGCCGCAGCCGCAGGAGGGGCGGGCCGTAGTGGAGGAGCAGGTCGGGGTGCTGGCGGTGGGCGGGAAGGGTGCAGTACGCGCGCCAGAACCGCTCGTCGGTCAGCTCGTAGCGGGCGCGGGTCTCGTCGGACGGGTCGCGCAGGACGGCGAGGTCGGCGGCCACGAGCCAGCGGGGGTGCAGTTCTATGAGGTCGTCGTACGCGCCGGTGAGGTCGTCGTACGCGTCCGGGGCGGCCCCCGCCTCGCCGCTCCCGGCGGGGAGTTCGACGATCCGGGGGTGCAGCCGGCGGGCCGCGGCCAGGACGTCGTCCGGCAGGCCGTCGTGGCGGAGCAGGAAGTCCTCGCAGACGCCGGGGTTGGCCAGGGCGAGGCTGCGGAGCAGGGCGGGCAGCCCGGCGGCGTGCCCGGGGTCGGCCGCGTCGGCCCGGCAGACGAAGGCGACGCGGGGCGCGCGGCGGGCGGCCGCCGCCGCGGCCGGTGCGGGGCGGGCGGCGTCGGCGGGCCGGGGCGGGACCGGGCCGGATAGCGCGCGGGAAGCGAGGGACGCCGGGGCGGCGGCGGGGGAGCGGGGGGCGGAAGGGATCATCGCAGGGCGGTCCTCGTCTTCGTACGGTCCTTCGCCCGGGACGTGATCCAGCGGCGCTCCTCCGGCCGCAGCCGGCCGGCGCCGTGGACGTCGAGCCGCGGGCTGACGTCGAGGTGGTCCAGCAGCCGCAGCACGGTGAACGCGGCGCTGGTCTCCGGCCCCCAGCCCCCGTCGCCGAGCAGCGCCGGGTCCTGCAGCGGGCGGCGCAGCGACGCGTCGCCGAGCCCGTCCTGCGCGCCGGGCACCGCGCGCCTGACCGTCTCCCGCCACGTCTCGCCGGGGTCGGCGAAGAGCAGCCGGACGCCGGCGGGCCGGTGCCACGACTCGCAGGCCGGATCGGCGACGGCGTGCACGTCGGCGCGCTCGCCGCCGCGGAAGTCGTCGCAGCGGACGACGAGTTCGTACTCGCCGGCCTCCTCGAACCGGCCGGACCCGACGACGACGCAGGCGGTCTTCCCGGCGACGAGGCCGCGGAAGTCGGCGACGCCGACGGGGCGGGCGCCCGCGAGCAGCGGATCGGCCATGCGGCCCTGGTCGAGGATCCGGCAGTACGTCCCGTACACCCCGGCCAGCTCGCGCACCCGGGCGTCCCCGGCCCCGTACCGGCTCATCTGCTCCGTGACGTACGCGGTGAACGCCTCCCGCACGACCCCGGGCATCGCCGCGGCCCCGACGGCCGCGGCGAACGCCGGCCCGGCGGCGGGGGCGGCCGATGCGGCTCCGGCTTCCGGCCCGCCGGTCTCCGGACCCCCGCCGGTCTCCGGGCCCTCGCCGGTCTCCGGGCCCTCGCCGGTCTCCGGGCCCTCTCCCGTCTCCCGGCCCCCGGCCGTGTCCGCCGGGAACAGCCCCACCGCCGTCGCCAGGCACTCGCGCTTCTCGCGGGCCATCGACAGCAGGACCGGCGTCTCCGGGTGCGTGCTGCCGAGCGCCAGCGTCCGTTCGTACGCCTCCGTCGCCGCCGCCGCGTGGCCCAGCGCGTCCAGGGCCTGCGCGCGCAGCCGCCACGCGGCGCGGGACTTCGCGCGCAGCGAGACGCCGGTGTCCGCCAGCGCCACCGCCAGCAGCAACTCCCGCTCGCCGCCCGTCTCCACCGCCCGGTCGCCGGCCCGCAGCAGGGTGTCGAACAGCTCCGCGCCGACCGGCTCGCGGCGCGGCGGCGGGGCGGTGCCGAGCAGCTCGCCGAGCGCCGCCACCAGGGCCGTACGGGCGGGCCCCGGGCCCACGCTGGGCGGCGGCGGGGCCGCGGCGTCCTCCTCGGCCGTCAGCCCGGCCAGGTATCCGGTGCACACGCGGGCGCACTCCGCGAGCGCGAGCGCCTGTTCTGCCCGCGCCCGGCGGGACGGTCTGGATCGCGGACTCTTCATCGTGCTCCCGGTTCGTGCGAACAGGGTGCGACTGTTCCGCAGCCGCCGACGCCCGGTTTGGCCACGTGGCAGACGTGAGATGAACACTGCCCGAAGCTCAGGTCGCGGGCGCAGAATGCGGCACCCGGTGGCTCCCGCGGGGGTACGGGTAGGGTCGGACGGTGCCCGAGCGGTACGCGCCCGGCTGCGGCCCGCGGCCGTCGCGGGCGAACGGACCCGCACGGCCGGACGGATCGAAGAGTCGACGAAGGGAACCGCCGTGGAGCAACTGCCGCCCGAATTCCTCACCCCCGGCTCGTCGTCGTTCGTGGACTTCCTCGCCGCCCACGCCCCGGAACAGCTCCCCGCCCACCGCCGGCTCCCCGGCGCCGGCACCGGGGCGGCCGCGGTCGACATCCCCCACGGCACCACCATCGTCGCCGCCTCCTACGCCGACGGCGTCCTCCTCGCCGCCGACCGCCGCGTCACCCTGGGCAACGGCATGATCGCGCACCGGGACTTCGAGAAGGTCTTCCCGGCCGACGAGTTCTCCGCGGTCGGCATCGCGGGATCCACGGGCATGGCCGAGGAGATGGTCCGGCTGCTGCGCCTGGAGCTGGAGCACTACGAGAAGATCGAGACCGTGCCCCTCTCCCTGGAGGGCAAGGCCAACCGCCTCGGCACCCTCATCCGCGACAACCTCGGCCCCGCCCTGCAGGGCCTCGCCGTCGTCCCCCTCTTCGCCGGGTACGACCCGCGCAGCGGGACCGCGCGGATCTACTCGTACGACATCACCGGCGGGCGCGCGGAGGAGAAGGGCTTCGGGGGGACGGGCTCGGGTTCGGTGTACGCGCGCGGGGCGCTGAAGAAGCTGTACCGCGAGGGCATGAGCCGGGACGACGCCGTGACGATGGCCGTGCAGGCGCTCTACGACGGGGCCGAGGACGACAGCGCCACCGGCGGCCCCGACGCCACCCGCCGGATCTACCCCCTCGTCTACACCGTCACCGCGGAGGGCTGCCGGCGGCTGGACGACGACCGGGTCGCCGAGCTGTCGCTCGCCGTGCTGGAGGGCCGCCGCGGCCGCCCGGACGGGCCGAACGCACCGCTGACGTAGAGCGGTCACCGCGCCGCGGCCCGACCGGTCCGCGGCGTCCCGCTGCTCGGGGTCCGCCGCTACGGGCCCGCCGTACGCGGAGGTGCACCCCGGGCCCGTAGCACCTACACCCCAGCGACCTCCGCCACCAGCCGCGCCTCGCCCAGCACCCCCGCGCCGCCCGCCACGTCCCCGTGCTCCGCGCTCCACAGCGCCGCCTCCACCCGCCGGGCCACCGCCCACGCCGCCAGCCGCCCGGTGTCCTCGCCCAACTCGCCGGCGAGCAGCGCCAGCCGGGCGGTGACGGTGCGCGCCGGGTCGGCGGTGGCGAAGGGGTCGTCGATCTGCTCCAGCAGGGGGAAGGGGTCGTAGCCCGGGTCGCCGGTCATCGGCTTGGCGTCGATGGCCAGCCAGGGGCGGCGGCCCGCGGCGAGGATGTTGCCGGGGTTGAAGTCGCCGTGGACGACCACCTCGCGCCGGGCGCCGCCGGGCAGTTCGCGCAGCAGCCGGGCGCCGTGAGCGACGAGCCCCGCGTCGTAGCCGGGGCGCAGCCGCTCCATCCGCTCCTCCAGGAGGTCGGCCCACTCGGCGCAGACGTCCGCGACCCGCTCAAGACCGCAGTCCTGCGGCACCTTGGCGCTCCACAGCTCGCGCAGCACCTCCGCGCCGAGCCGCAGCCGGTGTTCGGCGCCCAGCTCGTCGGCCGTGCCGAGTGCGTTGCCCGGCTTGCAGCGCTCCAGGAGCAGGGCGTAGTGGCCGGGGTCGTGGGCCAGGAGGCGTACGGCGCCGCGGCCGCCCCAGATCCGCAGGCCCTCGGCCTCGCCCGCGGCCTCGCGGTGTGGCCACGTCACCTTGAACACCGCGTCCGTGCCGTCCGGCAGCCGCGCCGGGGCCACCCAGGAGCAGCTTCCGCCCTTGAACGGGGCGCCGAGCCGCAGCGACCAGCGCGCACGCAACTTCTCGACCAGGTCCGGCAGTTCTGCCAGCCAGGCGCGTCCGGAGGCGTGCACGCGCATCTCGCTGAGGACCGGCAGATCGGGCGGGAAGAGGGCCGGCGGGAGATCGGGGGAGTGCGCGGCGTCGTTCATCGTACGCACGCTACCTGCCGCCCGCCGGACCGCGCGCGTCTGCCGGGTGTCCTGCCGTGCACTCCCGTCGGCGGCCGTCCGCGCGCTCCCCTCCCGCGCGCTACGCCTCGAAGTCCCCCGACCTCACGCCGTCCACGAACGCCTCCCAGGCGGTCGCGGTGAAGACCAGCGCCGGGCCGTGCGGGTCCTTGCTGTCGCGCACCGGGACCAGAGCGGGGTGGAAGCCGTCCGCGACCTCCAGGCAGGCGGTCCCCGTGCGGTCGCTGTAACTGGTCTTGCGCCACCTGGCGTCACTCAGGTCGAACCGGTCGTTCCATGCGGTCATGGCGCCCAGTCTTTCGTCCCTGACCGGAAGGGGGCAAGCGATTGTCAGTTGGACATAGCGGCACCCCGCCGCGGTCGGGATGTCCGCGGCGGAGCGCCGCGCGGTGAGGGCCGGGGAGGAGGTGGCCGTCCCCACGAAGGGGTCCGCCCACCCGCCCCGCGCGTAGTCAGGCGGGACAGGCGGGGCAGGTGGGCGGTGAGTGGACGGATGCGCCCGGTCCGGGCGTGCCGGCGTACGGACCGGGTGCATCCGTCCGGCTTCAGGTGCCGTGCGGCGGGTGGGCCTCAGACACCGGCGATCGACTGGATCCAGGAGCGGTACCGCGTGACGTTCGTGTACGCGGTGGTGGTCTGCCGGTCGCTGGTGGACGCGACGCCGACCTGGGCGCCGTTGGCCATCATCGGACCGCCGGAGTCGCCGCCGGCCGTGATGCCGTCGCCGCGCCGGGCGCAGATGGCGTTGCCGCCGTAGGCGTCGGTGCAGCCGCCGGTGACGGTGACGTTGGCGACCTTCAGGTACTGGGACTGGCAGTTGATCTCGGAGCCGCACTGCGAGGTGGCGCCCCAGCCGTAGACCTGGACGTTCTGGCCGACCGTCACGGAACCGGGCTGGCCGAGCGTGGCGTACGTGGTGGAGACGGACCGGTCGAGACGGACCAGCGCCAGGTCGGAGGAGTGGGTGTAGGTCTGCACGCCGTTGGCGAGGGTGCCGCCGCTGGTCTGGTCGAGGCTGCCGATGCGGAAGGACAGCCCGCCGCCGCTGACGCAGTGCTTGGCGGTGAGGATCCAGGTGGGCGCGATGATCGACGCGCTGCACGTCTGACGGCCGTTGGAGAACAGGCGCGCGGCCCAGAGGCCGCTCTGGGCGTAGCCGCCGCCGATGATCTTCGTGGACGGCGGCCCCTCGGGCGTACGGGCCTGGGCGGCCGCGGGGACGTCGGCGCCGCCGCGGGCGGACGAGTGGTCCGCGGCGACTGCGGTGGTGCCGAAGGCGAGGGCGGCCAGCAGCGCAGCGACGAGTGTGGGGAGTGTCCTGGTTATTCGCAAGGTTCCTCGTTTCCTTCAGGCACGCGGGTTCGGGTGGGCCCGCGTGTGGAGGGCCAGGGAAGTACCAGGCGTCAGGATTCCGGAAACCGGGAGTCGGCGGTAATCACAACTTCCCATAACGCGCCGCGATGGAAGCGGCGGCGGCGCTGTCCGGCGCCGGCCCCGCCGCCCGAAAACGCCGCGCGGCGCACGGGCCCCGCGTGCTTGGCTGGTCCGCATGACCACGCAACTCCTCGACCGCGTCCTCGTCGTCGACGTCGAAGCCACCTGCTGGGAGGGCCCGCCGCCGGCCGGGATGAGCCCGGAGATCATCGAGATCGGGCTCTGCGAACTGGAGGTGCGGACCGGGCAGCGGCTCTCGCGGCGGTCGGTGCTGGTACGTCCTGAGCACTCGGAGGTGAGCGACTTCTGCACCCGGCTGACCACGCTCACCCCCGAACAGGTCGCGGCCGGCGTCCCGTTCGCCGAGGCGTGCGCGCTGCTGCGGCGCGAGCACGGCGCGCGGCAGCGGGTGTGGGCGAGCTGGGGGGACTACGACCGGCGGCAGTTCGAGCGGCAGTGCGCGGCCGGGGAGGTCGCGTACCCCTTCGGCCGGCGGCACGTGAACGCCAAGACGCTCTACGCGCTCGCCCACGGGCTCGGCCGCGAGCTGGGCATGGCCGAGGCGCTGGCGCACGCCGGCCGGGAGCTGGAGGGCACCCACCACCGCGGCGTGGACGACGCCTGGAACATCGCCGGGCTGCTCGCCGGCGTCCTGTGGGGCGGGCGGCCGGCGACCGCCCAAGTGCCGCCCGGCGGCGGGGCGTAAGCGGCGCGACGGGCCACCGGAGGGTCGTCCGCGGGCCGTCCGGGGGCACTTGGCGGTCGTCCGCGGGCCGTTCGCGGGTCGTTCGCCGCCCGCCCGGCGCCCGCCCGGGTGACAACCGCGGAACACGGCGCGGCAGTTGGGTTACCCCTGGCTCGATCAGGATGCGCCCCGGGGGTCGTGGCAGTACGCTGCCGTGATCGTGGAGCTGGGCGCGGAAGGCGGTACGGGCGTGGGTGCGGGCGGTCTTGAGCTGCCCCCGGCAGGCGGTCCCGAGGATGAGGGCCGCGGGGGCGGCGGCTCGACCGAGCCGCCACCGGGTGCGCCACCGCCGCCCGGGACGGTGTCGCTGGCCCGGCCGATGGAGATCGGCGCGGAGATCGGCTGGGGCCAGGACGACTGGGACGAGGTACGCACCCGCGCGGCGCGCGCGGGCCGGGCGTATATCTGGCTGAACGTCGTCGAGCAGCGGCTGCGCTCCGTCGTCGCCTCGGTGCTGCGCCCCGTCTACGAGCCGGTGCACGGCGAGGACTGGGTCGTCGCCGCGGCGGGTCCGGCGGGCCAGGAGTGGGTGCAGCGGGCGGTCGCGGTGCGGGAGGTCAGCCGGCGCAAGGGCTACCTGCTGGACCCCGCCGACGACAACGTCATCAGTTTCCTGACGCTGCCGCAGTTGCGCGAGCTGATGGTGCAGCACTGGCCGTGCTTCGAGCCGTACCTCGACGACCGCCGCGACCTGGAGCTGGCGCTCGACGAACTGGAGGTCGCCCGCAACGTCGTCTCCCGCAACCGCGCGCTCTCCGGCACTGTGCTGGCGCAGGCCGAGCGCGCGGCGAGCCGGCTGCTGCGCCTCCTCGGCGCCGACGACCAGCCGCCGTCCGCGGACCGGCTGCCGGTGGACGCGGTGGAGGACCTGGTCGGCGACCGGTACGCGGACGTGGTCGGCGTCCACCCCGACCGGGTCGGGCTGCAGCGGGCGCTGCCCGCGGAGGACCTCTTCGGCGGCGCCCGGCGGCTGGACGCGATCGGCATCGGGCTCAACCTGCTGGTGCAGAACTACTCGGGCCGCCGGCTGGGCCGGCTCGCGGAGGGCGGCTGCCGGATCCGGCTGCTCTTCCTCAACCCGGCGAGCAGCACGGTGCGCCGGCGGGAGCGCGAACTGGGCATGAAACGGGGCGAGTTGGCGCGGGCGGTGGAGACGAACATCATCCACATGCGCCGCGTCCGGTCGCGGCTGCGCCCGCAGGGCGGCGGGGACGCGGCGGGGTCGTTCGAGATCCGGGTCTTCGACGAGACGCCGCGGTTCACGGCGTACCTGATCAACGGCGACCGGCCGGACGGGCTCGGCGTGGTGCAGACGTACCTGCGGCGGGCGCGCGGCGCGGAGGCGCCGGCGCTGGTGCTGCGGGCGGCGCGGCGGGAGCTGGTGCACGGGGAGGGCGGCGGCGAGCCGGGGCTCTTCGAGGTGTACCGGGAGGAGTTCGAGAGCTTCTGGACGGACGCGCGCCCGGTCTCCTGACGGCCGCCGCGCGCTCGTCCGCACCCTCCTCCGCGCCCCTTCCGCAAGTCCCTTGTCTACGCGCCTTGAACGCTCCCCGATATCCGGAATCTGCAGGTCCGGTATGTCAGTGGCGGGTGAGAGTGTGGAGTCACTGGCCACGGAGCAGGGAGGGCGCCCATGGGGTGGTACGGGGAGCTGCTGGTCGGCTTCGACCTGGAAACGACCGGGACGGACCCGGGGGAGGCGCGGATCGTCTCCGCCGCCGTCGTGGAGGCTGTTCGCGGCGTCCCGGCCCGCAGGCGGGAGTGGCTGGCCGACCCGGGTGTTCCGGTGCCGCCGGAGACGACCGCGATCCACGGGATCACCGACGAGCGGGCGACGGCCCACGGCCGTCCTGCGGCGGAGGTCGCGGACGAGGTGGCGGACGCGCTGGCGGCGCACTGGAAGCGCGGCGTGCCGGTCGTCGCGTACAACGCCACGTTCGATCTGACGCTGCTGGCAGCGGAGTTGCGCCGCCACGGGCTCGCGTCGATGCGCGAGCGGCTGGGCGGCGGGGAGGAGGGCCCGGTGATCGATCCGTACGCGATGGACCGGACGGTGGACCCGTTCCGGGAGGGCAAGAGGACGCTGGAGGCGGTCTGTGTGGAGTACGGGGTGGTGCTCGGCCGCGCGCACGACGCCGCGGAGGACGCGCTGGCGGCGGTCCGGCTGGCGGTGGCGATAGCCGAGCGGTACGGGGACGTGGCGTCGGCCGGCGCGTGGGACCTGCACCGCGGCCAGGCGGGCTGGCACGCGGAGCGGGCGGAGGGCTACCGCCAGTGGCTCGCCCGCCAGACCCGCGACGCGGCGTCGGCCCCGGTGCCGGACGCGACGGCGGCGGAGCCGGTGCCGAAGAGGGGCTACGGGCCGGACGGGGCGGTGGCGTAGCGGAGGGGGAGCGCCCGGCGCGGCAGGGGAGTCGACGCCGGCCCCCCGGCTGGGGGGCGGGGGAGTGACAGCAGAGCGCGGTTGCTCCCGGAGGACACCAGACAACCGGCCCCCGCCCGCCTTGCCTTGCGACGCTGTTGGTTTATTCGGGGGCTCGCGTGACGTCGGCCTTCAGGACCCGGTTGTGGTCTTGAAGGCCGACGTTGTCGTATGGGGTGGGTGCGCATGTCGATGCAGCCGAAGGGGTCTGAGGAGATTCCGGCGGAGACGGTGCGGGTGGCGCGAGCCGCGTTTCCGAAGGGCAGTCTGGCGATCCGGGTCCGGGACGAGCTGGGACCGCTGTTTGGTGATGAGGAGTTCGCGGACCTGTTCCCGGCGCGGGGGAAGCCTGCCTGGTCACCGGGCAGGCTGGCGCTCGTGCTGGTGTTGCAGTTCGTGGAAGGGCTCACCGACCGGCAGGCGGCGGAGGCGGTGCGGGCGCGGATCGATTTCAAGTACGCCCTCGGACTGGACCTCGGTGATCCCGGGTTCGACTTCTCGGTGCTCTCGGAGTTCCGGGACCGTCTGGTCGGGGCGGAAGCCGGGCGGCGGGTGCTGGACGGCATCCTGGCCGCGGCTGGGGAAAGCGGGCTGCTGAAGACCACAGGCCGGGCACGGACCGACTCCACGCATGTGCAGGCCGCGGCCCGGCAACTGTGCTGGCTGGAGCTGGTCACCGAGACCCTGCGATCGGCGCTCAACGAGATCGCCCAGGCCGCCCCCGGCTGGCTGCGCGAAGTCGCGGAACCGGACTGGTTCAAGCACTACGCCACCAGGGCCGAGGACTCCCGTTTCCCCAAGTCCCGTGCCAGGCGGGACGAGATGGGCCTGCGGATCGGGACGGACGGGACACGACTGCTCGAAGCCGTCTTCGGCCCCCGGGCACCCGACGGACTGCGCACGCTGGAGCGGGTGGAAACCCTGCGCCAGGTCTGGGTCCAGCACTTCCACCAGGTGGAGGGCGAGGTGAGGCGACGGGACCCAAAAGACCGGCCGCCGGGCGCAAACCGCCTGGTCACACCCTATGACACCGAGGCACGCGGCAGCGTCAAACGCGACACCCTGTGGGACGGATACAAGGTCCACCTCACCGAGACCTGCGAGCCGGACGTCCCGAACTTGATCACGAACGTGGCCACCACCGTCGCCACCGTCCCCGACATTTCGATGACCGACACGGTGCACGCCCAGCTTGCCGAAGCGGGCCGCCTGCCCGGCGAGCATCTGGTCGACGCCGGATACGTCGACGCACACCTGCTGGTCCACGCCCGCCGCGAGTACGGCGTCACGCTCACCGGGCCGGTCGCCGGCGTCATCAGCCACCAGTCCACCGCGAACAGCGGTTTCACCGGCGACGACTTCACCATCGACTGGGCGGGCGAGCAGGTCACCTGCCCCGGCGGCCAGACCACCCGCCGCTGGAACCCCGACCGCTCGCCCGAAGGCACCCCGGTGATCCGGGTCCGCTTCAACGCCAGCCAGTGCCGTCCCTGCCCGGTCCACGAGCAGTGCACCACCTCCAGCATCGGCCGGCGCCTGACCCTGCGGCCCCGCGAAGAACACGAAGCGCTCCGCCAGGCCCGCGCCGACCAGGACACCGACACCTGGAAGGACCACTACAAGATCCGCGCAGGAGTCGAAGGCACCATCTCCCAAGCCGTCGGACGCTGCGGCCTGCGCAGATCCCGCTACCAGGGTCTCGCGAAGACCAGCCTCCAGCACCAGCTCACCGGCGCCGCCATCAACCTTGCCCGCATCGACGCCCACCTGACCGACACACCCCGGGCCCGCACCCGCACCAGCCACTTCGCAGCACTTCGCCCCGCCGAGCCCATGCTCGACGGGGCGAAGTAGGACCAGCCCCCCGAATAAACCAACAGCGTCGCCTTGCCTTGCGGGCGGGGGCCGTTGCCGCGCTGCCCGGGCCCCCCGTTCAGCCCGGCGTCAGTGCAGCGTCTTGTGCAGGGTCAGCCACTGGGCCGGGGTGGCGTAGGCCACCACCGTGGTCTTCGGGAGGTCCGCTCTGCGGAAGGCCGCCGTCAGGCGGGCCGTCGGGTAGCCCGCGCGGCGCAGGGATGCGTACAGGGTGCCGCCCGCGCCGCCGAAGCCCGTCTCGACCATGCGGCGGTACGCCGCCTCCTCGCCCCGCGGCAGCAGCGGCTCCCCGCGGCGGTCGATCCGCAGCACCGCCGAGTCCACCCGCGGCACCGGCCGGAAGGACGCCCGCGGCACCCGACCGCGCAGCCGCCACCCGTGCCACGGCCAGGTGCGCACGGTCAGCAGGCTCCAACGCCCGTAGTCCCCGGTGCGCTTGCGGGCGTACTCGACCTGGGTGACGAACGTCGCCGACTCCAGCCGCGGCGCGCGCAGGCACCAGTCGACGATCTCGGAGGTCCGCGCGTACGGGACGTTGCCCACCACCGCGAACGGCTCGCGCGGCGGCCGGGCGGTGAGGAAGTCCTGCCCCACGACGCGGACATGGGGGTGGACGGCCAACCGGGTGCGCAGGCCGGGGAGCAGCCGGCGGTCGATCTCGTAGGCGATCAGCTCCCGGCAGTGCGGCGCCAGCGCCTCGGTCAGCGTGCCGGTGCCGGCGCCGACCTCGACGACGAGCCCGCCGCCGGCCTCCGGCGCCGCGAGCCGCACCACGCGCCGCGCGACGGCGGGTCCGGCCAGGAAGTTCTGGGAGAGGGAGAGGGTTTTCGAGTGGGACCGGGAACGGCCGCCGCCCCGGGGGCCGGTGCCCCGGCCCTCCTCCGGGGAGCCGCGGCGGCGGTTCGTCCGGGCGTTGCCGCCCGTGGTCGCGCGGGCGTCGGCGCGACGGTTCGTATCGGAGTCCGCGCGTGCGGACATGCGTCGGTGAGAGCGGGCCACAGCCTGCCGTCCTTCCGGAAAGAAGTGCGTTCCTGGACTGGCGGATGGCCCTGGCCGGGCAGCGCGACGTCGGCCCTCGGCGGGGCACGTGAACGTGGCGGGAAAGGCCCGGCGGGCGCGCTCAGCGCGCGATGATCGCGGGGCCTGCGACGGAGTCGCTCAGCGGGAAAGCCGTCCCGGGCTGCCGGTCAGGGCGCCGGGACCACGCGGGGGCGATACGGCACGAGGGAGAAGAGCGCGCGCCACGGACCTGCGTGGTCCCCGGCGCACACGATCAGCGTGCCCACGGCGTCTCCCTGCCTCGGATGCACTTCAGTCCCCACCCTAACCGCCCGCCCATCGCCCGCGCACACCGTTTCCCGGCCCCGGCCCCGCACGCTCGGTGCAGGGGCTGCTACGCTCCCGCCTGGGCCGGACCCGGGAGCGAGATTGACCACCGCTGCCTTTCCCACCTCCCTGCACCGCACGGTGCTCGAGGTGGTGCTGACGGAACTGCGCGCGGACCCCGACGTCCGCGGCGTCCTGCTGTCCGGATCCCTCGCCCGCGGCACCGGACGCCCCGACTCCGATCTCGACGTCCTCGTGGTCACCGCCCTCGACCCGGTACGCCGCGCCCCCTGGCGGTCCCGCCGCCGCCCGCTGCCCGTCGACCTCGTGCCCCGCACCGCCGAGCAGTGGCGCTCCTGCTTCTCCCCGCACCGCGTCGGCGACGAGTCCTGGGGCTACGCCTTCCTCGACGGCGTACTGCTGCACGACCCCGACGGCGCAGTGGCCCAGCTCATGGCCGATGCCGCGACCATCCACGCCGGCTACCGCACCCCCGCACCCGTCAAGGCGCACTACGCCGAGCTATGGACCCACGTCGTACCCAAGATGGAGGCCGTCCGCCAGCGCGGCGACGCCGTGGAGACGGGCTGGGCGGCGGCCGTGATGACCAACGAGCTGATCCGCACCCTCTGGGCGGCCAACGACCTGCCCAACCCCTCGCTCGACCTCGGCACCTGCCAGCGCCACCTCGACGACCTCAAGGCCCCCGCCGGCGCCACCGACCTGATGCGCGCCGTGCTGCGCGCCGCCCCGCGGGACGCGCTGCGGCTGCAGTTGGAGCTGGTCGCGGACGTCCTGCCGCTGCTGGCCGCGCGCGACGCCGCACCCCCGCCGCCGGGTGCGAAGGGCGGAGCATACCGCTAGCGGGGTCCCCGGGGCGGGACGAACGCGCTCCGTTTTCCCCCCGCCCCGGCGGCACGGCAAGCTCCCTCCATGGCATACGCATCCCCCTGGCGCGTGCCCGCCTTCCGACGGCTGTACGCCGCCACCGCCGCCGATCAGATCGGCAACCAGGTCGGCCATCTCGCCCTGCCGCTGGTGGCGCTCGGTCTCGGCGCGAGCCCCGGTCAGATCGGCCTGCTGGCCGCGCTCGGCACCTCCGCGTACCTGCTGATCGGCCTGCCCTCCGGGGTGTGGGTCGACCGGCTCGGCTGCGTGCCGGTGCTGGTGACCGCCGCCCTGGCGCGGGTCGTGCTGCTCACCGCCGTGCCGCTGGCCTGGTGGTTCGGCATGCTCACGCTGCCGCACCTGTACGCGGCCGTGCTGCTGGCCGGCTGCGCCACGGTCTTCTTCGACGTCGCCTCGCACAGTTGCCTGCCCGCGGTGGTCGGGCGGGAGGCGCTGGTGCGGGCGAACGCGGGCGTCGTCAGCCTGTACGCGGTCGGCAGCGTCGCCGGCCGCGGGGTGGGCGGGCTGCTCGTGGAGGTGCTGACGGCGCCGGTCGCGGTCGCGGCGCAGGCCGTCAGCCACCTCGCCGCGGCCGTATCGCTCACCGGCATCCGCGGCGGTACCTCGCGCCGCACGCCGTCGGCGCCCGCCGCCTCGCGCCGGCTGGCCGCCGAGATGCGCGACGGGCTGCGGCATGTGCTGGGCAGCCGCGAGCTGCGCTCGCTCGCGCTCGGCGCCGCGCTCGCCAACCTTGGGGCGCAGACCGTCAACACGATGGTCCCGGTGCTCTTCGTCCGCCAACTCGGGCTGCCCGCCTGGCTGCTGGGCGGCTACTGGGTGCTCTGCGGCGCCGCCACCTTCGTCGGTGCCCGGCTCGCCCGGCCGCTCGCCGCCCGGCGGGGGTGCGGGTGGACGCTGGCCACCGCGGGGCTGTGCGTGGCGCCGGCGGCGCTGCTCGTACCGCTGCTGAGCCGGCCGCCGTGGCTGTGCGTGGCGGGGGCCGCGGGGATGGCGCTGGTGTCGGTGAAGATCGGCATCGACAACGTGCTGGGGCTGAGCCTGCGGCAGGGGCTGACGCCCGACGCGCTGCTGGGCCGGATGAACGCCACCTTCCGCTTCCTGCTGATGGGTTCTGTCGCGCTGGGCTCGGCGCTCTCCGGGGTGATCGGGGAGTTCGCGGGGGTAGGGGCGGCGCTGTGGACGGGGGCCGTGGTCCTGGCGGTGGCGGCGCTGCCGCTGTACTTCTCGCCGGTGCGCACCCGCCGCCACCTGCCTGACACACCCGTCCCCGAGCCGGACCCGGTCGCCTGACGCCACCCCACCGCCGCCGTGCCCGCGGGGCCCGTACGCCGCGCGCCGGTACGGGCCCGCGCCCCCGTCCCCGTACGCCTCCGTCCTACGCCTCCTGCGCCACCAGCTCCCCGGCCCCGCCGTCCTCCGCGAACTGCGTGCGGTACAGCTCCTCGTACCGCCCGCCGACCGCCAGCAGCTCCGCGTGCGTGCCCCGCTCCACGATCCGGCCCGCCTCCACCACCAGGATCTGGTCCGCGGCCCGCACCGTGGACAGCCGGTGCGCGATGACCACCGCCGTGCGCCCGGCCAGCGCCTCCGCCAGCGCCTCCTGCACCGCCGCCTCCGACGTGGAGTCCAGGTGCGCGGTGGCCTCGTCCAGCACCACCACGCGCGGCTCCGCGAGCAGCAGCCGGGCGATCGTCAGCCGCTGCCGCTCGCCGCCCGACAGCCGGTAGCCCCGCTCGCCGACGACGGTGTCCAGACCCTCCGGCAGCGCCGCCATCAGCTCCTCAAGGCGCGCCTTGCGCAGCGCGTCCCACAGGTCGGCGTCGCTCGCGTCCGGCCGCGCCAGCAGCAGGTTGTCGCGGACCGACTCGTGGAAGAGATGCCCGTCCTGGGTGACCATGCCCAGCGTCGCCCGCACCGAGGCGGCCGACACGTCGCGGACGTCCACGCCGCCGAGACGGACCGTGCCGCCGTCCGTGTCGTACAGCCGCGGGATGAGCTGCGCGATCGTCGACTTGCCCGCGCCCGAGGAACCGACGAGGGCGACCATCCGGCCCGGCTCCGCGCGGAACGACACCCCGTGCAGCACCTGCGCGCCGGCCTTGGTGTCCAGCACGGCGACCTCCTCCAGCGAGGCGAGCGACACCTTGTCGGCGGCCGGGTAGCCGAAGTCCACCCCGTCGAACTCCACCGCCACCGGGCCCTCCGGCACCTCCCGCGCGTCCGGCTTCTCGGCGACCAGCGGCTTGAGGTCCAGCACCTCGAAGACCCGCTCGAAGCTGACCAGCGCGCTCATCACCTCCACCCGCGCCCCGGCCAGCGAGGTCAGGGGCGCGTACAGCCGGGTGATCAGCAGGGCGAGGGCGACGACGGAGCCCGCGTCCAGGGTGCCGCGCAGCGCGAACCAGCCGCCGAGGCCGTAGACGAGCGCGAGGGCGAGCGCGGAGACCAGGGTGAGGGCGGTGATGAAGAGCGTCTGCACCATCGCCGTGCGGATCCCGATGTCCCGTACGCGCGCCGCCCGCTCCCGGAACTCCGCCGACTCCCGCTCCGGCCGCCCGTACAGCTTGACGAGCGTGGCGCCGGCCGCCGAGAACCGCTCGGTCATCTGGGTGCCCATCGCGGCGTTGTGGCCCGCGGCCTCGCGCTGCAGCCGGGCGAGCCGGGCGCCCATGCGGCGGGCGGGCAGCACGAAGACGGGCAGCAGCACGAGCGCGAGGAGGGTGATCTGCCAGGAGAGCCGCAGCATGACGGCGAGCGTGAGCAGCAGGGTCACCAGGTTGCCGACGACGCCGGAGAGGGTGTTGCTGAACGCGCGCTGGGCGCCGAGGACGTCGTTGTTGAGCCGGCTGACGAGGGCGCCGGTGCGGGTGCGGGTGAAGAACGCGACGGGCATGCGCTGCACGTGGTCGTAGACCGCGGTGCGCAGCTGGAGGATGAGCCCTTCGCCGATACGGGCCGACAGCCACCGCGCCACCAGCCCGAACCCCGCCTCGGCGACGGCGATGGCGGCGATCAGCAGCGCCAGGGAGACGACCCGGCCCCGGTCGGCGTCGCTGACGATGGCGTCCACGACCCGGCCGGCGAGCAGCGGCGTGGCCACGGCCAGTGCCGCGGTCACCACGCTGAGCAGCAAGAACCACTTCAGCAGGCGCCGGTGCGGCTGGGCGAACCGCCAGATCCGGCCGAGCCCGGCCCGCGACAGCGGGCGCTTGTCCCGCTGCGCGGTGACCGTACTGTGGAGCGACTGCCAGGCGGTGGCCTGCATGTCCATCGGGTTCTCCCGTCTCGTGGTGCGCGGCCGGGTGCGGCGGCCTGCCCCGTAAAGCTAGAACTTCAACCCTGGTTCAGTGCAACCGCGGAGTGTCGGAGGCCGCGGGTAGAGTCGTGGGCGGCCCGGGGGAGGGGCCTCGATAGCCGGGGGACGCGCATGCGAACCGGAGCCAAAGCAGTTTTATGCCCGGTGCTCGCCGGGATGGCCGCACTGGCCGTGTTCGGCGTCACCCACATCTACCAGGCGCTCGCCAGCGGCGACGACCGCCCCGACGTGCCGACGGGACCGCCCAGCGCGGCCGAAGTGCGCACCACCGCCCGTGACTTCCTCGCCGCCCGGGCCGACCGGCGCCCCGGCGCCGCCGCCCGGCTGACGGACTACGCCGCGGAGGCACAGCCGGTGCTCGGGGCGTACCTCACGGACGCCCTGGTGCGGAAGGTCACGCTGGAGCCGGGCGCGGCCCGGGGCGCCACGGTGCCGTTCTCGGTGACGGCGCGGATCGTGGCCGAGGGCCACGCGAAGACGTGGACGTACGACTCCGAGCCGACGGTCGTACGCGGCCGGACGACCGGCAGGCCGCTGGTCGACTGGGACCCCTCCGTCGTGCACCCGGCGCTTGCCGGCCAACCACCGGCTGGTGAAACCCGGGAGGGCGGGACCCCGCAGGTGGTCGCGGTCGACGCGGACGGCAGGACGCTGAGCGAGGAGAAGTACCCGTCGCTCGGCCCGGTCTTCGCCCAGCTGCGCGAGCGGTACGCGGGGAAGCTGCGCGGCGAGCCCGGCATCGAGGTGCTCGTCGAGCGGACCGACGGCGCGCAGCGCACCCGGCCGCTGGGCGCGGGCGGCGGGGTCAGCGGGGCGTCAGCAGGTACCGGGTGTGGCCGAAGCCCAACTGGTCGCCCGGCCGCACCGGCGCCTCGCCCGTCAGCCGGCGGCCGTTGATGAACGTCCCGTTCGTCGAGCCGAGGTCCCGCAGCAGCCACACCCCGCTCGCGCACCGCAGCTCCGCGTGCATCCGCGAGACCGTCTCCTCCATCAGCCGCAGCCCGTTGCGCGGATCCCGCCCTATGCGCAGCGGGAGCGTGCCCGGCGCCGGGAGCATCAGCGGCGGCAGCCGCTCCGCCTGCCACGCCTGCTTCACCCGCACCCCGAGCGACGACGCCTTGGCGACCGTGCCGAGGATCGCCCGCGTCAACCGCCCCTCGCGCGGCGGCAGATCGGCGGTCAGAGCCGCCAACTGCTCATGGGAGTGGGCGGCGAACGCCAGGTCCACGCGGGCCAGGAACGTGTCCTGGGACAGCCGGCCCTCGGCCGCGCCGTCGCGCAGCAACTCGATCGCCCTGTCCCGCTCTTCGTCGGAGACGCGCGGGGTCCCCGCCGGATACATGGGGAACGAGGAAGACGTGGGGTGGTCGGAGCCTGACACCTTCGAATTGTCGGGCTGGGCGACGGCGGGTGTCCAGTACGCTTCCGTTCCCGTACGTACCCGTGACAAATGATCGGCGCACCGGCCACAGCGGTTAGGCTCGGCCGCATGCGCACACCCCGCCGCGCCGCCCGCCTCGCGCTCCTCGACCCGGACGGCGCGATCTTCATGTTCCGCTACGACGACGTGGAGGCCGGCATCCACTGGGCCACCCCCGGCGGCGGCCTCGACCCCGGCGAGAGCCCGCGCGCGGGCGCGGTGCGCGAGCTGCACGAGGAGACCGGCTGGACGGACGTCGCGGCCGGCGAGCTGCTGTGCACCTGGGTGCACGACTTCACCCGGCAGGGCGTGCCGGTGCGCCAGCACGAACACATCTACCTGGCCGCCGGGCCGCGCCGCGAGCCCACCGCGGAGGCGGTCGCGCGGCACTCGGAGGACCGCATCCTCGGCTGGCGGTGGTGGTCTCCGGCGGAGGTGGCGGAGCCGTACGAGCCGCTGTGGCCGCCGCCGTTGGCCCGCCTGCTCACCGCCCCGCGCGGCGGTCCTGTGGACCTGGGGTACCTCCCCGTCGCTCCTTCGCACCGCGCGTAGCACCGGATACGCGCTATCCGGCGTCCTCGGTCGTGACGAACTCGCGGTCCGCCACCGACATGCCTTCCGGCGTGCCCCGAAAGATCCAGTAGCCGGACTCCTCCGGCGGGTCGCCCGCGCGGAACGTGCCGACGACCAGGTCGTCGTCCCCGTCCGTGTCGAGGTCGGCGAGGTAGAGCTGCCAGCCGAAGAAGTGGTCCGCGTTCCGGCGCAGCCCCGGCTTCGCCCCCACGTCCTGTGGCACGACGACCTGCGTGCCGTCCACGGCGAGACCGCCGGCGCCGCCCAGGGGCACCGCGACCTCGCCCTCGTCGCCGCTCGGGGCGTGGGACGTGGCGAGGTCGTCCGTCCCGTCGCCGTTCACGTCGCCGGCGACGTACCCCAGGCCGACCCGACCGACGGCCGCGAGTATCCGTCCCGATGCGGCGAGGGCGCCGCCTGAGCGCACGTACATGGCGCACGAGTCTGCGGCGCGCGGTGCACGGGCGCGTAACGTTCCGGTCAGGGTCGCATTCCGTCCCGTACGCCTCCCACGTACCAACGCGCCCGCCCACCAACGCGCCCACGCGCCCCGCTCAGTGCTCCACGGCCAGCCGGAGCCCCAGCGCCACCAGCACCGTGCCGGACACCTGCTCCAGCCGCTTGCGCACGCCCGCCCGCGACAGCAGCCCCTTCAGCCGCCCCACGAACCACACGTACACCGCGTACCAGCCGACCTCGTACACCGCCCACAGCGCCGCGAACGCGACCGTCGTCGCCAACTGCGGCGCCGACGCGGGCACGAACTGCGGCAGGAACGACATCGCGAAGATGCCCACCTTCGGATTCGCCAGGTTCAGCAGCAGCCCCGAGCGGTACGCCCGCCACGACGTGACCTCGGGCCCCGCCCGGTCCGCGAACTCCGCCACCGCCCCCCGCCGCGCCGCGCGCAGCGCCTGCACCCCGAACCAGACCAGCACCGCCGCGCCGACCCAGCGCATCACGTCGTACGCCATCTGCGAGGCCGCCAGCAGCGCCGTGAGCCCGAACGCGGCGACCGCGCCCCACAGGAAGACGCCCGTCTCGTTGCCGAGGACGGTCATCATCCCGGCGCGGCGGCTGTGCATCGAGTTGCGGATGATCAGGACCGTGCTGGGTCCCGGCGTGGCGGCGATCAGCGTGCAGGCCCCGAGGAAGGCGAGGAGTGTCGTGAGCATGCGCCATCCTGGGCCGGGCGCAAGCGGAGGCGCCATCGAATTAACGAGACACTTCCGGCATGGACAGCGCGCCGTGCGCCCCGGCAGTCTGGTGCGCGTGAACTCCCCGGTAACGACCGTCATGATGCCCGTCGTCCTCGCCGTCATCATGTACGGCCTCGGGCTGGGCCTCACGCTCGCCGACTTCCGGCGGGTGAAGCACCACCCCCGGGCCGTCGCCGTCGCGCTGCTGTGCCAGGTCCTGCTGCTGCCCGCCGCCTGCTTCGGGCTGGTGCTCGCCTTCGACCTGGCGCCCGCGTACGCGGTGGGGATGATGCTGCTCGCCGCGTCGCCCGGCGGGGCCGTCGCCAACTACTACAGCCGGCTCTTCGGCGGCGACGTCGCCCTCAACATCACGCTCACCGCCGTCAATTCGGCGCTCTCGCTCTTCTCCCTGCCGCTGATCGTCAACTTCTCACTGGAGTACTTCGACGTCGGCCGCGACTCCCTCGGGCTCAACTACGACAAGATCCTCCAGGTGTTCGCGATCGTGCTGATCCCCGTCGGGCTCGGCATGCTGACCAGGACCCGCGCCCCGCGGGTCAGGGAGCGGATCGACCGGCCGGTGCGGGCGGCGTCCCTCTTCGGGCTCTTCCTGGTGATCGTCGGCGTGGCCTGGGCGGAACGGGACCGGATCGCCGACTCGTTCGTGGACCTCGGGCCGATCACGTTCCTGTTCACGCTGGTCTCGCTGGCCGTCGGCTACGGGGCCACCCGGCTGGTGCGCGCGGCGCACCCGCAGGCCGTGGCGTGCTGCTTCGAGATCGGCATGCACAACGTGGGCCTGGCCATGACCATCGCCATCAGCCCCACCCTGCTGGACAGCACCGCGATGGCCATGCCGGGCGCCGTGTACGCCGTCCTCAGCTACGTCGCCGCCACCGCCGTGGGCTACGCGCTGCGGGCCATCAGCCCGGAAGCCGCCGCACGTCGCCGGGGCCCAGTTCGCGCACCGAGCGGTGACCGGACAGCCCCAGGGTGAGGTCGAGGTCGGCGAGCAGGCTGCGCAGCACGTGCGTCACGCCCGCCTCGCCGCCGTGCGCGAGGCCGTAGGCGTACGGCCTGCCGTACAGCACCGCACGCGCGCCCAGCGCCAGGGCCTTGAGCACGTCGGCCCCGGTCCGTACGCCCGAGTCGAAGAGCACCTCGACCCGGTCGCCGACCGCCTCGGCGACCTCCGGCAGCACGTCGAGCGACGCGACCGCGCCGTCGACCTGCCGGCCGCCGTGGTTGGAGACGACGACGCCGTCCATGCCCGCGGCCGCGGCCCGGCGGGCGTCGTCCGGGTGCTGGACGCCCTTGAGCAGGATCGGCCCGTCCCAGTGCTCCCGCAGGAACGGCAGCCGGTCCCACGTCCGGTCCGTACCGGTGAACATCGGCACCCAGCGCAGCACCGCAGCGCCCAGGTCCTCCTCCGGCGGCTTCTCCAGCCCCGCGCGGAACGCCGGGTCGGAGAAGGCGACGGCGGTGCCGACGCCGCGGATGAACGGCAGGTAGGCGGCGTCGAGATCGCGCGGGCGCCAGGCCAGCGTCCAGGTGTCGAGGGTGACGACGAGGGCGGTGAAGCCGGCCGCGCGGGCGCGCGCCAGGATGCTGGCGCACACCTCGTCGTCGTTCGGCCAGTAGAGCTGGTACCAGCGCGGGCCCGTGCCGCTCGCCTCCGCGACCTCCTCGATGGTGTACGAGGAGGCCGTGGACATCACCATCGGGATGCCGAGGGCGGCGGCGGCACGGGCCGTGGCCAGTTCGCCGTCGGGGTGCACGATCGACTGCACCCCGACGGGCGCCAGCAGTACGGGCGCGGGGAGCGCGGTGCCCAGCACGGTGGTGGCGGGGCTCCGCTCGGTGGCGCCGGTCAGCATGCGCGGGACGAGGCGGACCCGGTCGAACGCCGACCGGTTGGCCCGGGCGGTGGCGCCCGAGCCGGCCGCGCCCGCGACGTACCAGAACGGACCGTCCGCCAGCCGTTCGCGCGCGGACTGCTCCAGCGCGGTGAGGTCGGTGGTGAACGGCGGCAGCTCGTCCGCCAGCCCGTTCAGATAGATCTCGTTCTGGTAGTTGCCGAACGGCAGGTTCATCGGCGGCTCCCTTCGACCAACGGAGAGTCTGCGGGAACCGGCGGCGGAACGCTACCCATCGGTACCGGCTGCGGCTCGGCGTGCTCCAGGTCGGGCAGCCGGCGCAGCGCCTTCGGGAAGTACCAGTTGCGCTCGCCGAGCAGCGCCATCACCGCGGGCAGCAGCACGCCGCGGATGATCGTCGCGTCGATCAGCACGGCCGTCGCCAGGCCGACGCCCATCTGCTTCATGGACTGCATCGACAGCGTGCCGAAGATCGAGAACACCGCGACCATGATGACGGCCGCGCTGGTCACCACGCCCGCGGTGGTGATCACCCCGTGCGAGATGGCGTCGGCGGTGCTCCGCCCCTGCGCCCGCGCCTCCTTGATCCGCGAGACCACGAACACGTGGTAGTCCATGCTCAGCCCGAAGAGGATGACGAAGAGGAACAGCGGCAGCCAGGCGACGATCGCCCCGACGCCCTCGGCGCCGACCAGGCCCGCGCCCCAGCCGTGCTGGAAGACCATCGTCAGCACGCCGTACGCGGCGCCCACCGACAGCAGGTTGAGCAGGATCGAGGTGACGGCGATCGTCAGCGACCTGAAGGCCATCAGCATCAGCAGGAAGGCGAAGGCCACCACGAAGAGGAAGACCGGCACCACCGCGCCGACGAGCTGGTCGTTGAAGTCCTTGCTCCCCGCGACCTGGCCGCCGACCGGCGCCTCCACGCCGTCCACCGCCTCCAGCGTCACCGGCCGGATCTCGTCGCGCAGCAGCGCGAGGCTCTTCTCCGCCTTGTCCTGGTCGGAGCCGCCGACGAGGGGCACCTCGATGATGGCGACGTTCTTCTCGTCGTAGACCTGGATGTCGATCGGGCCCTTGGACGCGCCCGTGTCCAGCGCCTGCTCCTCGAAGTCGACGATGGCCTTGCGGACCTCGGGCGCGTTGATGTCGTCGGCCTTGACGACCACCTCGGCGGGGTCGGAGCCGCCGGGGAACGCCTCGTTGATCCGGTCGTAGGTCTGCACGATCGGCAGCGAGTCGCCGAACTCCTGGTCCAGCGTGAGGTTCGCGGTGTTCATGCCCACCGCCGGCAGGGCGATCGCCGCCAGCGCGCCGGTGGCCACGATCACCGCGGCCTTCGGCCGGCGCAGCACGCGCGTCAGCACGGCCCGCCACACCCGGCTCTCGCCGCCGGCGTTGGTCTTGCCGCGCTTGAGCCGCGCCAGGAACGGCACCCTGCCCTTCTCGACCCGCTCGCCGAGCAGCGACAGCATCGCCGGCAGCACGGTCACCGAGCCGACCATGGCCACCGCGACCACCATCAGCGACGCGACGCCCATCGCCGCGAAGTCGGCGAGGCCGGTGAAGAGCATGCCGCACATCGCGACGATGACCGTGATACCGGAGACCAGCACCGCGCGCCCGGAGGTGGCGGCGGCGATCTCCAGCGCGGTCCGCGCGTCCCGGCCCTTGGCCCGCTCCTCGCGCTCGCGGCGCAGGTAGAACAGGCAGTAGTCGACGCCGACGGCCAGCCCCACCAGCAGCATCACCGAGTCGGCGACGTCGCTCATCGGCTGCACGTGGCTCACCACGCCCATCAGGCCCATCGTGGCCACGATCGCGGTGATCGCCAGCACCATCGGCAGCAGCGCGGCCACGAAGGCGCCGAAGACGATCAGCAGGATGCCGAACGCGATCGGCACCGCCGAGTACTCCGCCTTCTTGAAGTCCTCGCCGAAGGCGTCGTCGAAGGTCTTCTCCATGCTGGCGCCGCCGATCTCCTCGATCAGCAGGCCCCGCGACCCGTGCGTGTCCTGGACCTCCGCGACCGCGTCGGTCACCGGCTCCACCCGGTCCGCCGCGGTCTCCGGGTCGCCCTTCATCCGGAACTGGACCAGCGCCGAGCGTCCGTCCGCGGAGATCGTGTCGCTCTCGTACGGCGAGACGACGTCCGTCACCTCGCCGGTGCCCTCGACGGCCCGTACGACGTCCTCGACGGCCGTACGGAACTCGCTCGCCGACGCCTTCGGCCCGCCCTGCCGCGACTGGACGAGCACGCTCTCCCCGACCGGCTCGTCCACGCCCGCGTCTTCCAGGATCTTCGCGGACCGCCCGGTCTCGCCCGGGACCTCCTCGCTGTCGCTGACCTCCGCCCGCCCCGCCGCGGAGCCGGCGACCGTCGCCAGCACCACGAACAACACCCAGATACCCACCGCGGCCCAGCGGTGGGTGACGCTCCAGCCGCCGACGGCCGCGGCGACGCCCTGACGCCGCTTCGTATGCCTCGGCGCTCTCGGTGCCCCCATCGTCCTTCTCCCTCGTGCGCGGCGGCGGCACACTGCCCCCACCTGCCGATACGACGCTAGAGAAGGCGGGGCGCGGACCCCATCGTGCTGGCTGGTGAACCCGATGGTGCTCAGCTCCACCGGAAGAAGGGGGGATAACCCCACCCCGGAGGAGTCATGTCCCTTACACGCATCACGCCGGGGACCGCTCCGGGCCTTGAGTTCAGGCCCGGAGCGGTCCCCGGCGGGTTCTCAGGGGAGAAGGCTCGCGGTCAGCGCGTCACGAGCAGCCCCCGGTTGCGCAGCACCCGGCGCTCCAGCGGGCCGAACACCAGCAGTTCGATGGCGACGCCGACGATCAGGATCAGCAGGATCGCGTTCAGCACGATCGCCATGTCCTGGTAGCCGCGGCCGGTCTCCAGCAACTGGCCCAGGCCCACCCCGAGATCGGGGGAGGTGGCGATGATCTCGGCGGCCATCAGCGACCGCCAGGAGAACGCCCAGCCCTGCTTGAGCCCGGCCAGATAGCCGGGCAGCGCCGCCGGCAGCAGCACGTGCCGTACGCCGTGCAGGCCGGTGGCGCCGATGACCTGGCCGGCGCGCAGATACAGCGGCGGGATCTGGCCGATGCCGGCGACCAGCCCGTTGGCGATCGACGGGACCGCGCCGAGCAGCACCACCGCGTAGATCATCGACGGGGTGAGGCCGAACCAGATGATGGCCGCCGGCACCCAGGCCACGGACGGCAGCGACTGCAGCCCGGTGAGGATCGGGCCGATCGCGGCGCGCACGAACGGCACCTTGGCGACGATCAGTCCGAGCGGGGTGCCGATGGCGATGGCGATGAGGAAGCCGAGCACGCCGCGGGACAGGCTCGTCCAGATGACGTCGAAGAGCGTGCCCTCGTACCACTGGTCGGCGAGCGCGTCCCAGACCTGGCCGGGGCCCGGCAACTGGTAGTCGGGCTTGACCTCCAGGACGTACAGCAACTGCCAGACGGCCACGACGAGGGCGACCGCGATGATCGGCGGCAGCACCTTCTGGAGCAGCACCTGGCGCAGCGGGGTACGCGCCGCGGTCCTGGTGTCGAGGGCGTCGAGGCCCGCTTCGAGCCCGGCGAGGCCGGCGGCGGAGTCCTCACCGGACTTCGCGCCGGACTTCGCCCCGGAGGCGCCGGACGTGCCGGTGCTGCCGGTGGTGTCAGTGCTTGCCATGGCGGCGGATCTCCCCTCGCAGCTCTTCTGTGATCTCCAGCGAGAGGTTGGCCACCTCGGTGTCCTCGATCCGGCGCGGCTGCGGAATGTCGATGGTCCACTCCCGGGCGATGCGCCCGGGGCGGGAGGACATGAGGATCACGCGCTCGGCGAGCTTGACGGCCTCGCGCACGTTGTGGGTGACGAAGAGCACGGAGACCTTCGTCTCCGCCCAGATGCGGGTCAGCTCGTCGTGCAGGACGTCGCGGGTGATGGCGTCGAGCGCGGCGAACGGCTCGTCCATCAGCAGCAGCCTGCTGTCCTGCGCGAGCGAGCGGGCCAGCGCGACGCGCTGGCGCATGCCGCCGGACAGCTCGTGCACCCGCTTGCCGTACGCGCCGCCCAGCCGGACGAGTTCGAGCAGGCGCTCCGCCTCGGTGCGGCGCTCGGCCTTGGCGAGCCCGCGCATCTTCAGCGCCAGCTCGATGTTCTTGCCCGCGGTCAGCCACGGGAAGAGCGCGTGCTCCTGGAACATCAGCGCCGGGCGCTGGCCGCCGGGTATCTCGATGGTCCCGGCGGTCGGCGCGTCCAGGCCGGCGACCAGGTTGAGCAGGGTGGACTTGCCGCATCCTGACGCGCCGAGCAGCGTGACGAACTCGCCGGGCGCGACGTCGACGGTGACGTCGTCGAGCGCCAGGAGCTGGGCCCCTGGGCGCCCGAACGTCTTGGACACGTGCGTGATGCGGGCCGCGGGCCCGTCCCCGGCCTGCGCGGAGCCGGCCGGGGCGTCGTCGGTGATGGCGGTGGACATCTCTTGCACCTCCCGGAGGTGAGGCGGGCAGAGCTACTTGACGCCGAGGCCGGCGTCGTCGACGGCGGGCCGGCCCTCGCTCTTGAGCACCTTGTTGAGGATGGACAGGTCGTAGATGCCGTCGGTCTTCGCCTCGTCGAGGAGGCCCGACTTGACGCTGTGGTCGGCCTGGTCGCCGAGGGTGGAGGCGAGCGGGTCGTCGGTGACCTCGATGTCGCCGAAGGCGCGGTCGAGCACCTCGTCGGGCAGCGGCTTGCCCGAGTACTCCTCGATCCCCGCGTTGACCAGGGTCTTGGCCTCGTCCGGGTTGTCCTTGATCCAGGCGTTGGTCTTCACCGAGCCGCGCACGACGGCCTCGACCACGTAGGGGTGGTCCTTGAGGAACGTCTGCGAGACGATCAGGTGGGTGGTGACGAACTTGCCGTCGTCCCACAGCTCCTTCTCGTTCAGCAGCACCTCGCCGCCCTTGGCGACCAGGTTGGAGGCGGTGGGTTCCGGCACCCAGGCGCCGTCGAGGCCGCCCTGCTGGAAGGTGGTCGGGATCTCCTTGTTGTCCTGGCGGATGACGAGCACGTCGCCCTTGCCGGACTGCGGGTCGACCTCCAGGCCCTCGCCGGCGAGGTAGTTGAGCAGGGCCACGTCCTGGGTGTTGCCGATCTGCGGCGTGGCGATCCGCTTGCCCTCCAGGTCGTCCAGGGACTTGATCTTGTCGGGGTTGACGACCAGCGAGGCGCCGCCGGAGGTGGCGCCCGCGACGATGCGCAGGTTGCGGCCGTCCGCCTGGGTGTAGCCGTTGATGGCGGGGGAGGGGCCGATCCAGGTCATGTCGACGGAGCCGGCGTTGAGCGCCTCGATGGCGGACGGTCCTGCGTTGAAGATCTGCGGCTTGACGGCGGTGCCGCCCAGCTCCTTGGTGATCAGGCCGTCGTCGCCGAGGCCGACCAGGGGGGTCGCGTGGGTCACGTTGCCGAAGAAGCCGATGTTGATCTCGTCGAGACCGCCGATCTTCTCGCCCTGGGCGGCGGGGGCCGCGTCGTCGCCCTTGTCGTCGCTGTCGGAGCCGTAACCGCAGGCGGTCAGGGCGAGCAGGGGGAGGGCGGCGGTGCCGGCGAGCAGGCGTATGGCCGCGCGGCGGCGGCGTGGTGCAGACACGGGAGGGTCATCCTCTCGGGTGGTTCCGGGATTCAACATCGTCTTTCCGAGTATCCCTATTGACTTAGTAGGGATAAGCCCATCGGGGCGGCTCGGTCAAGGGGGTTCTTGAGGCGTGGACGAATCGCCCGGCATACGGGCCGGGTTTTCGTACGCCTTTGCACGCCTTTGTGCAGGTGAGGCGTTACGGGAGCGTGACCGGCAGCCCGGCCGCCCGCCACGCCTGGAAGCCGCCGATCAGGTCGGTCGCCCGGGTCAGGCCGAGCGACCTGAGCGAGGCGGCGGCCAGCGACGAGGCGTATCCCTCGTCACACATGACGATCCAGTGCACCCCCGTGCCGGTGGCCTCGGCCACCGAGGCGCCGCTGGCGGGATCGCAGCGCCACTCCAGGTGGTTGCGCTCCACCAGCAGCGCCCCCGGCACGGTGCCGGAGGCGCGCCGCTGGAACTCGGGCCGGGTGTCCACGAGGACGGCGCCTTCGGCGAGGGCGGCGTACGCCTGCCGGGGGGTGAGGCGGTCCAGCGTGGCGCGTACGGCGGCGAGCGCGGCGTCGATCCCGGGGGCCCCGGCGGCGGCCATCAGTCGGTCACCGGGTCGGTACGGAGCGGGCGCAGGGCGCCGCCGGGCAGCTCGGCGAAGTACGACATCGCCGACAGAGCCGGCGCGTAGGCGTGGATGCTGACGGCCGGTGCCGTCCCGTTGTTGACCACCTCGTGGACGTACCGCGGCCCGAACGAGCGCAGCCCGCCCACGGCCAGCTCCCGCGCCCGCGGCGCGGCCGGCGGCGCGGGGAAGCTGCGCTCGGTGAGCACCCCGGAGACGACCGTGAACGCGCCCGCGGCGCCGCCGTGGTCGTGGACCTCGGTGCCCTGTCCCGGCAGCCAGGTCAGCAGCCAGACCTCGTGGCCGCCGGTCACCTCCAGCCGGGTGTGGAAGCGGGCCGCGGCGTCGAAGCGGACCGCGGGCCGCCAGCGGTCGGGCCGGCCGGCGAAGGCGCGGACCAGCTCGGCGAGCGCGGCGGTGGGCGGCGCGGGGGAGAGCGTCGGCGGGGTGGACATGGAGACCTCGTTCCGGGGTTCGTACGGGGGCGGGCTGAGTGAGCGGGCGGAAAGGGCCCGTTCGGAATCGAGCACCCGCGGCGTACACCCGGGTGCGGCCGTCTACGGACGGCCGCGGGGACACAGCGCGCTCGCCACGCGCACCAAGTCCACGTGGTGGCGGGCGAAGAAGCGCTGGTCGGTGGGCATGCACGCACGATCGCAGAGATGCGGCCGCACGCGCAATTCCCTTGCCCGGAAACGGAATTGCCGACGTAATTCCGAAACAATATGAAGCGTTTGTTAAATCTGCCGCGAGCGCGGATACGCCGCCGCCCGGGGCCCCGTGATGCGCGGGCCCCGGGCGGCGGCGTCGTACCGGTGGCGGGCTAGTGGGCGCCGCCCAGGAGGCCGCGGATGTGGGCCGCCAGGGTCTCGAACTCCGGCGCCGACATGACCTTCCCGTAGTCCCGGGCCGCCGGCAGGTCCACCGGCATCGTCTCGATGATCCGGCCCGGGCGGGCGCTCATGACCTCCACCCGGGTGCCGAGGTAGACGGCCTCCGAGATGGAGTGGGTGACCAGCACGATGGTCGTGCCCGTCTCCCGCCAGATGCGGTTCAGCTCGACGTTCAGGTGCTCCCGCGTCAGCGCGTCCAGCGCGCCGAACGGCTCGTCGAGCAGCAGCACCGGCGGCTCGTGCAGCAGCGCGCGGCACAGTGCCACCCGCTGCTGCATGCCGCCGGACAGCTCGTGCGGCAGGGCTTCCTCGAAGCCCTTCAGGCCCGTCAGCTCGATCAGCTCGTCGGCCCGGCGCGCCGCGGTCTGCTTGTCCATGCCGCGCATCTCGGCCTGGAGCAGGATGTTCTTCCGCGCCCCGCGCCACTGCAGCAGCGCGGCCCGCTGGAAGGCGAAGCCGATGTTGCGCTGCGGCCCGGTCACCTGCTTGCCCAGCAGGCTGACCTGGCCCGTCGTCGGCAGCACCAGGCCGGCGATCATCTTGAGCAGGGTCGACTTGCCGCAGCCCGAAGGGCCGAGGATGGAGACGAACTCACCGGGCTCGATCCGCATCGAGACCCCGTCGACCGCCGTGGTGCGACTGCGCTTCGTCGTGAAGGTGCAGGTCACATCGCGGATGTCGATGCTTGCGGACGCCGCCGCGTCGGTCGCGGCGGTCTTCTTCTGTTCGAGCTGCGGCACTGCTCACCCCTTAGCGGCGTACGACGCGTCCCAGTAGTCGGCGGGCTTCTTGGCCTCCTTCAGCATCCCGCCGTCCGACAGCAGGTCGATAGTCTCCTGCCACGACTCCTCGGAGTTGACGCCGATACCGCCGCCGTCGCCCTGCAGCAGCGGCAGGGTGTCCTTGAGCTGGTTGGCGAGCACGTTGTCCGGCGGCGGCTCGGTCGCGGCCTCGGACATGATCTTCACGGCCTCTTCCTGATTGGCCTCGACCTCCTGCCACGACTTCGTGGTGGCCCGGACGAACGCCTTGGCCAGCTCCGGGTCGTCGGCCAGCATCTTGTCGGAGGCGACGATGCCGGTGCCGAGGACGTTCATGCCGAAGTCGGAGAAGAGGATGTAGTCGACGGTCTCGCCGGTGGTGTTCTCGATCGTCGGGCCCTGGTCGTGGAAGAAGCCCATGATGGCGTCGACCTTGCCGGCGGCGAGCTGCGAGATCTTGTCCGCGGGCTGGACGTTGACGACCTTGACCTTCGACGGGTCGACGTCGTTGGCCTCCAGCCAGCCGGGGAAGGTGGCGTACATCGCGTCGCCCGGCGTGCCCGCGACGGTCTTGCCCTCCAGGTCGGCCGGCTCCTTGATGTTCTCGTCGGAGACGAACTGCACGGAGGACGGGCCCTTCTGGAGGTAGACCCCGAGGCTCTTGACCCCCATGCCCTCGCCTATGCCGGCCATCAGCGGCGGGGTGTCGGCCCAGCCGAAGTCGGTCTTGTTCTGCGCGACCTGCTGGATGGTGGCCGCGGAGCCGTTGCCGGGCTTGATCTCCAGGTCGATGCCCTCGTCGGCGTAGAAGCCCTTCTCCACGCCGTAGTAGAAGGCGGCGTGCTCCCCGTACGGCACCCAGTTGAGCGTCAGCGTGACCTTCTTGCCGTTGCCGTCGCCGCCTGAGTCGCCGCCGTCGTCGTCCGACGTGTCGGGGGCGCAGCCGGCGGCGGCGGCGAGCAGCGCGCTCAGCAGGGTGAGTGTCGCCGCGGTGCGTTTCATGTCGTTGCCTTCCTGGGTGGTCCGGTACTGCGGGATACGGGCTGCGGTGCCATGGCCGCGAACGGGCGGGAAGGGGCTCCGCTCAGGTCGTCGCCATGGTCACGCTGGAGCCCTCGCGGCGGCTGGCGTGCCACGGGATGAGGAGGGACTCGGCCACCTCGATGACGACGAACAGCACCACGCCGATCGCCGACATGAGGATCAGGTCCGCGAAGAGCAGCGCGGAGTTCAGGTTGCCGCTGGCGAGCAGCAGGATGTAGCCGAGCCCTTCGCTGGCGCCGACGAACTCGCCGACGACGGCGCCGACCACGGCGAGGGTCACCGCGACCTTCAGCCCGGCCATGAGCTGCGGCAGCGCGCCGGGGAAGCGCACCTTGACGAAGACGCTCCACCTGCTGGCGCCCATCGTCGCGGAGAGGTCGAGCAGTTCGGGGTCGGTGTCGCGCAGCCCGGCGACGCCGGAGACGACGACGGGGAAGAAGGCGATCAGCACCGCCAGGATGATCTTCGGGGAGAGCCCGGTGCCGAACCACACGATGAGGATCGGTGCGATGGCGATCTTCGGGATGACCTGGGCGAAGAGGATGATCGGGTAGAGGGAGCGCTCGGCGGTCTTGGAGTAGACGATGAGCACGGCCGAGGCGATGCCGATGAGCGCCGCCAGCAGGAAGCCGATGACCGTCTCGTACAGCGTCACGTAGGTGTGCTCCGCCAGCATCGAGCGGTCTTCCCACATGACCTCGAAGACCGAGCCGGGGGTGGGGACGAGGTAGCGCTCGACCATCTCCCGTGCGGTGACGAACCACCAGACGAGGCCGATCACGGCGAGCACGATGAGGGGCCGCCACACGGCGGAGCCGAAGGCGGCGAGCTGGTTGCCGAGGCGCGCTCCGCGCCGCCCCGTCCGCTCGGGAGCGGTCGGGACGGCGGCGGGCGCCTTGATGTCGTCCTGTGCCGTTGTCACTCGAGATGCATCCAATCGAGGTTGAACACGTGGCCGTCGCCGGTGCGGTTCTTGCGGACGGTGGAACGGCTCCCGGCACCGGCCCGGGTGGCGTCCGGGCGGGTGACCGTGGCGGCCTGTCCCGAAGGTCGTCCTGCGGTCGTGCAGTGAGGGTGGTGCCAGGTGGTGCCGAGTGGTTCCTGGTGCGGTGCTACGACAGTGGCCAAGGCCACAGAAAGCGCTTGCCATAAGCTACGGGCGGCGCCCACCCGCGGGCAAGGGGTCGTGAGGCAGATTCCTGCACCGCACCCGGCTCCGCAAGGCACCGTGCGCCGTGGTCTGATTCCCCTATGGAGAGCACCGCCCTCACCACCTGGTCACTGGAGCAGACCGCCGCGGACGATCTCACCCCGGCGGCCGCACCGGCGACCGTCGCGGCCGGCGAGCTGACCGTCGTGCGCGCCGCTATCCCTTCCCCGGGTTTCAACCGTTATCTCTACGGGGCCGTCGGCGCCGACGTGTCGTGGACGGACCGGCTGGTGTGGGACGAGGAGCGCTGGCGCGCCTTCGTCGGGCAGCCGGGGACCGAGACGTGGGTGGCGTACGAGCGCGGGACGCCCGCCGGCTACCTGGAGTTGGAGGGGCAGCAGGACGGGGTGGTGGAGATCACGTACTTCGGGCTGCTGCCCGCGTTCCGCGGCAGGCGCATCGGCGGGCACCTGCTCTCCGTCGGCACGGCACGCGCCTGGGACCTGGCGGAGCGGTGGCCCGGGCGGCCGCCCACGCGCCGGGTGTGGGTGCACACCTGCAGCGACGACGGCCCGCACGCCCTGGACAACTACCGGCGCCGCGGCTTCCGGATCTTCGACGTACGCACCGAGGACACCGCGGCAGGCGGACCGCAGAAATAGGGCCGCAAACCCCGGTGTCCAAATAGCAAGACCGGACTGTCCGCATGGTGGATTACTGTGGACGATCCGCGGCACCCCATGCCACGCTCTCTCCATGGACCGAGCTGGAGTCGCCCTGGTGAGTCGGCGTCACGTCGATCTCGGCCGTATGTCCAGCGCCATCTGTCCGGCGGGCTGAAAGTCACAGCACCGCCGACCTCCCGCCGCCGCCCAGCCGTCCCCACCGTCGCGGACGCACGCCCGCGCCCCTGTACAGCCGCCCTGCCGAAGAACCGTTTGCGCAGGTCCATCAGGGTCGTACGCGCCCATGGCCGGCTCCTCCGCTTGCCTTAAGGACACCCCTGTCATGGCTAACTCCTCCTCGCGCCCCACGACGGCCGGTCGCCGCAAGGCGGGCCGCCACCGCGGCGAAGGCCAGTGGGCCGCCGGCCACTTCACGCCGCTCAACGGCAACGAGCAGATCAAGAAGGACGACGACGGTCTCAATGTGCGGACACGCATTGAGACGATCTACTCCAAGCGCGGCTTCGACTCCATCGACCCCGCCGACCTGCGCGGCCGGATGCGGTGGTGGGGGCTGTACACCCAGCGCAAGCCCGGCATCGACGGCGGCAAGACGGCGGTCCTGGAGCCCCACGAGCTGGACGACGAGCACTTCATGCTCCGCGTCCGCGTCGACGGCGGCCGGCTGACGGTCACCCAGTTGCGGACGATCGGCGAGATCTCGCAGGAGTTCGCCCGCGGCACCGCGGACCTCACCGACCGGCAGAACATCCAGTTGCACTGGATCCGGATCGAGGACGTCCCGGAGATCTGGCGCCGGCTGGAGGCGGTGGGCCTTTCCACCACCGAGGCGTGCGGCGACGTCCCGCGCGTCGTCCTCGGCTCCCCGGTCGCCGGCATCGCGGCGGACGAGATCATCGACGGCACCCCGGCGCTGGAGGAGATCCAGCGGCGCGTGGTGGGCAACCCGGCGTACTCGAACCTGCCCCGGAAGTTCAAGGGCGCGATCTCCGGCTCGCGGCAGCTCGACATCGTGCACGAGATCAACGACGTCGCCTTCGTCGGCGTCGAGCACCCGGAGCTGGGCCCGGGCTTCGACGTCTGGGTCGGCGGCGGCCTGTCGACCAACCCCAAGCTGGGGGTACGGATCGGCGCCTGGGCGTCGCTGGAGGACGTACCGGACGTTTTCGAGGGCGTCGTCGCCATCTTCCGCGACTACGGCTACCGCCGGCTGCGCAACCGGGCCCGGCTGAAGTACCTGCTCGCGGACTGGGGCCCTTCGAGGTTCCGCCAGGTGCTTCAGGACGAGTACCTGCTGCGCACGCTCCCCGACGGCCCGCCGCCCGCGGTGCCCGCCGAGCGCTGGCGCGACCACATCGGGGTGCACCGGCAGCACGACGGCCGCTACTACCTGGGGTTCGCGGCCCGCGTCGGCCGCGTCGACGGCGGCACGCTGACGAAGATCGCCGAGCTGGCGGCGCAGCACGGCTCCGACCGGCTGCGTACCACCGTGGAACAGAAGATGCTCATCCTCGACGTCGAGGAGGACCAGGTCGAGCCGCTGCGCGAGGCGCTGGCGGCGCTGGACCTCCAGGTCGAACCGTCGGCGTTCCGGCGCGGCACGATGGCCTGCACCGGCATCGAGTTCTGCAAGCTGGCGATCGTCGAGACCAAGGCCCGCGGCGCCTCGCTCGTCGACGAGCTGGAGCGGCGGCTGCCCGATTTCGACGAGCCGATCACCATCAACCTCAACGGCTGCCCCAACTCCTGCGCCCGTATCCAGGTGGCGGACATCGGTCTCAAGGGGCAGCTCGTCACCGACGAGGACGGCCGGCAGGTCGAGGGCTACCAGGTCCACCTCGGCGGCAGCCTCGGCATGGACCCGGGCTTCGGCCGCAAGGTGCGCGGCCTGAAGGTCACCGCCGCGCAGCTTCCCGAGTACGTCGAGCGCGTGCTCACCCGCTACACCGCCGGGCGCGAGGAGGGCGAGCGGTTCGCGCAGTGGGCCGCGCGGGCCGGCGAGGAGGACCTCAAGTGAGCGGGCGGGCGGCGCCGTTCTACTGCCCGTACTGCGGCGACGAGGACCTGCGCCCGTCCGAAGAGGGGCACGGCGCGTGGGAGTGCAGGTCCTGCAATCGCGCTTTCACGCTCTCGTTCCTCGGGCTGCTGGCCGACGGCCTGCGTCCCGACAGCGATGGAGGGAACCACAACCGATGACGGTCATCGAAGACGCGGATACCGATACCGCGGCGCTTGCCGAGCGGGCCGGCCGCGAACTGGAGGACGCCCCGGCGCTGGAGATCCTGCGCTGGGCGGCGGACACGTTCGGCAAGCGCTTCTGCGTCACCTCGTCCATGCAGGACATGGTCGTCGCCCACCTGGCGTCCCGTGCCATGCCGGGCGTGGACGTCCTGTTCCTCGACACCGGCTACCACTTCCCCGAGACCATCGGCACCCGCGACGCGGTCGCCGCCGTCATGGACGTGAACGTCGTCTCGCTCACGCCCCGGCTGACGGTCGCGGAGCAGGACGCCGAGTACGGCCCGCGGCTGTACGAGCGCAACCCCGACCTGTGCTGCGCGCTGCGCAAGATGCAGCCGCTGGAGGACGGCCTCGCCGCGTACGACGCCTGGGCCACGGGCCTGCGCCGCGACGAGTCGCCGACGCGCGCCGGCACCCCGGTCGTCGGCTGGGACGCCAAGCGGCGCAAGGTGAAGGTCTCGCCGATCGCCCGCTGGTCCGAGGCGGACGTGCAGGCGTACGTCGCCGAGCACGGCGTGCTGACCAACCCGCTGCTGGCCGACGGCTACCCCTCCATCGGCTGCGCGCCCTGCACCCGCCGCGTCGCCCCCGGCGAGGACGCCCGCGCGGGACGCTGGGCGGGGTTCGCCAAGACCGAGTGCGGCATCAACGTCTGATCCCGCCGCGACCCAACCGAGCCCCAACCGGACCGTCCTAGCGTTGCGAGCCATGCACCCCGTACTGCTGATCGTCGCCCACGGCAGCCGCGACCCGCGGCACGCCGCCACCGTCGCCGCGCTCGCGGCGCGGGTGGCGGCGGCGCGGCCGCACGCGCGGGTGGAGACCTGTTATCTGGACCACTGCGCCCCGCGGGTGCCGCGGGCGCTGCGGCGGCTGTACGACGAGGGCGTACGGGACGTCGTGGCGCTGCCGCTGCTGCTGGCCCGCGCCTTCCACGCCAAATCCGACATCCCCGCCGTCCTGGACGAGGTACGGGCCGCGCTGCCGCGGCTGCGCGTCGTGCAGGGCGGCGTGCTGGGCCCGGACGCGCTGCTGACGGCGGCGCTGGACCGCCGGATGGCGGCGGCGGGGCTGCACCTGCCCGCGGAGCGGGCCCGCACGGGCGTCGTGCTGGCCGCGGCGGGCTCCTCCGACCCGGAGGCGATCGCGAGCGTCGCCGAGACCGCGCGGGAGTGGCGGCGTACCGCTGGATGGTGCGCCGTGCGGCCCGCGTTCGCCTCCGCGGCACCCCCCCGTACGGCCGATGCCGTCCGCGCGCTGCGCGCGGACGGCGCCGAGCGGGTGGCGGTGGCGCCGTACGTCATCGCCCCGGGCTTCCTGCCCGACCGCATCGTGCGGGGCGCCACCGAGGCGCGGGCGGACGTGCTCGCGCCGGTGCTGGGGGCGGCGCCGGAGCTGGCGCTGCTGCTGGCGCGGCGCTACGACGAGGCGTGCGCGGCGGAGCCGCTGCCGCTGTCCGCGTAACACCCCGTGCCCTCTTCGGGGCGGCGTTGTCAGTGGCGGGCGTGAGGATGCCGGTATGACGCCGTTGCTTCTCACCGACATCGAGCGTGCCGTGCGCAGCAGTTGGGGCCCGGACACGTGCACCCCCGAGTTCAGGGAGTACTGGACGCCCGGGAATCCCGCCCGGGACCAGTGCGGCGTGACCGCCATGGTCGTCAACGACCTGCTGGGCGGCGAGCTGCTGCGCGGCGAGGTGCTGGTGGACGGGCAGCGCACGGACTACCACTGGTGGAACCGCCTGGGCCTGGGCGTGGAGATAGACCTCACCCGCGAGCAGTTCGGCCCGGAGGAGACGGTCACGGAGGGCATGGTCGTCGCCCGCCCGCCGCAGATCGTCCGCCTGCGCGAGGAGTACGAGCTTCTCCGCGACCGGGTCGCGGAGAAGCTCGGGGCCGCGCGCTAGACGTTGTGCCTTGGTCAGCCCGGCACCCGGCGCCACTTGCGGAGGCTGATCAGTTCGCGGGGCGGGGTCAGTTTGCTGCCGACCTCGACGTACGAGACCTCCGCAGCGTAGACGTCGCCCGCCGAGTCGACCGCGATGCTGTGCAGCCAGTTGAAGCTCGCCGGGGACTCGCCGGGGAGGTCCGCCCCGAAGCGGGTGATCTCGTGGCCCGCGGTGTCGAAGACGCGGATCTTGTGGCCGATGCCGGGGACGCCGTGCTGGATCGGGGGCGGGCCCTGTTCCGCCACGTAGAGGCGGGTGTCGGGGCCCGTGCCCGTGGTGCAGACGGCCACCGCCTTGTGGGCGTGCCAGGTGGTGCGGAAGTCGCCGGTGCGGGAGAAGACCTGGACGCGGTGGTTCTCGCGGTCACAGACGACCACCGCGTCGTCGTCCGCGAGCGTCAGCGCGTGCGGGAGGCTGAAGCTGCCCGGGTCGGTGCCGGGGGTGCCCCAGGAGGCGAGGTGGCGGCCGGTGGCGTCGTAGTGGTGGACGCGGGAGTTGCCGTAGCCGTCGCTGACGAAGACGTCGCCGGTGCGCGGGCATATCGCCACGTCCGTGGGGCGGTTGAAGGGCTTGCCGCTCTGGAAGCCGCTGGGCTCGCCGGTGCCGAGGGTCAGCAGGGTGGTGCCGGTGCGGTCGGTCTTGGTGATCGTGTTGCCGATGTCGTCGACGAGCCAGAGGTGGTCGTCGTGGTCGACGGTGACCGCGTGCGGCCGGGTGAAGCGGCAGCCGCGCCAGCGCGGCTGGATGTTGCCGTACGGGTCCTCGTACAGCTCGGTGCCGAGGTACGGGGTGTCGTTGCCCCACATGTCGACAACGTTGCCATCGGGGTCGAAGACGAGCACCGGCATGTTGCCGCGGTTGAAGACGTAGACGCGGTCGGCCGAGTCGACGGCCACCGAGGTTGCTTCCCTGAGCCAGATCCCGTGCGGGATCCTCGCCCAGAGGGGGACGGGTTCGTAGACGGTGTTACTGGTCGCGGGCCCGGCGGGCATCGCTTCCTCCCCTGCAGACGCGTGGGCGGGTGATCATAGCCCGCGCGGGCGAACTCAGCGGCGGGCGGCCAGCACCGCGGGGGCCGTGGACCGGGGGAGGAGGTCGGCGGGGCGGCTGGGGAGCAGGAGCTGGACGTCGAGTTCGTCGGAGAAACGATACGGCCGGTGCGCCAGCAGCCCGCCCAGCTTCCGGCGCAGCCGGGACAGTTCCGCCCGTACGGTCACGGTGCGCTCCGGGTCGCCGAAGAGCGCGTCGGCCAGCGCCGTGGAGCTGAACCCGTCGCGGTGCACCGCCAGCAGATACAGCAACTCCGCGTGCCGCGGGCTCACCTGCTGCGACCACCGCCCCGCACCGCCCAGCACCACCAGGTGCGGCGACGCCGGCCGGGTCAGGTCCAGCACCACCCGCGTCGGCGCGGACGCGGACCCCTCCGGCTCGACCCGTACCAGCCACCCGCCGCCCGGCAGCGGCTCCAGCGCACACCGCCCGAGCCCCGGCAGCACGCACTCGCCCGACGCCGGTGCCTTCGGCAGCGCCACCCGCTCCGGCGGCACCATCCCGGTGGCCGCCGCCGCCCAGCCGTGCTCGTCGACGGCCAGCGCCCGGCCGCCGATGCCGGCGAGTACGGGCGCCGCGACGGCCCGCAGCCGCCCCATCGCCGTCCAGTGCCGGTCGCGCAACTCGCCCTCCGCGACCCGGCCGACGGCGGTGACGAACGCCAGCGAGATCGTCGGCATCGTGCGCGCCGGTCCTGTGAGGTTGACCACGCCCAGCAGCCTCCCGTCGCGCGGGTCGGTCAGCGGCGCGGCGGCGCAGCTCCACCTGCGGCAGTGGCGCAGGAAGTGCTCGTCGCCGTAGACGCCGACGGGGTGGCCGGTCGCCAGCGCGGTGCCGATGCCGTTGGTGCCCGCGGAGTCCTCGCTCCAACTCGCGCCCTCCGCAAGGCCGATGCGGCTCACCGCCTTGAGCATCGCGCGCTCGCCCTCCCGCCACAGCACCACGCCGTCGGCATCGGTGACCACGACGACGTGCTCGGGCACGCTCTCCTCGGCCGGGATCAGCCCGTCGCGCAGCACCTCGCGCAGGACGCCGACGCCCGCCGTACGCCGCCGCCACTCCAGCTCCGCGACGCCCACCCGCCGGGGCCTGCCGTCCTTGCGGTCCAGGCCGCGCTCCTCCGCGCGGCGCCATGAGTCGCCGATCAGCTCGCGCGGCACGTGGGCGGCCGGCGGCAGTTCCGGCAGGGGGACCGCGTACGCCTCGGCGGCCCGCCCGCCGCCCGTACGGCCGCCCGTGCCGCCGCCCGTCAGCGCCCGCCCCCAGCCGGCCCGCGGGCCGCGCGCCCGGCTCCGCTGCCGGTGCCCCCGCCCGCTGCCGCCCGCATCCGCACTCTCCGGCACAACACTCCCCGCTGGCCCGTCCGTTCAGCCGGTCCGGGGTCAATGGTGCACGCGCCACCGCCCATTCGCCCACCTCTTGGACCAAACCGATCATGTCGCAACAGCAAGCTGCAACGGAGTGCAACCTTTGCGTACGCGCGTGCGCGAGGAGTTGAGTGGGAGCCGGGTTGACGAGCGGAGGGGGTGCCGAGTCGGCGCGGCACCGCTTCCGACGCCCTGACACAGCGGAAGGGCCCCTCCCCACCCTGCGGGAGGGACCTTCCGCTGTCGCGTACTCCCGCCCGCCGGGGTCTGTGGCCCAGGCGGGGCCTAGACCGCGGGCACCGGCCGGGCGCGGTCCACCACCGCCCGCAGGTCCGGCCCGTGCGGCAGCGTCCCCAGCTCCGCACCCCACTCGCCGCCCAGCCGCGAGGCGCAGAAGGCGTCCGCGACCGCCGCGGGCGCGTGCCGTACGAGCAGTGCCCCCTGCAGCACCAGCGCCAGCCGCTCCGCGAGCCGGCGCGCCCGGGTCTCGACGCCCGCCAGGTCCGCCAGCTCGGTCAGCAGGTCCTTCACCGCCCGGTCCAGCCGGTGGTCCGCGCCGCGGGCCCGGCCGATCTCGGTGAGTACGGCGTCCACCGCCCGCGGCTCCCGCCGCAGCGCGCGCAGCAGGTCGAGCGCCTGGACGTTGCCCGAGCCCTCCCAGATCGAGTTCAGCGGCGCCTCGCGCAGCAGCCGCGGCATCCCCGACTCCTCCACGTACCCGTTGCCGCCCAGGCACTCCAGCGCCTCCGCCGCCACCGGCGTGCACCGCTTCGTCACCCAGTACTTCGCCGCCGGCACCGCCAGCCGCAGAAACGCCAGCTCCTCGTCCGTGCCCGCGTCGTACGCCGCCGCCAGCCGCAGCGCCAGCGCCGTCGCGGCCTCCGACTCCAGCGCCAGGTCCGCCAGCACGTTCCGCATCAGCGGCTTGTCGGCGAGGACCCCGCCGAACGCCGCGCGGTACGTGCAGTGGTGCACGGCCTGCGCCACCGCCTGCCGCATCACGGCCGCCGCGGCGGTCGCGCAGTCGACCCGGGTGGCGGCGACCATCTCGATGATCGCCGGGATTCCGCGGCTCTCCTCGCCGACCCGCCAGGCGAGCGTCGTGCCGTCGAACTCGACCTCCGCGGAGGCGTTCGAGCGGTTGCCGAGCTTGTCCTTGAGCCGCTGGAGCAGGAAGGTGTTGCGGCTGCCGTCCGGCAGCACACGCGGCAGCAGGAAGCAGGTCGGCGCGCCGGATCCGGCGCCGGCCGGCGTCTGCGCGAGCACCAGGAAGGCGTCCGACATCGGCGCCGAGCAGAACCACTTGTGGCCCGTCAGGGCGTACGCACCGTCCCCGGCCGGCTCCGCTCGGGTGGTGTTGGCCCGTACGTCCGAGCCGCCCTGCTTCTCCGTCATCCCCATGCCGGCGAGCGCACCCGCCTTCGCGGCGGCGGGCACCAGGCCCGGCTCGTACACCCGCGAGGTCAGCAGCGGCTCCCACACCGCCGCCAGTTCCGGCTGCGCGCGCAGCGCCGGGACGGCGGCGTGCGTCATCGACAGCGGGCAGCCGTGCCCCGCCTCGGCCTGCGTCCACACCAGGAACCCGGCCGCCCGCCGCACGTGTCCGTCAGGACGCCCCCAGGCATCCGTCAGCCCGGCCGCCACGCCGCGCGCGAGCAGCCGGTGCCAGGAGGGGTGGAAGGCGACCTCGTCGAGGCGGTGGCCGTAGCGGTCGTGGGTGTGCAGCACGGGCGGCGAGGCGTTCGCCTCGACGCCCCACCGCTGCGCCTCGGCGGAGCCCGCCGCCCGGCCGAGTTCGCTCAGCTCCGCGTCCGCCTCGGCGTGCCGCTCGGGCGCGACGTACCGCTCGACCGCCTCGGTGAGGGCCGCGTCGGCGGCGTAGACGTCGTAGCCGACCAGGGGTGGTGCCTGATTCGTCACCGTATGAGTACCTGCTGCCATGACAGCTACGGTAGGCAGGTGGGAGCAGAACGGGAAACGGGTGCGGAAAAGGGCGGACGCGGCGAACCCCGCGGCCGGCTGGGCCGGGCCCGCACCCTGTACCAGAACCTGCCCAAGCGCCGGGTGGCCTGGCTGCTGCTGAAGGACACGATCAATTCCTGCATGCAGCACCGCGTCATAGGGCTCGCCGCCGAGGCCGCGTTCTTCAGCCTGCTGTCACTGCCGCCGCTGCTCCTCGGCCTCCTCGGTCTGCTGGGCTACTTCGACCAGTGGCTCATCGACGTCGAGACCATCCGGCACAACATCATCGACGCCTCCGACACGGTCCTGACCGCCAAGGGCGTCGACCAGATCGTCCGCCCGCTGCTCGACGACGTCACCCGCGGCGGGCGCCCCGACCTGATCTCCTTCGGCTTCGCGCTCGCGCTCTGGTCGGGCTCGCGGGCGGTGAACGTCTTCATCGACACCATCACGATCATGTACGGGCTCGAAGGTCACCGCGGCATCGTCAGGACGCGGCTGCTGGCGTTCGGGCTGTACCTCGTGGCACTGGTCATGGGCGTGGTCGCGCTGCCGCTGATGGTCGCGGGGCCGGACGCGGTGGTGAAGCTGCTGCCGTGGAGCGAGACGGCCGTACGGGTGCTGTACTGGCCGGTCGTCGTGGTGCTGTCCGTCGCCTTCCTCACGACGCTCTACCACGCGGCCGTCCCCGTGCGCTCGCCCTGGCGCGAGGACCTGCCGGGGGCGCTGGTGGCGCTCGGCATGTGGCTGCTGGGCAGCGTGCTGCTGCGGCTCTACCTGCTGAACGCGGTGGAGGGCCCGACGATCTACGGATCGCTGGCCGCGCCCGTCGCGGTGCTGCTCTGGTTCGGCGTGTCGGCGTTCGCCGTGCTGGTCGGCGCGGCGGTCAACGCCGCGTTCGACCGCGTCTGGCCGTCCGTCGCCACCGCCACCGGCCGCGCCGAGACCGCCCGCGCCCGGGAGGAGGCGGCGGCCCGGCTGGTCGCGGCGGCCTCGGCGGAGCGGCAGGCGCGCCTGCGCGGGCTCGACGGGGACGCCTCGGCGGAGGAGCGGGCGCGGGAGCCCGAGCCGGAGTGGGCGGAGGAAGAGGAGGAGGCGGCGGAGGAGGACCGCAGGTCCCGGGCGAAGGACCGGCCGCTGGGGCCGCCTGAGCCGCCTGAGCCGCCCGGGCCGCCTGAGCCGCCCGGGCCGCCTGAGCCGCCCGGGCCGCCTGAGCCGCCCGGGCCGTCGGAGCGGCGGCGGTCGGGCGGGCCGGGGGCGTCCGCAGAGCACGGGGAGAGTGAGCGGCACGGGGAGAGCGAGCGGCACGAGGTGAAGTGAGCGCGCGGAGCGCCGCCCGTCACTTCCCCTTCGCCCGCAGGAAGCGGCGCAGCTTCGCCAGCGGCCAGGTGTTGATCACCTCCGCAGGCGTCAGCCAGCCGCGCTGCGCGATGCCCACCCCGTAGCGCATGTTCGCCAGGTCCGGCACCGAGTGCGCGTCGCTGTCCACGGCGAACTTCACGCCGTGGCTACGCGCCCGCAGGATCAGCTCGTCCGGCAGGTCGAGCCGGTTGGGGTGGGCGTTGACCTCCAGCGCCGTGCCCGTACGGGCGCAGGCCGCGAAGACCGCGTCCCAGTCCGCCTCGACCGCCGGCCGCTTGCCGGCCTTGCGGGTGGTGGGGTGGCCGATGACGTGCACGTGCGGGTTCTCGACCGCGGCGAGGAAGCGGCGGGTCATCTCGTCCTTCGGCTGGGTGAAGTGCGAGTGCACCGAGGCCACGCAGATGTCGAACGTCTCCAGGAACTCACCCGGCCAGTCGACCGAGCCGTCCGGCGCGATGTTCAGCTCCGTGCCGTGCAGCAGCCGCAGCCCGTCCGAGCGCCGCCGGTAGCGGGCGTCCAGCTCCGCCACCGTCTCGCGCTGGGCGAGCATCTTCTCCTTGGTCATGCGCTGCATGCGCAGCTCGGGGGCGTGGTCGGTGATCGCGTAGTACGCGTACCCGCGCTCCCGCGCGGCCTCGACCATGGCCTCCAGCGTGTCGATGCCGTCGGTGAGGTCGGTGTGGGTGTGCAGGTCGCCGCGCAGGTCGTCCTCCGTCACCGGCTCCGGCAGCCCGCCGTCGGCCGCGGCCTCGATCTCGCCGCGGTCCTCGCGCAGCGGCGGCGGGATCCAGGGCAGGCCGAGGCGGGCGTAGACGTCCTCCTCGGTCGTGACCCGGATGCGGCGTTCGCTGCGGGCGTGGAAGAGCCCGTACTCCGACAGCTTCAGCTTCTTGCGCACGGCGATCTCGCGGAGGCGGATGTTGTGCTGCTTGGAGCCGGTGAAGTAGAGCAGCGCCGCGCCCCATGCGCCCGGCGGCACCACCCGCAGGTCGACCTGGACGCCGCCGGTGGTGCGGATGCTCGTCTTCGTCTCGCCGGAGCCGATGACCTCGCCGACCAGCGGCAGCCCGGTGAACGCCGCCATCAGCGGCGCGGAGTCGGCCGCGGCGGCGAGCACGTCGAGGTCGCCCACGGTCCCGCGGCGGCGGCGCAGCGAGCCCGCGTACGCGCAGCGCTCGCAGCCGGTCACCGCGGACAGCCGCGCGACGATGCCGTCGGCGAGCGCGAGCGCCGTGTCGACGGAGATCCGGCCGGTGGCCGAGCGCAGCAGGTCGATGCCGTGGAGCAGCTTCTCCTCGCTCTTGGGCCCGAAGCCCTTGAGGTCGCGCAGCCGGTGCTCGCCGATGGCCGTCGCCAGCTCGTCGACGGAGGACACGCCCAGCTCCTCGTACAGGACCAGCGCGCGCTTCGGGCCGAGCGCGGGGATCGCGATCAGCTCGCGGACCCCGGCCGGGATCCGCCCGCGGGCCTCCTCGACCGCCGCGATGTGGCCCGTACGCAGGTACTCGCCGACCTTGCCCGCGATGGAGGCGCCGACTCCGGGGATCTCCTTGAGCTCCTTGGCGTTGAGCCCGGCCACGTCGGCGGAGTGGTTGGCGACGGCGCGGGCGGCGCGCTCGTAGGCGCGCGCCTTGAAGGCGTCGCCGCCGGTGATGGACAGCAGGTCGGCGTACTCCTGAAGGAGCGCGGCGACCTCCTCGTTGGACGCCACGTCGGTCACCTCGGTCCATGTCGCGGAGGCTGGGGGGTACGGGAGCGGAGCCGCGCCCGGCGACGCTCCCTGCGCACAAGCATGCCGCCGATCGCCGCGCCCCGCCGGACGAGCGCGGCGGGCGCCCCGCGGCGCCGGGGCCCGCGACGGCGGGGAAAACCCGTGGCGGGACACGTGCGTGGCTGCATACGCTTTCAGCGCACCACGTGACCGGTATCGACCAGGGAGGTGAGGGCCATGACCGAAGCCGTCAGGGGCGCAGTCCCCGCACGACAGCCGCACGCCCGCTCCTTTCTGAAGGGTCGCTCTGTTGACACACCTCCCCGCACCGCACCGCCTGATCGCCTACGGCTGGGATGAGGCCGCCGCCGACGCCTTCGCGCCGTACGAGTCCGAAGGACTGATCCCGGCCCGTATCGCGCGGGTGGACCGCGGCTCCTGCATCGCCCTCACCGAGGCCGGACCCGTCCGCGCCACCACCGCCCGCCTCGCCGCCGCCGACCGCGCCGCCGGCCGGACAGCCGACCTCACCCGGCTGCCCTGCACCGGCGACTGGGCGGCGCTCGAACCGGGCGAGCGGTTCGCCGTACGGGCCCTGCTGCCGCGCCGCACGGCCTTCCTGCGCTCGGCGTCGTCCAAACGCTCCGAGGGCCAGGTCATCGCCGCCAACGTCGACCACGCCGTCATCGCCGTCTCGCTGGCGGCGGCGAGCGCCGCCGACATCGAACCGGCCCGCCTGGAACGGCTGCTGTCCCTCGCCTGGTCCAGCGGCGCGCAACCGCTGGTCGCGCTCACCAAGGCCGACCTGGTCGAGGACCCCGTCGTCCTCGGACATCTCGTCGCCGACGTCGAGGAGCTGGCGCCCGGCACCGCGGTCCTCCCGGTCAGCGCCGCCACGGGCGCGGGCGTCCCGCAGCTGGCCGCCGCGCTGTCCACCGGCACCTCCGTGCTGCTCGGCGCCTCGGGCGCCGGGAAGTCCACGCTGGCCAACGCCCTGCTGGGGGAGGACACCCAGCGCGTCCACGAGGTGCGCGACGCGGACGGCAAGGGCCGGCACACCACGGTCGCCCGCGACCTGCTGCCGCTGCCCGGCGGCGGCGTCCTCATCGACACCCCCGGCCTGCGCGGCGTCGGCATGTGGGAGGCGGACGACGGGCTCGGCCAGGTCTTCGCGGAGATCGAGCAACTGGCCGCCCGCTGCCGCTTCCACGACTGCACGCACACCGCGGAGCCGGGCTGCGCGGTGCTCGCGGCGCTGGAGGACGGCGAACTGCACCCGCGCCGCCTGGACAGCTACCGCAAGCTGCAGCGCGAGAACGCCCGCATCGCCGCCCGCACGGACCTGCGGGTGCAGGCGGACCGGCGGCGGGACTGGAAGCGCCGCGACGCGGCGGAGCGCGAGGCTCGGGTGCGTAAGGGGAGAGGCTGAGGCAGGGCGCGGGCGGGCGCGGCAACCGGGGCGTCGCCCCGGCCCGCGGGCGGGCGCGTGCCGCCGTACGTCAGCGGGGTGATCCGCCGCGGCGGCTCACCCGGCGGCGGCGTCCAGGGCCGGGGCCAGCGTGGCGAAGGCCCGGTCGGTCAGCCCGGCGAGGTCCTCGGCGCCGTCGGTGCCGCTCCACCGCCGCAGCACGGTGTCGAAGGCGCCGAGCGCCATCCCGGCGGCCAGTTGGGGGTACAGGTCGGTGCCGGGGGCGGGCCCCAGGCGCCGGGCCAGCTCCGCCGCCAGGTCGTCGCGCCACCGGTCCTGGTGCTCCAGCAGACGCGCCCGCAGGGCGGGCGTGGCGAGGACCAGCCGGACTACCCGCAGCGCCCTGTCGGACTGGTCGGCGAAGGTGGCCAGCGCGGTCCAGACGGTCTGCCGCAGCGCCGCCGAAGGCCGCTCGCCGCCCGGGCGCGCCGCCAGCGCCGCGCGCATGCCGGTGCCCAGGCCGGCCAGGAAATGGACGACCACGTCCTCCTTGGAGGCGAAGTACCGGAAGAACGTGCGCTTGGAGACGCCGGCGGTGGCGGCGATCGCGTCGACGGTGACTGCGTCGAACCCCTTCGACGCCAGCAACTGCAGCGCCGCCTCGCTCAGCTCGTCGGCGACGAGCTGGCGCTTGCGCTGGGCCATGGAGACGTCGGGGCGGGAGGCCACCCGGCAACGGTACCGCGATGCCGTGCATGGCACCCGGTGGCGCGTTGACGCCAGGTGTCGAGGGCCGAGGGCTTCGCCGGTGGGCTCAGGACGGCTGCTCGGCGCACCAGCCGCGTTCGTGCGCGTACCAGCCCAACTGCAGCCGCGTGTGCACCCCGGCGATCTCCATCAGCCGCTTCACGCGCCGCTGTACGGTCCGCAGCCCCAGGTCCAGTTGCTTGGCGGCGCTCGCGTCCGTGAGCCCCGCCAGCAGCAGGCCGAGGATCTGCAGGTCCACCGCGTCGGGCCCGTCCGCCGCCTGCTCCACCACCGCCGCGCCGCCCGTGATCAGCCGAAGGGGCAGCGCCTGCCGCCACAGACTCTCGAAGAGGCCCGTCAGCGACTCCAGCAGCCCGCTCGCGTGCACCACCAGCGCGGCCGGCTCGCCGGCCTCGGCGAACATCGGCACCATCGCCGTCGCGCCGTCGGCGATCACCAGCTTCGTCGGCACCACGTCCGCGACCCGCAGCTCCTCGTTCCGGCGCAGCGCCTCCGCCGCCTCGGCCACCGTGCCGGGGGCCAGCAGCCGGGAGCGCTCCAGCACCACCCGGAACCGCACGCCGCGGCCCGCGGCCTTCTCCTCCGCGGTGTTGTCCTGGCTGCGTACGGCCAGCGGCTCCCGCGTGACCAGCGCGCACACCTCCTGCTCGGCGCCGAGCTGCAGTTGGAGGAATCGGTGCGCCACCGCGCCCGCGCCGGTCACCACCTCGACCAGGTCGTGTACGTCGGCGGGCTCGCCGGCCTCCGCGCGGTACTCCTCGGCGAGCAGGGCGGCGGCCAGCTCGGCGCGCTCCAGCTCGTGCCGCTGCTGGATCAGCAGCGCCCCCAGCGCGACCGACGGCGGCGCCGCCACCCAGCGTCCCGGCCGCGCCGACGACTGCGCGGCCAGCCCGTGCTGCTCCAGCCGCCGCAGCGTCCGCACCGCCTCCGGCTCGGGCAGCGTCAACCGCCGCGCCAGCTCGGGGACGTCGGCGGCGCCGAGTGCGACCAGCGCGCGGTAGGCCGTCTCCTGTACGTCGTCGAGTCCGATGGCACCGAGCACCTGCACATCCTGACCGTACCGGTGGGTCGGGTGGAAGGCCCTTGCCGTGATCTTGCCGGTCCGGCCCTTGCGGCGAGGGGCGGCGGGGAACAATAGGGAGCATGGATCGCCAGGGGGAGACGGCGGGGGAACGCCGCACCGAGGACGAGTGGTGGCACGACCTGTACGAGGAGGGGGTACCGGACACGGGCCCGCAGCGCGCAGGGGACACCCTCGACGACCGCTTCGCGTCGGTGACGCGGGCGGTGGATGAGGAGGCGGACCCGGCTCCACCCGGAGCGGCTCCGCCGGGGGCGGCGGGGTCGTCGCGCCCGCCGCGGCCGTCGGCGGCGGAGCCGTACGACCAGATGCAGGACCCCGACTACCCGCCGCCGCCTGCCTCTTCGACCCCGGCGCCGTCGGTGGCGGGGGTCCCGGGCTTCACGGAGCGCGAGGAGCCGGCGGGCCGCGGCTGGGCGGACGACGTGTTCGCGGGCCTGCGGGAGGACGACAGGCCGGCCCCGCGACCGTCCGAGCGCGTCCCGGAGCGGGAGCCGGAGCGGGAGCCGGAGCCGGAGCGGGAGCCGGAGCCGGAGCCGGAGCCGGAGCCGGAGCCGGTAGAGCCTCCCGGGCCGACGGCGGGAGAGCCCGCCCCGTGGTGGGACTCGGTGGACCGCGCGGCGAGCGCTTCTTCGCCGCCGTCCCCGCGGGAAACGGCCGAACGCGCCCCGGCGGATGAGGCATTGCCGGACCAGGAGGAGCCCGGGGCAGACCTACGCGACACACCCGCCCCGGCGGACGCGGTGTTGCCGGACTCGGTGGATGCCGTAGAGCCTCCCCCCGCCCAAGCTGCGCCGTCCGGGCCCCCGGAGCCCGCCCCGGCGGCGGAGCCGCCCGCGGTGCCGGAGGTGGTGGAGGCCGGTTTCGGTGAGGTCGCGGCGCCCGCGGCGGGGCAACGGGCCCCCGAGGCGCCGGAGTCACCCGCACCGGCTCCGCACCCTGCCCCGCAGGAGCCCGCCGCCGCCGAGCAACCGGAGCCGCCCGCGGCCGAGTCCGGCCCTGCGCACACCGCGCCCCCCGCCTCCGGGCCACCGGCTCCAGTGCAACCGGCCGCGCCCGAACCCCTGCCCTCCGTCTCGGCGCCCGCCCCGGCCCAACACGCCACCCCCGCACCGCAGCCCGACACCGAAGAACCCCCGACCTCCACCATGCGACTGCGCCAGGTGTCCGTCACCGACACCCTCACCGACGCCGACTGGGCCCGCCGCGGCGGCGAGTTCGTCGGTGGGGGGCCGCCCACCTACGAGGCCGAGCCGACCACCTTGCCCGAGGTGGCGCCCGGGGCGCTGGCGGATCTGGTGCCCGACACCGTGCTCGACGGGGCGCGGTACGGGTCCTTCACGCTGCGGGCCGTCTCCACCCGGGGCGACAGCCCCCGCTACCGCGGCGAGCAGCGCCGTGACGCGCTCCTCACCGCCCGGTTCGGCGGCGGCGAGGACGCGCTGGTGTTCGTCGCCGTCGCGACCGGGGCGCGCGGCGTGGCCCGTACGGACCGGGCCGCCGACTCGCTCGTGCGGTGGATGGGCGAGGCCGTCGGCAGGAGCCGGGCGCGGCTGTCCGAGGACATCAGGACCGGGCGCCGCGCCGCCCTGAAGGGCGGGCTGCACCGGCTGACCGGGCGGACGTACGGGCTGATGCGCGCGCAGGCCGAGGAGTTCGGCGTGGATCCCGCCGGGTACACCGCGGGGCTGCGCTGCCTGCTGCTGTCCGCCGACCCCCGCTGCCGCACCCGGGTGTTCTTCGGCACCGGACCCGGCGGTCTCTTCCGGCTGCGCGGCGACGAGTGGCAGGACCTGGAGCCCGCCCCGCCGGAGGACGAGGCCCCGCAGGCCCAGCCCCCGGCCTCTCAGCCCCCCGCCGATCCCCGGCTCACCGTCGACCTCGGCGTCCAGCCGCAGCGCTCCGCTCCCGCCGGTCCGCCGCCGCCCGGTTTCGGCGCGCTCGTGGACACCCCCGGCCCCGGAGAGCCCGCCCCGTTCGCCTTCCGCGCCTCGGAGGGCAAGCCCGGCGACGTACTGCTGCTGTGCAGCCCCGGGTTCGCGGAGCCGCTGCGCGGCGCGCCCGGGCTGGCGGCCGAGTTGGGGGAGCGGTGGCGGGGCGAGGAGGCGCCGCCCGGGCTCGCGGCGTTCCTCGGGGACGTCCAACTGCGCGCCAAGGGCTTCGCCGACGATCGTACTGCCGCCGCCCTCTGGGAGAGCTGAGCAGGGGGCCCGGCGCGGGCCGGGCCCCCTCACCTCACCGTACGGGCCGCATCCTCATTGTCAGGATCTGGAAGGGGCGCAGCCGCAGCGACACCCCGCCGCCCTCCTCCCGTTCCGCGTCGGACGAGTCGAGCGGGCGCTCCAGGAGATCCGTCACCTGTACGTCACCGACCGCGAACGACGTCGTCAGCGTCCCCGACGCCCGCCCCCCGCGCGACTCGTACACCCGGACCACCACGTCACCGCTCCGGTCCTCCGCCGGCTTCACCGACTCCACCGTGATCGCCGGGTCGCTCACCGACACCAGGGGCGCCCGCGCCGCCGTACGCGCCGTGCGCAGCGGCAGGTTCAGCGCCAGGCCCTGCTCCACCGCAGCGCCGACGTCCGCGCCCGGCAGCAGTGCGTAGCGGTAGCGGTGGACGCCGAGGTCCGTCTCCGGGTCCGGGAACTTCGGCGCCCGCAGGATCGTCAGCCGCACCGTCGTGCCCAGGCCCGCCTCGTGCGCCTCGCGCGTCACGTCGTGGCCGTACGTGGCGTCGTTGAGCACCGCCACGCCGTACCCCGGCTCGCCCACATGCAGCCAGCGGTGCGCGCAGATCTCGAACTTCGCGGCGTCCCAGCTCGTGTTGGCGTGCGTCGGCCGGTGCACGTGCCCGAACTGGATCTCGGACGTGGACCGGTCCGCGTGCACGTCCAGCGGGAACGCGGCCTTGAGGACCTTCTCCTCCTCCCGCCAGTCGACCTCGGTGGTGAAGTCCAGCCGCCCGCTGTCCGCGGCCAGGCTGATGTCCTGCACGATCCGTGACCTGCCGGTGGTACGCACCACCCGCACCGCCGCGCGCAGCGGCCCCGACTCGGTGACCTCCACCGACTCGGCGTCCACCAGGTCGGTGCGGGTGCGCCGGTAGAACTTGTCGATGTCCCAGGCGTCCCACTGGTTGGGGTGGTCCGGATGGAGCTGCAGCAGGTTGGCGCGGGCGCCCGGCGCCAGCACCTCGCGGCCGGCGGTCAGGTCGCGTACGGAGGCCACCAGCCCGTCGCCGTCGACGACGACCCGCAGCAGCCCGTTGTCGAGCACGACCCGCGCGCCGTCGCGCACCGCCGACACCTCGGCCTCTGCCGCCGCGCCCGCCGTACCCGCCCCGAGCGCCGGGGCGTTCACCCGCGCCAGCGACCGGCCGTCGCCCAGCGGCTGCGTCACCGCCTCCGGCGGCAGCGCCGTGGCCTCCCCTGCGGCCAGCTCCACGACCTCCCCCCGGTCGTACGGCGACGCGTTCAGCACCGCGAACCCGTCCCCGCCCGCGGCGCCCAGCGCCGCCACCGCCGCGGCCGTGAGCCCCGCCAGCTCCTCCGCCACCGCCGCGTACGTCTGCGCCGCCTCGCGGTGCACCCACGCGATCGACGAGCCCGGCAGGATGTCGTGGAACTGGTGCAGCAGCACCGTCTTCCAGATCCGGTCCAGCTCCTCGTACGGGTACGCGTACGCCGGATCCGCCAGCGCCGCCGCCGTCGCCCACAGCTCCGCCTCGCGCAGCAGGTGCTCGCTGCGCCGGTTGCCGCTCTTGGTGTCGGCCTGGCTGGTGTACGTACCGCGGTGGAACTCCAGGTACAGCTCGCCTGACCACACCGGCGCCGCCGCCCCGTACTCCTCCTCGGCCGCCGCGAAGAACGCCGCCGGGTTGGCCACCTCCACCCGCGGCGACCCCTCCAGCGAGCGCAGCCGGCGCGCCTTCTCCAGCATCTCGCGCGTCGGCCCGCCGCCCCCGTCGCCGTACCCGAAGGGCACCAGCGACATGCTCGCCCGCCCCTTGTCGGCGAAGTTGCGCTCGGCGAGCGACAGTTCGGAGGCGTGCATGGTGGCGTTGTACGTGTCCACCGGCGGGAAGTGGGTGAAGACCCGGGTGCCGTCGATGCCCTCCCACCAGAAGGTGTGGTGCGGCATCTTGTTGGTCTGGTTCCACGACAGCTTCTGGGTGAGGAACCACCGGATCCCCGCCAGCCGCGCGAGCTGCGGGAAGGCCGCGGTGTAGCCGAAGGAGTCGGGCAGCCACACCTCCTGCGTGTCCACGCCGAACTCCTCGGCGAAGAACCGCTTGCCGTGGATCAGTTGCCGCGCCAGCGCCTCGCCGCCCGGCATGTTCGCGTCCGACTCCACCCACATCGAGCCGACCGGCACGAACTGGCCGGTCTGCACGGCGGCGCGGATACGCTCGTAGATCTGCGGCTGGTGCTGCTTGACCCAGGCGTACTGCTGCGCCTGCGAGCAGGCGAAGACCAGCTCCGGGTAGTCCCCCGACAGCGCCAGCTCGGTGACGTTCGCGAACGTCCGCGACGCCTTGCGCACCGTCTCGCGCAGCGGCCACAGCCAGGCGGAGTCGATGTGCGCGTGTCCCGCGGCGTACGCGCGGTGGGCGCTGGCCGCCGCGGGCTGCGCCAGCGCCGGGGCCAGCACCTCGCGGGCGGCGGCGGCCGTGCCGGGCACGTCGTGCAGGTCGAGCACGTCGAGCATGCGGTCCAGGGTGTGCAGGATGTCGTGCCGGCGGCCGCGGTCCACCGGCAGCTCGTGCATCAGCTCCGACAGCACCTCGATGTCGAGGATCAGGTGCCACACGTCCTCGTTGAGCACGGCGAGGTCGGCGGAGCGGAAGGTGTACAGCGGCGCGTCGCCCGCGGTGCGCAGCTCGCCGAGCAGGGTGGGGGTGAAGTCCTGGAGCACGGCGGGGTTCGCGGCGGCCTCCAGCAGCAGCCGTACGGGCTCGCCGCCGGCCGCGGGGGAGGCGATGGGCACATGGCGGTTGCGCGGGTGCACGCCCTTGACGGGTGCCCCGGCCGCGTCGTACACGAGCCCTTCGGCCTGGAACCCGGGCATCTCGGTGCCGAACCCGGGGTCGATCACCGCCTCGACGCGCCGCCCCGCCCAGCCCGCGGGCACGGTGCCGGTCAGCCGGAACCAACTGGTCGACCACGGCGGCCCCCAGGCGGTGCCGACGGTGAAGGGCTCGTACTCCTCCGGGGGGATCTTCAGTGCCTCGTCCGCCGGCACCGGCTCACCCGGCCGGTGCCACACCGACAGCTCCAGGGGGACGCGTTCGGTGTACTGGGCGGGTCGGATGAACTGGCGCAGCGCGCGGTCCAGCCGGCCCTCTGCCAGCAGTCGGTCGTCGTGCATCGCGGCTCCTCACAGTCGTCGCTGTGATCTGCCTAACCTGCGCGCGGCCGACCGGGCAAGAGGACCCACCACCTCGATCGTCACGGGAGCACCGTCAGCGGTACTGGTTCTCCATCGCCGTGAGCTTCTGCTCCAGGGTGTCCAGCGGGGCCGCCAGCGCGTCGTCCTGGCCCGCGGCCGCGGCGACGGACTTCGCCGGGGGCTGGCCGCCGGACGGCCCGCCGGCCACCGCAGGCCGGCTCTCCGGCGCCGAGCGCGACCGCAGCGGGAACCGCGCCGCCTCCGTGACCGGCTCCGGCGTCAGCGCCACCTGCGGCTCGGCGCGCGCCGCGGTCAGCTCGCCGGGGGCCAGCGCGCGCTGGTGCTTGCCGAGGGCCTTCAGCCGGGCCCGCTCCAGCCGGGCCTGCTCGCGCTCCTCGGCCCGCCTGCGCGCCTCGTCCCTGCTGTCCTGACGCACCTCGTCGACGGCCTCGTCCAGTGTGCGTACGCCTTCGAGGAGCATCAGCGACCACGCGCGGAACGTCTCCCGCGGCGCCCGCAGCCACCGTACGAACCGGATCTGCGGCAGCGGCCGCGGCACCAGCCCCTGCTCGCGCAGCGCCGCCCTGCGGGTCTGCTTCAGCGCCCGGTCGAAGAGCACCGCGGCCGACAGCGACATGCCGGCGAAGAACTGCGGCGCGCCCGCGTGGCCCGTCCCGCGCGGCGCGTGCACCCAGTTGAACCAGGCCGCCGCGCCCGCGAACGTCCACACCAGCAGCCGGGAGCCGAGCGCCGCGTCGCCGTTGCTGGCCTCGCGTACGGCGATGACGGAGCAGAACATCGCGGCGCCGTCGAGCCCGAAGGGGACCAGGTACTCCCAGCCCCCGGACAGGCCCAGGTTCTGCCGGCCGAAGCCGACCAGGCCGTGGAAGGAGAGCGCGGCGGCGACCGCGGCGCAGCAGAAGAGCAGGACGTACGCGAGCGTGCCGTACATCGCCTCCTTGCGGCGCCGGCGCTGCTCGCCGGCCTCCCAGGAGTCCGCGGGCTCGTCGGCCTTCTGCCGGCCGCGGACCACCACGGCAATGGCCGCGAGCACGCCGAGCAGCAGCACGGCGGCCGGGAGGGCCCAGCTCAGCGGTATCCCGTTGAATCCCATCGGATGTCCCTTGCCTCGCCAGATGACGGGTGACTCGGGGACCGATACTCGCGGAATTCCAGCGCGATTCCGGAGGAAACGAAATCAGCCACTCAATGGGATGGCTTCTGTGCTAAGAGCTTGCGACGAGACGGGCGACGCGCTCCGTGTCGCAGGTGCGCGGGCAGGTCACGCAGGTGTCCTCGGGCCGCAGCGTGTAGTACATGCAGCAGCTCGCCCGGTCCCGGGTGGCCAGGGACTGCCCGGCGGGCCCGGTGAGGGTGCGGAAGGCGGCGCCGCCGGCGTACGGGGCCGTGGCCGGTCCTGTGCCGGGCAGGAGCTGCCCGGTCTCGGCCATCGCCCGCTCCTCCTCGCCCAGCAGGTCCCCCAGGTACCACAGGCCCTCGACGATCTCGTCCGTCGCCATCCCCCACAGCGCCCGCGGTCCGCGGCGCATCCGCGGCCCGAACGCGGCGAGCACCGGCTCCAGATGCTCGGCCACGGCCGTCCGCACCTCGGCGCGCAGCGCCTCCTCGCCGGCGACGACGCGGGCGCCGGGCAGTCCCGCGGCCGGGTCGTCGGGCAGGCATGCGAACGCGCCGCCGTGGACGGCCAGGCGCATGCGGCTGCCGTCGGCGTTGCGGTGCAGGGCCACGGCGGCCGGCGGGATGCGCGGCACGCGGCGCAGCAGGAACCAGGGGAGGGTGACCAGCAGGCAGGCGGACCAGGCGTAGCGGTGCAGGCCGAAGCTGGCGACCACGTCGGGGCGGGCGTCCTCGCCGTACGTGCGGCGGACCTGCTCGGCGTCCCAGGCGAGGAAGTCGTCGAGGGCGGGGCCGCCGGCGGCCAGGTCGGCGGCGGCCACCCAGCCGGGTCCTGCGGGCAGCGGGTCCGCGGGGCCGAGTTCGGTGAAGGACAGGAACGGCAGCACCTCGGTGAGCCGCGCGTACGCCGCGGTGACCGGGGTGCCGGCGGGCCGCGCGGGCGGGGCTCCGGCGTCGGCGAGCGGCTGGGGCACTGCGGGCGCGGACATCGTGCGGTGACCACCCTGGGCTCGGCGGGGCGTGGCGTGTTCTCGACCCGTCGGCGGGTTGAGGTAAGGCTAACCTTAACCCGCTTGATCGGGGAAGGGGCAAGGGGCACCGGGTTACCGTGGGGCCCGAGCGCCGCCCAGCGGGCGTACTTCTGTCGCGAATCGGGGGAAACAGTGGAGGACGTGCCGCACCCGCCGGCGGTACCCGGCCGGCGCCGCGCCCCGGCCGGGGTGCGCCGGCACTCCGTACGCGGCCAGGTGCTCGACGCGCTGCGCGCCGCGGTGGCCGGCGGCGAACTGCGGCCGGGCGAGGTGTACTCCGCGCCCGCGCTGGGCGAGCGGTTCGGCGTCTCGGCGACCCCGGTGCGCGAGGCCATGCAGCAACTCGCCGCGGAGGGCGCGGTGGAGATACTGCCGAACCGCGGCTTCCGGATCCTCGCGCCCAGCGCACGCGACCTGGCCGAGCTGGCGGAGGTGCGCGCGCTGCTCCTCGTACCGTTGCTGCACCGGCTGGCGGCCGGGCTACCGCCCGAGTGCCGGCAGACGCTGAGCAGGCTGACCGGGGACGACGCGGAGTTCCACGAGGCGCTGGTGGCGCTCTCCGGCAACCGCCAGTTGGCCCGCGTCGCGGGCGAACTGCGGACCAGGGCACGGCCCCCGGCGGCCGCGCAGGACCGCCGGCAGGCGCTGGTCGACGCGCTGGCGGCGGGGGACGCGGCGGCGGCCGAGGCGGTGCTGCGGGAGCTGCTGGGTGCCCCGGAACGGCCCTGACGGGGCGTACGGCCGCGGGCCGCGCGGTAGGCCCCGGACCGCTGCGGACCGCTACACCTGCAGCCAGGCCAGCGAGGTCACGCGGTGGTCATTTCCACCGCCCTCGTGGCCGTTCCACGGGTAGACCTCGATGTCCTTCGGCCCGCCCCAGTGGTTGTACGACGCGAAGACCGTCGACGGCGGGCACACCTCGTCCATCAGCGCCACGGAGTACAGCGCCGGTACCCGGGCGCGCGCCGCGAAGTTGAGCCCGTCGAAGTACGAGAGCGTCCGGAACACCCGCTCCTCCGCGTCCCGCTGGGTCGCCAGGAAGAGGACCAGCTCCTGGTACGGGTTCTTGTCGGTGATCGTCACCGCCCGGCGGAAGTGGTTGAGGAACGGCACGTCGATCATCGCCGCCCGCACCCCCGGGTGCAGCCCCGCGACCGCGGTGGCGATCGCGCCGCCCTGGCTGCCGCCGCTGACCGCGATCCGGTCGCCGTCCACCGCCGGGTGCGCGGCGGCGGCGTCCACCGCGCGCACGGCGTCGGTGAAGACCCGGCGGTAGTAGTACTCCTCCGGGTCGAGCACGCCGCGGGTCATGAAGCCGGGGCTCTGGGCGTTGCCCGTGCCGTACGGGTCGGGGGTGGAGCCGGCGTTGTTGCGGTGGGCGGCGCCCTGGCCGCGGGTGTCGACGACGAAGACGGCGCGTCCTGCGGCGGGCCAGAACAGGTGGTCGTGCGGGAACCCGCGGCCGCCGCCGTAGCCGATGTAGTGCATGACGCACGGCACGGGCCCGTCGGCGCCGCGCGGCAGGACGAGCCAGGCGGAGATGCGGTGGCCGCCCCAGCCGGCGAAGGACACGTCGTGCACGTCGACCGCCGTCAGGCCCGTCGGGTACGGGCGGAACTCCGGCGCCAGGCCGCCCGCCGCGTCCTCCGCCTCGGCGAGGGTGCGGGTCCAGAAGTCGTCGAAGCCGGCGGGCTCCTCGCGCTCGGGGCGGTAGCCGCGCAGCTCGGCGAGGGGGAGGTCGAACAGGGCCATGGGGATGCTCCAGTCGGTCGTGACGGCGGTGCGGGGTGCGGGGGTGCGGGTGCGGACGGGGGCGTGGGGGCGTAGGGGGAAGAGCGGTGCGGCGCGTACGGAACGTATCCGGCGGCGGACGCGGGGACGTGCGCTCCGGGCTCAGCGGCCCGGCGGCGGGCCGGTGGAGGCGCGTACCGTCAGCGTCGTCGCCAGCTCCACCTGCTCGGGCTGCGCCGCACCGCCCTCGCCGTGCAGCCGGAGCATCCGGAACGCGGTGGCCGCCATCGCCTCCAGCGGCTGGGCGACGGTGGTCAGCGGCGGTGCCGCCCAGGCGGCGACCGGGGTGTCGTCGAAGCCGGTGACGCTCATGTCCGCCGGCGCCCGCAACCTCCGTTCCGCCAGGGCCTGGAGCACGCCGAACGCCTGCCCGTCGTTCGCCGCGACCACCGCGGTGGGCGGCTCGGGGAGGTCGAGCAGCGCCAGCGCCCCGGCGCGGCCGTCGGGCGCGAAGAAGTCGGCGTTGCGGATCAGCTCCTCCTCGACCGGCAGCCCTGCCTCCAGCAGCGCGGCGCGGTAGCCGTCGAAGCGGGCGCGGGCGGACCAGATCGTCAGCGGCCCCGTGAGGGTGGCGATGCGGCGGTGGCCCAGCTCGATGAGGTGGCGGGTTGCGGCGAGGCCGCCCTGCCAGTTCGTACAGCCCACGGAGCGTACGCCCGCGCCCGGTTCCGCCGGCGGGTCGATGGTGACCAGCGGGATGCGCTTGGCCGCCAGCCGCGCGCGGGTCTCCGGCGCCGGTACCTGGTGGACGAGCAGGACGCCGTCGCTGCCGCGCGCCATGATGCGCTCCAGGGTGTGGCGCAGGATGTCGGCGCTGTCGGGCACGCTGTCGATGACGATCCGGCAGTCGGCCTCGGCGCCGGCCTCGACCGCGCCGGTGACGAGTGCGTCCGCCCACGGGCTGTTGAGGCTGCCGATGACGAGGTCGACGACGCCGGCGCCGCGGGACGGCCGGTAGCCGTGGTCGGCGAGGAGCCTCGCGATGCGCTCGCGGGTGGCGGGGGCGACGTCGGTGCGGGCGTGCAGGACCTTGGAGACGGTCGACACCGAGACGCCGGCGCGGGCGGCGATGTCGCTGAGGGTGGCCTGTTCGGGCGGCATGGCGGAGTCCTTTTCGAAAACTTCGGCCAGCCTGACCGCCGACTTCCGACGCTGTCAAGGGTGTTGACGGGGCTCTGCCCGGCTTCTAGCGTCAACTGGCGAGCGAAAAATTGTCGAAAACGATCGCCGGAGGAGACCATGAGCCCGTCCCTGGGCGTGCAGCTCTACACCGTTCGCGACGAGATCGCCGCCGACCGCCCCGGCACGTTCGCCGCCCTTGCCGGCTTCGGCTACCGCCAGGTCGAGTGCTACGACGTGCTGACCGACCCCGAGGCCCTCCGCGCCGACCTGGACACCGCGGGCCTCACGGCCGGCTCCGTACACGCGCACCTGCTCGCCGGGCCCGAGCAGGCCGACGCCGCCTTCCGGGGCGCGCGCACGGTCGGCGCCGACACCGTCTTCGTGCCGTATCTGCCGCCGGAGCGCTTCGCCGACGCCGAGGGGGTAGGTGCCGTGGCCGGCGAACTGGCCGAGGCCGCGAAGCGCGCCGCCGGGTACGGCCTCGCGCTCGGCTACCACAACCACGAGTTCGAGCTGTCCCAGCACGTCGGCGGCGTCCCCGCGCTGGAGGTGCTGGCCGACCTGCTCGCCGGGCTCGACGCCCCGGTGCAGTTCGAGGTGGACACGTACTGGGCGGCGGTCGGCGGCCAGGACGTGCCCGCGCTGCTCGGCCGCCTCGGCGAGCGCGTCACGCACCTGCACATCAAGGACGGGCCCGTCACCAAGGACGACCCGATGACCGCCGTCGGCGCCGGCCGGATGCCCGTCGAGGCCGTGCTGGCCGCCGGCGCGGGCGCCCGCCGGCACATCGTCGAACTCGACGCCTGCGCCACCGACATGCTCACCGCCGTCCGCGAGAGCCTCGAATGGCTGGAGGGGAAGCGCCGATGACCGCAGGAGAGCCCCTGGGCGTCGCCGTCGTCGGCTGCGGCACGATCAGCGACCAGTACCTGACGAACCTCACCGCCTTCCCCGACCTGCGCGTGCTGTTCTGCGCCGACCTCGACGCCGAGCGCGCCGCCGCGCAGGCCGCCGCCTACGGCGTACCGGCGCACGGGAGCGCTCGGGACGCCCTCGCCCACCCCGGCGTCGAGCTGGTCGTCAACCTCACCCTCCCCGCCGCCCACCACGACGTGGCCGCGGCGGCGATCGACGCCGGCAAGCACGTGTGGAACGAGAAGCCGCTGACCCTGGACCCCGTCTCCGGCGCCGAGTTGGTCACCCGGGCCGCCGGGGCCGGCGTGCGGCTCGGCTGCGCCCCGGACACGTTCCTCGGGGCCGGGCTGCAGACGGCGCGCCGGCTCGTCGACGACGGGGCGATAGGGGTGCCGCTGAGCGGTCTGGCGCTGATGCAGACCCCGGGCCCGGAGTCGTGGCACCCCAGCCCCGAGTTCTACTTCCTGCGGGGCGGCGGGCCGCTGTTCGACATGGGCCCGTACTACCTGACCTGTCTGGCCACGCTCTTCGGCCCGGCCGAGCGGGTCGCGGCGGTGGCCCGCACAGCGCGCGAGACCCGGGTGATCGGCTCCGGGCCGAAGGCGGGCGCCGAGTTCCCGGTCGAGGTGCCCACGCATGTCGCGGCGCTCCTCGACTACGCCGCGGGCCAGACCGCCTCGCTGGTGGTCAGCTTCGACTCCCCGCTGAACCGGCAGGGGTTCGTGGAGATCACCGGCACCGAGGCCACCCTCGCGCTGCCCGACCCCAACCGCTTCGACTGCTCCCTGCGGCTGCGCCCCGCGGGCTCGGCGGAGTGGACGGAGATCGAGGCGGCGGGCGCGACGGCGGGGCGCGGCATGGGCGTGCTCGACATGGCCAGGGCGCTGGCCGCGGGCGAGCCGCACCGCGCCTCGGGCGAGCTGGCGCAGCACGTGCTGGAGACCATGGCGGCGGTCGAGAAGTCGGCGCGGGACGGGGAGTTCGTGCCCGTCGCGGGCGCCGGCTTCGCCGTGCCGGCGGCGCTGCCGGCCGACTGGGATCCGGGCGTACGGATGCGTTGACGTCCCTCCGGGGCGCGGGCACACTCCGGAACCATGGCAGAGAAAGCGCTTTCTCGACGTGGTTTGCTGGCCGCGGGCGGCGCGGGTCTCGCGCTGCCCGCCCTGGGCCCGATGGCGTACGCCGGGGGCCGCGGCCCCGTCCGGGCCGACCTGGTGGTCTACGGCGGCACCTCGGCCGGGGTGATCGCCGCCGTGCAGATGCGCCGGATGGGCGGCACGGCCGTGGTGCTGGAGCCCACCCGGCACATCGGCGGCCTCACCACCAGCGGCCTCGGCGCCACCGACACCGGCAACACCTCCGCCATCGGCGGCCTGGCCCTGGAGTTCTACCGCCGGGTGTGCCGGCCGCATGATCTCCCTCCACACGCACAGGTGATCGTCCGTGAACGAGCTGGCCCGCGGAGACCCAGTTCACATGCGTCGCAAATGGGCAGGTCCGGCCAGTTCTGATCTCCTGCATTTCCCGCGTGGTCAACGTATGTACGGTGGCTTTCATGCGCCTTCGGTACCGTTTTCGCCTGTACCCGGATCACGCCCAACGCGGCGCGTTGGCACGGGCGTTCGGGTGCGCCCGCGTCGTGTTCAACGACGCTGTGCGCGCCCGCGAGGACGCCAGGGCGGCGGGACGTCCGTTCCCGAAGGACGGGGAGCTGTCCACGCGCCTGATCACCCGGGCAAAGCAGACCGAGGCCCGCTCCTGGCTGGGCGAGGTCTCCGCGGTCGTGCTCCAGCAGTCCCTGCGCGATGCCGAGACGGCCTACAAGAACTTCTTCGCCTCCCTCAGGGGCGAGCGCAGGGGGCGCAGACTGGGGGCGCCGAGGTTCAAGTCCCGCAAGGATGCCCGGCAGTCGATCCGGTTCACCGCCAACGCCCGCTGGTCGATCACCGGCAGCGGACGGCTGAACCTGCCGAAGATCGGGGCTGTGAAGGTGAAGTGGTCGCGCACCTTGCCCGCCACCCCCACCTCCGTCACCGTGATCAAGGACGCGGCCGGGAGATACTTCGCCTCCTTCGTCATCGACACGGGCCCGGCCGCGGACGCAGCCCGGATGTCCGGCAGCGACCACAGCGTGGGAATCGACCTGGGGCTGACGCACTTCGCGATCCTCGATGACGGCACGAAGATCGACTCCCCGCGGTTCTTGCGCCGCGCGGAGAAGAAGGTGAAGAAGGCCCAGCGGGAGATGTCCCGCAAGCAGAAGGGATCCAAGAACCGGGAGAAGGCCCGTCTCAAGGTCGCCCGCGCGCACGCCCGAGTCGCCGACGCGCGCCGTGAATTTCACCACCAGCTCTCCACAAGGCTGATCCGCGAGAACCAAGCCATCGGCGTGGAGGACCTGGCGGTGAACGGACTGGCACGCACCAGACTGGCCAAGAGTGTTCACGATGCGGGCTGGTCGCAGTTCGTGGCCATGCTCGCCTACAAAGCCGAACGGTACGGGCGCACCCTGATCAAGATTGGCCGGTTCGTGCCGGCCAGTCGGACCTGCTCGTACTGTGATCATGTGGACGGGCTCAAACCCCTCCACATTCGGGAATGGACCTGCCCCGCCTGCGGAGTTCTTCTTGACCGGGACGTCAACTCCGCACGCAACGTGAAAAAGGCCGCCGGACTGGCGGCATCAGCCTGTGGAGCGCCGATAAGACCAGAACCCGTTCTGGCACAGCGCAACGAAGCAGGAAGCCACGGACTCCCTCCCGAAGCTTGTGCCGCCTAGCGGCATGGGCTTCGGGAGGGAGGGCCAGAATGCCTGGGCCTCAGCCCGAGGAGCAAGTCAAACCTTCGAACCGCACGTTGCCTCCGAGGTCTTCGCGGACCTGCTCGCCGAGCACGACATTCCCGTGGTCCTCGGCGCCCGGCTCCGCTCCGTCGACCGCCGCGGCGGCCCCATCCGCCGCCTCGTTACCGACGACGGCCGCGCGTACGGCGGCCGGATGTTCGTGGACGCGACGTACGAGGGCGACCTGATGACCCGCGCCGGCATCGACTTCACCACCGGAGACCGGCGGCACCACGACGTACACCGTCGACCAGCGCTCGGGCGGCGGGAAGTGGGTGGTGCTGGGGCGGCACACGTTCGCCGCGGGGGCGGCGGGGAGCGTGCGGATACGCAACGACGCCACCGACGGCTACGTGGTCGCGGACGCGGTCCGCTTCACGCCGGCCGGACAGCAGTAGCCACCCGGCGCGGGCGGCGTTCAGGCGGTCAGCGGGACCACGCCGGGGCCCAGGTTCCGGTGGGGTCCGCGGCTGTGTGCCGCGGGCCGCGGGCGGCGGCGTAGTCGCGCAGCAGGGCCAGGCCGGGGTGCGCGTTGTCGGTCTGCCAGTGCAGCAGGTGCGGGTAGACGGGGGTCGGGTCGAGCAGGGGGATGCGGCACAGGTCGTAGTCGACGGGCCAGACGAGCGGGGTCCGCTCGCTGAGGAAGGTGCCCACCGTGGCGGATTCGGCGATGGTGTCGAGCAGGCTCTCGACGCCGAAGTCGGGGCCCACCGCGTCGATGACGAAGCCGAACTCCGCGGCCATGTCCTCGTAGTACGCGGCCCACTCGGTGCCCGGCGCGTTGCCCGGCATCCAGATCCGGTGCCCGGCGAGCTGCGCGGGGCTGACGGAGCGGGCCCCGGCGAACTCGTGCGCCGGGCCGGTGACGAGCTGCACCGGCTCGTACATCGCGTACCCGACCGCGATGCCGGCGGGCAGCTTCCGGCCGGGCGGCGGCAGGGTGCGGAAGGTCGCGTCGATCGTGCCGTCGCGTACCGCGTCGACGGCGGGGCCGCCGCCGTAGACCGTGACGACGTCCAGCTCCACCTCGGGGTGCGCGCGGTGGAAGTCGCGCAGCAGCCCTGCGGTGGCGACCCGGCGCCCGACCACGTCCACGCGCAGCGCCCGGCTCCCGGGCCGTACGGAGGCCGCGGCCCGCTCCGCGGCCTGGAGCAGCGCGCGGGCGTGGGGCAGGAACGCCTGGCCGTCGATGGTGAGCTTCGCGCCGCGCGCGGTGCGGGTGAACAGCCGCACCCCGAGGCCCTTCTCCAGCCCGGCGATGCGCTTGGAGACGGCCTGCTGGGTGAGCATCAGCTCAGCCGCCGCCTCCTGGAACTGGCCGGTGTCGGCGGCGGCGACGAAGGTGCGTACGGCATCGAGGTCCACGCCCGGCAACCCTAGCCGCAGCTACGGAACCCGCCCCCGCGCCCCGGCGCCGCCGTCGCTCTCCTCCGCGTACGCGCCGAGCCCCGGCGTCCGCGGCGGTACCGCCGTGGACTGGACGATCGAGGTCGTCGTCTGCCCGTGCAGCAGGAAGCGGTCGAGCACCTCCTCGAAGGTGTCGAGGTCCGTCGCGTGCACCTTGAGCAGGAAGCAGTCCTCGCCGGTGATCCGGTGGCACTCGCTGACCTGCGGCAGGCTCCGCGCGAGCGCCGCGATCCGCGGCAACTGCCCCGGCCCGGGACGGACCCGGACGAACGCCGCCACCGGGTAGCCCAGGGCGGCCGGGTCGACGTCCAGGCGGTAGCCGCGGATCACCCGGGACTCCTCCAGCCGCCGCACCCGCTCGCGGGCGGTGGGCACCGAGACGCCGGTGCGCCGGGCCAGCTCGGCCATGGACAGCCGGGGGTCGGCGTCGAGTTCGGTCAGGATCGAGCGGTCGAGTGCGTCCACCGTTTCACCTTGGCACGGGAGGCGCCCGTTTCGTACCCCGGAGCGGAAAGCGATCCGCCGCCGGGCTTTCCGGTTCGCCATGGCCCGCGGAGGCGTGCCGTTGCGACGATTCCCCCGTGGCCGACTCCCTGCCCCGCAGCCCCGCCGCCGCCTCCGGCGGCCGGCTCGCCCTGGCCGCCGAGCGGGTGCCGCCGCCGGCGTTCCTCGTTTCCTCCGCGGTCTTCCACTACCTCGGCCCGGCGTGCGCCGTCCTGCTCTTCGCCCGCCTCGACGTCCTCGGCGTCGCCTGGCTGCGGATCGCCTCGGCGGCCCTGGTCTTCGCCGTCTGGCGGCGGCCGTGGCGCGACTGGCGGGCGGCGACGCCGTACCAGCGGCGGCTGCTGATGGCGATGGGCGCCGTGCTCGCCACCATGAACTGCACGTTCTATCTGGCCCTTGAGCGGCTGCCGCTGGGGACGGTCGGGGCGGTGGAGTTCCTGGGGCCCGTGGTGCTGGCCGCGGCGGGGGTGAGGACCCGGCGGAACGTCGCCGCGCTGGCGCTGGTCCTCGCGGGTGTCGCGCTGCTGACCGACGTGCACCTGGTCGCGGAACCGCTCGGGCTCGCGCTGGCGTTCGGCAACTGCGCGCTGTTCGTGCTCTACGTCGTCCTCGGCCACCGGCTCGCGGCCGACGGCGGCGCGTCCGGGGTGGGGCGGCTCGGCGCGGCGATGCTGGTGGCGGCGGTGGTCGCGGCGCCGGCGGGGCTCGCGCAGGGCGCGGCGGCCGTGACGTCGCCGGTGCTGCTGGCGGCGGCGTTCGGGGTGGGGGTGTGCTCGTCGGTGATCCCGTACGTGTGCGACCAGCTCGCCATGGCGCGGGTGCCGCGGGCGACGTTCGCGCTGATGCTGTCGCTGCTGCCGGCGACGGCGGCGCTCATGGGCGTGGCCGTCCTCGGCCAGGTGCCGGGCGCGGCGGAGGCGGCGGGCATCGCGCTGGTCGTCGCCGGCGTCGCGGTGCACCGGGAGCGGGACGCGGCGGCGCGCGCGTAGCCGCGGGTACGGGCGGTGAAGACGGCCGGAAATGGACTGTCTTTACGGCCGAACACCCCTTCGCCACGCGTCGGCCCGGCCGCTCGCCGGGACCCCGCGGGCCGCGTCACTCCACCGCCGCCACCCGCCGGGGCTCCTCGCCCAACTGCTCCGCCAGCCACGACGGCACCCCGTCCAGCAGCCGCACGAGCCGCGTCGCCTCCGCCCGCAGCCGCCCCGCCTCCGGCTCCGACTCCACGTCGGCCAGCGCCATCAGCGCCGGCGCCGTGCCGATCAGGTAGCCCACCTCCTCGCGCAGCCGCAGCGACTCGCGGAAGCCGTGCCGCGCCTCCGCGAGGTCGCCGGCGTCGGCCGCGAGCGAGGCCAGGTGGCGCCAGGTGAACGAGCACAGCAGCAGGTCGCCCTGCTCCACCGCGCCCGCGTGGGCGCGGCGGAACGCCGCCAGCGCCGCCGTCGCGTTCTTCGTCAGGTGCTGGGCGACGAGACCGCGCCGGAAGTCGAGCATCGGCCGGTACGGCGACGCCGGCGCCAGCAGCGCCGCGGCGCGGCCGAGCGCCGCGCGGGCCTCGTCGGAGCGGTCGCGCTCCTGGAACAGCGTCGAGGCGTACGCGAGATAGCCCCGCTCGCACGCCGTGACGCCGCGGTTCTCCCCGTCGATCGACAGCGCCTCCGCGTTGCGCACCGCGTCCTCTGCGCGCTCCCAGCCGGCGGCCGTGAACATGCACTGCTCGACCAGCAGCGCCGCGCGCTGCCGCGCCGCCTCGGCGTCGGTCCCGGCGGCGTCGTCGAGGAGCGCCGCGGCGTCGTCCCAGCAGCCGCGCGAGCGCAGCCGCCAGATCGCCCGCTCCAGCGGATCCTCCGACATCACCGATTCCGACCGTGCCATGGCGGTATCCGCCACTTTTGCCTCCCCAACGCGCCGTCGAGCCAAGGAACAACAAGAATCAACGCAGCCCAGTGTGAGTCGAATCTCAGCACGAAGTCTGCCCTGGGCCAAGGGCCTGCGTGAACGACTTCACAAGATCTTGGCCAACGTATTGCCCGCAACACGGGAACGACGCGCGCGAACGCACGGCGCGGACGCAATCGTTCAGTGCGTGGAGCCGCAGCACGTGCGGGGCCGGCTCCTCGTGGCCCGCGGCGGACGCGCTGCCCGGCCTGGCGGCGGCGACCCGGCGGGTGTGCCGGGGCCTCCTCCGGGTGCCGCGCGGCCCCTGCGGGGAGTGCACGGCGGCGCTGACGCCTCGCGTGCGCCGGCGCCTTCGGACGTAGCGCCGGCGGGCGGGAATCGCGGACGGCGGCGGTCAGCGCATGCGGAGGGCGAGGAAGAAGTCGAGTTTGTCCTCCAGCCGGGCCAGGTCCCGGCCGGTGAGCTGCTCGATCCGGCCCACCCGGTAGCGCAGCGTGTTGACGTGCAGGTGGAGGCGGGCCGCGCAGCGGGTCCAGGAGCCGTCGCAGTCGAGGAACGCCTCCAGGGTCGTCACCAGCTCCGCCCGGTGGCGGTGGTCGTACGCGCGCAGCGGGTCCAGCAGCCGGGCGGTGAACGCGCGGCGTACGTCGTCGGGGACGAAGGGCAGCAGCAGCACGTGCGAGGCCAGCTCCTCGTGGCCCGCGGCGCACACGCTGCCCGGCCGGGCGGCGGCGACCCGGCGCGCGTGCCGGGCCTCCTCCAGGGCGCCGCGCAGCCCCTCCGAGGAGTGCACCGCGGCGCTGATGCCGAGCGTGAGCCGGCCGTCGTCGGCCAGCGCGCGGGCCAGCGGCTCCCGTACGGCGGCGAGCAGCGCCGCGGCGCGGAGCCCGGCGGCGCCGGCCACCCCGCCGCCCACCGCGCCGGGGCCGCCGGAGCGCCCGCGGCCGGTCCCGGTACCCTCGGCGGCGCCCTTGCGGGCCCGCCCGCCCGCCGTGCCGGGGTCCGCGCCGCCCGCCTCCGGCGCCCCGTCCGCCGCCCGCGCCGGGACCGCGGGCAGCGGCACCAGCGCCACCGCCTCGTCGCCGGTGTGCGCGACCGCGATCCGCTCGGCCGGGTCCCGGTCCCCGCCGGCGAGCATCTCCTCCAGCATCGCCTGGGCCACGGGACCGCCCGCGATCCCCGGCTGCCCGTACGGAACCTCCCACTCCACCCGCGCTACCACCACCTGCCACTGCGGCGCCGCCCCGGTCCCCGGCAGCAGCACGGGCACCGCCACCCGCAGCCGGGCCGCGATCTCCGCGGGCTGCGCACCGGCCTGCACCAGCTCCAGCACCTCCTGCGCCAGGCGCCGCCGCACCGACCGCGCGGCGTCGCGCCGCTCCCGCTCCATGGCGATCAACTGCGTGACGCCGTGCACCAGGTCCAGCCGCTCCGGCGGCCACTCCCCGGCGTCCGCCTCCACCGCCAGCAGCCAGTCCGAGAGCACCGTCTCGCGCAGGTCCCGCCCCCCGCCGACGGGGAAGAGCGAGTACGTCACGCTTCCGCCCGCCACCGGCAGCGTCACCCGGTGCGGCCCCGGCCGGCCGCCGCGCAGCGCCCCGAGGTGCTCGCCGGCCAACTGCGCCCGCAGCTGCGCCGGCAGCCGCCCCCCGGCCGCACCGGCCGCGGTGCCGGCGATCTGCCGGCCGGTGGGGGAGAGCACCCACGCACGCAGGTCCAGATCGGAGCCGAGCAGGTCGAGCACCACCTCGGGGCCGCCGCCCGCGGGCCCGGACGACATCAGCCGGCGGTGCCGCTCGACCACGGCCGCCAGATCGCCGGCCCGCTCACCGGAGACCTGCCGTACGACGTGCTCGGTGATGGTGGCGAACGCGACGTCCTCGTCCACCGCGAAGAGCGGCAGCCGGTGCCGCGCGCACGCGCGCACCAGGTCCTCCGGCACCCCCGCGCCCGACAGCTCCGCCTCGCCGGCCGCGAGCCCGGCGACGCCGGCCGCGGCCAGGATCCGTACGAAGGGCTCCGAGTCCTGCGGCCCGTGCCGCCAGGCGAGCCCGGTGAGGACCAGCTCGCCGCCCGACAGATAGCGGCTCGGGTCCGTCAGGTCGGTGGTCATCACGCCCCGCACCGTGCGGTCCAGCTCGTCCGCGCCGCCGAGAAGCCGCAGGCCCAGCGCCTCGGAGTCCAGGAGTGCCCGCAGCCTCATGCGCGTCCCCTTGCTGTCGGTCGTGCGTCGGCCCCCGCCCGTGCGCGCGGGTCGCCGGGCGGTCGTCGTGGGATGTCCCGCAGGGGAAGGATGCCCCGGACTTCGTTCGAATCTACAAGAACCGGGTTCTGGCCTGCCCCTTGCTTCATGTTTTCCGTGACTGCACCCGGACGGCGGCGTTTCTGTGTACTTGGGCCACGTTCCGTCAACAGGTCAAGCACGTACCCGCTCTTTCGAGGGAAAGCCGAGAGGATCCATGGACTTCCTGCGCCCCGCAAGCTGGGCGGAAGCGCTCGCCGCCAAGGCCGAGCACCCGGAGGCCGTACCGATCGCGGGCGGCACGGACCTCATGGTCGAGATCAACTTCGACCACCGCCGCCCGGAGTACCTGCTCGACCTCAACCGCATCGGCGAGTTGCAGGAGTGGGAGACGGGCGCCGGCACCGTGCGGCTCGGGGCCTCCGTCCCGTACGCGCGCATCGTGGCGGAGCTGGGCGGGGCGCTGCCGGGTCTGGCGCGGGCGGCGCACACCGTGGCGTCCCCGCAGATCCGCAACCGCGGCGGCGTCGGCGGCAACCTCGGCACCGCCTCCCCGGCCGGCGACGCGCACCCGGCGCTGCTGGCCGCGGGCGCCGAGGTGGAGGCGGAGTCCGTACGCGGCAGCAGGCGGATCCCCATCGACGAGTTCTTCACCGGCGTCAAGCGCAACGCGCTCGCGCCCGACGAGCTGATCAAGTGGGTGCACGTCAAGAAGGCCACCGGGCCGCAGGAGTTCTCCAAGGTCGGCACCCGCAACGCCATGGTGATCGCCGTGTGCGCTTTCGGCATCGCGCTGCACCCCGACACCCGCACGGTCCGTACCGGCATCGGCTCGGCCGCGCCGACGCCCGTGCGCGCCACAGCCGCCGAGGAGTTCCTGAACGCGGCCCTGGCCGAGGGCGGCCACTGGGACAGCGGCCGGGCCCTGCCCCCGGCGCTCGCCCGGCAGTTCGCCGAGCTGGCGGCGTGCGCCTGCAACCCCATCGACGACGTGCGCGGCAGCGCGCGCTACCGCCGGCACGCGGTCGGCGTCATGGCGCGCCGCACCCTCGGCTGGACCTGGGAGTCGTACCGCCGGGGCGCGGCGGGCGCCACCCGAGCGGAAGGAGCCGCGTGATGCGGGTGAGGTTCACCGTCAACGGCCGCGAGCAGCAGGCCGACGACGTCTGGGAGGGCGAGAGCCTGCTGTACGTGCTGCGCGAGCGGATGGGTCTGCCGGGCTCGAAGAACGCCTGCGAGCAGGGGGAGTGCGGCTCCTGCACGGTACGGCTCGACGGCGTGCCGGTGTGCGCCTGCCTGGTCGCCGCCGGGCAGGCCGAGGGCCGCGAGGTCGTCACGGTCGAAGGGCTGGCGGGGGACGGTCTCTCCGCGGTCCAGCAGGCGTTCGTCGACGCCGGTGCCGTGCAGTGCGGCTTCTGCACCCCGGGTCTGCTGGTCGCCGCGGACGACCTCCTGGAGCGCTGCCCCTGGCCGATGGCGCCGTCGGACGCCGACATCCGCGAGGCCCTGTCGGGCAACCTGTGCCGCTGCACCGGCTACGAGAAGATCCTCGACGCGGTCCGGCTCGCCGCCGCCCGCCGGGGCGAGGGGGCCTGATGTCCGACGTCACCCGCATCCCGACGAGCCTCACCCAGGGTTCGCAGACCGCCGGCGGCATCGGGGAGTCCGAGCTGCGCCCCGACGGCACGCTGAAGGTCACCGGGGAGTTCGCGTACTCCTCCGACCTGTGGCACGAGGACATGATCTGGGGCCACACGCTGCGCTCGCCGTACGCGCACGCCGAGATCGTCGCCGTCGACACCTCCGCCGCCCTCGCCCAGGCCGGGGTCTACGCCGTGCTCACGTACGACGACCTGCCCGCCGCGCAGAAGAACTACGGCCTGGAGATCGCCGACACCCCCGCGCTCGCCGCCGGCCGGGTGCGCCACCACGGCGAGCCGGTCGCGCTGGTCGCCGCCGACCACCCCGAGACCGCCCGCCGGGCGGCGGCGAAGATCCGGGTCGAGTGGCGGGAGTTGCCGCTGGTCACCGACGAGGAGTCCGCGCTCGCCCCCGGCGCGCCGGTGCTGCACCCCGACCGCACCGACGACCACGCGCGGCACGTACCGCACCCGAACATCGTCCACCGCCAGCCGATCGTCCGCGGCGACGCCGCCGCGGCCGCCCGCAGGGCGGACCACATCGTCACCGGCGAGTACGAGTTCGGCATGCAGGACCAGGCGTTCCTCGGCCCGGAGTCGGGCCTCGCGGTACCCGCGGAGGACGGCGGCGTCGACCTGTACGTCGCCACCCAGTGGCTGCACGCCGACCGGCGGCAGATCGCGCCGGTCCTCGGGCTGCCGGAGGAGAAGGTGCGCATGACGCTCTCCGGCGTCGGCGGCGCCTTCGGCGGGCGCGAGGACCTGTCGATGCAGATCCACGCCTGCCTGCTGGCGCTGCGCACCGGCAAGCCGGTCAAGATGGTCTACGACCGCTTCGAGTCCTTCTTCGGCCACGTGCACCGCCACCCGGCCAGGATCCGCTACGAGCACGGCGTCACCGCCGAAGGACGGATCACCCACGCCCGCTGCCGCATCGTCCTCGACGGCGGCGCGTACGCCTCCTCCACCCCGGCCGTCGTCGGCAACGCGGCGTCGCTGTCCATGGGCCCGTACGTCGTCGAGGACGTCGAGATCGAGGCGGTCGGGCTCTACACCAACAACCCGCCCTGCGGCGCGATGCGCGGCTTCGGCGCCGTCCAGGCGTGCTTCGCGTACGAGGCGCAGATGGACCGGCTCGCCGCGGCGGTCGGCATGGACCCGGTGGCGTTCCGGAAGGTGAACGCCATGTCGCAGGGCTCGCGGCTGCCGACAGGGCAGCAGGTCGACTCCCCGGCGCCGGTCGCGGAGATCCTGCGTCGCGTGCAGGCCAGGCCGCTGCCGCCGGAGCGGCAGTGGGAGAGCGCCGGCGGCGCCGCGGACGTACGGGCGCTGCCCGGCGGGCTGTCCAACACCACCCACGGCGAGGGTGTCGTACGCGGCGTCGGCTACGCGGTCGGCATCAAGAACGTGGGCTTCTCCGAGGGCTTCGACGACTTCTCCACCGCCCGGGTGCGGCTGGAGGCCGTCGGCGGCGAGCCGGTGGTCACCGTGCACACCGCGGCGGCCGAGGTCGGCCAGGGCGGCATCACCGTGCAGGCGCAGATCGCCCGCACCGAACTGGGCGTCGCCCGGGTGGTCATCGCCCCCGCCGATACCCGGGTCGGCTCCGCCGGCTCCACCTCCGCCTCCCGGCAGACGTACATGACGGGCGGCGCGGTGCGGAACGCCTGCGCGGCGGTGCGCGAGCAGGTCCTCGCCCTCGGCCGGCGCAAGCTCGGCACGTACCACCCCGCGTGGGCGACGGCCGAACTGCTGCTGGAGGGCGGCAAGGTCGTCACGGACGGCGGCGAGGTCCTCGCCGGCCTGGCGGACGTGCTCGACGGCGAGCCGCCCGTGGACGTCGAACTGCCCTTCAGGCACCGGCCCACCGAGCCCTTCGACATCGAGACGGGACAGGGCTTCGGCCACGTCCAGTACTCCTTCGCCGCGCACCGTGCGGTCGTCGAGGTCGACACCGAACTCGGCCTGGTCAAGGTCGTCGAGCTGGCCTGCGCCCAGGACGTCGGCAAGGCGCTCAACCCGCTGTCCGTCGTCGGGCAGATCCAGGGCGGCACCACGCAGGGCCTGGGCGTGGCGGTGATGGAGGAGATCGTGGTCGACCCGGCGACCGGGCGGGTGCGCAACCCCTCGTTCACCGACTACCTGATCCCGACCATCCTCGACACCCCGGCCATCCCCGTCGACGTACTCGAACTGGCCGACCCGCACGCGCCGTACGGGCTGCGGGGCGTCGGCGAGGCGTCCACGCTCTCGGCGACCCCGGCGGTGCTCGCCGCCATCCGCCAGGCCACAGGACTGGCCCTGACCAAGGCCCCCGTACGGCCGGAGCATCTCACCGGCACCTGAACCGCACCTGAACCCACCTGAAGCCCACCTGAAACGGCACCACCGCACCAGCAGTTCCGCCTTCGCCTCGGGCCGTCCCCCGGGTCGTGCAGCACCACCCATCCCAAATCCCGCGATCGCGGGTGCCCCTGTGAACCTTGGGAGAACGCATGACCCAGTCCTCCGTCGACCGGCGCGCGGAAGCGCCGTCCTGCCCACCCGGCACCGCCCCCTCCGGCCGCACCTCGTGGCTCGACCGCTACTTCGGGATATCCCGGCGCGGCTCCACGGTCGCGCGCGAGGTGCGCGGCGGGCTCACCACCTTCATGGCGATGGCCTACATCCTGCTGCTCAACCCGCTGATCCTGGGCGGCGAGGACGCGGCGGGCAACGTGCTCGCCCCGTCAGGACTGATCACCGCCACCGCGCTGGCCGCCGCGGTCACCACGCTGCTGCTGGGCTTCTTCGGCAAGGTGCCGCTGGCCGCGGCCGCCGGGCTCAGCGTCTCGGGCGTGCTCGCCAGCCAGGTCGCGCCGCAGATGACGTGGCCGCAGGCGATGGGCATGTGCGTCGCGTACGGCGTCGTGATCATGCTGCTGGCCGTCACCGGGCTGCGCGAGATGATCATGAACGCGATCCCGCTGGCCCTCAAGCACGCCATCACCATGGGCATCGGCATGTTCGTCGCGCTGATCGGCCTGGTGAACGCCGGCTTCGTGCAGGCCGGTGAGGCGAAGATCGTCACCCTCGGCGTGAACGACCAGCTCCGCGGCTGGCCCGTGCTCGTCTTCTGCCTCACCCTGCTGCTGATCTTCATGCTCCAGGCGCGCAACGTGCCCGGCGCCATCCTCATCGGCATCGTCGCCGGCACGGTCGCCGCGGTCGTCGTCAACGCGGTCGCGGACCTCAAGCCGGAGGCGTGGGCGAACGGCCGGGCGCCGGAACTGCCGGCCGGCGGGGTCACGTCCACGCCGGACTTCACTCTCCTCGGCGAGGTGTCCTTCCGCGGCTGGGGCGACGTCGGCGTGATGACCGTCGGCATGATCGTCTTCACGCTGGTGCTGGCCGGGTTCTTCGACGCGATGGCCACCATCATCGGCGTCGGTACGGAGGCGAAGCTCACCGACGAGAAGGGCCGGATGCCGGGGCTGTCGCGGGCGCTGTTCATCGACGGCGCCGGCGGTGCGGTCGGCGGCGCCGCGGGGGCCTCCGGGCAGACGGTGTTCGTGGAGTCCGCGACCGGCGTCGGCGAGGGTGCCCGCACCGGGCTTTCGAGCGTCGTCGTCGGGCTGCTGTTCGCGCTGGGGCTGCTGTTCACCCCGCTGGCGCAGATCGTGCCCGGCAACGTGGCCGCCGCGGCGCTGGTCGTCATCGGCGCCATGATGACGGCGAACGCGCGGCACGTGGACTGGGCCGACCGGGGTGTGGCCGTGCCGGTGTTCCTGACGGTCGTGCTGATGCCGTTCACGTACTCCATCACGGCGGGCGTCGCCGCCGGCGTCATCTCGTACACGGCGATCAGGGCCGCCCAGGGCAAGTGGCGCGAGCCCGGCCCCTTCATGTGGGTGCTGACGGCCGTGTTCGTCGTCTTCTTCGCGCTGCATCCGATCGAGCAGTGGATGGGTGTCAAATAGGACCAGCGGCCTTGTGAGGAGCTGATCAGCATGCTGGACATCGCTGCCGACCTCGCCCGGTGGTGCGCGGAGGGCCGTCCCTTCGCCGTCGCCACCGTCGTGGGCACCAGCGGCTCCGCGCCGCGCGGCCCGGGCGCCGCGCTGGCGGTGGACGCCGGGGGCACGGCGGTCGGCAGCGTGTCCGGCGGCTGCGTCGAGGGCGCGGTGTACGAGCTGTGCCGGGAGGTCCTCGAAACCGGCGAGGTGGTCCTGGAGACCTTCGGCTACTCCGACCAGGACGCCTTCGCGGTGGGGCTCACCTGCGGCGGGGAGATCGACATCCTCGTCACGCCGGTCACGGCCGGCGGCGTGCTCCGTAGGGCGGTGACCGCCGCCGCGGAGGGCGAGACCGCGGCGGTCGCGCGGGTCGTCGGCGGCCCGGCCGCGCTGGTCGGGCAGGCGCTGCTGGTACGCCCCGACGGTACGTACGACGGCCGCTTCGCGGGCCCGCTGTCCGGCCTGCCCGACTGGGACGGCGCCGCGCTGGAGCGCACCGCCGCCGCCGAGGCCGCCGCGCTGCTCGACGCGGGGCGTACGGACACGGTGTCGGTCGGCGCGGCGGGGGCGCGCTGCGGGGAGCCGGTGACGCTGCTGGTGGAGGTGAGCGTGCCGGCGCCGCGGATGGTGGTCTTCGGCGCGATCGACTTCGCGCACGCGCTGGTCCGCATCGGCAAGTTCCTCGGCTACCACGTCACCCTCTGCGACGCCCGCCCCGTCTTCGCCACGGCCCGCCGGTTCCCGGAGGCCGACGAGGTGGCGGTGCGCTGGCCGCACGAGTACCTGGCGGACGCGCTGGCCGCGGGGGAGCTGGACGGGCGCACGGTGCTGTGCGTGCTCACGCACGACCCCAAGTTCGACGTGCCGCTGCTGACCGCCGCGCTGCGGCTGCCCGTGGCGTACGTCGGCGCGATGGGCTCGCGCCGCACGCACCTGGACCGCAACCGGCGGCTGCGCGAGGCGGGCGTCACCGACCTCGAACTCGCCCGCCTGCGCTCGCCGATCGGCCTCGACCTAGGCGCCCGCTCGCCCGAGGAGGTCGCGGTCTCCATCGCCGGGGAGATCGTCGCGGCCCGCAGGGGCGGCACGGGGGTGCCGCTGACGGGCGCGCACACCCCGATCCACCGGGAGCGGGGGGCGGCGGGCCGGATCGGTGACGTGGCCTGAGACGTCTCAGCCCGCCGGGGTCCTGGCCGTGACGTAGCCGCACTCGACGGCCTCGTCCTGCCCGTCGGCCGGCCACGGCTCAGCGCAACTGCAGCTCCACGAGCACCGCGCGGTGGTCGGTCCCGGCCAGCTCGGGGAACTCGATCCCGGCGGGGCTCAGCCGGTCGCTCACCAGCACGTGGTCGATCTGGGCGCCGAAGAGGGGCGTCGCCGACGCCGGCCAGGTGGGGGTGCGCGAGCGGCCGAGCAGCATGGCGCTGTCCCGCAGGCCGGTGTCGAGGATGTCGCGGAACGCCGCGTGGTCCTGCGAGGAGTTGAAGTCGCCGCCGAAGACCGTGGGCACCTCTCCGCGCGCCGCGGCGGCGTCCCGCAGGCGCCCCAGCTCGGTGCGCCAGACGTCCATGGACCCGGGCGTCGGCGGCATCGGGTGCACGACCTGGAGCCGTACCCGCTCGCCCGCGACGCGCGCGGTGGCCGCGGGCATCGACAGCGTGCCGGGCACGCCGGGCTCCTCGGTCAGCGGGTACCTGCTGAGGATGGCGGAGCCCTCGGCGGGATCGCCGCCGTCGATGACCCGGTACGGGTACGCGGCCCGCAGCGCCGGACCGCGCAGGGCCTCGACGCAGCGGCTGTCGCACTCCTGGACCAGGACGATATCCGGTTCGTACGCGCGCAGCGCGGTGCGCAGGGCGGGGGTGGCGTCGCCGAACCTGAGGTTGGCGGAGAGCAGCCGGAACTCCTCCCTGGGCGGAGAGGAGGGCGGCTCCGCGGCGGATTCGTAGGGCCGTACGAACCAGGCGGTCCCGGCGACCACGACGAGCGCCCACACGACACCGGCCCGGCTGCGGGCGAGCCCCATCAGCAGCAGCCCGATGCCGCCGGGCACGAACAGCCAGGGCAGAAAGGCGGCGAGCTGCGGCAGCGGAGTCGGGCCGTCGCCTCCGGCGACGCGGAATCCGAGAACCCCGGAGACGAGCAGCAGGGGCAGCCCCCCGGCGAGGACAAGGGCGAGTCGCAGGCGCGAGGAGCGCTGGGCGGCGCCCTCGGCGCCGTGCTGCTGAGCAGAATCCTCAGCCCCCATCGTGCCCCGTGGCCCAGGGCCGGGCGCGTTCCCGGCGTGGCCGGCGCTTCCGCTGTCCGTCCGTGCGGAGCCGGGGACCGTGTCCACGCCCGGAGCACCTACGGATCCCGCGCGGCCGTTGTGCTGTGAGGGCCCTTGCGCGGTCCCGTTCTTCGGTGAGTCCGGCCGGTCCGCGGCACCGGCCGGGTCGCTCGCGTCAGCGGCGCTTGCCGCGCCCGCGCGGCCGCCGCGCTTCGCCGGGTCCCGCGCCTTCCCGCCGCCGGCGTTCTCGCGCTGTCCGTCGAGCGTCCCCACCGTGTCCCCTGTCGTCGCCTCCGGCCCTCGATCTTCCCTCAGCCGGTCCCGCGGTGCCCGCGCGGTCCCCGGGGAGTGGGGCGGCCTCACGACCCGACTGCCGGACAGGTCCCGCCGCCGTGGGTAGCGGAAGGGGTGAAGGAGACGCCGGGCCCCGGGCAGCCGCCGGAGCTGCGGACCGTCCAGGCGCGCGGGCGGCGACGCCCGTCAGTGGGTCGCCGGCTGCTGCGGCGTCGGGGCGGCCGGCGGCGCGGGGCGCTGCTGGGGGCGAGGCTCGCCCTGTGCCCGGGGCGGGGTGAAGTGGGCGTACGGCCGGCGGGCGGTGAGCAGGGGGTCGACGGTGATCCGTTCGGCGCCCAGCGGTGCGGTCAGCGCGCGTAGCGCCGGCTCCCCGAGGCGTACCCACTTCTGCTCGGGACCGAGCGCGCGCACCAGCGCGGCCTGGCTCGTGAACGCCACCGCCGTGCGCGTGCCCAGCGGCGTACGGAACATCCGCAGCCGCATCCCGCTCCTTCCGTGCTCCACGGGAACGTACAACTGAGGTCGGCGTCGGGGAGCGAGGGCGGGTCCGGAGGTGTCCACACTCTGACGGTACGGGGCCCTGCCCCCGCTGGCACCCGTGTTCCGCGATGCGAGACCACCCCAGGGGAACCTCCCGGAACAACCGCCGGTCAGAGGCGTCGCGACGGCGGTGCGGCGGGAGGCGCCGTGCCCACATGCCGGACAACCTCCGCGCGCGGCCGCCCGTTCGCGCCCCGCCGCACCCCCTCACTCCCCCCTCAGTCGGCCCTTCTCATTCCGCCACCGTCAGCCGCCACAGCGACGTCACCTCCGCCGCCCGCGCCGCGTGCAGCGGGTCCGACGGGTCGGCCGCCTTGCGGTGCCGGGGGCGGGTGTCGTGGCGGGCCGCCACCCGGAGCCCCGCCGCCTCGATCGCCGCGAGCAGCTCCCCGCGGCCGCGCAGCCCCAGGTGCTCGGCCAGGTCGGAGAGCACCAGCCAGCCCTCGCCGCCCGGCTCCAGATGCGCCGCGAGACCCGCGAGGAAGCCGTGCAGCATGCCCCCGCCCGGGTCGTAGACGGCGTGCTCCAGCGCGGAGGTCGGCTTGGCGGGCAGCCACGGCGGGTTGCAGACGACCAGCGGCGCGCGCCCCGGCGGGAACAGGTTCCCCTCCACCACCTCGACCTGGTCGGCCAGGCCCAGCCGGTCGACGTTGTCGCGGGCGCAGGCCAGCGCGCGCGGGTCGGTGTCGGTGGCGACGACCCGCTCCACCCCCCGGCGCGCCAGCACCGCCGCGAGCACCCCGGTCCCGGTGCCCACGTCGAACGCCAGCGACTTCGCCGGCAAAGGGGCCTCGGCCACCAGGTCGACGTACTCGCCGCGCACCGGCGAGAACACCCCGTAGTGCGGGTGCACCCGGGCGCCCAGCGCCGGTATGTCCACGCCCTTGCGGCGCCACTCGTGAGCCCCCACCGCGCCGAGCAGTTCGCGCAGCGCCACCGCGCCCGGCTCGGTCACCGGCCCGTACGCCTCGGTCGCCGCCTCGCTCACGTCGGGCGCCCGGCGCAGCGGCACGGCCGGGCCCCGCGGACCGGGTTCGAGCGGGACCAGCAGCATGCCGAGGACCCGCGCCCGGTGGCCCTGGGCCTGCCGGTGCCGGTGGAAGGCGTCCGCCGGGCCGGTCGCCCGGCCGCCCGCCGGTGCGGCCGGCCGCCGGCCGCGGCGGGTGGCGCGACGGTCGATGCGGCGGCCAAGGGCGGCGAGGAGCTGGCGCCCGCCGTGGTAGTCGCCCTGCCACAGCACGGCCGTGCCCTCGCACACCAGCCTGTACGCGATGTCGGCGCACATCCGGTCGTCCGCGGGCACCACGCGCCGCGGCGGCGGGGTGCCGCCCGCGGCGTACCAGCGGGCGGTCTGCGCGCGCCCGTCCGCGATCCAGCTCAGGATGGGGTGATCGGCCACGGGTCCATTTTCCCGCCTCGCCGCCGCGACGTCGCCCTCGGGGAGGCACGTGCTGCCATGCGCCCCTGACGCACACGGGCCGCCGCCCCCGTACGGCGGTGCGCGGTATGCCCGGACGCGTGCGCCCCCGACGCCCGTCCGGCGCCCCCGACCGCCCACCGGACGCTCCCCCCGGCGCGCGGACGCTTCAGGGCAGCGGCCTGGCCCGGCGCTGTCACCGCCGGCGGGTAGCCTCCGCGGCATGAGCATCAGGAGGGTCGTACCCGACATCAAGACCGAGTCCTTCGAGGCCAGCCGCGCGTTCTACGAGCGTCTCGGCTTCGAGGAGGTGATGAACCTGGGGTGGGTGATGGCGCTCGCCGCGCCCGGCAACCCCACCGCGCAGTTGATCTTCATGGAGCGGGACGCCTCCGCGCCCGTGGAGCCGGACATGAGCATCGAGGTCGCGGACGTCGACGCGGCGCACGAGGCGATGCGCGCCGCGGGCGCCGAGATCGTGCACCCGCTGACCGACGAGGAGTGGGGCGTGCGGCGGTTCTTCGTCCGCGACCCCAACGGTCAGGTGGTGAACGTCGTCGCGCACCGGGAGTGACCTGCCCGCGAGACCTCGGGGGCTACGGCAGCAGCCCCGACCGGCGGGCGGCCGTGACCGCCTCCAGCCGGGTGTGCGCCCCGAGCTTGCGCATCGCCGAGCGCAGGTAGCTCTTCACCGTCTCGGGCCGCAGCCCCAGCCGTTCGCCCGCCGCCGCGTTCGTCGCGCCCGTCGCGACGCACGCCAGCACGTCCAGCTCCCGCGGCGCCAGCACCGTCCGGTCGGGCCCGGCGCCGGCGGGCGGGGCGACGGTGACGGCCGCCGAGGCCAGCCGGTCGCAGAGCGCCAGCAGTTCCGCGCGCAGCTCCTCGTCGGCTATACGCGGCGCCAGCGTGCGCAGGTCGCGGTGCGCGGTGCGGACGTTCTCCCAGGCGGCGGGGTCCGCCGCCCGCTGCGCGGTGGGCGTGGCGACGGCGAGGAGCCGACGGGCCTCGTCGCGTACGGCGAGGGTCTGCTCCAGGTGGCGGGCCGTCTCCACCGCCGCGGTCAGCGACCGGTCGCCCAGCGGCAGCGAGTCGCGCAGTGCGCCGTAGAGCACGGCCCGCACCCGGCTGCGTACGACGACGGGCACGGCCAGCACCGAGCGCAGGCCCTCGGCGCCCACCGGGCCGTCGTACTCGTGGCTGATGGCGCGGGAGGTGGTGTAGTCGGTCACCGCGCAGGGGCGGGAGAAGGCGATGGCCTTGCCGCCGAGCCCGTTGCCCGTGGCCACCCCGAGCCCCTGGAGGGACAGCGTCACCGTCCCGCTCAGCTCGCTGATCCGCAGCTTGCGCCCGCCGTCCGTGAGCAGCCCGCCGAAGGCGACGGGCACGCCGCCGAACCGGCGCAGCCGGGCCAGCGCGCCGCGCACCTCCGCTGCGTCCGCGGTCTCCGGCATGTCGCTCGCTCCCTGGTGCTGACGGGGGATCGCCGGCGTGGCCGGCGGCAGGGCACCCCCGTACGGGGGTAGTGAGGCGTAGGTCACTCGCAGCACGATGCTAGCGAGCCGCCGCCGTACGAGGAGGACATGTGACGGCATCGAATCCGACCGCGGACTTCCGGTCCGCGCGGGACTTTCTGCTGGCGCGGAGGGAGGACTACGCCGCCGCCCGCGCGGGCTTCTCCTGGCCCAGGCCGGAGCACTTCAACTGGGCACTCGACTGGTTCGACGCCATCGCCGAGGGCAACGAGCGCACGGCCCTCCACATCGTGGAGGAAGACGGCCGCGAGACGCGGTTGAGCTTCACCCGGATGAGTGAGCGCTCGAACCGGGTGGCGAACTGGCTGCGCGCCCAGGGTGTGCGGGCCGGCGACCGGATCGTCGTCATGCTCGGCAACCAGGCCGAGTTGTGGGAGACCGCACTCGCCGCGATGAAGCTGCGCGCCGTCGTCATCCCCGCCACGCCCCTCCTCGGCCCGGCCGACCTCGCCGACCGCATCGAGCGCGGCCGGGCCGCCCACGTGCTCGTACGGGCCGCCGACGAGGCCAAGTTCGCCGAGGTGCCCGGCGACTACACCCGCATCTCGGTCGGTGGTAGCGGTGCCGGCTGGCTCCCGTACGAGGACGCGTACGAGGCCCCCGCGAGCTTCACGCCGGACGGGCCGACGGACGCCGACGACACCCTGATGCTGTACTTCACCTCCGGCACCACCGCGCTCCCCAAGCTCGTCGAGCACACCCATGTCTCGTACCCCGTGGGCCATCTGGCGACGATGTACTGGATCGGCATCCGCCCCGGCGACGTCCACCTGAACATCTCCTCACCCGGCTGGGCCAAGCACGCCTGGTCCAACCTCTTCGCGCCCTGGAACGCGGAGGCGACGGTCTTCCTGTACAACTACACGCGCTTCGACGCCGGGGCGCTGCTGGGCGCCATGGCCCGCGCAGGCGTGACAACTTTCTGCGCCCCGCCCACCGTCTGGCGGATGCTCGTCCAGTCGGATCTGAGCGCTCTCGCCACCCCGCCGCGCGAGGCCGTCGCCGCAGGTGAACCCCTCAACCCGGAGGTCATCGAGGCCGTCAGGCGGGCCTGGAACCTGACCATACGGGACGGCTTCGGCCAGACCGAGACCGCGGTGCAGATCGCCAATTCCCCCGGGCAGCCCGTCAAGCTGGGGTCCATGGGCCGTCCCACTCCCGGATACGACGTCGTGCTCCTGGACCCCGTCAGCGGCAAGCCCGCCGACGAGGGCGAGATCTGCCTCGACCTGACCGCGCGCCCCGTGGGCCTGATGACCGGCTACGAAGGCGACCCGGCCCGCACCGCCGAGGCCATGGCCGACGGCTACTACCGCACCGGCGACATCGGCGCCCGCGATGCCGAGGGCTACCTCACGTACATCGGGCGCAGCGACGACGTCTTCAAGGCGAGCGACTACAAGATCAGCCCCTTCGAGCTGGAGAGCGCGCTGCTGGAGCACGAGGCGGTCGCCGAGGCCGCCGTCGTGCCCGCGCCCGACCCGGTGCGGCTCGCCGTGCCCAAGGCGTACGTCGTGCTCGCCGCCGGCTGGGAGCCGGGCGCCGCCGCCGCGGAGGCGATCTTCGCGCACTCCCGCGCCGTGCTCGCCCCGTACAAGCGCGTCCGGCGGCTGGAGTTCGCCGACCTGCCCAAGACCGTCTCCGGCAAGATCCGCCGCGTGCAGCTGCGCGAGGCGACCGCCGCCGGATCCGCCGACGAGTACCGCGAGGAGGACCACACATGACCGCAGAGCCGTCCTACACCGGGGGCACCGGCACCACCGCGCTGCTGGGCGACACCATCGGTGCCAACCTGGACCGCGCCATCGCCGCCCACCCCGACCGCGAGGCCCTGGTCGACGTGGCCTCCGGGCGCCGCTGGACCTACGCCGAGTTCGGCGCCGCCGTCGACGAGGTGGCGCGCGGGCTGCTCGCCCGCGGCGTCGCCAAGGGCGAGCGCGTCGGCATCTGGGCGGTCAACTGCCCGGAGTGGGTGCTCGTCCAGTACGCCTCCGCCCGTATCGGCGCGGTGATGGTCACCATCAACCCCGCCTACCGGGTGCACGAGCTGGAGTACGTCCTCAACCAGTCCGGCATCTCCCTGCTGGTCGCCTCGCTGGCGCACAAGACCAGCGACTACCGCCGGATGGTCGAGCAGGTACGCGGCAGTTGCCCCGCCCTGCGCAACGTCTTCTACATCGGCCACGCGGGCTGGGGCCGGCTGATCGAGGCGGGCCGCGAGGTGCCCCCGGAGCGGGTCCGCGAGCGCGAGGCGCTGCTGTCCTGCGACGACCCGGTCAACATCCAGTACACCTCCGGCACCACCGGCTTCGCCAAGGGCGCGACCCTGTCGCACCACAGCATCCTCAACAACGGCTTCTTCGTCGGCGAGACGCTGGGCTACACCGAGCAGGACCGGGTCTGCATCCCCGTCCCGTACTACCACTGCTTCGGCATGGTCATGGGCAACCTCGCGGCCACCAGCCACGGGGCCTGCATGGTCATTCCCGGGCCCTCCTTCGACCCCGCCGCCACCCTCGCGGCCGTCGAGCAGGAGCGCTGCACCTCGCTGTACGGGGTGCCCACCATGTTCGTCGCCGAGCTGGCCCTGCCCGACTTCGCCCTCTACGACCTGACGTCGCTGCGCACCGGGATCATGGCCGGCTCGCCGTGCCCCGTCGAGGTGATGAAGCGGGTGGTCAACGAGATGCACATGGCGGAGGTGACCATCTGCTACGGCATGACCGAGACCTCCCCCGTCGCCACCCAGACCCGGCGCGAGGACGACCTGGAGCGCCGCACCGCCACCGTCGGCCGCGTCCTGCCGCACATCGAGGTCAAGGTCGTCGACCCGGTCACCGGCGTCACCATGCCCCGCGGCACCACCGGCGAGCTGTGCACCCGCGGCTACAGCGTCATGCAGGGCTACTGGGAGCAGCCCGAGCGCACCGCCGAGGTCATCGACACCGGCCGCTGGATGCACACCGGCGACCTGGCGCGGATGCGCGCGGACGGCTGCGTGGAGATCGTCGGCCGGATCAAGGACATGATCATAAGGGGCGGCGAGAACGTCTACCCGCGTGAGATCGAGGAGTTCCTGCACACCCACCCCAAGATCGCCGACGTGCAGGTGGTGGGCGTGCCGGACGAGACGTACGGGGAGGAGATCCTCGCCTGCGTGGTCCTCAGCGATCCGCGGCACGCGCTCTCCCGGCGCGAGCTGGCCCACTACTGCGAGAACCGGCTCGCGCACTACAAGATCCCGCGGCATCTGCGGATCATGGAGGAGTTCCCGATGACGGTCAGCGGGAAGGTGCGGAAGGTCGAGCTGCGGGAGCAGTTCAGTGCTGCGGAATAGCGGCGGCCCGCGGGTACTTGGGACTGCCATGACGATCTTGCATTACGTCGGGGGTCCCACCGCGCTCCTCCGGCTCGGCGGGGTCCGGCTGCTGACCGACCCGACGTTCGACCCGCCCGGCGAGTACCCCGTGGGCGGGCGGCGGCTGGTGAAGACCGCGGGCCCGGCGATAGCCCCGGCCGACCTCGGTCCGGTCGACGCGGTGCTGCTCTCGCACGACCAGCACCCCGACAACCTCGACCGGGCCGGGCGCGAGTGCGCCGCCGCCGCGCCGCTGGTGCTCTCCACGGCGTCGGCCGCGGAGCGGCTGCGCGGCCCGGTGCGGGCGCTGCCGGCATGGGAGTCGTACGCCGTAGGACCGGTCCGCGTCACCGCCGTGCCCGCGCAGCACGGCCCGCCCGGCACCGGGCATCTGACCGGCGAGGTCACCGGGTTCGTACTCACCGGGGACGGTCTGCCCACGGTCTACGTCAGCGGCGACAACGCCTCGCTCGACGTGGTCCGTACGATCGCCGCCCGCCTCGGCCCCGTCGACATCGCCGTGCTCTTCGCCGGCGCCGCACAGACCCCGCTGCTCGGCGCCGCCCACCTCACGCTGACCAGCGAGCACGCCGCCGCCGCGGCCGCGGTGCTGGGGGCGCACGACGTGGTGCCGCTGCACTTCGAGCACTGGGGGCACTTCACGCAGGGCGCCGACTCGCTGGTCGCCGCCTTCGACGCGGCGGGGCTCGGGCACCGGCTGCGGCTGCCGCGGCCGGGGGAGGCGGTGGAGCTGTAGCCGGCCGTCAACCCGCCGCGGGCGCCGCGAGCTTCAGCTCCGCCAGCCGCCGGAAGGACTCCAGCCGGGCGTCCTCGTCGGGGGTGTGCAGGGAGACCAGCAGTTCGTCGGCGCCGCTGCGGGCGACGAGGTCGCCGAGGGCGGCGGCCACCTGCTCCCCGGTGCCGGACACCTGGGACTGGCGGGCCTCGTCGAGATAGCGGGCCTCGCGCTCGGTGAGCGTACGGGCCCGTATCTCCGCCGCCGGCGTCAGCGGCGGGAACTCCCCGCGGGTGCGCGACCAGACCGTCGCCCACGCCTCCGGCAGCAGCAGATCGGCGGCCTGCTCCGCCGTGTCGGCCACCGCGGCGGCGACCGCCACGACGACGTACGGCGCGGCCTGCTGCGCCGAGGGCGTGAACGCCTCGCGGTAGCGCTCGACCGCCCGCAGCAGCTTCTCCGGGCGCCGGCCCGCGCCGATCACGAGCGGCAGCCCGTGCGCGGCGGCGATGTCGGCGCCGCCGTCGATGGCCAGTACGTACGCCGGCACCCGCAGCCCCTCCGCCGGTACGGCGTGCACCCCCGGGTACGCCGGCTGCGTGCCCTCGAACCAGCGCAGCGTCTCCGCCAGCGCCGCCCCGAAGTCCCCCGCGTCCGCCATCCCGTGGCCCAGCGCGCGCCGGATGCCGTCGGTGAAGCCCAGCGAGCGGCCGAGGCCCATGTCGATCCGGTCGGGGAAGAGCGAGCCCAGCACCCCGAACTGCTCGGCGACGACCAGCGGCCGGTGGTTCGGCAGCATCACGCCGCCGGTGCCGACCCGGATCCGGGACGTGGCGGCGGCGACGGCGGCGGCCAGCACGGTCGGCGCGGAGCCGGCGACGCCGGGGACGCTGTGGTGCTCGGAGACCCAGAAGCGGCGGAAGCCGTACCCCTCCATCTGCTGCGCGAAGCGGACGGTGCGGCGCAGCGCGTCGGCCGGGTCCTGGCCCTTGCGCCGCAGTGACCGGTCGAGCACGGAGAGGGGGATGTCCACGATCCGTACAACACCACGGACCGCTCAGGATTCCCTTGCGTCGTGGACGAGAAGGGCGATCTGCACGCGGTTGTTGAGGTCGAGCTTGGTGAGGATGCGCGAGACGTGGGTCTTCACGGTCGGCACGCTCATGTACAGCTCGGCGGCGATCTCCGCGTTCGACCGGCCGCGGCCGACCGCCACGGCGACCTCCCGCTCGCGCTCGCCGAGCGCCGCGAGACGGCGGCGGGCGTCCTCCTCGGCCCGCGCCGGTCCTTCGGTGCCGGCGCCGGAGACCTGGGCGATGAGCTGCTGGAGGACCGCGGGCGACAGGGCGGGCTCGCCGGCGGCGACCTTGCGCACGGCCGCGACGATCTCCCGGGGCGGGGTGTCCTTGAGGACGAACCCCGCGGCGCCCGCGCGCAGGGCCCGCAGCACGTGCTCGTCGGTGTGGAACGTCGTCAGCACCAGCACCTCCGGCGGCTCCGCGCGCCGCCGCAGTGCCTCGGTGGCGGCGAGGCCGTCGAGGTGCGGCATGCGGATGTCCATGAGCACGACGTCGGGCGCGTGCGCGGCCACGAGCGCCGGCACCTCGCCGCCGTCCGCGGCCTCGCCCACGACGTCGATGTCGCCGGCCCCGCCGAGCATCAGCCGCAGCCCGGCCCGGACGAGGGGGTCGTCGTCGACGAGGAGGACGGTGATGCGGGGAGCGGGATCGGCGGTCTGGTCGGGCACGCGCCCACCCTAGCGGGAGCGCCGGAGGCTCATTCCGTACGGGACGGGCGGCCCCACGGCAGCCAGGCGCGCAGGTGGAAGCCGTCGCCGTCGGCCGTGTGCGCCAGCCGCCCGCCGGCCAGCGCGGCGCGCTCCGCGAGCCCGATGAGGCCCTGCCCGGCCCCGGGGATGGGGCCGGTGGCACCCGCGCCTGGGCGGACGCCGGGGCCGTTGCCCAGGCCGCCGGGTCCCGGCACCGCGACGGGCGCCCCGGCGAAGCCGCCGGGCCCGCCCCGCGGCTTCGCCGCGAGGGCCGGTACTGCGGGCCGGCCGGCGGCGGCACCTGCACCCCGCCCGGCCGCCGGCCGCGCGCCCGCCGCCGCGCGGCCGGACCCGTCCCGCCCGGCGGCGGCCTGCCCGCCCGTCCCGACCGTCGCGGTCCGCGGCCCGTCCGCCTCCCCGGCCGCGCCCGGCAGCGGGTTGCTCACCTCCACCGTCAGGCCCTTCTCCGGGCTGCCCGTCAGCGTCACCGTCACCTTCGTGCCCGCCGCGTGCTTGCGGGCGTTCGTCAGGCCCTCCTGCACGATGCGGTACGCCGTGCGCCCCGTCGCCGCCGGGACCGCCTCCGGAGCGGCGACGTCCGGTTCGTACGCGATGCGCATGCCCGCCTCGCCCGCCTCCGCCACCAGCCGGTCCACGTCTCCAAGCGTCGGCTGCGGACGCCCGGCGCCCGCGCCGGAGTCGGCCGGTGCGCGCAGCACGCCGATCACGTCCCGCAGGTCCTGCAGCGCCTCGTGCGCGCTGTCGCGGATCACGCCCGCCGCGCGGGCGACCTCCGCGGGCGGGGCGCCGGGGTGGAACTCCAGGGCCCCCGCGTGCACGCTCAGCAGCGACAGCCGGTGCGCCAGCACGTCGTGCATCTCCCGCGCGATCTCCTCCCGGGCACGCCGCTGCGCCTGCTCCGCGCGCAGCGCCGCGTCGGCCTCCGCCTGCTCGGCACGCTCGCGCAGCGAGGCGACGAGCTGGCGGCGCGAGCGCCGGTAGAGGCCCCAGACCACGGCCGCCGTGACCAGCGAGAAGTACGCCACCCCCGTGCCGGTCCGCGGATCCTGCGGGTCCGGGACGCTGGCGAGGAAGCCCACGAGCCGGGCGGAGACGAGGGCGGCGATCCAGCCGGTGGCGCGCAGCGGGCGGTGCGCCGCGACGGTGAAGACCGCCACCAGCGTCGGGCCGATGAAGAAGTGGCCGAAGGAGTCGGCGACGAGCAGCGCCACCGCGAGCGGCACCGGCCAGCGGCGCCGCAGCGGCAGCGCCAGGCAGGCCGCTCCCGCGGCCAGCGCCTCGGCGAAGAGCACGTTCTCCGAGACGCCGGTGCCGTCCTCCGGCAGCACGGAGTCGGCGGACAGGAACGAGAAGGCCCCGGCGAAGAGGACGAGACCGGCGTCGGCGAGCCGGTCCCGCCGGGTGCTGCCGGCGGCGCGGGTCTCGGAGGCGGTACGGGGCATACCGGCCAATCTACGGTCGTCCGCCCGCTGCGGCGCCCCCCGAGGACGGCGTCGAGACCTTCGTACGACCGCGGCGGCCCGCCCGCATACTTTGGTCGCCGCCCCGGGCCGCGTCCGTCAGCCGCGCCGTGCGGCGCCCGTGCGGATCAGCTCGTCCCCCGGGTCGTTGACCGGCTGGGGAGTGCCCGTGAGGTCCATCACGTACAGCGGGAGCCGCAGCTCGTCGGCCCGGGTACGGGCCTCGCGGGTGTAGCCGGCGAGGGAGAAGAAGACGGCGAGCGCCGAGGCGTTCAGACCGCTGAGCCACACGCACTCGACGTGCCGCAGCGCCGTGGGCGTCGTCGTCGGGTCGACGTGGGCGACCACGCCCGCGCCGCGCACGTCGACGCCGGAGGCGGGCCGGTCCTCGTTCTTCACCAGGTCCGTGAAGCCCAGCCAGCGCAGGTACTGCGCGGCGGCCGTCACCGCGTCGCCGGTGTTGCGGATGGTCACGGGGCGGAACGCGGGACGCTGCGCCGCCGCCGCCGCCGGCCGGGGCGGGGGGCCGGGCGGGGCCGGCGCGGGCGGCGCGGCCGCCGGTGCGGGCGGCGGCGGCGCCGCGGGCCGGGGGCGGCGGGACTGCACGGGGGCCACCGGCAGCCGTACCACCGCGCCGCAGTCGCAGGACAGCTCCGGCCGCGGCCAGTCGTCGCGCCGGTCGCAGACGGGGCAGCGCACCGTCACCCACGAGTCCTGCCAGGTGCGGTGCTTGAGCTCCACCGGCACCCCGCCGCGCAGCAGCGGCAGCGTCAGCGGGGCACCGCAGGCGCAGGGGAACGTGCTCGGGGTGTACGCGTGCTCGCGCCGGCAGGCCGGGCAGCGCACCGGCACGCTCTCTGGCATGGGAAGTGCTCCTGGTTCTGGGCCGCGTGGTGGGTTCCGCACTCCAGCATCCCTTACGAATCCGGCTCTTGACGCCGACTTGACCCGCTTCTAGATTGCTTCCATATAGCAAAACTCAAATTCCGTAATACGGAAAAGTTCGGAAGAAGCAGGTGCACGCGATGCCTCGTATGACAGCCGCGCGCGCGGCGGTGGAGATCCTCAAGAAGGAAGGCGTCCAGGTCGCGTTCGGCGTCCCGGGGGCGGCGATCAACCCGTTCTACGCGGCCCTCAGGGCGGCCGGCGGCGTCGGGCACGTGCTCGCGCGGCACGTCGAGGGCGCCTCGCACATGGCCGAGGGCTACACCCGCGCCCGGGCGGGGAACATCGGCGTGTGCATCGGCACTTCCGGCCCGGCCGGCACCGACATGATCACGGGGCTGTACTCGGCGATCGGCGACTCGATCCCGATCCTGTGCATCACCGGACAGGCGCCGACGCCCGTGCTGCACAAGGAGGACTTCCAGGCCGTCGACATCGCGGCGATCGCCACCCCCGTCACCAAGAAGGCCACCACCGTGCTCCAGGCCGCACAGGTGCCCGGCGTCTTCCAGCAGGCGTTCCACCTGATGCGCTCCGGCCGCCCCGGGCCGGTACTCGTCGACCTGCCCACCGATGTCCAGCTCACCGAGATCGAGTTCGACCCGGACACGTACGAGCCGCTGCCCGTGCACCGGCCCGCCGCCACCCGGGCGCAGGCCCAGAAGGCCGTCGCGATGCTGTGCGCCGCCGAGCGGCCGCTGATCGTCGCCGGCGGCGGCGTCATCGGCGCCGACGCCTGCGCGGAGCTGGTGGAGTTCGCGGAGCTGACCGGCACCCCCGTCGTACCGACCCTGATGGGCTGGGGCGCCCTCCCCGACGACCACCCGCTCAACGCGGGCATGGTGGGGCTCCAGACCTCCCACCGGTACGGCAACGAGAACCTCCTCGCCGCCGACTTCGTCCTCGGCATCGGCAACCGCTGGGCCAACCGCCACACCGGCTACCGGCTCGACGTCTACACCGAGGGCCGCACCTTCGTCCACGTCGACGTCGAACCCACCCAGATCGGCCGGATCTTCGCCCCCGACTACGGCATCGCCTCCGACGCCGGCGCCGCGCTGCGGCAGTTCACCGAGGTCGCCCGCGAACGGCAGGCCGCCGGCCGGCTGCCGGACCGCGCCGCGTGGGCCGCCGCCACCCAGGAGCGCAGGGCGCGGCTCCAGCGCCGTACCCACTTCGACGACGTGCCGATGAAGCCGCAGCGGGTCTACGAGGAGATGAACAAGGCGTTCGGCCCCGGCACCCGCTACGTCACCGCCATCGGCCTCTCCCAGATCGCCGGCGCCCAGATGCTCCACGTCTACCGGCCGCGGCACTGGATCAACTGCGGCCAGGCAGGACCCCTCGGCTGGACCGTGCCCGCCGCCCTCGGCGTCGCCACCGCCGACCCGGAAGCCCTGGTCGTCGGGCTCTCCGGGGACTACGACTTCCAGTTCCTCGTGGAGGAGCTGGCGGTCGGCGCGCAGCACCGCATCCCGTACGTGCAGGTGCTCGTCAACAACTCCTATCTCGGCCTCATCCGGCAGGCCCAGTTGGGCCTGGACATGAACTTCCAGGTCAACCTGGAGTTCGAGAACGTCAACTCGCCGGAGCTGGGCGGCTACGGCGTCGACCACGTCAAGGTCGCCGAGGGGCTGGGCTGCAAGGCGATCCGGGTCACCGAGCCGGGCGAGCTGGGCGCCGCGTTCGCCCAGGCGCGGAAGCTGGCGGCGGAGCACCGGGTGCCGGTGGTGGTGGAGGCGATCCTGGAGCGGATCACCAACATCTCCATGAGCACCACGGCGGACATCAGCGACGTCCGCGAGTGGGAGGACCTGGCCACCGAGCCGTGGCACGCCCCCACGTCGATCCTGCCGCTGAAGAGCTGACGGCGGCTACCCGCGAGCGGACGGCCCTCGCCCCGGACGGGGGGGCGAGGGCCTTCCTCTGCCACCTGTGTCTGCGTCTGAGTCTGCGTCTGCGTCCTCGTACGGTGTACGGGTCAGACCTCGCCGCCCGAGAGGCGCTCCACGCCGCGCAGCAGCGCGGAGTGGTCCAGGCCCCCGTCGCCCTGCGCGCGCAGCGCTGCGACGAGTTGGGCGACGACCGCGCCGACCGGCAGCGCGGCGCCGACGTTCCGGGCGGCGTCGGTGACGATGCCCATGTCCTTGTGGTGCAGGTCGATGCGGAAGCCGGGCCGGAAGTCGCGGCCCAGGAAGTTGTCCTTCTTGCGGGCAAGCACGGTGGAGCCGGCCAGGCCGCCGCCGAGGACGTCGAGCGCGGCCGCCAGGTCCACGCCGGACTTCTCCAGGAAGACCACGGCCTCGGCGCACGCCTGGATGTTGACCGCGACGATCAACTGGTTGGCTGCCTTGACCGTCTGGCCCGCGCCGTGCGGGCCGCAGTGCACGATCGTCCGGCCCAGCGCCTCGAAGACCGGCCGGGCCCGCTCGAAGTCGGCCTGCTCGCCGCCGACCATGATGGACAGCACCGCCTCGACCGCACCGGCCTCGCCGCCCGAGACGGGGGCGTCGAGCACCCGGATCCCGCGCTCGGCGGCGTTCTTCGCCAGATCCACGGAGGTCTGCGGGGTGATCGAGGACATGTCGACGAGCAGCGCGCCGCTCCTGGCGTGCGCCAGGATGCCGTCCGGCCCGTACGCGACGGCCTCGACCTGCGGCGACGCGGGGACCATCGTGATGATCACGTCTGCGTCCGCGACGGCCTCGGCGATCGACCCTGCGGCCGTGCCGCCGGCCTTGGCCAGCCGGTCGAGCTTGTCCTGCTCCAGGGTGTAGCCGGTGACCTGGTAGCCCGCCGCGATCAGGTTCTCGGACATGGGGGAGCCCATGATGCCGAGGCCGATCCAGGCGATCGCGGGCAGACCGGCCCCGGGGGCCGCGGAGTTGGTGGTCATGGGGTGGTGCCTTTCTGCTCTGGCCGGAGGCGCGGAGGCGGGGGGTACGGGACGCGCGGGCGGCGGTCGGCGGGTCAGCGGGGGAGCCAGCCGAAGGACTCGGCGCTCGGCCGGTCGCCCGGCTTGTACTCCAGGCCCACGTGCCCGTCGTACCCGGCGGCGGCGAGCCGGTCCAGCAGCGCGGCCAGCGGCAGCGTGCCGGTGCCGGGGGCGCCGCGGCCGGGGTTGTCGGCGATCTGGACGTGTCCGGTGCGGCCCGCGTGGGCGTCGATGACCTGCTCCAGGTCCGCGCCGTTCATCGACAGGTGGTAAAGGTCCATCAGAAAGCGGGCGTTGCCCAGGCCCGAGGAGGCGTCGACCTTGTCGGCCACCGCGACCGCCGCGGCCGCGTCGAGCAGTGGGTAGTGCGGGGACTCGGGCTCGTTCAGCGCCTCGATCAGCAGGACGGCGCCGGCCCGGTCGGCCGCGCGGGCGGCGAGCACCAGGTTCTCCAGCGCGAGCAGATCCTGCTCGGCGGCGGTGACGCCCTCGACGCGGTTGCCGTAGAGGGCGTTGAGCGCGGTGCAGCCGGTGGCGGCGGCGAAGCCGGCGGCGACGTCGAGGTTCGCGCGGAACCGCTCGGACTCCGCGCCGGGTACGGAGAGCGCGCCGCGGTCGGGTCCCGGCAGCCGGCCGGCGTAGAAGTTGAGCCCGGTCAGCCGGGTGCCGGCCGTGTCCAGCGCGGTGCGCAGGGCGTCCAGCTCCGCCTGTTCCGGGACGGGCGCGTCGGGCCAGGGCCACCACAGCTCGACGGCGTCGAAGCCGGCCGCGGCGGCCGCGGCCGGGCGTTCGAGCAGCGGGAGCTCGGTGAACAGGAGGGAGAGGTTCACTGTGAAGCGCTGGTCGCCGAAGCCCATGAGGGGTCCGCGCTCCTTCCGTATCTCGGAAGTGTCCTTCTGAATAACGGAAACTCTGCCGGTTCGGTGCGAGCACTGTCAAGGCGCCGGCCGGCGATCCGTGGTCGAGGGCTCCGGCGGGTCGGGGCAGGTGGGTCGGGGCTTCCGGGCGTTCTGCGGCGAGTGGTGCGGACTGCCGCGGACGGCGGCCCTACGCGAGGGGAAAATCGAAATAGGTGTCCGGGTAAGGCTCGTCGTTCAGCGTGTAATGCCACCACTCGCACTCGTAGGAGCTGAAGCCGCACGTCTCCATGAGGGAACGGAGCTGTGCGCGGTTTCTCGCCTCGCGTTGCGTGATCCCCGGTGCGCCGTGGTGTGAGCGGGGATCCATCAAGTCGTGGTCACCCCCCATGAGGGCGAGTTCACCGGTGCCGAGATGGTAGAGGGTGAGGTCGACGGTGCTGCCCCGGCTGTGGCCCGACCTGGCGGCGACATAACCCCGCTCGAACATCTCGGCTCTCCCTATGTTCGGGTAGTGCCGTTGCTTGGTGCGTCCGTCCTCCGGCTGTTCCGACCAGCGCAGGAAGCAGTCCACCGCCCGCTGCGGGCGGTAGCCGTCCCAGAGCAGCAAGCCGAAGCCGCGGGCCGCCGCCTTCTCCCGCACCCTGCCCAGGGCCGTGCCCAGGGCCCTGGTGCCGGCGATGCGATTGACCAGGTATCCGTCCACCGGCTTCCCGGTGAAGTTGTCCCAGGTGGCGTACTTGGCATCCCATCGCAGCCCCGGTACAAGCTCGTCCAGAAAGGCGAAGTCCTCGTTCACCGGGCATGTCCCGTCAAGGCGAGCGATATCAGCCGGTCGATCACCTGGGAGAGCGGCAGCCCCGCGGCCGCCATCATCCTCGGGTACCGGCTGTAGGAGGTCATGCCGGGAAGGGTGTTGACCTCGTTGAGGACCACTTCTCCCTCGTGCGTGAGGAACAGGTCGACCCGCGCCAGTCCCCTGCATCCCAGGGCGCGGTACACGGCCTTCGCGGTTTCCCGGACGAGCGAGCGCGACTCCGCCGGGATGTCGGCGGGCACGATGGGGGTGGAGTTCTCGGAACCGCTCTCCGGGTCCGCCTCCTGATGGATCTGGAAGAAGCCGTGCGACAGTGCGATCCGGTCCACCTCGCCCGCGATCAGATCCGGATCGTTGCCCAGAATGGCGCACCCGACCTCGCTGCCGGCCACCGCCTCCTCGATCAGCACCTTCGAGTCGTACTGCCGTGCGGTCTTCACCGCATCCGGAAGTTCCGCGGGACCGGAAACCTTGCTGACTCCGAAGGACGAGCCGGAACGGGCCGGTTTGACGAATACGGGATACGTCAGCCGGCCGGGGTCGACGGCGTCGTCCGCCGTGACGGTCCAGAAATTCGGCGTGGCGATTCCCGCGCTCCTGACGACGCGATAGGCAAGTGATTTGTCCATGCACACGGCGGAACTCTGCACATCGCAGCCGGCGTAGGGGATGCCGGTCAGCTCCAGCAGCCCCTGTATCGCACCGTCCTCGCCGAGCTTGCCGTGCAGCACGGGCAGGACGACGTCCAGGCCGATCGTGCCGTACCGCCCCTGCTCCAGTACGAGAAGTCCGCCCACGCTGCGGTCGGGTGACAGCAGCGCAGGCCGGCAATTGCCGTTCTCCCAGTCCGGGCCGGGTCCTTCGCAGAGCTTCCAGGCGCCGCTCTCCGTGATCCCGACATAGAACGGCTGGTACTTTTCGAGATCGAGGCTCCGGGCGACCTGCTGCGCGGATTTCACGGAGACGGGGTGCTCTTCCGAGCTGCCGCCGAAGAGGATGCCGACCTTCAGTCTAGCCACGCTGATTCCTGCTTTCGAATGCAAGGCAATTGGTGAGGGAGTTTTCGACCGTGTCGCTCAGGGCGTGGTCCGTGTAGTACGCGGTGTGCGGGCTGATGAGCACATTCGGAAGTTCCTGGAGCCGCGGCAACGGACCGGTGGCGAGGGGCTTGTCCCGGCAGTCGGCGTAGAAGATTCCTTCCTCGCCTTCGAGGACGTCCAGCGCGGCGCCGCCCAGCCTGCCGTCCTCCAACGCCGGCAGCAGGGCCTCGGTTTCCAGCAGTGAACCCCGTCCGGTGTTGACGATGACGGCGCCGTGCTTCATCAACTTGATGCGCCGGCGGTCGAGGAGGTGGTGGGTGTCCGGGGTGAGCGGTGTATGGAGCGTCACCATGTCGCTCAGCCGCAGCAGTTCGTCGAGCGGAACGTAGTCCGCGGCGGTGCCGGAGCGGGTGTCGTGGGCCAGGATCCGGCAGCCGAAGCCCCGCAGCCGGTCGATGACCGCCGCGCCGATGCGTCCCGTCCCCACGACCCCGATGGTCAGATCGCGCAGTTCCCTCCCGCGTACGTCCTGCAGCCTGTAGTCGTGGACATCCGCGCGACGGAGGGTGGATTTCGCGTGCCGCACCGCCATCAGCATGAGCATCAGGGTGTAGTCGGCCACGCTGTCCGGCGAATACGCGACGTTTTCCACGGTGATTCCGACGCTTTCCGCGTACTCGACGTCGATGTGGTTGTATCCGATGCTCCTGGTCGAGAGGTAAGCGACGCCGACCCGGCTGAGCGCACGAAGAGTGGGACCGGTGATCCGGGTCTTGTGGTCGACGCTGACGCACCGGTTTCCGTGCGCAAGCCCGGCGTTGGCTTCCGAGACGGCCGCCGCGGTGAGGGTCGGCACCACGCCCAGGCGCGGCGCCAGTTCGCGGACCAGCGTTTCCTCGTCGCGCCCGCAGCCGTAGAGGGTGATACCCGCCGTGACGGCCGGCGGTTCGCTGTAGGTCATGCCTACAGCCAACGGGACGCGGTGTTGCCGGGGCGTATCCTCTTTCCCATATCCCGGCGATATGTTACCGCTTGGTATCGGCGGGCGGGATATCGTCGGCATATCGAAATCCGCATACGCGCCCGCAACACCGCGCTTCCTTGACTGGAGGCGTGACCCACAGCGAACGAGCCTCTTCCTACCTCTACCTCTCCGGTCTCACTCCCGCTGCCCGGCTCCCGCGTCGCGCGGGCATCGTCCCGCTCAGCCTCCGCGAGATCGCCGCGGTCGTCGGCGGGACGGTCGAGGGCGACGGTGCCGTGACGGTGACCGCCCCGGCCGTCCTCGACGGGCGGCAGGCCGAACCGGGCGGCCTCTTCGTCGCCGTCGCCGGGGAGCGTGTCGACGGCCATGACTACGCCGGGCAGGCCGGCCGGGCCGGCGTGGTGGCCGTGCTCGGTTCCCGGCCCACGCCGCTGCCCACCGTCGTCGTCGAGGACGTCCAGGCGGCGTTGCAGAGACTTGCCGCCCACGTCGTGGCCCGGCTGCGCCGCGGGCTGACCGTGTTCGGACTGACCGGCTCTCAGGGCAAGACCAGCACCAAGGACCTGCTGGCGGCCGTCCTGTCGGGCACTGCGCCGACGACCGCCACGTTCGGCTCGCTCAACAACGAGCTGGGGGTGCCGCTGACCATGCTCCGAGCCGACCTGGGCACCCGGTTCCTCGTGCTGGAGATGGGCGCCCGCCGCATCGGCGACGTCGCGGCGCTCACCGGCCTGGTCGCGCCCGACATCGCCGTCGTCCTCAACGTCGGCCAGGCGCACCTCGGCGAGTTCGGCTCGCGCGCGGCCATCGCCACGGCCAAGGGCGAGCTGGTGCAGGGGCTGGCGCCCGGCGGCACGGCCGTCCTCAACGCCGACGACCCGCGGGTCGTCGCGATGCGCTCGCTCACCGACGGCCCGGTGCTCACCTTCGGCCGGGCGGAGCACGCCGACGTGCGGGTGCGCGACCTGGCGCTGGACGCGTGCGGCCGGCCGTCCTTCACGCTGCGGACCGCCGACGCCTCGGCCCGCGTCGCGCTGCCGCTCGTGGGCGCGCACCAGGCGCTGAACGCGTCCGCTGCCGCGGCGGCGGGACTTGCGGCCGGAATTCCCCTCGACGTGGCCGCGCAGGGGCTCGCCACCGCGTCGTTGTCGAAGTGGCGCATGGAACTGCGCGACCTCGCCGGCGGCGTGACGCTGCTCAACGACTCGTACAACGCCAACCCCGACTCCACTCGCGCGGCCCTCGACGCGCTGTCGGCGATCGAGGGCGGGCGCCGCATCGCCGTCCTCGGCGAGATGCTGGAGCTGGGCGAGGAGAGCCGGGCCGCGCACCGGGCCGTCGGCGCGTACGCCGCTTCGCGGGCCGACCTGGTGCTCGCGGTCGGCGAGGCCGCACGGCCGATCGCCGACGGCGCGGGGGAGCGGGCGGTGGCCCTGGCCGGCAACGACGCAGCCGTCGACTGGCTGCGCGGCAACCTTGGCTCAGGCGATGTGGTGCTCGTCAAGGCGTCCCGCGGGGCGGGACTCGACGAGGTCGCCGCCGCCCTCAGGTAGCGGGTGGGGCGAGCCGGGAGATCAGTGCCGCCCCCGCCGCCTGCGGGACTCGCGCCGCTTCAGATAGAGGTCGAAGGCCCGGTAGACCATCGGCCGCAGCGGCAGATCCCACTCGCCGACGTACCGTACGGCCTGACCGCCGGTGCCGGTCTTGAACTGGATCAGCCCGATGTGCGGGTCGCCTGCGTCCAGCGTCGGGGTGATGCCGCGCAGGTCGTAGACGTCGCAGCCGGCCGCCAGCGAGTCGCGGATCATCGCCCACTGGCAGGCGTTGGAGCCGCGCACGTCGCGGTGTTCGGTGGAGGAGGCGCCGTAGGCGTACACCGCGTGGGCGCCGACGCGGACCAGGACGGCGGCGGCGACCAGGTCGCCCCGGTGCCGGGCCAGATAGAGCCTGATGCGCTCGGGGTCCTCGGCGCTCAGCGCGGCGAACATGGTCTCGAAGTAGCCCAGCGGCCGCGGCGTGAAGCGGTCGCGCTCGGCGGTGTGGGCGTACAGGTCGTGGAACGCCGCGAGGTCCTCGGGGCCCTCGCCGACCGTGACCTCGACCCCCGCCTTGGCCGCCTTCTTGATGTTGCGGCGCCAGAGCTGGTTCATGCCCGCGAGCAGGTCGTCCTCGGTCCTGCCGGTCAGCGGGATCTCGAACTTGAACTGCGGGTGCCCGGTCCCGAAGCCGTCCTCGGGGCTCTGCGGCAGCCAGCCGGCGTCCCGGAGCCGGCCGGCCACGCGGGTGCCGACCGGGTCGGCCCAGTGCCCGGACACCTCGGTGAGCCGCTTGACGCCCGGGTCGGCGATGCCCTCCTTGACCTGGTCCGCGTTCCAGGTGGCGGTACGCACCGGAGGGCCGAGCCGGATCGCGAACGCGCCGTGTGCCTTGAGCCGGGCGGCCAGCGGGTCGAGCCACGCGTCGATCTCGCCGGTCCAGTCGACGGCCGGGCCCTCCGGCAGGTAGGCCAGCGTGAAACGGTCGAGCCGCGGCACCGGGCGGTGCAGGACGAGCCCGGCGCCGACCAGCTCCCGGCCGTCGTACCAGCCGAGGGACTCGCTATGCCACTCCGTCTTGACGCGGCCCCACGCCGGGGTCTGCAGGAAGCTGGCCGACCGCTGCCGCCGTACGAACGCCAGGTGCTCGGCGGCGGTGATCGGCCGGACGGTCAGGCTCGGGCCCGGGACTCCCGGCCCTTCTCGATGCGCGGTTCGGCCCGGCTCGCTGGAGGACATGCAGCCAGTCAAGACGGCCCGGTGTTGTCCGCACGTATGGGGTTTTCGATACGCCGACGACATGCTACCCGCAGGTAGGTCCCGGACCCGCCGCCCGATGCGGGCGGTTTTCGATATCTGGACGATATGCCCCGACTCCTAGCATGAGTGCCATGCACGTTCTGACAGTCGAGGGCCGGCCCGGTCCGGCGGCGGCCGATGCGCTAGCCGGTGCCGGACGGGAGAGGCGTGGCCGTGAATAGGCGGCCGGGGCTGAGCGTTCGCGTCAAACTCACCCTCAGCTACGCCGGATTCCTCATGCTCGCGGGTGCCCTGCTGCTCGCCGCCATAGGGCTGTTCCTCGTGCGGGAGGGGTGGTTGCAGACCAACGCGGAGGGGGCGTGGAGGGCGACGCCGGGCACCGCCTTCGTACGCGGCTTCGCCCCCACCGCCGCCGCGGTCATGCTGTTCCTCCTGGGGTTCGGCCTCCTGGGCGGCTGGATCCTCTCCGGCCGCATGCTCGCTCCGCTGACGCGCATCACCGACGCCACCCGCATGGCCACGAACGGATCGCTCTCCCACCGGATCCGGTTGCCGGGCCGCAGCGACGAGTTCCGCGAACTCGCCGACGCCTTCGACACGATGCTCGCCAGGCTCGAAGCCCACGTCGCCGAGCAGCGGAGGTTCGCGGCCAACGCCTCGCACGAGCTGCGTACGCCACTCGCGATCTCGAAGTCGCTCCTCGACGTGGCCCGCAACGATCCGACCCGCGAGCCCGGCAGGCTCGTCGACCGGCTGAGTACCGTCAACGCCCGCGCGATCGACCTCACCGAGGCGCTGCTCGTGCTCAGCCGTGCCGAACAGAGGTCCTTCACCCGGGAGCACGTCGACCTGTCCCTGCTCGCGGAAGAGGCCACCGAGGCGCTGCTCCCGCTCGCCGAGAAGCGCGGTGTCACCATCGAGACCTCCGGCGACATCACCCCGGCCTTCGGGTCGCCGGCGCTCCTGCTGCAGTTGACCACGAACCTCGTGCACAACGCGATCGTCCACAATGTGCCCGAGCGGGGAGTCGTCTGGGTGCACACCGGCGTCCACCACACAGGTGCGGTGCTGACCGTCGAGAACACCGGCGAGCACATCTCCCCGGAGCTGGCCCCGACGCTCACCGAGCCGTTCCAGCGCGGCACCGAGCGCGTCCACAGCGACCGCGCAGGTGTGGGCCTCGGCCTGGCCATCGTCGAAACCCTCACCCACGCGCACGACGGCACGCTCACCCTCACCCCGCGTTCCGCCGGCGGGCTCCGCGTCACCGTCGAACTGCCGCCGGCGCCCCCGCTCGCCCAACCCTGACGAACCCGGAGTAACCGGGGCCCGGGATGTCACCGAACGTGCTGCGGCGCCTGTCGTGCGTGAGGATGACCTACTCGGGAAGGAGGCGTACGGCACCCCGTGCTCTCTATGGTCCTCCCGTGCAGAGCGACGGAAGCGACGGAAGCGACGGAGGCACAGCCCGGCACCACCGACCGCGGCGGCGCGGCCGGGTGGTGCGCCAGAGCCGTGACCGGGCACGTATGCTGCTCGGATGCGACTCAGGGTGGAGTTCACGACCGAGCCGTTCGACCTGGAGGAGCTACCGCCGCACGCGGTGGCGGCCCGGGATCTGGTGGAGTCGGCGGATCTCGACGCCGTCGACGTCGGCCCGTTCGGCAACAGTGCGGAGGGCGGCGCGGAGGTCGTGCTCGATGCGGTGGACGAACTGCTGCGCAGATCGCTGGCGTCCGGCGCCACCCGGATCTCGCTGCAGGTGAGCGTCGTCGGGGGCGCGTCGGAGGAGCCGGGGAAGGCCGGCGCATGACGGTGCCCGCGGACCACCCGTTCGTCGCCGCGGTCAAGCCGCTGGTCGACGCGATGGGCGGGGAGATGGTCCCGCCGGAGGCGGCGGAGGGCGACGACGTCGTGCTGTCCTGGGAGGGCCGCCCGACGGTGGCGGTGCGGCTGCCTCATCTGGCGGACTCGCTCGACCACATGCTCGCGGAGCTGGAGCGCCGCCACGGCGTGCCGCTCGCGCGGCTCGACCGCAAGGCGAAGCAGCAGGTCGTACGGGTCCTGGAGACCCGCGGCGCGTTCTCCGTACGGCACGGGGTGGAGACGGTGGCCGGCGCGCTGGGCGTCAGCAGGTTCACCATCTACAACTACCTGAACAGGGAAGCCAGGCAGGGCCCGCCGCCCGAGGGCGGCTGACCCGGAAAATTCAACAAACTGTTGACGCGATGCGCCGGGGGCTCATAGCTTGCGGCTGTGACTTCGCGCGTTCCGCCGGGCCTCGCCCGGCTCAACTCCGCCGACGAGCAGGCCGTTGCCGCGCTGCTGCACGAGGTGTGCGCGGCCGAACCCTGGATCGCGGCCGTGGCCGCGGGCCGCCCCTACCCGGACCCCACGCACCTGTACGCCGCCGCCGCGGCGGCGCTCGCCGCGCTCGACGACGCGGGGCTGGCCGAGGCGATGGCCGGGCACCCGCCCATCGGCCGGCCGGCGCCGGGCGACCCGGCCTCGGCGCGCGAGCAGCGGGGCGTGGCGGGGGCGCCGGAGGAGCTGCGGGCGGAGCTGCGGGAGCTGAACCTCGCGTACCAGGAGCGGTTCGGGCACGTCTTCCTGATCTGCGCGACCGGCCTCGGCGCCGTACGGATGCGCGACGCGCTGCGCGCGCGCCTCGGCAACGCGCCGGAGCGGGAGCGGGAGATCGCGCGCGGCGAGCTGGGCAAGATCAACCGTATCCGGCTGACCCGCCTCGTCGAAGCAGAAGGAGCCTGACCATGAGCGTCGGCGCCACCTCCGTCTCCACGCACATCCTGGACACCAGCGTCGGCCGCCCCGCGGCCGGGGTTGCCGTCGAACTCTCCGTCAGAACCGGCGGTACGGGCGACGGGGACGCCGGCGGCTGGACCGCCCACGCCGCCTCCGCCACCGACGCCGACGGCCGCGTCCGGGACCTCCCGGCGCTGCCGGCGGGCACCACCCACGTACGGCTGGTCTTCGCCACCGGCCCGTACCTCAGCGAACCGGCAGCCGAGGACCGGCAGGACGCCCCCGCGCACCGGGACGGCGGCGCGTTCTTCCCGGAGGTGGCGGTGGTCTTCGCCGTCGCCTCCGGCGAGCACCACCACGTGCCGCTGCTGCTCACCCCGTTCGGCTACTCCGTATACCGAGGGAGCTAGCAGATGGCAGACCGCCCCCAGCCCGCGCGCGCCGCGCGCCCCGCGGTGCTCGGCCGCAACCAGTACGGCAAGGCCGAGACCCGCGTCGTCAAGGTCACCCGCGACGGCGACACCCACCACGTCCGCGACCTCAACGTCTCGGTCGCGCTGGCCGGCGACATGGACGAGGTCCACTACTCCGGCACCAACACCCACGTGCTCCCCACCGACACCACCAAGAACACCGTCTACGCCTTCGCCAAGCGGTACGGCATCGAGTCCCCCGAGGCGTTCGCGGTCCACCTCGCCCGGCACTTCACCGGCACCCAGGAGCCGATCCACCGCGCCCGCATCCGCGTCGAGGAGTACGCCTGGGAGCGGATCGACGCCCCCGCCCGGCACTCCTTCGTACGCGGCGGCCGGGAGACCCGCGTCGCCCAGGTGACCTACGACGGCGAGCGCTTCGAAGTACTCGGCGGGCTCAAGGACCTGGTGGTCATGAACACCACGGCCTCGGAGTTCTGGGGCTACGCCAAGGACGCGTACACGACGCTCCAGGAGGACTACGACCGCATCCTCGCCACCGAGGTCTCCGCCTGGTGGCGGCACCGCTGGACCGGCATAGCCGGTGCCGGCGCCGAGCCGCCGGCCTGGGACGAGTCGTACGAGCAGACCGCGAAGCACCTCCTGACCGCCTTCGCCGACACCTACTCGCTCTCGCTCCAGCAGAGCCTGTACGCCATGGGCACGCGGGTCGTCGAACACCGCCCGGAGATCGAGGAGATCCGCTTCTCCCTGCCCAACAAGCACCACTTCCGGGTCGACCTGGAGCCCTTCGGGCTGAAGAACGACGCCGCGGACGGCGCCGTCTACTTCGCCGCCGACCGCCCGTACGGTCTGATCGAGGCGACCGTCCTGCGCGCCGGCGCGGACGCCCGGATCCCCGACGACATGACCAACCTCTGACCGCCGGCCCCCCGCCGCCGGTGAAGGAAGCCGAGGACCCCATGGCAGCACGCCGCACCGTCGTCGAGAACTGCGCGATCGCCACCGTGGACGCGGCCGGCACGGAGTACGCCTCCGGGCACGTCGTCGTCGCGGACAACCGGATCGAGTCGGTGGGCGCGGGCCCGGCGCCGGCCGGGCTCGCCGGCGTGGCGCGCCGGATCGACGCCGCAGGACACCTGGCCACGCCCGGACTCGTCAACACCCACCACCACTTCTACCAGTGGCTCACCCGCGGCCTCGCCCAGGACGCCAACCTCTTCGACTGGCTCGTCGCCCTCTACCCCACCTGGGCGCGCATCGACGAGCCGATGTGCCACGCGGCGGCGCAGGGCTCGCTGGCGGTGCTCGCGCGCGGCGGCGTGACCACCGCGATGGACCACCACTACGTCTACCCGCGCGGCGCGGGCGACCTCTCCGGCGCCATCATCCGCGCCGCGGGCGAGACGGGCCTGCGCTTCACCTTCGCCCGCGGCTCGATGGACCTCGGTGAGACGTCCGGCGGGCTGCCGCCGGACTTCGCGGTCGAGACCCTGGACGGCGCGCTGGCGGGCACGGAGGCGGTCATCGACGCGCACCACGACGCGTCGTACGACGCGATGGTGCAGGTCGCGGCGGCGCCCTGCTCGCCGTTCTCCATCTCCACGGACCTGCTGCGCGAGGGCGCGGAACTGGGCCGCCGCAAGGGCGTGCGGCTGCACACGCACGGCAGCGAGACGGTGGAGGAGGAGAAGTTCTGCCACGAGCGGTTCGGGATGGGCCCGACGGCCTACTTCGAGTCCACGGGGTGGCTGGGCGACGACGTGTGGATGGCCCACTGCGTCCACATGACCGACGCCGACATCGCCGCCTTCGCCCGCACGCGCACGGGCGTCGCCCACTGCCCGTCGTCCAACGCCCGCCTGGCGGCGGGCATCGCCCGCGTCCCGGACATGCTGGCGGCGGGCATCCCGGTCGGCCTGGGGGTGGACGGCAGCGCGTCGAACGAGTCCGGCGAACTCCACACGGAACTGCGCAACGCGCTGCTGATCAACAGGCTGGGCGCGCACCGGGAGAAGGCCCTGACGGCCCGCCAGGCTCTGCGCCTGGCCACGTACGGCGGTGCCCAGGTCCTGGGCCGCGCGGACGCGATCGGCTCCCTGGAGCCGGGCAAGCTGGCGGACCTGGTGCTGTGGAAACTCGACGGCCTGGCCCACGCCTCGATCGCGGACCCGGTGGCGGCCCTGGTCCTGGGCGCCCCGGCGCCGGTGACGCTGTCGCTGGTCGACGGAAAGCCGGTGGTGGAGGAGGGCCGGCTGGTGACGGTCGACGAGGAGTCGGTGGCGGCGGCCACGAGGGAAGAGGCAAGGAGACTGGCGCGGCTGGCGAGCGGGGACTGAGGGGGAACCACAGACTCCCGGCCGGGGGGACGGCCCCGGCCGGGACCGGGGGCCCCGCCCCCGCCCCCGCTACAGCTCCGGGACGCGGCCCCCGTAGCGGGTGAAGTTGCGGCGGTTCGCCTCGTCCCCGCCCGGGACGTTCGCGCTCACCCACCGCGGCAGCTCCACCCCCCGCGCCGCCGCCCGCTCGTCCAGCTCCGCCAGCAGCAGCGCCCACGTGTACGCCCCCAGCACCGTCGACACCGCCGCCGTGCGCGGCGACTCCTGCGGGTGCACCACGTCGCCCGGCGGCACCCGCGTGTCCAGCACCACCGTCGCGTGGTCCGCCAGCCGCGTGCTCGACCGCGCCGTCGCGCTCGCCGACGCCGCCATCGACGTCACCGCCACCACCGGCACCCCCCGCGCCATGCACTCCTGCGCGATCTCCACCGGATACGGGTTCCGGCCGCTGGTGGAGAAGACCACCACCACGTCCTGCGGACCCGGCTTCACCCGCTCCACCGTCGCCCGCCCCGAGCCCGGCCGCCGCTCCGCGGCGGTGCTCGCCGTCGCGCCGTTCAGCGGCAGGATCTCCGGGTCCCACACGGGCCGTACGCAGGCGAGCCCGCCCGCCCGGTAGAACGTCTCGCAGACCATCGCCAGCGAGTGCCCGGCCCCGGCCGCGTACACCAGGCCGCCCGCGGCGACGGCGTCCAGGATCAGCGTGGCGGCGTCCGCGACGGCCGTCCCCGAGGTCCGATCGAGGTCGTCGAGCAGCACGCGGAAGCGGCCGGCGACGGCCGCGCGGGCGGCGGCGCCGGAGTCGCCGGAGTCGGGGGAGTCGTGTGTCTCGTCGGTCATGTCAGCATGCGACCACGTAAGGACCCCGCTCCGCCAGAGGGTCCCGGCAGCCGGGGCGCGCCCGTCAGTCCAGCAGTTCGTACGCGGGCAGCGTCAGGAAGTCCGCGTAGTCCGCGTCCAGCGACACCTGCAGCAGCAGGTCGTGCGCCTGCTGCCACCGCCCCGCCGCGAACGCCTCCGCCCCCAGCTCCGCGCGGATGCCCGCGAGTTCGTCCGCCGCGATCCGCCGCACCAGCTCCTCCGTCACCGCCTGGCCGTCGTCGAAGACGACGCCCGCGTTGATCCACTGCCAGATCTGCGACCGCGAGATCTCCGCGGTGGCGGCGTCCTCCATGAGGTTGAAGATGGCCACGGCGCCCATGCCGCGCAGCCACGCCTCGATGTAACGGATGCCCACCTGCACGGCGTTGACCAGCCCCGGGTACGTCGGCTTCGCCTCCAGGGAGTCGACGGCGATCAGGTCGGCGGCGGCCACGGACACGTCCTCGCGCAGCCGGTCCTTCTGGTGCGGCCGCTCCCCGAGCACCGCGTCGAACGACTCCGTGGCGAGGGGCACCAGGTCCGGGTGCGCGACCCAGGAGCCGTCGAAGCCGTCGTGTGCCTCGCGGTCCTTGTCCGCCTTGACCTTCTCGAACGCCACCTTGTTGACCTCGGGGTCCCGCCGGGAGGGGATGAAGGCGGCCATGCCGCCGATGGCGTGCGCGCCGCGCTTGTGGCAGGTGCGGACGAGGAGTTCGGTGTACGCGCGCATGAAGGGGGCCGTCATCGTGACCGCGTTACGGTCGGGCAGCACGAACTTCGCCCCGCCGTCGCGGAAGTTCTTCACGATCGAGAACAGGTAGTCCCAGCGGCCGGCGTTGAGGCCGGAGGCGTGGTCACGCAGCTCGTAGAGGATCTCCTCCATCTCGTACGCGGCGGTGATGGTCTCGATCAGGACGGTGGCCCGCACGGTGCCCTGCGGGATGCCGCAGTAGTCCTGGGCGAAGACGAACACCTCGTTCCACAGGCGCGCTTCGAGGTGCGACTCGGTCTTCGGCAGGTAGAAGTACGGGCCCTTGCCGAGGTCGAGCAGCCGCCGGGCGTTGTGGAAGAAGTAGAGCCCGAAGTCGACCAGCGCACCCGGCACGGGGCGGCCGTCGACGGTGAGGTGGCGCTCGTCCAGGTGCCAGCCGCGGGGCCGGGTGACGACGGTCGCCAGCTCCGCGGCGGGCCGGAGGGCGTAGGACTTGCCGGAGGCGGGGTCGGTGAAGTCGATGCGGCGCTCGTAGGCGTCGATGAGGTTGGCCTGGCCGCCGATGACGTTCTCCCAGGTGGGCGCGGAGGCGTCCTCGAAGTCGGCGAGCCAGACCCGGGCGCCGGAGTTGAGGGCGTTGATCGTCATCTTGCGGTCGGTGGGGCCGGTGATCTCCACCCTGCGGTCCTCCAGCGCGGGCGGGGCGGGGGCGACGCGCCAGGTGCCGTCGGCGCGGACGGCCGCGGTCTCGGGGAGGAAGTCGAGGGTGGCGGTGCGCGCGATGCCGGCGCGGCGTTCGGCGCGGCGGGCGAGGAGTTCGTCGCGGCGGGGAATGAACCGGCGGTGGAGCTCGCCGAGGAAGGCGAGGGCGGCGTCGGTGAGGACCTCGTCCTGGCGGGGCGCGGGCTCGGCGGCGGCGACGACTGCGGACATGGCTGTCACTCCTTGGCGGCACGGGGTGCCGGGCGCAGCGGAACGTGGCGTGGGCGGCCGGAAGCGAATTCCGAACCTTCTGGCCTGTGGAGAATAGTTTCCTTATCCCGGAAGTTCAACGGTCTGTTGACGTCGAGAGGCTTTTCGGTACGCGCCCGGTGGCGCTCAGTGCCGGCCTGCCCGCGGCTCGTCGAGCAACGCCAGATCCGCGGGCGTGTCCACGTCGTCGGGCGCCGCGACGTCGCCGCACTCCACCAGCGCCAGCTCGCCCCGGCGCGCCGCGCGGGCCAGCACGTCGCGGGCGCCCCGGTCGCCGGTGGCGCCCGCCGCGACCTCCGGCCAGCGCCGGCGGCCCAGCAGCACCGGGTGGCCGCGCACCCCGTCGTACGTGGCCGCCGCCAACTCCGCGCCCCCGGCGGCGTACGCGGCGGCCACGCGCGCGACCGCCGCGGGCCCGACGCGCGGCTGGTCCACCAGCAGCACCACCGCCGCAGCGGCGGCCGTCGGCTCCAGCGACGCCAGACCCGCGCGCAGCGACGAGCCCATGCCCGACTCCCAGTCCGGGTTGGACACCGGTACGCAGCCGGCCAGCCGCGCTCGGGCCCGTACCGCCTCCTCCGCCGCGCCCAGCACCACGTGCACCGGCCCGCAGCCCGCCGCCCGCAGCACTCCGGCCGCCCGCTCCACCAGCGGTCGCCCGGCAGGACCGGCCGGCAGCAGCGCCTTGGGCCGCCCGCCGAGCCGCCGTCCGCCGCCCGCGGCGAGCAGCAGCCCGGCGACCGCGGGGCCGCTGCCGGGGGGTCCGGCGGTCATGTTCATCCGAAGTGCCCGTTCCCTGTGGTGTGTCGCGTCACGAAGGGCCGTCCCGCCGCGCGGTCAGTCCGCGCCCGCGTTCGCGTCCGTCAGACCCGCCGACAGCTCCCGCGCGACCTCCTGGAGCACCGGCACGATCCGCTCCGTCGCCGCCTCGGTCACCCGGCCCGCGGGCCCGGAGATCGAGACCGCCGCCGCCGTGGGCGCGTCCGGCACCGCGGCGGCCAGGCAGCGCACGCCCATCTCCTGCTCGTTGTCGTCCACCGCGTAGCCGTCCGCGCGGACGGCGGCCAGTGCCTTGAGGAAGACGTCCGCCGAGGTGATCGTCTTCTCGGTCGCCGCCGGCATGCCGGTACGGGCCAGCAGGGCCCGTACCTCCTCGTCCGGCAGGTGCGCGAGCAGCGCCTTGCCCACCCCGGTGGAGTGCGGCAGCACCCGACGCCCGACCTCGGTGAACATCCGCATCGAGTGCCGCGACGGCACCTGCGCGACGTACACGACCTCGTCGCCGTCGAGCAGCGCCATGTTCGCGGTCTCGCCGGTCTCCTCCACCAGCCGCGCCAGATGCGGCCGCGCCCAGGTGCCGAGCAGTCGGGACGCGCTCTCGCCGAGCCGGATCAGCCGCGGGCCCAGCGCGTAGCGCCGGTTGGGCTGCTGGCGTACGTAGCCGGTGGCGACCAGGGTGCGCATGAGGCGGTGGATGGTCGGCAGCGGCAGCCCGCTGCTGCCCGCCAGCTCGCTCAGCCCCACCTCGCCGCCCGCGTCGGCCATCCGTTCCAGCAGGTCGAAGGCGCGCTCCAGCGACTGGACGCCGCCGCCTGCGGGCGGCCTGGGCTCATCGGTGCTGCGGGGCACGTTCGCGGTTCCTTCCGTACGGGTGCGACCGCAGCTTAACGGTCCGGAATCCGGCTTTCAGCATGTGGAATCCGCCAAACCGCCCCCGAACCGGCCCTTGACGAGGGCGGGCACCCGCGGCGACAGTGCATTTCAACAGAACGTTGAAACTGCGGGCCGCCGAGAGGAGACCGGGTGCCGGACGCCGAACTGGTGCTGCGCTCACGCCGCGTCGTCACCCCCGAGGGCGAGCGGCCCGCCGCCGTCGCGGTCGCAGGCGGCCGGATCACCGCCGTGCTGCCGTACGACACGGCCCCGCCGCCCGGCGCCCGCGCCGCGGACTGCGGCGACGACGCGCTGCTCCCCGGCCTCGTCGACACCCACGTGCACGTCAACGACCCCGGCCGTACCGAGTGGGAGGGCTTCGCCACCGCCACCCGGGCCGCCGCCGCCGGCGGCGTCACCACCCTGATCGACATGCCGCTCAACAGCCTGCCGCCGACCACCGACACGGAGGCGCTCGCGGTCAAGCAGGCCGTGGCCCGCCCCCGGGCGCACGTCGACGTCGGCTTCTGGGGCGGCGCGATCCCCGGCAACACCGCCGACCTCGCGCCGCTGCACGCCGCCGGCGTCTTCGGCTTCAAGTGCTTCCTCTCCCCGTCCGGCGTCGAGGAGTTCCCGCGGCTCGCCGGTACGGACCTGGAGTGGGCCGCCGCCGAGGCCGCCCGCCTCGGCGCGCTGCTCGTCGTCCACGCCGAGGACCCCGACGTGCTCGACGGCGCCCCGCAGGTCCCCGGCCCCGACTACGCCGGCTTCCTCGCCTCCCGCCCGCGCGCCGCCGAGAACCGGGCCGTCGCCCGGGTCGTCGCGCTGGCACAGCGCCACGGCACCCGCGTCCACGTCCTGCACCTCTCCTCCGCCGACGCGCTGCCCGCCCTGGCCGCCGCCCGCCGCGCCGGGCTGCCCGTCACCGCCGAGACCTGCCCGCACTTCCTCACCCTCACCGCGGAGGAGATCCCGGACGGCGCCACCGAGTTCAAGTGCTGCCCGCCCATACGGGAGGCCGGCAACCGGGACCTGCTGTGGGCGGGCCTCGCCGACGGCACGATCGACTGCGTCGTCTCCGACCACTCCCCGGCCACCGCCGACCTGAAGACCGGCGACTTCGCCACCGCCTGGGGCGGCATCTCCTCCCTCCAGCTCGGCCTGCCCGCCGTCTGGACCGAAGCGCGCCGCCGCGGCCACGGGCTCGCCGACGTCGCCCGCTGGATGGCCGCGGGCCCCGCCCGGCTCGCCGGGCTCACCGCCAAGGGCGCCATCGAGCCGGGCCGCGACGCGGACTTCGCCGTCCTCGACCCCGACGCCGCCTTCACCGTCGACCCCGCGGGCCTGGAGCACAGGAACCGCGTCACCGCGTACGCGGGCCGCAGGCTCCACGGCGTCGTACGCGCCACCTGGCTCCGCGGCCGCCGCATCCACCACGGCGGCGTGCACACCGAACCCCGCGGCCGGCTCCTCGGCCGTACCGACCGGGACGAAAGGCAGCAGCAGGCATGACCGCCCAGATCACCCGCTTCACCGGCGCCGCCGCCCCGTACGGCGGCGGCGACCCCTACGCCGACTACCGCACCGCCGACTTCGCCTTCGCCGCCCTGCCCGACCTCGCCGACCGGCGCCTCGGCGGCGCGGTGATCGCCGCGAACGACGAGTTCTTCGCCCCGCGCGAGAACCTGCTGCGGCCGGAGCGGGCGGAGTTCGACCCGGCGGCGTTCGGCCACAAGGGCAAGGTCATGGACGGCTGGGAGACCAGGCGCCGCCGCGGCGCCTCCGCCGAGGCCCCGCACCCGGCGGCGGGTGACCACGACTGGGCGCTGGTACGCCTCGGCGCCCCCGGTGTCGTACGGGGCATCGTCGTCGACACCGCTCACTTCCGCGGCAACCACCCGCAGTCCGTGAGCGTCGAGGGCGCGGAGGTCCCGGGCGCGCCGTCGCCCGATGCGCTGCTCGCGGCGGGTGTGCGGTGGACGGAGCTGGTGCCCCGTACGGCGGTCGGCGGCCACGCCGCGAACGGCTTCGCAATCGCCGGGGGGCGGCGGTTCACGCATCTGCGGCTGCGCCAGCACCCCGACGGTGGCATCGCGCGGCTGCGCGTCCACGGCGAGGTCGTCCCGGACCCGGCGTGGCTGGCGGCGCTCGGCACCTTCGACCTCGTCGCGCTGGAGCACGGCGGCCGCGTCGAGGACGCCTCGGACCGCTTCTACTCCCCGCCCGTCAACACCATCCGGCCGGGCCGCTCGCGGCAGATGGACGACGGCTGGGAGACGCGGCGCCGCCGCGACACCGGCCACGACTGGATCCGCTACGCGCTCGCGGGCCGCGGGGAGATCCGCGCGGTGGAGATAGACACGGCGTATCTGAAGGGCAACGCGGCGGGCTGGGCGGCGGTGTCGGTACGGGACGGTTCCGCGGGCGAGTGGACCGAGATCCTGCCCCGCACCCGCCTCCAGCCGGACACCAACCACCGCTTCGTGCTGCCCGCGACGGCGGTCGGCACCCACGCGCGTATCGACATCCATCCGGACGGGGGGATTTCGCGGCTGCGGCTGCACGGGAGCCTGACGCCGGAGGGGGACGGGGACGGGGACGGGTGAGAGGGCTGACGCCCTCGGAGTGCGGCGGCGGTTGAGGGAGACGCGCCGGGGCCGCCGGGCGGCTCTGCCGCCTCGGCGACCTGCGGTCGCGGACCTGCGGCCATGCGGCCGCCGGGGAGCGGGCACAGCGGCCGCGGCGGCCCGGCTGCCGATCCGGCTCGCTGCCGGGCCGCCGCCGCGCTTCAGCTTCCGACCACCCCCACGTCCGTGATCTGCGGCACGGCCCCGCCGCCCGACCAGCGCAGCCTGACCTCCGCCACCGCCCCGCCCGGTACGCGGAGTTCGGTGTACGCGCCGGCCAGCGTGCCCGCCGTACGCCACGGGCCGTCCGGCTCGTTGCGTATCTGCACCGTCGCGCCCGCGTCCGGCGCGCTCTGCGGGCGGAGCACGACCAGGGACTCCGCCGCGCGCGGCTCCGCGAAGCGGATGTCCAGCGACTCGCCCGCCTGCGGCGCCCGCGCGGCGCGGTAGACGGAGGCGGTGTCGCCGTCCGCGGCGGCGGCCAGGGAGCTGCCGTCGGCCGCCGGCGGGCCGCCGGCCGTCGTGGCCGAGGCGCCGCCGGCGACGGTGAACTCCCGTACCACCAGCCAGTTGCCCTGCCCCGCCGTCGACCTGGCGCGCACGTACCGCGCCTTCGTGCCCTCCGCTGCCGTCGCCTCGACGTCCGGCGTACCGGAGAACGCCGCCAGCTCCTTCCACGTCTCGCCGTCCGCCGAGTACTCCAGCACGCCCTGCTGGAGATAGTCGTTCGGGCTGCCGGACTTGGCCATCGCCAGCGTGACCTCGCCGATCTCCCGCTCGCCGTGCAGGTCCACGCTCACCCACGAGCCGGCGCGCGGTGCACCGTCGCTCCAGAAGAACGTCGAGCCGTCGCCGTCCGTCATCCGGTCCACGGTGTTGCCCTGGTACGTACCGAGGTTCGTCGCGCCCTTCGGCCGCGGGGGCAGTCCCAGCGAGCGGTCGTGCGCCGCCGCGGCGTCCGCGACGAAGGCGTCCAGCACGCCCTCGCCGACGACGACCTTCACCTCGCGCCCGCCGAGCCCCGTGTAGATGTGCGACTTGGCCTGGTTCACCAGCTCCGGCAACTGCTGCCGCAGCCGCCAGGCGCGGTCGCCGTCGCCGTCGCGGGCGGCCTCGACCATCCGCAGGGCGGTGCGGGTCGCGGTGCCCCAGTCGCGGGTGGCGTCCAGCCAGGGACCCGATTCCTCGACGAACGCCCGGTCGGGCAGCCGGTCGCGGAGCACGCCGGGGGCGGCCTCCAGGGCGGCCAGCGCGTCGTCCAGGGCGTCCTCTTCGCCGCGGTCCCAGTACGCGGCGATGGCCGCCGACAGCTCGGGCGCCTGCCCGGGGTTGAGCGCCGAGCCGTAGGAGGCGTCGGCGAAGGCCCGGAGCGCGGCGGTCGTACGCCGGTCGCCGCCCGCCAGCTCGGCGAGCGCCCCGGCCCAGGACTCCCGCGCGTCGTACGCGGCGTCGTTCCAGGCGAAGTCCGCGACCGTGTAGAGCGCGATCTTCGACGCGGCGGCCTGGTTCATCGGGTTGGCCGTGATCCCGGCCAGCTCGCCCGGCAGCCCCTTCTCCCGGCCGTTGAACGGGCCGAGCAGCAGCCGCTGCTGCGCGTAGTCGTTGACCGGGTAGTTGTCCCAGGTCAGGATCGGGTGGCCGAAGACCTCGCGGGCGTCGCGCGTCTGCGCGACGGTCATCACGGGCGCGACGACGCCGATGCCGGTCCACTCCACCAGCACGTCCTCGTCCAACTGCTCGGCGAGCGCCTTCTTGTACGGGGACGGGGTGGTGTCGTAGTACTCCGTCGGCACCATCTGCAGCGGCTCCGCGCCGTCGTGGGTGCGGACGAACTCGCGGTTGACGCGGTTGAGCAGATGCGCCTGGGCCGCGCCCGCGGCGCCGCCGCCGGTGCCGAAGCGCTCCTCGTCGGCGGCGCAGTTCCAGTCGGTGTAGCTGATGTCGTCCAGCGGCACGGCGAAGGTGCGGACCCCGATGTCCCACAAGGTCTGGAACTTGTCGTTCAGCGCCTGTACGTCCGCGTCGGAGCTGTAGCAGACCGACAGGCCGGGGGAGAGGGCGTAGGTGAACTCGACGTGGTTGGCGCGGGCGCGCTCGACCAGCTCGGCGATGCGGGCGAGTTCGTCCGCCGGGTACGGCTCGCGCCAGCGCTCGCGCAGGTACGGGTCGTCCTTGGGCGAGTAGACGTAGATGTTCATCTTGTGCTCGCCGTAGAACGAGAGCTGGTCCAGGCGCGATTCGTGGGACCAGGGGACGCCGTAGAAGCCCTCGATGGCGCCGCGCCAGCCGGTGCCGGGCCAGTCGCGGACGGCGGTGCCGGCGACGCGGGTGCCGGGGGAGTCGCGGTGGGGGAGGAGCTGGCGCAGGCTCTGGGCGGCGTAGTAGGTGCCGGTGGCGTCGGTGCCGGCCAGCACGATGCCGTCGCCGCCGGGGGCGCCGCCGGCCGGCTCCGCGGTGCCGGCGGCCAGGACGTAGCCGTCGGCGGGCAGCCCGGCGGGGCCCTCGACGCCGAGGGCCCCGAGGGCGGCGGCGGAGGCGGGGTTGGCGTCGGGGCCGCCGAGGTAGACGGTGAGCCCGCGGCTCTCGTCCGGGGCGGTCGCCGTACGCCGTACGTCCTCGGCCCCCGCGTCCCGCAGCGCCTTCTCGGCGACGGCGAGCGCGGGCCCGTCGGGCTCGGAACCGGTGACGAGGGTGACGGTGCGGGTCACGGTGACGCTGTCGGCCCGCGCCTCGACGGAGCGCGGGGTCGGGCTGATGTCGCCGGCCCCGGCCGGCGGCGGTGGCGCGCCGGCGGCCGGCGGGGCGGCGAGGGGGCTCAAGCCCAGGGCCAGGAGTACGGCGCCGACGACGGCCGGGCGGGGGACGGGCATCCGGAACCTCCGGGATCTCGGGGGTGTAGTGCACACGTCACTCAGCGTCGAGCGTCACCCCGACCCGCCCCGGAGGCAATGGACTTACCCGCGCTCCGGCATGGACTCACGTCGTCCCCGGCGCCCCGAACGGGCCCCGTACCGGGGCCGCCGCTGTGCCCCCCGCCATACCGGCGCGGGCGCCGCCCGGGATAACGTTCGGAGCACGAATCGGAGCACGAACGTGCGCCACCACCGTGGAGGACCTGATGGCGGAACCCGCACCGGAGGTGCTGACCTGCGGCGAGGCCATGCTGCTGATGCTGGCCGAGCCCGGGATGCCGCTGGCGCGCGCCGTGAACTTCCGCCGCGCCATCGGCGGTGCCGAGTCGAACGTCGCCGCCGGGCTCTCCCGGCTGGGGCACCGGGCCCGCTGGTTCGGCCGCGTCGGCGCCGACCCCGCGGGGGAGGCCGTCCTCGCCCAACTCCGCGCGGACGGCGTGGACGTGTCGTACGCGGACGTCGACCCGGACGCGCCCACCGGCATGCTGCTCCGCGACAGCCACCCGCAGCGCGCCATCGACGTGCAGTACTACCGCGCCGGCTCCGCCGCCTCCCGCCTCGCCCCCGAGCACATCAGCCCGGAGGTCGTCGAGGGCGTGCGGGTGCTGCACATCTCCGGCATCACGCCGATCCTGTCGCCGTCCGCCGCCGAGGCCACGGTCAAGCTGATCGAACTCGCCCACGCGGCCGGCGCCCTGGTCTCCTTCGACCCCAACGTCCGCCGCAAGCTCGCCGGACCCGAGCGCTGGGCCGAGGTCGTAGGCCCCCTCCTCGCCGAGGCCGACCTGCTGCTCACCGGCGACGACGAGCTGGAGACGCTGACCGGCGAGCCCGCCGACGACGCCGCCGCGCGGCTGCTCCGCGGCCGTACGGACACCGTCGTGATCAAGCGCGCCGACCACACCGCCACCGCGCTCACCGCCGCCGGCGAGCGCGTCGACCAGCCGCCGTACGACGTGCGGCTCGCCGACCCCGTCGGCGCCGGCGACGCCTTCGCCACCGGGTTCCTCTCCGCCCGGCTGCGGGACCTCCCGCTGGACCGCGCGCTCGCGGAGGGCGCCTGCGTCGCCGCCCTCGTCATCCAGACCGTGACCGACACCGACGGGCTGCCGACCGCGGCCGCCCGGGACCGCGCGCTCGCCGCGTTCACCGCGGGCGGCGACTCGGTCCACCGCTGAGCACCAGGCCCGTACGAGGCGTACGGCCGCACCCGCCCCTGAGCAACGCAGCACCGGGCACCGCCCGGAGAGACGCCCAGAGACGCCCAGAGACGCCCAGAGAGAACAGCCGGAGGAAACACCGTGTACCGCTGGGAGATCACCCGGGCCGCGCTGGAACAGCGGGTCGTCGCCATCGTCCGCAGCGACACCTACGACGGTGCCGCCGCCACCGCCGACTCGCTGCTGTCCGCCGGGATCAGCAGTCTGGAGATCTCGCTGACCACGCCCTTCGCGCTGGAGCTGGTCAGCTCGCTGCGCCGCGAGGTCGGCACGGAGGCGGTCATCGGCGCCGGTACGGTCCTCGACGCCGCCTCGGCGCGGCTGGCCGTCGACGCCGGCGCCCGCTACCTCGTCGCGCCCAACCTCGACGCCGGTGTGGTCGCCACCGCGCACCGCTACGGCATCCCGGTCTTCGCCGGCGTCGCCACGCCCACCGAGATGGTGCGCGCGCTGGAGCTGGGCGTGGACGTCATGAAGCTCTTCCCGGCCTCGGCGCACGAGCCGGGCTGGGTCAAGGACGTACGGGCCGCGCTGCCGCAGGCCGCGGTGCTGCCCACCGGCGGCATCTCGATCGCCGAGGCCCCCGACTGGATCGCCGCGGGCGCGGTGGCCGTCGGCATGGGCTCGGCCCTCTCCGGCGGCGACCGCGAAGAGGTCGCCAAACGCGCCACCGACCTCCTCTCCCGCCTCACCCCGGCCTGACAACGCCCGCCGGGGCGGCGGCCCGACGCCCCTACGGCGCGTCCGTGATCTCCGCGACCCGGACCGGGCGGCGTTCGCGGCGCGAGAGTTCGCACGCCTCCACCACGTGCAGCGCCGCCAGCGCCTCCGCGCCGTCGCACGGGTTGGCCAGCTCGCCGCGGACCACCCGGACGAACGCCGCCAACTCCGCCTCGTACGCCGGGCCGAAGCGCTCCAGGAAGCCCTGCCACGGCTTGCCGGCCTGCGCCGGGGCGCGCGGTTCGACGGAGGTGAGCGGCGTCCGCTCGTCCAGGCCCACCGCGATCTGGTCGCGCTCGCCCGCCAGTTCCATCCGCACGTCGTAGCCCGCCCCGTTGACGCGGGTCGCCGTCGCGGTGGCCAGGGTGCCGTCGTCCAGGGTGAGCAGCGCCGCCGCGGTGTCGACGTCGCCGGCCTCGCGGAACATCGCCGGGCCCGCGTCCGAGCCCGCCGCGTACACCTCGGTCACCTCGCGGCCCGTCACCCACCGCAGCGCGTCGACGTCGTGGATCACGCAGTCCCGGTACAGCCCGCCGGACAGCGGCAGGTACGCGGCCGGCGGCGGCGCCGGGTCGGAGGTGGCGGTCCGTACGGTGTGCAGCCGCCCCAGGCGCCCGCCGCGCACCGCCTCGCGGGCCGCGGTGTACCCCGCGTCGAAGCGGCGCATGAAGCCCATCTGGAGCACGATCCCGGCCGCCGCCACCTCCGCGAGCGCGGCCCGCGTGCCCGCCAGGTCGACGGCGATCGGCTTCTCGCAGAACACCGGCAGACCGGCCCGCGCCGCCGCGCCCAGCAGGTCCGCGTGCGCGGCGGTGGCGGCGGCGATCACCACCGCGTCCACCCCCGCGGCCAGCGCGTCGGCGGGCGTGGCGACCGCCTCCGCGTCCGTAAGGGCCGCGACCTCGGCGGCCCGGCGCGGGTCCGCGTCGGTCACGACGAGGGAGGTGACGTCCGGGTGCCGCCGCAGCGCGGCCGCGTGGAAGGCGCCGATCCTGCCGGTGCCGAGGAGTCCGATGCGCATGGCCTCAAAATCTCCCGTGGCCAGCGGGATTGTCAATTGTCAGGACAACCTGACGTGAAGGCTTCCGGTGGCCCGGCCCGACCGTTACGCTCCGGAGCGTGACGAAGCGCGGCACAGGCCCCGTCCCGGCCCTCCGGCTCGGTGTGGACCGCAGCAGCCCGGTCCCGCTGTACTTCCAGTTGTCCCAGCAACTGGAGGCGGCGATCGAGCAGGGGGCGCTGACCCCCGGCAGCCTGCTCGGCAACGAGATCGAACTGGCGGCCCGGCTCGGCCTGTCCCGGCCCACCGTGCGGCAGGCCATCCAGTCGCTGGTCGACAAGGGGCTGCTCGTACGCAAGAGGGGCATCGGCACCCAGGTCGTGCACAGCCAGGTGCGCCGCCCGCTCGGCCTGACCAGCCTCTACGACGACCTGGAAGCCGCCGGGCAGCGCCCCGCCACCCGGGTGCTGGGGGTGGCCGAGGTCAAGGCCACCGCGGACGTCGCCGCGGCCCTCGGCATCGCCGAGGGCACCGACGTCGTCCGGGTGGACCGGCTGCGGCTGACCCACGGCGAGCCGGTCGCCGTGCTCTGCAACCACCTGCCCGCCGAGCTGGTCGGGCTGCGCGCGGACGAGCTGGAGTCGACGGGGCTCTACCGGGTGCTGCGCGCCGCCGGCATCGCGCTGCACAGCGCCCGCCAGCGGGTCGGCGCCCGGCCCGCGACGGCCGCGGAGGCGGAGCGGCTGGGCGAGGAGGAGGGCGCGGCGGTGCTGACGATGGAGCGGTTCACGTACGACGACACGGGGCGCGGGGTGGAGTTCGGCTCGCACCTCTACCGGGCCTCGCGCTACAGCTTCGAGTTCCAGTTGCTCGACCGGGGCTGAGCCGGCGGGGACCCACGGGGTGACTCGCGGGTAGCCGCGGGTCAGAATGATCGGACAAGGCATTGACTCGGCCCCCGCCCCCGGCTAGAACACCTCCAGCCGCCACGCGGGCGGCGGGGGACGACCAGGGAAGAAAGGCGGGTACCCAGATGGCGCGCAGCCGTATGGCCCGTAGCACGCGCGTGTTCGCGGCGGTGGCGACGGCCACCCTGCTGGCGGTCGCCGCGGCGGGCTGCAGCGACTCCGGCGGCAAGGACGCCGAGGAGAACGACGGCGGCGGGGGCGGCGGCGGTGGCGTGAACACGCCCCGCATGGAGATAGCCATGGTGACCCACTCGGCGCCCGGCGACACCTTCTGGGACATCGTCCAGAGCGGCTCCAAGCAGGCCGCGGCCAAGGACAACGTCGAGTTCCTCTACGCCAACAGCGAGAAGGACGACGAGCAGGCGCGGCTGGTCCAGACGTTCGTCGACAAGAAGGTCGACGGCATCATCGTCACGCTCGCCAAGCCGGAGGCGATGAAGGGCGCGGTGCAGGCGGCCGTGGACGCCGGTATCCCGGTGGTGACGATCAACTCCGGCGCGGAGTTCTCCGAGGAGTACGGGGCCCTGAGCCACATCGGCCAGGAGGAGTCGGTCGCCGGCGAGGCGGTCGGCGAGGAGCTGAACGAGCGCGGCCGCAAGAACGCCGTCTGCGTCATCCACGAGCAGGGCAACGTCGGCCTGGAGCAGCGCTGCGCCGGCGTGAAGAAGACCTTCTCGGGCTCGGTGGAGAACCTGACCGTGGACGGCGCGAGCAAGCCCGCGGTGCTCTCGGGGATCCAGGCCAAGCTGGAGGCCGACGGCGGCATCGACTCGGTCGTCACCCTCAACGCGGACGTCGCCGCCTCCGCGGTCGAGGCGAAGGACGCCTCCGGCAGCAAGGCGGAGGTCGCGACCTTCGACCTGAACGCGGCCGTCGCGGCGTCGCTGGAGAGCAAGCAGCTCAGCTTCGCCGTGGACCAGCAGCCCTACCTGCAGGGCTACCTCGCGGTCGACGAGCTGTGGCTGTACGAGACGAACGGCAACGTGATCGGCGGCGGCCAGACCGTGCTGACCGGTCCCGCCATCGTCACCGAGGAGGACGCCCCGGACCTGAAGAAGTTCACGGAGCGCGGCACCCGATGACCGCCACCCTCCCGGCGGACCCGGCTCCGAAGGCGCCGGACGAACGCCTGCTGCACGCCTCCCCGCTGCACCGGCTCCTCGGCCGGCCCGAGCTGGGCTCGGTGATCGGCGCCGTCGCGGTCTTCCTCTTCTTCGCCGTGATCGCGGACAGCTTCCTGTCCAGCCTGGACACCGTGCTGTACGCGGCCTCCACCATCGGCATCATGGCGGTGCCGGTGGCGCTGCTGATGATCGGCGGCGAGTTCGACCTGTCGGCGGGCGTGCTGGTCACCTCGGCGGCGCTGACGTCGACGATGTTCGCGTACGAGATGACCGCCAACGTCTGGGTGGGCGTCTTCGTCTCCCTGCTGGTCACCCTCGCCGTCGGCTTCTTCAACGGCTACATGCTCGTCCGCACCGGGCTGCCCAGCTTCATCATCACGCTGGGCACGTACCTGATGCTGTGGGGCGCCAACATCGGCATCACCAAGAGGATCCAGGGCACGGTCTCGACGAAGTCCATCTCGGACATGCAGGGCTTCGAGTCGGCGCGGGTGCTGTTCGCCTCGTCGATCGACGTCGGCTCGTTCAAGGTGCGGGTGACGATCCTGTGGTGGATCGCCCTGGTCGCGCTGGCCACCTGGATCCTGCTGCGCACCCGCTGGGGCAACTGGATCTTCGCGGTCGGCGGCGGCAAGGTCGCGGCCCGCGCGGTCGGCGTCCCCGTGCAGCGCACCAAGATCGGGCTCTACCTCGGCGTCGCGGTGGCGGCCTGGATTTCCGGGCAGCACCTGCTGTTCTCGTTCTCCGGCGTGGTGCAGTCCGCGGAGGGCCGCGGTCTCGAGCTGCACTACATCGCCGCGGCCGTGATCGGCGGCTGCCTGCTGACCGGCGGCTACGGCTCGGCGATCGGCGCCGCGATCGGGGCGCTGATCTTCGGCATGGCCAAGCAGGGCATCGTCTACGCGCAGTGGGACTCGGACTGGTTCTGGTTCTTCCTCGGCGCGATGCTGCTGCTGGCCACGATCCTCAACTCCTGGGTACGCAAGCGCGCGGAGGCGGCCAGATGACGAAGGCCACGGACGACACGGCCGGGGGCGGCCCGGCCGCGGGCGGGAAGCCCGCGGACGGGGAGGCCGCCGGGGCCGCCGCGGGCCGGCCGCTGGTGGAACTGGCGGACGTCAGCAAGTACTACGGCAACATCCGCGCGCTCGAAGGCGTCTCCCTCCAGGTGCACCCCGGCGAGATCACCTGCGTGCTCGGCGACAACGGCGCGGGCAAGTCCACCCTCATCAAGATCATCTCCGGGCTGCACCAGCACGACGCAGGCAGCTTCCGCATCGACGGCCGGGACTCCCGGCTGTCGAACCCGCGCGAGGCGCTGGACCGGGGCATCGCCACCGTCTACCAGGACCTCGCCGTGGTGCCGCTGATGCCCGTGTGGCGCAATTTCTTCCTCGGCTCCGAGCCGACGCTCGGCCGCGGCCCGCTGCGCCGGCTCGACGTGGAGAAGATGCGCGCCACCACCCACGCCGAGCTGCTGCGCATGGGCATCGACCTGCGGGACGTGGACCAGCCCATCGGCACCCTGTCCGGCGGCGAGCGGCAGTCGGTGGCGATCGCCCGGGCGATCTACTTCGGCGCCAAGGTGCTGGTCTTGGACGAGCCGACCGCGGCGCTCGGCGTCAAGCAGTCCGGCGTGGTGCTGAAGTACGTCGCCGCCGCCCGCGACCACGGCCTCGGCGTCGTGCTGATCACCCACAACCCGCACCACGCCTACCTCGTCGGCGACCGGTTCATCCTGCTCAAGCGCGGGGCCATGGCCGGCAGCCACGCCCGTGCCGGCATCACCCTGGACGAGCTGACCAGGCAGATGGCCGGCGGCAGCGAGCTGGAGCAGCTCAGCCACGAGCTGCAGCGGGAAAAACCCTAGCCGGAGCGGGGAGAACGGGCCTGACCACGCCCGACGCCGTACGCCGTGGCCGCCGCCGCACCCCGCGGCGGCGGCGCGCGGTCCCGCCGCCGCCCGCTGTCCACTCCGCCGTGCGAGGGAGGGGGCCCGTGAGGCAGAATCGGCACACGTCAGCGACTCCCGACAGGGGAAGGGGCCACCCCTTGCGATCACCCGCACCCACCGAGCCGCATCCCCGGCCCGGGCGAGGGGAGCGCCCGTGACGGCCGCCGAGAGGACACCGCACGGCAGCACCGCCCGCGCCACCGTGCTGCGCAGCGTGAGCCACCGCGAGCGGCGCTCGCACCTGACCGCGCCCCGGGTGCCCACCGTGGGCATCGACATCGGCGGCACCAAGGTCGCCGCCGGCGTCGTCGACGCCGACGGGCACATCCTGGAGCGCGCGACCACCGAGACACCCGACAAGTCCAAGAGCCCGAAGGTCGTCGAGGACGTGATCGTCGAGCTGGTCCTCGACCTCTCCGAGCGCCACGACGTGCACGCCGTCGGCATCGGCGCGGCCGGCTGGATCGATGCCGACCGCAGCCGGGTGCTCTTCGCCCCGCACCTGTCCTGGCGGAACGAGCCGCTGCGCGACGCGCTCTCCGAGCGGCTGCGGGTCCCCGTGATGGTCGACAACGACGCCAACGCCGCCGCCTGGGCGGAGTGGCGCTTCGGCGCCGGCCGCGGCGAGGACTACCTCGTCATGATCACGCTGGGCACCGGCATCGGCGGCGCCATCCTGGAGGACGGCCAGGTCAAGCGCGGCAAGTACGGGGTGGCCGGCGAGTTCGGCCACATGCAGGTGGTGCCCGGCGGGCACCGCTGCCCCTGCGGCAACCGCGGCTGCTGGGAGCAGTACAGCTCCGGCAACGCGCTGGTCCGCGAGGCCCGCGAGCTGGCGGCGGCCGAGTCCCCGGTCGCGTACGGGATCATCGACCGCGTCAAGGGCAACGTCGGCGACATCACGGGCCCGCTTATCACCGAGCTGGCCCGCGAGGGCGACGCGATGTGCATAGAGCTGCTCCAGGACATCGGCCAGTGGCTCGGCGTCGGCATCGCCAACCTCGCCGCCGCCCTCGACCCCTCCTGCTTCGTCATCGGCGGCGGCGTCAGCGCCGCCGACGACCTGCTGATCAAGCCCGCCCAGGACGCCTTCGGCCGCAGCCTCACCGGCCGCGGCTACCGGCCCGAGGCCCGGATAGTACGCGCCCGCCTCGGCAACGACGCCGGGCTGGTCGGCGCCGCCGACCTGGCCCGTCTGGTGGCCCGCAGGTTCCGCCGCACCAACCGGCGGCGGGTCGAGCGCTACGAGCGGTTCGCGCAGGTGGTCGGCAAGTGACCCTGCAGGACTCCGGCGAGCGTCCGGTGCGCCGCCATGACCCAGAGCCCGCCCACAATGGGCACATGCCCCACCGCCCCCCACGCCGCGTCGCCCGCTCCTGGAAGGCGTACCTCGCCATCGCCCTGCTCGTGGGCATCCCGCTGGTCTACGGCTGGATCTCCACCCAGCAGAGCCGCGAGAGCGGCCGCGACAAGGCCGAGCGCGCCGCCTTCACCGACATGGAGCCCGGCTGGCCGCCGCGCCTGCTGCGCCGCATCTACCAGGTGCCCGTCCCCGGCGGCGCCGAGTACATCCGCTACTACGAGCAGAACGCGCTGCACGACAGCGCCCTGTACGTCGACTTCACCGCCCCGCAGGAGTCCGTGGACGAGTACCTGGAGACGACCTTCTCGCGCTCGGACGTCCGGCCCCTGCCGCGACTGAAGGACGGGCTCAACCCCATCACCCCCGCGCAGGCGGACACCGTCGGCTGGGACTTCACCGAGGGGGACTGGTCGGGGCTGAAGCTCAAGCAGCCCGGCGCGCGCCCGGACGTGTCCATCGTCGTCAACACCGCGGACCCCGAGAACCTCGTGGTGCGTACGGTGTCCACGACGGAGTACTGACGAGGAGTTGTCACCGGCATCATGGAATTGACGAAGAAGGGGCACTCCTGCGTCCGGCTGGCCAAGGACGGCGCGGTGCTCGTCATCGACCCCGGCGGGTACAGCGAGCCGGACGCGGCGGTCGGTGCGGACGCCCTCCTCGTCACGCACGAGCACCCCGACCACTTCGACGAGGGCCGGCTGCGCGCCGCGCTCGACACCAACCCGGCGGCGCAGTTGTGGACGCTGCGCAGCGTGGCGGAGCAGGTCTCCGCGGCGTTCCCCGGGCGGGTGCACACCGTCGGCGAGGGTGACGTGATCACCGCCGCCGGCTTCGAGGTCGAGGTGCACGGCCAACTGCACGCCGTGATCCACCCGGACATCCCGCGGATCACCAACGTCGGCTACGTCGTGGACGGCACCGTCTTCCACCCCGGCGACGCGCTGACCGTGCCGGACCGGGACGTCGGGACGCTGCTGCTGCCGGTGATGGCGCCGTGGAACAAGGTCGCCGAAGTCATCGACTACGTCCGCGCCGTCGCCCCCCGCCGCGCCGTCGACGTGCACGACGCGCTCCTCTCCGACCTCGCACCGCAGCTCTACGGCCGCATGCTGGGCCCGAACGGCCCGGGCGTGGCCGGCGCGGAGCACTTCCATCTCGAACGGGGCACGACCCTCACGGTGTAGCCCTCCCGCCCCCGGGGACCGAGGGGTCAGGGCCGGGCGACGGGAGCCCGGGGCCCGGTGTCAGAGGTGCGGGGTAGGTTGTGGGCATGGCTGTGCGCATCGCTACGTGGAACGTCAACGGCATCAATCCCCGGCTGCCCCGCATCCTGCAGTGGCTTGAGGAGACCGCGCCCGACGTGGTGTGTTTCCAGGAGCTGAAGTGCACCGAGGAGGCGTTCCCTGGCGCCGCCCTGGCCGACCTGGGGTACGAGGCGGCGATCCGCGCCGACGGCCGGTGGAACGGGGTGGCGGTCGTCTCCAAGGTCGGCCTGGCCGACGTCACCGTGGACCTGCCCGACCAGCCGCAGTACGACGGCGCGACCGAGCCTCGCGCCCTGGGCGCGACGTGCGGTCCTGTGCGCGTCTGGTCGCTGTACGTGCCGAACGGCCGCGACGTCGGGCACGCCCACTACGCGTACAAGCTGCGCTGGCTGGAGGCCCTGCGCGCGACGGCCGCGCAAGAGGCCCCGGGCGAGCGGCCGTACGCCCTCCTCGGGGACTACAACGTGGCGCCGAAGGACGAGGACGTCTGGGACATCTCCCTCTTCGACGGGCACACGCACGTCAGCGAGGCGGAGCGCACGGCCCTCGACGAGCTGCAGAAGTCCGCGGGCCTCGCCGAGGTCTATCCGCGCGCGCTGAAGTACGACATCCCCTTCACCTTCTGGGACTACCGCCAGCTCGGCTTCCAGAAGAACAAGGGCATGCGCATCGACCACGTCTACGGCAACGCGGCGTTCACCGCCGCCGTCACCGACTCGTACGTCGACCGGGAGGCGCGGCGGCCGGGCAAGGACAAGAACCCGTCCGACCACGCCCCCGTCGTCGTCGACCTCGGCCTCTAGGCCGTCACCGGCCTGGAGGCCGGCACGCGCCGGGTGTGACGCGCGGCGCTACGAGCGCGGCACGAGCAGCGCCAGGTCGATCGAGTCCGCCGCCGCCTTCAGCCCCGCGGGCCCGGGGTGGAGGTGGTCGCCGCTGTCGTACGCGGGCAGCAGCCGCTGCGGCCGCTCCGGGTCGCGCAGCACGGCGTCGAAGTCGAGCATCGCGTCGAACTCGGCGTCCGCCCCGGTGGCGTTGGCGCGGATGTACTCGTTGACCGCGGTGCGCCGCGCGTCGACCGCGGGGCTGCAGTCGCCGTAGCCCTCGCACGGCGCGATGGTCGCGGCCACCACCCGCAGTCCGCGGGCCTGCGCCCGCTCGGAGATGCTGCGCAGCCCGGCGATCACCTCGTCCGCGCTGGTGCCCGCGCGCACGTCGTTGATGCCCTCGAAGACCACGACGGTACGGGCCGAGGTCTGCGCCAGCACATCGCGCTCCAGCCGGTGCTGGGCGCTGACGCCGCCGACGTCGCTGCTCACGCCGTCGCCCTTGTACCGGTCGGTGACGATGCGGTTGGCGGAGATGCCCTGGTTGAGGACGCCGTAGCGGGGCACGTCGTCCTGCGCGCGCAGCCGGCCGGCGAGCACGTCGGGCCAGCGCTGGTTGGTGCCGGTGCCGGAGCTGTGCCCGTCGGTGATGGAGTCGCCGAGCGTGACGACGGAGCCGGGGCCGCCGCCGACGTCGATGCCGGTGAGGAACGGCCAGGTGCCGATGGTGCCGGTGAAGGCGCCGGCGCCGGTGTCGGCGGCGCGGTTGCCGCTGCCGTCGGCGCTGATGAACGAGGTCTGCATGGCCAGCGCGTGCACCGGGGCGGCGCTGACGGTCTCCGGCAGGTGGATGCTCACCAGCAGGTTCGACCCGGGCGGCACGGTGAAGCGGGCCGGGTCGCTGACCGCCTCGGCGCCGGCGGCGACCGTCGTGCCCGTCTTGCCGCCGAACGTCAGCGGCACCGGCCGGCCCGCGGTCGCGGCGCCCTCGCCCTGCACGGCGACGGTCGCCTGCCCGAACCGCACTGGCGACGCGGCGAACGTGTTGGCCAGCCGCACGCGGGTGCGGTCGCCGCCCGTGCCGGCGTGCACCACGAGCCGCAGCGTCCGGTCCGTCCACGGCCCCACGGCGGTGTAGCCGGACGTGCTGGCGGCCCAGCTCCCGGTCCAGCCGGTGGCCTCCGCCCGTACGGAGGCGGCGAAGACGTGCAGGTCGGACTCGGGTCCCGGGTCGTCGGGCAGGGTGAGCGAGGTGATCCGCTTGCCGCGGGTGACCGGCACGGTCACCGCGTACAGCCGGGTGGCCTCGGCCCGCGGCCCCTCGGGTGTGTTGAGCCGCGGCAGGGCCAGCGCCTTGGTGGTGAGCGGCCCGGCGCGCCAGTCAGGCGCGGTCAGGCGGTACGGGCTGGAGCTGCCGTCCGCGTACCGCACGGTGCCCGTGCCGGAGACCCCGGTGCCCGGGCCGCCCGCGGTGGAGCCGGCGACGAGCAGGGAGACGGCGTTGCCCTTGCCGCGCAGCGCGACGGACTGGCCGTCGGCGACGACATTGTCGGGTGCGCCGCGGCCGTAGCGCGGCAGCCGCAGCCCGGCCGCGTCGATGTCCAGCTTGCGCCCGGGCGTCCAGCCGGCGGCGGCCAGGTCCCGGGCGGACAGGGAGCTGCCCGCGCCGTCGAAGTCCGCGGCGCCGGGGTCGGCGTCGTCGCTGACGGCGGTGTTGTCGAAGAGCTCGGCCAACGGCTGCGGCCCGCCGGACCGTTCGGCGGCCTGGGCGGCCACCGGCACGGCGGTGGCGGCGAGTGTGAGCAGGGTGGCGGTGGTGACGAGGCGAATCCGCAAGGTGGCCCTCCGGGTCCCGGTTCGGCGTCTCGACATGACCAGTCATCTCAGGGGGGCGCAATGAAGCTAAAGAGACACGGGTGAACGGTCAAGACGGCGTTCCGGGAAACACCTGGTGAGCGAATCGGATCCGCGCGCCTGTGGTGCTGCCGCCTGCCCGGATGCGAGGCTGGGGGCATGAACATCTCCTTCCTCGACAACTGGCGTAGACGGCACGGCTCCGGGCGTGAGCAGCGGACGTCGCACCCGGACGCGTCGGTCGACCAGGAGGGCGTCACCGAGCTGCTGAGCGAATGCGAACTGTTGCGCGTCCAGGCGGAGTCGGCGGGCGTCGAGCTGGACGACACCCCGCGGTCGCTGGAGGAGCTGGACCAACTGCTGCCGCGCTGGCGGGACGACCCGGAGATCACGCCTTGGCTGGGCAGCGACGCGGGTCTCTACCTGGGCACGGTGATCGTACGGACGATCGCGGGCGCGCAGTGGGTGATCGACTCGCAGGACGGGGCGCCGGTGGTGCGGCTGTCCTCGGGGCGGGAGATGGACGTGCTGGAGATCGGCGCGGAGTGGGCGGCGAACGGGGCGCCGGAGCTGTCCCAGATGTACGCCGAGGTCGCGGAGGGCTGACGCGCGCGGCGGTCCTGCCCGTCAGCCGGTGAACGCGATGTCGTACTCCAGCCGCCAGCGGTCGGCCCGCACCACCGCCTCCGAGGTCTCCACCGCCCGGCCGCGCTCGTCGTAGTGCGTGCGCTCCACCGTCGTCACGCACTGCCCGGGCGCGCAGCCCAGTGCCTCCGCCTCCGCCGTCGTCGCCGACCGCGAGCCGACCAGCTCCCTGGCCCGTACCACCCGGATCCCGATGGCCGCGAACCGGCCGCGGACGCCGCGCCTGGCGTACGGGCCGCGCTCGGGGAAGACCACGTCGGTGCCGTCGGTGAGGGCCAGCGGCTCCCAGCTCACGGCCAGTTGCACCGGCTTGCGGTCGGCCAGGTACTCGTACTGCGTGCACATCACCCGGTCACCCGCCGGGATCCCGAGCCGGCGCGCGGCCTCCCGCGGCGCGGGCGCGGGCGTGGAGACCGCCTCCCAGGTCAGCGCCACCCCTTCGGGCACGAGCCGGGCGGCGAAGGGGGAGTCGACCGCGCCCGTGCTGCGCAGCAGGCTGCCCACGGGGGTGCGGTCGGCGACGAACACGCCGCGGCCGAACTGCCCCTGGGCGTAGCCGGCCGCCTTCAGCACCCGCACGGCCCGGTCGACGGTCTGGTCGCTCGCCGCGTACGCGCGCTTGAGCTGGGAGCGCGACGGGATCTGCGCCCCCACGGACAGCTCGCCGCCGTCGATCCGCTCGCGCAGATCGTCGGCGATGCGCTGGTACACCGGCTTGGCGTCGCCCATACCCGGGGCTCCTCTCCCGCAACTCGCCCGACAGGCTAGGTACTCAGGGAGCGAATGCGTACCTAGGTCGGCACCATCGTCGCGACGGCCGCCGGGCGCGCGCTCCGGCCGCGCGGGCGCGGCGGGGCTGGGTCACGACTTGCCGTGCTTCCCGGCCGGCTGGGCGAGCGGCGTCTGCGCCTGCTTGGTCACGTCCCCGACGAGTTCCACCACATCGGGTCCGTACGACTGCGAGTTGACGACCTTCAGCAGCAGGACGAAGGAGTTGCTGCCGTACTTCCGGTTCAGCCGGCTCTCGTTCTTCACCAGATAGCGCATCGCCGCCTGGTTGGTGATGGAGCGCTGGCCGCAGGAGAGGAAGACCGGCCTGGCCTCCTGGCCCGCGGACAGCCGGGCCAGCAGCACGTGCTCGCTGACCCCGTTCTCCAGCCGGTAGCGCTCCGTGCCCACCGCGAACGCACCGCGGTCGGGGCCCGGCTCGGGGTCGGTGTTGATCCGTACCCCGGGCAGCAGGGACTGCATGTGCGCGGCCATGCGGCGGTTGGATATCGGGGTGCCGACGCAGAACTCGGTGCGGTCGCCGAACGTCTGCTGCGCGGTGTCCTGCGCGACGACCTGCGCGTGCGCCCCGCAGGACTTGATCACCGCGGACAGCTCCAGCAGGGCGAGCGCGTCGTGCTTGGCCACGCTCCAGTCCCCGCCGCCGGCGTCCCGGTTCACCACCACCAGGGCCTCCGAGTTGCGCGGCAGCCCGAAGAAGCGCTCCCGGCGTCGGTGGCGGCGCCCGCCGAGGGCGCCGCGCGCGTACCACCCGAGTGCGGCACCGACCACGAGGCCGGCGGCGGCCGAGACGAGGACGAGGATGGGTTCGCTCATGACGGGGCATGCTAGCGGTCGTCCGCAACATTGTTCGAGGCCGCCGTCCATCGGGTTCCGTTTACCACCGTCGCAAAGCCCCCGTAGCGCGGACGAAATAAAGCGGGTGTCGAATGCCCGCCGTGGCGGAACAATCGCTGCCGCCGGAAATGGCGGAATTCGCACGATTCTTGCGGCAGATCACGGGATGGCTGGACGAAGAGTTCGGCTGGTACGGAGTCTTTCGCCGCGGCGATCCCGACGGGCTGCGAGCCTGCCTGGACGGCTCCGTTCTGCCCCCGTGGGATGTCGTCGAGTCGCTCCTGCACGACCTCGCCGAGCACGGCGGCCGACGCGCGGCGGACGCGGCGCTGCCGCGCGCCCGCGACCTGCACCGCGCCGCCGTCGCCGCCCACGACGCCCGCCGGCCCGACCGCGCCACCCTGACCGCGGTGCTGCGCGCCCGGCTCGCGGAGCACCGCGCGGCGGAAGACGGCGCCGAGCGGCTGCGCGAGCGGCTGGCGGTGGAGCGCAACCCCTGGACGGCGCAGCAACTGGAGGACGAGCTGACCTGGGTGCGCGACGACGCCGCCCGCGCGTCCGCCCGCTGTACGGAACTGCGCGGCCGGATCGAGGCGCTGGCGCGGCAGGCGGCGGAGGGGGAGCCCGTGCCACCGCCCCCGGCGGCACTCCGCGGCGCCCGGTTCGCGGGCGCCGCTTCGGCGCCGCCGCCGGTGCTGCCCGCCGTGGGCGGCCCGCCCGAGGCCGGGGCCCCGGAGCCCGCCGCGGGTGCCGCCGCCGTGCCTTCCGTACCGCCGCCCCGTGGCGCCCGGTTCGCCGGCGCCGGGTCCGGCGGCGGCGGGCGGCGCCGGAAGGACGCCGCGGAAGCCGACCGCGCCGCCGCCCGGCGCGCCGCCGCGCGACGGCTCGCCGGCGAGACCGCCGCCGCCGTGGCCGCCCTGCGCGACGCGGGCCGCACCGGCGAGGCGTACGCCCGGCTCAGCGCCGCCGTGGCGGGCCCGCCTGAGGCGCTGCCCGACCTCGCCGCCGAGCTGGAGCGCACCGCCGGCAGCGCCGAGGTGGCGACCCTGCTGTGGGAGGCCGCCGCGCTGCCCCCCGAGCGGCTGACCGGGGCCGCGGACGCGTTCGCCGCCGCCGGGCGTTCGCGCGAGGCGCTGCAGCTCGTCCGGCACGCCGCCGCCCGGCCCGTACCCGAGCTGGCCGCGATCCTCTCCGCCCTCCACCGCGCGGGCCGCGACCGGGAGTCGGAGGAACTGCTCGACGCCTTCGCCGGCGCCCGCAGCACCGACGAGGCCGTCGAGCTGGCCGGGGCCGATCCCGGCCGGCTCGTGCCGCAGTTGCTGCGCGCCGCCGCCCGCCGCGGGCCTGCCCAGCGGCACCGCCGGCTCGCCCATGCCATGCGCTCCGCGGGCCTGCCCGGCGCGCCCGAATCCGCCTGACCCGGCCCGTTCCGGCCCGCCGGCGTTCGGTGCGCCGCTCTTGCCAGCGCCACCGCGGCGACTTACGTTCAGAGATCCGCCCGGCTTCTACGTGCGTAGAGCCTCCGGCGTCCCGTCCGAGGAGCAGCCATGGCCAACGTTGTACGCGCCGCACTCGTCCAGGCGACGTGGACCGGCGACACCGAGTCGATGATCGCGAAGCACGAGGAGCACGCGAGAGCCGCCGCCGCCCGCGGCGCCCGTATCATCGGCTTCCAGGAGGTCTTCAACGCCCCCTACTTCTGCCAGGTACAGGAGCCCGAGCACTACCGCTGGGCCGAGCCCGTACCGGACGGGCCGACCGTCGTACGGATGCAGGCGCTCGCCCGCGAGACGGGCATGGTCGTGGTCGTGCCCGTCTTCGAGATCGAGCAGGAGGGCTTCTACTACAACACCGCGGTCGTCATCGACGCCGACGGCACGGTCCTCGGCAAGTACCGCAAGCACCACATCCCGCAGGTCAAGGGCTTCTGGGAGAAGTACTACTTCAAGCCGGGCAACGCCGGCTGGCCGGTCTTCGACACCGCCGTCGGCAAGGTCGGCGTCTACATCTGCTACGACCGGCACTTCCCCGAGGGCTGGCGCGCCCTCGGCCTCGGCGGCGCCCAGCTCGTCTACAACCCGTCGGCGACCTCCCGCGGCCTGTCGGCGTACCTGTGGCAACTGGAGCAGCCCGCGGCGGCCGTCGCCAACGAGTACTTCATCGCCGCCATCAACCGCGTCGGCATCGAGGAGTACGGCGACAACGACTTCTACGGCACGAGCTACTTCGTCGACCCGCGCGGCCAGTTCGTCGGCGACGTCGCGAGCGACAAGGAGGAGGAACTGGTGGTGCGCGACCTGGACTTCGGCATGATCGAGGAGGTCCGCCAGCAATGGGCCTTCTACCGGGACCGCCGCCCGGACGCGTACGGGGACCTGGTGCAGCCGTGAGCGCGGCGAACGGCGGCGGCGTACACCGCGATCTGCTCGCCCGGCACCGGGCCGTCCTGCCCGACTGGATGGCGCTCTACTACGCCGAGCCCATCGAGATCACCCACGGCGAGGGCCGGCACGTCTGGGACGCCGAGGGCAACCGCTACCTCGACTTCTTCGGCGGCATCCTCACCACCATGACCGCCCATGCCCTCCCGGAGGTCACCAAGGCGGTCGCCGAGCAGGCCGGCCGCATCCTGCACACCTCCACCCTCTACCTCAACCGCCCCATGGTGGAGCTGGCCGAGCGCATCGCGCAGTTGTCCGGCATCCCCGACGCGCGGGTCTTCTTCACCACCTCCGGCACCGAGGCCACCGACACGGCGCTGCTGCTGGCGAGCACGTACCGCGGCTCCAACCAGGTGCTGGCCATGCGCAACAGCTACCACGGCCGCTCCTTCACCGCGGTCGGCATCACCGGCAACCGCGCCTGGTCGCCCACCAGCCTCTCCCCGCTGCAAACCCTCTACGTCCACGGCGGCATCCGCACCGCGGGCCCCTTCGCCGACCTCGACGACGCCGCGTTCATCGACGCCTGCGTGGCAGACCTGCGCGACATGCTCTCCCAGACCCGCGGCGTCGCCGCCCTCATCGCCGAGCCCGTCCAGGGCGTCGGCGGCTTCACCTCCCCGCCCGACGGTCTGTACGCCGCGTTCCGCGAGGTGCTCGCCGAGGAGGGGATCCTGTGGATCACCGACGAGGTGCAGTCCGGCTGGGGCCGTACCGGCGACCACTTCTGGGGCTGGCAGGCGCACGCGGACAACGGCCCGCCGGACATGCTCACCTTCGCCAAGGGGATCGGGAACGGCGCCTCCATCGGCGGCGTCGTCGCCCGCGCCGAGATCATGAACTGCCTGGACGCCAACTCCCTGTCCACGTTCGGCGGCAGCCCGGTCACCATGGCCGCGGGCCTGGCCAACCTCGGCTACGTCCTGGAGCACGACCTCCAGGGCAACGCCCGCCGCGTCGGCGGCCTGCTCATCGAGCGGCTGCGGGCCGCCGCGGCGGGCCTCGCCTCGGTGCGCGAGGTACGCGGCCGGGGCCTGATGATCGGCATCGAGCTGGCCACCCCCGGGCACGCCGCGGCGGTGCTGGAGCACGCCCGCGCGGGCGGCCTGCTCGTCGGCCGCGGCAAGGCCGGCGAGACGCTGCGCATCGCGCCGCCGCTGTCCCTGACCGTCGCGGAGGCGGAGGAGGGCGCGGCCGTGCTCGAACGGGCCCTGCACGCCGCCGACGCGGAGACCGGCGGCTGACGCGGAGTTCGCACGTACGAGGGCCGGCCGCGGCGCGGGAGCGCGCGGCCGGCCTTCGGGCGCCGGTCGGTTCGCGGGAGAAGGGCGAGCGTTCCAGCAGTTCCTCGCGCGTGCCCGCCGGTGCCGAACGCGGCACCGCAGTAGTCACCGCTGTCACGAAGAAAGGCGTGCGGAACGGACGGGTACGGCGTGCGGTGGGCACGGCCGGAGTGCGCGGCCCGCGCCACGCGGTGGCGACGGGCGCCTGCCGCGGTATTGCCGAGCACGGTGCCATGCTTCTACCGTCTTCGCACGCAGCTCGACTCTACGGGTGTAGACCCCTGGTGACGTCCGTCGCCGGAAGGGAGCAGAGGCCGTGAGCCGTACAGTCATCACCGGCGGTCTTGTCATCACCGCCGCCGACGAGATCCACGCCGACGTGCTCGTCGAGGACGGCCGCGTCACCGCCCTCGCCGCACACGGCAGCGACGCCGCCGCCGGCTGGCGCCAGGGCGCCGCCGTACTCGACGCCACCGGAAAGTACGTCATCCCCGGCGGGGTGGACGCCCATACGCACATGGAACTGCCCTTCGGCGGCACGTTCGCCTCGGACACCTTCGAGACGGGCACGCGCGCCGCCGCCTGGGGCGGCACGACGACCATCGTGGACTTCGCCGTACAGAAACAGGGCAGCGCGCTGCGCGAGGGCCTGGACGCCTGGCACGCCAAGGCCGACGCCCAGTGCAGCATCGACTACGCCTTCCACATGATCCTCTCCGACGTCAACGAGCACACGCTCAAGGAGATGGACGGCCTGGTCGAGGAGGGCGTGACCTCCTTCAAGCTGTTCATGGCCTACCCCGGCGTCTTCTACAGCGACGACGGCCAGATCCTGCGCGCCATGCAGCGCGCCGCCGGCAACGGCGGGCTGATCATGATGCACGCCGAGAACGGCATCGCCATCGACGTCCTCGTCGAACAGGCCCTCAAGGCCGGCAAGACCGACCCGCGTTACCACGGCGAGGTGCGCAAGGTGCTGCTGGAGGCCGAGGCCACGCACCGCGCCATCCAGCTCGCCCGGGTCGCCGGCAGCCCGCTGTACGTCGTGCACGTCTCCGCCGAGGAGGCCGTCGCCGAGCTGGCGCAGGCCCGCGACGCCGGCCTGCCGGTCTTCGGCGAGACCTGCCCGCAGTACCTCTTCCTGTCCACCGACAACCTCGCCGAGCCGGACTTCGAGGGCGCGAAGTACGTCTGCTCCACGCCGCTTCGCCCCCGCGAGCACCAAGCCGCCCTCTGGCGCGGGCTGCGCACCGACGACCTCCAGGTCGTCTCCACCGACCACTGCCCGTTCTGCTTCGCGGACCAGAAGGAACTGGGCCGCGGCGACTTCTCCAAGATCCCCAACGGGCTCCCGGGCGTGGAGAACCGGATGGATCTCCTCCACCAGGCCGTGCTCGACGGCCACCTCACCCGCCGCCGCTGGATCGACATCGCCTGCGCCACCCCGGCCCGGATGTTCGGCCTCTACCCCCGCAAGGGCACCATCGCCCCCGGCTCCGACGCCGACATCGTCATCTACGACCCCGAGGCCCGCCAGACGCTCTCCGCCGCCACCCACCACATGAACGTCGACTACTCGGCGTACGAGGGCAAGGAGATCACCGGCCGGGTCGAGACCGTGCTCTCCCGCGGCGAGACCGTCCTCAAGGCGCGCGAGTTCACCGGCCACGCGGGACACGGCCAGTACATCCCGCGCGGTACCTGCCAGTTCCTGTAGAACCAGCCACCAGACCCACACCTCCGGCATCGCGACCAAAGGGGGCCGAAGTGGATTTCGGACTCGTGCTGCAGACAGACCCGCCCGCATCCGCCGTCGTCGGCCTCATGCGCCGCGCGGAGAACAACGGCTTCCGCTACGGCTGGACGTTCGACTCCACCGTCCTGTGGCAGGAGCCGTACGTCATCTACAGCCGCATCCTGGAGCACACCGACCGGCTCACCGTCGGCCCCATGGTCACCAACCCGGGCACCCGCACCTGGGAGGTCACCGCCTCCGCCTTCGCCACCCTCAACGAGATGTACGGCAACCGCACCGTCTGCGGCATCGGCCGCGGCGACTCCGCCATGCGCGTCGCCGGCCGCCCGCCCAACACCCTGGCCCGCCTCGGCGACGCCATCCGCGTCATCCGCGACCTCGCCGAAGGCCGCGAGGCCGTCGTCGACCGCGAGTCCGGCACGACGCTGCGGCTGCCGTGGGTCGAGAACGGGCGGCTGCCGGTGTGGATGGCGGCGTACGGGCCGAAGGCGCTGGCGCTCGCCGGGCAGGTCGCGGACGGCTTCATCCTCCAGCTCTCGGACGTGTACCTCACCGAGTTCATGGTCAAGGCCGTACGCACCGCCGCCGCCCAGGCGGGCCGCGACCCGGACGACCTGACGATCTGCGTCGCCGCCCCCGCGTACGTCACGGACGGCACCCCCGAGGCGCTGGCGCACGCGCGTGAGCAGTGCCGCTGGTTCGGCGGCATGGTCGGCAACCACGTCGCCGACCTCGTCGACCGCTACGGCGAGCACTCCGACGTCGTCCCCGAGGCGCTCACGGCGTACGTCAAGCAGCGCCAGGGCTACGACTACTCCCACCACGGCCGCGCCGGGAACCCCTCCACCGACTTCGTCCCGGACGACATCGTGGACCGCTTCTGCATCCTGGGCCCCGTCGAGGCGCACCTGGAGAAGCTGCACCGGCTGCGGGAGCTGGGCGTGCACCAGTTCGCGATCTACGCGATGCACGACGCGAAGGAGTCCACCATCGACGCGTACGGGAAGTACGTCATCCCGGCGCTGGCCTGAGGGGGCACGATGACCGCGGACGCCGCCTCACCGTCCTCCCCGCAGCCGCCGGCCGACGGCAGGGTGGAACTCGCCCCCGCCGACGACCTCGGCACCAGTCGCTACGCCAACGCCGACCTGCTCCCCGTACCGGCCGCGCAGCGCACCTGGACCACGTACAACTTCGCCGCGCTCTGGGTCGGCATGGCGGTCAACGTGCCGACCTGGACGCTGGCCGCGGGCCTCATCGCGCTGGGCATGGACTGGAAGCAGGCCGTCCTCACCATCGCCCTGGCGAACGTCATCGTGCTGCTGCCGATGCTGCTGACCGGCCACGCGGGCCCCAAGTACGGCATCCCCTTCCCGGTCCTGGCCCGCTCGTCGTTCGGCGTGGTGGGCGCCAACCTGCCGGCGCTGCTGCGGGGCGTCGTCGCCTGCGCCTGGTTCGGCATCCAGACCTGGATCGGCGGCCAGGCGATCTACTTCCTGGCCGGGAAGATCATCGGGGCCGGGAGCTGGTGGGTCGAGGCCGGCTCGTGGGGCGGTTATCCGTGGCCGCAGTGGCTCTGCTTCGTGCTGTTCTGGCTGATCGAGATCGGCATCATCCTCTTCGGCATGGAGGGGGTGAAGAAGCTGGAGAACTGGGCCGCGCCGCTGATGCTCGCGGGCGCGGTCGCGCTGCTGATATGGATAGCCGACCAGGCCGGCGGCTTCGGCCCGCTGCTGGACGAGCCGTCCGAGCTGGGCTGGGGCACCGAGTTCTGGAAGGTGTTCTTCCCCGCGCTCATGGGCATGATCGGCTTCTGGTCGACGCTGTCGCTGAACATCCCCGACTTCACCCGCTTCGGGGCCGGGCAGCGCGCGCAGATCTGGGGCCAGTCGCTCGGCCTGCCCACCACGATGGCCGCGTTCGCGCTGATGTCCGTGCTCGTCACCTCCGGGTCGCAGGCGGTGTACGGCAAACCCATCTGGGAGCCCGCGGAGCTGGCCGCGCAAATGGACACCAAACTGGGCATCGCCTTCGCCCTGTTCGTCATCCTCCTCGCCACGCTGACGACGAACGTCGCGGCGAACCTGGTCAGTCCGGCGTACGACCTGTCCAACATGGCGCCGAAGGCCATCAGTTTCCGCACCGGATCGCTGATCGCCTGCACCGCCGGCATGCTGATGTTCCCGTGGGAGCTGATCGCCAACCCGGACATCTACATCTTCGTCTGGCTCGGCACCTACGGCGGCCTGCTGGGCGCGGTCGCGGGCGTCCTGATAGCCGACTACTGGCTGGTCCGCCGCACCGTCCTCACCCTCCCGGACCTGTACCGCCGCGACGGCGCGTACTGGTACAGGGGCGGCTGGAACTGGCGCGGCATCCTGGCCTTCGCGATCGGCGCCCTCCTGGCGGTAGGCGGCTCCCACACGGACGAGGGCGCGTCAGGCCCGTACCCGGAGGACGGCCTGATCCCCTTCCTGAAGCCGCTTGCGGACTACGGCTGGGCGGTGGGCCTGGGAGCGTCGCTGATCCTCTACACCCTGCTGATGTCAGGCGTGCGCAAGGCGGTCACAGCCCGGCCAGCAGGGGCGGCAGCGCCTCGCTGATCGGCTCGCGGACCACCTCGGCCGCGAGGTGGTCGTACGGCGTGGGCTCGGCGTTGACGACGATCAGCCGGGCCCCCGCCGCCGCGGCCCGGCCCGCGAGCGATGCCGCGGGCTGGACTTGGAGGCTGCTGCCGACCGCCAGGAAGACCTCCGCGGCCTCGGCCACCGCCACCGCGGTGGCCAGCACCTCCGGATCGAGCGGCTGTCCGAACATCACCGTCGCCGACTTCAGGATCCCGCCGCACTCCCGGCACGGCGGATCCGCCTCCCCGTCCGCCACCCGGCGCAGTGTCTCCGCCATCGGCCCGCGCCACGGGCAGGCGGTGCACACCGCCGTACGGGAGGAGCCGTGCAGCTCCAGCACCTTGCGCTCGGGCAGCCCGGCGCGCTGGTGCAGCCCGTCGACGTTCTGCGTGACGACCCGCACCGGCGTCCCGGCCCTGGCCAGGTCGGCGACGGCCGTGTGCGCGGCGTTGGGGCGGGCGTCGCGGGCGGCGCCGTCGCGGCGCATGAGCCAGGACCGGCGCCGGATCTCCGGGTCGGCCATGTAGTACTCGTACGTGACGAGCTTCTGCGCCTCCGGATCCCGCCGCCAGACGCCGTTCGGCCCGCGGTAGTCGGGGATCCCGGAGTCGGTGGAGATCCCGGCCCCGCTGAGGATCGCCACCAGCGGCCGCCGCCCGTTACCCGCCGCCGTCGTGGACATGCACCCAGGGTAGGGCCGCCGGGCCGAACCCCGCGCTGCGCGGAAGCTGTCCCGCAGGGTTGTGCCGCCCTCGCCGACCCGCCCCGGTGGGCGCGAGGGTTACCCGTGGTATTCGACGTTGTCCCAGAATTCGGTCCGTGGGTCGACGGCGCGCGGGTCGTCGGTTCGGAGCATCCAGTCCTGTAGTTGCTCCCCGAGCCGGGTCTTCACCGCGGCCCATTCGGGATGGTCCGAGAGGTTTTGCAGGCTGTGCGGATCGGACTCGAGGTCGTAGAGCTCCTCCTTGGGCCGCTTGCCGGTGGCCAGGTGGAATGCCGTGGTGAATTCCGGCCGGTGCCGGTTCTCCAGGAGCTGTGTTTTGGTGGGGCCCGCGTCGATGTCGGCGAAGATCCCACGGTCGGGCGAGGGTGGCTGCGGGTCGCCGGCGGGCCAGCGCTCCGGGAAGAAGTTGCGGATATACAGCCACCTGTGCGTCCGTAGTGCGCGGACGGGGTACGAGAGATTCCCCTCCCGGGCGAAGGAGTGTCGCTCGCGCTCGATGACGACGAACTCGCGCTGGGCGGCTGTGCCCGAGAGCGCCGGCAGCAGCGACTGCCCGGTCATCGCCGGCGGCGTGGGCAGCTCGGCGGCGTCGAGGAAGGTGGGAGCGAGATCACTCAGCACCGTCAGGCGATCGATCACTGTTCCCGGGGCGGCCCGGCCCGGCCAGCGAATCGCGAGCGGCACGCGCGTACCGGCATCGTAGGTATTGGTCTTGGCCCGTGGCCAGGGCCAGCTGTGGTCTCCGGTTATCACCACGATCGTGTTCTCGGCGAGCCCACGCTCGTCCAGGAGTTGCAGGGCATCTCCGACCTCGCGGTCGAAGCGTTGCACCTCGGCCAGGTAGTCGACGGCGTCGGCGCGGACCTCCGGCGTATCCGGGAGATACGGCGGGACGTCCACGGAGGCCGGGTCGATGCCGGACTGCTCGCCCAGCTCGGGGTCGTACGGTCGGTGTGGATCGGAGGAGCCGAACCAGAAGCAGAACGGCGTCCCCTCCGGCTGCTGTTGGAGAAACTCGCCGAACGACGGGAAGCCCGGGCCCGCCGGGTCGTGCGGCCACTGTGGAAACACGCCGGGGCCATAGCCCTTGCGTATTCGCCCGATGCGGTATCCCGCCTCCTTGAGGAGGTCCGGGTACACATCGAAGGTGGCCGGGAGTTCGGACCACAGGTTCGCTCCCGCCCCGAGGCGATGCGGCGCCTGGCCGGTGAGGAGCGCGTTCCGCGACGGCGTGCACGAGGGGGCCGCGCAGAAGGCGCGTGTGAACAGCGCGCCTTCTGCGGCGAGCCGGTCGAAGGTCGGCGTCCGCGCAGCCTGGGAACCGTAGGTGCCGGCATGCGGGTAGCCCCAGTCGTCCGTGATCGCGAACAGGATGTTGACCGGTCGGTCCGGCTCACCCCTCGCCGCCCGGGCCGGCGCGCCCAGCGCCAGCGCACCGGCGATCCCGGAAATCAGCATCGTGCGCCTGCGCATGTCGGTGTCGACCGGGTGCCGTGAACTCATCGAGGTCTCCGCTCAGGTCGCCATCCGCCATCGGCCGCGTCAGCTCGTCACCCCACACCGTTGTGGGCCACAGGAGCAGCGAGCCCGCATCTGTCACGTGTACCTCGCCAGCCCCACCGTGCCCTGAGTCGGTGTGATAAAACGCCGAGCGGAAACCAGGCCCGGGTGGGGCCAAGCCGCACCGTCTGGTCTCCGATGAGCCGGGCGCGCGAGGTGAACTCGGCTGGTCGCGCCGCGCCGCCGCGGCCGGAGCGCCCGCCGCCCGCCGTCCTTTGCCGTCGTGGACGTGGCCCAAGGTAAGGCCGCCGCCCCCGATCCGTGCCGCGGATTTCTCTTCCCCGTGCCCCCCGCGGCCCCGGTGATCGCTCGGCCCTCGGACGTGGGACGGCGGGGTCTCACGCGGGGGATCTGCTGATGCCGGGGCCGCGGGAAGGGGGTCACAGCCGGGGCCAGTAGGGGCGGGGCAGCGCCGCGCTGATCGGCTGTTCTGGCTTGCTCAAGCGACTCCGCGACCGTTGCACGTCGTGCAGGGATAGAAGGCCACACCGCTACCTGACCACGGCGCTTCCCTGGTGACTGTCCCAGACCCGTGGCATGTGAAACACGTGCCCGGCAGGCCGGGATTCGTCGTCCGCTTCCGGTTCCTCTTCCCTTTCCGGCGCTTTTCCTTGCGGTTCGACGTCTTTCCCATCTCGTCACCTTCCACGGGCGGTGCGCGGCGCGGCCGGTAGGTGGCGGCGTCTCCTGCGTGGGGGAGACGCCGCCGTCGGGGCGGGGCGGGGCCGCCTTCGTCAGGCGGGCGGGAGTTCGCCGGACTTGACCGCGCTCACGAACGAACTCCAAGCGTCCGCCGGGAAGACGAGCGCGGGCCCCTGCGGGTCCTTGCTGTCGCGGACGGGGACGGTGCCGGTGGTGGCCGCGGTGGCCGGTGCCCACTCGACGCAGTCGCCCCCCGCGCCGTTGCTGTAGCTCGACTTGACCCACTCCGCGCGGGAGAGGTCAGGAGTGGTGCTCATGCGGCAGCTCCTCCATCGCCGATCGGATGAACTCCGCCGTCTCGGTGGGAGACAGCGCGTAGGACCTCACCAGATCGTATGCCCGCTGGCGGGCGGTGACGCCTGCCGGACCCTCAAGCAGCGTTCCGGTGTCGATGCCTTCCTCGTAGGCGACCGGAAGGCCGGTGTCGAGGGTCATCAGCGTGAGCGCGCCGCTGCCCATCAACGCATGCTCCCCGTGTGCGCCCGGGAGCAGCTGCACGGTGGTCGACGGGGTGTCCACCGCCTCGGCGAGCCGGGCCAGTTGTTCGCGCATCACGGCCGGTCCGCCGACCGGCCGGACCAGCACCGCCTGGTCGACGACGCACGCGTAGTCGGGCGGGGTGTCGGCGTGCAGCAATTCCTGGCGGCCCAGCCGGGCCGCCACCTTGTCCTCGATCTCCTCCGGCGAGGCGTCCGGGTTGTAGGCGCGGAAGATCGCCCGGGCATAGGCGGCGGTCTGCAGCAGACCCGGCACGATCATCCCCGCGTACTGCCCGATGAGGCGCGATCTGCGCTCCAGTTCCATCCGGCGCCGGAACTGCGCGGGGTGTACCTCCAGCGACTGGCGCACCAGCTTCTCCAGCCGGGCGAAGTAGCCGCCGGTGTCGAAGAATTCGTCCAGCGACGGCGAGAGTCCGGGCGGCGGCAGCACCTGGGCCGTCTCGACCCGGGAGAGGTGGGCGCGGCTGGCCGGGACCTTCCCGGCCAGGTCTTCGAGGGACAGGCCCATCTCGGTACGGAGGCGCCGCAGCTCGGCTCCGTAAAAGTCCCTGTTCGAGCGGAACGGCGTCAGTTCACGTGGCTGTTGCGACACGGTGCTACCCCCGGTGGTCCCTGGTACGGACGTGTCGAGACTAACCGAAGTGAACACGATATGAAATCAAACAACTACGTAGAGTCACCTAGTTGCGGGCAGCACCGTACGGGCCGGGTCGGCTCCGCACGGTGCTGTCCTGTCCTGTCCGTCATGACCCGGCCCGTGGCCTGGCGCTTCAGCCGCCGATGTCGGGCTGTGGCCCGGCGCCGTCCTTCAGGATGGCGGGGACGTCCTCGGCGGGGTCGAGGGTGTATTCGTAGAACGAACGGGGGTCGAAGCCCTCGCCGCCGGTCTGCTGGTCGCCCTCGCAGTCGGCGAAGATGTTGCCGTTGTCGACGAGTTGGGCGTTGTCGTCCTTGATGAGGGGGTCCGTGACGCCCTCGAAGTAGCTGTTCTCGATGACGGAGTTCGACGAGCCCCGGGACCAGTTGCCGCTGCCGGTGTTCTGCAGGTAGTTGTTGTACAGGTGGGCGTTGGCGACGTTGTCGGTGCTCGGGTTGCGCGAGTTGGTGTCGCTGAACCAGTTGTGGTGGATCGTCATCTGGGCGGTGACGTTGTCGGTCCAGCCGATACCGAAGGTCTTGTTGTTCTCGTTGATGATGTTCCAGGACACCGTCAGGTTGGTGGTGTCCTTGCGGCTGTCGATCAGGCCGTCGTTCATCCGCTCCAGCCGGTTGTGGTCGATCCAGACGTGGTCGGCGGTGTCCATCTGGATGGCGTCGTAGTCGTAGGAGTCGTCGCCGGGGTCGTCGTCGGGCATCCGGGTGTCGCGGATGGTGAGGTTGCGGATGATGACGTTGCTGACGCCCTCGGCGAGGAAGAAGCCGCCGCCGACGATCTCCCCCTCGGTGCCGGCTCCGACGATGGTCTTGTTCGAGGCGACGCGCACCTCGTGGCCCTTCTCGGGGTACTCGATCGCCCCGCCGACCCGGATGACGTAGGGCTCCTCGGCGGTGGCGTACCGCTCAAGGTCCTCGAAGCCGGTGACGGTGACGGTCTCGCCACCGGCGCCGCCCGTGGTGCCGCCGTCGGTGGAGGCGAAGCCGTCCGGCGTGTCCGGCCACTCCTGGACCGCGGGTGCGGCGGCGGTGGCGTCGTCGGACAGTGCCCGCGGGCCCAGCAGTGAGCCGCACAGGGCGACCGCCGCCGCCAGTACGGCGTACGGTCACCAGCGGCGCCGGCGATGTCTCACGGTGGGTGAAGTCATGATCTTCTCCAGTGTCGTGGGGGGTGAGAGTCGGCCGGATCGATCCCGCACCGATCGAAATTTTCGAGCCTTTGCCGTGAAGTGCCGTGAATATAGAAAGAGCTTGCTCGCGCGTCAAGGCGCGAATCTGTGGGGATCTCGCCACATCGGCCATCTCGAAAAGTTCGAAGACATGACCACTAGACTCGTGGCATGTCCTCAGCAGGCATGAGCCTCCCAGGCGACGGCCCGGCCACCGGGCCGCTGACCACCGCGGAGATCGCCGCGCACGCCGGGGTCTCCGTCGCCACGGTCTCCAAGGTGATCAACGGGCGGGCGGACGTCGCCCGCGGCACCCGCGCCCAGATCGAGGAGATCATCCGCGCCCACGGTCACCGCAGGCGGAAGCGGGCCGCCCGCCCCGCCGCCGTGCTGGAACTCGTCTTCCGCCAGATCCGGGACTCGTACCACATCGAGATCATCAAGGGCGTCCAGCAGGTGGCGCGCGAACACCGGCTCGCCGTGGTGCTCTCCGAGCTGCAGGGCCGCCTGACACCCGGGCGCGGCTGGGTCGAGGACGTCTTGTTCCGGCGCCCGGCCGGCATCATCGAGGTGTACTCCGTACTCACCGACAGCCAGAGCGGTCAGCTGCGCAGCCGTGGCATCCCCTTCGTCCTCGTCGATCCCAACGGGGAACCGGCTCACGCGTCCCCGTCGGTGGGCGCGACCAACTGGAACGGCGGCCTGTCGGCCGCACGCCACCTCCTCGGGCTCGGGCACCGGCGCATCGCCGTGATCACCGGGCCGGAAAACGCCCTCGCCAGCCGGGCCCGGGTGGACGGCTACCGGACCGCGATGGAGACCGCGGGCGTGCCCGTCGACCCGGCCTTCGTCCGCCTCGGCGACTACCGGGCCGAGGACGGCCTGCGGCACGGACGGGAGCTGCTGCGCCTGCCCGCTCCGCCGACCGCCATTTTCACCTGCAACGACGCGCTGGCGCTCGGCGTGTACCAGGCCGCCGCGGAGGCCGGGCTGCGCATCCCCGAGGACCTCAGCGTCGTCGGATTCGACGACCTGCGCCCGGCGCAGTGGACCGTGCCGCCGCTGACCACCGTGCACCAGCCGCTCACCGAGATGGCCGTCACCGCCGCGGCGATGGCGGTCAAGCTGGCCCAGGGGCAACCGCTGGCACAGACCCGGGTGGAACTCCCCACCGAACTCGTCGTGCGCGGCAGCACCATGCCGCCGCGCCGTCCGTGACAGGCGCGCGGGGACGGCGGGGCAGGCCGGGGCCATGCCCCTCCCTGCTCGCGATGTAGGCGTTCAGGTCGGAGACCGAGATGCCGGCGCGGCCGTCCAGTCTTGAACCAGATGGGCAGCTGATGCGTTATCACGTGTGGACTGTGCGACGTTCGACTGACGGCTGGGCGCTGTCCCGCTGCTGAAAGGTGTCTCGACTCCTGTGGAGCGGCTTCCTCGCAGCAGGCGGAAGGGAAGGGCGAGGTAGACATAATGTCGAAACCAGAGCCCACTTGGGGTAATCCGCCCCCGGGTGGCGAGGGGCAATCACAACAAGAGAGCCCGTCCGGGGCGGGTCCGTCCGGGGCGGGTCTGACTGAGTGGGGGCAACTGATACCGGTCAGCGTGCGATTGAACCGTCTAGAGATTCGCTGGGCTGGACTTGAGAGCAGTTTCGTTGAATTGCATAACATGCATAATCAGATCATGAATGAAATAAGACCTGAAACAAGTCAGGGTCGGCGTCAGGCTCAGGGGCGGGAGCTGTACGAGCGGACGGCCGACTGGCTGCTGACAGAGCGTAACTGGTATGCAGATGCAGGCAGGGTAAGGTCCGACGTAACGGATCCTGCTCACCAGGCAGGGCTGAACGACATGCTTGTCAGGGCTCCCGATTGGAGATCCGGCTTTGGCCATCGAGTCAACTGGAACCGGATACAAACGGTGCAGAACTCGCTTGGGGTGACCCCGCTGGATCGGGACAGTCTGGTGAATCCGGTCAGCGCGCGATTGATCGGTCTTGAGATTCGCTGGGCTGGACTTGAGAGAAATTTCGTTGCATTGCATAACATGCATAATCAGATCATGAATGAAATAAATCCTGAAACAAGTCAGCGTCGGCGTCAGGCTCGGGGGCGGGAGCTGCGCGGGCTGACGGACGCCTGGCTAAGGACAGAGCGTGACTGGTATCGAGATGCAGACAGGATAAGGCCCGACGTAAGGGATTCCGCTCACCAGGAAAGGCTGAGCGACCTGCATCTCAGTGCTGACGGCTTGAGATTCGACCCTGGCTATCGAGCAAACTGGAACCGGATGCAACAGGTGCAGAACGCGCTTGGGGTGATTCCGCTGGGTCGGGACAGTCTCGTGAATCCGGAAAGTCGGGCCACCCTGCCCGTATATCCGACATCAGGGCCTCCTCCTTCGTATTATCCGCCGCTCTACTCTGACAGCAGAGCACCGGGGCCGCTGCCGAATAGTAATCGTACTGCGATGGAGTATCTGCCGATGGGTCACTCGGGGTCGCGGGACCCCGCTCGGGAAGGTCAACAACACTCCACCAGTCAGCCAACACGGCAGCGTTCTCCGGCTCCGCCTCCGACTTCGCGCAGTCGTTCGAGTTCGCGCTGAACGGGCATTCCACTCGTCAAGTGCCGGTGGGCGTCAGACCCGTGGCGGCAGGTGAGTGGGCCCGTATGCTGGCCGTGTACCGCCTGCCGGGGGCATCGGCGTCCGGTGGGTGGACGAGGAGGTGAAGGGGACATGAGCGTTGCCAGCGACCACACAGGGCCCTGGACCGTCGCCGACGTCCTGGCCCTGCCCGAAGACCGCACCATGCGCTACGAACTGCTGGGGGAGTCCCTCATCATGTCCCCCGCACCCGGCATCCGCCACCAGCGGGCCTCGTTCCGCCTTCATGTCGCTCTGGACACGGCCGCCCGTGCCGTCGGCGCGCCGGTGGAGATCCTGGAAGGCGTGAACGTCGTCCTGCCGTCCGGCCTGGTGGCGCCCGACTTGGTCGTGGCCGACGCCGGCGCCACCGCCGATGATCCCGTCACCATCGACATCGAGGCGGTCCAACTCGTCGTTGAACTCGTCTCCCCCGGCAACCGCACCATGGACCGCAAGGTCAAGCCCATGCTCTACGCCGAGGCAGCCATCCCGCACTTCTGGCGACTCGAGTTCGATCCGGCTCCCATACTCGTCGTCCACGAGCTGGAAGGTGGCCGGTACGTGGAGCGAACGACCGCACTCGCGGGCGCGACCACGCACCTGAACGACCCGTTCCCGGTCGCGATCGATCCGGCCGGACTCTCCCGCCAGTAGGTGCTGCCCGAGCCCGACCGTCCGGCGGGCCGGCCAGCGCCACCGCACCCGCACACCGGGCAAGACCCTCGACGCCCGCGGCAACAGTCTGTCGGCTGCAGCTACCTGTACAACGGGTGTCGACGACCGCTCCCGGCTGGCCTGCAGCGAGATCCTGCCCGACGAGAGAAGGAGACTGCAGCCGCATTCTGGACCCGCGCCCAGGCGTTCTTCACCCAGGCAGGGATCACCGTCGAACGGGTCCTGACCGACAACGGCTCCTGCTACCGCTCCCGCGACAGGCGCGACACCCTGACAGCGGCCGGGATCACCCACAAGCGCACCCGCCCCTACCCGCCCCAGACCAACGGCAAGGTCGAGCGGTTCACAGGTCTGCACCGCGCGCAGAACCTTCTCCCAGGTGCCGTCGGACAGGCCCTAGTATAGGTATACTAGATTTCTTGAGGATAGCTACGAGCGAGGGGGCGGCCGTGTCCGAACGCACCCTATCTGCGGTGAGTCACCCGGAAGAGGCGCGGCTACAGGAGCGGGCGGGGCTGGATCCGTGCCCTATCACCCCGATGGCTGAGCTGGTTTTCGGCCGCTGGACGACGACGGTTCTGTGGACGCTCAACCACCATGGCAGGCTGCGTTTTTCGCAGTTGCAGGCGCTGCTGCCGGAGATCACGCCGAAGGTGCTGACGCAGCGGCTGCGGCAGTTGGAGGCGGACGGTCTGGTGACGCGCACGTACTACGCGGAGATGCCGCCCCGGGTCGAGTACGAGGCGACGGACCTGGCGCGCACCCTCGGACCGGTGTTCAAGGCAATGGTGGAGTGGTCGGAGGAGCACATGGACCAGGTGCTCGCGGCCCGCGCCGCGTACAGCGACCCACGGTGATGCCGCGGCTGCACACCTCATGCGCACGCAGCCGCGGCACGCCGGGCGCTCAACCGTTCAGCGGCGTATTCAGTTCCGCTGGCGCGTCCTCGGCGACCTCTTGGAGGGAATCCTCGGTGGTCATGTAGTAGACGCCGGGTACCAGGTCCACTCCGAAGCGCGTTGGCCGGTGGACCTCGATCCTTCGCAGGCAGCGGTAGTGATCCTGCGCCGTTGGAGTGGCGACCATGGTGAAGGACGCAGCACCGCCCTCACCCCACAGATGGGTCGCTCCGTTCGGGAGGGTCTGTCCCTGGAGGGTGCCGCCGAATCCGGTGGTCCCGACCACGGCGCCGTGGGCATCCATGCTGCCGCGGTCCTCGTACGCGTCGATGGTGCCGTCCGGCAGTCGCCTGGTCAGCCGGACCACGAACAGGTCCGGCCCGAGCACCGTGTCCTGCCGGACGGTCAGGGTGTCCAGCGGCGCCATCTGTTTGTCGTAGAGCTTGATTTCAATCTCGAAGCGCGCATAGCGCTGCTTCTTCCTCAGGTGGTGGCGTAGTGGTGGCTGCGGCGGACCATCTCCCAGACGATGTCGAGTTCTCCCTCGTCGCGCGGGCCGAAGATCATCATCAGGGTGGGCGCTCGGTGTCCGTGCCTGGCGAGTGGATGAAGCTCGCCCCAGCCGGCGGTGACCACTTCTTCCCCTGCGCTTTCCGGGAGGGTCAGGTGCAGGCTGCCGTCCGCGGCGCCGTGCAGGTGGGCGAATTCGGTGCCGACCAGGAAAGCCTCGGCCGGGCCGACGGCCGCTTCGGGTGTGAGGTGCAGGGCTCGGGTGTCCGGCATGGAGATGCCGCTGGGGCCGGCGGTGGTGGCGGCCAGGGTGAGCATGCAGCTCCACAGCAGCTCCTGGAGAGGGGCCGGGGAGTTCTGGCTCAACTGCTGGTGCGGTATGGCCGGACCGGTGCGGGGCTTGGGTCCGGGGCGACGCGTCAGACCGTGCTGGATGGGCATCGTGGCCTCCTAATCAGTTCTGGGAGTCGGCCGTGCGGCAGACTCCAGGTGGTAGCCGGCGGCAGGTGAGCACTCTGGTTTCCTGGACTCGCGAGTCCTGACGAAAGACCGTGCCCCTGCCGTTCGGCCCGGAGAGTTGATCGCTGATGGGATGTCGTGCCCGCCGCACCTGGGCGTGAGCACTGCTTGATTAGGTCGCTGATGGTTCTCCGGCAGGCTGCTGAAGGTGATCGGCATCGAGAGCGGGAGGACCGTCGCGACTGTTCGTGGGGGACGACTGGGCCGAGGACCATCACGACATCGAGGTGATGGACTCCGCGGGGCGGCGGCTGGCCAGGGCACGGCTGCCCGAGGGAGTGGCCGGGATGGTCCGGCTGCACGCGCTGGTGGGCGAGGCGGCAGGAGAGGCCGCCGACGGGGCCGAGGTCGTGGTGGGGATCGAGACCGACCGTGGCCCGTGGGTGCGGGCGCTGGTCACGGCGGGGTACACGGTGCTCGCCGTCAACCCGCTGCAGGCCGCCCGGTTCCGTGACCGGCTCGGGGTCTCGGGAGCCAAGAGCGATCCGGGCGACGCGCACGTGCTGGCCGACATGGTCCGCACACACAGCCACGAGCTGCGGCCGGTGGCCGCAGACTCCGCGCAGGCCGAGGCCGTCAAGGTGGTCACCCGCACCCACAAGACGCTGATCTGGGAACGCACCCGGCACACCCAGCGGCTGCGGCACGCGCTGCGCGACTACTTCCCCGCCGCGCTGGCCGCCTTCGACGACCTGGATGCTTCCGACACGCTGGAGCTGCTCGGCAAGGCGCCCACTCCGGCCCAGGCCGCGAAGCTGACGGTGAGCCAGATCAGTGCCTCGCTCAAGCGCGCCCGCCGCAAGAACGTGGCCGTCAAGGCGGCTTCGATCCAGGCGGCGCTGCGCGAGCGGCACCTTGGCCAGCCCGAGGAAGTCGCCGCCGCCTACGCCGCGTCCATCACGGCGCTGATAGCGGTCCTGACCACTCTGAACACCCAGATCAAGGCCCTGGAGGGGCAGGTCGAGGCGCATTTTGGGCGGCACCCGGCCGCTGAGATCATCCTCTCCCAGCCCGGGCTGGGAGTCGTCCTCGGCGCCCGGGTGCTCGCAGAGTTCGGCGACGATCCCGACCGTTACACCTCGGCCAAGGCCCGCAAGAACTACGCCGGCACCTCCCCGATCACCCGCGCCTCCGGCAAGAAGAAGGTCGCCCTGGCCCGGTTCGTCCACAACGACCGGCTCATCGACGCCCTGCTCACCCAGGTATTCAGCACGCTGAAGGTCTCGTCCAACGCGCGCGCCTACTACTGGCGGCAACGCGACCGGGGCAAGGGCCACAACGCCGCCCTGCGCCAGCTCGCCAACCGGCTCGTCGGCATCCTCCACGGATGCCTCAAAACCGGCACCCGCTACGACGAGGCAACCGCCTGGTCGCATCACGCGGAACTGGCTACTGGTTGACATCTACGCTCCTGGGATGTCTTTCGTTTGCCCTCAAGCTACTTTCATGAGGAAAGTGGTTACCTAATGGAAAGTGTCGTGTTGTGGCGCATGTCACAGGGTGCCGGCGTCTGACCGACGTTGCGGGCGGCGGTCGTGGGCGCCGTGCGCGCCAGATCGGGGCGTTCAGGTCGGAGACCGGGATGCCGGCGTGGGCGGGGCGGGTGAGGAGTAGTCCGAGTTGCGCATCCTCTCCGTATCCGCGTCCGGGGCTGCCGCGTGGTTCGATGGACATATGATCGACGACTTCCTGGCCTCCGCCGACGCCCTCGACCGCGTCGAGGACGCCCTGCGCAAGGCGTCGGCCGAGGAGGTCATGCCCCGCTTCCGGCAGCTCAGTGCCGACGAGATCGTGCAGAAGGACGGCCCCCACGACCTGGTCACGGTCGCCGACCGGAACGCCGAGCTGCACCTGGAGCGCAGCCTGACCGCGCTGCTGCCCGGGTCCGTGCTCGTCGGCGAGGAGGGGACGCACGCCGACCCCGGGCGGCTCGCCGCGCTGCGCGAGGACGCGCCGGTGTGGATCGTGGACCCCGTCGACGGCACCCGGCAGTTCGTCCGCGGCGAGCCCGGCTTCTGCATGCTCGTCGCCCTCGCCCACCGCGGCGAGGTGCTGGCCTCCTGGACGTACCTGCCGGCGAAGGACCTCATAGCCGTCGCCCGCCGCGGCGGCGGCGCGTACGTCGTCGGGGGCGAGGAACTGCACTCCGGCGTGCCCGAGCCCGGGCAGGAGCTGCACGTCGCGGTCTCCCACCACGACTTCACCACCGACGCCGAGAAGCGGGCGCTCGCCCGCCTCGACGTCCCCGGGGTACGGGCCAGGCCCTGCGGCTCCGCCGGCCACGACTACCTGTCCGTGGCCCGCGGCGAGATCGACGCCGTGGCGTTCTCGTGGGAGAAGCCCTGGGACCACGCCGCGGGCCTGCTGCTCGTCGCCGAGGCGGGCGGCGCCAGCGGTACGGTCGCGGGGGAGCCGTTCCGCGTGGCCGGCGGCAACGCGCTTCCGTTCACCGCGGCGCGGGACGCGGAAACGGCGCGTCATATCCTTGCCCTGCTGGCCGGACCCGGCCGAGGCGTACCGGGGGCGGCGCCCTAGGGTCCTGCTGCCGGGATCAGGCCGGCGCGGGGCGGCAGGCCCGGGACTGTTCCACCGGAAGAGCCCTGACCCCAGTCAGCGACGACGGGAGTGGCGAGGCGGATGACGACGCTGGTCGACGTGGTGGTCGTAGGCGCGGGGCCCAACGGGCTGACCGCCGCCGTCGAACTCGCCCGACGCGGCTTCACGGTCGAGGTCTTCGAGGCCCGCGACACCATCGGCGGCGGGGCGAGCACCGCCGAGCTGACCCTGCCGGGCTTCCGGCACGACCCCTGCTCCGCGGCCCACCCCTTCGGCATCGGCTCCCCGGTCTTCGGCGAACTGCCGCTGGCCGAGCACGGCCTGGCGTGGGTGCACGGCGAACTGGCCATGGCGCATCCGTTCCCCGACGGCTCCGCGGCCGTCCTCTCCCGCTCCGTGGGCGAGACGGCGATGTCGCTCGGCACCCGCGACGCGGGCGTCTACCGGCGGCTAGTCGAGCCGTTCCTCGGCAAGTGGGAGACGCTGTCGTGGGACTTCTTCACCGCCTCGCTGCGCTCCGTGCCCCGCGACCCCGTCACCCTCCTGCGGCTCGGCCAGCTCGCCATGCCCGCCTCGCTGCTGAACCGCCGCTTCCAGGGCGCGCACGCCCGCGGCATGATCGCCGGCCTCGCCGCGCACGCGATCGCGCCGCTGCACACGCCGATCACCGCGGCCATGGCGCTGACCTTCGCGCTCGCCGGCCACGCCGTCGGCTGGCCGGTGGCCCGCGGCGGCTCGCAGGCCATCTCCGACGCGCTCGCCGCGTACCTGCGCGAGCTGGGCGGCGAGATCCACACCGGGATCGAGGTCAAGCGGCTGGACGAGCTGCCGCCGGCGCGCGCGTACGTCTTCGACACCTCGCCGACCGCGCTGGCGCGCATCGCCGGGCTCGGCGGCGCGTACGACGGCTTCCGCTACGGACCGTCCGTGTTCAAGATCGACTACGCCCTGGACGGGCCGATGCCGTGGACCTCGGAGGAGGCCCGGCGCGCCACGACGGTGCACGTCGGACCCACCGAGGGCGAGATCGGCGCGGCCCTCGACGCCGCCGTGAACGGCGTCGCGCCCGCCGTGCCGTTCCTCATCACCTGCCAGCCCACCATCGTCGACCCCACCCGCGCGCCCGAGGGCAAGCACACCTTCTGGGTCTACGGGCACGTGCCCAACGGCTGGGAGGGTGACGCCACCGACGCCATCGAGCGGCAGTTGGAGCGCTTCGCGCCCGGCTTCCGCGACCTGGTGCTGGCCCGCGCCACCGCAGGACCGCCGCAACTGGCCGCGCGCAACGCCAACTACGTCGGCGGGGACATCGCCTCCGGTGCGTTCTCCGGCATGCAGACCCTCATGCGCCCGCGGCTCGCCCGGGTGCCGTGGGCCACGGTCCACCCCCGCGTCTTCCTGTGCTCCTCGTCCACGTACCCGGGGCCCGGCGTGCACGGGATGGGCGGCCACAACGCGGCCCGCGCGGTCTTCCGCACGCTGACGCGGTCCCGCTGACGGGCGGCGCGCCCGGGTCGGCGGAGCCGTACCGCCGCCGCACCGTCATGTCGGATTCTCGCTAGCTTTCGCCCTCGCGGTGGACGACGCTGGAGACATGTTCACCGATACGGAGCGCTGCGTACGGGCCGTCCAGTCCAAGGACGCCCGCTTCGACGGCTGGTTCTTCACCGGGGTGCTGACCACCGGCATCTACTGCCGGCCCAGTTGCCCCGTCGTCCCGCCCAAGCCCCAGAACATGCGGTTCTACCCCAGCGCCGCCGCCGCCCAGCAGGCCGGCTTCCGCGCCTGCAAGCGGTGCCGCCCCGACACCAGCCCCGGCTCCCCCGAGTGGAACCACCGGGCCGACCTCACCGCCCGCGCCATGCGGCTCATCGCCGACGGCGTCGTCGACCGCGACGGCGTCGAGGGGCTCGCCGCCCGGCTCGGCTACAGCGCCCGGCAGATCGAGCGCCAGCTCCGCGCCGAGCTGGGCGCGGGACCGCTCGCGCTCGCCCGCGCCCAGCGCGCCCAGACCGCGCGCGTCCTCATCGAGACCTCCCCGCTGCCCATGGGCGACATCGCCTTCGCCGCGGGCTTCTCCTCCATCCGCACCTTCAACGACACCGTCCAGGAGGTCTTCGCCCTCGCCCCCACCGAGCTGCGCCGCCGCGCCGCCCGCACCCGCGCCGGGACGGGCGGCGCGACCGGCGCGACCGGCGTGACCGGCACCGGCGGCAGAAGCGGTGGCACCGGGACCGGCGCCCCCGGCGTCATCAGTCTCCGGCTGCCCTTCCGGCAGCCGCTCACCCCCGACAACCTCTTCGGCCACCTCGTCGCCACCGCCGTCCCCGGGGTGGAGGAGTGGCGCGGCGGCGCGTACCGGCGCACGCTGCGGCTCCCGTACGGGCACGGCATCGCCTCGCTCACCCCCGTGCCCGGCCCTCATCCCTATATCTCGGCCCGCCTCGCCCTCACCGACCAGCGCGACCTGGCCATCGCCATCAGCCGCTGCCGCCGGCTGCTCGACCTCGACGCCGACCCCGTCGCCGTCGACGAGCAGCTCGCCCGCGACCCGCAGCTCGCCGAGCTGATCGCCAAGGCGCCCGGGCGGCGCGTGCCGCGTACGACCGATGGCGCCGAGTTCGCCGTACGGGCCGTCCTCGGCCAGCAGGTCTCCACCGCCGCCGCCCGCACCCACGCGGGACGGCTGGTCACCGCGTACGGGACGGAGATCGAGGACACGGAAGGCGGCCTCACCCACCTCTTTCCCGAGCCCGGCGCCCTCGCCGGACTCGACCCCGCCGCCCTGGCCATGCCGCAGTCCCGGCGCACCACCCTCACCGCGCTCGTCGCCGCCCTGGCCGCCGGCGATCTCGACCTCGGCGGCGGCAGCGACTGGGAGCAGGCCCGCCACCAGCTCGCCGAGCTGCCCGGCATCGGCCCCTGGACCGTCGAGGTCGTCGCCATGCGCGCCCTCGGCGACCCCGACGCCTTTCCGGCCACCGACCTCGGCGTCCGCAAGGCCGCCGCAGGACTCGGCCTGCCCGGCAGCCCCGCGGCCCTCGTCCGCCACTCGGCCGCCTGGCGGCCCTGGCGCGCGTACGCCGTGCAGTACCTCTGGGCGGCGCCGCCCGCCGGCGACCACCCGATCAACCTGATGCCCACGGAGTGAAGGACATGCGAACCCACACCACAGTCGACAGCCCCGTAGGACCCCTCACCCTCGTCGCGGAGGACGACAGCCTCACCGGGCTCTACATGACCGACCAGCGCCACCGCCCCGCCGAGGAGACCTTCGGCACCCCCGCCGACCCCGCGGACCCGCCGTTCGCGGCGGCGGCGGCGCAGCTCACGGCGTACTTCGCGGGCGAGCGCACCGGCTTCGACCTGCCGCTGCACCTGGCCGGCACGCCGTTCCAGCAGCGGGTGTGGGAGCAACTGCGGCAGATCCCGTACGGCGAGACGATCTCCTACGGCGAACTCGCCGAGCGCGTCGGCAACCCCGCCGCCTCCCGCGCCGTCGGCATGGCCAACGGGCGCAACCCCGTCGGGATCATCGTCCCCTGCCACCGCGTCGTCGGCGCGAACGGCAGCCTCACCGGATACGGGGGCGGGATCGACCGCAAGAAGCAGTTGCTCGCGCTGGAGCGGCGGGAGGGCTGAGAGCCCCTGCCGCCGCGGCCGTACGGTCCCGGGGCCGGCGAAAGCGCCGGCCCCGGGCCCGATGGGCAATCCGGGGGGCTTGCGGATAGGGTCGCAGCGGCGTGACCAGGACCAGAGCGAGGGGTGGCAAGTGACGCACGGATCGGTGACCCGGGTGCTGATCGCGGCCGACAAGTTCAAGGGCTCCCTCACCGCAGAAGAGGTCGCCCAGCGGGTGACGGCCGGGCTGCGCAAGGTCGCGCCCGGCCTCGCCGTCGAGGCCCTGCCCGTCGCGGACGGCGGCGACGGCACGGTGGCCGCGGCGCTGGCGGCCGGCTTCGAGCGCCGCGAGGCACGGGTCACGGGGCCGCTCGGCGAACCGGTCACCGCGGCGTACGCGCTGCGCGAGGACACCGCCGTCGTCGAGATGGCCGAGGCGTCCGGGCTGCAACTGTTGCCCCCCGGCCACTTCGCGCCGCGCACCGCCACCACGTACGGCAGCGGCGAACTCCTGCGTGCGGCGCTCGACGCCGGGGCGCGGAGCATCGTCTTCGGCGTCGGCGGCAGCGCGACCACGGACGGCGGCGCGGGCATGCTCGCGGCGCTGGGCGGGGTCTTCCTGGACGCGGACGGGGCGCCGGTGGGCCCCGGTGGCGGGCCGCTGGCGGATCTCGCGCGGGCGGACCTGAGCGGGATCGACCCGCGGTTCGCATCCGTGGAGCTGATCCTCGCCAGCGACGTCGACAACCCGCTGACCGGCCCGACCGGAGCACCGGCGGTCTACGGCCCGCAGAAGGGCGCGAGCGCGGCGGACGTCGAGGCGCTGGACGCGGCGCTGGCGCACTACGTGCGGGTGCTGGAGGAGGCCGTGGGGCCGCGGGCGGCCGCCCTGGCGCGGGAACCGGGCGCGGGGGCGGCGGGAGGCATCGGCTACGGGGCGCTGATCGGCCTCGGCGCGGTCTTCCGGCCCGGCATCGAGGTGCTGCTCGACGTCCTGGGCTTCGCAGCGGCGGTCGCGCGGGCGGACCTCGTGATCACGGGGGAGGGCTCGCTGGACCGCCAGACGCTGCACGGCAAGGCCCCGGCGGGCGTGGCGGCGGCGGCGCGCGCGGCGGGGAAGCGGGTGGTGGCGGTGTGCGGGGGGCTGTCGATCGACGAGACGGCGCTGCGGGGGGCGGGGATCGAGCGGGCGTACGCGCTGTCCGCGGTGGAACCGGACGTGGAGTGCTCGATGCGCAACGCGGGCCCGTTGCTGGAGTCGGTGGCGGAAACCCTGGCCCGCGACTACGTGTGACCGGTGGGGGGTCTCCCCGTACCCGCCCCTCCCCGAATCCGGGACTCCGCCCCGGGCCCCCGGAACGTCATCCGGCCGGCGTGAGCGCGGTCAGCGCCGCGCGGTAGGCATCCTCCGGCTGCGCGCCTTCGAGGACCGTCCCGTCACTGAAGCGGACATACGGCACAGAGTCGACATGCACGCCAAGCGCGCGGACACGGCCGAGTTCTGCGCGCAACTCGGCGGCGTCGGCGGTGCCGTCGGTGTCGGCGGCCGCCACCCTTCTCGCGGTTATCGGCACCCAGGCGATGAAGGGAGCCCGGTAGTGGTCCCGTCACCGGAATCGGGTGATCCGGCGGTGGCATCGCCAAGCGACTCGTCATCACGGCTGCGTCCCGGACCGCCTTCGGGATACGTCCCCCGGCCCCCGGCGGCACCCCTCCCGCCCCCTCACGTCCGTTCCGGGTGTACCTCCGGGTGTTCCTTCCACCACGCCCCGTACCGCGGGTTGTTCGCCAACCCCGCCACATACGCCCGCGCCGCCGCCCGGTACAGCGCCCCCGCCTGTTCCGCCGGGACCGCGCGGCGTTGCCGGGACCTCGCCGTAGAGGATCGCGTCGTAGTGGCCGGAGCCCAGCAGCCGGGTCAGCGCCGTGACCGAGTCCTCGCCGTCGACCGTCGTCTGCCGCCCCGGCAGCAGCTCGTCCAGCTCCGCGACCAGCGCGCCGAGCATCACCGGCACGATGCTCCCCAGCCGCAGCGGCCCCGCCGCAGCGGCGCGGGCGCCGGCCGCCAGCGCCTCCATCTCGCCGAGCACCCGGTGTGCCTTGGAGAGCACGAACTCGCCCAGCGGCGTGGGCTGTACGCCCCGCGGGGTGCGCGTGAACAGCTCGCCGCCCGCCACCCGCTCGATGCGGCGGAGCCGGGCCGACAGCGCCGGCTGGGAGACGCCGAACGTCCCCGCCTGGCAGCCCGTCTGACCCCGATCCAGGGCGGGCAGGCCGGAAAAGCCGCCGCGCCCGGGGGAGCGATCCCCCGGACGCGGCGCCGGTCGTTCTCGTACGCTACGGGCCCCGCGGCCCGCGGGCGCGCCCTGCCGGACCGTGGAGCCCAGCCAGGACCCGCGAAGAGCCTCGGCGGCCCCGCTCAGCCCTGTGCGGCGGCGCGCGCCTCGCGGCGGCCGACGCGGAAGGTGTTCACCCGGCGGGCGGTGGCGAACAGCGGGATGGTCGCGGCCGTCACGATCTGCAGCGCGCAGCCGGTCTGGAGCAGCAACTGCCCGTTCGGCGCGTCGAACGCCCACGCGCCCAGGCAGGTCATGCTGATGAAGATCCACACGAGCGTGGCCACCGCGAGTCGCCCGCGCGGCTTGGGGTACTCCACGCGGCTCACCATCAGCCAGGCCACCCCGACGATCGCCAGCAGCGTCGGCACGAACGGCAGCTCCAGCAGCACCACCGAGATCACCGTCAGCGCCCCGAAGGGGCTCGGCATGCCCTGGAAGACGCCGTCCCGCACGGTGACGCAGGAGAACCGGGCAAGCCGCAGCACCACCGCCAGCACCACCGCGACCGCGGCCACCGTGGACACCCGCTGGTGCGCGTCGTCGGCGACCATGCCGTAGACCAGCACGAAGTACGCGGGCGCCAGCCCGAAGCTGATCAGGTCGGAGAGGTTGTCCAGCTCCGCGCCCATCGCCGAGCTGCGCAGCTTGCGCGCCACCAGGCCGTCGAAGAGGTCGAAGACCGAGGCGAGCAGCATGAGGATCACGGCGGTGGCGGCGCTGTGCCGGGCGATACCGCCGGCGTCCTCGCCCGCCAGGTGCGGGACCAGCACGCCGGTGGTGGTGAAGTAGACGGCGAGGAAGCCGCAGGTCGCGTTGGCCAGGGTGAGGGTGTCGGCGATCGACAGCCGCGTGGACAGCGGCATGTCGTCGTCGTCCTCGTCGACCTCGGGGACCCAGCCGGCCTTCGTCTCCGGATCAATCACGGTCAAGGCGAGTCACCCCCGCCGTGGTGGCCTGGCCGACGTCCACGCCGGGGGCGATGCCCTGCGGCAGGTACACGTCGACGCGGGAGCCGAAGCGGATCAGCCCGACCCGCTCGCCCTGCTCGACCTTGGTGCCGCCGGTCACGTACGGCACGATGCGGCGCGCGACCGCGCCGGCGATCTGGACCATCTCGACGTCGCCGAGCTCGGTGTCCAGGTGCCACACGACGCGCTCGTTGTTCTCGCTCTCCTTGTTGAACGCCGGGACGTAGCCGCCCGGGACGTGCTCCACGGAGCGGACGGTGCCGGCCAGCGGGGCGCGGTTCACGTGCACGTTCAGCGGGCTCATGAAGATCGCGACCCGGGTGCGGCCGTCGGGCCACGGCATGATGCTCTGCACCACGCCGTCCGCGGGGGAGATGACCCGGCCCTCGGCGATCTCGCGGTCGGGGTCGCGGAAGAACCACAGCATGCCCGCCGCCAGCGCGGCGGGGGGCACGGCGGCCAGCCGGTCGGGCCAGCGCCCGCTGCGGCGGGCGCGGACGGCGGTGACGGCGGCGGTGGCCAAGGTCGGCAGGAGCCACGGCGATGCGCCGCGCGCCAGGCGGATCCGGCGGCGCGGAACGTTATCTGGGCTGTGGGGCATGTTTGACCTTCGTAGCGGGAGGGGGCCGCGGTGATGGGGGACGGCGGCTTGTCGGGGATGCTATCGGTTGGCACCGGCAACTCGGCAAGCCGAAGCGAGCTTTCGCCCGCAGGGACCCGTGGCCGACTGCCACGTCACCCTTGCCGCCTGCCCCTGAAGCAGCCCTTCACGCCTGGGACCCGTACTCCTCCAGTAGTCGCCGTCCAATGATCATTTTCTGGATCTCGGCGGTACCTTCGCCAATGAGAAGCATCGGTGCCTCCCGGTAGAGGCGCTCGATCTCGTACTCCTTGGAGAAGCCGTAGCCGCCGTGGATGCGGAACGCGTCTTCCACGACTTCCTTGCAGTACTCGGAAGCGAGATATTTGGCCATTCCCGCCTCTAGGTCGTTACGTTCTCCGGTGTCCTTTTTGCGTGCCGCTCGCACCATCATCGCATGCGCCGCCTCGACCTTGGTAGCCATCTCGGCCAGTTTGAACTGGATCGCCTGGTGCCGGGCGATCTGCCGGCCGAAGGTGTGCCGCTGCTGTGCGTAGCCGACGCCGAGTTCGAAGGCACGCTGGGCGACGCCGCAGCCGCGCGCCGCGACGTTCACGCGGCCCACCTCCACCCCGTCCATCATCTGATAGAAGCCCCGGCCCGCCCCCTCGGGGCCGCCGAGCACCCGGTCGGCGGGGACACGCAGCCCGTCCATGATCAGCTCGGTGGTGTCGACGCCCTTGTAGCCCATCTTGTCGATCTTGCCGGGGATGGTCAGCCCCGGCTTCACGGTGCCGAACCCCGGCTCCTTCTCCACCAGGAACGTCGTCATCGACCGGTGCGCGGGCGCCTCGGGGCCCAGCCCCTCGTCCGTCCGGCAGAGCACCGCGACCAGCGACGACGTGCCGCCGTTGGTCAGCCACATCTTCTGTCCGGTGAGCAGGTAGTCACCGCTCTCCCCGTCCCGTACGCCCTTGGACGTGATCGCCGCCACGTCCGAGCCGAGCCCGGGCTCCGACATCGAGAACGCGCCGCGCACCTCGCCGGCGGCCATCAGCGGCAGGAAGTGCTCCCGCTGCTCGTGAGTGCCGTGCCGCTTGATCATGTACGCCACGATGAAGTGCGTGTTGATGATCCCCGACACGCTCATCCAGCCGCGGGCGATCTCCTCCACGCACAGCGCGTAGGTGAGCAGCGACTCGCCGAGACCGCCGTACTCCTCCGGGACCATGAGGCCGAAAATGCCCAGGTCCTTCAGGCCCTCGACGATCTGCGCGGGATACTCGTCGCGGTGCTCCAGGTCGGTGGCCACCGGCAGGATCTCCTTGTCGACGAAGTCGCGGACCGTGGCGACGATCTCGCGCTGGACCTCTGTCAGCCCCTCCGTCTGCGCCAGCCGTCCCATCACCGCTCCCCGCCGCGCTCGGCCGGCGCCGGGCGGCCCGGCTGCTCGCCGCCGCGCTCCCGGACGTACGCCTCCGTGGGCACCATCACCTTGCGCCGGAAGACGCAGACCAGGGTGCCGTCCTGTTTGTGCCCGCGGGTCTCGACGTGCACGATGCCGCGGTCGTCCTTCGACTTCGACCTCCACTTGTCGAGCACGGTCGTCTCGCCGTAGACCGTGTCGCCGTGGAAGGTGGGCGCCACGTGCTTCAGCGACTCGACCTCCAGGTTGGCGATCGCCTTGCCGGAGACGTCCGGCACGGACATGCCGAGCAGCAGCGAGTACACGTAGTTGCCGACGACGACGTTGCGGCCGAAGTCGGTGGTCTCGCCCGCGTAGTGGGCGTCGAGGTGCAGCGGGTGGTGGTTCATGGTCAGCAGGCAGAAGAGGTGGTCGTCGTACTCGGTGACGGTCTTGCCCGGCCAGTGCTTGTACACCGCGCCCGGCTCGAACTCCTCGTAGGTGCGTCCGAACTGCATGTCAGCCCTCCGGCGGGGTGAAGGCGGTGGTGCGGGTCATGCCGGCGGCGCGGCCCTTGCCCGAGATGACGAGGGCCATCTTGCGGCTCGCCTCGTCGATCATCTCGTCGCCGAGCATCGCGGAGCCCTTCCTGCCGCCCTCGTCCGAGGTGTAGTAGTCGTACGCGTCGAGGATCAGCTCGGCGTGGTCGTAGTCCTCCTGGGACGGCGAGAAGACCTCGTTGGCGGCCTCGACCTGGCCCGGGTGCAGCACCCACTTGCCGTCGAAGCCGAGCGCGGCGGCGCGGCCCGCGACCTCGCGGAAGCCGTCGACGTCGCGGATCTGGAGGTACGGGCCGTCGATGGCCTGGAGGTCGTGGCTGCGGGCGGCCATGAGGATCCGCATGAGGATGTAGTGGTAGGCGTCGGCCGTGTAGCCGGGCGGCTGCTGGCCGACGACCAGGGACTTCATGTTGATCGACGCCATGAAGTCGGCGGGCCCGAAGACGATGGTCTCCAGCCGCGGCGAGGCGGCGGCGATGGCGTCGACGTTGACCAGCCCCCTGGCGTTCTCGATCTGCGCCTCGATGCCGATGCGGCCGGCCTCGAAGCCCATCGTCTTCTCGATCTGGGTGAGCAGCAGGTCGAGCGCGGTGATCTGCCCGGCGTCCTGGACCTTCGGCAGCATGAGGCAGTCCAGGTTCGGCCCGGCGCCCTCGACGACGGTGATGACGTCGCGGTACGTCCAGTGCGTCGTCCAGTCGTTGACCCGCACCACCCGCGTCTTGCCGCTCCAGTCGCCCTCGTTGAGGAACTTCACGATGGTGTGCCGCGCCTCGGGCTTCGCGAGCGGCGCGCAAGCGTCCTCCAGGTCCAGGAACACCTGGTCGGCGGGCAGCCCCTGCGCCTTCTCCAGGAACCGGGGGTTGGACCCCGGAACGGCGAGGCAGGAACGCCGCGGCCGGAGGCGGTCGGCGGACGGGGTGGGGGCGGGGCTCACTGGTGCACCATCCTTGTGTCGGTGGTCGTGTGACCGCTGATGCACCCGAGGTGCCGCCGGGTTACCGCCCTGCTCGCTCGACGCGTTGATGACGTCCGGCATGAGTTCTGCGGGATCCGGCGGTTGCCCGGGGCGTGGAGACCGTCGACAGGGCTGAGCGCCGTCGAGCGCCGAACAGTGAGCGGACTGGCAGACACGCTCCGGCACCGATACGAGGGTGCCTCCCCACTGGGTCTAGCAGCGGAGAGGCTGACATGGAGTCTGCCAGCACAAGCCTGCCGGCGGTAGCACCGAACGGTGTGACCGCGGGCCTCGACTGGGCGAACGATGATCACGCGGTCGCGGTCGTCGATGCCGCCGGACGGGCAGTCAAGCGGTTCACCGTCGCGCACACCGGCCCGGGGCTGCGGGATCTGGTCCGCAAGCTCCAGGCGGCCAAAGCGGCCGAAGTGGCGATCGAGCGCGGTGACGGCAAGGTCGTCGATGCGCTCCTTCACGCCGGGTTCACGGTGGTGGTGATCAGCCCGAACCAGCTGAAGAACCTGCGCTCCCGGTACGGGTCGGCGGGTAACAAGGACGACAGGTTCGACGCGTTCGTCCTGGCCGACACGCTGCGCACCGACCGGGCCCGGCTGCGTCCGCTGCTGCCCGACAGCCCGGCGACCGTCACGCTGCGGCAGACCTGCCGCGCCCGCAGAGACCTCGTCGGCCACCGGGTCGCGCTGGCCAACCAGCTGCGCGCCCACCTGCAGAACTGCTTCCCCGGCGCGGTCGGTCTCTTCCGGGACATCGACAGCGCGATCAGCCTGGCGTTCTTGCACCGGTTCGACTGCCAGGACCGCGCCGACTGGCTCTCGCCGAGGCGGCTGGCCGCCTGGCTCAAGAGCGTGGGCTACTGCGGCCGCGTCCGGCCCGCCGTGCTGCACCAGCGGCTCCTGGACGCCCCCAGAGGCGCCACCGGCGACGACGGCGCCGCCAAAGCCCACATCACCCGCGCCATGCTCACCGTACTGACCAGCCTGAACACACAGATCACCGCTCTGGAGCGGCAGATCGCCGAGCAACTCGCCCTGCACACCGACGCCCACATCTTCACCACCCTGCCCCGCTCGGGCACCGTCCGCGCCGCCCGGCTGCTCGCCGAGATCGGCGACTGCCGCGCCCGCTTCCCCACCCCCGAAGCCCTCGCCTGCCTCGCCGGCGTCGCCCCCTCCACCCGACAGTCCGGCAAAGCCAGACACGTCGGCTTCCGCTGGGCCGCCGACAAACAGCTCCGCGACGCCGTCTGCGACTTCGCCGCAGACTCCCGCCACGCCAACCCCTGGGCCGCCAGCCTCTACAACCGCGCCCGAACCCGCGGACACGACCACCCACACGCCGTCCGCATCCTCGCCCGCGCCTGGCTCTTCGTCATCTGGCACTGCTGGCAAGACAGCATCGCCTACGACCCCACCCGGCACAGAGCCCTCCAGACCCTCCTCAACCAAGACCAACCAACAACGGCTTGACACAGGGCTACTCATGCGGGGACCTCCTGGTCCAGCTTGTTCGCCAGTCTGATCTCGTCGACGATACGGCCGATGATCTGCGTGATTCCGAAGTCCTTCGGGGTGAACACGGCCGCCACCCCGGCGGCGAGCAGCGCCTCGGCGTCCGCCGCCGGGATGATGCCGCCGACGACCACGGGCACGTCGCCCGCGCCCGCCCGGCGCAGCCGGTCCAGGACGTCGGGGACGAGTTCGGCGTGCGAGCCGGAGAGGATGGACAGGCCGACGCAGTGCACGTCCTCGGCGACCGCGGCGGCGGCGATCTGCTCGGGCGTCAGCCGGATGCCCTGGTAGACGACCTCGAAGCCGACGTCCCTGGCGCGTACGGCGATCTGCTCGGCGCCGTTGCTGTGCCCGTCGAGGCCCGGCTTGCCGACCAGCAGCCGCAGCCGCCCGCTGCCCAGCTCCGCGGCGGTGCCCGCGGCCCGGTCCCGTACGGTGGTGAGTTCGGCCTCCCCGCCCGTCTCCGCGGCCGGGACGGCGACCGGCGCGCCGCCGACCCCCGTGGGGGCGCGGAACTCGCCGAAGACGTCGCGCAGCGCCCAGGCCCACTCGCCGGTGGTGGCGCCGGCGCGGGCGCACTCCAGGGAGGCGGGCATCAGGTTGGCCGTACCCGCCGCGGCGGCCTTCAGCGCCGTCAGCGCCCGCTGCACGCGCGGCTCGTCGCGGGAGAGCCGCCACTCGTGCATCGCGGCGACGACCCGCGCCTCCACGTCCGCGTCGACGGTCGTGATCGCGGCGTCCAGGTCCGCGGTGAGCGGGCTGGGCTCGGTCTCCGTATGGCAGTTGACGCCGACGATCTTCTCCTCGCCCGACTCGATCCGGGCCCGCCGCTCGGCGTGCGAGGCCACGAGCCGCGCCTTGAGATAGCCGGACTCCACCGCCGCGACGGCGCCGCCCAGCCGCTCGATGTGCGCCATCTCGGCGGTCGCGCCCTCGACCAGCTCGGCCACCCGCGCCTCCACCACGTGGCTGCCGTCGAAGAGGTCGGGGTGCTCCAGCAGGTCGCTCTCGTACGCCAGCACCTGCTGGATGCGCAGGCTCCACTGCTGGTCCCACGGGCGCGGCAGGCCCAGCGCCTCGTTCCAGGCGGGCAACTGCACGGCCCGGGCGCGGGCGTCCTTCGACAGCGTCACGGCCAGCATCTCCAGCACGATGCGCTGGACGTTATTCTCCGGCTGCGCCTCGGTCAGGCCGAGGGAGTTGACCTGCACGCCGTAGCGGAAGCGGCGCTGCCGGGGGTCCTCGATGCCGTAGCGCTCGCGGGTGAGGGTGTCCCAGATGCGGGTGAACGCCCGCATCTTGCACATCTCCTCGATGAACCGGACCCCGGCGTTGACGAAGAAGGAGATCCGGCCGACGACGTCGCCCAGCTTCTCCGGCGGCACCTGGCCGGAGTCGCGGACCGCGTCCAGGACGGCGGTCGCGGTGGCCATCGCGTACGCGATCTCCTGCACCGGCGTCGCGCCCGCCTCCTGGAGGTGGTAGCTGCAGATGTTGATGGGGTTCCACTTCGGCATCTTCCCGACCGTGTACGCGATGGTGTCGGTGGTCAGCCGCAGCGAGGGGCCGGGCGGGAAGACGTACGTGCCGCGGGAGAGGTACTCCTTGACGATGTCGTTCTGCGTGGTGCCCGCGAGCTTCGCGACGCCCGCCTCGTCCAGGCCCTGCTCCTCGGCGACCACCTGGTAGAGCGCCAGCAGCCACATCGCGGTGGCGTTGATGGTCATGGAGGTGTTCGTGCGCTCCAGCGGGATGCCCGCGAAGAGGCGGCGCATGTCGCCCAGGTGCGAGACGGGGACGCCGACGCGGCCGACCTCGCCACGGGCGAGCACGTGGTCGGGGTCGTAGCCGGTCTGGGTGGGCAGGTCGAAGGCGACGGACAGGCCGGTCTGGCCCTTGGCGAGGTTGCGCCGGTACAGCTCGTTGGACGCCTCGGCGGTGGAGTGGCCCGCGTAGGTGCGCATCAGCCAGGGCCGGTCCTTGGCCGCCATCACACGTTCCCGGCGTGCTCGAAGGACCGCTCCGGCGCGCCCGGCAGGCCGGGTGCCGCGGCCGGCTGCCTCCCCGGAGCGGGGTCGCCGCGGAAGAGGTTGATCGCGTCGATGTGCGCGGCGCGCTTCTCCTCGTCCCGTACGCCCAGGCCCTCGGCGGGGGCGAGGCAGAGCACGCCGACCTTGCCCTGGTGCAGGTTGCGGTGGACGTCGTACGCCGCCTGGCCGGTCTCGGCCAGCGGGTAGGTCTTCGACAGGGTGGGGTGGATCCGGCCCTTGTCGACGAGGCGGTTCGCCTCCCACGCCTCGCGGTAGTTGGCGAAGTGCGAGCCGATGATCCGCTTCAGCGACATCCACAGGTAGCGGTTGTCGTACTCGTGCACGAAGCCGGAGGTCGAGGCGCAGGTGACGATGGTGCCGCCGCGGCGGGTGACGTAGACGGAGGCGCCGAAGGTCTCCCTGCCGGGGTGCTCGAAGACGATGTCGACGTCCTCGCCGCCGGTCAGCTCGCGGATGCGCGCGCCGAAGCGCTTCCACTCGCGCGGGTCCTGCTCGTGCTCGTCGCGCCAGAAGCGGTAGTCCTCGCCGCGCCGGTCGATGATCGCCTCGGCGCCCATCCGGCGGCAGATCTCCGCCTTCTCGGGGCTGGAGACCACGCAGATGGGCGTCGCGCCGCCGGCGAGCGCGAACTGCGTGGCATACGAGCCGAGTCCGCCGCTCGCGCCCCAGATGAGCACGTTGTCTCCCTGCTTCATGGCGGCGCCGTTGCGGGAGACGAGCTGGCGGTACGCGGTGGAGTTGACCAGCCCGGGGGCGGCGGCCTCCTCCCAGGACAGGTGGTCCGGCTTGGGCATGAGCTGGTTGGACTTCACCAGCGCGATCTCCGCCAGGCCGCCGAAGTTGGTCTCGAAGCCCCAGATGCGCTGCTCGGGGTCGAGCATCGTGTCGTCGTGGCCGTCGGCGCTCTCCAGCTCCACCGACAGGCAGTGCGCCACCACCTCGTCGCCCGGCCGCCAGGCGACCACGCCGGGTCCGGTGCGCAGCACCACGCCGGCGAGGTCGGAGCCGATGACGTGGTACGGCAGGTCGTGGCGGCGGGCGAGGGGGGAGAGGCGGCCGTAGCGCTCCAGGAAGGCGAAGGTGGACAGCGGCTCGAAGATCGACGTCCACACCGAGTTGTAGTTCACGGAGCTGGCCATGACCGCCACCAGGGCCTCGCCGGGGCCGAGTTCCGGCACCGGCACCTCGTCCAGGTGCAGCGACCTGCGCGGGTCCTTCTGCCGGGTGGTGAGCCCTGCGAACATCTCCGTCTCGTCCTTGTGCACCGTCACGGCCCGGTAGGACTCGGGCAGGGGCAGGGAGGCGAAGTCGGCGGCCGTGCTGTCGGGTGCCTGGATCGCGGCGAGTATCTCGTTCATGGTGCTGCCTCCGGCGAAGCGTGTCGGGGACGCTTGAGGAACGTCGGGGGTGAGAGCTGTGCGGCCTGCGCGAGGCGGTTCGGCTCCGGCGGTGCCGGTGTGCGCGGTACGGGCGCGGTGGCGCCCCGCGCCTGTGACGAGGCGCGGACCGGGTGCGCGAGCCGGGGGCTTGCGGGGACAGCCGGCGCGCGCAGTGGTCGCGTACGCCGGGCACCCGGATATCCCGTACCGTATGGCACGGCGTGCCAAGCTGCAAGACACTCGGTGCCAAAAATCTCTCTCAAGTGTTCGCGGCGGTGCACGGATGAGCATGCGAAGGCTCCCCGGCCGGTAGCGGCCGGGGAGCCCGAGACGGGGTGAAACCCCTGGTCAGCTCGCCTTCAGCTCTTCTTCAGCGCCTTCTCGATGGTGCGCATGACCTCGCTCAGCGGCGCGTCCGTACGGGCCACCGCGACCAGCACGTCCGAGCCCCCGCCACCCGCCGTGACGACCGCCGGAGCACCCGCCGCGCCCGCCTCCACCGCGGCCAGGCCCGCGGGGCCCTGCGGCTGGCCGACGCCGGTGAACCTGGCCCGTACCACCGCGAAGGCGCGGTCGAGCTGGCCCTCCACGTCGCCCTCCGCGCCCGCGCGCAGCCAGCGGCGCAGCACGTGGTTGTGCGCGGTGACCACCGCGGAGGCGGCGACCTCGGCGAGCAGCGGGCCGTCGTCGCCGTCCTGGTGTGCGCCCTCGTCGAAGTGGCCCAGCAGATAGCGGGTGAAGAGCCGCTCGTAGCGGGAGACCGAGGCGATCTCGCGCTCGCGCAGCGTGGGCACCTCGCGGGTCAGGCGGTAGCGCTCGACGGAGACCGCGGGCTGGGCCGCGTACATCCGCATGACCTCCCGGATGCCGCGGCAGACGGTGTCCAGCGGGTACTCGTGCGGCGGCGCGGCGTCCAGGACGGCCTTCACGCGCTCCAGGGTGTCGTCGTGGTCGGGGAAGATCGCCTCCTCTTTGGAGCGGAAGTGGCGGAAGAAGGTGCGGCGGGCCACGCCCGCCGCGGCGGCGATCTCGTCCACTGTCGTCGCCTCGTAGCCCTTGGTCGCGAACAGCTCCATGGCGGCGGCCGCGATGTCGCGGCGCATCTTCAGGCGCTGGGTGCTGGAGTTCGAACGGCTGGGCTTCGCAGGCTGGGACATGTAAGGAACGTACTCCATGCGTGGCCCCCGGATCGCCGTCAATTCCGGGAGCGGCGGGCGGCGCCCTGCCGGCGGGGGTTCAGCGCCGGGCGGCGGCGTACTCGCGGAAGCCGCGGCCCGTCTTGCGGCCCAGGCAGCCCGCGGCGACCAGGTGCTCCAGCAGCGGCGCGGGGGCGAGGCCGGGGTCGCGGAACTCGCGGTGCAGCACGCGCTCGATGGCCAGCGAGACGTCCAGGCCGACGACGTCCAGCAGCTCGAAGGGGCCCATGGGGTAGCCGCCGCCGAGCTTCATCGCGGCGTCGATGTCGTCGGGCGAGGCGTAGTGCTCCTGGACCATCTTCACCGCGTTGTTGAGATACGGGAACAGCAGCGCGTTGACGATGAACCCGGCCCGGTCGCCGCAGTCCACGGGGTGCTTGCCGAGCGTGGCGCAGACCGCGCGGACGGTGGCGTGCGCGTCGTCCGCGGTACGGACCGTGCGCACCACCTCGACGAGCTTCATCACCTGCGCCGGGTTGAAGAAGTGCATGCCGACCACGTCCTCGGGGCGCGAGGTGGCGGCGGCGCAGGCGATGACGGGCAGCGAGGAGGTGGTGGTCGCCAGTACGGCGCCGGGCCGCGCCACCTCGTCCAGGGCGGCGAACAACTGCCGCTTGACCGCCAGGTCCTCCGCGACGGCCTCCACCACCAGGCCGGCGCCGGCCAGCGCGTCCAGGGTGCCGGCGGGGGTGATCCGGGCCAGCGCGGCGTCGCGGTCGGCGGCGCCGAGGCGGCCCCTGGCGACGGAGCGGTCAAGCGACGCGGCGACCCGGGCCCTGGCCGCCGCCGCCTTGCCGGCGCTGCGGGCGGCGAGGGTGACCGCGTACCCGGCCCGGGCGCAGACCTCCGCGATGCCGCTGGCCATCGTGCCGGAGCCGGCCACGCCGATCTCCTCGACGGGCCGCGGCGGGGCGCCCGGTGCTGCCGCGGCGGCGGGCGCGGCGTCCGGCACGACGGTGCCGCTGCCGGGGGCGTCGTAGGCGTAGAAGCCGCGGCCCGCCTTGCGGCCGGTCAGCCCGGCGGCGGTCAACTGGCCGAGGACGGGCGCGGGTGCGTGCAGCCGGTCCTGCGACGCGGTGTACATGGCCTCCAGCACCGTGCGCGCGGTGTCGACGCCGATGAGGTCGAGCAGTTCCAGCGGGCCCATGGGCAGGCCGCAGCCGAGCTTCATCGCCGCGTCGATGTCCTCGCGGGTGGCGTACCGCGACTCGTACATCGCCGCGGCCTGGTTGAGATAGCCGAAGAGCAGCCCGTCGGCGATGAACCCGGGGCGGTCCCCGACCGCGACGGGCTCCTTGCCCAACTCCCGTACCAGCGCGGTGACCTGCGCCACCGCGGCCGGCTCGGTGAGCACGGAGGAGACCACCTCCACCAGCCGCATCGCCTGGACCGGGGTGAAGAAGTGCAGGCCGAGGACGCGCTCGGGGCGGGCGGAGGAGGCGGCCAGGCGGGTGACGGACAGCGCGTTGGTGCCGGTGGCGAGCACCGTGCCGGGGCGGACGATGCCGTCCAGTTCCGCGATGACCTGCTGCTTGATCTCGTACGACTCGGGCACGACCTCGATGACCAGGTCCGCGTCCGCGGCGGCGCGCAGGTCGGGGAACGTACGCAGCCGGGCCAGGACGCCTGCGCGATCGCCTTCGGCGAGCCGGCCGCGGGCCACGGCGCGCTCCGTGGCGCGCTCCAGCGCGGCGACGCAGCCGCGGGCGGCGGCCGCGCTGACGTCGACGCCGACGACCTCGCGCCCGGCGCGGGCCAGCACCTCGCACAGGCCGGTGCCCATCGTGCCGAGGCCGACGACGGCCACGGTGGGGAAAGGAACCGGGGGGAACTCGGGGGACTCGGGGACAGGGCTGCGGTCCATCGCGGGACTCCAGTCGTGACGCGGGAGATGAGGGTCCGGGGCCGCACGCGCACGGCGTCGGGGCCGGGGCGCGGGGGCCCGCGGCGAGATCCGCGCGGGGCGGCGGGGCGCGCGCGGCGAGATCCGCGGCCGGCCCTGTCCCGGGGCCGGGCGTCCTCGCCACGGGCACCGGGGGCGCCCGTCGCGCGTGCTGTCAGTTGCCGAACCGACTTCAGCTCTCGGCGGCTGCGTCACCAGACCGCCCGAGCAGGGGTGCTGCTCGTCCCGCGAGCTTAACTCGTGAGTAACCATGGGCGCCAGAGGGCGAATCAGGGAATGTACCCGTCAGCCGGGGCACACATGGAGTGAACCCCGATCGACGAGCCCGCCACCGACCGGTGGCGGGTACGTACCCTGAGTGCCGGCGAGGCAGGGGGCCGAGGCATGGACCAGGAGTATCTGGCGCTCACCGAACGGATCCGCGGCAGGCTGGAGGACCCGCCGGCGCGGGCCCGCTTCGAGCACATGACCGCGCTCGCGCGGCAGCGCACGACCACCGCCCACGAGGAGCTGGCGCGTGTGCTGGAACTGCCGGGCGAGCCGCTGTGGGCCCGGGAGCTGGCGGCCTTCGCGCTGGGCACGGCGGGGGACCGGCGGGCGTTCGAGACGCTGGTGCTGCTGCTCAACTACCGCGATCCGGTACGGGCGGAGAGCGCGGCGTGCGCGCTGGCCCGGCTCGGCGACCCGCGCACCGCGCGGGCGGCGGCGGCCCTGGCGACGAACCCGCTGCGCACCGCGTACGCGCTGCACGCCATCCGGCTGCTGGTCAGGCTGCGCGCGCCGGAGTCGGCGCCCGCGCTGATCAGCACGCTGCAGCGGCTCGTGCGCGAGCCGCAGCACCACTGGCCGATCGCCACCGCCTGCGTCGAGGGGCTGGGCGAGCTGGGCGACCCGCGCGCGATCCCGGCGCTCTCCGAGGCGCTCGGCTTCCCGCAGTTGTGGCGCGCGGCCACGGCGGCGATCACCCGCATCGGCCCGCGCACCCCGTCGCAGTGAGGCGGCGCGCGGCCAGGGCCGGCCCGGGCCACGGGCGGTGCGCCACGGGCCGCGGGCGCGGCGGTACGGCCAGGGCTCGCGGCGTAGCGCCGCGAACCGGCGTCAGAGCAGCGTCAACTGCGTGTTCTCCGGGCCCTCCGGCGGCGCGCCCGGCCCCTCCTCGGGCTCGATGCGGCGGGCGATGCCGGGCGCCGACGGGCCTATGCCCAGCTCGGTCGCGTACTCGTGGACCTGGCGGGTGATCTGGCGCTGATACCACTTCGGCGCGTACGACCCGCCCGCGTACATCGTGCGATAGCGCCGGACCAGATGCGGGTGGTGGCGCTCCAGCCAGGCCATGAACCACTCCCGCGCGCCCGGCCGCAGATGCAGCACCAGCGGCGTCACCGACGTGGCGCCCGCCTCCGCCACCGCCCGCACTGTGGCACGCAGTTGCCCGGGGGAGTCGCTGAGGAACGGGATCACCGGAGCCATCAGCACCCCGCAGCCGATGCCGTGCTCCGCGAGCGTGCGCACCACGTCGAGCCGGCGCTGCGGTGCGGGCGTGCCCGGCTCCACCGTCCGCCACAGCTCCTCGTCCAGGAAGCCCACCGAGACCGCCACCCCGACCTGCGTGACCTCGGCCGACTGCTTGAGCAGCGGCAGATCGCGGAGGATGAGCGTGCCCTTGGTGAGGATCGAGTACGGGTTGGCGAAGTCCCGCAGCGCCGCCAGGATGCCGGGCATCAGCCGGTAGCGCCCCTCGGCCCGCTGGTAGCAGTCGACGTTCGTGCCCATGGCGATGTGCTCGCCGCGCCACCGGCGGCTCGCCAGCTCGCGGCGCAGCAGCTCCGGGGCGTTGATCTTCACCACGATCTGCGAGTCGAAGCCGCGGCCGGTGTCGAGGTCCAGGTAACCGTGGGTCTTCCTGGCGAAGCAGTAGACGCAGGCGTGGCTGCAGCCCCGGTAGGGGTTCACGGTCCAGTCGAAGGCCATCCGCGACGCGCCCGGCACCCTGTTGACGATCGAGCGGGCCCGCACCTCGTGGAACGTGATGCCGCGGAACTCCGGGGTGTCGAAGGTGCGGGTCACGACGGCCGCCGTGCCGAAGAGGGCGGGCGGCGCGGCCCCCGTGGCCGCGCCGCCGTCGGCGGCCTCGTCGGTCAGATTCTCCCAGCGCATCGGCACCTCCCGTTGATCTGACGCCAAGAATAGAACACGCGTTCCCTTCGCGTCGAGTCCTCGATCGGGTGATCCCGGTCAACGCCGCGCCGGACGCGGCGCCGCGCGGCTCGCCGGTTCGGGTGGATTCCCGCCGCGCGCCCGTACGCCCCCGGCTCCGCGGGTCCGTCGCGAAAGCCGCTGATGAGCGCCCGATCGGCGCCCCGCGCACCAGAGTTGGCGCGGTCCCGCGCCGCCGTACGGGGGGTGAATCCCGTTTGCCCCCGGATCTTGGGCGGTGCGAAGAATGGTCAGGCGCAGGCGGACGATGGGGAGCTGGCACGTGGGGACGACCCTGGTGAACGACGAGCCGGTCACCGTGCCCGCGGCCGGCCCGGTGGCGGGACCGGCGGAGCCCGCGCGACGGCCGGGACGTACCGGAAAGGGCGGACATCCGGCCGGGAGCGGCGCCAAGGCCGGGGCCGGCGACGGCGGGGAGCTGAGCCCCTGGCGCGTCCGGCTGGTGTTCCCGGCCCTGATGCTCGCGCTGCTCCTCGCCGCGCTGGAGCAGATGATCGTCGCCACCGCGCTGCCGAAGATCGTCGGCGAACTGCACGGCCTGGACCGGATGTCCTGGGCGATCACCGCCTATCTGCTCACGTCCACCATCAGTCTGCCGATCTACGGCAAGCTCGGCGACCTCTTCGGCCGCAAGGGCGTCTTCCAGTTCTCCATCGTGGTGTTCGTCGTCGGCTCCGCCCTCGCCGGGGCCTCGCGGAGCATGGACCAGCTCATCGCGTTCCGCGCCGTCCAGGGACTGGGCGCCGGCGGCCTCATGATCGGCGTGCAGGCGATCATCGCGGACATCGTCCCGTCCCGAGAACGCGGCCGGTACATGGGCCTGATCGGCGCCTCCTTCGGGCTCGCCTCGGTCGCGGGACCGCTGCTCGGCGGGTTCTTCACCGACGAGCTGTCCTGGCGCTGGTGCTTCTACTTCAACGTGCCCTTCGGCCTGGTCACCCTGCTGGTGACCGGACTGGTGCTGAAGCTGCCCAAGCCGGCGGCCCGGCCCCGGCTCGACGTCCTGGGCGGGCTGTTCCTCGCCGCCGCCTCCACCTGCCTGGTGCTGCTGACCAGTTGGGGCGGCCTGGAGTACGACTGGACCTCCGACGTCATCCTCGGCCTCGGCGCGGGCGCCGTCGCCGCCACCGTCCTGCTGCTCGTCGTCGAGCACTTCGCCGTCGAACCCGTCATGCCGCTGCGGCTCTTCCGCGACAGCATCTTCAACGTCACCTCCCTGGTCGGGGTGGTGACCGGGGTGGCGATGTTCGGCGCCGCCAGCTACCTGCCGACCTTCCTGCAGATGGTCGACGGCGCCAGCGCCACCGAGTCAGGACTGCTGATGCTGCCGATGATGATCGGCACCGTCGCCGCCTCCATCACCTCCGGCCAGCTCATCACCCGCACCGGCCGCTACCGCCCCTACCCGGTGGCCGGCTGCGCCGTCGCCGCCGTCGGCATGTGGCTGCTCTCCCGGCTGGACGAGGACACCTCGCAGCTCTCGTACAGCATCTGGATGGCCGTCCTCGGTATCGGCCTCGGGCTCGTCCTGCCCGTGCTCATCCTCGCCGTGCAGAACGCGGTGCGCCCCGCCGACCTGGGCGTCGCGACCAGCGCGCACAACTACTTCCGGCAGATCGGCGGCTCGGTCGGCACGGCCGTCTTCGGCACCCTCTTCTTCGACCGCCTGGCCGACGAACTGGCCGGCACCCTGCCCCCGCCGCCCCCCGGCGCCACGCTGCCGGAGGCGGAGTCGATCACCCCCGAGGCCGTCCACGCGCTCGACGCCGAGCTGCGCGACGGCTACATCCGCGCCTACGCCGAGGCCATGCCGGGCATCTTCCTGTACCTGGTGCCCGTGCTCGTCCTCGGCGTGGTGTTCGCGTTCCTGCTGAAGGAGAGACCACTGGTGTCCCAGAACCACTCGGGGCCCGGCCCCGCCACGGACGAGTACCCGGGGGTCGACACCACCGTGCCCGCGGCCCGCGGCACCGTCCCGGCGGGCGCCGGCGTGCCGGTGTGCGGCAGCGTGCAGCACCAGGACGGCACCACCGTGCCGCGTGCGGCGCTCACCCTCATCGACGGCGCCGGCCGCCAGGTGGGCCGCGACGCCAGCCGCGACGACGGCCGGTACGTGCTGCCGACCCCGGGCGCGGGCTCGTACGTCCTGGTGGCCGCGGCCGGCGGGCACCAGCCGCAGGCCGTCACGGTCACCGTCGGGGACCGGCCGGTCGAACTGGACCTCGTGCTCGGCGGCGCGGGCCGCATCTGCGGCACCGTCGCGGCGGCCGACGGCACGCCGCTGGGGAACGTCGTCGTGACGCTCACGGACGCGCGCGGGGAGGTCGTAGCCTCGGCGCGCAGCAGCCACGACGGCTCGTACGCGATCGGCGAACTGGTCGCCGGCGAGTACACCCTGGCGGCCACCGCGCCGGGCTTCCGGCCCGCGGCGCTGCCGGTCTCGGTGCAGGCGGCGCGGGAGACCCGGCAGGACGTCGAGCTGGCCGGCGGCGCGGTGTTGCGCGGGACCGTACGGGCGTTCGGCGGCCGGCCGGTGGAGGACGCCAGGGTCACGCTCCTGGACGCCGCGGGCAACGTCGTCGACACCGGCACCACCGGCCCGGACGGCGCGTTCCGCTTCGTCGACCTGTCGGCCGGTGAGTACACCGTCATCGCCGCGGGGTACCCGCCGGTGGCCACGGTGCTGCGCGTGGAGGGCGGCGGCCGTACGGAACGCGATCTCCAGCTCGGCCACGGCGACTAGCCGGCGCTCCGGCCGGGCGGAGGAGACCCGCGCCGGGACGCGTTCGCCGGGGGTGTGGCGCCGGTCGTCGCGAGCGTGCTTCCTCCGGCTGGCGGAGGGCCGGGACCGTCGTCGAAGTGGCTGGTCGCGGGGCGTTCCGGGGGAGTTGGAGTGGTCTGGACCTCTGTACGTATCCACAGGGGTTTCACCGCTTCGTCCGACCGCGTACCGTGGCTCGGCATGAAGGTCTTGATCAGCGCCGACATGGAGGGGGCCACCGGCGTCACGTGGCCCGCCGACGTGCTCCCCGGCGGCCCGCAGTGGGAGCGCTGCCGGCCCATGTTCACATCCGACGTCAACGCCGCCATCGAGGGCTTCTTCGCCGGCGGCGCCGACGAGGTGCTGGTCAACGAGGCGCATTGGACGATGCGCAATCTGCTGCTGGAGCGGATCGACGACCGCGCCCAGATGCTCACCGGGCGGCACAAGTCGCTGTCCATGGTCGAGGGCGTCCAGCACGGCGACGTCGACGGCATCGCGTTCGTGGGCTATCACACGGGCGCGGGCGCGGAAGGGGTCCTCGCGCACACCTACCTGGCCAACTCCATCACGGGCGTCTGGCTCAACGGCGTGCGGGCCAGCGAGGGCCTGCTGAACGCGCACGTGGTCGCCGAGTTCGGCGTCCCCGTCGTGCTCGTCACCGGTGACGACAAGACCGTCGAGGACGCCAAGGGGTACGCGCCCGCGGCCCCCGGCGTCGCCGTCAAGGACTACGTCTCGCGGTACGCCGCGGTGTGCCGCACCCCGGCCCGTACCGCGGCGGACATCCGGGCCGCGGCCACCGAGGGCGCGGCGCTCGCGGTGCGGGCCGAGCCGGTGCGCGGCGGCCCGTTCACGGTGGAGCTGGAGTTCGACGCGGAGCATCTGGCCGGCGCGGCCACGGTGGTGCCGGGCGTGGCGCCGACCGGCGAGCGGCGCGTGGCGTACACGACGGAGACCATGTACGAGGGCATCCGCTGCTTCAAGGCGGTCACCACGCTCGTCTCGGCCGCGGTGGAGGAGCAGTATGGCTGACGCCCCCCCGCACGCCCCGGCTGCCCCGCACCCGGGCCCGGATGACGCCGCGCTGGACGAGGTGGTGGGCTTCACCTCCGACCTGATCCGCATCGACACCACGAACCACGGCGGCGGCGACGGCGTGGAGCGCCAGGCCGCGGAGTACGTCGCGGAGCGCCTCGCAGGGGCCGGCATCGAGCCCACCCTGCTGGAGAAGGCCCCCGACCGGACGAACGTCGTGGCACGCATCGAGGGCACCGACCCCGGTGCCGACGCGCTGCTCGTCCACGGCCATCTCGACGTGGTGCCCGCCGAGCCCGCCGACTGGAGCGTCCACCCGTTCTCCGGCGAGATCCGGGACGGCGTGGTCTGGGGCCGCGGCGCCATCGACATGAAGAACATGGACGCGATGGTCCTCGCGGTCGTACGGGCCTGGGCGCGCGCCGGCGTCCGCCCCCGGCGCGACATCGTGCTCGCCTTCACCGCCGACGAGGAGGCCAGCGCCGAGTACGGCTCCGGCTATCTCGCCGAGGAGCACGCCGCGCTCTTCGACGGCTGCACCGAGGGCATCAGCGAATCCGGCGCCTTCACCTTCCACGCCGGCAACGGCCTGCGCCTCTACCCCGTCGCCGCCGGCGAGCGCGGCACGGCCTGGCTGCGGCTCACCGCCCGCGGCCGCGCGGGACACGGCTCGAAGGTCAACGCGGACAACGCCGTCTCCCGGCTGGCCGCCGCCGTCGGCCGCATCGGCGAGCACCGCTGGCCCGTGCGGCTCACGCCCACCGTCCGCGCGGCGCTCGTCGAGACGGCCGCGGCCTATGGAGTCGAGGTCGCCCCTGAGGAGTTGGACGACCCCGCCTTCGACGTGGACGCGCTGCTGGGCAAGCTCGGCCCGGCCGCCGCCCTCGTCGCGCCCACCGTGCGCAACAGCTCCAACCCCACCGTCCTCGAAGCCGGCTACAAGGTGAACGTCATCCCCGGCAGCGCCACCGCCCAGATCGACGGCCGGATGGTGGCCGGCGGCGAGGAGGAGTTCGCCCGCACGCTCGACGAGCTGACCGGACCGTACGTGGACTGGGAGTTCAGCCACCGCGAGGTGCCGCTCACCGCCCCCGTCGACGCGCCCCTCTACGCCGCGATGCGCGCCTCCCTGGAGCGCTTCGACCCCGGCGCGCACGTCGTGCCGTACTGCATGTCGGGCGGCACCGACGCGAAGCAGTTCTCCCGCCTGGGCATCACCGGCTACGGGTTCTCGCCACTGAAGCTCCCCGCCGGATTCGACTACCAGGAGCTGTTCCACGGCGTGGACGAGCGGGTGCCGGTGGACGCGCTGCACTTCGGCGTGCGGGTGCTGGACGACTTCCTCAGATCGGCCTGACGGCACACCGCCCCGGGTAGCCGCGCGGAAGCGGCCAACGACCAGCGAGCGCGCCGGCCAGAGCGGCCGGCGCCTCGACCACCAGCGGAAAGAGACGACGCCGCCCGTGACCACCGCCCCGTACGGCTCCTGGCCCTCCCCCCTGACCGCCGCCCTCGCCGCGAGCCACGAAGGCCGCCCGGAGTATCTGGACGCCGTCGGCGACGAGGTGTGGTGGACCGCCCCGCGGCCGCGCGAGGGCGGGCGCCGGGCGCTGGTGCGGCTGCGCCCGGACGGCACCGAGGAGTCGGTGCTGCCCCCGCCGTGGAACGTGCGCAACAGGGTCATCGAGTACGGCGGCCGGCCCTGGGCCGGCGCCCCGCGCGCCACCGGCGGTCCGCTGATCGTCTTCACCCACTTCGCCGACCAGCGGCTGTACGCGTACGAGCCGGACGGCGGCGGCGAGCCGCGCCCGCTCACCCCCGTCTCCGCCGTCGGCGGCGGGCTGCGCTGGTGCGACGCGGTCGTGCTGCCGGAGCGCGGCGAGGTGTGGTGCGTGCTGGAGGAGTTCACCGGGCAGGCCCCCACCGACGTACGCCGCGTGCTCGCCGCCGTGCCGCTGGACGGCTCGGCGGCGGCCGACCGCGCCGCCGTGCGCGAGCTGACCGACGACCGGCACCGCTTCGTCACCGGCCCCCGCCTCTCCCCGGACGGCCGGCAGGCCGCCTGGATCGCCTGGGACCACCCGCAGATGCCCTGGGACGGCACGGAGCTGCGCGTCGCCGACGTCACCGGAGACGGCCGGCTGGCCGGGGTCACCACGGTCCTCGGCGCCCAGACCGGCTCCGAGGCGGAGTCCGTCGCGCAGGCCGAGTGGCTGCCGGACGGCACGCTGGTGGCCGCCACCGACCGCAGCGGCTGGTGGAACCTGCACCGGGTCGACCCCGCCACCGCCGTGACGACCGAACTCTGCCCGCTGCCCGAGGAGTTCGCCGACGCGCTGTGGAAGGTCGGGCTGCGCTGGTTCGCCGTCCTCGGCGGCGGTCTCGTCGCCACCCTGCACGGCGCCGGCGGCACCCGCCTCGGCGTCCTCGACCCCGGCACCGGCGAGCTGGCCGACGTGCCGGGACCCTGGTCGAACTGGGCCGCGGCCCTCGCCGTCACCGGCGAGCGGGTCTTCGGCCTGGCCGCGAGCCCCGTCACCGGGTACGAGGTCGTGGAGCTGGACACCGCCACCGGCTACGCCCGCGTCGCGGGCAACGCCCACCGCGACGCCGTCGACCCGGACTACCTGCCGCGGCCGGTGTCCCGCACCTTCGCGGGCCCCGGGGGCCGCGAGGTGCACGCCCACGTCTACCCGCCGCACCACCCGGAGCTGACCGGCCCCGAGGACGAGCTGCCGCCGTACGTGATCTGGGCGCACGGCGGCCCCACCGGGCACGTACCGCTGGTGCTCGACCTGGAGATCGCCTACTTCACCTCGCGCGGCATCGGCGTCGCCGAGGTCAACTACGGCGGCTCCACCGGCTACGGCCGCGCCTACCGCGAGCGGCTGCGCGAGCAGTGGGGCGTCGTGGACGTCGAGGACTGCGCCGCCGTCGCCCGCGCGCTGGCCGACGAGGGCACCGCCGACCCGGCCCGGCTCGCGATCCGCGGCGGCAGCGCGGGCGGCTGGACCACCGCCGCGTCCCTCACCTCGCCGCTGGCCGAGGGGCTGTACGCGTGCGGCACGATCGTCTACCCCATCCTCGATCTCGCCGGCTGGGCCACGGACGAGACCCACGACTTCGAGTCCCGCTATCTGGAGTCGCTGGTCGGCCCGCTCGCCGAGGTGCCCGAGCGGTACCGCGACCGCTCCCCGGTCCACCACGCCGACCGGATCACCGCGCCGTTCCTGCTGCTCCAGGGGCTGGACGACGTGATCTGCCCGCCGGTGCAGTCCGAGCGGTTCCTGGCGGCGCTCGCCGGCCGGGGCGTGCCGCACGCGTACGTGACCTTCGAGGGCGAGGGCCACGGCTTCCGCCGCGCCGACACCCTGATCCGGGCACTGGAGGCCGAGCTGTCGCTGTACGCGCAGGCGTTCGGCTTCGCGGCGCCGGACGTGCCGGTCGTGGACCTGGGCGCGCCCGTGCCCCCCGCCGCCGCGACCGCCCGCCCGGCCGCCCCGGGCACCGGGTCCGCAGCCGCGCTCGTCCGCCCCCGCCGGCTGGGCCCCGGCGACCGGGTCGCGGTCGTCGCCCCCAGCGGCGGGTTCCCGCGCAGGGAACTGGACGCCGGCGTCGAGGTGCTGCGCGGCTGGGGTCTCGACGTCGTCGTCCACCCCACCGCGTACGGCGAACACGACACGCTGTCCTACCTGGCCGCCGACGACGCCGCCCGCGCCCGCGACTTCGAGCGCGCCTGGTGCGACCCGGAGGTCGCCGCGGTCTTCTCCGGCAGTGGCGGCTACGGCGCCCACCGCATGCTCGACCACGTCGACTGGGCCGCCCTGCGCGCCGCGGGACCGAAGGTCTACGTCGGCTTCAGCGACGCCACCGCCCTGCACGAGGCCATCGCGACCCACCTCGGCGTGGCCACCCTGCACGGGCCGATGCCCGCCTGGGCCCCGTTCGCCGCGGACGACACCACCCGCGAGCACCTGCGCCGGACCCTCTTCGAGCCGGCCACCGTGCAGCGCCTGACCAGCCCCGGCGCCCGCGCCCTCGTCCCGGGCCTGGCCCGCGGCGTCACCCTCGGCGGCTGCGTCAGCCTGCTGGCCGCCGGCCTCGGCACCGCCGGCGCCCGCGCCGGCGCCGCCGGCGGCATCCTGCTCATCGAGGACGTCGCGGAGGAGGACTACCGGCTCGACCGCATCCTCACCCAGCTCCGCCGCAGCGGCTGGCTGACCGGCGTCGCCGGCGTCGTCTGCGGCACCTGGGAGGACTCCGGCCCGTACGAGGACGTCCGCGCCGTGCTCGCCGACCGGCTCGGCGACCTCGGCGTGCCGGTGCTGGAGGGTCTGGACTTCGGACACGGCGTCCCCGCCCTCACCGTCCCGCTCGGCGTCCCCGCCGTCCTCGACGCGGACGCCGGCACCCTCACCCTCGACGCCCCGGGGCTCGCCTGAGCCGCCGCCGGCGTTCGCCCGAACGGGCCCGGCCGCCGGGCGCGATCCCGCCCGCGGGGAGCAGGCTGGGCTCATGGCTCATACCTCGGTACGGACGGGCGGCCCCCGGCAGGCGCTCACGGCCCGCCGGGTGGCCGCGCTCGTGCTGGCCGCCCTCGGCCTGGCGTTCATCTTCCAGAACACCCGCCGCACCCGCATCCAACTGCTGTTCTGGGAGGTCACCACGCCGCTGTGGCTGGCGCTGCTTGCGGTGGCGGTGATCGGCATGATCGTGGGGTGGATGCTCCACCGCCGCAGGTGACGCGCGTGCCCCGCGGTCTCAGCCGGCGCCGAGCAGCGCCGCGCGCAGCGCCCGTACGGGGGCGGTGGCGGCGTCCTGCGCGCGGTGGGCCAGGGCGAGGGTCAGCTCCCAGCGCGGCAGGTCGGTGACGGGCAACTCGACGAGCGACCCCGCGGCCAGGTCAGGACCCACCGTGGAGCGGGTCAGGATCCCGGCGTGGCTGCCGCGGCGGGCCAGGCTCGCGACGGTCTCGGCGGGGGAGACGGGGTGGAGCCCGGTGGCCGGCACGGGGGCCGCGCGCAGCAGGTCGAGGAAGCGCGCCGCGCCGTCGCCCCACGTCGTACAGGCCACCGGATACGCGGCCAGGTCCCGGATCCGCAGCGGTCCTCCGGTGTCCAGCGAGTGCCCGGGGCGGGCGACGCAGACGACCGGATCGGTCAGGAACGGCTCCACGGTCAGGGTGTGCGGATACGGTCCGGGCACCACGAACCCGATGTCCACGGTGTGGTCGGCCAGCCCGCGCACCACCTCCTCGCTGTGCGCGTCCGTGCACGCGACCTCGACGTCCAGCGGCGCGAGCGCGTCGAGCACCCGCGGCACCACGCTCGGCGCGAACGTGGCGTGCAGGGCGACCCGCACCCGAGGCCGGCCGGGCTCGGCCCGTACCACCGCGACCGCCTCCTCCGCGAGCGCGAGACACCGCTCGGCGTAGGGCAGCAGCCGCTCCCCGGCCGCGGTGAGCCGCACGCCCCGGCCGCCGCGCAGGAACAGCGGGCGGCCCAGGTCGCGTTCGAGCCGGGCCATCCGCTCGCTGACGGCGGGCTGGCTCAGCCGCAGCCGCGCGGCGCCCCGGCCGAAGCTGCCGGCCGCGGCCACCGACCGGAACACCCGCAGATCCTCCAACGACACCGCCATAGGCAAACCCTATGTCTTCTCATCGGAAAGTCGCCCCTTCCCTGTCGTCGGACCCCTTGTGAAGATCGGCTGCATGGACGTATCCATGCACGACGACGACCTCACCGCGGCGGCGCTCGCCGCCGAGCACCGGCGCCTGGGCACCGCCGCGACGCGGCTGGTCGCCGGCTACGCCGCCGCACTGGACGGCCTGCCCGTCTGCTCCGGCGCCACCGCGGAGCACCTGCGCGAGCGCTTCGCCGGGCCGCTGCCCGAGCGGGGCACGGACGCGCTGGAACTGCTCGACGCGCTCGCCCGCGACGTCGTCGAAGACGCCACGCACATCTCCAGCCCGCGCTACTTCGGCCTGTTCAACCCCGCGCCCCTGCCCGTCGCCGTCTGGACCGACGCGGTGTGCTCCGCGCTCAACCAGAACGCCGCCGCCTGGCGGCAGTCGCCGACGGCGACCGCGCTGGAGGAGCGCGTCCTGCGCTGGCTGTGCGACCTGCTCGGCTACGGCGACGGCGCGTTCGGCACGCTCACCAGCGGCGGGTCCGAGGCGAACCTCATCGGGCTGAAGTGCGCCAGGGATGCGGCGGCCGGCACCGCGGCCACGGCGGGCCTCGGCTCCGCGCGGCTTCGCGTGTACGCCTCGGAGCAGGCCCACTTCTCGCTGGTCAAGGGCGTGGACATGCTCGGGATCGGCCGGGACAACCTGCGCCGCGTCGGCACCGACGCACGCTTCCGCGTCCGCGTCGGCGAGCTGCGCGCCGCCGTCGAGCGGGACCTCGCCGCCGGGCTGCGGCCGGCCTGCGTCGTCGGCGTGGCCGGCACCACCTCCTCCGGCGCCGTCGACCCGCTGGACGAACTCGCGGACGTGGCCGCGGAGTACGGGCTGTGGTTCCACGTCGACGCGGCCTACGGCGGGGCGCTGGCGTTCTCCGCGGCGCACGGCGGGCTGCTGCGGGGCGTGGCGCGGGCGGACTCGGCGACGCTGGACCCGCACAAGTGGATGTTCGTGCCGTTCTCCTGCGGCGCGCTGCTGATCCGCGACGGCGCGCGGGTGCTGCGCGACGCCTTCGACACCGATCCGGCGTACCTGGACGACCGCCGGGGCGGGGAACGCGGCCCGGCGGACGGCACCCCGGACGGCCTCCCGGACGACGGCCCGCTCGACTTCTTCCGCCTCGGCCAGCTCGGCACCCGCCGCGCCAACGCGCTCAAGCTATGGGCCGCCCTCGCGGGGCTCGGCCGGGACGGCTACCGGCGCATCGTGGAACGGCAGTTGGACCTCACCCGGTACCTCGCCGCCGAGCTGGCCGCCGCGGACGGCTTCGAGCCGGTGGGCGACGTGCAGACCGCGGTGTGCTGCGTGCGCTATCTGCCCGCGGCGGTACGGGACGCGCCGGCCGCGACGCAGGACGCCGTGCAGCGCGCGCTCCAGCAGCGCGTCGAGCGCGGCGGCCGGGCGTGGCTGGCGACCACGGTGCTCGACGGCCGGCGGGCGCTGCGGATCAACGTCAACGGGTTCCTCACCCGCCGTGCGCACGTGGACGAACTCGTCGCGCTGCTGCGGGCGGAGGGGCCGCGCGCGGCGGCCGATGTCAGTGGCGGGCCGTAGCGTCGGGACCATGAGCAGCACCCCACCGGGCCGCGAGGTCCCCGCCTGCCACGAGTGGACGCCGCCCGGCGCGCCGGGCGGCGCGGCCCGCGCACCCGCCGCCGCCCGGGCCGGGGACGTCGCACCCGCGCTCGTGCCCGCCGCCGGTCCGGGCGGGGCACTCGCCGCGATACGGCGGTGGCAGGACGGCCGGTGCGCGGTCTGCGGGCTGCGCCCGTCCCGGCTCGTCGTCGACCACCACCACGTCTCCGGGCTGGTCCGCGGCCTGCTCTGCGAGTCGTGCAACGTCGCCGAGGGCCGCCGCACCTCGTACTACGCCGAGCCGTACGCCTCGTACCGCCGCCGTCCGCCCGCGCTGATCGTCGGCCTCACCGAGCGCTATCCCCACTGGCGCCCGAACGCCTACCACTACGTCCTCGGCGACCCGCCCGACGACCCCGCGCTCGCCGCCCGCGTCCTCGGCCACCTCATACGCCACCCGCCCCGGCGCCCCGCCGGACGCCCCGTCGAGATCCCCGGGCTGCCCGGCCACTACCTGGTCGGAGACGAGATGCGCCGTCTCGCCGAGCGGCTGGCGGCGGAGGCATAGTGGAGACATGACTGTCCTCTTCCGGCGTACCGCACCGATCCTCCGCATCTTCGACATCGCCAAGGCCCGCGAGTTCTACGTCGACTACCTGGGCTTCACGGTCGACTGGGAGCACAGGTTCGCCGACGGCTTCCCGCTCTACATGCAGGTCTCCCGCGGCGACCTCACCCTCCACCTGAGCGAGCACCACGGCGACGCCAGCCCCGGCGCCACGGTCTACGTCGAGGTCGACGGCGCCGGCGAACTGCACGCCGAGCTGAAGGCCAAGGACTACCCGTACCTCAAGCCGGGACTCGAAGAGGACGCCGGGATCGGCACGATCCTGGAGCTGACCGACCCGTTCGGCAACCGGCTGCGGTTCGTCCAGCCGAACCCCTGACCAGCGGCGGGCGTACACTCGCCCGGTGCCCGAGAACGACGTCATCGCGGCCGGCGCGCGCACCGCGATCCGCACCCCGCGCCCCGCGGACGAGGAGGAGTTCCTCGCCCGCGCCCGGGCCAGCGCCGACCTCCACCACCCGTGGCTGTCCCCGCCCGCCACCCCCGCCGACTTCCGCGCCTACCTGGAGCGGCTCACCGAGCCGCAGACCGAGGGGTTCCTCGTCTGCGAGCGGGAGTCGGGCGCCCTCGCCGGCTTCGTCAACATCAACGCCATCGTGCGCCGCGCGTTCCTCTCCGGCGCCCTCGGGTACGCGGCCTTCGTCCCGTACGCGGGCCGCGGCCTCATGTCCGAGGGCATCGGCCTCGTCGTCCGGCACGCCTTCACCCACCTCGGCCTGCACCGCCTGGAGATCAACGTCCAGCCGGGCAACGCCGCCTCCATCGCGCTGGCCAAGCGCGCCGGCTTCCGGCTGGAGGGCTTCTCGCCCGACTACCTGTTCATCGGCGGCGCCTGGCGGGACCACGAACGCTGGGCCCTGACCGTCGAGATGACCGGCATCGGCGGGCCCCCGCGGTAGCGGTCGGCGGGGCGGGTCAGCGGCGGCGGTCGACGTACTCGAAGATGCTGCCGTCGGGGTGGCGCGCCACCATGTTGCGTCCGATCGGCGTCTCCGACGGGCCCGCGACGATCTCCGCGCCGACCGACCGGAGCGTCGCGTACGCCTCGGCGACGTCCTTGACCGCCAGCGTCGCGGTGATTCTGCGCAGCACGTCGAGGGTCTGCGGCGGACCGGACATCAGCAGGAAGCAGCCGACCGCGGCGACGGAGACGCCCGCCTGCGAGAAGTGCTGCGCCTGTTCGCCGGTCAGCCTCTCGTATGTGTCGACGGCGGACTCCAGGTCGTCCACGCAGATGCGCAGTGAGGTGCCGAGGATCTCCATGGGGAGAGTCTAGGGGCGGCGAAGCCCGCCCGGACGCCGGGCCGTTGGCGCGGGTACGCGCCGGGCCCGCCGCACCGTCACGGCACCCGGCACAGCACCTCGCCGTGCAGCACCGCGAACCACGCGCCCGCCGCCGCGCCCCACTCCCGCCAGCCCGCCGCGATCCGCGCCAGTGCCGCGGCGTCCGCGTGCCCGCCGTCGACCGCCAGGCGGGCGTACGACGAGGCCACCGTGCGGTCCGCCCACGACTCGCTCCACCACGCGCGCTCCTCCGCCGTCGCGAAGCACCACGCGCCCGCCGAGGCCGTGACGTCCTCGAACCCCGCCTCGCGGGCCCAGCCCAGCAGCCGCCGCCCCGCGTCCGGCTCGCCGCCCGAGGCGCGGGCCACCCGGCGGTAGGTGTCCAGCCAGTCGTCCAGGGCGGGCACGTCGGGGTACCAGGTCATCGCCGCGTAGTCCGCGTCCCGCGCGGCGACGAGCCCGCCGGGGCGGCACACCCGGCGCATCTCCTCCAGTGCCCGCACGGGGTGCGCGAGGTGCTGGAGCACCTGGTGCGCGTGGACCACGTCGAACGAGTCGTCCGGGAAGTCCAGCGCCTCGGCGTCGGCGACGGCGAACTCCACGTTCGCCACGCCCCGTTCCGCCGCCGCGGCGCGCGCCTGCGCGAGGATCCCCTCCTGGGCGTCCACCGCCGTCACCCCGCCCCGGGGCACGAGGGCGGCGAGGTCGGCGGTGATCGTGCCGGGGCCGCAGCCGAGGTCGAGGACGTGCATGTCCGGACGCAGTTCGCCGGTCAGGTACGCCGCCGAGTTGGCGGCCGTGCGCCAGCGGTGCGAGCGCAGCACCGAGTCGTGGTGTCCATGCGTGTAAACGGCCATGGCGGCAGCGTAACTCCGGTCTCGTATGACGAGAAGTATCGTCTTGCTATACGGGCAGCAGAAGTGGGCTCCGCGAACCTGGGCGCGTCTCCCGGGTAGCAGCGGGGCCCGGATTGCCCGATCCTGGGAGACGGAGACCGCCGGCGCGAAGGAGAGCCGCAGATGGGCGAGAGCGACCGGCGCCGGGGCGGCATCGCCCCCGCGCGGCTGACCGACCAGCAACTGATAAGGGAGCTGGAGACCATCCACCGCACCCGCCACGACACGCTGCTGCACGGGTCCGCGGCGGCGCTCGCCATGCACAACACCCGCATGGCGCAGCTCGAAGGCGAGTACCTGAGCCGGCACCCCGAGCGCTCCGTCGCGCTCGGCCGCACCCGCGAGGGCGCGCGCGAGCGCGGCTGAGGGACCGTGCGCAAGGGACGCGTGCCGGACGGGCCGTACCGGATGTACGGGCCGGGCGCCGGGCCGTACGCCCGCCGCCCGCCCCGCCGCCCCCGCCCGGCCGCACCTCACCTGACCAGGCGCGCAGCGCACCGCCCCGGTGGCCGCCCGATCTGGGACAGTGGGAGAGATTCGCACTCTTGTGAGCGCCCGACGGGCGCGTGACGGCGGGAGGTGGCGCATGCAGCAGGCCGTCCCCGACGCCGGTCTGCCACCTCCGGCAGAGCTCGTCGACGGCTTCGCCGGCGCCGCCACCGCCGCCCTCGGGCCGCCCGGCGGCGGCCCGGAGCTGCGCGCCGCGGCCGCGGGCTACTGGCACCGCCGCGGCCTGGCCACGGACCCCGGGCAGACCGCCGCCGCACCCGGCGGCCCCGCGCTGCTCCTCGCCGTGGTCGCCGCCGTCGGCGGCGAGGTGCTGCTGCCCCGGCCGTCCGCGTCCTGGTACGCGGCGCAGCCGGCGATCCTCGGCCGCGCCGTGCACCGCGTGCCCACGACCGCGGAATCCGGCGGCGCCCCCGACCCGTTCGCGCTGCTGGAGACCGTGCGGCGGGTACGGGCCGAGGGCGGCGACCCGCGGCTGCTGGTCCTCTCCGTCGCCGACGACCCCACCGGCACCGTGCCGCCGCCGGAGCTGGTGCACGAGGCGTGCGAGGCGGCGGCCCGGGAGGGGCTGCTCGTCGTCAGCGACGAGACGTACCGCGACACGCTGCACGACCCGCACGCCACCGTGCTCGTCAGCCCCGCCGAGATGCTGCCCGACGACGTCGTCGTCCTCGCCGACCTCGGCGGCACGCTCACCCCGCCCGGCTGGCCCGCCGCCGTCGCCCGCTTCCCCGCCACCCGCGCGGGCGCCGCGCTGCACGCCGCCGCGCTGGCCGTGCTCGGCACCGCTGTGCCGCCGCTGCCGCCGCCCGTCGAGGCCGCCGCCGCGGCGGCGCTGGCCGAGCCGCCCGCGGTCACCGGCCGGCTGGCCGCCGCCGTCCGGCTGCACACGGCGCTCACCGCCGCCGTACGGGACGTGCTGACCGGCGCGGGCGCGCTGGTCCGCCCGCCCCAGGCCGGCTACCACGTGTACGCGGACCTCGCAGCCCTGCGCCAGGACCTGGCCCGCGGCGGCGTCGTGGACGCCGTGGACCTGGAGAGGGCCGTCGTCCGGGCGCTCGGCCCCGGGGCCCGCGCCCGCGCGGTCGCCGGTGCGCAGCGCTTCGGCGACGACCTGACCGCGCTGCGGCTGCGGGTGGCGACCGCGCCGCTGCTCGGCGACGCCGGGGGCGCGCACGCCGCCGCCCTCGCCTCGGCGCAGGCCCGGCCGCCCGCCGCCGCGGCGACCACCCTGACCCCCGCCGCCGCGCCTGTCCCGGCCGCCCCCGCCGCCCCCGGAACCGCGGGGGAGGAGCAGCCGGACCCCGCGGAATGGCCGCAGGTGGCCGAGGCGTTGAGGTCCCTCGGATCGGCCCTCACCGAGCTGACGGGAGCCCGCCGTTGACCAGCCAGTCAGAGCGAACGGGTGCCGCAGGACCCGCCGCACCGACCGAGCGCTCCGCCACGGAACCGCGCCCGCTCGGCGAGATCCGCCGCTGGCCGCGATCCTTCACCGACCGCCTCAACGCCCCCCTCCCCGGCATCGGCATGCTCGCCCGGCTGGCCCGCACCGGCCAGTTCCGCCCGTCGGCCAGGACCCTCGAAGAGATCCCGGAGCTGCCCTACGAGCCGGGGCCGCTGCCCGCCGCGGGCCCCGCCACCGTCGCCGTCACCTGGGCCGGGCACGCCAGTTGGGTGCTGCGCATCGGCGGCCTGACCGTGCTCACCGACCCGCTGTGGTCCCGGCGGATCCTCGGCACCCCCGCCCGCGTCACCCCCGTCGGGGTGCGCTGGGAGGACCTGCCGCCCGTCGACGCCGTCGTCGTCTCCCACAACCACTACGACCACCTCGACCGCCCCACCCTCAAGCGACTGCCGCGCACCACCCCGCTGTTCGTGCCCGCCGGGCTCGCCCGCTGGTGCCGCCGCCGCGGCTTCACCCGGGTCACCGAGCTGGACTGGTGGGAGGCCGCGGAACTGCCCGCGCCCGGCGGGCCGGTGCGCTTCGACTTCGTACCGGCGCACCACTGGAGCAAGCGCACGCTGACCGACACCTGCCGCTCGCTGTGGGGCGGCTGGGTGCTCACCGACGGCGCGGGCCGGCGGGTCTACTTCGCCGGCGACACGGGCTACGGGCACTTCTTCGAGGAGATCGGCCGCCGGCTGCCCGGCATCGCCCTCGCGCTGCTGCCCATCGGCGCGTACTCGCCGCGCTGGATGCTGGGCCCGGTGCACATGGACCCCGAGCAGGCCGTGCGCGCCTGCGGCGACGTCGGCGCGCGGCGGATGGCGCCGATGCACTTCGGCACGTTCCTGCTCTCGTCGGAGCCGCCGCTGGAGCCGCTGCGGCGGGTGCGGGCGGCCTGGGAGCGTACGGGCCGGCCGCGGGCGGAGCTGTGGGACCTGCCGGTGGGCGCGTCGCGGGTGCTGTGAAGGCGGCACGGGGCGTACGGCGCGTACGCGGGGCGCGTGGCCGCGAAAGCGCTACGCGCCCTGCCCCCGGCCGCGATGGCCGCGCAGCAGGCGCCACACCGGCGGTGCCACGCTGATCAGCACCGTCAGCGCCACCGCCGCCGCCACCCCCTGCCACGGCTCGGGAAAGAGCGAGCCGCCGAGGATGCCGATCAACTGGTACGTGGCCGCCCACGCCAGACAGGCCGGGAAGTTGCCGCGTACGAACGTACGCAGCGGCATCCGCGCCAGCAGGCACGCCAGCATCACCGGGATCCGCCCGGCCGGCAGCAGCCGGGACAGCACGAGCACCGAGATCCGGTGCTGCTCCAGCCTCCGCTGCGCGTGGGCGAGCTGCTCGGGGGCGACCCGGTCGCGCAGCCGGTCCAGCCAGCGCGAGCCGTTGCGCGAGCGGACGCCGCGGCTGCCCAGCCAGTAGAGCGCGACGTCGCCGAGGAAGGCGGCGATCGAGGCGGTGCCGAACACCAGCAGCAGCGCGTACGCGGCCTCGTGGTGGAAGGCGACGACGGCGGCCGAGCTGACCACGGCGCCCGTCGGCACCACGGGCACCAGCGACCCGACGAGCACGAGCAGGAACAGCGACGGGTAGCCCACGGCCTGTTGCGCGGGGGCCACGTCCCGGGCGGCGGCGAGCAGCCCGGGCGGCGCGTTCGGCACCCTCAACGGGCCGCCTCCAGCCGCATGCCCTCGCCGTGCCCCAGCCGGTGCACCGCCACCCCGGGCGCCAGTGCCGCGGCCCGGCGGACGAAGTCGTGGCCGGGGGCGTGGAACTCGTGCGGCCGGACGGCGTCCATGCCGATCGGCCAGTACGTGCCGTAGTGCACCGGCACCGCAGCGCGCGGCGCCAGCTCCGCCAGCGCCTCGGCGGCGCGGCCGGGGTCGAGGTGCCCGTGGCCGAGGAACGGGCCCCAGCCGCCGACGGGCAGCATCGCCACGTCGCACGCGCCCACGGCGCGGGCCATGCCGTCGAAGAGGCCGGTGTCGCCGGCGAAGTAGGTGCGGGCCTCGCCCTCGAAGACGTAGCCGAGCGCGGGCGCGGTGCGCGACCCGTACGGCCAGCGGCGGCCGTCGTGGGCGGCGGGCACGGCGCGTATCGTCAGCGGCCCGGCGGCGACCTCGTCCCCCGGGCGCACCTCGGTCACCTGCAGTCCGCGCGACCCGGCGAGCCGCCCGAGCCCGGGGACGGCGCCCCGGGCGCCGTGCGGCACCACGAGCCGGGTGCCGGGCGCGACCCTGGCCAGGGACGGCAGGTGCAGGTGGTCGGAGTGCAGGTGGGAGACGACCACGACGTCGGCGATCGCGGCCGCGGGCGGCGGCAGCGCGCCGCGGCGCCGCCGCAGGTGCATCAGCCGCGGTACGAACAGCGGGTCGGTCAGCACCCGTACCCCCGAGTCCCGCACGGTCGCGGTGGCATGCCCCCACCACGTGATCTCGACCGGCAACGCCCGCTCCCTCCGCCGCCACCACCAGCTCCGGCCTCACCGAGGGTACGGCGTCCCGCGCGCCCCGTGCGGCCCCGCGGCGCCGGGCGGAACGGGTTGCCGCCCGGCTGTGGAAGGCTGGTACGACAGGAGCGGAGGTGAGACAGCGCATGGCAGAGCCGCGGAAGGCGCCCGGCGGGTACTCCGGACCGGGTGAGGAGCCCGCGTCCGGAGAGGGCGCGGGGGAGGGCACCAGACCCGGCCCGGACCCCCGGTCCGGGCCGCACGCCGGGTCCCGCACGGACCCGGATCCCCAGTCCCCCACGGAGCCGGGTCCCGAGTCCGGTACGCGGCCCGGCCCCGAGTCAGGTACGGAGCGGGACCCCCGGTCCCGCGCGGAGCCCGCCCCCGACTCCGGAGCGGAGCCGGACGACCGGCTCCGTACGGACGCGGACCGCCCATCCCGTACGGACGAGGCCGCCCCGCCCCGCACCGACACCCGCCCAGGACCCGGCTCCCGCGCGGGCCTGACCGCCCTGCGGGCCGCGGCCACGCGCAAGGGCCGCCGCGCCGCCGCCCGCGGCCTCGGCCGGATCGTCGTCGTCTGGGCCGTCGGCACGGTGACGATGCTCATCCTCGCCGGCGCCCTGCCCGACTTCCGGCTCCAGGCGCCCGGCGGCGACAGCGCCACCCACATCGCCGTCACCGCCGCCGTCGGCGCCGGCGTCTTCGGCGTGCTCTCCGCGCTGGTGTGGCCCGTGCTCGTCCGGGCCCTGCTGCTGGTGCCCGCGTTCGTGCTCGGCCTGCTCGTCTTCTTCCTCAACGGCTCCCTGCTGCTGATCGCGCTCAGCCTCAACCCCACAGGACGCGGCGAGGCCAACCCGGAGACCGCCGTCGTCGTCGCCGCGGTGATGTCCGCCGCGTCCTCCGCCACCAGCACCGCGCTCACCGTCCGCGACGACGGCGCGTACCGCCGCCGGCTCGCCCGGCTCGCGTACCGCCGCGGCGCGCCCGCGGTGTCCCCCGACGCCGCCCCCGGCATCGTCTTCCTCCAGCTCGACGGCGTCGGCCACGACGTGCTGCACGCCGCGCTGCAGGAGCGCGAGCGGGCCGGCGGGCGCAGCCTCGGCGGGCAGCGGCTGCTCGCGCACCGGCTGCCGCCGGTGATGGAGACCGTCGCCTCCTGGCACGGCACCAGCCACCGGCTCATCCCCTGGCGCACCGACTGGTCCAGCCAGACGGGCGCCAGCCAGCTCGGCATCCTGCACGGCACCAACGAGGACGTGCCCGCCTTCCGCTGGTACGAGAAGGAGACCGGCGAGGTGATGGTCTGCAGCCATCCCTCCACCGCGCAGGAGCTGGAGCGCCGGGCCGCCGCCCGCGCCGCAGATCCGGCCGCGCCCGGCGGGCTGCTGGCCACCGGCGAGCCCGGCGACACCGCCAGCCGCGGCAACCTGTTCACCGGTGGCGCCACCCAGCTCGCCCTGGTGCTCTCGGTCGCCGTCCGGCGGAACAAGAAGACCCGCTCCCGCGCCGGGTACTTCGCCTACTTCTCCGACCCCGCCAACGCCTCCCGCACCTTCGCCTCCTTCGTCGCCGAGGCCGCCCGCGAGGTGTTCCAGTCGCTGCGCTCCCGGCTGCGCCAGGAGACGCCGCGCGTCGGCCGCGGCGGGCTGTACCCGTTCGTCCGCGCCTTCGCCACCGTCGTCTCCCGGGACGTCGTCGTGGCCTCCGTCATAGGGGACATGCTCGCGGGGCGCACGGCGGTCTACGCCGACCTCGTCGCGTACGACGAGGTGGCGCACTACGCCGGGCCGCAGCACCGGGACACCCAGCAGGTGCTGCGCCGCATCGACCGCTCGATAGCGCTCATCGCGAAGGCCGCCGAGCACGCCCCGCGCCCGTACCGGATCGTGCTGCTGTCGGACCACGGCCAGAGCCACGGCCCGACGTTCGCCGCCGCGTACGGCCTCACGCTGCAGGACCTGGTACGCGCCGGCTGCGGGCTGCCCGTCTCGCGGCGGGTCGGCAAGACCAGGAGCGGCGCCGAGGCCCGCACCGCCGCCCGCGCCGCGCTGCGCCGGCCGGAGCGCCCGGAGGACGGGCACGACGGCGAAGGGCGCCGCGGACTGGAGCCCGTGGTGCTCGGCTCCGGGAACCTGGGCCTGGTGTCGTTCCCCGAACTGCCCGGCGTGGCCAGCCGGGAGACGATCGAGCGCCGCCACCCGGCGCTGCTGCCGGCGCTGACGGAGCACCCCGGGGTGGGCTTCGTGCTGGTGCGCTCCGAGGAGCACGGTCCCGTGGTCCTCGGAGCCGACGGCGCGGAGCACCACCTGGAGACCGGCAAGGTCGTCGGCATCGACCCGCTGCTGCCCTTCGGGCCCGGCGCCGCCGGGACGGTGCTGCGCACCGCGCGCTTCCCGCACGCCGCGGACATCATGGTCAACTCCTCGTACGACCCGCAGACCGGCACCGTGCACGCCTTCGAGGACCAGATCGGCTCGCACGGCGGCCTCGGCGGCGAGCAGAGCCGGGCGTTCCTGTTCTGGCCCGAGGGGCTGACGCCGCCGGTGCCGGCGGGGGAGACGCTGGCGGGCGCCGAATCGGTGCACCGGGTGCTGCGCCGGTGGATCGGCGAGTGCGGCGGCCCGGTCGTGCGCCGGGCGGCGGCGGCCGGGGTGCGCGCGGAGCCGGTGGCGGAGGACCAGCACGCCGGGTGACCGCGACCGGTGGCCCGTCAGCCGGCCGGGCGGCCCGTCAGCCGGCGGTGCCGTACCCGGGGTGGGTGGCGAGCCACTTCGCGTAGACCGGGTTGCGCCGCGCCGCCTCCGCGTGCGCCGCCCGCGCGTACATCAGCACGGCGGGGGCCGTGCCCGCCGCCGGCGACTCCGGGTGCCAGCCGATGAGGTCCGCGCTGATCGCCGACTGCGCGAGACCGAGGCGGCCGGCGGCCCGGGTGAGGCTCCCCGTCTCCGCGATGGCGCGCACGAGCTTGAGATGCCGCAGTTCCAGTTCCATCGCCGTCTCATCTCAGGCCGGGCACGGGCCGCCTCCGGAAACGTAGGGCCACGGACGCGGCACCGCAATAGCGCCGAAACCGGCAGGTCGCCCGCCCGGGATCCGGACCGTGGGGAGCCGGCCATTACCTCGCCGGTAATGACGCCGTTCGGGGCGGGGGCGACGAGGGCGAACGGGTCCTCCTGCTCGGCACGGCCGGCGTCCGTACCCGTCCATCGGAGTCCGCCCCGTGTCGCCCTGCGTGGCTCCCTCAGTGGCTCCCCTGGTACGCGCACGACCAGCGTCAGACGCCTGCTCCCCGCTCCCCGCTGACACCTGGACGTGCCACCCTTGTCGCAAGACATAGAGCTTGACTTGGGCGAACAGAAGGGGAAACGAGTGGCGCAGGCGAGCCCCCGAGGGACTTTCCTGGAGATCGCGGCGGAGGTGAAGGCCCAGATTGCGGCCGACCCAGAGATGACGAGGCTGCCGGCGGTCGCAGACCTCATACAGCGTCGCCAGGTCTCACGCGGAGTCGTACTCCGTGCGTTCGACGTGCTCCGCAAGGAAGGCGTGGCGGAACCGGTGCCGGGCGGCCGGTGGCGTGTCATCCGGGCTGACGAGCAGGTCGACCGCCGCCCGCTCGACGCACGCATCGCGGACATCATCACGGCTGATGGGCTCGAAGCAGGGGCCGCATTCCCTAGTGCCTCCGCTCTGGCTGGGCGATTCGGAGTATCACGCCCCACCGTGACCAAGGCGCTCGACAAGCTAGAAGCCGCAGGCGTGCTGGCGAGCGCAGGGCAAGGCAAGGCGCGGACCGTCCGCGCAGCACCGGTTCAGAAGGAGGGTTAGCTTGTCGAACCTGGTGGAGTGGGCCTATCCCCTCGCCGAGTCACTGCTTGCCGATCCGCTGCCGCGCCGGTGGGCGCACTCGCAGGGGGTGGCACAGCGGGCGCGGGTCATCGCGCCAGCGCTCGGAGCGGATGCCACACTGCTGGAAGCGGCTGCTGTCCTGCACGACATTGGATACTCACCGGACCTGGCCAAGACGGGCTTCCATCCGCTCGACGGTGCCCGCTATCTCCGGGATGTGGCCAACGCCGACGAACGGGTTGTGAACCTGGTTGCGCACCACTCCTGCGCATGGATGGAAGCGGATGCGCGCGGCCTGCGCGCCGAGTTGGAAGAGTTCCCGCGCGAGCGCGCCCACCTGAACGACGCCCTGTGCTTCTGCGACATGAACACCACCCCGGACGGTACCCCCACGAATCCCATCGACCGAGTGAATGAGATCGCCGGACGGTACGGGCCGGAAAGCCTGATCGGAACGTTCATCCGGCGAGCGGAGCCCGAGATCCTGGCGAGCACATCGCGCGTTCTCGATCGGGTTGCGGCCGGGAAGCGTCAGCCGATGTAGGGAGTTTTCCGCGTCCGATCCGCGGCGTGCTCGATTCGAAGCCGCATCGTGGGGTGGATGTCGAGCTGTGACAGGTCCGCTGGGTCTATCCAGCGGACCTGTGTCGTCTCGTTGCTGGTGCGCACCTCACCGCCGACCGGTCGGGCACGGAAGCAGATGCTGAACTGCTGACGAACCTCACCGTCGTCGTACTGCATCAAGTGCCCAGGGTCCGTGTAGATCCCGGACATGTCGACCACCTCGGCCTTGATGCCCGTCTCTTCCCAGACTTCACGCACCACAGTGTCAGAGATCGACTCGCCTACGTCGTGCCCGCCGCCAGGCAGAGCCCAGCGGCCGTTGTCGGATCGCTGGATCATCAACACCTCTCCCGCGTCGTTCTGCACGAACGCGACGACGGAGGGCACCACGGAGTTGGCCGGCGGGGCGTCGGGGTCGTGAAGGTAGTCGATGCGTCCCATGCCTCACGCTCCTGTGATGTCGTGCTCGGTCACTGGCCTTGCGCCTTCCCAGGTCTGTTGAACGCTGTTGGCGAACGTGTCGAAGAGTCCCCCGCCGGGGAGTCGCCGCAGGTGAAGCACCGGGGCCAGGTAGGCACCGATACCGTACACGTGTGTGTTGACGAGCATCTCGTCATCCGCACGGTAGACCGAGTTGTAGAGCACGGTGTCGTGCAGCCGGAAGGCGATTTCGGGGTGGCTGGTGAACAACGGGCGGTAGTTGACCAGTGCGTTGCGGATCTTGCCGTCCATGATGCGGTGTCCTTCGTCAACCCCGCGACGGATGACGGCTTCGCACTCGGGGTCGCCCATGAGAACGCGAATGTCGACCTTCCGCGCCTGCGCCTTGAGGGCCGACAAGAAGCGCGGATCTTCCGCTAGGCCGATGCCTGCGTAGACGAGGATGTCGATCTGCCGCGTTGCGCGTTCGCACATCTGCCGCCACAGGTCCGTCGGGACGACATGGCGGTGGGGATACGCCGTAAGGATCTCCGCTTTGCACAGGTCGGTGGCGCTGTCGACCGCGCGCGCATCGTCCCACAGCGTCGTCACGTCGACCTTGAGCAGAGACGCGGTGGCGTACTGATGGCGCCGGTACGGCACCTTGCCCTTCGTGATCCATCGCTCGACGGTCTTCGGGTTCACCTCGATCGCCTCTGCGAGCTGCTGCACAGTCATGTTCTGCGCTAAGAGAGCCGACCGTAGGCGCTCGTTGGACATCTACACCCCCGAGGGGACTTCTAGGGACCTCTCGACGGTAGCGAGATCTACCTTGGCTGTCCACGTATGAGGTGACCAACTCCCCTGACCTGCACCGATTCTGATGGTGCACCAAGAAGTCCCGGCAGAAGACCAGGAAGTTCGGCCGGTGCGCTTGACCCTCAGTTGCAGTACCTGTAAAACAGGTACTGCAACGCCTTGAAGGTGCCCCGGCCCCGGGGCCCCTGAGAGAAGCGCAGGTTCCTTCTCAACTGAACAGATGCACCCGGAGCCATGACGCGCCGGCGCCTCCGAGCAAGAGATCTGCGGAGGGGCGCTGTAGAGGTGGCGTCCTCTGGTGACCCGGGATCAGGCAACAGCGACAAGCCGTAGGCCCTGCCTGTGCGACTCGTACGCACCTTCTTCCCATGCCGCCCCTTACCGGGGCGGACACGTGATCCGCACGCACAGGTGAGACAAGGGCAAAGATCGCGGGCCCCGTCTGCCCCTCTCGAAAAGACGCCCATCGCGTGGCCGTTGGCCACGCCCCCAAGGACCTCGCCGCAGCCGACCGATTCCAGGTCCGCTGCGTCGGCTGCCTCTCCCGCCTCGTCCGCGGCCCACCGAATGGGCGTGCGGAGGGGCGGGAGCGCGGGGAGCTGGAGAGTCCGGCACCAGAGTGCACGGCCCCGGGCTGCCACCCGGGGCCGTGCGGCAGGCACCTGATTGGGAGGCACCTGTGGTCACGAGTTTGACAGAAGCGGAGCGTCAGGAGTTGTCGCGGAAGAACGCGGAGCAGAACAAGCGGTCCGAGGACGACGTGCGTGCGCGTGGTCGCGGCTGATGGAGGCGTACCCGATCCTTCGCTGAGCGCCAGCACGCACCACCGCCCCGGCATCCATGCCGTGAGGGTGCGGGATCGAATCCCGCCCGGGGCGCCCCTTCCCTCGCTCAACGCAAAGCCGGTGGTCGGCGCCCTGCTGGCCGCTTTCTCAACCCCTACGGCGGGCGCCCCCGGAGCGGCTACTCCGGGGGCGCTGTTCGGGCCGTATCCACTGCTAGGGAGAACACGACCCATGAACCATGTTGTCACTGTTCAGGACGCTGTTACCGCGTTCGAGCCGTGGATGGAGCCCACGGACGCGGAGCTGGACGCCATCGAGGCGGAGATGCCCGAGATCCTCGCGGGAATCGACCTGATCGAGGCGCAGATCATCGCCCTTGACCGTCCGCGGAACGAGATGGACAACCAGCGCAGCCGCCGCGCTCGGAACCGGGTGCTGGCCGCCGGCCGCACGGTGGCCAACCGCCGCGCCGCCCGCACGTCGGGTGGTGCGGCATGAGGACGATGGTTCCTTCGGCTGCGGAGTTGGCAGATCACACCGACAGGCAGCGGGCGTGCTTCAACGTCTCGCTCAGCTACGAGCAGACCCGGCTGGGGATGGCCTTCCATGAGGCGGGTCATGCGGTGCTGTCGCTGGCCTACGGCATCCGAGTCACGGAGGCCGAGGTCATCGCCTGGCGCCCGGAAGAGGGCGGTTGGAGGGTGACCGGCCGTACCGGGCACGAGGCGAACAACATCTCGCCGTGGCACTTCGCTGCGATGGGCGCGGCCGGGTCGCTTGCCCAGGTGGAATACCTGCTGCGCTACGGCTTGTGGACCCCCGAGAGCGCCGCGGCATGCGCTGCTGAGCATGACCGGGAGCTGGCCGTGGACACGCTGGCGCGGCACGGGATCGTGCTTGGTCGCGACCACGTTCCCGAGGGTGGCAAGTCGTGGGGCATGGTGCGCGGGATGGCGCGCCGCAAGGTGACCCACCTGTGGCACGAGATCCGCACCGTGGCCCGGGCCCTGAACGAGCGCGACCGGCTGACCGGCGACGAGATCGCCGCCCTGACCGGCCTGACGAACCCCTCGTTCGCCGGGGGTGCGGCATGAGCCGAGCGTTGACGATGGACGGGCTGTCGGTGGCGGTGCGGGCGCTGCGGCTATTGGCCGCCGACTTCTCGCACTTACCCGCTCCGGATGTGCACCTGTCGAGCGTCTATCCGATGCGGGTGGAGCTGACGTTGCACGGCCGGGATGACGAGCGGTACAGCTTCGCGGCCTTCGAGGGGTGGCGGGATGCGCTCGGGATCGACCCCGACGCGGTGACCTTCCACCTTCAGGCCAACGGCCATACCCGGGTGCTGCGCACGTTGGCCGAGTACGCCGGCGCGCAGGTGGAACTCGTTGCCTACGCCCCCGTGCCTGCGCCGGTGGGGGGTGCGGCATGAACTTCTCCACGATGAGCCCGGGGCAGATCCGGTCGGCTGAGCGCACGCTGTCGGTGGGCACGTGGGGCATCACGTTGGGCGCGATGCTGTTCTCGGTGCTGACCGTGACGCCGCTGGTTCGCGGTGTCGCCCCGGCGGGGTGGGAGTGGACAGCGCCGATTCTGCCGCTGGTTGTCGACGCTGCCGTGGTGATCGTGGTGCGGCTGGACTCGACGGTTGCGCGGTTGGGCGGGACGGCCGGCAGGTGGCCGGCGGTCCTGCGCTGGCTGACCGGGATCATGACCCTGGCGTTGAACGTCGGGCATTCCGCTTTGAAGGGCGATGCGGTCGGGGTGGCTGTTCACGCGGTCGCACCGACGCTGCTCATCGTCACCGCCGAAGCCGGGCTTGCCTACCGCCGCGCGATCTCCGCCGCGCTTGAACGCATCGACCGTGAACAGCGTGAACACCGCGAGCGTGAACGCATCGAACGCGAGCAGTATGAACACGCCGCCCGGCAGGAGCGTGAACAGCGCCAGGCCGATGCCGACCGGCGCGAGCGTGAACAGCGCGAGCATGAAGCGCGGTTGGAGCAGCAGCGCGCGGAGCGGGAGGCCGCAGAGCGGCGTGAACAGCGCGAGCATGAAGCGCGGCTGCACCGTGAGGAGACGGAACGCCTAGAGCGCGAGCGCCAGGAACAGCGCGCCTACGAACTGGCCCGTGAGGAGCGTGAACGCTCCGAGCGGGAGCGCCGTGAACAGGTGGAGCGCGAGCAGCGTGAACACCGCGAACGGCAGGTCCGTGAACACCCTGAGCCTGCCGGGCGTGAACGCCTCACCAAGCCGTCCGGGGCGCCCCGGCGCAAGCCGGTGAACACGATCGCGCTGGCGAAGATGAACGAGCCCGACGCGGTTGAGGCTGTGCGCGCGGGGGCTGCTGCTGGGCATTCCGTTCGGCAGATCGCGCAGCACACCGGGTGGTCCGTGGGCTGGGTCAGCGCCCGTCTGCAAGAGGCCCGTGACGGACGGCTGGTGTCCTGATGTCCGTCGCGTTCGCGGACTGCTACGACCCGAGTGGCGAACGGTTCGGCATCCCGACCTTCCCGTGGGAGCTGGCGCCGGAGGGCTACGCCACCCGGCGCCAGCTTCGCGCACGTGGGCTGCGGCCCGGCGGGCAGGACATCGCCGCTCAGCTCATGCGCCCGCGCAAGAAGCGCGGGCCGCTGGTCGCCTACCTCTACCGCTGGGAGTTGGCCAAGCCGGTACGGCCGATGACCCCCCGCAAGCGGGCCGCGCTCGCCTTGGCGATGCGCGCCCGCCGCACCTGCCCGGCCTGCGGCCGGGACGCCGGCTACTGCATCCCGCGCTCCCTCGGCATGTGCGTGACCTGCGCCTACCCCGAACCTCAGCACGCCGCCTGAACATCCCAACCAGACGAGGAGATCAGCAGTGTCCACGCAGACCGAGCAGACGGCCCCCACCACCCTTCGGGCGCCCGTGCGGCATCACTGGATCATGACCGCTCAGGCAGCCGGCGGCCGTCAGGGCACGTACGACGGCCCCATCGACGTACACCCCGGGCACACCCGCACCGCGAGTTACAGCGTCATCCGCTCGGTGGTCGCGCAGGAGATGGGGACCGAGACCTTCACCGTCCTGTTCTTCGACATGACCCCCGACCAGTTCTGAGCTTCCGCTCACACCCGGGCCCGGCCGCCGACCTTCCACAGCACGCGGCCGGGCCCTTCGACTCCGTGAAGGAGTGAGAACCATCGTGACTCAGACGACCCCGATCGCGCCCACCCCGGGCGCAACTTCGCCGCCACCGCCGCAGCGCGGGCAGCCGGCGTCCGGCCGGGAGCCGGCGGCGCACACCCGCGGTGGAATCCCGGCGGTGCCGCTGGCGGTCACGACCGGCAACACCATGGTCGGACTCGCTTCCGCCGCCTCCCTGGCCGCCGGGCCCATCGCGGCGGCGGCTGCCCTGGGTGGGGCGGCGCTAACCGGCGCGGTCGCCGCCCACATGCGCCAGCACAACAACACTCGCCAGCGTCCCCGGCGCACCAACACCAGCTCTGCAGGCGGCACCAGCCGTACGAACCCGCGCCGGTCGGCAAGCTCGGCCGGCGGCATGTGGGGTTCGGGCCGGGGCCGGTCGGGCGGCGGACGCTCCCGCCGGGCTGGGGGCGGGACGGTGCCGCGGCAGACCCGCCGCACCACGCCCGCGCCGACGACCCGCAGGGGGAGCGCCGGCGGGGGGACGAAGAACCGTTCCACATCCGCCGGACGCGGGCGCGGCGCGGGCGGCGGCCCGGGTGGGTCGCGGCGGCGTACGCCGTGGTCCCTCGGACGCAAGGACCGCGCCGGCAGCACCTCGCGGGCGGACGGTACGCGGGGGAGGTTGTCCGCGCTGCGCGGAGCGCGCAGCGACCGGCTTACGTCGGCTCCGTCGCGCAGCGCGCGGCGTCGCTCGGACACGGCGGCCCGCCGCCGCCTGGCCGACGCCCGCCGCACCAACAACGGCGGCCGGTCCTTTCGCTCGCCGTCTTCGATCCGCGCGAACAAGGCCGCAGGTCACCGCCGTCCGGGCCGGTTGCGTGGCGCTCTGGCGGGGGCGCGTGCCGGGTGGCGGGCGCAGCGCGACCGCGCCGCGGCCGGACGCGTGGAGCGTGCCCGGCAGGCCCGCCGCCGGGCGGTCGCCCGCCGCGCGATGCGCTCGGAGCTGCGCCGCTCGCGCCTGCGGTACTGGGGACGCGGCGCCCTGGCGGCGGCGCTGGTCGCGCCGGTCGGGCTGCTCGGGATGCTCACCACCCCGATCGGGCGGCGGTTGGGCTGGTCGGGGCTGATGTATCCGGGTCGGCGGCTGTGGTGGCGGCTGATGGGCCGCGCCCGCGAAGAGCGGGCCGACCGCGACCAGCGTGCGCGGCAGGAGTTCGAGAAGCGCCAGCACGCCGACCCCGACGACGGGGGAAGGCGGCTGCTGGACCGGGTGCCGCGGGCACCGCGCAATCACACCGCACTGGACTGGGCTGATCTGACCAAGGGAGACGACATGGCCGACACCAGCACCCCGGGGTTCCTGTTCGACGCGTCGGCGTCGGAGATGGAAGAGGCCGCGGGCGCGTACGAGCCGGACGGGGCGATGCACGTGATCAGCACCCTGGCCGGGATGCCCGCCGCACTGACCAGCATCTCGAACACCTTCAAGATCCTGGCGGAGAAGTCCGACGAGGAATTCCCGCTGGACAAGATCGTGGGCGAGGGACTGGAGGAGGTCTACCGGCACCTCAAGCGCGCCGTGGACGCCGCCGAGGAGGTAGCGGAGACCGCGCAGCAGGTTCACGAGCACGACATCCGCCGCCACGAAGAGCCCCGCACCGGCGAGGCCATGTGGGACACCACCAACAACCAGGACAACTGAACCCCCGGGCCCCTGCCCCACTTCGGGCAGTCGCCGCAGCAAGGCCGAATCCGCAGGTGATGCGGGTTCGGCCTTGCTGCTTCCCCGCGTGAAGGAGATGCGGATGAGTGAGCACGGACTGAACCTCTCCAGCACCCGCGGCAACCACCCCGCCGGTGCGCACTCCCTCGTCAAGGAGCCGGCGCCGCGGCGGCGGCGTTCGGGTAAGGACAAGCCGGGCGGCAGGCTGCCGCTGGACTGGTCCGTCCCCCACGGCCCCGTCAGCGGCGCCATCTCAGCCACGACGGGTGCCGGGGCGGTCGCGCTGCTGGGTGCGGCCACGAGCATGCCGCCGGGCTGGCCGATGGCCATCGGCGCTGCCGGCGCGATCGGGCACGGTGTCGGGGTGAGCGTGCGGCGGAAGCTGACCGGCCGCACCCTGGTCACCCGCTGCGCTTCATGGCTGCTGGCCGGCGGCTGGACCACCTGGGCTGTGGCCACGGGCCCGCTTCAGTGGGCCGCGGCCGGATCCCTGGCCGCGCTCGGGGTCGGCGTCGGCGCCATGGCCAGCCATGCGGCAGTGCACGAGGAAGCCGCAGAGGAAGAGCGCATGTCCGCGGAAGCCAAGGAGCTGTACCGGGAGCTGAACGCCGACCGCCTCGCGCTGGCGACCGAGTGGGAAGAGCGCATCCACCGCGTCAGCGGGGTGCAGGTGAGCGTGTTCGCCGTCGAGATGTGGGCCACCGGCGCCGGCTTCAGCCTCGCCGCGGAACTGCCCGCCGGCGGGGCGGTGTGGACGCAGATCCAGAACCAGGCCAAGGGCCTGGCCGCGGACGCCCGGCTGCCGCTGGGCTGCGCCATCCACGTCGAAGAAGGCGACCGGCAAGGCCGCGTGGTGCTCGACATCGCGACCGAGAACGTCATCGACCGCACCTACACCTACCCCACCGACTACGCCCCGCTGTCCCTGCTGACGGGGATCCCGTGGGGGCTGCTGCCCAACTCCGACCCGGTGCAGGTATTCCTGCGGGAGGCGTGCGCGCTGATCCTGGGCCCGCCCGGATCCGGCAAGTCCACCTTCGTCGACGTGGTGCTGGCCGGCTTCGCCCGCTGCACCGACGTACTGACCTGGGTCATCGACTTCAAAGCCGGCGCCAGCGCACGCCCGTGGATCCGCCCCGCCCTCGAAGCCGCCGGCAAGATGCCCCCGCCTGCCGGGCGGCCCGCGGCTCCGGCAGGGACGCGGCCGGCGGTGGACTGGGTGGCCTCCACCCCCAAGGAAGCACAGCGCATGCTGCGGGCGGCGCTGGCCATCAACGCGGCACGCCAGCACGCCTATCAGGACCTGATGGACGCGCAGGACACCACGCTCCTGCCCATCTCTCCGCAGCTTCCGCAGATCATGATCGTGGTGGACGAGGGTGCGGAACTGCTGTCCGCGCCGTCGTTCCGGGACCCGGTGATGAAGGACGTGCAGGCCAACGTCAAGAAGATCATGCGCACGACCCGGGCCATGGGGCTGCGGCTGGTGCTGACCGCGGTTGACGGCAACACGTCCGCCCTGGGCAACACCGAGGTCCGCAAGTTCTCCCCGGTCGGTGTCGCGCTCACCTCGGGGGAGTCGGCGGGCAACAACGCGGCGAAGCTGTTCACCAGGGTCAAGGCCGACGCCAGCCAGTTGAAGGCCAAGGGCGCGGGCATCATCGGCGCCGCCGGCGCGGACGGCTTCGCCCCCACCCCGTTCAAGGGGTGGAAGACCGCCCCCAGCATGGCCCGCGAAGTCACCTTGGCCACCAGCGACCGCCACCCGCTCCTCGACGCCGCATCCGCGGACGCCGCGGGGGAGGACTACGCCGACCGCTGGAACGACGACCGCGCCGGATGGCTGTGGAACACCACCACCCCCGCGGCCGGCAGCGCCACACCGGACACCCCGGGCGCCGACGCGGGCCAGGAGCGGCCCGCTGGGCTCAACCTGTCCTACCGCAAGCCCACCGCGGGCGGGACGGTGGATGAAGAGGCGTTGGCGGCGCGGTTCCGCGCCGAGATCGACGCCGCCTTCGCCACCACCGACGAACCGGGCACCCCCGACGCCCGCGCGCCGCAGGAGCCCACGGAGGGGGCGGGTGAGGACGGCGGGCTGTCGCTGTCGTACCGCGCCGCGTCGGAGCCGGCGCAGGGTGCGGCGCGCAAGGCGGCGCTGATGCTCATCATCGCTGCCGGACCGGACGGCACCGGCGCATCCGCGATGGAACGAGCGCTCGCCGGTACTCACGGAACCCGGCGGCCGGTCATCCAGGGATGGCTGAAGGAGTGGGCCGAATCCGGCGAGATCGTCCGCGTCGGAGAGGGCAGCAAAGCCCGCTACGTCCACCATCGCCACGCCCCCGGCAACTGACCGCGCCCCGGGGCCTGTCTGTCACCTGTCACTCAGCCAAGCACACCCCGCTTCGGGGGTCTGTTCGTGCCTGTATCCGGTCTGTCACCTGCGAGAACAGGTGACAGACAGGTGACAGGTGACAGACACCTGACAGGCCGGATGACAGGTGCCCCAACCCCAGCAGCACACCGCGAAGGGAGCACCCGATGCAGCACCGCGACCCGCCCGGAAACCTCGCCCCGCACATCCCCGCCGACGCCTACGAACGCGCCCAGGCAACCGGCCAGCCCATCATCATCACCGTCCCGACCGCGACCCGCGACGGTGTGCCGTGGCGCCGGTTACTCATCCCCGTCGCCATCGCCGCTGCGGCGGCGGCCGGCTGCTGGGGGCTGGTCGTGGCGGTGTGCGCGCTGCTCGACGCGGCCACCCACGCCGCCACCGTCATCGCCGGCGCCGCCGGACCCCTCGGGGTCGGCGGCATCACCCTGCGACTCACCCGCGAACGGCACTGAAGGGAGAACGACACCCATGCGACTGCGTATCGAGCGGACCGGCTGCCCCCGCCACGCGCTCGTACTCACCGACACACCCCGGCCCGACTGCTCGGACTGCGACGGGAACGGCGGCATCGCCTACGACTACGGCGACCCCGAGACCGGCGAGTACGCGGGCACCGACTGGGAGCCCTGCGACTGCTTCAACTCCGGCCGTCGCTGGACGCTGCTGCCCCTGCCGCGGTGGACCGCGCTGCCGCCGCGCCTGTGGCCCGTGATCCGCCACTTCCGGCGTGACCGCGACCCGTGGGCCGCCAACGGCTACAGCAACGAACCCCCGTTCTAGACACCCGGAGGACTCAACCATGAGTGACATCACGGCGCCCGACCGCCCTGCCGCCTGGATTGACGGGGACCCGCTGATGGAGGCCATCGCCCTGGCCGTCTACGAGCGGTGCACGACCGGCGACGGCGGCATCGTCCACGACGACCCGCGCAACATCGCCGCCGCTGCCGCACTCGCCATCGAGACCATCACCTCTCTGTGGCCGGTCGCGGCCCAGATCGCCGCAACGCTGGACCAGGCCAACGGCACCGCCGAACACGAGCGTGCGATGCGGCTGCTGAAGGTCAGCGAGGAAGCCGGGGAAGCCGCCGCCGCGTACGTCGGCATGACCGGTCAGAACCCGCGCAAGGGCACCACCCACACGGCCCGCGACGTGGCCGACGAACTGTGCGACGTCATCATCGCCGCTGCCGTCGCCCTGCACGACTTCACCACCGCGCCCCCGGCCGTGCTGGAGGCCAAGCTGCACGCCGCCGCCCGCCGCCTCGACGCCGCCGCGCAGGAGGAGGCGAAGCGCTTCGCGGCGCTGCTGACCGAGGGCCGATGCCCCAACTGCTGCTGGCTCGACTACCAGTGCAACTGCGCCGACCACCCCGGCGCCTGAATGCGCCCGGGGCGACCGCTTCTCTCGCCAAAGATGCGCGGTCGCCCCGGCCAACCAGCCCCAATCGGACCTGTTGGAGGACTCCAGCATGACCCATGACCCTGCCGTGCCGCCGGACGGCGGCAACGTCAGCCTGTGTACCGGTTCCGCCGCGCTGGACCTGGCCGTGGAAGCCGTCACCGGGCTGACCACGACCGTGGTCGGTGAGAGGGACCCGGCCGCATCCAGGCTGCTGGCCGAACGCCTGCCACGGGCTCACAACCTGGGTGACATCACCGCGGTGGACTGGGCGGCGCTGGCCGCCGGCATGCCGCGTCCGGCGTCGCTGACGGCCGGTTTCCCCTGCCAGGACATCTCGAATGCCGGACCTCGGGGAGGGATCGCCGGTGACCGCTCCGGACTCTGGAAAACCATCGCCCAAGCCGTTCGCCACCTTCGACCCCGGCTCGTGTTCCTGGAGAACGTCGCCGCCATCCGAAGCCGCGGACTCGGTGTCGTCGCCGCGGACCTGGCCGCGTGCGGGTACGACGCGCGGTGGATGTGCCTACGAGCTTCAGATCCCGAAGTCGGAGCCTGCCACCGCCGGGACCGCTGGTTCGCCGTCGCGTATCCCGCTGCTGAAGACCCCGACCTCGCAGTTGGGCCGCAACGGCGGACCGCAGCACCCGGACAAGCGCAAGGCGGGCGGGCACGGGCCGACGCTGGAGGACGAAGTGGTCTTCTTGCTGCCCCCGCAGACGGCGGACGGCTGAGGCTGCTGCCCACCCCGGCAGCAGCAGACGGCACCGGCGGCCCCGGCGTCTCGCCCAAGCGCAAGGGCGGGATGAACCTGCGCACCGCCGTGACGCTGCTTCCCACCCCGGCGGCCCGCGACTGGAAGTCCGGCGCGTCCAACCTGCTGGGCACCAACTCCCGGCCGCTGAACGAGGTGGTCGTCAACCTGCTGCCCACCCCGAAAGCCTCGGACGGGCCGCACGGCGGCCCGAACCAGCGCGATGCAACCGGCCGCTACTACCTGCCCGGCCAGGCCGTGCGCCTGGACGGGCGGTGGGTGGCCACCAACGGCACCGACTACGGCCCCGCCATCCACCGCTGGGAGACCGTCCTCGAACGTCCCGCGCCGGAGCCGACCGAACCCGGCACCCGCGGCAACCGCCGCCTGTCCCCGGCGTTCGTGGAATGGATGATGGGCGCCGATCCCGGCTGGGTCACCGGTATGGACCTGGGCCTGTCCCGTTCCGATCAGCTCAAGATCCTGGGCAACGGCGTCGTCATCCACCAGGCCGTACACGCCTACCGCACGTTGCTGGCCGCCGAAGCCGCCCCGGCAACCACCGGCCCCGCCCCTGCCCAGCTCGCGCTGGACATCGCCTGAATACGCCCGGGGCGACCGCTTCTCTCGCCAAAGATGCGCGGTCGCCCCGGCCAACCAGCCCCAATCGGACCTGTTGGAGGACTCCAGCATGACCCAACCCGACGACAAACCGCGAGCCCTGCTCGCCGCCGCACTCGCCGCAGCGGAACGCGGCTGGCCCGTCTTCCCCCTCCGTCCCGGCGGCAAGCCGCCGGCACTGCACGGTGAGGCACGCTGCCCCCGAACCGGGATCTGCGCCCGGGGCCACGTGAAGTGGCAGGAGCGCGCCACCACCGACCCGGCGCGTATCACCGCGTGCTGGCAGGCCGCGCCGTTCAACGTCGGGGTCGCGACCGGCCCGGCCGGGCTGGTCGTCATCGACCTCGACGTGACCAAAGACGAGAGCGACGCGCCTGCCGGCGCGGCGACCTTCCAGGCGCTCTGCGAGCGCACCGGCCAGCCAGTACCCGCCACGTTCACGCTGCGGACCGCCAGCGGCGGAGAACACCGGTACTTCACCGCGCCAGACGGGCTGCGGCTGAGCAACACGGCGGGCAAGCTCGGGGAGAACATCGACACCCGCGCATGGGGCGGCTACGTCGTGGCCGCGGGCAGCATCGTTCACGGCCGCGCCTACGCCCTCACCGATGACCGCGAACCCGCGCCGTTGCCCGGCTGGCTGGCCGCGCTGCTGCGGCAGGACACCCGCCCGGCGGCGGCGCCGCCCGCGCCGGTCGTGCGCAGTGCCTCACGCGCGGCGCTGGCCGCTTTGGAGCGCGAACAGCGGGTCGTGGTCGCCGCATCGGAGGGGGAGCGGAACCACGCGCTGAACCTGTCCGCGTTCAAGCTGGGCCGGTTCATCGCGTGGGGCGACCTCACCCGGGACGCGGTGGAGGAAGCATTCCAATGGGCGGGGGAGTCCGCCGGTCTGACCGCTGCCGAGTGCCGCGCCACCATCCGCAGTGCCCTGGACGCCTCCCTGCGCAAAGCACGACCCAGGGAGGCGCTGTGACGCCCCGCCCCGATCCCCCCTTGGAATGCCTCCAGAAGCCCACCACCCGGCCGCAGGACGCGGGACAGACCGGCGTACAGGCTGACGCTGGCGCCCGACAGGGTGTCGCCCGTCAGGGCGTCCCTTCAGTCTTTCCCCCGCAGCCGTCGCAGGCCGACAACGCGGCCGGAGACGGCCGCTACGCGGTCGCCTGGCTGCACATCTCCGCTCCCGCCCGTGCCGTGCCCACGGCCCGGTCGGTGTGCCGGTGCGGCTGGGACCAACGCGCCATCGGCCTGACCCGCGTGCTGGCGCTCATCGACGCGCACACGGCCCACCGCGACACCTGCCCGCTACGCAACTCCGAAGGGAGGACAGCCGCATGAACGCGACAGACCATGACCCGCGCGACCCCGAGGAACTCCCCGCGCCGTCGAACCCGCTGGCCGTCGCCCGGCGACTCCTGCCCGACTGGCAGGGCGAGAGCGGACAGCTTGTGTGCCGGCGCTGGCGCGGCTCGTGGATGCGCTGGACCGGTGCCTGCTGGCGCGAGCTGGACGAAGCCCAGGTCCGCAAGGCCATGTACGAGCGGCTGGAACACGTCGTCTACCAGGTGCCGACGAAGGACGGCGAGACCGAGGAACGCGCCTGGGCCCCCACCAAGCAGAAGATCAGCAACCTGTTCGACGCCCTCGGATCCATCACCCTCCTGCCCACCGACGTAGACGCGCCGGTATGGCTCGACGGCCAGGGCGGGCAGGACGGCGGGCCGATCGTGGCGTGTGAGAACGGGCTGCTGCGCATCGCCGACCGCGCTCTGCTGCCGCACACCCCGGGGTTCTTCAACCTCGTGTCCGTGCCCTTCCCCTACGACCCCACTGCGACCGCCCCGACCTGGCATCACTTCCTGTCGCAGATCTGGCCGGAGGACCCCGACGCCATCACCGCGCTTCAGCAGTGGTTCGGCTACGTCCTGTCCGGCCGGACCGACCAGCAGAAGATCCTGCTCATGGTCGGCCCGTCGCGTTCCGGGAAGGGCACCATCGCCCGCGTGCTGAAAGAGCTGGTCGGCAAGGAGAACCTTGCCGGGCCGACCCTGGCCGGACTCGGCACGAACTTCGGCCTGTCCACCCTGATCGGCAAGCCGCTCGCGGTCATCTCCGACGCCCGGCTGTCCGGCAACGACAACACCCAAGTCGTGGAACGACTGCTGACGATCTCAGGTGAAGACACCATCGACATCGACCGCAAATACCGCGAAGTGTGGACCGGGAAGCTCCCGACGCGGCTGGTGATCCTCTCCAACGAACTGCCGCACTTCGGCGACTCCTCCGGCGTCATCGCCAGACGGTTCGTACTGCTCAACATGCGCGTCTCATGGCTGGGCAAGGAAGACCCCACCCTCTTCGACCGGCTCATTGCCGAGATGCCCGGCATCCTGAACTGGGCACTCGACGGCCTGGCCAGCCTCCAGCACACCGGCCGGATCACCGAACCGGCATCCAGCCGCGAAGCGGTCACCACCATGCAGGACACCGCCTCACCCACCAGCGCGTTCGTCCGCGAACGCTGCACCACCGGACCCACATGCAGCGTCCCCGTCGACGCCCTGTGGACCGTCTGGCGGGAGTGGGCCGAAGACAACGGCGTCCGCCCCGGCACCAAACAGGTCTTCGGCCGCAACCTGCTGTCCGTGGTCCCGCAGCTCAGCCGCTCCCGACCCCGCGACGAGTACGGCCGGCAGGTGGTCACCTACACGGGGATCACGCTGAAGCCGTCCGGACCACATTTGCCTGAGACGCGACTCATCGCGTCTCAAGCCCTCTCTGAGTGCCGCTGAGTGCCGATGAGTCGCGTCTCAGAGGAATGTCGCGCCAACTCTCCCGCCCCGAACGCGCCGAGGAGGCACAGCCGCGTGAGCACTGCTGCTGAACCTGCCGAACAGCTCCTCTATCGGCCCGAAGAGGCCGCCAAGGCTCTCCGCATCGGCCGGTCGACGGTGTACGAGGAGATCCGACTCGGACGCCTCCAGACCGTCCGCATCGGCCGCCGCCGCCTCGTGCCGCCGGAGTACATCCAGCGGTACGTCGAACTCCTCAAGAACGAGGCACAGGCCGCCTGAGCCTCACCCGACAACCCCCAGCAGGGCCGCGCCGTTCACGGCGCGGCCCTGCCCTATGGAGGCACAACGCACAATGACCGAGACGCCGAAGAAGGGTCGCAAGGCGGCTAACGGTGAGGATTCGATCTACTGGGACAAGTCCAAGAACCGTTTCGTGGGGGCCGTTTCCCTCGGGTACGCGCCAGACGGAACACGCCGCCGCACCAAGGTCTATGGCAAGACACGCACGGAAGTCCGGCGCAAGCTGCGAGACCTCAAGAGGGAACTCGACGCCGGCCTGAAGGCTCCGGCGAACCTGACAGTCGAACAGGCGGTGATGAGCTGGCTCTCTAATGGACTGAAGGGGCGCGATGCGGAAAGCGTCAAGACGTACCGCAGCCTCGCCAGTAACCACGTAATCGCGGACCTGGGCAAGGCGAAGCTCCGAGAGCTTGAGGCTGATGAGCTGGATGCCTGGCTGGAGAGCAAGGCCAGCGTCCTGGCGCACGAATCGCTGAAACGGGTACTCGCCATCCTCCGCCGTTCCATCAGGCACGCACAGCGACGCGGGCAGGTGGTGCGGAACGTGGCCGAACTCGTGGAACTGCCGGAAGGGCAACCCGGTCGGCCCAGCAAGTCCCTCACCCTCGAACAGGCACATGCGGTCCTGCGCGCGAAACAGGGCACATGGATCCACGCCTACGTCGTGCTCGCCCTACTCGTGGGTGTACGTACGGAGGAGGAGCGTCCTCTCACGTGGGCACACGTGCACACGTCGTCAGAAGGCGACGCCCGCCCCTACATCGACGTGTGGCGATCCGTACGGCGCAAGGGGGACACCAAGACACGCAAGAGCCGCCGCTCACTGACGATGCCGTACCAAGCCGCCGCCGTCCTGGACGCGCACCGCGCGCGGCAACAAGAGGAGTACCACGCTGCGGGCCGAACGTGGTCCGACGATGAGTTGGTGTTCCCCGATCCCGATGGCGGGCCGCGCACGTCCACGAATGTCAGGCGCAACCTGCGATCGCTCCTCAAGGATGCGGGCTTCCCCTCGCCGGATGAGTGGACGACGCGGGAGCTGCGAACCAGCTTCGTGTCCCTGCTCTCGGATCACGGTATGCCGATCGAGGTCATCGCGCGTGTGGTCGGACACAGCGGCACCAACACCACCGAGACGGTCTACCGTAAGCAACTGCGCCCGGTCATCACCGAGGGGGCCGAAGCCATGGACGAGATCCTGAAGCCCGATCGTCCCAAGGCACCTGGCCGCGCCGCTGACCTGTAGGGACTGGCGCCGTGGCTCCCTGAATGGCTCCCTGACCCGCATCCCTTCCCTTCGCCATTCTCCTGACCTGGAGGGAAGGGGCGGGGAGGGGCAGACGCACCATTACCTCGCCGGTAATCGACGTGCGGAGCGGGGGCGGGCACCGTAGGGGCATCGGAGCCCGGACCGGCGCACTCCGGCCCGGGTTCCGGCTCTGACCAGTACCTACGTCGTCCGGAGGGTGATCCGTCATGTCCGCAGCCGTCTCCCCGACCGCCGCCTCCACCCCGCAGATCACGCTCCGCCGCTGGCTCGGCCTCGACGCCGTCGTCACCGGCGGCAACGGGCTGGCGTACCTGGCCCTCTCCGGGCCCGTCTCCGACCTCCTGGGCGTGGACCGCGGGCTGCTGCTCGTGCTCGGCGCGGTGCTCGTCGTCTACGCCGCCGACGTCGCCTGGCTCGCCCGCAAGCCCGTGCCGCCCGCGCGTCTGGTCGCGCTGGTGGTCGACATCAACATCGCGTGGGCGGTGGCCAGCGTCGTCGTCCTCGTCACCGGAGTCCTCGACCCGACCACCGCGGGGTACGTGTGGATCCCGCTGCAGGCGGCGGTGGTGCTGGGCTTCGCCGTCGTGCAGTACGGGCTGCTGCGCGGCCTCCGGGCCGCCACCGGGCACTGACCCGCCCGGACCTACGGGCCGCCGCCCCGGCGCTCGCCGGGTCGGCGGCCCGTCGCCGTGTCAGCGCACCAGCAGCGCCACGACCCTCCAGTTCGAGGTGTCCGGCGCGCCGACGCGCAGTTCGGTCACCCGGCCCGACGCCCCGCCGTCGAGGACGAACTCCTCCCACTGGTAGGCGCCCGCAGGCACCTGCGGTCCCGGTGCGAGCACCTCCGTCCCGTCCGCCGCGACGACGATGCCGGGCGTGGCGTAGCCGTCGTCGCCGCGCAGCACGGAGACCGTGCTCCGCCCGGCCGGCAGGCGCAGCCGCAGCAGCGCCGCGGGCTGGTTGTTGACCATGTCGCGGCGCAGCACGTCGGGGGCGCCGCGGTCGCGGGACATCGGTGCCGGCACACCGCCCGCCCAGCCGTAGCCGGCTTCCTCCGTCCAGGAGGAGTCGGGGGTCAGGGCGCGGTAGGAGGGGGTGACCGGGGAGCCGGCCGGGCCCGCGTCGAGCGCGAGGGCCACGTCGTCGCCGTGCGGCACGGCGTAGCCGCGCACCGGCTCGCCGGTCACGGTCCGGCCGTCGATCTCGACGCGGGGCGTCAGTTCGTACGTCGCCAGCCGCCCCGCGGGGGCGGCGACCGCGGCGGGCGGGGTGACCTCGACGTCGAGCACCGGGTCGGTGTCGAGGTCCACGACCTCCCGTACGGTCGTCGTCGCCCAGCCGCCGGGCGCCGCCAGCGACACCGTCACCTCCGCGACGGGTTCGCCGCCGGGGCGCAGCGCGCGGGTCAGCCGTACCCGTACGGCATTGGGGCGGTCCGCGAACAGCGGCAGGTCCGCGGTGAGTTCCACCGGCGGGCGCTGCTCCCGCGCGATGTCCTCCTCCAGCGCCGTCAGGAACTCCTGGAGCCGCGCGGTCACTTCCGGCTGCCGCGCCGTCAGGTTCACCGACTCCCGCGGGTCCGCGTCGAGGTCGTACAGCTCCGGCAGATAGCGCTGGTCCGAGCCGCGCCGCCGGACGTGCAGCTTCCACCGGCCGTCGCGTACGGCGGCGGCCCGCGCGCTGAGGAAGAACGGCACCGGTGCGCGCTCGCGCAGCCGCGCGCCGCGCAGCGTCGCCGTCAGGTCGGTGCCGTCCAGCGGCACGCCGGGATCCGGCTCGACGCCGGCCAGCGAGCACACCGTCGGCAGCAGGTCGAGGAAGGAGACCACATCGTCCGACTCCCGGCCGTGCGGCACGGTGCCCGTCCAGCGGGCGATGAACGGCACCCGCACGCCGCCCTCGAAGACCTCGAACTTCCTTGACCGCAGCCCGCCCGACGAGCCCTCGAACCAGGGGCCGTTGTCCCCGGCGACGACGATCAGGGTCTCCCGGTCCAGGCCGCGCTCGGCGATCGCGTCGAAGAGGCGGCCGAGGTGGTGGTCGACGGATTCGATGGCGTCGCCGTAGAGGCCGCCGCGGGAGATGCCGTCGAACTCCGGCTCCACGGCGAGCGGGAGGTGGGGCATGGTCTCGGCGAGGTAGATGAAGAACGGCCGGTCGCCGGCGCGGTCGATGACGTCGATCGCCTCGTCGGTGAAGCGCCGGGTGAGCGTCGCCAGATCGGCGTCGCTGTTCAGCGTCTCCACGGGTTGCTCGTCGCGCCAGACCTCGGTGGGGTACGTGTCCGCCGTGTACATCGCGTCGACGCCGAAGAAGGAGTCGAAGCCGTGCCGCGCCGGGTGGTGGGCGTCGAGCCGGCCGAGGTGCCACTTGCCGATCGCCGCGGTGACGTAGCCCGCGGTGCGCAGGTACTCGGGCAGGGTCCGCTCCGCCGTGCCGAGACCGTGCGCGTCGTCCCGGCTGAGCACGTCCGGTATGCCCGTGCGCGGCGGTACGCGGCCGGTGAGGAGCGCGGCGCGCGAGGGGCTGCACACGGGGGCGGCGCAGTAGCCCTGGGTGAAGCGGGTGCCCTGGCGGGCGAGCCGGTCCAGCCGCGGGGTGCGGATCAGCGGGTGGCCGTAGCAGCCGAGGTCGCCGTAGCCGAGGTCGTCCAGGAGGACCATGATGACGTTCGGGCCGCCGCCCGCGGGCCGGGCGGGCTGTGCGGCCGCGGTCTGCGGGTGGAGCCCGCCGACCGAGACGGATAACGCGCTCGTACCGAGCGTCGCTGCCGATCCTGCGAGGACATCGCGACGGCTGACCAAGACGGACTCCCTTCGGACGCCGGCGCGTAGGGAGACCGGCAGGTGCCGCCGATCCTCGGACTTCGGCGGCCCCTGCGTCAAATAAGAGCGTATTACAGGTTTATGAAGGTGCACGGGAGGGGACTTCCGGGTGCCATTCGGGCAAGTCAGCGGCGGGGTGGCCGCGTTGGGCGGTCACCGCGGCACCGGTGTACGGGCCCGGCTGGGGTGTGGCGGAGTGCCCGGGTCAGTGCACCACCAGCGCCACGAGCGTCCACCTGTTGCCCCCGGTGCCGCTCAGCCCCAGCTCGATCGTCCGTCCTTCGGGCCCGCCGTCGAGGACGAACTCCTCCCAGCGGTACGCCCCCGCGGGCAGCCGCGGGCCAGGAGCGATCACCGTCTCACCGTCCGCCGCCACCGTGAAGCCGTGCGTGGGCCGCTTGTCGTCGCCGCGCAGCAGCGAGATCCGGCGCCGGCCCGCGGCCAGCCGCAGCCGCAGCACCGCCGCCGACCGGTCGCGGACCACGCCGCGGCGCAGCGGGTCGGGTCCCGCGTGGGCGCGGGACTGCGGCGGCGCGGAGACCCAGCCGAACCCGGCGGCCCGGTCCCAGGCGGTGGCGGGGGTCAGATGGCGGTACGAGGGCAGCGCCGGTCGTCCTTCGGGTCCCGCGTCGAGCGCGAGGGCCGCGTCGCGGCCGTGCGGCACGGCGTGCACCTGCACGTCGGCGCCGGTCACGGTCCGGCCGTCGACGACGACCAGGGGCGTGAGCCGGTGGCCGCGCAGCCGTCCGGCGGGGGCACCCGCCGAAGGCGGCGGGGTGACGTCGATCTCGACCACCGGGGCGGCGGTCAGGTCGACGGCCTTCCGCACGGTCGTCGCCGTCCACCCCTCCGGCACCGCGACCGTCACCGAGACCTTGGCCTTGCCGCCGCCGCCCTCCGGCCGCAGCGCGCGCGACAGCCGTACCCGCAGCGTGTTGGCGCGGCCCGCGAACAGCGGGGGCTTCGCGGTGAGCGCCACCGCCGGGCGGCGCTCCGCGGCCACGTCCTCCTCCAGCGCGGCCAGGTACTTCCGCAGCCGCTCGGTGACCTCGGGCCGGCGCGCGGCCACGTTCGCCACCTCGCGCGGGTCGGCCTCCAGGTCGAACAGCTCGGGCAGGAAGCGCTGGTTCCGCCCGGCCCGCCGGACGTGCAGCTTCCAGCGGCCGTCGCGTACCGCCGCCGCGTGCCGGCCGAGGAAGAACGGCACCGGCGGGCGCTCGCGCAGCCGCTCGCCGCGCAGCACCGGGCGCAGGTCGGTGCCGTCGAGCTTCACCCCGGGGTCCGGCACCGCGCCGGCGAGGCCGCAGAGCGTCGGCAGCACGTCGAGGAACGACACGACCTGGTGCGACTCCCGGCCGCGCGGGACGGTGCCCGTCCAGCGCATGAGGAACGGCACCCGCACCCCGCCCTCGTAGCAGCCGGACTTGCGGCCGCGCAGCCCGCCCGTGGAGCCCTCGAACCAGGGGCCGTTGTCGCTGGCGACGATGACCAGCGTGTCCCGTTCGAGGCCGCGGTCCGCCAGGGCGCGGAAGAGGCGGCCGAGGTGGTGGTCGACGGACTCGACGGCGTCGCCGTAGAGACCGCCGCGGGAGATGCCGTCGAACTCCGGCTCCACGGCGAGCGGGAGGTGGGGCATGGTCTCGGCGAGGTAGATGAAGAACGGCCGCTTCCCGGCGCGGTCGATCACGTCGATCGCCTCGTCGGTGAACCGGCGCGTCAGCGTCGCCAGGTCGGCGTCGTCGCGCAGGGTCCCCACCGGGGCGCCGTCGCGCCAGATCTCGGTGGGGTACGAGTCCTCGGAGAACATCGCGTCGACGCCGAAGTACGAGTCGAAGCCGTGCCGCGACGGGTGGTTCTCGTCGAGCCGGCCGAGGTGCCACTTGCCGATGGCGGCCGTGTGGTAGCCCGCGTCCCGCAGATAGCCGGGGAGCGTCTTCTCCGCGGCCCGCAGCCCCTGCGAGTCGTCCCGGCTGAGCACCTTGCGCACGCCGGTGCGCGGCGGTACGCGGCCGGTGAGGAGCGCGGCGCGGGAGGGGCTGCACACGGGGGCGCCGGAGTAGCCCTGGGTGAAGCGGGTGCCCTGGCGGGCGAGCCGGTCCAGGTGCGGGGTGTCGATCAACTCCGAGCCGTAGCAGCCGAGATCGCCGTACCCCAGGTCGTCGAGGACGATCAGGACGACGTTCGGGCCGCGGCCCGGCGGCCGGGTCGGGTCGGGGTCGGCGACCGCCGCGCGGGCGTTGGGGGCGCCGGCGGACAGCGGTAAGGCTGTCGCGCCGACGGCGACAGCGGAGGTGGCAAGGACTTCGCGACGGCTGGCCATTGACGGGCTCCCTTCGGGCGCCGGCGCGCTGGAAGGGACCGGCAGTTCACGCCGATCTTGCGCGACGGCGGATCTTCCGTCAAATAAAGCCCTACTAAAGGTTTATGAAAGCTTGTGGGTGGGAACCGTCCGGCCCCGATCGGGTAAGTCAGGAGCCGAGCTGCTGGCGCAGGTACTTCGTCGTCTCCGGATCCGCGGGCAGCAGCGTCTCCAGCGCCAGCTCCGAAACCGTCACGTCCATGGGCGTGTTGAAGGTCGAGATGGTGGAGACGAACGACAGCAGGTGCCCGTCGTGCGCGACCCGCAGCGGCAGCGCGAACGGGGCCCGGCCGCCGACCTCCTCGACCTCCTCGTCCCCCGCCTCCGGCGGGAGCGGATAGGCCGCCACCTCGTCGTACAGCTCCTTCAGCGCGGGCGAGCGCACCAGCGAGAGCTGGCGGTCCATCTGGTGCAGCAGATGGGCGCGCCACTGCGGCAGGTTGCGGATCTTCTTCGCCAGCCCGTCGGGGTGCAGCGTCAGCCGCATCGCGTTCAGCGGCGGGCGCAGCAGCTCCTCCGGCACCTCGTCCAGGACCAGCAGGATGCCGCGGTTGGCGGCCACCACGTTGTACGCGCCGTCCACCACCACCGCGGGGAACGGCTCGTGCGCGGCGACGAGCTGTTCGACGCCCTGGCGCAGCTCGGCCATCGCGGGGTCGTCCAGCGGCGTCTCGGGGTAGTGCGGCGCGAAGCCGGCGGCGAGCAGCAGCGCGTTGCGTTCGCGTACGGGCATGTCCAGGTGCTCGGCGAGCTTGAGCACCATCGCCCGGCTCGGCTGTGACCTGCCGGTCTCGACGAAGCTGATGTGCCGCGCCGAGGAGTCCGCGCGCAGCGCCAGCTCCAGTTGGCTCAGCCCGCGGCGCTCCCGCCAGTTGCGCAGCAGGGCGCCCGCGGTGGCGGCGCCGTCGTCGGGGCCGCCGGTACGGGGCGTGCCGCCGGTCGGCGTACCTGGGGTGACGGGGAGACCGGGGGTCGTCATGTCATCGACGGTAACCGAGTCCCGCGGGGTACTGTCGGCCGGGAACCGCCCCGCCGCGAAGGGAGCCCCTCGCATGGCCGTCGAACCGCTTTCCCCGCAGGACACCGAGGACCGTCTCGCCCGGCTGCCGGGCTGGTCCGTGGCCGAGGGGGAGCTGCTGTCGCGCACGTACCGCTTCGACTCGCATCCGCCCGCCGCGGCGATGGTCGCGGACGTCTCCCGGATCCAGGAGGAGCTGGGGCACCACGCGATGCTCACGCTCGGCTACAACACCCTCGATGTCGCCGTCAACACCCACAGCGTGGGCGGCCGGGTCACCGAGCTGGACTTCGACCTCGCGCGCCGGATCGAGGCCGTCGCCCCGGAGCACGGCGCGAGCTGACGCCCCGCCGCCTCACCCCGGGGCGAGCAGCCGCTCCCGGGCCGCGGCGACCGCGTTGTCCGGCAGCCCGGCCTTGGCGAGGTACGCCGCCGCGTCGAAGGTCGCGTGCGTGTCGGTGATGACCTGCGTGGCGGTACGGCCCGAGCGGGCCTGGATCTCGGCGATCTCCAGCGTCTGGTCCGGGTGGCCCAGGGCGGCCGCGGCCCGCCGGTGGTTGGGCCCGCTGAGCAGGTAGTCGGCGGCGATGTCGGCCGCCGCCACCCCGGCGAGCGTCAGCAGCACGAACGAGGCGAAGCCGGTGCGGTCCCGGCCGGCGGTGCAGTGCACCACGACGCCGCCCGGCGGGGCCGCCGCGACCTCGCGGACGACGGACGCCGCCACCTTCGGGACGTACTCCAGATAAGCGGCCCAGGTCAGCGGGGTCCCTTCGAGGTGGCCCCACTCGCGCCACCAGCGCACGTTCCCCGCCAGCTCGTCCACGGGCACCCGGACCAGCCCGATGCCCTCCGGGCGCGGCAGGCGGGGCCGGTGGTCGATGGCGTTGCGCAGGTCGATCACCGTGCGTACGCCGTGGTCCGCGACGGCGGCCCAGCCCGCCCCGGTCAGCCCGTCCAGGTTGTCGGCGCGCACCAGCGCGCCGGGCCGGGTGCGGCGGCCGCCGGCCGCGGGCAGCCCGCCGAGGTCGCGTACGTTGAAGCAGCCGTCCCAGTCGAGCTCACGTCCGCCCCGTGCAGCCATCTGACTCCCCCTCGGTGATCGACTTCCGGTCGCCCCCTCAGACGCGGTTGCGGGTGCAACGGTTCCGAGCGGGACGACCGGCGATCTGCGGGCGGGGCACGTCAGTTCACGTCGTCGGGGTTGTCGCCGATGCGGTTGCCCGCGTCCAGGCCCGCGACGGCGGCCATGTCGGCGTCGTCCAGCTCGAAGCCGAAGACGTCGATGTTCTCCCGGATCCGCGACGGGGTGACGGACTTGGGGATGACCACGTTGCCCAGTTGCAGATGCCAGCGCAGCGCGATCTGCGCCGGGCTGCGGCCGTGCTTCTCGCCCAGCTCCCGCAGCACCGGTTCGTCCAGCAGCCCCTTGCCCTGGCCCAGCGGCGACCACGCCTCGGTGGCGATGCCGTGCGCGGCGTGGAAGGCGCGCACGTCGGCCTGGGCGAAGTCCGGGTGCAGCTCGACCTGGTTCAGCGCCGGGACGACGTTGCCCTCCTCCAGAACCCGCTGCAGATGGGCGGGCTGGAAGTTGGAGACGCCGATGGCGCGGGCGCGCCCGTCCGCGTAGAGCTTCTCCAGGGCCCGCCAGGTCTCCAGGTACTTGTCCTTGGCCGGCACCGGCCAGTGGATCAGGTACAGGTCGACGTGGTCCAGGCCCAGCCGGCGCAGCGAGTCGTCGAACGCGCGCAGGGCGGCGTCGTAGCCGTGCTCGGAGTTCCACAGCTTGGTGGTGACGAACAGTTCCTCGCGCGGGAGGCCGGACCCGGTCAGGGCCTTGCCCATGCCCGCCTCGTTCCCGTAGATTGCCGCGGTGTCGATGCTCCGGTAACCGGCGTCGAGCGCGGTGCGCACCGCGGTCTCGGCCTCCGCGTCGGGCACCTGCCAGACGCCGAAGCCGAGCTGCGGCATCGCGACGCCGTTGTTGAGGGTGATGGTCGGAACGTTGCTCACGTGGGATGCATCCCTCTTCGTCGAAAAGTTCGTACAGGCGGTTCGCCCTCCCGACGCTAACCGCGATCGGCCGCCGTGGCATTCCCTCGATCACCATCCGGACCGGGCCTACGTCTGGTAAAGAGCCTCGACCTCGTTCGCGTACGCCTTCTCGATCGCCTTCCGCTTCAGCTTCAGCGACGGCGTCACCAGCCCGTGCTCCTCGGTGAACTGCACGGCCAGTATCCGGAACGTCCGGATCGACTCCGGCGGCGACACCTGGGTGTTGGCCGCCACCACCGCCCGCCGGATCTCGGCCTCCAGCTCCCCGTCCCTGACCAGCTCGGACGGGGTCATCGACGGCCGGCCGCGCATGAGCTGCCAGTGCGCCACGCCGTCCGGATCCAGGGTGACCAGCGCCGCGACGTACGGCCGGTCGTTGCCGACCGCCAGGCACTGCGAGACCAGCGGGTGCGCCCGCACCCGCTCCTCCAGCGGCACCGGCGAGACGCTCTTGCCGTTCGACGTCACCAGCAGCTCCTTCTTCCTGCCGGTGATCGTCAGATAGCCGTCCTCGTCGAGGCTGCCCAGGTCGCCGGTGGCCAGCCAGCCGTCGCGCAGCGCGTGTGCGGCGCCCGGCCGGTCGCCGATGTAGCCGCTGAAGACCTGCGGGCCGTGCAGCCAGACCTCGTCGTCGGGGGCGATGTAGACGGTGATGCCGGGGATGGGGATGCCGACGGTGCCGTAGCGGGGGCGCTCGGGCGGGTTGGCGACCGCGGCGGCGGTGGTCTCCGTCAGGCCGTAGCCCTCGATGACCGTGATGCCGGCGCCGGCGAAGAACAGCCCGAGCCGGCGCTGCATCGCCGAGCCGCCGGAGAACACGAAGCGCGTCCGGCCGCCGAGCGCCGCGCGCATCTTGGCGAACACCAGCTTGTCGAACACCTGGTGCTCCACCCGCAGCGCCGGGCTGGGCCCGCGGCCCGCGTCGAAGGACGAGTCCTCGCGGGCCCGGGCGTGCCGGACGGCGACGTCGGCGGCCTTGTCGAAGACCGCGAGCCGGCCCTCGGTCTCGGCCTTGCGGCGGGCGGCGGCGTAGATCTTCTCGAAGATGTGCGGTACGGCCAGGATGAGGCTGGGCCGGAACGTCTTGAGGTCCGCGAGCAGCACCGGCGCCGACGGGTCCGGCTGGTGGCCGAGCTTGACCCCGCCGCGGACCGCGGTGACCTGGATCATCCGGCCGAAGACGTGCGCGAGGGGGAGGAAGAGCAGGGTCGCGGCGGGCTCGCCCTGGTACGGGCGGAAGAGGGCCTCGTAGCGCAGCAGGATGTTGTCGGCCTCGGCCATGAAGTTGGCGTGGGTCAGCTCACAGCCGCGCGGCCTGCCGGTGGTGCCTGAGGTGTAGATCACGGTGGCGGCGGAGTCCGGGGTGACGGCGAGGCGGTGCCGCTCCACCACGTCGTCGTCGAGATGCGCGCCGGCGGCGGTCAGCTCGTCGATGGCGCCCTCGTCGATCTGCCAGAGCAGCTTGAGCCCGGGCAGCTTGTCGATCACCGAGCCGACGGTCATCGCGTGGTCCGCGCTCTCGACCACGCAGGCCACGGCGCCGGCGTCGTGCAGCATCCAGTACGCCTGGTCGGGGGCCGAGGTCGGGTAGACGGGCACGGCCTGGGCGCCGATCGACCAGAGGGCGAAGTCCAGTTGGGTCCACTCGTACCGGGTCCTGCACATGATCCCCACCCGGTCGCCGAACCGCAGCCCCGCCGCAAGCAGCCCCTTGGCGAGGGCGAGCACCTCGTCGCGGAACGTCCCTATCGTCACGTCCCGCCACTCGCCGTCGACCTTGCGGGCGAAGGCGATCTGCCCGGGATCCTGCGCGGCCCGCTGGAAGACCGCGTCCGCCAGCCCCCCCGACTTCGGTGCGTCTGCCAGGGGAGGCACGGTGAACTCGCGCAACGCTTTACTCTCCTCAGACGGTGGGGCGCCCGGCGCGGCGACCGTACCGGAGAAGGCCGCTGATCTGCGGTCCTCCATCACCTCTGCACGGAACCTCTGCGAGGGGCGCACGTCCGGCGGATCGTCGGGAAACGAGTGGCGGGTCCAGCATGGCGCGGCCCGCGGGGGTGCGGGGCGGGGACGGGGAAAGTGCGCGGTGCGGCGGAGCGCGGGGCCCGGTTCGTACGCCCCGGGGGGTGCTCCCGTACGAACCGGGCCCTGCCGCTCGTCTCTTACGGCACGCCTCTTACAGCGCGCCCGCGTCCCGGGCGGTCCACAGCGACGGATACAGCGGCCGGAAGCCCAGCTCGTCGCGGATGCGCAGGTTCGAGACCACCCCGTGCCACGGGTCGTCCGAGGCCCGTTCCGCCATCCCCTCCGGGATCTCCGCGCCCACCAGCTGCAGCAGCTCCACCATGCTTACCGGCGCGTCGTCGGCGACGTTGTAGATCCGCCCGTCGGCGCCCGGGACGCGCAGCAGCCGCCATAGCGCTTGCGCGACGTCGGCGTGGTGCACCATCTGCATCCGCTGGTGCGCCGCCCAGTCCGGCAACAGGCGCAGCGCCTCCTCGATGTGCGGGTCACCGTCCCCGTAGACGAACGCCAGCCGCGCGACGCGCACATCCAGGCCGCGCTCGCGGTGAAGCGCCAGCAGCCCTCGCTCCGCCTCGGCCTTCGCCCGGGGATACGCGCCCGTGAGCAGGCCGTCCGCCCGCGGCTCGTCCGTCTCCACCGCGGGCCGGCCGCGCCCGGCGCCGTAGACGAGGTTCGTGCTGGTGAAGATGAAGCGCCGCACGCCCTCGTCCGCCGCCTCCGTGCCCAGCGCGAGCGTCGCGTCCCGGTTGACCGCGTACGCCTCCTCGTCCGGGACACCGCGGAACGCCGCCGCGACGTGCACGACGTCCCGTACGCCGGCCAGCGCCTTGCGCCGGTCGTCCGGGTCGCGCAGGTCGCCGACGACGACCTCCGCGCCGAGCCCGGCGAACGGGGCGGCCCGCTCGGTGTCGCGCACCAGCAGCCGCACCCCACCGCCGCCCGTCCACTGCAGCAGCCGTGGCACCAGCCGCTCCCCGACCTTGCCCGTTGCCCCCGTCACCAGCACACTCATGATCTCTCCGTCCCCATATTCGTGTCCTTGCCTTCTCCGCCAGCCTGCGACCGGGCCGCCCGCGGCGGGAGAGACGGCCTTATCCGGGGACCGGCCGTCCCTGGCTGGGCGCCGGCGGGCGAGGCACGCTGGGAGCGTGGACAGAACCGAGCTGGCCGACTTCCTGCGGCGTTGCCGCGCCCGCCTCACCCCCGCGGACGTGGGCCTGCCGCCGGGGGCGCGGCGCCGCACCCCGGGCCTGCGGCGCGAGGAGGTGGCGCAGCTCGCCGGGATGTCCACCGACCACTACACGCGGCTCGAACAGGCCCGCGGCTCCCGTCCGTCGCGGCAGATGCTCACCGCCGTCGCCCGCGGCCTCAGGTTGAGCGACGACGAGCGCGACCACCTGTTCCATCTGGCCGGCGAGGAGCCGCCGCGCGCCCGCGGCGCGGGTGCGCACGTACGCCCCGGGCTGCTGCTGATCCTCGACCGGCTCACCGACACCCCGGCGCAGGTGCTCAGCGACTGCGGCGACGTGCTCGCGCAGAACGCCCTGTCCCGGGCGCTGTCCGGGGACGCCGCGGTCCGCTCCGGGGACGAGCGCAACATCGTCTGGCGCTACTTCACCGAGCCCGCCGCCCCCGAGTTCCTGCCCCCCGAGGACCGCGACCACGCCGCCCGCGCCGCCGTCGCCGACCTGCGCGCCACCCTCGCCCGGCGGCCGGACGACGCCCGGGTCGCCGCCCTGGTGCGGCGGCTGCGGGCGCGCAGCGCGAAGTTCGCGGCGCTGTGGGAGGCGCACGACGTGGCCGTGCGTCGCCGGGAGGTCAAGCGGTTCATCCACCCCGTGGTCGGGCTGCTGGAGCTGGACTGCGAGGTGCTGCTGAACCCGGAGCACGACCAGCGGCTGGTCGTCTACACGGCGCGGCCGGGCAGCGAGTCGCACCAGCGGCTGGAACTGCTGCGGGTGGTGGGGCTGCAGCGGCTCACGGGCTGAGGCCGCTCCGCTCCCCGGCCGTCACGGGCGGGGCGTACTCGCGTACGAACTCCCGCCGCCACCACGCCCGGGTGCGGCGCAGCTCGGCCCAGCCGGTGTACTCGTACCGGAACAGCCGCGCGCGGACGCTGCCCGGCGGGGTGTCGGGGAAGGGGTTGTGGGCCAGCAGCCGGAGGGTGTCGCGGTCGCCGTCGAGCAGCCGCAGCAGGAACGGGCCGAACCACCGCTCCGCGTACGCGGGGGAGAGCGCCGCGAACCACATCAGCCAGTCGAGCCGCAGGTGGTACGGCGCGAACTGCCGCGGCAGCCGCCGCGGATCGCCGGGCTTGCCCTTGAACCCGTACTCCCGCCACTCGCTCGCCTCGGTGGGCCGGGTGTCCGCCGTGCCCTCGACGACGATCTCGTGCCGTACGCGGGTGATGCTGCCGAAGGCGCCGTAGGTGTTGACGAGGTGGAGGGAGTTGAACGAGGCGTTCATCCGCTGCCGCCGGGAGAGCAGGTTGCGGGCGGGCCACCAGCTCAGCGTGAGCACGAGGGCGGTCGCGGCGAAGACGACGACGGTGAACCAGATCGGCGTGGCGCCGAACTCGGGCGGCCCGGGCAGCGGGGTGTGGTCGGCGACGAGCCGTCCGTCGATCGCGGTGAGGGCGATGAGGATGGTGATCCAGTTGAGCCAGGCGAAGTTGCCGGAGAGTACCAGCCAGAGCTGGGTGACGACCATGGCGGCGGCGGCGAAGGAGGCGACCGGCCGGGGGGTGAACAGCAGGACGGGCAGGCCCAGTTGGGCGACGTGGTTGGCGGCGGCCTCGACACGGTGCAGGGGCCGGGGCAGATGGTGGAAGAACCAGCTCAGCGGCCCGGGCATCGGCTGGGTCTCGTGGTGGTAGTAGAGGCAGGTCAGATTGCGCCAGCACCGGTCGCCGCGCATCTTGATCAGCCCGGCGCCGAACTCGACCCGGAAGAGCAGCCAGCGCAGCAGGAAGAGCACCAGCACCGGGGGGCCGACGGTGTCGTTGCCGAGGAAGACCGCGAGGAACCCGGCCTCCAGCAGCAGCGACTCCCAGCCGAACGAGTACCACGCCTGCCCGACGTTGACGATCGACAGATACAGCGCCCACAACACCGCCCACAGCAGCATCGCCGCCCACAACGGCACCGCATCCGCCGCCCCACCGGCCACGGCGGCCGCCAGGGCGGCACCACCCCAGGCGACCCCGGCGAACAGCCGGTCGGAGTACCGCACCTGAAACAGACTCGGCGATCGCCGGAACGGCACCCGCGCGGTGAACCGCGGCACGGGCAGCATGCCGCGCGCACCGATGAGCGGCCGGAACTGCCGCGCCGCGGCGACGAAGGCGACGACGTACAGCAGGGCGAGCCCGCGCTGGAAAACCAGCCGGCTCAGCCAGTACCCCTCAGACGAAAACCACTCCACGACGCCATCCGTACCACCGCCGCAACGGGGCCCACACCCCGCCGCGCCGGGTCAGCCGGCGTGGGGGCGGATCGGAACGCCGGCGTCACCGGCAGCGGACGGATCCCTCACCGCCGGGGCCACTACTGCGGCCAGCCCGCGGACGGGGCGCCGGCGTTCCCCTCGTCGTACCGCTCGGCGCAGCGCTTCCGTACCTCGCTGTCGACCAGCCGCCGGGCCGCGGCGGCGCCGTTCGCACGCCGCTCCTTCGCGGCCTCTTCCACGATGTCGAGCAGGATCGTGTTCTGCCCGTCGGACAGGCCCTTCCCCTGGTAGTCCGACTGGCTGCCGCCACCGGGCCCGAGCTGGTCGTGGGCCCAGTACGTGATCAGCCGTACGCAGACGGCCTCGGGCGAGGCGGCGCTCCGAGACGGGGGAGTTCGCGCTTCGTCGCGGCCGGTCGCCTCGTCCGGGCCGCCGCCGCACGCGGTCAGGACCACCGCGAGCAGCGCGGCGGGCGCGATCAGTGTGCGCGTTCGCCTCGTCGCCATGACCACGGTGACGACCGTATGCGAACCGCCCGCCCTTGTGTATCCGCTTTGTATCGACGCCCCCTTCAATCGCCGGGTCACCGACGAGAAGGGGAGAACCATGCGCAGACGATTCCACCGACTGTTCGCCGCGGTGAGCGTGGCCGCCGTCGTGGCCGTCGCGACGCCGGTCGCCGCCGCGGCGCCCCAGGCCGGCACGTCGTCAGAGACGGCGGCGCCGCTGGCCCGGCCCGGCTTCAGGATGCCGTTCATCTGCGGCCAGGTCTGGCGTGGCAACAACTGGCGCGGGCACGGCCCGGCGCACTCCATCGACTGGAACCACTACAACGCCCAGGGCACCCCGGACGACCTCGGCCGCCGCGTGCTCGCCAGCGCGGGCGGCACGGTCGTCGCGTCGTACTACTCCACCGGCGACGGCTACGGCAACACCATCGTCATCGCCCACGGCGACGGATGGCGGACCCGGTACGCGCATCTGAAGGAGCGCACCGTCGGGCGCGGCGCGCAGGTGAAGCGGGGCCAGGTGATCGGGAAGGTCGGCGCCACGTCCGCGATCTACGACTTCACCCCCCACCTGCACTACGAGCAGATCCACAACGGCTCCGTCGTCGTCGCGGTCGTCCAGGGCGTCACCTGGTACGACTACCTCGACCGGCGGCTGAAGAGCACGAACGGTTGCTGACGTGCCCGCGTGGAGCGAATGCGACTGCTTCCCGCCGCATTCGCTCTACGCGCGTCATCCCGGGCCGGAGTGCAGCGCCCGCAGCTTCGCGTGCACCACCTCGGCCCGGTCGTGCGCCTCCAGCCGCCGCCAGGTGGACAGTGAGCGGTGGAAGTAGTGCCGCGCGGTCTGCACCCTGCCCGTCGCGCGGTGCAGCTCACCGAGCAGGCAGGCGAGACTCGCCTCCGCGCGCCGGTCGCCCAACTGCCGCTGGACGGCGAGCGCGTCGGCCAGCAGCGCCGACGCCTCGCCCGCGTTGCCGCGGCGCAGGCACAGTTCCCCGATGCTCTCCTGCACGTAGGCGGCGCAGTGCGTGTCGGCGAGGTCGCAGAAGATGTCCAGGGCCCGCTCCAGCTCCGCCCGCGCCAGGTCCGGTTCGCCGCGCAGATCGTGCAGCACGGCGATGCGGCGGCGGACCTGCGCCTCGCGGTGGCGGTCGCCGAGGTCCCGGGCCAGCTCCAGCGCCCCGTCCAGCCACGACGCCGCGGCTCGCGGGTTCTTGCGCTCCAGCCATACGGAGGCGATCGCGTTGCGCGCGACCGCCTCGCCGTGCCGGTCGCCGGCCTCCCGGAACCCGCTCAGCGTGTCGGTGAACGTCGCCAGCGCCGCGTCGAGGTCGCCCAGGATCCGGTGTACGGATCCCTCTCCGGCCGCCGCGACCGCCTCGCCTGCGGGGTGGCCGACCGCCCCGAATATCGCGCGTGCCCAGACGAAGGAGTCGAGTGCGTCGGCGTAACGGTCCCGGTAGAGGTGGAGTTGCCCGATGTTACGGAGCAGCGCCGCGGCCCGCGCGTCCGACGGGGCCGGTATCGCGTCGAGCACCAGTTGGTGCGTGCGCAGCCAGTCGCCGTAGTAGCCGCGCAGGTCGAAGAAGCTCGCCAGCTCCAGCGCGAGGTCGGCGGCCTGCGTGACGCGGCCGAGCCGCAGCGCGGACTCCACCGTGGCGACGAGGATCCGGCGTTCGGTCTCGAACCACTCGACGGGCGCGGCCCGTACGGCCCGGGTGATCTCCGTGCCCGCCCCGGCAGGATGCGCCGCCGCACCGAAGACGCCGAGGAACCGCGTGGGCATCGCCCCGTTCGCGGCGCGCGCGAGTGCGGTCAGGGCGTCGACGATACGGAGCTGCTGCCGCCGGCGCACCGTGAAGGTGTCCGCGTCGGCCAGCTCGCGCGCGTAGCAGCGCAGCAGGTCGTGCATGCGGTAGCGCGGCAATCCGAGCGCGTCGGTCCCCACGGCCTCGATCAGGTGCCTGTCGGCCAGAGTGGCCAGCGCTTCGGCGGCGTCGTCGGCGGCGCCGCCCATGGCGACGGCCACGAGCCAGCCGCCCACCGCCCCCGCCGGCAGCCGGCCGAAGGCGCGGAAGGCCGTGGCCGCAGCCTCCGGCAGGTGCCGGTAGCTCAGCTCCGCGCTCGCCCGCACCTCCAGCTCGCCCGCCTGCAGTTGGTCGAGCCGCCCGCGCTCGTCCTGCAGGAGATCGGCTAGCGTCGCCGCGGTCCACGACCGCCGGCTCGCCAGCCGCGACCCGGCGATCCGTACGGCCAGCGGCAGCGAGCCGCAGCCGGCGAGCACCCGGTCCGCGCCGGCCGCGTCGGTGACCAGCCGGTCCGGTCCGGCGACCGTGCCCAGCAGGGCGCGGGCCTCCTCCTGTTTCAGCTCGCCGAGCGAGAAGTGGTGCGCCGGCAGGTCGGGCATCCGGCGGCGGGAGCTGACGAGCACGGCCGAGCCTCCGGTGCCGGGCAGCAGGGGGCGTACCTGCGCGCCGTCGGCCGCGTCGTCGAGAACGATGAGGAAGCGCCGCTGCGCCAGGCGCGAGCGGAGCAGGGCGGCCCGTTCGCTCCGCTCGGCGGGGACGGTGCTGTCGACGACACCGAGGCCGCGCAGCATCTCGGCCAGGACGTCGGCGGGGTCGCGCGGCCGGTCGTTCAGCCCGCCGAGGTCGACGAAGAGCTGGCCGTCGGGGAACGCCGCGCGGGCGCGGTGCGCCACGTGCACCGTCAGCGCGGACTTCCCCGACCCCGGCGGGCCCGACATCGCCACGACGACCGGCTGCCGGTCGGCCGCCGACAGCAGCTTCTCCAGTGCGGCGATCTCCGCCGTCCGGCCGGTGAAGTCCGGTACGTCCATGGGTAACTGGTACACGGGTGTGACCGCCACCGCGCGGCGCCGACCGGCGTAACCGTTGACCTCCTCGCCGACCGCCCGCAACGGCCTGCTCGGCTCGGTGCCGAGTTCGGCGGCCAGGACGCGCTCGGCCTCGGCGTAGGCGGAGCGGGCCTCGGTCGTACGGCCCGAGTCGTGCAGCGCCCGTACGAGCATCCGCCACAGATCCTCCCGCAGCGGATCCTCGGTGAGCCGGGAGCGCAGCTCGGCGAGGAGGAGCGCGTAGTCCCGCAGCCGCAGCCGGACCCCGAGGCACTCGTCGACCGCGGTCGCCCGCAGCTCCTCCAGCCTGGTGACACCGGGGTCCCAGACCACACTGGCCGGTACGTCCTGCAGTACGCCGCCGCGCCAGAGGCCGAGCGCCGTCTCGTAGTCGTGCAGCGCGGCGACGTCGTCGCCCCGGTCGCGGGCCGCGCGAGCCCGGTCGAGGTGCCGCTCGAAGAGCAGCATGTCGACGTCGTCCGGCCCGACGTCGAACGCGTATCCGGACGGCTCCGTCCGCAGCCCCGCGGCGGAGATCCCCGCGGCGGACAGTGCCCGGCGCAGGTTGCGCACGTACGTGCGGACGTTGGCCACGGCCGACGGGGGCGCCCCGCCCGGCCACAGCACCTCCGTCAGCACGTCCACGGAGACGAAGCGACCGGGCTGCAGCAGCAGCGTGGCGAGCGCCGCCCTCGGCTTCGGCCCCCCGATCCGGATCGGGACACCTCCGGCCCACACACGCAGCGGCCCCAGGAGTCCGAACGTCGGCTCCCCCATCCACGTACCTCCGTGTCGGCGGCCAGTCCTCGGCGCTGCGCCCCCGGAACGGAGATGCGCGTCACCGACGGCCTCGACAGTCATGGACATGACGCAGTGTGTCAACCCCGCCCCGGCCCGCCGGACATGGCGGGAGAGCAGGGCGGGGCCGGCGCGAACACCGGCACCGACTCCCCGTCCCTCAAACGGGCTTCACCCCTCCCCACCAGGGCTGGCGCAACGAAACCCACCAGCTCGGGCAGCGATGTCCGACCGAAGTGCCGGCCCCCGTGGGCGGGCCCCGGTCAGGACTGCCGGGGGAGGCGGGCCAGTTGGCGGGACTGGGCTACCAGGCGGTCGGTGGAGTCCCAGATCTCCGCGTCCTCCTCCATGTAGCCGCCCGCCACGTTGCGGGTCGTGTGGATCAACCGGAGCCAGCCCGGTGCCGGGCTTGCGCGTATGTGGGCCGTCAGTTCCAGCGTCGGGGCCCAGCCGATCACGCCCAGGTCGAAGCTCACCGGGGGCAGGACGTCCACCGCTATCAGCAGCAGCATCGCATCCGGGTCGCGGTCCTCCGGCAGGCGGAACCAGCCCTTCATCTCGCCCCGGCCCGACGGCGCGCCGACCGCCCAGCCCACGCAGGACGGGTCCAGGCGGAGGTCGGCGCGGGTGAGCATCGGGGACTCCGCCCGGAACTCCGGCGGGGCCGCGTGACTGCCTATGCACTGCTCCACCGGCGCCAGCGCCGGGGGCTTCGCGGAGGTCCTGACGTCGTCGGGCTGGTCGGCGAGGGTGCCGTAGGCCGCCAGGACGCGCAGCCGGGAGGCCGGGGCGGCGGCGGGGTCCTCCTGCTGGAGGAGTTCCGCGCCGCCGTGGGAGACGGAGTTGCCGCGGCGGATGGTCTCGGTGCGGACGACCGCCGGGCCCGCGGTGGCCGTGGAGAGGTAGTACGCGGAGACCGACAGCGGGTCCGGGTGGCCGGGGCGGTCGTCGCGGGGGGTGGCGAGTTCGGCGGCCAGCGCGCGGGCGGTGACCGCGAGCAGCACGCCGCCGTTGATGCCCTGGCCGACCTTCCACGCGCCGGGCAGGTCCGCGTCGTACGTACCGGGCTCGCCCGGGCGCGCGTGGACGGCGGTCTCCCGGTCGAAGTCCGGGGGAGAGGTGGTGGTCATGGCGTGGTTCGCTTTCGTCGTGCGGTGGGTGGGCCGATCTCGAACGCCTCGCAGAGGCCGTCGAGTACGTCGTCGATGGTCGCCGCGCCGGTGGCCAGCGGCAGGGAGCCCCAGGACCACAGCTCGGCGGTGCCGTGCAGGGCGGACCACAGCGCGCCGGTGAGCAGCCGCGGGTCCGCGTCGGCCCGCCAGCCCTCGGCCTGCCGGGCCTCGACGAGGCGGACGAGGTTCTCGAAGCCGCCGAGCGAGGCGCGGCCCAGCTCGCGGTCGTGCGGGTCGAGCAGGTCGCGGCGGAACATCAGCGCGAACATCTCGGGCCGGGCCACCGCGTACTCCACGTACGCGCGCGTGCCCGTACGCAGCCGCCGGGCCGGGCTCGCGTCCGGCGGCAGCTTCGCCAGCGCCTCGCCGGCCCAGTCCTGCAACTCGCGGAAGCCCTGGGTGGCGACGGCCGACAGCAGCGCCGCGCGGTGCGGGAAGTGTTTGAGCGGAGCGCCGTGCGAGACGCCGCAGCGCCGGGCGATGGCGCGCAGGGTGAGGGCGTCGACGCCTCGCTCGTCGAGCAGTTCGAGCGCGGCCTCCAGCAGGCGCGCGCGGGTGTCCGCGGTCATGGTAGACAGTGTCTACCACGGAGGTGGACACTGTCTACCCGCGGCGGAGCGTCAGAGCGCGATGCGGTGTTCGCCTGCGTACACGTTCATGGTGTCGCCGCGCAGGAAGCCGACCAGCGTCATGCCGGTCTCGGCGGCGAGGTCGACGGCCAGGGACGACGGCGCGGAGACCGCGGCCAGCACCGGGATGCCGGCCATCGCCGCCTTCTGGGCCAGTTCGAAGGAGGCGCGCCCCGAGACCATCAGCACGGTGCCGGAGAGCGGGAGGCGGTCCTGCTGCAACGCCCGGCCGATCAGCTTGTCGACGGCGTTGTGGCGGCCCACGTCCTCGCGCAGGTCGATCAGCTCTCCCTCCGGGGTGAACAGGGCGGCGGCGTGCAGTCCCCCGGTGCGGTCGAAGACCCGCTGCCCGGCCCGCAGCCGGTCGGGCAGCGCGGCCAGGACGTCCGGGCTCAGCCGCATGCCCTCGTCGGCGACCGGCCAGCGCGTCGTCGTACGGACCGCGTCCAGGCTCGCCTTCCCGCACAGCCCGCACGACGACGTCGTATAGACGTTGCGCTCCAGCGAGACGTCCGGCACGGGCACCCCCGCGGCCAGGCGCACGTCCACCACGTTGTACGTGTTCCCGCCCTCCGCACCGTCCACCGCCCCCGCGCAGTACGTCACCGACGCCAGCTCCGCACCCCGCGCCAGCGCCCCTTCGCTCACGAGGAACCCCGTCGCCAGTGCGAAGTCGTCACCCGGCGTCCGCATCGTGATCGCCAACGCCCGGCCCCCCAGCCGGATCTCCAGCGGCTCCTCCGCCACCAGCGTGTCCGCCCGCCGGTCCACCCGCCCTCCGCGCACCCGCACCACCGGACGCCGCACCGTCACCCGACCCATGCCGGTCAGCGTACGCCGCCGACCGCGACCCTATCTTTGTCCTGATGGTGGAGAAAGTAGATACCGATTCCTGCAGAACTTCTTCCCTCAGTGGCGAAGCACTGCTACGTTCCCCGTGGAAAGCCGACAACGGCGTACGAGAACGACGTACGCGAGGCCGGGGAGGAGTGGCGTGAGGCGCATGACAGCTCGGCCCGCGAACGCGCACCAGGCGCGACTGCTCCGCCTGCTGCGTGACGGCGGGCCGAACTCCCGGGCGCAGCTCGGCGATCAGGTGGAACTGTCCCGGTCCAAGCTGGCGGTCGAGATCGACCGGCTGCTGCAGACCGGGCTCGTGGTCGCCGACGGCCTCGCCGCCTCACGGGGCGGACGCAGGTCGCACAACATCCGCCTCGCGCCCTCGCTGCGCTTCCTCGGCGTCGACATCGGCGCCACCTCCATCGACGTGGCGGTCACCAACGCGGAGCTGGAGGTGCTCGGTCATCTGACCCAGCCCATGGACGTGCGCGAGGGCCCGGTAGCGGTCTTCGAGCAGGCGCTGGCGATGGCGGCCAAGCTCCGCGCCTCCGGGGTGGCGGAGGGGTTCGACGGCGCCGGCATCGGCGTCCCGGGTCCCGTCCGCTTCCCCGAGGGTGTGCCGGTCGCGCCGCCGATCATGCCCGGCTGGGACGGCTTCCCGGTCCGCGAGGCGCTCAGCCAGGAGCTGGGCTGCCCCGTCATGGTCGACAACGACGTGAACATCATGGCCCAGGGCGAGCAGCACGCCGGTGTCGCCCGTGCCGTACGGGACTTCCTCTACGTCAAGATCGGCACCGGCATCGGCTGCGGCATCCTCGTCGGCGGCGAGGTCTACCGCGGGACGAACGGCAGCGCCGGCGACATCGGCCACATCCAGGTGGAGGTGGACGGGCGCCCGTGCGCCTGCGGTAACCGCGGCTGCCTGGAGGCGTACTTCGGCGGCTCCGCCCTCGCCCGGGACGCCGAGAACGCCGCCCGCGAGGGCCGTTCCGCGCAGCTGGCCGCCCGGCTGGAGGAGACCGGCGAGCTGGAGGCCAGGGACGTCGCCGTGGCGGCGACCGCGGGCGACGCGGTCGCGCTGGACCTCATCCGCGAGGGCGGCACCCGTACCGGCCAGGTCATCGCAGGACTGGTCAGCTTCTTCAACCCCGGGCTCGTGGTCATCGGCGGCGGCGTCACCGGCCTCGGTCACACGCTCCTCGCCGCCATCCGCACCCAGGTCTACCGCCAGTCGCTGCCCCTGGCGACCGGCAACCTGCCCATCGTGCTCGGCGAGCTGGGCCCCACCGCGGGCGTGATCGGCGCCGCCCGGCTCACCAGCGACCACCTGTTCTCGCCCGCCTGACGCCGGGCGCGGACATCCGCGTACCACACGTAAGGCCCGCACCACCCGCGCATCACCCCGTACGACCCACGCACCACCCCAGCACCACAGGCACCAAGAGCACCACCCGCACCCGGTACCACCCCGCAGCACCCCCGGCCGACCGCGGCACCGCCCGCGCAGGCCCCCGCACCACGCCGCTGCCCTCCGACCACTCCCACCGCACCACCCGCACCGCCCGGTGAACCCGCCCGTTTGCGCTCCGCCCTGCCCAACCTGCCCCTGCGCAGCCGCAGTCGGAGCACCGCCGAGGAGATCCGTACATGGCGCCTACGTCAGATACGCCGCCCACCCCCGCCACACCCCTGCTCACCATGACGGGGATCACCAAGTCCTTCCCCGGCGTCCGCGCGCTCGACGGCGTCGACCTCGACGTCGTGGCCGGCGAGGTGCACTGCCTGCTCGGCCAGAACGGCGCCGGCAAGTCCACCCTCATCAAGGTCCTGGCCGGCGCCCACCAGCCCGACGACGGCACCATCGTCTGGCAGGGCGACGAGACCGCGCTGAAGTCGCCCGTCGCCGCCATGCGGCTGGGCATCGCCACCATCTACCAGGAACTCGACCTGGTGATGCACCTGTCGGTGGCGGAGAACGTCTTCCTCGGCCACGAGCGCTCCTCCGGCGGGTTCATCAAGGCCCGCGAGGCGCACACCGCCGCCCAGGACCTGCTGGCCCGGCTCGGCCACCCGGAGATCTCCGCGTCCACCATCGTCGGCGACCTCTCCGCCGCCGGCCAGCAGGTCGTCTCCATGGCCCGGGCGCTCTCCCACGACGTGAAGCTCATCGTCATGGACGAGCCGTCCGCCGCCCTCGACCCCGACGAGGTCGACAACCTCTTCCGGATCGTCGCCGACCTCACCGCGCAGGGCGTCGCCGTCATCTACATCTCCCACCGGCTGGAGGAGATCCGCCGGATAGGCGACCGCGTCACCGTGCTCAAGGACGGCCGCGCCGTCGCCCGCGGGCTGCCCGCGCAGAGCACGTCGACCAACGAGATCGTCACCCTGATGACCGGCCGCAACGTCGCGCACGTCTTCCCCGAGCGGCCGGAGGCGCCGGGCGCGGGCAAGGACCCCGTACTCACCCTCGAAGGGCTCGCCAGGGAGGGCGAGTTCGCGCCGGTGGACCTCAAGCTCGCCCCCGGCGAGATCGTCGGGCTCGCAGGCCTGGTCGGCTCCGGCCGCTCGGAGATCCTGGAGACCGTCTTCGGCGCCCGCAAGCCGACCGCGGGCCGGGTGCTCGTCGACGGCCGCCCGCTGCGCCCCGGGAGCGTCACCGCCGCCGTCAAGGCGGGCATCGGGCTGGCCCCCGAGGAGCGCAAGGCGCAGGCGCTGCTGATGACGGAGTCCGTCAGCCGCAACGTCTCCATCTCCTCGCTCACCCGCTTCTCGACCGGCGGCTGGCTGGACCGGTCGGGGGAGCGGTCCGCGGCGCGGCAGGCCGTACGCGACCTCTCGCTGCGCCCCGACAACCCCGACGCCCCCGTCCGCACGCTCTCCGGCGGCAACCAGCAGAAGGCCGTGCTCGCGCGCTGGCTGCTGCGCGACTGCCGGGTGCTGCTGCTGGACGAGCCCACCCGCGGCGTGGACGTCGGCGCCCGCGCCGAGTTGTACGCGCTCATCCGCAGGCTCGCCGACGAAGGCGTCGCGGTCCTGCTCGTCTCCAGCGAACTCCCCGAGGTCCTCGGCCTCGCCGACCGGGTCCTCGTACTCCGCGAGGGCCAGGTCGTGCACACCGCCCCGGCCCGGAATCTCGACGAGCACCGGGTGCTCGACCTCGTCATGGAAGGGACCTCGTAAGTGTTGAGCAAATCGGACTCGCTCTCCGCCCCGGCGCCGGAGAAGCCCCAGGGGAACGGCAACGCCGCCGCCTGGCACAGCCATCTGGACTTCAGACTCCTGGCGCTGGTCGGCGTGCTCGGCCTGCTGGTCGCGGTCGGCGCCCTCACCAAGCCCGACCAGTTCCTGGACGTCGACAACTTCCGGCTCATCCTCACCCAGTCGTCGGCGATCGGCGTGGTCACCATCGGCGTGACGCTGGTCATCATCGGCGGCGGCATCGACCTGTCGGTCGGCGCCATCGTCGCCCTCGCCTCGGTGTGGGCGACGACGCAGGCGACGCAGGACTACGGCCTGACGGGCATGCTCTTCTGCGCCGTAGCCGTGGGCATAGGCTGCGGCCTGGTCAACGGCGTGCTCATCGCGTACGGCAGCCTCGTGCCGTTCATCGCCACGCTGGCCATGCTCGCCTCCGCGCGCGGCTTCGCCGAGCAGATGAGCGACGGCCAGACGCAGATCGTCGAGGTCGACGCGGTGCTGGACCTCGGGAACGCGGACGCCCGCATCCTCGGCATCCCGTACCTGGTGCTCATCTTCCTCGGCGTCTCCGCCCTGGGCTGGGTGCTGCTCAACCGCACCACCTTCGGCCGCCGCACCGTGGCGGTCGGCGGCAACCCCGAGGCCGCCCGGCTCGCCGGCATCGACATCAAGCGGCAGCGCCTGCTGCTGTACGCCCTGTCCGGGCTCTGCTGCGGCATCGCGGCGTTCATGCTCATCGTGCTCGCGGGCTCCGGCCAGAACACCAACGGCAACCTGTACGAACTGGACGCCATCGCGGCCGCGATCATCGGCGGCACCCTGCTCAGCGGCGGCCGGGGCACCATCATCGGCTCCGTGCTGGGCGTGGTCGTCTTCACCACCATTACCAACCTCTTCGCGCTCAACAACGTGCAAAGTGACGTACAGAAGATCGCCAAGGGCGCGATCATCGTCGCCGCCGTCCTTATCCAGCACCACACTTCGCGTAAATCCTCGACGCAATGAAGGGTCGTACCCACATGCCAGAATCGCCTTTCAGCCGTAGAAACATGCTCTTCGGTGCCGCCGGTGTCTCGGCTGCCGCCTTCCTCACCAGTTGCACCAGCAATGACGACAGCGACGACGACGGCGGCTCCGAGCAGCAGCAGGCGAACGTCTCGGACGACAAGCCCGGCAAGCCGGTCACCATCGGCTTCGCCGGCCCCGAGGCCGACCACGGCTGGCTCAACGCCATCAACGACAACGCGCGCTCGCGCGCGGAGAAGTACGAGGACGTCACCCTCGACATCACCGAGGGCTCGAACGACACGGCCACCCAGATAGGCCAGGTCGACTCCCTGATCAACAAGAAGGTCGACGTCCTGGTCATCCTGCCGGCCGACGGCAAGGCGATGACGCAGGCGGGGCTGAAGGCCATGCGGGCCGGCATCCCCGTCATCAACCTGGACCGGATCTTCAACAGCCCGCAGGCGTACCGCTGCTGGATCGGCGGCGACAACTACGGCATGGGCCTGAACGCCGGCCGGTTCATCGGCGAGCAGCTCAAGGGCAAGAGCAACGCGAAGGTCGTCGAGCTGGCCGGGCTGGACAACCTGGAGCTGACCCAGCAGCGCACGAAGGGCTTCGACGACGCGCTGAAGAACTACCCGAACATCGAGAAGGTGGCCCGGCAGGCCGCCGAGTTCACCGTCGAGTCGGGCCAGCGCAAGATGTCCGACCTGCTCCAGGCCGTGCCGGAGTTCGACGCCATGTGGAACCACGACGACGACCAGGGCGTCGGCGTCAAGCGCGCCATCGACCAGTCGGGCCGCGACGAGTTCATCATGGTCGGCGGCGCCGGCTCCAAGGCCGTGATGGACTCCATCAAGGCCGACGACTCGGTGATCAAGGCCACGGTCCTGTACCCGCCGACGATGGCCGCGTCCGCGATCGACCTCGCGCGCGCCCTCGGCCAGCAGAAGGGCGTCTCGGGCATGGCCGAGTTCGAGATCCCGGCGTCGATCACGTTGTACTCCGCCGTCGTGAGCAAGGACAACATCGACCAGTACCTGCCGACCGGCTTCAACTGACGGGAATCCAGCGCCAGGAGCCGCACGCCCGGAATTGCCGGAACGACCGCTGCGGCGCGCCGGAAGCAGCCTACTGACAAGGAGTTCTATGTCCCACGACACGACCGCACCCGCGCTCGGCGTCGGCATGGTCGGCTACGCGTTCATGGGGGCGGCCCATTCGCAGGGCTGGCGGACCGCCGCCCGGGTCTTCGACCTTCCGCTGACTCCCGTCATGGCCGCGATCTGCGGCCGCGACGAGGACAAGGTGGCCGCGGCGGCCCGCAAGATGGGCTGGGCCGCCGCGGAGACCGACTGGCGCCGGCTCATCACCCGGGACGACGTGCAGCTCGTCGACGTCTGCACGCCGGGGGACAGCCATGCGGAGATCGCCATCGCCGCGCTGGAGGCGGGCAAGCACGTGCTGTGCGAGAAGCCGCTCGCCAACACCGTCGCCGAGGCCGAGGCGATGGTGGACGCCGCAGCGCGGGCGCGGGAGCGCGGGCAGCTCGCCATGGTCGGCTTCAACTACCGCCGGGTGCCGGCCCTGGCGTACGCGCGCGAGCTGATCGCCCGCGGCCGGCTGGGTGCGCTGCGGCACGTGCGTGTGACGTACCTGCAGGACTGGCTCGTCGACCCGGAGTTTCCGCTCGCCTGGCGGATGCAGCGGGAGAAGGCGGGCTCCGGGGCGCTCGGCGACCTCGGCGCGCACATCGTCGACCTCGCGCAGTTCCTCACCGGCGAGCCGCTCGTGGGCGTCTCGGCGCAGACCGAGACGTTCGTGAAGGAGCGGCCGCTGCCGTCCGCGGCGGCGGGGCTCTCCGGCGCGGCGGCCGGCGGCGGCGAGCGCGGTGCGGTCACGGTGGACGACGCCGCCCTGTTCACCGGCCGGATGGCCTCGGGCGCGCTGGCGTCCTTCGAGGTCAGCCGGATGGCCGCGGGCCGCAAGAACGCCCTGTCGGTGGAGCTGAACGGCGAGCACGGCTCGCTCTCCTTCGACCTGGAGCGGCTGAACGAGCTGCAGTTGCACGACCACGCGGAGCCGGCCGAGACCGCCGGCTTCCGGCGGGTCCTGGTCACCGAGCCGGAGCACCCGTACCTGGAGGCGTGGTGGCCGCCCGGCCACGGCCTCGGGTACGAGCACACCTTCGTGCACCAGGCCCGCGACCTCGTCCACGCCATCGCCACGGGCGCGCAGCCCGCGCCGTCCTTCGCGGACGGGCTGCAGGTCCAGCGGGTGCTGGCGGCCGTGGAGGAGAGCGCGGAGAAGAACGCCGTCTTCACGCCCGTGGTGCAAGCCGGCCAAGCCACCTGACCCCACCCGGATCAGCCGACCACCCCCGGAGGTACTCCGGAGAAAGAGGCAGCACACGATGCCCCGGTCCTTCACCCTGTTCACCGGTCAGTGGGCGGACCTCCCCCTGGAGGAGGTCTGCCGGCTGGCCCGCGACTTCGGCTACGACGGCCTCGAACTCGCCTGCTGGGGCGACCACTTCGAGGTGGACAAGGCCCTGAACGAGCCCGGTTACCTCGACGGCCGCCACCAGTTGCTGGAGAAGTACGGCCTGAAGTGCTGGGCCATCTCCAACCACCTGGTGGGCCAGGCGGTCTGCGACCACCCCATCGACGAGCGCCACCAGGCCATCCTCCCGGCCCGGATCTGGGGCGACGGCGAGCCCGAGGGCGTCCGGCAGCGGGCCGCCGCCGAGATCGCCGACACCGCGCGGGCGGCGGCGGCCTTCGGCGTCGACACCGTCGTCGGCTTCACCGGCTCGTCGATCTGGCATCTGGTGGCGATGTTCCCGCCGGTCCCGCCGCACATGATCGAGCGCGGCTACCAGGACTTCGCCGACCGCTGGAACCCGATCCTCGACGTGTTCGACGCCGAGGGCGTGCGCTTCGCGCACGAGGTGCACCCGTCCGAGATCGCGTACGACTACTGGACGACGCACCGGGCGATGGAGGCGGTCGGCCACCGGCCCGCCTTCGGGCTGAACTTCGACCCCAGCCACTTCGTCTGGCAGGACCTCGACCCGGTCGGGTTCCTGTGGGACTTCAAGGACCGCATCTACCACGTGGACTGCAAGGAGGCCCGCAAGCGGCTCGACGGCCGCAACGGCCGGCTCGGCTCGCACCTGCCCTGGGGCGACCCGCGCCGCGGCTGGGACTTCGTCTCGGCCGGCCACGGCGACGTGCCGTGGGAGGACGTCTTCCGGATGCTCCGCTCGATCGGTTACGAGGGGCCCATCTCGGTGGAGTGGGAGGACGCCGGCATGGACCGGCTACAGGGCGCGCCGGAGGCGCTGCGGTCGCTCAAGGCCCTCGACTTCGAGCCTCCGCAGACGTCGTTCGACGCCGCCTTCGGAGGCGACTGACCGCCGCAGCGGCGCGGAGCGCAGCCCGGCGGCGGCACCCGCCGCCGGGCCGCTCCGCCATGTCCGGGGGGCACTTTGTCCTTATCAAGGATGAAGATAACTGAAGTTCTGTCAAAGGGCTTCTCTATCCTGCAAAAGACGGTTACGTTCCTGTGATGTCCCTGACACAAAACCCCCCACTCTCGGCAGGAGAGATCAGGTGCACACCAGAAAGATCCGGAGAACGCTCACGAGGACGGTGGCGGCCCTGCTGGCCGTGCCCGCCCTCGTGCTGAGCACGTCCGCCACCGGCGCCGCGCACCCGGGCGAGGACCACGAGGCCCCGGCGGCGGCGGAGTTCCAGCAGGTGACGCTGGCCAAGGGCGAGCCCGAGATGGGCGAGCCGATGACCATGGCGGTGCTGCCCGACCGGTCCGTGCTGCACACCTCGCGCGACGGCACGGTACGGCTCACGGACGCCGCCGGCACGACCAGGGTCGCCGGCAAGCTCGCCGTGTACAACCACGACGAGGAGGGCCTGCAAGGTGTCGGGGTCGACCCGGGCTTCGTGCAGAACCGGTTCGTCTACCTCTACTACGCCCCGCCCCTGGACACGCCCGCGGGCGACGCCCCCTCGGACGGCAGCGCCGCCGACTTCGCGCCGTTCGACGGCGTCAACCGGCTCTCCCGCTTCGTCCTGAAGGACGACGGCACCCTCGACACCGGCAGCGAGAAGGCGGTCCTGGACGTGCCCGCCTCCCGCGGCCTGTGCTGCCACGTCGGCGGCGACATCGACTTCGACGCCCAGGGCAACCTCTACCTCTCCACCGGGGACGACACCAACCCGTTCGCCTCCGACGGCTACACGCCCATCGACGAGCGCGCCACGCGCAACCCCGCGTTCGACGCCCAGCGCTCCGCCGGGAACACCAACGACCTGCGCGGCAAGGTCCTGCGGATCAAGGTCAACGCCGACGGTTCGTACGACATCCCGGACGGCAACCTCTTCGCGCCCGGCACCGACAAGACGCGCCCCGAGATCTACGCCATGGGCTTCCGCAACCCCTTCCGGCTCAGCGTCGACAAGCCCACCGGCACCGTCTACGTCGGCGACTACGGGCCCGACGCCGGCACCGCGAGCGACACCCGCGGGCCCGCCGGACAGGTCGAGTTCGCCCGCATCACCGAGGCGGGCAACTTCGGCTGGCCCTACTGCACCGGCGACAACGACGCGTACAAGGACTACGACTTCGGCTCCGGCGCCTCCGGGGCGGCCTTCGACTGCGGCGCGCCCGTCAACAACTCGCCGCACAACACCGGCCTGACCGAACTGCCCCCCGCCCAGCCCGCCTGGATCCCCTACGACGGCAACTCCGTCCCCGAGTTCGGCAACGGCTCCGAGTCCCCGATGGGCGGCCCGGTCTACCGCCAGGACGAGGTCGACGACGGCTCCGCGGTCGCCTTCCCCGCCGCGTACGAAGGGAACTTCTTCGCCGGCGAGTTCGGCCGCAAGTGGATCAAGCGGATCGAGCAGGGCGACGACGGCACCGTCTCCGCCGTCAACGACTTCCCCTGGTCCGGCACCCAGGTCATGGACATGGACTTCGGCCCCGACGGCGCCCTCTACGTCCTCGACTACGGCACCGGCTACTTCGGCGGCGACGAGAACTCCGCCCTCTACCGCATCGAGAACATGACCGGGGGCGCCTCCCCGGTCGCCGAGGCGAGCGCCGACAAGACCTCAGGGCAGGCGCCCCTGGCCGTGCAGTTCTCCTCCGCCGGCACCACCGACCCCGACAGCACCGAGCTGACGTACTCCTGGGACTTCGGCGACGGCGCCACCTCCGACCAGGCCGACCCCGCGCACACGTACGCGGAGAACGGCACGTACAACGTCACCCTCACCGCCACCGACCCCGACGGCCTCACCGGCAGCGCCAACGTGCAGATCACCGTCGGCAACACCGCGCCCACCGTGACCCTGGACCTGCCGCGGGACGGCCAGTCCTTCTCCTTCGGCGACGACGTGCCCTTCGAGGTCACCGTCGCCGACCCGGAGGACGAGGCCGTCGACTGCGGCAAGGTCCGGGTCGCCTACATCCTCGGCCACGACTCCCACGGCCACGAGATGACCAGCGCCAACGGCTGCAGCGGCACCCTGAAGACCGCCGCGGACGGCGAGCACGACCCCAACGCCAACCTCTACGGCGGCCTCACCGCCACGTACACCGACGGCGGAGGCGGCGGCCAGGGCGCCCTGACCGGGACCGACCAGGCCAAGCTGCAGCCCAAGCACCGCCAGGCCGAGCACTACGACAGCTCCCGGGGGGTCGCGCCGCAGAACAAGCCGGCGGCCAACGGCGGCAAGACGGTCGGCGACATCCACGCCGGCGACTGGATCGCCTTCGAGCCCTGGGTCCTGTCCGACGTCACCGGGCTGACCGCCCGGATCTCCTCCGCCGGCGCCGGCGGCACCCTGGAGGTGCGCGCGGGTGCCCCCGACGGGACGCTCCTCGGCTCCACCGAGGTGCCGGTCACCGGCGGATGGGACACGTTCCAGGACGTCACGGCGACCCTGTCGGGCGCCCCGGACGGCACCACGAAGCTCTACCTCGTCTTCGCCGGCAGCGGTACGGAAGCGCTGTACGACGTCGACGACTTCACCCTCACCACCGGATAGCTCCCCCCACCGCCCCGCCGGCTCCGGCCGGCGGGGCGTCCCACCCGACGAGACCCTCAAGGAGCGCCCCATGAAAGCTCCCGGACGCCTCGCCCTCGCGACGGCGGCGGTCGTGCTCACCACCCTGGCCATGAACACGTCCGCCGTCGCCGAGAAGCCGGCGAAGAAGACGGAGGGCGAGCACGTGCTCGTCTTCTCCAAGACCGCCGGCTTCCGCCACGACTCCATCCCCGACGGCATCGCGACCATCAAGCAGCTCGGCGCCGACAACGGCTTCACCGTCGACACCACCGAGAACGCCGGCGTGTTCACGCCCGGCACCCTCCAGCAGTACGACGCCGTCGTCTTCCTCTCCACCACCGGTGACGTACTCAACGCCAAGCAGCAGCGGGCCTTCGAGGACTACGTGCGCGCGGGCGGCGGTTACGTCGGCGTGCACGCCGCCGCCGACACCGAGTACGACTGGCCGTTCTACGGCGGCCTCGTCGGCGCGTACTTCGACTCGCACCCGCAGATCCAGCAGGCGACGGTCAAGGTCGAGGACCACGACCACCCCGCCACCGCGCACCTGGGCGACGAGTGGGTGCGTACCGACGAGTGGTACAACTACCGCACCAACCCGCGCGAGCAGGCCCGCGTCCTGGCGACCCTCGACGAGGGCTCGTACAGCGGCGGCAACATGGGCGGCGACCACCCCATCTCCTGGTGCCAGACCTACGAGAGCGGCCGGTCCTTCTACACGGGACTCGGCCACACCAAGGAGTCGTACGCGGAGCCCGAGTTCCGCACCCATCTGCTCGGCGGCATCCAGTACGCCGCCGGGGCCGTCGAATCGGACTGCAGTTCTGCCGAGAGCGACTACACTCCGATCTTCGACGGCACTTCCACCGAGGGCTGGAAGCAGGCCGGGCCGGGCTCGTTCCGCCTGGAGGACGGCACCCTGACCTCGGAGGGCGGCATGGGCATGCTGTGGTACGAGGCCAGGCAGTTCAGCTCGTACTCCCTCAAGCTCGACTGGCGCATGGAGGGCGACGACAACTCCGGCGTCTTCATCGGGTTCCCGCCCTCCGACGACCCCTGGTCGGCCGTGAACAACGGCTACGAGATCCAGATCGACGCCACCGACTCCCCGGACCGGACCACGGGCGCCGTCTACGGCTTCCAGTCCGCCGACATCGCCGCGCGCGACGAGGCGCTCAACCCGCCCGGCGAGTGGAACACCTTCGAACTGCGCGTCGAGGGTGAGCACCTGCAGATCTGGCTCAACGACGTGAAGATCAACGACTTCACGAACACCGACCCCGCCCGCAGCCTTGCGGACGGACACATCGGGATCCAAAACCACGGTGCAGACGACCAGGTGTCGTTCCGCAACATCCTGGTGAAGGATCTCCCGTGAACGCCGTGGGCGGGAGGGCACGACGCCTCCCGCCCACGGGCGCACCGTGTAGGTGAACTGAACACATGTGGGAGGCAGCAGCCGTGACGGTCCACAGACAAGACACAGCGCCGCAACCGGCGAACCCGGCGACGGCCGATACCGGCGTCTGGCTCATCGGTGCCCGCGGCTCCGTCGCCACGACCGTGATCACCGGCTGCGCCGCCCTGGCCGCCGGGCTCCACCCCGCGGCCGGCATGGTCACCGAGACCGCGCCGTTCGCCGGCTGCGGGCTGCCGGCGCCCGGCCGGCTGGTCTTCGGCGGCCACGACGTGGCCTGCACGCCGCTGCCCAAGCGCGCGGACGAACTCGCCGCCGGCGGCGTGCTCCCGCACGGGCTGCCCGCCGCCGTCGCCGCCGAACTGGCCGCCGCCGACGAGGAGATACGGAACGGCGGCCCGGAGCCCGGCGAGCCGTACGACGAGGAGGCGCTGATCGACTCCTACGCGGCCGACATCACCGACTTCGTCCGCCGCCGCAACCTCGCCCGCGCCGTCGTCGTCAACGTCGCCTCCACCGAACCGGTCGCCGCCGGCGACGCGCTGCCCGCCTCGTCCTGCTACGCCGCGGCGGCCCTGAAGGCCGGCTGCGCGTACGTCAACTTCACCCCCTCCACCGGCATGCACCACCCGCGGCTGCGCGAGCTCGCCGCCGCCTCAGGACTGCCGTACGCGGGCCGCGACGGCAAGACCGGCCAGACCCTGCTGCGTTCCGTGCTGGCGCCGATGTTCCTCCAGCGCGCGCTGGAGGTACGGGCCTGGTCCGGTACCAACCTCCTCGGCGGCGGCGACGGCGCCAACCTCGCCGGCGACCCGGCCGCCGCGGCGGCCAAGAACGTCGGCAAGGAGCGGGTGCTCGTCGACTCCCTCGGCGCCGGCGTCGACGGCGAGGTGCACATCGACGACGTCCCGGCCCTCGGCGACTGGAAGACCGCCTGGGACCACGTCGTCTTCGACGGCTTCCTCGGCACCCGCATGGTGCTCCAGACCATCTGGCAGGGCTGCGACTCCGCGCTCGCCGCACCGCTGGTCCTCGACCTCGTCCGGATCGTCGCCCGCGCCCACGAGACCGGGATGTCGGGTCCCGTGCCGGGCCTCGGCTTCTTCTTCAAGGACCCGGACGGCGGCCCGCCCGGGCTCGCCGACCAGTGGCGCGAGCTGCTGTCGGTCGCGGAGCGCCTGCGGGTCGCGCGATGAGCGCGGCACAGCGGGTGCGGCGGCGGGGCGGCATGCGGCTGCTCGCGCTGGGCGCGGGCGCCGGTGCGGCCGGGGCCGGAGTCCTGGGCGCCGCCGCCGCCGCGCGGGGCCGCGGCGCCTCGCCCGCCGCCGCGGTGGCGGGCGTCGCCGGGGTGCTCGCGCTGGGTGCGGGTGCCGCGGTCCGGCGCCGGCGGGCCGTGCCGGTCGCCGCCGCCGTCTCCGGGGTCGTTGTGGGTGCGGCTGCCGCGGGGGTGGCCGCGCGGGTACGGCGGGACGGTGGCGCGGCACCGGCGGGCCGCGGGCCCGTCGCCGCCGTGGCCGGGGGAGTGGCGCTGCTCGCCGCCGCCGTCCCCGGCGCCGTGCTGCGCCGGCCGCGTACCGCCGGGCCGATCGAGCCGGAGGCGCGCAGCGCCCAGGGGCGCAAGCAGCCCGCGTCGCCTGCCGCGCAGGTGCGCGCCTGGGTCGAACTGCTCCGCGTCTCCGCGCTGTTCACCGTCCCCGGCGACGCCCTCGCCGGCGCCGCCGCCGCCGGGCTGCGGCCCAACCGCGGCACCGCGCTGGCCATCGGCTCCTCCCTCTGCCTCTACGAGGCGGGCATGGCGCTCAACGACTACGCCGACCGCGACGTCGACGCCGTCGAGCGCCCGCACCGCCCGCTGCCCTCCGGCCGGATCACGCCCCGCGCCGCGCTGACCGCCGCCGCCGCCCTGACCGCGGCGAGCCTCGGTCTGGCCGCCGCCGCGGGCCGCAGGCCGCTCGCGCTCGCCACCGCGCTCGCGGGGGCGGTGTGGGCGTACGACCTGAAGCTGAAGAACACCCCCGCGGGCCCGGCCGCGATGGCCGCCGCCCGCACCCTGGACCTGCTCCTCGGCGCCGCGGCCACGGAGGCCCGCGCCGCCCGCAGGGCCGCGCCGCCGGCCGCCGTGGGCGGCGGGTACGCCGCCGCGCCGCCGGCCGGCACCGCCGCGTCCGCCCTGCGCCACCTCCAGGGCGGCGACGGCACCGGCTGGGCGGACGGACCGCTCGCCGCCGCCGTCCTCCTCGGCGTCCACACCTACGCGGTCACCGTCGTCTCCCGCCGCGAGGTCGAGGGCGGGTCGACGGCCGTCCCGCTCGTCGGCCTCGCCGTCACCACCGCCGTCGCCGCCACCCTGCGCCGCGGCAACGACCCCTATCCGCAGCCCGATCCGCACCCCCGGGCAGAAGGCGCCCCGCCACCCGGCGGACCCCGGCTGGCGCTCACCCCCGGCGACCTGCTCGCCGGCGCGTACGCCGCCACCGCCGTCCGCCCGTACCTGCACGCCGCGCTCAACCCCAGCCCGCAGCTCACCCAGCGCGCCGTCGGCGGCGGCATCCGCGCCATGATCCCGCTGCAGTCCGCCCTCGCCGCCCGTGCCGGCGCGCCCGGCAGCGCCGCCGCGCTGCTGGCCCTCGTGCCCGTCGCCCGCCGGCTCGCGCGGAAGGTGAGCCCCACATGAGCCGGCTGCGCCTGGCCTACGGCACCAACGGCCTCACCGACCTGCGGCTGACCGACGCCGTCGCGCTCCTCGCCGACCTCGGCTACGACGGCATCGCGCTCACCCTCGACCACATGCATCTCGACCCGCTCGCGCCCGACCTGCCCGCCCGCACGGCCACCGTGCGGCGGCTGCTGGCGCGGCACGGGCTCGCGGTGACCATCGAGACCGGCGCCCGCTACGTCCTCGACCCGCGCCGCAAGCACCACCCCACCCTGCTCGACCCCGACCCCGAGGCCCGCGCCGTACGCTCCCGGCTGCTGCGCACCGCCGTGAACGTCGCCGCCGAGCTGGGCGCCAACGCCGTGCACTGCTTCAGCGGCACGCGCCCGTACGGGGTCTCCGAGCCGGACGCCTGGAAGCGGCTGGGCGAGGAGCTGACCCCGGTGCTCCAGGCCGCGGACGCCGCCGGCGTGCCGCTGGCCATCGAGCCGGAGCCCGGCCATCTGCTGTACGACCTCGCCGGGTTCCACCGGTTGCGCGGGGAGCTGGACGACCCGCCGGCGCTGGCGCTGACCCTCGACATCGGGCACTGCCAGTGCCTGGAGGAGGCGCTGCCCGCCGACTGCGTACGGGCCGCCGCGCCTTGGCTCGCCCACGTGCAGATCGAGGACATGTGCCGGGGCGTGCACGAGCATCTGCCGTTCGGCGAGGGCGAGATCGGCTTCCCGTCGGTGCTCGAAGCCCTGCAGACCACCGGCTACCAGGGCCTGATCAGCGTCGAGCTGCCCCGGCACTCGCACGCCGGTCCTGAGCTGGCGAGCAGCTCCATCCGCTTCCTGCGCGCGGCGGAGGAAGAGGCGCGGGCGAGGGGGTCGGTGCCGTGCTGAGCCTTCCGAACGTGCCCGGCCGCCCGTACGAACCCGCCGTCGCCGCCGCGCGGCACGCCGGGACCCGCGCGCCGCGTGCCGCATCCGTGACCCGAGTGAAAGGAGCCGCGCAGTGGTGACCCCCGACCCCGCCGCACCCGCTACCGACCCCGCCCCGGCGGTCGCGACGGTCGCCGCGTTGCGCGCGTCCGTCGAGGCCGGTCTCGCGCCCGAGGCCCGTGAGTGGCTCGCCGCCGCGCTCGCCGACGCCGCCGCCGGCACCCCCGGGCCCAGCGCGGGACTGCTCGCCTGGGAGGCCCACTTCGCCGCCGCGCGCCGCCGTGCCGGCGCCGGGGCCGCCGACGCCGTACGCGTGCTGATCCTGCACGCCGCCCGCGCCGACGAGCAGGTCGCCACCCGCGTCTACGACCGCGGGGACGCCGCGGAACGCCGGGCCGTGCTGCGCGCCCTGCCGCACCTGGGCCTCGGCCCCGGCGCCGTACCGCTGATCGAAGACGCGCTGCGGACCAACGACACCCGCCTGGTCGCCGCCGCCCTCGGCCCGTACGCCGCCGAGCACCTGGGCGACCACGCCTGGCGGCAGGCCGTCCTCAAGTGCCTGTTCACCGGCGTACCCGCCGACGAGATCGCGGGCCTCGCCGACCGCGCCGCGGGCGACGGCGAACTCGCCCGCATGCTCGACGACTACGCCCGCGAGCGGACGGCCGCCGGCCGCGCCGTGCCGGCGGACCTCGACCGGATCCTCGCCCTGACCCGCAAGGAGGTGTGATGCGCATCTTCGACCCGCACATCCACATGACGTCCCGCACGACCGATGACTACGCCGCCATGTACGACGCGGGCGTGCGCGCCCTCGTCGAGCCCTCCTTCTGGCTGGGGCAGCCCCGTACCTCCCCGGAGAGCTTCTACGACTACTTTGACTCGCTGCTCGGCTGGGAGCCGTTCCGCGCCGCCCAGTACGGCATCGCGCACCACTGCACGCTCGCCCTCAACCCCAAGGAGGCCAACGACCCGCGCCTCCTGCCGGTCCTGGACGAGCTGCCGCGCTACCTGCTGAAGGACCACGTCGTCGCCGTCGGCGAGATCGGCTACGACTCGATGACCCCCGAGGAGGACCACGCGCTGGCCGCCCAGTTGGAGCTGGCCGCCGACCACGGGCTGCCCGCCATGGTGCACACGCCGCACCGCGACAAGGCCGCGGGCCTGGCCCGTACGCTCGACGTCGTCCGCGAGTCCAGGCTGGCGCCCGAGCGCGTGATCCTCGACCACCTCAACGAGACGACGGTGGCCGCCGCCCGGGACAGCGGCTGCTGGGCGGCCTTCTCCATCTACCCCGACACCAAGATGGACGAGGACCGCATGGTCCGCATCCTGCGCGAGTACGGCACCGAGCGGATGCTCGTCAACTCCGCCGCCGACTGGGGCAAGAGCGACCCGCTCAAGACCCGCAAGACCGCCGACGCCATGCTCGCCGCCGGCTTCACCGACGCCGACGTCGACAAGGTGCTCTGGCAGAACCCGGTGGAGTTCTACGGCCAGAGCGGCCGGCTGGAGCTGGAGCCGGAGAAGCCGGAGGCAGGCGGCGCCACGTACGAAGGGAACTCCATCCTGCGAGGGGGAAGCTGACCCATGCGCTTCCGACACCCCGACGGCTCCCTCGTCCATCTCGCGTACTGCACCAACGTGCACCCCGCCGAGGATCTCGACGGGGTGATGGCGCAACTGCGCGACCACGCCGAGCCGGTGCGCCGCCGGCTCGGCCGCGACCGGCTGGGCATCGGCCTCTGGCTCGCGCGCGATGCCGTCCGCACCCTCGGCTCCGACCCCGCCGCGCTGCGCCGGCTGAAGAAGACGCTCGACGAGCGCGGCCTGGAGGCCGTGACCCTCAACGGCTTCCCGTACCAGGGGTTCGGCGACGAGGTCGTCAAGTACCGCGTCTACCGCCCCGACTGGACCGAGCCCGAGCGCCTGGACCACACCGTCGAGCTGGCCCGGCTGCTCGCCGCGCTGCTGCCGGACGACGTCACCGAGGGCACCATCTCCACCCTCCCGCTCGCCTGGCGCACCGACTTCGACGACGCCGCACGCAAGGCGTCGCTGGCGGCACTCGGCACCCTGGCCGCGCGCCTCGACGCCATCGAGGAACTGACCGGCCGCTCCATCCGCGTCGGCCTGGAGCCGGAGCCCGGCTGCACGGTCGAGACCACCGCCGACGCCGTCGCGGCGCTCACCGCGGAGGGCGCACCGCCGCCGGCGCGTATCGGCGTCTGCGTCGACACCTGCCATCTGGCCACGTCCTTCGAGGACCCGGCCACCGCCATTGCCGGCATCACGGGCGCGGGCCTGCCCATCGTCAAGTCCCAGCTGTCGGCGGCCCTGGTGGCCGACCGGCCCGCGGATCCCGGGGTACGGACCGCGCTGGCCGCCTTCGCGGAGCCGCGGTTCCTGCACCAGACCCGGATCCGCGCCGCTGACGGCACCGTACGGGCCACCGACGACCTCGACGAGGCCCTGGCCGGCGGTCTCCCCGACGACGGCCCGTGGCGCGCCCACTTCCACGTACCGCTGCACGCGCCGCTGGAGCCGCCGCTGACGGCGACGACGCCGGTGCTCGAAGAGACGCTGGCGCGCCTCGTCGGCGGGCCCGCCCCGCTGACGAGACACCTGGAAGTGGAGACGTACACCTGGCAGGCTCTGCCCGCACACCTGCGGCCGCGCAGCCGCGCACAGCTCGCCGACGGCATCGCCGCCGAACTGTCCGTCGCCCGCGACCTGCTCACCTCGCTCGGCCTGAAGGAGCTGCCATGACGCCCCCGAAGCGGCTGGTCGTCGTCGACGTCGTCGGCCTCACGCCGCGTCTCCTCGACCACATGCCGAACCTGCGCGCGCTGGCCGACGCCGGCTCGAACAGCGCGCTGACGCCGCCGCTGCCCGCCGTCACCTGCACCGTGCAGTCGACGATCCTCACCGGCGCGCCGCCGGCGGAGCACGGGATCGTCGCCAACGGCTGGTACTTCCGCGAGCTGGGCGAGATCTTCCTGTGGCGCCAGCACAACGCCCTCGTCGGCGGCGACAAGCTGTGGGAGGCCGCCCGGCGCACGTACCCCGGCTACACCGTGGCCAACGTCTGCTGGTGGTACGCGATGGGCATGGACACCGACTACATCGTCACCCCGCGCCCCGTCTACTACGCCGACGGCCGCAAGGAGCCCGACTGCTACACCCGGCCGCCGGAGCTGCACGATGAACTGACCGCCGCGTTCGGCACGTTCCCCCTCTTCAACTACTGGGGCCCGACGGCGAGCATCGCCTCCTCGCAGTGGATCATCGACGCCTCGCGGCACATCCTCGACGCGTACAGCCCCGACCTCACCCTCGTCTACCTCCCGCACCTCGACTACGACCTCCAGCGCTACGGCCCCGACGACCCGCGCTCGCACGCCGCCGCGCGCGAGCTGGACGACGCGCTGGCGCCGCTGCTGGCGGACGCGAGGGCGGCGGACGCGGAGACCGTGGTGCTCTCGGAGTACGGCATCACGCAGGCGGCCACGCCCGTGGACGTCAACCGCGCGCTGCGCAAGGCCGGGCTGCTGGAGGTCTACACCCAGGACGGGATGGAGTACCTGGACCCGTGGGCGTCGCGCGCCTTCGCGGTCTCCGACCACCAGATCGCGCACGTCTACGTCCGCGACCCGGCCGACATCGAGGCCACCCGGGAGATCCTCACCAAGCTGCCCGGGGTCGCCGACGTGCTCTCCGACTCCGGCAAGAAGGCCCACGGCCTGGACCACCCGCGCGCCGGCGAACTGGTCGCGGTGGCGGAGCCGGACGCCTGGTTCACGTACTACTACTGGCTCGACGACGACCGTGCCCCGGACTTCGCCCAGCTCGTCGAGATCCACCGCAAGCCCGGCTACGACCCCGCCGAGCTCTTCATGGACCCCACCGACCCGTACGTACGTCTGCGGGCCGTCTCCGCGATCGCCCGCAAGAAGGCCGGCATGCGCTACCGCCTGGCCGTCGTCCCGCTCGACCCCGCCCCGGTACGCGGTACCCACGGCCGCCTCCCGGACGACGAGCGCGACGGCCCCGTGCTGCTCACCACCCGGCCGGGGGCGACCTCGGGACCCGTACCGGCGACCGACGTGAAGTCCCTGCTGCTGTCGCTCGCCGGTCTCGACTAGCCGATCCCCGTCAAGGAGCGTTGCCATGTCCACCAAGAACAGAGACGAACTCGACCACGCCCTCAACAGACGCAGATTCCTCGGCGTCGCGGCCGGCACCACGGCGGCGGCCATCGCCGGCACCGCGGGCGCCGCCGACGCCGCCGCGCAGCCGCAGGGCGGCGGCCACGGCCGCCCGGCTGTCCCCCGGGGCAACCTGGGCATCCAGCTCTACACCCTCCGCGACCAGATCGGCACGGCCGGCTTCGCCAAGGTCTTCGACGCCCTGGAGCGCTACGGCTACGACCAGGTCGAGTACGCCGGCTACACCCAGGGCAACGGCCCCCTCACCCTGCCCCAGCTCCGCCGCCTGGCCCGCAACCACGGCCTGCGCGGCATCGGCAGCCACGTCGCGTACCACGTCGGCGACCCGGCGGGCTACTCCTTCGCCACCAGCCTGGAGCAGGTCCTCGACGACGCCGAGACCCTGGACCTGCCGTACGTCGGCACCTGGGACGGCCCCTTCCGCTACGGCACCACGGTCGACGGGGTCAAGCGCGCCTCGGCGGAGTTCAACGTCTACGGCGCGGCGGCCCGCCGCCGGGGCCTGCGGTTCTACCAGCACAACCACGGCAACGAGTTCGGCTTCTGCAGCGACGACCCGACGGTGCGGATCTACGACCTGATGCTGGCGGAGACGGACCCGGACCTGGTGTTCATGGAGATGGACATCTACTGGGCCTACACCGGCGTCCACCGCTTCAGCGTCCGCCCGGACGGCACCCCGGCGCCGTTCGACCCGCTGGACTACATCACGGCCGCCCCGCGGCGCTTCCCGCTGTTCCACGTCAAGGACGGCGAGCACGACGCGGCCTCCCAGGACGGCTACCACATGACCGACGTGGGCGACGGGGACATCGACTACCAGCGCTTCATCGGCACCGTCACCCGCGGCGGGTACCGCAAGTACCACAACTGGCTCGTCGAACGCGACGACGCGGTGAGCCCCGACACGAACCCGGCCGGCTCCCTCACCACAGCCCGCCGCTCCGCCACCCACCTCCACCACCTCCGCGCCTGACCACCCCACCCCGGCCCGGTCACCCCCGGTCACCCCCGGTCACCCCCGGCCCCTCCCTGCCCCTCCCGGCCCCTGCGCCCGCCTCGCCCGAATCCCCCCGGCCCGCCGCCCCACCGGCGGGCCGGGGCCCGGCTCCGTCACCACCCGCAACCGGCGGCCACGTACCGTAACCAAATACTGGTGCGAACGGCCCCCGAATCCTTGGTATCGTTGGCCGTGCCGCGCGGCCCTCTGCCGCGGCACGGCAACCCGGTCCGGGTGGCGGAATGGCAGACGCGCTAGCTTGAGGTGCTAGTGCCCGTTAAGGGCGTGGGGGTTCAAGTCCCCCCTCGGACACGCTATTTGTACATATCTGCTGAAATGACGGCATACTGGTTTGGCGCCCGTGTCTCGCCCAGGCGAGGGACGGGCGTTTGCGTTGTGGCCGGTCCCGGTGCTGGTCAGCGGGCGTGAAGGTCAGCCGATGATGATCCTTTCTCTCGTCGGGGTGCCGGCGGTCAGGGAACTGTCCGCCGGGTCGTAGGTCAGGGCGATGCCCTGGGCGCGCAGCCAGTCCGCCCCCGCCTCAGCGGAGGGGTCGCCGGGGGAGTGGTCCCCGGTGCGGGGGTGGCCGAGGCGCAGCAGCAAGGCGGGTAGGCGGGCCAGGATGCGGTCCTCGCGGATGTAGGTGTTCCGCGGCCGGCCCGTGCCGGGGCGGGTGGCGCTGGTGTGGCCGTGCCGGCAGCGGTAGGCCGGGCGGCCGTTGGTCCAGCACGACTCCATCCGCCGCCCGCAGAGGCCGCAGCGCAGCAACCCGGTGAGCAGGTAGGTGCGTCCCGGCGTCGTGGTGGTGGCGCGCATGCCCTGGACGGTGACGAAGTCGGCCTCGCTGACTAGAGCCGGGTGGGCTTTCTCGCGGGAGATGATCCAGTCCTGCGGTGGTGGCCGAGGGCGGTGTTGGCCGGGTCGACGAGTTCGTGGTCGGTGCGCTGGCGGTTCCACACCTGTCGGCCGGTGTAGCGGGGGTTGGCCAGGAGCGCGAACAGTGCGGGGTAGCCGCCCAGGAGAACGGCCAGGCCGGCACCGGCCCACGGGGCCAGAGCGGTGGCGGCGACGGCAGGCGCCGACAGCAGGCCGCTCAGGGTGCCGTAGGACTGCGCCCCCCACCGGTCAGTGATCGCTGTGGCCTGCAGCAGGGTCGCCACGCCTCGTACGGTGCCGGCCGCCATGCTCGCAGCGATCAGCAAAGGCATCGGTCCCGGCACGATCCCCAGGGCCAGGGTGGTGAGTCCGCCCAGGCTGTACGCGAGCACCGTGCGGGCGCGCACACCGACGCGGCGGACGAGGGCTGCGTACCCGAGGCGCCCCAGCACCTGCCCCACGCCGCCAAGGCCCAGCGCCCAGGCCGCTGCCTCCGACGAAAGAGCGCGGTTCGTCAGCAGCGGCACGGTGGCGACGACGGCTGCGGCGAACGCGAACGAAGCCAGAGCCATGGAGAGCCCGAGGACGAGGAACGGCCGGGTTCGCGCCACAGCCGACTCCGGCCGTCTACCGGCTGCCGCGCTGAGATCGGCTGAGGCGTGGCCGGAACGTGCCGGCCACGGGGCTCGAAGACACAGTGCGTGCAGCGGCACGGTTACCACTGCGAGGACGGCGGCGAGGACCAGGTAGGTGGTCCTCCAGCTCATGTGGTCTGCCAGCGTTGCTGTCAGAGGGGCGAAGACCGTGCTCGCCAGTCCCGCCACGAGCGTCACGGTCGTCAGGGCGCCCGTACGCTGCGTTCCGTCGAACCATCCGGTCAATGCGGCGAAAGCGGGCGGATACAGGGTGGCGGACATGGCCAGGCCGCAGACCAGCCAGGCGATGGTGAACAGCGGGAGGCTCGGGGCGAGAGCTACCGCGACGACGGCGGGAGCAGCGAGCAGCGAGCCGCCTGTCATGATCTTCCGGGGACCACGCCGGTCCAGGACTCTACCGAGAGGGATCCCGGCGAGGGCCGAGACGATCAGTGCCCCGGAGAAGGCCGCGGCCACTGAAGGGCTCGACCAGCCGGTGTTCTGGCTGATCTGCGGAGCGAGTACCGGAAAGGCGTAGTACAGGACACCCCAGCTGACGATCTCTGTGACACACAGTGCGGGAAGGACACTCTGCCGGAGCGGCCCGCTCGCGCCGCAGGCGCGGCGGAGCGGGGCCTGGACTTTGCCGGGCCCTGCATTGGGCACCGCGTCCTCGGCTCGCACAGCTCTCCTTCGGGGCAGCGGGCAGCCCAGTCGGCTGAGCACGTCGGCAACATGACCTTGCCAGTTGATTCGATGACTGTCAATGTAGACGCATGCTGAACACAAGCGCACTCGACGCGCCCGCCACGGGCACCGGGATACCGTGCTGCCCACCCTTGGACGAGCGAGCGCTGACCGAGGAGGAAGCCGAGCAGGTCTCCCGCATGTTCAAAGCGCTGGGTGACCCGGTGCGTTTACAACTGCTGTGGAAGATCGCGGCGCGACCGGGTGCGGAAGCCTGCGTGTGCGAGGTGTCCAACGTCGGGGTCGCACGGACGACGGTGAGCCATCACCTCAAGAAGCTCCGCGAGGCGGGCCTCCTGTCCTCTGAGCGTCGCGGGACCCAGGTGTACTACCGGGTCACTACGGAAGCGACGGAGACATTGGCCCGGGCGCTGCAAGTCGAGCGCGGGCGTGGCGGCTCTGCGTCGTGAGAGATCCGGTGTGCGCGCGTACGTCGTCCTGCTGGGGGCCCCACGAGGTGGCTGCCCGTCGCCTGGAGGTGAGCCTGCGCAGGCTACGGCGCATGGTGTCGCGCCAATTGGCACGGCTCGACGCCCGCAGCCGGTTCGAGGCAGGAGTGCGCGCCGGGCAGCGTGGATGGCTACCGTGAGAACGAGGGCTTCTCAGTAGCGTCCCAGCATCTGCCGCATGGCGGCGAGCACGGAGGGCTCGACCCGGTAGAACACCCATGTCCCTCGGCGCTGCGAGGTGAGCAGCCCGGCGTCGCGGAGCTTCTTGAGGTGGTGGGAGACCGTTGGCTGGGAGACGCCTACATCGGAGATGTCGCAGACACACGCCTCACCGTTCTCGTGGGAGGCGACAGCCGAGAACAACCGTAGCCGGACCGGGTCTCCCAGGGCCTTGAACATGGCAGCGGTTCTCTCGGCTTCGCCCGCCGTCAGGGGGCGTTCGTTCAGGGGCGGGCAGCAAGGGGAGAGTGCAGCAAGGGGCGGAGCGGCGTGCGACATGACATCTTCTCCAAGATTCAACATCTATGAACCTATGTTGACATGTATCGAATTCAATTGCACAGATGGGTGTGCGTTCCGGTTTGCTGCGGTGTCCGCCGGTGGTGGCGGGCTTCCGAGGAGCTGACGGCAACGCCGCCCGGTCCATGTTCTGCCACGTGCCCGGTCCGTAGCAGAAGGTAGACCGGTGTAGGTCAGGCTGACAGCAGGGGCGGCACGCCGCGCTGCTCGAAGAGCACTGGTGGCCGCAACGTACCGACAGGCCCTCGACACGCGGGCCATGCGGAGCCGAATCTGGCGACACATCCTCCCGCTGCTCGGCGAGTACCTACCCCGCGACATCGACGCTGCCGCCCTACGCACCTACAAGGCCGCACTTCTCGCTCGGGTGGACAGTGCCACCGCGGGAGTGACTTGGAGCCACTTCAGCCTCATCTTCGCCGCTGCGGTGGACGATGGGCGGCTGCTCAAGTACCCGTGCGAGGCACATCGGACCGTCAAGAAACCCAAACACACGAAACGCAAGGCCAATGCCTGGGTCCGATCGAGTGTCGACGCCGTACGCGAAGGTCTCCAGGAACGCCACCGGATAGCCCTTGATCTCGGACTCGGGCTCGGCCTGCGCCAGGGTGAGGTCTTCGGCCTGAGCGAAGACGACTTCGACGACAAGCTCGGCCTTGTTCACGTACGACGCCAAGTGCGCTGGGACGAGCGCGGTCGTCCATATTTTTGGCTCGCGAAGGGCGACAAGACCCGTGATGTACCTGTTCCACCAAATCTTCGGAGCCGAGTCGGAGCGCACCTGCGCCGATTCCCCGCGGTCGAGTGCACGCTTCCGTGGCGCGACCCCGAGCCTCCTCGCACTGCGCGGGACGGCCTGGGGGCCGGGCGCGTAGCACTGGAGCCCGCGCCGGACGAGCCAGCCCCGCGCTCGTCCCGCCGCCGATGCCGTTCGGGCCGCGCGCCCCGTGCTCACCCCGCCGCCAGCACCGCGCTCACCACCGGGCCCGCCGCCTCGCTGCCGTGGCCGCCCTCCGGCACCACCGCCGCCGCGGCCACGTCGCCGCGGTACGCCGTGAACCAACTGTCCGGCCGTCCTGCCCGTCCACCTCCGCCGAGCCGGTCTTCGTATCCGACTCGGCGCAGCAATGATCGACACCTCGTTCCGGTCGCGGCCCGCGGACGTGAAGTTCGGTCACGAGCAGCAGCTGCCGGAGTCCTGCTCACCTTCGGCCGCAGTGGTGACGCCGATCGACACGAGTGCGGGTTCCGGTGCGCAACAGCCCCCGCCGTCGCTCTGCTCCGTGCCGGCGGGGTCGTCGAAGAGCCCGGCGCCGCCGCAGACTCCGGTCTCGGGGAGAGTCAGTTCGACGCGGTCGGCGGATTCGGTGTCGCCGGCCATGGCCGCCGCTACGGAGCGGACCTGCTCGTATCCGGTCATGGCGAGGAAGGTGGGGGCGCGGCCGTAGGACTTCATGCCGACCAGGTAGATACCGGGTTCGGGATGGGACAGCTCGCGGTGTCCGTGCGGGTAGACGGTGCCGCAGGAGTGCTGGTTGGGGTCGATCAGCGGCGCCAGTTCGACCGGCGCCTGGAGACGCTCGTCGAGACGGAGGCGAATCTCGGAGAGGAAGGAGAGGTCGGGGCGCAGGCCTGTCAGGACGATGACCTCGTCCACCGGGTCGAGTCGGCGTCCGTCCTCGCCTGTCAGTACCAGGCGTCCGTCCTCGGCGGGTTCGATGGTCTCGGTGCGGAAGCCGGTGACGGCGTCGGCGTGTCCCTGGTCGACGGCGGCCTTCGCGGCGAGGCCGAGCGCGCCACGGGCAGGCAGCTGGTCGGCGGTGCCGCCGCCAAAGGTCGCGCCGCTGATGCCGCGCCGCAGGATCCACGTCGTGTGCGTGTCAGGATCTTCCTTGGCGACGTCGGCCAGGGTGGCGAGCGCGGTGAACGCGGAGGCACCGGAGCCGATCACGGCCGTGCGCCGGCCGGCGTAACGGGCTCGGACGGCCGGGTCCTTGAGGTCGGGGATGCGGTAGGAGACCCGCGCGGAGGCGGCGTGTTCGCCAAGGGCGGGCAGTCCGTCGGCGCCGATGGGGCTGGGGGTGGACCAGGTGCCGGAGGCGTCGATCACGGCGCGGGCGAGGATCCGCTGCTCGGAGCCGTCGGCGAGTGTGACGCGGACGGTGAAGGGCTGCTGCCCGCGGTCGGCGTCGACGAGACGGTCGCGCCCGAGCCGGGAGACGCCCGTGACGGTCGCGCCGTAGCGCACCTTGTCGCCGAGGACGTCGGCGAGGGGCTGGAGGTACCGCTCGGCCCAGTCCGCGCCGGAAGGGTAGGCGGCGCCATCGGGGGCGGTCCAGCCAGTCGGGGCCAGGAGCTTTTCGGCGGCCGGGTCGACGAGTTCGGACCAGGTGGAGAACAGCCGCACGTGCCCCCACTCGCGTACAGCACTGCCTGCGACGGGCCCGGCATCCAAAACCAGAGGTTCGATGCCGCGCTCTGTGAGATGGGCGGCGGCGGCCAGCCCGATGGGGCCGGCTCCGATCACCACGGTCGGAAGCGTGGCGGGCGCGTTGGCGAGCGGCGCAGACACGGCGACTCCCTATTGATTCGACCTTCGTCAATGACCTTGCACCTTCAGCCTGCCATCTGTTTCGATGAGCGTCAACATAGGCATCTATCGAATCCATCGCCATCGCACGCATGGGGGAGGGGTTCGATGTTTCGGCTGCCGAGGGGCGGATGGCCCGGTATGGGTGCTTCTCTTCCGCGCCCCGCGCGTGATGGCCGTTTCTGTCCCGCCTCCCGCATCTCGGCCATAATTAGACGCATGTCAACATCGATACATGTCGAATCCCAGGTCATCGCTCATGATTGAGCCATCCATAGAGCCATGCTGCCCACCGCTCACCGAGCGTCCGTACCGAGCCGAAGAGGCCGAGGTGGCCGCCAGGATGTTCAAGGCCCTCGGCAACCCGGTCCGTCTCCGCTTGTTCTCCGCGGTCGCCTCCCACGAGGGTGGTGAGGCATGCGTATGCGACATCTCCGACGTCGGTGTCTCTCCGCCCACCGTGTCCCACCATCTGAAGAGCCTCAAAGAGGCGGGACTGCTGGCGTCTGAGCGCCGGGGCACCTGGGTCTACTACCGTGTCGAACCCAGCGTGCTGGCCGCGATGGGGCAGCTTCTGACTGCGGAAGCCAGGACCTGATCCTTGGCCCGAGCCCGAGGAGTCATACCGTGCCCACTTAAGTCGGCACGACGCGGACCGTCATCGTGCCGCTTCAGTCCAGCCACACCGACGAGGTGCTGGCGATCTACCAACGCGAGGTTCGCGTAGCTGCGCCGGCGCTTTCGTGCTGCTACGTACTACAGGGCAAGGTGTGGGTCCCCGGCCTCGGAAAGGAGCCGCGGGAGGTGTGCGTCGTCAAGGCCCCGACGCCGACCAGTGAGGCAAGAGCCCATCCCTGAAGGTGACGCACGGCGCCCGCGATCAGCGGGCGCCGGAGACACCGACCGGAGTGGGGGCCACCGACATCAGGATTCCGCCAGCGAATCCGCCGTCCCGTCGATCGCGACACCACAGGCCCCACCTGAGAGATCGTCACTCCAGTACCAGCATGCGGGCGACCACGCTCACGACCCGGTCGCCCTGACGTCCTCATTAGCCCGAATTATGCCAGTCTGGATCGAACAGTAAGTGAAGTCGCGGCGTACCCCGGAGCAAGTTTCTGTCAACAGCGTTGCAACGAGGGGGAGTTGGTCAAGGGTTCCATGGGGCGCGAGAGTCTGATTAGACTCCTCTCGAATTAGCGGCTGTCACGAGGGGACCTCGCATGTCACGCAAGCCCCGATTGATATTCAACGGCCATACCCGGCACACGGAACCGTCCACGGTGATCGGCAGCAGGAGGCGCGGTTACGGGCGACTGGCGTCTGCCACTCTGGTGCTCGCGTCGCTCGTCACGGCCTGCGCCGACGAAGCAGGCGGGACCGGGGCGATGCAGGCCAGCGGATCCACCACGGTGGCACCGGTCGCCGCTGATGCGGCCGAGGCTCTGAAGGCCAAAGGGCTCGACATCACCGTCGCCACGCAGGGCGGATCCGCCGGCGGCATAGCCCAACTCGGCGCGGGTCAGATAGACATCGCGCTGAGTTCGAAGCCCCTGTCGGACGAAGACCGCTCGGCACACGCCGGTACCGACTTCGTCACGACTCAGATCGGCTCGGACGCGGTCGGTGTGATCGTCACCAAGAAGGTCGCGGATGCAGGGGTGACGAACCTGACCGCGGACCAGGTCCGCGGCCTGTTCGAGGGAAAGATCACGAACTGGTCCGAGGTCGGCGGGCCGGACCTGAACGTCTTCGTCTACGACAAGGAGCCGGGCCGCGGGACCCGTGAGGTGCTGGACAAGTACGTCTACGGGGACGGGAAGCCGCCGCCCCCGCCGGAGTCCGGCAACTTCGCCATCGTGGGAGGCAACCTCGAGACCCGGAACAAGGTCAAGTCCACCCCCGGCGCCGTCGCGCCTCTCTCCACCGGCTTCATCGAGGGGCACAACGACCTGGCCGCGGTGACCCTGGACGGAATCGCCCCGAGTTCCGAGAACGTCGCGTCAGGGAAGTATCCGATGTCCAGGCCCCTGTACATGATCACCAACGGTGAGCCGAAGGGAACGGCGAAGGAGTTCATCGACTACATCCTGACGGACAAGGGGCAGACGCTGCTGTCCAAGCACGGCTACCTGACGCTCAAGCAAATCGGGAAGTAACCGGTGGCCGTCAAGACGCTGGTGCGTCAGCCGGCCCCACCGGACGAAGCGCCCCGCCCCCGCCCGTCGCGATGGATCTGGGGCTGGGTGTTCACAGGCGCGCTGTCCGTAGCGGCCGTCCTCGTAGTCCTGGTGGGGTATCTCGGCGCGGGCCTCGGCAGCGGCGAAGTCGACTGGCCGGAGTTGCTCACGGATCCCTCGTGGAGCCCGACCTACTCTGCCTTCGGCGGACTGGCGATGATCTACGGATCCGTCGTCGTCTGTCTGACCGCTCTCGCGATCGCCGTGCCCGTCAGCTGGGCAGCGGCGGTGGCCCTGTCGGAGTACCTTCCGCCGCGTCTCGCGCGCCCGCTGCGCCTGTGCGTGGAACTGCTCGCAGCCGTCCCCTCGATCGTCTACGGTCTCATCGGCATCTTGATCATCCGGCCCGTCATCGCGCGGATGGCAGACGTGCCGGGCGGAGACAGCCTGCTGGCTGCAGGCATCGTGCTCGCAGTCATGATCACACCAACAGTGGTGGCCGTGAGCGTGGATGCTCTGGCCGCAGTCCCGGACCGCTACCGCGAGGCGGCCTCCTCTCTGGGGCTGACACGGCGTGAGGTCATCCGGTCCGCGGTCCTCCCTCTCGCGAAACCCGCGATGCGTGCGGCTGTTCTGCTCGGCCTGGCTCGGGCACTCGGTGAGGCCATCGCGGTCTTCCTGGTCGTGGGAAGGGCTGACGGACGACTTCCCACGACATTCGGCGAGTTCCTCGACTCGCTGGTCCACCCCGGACAGACGCTGACCACGAAGCTCGCCGGTCCTGAACCGGTGCTGGCCGGGACCTCAGGCCCGTACTTCGCCGCCCTGTGCGGACTGGGCATCATCCTTCTGGCGCTCGTGGCCGCCGCGACCGTGTTCGGAACCCGTGGCGCATCGCGAACGGTGAAAAGCCGACGCGCCTCCTACCGGCCGGCAGCACGGATGCGCATGCAGCAGGACCGGCTCATCGCCGCGCTGCGGTTGGGAGCACTGTTGCTGCCGACGGCGGTGCTGGTGGCCATGCTCGCGCTCCTTGCCACCCGGGGCAGCAGCGCCTTCAACCCGTCGTTCTGGTTCACCTCCGCGACCGGCGCCGCGGGCGGAGGCGTACGCGACCAGATCGTGGGGACTCTGCTTCTGATCGCCACCACAGGACTGATCTCACTGCCCCTGGGCTTCGGTGCCGGGATTCTGATGGGTGTCCACGCATCAGAACGCACCGCGCGCCTGCTCCAGACGATGACCGTGGTCGTCGGTGGGGCACCGACCATCCTTCTGGGACTGGCCGGGTTCGTCATCCTGTCCAGCACGATGGGGTGGGGAAGATCGTGGCTGGCCGGTGCCATCGTCCTGGTCCCGGTCGTCGTACCCATTGTCGCGCTCACCACCGCGAGCCGAGTACGAAGCATGTCTCCCGAACTGACCGAAAGCGCCTTGTCGCTGGGGCTGACACGCGCACAGTTCATCCGCTCCGTCGTGGTCCCCTTCGCGTGGCCGGCCACGGTCACCGGCCTGCTGCTGGGGCTGGCCCGAGCGGCAGGAGAGACCGCCCCCCTGCTGTTCACCGCAACGGTCTTCTTCGGAGCTCCCGCCCTCCCGGACGGCATCGTCGATTCTCCGGTCCAGGCGCTGCCGACGCACATCTTCACCCTGTCCCAGGACTCCGGAGACCCACAAGCGGTGGCACAGGCGTGGGGAAGCGCCATGGTCCTGGTGCTGATCACCGCAGTACTGCTCAGCGTGGCAGTCGCGCTGCGCAACCGCCTCGAAGGAGAGCGATGGACAACGTGATAGTCACGAACCGGCTCCGGGTGCGCGATGGTGAGAGGACCCTTGTGGGGCCCGTCTCCTTAGAGCTCGGGCACGGGACGACCACCGGCCTGAGCGGCCCTTCGGGCGTGGGCAAGTCCACGGTGCTGCGCGCGTTGGTCGACCTGCTTCCCAACGGGCTGGTACGAGACGGAGATGTGCATGTGCTGGGACGTCGGATCGAGCATCGCAAGGGCGACGCCGACTTGAGAACCAAGATCGTACTCGTCCCTCAGGTACCGGTCGTCTTCGGAGGCAGCGTCCTTGACAACGCTATCTTCGGGATCCGCCACGTGAGGAGAGTGGCACGGGAAGCACTGCATGACAGGGCCGAGCAGGCGTTGCGTGAGGCGGGACTGTGGAAAGAGGTGCGCGACAGACTCGACTCTCCCGCCCAGACGCTATCCGCAGGGCAGCGGCAGAGGCTCTGCCTCGCCCGGGCGCTGGCGCTGGAACCCGCAGCGCTCCTTCTGGACGAACCCACCAGCGCGCTGGACGAACGGAGCCGCGACATCGTCGAGGAATCCGTAGCCGCTCTCCGGGGACACCGCACCGTCCTGATCGTCTCCCATGACCCGGCACAGGTGGGGCGGCTGTGCGACACCACGGTGAGCCTGGAGCAGCAGGAGTCGACGCCGCGTACTGCTGCGGTCTCCTGACCAGCTGCTACTGAAGCTTGCCTGCGACCGACTCGGTGCACCCCACTACCTCAAGTCACGACCAGATCGGGGGCCTTGTCGGCGAGGGCGGCGAGGTAGCGCTCGGCGTCGAGCCCTGCTGCGGTGGACGACGGTGACGGAGCGGGTGAAGCGGGGCAGGAAGGTTGCCTCTTCCATGGCGGTGTCGCCGCCCTCGACCACGACGAAGTCGCGGTCGCGGAAGAAGAACCCGTCACAGGTGGCGCACCAGGAGACACCGCTGCCGGACGGCTCCTCCTCGTTCGGCAGGCCGAGCTTGCGGTAGCCGGATCCGGTCGCGATGATCACGGCCTTGGCGCGGTGGACGGTGCCCTCGGAGTCGGTGAGCTCCTTGACCTCTCCGGTGAGGTCGACGGAGACGATGTCGTCGTCGACCATCTCGGCGCCGAACTTCTCGGCCTCGGCTCGCAGGTTCTCCATAAGGACCGGACCGTCGGCACCGTCCGGGAAGCCGGGAGGTTTTCGACCTCGGTCGTCGTGGTCAGCGAGCCGCCCACGAAGATCGAGCTGCCGAACACCAGGGGCTTCAGCTGGGCGCGGGCGGCGTAGAGAGCGGCGGTGTATCCGGCGGGGCCGGAGCGGTGATGACGACCTCGCCGATCTCGCTCATGCGGTCTGCTCCGGGTTCGCCGGGGCGATCTCCTCGATCAAGTTCTCGACGAGCTTCTTGATCTCGTCACGGATCGGGCGTACGGCCTCGACACCCTGGCCGGCCGGGTCGTCCAGCGTCCAGTCGAGGTAGCGCTTGCCGGGGAAGACGGGGCAGGTGTCGCCACAGCCCATGGTGATGCAGACGTCGGACGCCTTGACCGCGTCGACCGTGAGGATCTTGGGGGCTTCGGCGGTGATGTCGATGCCAACCTCGCGCATGGCCTCGACGGCGGCGGGGTTGACCTGGTCGGCAGGGGCGGAACCCGCGGAACGGACCTCGACGCGGTCCCCGGCCAGGTGCGACAGCCATGCGGCGGCCATCTGGGAGCGGCCGGCGTTGTGGACGCAGACGAACAGGACGGAGGGCTTCTCGGACACGGCAGTCTCTCTTGTCTCACGACCGAAATCAGGCACGAATGAAATCAGCGCCCGATGGTGTCAGTCACCACTGATGTGAGAGTATCAGTGCATGATGACGTCAGTCGACACTGATTTGATCCGGGCGCTGGGCGACCCCCTGCGCCTGCAGATCGTGACCCTGCTCGCCCGCGAGACCCTCTGCACCACCCACCTCGTCGAGGAAACCGGTGCCCGTCAGACCAATCTCTCCAACCACCTGAGAGTGCTACGCGAGGCCGGCGTCGTGGAGACCGAGCCTTGCGGGCGCTTCACCTACTACAAGCTGTGCCCGGACGCCATCGCCCAGCTTGCCGGCCAGTTCGCCGACCTGGCCGAATCAGCCCGTACCGCCGGCGAGAACAAGAGGGCCTGTCCGTGAGCCCCACCCAGGCGCCCGCGACGACCGAGCCCCCCTCGGTCGTCGCGAAGCTGTCGACCCTCGACCGCTTCCTCGCCGTCTGGATCCTGATCGCCATGGGACTCGGCCTCGGGCTCGGCAGGCTGATTCCCGGGCTGAACGACGCGCTCGCCCGGGTCGAGATCGGTGGCATCTCGCTGCCGATCGCCGTGGGCCTGCTGATCATGATGTACCCGGTCCTGGCCAAGGTCCGCTACGACAAGCTCGACGCCGTCACCGGCGACCGCAAGCTGATGGCCTCGTCGCTGGTCGTGAACTGGGTCCTCGGCCCGGCACTCATGTTCGCGCTGGCCTGGCTCTTCCTGCCGGACCTGCCGGAGTACCGGACCGGTCTGATCATCGTCGGCCTGGCCCGCTGCATCGCCATGGTCATCATCTGGAACGACCTCGCCTGCGGCGACCGCGAAGCCGCAGCCGTCCTGGTGGCGCTGAACTCCGTCTTCCAGGTCATCGCCTTCGGCGTCCTGGGCTGGTTCTACCTCGACCTGCTGCCCGGATGGCTCGGCCTTGGCGACGGCGAACATCTCGACATCTCCATGTGGAAGATCGCGCTGAACGTCGTCATTTTCCTCGGGATCCCCCTGGCCGCGGGGTTCCTGACCCGCCGCATCGGCGAGAAGAAACTGGGCCGCGAGTCCTACGAGGCGAAGTTCCTGCCGAAGATCGGCCCCTGGGCCCTCTACGGCCTGCTCTTCACGATCGTCGTTCTCTTCGCGCTCCAGGGCAAGACCATCACCTCGCAGCCGCTGGACGTCGTCCGCATCGCGCTCCCGCTGCTCGTCTACTTCGCGGTGATGTGGTTCGGCACGTTCCTCCTCGGCAAGGCGATCGGCCTGAACTACGACCGCACCGCCACGCTCGCCTTCACGGCCGCCGGCAACAACTTCGAGCTCGCCATCGCGGTCGCCATCGCCACCTTCGGCGTCACGTCCGGCCAGGCGCTGTCGGGTGTCGTGGGTCCGCTGATCGAGGTTCCGGTGCTGGTGGCGCTGGTGTACGTCTCGCTCGCCTGGCGCAAGAAGTTCACCGCGGCGCAGGTCAATTAGCCGGTCGTACGGCATGGTTCGGCTGCTCCGCGGTACACGGCGGGGCAGCGGTGCGAGGAAAGGGGCTGCGCCGTGGTGACCACGCGTCAACGTGGTCGTCACCGGCGGCGGCCAGGCCGGACTCGCCGCCGGCTACCACCTGCGTCGCCTCACTCGGCGACATCGTCGTCATGCGGCCCGTACACGAGGCGCGCGACGCCGGACTCCTCAGGGCACAGCCGATGTTCCGCCGGCTCACCGCGACCGGCGTCGAATGGCCCCGCGCTGTCCCACCTCGCGCCGCTCGCTATGCGGGGGCCCCGCGGGCACATCCCCACCACGGGCACCCGGGCGCTTGAGGAGCCGCACCTCCACCTTCTCGGCTACGGCAACCGGACCGGCCCGGCCTCCGCGACCCTCATCGGCGTCGGCCGTCCCGCACGCGACGCCGCCACGGCCATCGCGGAACTCCTCGGCCTCCCTTGACCCACCCAGGCCGGCCGATCGCTACGGCTCCTCGGCGCAGGAGGCGGAGAGGGAGCGAGACGTGGTCGCGTGGAGATCCGCAGCCTGCGAACCACTCATCGCGCGAGCGCTCCGATGCGTCGCTGTCCCGGCAGCAGTGCCGGGTCCGTCGGTCCACAACGAGGCCGGCCGATGCGCTGCGCTCCCGCCTACTGGCAGCAGGCCGACTGAGGGACGCTCTGCTGATTCGTGAGGGACAAGATCTCCGCGAGGGGGGCAAGCGCACTGGGGACGACCTTGTAGTACACCCATGTTCCACGGCGCTCCGAAGCGAGCAGGCCCGCCTCGCGGAGCTTCTTGAGGTGATGGCTCACGGTCGGCTGAGAGACCCCGACGTCAGCGATATCGCAGACACATACCTCTCCGGCGCTGTGCGAGGCGATGTTGGAAAAGAGCCTCAGCCGAACGGGGTCCCCCAGGGCCTTGAACATGGCGGCTATCTGCTCCGCCTTCTGCTGCCCCAGAGCTTCTGGGGCAGGGTTGGGGATGCAGATGTCAGTTCCTTGTGGCAGGGGTGCCACGTCCAGAATCTTCAGGTTCGACATAGATCTATATTTACATTGGTCAACGTGTAGCAACAACCAGTGAGTTTCGGTCACTGAAGCCTCAGGCGGACCAGCGGGTGCTGCCCTCGCCACGCGGGTCGGGACGGCGCAGGGCGGCGCCCGTACGGGGTGGCGACGGCGGTGGGCGCGCCGCCGCCACGAGGGGTCCGTGCGTGGCGTTGGGGGTCAGCCGCGTTTGGGTTCGGGCAGGACGTAGCGGTTGAACATGAGTTCCTGCAGAACGGGGTCTCCGCCTTCGACGATCGACACATAGCGGATGTCCCGCAGGAGTTTGCCGATGATGTGGTCGGTGGTGAAGCCGAGGCCACCGAACATCTCGGATCCGGCACTGGCGATCTCCCATCCGGCCTGGCCGCAGTACATTTTCGCCGCGAGGGCCGAGCGCAGGGTGCCGCGCTGGACGAGTGCGTCGGCTGCGTCCGATCGCGCCATGAGGGTGTCGAATTCGCGGGCAGCGGCTCGGCACTGGTTCTTCATGACGTCGATCTGGGTTTCCATCTTTCCCAGCCGGTTCATGAAGACGGGGTGGTCGATGAGGTAGCCGTCCTGGAGAGTTTTGTCCTCGGCGTAGTCCATGCTGATGTCGCGGATGCGGCGTGCGACGCCGAGGGCTGTGGTGGCGATGAGGATCCGGCTGGCGTTGAGTGCCACCTCCAGCAGGCGCAGGCCCGGACCCCGAAGGACGTTGGCTGCGGGGACCCGGCAGTCGATGAGGCTGACCTCGTAGGTGCCGGATGACCGTAGGCCGATCATTTCCCAGCGTTTGGTGATGTGGACTCCGGGTGTGCCCGCCGGGACGAGGACGGCGATGAAGTCGCTGGGGTCTTCGGCCGAGCGGCCGACAACGATCAGGAAGTCGGCGAATCCCGTGTTGGTGGAGAAGTACTTGGTGCCGTTGACGGCGACGTCGCCGCCGTCCCGGGCGATGGTGGTGGTGATCCTGGCGAGTTCGCTGCCTGCGGCTTCTTCGCTGCCGAGGGTGGCGCAGAAGCCGCCGGTGCGGGCCATGGCGGCAAGGTAACGGGCCTGGAGTTCCTCGCTGCCGTAGAGCTGGACCATGGTGGTGCCGAGGATGGAGATGAAGAGCGTGAAGGCGGCTCCGGCGTCGCCGTAGGCGAGTTCGGAGACGATGTCGACGCTGTCTTCGAGGGTGAGTCCGCGGCCGCCGTGCTGGGGGGCTATCCACCAGTTGGAGAGGCCTTGTTCGTGGAAGGTCTTGTAGAGGGGCAGCGGTGCGGTGTCGAAGGAGTCGAGGTACTCCTCCTGGCCGACCAGTTCGTGGTGGGCGAAGGCGCGTGCGCGCTCCAGGATGTTCGTCGTCGTGGTCATGTCGGGCCCGGTTCCCGTTCAGATGCGATAGAAGATGTTGAGGAAGCGTCCGGCGAGCCGCTGGTCTCCCCGGCAGGTTCCGGTGTTGGCCCGGCCGAAGGCGGCCAGGACGAGACTGGCGGGGTCAAATTCCAGGACGGTGTGCTGGTCGTCGACGGGTCCGGGGGTGAAGGCTATTCCGTCGCCGGTGATGTCGGCGCGTGTGGTTCCGGCATGGGGGCCCGTGGTGACGCGGATGCCGATGCTGAAGGGTTCGGTGCCGGTGGTGTCGCTGGTGTTCTGCCACATCAGGAAGCAGACGGGAACGAGGATGTCGGCGGCATCGGCGTTCAGCACGTGACAGTCGTCGAGGCCTTCACGGATGTCCCAGGTATGGACGATGTAGTCGAGGACCTGGCAAATGGGCAGAAAACAGGCAGGAACGGGGCCCATGTACTTGTGCGGTACGAGGAGTTCGGTCCACTCGCTGTCGGAGAGCTCACCGGTCACCTGGAGGATTTCGTCGAGGAGGCCGCGCAGTCGGGCCAGGAGTTCGTCCTGCGCGACGTTGCGCAGGGCGAGGGCGTCCTCGTCCATGATGCGTGCCATGTCACGGACGTTGAGAGGGCCGACGGGGTCTGCCTTGCCGCGGGCGGCGGCGAAGGAGTTGAGGTAGACCGCGGTGGTGTCGGCCATGTGGGCTATGACGTCGCGGACCTGCCAGTGCCCGGCGGCGGTGGGAGATTCCCAGTGGGCGGGGTCGGCTGCCAGGGCCAGCATGGTGTCGGCTTCGCGCCGCCATATCTGGTCGAGGTTCTTGCGGCTGGCGGGTTCCATGAAGTTCCAGCTCAACGGAGTTCTCCCTGTGTCAGGTCGGCGGCGAGTCTTTCGAGAGCGAACGCGGCGCCCTGTGCGGGCATCTCGTTGGTGAGGTAGGCCAGGTGGGCGAAGTAGGTGCCGCCGCTGCCCTGGCAGGCGAGGTCGCCTTGGGCGCAGTAGTTCTGGAGCCGGTCCTGCCAGTTCTTCAGCTGGCCTGGCGGGCGGGGGTTGTCGCTTTGGCGACCGGGTTCGAAGGTGCCCCTGTTGAAGGGTTCCCCGTCGGTGAAGCGGGGGTCTCCGTAGAGGAGGACCGCGCTGATTCGGGCTGCCGCCCCGGGTGAGAGTTCGGCGGCATCCTGGCCTGCGGTGCGCTGTGAGGGGGGCAGGAGCGTCTCGCCGATGACCCAGGCGCCCTGGGAGTAGCCCATGAGGACGTGCAGGCGGTGGGGTGCTGTGGCTGTGCTCTGGTTGAGGAGGTCGGCCAGGGCCCTCACTCCTTGGCCGACACTGGCGGCGAAGTCGAAGGTGGCGGGGTATGCGAGTTCGGTGTAGGTGGTGTGGTGGTGCGGGCTCTGTTCGATGATGCGATCACCGAGCGGGCGCAGAAGGTTGCTGCCGGTCTGCGGTTCCGTGGTGCCGCGTACGCCGACGAGTGCGATGTCGGGCCGCACGTGCGGTGCGGTGCTCACGCGCTGGTTCCGGCGAGGGCGGCCTCGACTTCCTCTTGGGTGAAGTTCCCGCTGGCGACGATCTGACCGGCGATCATGACCATGGGAGGCTGGGCGGTGCCGCGTACCAGCTGGCTCTGGATCTCGGCGAGGATTTCGGGGCTCAGTGCGCCCGCGAGTGCTTCGGTGGCTGAGACGAGTCGTGTGCGGGCGGGCGATCCGGTGGCGGTGATCGCCTCGGTGACGGTTTTGACCGCACGCTCTTCGGCGGGTGCCGCGGCGGGGTTGCAGCAGCTGTCGGTGATGATGAGTACCTCACGGGGCTGCTGCTCGGCTGCTGTGTTCTGCGGGGTCGGGGCGGCTGCGGGGGCACCGCAGCAGGCCGGGCTCGCGGTGTCGGCCGGAGTGTTGGCGGAGGATGTCATGGTCGTGGCTCCTTGGCTGGGTATGACGAATCGGCGCTCGTCACCCGGTGTGGGGGCGGCGCTGCGGGCGGGTTGGGGTCAGGCGGTACGGCCGAGGGCCGAGTAGAGCTCTGCGGCGACGGTGTGTGCGGCGTGGGAGTCCGCTGTGAGGCGGTTCTTGGTCAGGGCGAAGGCGATGCCGTGCGTGGGGTCGGCGAAGGCGGCGCTGCCGCCGCTGCCGGTGGTGCCGAAGGACTGGGGTGAGCCGCCGGCCCAGGTAATGCCGTGGAAGTAGCCGAGCGTCTTGGGGCTCGGGTGGCCGAGCATGCGGTCCTCGGCGGAGACGGCCTGCCGGGCGGCCTCCTTGGCGGTGCTGGCGGGCAGGAGGTGTATGCCGTCGGTATCGGTAAGAAGAGCTGCGTACATGCGGGCGACGGCGGCTGCGGTCATGGTGCCGGCCGAGGGGATGTGGGCGCTGAGGTAGTTCTTCTGGTTGCCGAGTTCGGTGCCTGCGGCGACGGGTCGCGGGGATGCGGTGAAGATGGCCGCGGAGTCGGGCAGCGAGGCGATCGCGGCGTCCCATCCGCCGTCCACGAGGGTGGCCGTACGGTGGTGTTCACTGCCGGGCAGGCCGAAGAACAGTGAGTCCTCGACGCCGAGAGGGCCGGAGACGTAGCTGCGCAGGGCTGCGGAGAGCGGAAGCCCTGTGACCCGGCGGACGACCTCGCCCAGGATCCAGCCGAAGGTCCAGCCGTGGTATCCCATCGCCGTTCCGGGCTCCCACAAAGGGGTCAGGCCGGCGATGCGTGCACACATCGCGTCCCAGTCGGTCATGTGGGCGGGGACGGTGTCGGCCGGCAGGTGCGGTACCCCCGCGGTGTGGGTCAGGACGTGCCGGAGGGTGATGCGTTCTTTGCCGTGTGCTGCGAAGTCCGGCCAGTACTCGGCCACAGGGGTGTCGTAGTCGAGTCCGTGGCGCGCGGCAGCGGCGTGGGCCAGGGTCGCGGTGACGCCTTTGGCCGTGGAGAAGCTGTGGATGAGGGTGGCCGGGGTCAGGGGCCTGTCCGCGGCCGGGTCCGCGGTGCCCGCTGCGGCATTGGCCACCAGTTCGCCCTGGAAGTAGGCGGCGGCCTGGAGGCCGGTCTCTCGTCCTTGCGCGACCAGGCGGTCGAGGGCCTCCTGGACGCGCTGCTGCACCTGATGGGTCATGGCAGCCATCGGGCAAACTTCTCCCCTCGCCGGGCCCGTCAGGGACACGGCGTCACATGGTCGGGTACTAGCGAGCAGACTCCGGCTGGGAACAGTTCTCGTTGCCTGGGGCGGTGCTGGAGCATTCGGTGCTCTGCGGGCTGAGCGAGGCAAGCGTGGCCAGGAGTTGGACGGGCTGGACGAGAGCGTCGCAGCACAGCGAGTAGATGTTGCTGCGCCCCTTGGGTGTCGCAAGCACCAGGCCCTGCTCGCGCAGCGGGGTCAGGTGATGGCTGACGAGGGTCTGCGACATGCCGCTGGCGTCTGTGAGCTCGCGCACCGACCGTGCTCGTTCGGCCAGCAAAAGCATGAGAGTCAGCCGGTTCTCGTCTGCCAGTGCCTTGAGGAGCGGTGCCAGACGCCGGGCGCGCTCCGAAGCCGTGGGCAGCGTCGACACGTCCCACAGCTCGATGTCCAGTTCACGTCCCATGGCGCCATTGAACCACATCTCATTGCTATCACCAAAGCATGCTGGTATTAATCGTAAAGCTTGTTCGTTGGAGGGGCGCGCTTCTCGCTGCCTCCAGATCCTCACTGAAGGAAGAAATCCATGCCGGAGAGCGCAAACGGCCAGGGCAGGACCGTCGTCGTGATCGGAGCCGGACCCGTGGGCCTGGCCGCAGCCGCCCACCTCGTGGAACGCGGCCTGGAGCCGGTCGTGCTCGAAGCCGGTGAGCACGTGGCCAGCGCAGTCGCCTACTGGAGCCACATCCGGCTGTTCTCGCCCTGGCGCTACAACGTGGACTCCGCAGCCCGTCGTCTGCTGGAGCAGACGGACTGGCAGGCGCCCGATCCCGAGGCACTGCCCAGCGGGGGCGAGCTCATCGAGTCCTACCTGCTCCCCCTGGCGTCCACCGCGGCGCTCAGCGGGCGCATCCACACCGGCCGGAAGGTGGTCGGGGTGACGCGGGACGGACTGGACAAGGTCCGCAGTGCCGGCCGCGAGGACCGCCCATTCCTGGTGCGCACCACCGACACGTCCGGCGCCGTCAGCGACATCAGGGCGGACGCGGTCATCGATGCCTCCGGCGTCTGGGGGCAGCGCAACCCCATGGGCGCGGCAGGCCTGCCCGCCGCCGGGGAAAGCGCGGCAGCATCCTTCCTGAGCGGGCCGCTGCCCGACGTGCTGGGCAAGGAGCGCGCCCGTTTCGCAGGCAAGCACGCTCTGGTCGTCGGGATGGGCCACTCTGCGGCCAACACCCTGCTGGCGCTCGCGGAGTTGGCCGAGAGCGAGCCGGGAACCTCGATCACGTGGGCCATCCGCAGCGCCCGTGCCGACCGGCTGTACGGCGGGGGCGACGCTGACGGACTGCCCGCACGCGGAGCTCTCGGCAGCCGGCTGAAGAGCCTCGTCGACTTCGGTGTGATCACCCTGGTGCCGCAGTTCTCGATCACAGGGTTCGAGACCGGCGACGGCTGCTGCGGAGGGGGCGGGGCGGTGACCGTACACGCGGTGACCGCCGATGGCCCTCGCTCGGTGGAGGCGGACACCGTGGTCGCCGCCACCGGCTTCCGGCCCGATTTGGACATGCTGCGCGAGGTGCGACTGAGCCTGGACACCGCGGTGGAGGCGCCCTCCGCCCTGGGTCCGCTGATCGACCCCAACAACCACAGCTGCGGAACCGTCCCGCCCCACGGCGAGCGCGAGCTGGCGCACCCGGAGCCCGGTTTCTACATCGCCGGCGTCAAGAGCTACGGGCGCGCCCCCACCTTCCTTCTGGCGACGGGGTACGAGCAGGTGCGCTCGATCGCCGCGGCACTGGCAGGCGACCGCGCGGCGGCCGACGCCGTCGAGCTGGACCTGCCGGAAACCGGCGTGTGCTCGACCGACCTCCCGGACAGCTCGGATGCGGACTGCTGCAGCACTCCGGCCGCCCCGCAGGGTTTCGCCAGCGGTTCCCTGCACGGCTATTCCGGCGAACTGACCTCCGCGACCGCGCCGACGCCCTCGTGCTGCGCAGCACCGGACACCGCCTCCCACTGACCCCTTCTCATTCCACAGAGAGCTGCGATTCCTGCCATGACTTCTGCCGCTTCCGAACCTCAAGTGCGCTGGTCCGCCAGGCAACGGGCACTCCTGGCCGTCCTGTGTCTGGCGCTGCTCCTGGACGGTCTGGACGTCACGCTCGTCGGTGTGGCCCTGCCCGAGATCGGTGCCGACCTCGGCCTGGACACCGCCCAGTTGCAGTGGATCGTCAACGGCTACCTGCTGGGCTACGGCGCCCTGCTGTTGCTGGGCGGCCGCACCGCCGACCTGGTGGGACGCCGAAGGGTCTTCCTTGTCTCGCTGGCAGTGTTCGCCATCGCCTCGCTGATCGGCGGGCTGGTCGACGACGGGCTTCTCATCATCGCCACCCGGTTCGTCAAGGGCGTCGCCGCCGCGTTCACCGTCCCCACCGGGCTGTCGATCATCACGACGACCTTTCCCGAGGGGAAGCAGCGCAACAAGGCCATCGCCATCTACACCGCGTTCGGCGCTTCTGGGTTCTCCTCCGGTCTGGTCATCGGCGGTCTGATGACCGGACTGAGCTGGCGCTGGACGTTCCTGTTCTCCGTCCCCATCGCGTTCGGCGCACTCGTCGTCGGCATCTTCCTGGTTCCCCGCGACCGGCCCAACGCCCGCGGCCGCTACGATTTCCTCGGTGCTCTCACTATGACTGCGGGCCTGCTGCTGCTGGTGTATACCGTGGTCAACGCGCCCGAGGTGGGCTGGGGAGCTTCGCGGACCTTGCTGTCCTTCGTTGGTGTGGTGGTTCTCCTCGGGGCATTCGTCGCTGTGGAGCGCAAGGTGGACAGTCCGCTGGTGCCTCTGCGGGTGTTCCGCCGAGGTGCGCTCATGAGGGCGAACTTCTCGTTCATCGCCCTGCTCGGTTCCTACTTCAGCTTCCAGTTCCTCATGACGCTCTACCTCCAGGGGACGCTGGGATGGAGCCCGCTCGAGCTGGCTCTGGCGCTCCTGCCCATCGGTCTCATCGTCGCCTTCGGCGCCCCCGTGGCCGGCCGGCTCATCCCTCGTTTCGGGACAGCCAAGCTCATCGTGTTCGGCCTGTCCGCCGAGGCGATCGGGTTCATTCTGCTGCTGCGGCTGACCACCGACCCGGCGTACGTGTCCCTGATCCTGCCCACCGTCGTTCTGGTGGGTATCGGATTCGCGTTCGTCTTCCCCTGCGCCAACGTGCAGGCGGTGACCGGTGTCGAGCCCCACGAGCAAGGTCTGGCAGCAGGCATGCTGCAGGCGAGCGGGCAGATCGGTGCAGCTGTCGTCCTGGCGGTCACCACCGCCATCATCGCCATGGACGGCGCCGACGGCGCACAGCTTTCGGCACAGGACGTCCTCGACCAGTTCCGTCCCGGGCTCATCTTCGCCGCTGCCGTCGCGCTGGCAGGTGTCGTCGTCGTCCTGATCAAGCGGCGCACGCCGCAGCCGAGTGCCGCTTCCGAGTCCGCACTCGCACCGGAGGCGGACACTCCCGCCAAGTAGTCCGGACCCGGTGCGGGCGCGGTCACGCGCCCGCACCGGGCTCTGCCACGTCTTCCCACAGGCGCCGAAAGGAACGACCCACCGATGGAGCACCGCACACGCATATCGCGCCGCAGTATCGTCGTCGGCGCCGCCGCTCTGGGCACCGCAGGAGCCGTACCGGCCCAGCAGGCCGCAGCCCAGGCGCAGACGAACACGGCAGCGCGCGGCACTACGCGCGTACCGGGCACCGGTCGACCCACCATGCGCAGCATCGACTTCACCGACGGCTCGGCCGCACTTACTCCTGACCGGACGGTGGCCACCGCCTGCCAGTTCTGCAACGCGAACTGCCGGCTGCACGTGGATCTGAAGGCGGACCGCGTCATCGGCATCCGCGGCGAGGAGCAGGATGCGGTCCAGGACGGCAGCATCTGCGTCAAAGCCGAGATGATGCCCGAACTGGTCTACAACGAGGCCCGTCTGACCTCCCCTCTGCGCCGCGTGTCGGGCCCGAAGGGATCGCGCGAGTCCCGGTTCGAGGAGATCAGCTGGACCGAGGCGCTGGAGACGATTGCCCGCCGCCTCCTGCACTTGCGCGATACCGGGCAGGCCCACACCATCGCCAACCGGGCCACGGGCAGGATGCCCCAGGGCACTACCGCCGTGATCGCTCGTCTCTTCGCCCTGCTCGGAAGCCCCAACAACATCGACGTCGGCCCCGTCTGCAACGACGCCGGCGGCAATGCCCTGGCCACGACCTTCGGCATGGGGAACTTCACCAACGGCTACGGGGTGGACGCCGCAACCGGCAAGCAGGATCTCGGTGCCGCTCGGCATCTGCTGTTCCTCGGCACGAACCAGGCCGAAACGCATCCGGTCACCTTCGAGTTCCTGCTGCGCCGGCGGGAGGAGACCGGGGCGACCCTCACTGTCGTGGACCCCCGCCTCACCCCGACAGGCACGAAAGCCGACCGGTGGGTTTCCCCCAAGCCGCACACCGACTACGCGCTGGTGTTGGCCATGCTGGATCACATTATCCGTAACGGCCTGTACGACCGCCAGTTCGTGAAGGACTGGGTGGCGGGGTTCACCGAACTCGAGCGTCACCTCGCGCAGCACGGCTACACGCCCGCGTGGGCCTCTGAGGTGACCGGGGTACCAGAGACCACGATCATCGAGATGGCGGAGGAGTACGCGAGTGCTCGTCCGGCCGCGATTTTCTGCAACGCGGGAATCTCCCACCAGCTCGGCGCGTTCGACACCTACCGCACTCTGGCGTTCCTGGCCGCCGTCACCGGCAACATCGGCGTCCCGGGGGGTGGCTGCAACTTCATGCACAACACCTGGCCCGGCGCGCTGGAGCTGCCCGCCCTCGATGGGGCGTTGCCCAAGGTGCGGGAGGCGTTGCCCGTGGGGCCGGACTACTTCGCCGAGTCGATTCTCACCGGGGAGCCTTACCGTCTCAAGGCGGTGATCACCCAGGGCAATCCGCTGGTCTCCTCGTCGAACACCACCAAGGTCCGCGAGGCGTTCGAGCAGCTCGATTTCTACGTCTACACCGGGCTGTTCATGGAGGAGCCGGCCTACTACGCCGACATCATTCTGCCCGTGTGCAGCGGTCTGGAGATGGACGGCGTCTACATGCGCCGCGATGACCGCGCCATCCGGTGGCAGGACCAGGCGGTGCCGCGGGTCGGTGAGTCCAAGCCCGACTGGGAGATCTGGGTCCAGCTCGCACGGACCATGGCACGGCTGGACACACGACGGCCGGCCGGTCAGTGGACGAAGGCCTTCCCCGCACGATGGGACAGCTATGCGAACCTGTGGGCCGACTTCGTCGAGCACACCCCCGGCATGGGCGGGATGAGCCGCGCCCGCCTGAGGAAGCGCTCCGAACCACTGCGCTGGCCGTGCCCCACCGACCAGCACCCTGGAGTGAGCACGCTGTTCGCCGACCACCCCAGCTGGTACGAGGCAGCGGCCTCTTTGTCCCCCGCACACCGGGGCAAGCGGTTCCTGACGCCGAGCGGCAAGGTGGAGATCACCACGCCTGAACTGGAGTCCGGCCTGAAGGCTTCGGGCCACGGCGCACTTCCGGTCTTCTACACCCACCCGGAGGTCACCGGGGCGCATCCCACGGTGCGTTTCGAGGAGGGTTTCGTGCCCAACCCCCTGACTCCGCGCGCCGTGACCCACCCGGTGGTCCTGGGTGTGCAGGGCAGCGATGCGGTTCACCGCAACTTCCCGCTGATGGGGATGACAGGACGGCCCAGCGTCGTGCATTTCGCCGAAGTCACGCACTGGACGCGTACCGGCAAGCAGCTCAACGGCGTCCGGTTCATTCAGATCCACCCCCGCACAGCGAGGCTGAACGGCATAGCCGACGGGGACGAGGTGAAGGTCGAGAGCCCACGGGGCTCGGTGACAGGACATGCTCTGGTGTGGGAAGGGATCCGCCAGGACACCGTGTTCGTTCCCAACACGTTCGGCCCGGCGCAATCCGTCGGCGATGTCTTTGGTGCCTCCCGTTACGAGCCGGCCAACGTTCTGCTGGACGACCGCTTCTACGACAACCTCTCGGGTCAACAGGCCTACAAGTGCTTTGCGTGCCGTGTGACCAAGGTCTGACGTCGCGCCCCTGCTGACCCGGCGCCGGACCGAACACGGCGAAGGGTCAGCAGGAAAGCCTGGCCCACAGCGCAAGAGTCATCGGCGAAGCCTCATCGAGGACTTGGCCAGGTGTGTGCGTGCCCATGATCTCTCCCCCGTCAGTGGTCCGCGCCCCGGAAGCGTCTGCCGCCAGGCCGTCAGCCGTTATCTCACCTTGCGGAACTGTCCTGTTCTGATCAACTTCCGACCGGTCCGACATCGACATGCTTCTAACTTGACATGTGTCGAAGCAGAGACGCAACCCCTCATTTCGCTTCCACTGCCGGATGACATGCGATTCGGCCGCCCGCCCGCACTGGGCACTTGCGGGAGCGCCTGCACCTCCATCTGCGGTGCAGGGACGAGTGGTTGACATACCCGTCGGAGCGCTCCTAGTGTCGGCCACTGCTTCGGCGTTCATCGATATCGTGTTCGCCGTACTGCGGTCCGCCGGTCCCCTGCTGCCGTGTGCGCCGCTCTTCACCGCTCTGCGAGCCGTGTTGCTGACAGGGCGAGTTCTGGTGCCGCGTCGCGTCCCCGACCGGCCGTAGCCATATGTCCTGAAACCGACGACGCTGCGTTCCGCCGCGCAGCGTGATGCCGTCACGCCCACAAGAGGGAGAACCCGTGTCCGCTGCGCGCAGGCCGCTGCTGGCCTTAGTCGGAGACCAGTACAACCACGAGGAGCCGGCCCACCCCCGGATCGAACCGCTGCTTCCCGCCTTGGGAGTCGACGCCCGGTGGATACCGACCAGGCACATCGACGACTCCACCGACTTCTCGGTCTACGACGGCATCTGGGTCGTTCCCGGCGCCCCCTACCACGCACAGCAGGGCGTCCATCGCGCTCTGCGTCACGCTCGTGAAGCGGGGCTGCCGCTGCTGGGCACCTGCGGCGGCTTCTACAGCGCCGTGCTGGAGTACGCGCAGAACGTGCTGCACCTGCCGGAGACCGCCGAGCTCGGCGACGACATCGCGCCGATCGAGAAGCTGATCCTGCCCCCCACCTGCACCGCCGACAACAACAACTGGGTTCCGTTGTTCCTTCGCGAAGGATCACGGCTGTCGGCCATGTACGGGGGGCGCACCGAGATCGAGGAGATCCTGCAGTGCGACTACGGCATGGTGAAAGAGTTCCTGGACGCCGCCACTCAGGGTGATGTCCAGTTCAGCGGCTGGGACAACCGCGATGCCCCGCGTGCCCTGGAAATCACCGGGCACCCGTTCTACGTCGCCTGTCTCTTCCAGCCGGAACTCTCCAGCGCCCCGGGCGCAGTGCACCCGGTCGTGGCGGGATTCGTGACCGCTGTATACGAAAAGGCCGGCGTCCCCGTGCCTGACTTCACCGCCCCCGTGGCCGGTGCGCCCGACGTCGACATCGTCGAGTACGAGCAGGCTCTCAACAGCGTTCGCAACGATCCGCAGACACTGGCCGCGTTCACCGCCGACTCGCAGTTCAAGCAGGTCGAGGCCGGTGCCGGCCTGCGGGCGGTCACGCGTTCCAGTGCCGCGGGCGAAGTTCGGATCGTGAGCGTGCAGAACATCTCGCCGGAGCCCCGTGGGTTCTCCCCGGCGGAGTTGCTTCCGCAGGCACAGGAATGGGGCACGCCCGTCGTCTTCCTGAGCGGCAGGATGGAGAGCAGGGAGGCCGACGGCGCTCGGCTCACCTGCACACTGGCGCCCGGAAGCGTGGTCTGGCTGGGGGCGTTCCCGGCCGGCAGCGCCCCCGTTCCCGACTCGTTCACCGAGCCGACTGCGGCCGGGGCGTCGTGACCTCCGCCTCCGCTGCCACGTTGGTCGCCGTCGTCACGGGCGCCGGAAGCGGAATCGGGGCGGCTACCGCGGTACGCCTGGCGGACGAGGGCTACAGCCTGGTGCTGGTCGGACGCCGCCAAGAGCGCCTTGAGGCGGTTGCCAAGAAGGTCGAGGCACGCGGCCGCCAGGCCGTTGTCCAGGTCCTCGACGTCACGGACGTGGCTGCGGTCAAGGCCTTCGGGCTGAGGCTCGAGCGCTGTGACGTCCTCGTCAACAACGCCGGCGGTGCCATCGGCACCGAAGAGGTGGAGGAGGCGGACCCGGCGGACTGGCGGGTGATGTACGAGACGAACGTCCTCGGCTCCCTGCAGGTGACACAGGCCCTGCTCCCGCTCCTGGTGAGCAGCGGCAACGGAACGGTCATCGTGCTGTCGTCGACCGCCGCGTTCACCGTCTACGAGGGGGGCGGCGGTTACAGCGCGGCCAAGCACGGCCAGCACGCGCTGGCCGGAACTCTGCGCATGGAACTGTGCGGCCGCCCCGTACGGGTCGTCGAAGTCGCGCCGGGGATGGTCCACACCGAGGAGTTCAGCCTCAACCGCTATCGCGGCGACCACACCAGATCGGCCGCCGTGTACGCCGGGGTCGACCAGCCTCTGGTCGCCGACGACATCGCCGATGTCATCGCATGGGCAGTCACGCGACCCGCTCACGTGAACGTGGACTTCCTTGTGGTCCGGCCACGCGCTCAAGCCGCTCAGCACAAGGTCCACCGCGCCGACGTGTAGTACGCAACTCCCCTGTATCCCGGGTCATTTCAGACGGAGGAGAGCACACATCATGACCGGACTGCCGAAGAATCCGATCCTCGACCTCGCCGAGTACGAAGTGACCCCGGTCAAGAGCGTGAATGCCACGGTTCCCGTGCTGGGGTCCAAGAGCTACACCAACCGGCATCTGGCGATGGCAGGGCTCAGCAGCGAACCGACCACGCTGCACAACGCACTGCTGTCGCAGGACACCCTGCTGCTCGCCGATGCTCTGCGCGCCTTCGGTCACGTCACCGTCGACATCGACGAGGCCACGAACACCGTCACCGTCACGCCCAACGGCAAGCAGATGACCGCACCGGCGGACGAGATCAACATGGGCAACGCCGGTACCCCGATACGCCTGCTGATCACGATGGCGGGACTCGCCCACGGCACCACCGTTCTGACCGGTTCGGAACGGATGCAGGAGCGCCCGATGGGGCACCTCCTGGACGCGCTCGACCCGCTCGGCGTCCCGGCGCTCGAACTGCGGGGCAACGGCTGTCCACCGATCTCCGTAGAAGGTCCTTCCCTGGTAGGCGGCACCACGTACATGCACGGCACCGTCAGCAGTCAGTTCACGAGCAGTCTGCTGATCAGCGCCCCGTACGCCCGTGAGGACGTAGAGGTCAGCCTCATCAGTGAGCTGCTGTCGAAGCCGTACGTGGACATGACGGTCGCCGCGATGGCGGCCCGCGGCGTTCAGGTCGAGCGGCAGGGCTACCGCTCGTTCACCGTCCGCGCCGGCCAGCGGTACACCGGTGGTGATGTCACCGTCGAGCCGGACGCCTCCGGCATGTCGTACTTCCTGGCAGCCGCGGCCATCCTCGACGGGCGCGTCACCATTCCCGGTATCAGCGGCGACTCCGTCCAGGGCGACATCGACCTGGTCCGGGCACTGGTGAGCATGGGCTGCAAGGCCGATGTCACCGGCGACAGCATCACCTTCGAGGGGTCGGACAACCTCACCGGCATCGAGATCGACATGGTCAACATGCCCGACGTGGTGCCGACCCTCGCCATCGTGGCCGCCTACGCCCAGGGCACGACGCACATCACCGGCATCGGCAACCTGCGGTTCAAGGAATGCGACCGCATCGATGCCGTCGCAGCCGAACTGACCAAGATGGGCGTCACGGTCCGCACCACCAAGGACACCATGACCGTCGAAGGCGGCCGGCCGCACGGAGCGGTGATCGACACCTACGACGACCACCGCATCGCGATGGCGTTCGCGATCTGCGGGCTGCGCACCCCCGGCGTGATCATCCGTGACCCGGGTTGCGTCACCAAGTCGTTCCCCACCTTCTGGGACCGGCTTGCCGAGCTCGACCAGGATGCCTCGTGACCCTCTCACCCGGCATCCTCCTCATCCTCGACGGCTGGGGCGAGGCAGCGCCCGGTCCGGGGAACGCCGTCGCCGCAGCTTCCACCCCTCATCTCGACGCACTGCGGGCCCGCTGCTCCAGCGTGCTCCTCCAGGCTTCCGGCATCGCCGTCGGCCTGCCCGAGGGTGTCGTCGGCAACTCCGAGATCGGCCACCTCGTCATGGGAGCCGGCAGGCCACTGGCGTACGACAGCCTCCTCGTACACCGGCAGGCGGAATCCGGCGCCCTGCGTCAGCACGCGGTCCTGTCGGCAGCGTGTGGCCGCCTCGCCGGATCCGGCCGGGCGCTGCACGTGGTCGGCCTTTGTTCGGACGGCCGGATTCACTCGGACCTGTCCCACATCGGTGAGCTGCTGGGCGCAGCGGCCGACGCGGGACTGAGCCAGGTGTGGCTGCATGCGATCACCGACGGACGGGATGTCGCCGACGGAACAGCGGCCGACTACCTGCGGCGTCTTCGGAAGATGGCCGATACGGCCGGAACCGGAACGATTGCCACGGTGATCGGCCGCAACTACGCCATGGACAAGAGCGGCCGCCGCGACCTCACCGAGCGCGCCGCCGGTCTGATCGCCGACGCCGTCGGCGAGCGCACCGCACCGGACGAGGCCGCTGCCGTGGGAAGCGAAGGCGACGGTTGGACGGCTTCCACGGTGCTGAACGGTGGCCCCGCCTATCCGGGCATCGTGGACGGCGACACCGTGCTGTTCGCGAACTTCCGCAGCGACCGCACCACGCCGCTGGTCGACCTGCTGTACGAACGTCTGGAGTCCAGCGGGCGCACGCGGGTGCGTCTGCTCAGCCTCGCCCAGTACGACACGGACACGCCGTTGGAAACGCTCGTTGAGCGCGCTGACGCCTCCGGCGGGCTGGCCGATGTCCTTGATGAGCTCGGTGTGCGTTCGGTGCGGATCGCGGAGCACGAGAAGTTCGAGCACGTCACGTTCTTCATCAACGGGCGTTCGACGGCGGAACGCCCCTGCGAGCAGCACCAGAGGGTGCCCAGCGCGTTCGGTCCGCACTACGTGGAGCATCCGCAGATGAATCTGGCCGAGGTCACCGGCCAGGTCATCGCGGCATCCGCCAGTCCGGACATCCCGCTGGTCATCGCCAACCTGGCGAACATCGACGTCGTCGGGCACACCGGCGACTACGAGGCCACTGTCCGGGCCGCCGAGGTGACTGATGAGGCGGTCGGCCGGATCTGTCAGGCGGCAGCCGGGCACGGGCGGTGGGTCGTTCTGGTCGGGGACCACGGCAACGCGGAGCAGATGATCCAGACCGGGGCCGACGGCACGGTGCGTCCGTACGGCGGTCATACCCACAACCCGGTGCCGTTCGTTCTTGCCGACCCCGATGGCCGGCGTCTGGCCGCCGATCTGTCTCCGCAGTCCCTCACGCTGCCTGCCGTTGCGCCGACAGTTCTGGACCTTCTCGGCATTCAGGCCCCTTCCGTCATGTCGGCCCCCTCGCTGCTGAGTGGAGCCGGCAACCGAGCTGAACACAAGGACTGACCATGCAGACCAACTCAGATCGCGCCGCTGAGGGTGGCACGGACGGGAAGCGCCGCGAGCAGGCCGAGCCGATCGCGATCATCGGCATGGCCGGACGCTTCCCCGGATCGCCGGACATCGACACGTTCTGGGATCAACTGCGCGCCGGTACCGACGCGATCAGCGAGGTACCGCGTGACCGCTACGACGTCGAGGCCATCTTCGAACCGTCCCCGAGTTCGCCGGGCCGGACCAGCAGCAAGTGGGGCGGCTTCCTGGAACGGATCCAGGAGTTCGACCCAGAGTTCTTCGGGATTTCGCCCCGGGAAGCGTCCCGCATGGATCCCCAGCAGCGTCTGCTGCTGGAGACCACCTACGACGCCCTTGAGGATGCCGGGCAGGACCTGGGCCGTATCGGAGGATCGAACACCGGTGTCTACATGGGCCAGCTCGGTGGCGACTACTGGCACATGCAGTACCAGAACCCCCAGGACCTCGAGTTCTACGGACTGATCGGGGCTGCCGCCCGCGCCATGACCTCGGGCCGCGTTGCCTACTCCTTCGACTTCCGTGGCCCGAGCGTCACCCTGGACACCGCCTGTTCGTCCTCACTGACGGCCGTGCACATGGCCGCCCAGTCGATCCGGTCGGGCGAGACCACGATGGCGGTGGCCGGCGCAGCCAACGTGGTGCTCCTGCCGGAGGAAGGCACTGTCTACTCCGGTGCACGGATGCTGGCGAGCGACGGGCGCTGCAAGTTCGGTGACGCATCGGCCGACGGCTTTGTACGCAGTGACGGGGTGGGCGTCGTCATTCTCAAGTCGCTGTCCCAGGCCCGGGCCGACGGGGACCGGGTAAGGGCGGTCATCCTGGGCAGCGCGATCGGCAATGACGGGCAGAGCAGCGGCTACCTGGTCACACCGGGAGTCGAAGGGCAGCGTGACGTCCTGCTGCGTGCCTATGAGCAGGCGGGCATCAGCCCGGCCGAGATCGACTACCTTGAGGCGCACGGCACCGGCACCAGCGTCGGCGACAAGGTGGAACTGGAAGTCTTCGGGCAGGTCCTGGGACAGGGCCGTCCGGTCGACCAGCCGTGCCTGGTGGGCTCCTCCAAGACGAACATCGGCCATGCGGAGGCCGCAGCCGGTATGGCCGGCCTCATCAAGACCGTGCTCAGTCTCGAGCACGGCGCGGTGCCCGCGAACCTTCACCAGAACACGCCCAACCCGGCCATCCCCTGGGACACCCTGCCGGTGCGGCTGCCGAGCACGTACACGCCCCTGCCTGACCGCGGCCGCCCTCACCGGGCTGGAGTCAGCAGTTTCGGTCTCACCGGAGCCAACGCCCACGTGGTGCTGTCGGCGCCGGAACCCCGTCCCGCGCAGAAGAGCGGCAGCGCCGAGAAGCCGGGGACGCATCTGCTCGCTCTGTCGGCTGTCGGCCCTGAGGCGCTGATGGAGCTGGCCGGCGCCTGGGCCGACGTTCTGGACGACGAGGGTCCGTCCGCGCCGTCCCTGCAGGACCTCACCTACAGCGCCTTGCAACGGCGCAGCCACTTCGACTGCCGGCTGGCCATGGTCGTGGCCTCTCGCGGCGAAGCTGCAGCCATTTTGCGGGAGTTCGCCGAAGACGGCGAAGCGCACGGTTCGGCTTCGGCTCTCTACGTGGAGGAGGAACGCCCCCGCGTCGTGTTCGTCTTCCCCGGTCAGGGATCGCAGTGGATCGGAATGGGACGGCAGCTCCTGGCCACGGAGCCGGTGTTCGAGCGGGCCATGAGGGCCTGCGACGGTGTGATCAGCCACGAGAACGGCTGGTCGGTCATCGAGTTGCTGAACAGCGACGACACCGAGCGCTTCGCCCGTGTGGACGTCATTCAGCCCACCTTGTGGGCCATGGAGATCGCTCTGGCCGAGCTGTGGCGTTCCTGGGGAGTGGAGCCCGACGTCGTGATCGGTCACTCCATGGGCGAGGCAGCCGCCGCCTACATCAGTGGTGCGCTGTCGCTGGCGGACGCCGGCGCAGTGATCTGCCGGCGCAGCCGGATGGCCCGGCGCCTGAGCGGTCACGGCACGATGGCCTGGGTGGAACAGTCCGCACAGCAGGCGAGCGAAGCCATCGCCGGCTACGAGAACTCCGTGGCGATCGCGGCTGCCAACAGTCCCACCTCCACTCTGCTGTCCGGGGACCGCCAGGCGCTGGAAGAGATCCTGGCCAAGCTCGACGAGCAGGACGTGTTCAACCGCTGGATCAACGTGGACTACGCCTCCCACGGGCCGCAGATGGACGCCATCCGCGCAGACCTGCTGTCCGAGCTGAAGCAGCTGAGCCCTCAGGCCGGCACCATCCCCTTGCACTCCACCCTCCTCGGCGAAACGATCGACGGCTCCCAGATGGATGCCGAGTACTGGGCGCGCAACATCCGCGAACCGGTCAACTTCGTCGATGCCGTACGCACTCAACTGGACACGGGAAACACCGTCTTCGTGGAGATCAGCCCCCACCCCGTCCTGGCCTCCGCGATCGCTGCTACGGCTGAGGCTCACGGGCAGCCGAGCACGGCCGTCGGCTCCCTGCGTCGGGACGACGACGAGCGGGAATCGCTCCTCACCTCTGTGGCCAAGCTGTACACCGCGAATGTCGCCTTCGACTGGGAGAAGGTCACCGGCGGAGGCCGCTTCGTCCCACTGCCCCGCTACCCGTGGCAGCGTGTCCAGCACTGGATCGAGGAGACTCAGGAGCCGACGTCCTCCGACGGTGCACCCGCGGAAGGTCTTGAGGAAACAGATCTTCCCCCGGGCGTCGTCCACACCCACCCGCTCCTGGGCGCAACAGTCCCCGCTCCTTCGGGGACACGCACGTGGCAGGGACCCATCGACCGGGCACGCAACGCCTACCTCGATGACCACCAGGTGCAAGGCTCCGTCATCTTCCCGGGCACGGCGTACATCGAGCTCGCCGCAGCGGCCGCGGCAGAGATCCACGGGGACGCACCGGTCTCCGTCCGCGACATCCGCTACCGCGAAGCACTGTTCCTGGACGAGGGCGCCGCCGAGGTCCGCGTCACCCTGACCCTGACCGGTTCTGCTCCCGAGTACTCCCTGCAGGTCCACAGCCAGGCATCGTCGTCGTCCCCGTGGGTCCTGCACGCCGAGGCCACGGTCAGTCCGTGTGCGGTACCCGCCGACACCGCCGAGGCTGTCGCCCACATCAGGTCCCGCGCAGGCCGGCACCAGGACAAGACCGTGTTCTACCCCTGGCACGCGGCGCGCGGCAATCAGTGGAACGGTGCGTTCCAGGCCGTGGAGGACGTCTGGATGGCCGACGGCGAGGCCCTGGCACGTCTGGCCGGCCCCTCGTCCGTGCTGGCCGACTGGGACGCTCACCGTTTCCACCCGGCTGTTCTGGACGCAGCGGCGCACTCCCTCGTCGCGGCCCGGCCGGACATCGAAGAGGGACAGGACCACGCGTTCGTCCTGGGAGGCATCGACCAGGTCCGGATCTTCCGGCGGCCGGGCACCCAGCTCTGGAGTCACTGCGTTCTGAAACCGGAGGCACGCGAAGACTCGTTCACGGGCGACGTCCGCATCCTCGACGAAACCGGAGCCCTGGTGGCCGATATGACCGGCCTGCGCCTGCAGTACCTCCAGGGGCACGCTCCAACTCCGCTGGCATCCGCACCGGACGCTGACGAGGAGGACGAACCCGGCGACTGGCTGTATGAGTTGCAGTGGACGCCGGCAGCGCCCCTGACGACACCTGCTGTTCAGCAGGACGGAACGTGGGTGGTGCTGACGGACTCCGGCCACATCGGGCGCAATGTCGTCAAGGGGCTGCAGAGAATGGGCCAGCGGGTCGTCGTCGTCACCGCCGCCCGCGGGTACGCGACGACCGGTGCGGACCGGCATCGAGTGGACCCGGCTTCACGTGATGACCTCGCCAAGATCCTCATGGAAACAAGCCAGGACTCCACGATCCGCGGCATCGTCCACATGTGGAGCCTGGACGCCACCGTCTCGGGCGATGCGAACGATGCGGAGATCCAACGGGCCGAAGACCTGACCTGCCGTAGCGCAGTGCACCTCTCCCAGGCACTGGCAGAGGCACACCATGACCGGCCACCACGGTTGTGGCTGGTGACGCGCTCGGCGCAGCTCGTACAGCGCCAGGACCGGGTCAAGTCTCCGTTCCAGGCCCCGATATGGGGGCTGGGCCGCACGCTGGCCATCGAGCATCCGGACTGGCAGACGAGCCTGGTCGATCTCGACGACGCCCCTTCCAGCGTCGATGCTCTTCTCACGCACCTGCTGCATGCGGACGGCGAATCCCAGGTTTGCTTGCGTGACGGCCGGCGGCTGGCTGCCCGCCTGGTCCGCAAGGAAGTCGGCGCCGTAGAAGCTGCCGGGGCTCCGGCGGGTCATGTCGTGATCGAGGTCAGCCACGGCGGCATCGGCGCCGGAGACGCCAACCGTTTGACCGATCCCGCGTTCATGTGGGGGTGCGCAGGCGTCGTCGCAGCAGTCGGGGACGGCGCTGACGGAGTTGTTACCGGCGACACCGTCCTCGCTCTGGTGCGGGGGCCGCTCGCCGGTACGGTGACCGTCCCGGCCTCCGTCGTGGTGTCGAAGCCTGCCCACCTGACGGCGGCCCAGGCAGCCACGCTGCCGCGCAGCTTCGTCACCGCATACCGCGCGCTGCACGATGTGGCACGTGTGGCCACATCGGAGCGGGTTGCCGTCGACGACACCACGGGCGAGCTGGCCGACGCCGCCGCGAAGGTCGCCACAGCCCTGGGGTCCACCGTGGTCTCCAGCGAAGCCCGGGATCTGGATGTGCTGGTGACCTCGGGATCAGGTCGGAAGAACGCGTCAACCGCTCGGCAGTTGAGGCCGGGCGGACGCTACGTGGATTGCAGTGCCACGTTCGGCTCCTTGCCCGGGCATCTCTCTGCCGAGGACTTCTCCCACAACCGCGCCTTCCACACTGTCGAGCTCGCAGAGCTGTTCTCCCGCGCTCCGCAGGAACTGGGTACGGCGCTGAGGCGGGTCTGTGAGCTCGCGGAGCGGGGGGTCCTGCGAACGGCCGGCTTCACGGAACTCTCCCTGAGGGAAGCCCAGGCCGTGCAGGGGGGAACGGGTTCGGTCGTCGTTGCGCTCTCTGAGCACACCGCCCATGAGAGCGACGCGGAAAAGGCCGACTTCTCGGTGTTTGCCCATGCGACCTATCTCGTCACCGGTGGGCTCGGAGGAATCGGAGGCCGTGTCGCTTCGTGGCTGGCGGACCGAGGAGCCCGGCACCTGCTCCTGACGGGGCGCACTGCTCTGCCGCCGTTGGAGGAATGGGGGAGCTTACTGCCCACCGACCCAGGTTATGAGCAGGTGTCGCTCCTTCGGTCGCTGGCCAGGCGCGGTGTCGAGGTGGAGTACGCCGCTGTGGACACCGCGGATTTTGACTCCATGCGGATGGTGCTTGCGGAGCGTGAGGCGGCTGATCTGCCGCGGCTGCGTGGGGTGCTGCACGTCGCCGGGACGATCGACTACACGCTGGTGCGGGATCTCGAGTCGCCGCAGATCAGCGCCGCGTTGCACTCGAAGGTGTCAGGCGCATGGGCTCTTCACCGATTGACCCGGGAGCAGCGGCTGGACTTCTTCGTCCTCTTCTCGTCCGGGTCGGCTCTGCTCGGCTCACCTCTGCTCGGCGCCTACGCGGCGGGGAACGCGTTCCTGGACGCTCTGGCGCACTACCGGTTGCAGAGCGGCCAGGCGGCGTCTGTCGTCAACTGGGGGTTCTGGGGCGGCGTGGGCATGATGGCGCGCAAGGCCCAGGAGGATGAACGGGACGTTGTTCCGCAGGGCATGCAGCACTTCACCCCCTCGCAGGGGCTGGCCGTCCTGGAGCATCTTCTGCAGCATCAGTGTGACCAGGCGGCCGTGCTCCGGGTGGACTGGCCCGTGTGGGCGCAGGCATACCCCGCTCTGGCGTCGACTCCGCAGTTCCGGGGGCTGGCGCAGGGCGAAGCGGGCCCCTTGTCGGGGAAGGCGCCGGTCGCTGAGCAGCGAGTGGTGACGTCCAGTCCCGCGGCGTCCGCTGCGGTGCAGCCTGCCGTGCGGGAGCCTGCTTCGCCGGTGAGGAAAGCAGCGCGTAGTTCGCCGGTCGTGACTCCGGCATCGCCTGTGGCGCCGGCTGCCGGTACCGGTGTGCATGACGGTGCGCTGCTGGAGGAGCTGACGGCCACCGTCGCGAGCGTCCTGAAACTGCCGACCAGCCGCGTCAAACCCACCACCCCACTCAAGCGCATGGGCCTCGACTCCCTCATGGCGGTCGAACTCCGCGCACGCATCGAACGGACCCACCAGACCGACATCCCCGTCACCCTCCTCCTCAAGGGCGGCACCCTCAACAAGATCATCGACCACATCGGCAGCAACGCGCCCCCCATACCGACCGCAGATCAGGTACGTGTTCCGACACCGACAAAACCGATCAGCGCCGCACCCGCGCCCGTGAAGCCCAGGGCCGTCGAGCCGACGCCGAAGGCTCCCGTCACCGCCGCCGTCAAGGCCGAACCCGCACCGCCGACCGGAACGGACGAGGACGCTCTGCTGGAGGAGCTGACGGCCACCGTCGCGAGCGTCCTGAAACTGCCGACCAGCCGCGTCAAGCCCACCACCCCCCTCAAGCGCATGGGCCTCGACTCCCTCATGGCGGTCGAACTCCGCGCACGCATCGAACGGACCCACCAGACCGATATCCCCGTCACCCTCCTCCTCAAGGGCGGCACCCTCAACAAGATCATCGACCACATCGGCAGCAACACTCGTGACGCGGACACAGAAGGTGCTGAGCTGTGAAAACACCTGGAATCCACATCGCCGGCCTGGGAACGTACCTCCCGGAGATCATGAGTGCGGAGAAGGCCGTCGAACAGGGCCTCTACTCGGAGGAGGACTACGAGTGGTTCGGCTGGACCGGCGCGGCTGTAGCGGGTGACATCTCCGCCCCGGATATGGCGGTCCACGCCGCCCGTGAGGCCATGGAGCGGGCCGGGCAGGACGGAGCGGGCCTCAGTCTTCACATCCACGCGCACAGCTGGCCGCAGGGCCCACTGGGCTGGTCTCCTCATCAGTACGTTCTGCACCATGTCACACAGCGTGACGTTCCTTCCTTCCTCATCTGGCAGGCGTGCAGTGGGTTGATCGGCGGAATGGAAATGGCCGCCTCGTACCTGATGGCGCAGCCGGAAGGCTCGGGGGCTCTTCTGACCGGGGCGGACAACTCGGGCAGGCCGGACTTCAACCGGTGGGCGTTCGGGCTTCAGAACGGCGTGATCGGGGACGGCGGATCGGCGGTGGTGCTGTCCAAACAGGGTGGCTTCGCACGCTTGTTGTCCATCAATTCCGGATCGACACCGGAGCTGGAACAGCTCTACCGCGGCAAGGAACCGATCTACTCCCCCGAGAGCGCCGGAGGGGAACGGGTCGACTTCCGCGAGCGGCTGAGTTCGTTCGGGGACGATCTGGGAAACACTGTCGCCGAAGTCGTCAGCCGCCAGGGCGAGTTGCGCGCCGAACTCGCCCTGCGGTCGATGGCCGAGGCCGGAATCACCCCGGAGCAGGTCACGCGTGTGGCGCATGTCTTCACCGGCCTGGAGAGCTACCTGAAGGTCATCCTGGACCCGATGGGAGTCAGTTCTGACAAGGGTCTGCTCGAGTACGGCCGCCAGTTCGGCCACCTCACGGTGAACGACCAGGTCATCGGTCTGGAGCATCTCGTAGCGACCGGCGAGGTGGGACCCGGTGACCACGTGCTGATTGTCGCCCACGGGGGCGGCACATCCATCTCCTGTGCGGTCGTGGCCATCGACGCACGCCCTGGCTGGGCGTCCGGGCCAGGCGCGGTCACTTCCGCCGCTCAGACATCCTCCACCGGCCAGACGGCCGGCTTAGCCGAAGGAGGCAGGCGGTGATCGAGGCGGACATCTTCTGCGGTGAACTGGAACGGCACGGCTTCGCCAGGGCCAGTGGTGTCCCCTGTTCCTTCTTCGGAGGGCCCATCGCCCATCTCAGCCGCACTCCCGGGCGCTACACCCCGACCGCGAACGAGGGCAACGCCGTGGCCGTCGCGGTCGGAGCGGCGCTGGCGGGTGAGCGCTGCTACGTGATGCTGCAGAACTCCGGGCTGGGCAATCTGGTCAATCCCCTGACATCACTGGTGATGACTTACCGCATACCGGTACTGACGTTCGTAAGCCTTCGCGGGTGGCCGGACCCCGCCCAGGACGAACCCCAGCACGAAGTGATGGGCGGCATCACCCAGCCCTTCCTGGAGATGCTTGGCCTGCCGCGCTGGATCCTGCGGGCGGAAACCTCGCACGAGGAGTTCGGCGGCATCCTGGATGAGGCCGAGGCCGCAGTGTCCAAAGGGCAGGCACCCTTTGTTCTCGTGGAGAAGGGCGCCGTGGGCAAGTGCCCTCCTGCCGAGGACAGCACGGTCGAGGCCAGGCAGCACAGCGGGGAGGTGGTGAGCCTCGTCAGCGAGCTGGCCGGCGAAGCGCCGGTGATCGCCACCACTGGTTTCACCGGGCGTGAGCTGTTCGGTCTCGATGACAGGCCGCGCAATTTCTACATGCAGGGCTCCATGGGACACGCCTCGTCCATAGCCCTGGGGGTTGCCCTGGCGCAACCGCGGACCCCGGTCTTCGTCCTCGACGGCGACGGCGCCGCGCTGATGCATCTGGGTGCGCTCTCGGCGATCGGCGACCAGGCACCCGGCAATCTGGTGCACATCGTGCTGGACAACGGCATCCACGAGTCGACCGGCGGGCAATCCACCACGTCCGCTGGTACGTCCATCGAGGAGGTGGCGCGGGCTGCGGGTTATGCAACGGCGGAACGCTGTCGAAGCCTTGAGCAGGTTCGCGAGCAGGTCACCCGTGCCCTCCACAGCCCGGGCCCGCACCTGATCCTGGTCCCGACCCGTGCCCGCACGGGGCCGATGCCGCCGCGGGCGACCGCCACGCACTCGCCGGAGAACATGCGCGACCGGTTCGCACGGGCCGTGCAGGCGGCGTCCGGCCTCCCGTAATTCCCGGGGCCGACAACGACGCCAGATCCCCTTCCTCTTCCCTTCCGTTCATCCCCGACTCACTACGTAACCGACGGCTGGTGTGCCACGCGCACCGGCCGCCGGCGCAGAGGAGATCTCCACCTATGTCTACTCGCACCCGGCAGATTCTGAGCGCCGCAACGGTTCTTTCAGCCCTCCTGGTGACCGCTTGCGGATCGAGCGCCGCCGACAAGGGCGGTAAGGATGAGGGGGGTGCTCGTAACCCTGACAGTCTCGTCTTCGCCACTATCCCGACCGAGGACTCCACCACACTGGAGCAGAGCTTCGCCGGTGTGATCGCGATGCTGGAGAAGGAGACAGGCAAGAAGATCACCTTCCAGAAGGCGACCGACTACGCGGCCATCATCGAGGGCCAGCGGACCGGGAAGATCGACATCGCTGTCTACGGGCCTTTCACCTACGTGTTGGCTCTCAACTCCGGGGTGAAGATCGAGCCCGCCGCCGCGCTGGTCACGGAAAAGGGCGCGAAGCCCGGGTATCGCTCCTACGGCTTCGTGAAGACGGGCTCCGACATCAAGAGCCTGGCAGACGCCAAGGGCAAGAAGGTCTGCTTCGTCGAGCCGAACTCGACCTCGGGGTACCTGTATCCGTCCGCAGGGTTCATCGAGGCCGAGGTGGATCCCGAGAAGGACATCAAGCCGGTCATGGCCGGTGGCCACGACGCGTCCGTTCTGTCGGTGGTCAGTGGTCAGTGTGATATGGGATTCGCCTACGACGTGATGGTGGAACACCAGCTCATCGACAAGAAGCAGATCAAGCCGGGTGCGGTGGAGACCATTTGGAAGTCCGAGATCGTGCCGGGCTCGCCGGCCGCGGTCAGCAATGAGCTGGATTCCGGACTGAAGAACAAAATCGTCACCGCTTTGCAGACCAAGGCCAACGCCGACTACCTCAAGGAAAATGGCTTCTGCACGACGGTCTGCTCGGTCGGTGACCAGGGGAACTGGGGCTTCACGAAGGTGAGCGACGCCATGTATGACGGCGTCCGCAAGGTGTGCGCCACCACCAAGGACGAGCAGTGCCAGAGTTGACGACGGCACTCCAGCCGGGCGGGCTCATACAGTTCCGTGAGGTGAGCAAGCGTTTCGGTGCGGACACCCAGGCCCTGGATGACCTGTCGCTGAGTATCGAGGCCGGAGAAGTCGTCGTCCTGCTGGGACTGTCCGGGTCCGGGAAGTCGACCCTGCTGCGGCACATTGACGGACTCCATCAGGCGACGAGCGGCACCGTGAACGTTCTGGGCACCGACGTGGGCCGCGCACGCAACAAGGAGCTCCGGCAACTTCGGCGAAGGGTCGGATTCATCTTCCAGCAGTTTCACCTGGTGCGCAGTCTGACTGTTCTGGAGAACGTGTGCACCGGTGCACTCGGCACGCTGCGAGGGCCTCGGCTCGGCCTGCCCACGTTCCCGAAAAAGGTTCGGTTCGAGGCTCTGGAACACTTGGAAAGGGTCGGCCTGAGTGCCCAGGCACTGCAGCGCGCCGACACCCTCTCCGGCGGCCAGCAGCAGCGGGTCGCGGTGGCAAGGGCGCTGATGCAGCGTCCGGAGATCCTTCTGGCCGATGAGCCGGTTGCTTCCCTGGACCCGGAGTCCTCATCACAGATCATGCAACTGATCCGGGACATCAGCCAGGAGCGGCAGCTGACCGTGGTGTGCAGTCTGCATCAGGTGGACCTGGCGTTGTCCTGGGGCGACCGGGTGGTGGGGTTACGTGCGGGCAGGATGGTCCTGGACACGCCGGTCAAGGGCTTGAAGCGTGATCAGGTGATGGCGGTGTACGCCGGGGTGGGGGCTGATGCCGCGGCGGTGCTGGCGGCTACCGGATGAACCAGGTGACGCTTCCCGATCCTCCCCGGCCCGCGCCGGTGCGGGAGGGCAAGGCGCGGGTCGCGGCGCGGCCGACGCCACTGGGCACGGCGGCGGCGTTCACCATGCTGGCCTTGTGTGTTCTGTCGTTGTGGGCGTTCGCCGATCTGAAGATCAACGTGGCGACGCTGGTGGACAGTGCCGGAAATGCCGTCGACTTCCTTGGCCGTGCGCTGCCGCTGGACTTCCCACCCTGGGAGGAACTGTTTCGGCTTGCCCGCCAGACTTTGGCGATTGTGGTCTGCGCGACGCTGCTGTCGGTGGTCATCAGCGTTCCGGTTGCAATACTGGCCGCGGGCAACACTACTCCGACCCGGGCCGGCCGCCTGGGGGCACGTGGGCTGATCGTGCTGGCGCGTGCGGTGCCGGATGTGGTGCTGGCCATCGTCTTCTTCAGGGTGTTCGGCCTTGGTGCGATGGCGGGCGTACTCGCCATGGGTCTTCATTCGGTGGGCATGGTCGGCAAGATGTACGCGGATGCCATTGAGCAGATCGACGAAGGGCCTCGCACCGCGGTGCGGGCTGCCGGGGCCAGCCGTCTCCAGCAGTTGGCGACCGGCGTGCTGCCCCAGGTACTGCCGTCGTTCACGGCCAACGCGCTGCACCGTTTCGACATCAATCTGCGGATTTCGGTGGTTCTTGGTTTTGTAGGGGTCGATGGTCTGGGCTTTGCCATCGCCTCGTCGCTGCGCGAGCTGGACTACCCGCGTGCCATGGCTCTGGCCTTGGTGGTGCTCGTTCTGTGCGTTCTTGCGGAGTTGCTGTCCGGAGCCCTGCGCCGAGGGCTGCTGCCCCGTCAGGAGCGGCGGTCGCGGCGGTCAGCCGGCCGGTCCCACACTTCCTCGTCTGCCGTGCCTGGGTTGCGGAAGCCGCCGCCCGTCGGTGACGGCCAGTCGCGGCCGGCACAACAACGGAGCACGATGCAGGTCGGCATGCCCTGGGACGGGCGGCGAGTACGGCGCACGGTGTACGCGGCGGTGTCTTTCGCCGCGGTCACGGGTTGTGTGGTCGCGGCCGGTCTGGGGCCGGGACAGTTCTTCACCGGCCTGGGAAACCTGCCGCACGCGCTGGGCCTGTTCTGGCCCCCCGAAACAGGCAGCATCCTCCCTACGCTGCTGGCCGACCTGTGGGTCACGGTGAAGATCGCCCTCGCTGCGACGTTGATCGGGACGGTGCTCGCTCTGCCGGTCGGAGCCCTGGCCGCGAGGAACGTGTCCCCTTCACCGTTCACGACCGGGGCGTTCAGGACATTGATCGTTTTTATTCGCGGCATTCCGGAGCTGGTGCTCGCCATTGTCTTTGTCGTGATCACCGGACTGGGTGCGGTCGCCGGCTCGCTCGCGCTGGGCGTCGGCGCGATCGGGTTGCTGGGCAAGCTGGTGGCCGACTCCCTGGAAGAGGTCGACGGCGGAGTGGAGCAAGCGCTGCGGGCTACCGGGGCGGGCCGGTGGCAGGTGTTCGTGTCGGCCACGCTGCCTCAGGCCGCACCGGCCTTGGTCGGGCACGTTCTCTACCAGCTGGACGTCAACATCCGTGCCGCAACACTGCTGGGCATCGTGGGGGCAGGAGGCATCGGCTTCCAGCTTCTGAACGCCTCCAGGGTGCTGGAGTTCGGGGTCGTGACCACGGTGATGCTGCTCGTGTTCGCGACCGTGCTGGTGGTGGAGGGCCTGGCTATGTGGTTCCGACGGACGGTGAGCTAGCACTCCAGCAGGATTTCACTGTCTGACCTGGCTTTTCGCCGGGCGGCGGGAGTGTAGCGGGACTTCGGTCGTGCGGGGGGGCGTACGTCGATGGGGTCGCCGCCGTCGGCGGGCAGGAGTTCGACGGTGCATGAGTGCGGTCCCAGAAGCGGGCCAGCAGGTGCGGCCGCGCGCTGGCCTTGCCGGCGCCGGAGGCGCCGAGCAGGGCGAGCGTGCAACGGGCCACGCCGCGCAGGATGGGCTCGGCGCCGCAGTCGAATTGGACGTCCCGCAGCCGTACGCCGACCGGCCGCCCTCACGCGCGTTACCCATCCGGACGTCGACGAGCTGATCCTCCTGGATACCAGCACCGGCGTCGGCTGCGTCCACCGGTGCCGTCACGAGAACAGCGGATGGCCGTGGTGTGCCCGCTCGCCCCCGCTTGCCGAAGGGGGGCAACCCTCGGTCACCCGTACGGGCGATCGAGGGTTGTCGTTGCCTTCATCTGGCGAGCCGATGGAATCGGCACGGAAGGGCATCAGCGCAAGGCCAGTGATGTTCTCCGTGCGAGGGCGTGGGTGTAGTGGTCAACTCGCCCCTCGGACACACTATTGCCCCGCGCTCGCGGGTTCGTGGGCAGGCGTGATCGGCACCCGGGCCTCACCTGGAGTGAGGGACGGGTGCATTTTGCTGTGCCCGTCCCTGGCGGTGGAGGGGGCGCTGGTCAGCCGATGCGGATCCTTTCTCGTCTCTGGGTGCCGGCGGTCAGGGTCCGGTCCGCCGGGTCGTAGGTCAGTGCCACGTCCTCGGCGCGCAGCCGGGCGGCTGCCGCTTCGGGGTCGGTCGGCTCGTCGTCTGTGGTGAGGCGGAGCAGCAGGGCGGGCAGGTGGGCCAGGACGTGGTCCTCGCGGAGGTAGCTGTTGCGGGGCCGGTCCGGGGCGGAGTCGGCGCTGGTGCGGCCGTGGCGGCAGCGGTAGGCCGGGCGATCGTGAGACCAGCAGGAGTCCATCCGCCGGCCGCACACCGCGCAGCGCAGCAGCCCCGCGAGCAGGTATTTGCGCCCCGGCGCAGTGGTGGTGGCCCGCGTGCCCTGGACGGTGACGAAGTCGGCCTCGCGGACCAGAGCCGGGTGGGCTTGGTGGCGGGAGATGATCCAGTCCTGCGGTGGGTTCCAGCGGGGGATGTGGCGGTGGCCGAGGGCGGTGTTGGCCGGGTCGACGAGTTCGTGGTCGGTGCGCTGGCGGTTCCACATCTGTCGGCCGGTGTAGCGGGGGTTGGCCAGGCCCGCGCCGACCGCGGTCAGCGTCCACCGGCCACCGCTGCGGTGCGGATTGCGGTCCGGGTCGGCCGCCGACGGACACGGCACCGCCGCATCGTTCAGAGCGCGGGCGATACGCGCGGCACTCTTGCCCGCGCGTCGCTGAGCGAACATCCACGAGACGATCGGTGCGGTGGTGGGGTCGGCTTCGAGGCGTTGGGCGCGGGCGCCGCGGCGTGCCCAGGCCCGGTTCGGGTGCGGGCCGGCGTCGGCGAGTCGGTAGCCGTAGGGCGGTCGGCCGCCGAGGTAGCGTCCTTGCTCGCGGGCCCGGACGGTCATGGCGGTCCGGGCGCGCAGCCGGGCGCGGGCGATCTCCCGTTTGGACAGGATGCCCAGCAGGATCATCAGTTCCTCGTGCTCGGCCAGGTTGGGGTCGACGGCACCGCCCAGCTCGGGTAGCCACAACCGCACCCCGTGGTGTTCGAACAGCGGGGCCATGGCGGCGAACTGGCTGCTTGACTGTCGTCGGCGCCGGGTGCGGCGAGATGGAGGTTGTCGCGCAGCGTGCCGTGGAAGAGTGCCGTGTCCTGGCCGACGAGGGCGACGGCGCCGCGCAGGGTGCCGGCCTGGCGTAGCGCGTCGGCAGCGGCGGCCACCGGAGACAGCACGGACAGGGCGAGGGCCAGGGCGGCGGGTGCCCACGCGCCGTGCAGCCGGTCGTCGCCGGTGGTGGCGGCTCCGGCCGCGACGCCGACGAGGGCGAGGACGATCAGCACGTCCTGGACGGCGGCGAAGGCGCCCTCGTGCCCCGCCTCGGTGCGCTGGGCGTCCGTGAGCCGGCGCCCGACTGCGGTGAGCTGCGCGCGGCGCCGGTCCAGGGCGCCGTGGGTGAGGAGTTCACGCAGACCGTCGACGGTGTCCACAGCGCCGGCGGACAGCCGCGCGGTCGCGGCCCTGGTGACTTCACCGCGCGCCGCGCGGCCGGCGGTCCCGAGGAGCGAGTGCGCCAGGAGCGCCGCCGCGGCGGCGAGGGCGGCGGCCAGCAGCCAGGGGTCGAGGAGGCCGAGTACGACCGCCGCCACAGGGCGCTGACGATGGACGCGTGCTGCTCGGATCGTGACACCCCGGGGGGGCAGGCCAAGGACTGCGCGACGGCAGCCGACTCGACGACTGCGCCGAGGAGAGTCTCGTGGATCGCGGGATCGACCAGCGTTCCCATCGGCTCGACGCACATCGTCTGCAGGATGGTGTTCGTCGCCCGGAGTGTCCGGCCGAGTCGGTCGATGTCCTTGCCGCGCCAGCCCCAGATCTCCACGGCCGGCAGTCCGATGTCCGCGGCGGCTTCAAGCCGCCGGGCGACGTGGGCGTCTCCTTTCCCGTACTCCTGGAACAGTAATTCGATGTTCGCGGACAGTTCGTGCTTGGGCGTCGGCTCCTCAGGGTGTCGGGACGGCAGGCTTCTCTGCGAGTTGCCGGGGGTGAGGAGATTCTCGTACGCGCGGCACTCACACGGGAATGTCCGCACGCAGGGGCCTCCTCCTTCCGCCCGGCCGCATCTGTACCACGCCAGCAGCATCTGGCCTGTACATGAGTCAAATCCCTTGTGGCTCTGTTCACGTCGCAGAGCAGCGTTTCGACAGCAGTTCGGGAGGCACGTCCCGCACCGGATGTTCATGAGAACGGACAGCAGCTCGTTGGCGACTGGTGGGATGCCGTCTGCGGCTCCTCGGGAGCCAGGGACAAAAGCGCTGGCTACGGGCGCAGACCGCAGCAAGCTCCGAGCCGCTGCCGACTGCGGCCGGGTGCCTCCCGTTCTCGTGAACATCGCCCCTGCCGGCCGGAGGGCGCCTCCCGGAGTCGTGAATAAGCGCTGTCGGAAGTCGTGAACAAAGCCATCCCTTGCCCCCCGCAATGTTCTGCGTTCGAGGGTGCCGCACTCAGGCGTGGTTGACACTTGTGTGACCTGACGGCAATCTATGCGTCGTAGGGGCCTGGTAGTGCAGAGCAAGCCAGCACCAATGCGGAACCGGCTCCCACGCGCCCGATCGACGGCCAGGCCGTCGCCCCGCCGCTTCCGGCGCCGGCCCGCACTCGCAAGGCCACGATCCATCCCGCAGACCGCGCGCCCTTGCCACACCGGCTTACTCGGGGCGTGCCACGACACCCGCAGGGCTCATCCCGCAGACTGCATGCCCTTGCCGTACCGGCTGCCTCGGGGCGCGTCACGACTGCCGGAGATCCCGCGTACGACCTGCGAATCCCCCTGTATCCGACCAGACCAGTTGGAGAACAGCCCATGCGCGCATCCCGATTGCGAGCCGTGCTGCTCTGTCTCGGCATCACGCTGGCGTCAGCCGGTGCCGGCGCCGTCACCTCCCCGGCGGTGTCCGCGGCACCGACCCGCTACGAGGCCGAAACGGCACCCGCCACCTGCGACGGAGTCATCGAGTCCAACCACACCGGATACTCCGGCAGCGGATTCTGCAACGCAGACAACGCTGTCGGCGCCGGAGCGCAATTCACCGTCACCGCCTCCACCGCGGGTACGGCGACGATTTCCATCCGCTACGCCAACGGCACCACCGCGGGCCGTCCCGCCGACGTGTCCGTCAACGGCGCGGTCGCCCACGCGGCCGGCGGCTTCGGTCCCACCGGTGCCTGGACCACCTGGGTCACCCAGACCCTGACCGTGTCCGTCAACGCCGGCAGCAACACCATCCGGCTCACCCCCACCACCGCCGCGGGCCTGGCCAACGTGGACTACCTCGACGTCGAGGCCGGCGGCACCGCGCCCCCCGGCAAGCAGATGGAAGACCTCAACCGCGGCCTGGTCAGCGTGCGTTCCGGGTCGGGCAACCTGGTCTCCTGGCGGCTGCTGGGGACCGAGCCGTCGTCCACGGGGTTCAACGTCTACCGCGGTTCGACGAAGGTGAACGCCTCGCCGATCACCAACTCCACCAACTACCTCGACGCCGGAGCGCCGGCAGAAGCCTCGTACACCGTCCGCGCCGTCGTGGACGGGGCGGAGCAGCCGGCGTCCGAGCCCTCGCTGCGCTTCGCCGGCGGCAACTACCTGGACGTGCCGATCTCCCGGCCGGGGAGCAACTACACCGCCGGCGACGCAAGCGTCGGCGACGTCGACGGTGACGGACAGTACGAGATCTTCCTCAAGTGGGACCCCAACGACCAGAAGGACAACTCGCAATCCGGCGTCACCAGCAACGTCTACATCGACGCCTACCGGCTCGACGGGCAACGGCTGTGGCGGATCAACCTGGGCCGCAACATCCGGGCCGGAGCCCACTACACGCAGTTCCAGGTCTACGACTACGACGGTGACGGTCGCGCGGAACTCGCGGTCAAGACCGGCGACGGCACCGTTTCGGGCACCGGGCAGGTGATCGGGAACGCCAGCGCGGACCACCGCAACTCCTCCGGATACATCCTCACCGGCCCGGAGTACCTCACGATGTTCAACGGGCTCACCGGCGCCGCCATGTCCACGGTGGACTTCCAGCCCGCGCGCGGCAACATCAACGACTGGGGCGACAACTACGGCAACCGCGGCGACCGGTTCCTGGCCGGCACCGCGTATCTGGACGGGCAGCGGCCCACCCTCATCATGGGCCGCGGCTACTACGCGAAGAGCACGGTCGCGGCCTGGGACTTCCGCGGCGGCCAGCTCACCATGCGCTGGAAGTTCGACTCCGGCAACGCCGGCAACCAGTGGACCGGGCGTGGTGCACATTCGCTGTCCATCGCCGATGTCGACGGCAACGGCACCGACGAAGTCATCTACGGCGGCATGACCATCAACGCCAACGGCACCGGCCGATACACCACGAACTTCTACGCCCACGGCGACGCCCTGCACGTCGGCGACTTCGTGCCCGGCCGGACCGGCAAGGAGATCTGGCAGATCCACGAGCAGAGCTCCGGGGCCTCCGCAACGCTGCGCGATGCCAACAACGGCTCGATCCTCATGCAGCGCAACAACACCTGCGGCTGCGAGGGCCCGGCCCGCGGCGTGGCGGGCGACATCTACGCCGGCAACGCGGGCGGCGAGTTCTGGGGCTCGGGGACCGGCCTGGGCAATCTGCTCAACGCCTCCGGCAGCAACGTCGGACGGAACCCCGGCAGCTACAATTTCCTCGCCTGGTGGGACGCCGACCCCGTACGGGAACTGCTGGACGGAAACCACGTCGACAAGTACGGCACCGGCGGCGACACCCGCCTGCTCACCGCCTCCGGCGCCCACTCCATCAACGGCACCAAGGCAACCCCGTCACTCTCAGGCGACCTCTTCGGCGACTGGCGCGAGGAGATCATCCTCCCACGCGACGACAACGCCGCGCTGCGCATCTACGCCACCCCCATCCAGACGGACCGGCGGATGTACACCCTGATGCACGACGCACAGTACCGAGTCGCCGTCGCATGGCAGAACACCGCCTACAACCAGCCGCCGCACCCGAGCTTCTTCCTCGGCAACGGTATGAGCACGCCGTCGCAACCCCGCATCGACGTCCGCTGACGACAACCCACCGGGTGCGGGCCGGCCGACACGGCCCGCACTCCGGGTGCCGGTGCGATGCACTGTGGTGTCGTCGTCGGTGCGGCCGAGCCGGAAGCCTCCGGCCCCGGCTATGCCCTCGGCCCCGGTCCGGGCGAACTCCGGGGCAACCCTGCCGCCTCGGTCTCCACCAAGATCCTCTTCATCCACGGCAACCCGGACTCGACCACGCAGTACTGACACGAGACCTGAAGGGGGTGCCGCTCGGGTGACGGGGCGGGCGATGCCCGACACGGTGCCGACGACTCTTCGCAACCGAAAGGGGGCGGGTCCTGGAGAACGGCCGGACCGAAATTCGCCGGGAACTCTCACGTCAGTGCAGGTCTTCCGCAAGCTCCTGATGGCGTGTTCTTCTCCGGTGTGATGCATGTTGTCATGGCCGCGATGTGACTCTACTCTCTCTCCCGGGGGGAACCGGGTTCGCTCGTCGAATGCGTCATCGAAGCGCTTCGATGACGCATTCGACGAGCGCCGGAAGTCGTGCACCTTGGTTTTTGGCACCTCAAGACTGGAAGAGAGGAAAAGCCAATGGCTGCAAAAACCATGAGGTTCAAGACCGTCCTCGTTGCCGTGTTACTGGCAGTCGCCGCAGCCATATGCGGCGGCTCGGCTAGTCAGGCGTCTGCCGGCACGGCGGCTCAGTCAGATTCTTCGCAGATTGTTGCCGACATGGGTGCGGGCTGGAATCTTGGGAACCAGCTCGAAGCCAACATCAACGGGTTTCCCAGTGAAACGGCGTGGGGCAACCCGACGGTGACTCAGGCTCTCATCGACAAGGTGCAGGCGGCAGGATTCAAAACAATCCGGATCCCGGTCTCCTACCTGCGCAACGTAGGGCCTGGCCCGGGCTACACGGTCGACCCGTCCTGGCTGAACAGAGTTCAGGAAGTCGTCGACTACGCCTACAACCGGGGCATGTACGTGGTGATCAACATGCACGGCGACGGCTACAAGACGATCGACGGCTCCTGGCTGATCTGTGACTCGCCCGCTCAGGCGGAGATCAAGGACAAGTACCAGAAGGTATGGCAACAGATCGCGTCGAAGTTCCAGAGCTACGACCAGCGCCTGATCCTGGAATCCATGAACGAAGAGTTCGACGGCCAATACGGCCAACCGACGCAACCGTGCTATGCGAACATAAACGACTACAACCAGATCTTCGTGGACACGGTGCGGAGGACCGGGGGCAACAACAGCTCACGATGGCTGCTCGTCCCCGGCTGGAACACAAACATCGACTACACCGCGGGCAACTACGGGTTCGAGCTCCCGACCGACCAGTATCGATCACCCTCCATCCCCAGCGACGAGCACCGGATCATGATCTCCGTGCACTACTACGATCCGTGGGACTTCACCGGAGAGGAAACCGGCAACATCACGCAGTGGGGCCCGGCCGCGACCGATCCGTCAAAGACGTCCACCTGGGGTCAGGAGGAATATCTGGACGCGCAGTTGAAGAAGATGTATGACGGATTCGTCGCGAAAGGGTATCCGGTAGTCGTCGGTGAATACGGGGCGATCGACAAGTCGTCGTTCGACTCGATGAACAACACGTACCGCGCTGACTTTGCGTACACCCTGGCGGCCACAGCCAAGAAGTACGGCCAGGTCAGCGTCTACTGGGACAACGGTGTAAACGGCCAGTACGGGTTCGGTCTGTTCGACCGGCGTGCTCACACCGTGACTCAACAGGGCATCATCAGCGCCATCATGAGCGGTGTTGGCGGCGGTTGACAGCAATCCGGTGTGCGCGGTGTCGGTGACGCGCTCGCGGAGACCTCCGCGACCTGCGCCGGGACGCCGGACTCTGCGAGCCCGTCACCCTCACGCCACGAACCGTCTGACGCTACTCCTCCTCGCGCAGGTCCAGCCAGGCGACCTCCTGCGCGGAGAGGCGTATGCCCAGCCCCGGGAGGGAGGTACGTGTCTCCGAGACCTGCCGGGGACCGATCAGCGGGAAGACCGGGTACGGCTGGTGGAGCAGCCATGCCAGGGCGATCGCCGTGGGGTGGACGCCGCGCTCGCGTGCGAGCTTGCGGGCGCGGTCCAGGCGTGCGAAGTTCTCGTCCGAGTAGAAGCAGCGCACCAGCTCCGCGTCGCCGGTGTCCTCAGGGCCGGCCCGGCCGGTGAAGAACCCGCGTGCCTGGCTCGACCACGGGAACAGGGCCACCTCGCGCTCGCGCAGCCAGTCCTGCGATTCCGGGTCGCTGACGTGCAGGCAGCCCTCCCACGGCACGGCGTACGCGCGGGCCAGGCTGAGGTGGTTGCTGAGCACGGTGAACGGCTGCCGCCCGTTCCGGCGCGCCCACGCGTTGGCCTCGTCGACCCGCTGCGGGCTCCAGTTGGAGCCGCCGTACACGCCGATCCGGCCGGCTCGGCGGTGCTCGTCGAGGACGTCCACGAACTCGCCCGCGGGGATGTCGGGGTTGTCGCGGTGCAGGAAGTAGATGTCGACGTGGTCGGTGCGCAGCCGCTCCAGGCTGATCTCCAGCTGGCGGCTGAGCGAGGCGGGGTCGCAGTGCGGCGTGTGCGCGCCCTTGCCTATGACCACGACGTCGTCGCGGACCCCGCGGTCCTCCATCCACCGGCCGAACTGCCGCTCCTGCCGTCCCCCGCCGTAGTGGTACGCGGTGTCGAAGGCGGTGCCGCCGTGCTCGAAGAAGTCGTCGAAGACGACCGAGGCGTGGATCTGGTCCGGTTGGTTGTCGACGCCCATGACCAGGTGGGAGATGTCCTTGTCCAGGCCGGGGATGCGGGCGTGGGTCATCGCGGCGCCGGCGCGGCGGGCGAGCGGCCGGCCGGAGGCGGTGGGCACGGGGGCGTCGTCGCGCTCGCTGTCGTAAGCCTGGCCGAGGGCCGCCCGCCAGGCGTCCTGGACGGCGAGATTGCCGAGGGTGTCGGCCCAGCTCATCTGCGGGGCCTGGCGGTCGGCGAGATGGCCGGCGACGGTGTCGGCCTCCGCGGCGTAGATGTGCGCCGGCGGGATCCGGATCTCCCGCGGTTCCTCGCCCACCCGGTGCAGCACCAGGCTGGTGGGCTCGCCGTCCCCGCAGAACCAGGGGTCGGGTACGTCGAGGAAACCGCGGGAGCCGTAGATCCGGACCCGGTTCTCGTCGGCGAGCCGGATGCCGGTGGCGACCTGGGCGGTCAGCCCGCCGGCGAAGTGCAAGGTGGCCAGCGCCCACTCGTCCACGCCGGTGCGGCCGACGGTTCCGGCGGCGGTGATGTGCTCCGGGTCGGCGAAGGGCGCGCCCGTTGCGGCGCCGGCCAGCAGTCGGGCCATCGAGACCGGATAGCCGCCGACGTCCAGGATGCCGCCGCCGGCCAGGGCGTTGTCGAACAGCCGGTGCCCGGCGTCGAATCCGGGGCCGCCGAAGGAGAACTGCGCCTGGATGTGGTGGAGCTCGCCGACGGCTCCGTCCTCGACCAGCTCCACCAGATTCGCGGTCTGCGGGGTGCAGCGGTACATGTACGCCTCCATCAGGAACACGTCGGCTCGTACCGCGGCCTCGATGACGGCGGTGGCCCAGGCCCTGCGCACCGCCATCGGCTTCTCGACCAGCACGTGCTTGCCGGCCCCGGCGGCCCGCACCGCCCACTCGACGTGCTGCGGGTGGGGCGTGGCGACGTACACCGCGTCGACGGTGTCGTCGTCCAGCAGCTCCTGGTACGAGCCGTGCGCCCGCGGTGCGGCGAAGCGCTTGGCGAAGTCGCGGGCGGAGGCGGGGGAGCGGCTGCCGACGGCTGCCAGCGTGCCGGTGCGCGAGCGCGGCAACTGGCCGGCGAAGCGTGCGGCGATCCCGCCGGTGCCCAGGACCCCCCAGCGGACCGTTTCGGCCGTGCGGGGAGTCCGGTTCGGGATGTCGTGCATGGAGCGAACACCTCTCTGTGAAGGGCGGAGCCGACTTCAGAACTTCATGGCGCCCGCGCCCAGGTTGGCGATGAAGTGCCGTGCGCCGATGAGGAAGACCCCGATCAGCGGGATCACCGACAGGAGCGCCCCGGTGATCACCATCGACTGGTCGGTGGTGTAGACGCCGTTGAGCTGCTGCACGGCCACCTGGAGTGTCACCTTGCCGGGGTCGGTCATCACGATCAGTGGCCAGAGGTAGTCGTTCCAGACGTGGAAGAAGGTGAAGATGCCCAGGAACGCGAGCCCCGGGCGCAGCACCGGCAGCCTCACCGTCCACCACTGGCGGAAGAACCCGGCCCCGTCCACCCGCGCCGCGTGGATCAGCTCGATCATCCCCGGTGCGGCCAACGCCTTCGGGATCTTCTGGATGCGCCGCCACATCTCGGCTCTCCGTAACCTCTTCAACCGCATGATCGGTTGCCTCCACCACTGCCTCACCAAACGCGTCCATTACGACGAAAGCACTGCGTTCCCCACCCGACCCGAACCTTGTCTCGCGGTGGCAGCTTGACTCCTTGACCGCATCGGAGGCGCCCAGAGCAAATCGCATTCCACTGGGCCCAGCGAGGGGGTGCCCGCGATGCGCATCGCCTCGGCGAGTTCCCTCGTGAGTTCGCCGACCCAGCCGGGCCACTCCCGCGTCCCCCGCAACGGTCAGCGCCCACAGCACCGGCCGTCCGATGAAAACCGCGCGGGCCCCGAGCGCGAGGGCAGACAACACGTGGGTGCCCCGGCGCAGCCCGCCGTCCACGTAGACCTCCGTGCCAGTGCCAGCGACCGCATTGACCACCTCCAAAAGTGCCCAGGCCGTGGGCACCAGCCCGTCCAACTGCCGACCGCCATGATTGGAGACCAGCAGCCCGGAGGCGCCCGCCGCCGCGAACTCGCCGGCGTCGTCGCCCCGCAGCACTCCCTTGACCACAACTGGTAGTCCGGTCTGCTCCTGCAACCAGCCGATGACCTCCGGGGTGAGGTCGGGAGCATGCTCGGCCGCCTCCGGGGCAGGGAAGCCGGTCATGTTGCCGTACAACTCGTCCGGCTGGACGAAGTCGGCCACCTGGGCACCGGGCTTGCCGTGCGAGCCGATCACCGGGGTGTCCGCCGTGAGAACAACCGCCCGCGCCCCGGCGGCCTTCGCCCGCCGCAGCACCTCCACGGTCAACGACCGGTCCCGGGCCACATACACCTGCACCCACCACGGCGCTCCACTCGCCGGCAGGTCCGAGAACGGAATCGCCGTATTCGAGGTCACCGCCAGCAGCGACCCGGCGCGGGCGACACCGCGCGCGGTCGCAGCCTCGCCCGCCGGATCCGCCCTGCGCTGCAACGTGCTCGGGGCAACGAGGACGGGCGTGCTAACAGACGTGCCCAACACCGTGGTCGAAGTATCGCAGGCAGACACATCGCGCAGCACATGCGGCCGCAGCCGCAGACGGTCCCAGGCTTCACTCGCTTCCGCCGCGCTCATGCCCGCACCAGCGCCCCGGCGGAAGTAGCCGTAGATGTCAGCAGGCAGGGCCCGCGCCGCGTGTTCCTCCAGACCATCCATCCAGCGAACGAACTCTGTCACCGCCGGCCCTCCCCAAGAAATCGATCTCTGCCCCGACTTACTTGCGTTCCAGTCGTACCTTCAGCTCAGAAGATCGGAGAGATCTTGATCACAAATTGAGCGGCTTTTCACAATCGAAGGTGTAGTTACGGCCTGAACCCACCGGTATCGAGCAGCGATCTTGCGACGTAGTTGGCCAGGTTGCGGAAATGAGCGCGGATCCGCGCAGGTGCTCGAGCCGACCGTTGATCGCCTCCGTCGGCCCGCTGCTGGTCCCGGGATGGTCGAAGTACGCCAGAATGTCAGCGGCGCGCTTCTTCAGAGTCCGTCCCAGGGTGATGACCTCGGTGAGGGCCTTCGGTACGCCGGTGCTGATGGACTCGATCAGCTGGACCGTCAGCTCTCGACCGTGACGCCGGTCGGCGGTGCGGTAGGCAGCGATCTACCGCTGGTAGACGCTCCAGGTGGCCTCGACCTCGACGTGGGCATCGTCGGCGAACAGCGCGGACAGTCGGTCCTTCTGGTTGTCGGTGAGCAAGTCAGCTCCGGTGTGCAGGGTCCTGCGAGCGCTGTAGAGGGGGTTGTTCTTCATCCCGCGGTATCCGTGGATCGCCACTTGGAGGCGTCTTCGGCACCGGTCGAGTGCGTCGCCGGCCAGCCTTGCGACATGGAACGGGTCCATGACCGCGACAGCGTCGGGCGGTTCTTCGACGGTGGCGGTCCTGAAGCCGGTGAACCCGGCCATCGCGACGACTTCCACGTTGTCCCGCCAGGCATCAGGGCGGCTGGCGAGCCAAGTCTTGAATGCTTGCTTGGAGCGACCCTCGACCATGTCCAACAGTGGGGTCGGGCTCGACGACCCGGCACGCGAGGACTAGGCGGTCGGGTCCGAGGCGTTGGCCGGTGGCTTCGAGGCCGAGTTCGTCGAGCCGAGCAAACGTGGTCAGGTCGGGACCGGCACGGGTGTCAGACAAGTCGTGAAGTTCTGGATCGGCTGCGCGACCTTTCTTCGAGCGTCCCGTCAGGGCGTAGGGCTGCTCAGCGCCGTCGCGGGTGGTGTGGTCCGTGACCGTTGGGGGTTTCAGGCGGCGGTCGCGGTAGCGATCGTCGCGGCGAACTCACGAGCACGGTCGTGGGCGTCGGCCATGGATGCCTCGTGCATCGGGAGAAGCTCCGCCAGGGACGGTGTGTGGGGGGCCATGGTCAGCTCGGGGACCACGGTGGCGACATCGAGTCCCAGCAGTTCCTCTCGTCCGAGCACCGCCTCAGTGGTGGGCACGACGTAGTCGAAGCCGTGGTTGGGGGCGCCGGGACCGTAGCTGCCACCTCGGGCGGAGATCAGCACCGCCGGACGTCCGGCAGCCGGGGACGGCCTGAATGTGCGACCGAAGACGATGATCTGGTCGAGCCAGGCCTTGAACACCGACGGCATCGACAGGTTGTACATCGGTACCGTGAACAGGTAGGCCCTGGCGCCGAGGAACTCCTTGATGAGCTCGTCCTGCAATGCGGCTGCGGCAGCCTGCTCGTCGGTGTGATGGGCGGGATCGGTGACGCGGGCGGTGATGCCGGCAGCACTGAGATGGGGCACGGGTGCTGCGGCGAGGTCGCGGTGGACAACCTTGCCGTCCCAGCCTTCAAGGAAGGACTGGGCGACCTGGCGCGAGACCGAGGCCTCGCCGAGCGCGGAGGAGTCAATGTAAAGCAGGTACGACATGGGTGGGTGTTTCCTTTCAGTAGTGGCGTGAGAGCGCGCTTCAGTGATCGACCAGAGCGAGTCGTTGTCGTGGAGTGGTGTGTGGTTCGCCGACGTGTTACATACTGGTAGTGCGGTTACACACCAGATGAGAGGCGAGTGCGATGGCGTCAGCGCGACAGATCAGTGGTCCGTGCCAGGCGTGGCCAGAGGACAGCGCCTTCATCCGTGAGGTGCTCGATCGCATCGGTGACAAGTGGACAGTGTTGGTCATCAGCACCCTGAGCACCGGCTCGCTGCGCTACTCCGACTTGCAGGCGAGCATCCCGGGAATCTCCCAGCGGATGCTGACCCAGACCCTCAAGCGCCTCGAGCGAGATGGACTGATCACGCGGACCGCGTACCCCGAGATCCCGCCGCGAGTGGAGTACGAGCTGACGGACCTGGGGCGGTCCCTGTTGGATGCGGTGACGGCGATGGCTGGTTGGGCCGCCGCCCACCACAGTGAGATCGCCAGCAACCGGGCCGCCAGCGAACTAACCGGAGTCGGCCGTGGCAAGACATCGGTCAGCGCGTCGGCAGGCTGAGCCGTCGGTGGTGCTCATCGCTGCGCAGCGCCGGGCACATCGCCCGCGGCGTTCTCGTTGCTCGTCTCCACGCTCGACGCCCCGTCGTCGGCGTCGTTGGAGCACGTGCCGGTAGCAGGATCGCACCACCCGCCGGAGGGGACCGCCACGATCTCGAGCCGTCCTTCGCCCGGCTCATGACACACGCTCACTCGGCACGGGCCCGGCCACCTGCTGCAGCAGCTGGCCGTAGACAGGGACCTTCTGGGCGCCCGGGGCGGCCACCCGGCGGTCGAGGACGACGAACGGGACGCCGGCGGCGCCCAGCTCCAGGCCCTCGTCGCGGTCGGCGCGCACTCGGTCGGCGTACTCGCTGCTCGCGAGGATCTCGCGGGCTCGCCGCCCGTCCAGTCCGACTGCCTCCGCGACGCCTGCGAGGGTGGCCGGGTCGTGGGGGTTGAGGGTGCCGGCGAAGAAGCCGTCCTGGACGGTGGAGAAGAACTCGAACCCGCGGCCCTGGTCGTTGGCGTACTGGACGACGCGGTGCAGGTCGAATGTGCTGGCGTTCAGGCGGTTCAGCGAGTACTCGAGCCTCTCCTGGCGTGCGAGGGTCTGCATCTGGCGCTCGGCCTGGAGGACGTCGACGGCGGTGCCGCCGTGGGCACGGAGGAAGCTCTTTTCGTTCTCCTCCGGCTCGTGCGGCGCGCCCGGGTCCAACTCGAACGACCGCATTACGATCTCGAACCGATCCGCGTCCGGACGCTGCGCGATCGCAGTCTGGAGTCGGTGCTTTCCGACATAGCACCACGGGCAGCCCAGGTCAGACCACACCTCGATGACGACCTGCGATCCCTCGGATTGAGTTGGCTGCTCAACCATCTTGTCACCTCACTAGTAGTGCGTAACACCATCATGAGTGAGTAAGGGAGAGCTTACAAAAGGCACTTTGAAGTGCGTCAGCATCGCCCGTCAGGCACTACACCCTCAGCTGCGAAGAGCCCGTTAGTACTCCGGTACGGTTTCGTGATTTACCCTGCAGATTCGTCGACGGCCCGTCGTCGGTAGTGGCTTCTTCGGGCTGTTGCCTGGTGGTGTCTGCGCCAGCTGGACCAGTCCAGCAGCCTGGCCGCTGTCATGGCTGGTGGGTGGAAGACGGCGGCCAGGAGGTGACGGAACTCTGGCACGGTCAGTGTGATCGGATCGCTGCTGTCGGCGGGCAAGTGGGTATCGGCGGGCCGCCGTGGTGCCGTGTCGGCGGCGATCGCGGTCAGGAAGGCCAGGGCGAGCATGGCGAGCGTGATGTGCCGGTGCCAGGAGGTCCGGTGTCGGACTTGGTAGTGATCGAGGCCGACTTGACCCTTGGCGGCTTGGAAGCATTCCTCCACGCATCCAGCGGATGCCGGCGACGTGGACCAGTTCGGACAGGGGTACTTCGGTGGGTGACCAGCACAGGTAGAAAGCGAGTTCGTCGGTGGACCGGTTGTGGCGGATGAGCAGGTGCCGGTGGCTGCCGGTGCCGATGGGGACCCAGGCCCAGTCGTAGTAGCGCGGTCCCTTCGCGCCGTTGCCGGCGCTGTGCCGCTGCCAGGCGGTGGCGGGCAGGCGGCTGGCGACGGTGTCCGCGCGGACAAGGGTGCGGTCGTAGTTGATCTTCACCCGGGTCGGGCAGGCGACTGCCAGGACGTAGCCGATGCCGCGAGCCTCGAGGGCGGCGCGTAGCTGAGGGTCCTGGCCGTAGGCTTCGTCGCCGGTCACCCACGGTGCGGTGATCCCGGCGTCCAGCGCGGCGGTGACCATTTCCGCGGCCAGGCGGGGCTTGGTGGCGAACTGCACGGTCGGGGGTATCCCGGCCGCGTTGCGGCGTTCAAGGTCATCGGGCCGGGAGCTTTCCGGGAGGTAGAGCCGTCGGTCGATCAGGGCCCGTCCTCGGCTGCCGGCGTAGGCGAGGAACACGCCGACCTGGGAGTTTTCGATGCGTCCTGCGGTACCGGTGTACTGCGTTGTACCCCTGCCGAGGAGTGGCCCTTCTTCACAAAGCCGGTCTCGTCGACCACGAGAACGGCGCCGTCGGCGCCGAGACGGTCGGCGACGTAGGCCCGCAGGTCGTCGCGGACCGCATCTGCGTCCCAGCGGGCGCAGCAGCAGGCGCTGCATCGGCCCGGGCCGGGCATGGCCCGCGCGTTCGGCCAGTTGCCGGCAGTTCTTCCGCTCGACGCCTGACAGAAGCCCGAGCAGGTAGGCGCGGGCCACGGCCCGGGGCTCAACTCGCCCGAACCGGCCAGCAATCCGGGCCATGACCTGCTCGAACATCGCCCGCCAACGGGCAGGGCCTTCGCTATGGCCCGCGGCCACCGTACGATCTTCAGGAGTCCACACAACCCCCGGTGATCACGCGGTGGTCGTACCCGTTCCCGGCCGACCCTGATACGAGATCATGAAGCTGGACCGCAGTGCTAGGTCAGCACCAACCAGCGCCGGCCGTCGATGAGCTCTCGTGCCGCATCGAGATGGCCGGCGTGGCATGCAGTCTCAGTGATGACGTGCAACAGGACGTCGCGCAGGGTGTGCAGATGCGGTTCGCCGAACAGGTCGTGAGGCCACCAGGCCAGGACGGCGTCAGCAGGGGTGGTGGTGATGATGGCGTCGGAGAGCTCTACCTCCTGCCGGTATCCGTCGAGCACGTCAAGGGCCCGCGCTTCCGGAGGCACGTTCCAAGCTTCGTCGGCGCTCGTCAGGCCGCGGATGATCTCCTGGTCCCCGGTGACGACTGCACGGAACCAGAAACGCTCAACGTCCAGCGCGAGGTGCTGGACCAGCCCCAGGCAGTGCCATCCGGATGGCAGCACCGGCCGTCGCAGAGCCTCCCCGTCGAGCCCGTCAAGGATGCCGAGAACGTGGCGGCGCTGCCCGTCCAAGACCCGAAGGAGCGCCCTGACCTCACTATCCGGAGCCGTTTCACTCGTATTTTCGGTCACGGGCACCCAGGATTCCTCAACTCCTGTGGTCATGCAGGAAGTTCTCCGATGCCCGGGACGCACAACCAACGGCAGGCCAGCGGAACCGTGGATGCGAGCAGCATCCGACAGCGTCTGCCGCTCCAGGGACACGTCGCCGTGACGACTTGCCGCACCCTCCAGCCGTGGATCACGAAACCGTACTGGAGTACTAGGCGGCTGTCGCGCGGCCGGAGTTCCTGGCACGAGGCACCATCTGGCGCCTTGAGGAGGCCTGCGGGATGTTTGGCCTTTGATCCCTGACCAGTGGTTCAGCGGTGAGCGCGTCCGTCGCGAACTCGGCTGGTAGCCCGCGCGTCAGGACGTCGTCGCCGTGCCGGCGCAGGGCTGACCTCCCGTGATCAGGCAGTCGCGTCCCCTCGCCCGGTCAGTCCGGCTGCTTCTCCATGTGGTCCAGGACACGCTTGGAGATCCGAGAGAGTGTGCTGAGCTGGTTCGGGGTCAGGGCATCGATGAACAGTCGGCGGACGTGCTCGACGTGCGGGGGTGCGGCCGCTTCGATCGCCTTGTGGCCGGCCGGAGTGGCGACGATGAATGCTCCGCGTCCGTCGTCGGGGCATTCTTCCTTGGCCACGAGCCCGCGTTTCGCCATCCGCGTGACCTGATGGGACATTCGGCTCTTCTCCCACTCCACGCTTTTGGCCAGATCCAAGAAGCGCATACGCCCGTCGCTTCTTTCGGTGAGGCTGACGAGCACGAGGTAGTCGGAGGCGGACATCCCGGAGTCGGCCTGGATGCGGCGGGAGAGCCGTCCGACGAGCGTCTCCTGCATACGGATGAAGCTGTCCCAGGCAGCCTTCTCTTCCGGGTTGAGCCAGCGCGGTGGTACCTCCATGAGGGCAGTCTACTCAACTTAAAAGCGGGGTGTCCTGCGGGCTGGCGCCTCATGTTCCCGGCGGTATGCCGGTTGTGTGAGGTACGCGCAAGGAGTCGGGTTGACCGATCAGCGGCGGGCCTTCCGTGAGGGGTTGCGACTCGGGGCGGCCGAGCGCGGTTCCGGGCCGGCGATGACAATGCGGTGATCGCCCGTTGCTTGCGGATCAGCGTGCGGTCGGTGCAGCGCTGGCGCAGGTCCCGGTCACAGGGCGGAACACGAGCCCTTGCATCCAAGGGACCGGCGTCACGGCCGCTGCTGAGCGACGAGTTGTTCATCGTGCTGGAGGCGGAGCCGGCCAAGGGCGCCCTCGCGCACGGCTGGCCGGACCAGACCTGGACCCTGTCGCGCATCAAGACCTTCATCGGACGCCGCCTCCATAAGTGCTACACCGTCCAGGGCGTGGCCGCGCTGCTGCGACGGCGCGGCTGGAGCTGCCAGGTCGCGGCCCGCCGCGCGATGGAGCGCAACGAGGCGGCGGTGGCCGGCTGGGTGAAGGAGCCCTGGCCACAGGGGGAAGGATCGCGGCGGCCCTCGCGCCTGGCTCGTCTTCGAATTGCGCCGTGAGGCGCTGTGATTCGTGTGGAGGTGAGAGACCTTCACCGCTGACCTGTCGTAGCAGGGATGTGGAGCTGAGGGCAGCCTGATCCGGGTGATGCCGGGGAGGGCGGGAGCGGCCCTGACAAAGCCGGGACGTGCCAGTACTGCCAGATGGTGCGGGTCCGGCGAGCGGGATGGAGAGGAGTACGCGAGGAACCGGCGTCTTTACGTCTCTTAACGACTACACCGGCTCGAACCTGGCGGATCTGGGCCGGAAGCGGTGCGCACTCGTCGCCTGGTGGCGGCGGGGAACTCCTGGGCCGGTGTTTCGAAGCCGGTCGGGAGGCCACGAGGAAGGTCTACGGCGTACTCGTGGCGATGCCGCAGGGACACAGTCGGGCTCCTACTCCAACGAGCGAATCACAGTGAACACGGGAACCACCCGTTCTCAACTCCCCGGTCGTGCACGGCCAGTGCCCGGTTGGGGATAGGTGCATCGACAGCCGAACGGTCCGGGTGGGGCGGAGCCGCCGTAGTACTCCGAGCCGGGGAAAGCCCGCGCACATGGGGAAGGGCGGCAGCGGTATCGAGAAGGGAAGGAGGCTGCAATGCCGAAAGACGCACCGCTGAACAGCAGTGCTCTGCTGGAGGCGGACCCGGTGGGTCCACGCCAGCGGGTATCGGAGATGCAGGCCAAGCTTCACCGTTGGTCGGTGGCCGATCCTGGTCGCCGGTTCGATGATCTGTTCAACCTCGTGCATGACCCGGCGACGCTGATCGTGGCGTTCGAACGGGTCGCCGGCAACCGGGGCGCCCGCACTCCCGGCGTGGACGGCCTGACGGCCGCCGACGTCGAGAAGCGATTCGGGGTCCCGGGGTTCCTGGACGACCTACGGGCCCAGCTCAGGCTGGGCTCGTTCCGGCCGCTGCCGGTGCGGGAGCGCAAGATTCCCAAGCCGGGCGGGTCGGGGAAGGTTCGGCGGCTGGGGATTCCCGTGATCGCCGACCGGGTCGTCCAGGCCGCGCTGAAGCTGGTGCTGGAGCCGATCTTCGAGGCCGACTTCAAGCCGGTCTCCTACGGTTTCCGCCCCAAGCGGCGGGCCCAGGACGCGATTGCCGAGATCCACTTCTATGGCACCCACGGCTATCGGTGGGTGCTGGACGCGGACATCGCGGCGTGCTTCGACGAGCTCGACCACGTCGCGCTGATGGACCGTGTCCGGGGCCGGGTCAAGGACAAGCGGGTGCTGGCGCTGGTGAAGGCGTTCCTGAAGTCCGGGCTCCTCACAGAGCTCGGGGAACAGCAGGAGACGTTCACCGGCACGCCGCAAGGGGGCATCGTCTCCCCTCTCCTGGCGAACATCGCCCTGTCGGCGCTTGATGAGCACCTGCACCGGGCATGGGAGCCGGACGGGGAGCTGTCCACCAGCGGTCGGCGTGAACGGCGGAGTGCCAAGGGCCTGCCCTCGTGGCGGCTGGTCCGCTACGCGGATGACTTCGTCGTCCTGGTCAAGGGGACCAGGCAGGACGCCGAGGCACTGCGCGAGGAGGTCGCCCAGGTCCTCGCACCGATGGGGTTGCGGTTCTCGGAAGCCAAAACCCAGCTGGTGCATCTGAGCGAGGGGTTCGACTTCCTGGGGTTCCACATCCAGTGGCGCCGCGTACGCGGAACGGACAAGTGGTACGTCTACACCTTCATCGCCGACCGGCCTCTCCGGTCGGTGAAGGCGAAGATCCGTACCCTCACCCACAGAACGTCGCAGCAGGACTTGGCCGTGGTCCTGGTGAACCTCAACCAGGTCACCCACGGATGGGCCAACTACTTCAGGCATGCCGTCGCGAAGCGCACCTTCAGCAGCCTGGACAACCTCGTCTGGTGGCGAGTCGTCCGGCTGCTGCAAGAGCGGCATCACTGGAACTGGACGGACGTCCGCAGACGGCTCACCACCCCCACCGGGCGGTGGCGGCCGATCAGCGCGGGCGAGATCGAGTTGCGGAAGATCAGCGCGATCCCGGTCACCCGGTATCGCTACCGCGGCAACACGATCCCCACCCCATGGACCTGCGAGACCGTCTGACGGCAGAGACCGTGGAGAGCCCGTTGCGTCGAGAGGCGCACGGCGGGTTCGGCGAGAGGTCCGGGGAAACGGACCGGGAGCAATCCCGGCACCGCGCCCCGGGCCTACTCAGCGACGAAGCCGGATTCTCGATGACGCCGCCGACCGGCGCGTCTCCCCTGCGAAATGCCGGGCCGCCTTGCGGAGGATGTCGCGTTCCTCCTTCAGCTCGCAAGGTTAGTGACTGAGAAGCCGAGCACGGCAGTGATGGAGGCGGGCACGAGCGGCGAATCCTAGAAGAAGGCATACAAGGCGGAGCCGACCACGGTGACCTTCGATGCCAGGCGCTGCCTCCATGCCGCCGATTGCGTCCAAGACTGCCCGAGATGTTCGACCGAAGAAGCGGCCGTGGGCCCGGTCGGACAAGGCTGCTCCACCTCACGTCGATGATCCGTGGCACCGGTGGCTTCCCGGCCGATGGCAACCAGCGCTCGGCCTGGGACGCCGGCTGCCGCTCCGGCAACGCCCTCCGAATACCGCAGGCCACCTACAGCTCCGGGATGGCCAGCCCCGGGGTCCGCCGGTTCCCCAGGCGGTCCGTCTCCCCGCCGATCGATATCTACGTGTCGCAGCGACCGACAACCTCTCAAGCTTTGCCAAGGATGTGAGAAGCGATGACCACACCAACGACGAACTGGCCGAGTCTCCGGGTCTCGGACTGGACCGCCACCCGCGACACTCTGCACATGTGGACCCAGATCGTGGGCAAGATTCGGATGGCCCACGCACCCCTGGTCAACCACTGGTGGCAGGTGACCTTGTATGTCAGCTCTCGTGGGTTGACGACGTCGGCCATTCCGTACCGCGCCGGGGCCTTCGAGATCGAATTCGACTTCGTCGGCCACCAACTCGAAGTCCGCAGCAGCGACGGCGGTGCGCGAAGGTTCCCGCTCCGACCCATGCCAGTCGCCGAGTTCTACACCCGGATCCTGTACACGCTCGATGAGCTCGGGATCGATGCCCCGATCCATCCTCACCCCAACGAGGTCGAGCCGGCGATCCCCTTTTCCGAGGACCATGACCACGCCTCCTACGACGGTGAAGCGGCTGCCCTATTCTGGCGCCAGCTGTTGCAGGCGAACCGGGTAATGGGCGAGTTCCGGTCGCACTTCGTCGGCAAGGTCAGCCCGGTGCACTTCTTCTGGGGAGCGATGGATCTCGCCTGCACCCGTTTCTCCGGGCGGTCGGCTCCCGCACACCCCGGCGGCGCGCCCAACTGCGGGGACTGGGTGATGGTCGAGGGCTACTCCCGGGAACTGTCGAGCTGTGGGTTCTGGCCTGGCGGCGGAGAGGAAGGCGCCTTCTACGCCTACGCCTACCCCGAACCTGATGGGTTCGCCGATTACCCGGTCAGCCCCCAAGGCGCCTACTTCAGTTCTGAGTTCAAGCAGTTCCTTCTGCCCTACGAGGCCGTCCGCGCCGCGCCCGACCCTGACCGCGCTGTCGCCGAGTTTCTCCACACAACCTACGAAGCCGCCGCAGTGCGCGGACAATGGGACCGCTCCGCGCTAGAAGACGACCCCTTCCGGTGGGACGGAACTTTTTCGCCTCGGCGGGCCTCCAAGTAGCCGAGACCGACAAGTCGTCCACGTTTGCTGATCGCTTCAGGATGAGTCGAGGTGCGAGTCTTGTGTTCGCTGATCGTGGTCGGCAGGGTCCCCGCAATGCGTGCCGATCTCGTTCCTGATGACCTTGTGGGAGCGGGAGGCGCCCCTTGCTGCCGCCCGCTTCCCGAACGACGGTCGGCGTCTCGGGGTGGCTTCGCGTTTCGGTCCGGGCCGCCCTCGCCGGCATCACGTACGTCCTGCGGACCGGCGTTGCCTGCGCGATGTCCCCGCCGGGCTGTCAACAGGGGGCGACCCGACGGGTGATGCGCAGATACACCCACCACGCCAGATTTAGTTGACGTGTAAACCATAGGGTGGCATGGTTTACGTGTCAACTAGATCGGCGGGGGTGGCGTGGGTGACCAAGGGGACGGCGAAGCAGGACATCCGACCGTTCGGCGAACAAGTTCCCTCCCGTCTGGGCGCGAACTGCCGGGCCGGGGATGACAACACGCGGGACCTGAGCGGCAGGGAACTCTCGCAGGTCGCCCGGGACGGACGTCCCGCCCGGTCGTCACGAACCACGCACCGCGACACCCCGACACCCCGACACCCCGACACAACGAAAGCGTTGAGCGAAGTGAACACGACGGATGTTTCACAAATCGAGTTCGGTATCGACAGCTTCGGAGACCGGCCCCGAAACGACCAGGGCGTGATCGTCTCGCACGCGCAGGCGATCCGCGCCGCGGTGACCGAAGCGGTCCTTGCCGACCAGGTCGGTATCGATATTGTCACGTTGGGCGAGCATCACCGACCTGAGTACGCGATCTCCAGCCCTGAGACGGTACTGGCGGGCATCGCGACGGCCACGAAGCGCATCCGGCTCTCCTCGGGCGTGACAGTGCTGTCCTCGGACGACCCGGTGCGGGTGTTCCAGCGGTTCGCCACAGTCGACGCGCTCTCCAACGGCCGCGCCGAGGTGATCCTCGGACGCGGTTCCTTCACCGAGTCGTTCCCGCTCTTCGGGTACGACCTGAAGGACTACGAGGTGCTGTTCGAGGAGAAGATCGATCTTTTCTATCGGCTCCTGGACGAGAAACCGGTCACTTGGGAAGGCACCACGCGAGCTGCCCTGCGCAATGCAGACGTGTATCCGAAGACCGATTCGGGACGCCTCAAGACCTGGGTGGGAGTTGGCGGGACACCGGATTCCGTGCTCCGCACCGCTCAATATGGCTTCGGGCTTATGCTCGCAATCATCGGCGGCTCTCCTGGCCGGTTCGCTCCCTACGTGGAGCTGTACCGGCGTGCCAGCGAGGAGTTCGGCACGACCGCACAGCCGGTCGGGATGCACTCGCCCGGCTTCGTTGCCTCCACTGACGAAGAAGCCAAGGAGCTCTTCTACCCTGGGTACAGGGATATCCGCGACCGGATCGGGGCGCAGCGCGGCTGGCCGCCGCTCCGCCGGGAGGAATTCGACGCCGAGGTGGACCGCGGGTCGCTGTATGTCGGCTCGGTTGAGACGGTCGCGGCCAAGATCGCCCATGCCATCCGGGTGCTGAACGCGGGCCGGTTCGACATGATTTACTCCGCCGCCGGCACCGTTTCAGCCTCCGCACGCCTGCGTTCGGTCGAGCTGTACGGCACCCAAGTCATCCCTCGGGTCCGCGAACTTCTGGCCGAGCAGCCCGCGGCCACGGCGGGAGCGACGCGATGACCAACCCTGTCACCACTATCGGGATCCTGGGAGCCGGGAAAGTCGGCACCGTCCTGGCGCGCCTGGCGGTCGCCGCCGGCTATCGAGTCCTGATCTCCGGGTCCGGTGACCCCTCCAAGATCGCGCTTACGGCCAAAATCCTCACCCCCGGAGCGACCGCCGTGTGGCCGGCCCAGGCGGCGGATGCCGCCGACGTGGTGGTCCTGGCTCTCCCGCTCGGCAAACACCGCGACCTCCCAGTCCGGAAGCTGGAGGGAAAGCTGGTCATCGACACGATGAACCACTGGTGGGAGGTCGATGGTCCCCGCGACGCAATCCTTCCGCCCGACACCTCATCGAGCGAAGTCGTTCAGCGGTTCCTGACCGGCGCACGTGTCGTGAAAGCCCTCAACCACATGGGCTACCACGACCTCGAAGACGGGGCTCGTCCAGCCGGCGGCCTCGGACGCAAGGCCATCGCGATCGCCGGTGACTCGCCCGAGGATCTCGCCGTAGTGTCTGCGCTCATCGACACTCTCGGATTCGACCCACTCGCCATCGGCGACCTTTCAGCGGGTGTCCGGCTCGAGCCCGGAACCCCCGCCTTCGGAGCCAATGTCGACGCCGACCAGCTTCGCGTGCTTACCGCCACCCCTGCTCCGACAAGACTTTTTGAGCACTCGTAACAGAACACCAGAAGCACCTCGGTCGGACCGGAGAACTGTGGCCACGCCGTGACGCTCTCTGAAGAAGGACAGTGAGGTTTTCTCAGCGAGATGGTCTTGGTGAAGCGGGTTGATGTGGGGCACCATGGGGCAGGCCGGACAATGGCGCTCAGCCCAGCCGCATCGGCTCCATCACCAAGGCCACCCTCGCCCTCAACAACAACCTGGAAATGAAAGAGGCTGAGAAACGTCACTCAGCCAAGCTGGGCCTTCAGCCACCGCAGGACGTCGGGCGTGACCGGGTCGGTGATGTCCGCGAACTCGTCGTGCCGCTTGAGGAACTTGGCGACGTAGGGGCAGACCGAGACGATCCGCATCCCGGATGCGCGCACGTCGACGAGTGCCTGCTGGACTAGCTGCGGGCCCAGCCCTTGGCCAGCGAAGGCCTCGTCTATCTCCGTGTGGAAGAAGACACGCTGCACGCCCAGGTCACGGTAGGCGGTCAGACCGGCCCGTTGGCCGTCGACCAGAATCTCGTATCGGCGATCGGAGTCCACACGCGCGACGACCGTGGTGGTGGAGGACTTGCTCATGGTGTGCCTTTCGTAAGGGAGGTCAGCGGGTCGGCGGGTTCCGGCGCGGTGTGATGACGGCGTTCGGCAGGGCCGGTGCGGGCAGAGGGCCGCCGGGAAAGTCCTCGATGACGCCGAAGCGGTCGGAGGAGGCTTCCCAGTCCTCGCGGGCCTTCACCATGTCCTCGTGGCTGCGGACGATGAAGTTCCACCACATGACGATCTCCTCCCCGAAGGGGGGCCTCCGGGAAGGATGGTCCGCGCTGGGACATCGGTCTCGTTCATCATCGTCAGGGTGTCCGCGCCGCGAGGGACGTAGCCGAGTTCGGCAGGCCGCAGCACAGTGTCGATCAGGCGAACGTCCCCGCTGTCCACAAGGAGGCCGTGCTCGAAAGTCGCGTCCACGGCGAGAGTGAGCGTCACGTGCGGTTCGATGACGATCTCGGCGCCGAGCAGCGGCGTGAAGGCGCGGGCCGGGGAGGTCCGGCCGACGAGCGAGCCCAGGAAGACCCTGATTTCGGCCCCGTCGACCTGCGTGGGTTCGGGTACGCAGTGCTGGAAGTCCCGGGCGGTATTGCGGTGTTCCTCGGGCAGCACGACCCACAACTGGACGCCGTGGATGACGGCGGTGTCCGGGGTGGAGACCTCTGAGTGGGCGATGCCGTATCCGCCGGTCACGAGGTTCATCTCGCCGGGCCGGACCATGGCGTGGGTGCCGAGGGTGTCGCGATGTTCGAGCTCTCCGCTGAACAGCCAGCTCACTGTCTGCAGTCCGGTGTGCGGATGCGGGGGCATGTCCATGCCTCCCGAGACGGCGACCTGGTGCGGGCCGTAGTGATCGGCGAAGCACCAGGCGCCGATGAGTGTGCGCTTCCGCTGGGGCAACGTCCGCCGCACGCGCATCGCACGCGGACCCCCGAGAGGGACCTCACGCGCCGACAGGACATCGACCCTGGAGGCTCCTGTCGGCCGGTCGCCTTCGACGAGCGCACCGCCGCGTAGAGCCGTGGCGTCGGTTTCCGCGTTGCTCATCGAGAGCACCTCACATAAAATCTGGTTGTTACATCAACCATAATGCCACAGGTCAGGTGCATGTCCACAGCACTCGCACAAGGCCGGGCCACTCCGAGTATGGCCCGAAGGAGGCCCCGACGTGACCGACCACACCCGCAGTTCACCACCCCGCAGGATCTTCATCGACAAACAGAGCCCCAAGGCCTTCCATGCCCTGGTGCAGGTTTCGGAGGCGGTCCGAGCAACAGCCTCCGAGGCCGGGCTCGAGCGCACCACCGTGGAACTCATCAACCTCCGCGTATCGCAACTCAACGGCTGCGCCTACTGCCTCGACGCGCATACCAGAGCGGCCCTGCGTGCCGGTGAATCACCGCAGCGACTCGGAATCCTGAGCGCATGGCGGGACACCGAACTGTTCACTCCCTCGGAGCGAGCCGCCCTGGCGCTGGCCGAGGCCACAACCGATCCGGTAGACGCCGCGACCCGGGTATCCGCCTTCGAGGCCGCCCGACAGGTTCTCTCCGAAGACCAGATCTCAGCCGCGATCTGGGTGGCGGTCACCATTAATGCGTTCAATCGCGTGTCGGTCATGAGCAAGCACCCCGTCCCGCCGCTTCATGACAAGTAGAGGCGGCCAGCCCGCCGGAGCGGTGGAAGGGTGTCCGCCGGAAGAGCAGAATTCTCGGGGAATGGCCTGCGGGCGGTAGCGGGTCCGCCCACCTCGATGTTCGCGGCGTTCTCAGCGAGCCAGTGGTGGCCAGGCGAAGTCGGTCAGTCGGCTCAGCGGGGCATTACGGTGTGACAGAAGGACCTTCCGTGTTGTGGTGCGGGTTCTGGTGACCCACGTCCAACCCGGAGGTCCTCCCTCACTCCAAGAACACCGCCTACGTGTCCCAGGGTTCACAAACTTCCCCGGACAGAACACCCTAGTGTCCTGAGTCGTGGTTTCGCTGGCGGTTGTAGGGTGGGGTGATGCCTGGTCCGAAGCCGTTGCCGGTGGTGCTGTCCGATGATGAACTCCGGGTGTTGAAGGGCTGGGTGAGGAAGCGGACCGCTGCTGCGTCGCTGGTGCTCCGGTCTCGGATCGTGCTTGCCTGCGCGGAGGGTCTGTCGAATGCGCAGGTTGCGGATGGCCTGGGCATTTCGCGGGAGACGGTACGCAAGTGGCGGGCCCGTTTCGTCGCTGACCGGCTGGAGGGTCTGACGGACAGGCCGCGTCCGGGGCCGCCGCGGAAGGTCACGGACGAGCAGATCGAGGCCCTGGTGGCCAAGACCCTCGACGAGAAGCCGTCGTCGGGGGATTCGCACTGGTCGACGCGGTCGATGGCGCAGGCGACCGGCATGTCGCAGTCGGCGGTCTCCCGGATCTGGCGGGCCTTCGGTCTCAGGCCCCACGCCGTCGAGACCTGGAAGTTGTCGACGGATCCGGAGTTCGTGACCAAGGTCCGCGACGTCGTGGGGATCTACCTGGCTCCGCCCAAGAACGCCCTGGTCCTCGCGGTGGACGAGAAGTCGCAGATCCAGGCGCTGGACCGCACCCAGCCGATGCTGCCCATGGCGCCGGCGACGCCGGCGAGGATGACGCACGATTACGTACGCCACGGCACGACCAGTCTGTTCGCGGCCCTGGACATCGCCTCCGGGTCGGTCATAGCGCAGTACTACCGCCGCCACCGCCACCAGGAGTTCCTCCGCTTCCTGAAAACCATCGACGCCGCGGTCCCCAAGGACCTCGACCTGCACCTGGTGCTCGACAACTACGCCACGCACAAGACAGAGGCAGTGAAGAAGTGGCTGATCCGCCACCCACGCTTCCACCTGCACTTCACCCCGACCTCCGCGTCCTGGCTGAACCTCGTCGAGCGCTGGTTCGCCGAACTGACCACCCGCAAACTCCGCAGGTCCGCGCATCGGAGTGTCACCGAACTTGAGCGCGACATCCGGCAATGGATCAACGAGTGGAACAAAGACCCCAAGCCGTTCGTCTGGACCAAGACCGCCGACCAGATCCTCGACACCCTCACCGCATACTGCCAGCGAATTAACGACTCATGACACTAGGTCAGGCTTCGGTGCGGACCGTCCGCAGGGCCTTCGTCCAGCTCACGAGCTGGTCGAGTGTGGTGTCCAGGGCCGTCATCTGGTGGTCACCGGGCGTGAACACCGAATGATTCTCGAAGTCCGTGGCGAGGGAGAGCGTGACCTGAGCTCGTACGGTCGCCACCTGCAGCTCGGCCATGATCAGACGCAGGTGCTCGACAGCACGGGCGCCGCCGACGCTGCCGTAGCTGACGAAGCCGGCGGCCTTGTTGTTCCACTCGCCGTACACGAAGTCGATGGCGTTCTTCAGCGCGCCGGAGGTCGAGTGGTTGTACTCGGGGGTGACGAAAAGGTAGCCGTCGAAGGAGGCGACTTTCTCCGCCCACTCCTGGGTGTGGGCGTTCGCGTACTGGCCCAGGGACGCGGGGACGGCCTCATCCAGTTGCGGCAGCTTGAAATCGGCGATGTCGACGAGTTCGAACTCCGCATCGTCGCGCTGAGACGCGATCTCCTGGGCCCACTTGGCGACGGCCTCGCCGTTACGGCCCGGACGGGTGCTACCCAGGATGATCGCGATCTTCACACTCATGACCTGCTCCGTAGTTGAGATGTCAACTGTCTCGGCCCATCTTGCTCATGCTTGAAGTCTCAAGTCAACCGGCTACGGTGTCGGCCAGGACGGACGAGACATCCCCGGACGGCGACACGTCCTGGCTCGCCCCGACCGAGCTGGAGCCCTGGGTCCCGTTCGGCGGGATGCTCCTCGGTCTCGTCTAGAGGCCGTCCGCCGGCTCGTACTTGACCCGATCGGCGCGGACCATCTGCGCGCACTCGGCGAGATCTCGACGGTGCTCTGCGACTCCCTGGGCTCCCCCTGTGCATGGCCGCCGCGGCCCGGCGTGGCCAGGTGATCATAAGCTTGACCGTCCACCGCTTGGTGGCCGGGGCGAACCCTCTGATCCCGGGCCTGCGTTGAGTGATTTCCGTGTCGATGCCGAGGGCGGCGGCGTACTCGACGAGGTGCTGGCGGTAGCCGATGTCGACCCGCACCTGGCTTTCACGCTCTGCGCGTCGATCAGGCAGGCTGATAGTTCGGCCTACCGTCCTTCCATCTGTCGTAAGAGTGCCTGAACAGGCCCTTGAGCTGGAAGAACACACATTCCTGCTGCTATTGATCCGAAACTCAAAGGGTTCTATTCAAGGATGTAGCGAACATGCGGGCCGCCGAAGTAGCCGCGGATGATGTGCGGCTGGCGTTGGCGGCGGTGGAAGAACCGGCGGGTTTCGGCGGCGAGCTGGGCCTGGTCACGCGCGCGGCTGTACATGGGCAGACTCCGCTTGAGGTCGGCGTTGACCAGCTCGTCGGGATTCAGCTCGGGCGAGTAGGACGGCAGGAAGTGCAGCTCGATCCGGTCAGGATGGTCGTCGAACCAGTCGCGGACCTTGCGGGAGCGGTGAGCGGAGTGTCCGTCCAGGACGAGGTGGACCTTGTGGTCGAAGTGGCCCGCGAGGCGGTCCAGGACGCGGCACATGACGTCGGCGTCGAAGGTCTCGGTGAAGACCATGAAGTGCATGCGGCCCTTCGTGCTGATCGCGGACATCGCGTTCACGGAGAAGGGGTTGCCTGTGCGGCGCACGACGGGGGTGCACCCCTTGGCGCCCCAGGTGCGGCCGGTGACCTGGTCGGAGCGGATGCCGACCTGGTCGGCGAAGAGCACCTCGCCGCCCTCGGCCTTCGCCTTCGCACGGATCGCCGGCCAGTTCTCCTCATGCCAGACGCGCACCGCTTCCGCGTCCTGCTCCACGGCCCGCTTGTCCGGCCGCTGGAACGACAGACCCCAGCGGCGCAGGTACTTGCCCACGCCCTGCCTGAGCCCCAGCAACTTTCTCTGCGGCTTGCTCGGGAGTGAGCCTAGAATCGCCAGAAAAATCCGGGAGACCTTCAGGGCAGGTGGTGTTGTGAACGAGAAATGGTGCCCGCTCCGCCAGCACGTCGTACGTGTGGACGGTACGTCCAGCAGTGGTTCGGATGGTCAGGCCAGGTCATTGTGTGAGCCGTTGTAAACGCCAGTCGGCGCATGCGGTGTGTTGTCTGGGCTGCTTTCTTACTGGGGATTGCGGTGTCACTGGCCGCCAACATCTCCGCCGCCCCGACTCTCGGCTGGCTGGAGATCCTGATTGCCGGGTGGCCCCGCGGTCGCCCTGCTGCTCTCGGTGGAGCTTCTCGCTCACCGCACCCGCCCCCGAGAGCCGACCGGGACCCAGCCGGTCCCGGAGAGCAGAGGACTCGGCAACGGTCACAGCGACCGGGGTGAGGCGGCGGCTACTCACGCCGCCCGTCCGAAGGAGCCTCGGCCCACTGCTGAGCAGATCATGTGGTCCACAACGCGAGCGAGCACGGGGCCGCAGGCCGACGGGGGCCGAGCTGGACCGCGTGGCAGGCACCAACATCTACGGACGAGCCGTACGGGCCCGGTGGCGGAAGAACGGTCAGTTGAGACCGGTTGAGGGTTCCGGCAGATCGAACTGATGCGTGCCGCTCTCTGACATGCCGCTCCCACCACGACGCGTGGCGGGCTTGCGAGGTGCGGGCTCAACTCGCAGGAACTGCATGGCAGTTCGGCTCGTTCACTCCTGCGTCCCCCGCAGTTGAACCGGCATTAGGAGGAGTGCTCGTGCCCCCGCCCGGCGACGTAGCCGACCCCGAACCCCACGGTGGCCGAACGGAAGCGGCAGCACCGGACGGCCCGGAGAGCCCCGGAAGACCGGAGAGCCCGGAAGGCAGAGCGGGGGCGCGGCGTTGGCGCCGCCGCCTCGGCTTCGCGGCCGTGGCCGTGGCTGTTGCCGTGACCGGGGCCGTTCCCGTCGCGTGGGGAGTGCTCGGCGGATCTGAAGAGAAGCCGAAGCCGCACCGCGAAGCTCTCCGCGGCCCGGCGAAGACCGCGCCCGTCGCGGACTTCGACGACGACGGCGTGCAGGATGTGCACGCCACGGGCGAGTTCGGTGGCGCGGTGTCCGTGGCCTACGGCTCCGGCAAGGGCGGCTCGGGCGGCGACGACGAGGAGAAGGTGCGCCGCCAGCGTCTGGACCTCGACAGCCCCGGCGTCCCGGGGCGGGAAGGCAAGGGCGTGTCGTTCGCCGACGTCACCGTGCCCCGTGACGTCGATGCGGACGGCTATACGGACCTGGTGGCCTCGGTGAGTGTGCAGGGCAAGGGCACCGAGGGCACGCACGCGGGTCTGGTCGTCCTCTGGGGTTCGTCGAAGGGGCTCTCGGACGGTACGTACCTCAAGGGCACCCCGAAGGACTACCAGAGCACCAACGGCGACGATCCTCTCGTCGCCGGCGACTTCACCGGCGACGGGCACACCGACCTGGTCGTACGGATCGGCAGCGAACGCGGCCTGCTCAAGGGGCCGTTCAGCCGCGACGGGGCCTCCTCGGGCTCGGCCGCCGTCCCGGCCGCCTTCTCCGATCCCGGCAACACCGACCAGCTCGTCGGCGCCTTCGCCGCGGACCTCAACGGGGACCGTACCGACGACCTGGTCAGCTCCCACGCCACCGAGGACGACGGGATGGGCGGCGGCGAGGTCGAGACCAGCTATGCGGCGGGCGGCCCCGAGGGATTCCGCGAGCCCGACACCGAGCGTCTGCCCGGCATCGATACCGCGACCGTCGGGGACGTCGATGCGGACGGCTAGGCGGACCTCGTCCTGCGCCGCTTCCCGAAGGGCTCCGCACCCGACTCCGCGGTGTCCGGGCCCGTCGAGGTCTTCCACGGCTCCCAGCACGGGCCCGACCCCGGCCGGCACAGTGAACTCGACCAGGATTCACCTGGCGTACCGGGCGAGAAGGAGGAGCACAGCCAGTTCGGTACAGCCCTGGACGCGGGCGATGCGAACGGTGACGGCTATGCCGACGTGGCGGTGGGCACGCCCGTCGAGGCGGACGACGGGGGAGGGGAGAAGGGGAAGAGCACCGTCACGGTGCTGCACGGCGGCTCCAAGGGGCTCACCGGCCGCGGCGCCCGCGTTGCCGAGGAGCCGTCCTCGTCCGCGGAGGCGCCGCGCGACAGCGGCGAGACGATAGGCAACCGCTTCGGCGACGCCGTACGGATGGGCGACACCAACGGCGACGGGAAGGCGGACCTGGCTATCGGCGCCCCGCGTACGGAAGGCTTCGCCGGTGCTCTCTGGATCTATCCGGCGCAGCAGGAAGGGTGGCCGGCAGGCGCGGCACGCTCGTACGGGCCCCGCGACTTCGGGGACCCGAAAGCCCCGGACGACGAGGAGATCGGCGCGAGCGTGCGTTAGAACTCTTATCGCAATGACTTCAGGCGTCGCCAGCAGATGAGTGCGCATCCGAGGGTGAGGAATGCTTCGTGGATGTCGTCGCGTATCTCCCCGTGGATCCGCAGGCGGCCTCGCCCCCGGCCGATGACCAGAGTCCGGTCCTCGCCGACAAGCGCGGTGCCTGAAACCGATGCCCACTGCGTTGTACGCCTCCGGCCACGGCCCTGCGCCGCCGGCCGCCGCCTTCCAACAGACTTGGAACGCGGCACTCGTCGGCCATACAGCGCAGCACCGGTCGCGAGGACACCTTCCGACGGGTCCCGGCACGACACAAATCCACAGCGGACACTCTCGCTTCGGCGACCCGCGCGACTTCGATACGCCACCAGGGTGCGCGGGCGGTGGGTGCCCTGGGCGGCGAAAAGACGACTTAGGGGTGATGAGGGCGTGGCGATCTCACTGTCCGTGGTACTGATGATGGGGATCATCCTGATCGTGTTGATACGCAGCGGCTCGGTCAAGGCGGGGCCTGCGATCACCGCAGTGCTCTCCGGCTTCCTGCCGGCGTCGACGGGCTCGGGACCGGAATTACAGGACTTCCTCGACGAGATGGCCGAGAGCATCAGCGCGCCCGGCACCTGACGGCCGACGGGGCAGACCGGCCGCACGGCGATGGCCGGAGCCCTGTCCGTTTCCCTGAGCGTGACGGGAATCGTCCTGTCATGACTGCGCCCTGACCGGGCAGGGGTCGCGGCACATGTATGCGATTCGCATACACTTGGGTGGTGGAATCAATAGTGGAGCAGGCCGTCAACGAGTGGCATGCAGGCGTGAACGCTGGTGATCTGCGTCGCTCGGCGGCGTCCGTCGGCGACCCGGTCGTCGTTCTCGGGCCGAAGGGGGCAGGGCCGATCTCGCCGGACCAGTTCGCTGATTGGGTGAAGCGGTCCGGCATCCGGCTGGTGCCGCGCTCGTGGCACCCGGTCAGCGAGCGGTTGATGGTGGTCGAGGAAGATGCGACGTGGCCGGAGAACCAGTCCCCGACCCGGGTGGCGACGGTGTTCCGCGTTGCGGACGGCAAGGTCACGGCCGCGCTGCGGCTGCCGGACTTGAGGTCGGCGCTGGACCTGGCGTACCTCTGTCGTGAGATGGCCGCCACCGAATGAGTGCGCCAGGGCCGGGGCAACTCCTGTTCGCCTTCGTGCGGCACTGGTCGCGTCGTTCAACCGCTGGCGACGCTTCTGTCGCCGACCTGGGGCGGCTCGTCTTGGTGACGGAGGCCGTCGCGGCACTGGTGGGCCGTGACGAGCCTGCGACGGTGAACGCGGTCGCGGATGAGATCGGTATCGATCAGAGTGGCGCGTCGCGTCTGATCAAGAGCGCCGTTGGTGCCGGCTACGTGACGATGACCACGGCACCATCGGACGGCCGCAGACGTGAGGCCGCTGTCACTTCCATCGGGCACACCGCCTTGCGGGAGGCCCACGCATGGCAGGAGCGGATCTTCGACGAGCTGACCGCCGGATGGAGCCCGCAACGACGCGACGATTTCCAGAGCGCGATGGCCGATCTCATCGCACGGTCTTCGGTCGTGACCGCAGTGTCAGGGGAGCTGGAGTCGTAGGCCGGCGGGGGTGACCATGGCCCGGAACAGCGCCCTGCCGAGGTCGCGGATCAGGCGTGTCGGACTCATGTGGTGACCTCGCGATCGAGGAGCGGGAGAGCTATACATCTGATGTCTTGCTCGTCGAGGCTGGGGGCGGAGATTGATCTCTGCCCGCAAGATCCTCTATGGCGGCAGTTCAAATACGTTATAACTCCTTATTTGCTTGTTTGAACTCATCGCCTACGACGCCATGTTTCGGCAATTCTTCCCTGCCTGGTGAAAGTAAGCTTGCGCCCTTCCCGCCAGACATTTAATGTCTCCGAGCGCGGGCCCGGGCTGCGCCGGAGGCGGCCGCCCCGGCCACCGCCGACTTCCTCAACCGCGGCGTGCCGATCGACTGCGTGGGCTTCCAGAGCCACCTCGGCTCGAACTCCGACATGAGCAGCTACCGGGCGAACCTGCAGCGCTTCTCCGACCTCGGCGTCGACGTGCAGATCACCGAGCTGGACGTCGGCGGCTCCGGCTCCGCCCAGGCCAACGTGTACCGGCAGGTCACCGAGGCATGCATGGCCGTGGCCCGTTGCACCGGCATCACCACGTGGGGCATCACCGACCGGTACTCCTGGCGCGGCTCCGAGACCCCGCTGCTCTTCGACAACAACTACCAGAAGAAGGAGGCGTACCACGCCGTCCTCGACGCGCTGAACGCCGGCAGCGGTGGTGGCGAAGGCGACGAGCTGCGGGCGGTGGGGGCGAACAAATGCGTCGACGTGCCGGACCAGTCGACCGAACCGGGCACCCGGGTGCAGATCTGGGACTGCTGGGGCGGAGCCAACCAGCAGTGGACCCGCACCTCGGCCGGCGAACTGGCAGTCTACGCCGGTGCGTCACGCCGGTGTCTGGACGCCGAGGGCGCCGGGACCGGTGCGGGCACGGCGGTGATCATCTGGACCTGCCACGGAGGAGGCAACCAGAAGTGGAACGTCAATGCCGACGGCACGGTCACCGGGGCGCAGTCGGGGCTGTGCCTGGGCGTCGCCGGCTCCTCGACGGCCAACGGGGCGCTGCTGCAGTTGGAGACCTGCTCCGGCGGGGCCAACCAGCGATGGGCCCACGGGTAAGGCCGGGCGCCGGGTTCGGCGGGCCGGTCGGCCACGGGGGGCGGCAACGCGCACGAGGTGCCTCGGCAACTCTCCGGGACATCGAGCCGGCACCGCGGCCGTACTGCCGCTGACTCCCACCCTGTGTGAAGTTGTGACAGGCGGTGGCAAGTCCCCAATCGGGAGCGCTCCCAGATTTTGATGGCCTGTGCGCGCGAGTCGGCCGTCGGCACAGCTTCAGTTGAGCCTCCTCCGCCCCGCAAGCCCGGGGCGGGGGAGGCGGGTGGCGCCGGGGGTCTGCCGCTCGGGTGCGGCGCGGAAGCGTGGCGGGCGCAGAGCGGGCCGAGAGGGATTGGCTGTGCTCCGGCATTGACGTGGACACGCTTCGAGCCTACGTTCCGTCCGGAAAGCCGGTCGTTGTTCGAGATTACGAACCAACCCGCCTCCGGCAAGGAGCCGTTCATGCCCCCACCGCCTCCTGTTCCGCCCGTTCCCTCCGTTCCACCACCGAGCCGTCGGCGTCTGCTCGGCTCGGCCGCGGGGCTCGCCGGGCTCGTCGCGCTCGCCGGTGCGGGCGCGGTCGGCGCGGCGAGCTGTGCCGCGCCCTCCTCCGTGGCGTCCGGCAAGACGCCGCTGCGCTACTGGCACCTGTTCGGCGGCGGTGACGGCGTCACCATGCAGGCGATGCTCGACGCGTTCGAAGCCGAGCACTCCGGCATCGCACTGGACGCGGCCCAACTGGAGTGGGGGGCGCCGTACTACACCAAGCTCGGCATGGCCGGCGCCGGGGGACGGGCACCCGAAGTAGCGGTGCTGCACCTGGCGCGGCTGCCGGGCTTCGGTCCCGGAAAGCTGCTGGACGCGTTCGACCTCGACCTGCTCGCCGAGTACGGAGTACGCCCCGGGGACTTCCCGGCGGAGATCTGGGACCGCGGCACGATCGGCGGCAAGCAGTACGCCGTACCGCTCGACACCCACCCCCTCGTGCTCTACTACCAGACCGAGATCTGCGAACAGGCGGGGCTGCTGCGGGCGGACGGGCGGATCAAGACCCTGGAAGGCGCCGGCGAGTTCGTCGACGCGCTGCGCGCGATCCGCCGGGTGACCGGCCGGCCGCCGCTGGTCATGGAGACCACCGGCGCCGACGCGGCAGGCCCGGCCCGGGTCTTCGCCACCTTCTACGCGCAGACCGGCGGCACCCTGCTGGACGGCACCGGCACCCGCCTCACCCTCGACGAGGACAAGGCCCTGCGCGTGCTGGAGTTCATGCGCATGCTCACCCACGAAGGACTCGCCGTCCGCATCGCCGACTACCAGGGCAGCGTCGGGATCTTCAACGCGGGCGAGACGGGCCTGGCCCTCAACGGCGACTGGGAGGTCAGCACGTATCTGGAGACCGAGCTGCCGTTCTCCATGGCCCCGGTGCCGAACCTCTTCGGCCGCCCGGCCGCCCAGGCCGACTCCCACTCCTTCGTCCTGCCGCACCAGGAGGACCGCGGCGGGGAGCGCAACCGCGCGGCCCACCGGTTCGTCGCCTGGATGCTCACGCACTCGGCCGACTGGGCCCGCGGCGGGCACATACCCGCGTACACCCCCACGCTCAGCAAGCCCGCCTACCTGAAGCTGGAGCCGCAGTCCGAGTACCGCCACGTGATCGATTACGTCGCACTCGACCCGCCCGCCTGGTTCGCCGGGTCCGCCTCCCTCATGTGGCTGGAGCTGGGACACATCTTCTCCGGGGTCTTCACGGGGTCCCGTACGCCAGAAAGCGCCCTGGCCGAGGCGACGGCGGGCCTGAAGAAGCTGCTGGACACGCCCAGTCCGCTCGGCGACGTCCCGGCCCCGGGAGGTGATCAGGCATGACCGCTCCCACGCGGACCGAGCGGGACACCACCGCCGCGTACGACGCACCCGGCGCCCCCGCGCCCGTACCCGTACCCGGCGGCACCGCCATCCGGCACAGCCGCTTCGAGCACGGGCTGATGTTCGTCGCGCCCTTCCTCGCCCTCTACGCCCTCTTCCTGGTCTGGCCCGTGGTGCTCGGCATCAAGATGAGCCTGACCAGCGACAACATCACCGGCAGCGGCGGCGAGTACGTCGGGTTCGACAACTACACCGAGGCGCTCTCCGACCCCGACATGTGGGAGGCGCTGTGGCAGACCGTCTGGTTCACCCTCCTGTCCACGGTGCCGCTGGTGCTGCTCGGCCTGGTGATGGCCCTGCTCGCGCACGGCCTGCGGTTCGTGGACTGGCTGTGGCGGCTGAGCTGGTTCGCGCCCTATCTGCTGCCTTCCGGCGTCGTCGGGCTTCTGTGGCTGTGGATCATCTATCCCGCCGACTTCGGCCTCGCCGACCAGGTGCTCGCCGAGTTCGGCCTGCACCCGGGCATCGGCTGGCTCACCGACCCGCAGTACGCGATGCTCTCCATCGTCATCACCACGATCTGGTGGACCGTGGGCTTCAACTTCCTGCTCTACCTCGCGGCGCTGCAGTCCATCCCGCAGCACCTCTACGAGGCGGCCGAGCTGGACGGTGCGAGCGCCTGGCAGCGCCTGTGGTACATCACCCTGCCGATGCTGCGGCGCACCACGGGAGTGGTGGTGATCCTCCAGTTGCTGGCCTCGCTCAAGATCTTCGACCAGGTCTACATCATGACCCAGGGCGGGCCGGACGGCGCCACGAGGACCACCCTGCTGTACGTCTTCGAGGAGGGCTTCACCGGCTACCGGATCGGCTACGCCTCCGCCGCCTCGTACATCTTCTTCGCCCTGATCGTCATCGTCTCCCTCATCCACCTGCACCTCGCCCGCAGGACACGGCAGGAGAGCACCTCATGAGCGCAGCGGCCGACACCTCCCGCCCGGACCCGGTCTCCTCCGCCGCGCCCGCCTCGGCCGGCGCCAGGGGCGGCGGCCGGCGGCCGCGCTGGACCCGGGGCCGCGTCGCCATGCTGCTGGCCGCACTCGTCCTCGCCGCGGCCTGGGTGCTGCCGCTCGCCTACGCCCTGGCAACCTCGCTCAAGCCCATGGGCGAAGAGGTCGAGACCCCGCTCACCTGGATCGGCTCCAGCGTCACCTTCGACGCGTACGACAAGGTGTGGGCGGCCGGCGACATCCCCCGCTGGATGCTCAACACCCTCTACATCTCGGTGATGACCACCCTGCTGACCGTGCTGCTGTGCGCCATGGCGGCGTACGGGTTCGCGCGCACCGAATTCCGCGGCCGGAAGGTGCTCTACGCGGTCGTACTCGCCGGCATCATGGTGCCGCCGCAGGTGCTGATGGCGCCGCTCTTCGCGGAGATGGCGGCGCTCGGCCTGGTGGACACCTACTGGGGCGTGATCCTGCCGCAGGTGGCCGTGCCCGCGATGGTGTTCATCCTGGTGAAGTTCTTCGAAGGGGTGCCGCGCGAGCTGGAGGAGGCGGCCTTCTGCGACGGCGCCGGGCGCTGGCGCGTGTTCTTCACGATCGTGCTGCCGCTGTCCCGGCCCGTCCTCGCCGCGGTCTCGATCTTCGTCTTCATCCACACGTGGAACAACTTCCTCTGGCCCTTCCTGGTCACCACCGACCCGAACGGCATGACGCTGCCGGTGGGCCTCGTCAACATCCAGTCCAGTTACGGCGTCCGCTACTCCCAGGTGATGGCCTCCCTGGTGATGGCCGGACTGCCGCTGCTGGTGGTCTTCGCCGTCTTCCAGCGCCAGATCGTCCGCGGCGTCGCGCACACCGGCCTCGCGGGGAAGTGACACCAGCCGTGCAGCGAACGGAATCGGGCAGCCACAGAGAGGAACCCATGAGCGCCACCGCATGCTTCACCCTCGACCCCGCCTTCACCGTGGGGGAGGCCGGCCCGCGGCTGTTCGGGTCCTTCGTCGAGCACCTCGGCCGGTGCGTCTACACGGGCCTCTACGAACCCGGCCACCCCGCCGCCGACCCGGCCGGACTGCGCACCGACGTCCTGGACCTCATCCGCGAGCTGGGGGTGACCGCCGTCCGCTACCCAGGCGGCAACTTCGTCTCCGGCTACAAGTGGGAGGACGGCGTCGGCCCCCGGCAGGACCGGCCGCGCCGCCTCGACCCGGCCTGGCGGACCACGGAGAGCAACCAGTTCGGGCTCCGCGAGTACGCCGACTTCCTCCGCAAGACGGGCTGCGAACCGGTGCTGGCACTCAACCTCGGCACCAGGGGCGTCGCCGAGGCCATCGAGCTGCAGGAGTACGCCAACCACCCCGGGGGCACCGCGTTGGCGGACCTCCGTATCGCGCACGGGAGCAAGGAGCCGTACGGCATCCGGCTGTGGTGCCTGGGCAACGAGATGGACGGACCGTGGCAGACGGGCCACAAGACCGCGGGGGAGTACGGGCGGCTGGCCGCCGAGACCGCGCGGGCGATGCGCCAGATCGACCCGGGCCTGGAACTGGTCGCGTGCGGCAGCTCGAACCAGGCGATGCCGACCTTCGCCCAGTGGGAGAGGACGGTCCTCACGGAGTGCTACGACCTGGTCGACTACATCTCCCTGCACGCCTACTACGAGGAAGTGGACGGCGACCGCGACTCCTTCCTGGCCTCGGCCGTGGACATGGAGTCCTTCATCGACAACGTCGTCGCCACCTGCGACCACGTACGGGCCCGGCTGAAGTCGAAGAAGCGGATCAACCTCTCCTTCGACGAGTGGAACGTGTGGTACCAGCGCCGTTTCCACGCCGAGTTCGACCGGAACCCGCCGGAGTGGGCCGAGGCCCCGCGGCTGCTGGAGGACAACTACACCGTCACCGACGCCGTCGTCGTCGGCTCGCTGCTGATCGCGCTGCTGCGGCACGCGGACCGGGTGAAGCTGGCCTGCCTCGCGCAACTCGTCAACGTCATCGCACCGATCATGACGGAGCCGGGCGGCACCGCCTGGCGGCAGACCACGTTCCACCCCTTCGCGCAGGCGGCGCGCCACGGTCGCGGCACAGTCCTTGAGGTGCGTGCCGAGTCGCCGACGTACGACACCGCCCGATACGGCGAGGTCCCGCTGCTGCACGCGACGGCGGTACGGGACGAGGGGAGCGGCGCCGTCACGGTCTTCGCGGTCAACCGGGCGCAGCAGGCCGAACTCCCGGTGGAGATCGCCGTTCACGGGATGGACGTGACCGGCCTCGCCGAGCACAGCGTGCTGTCCGACACCGACCCCGAGGCCCGCAACACCCCGGCCGAACCCGACCGTGTCACCCCGCACGGGGCGGAGGGCACGGCGCTGTCGGACGGGGTCCTGCGGGCCGTGCTGGAGCCCATGTCCTGGAACGTCATCCGCCTGACCTGAATGACCAGTCCCGGTGTCCCGCGATCCGGCCCTTTATCGGCAACGACGCCGGTCGGCCTCGTGCGGCAGCCGGCAACGCGACGGCCGGGCCACGACAGCGACAGGGAGGCCGGCGGCCCGGTAGACCTACGGGCTACCGCCTCCGGCCGCGCGGGAAACGGCCCTGGCCACGACGCGGGTCCCGGCCAGGGCCCGGCCCGGTTGCCCGCGGTGGTGCCGGTCGACGTGCGGCACCACCGGACCCGGTTCAGCCGGTGCGGGCTCGCAGTACCCGCCCCGGCGTCCTGACGGCGGATGTGTGTGAGGCGTATTGACTCGCACCGATGGAGCGAGCATTCTGCCGCACGAGATCCCGAATCACGTCTGAGATGTCGAACAGAACGTTGTCGAACCGGTTCGACGAAGTTCTCGTTGTCGAACCGGTTCGCCCCCCCACCGGGCAACTCACAGGAGCAGTGACGATGGTGCATACGAGAGCGAAACGGCCCCGCCCCGGTCTGCGTCACGCACTGGCCGTCGCCGCGGGCGCCGGGCTGCTGGCCTCGGGCCTCGGGACGCCCGCCGCGACCGCCGGCGAGCAGGAGCTGAGCATCGATCTGGCCGCCGGCACGGGCGCGTTCCACGGTGGCGCCGCCGGCACCCTCTACGGCCTCTACGGCCAGGACGTACCGACGAACAACCTCATCGAGGGCATGGAACTCCGGACCGTCTCGACCAAGGCCCAGGACGGCCCCCAGCACCCCGGCGCCGACGCGCTCGAAGTGGTCAAGCCGCTCGCGGACTCCACCGACGGCGACGTGTACATCTACATGACCGACATCCACCGGGGCTTCCCCTACCAGTGGGAGGGCGACACCCCCGGGGAGAAGGTCTCGATCTACCGCGAGAAGATCGCCAAGCAGGTCGACCAGGTGCTCGAACTGCCCGAGGAGTACCAGGACAACATCGTCTTCGTGCCGTTCAACGAGCCCGAGGGCAACATGTTCGGCACCGGCGAGTGGAGCTACGACCGCATTTCCTGGCTCGACGACCCCACCGCCTACTTCGCCACCTGGGACGACTTCTACCGGCTGATCAAGGGCAGGATGCCCGGCGCCCGTATCGCCGGCCCCAACACCAGCATCCTCTACGACCAGATCAAGGGCTTCCTGGAGCACACCGTCGAGGCCGGCACGGTGCCCGACGTCGTCACCTGGCACGAGTTGAGCCACCCCGAACAGGTGCGCACGAGCGTGGCGAAGTACCGCGAGTGGGAGAAGGACGTCTTCGCGGGGACCGCGTACGAGGAGAAGACGCCGCTGCCCGTGAACGTCAACGAGTACGCGTTCAACTACCACACCTCCGTGCCGGGCCAGATGATCCAGTGGATCTCCGCGATCGAGGAGTCGAAGGTCGACGCCGATATGGCGTACTGGAACATCGACGGCAACATCTCCGACTCCGCCGTGCAGTCCAACCGCGGCAACGGCCAGTGGTGGCTGTTCAACGCCTACGGCGCCATGTCCGGCCACACCGTCGAGGTCACCCCGCCGTCGCCCGGCGAGAACTACACCATGCAGGGCGTCGCCACGCTGGATGAGGAGAAGCGGCAGGCGCGGGCACTGTTCGGGGGCTCGGACGGCCCGGGCCGCGTCCGGTTCGACAACGTGCCCGCCGCCGTCTTCGGCGACACCGTCCACGCCTGGGTCCGCGAGATCCCCTGGACCGGCCAGGTCGGCGACTCCGACCGCCCCGACCCCGTCGCCGAGGGGGACGCCGACGTCCGGGACGGCGCCGTCGAGTTCGACTTCGGCGGCGACCTGCCGGAGCTGAAGGAGTCCTCCGCGTACGAGATCGTCCTGGCACCGGGCGGCAGCGGCGGGGATGCGTCACCGCCGCGCACCGTCTGGCAGGGCAGCTACGAGGCCGAGGACGCCGCGCACACCGGCTCCGGCTACAGCCTGAACGGCCCCGAGGGCTCGCCGCAGGAGGTGTCCAAGTTCTACACCTCCGGTGGTTACAACGTCGGGGGCCTGCGCACCGGCTCCGACGTCCGGCTCGACTTCACCGTCGACGTGCCCGCGGACGGCACGTACGACCTCGGTGTCTTCGCCAACTCCCTGAACAGCTACGACCTCGTCGCGGAGCAGGGTCCGACCAACGTCTTCCTCCGCGTCGACGGCGAGGACGAGCAGGAGCTGCACCTGCCGCTCGGCTACAAGTGGGTGGTCTGGGACCATGCCGACACCACCGTCGAGCTGACCGAGGGCGAGCACACCGTCTCCCTCGCCGCCCGGAGCCTCGACGGCACCGGGGCCACCAAGGGCGACGCGATCATCGACCGCATCACCCTCTCCCGCCCCGCCCCCACGGCCGGCCAGGCGGTCTACGAGGGCGAGTTGGCCGCCTTCGACGGCGGCGGCCCCGTGTACGACCTGCCGCAGGACGGCGGCACCACCGGCTCCGGCGCGGCGCGGCTCGCCGAGGGCGAGAGCGCGACCTTCTGGGTCTACTCGGAGGCCGACGCCGAGGCCCGCCTCGACGTCGCCACGCTCGGCGAGGGGCGGTCCCGGCTCGCCGTCAACGGGCAGGACGTGCAGAACGTGACCCAGGCGTCGGGCGAGGTGGCCGTCTCACTCTCCGGCGGGGTCAACAAGGTCACCGTCACCGGCACCGCCGGCTCCGCGCTCATCGACCACCTCGCCGTCACCCCGGGCAGCGGAGCGCTGGAGCCGCGCGAGTACCAGGCCGAGGCGGCCGAACTCGCCGGCTCCGCCGAGGTCGCGGACTTCTCCCTCGCCGACGGCGGCAAGGCGGTGCAGGGCGTCGGCGGCGAGCCGGGCAACGGCAACACCGCCTCCTTCCGCGTCACCGCCGACACGGCCGGCCTGTACGCCATGCGCGTCCGCTACGCCAACCCCGAGCAGTCCGAGGCCACCCACTACAACCCCGACCCGCTCGTCCGGCACGCCGACGTGTCCGTCAACGGCGGCGAGACCCGGCGCGTCACGTTCCCGCACTCGTTCCACGAGAACAACTTCTGGGAGCTGACCGTGCCGGTGCGGCTGGAGCAGGGTGACAACACCATCGCCTTCCGCGCCGAGGAACTACCGAACTTCGACGGCGAGTCCTACGCCTCCGACACCTGGCCGGGCGTGCTGCTGCGCTCGCAGTACGCGCCCGTCCTCGACAAGATCACGCTCGCGCCGTACGCGGTCGAGCAGCCGTAGCCCGCAGCACATCCAGCAGGGGAGTCCGAGTGGTGACCATCGGCGACATCGCGCACGCGGCCGGCGTATCCCGCAGCACCGCCTCGTACGCGCTGTCCGGCAAGCGGTCCATCTCCGCCGAGGTCCGGCAGCGCGTGGCGGACGCCGCGCGGGAACTGGGCTACACGCCCAACGCCGGCGCCCGGGCCCTGGCCACCGCGGAGACCATGGTCCTCGGGCTGCTCGCCCAGTTCCACGAGGACGAGTTCGCCCCGGCGATGCTCCAGTACATGCTGGGCGTCTCCGACACCGCCCGCGAGCTGGGCTACGACACCCTGCTGGTCACCGAGGCGGACGGGGCCAGGGCACTGCGCCGGATCACCGACTCCCGCATGGTCGACGGCGTCGTCCTGCTCAACGTCGCGCAGGACGACGCCCGGCTGCCGCTGCTGCGCAACGCACCCCAGCCCGGGGCGCTCGTCGGGCTGCCGGGCGACCCCACCGGCGTCGACGTCTTCGACCTCGACTTCGAGGCCGCCGGCCGGGCGATGGTCGACCACATGCACCGGCTGCACCACCGCGAGCTGATCCTCGTATCGCAGCCCGAGCACGTCATCGAGCGGGGCGGCGCGTACGTGTGGCGGCTGCAGGACGCCGTGGTGCAACAGGCGCGGTTCCGCGGCATCCGCCTGCACGCGGCTTTCGGCTTCTCCCGCCAGCCCGACGTCGGCCGGCACCTGAGCGCACTGCTCGACGCGCACCCGGCCGCGACGGGGCTCCTGCTGAACAACGAGGCCGCCGCCGCGGCCCTGCCCTCTGTGCTGCACGCGCGCGGCCTTCAGGTGTCGCGGGACCTGTCGGTCATCGGCCGCTACTCCGACGAGTTCGCCCGCACCTTCTCGCTGCCGTTCTCCTCCATCGATTCCGCCCCCGACCTGCTGGGCGCGCTGGCGGTGCGCCAGCTCGTCAGCCGCCTCGTCTCCCCCGGGGCCCGGGACGAACCGCACGTGCTGCGGCTCGTGCCGCCCGAACTCGTCGACCGCGGGAGCACCGGAGCCCCGCCCGCGGACCCCAGCACCGCACGTGCCCAAGGAGGAACACCGTGATATCCCTGCCCGCCCCCGTCCGCGCCGCCGGCGTCCTGGGCGCCGCGCTCCTCGTCATGACGGCGCCCGCCGCCTGCTCGTCGAACACCGGCGGCACCGGCGGCGATCAGTCCAGCGACACGTACACCTGGTGGGACCCCTATCCGCAGCACGACAAGTCCTCGGACTGGGCGAAGCGCGTGACCGCCTGCGGCGACGAGGCGGGGGTGACCATCAAGCGCACCGCGTACGACACCTCCGCCCTGACGAACCAGGCGCTGCTCGCCGCCCAGGAGGGCACCTCGCCCGACGTCATCCTGCTGGACAACCCGGCCGTCTCCACCCTCGCCGACAGCGGGATGCTCACCACCACGGACGAGTTCGGGCTCGACACGTCCGGCATCGACGAGAACCTGCTCGCGGCCGGGGTCGTGGACGACAAGGCGTACGGCATCCCCATCGGCGCCAACACACTGGCGCTCTACTACAACGAGGACGTCCTCGACGACGCCGGCGTCGATCCCGCCTCGGTCGAGGACTGGGAATCGCTCACCGCCGCACTGGAGAAGGCGACCGACGCCGGGCACAAGGGCATCACCTTCGCCGGCACCAACACCGAGGAGGGCTCCTTCCAGTTCCTGCCCTGGTTCTGGGGCGCGGGCGCGGAACTGCGCGACCTCGACTCGGCGCAGGCCGTCTCGGCCCTGGAGCTGTGGACCGGCTGGCTGGAGGAGGGCTACGCGCCCGACTCGGTGATCAACAACTCCCAGAACACGACCTGGGAGGAGTTCCTCACCGGCGACTTCGCCTTCGCCGTCAACGGCACCTGGCAGGTCAACAGCGCCGCGGAGGCCGGTTTCCCGACCGGTGTGGTGCAGATCCCCGGCAAGGACGGCGGTGCGGCCCCGGCCCCCACGGGCGGCGAGTTCATCACCGCCCCCGTACAGGACGACACCTCCCGCTACGACGTCACCAAGAAGATCGTCGAGTGCATGACCACGCCCGCGGGCATGGTGGAGACCGCGACGACCTTCGCGTACTACATCCCGCCGACGCAGGCCGGCCAGGAGAAACTGCTCGCGAAGAACGCCGGGCTCAAGCCGTGGACCGAGGCCGTGCGCTCCGCCCGGGGCCGGACCAGCGACAACCTCGGCACCGACTACCCGAAGATCTCCGAGCAGCTCTGGACCGCCGTGCAGAAGGCGCTCAGCGGGTCCATGAGCCCCGAGGACGCCCTGCGCGAAGCGCAGTCGGCAGCCGAGGACGAGGTCGGCGGCTGACGCCGCGCCGGGAGCCGCACCATGGAGACCACCACCACGACCGCGCCGCAGGCAGCGGGCTCCGGCCCCGAGGCGTCCGGCCCGGCGGAGCCGTCCGCCCGGCGCCGGGGAGGGCGGACCGCGCAGGAGCGTTCCGTCCGCTGGGCCGGCCGCGCGTTTCTGGCCCCGCTCCTCGTCTACCTGCTGGCCTTCTACGCCTATCCGCTCTTCCGGAACGTCGACCTCAGCCTGCACGAGTACACCGTCCGCTCGTTCGTGCAGGGCGGTGCCGAGTTCACCGGGCTCGCCAACTACCGCGACGTGATCGGCGCCGACGCCTTCGTCCCCGCGCTGCGCAACACGCTCCTGTTCACCTTCGTCTCCATCGCCGCGCAATACGCCATCGGTCTCGCGCTCGCGGTCTTCTTCCGCAACGGCTTCCGGCTGTCGGGACTGCTGCGCGGCATGTTCCTGGTGCCGTGGCTGCTGCCGCTGATCGTCTCCGGATCGACCTGGTCCTGGATGCTGAACAGTGACAACGGGATCGTGAACTCCGCCCTGGAGGCGTTCGGCATCGGGCAGATCAACTGGCTGACCGACCCCGGCTGGGCGCTCACCTCCGTGATCATCGCGAACATCTGGCTCGGCATCCCGTTCAACCTCGTCATCCTCTACTCCGGGCTGCAGAACATCCCGGACGAGCTGTACGAGGCGGCTGCGCTGGACGGCGCGAGCGCCTGGCAGCAGTTCCGGCGGGTGACCTTCCCGCTGCTGCGCCCGGTCTCCGCGATCACCCTGCTGCTCGGCCTCGTCTACACGCTCAAGGTGGTCGACGTCATCTGGATCATGACCACCGGCGGGCCGGGCACCTCCTCCACCACGCTCGCCGTCTGGTCCTACCGCGAAGCGTTCGGCACCGGGCTGCCCGACTTCTCGCCCGCCGCCACCGTCGGCAACCTGCTCATCTTCATCGCGCTCGCCTTCGGCCTCCTCTACATCCGCCTTGAGGGCCGGGCGCGCCGGTGGGAGGCATCGTGACCAGGCACCGGACCCGGCGCGGCAGCCGGGGCAGGACCGCGCTCGGAATCCTGTTCACCGCAGTGATGCTCTTCCCCGTCTACTGGATGGTCAACGTCTCGCTGACCAGGACCGAGGACATGCGGGCCGACTCGCCGCACTGGTTCCCCCGGAACCCCACCTTCGCCGGCTACGCCGACGTGCTGCGCGACCAGATGCCGGCGCTGACCACCAGCCTGGGCATCGGCCTGGGCTGCGTCGCGCTCACCCTCGCCGTCGCCGCGCCCGCCGCGTACTCGCTGGCCAGGCTGCGTCCGCGCAGCGTGGGCGCGGTCGGGTTCCTGCTGCTGGTCGCGCAGATGATCCCCAGCGTGGTCATGGCGATCGGCTTCTACGCCGTCTACGTGCGGCTCGGCTGGCTCAACTCCGTCTGGGGCCTGATCCTCGCAGACTCCACCATCGCCGTCCCCTTCGGCGTCATGGTGCTGACCGCCTTCATGTCCGGCATCCCGGCCGAGCTGCTGCAGGCCGCGCGGATCGACGGCGCGGGCACCTGGCGGACGTTCGTCTCCGTGGTCCTGCCGCTGAGCCGCAACGCACTGCTGACCGTGTCGCTGTTCGCGTTCCTGTGGGCGTGGTCGGACTTCGTCTTCGCCTCCACCCTCAGCCGCAACGCCGACGCGATCCCGATCACCCTCGGCATCTACCAGTACATCGGCAACCACACCACCGAATGGAACTCGATCATGGCCACCGCCGTCGTCGCGTCCGTCCCCGCGGCCGTGCTGCTCGTCGTCGCGCAGCGCTTCGTCGCCGGCGGCGTCGTCGCCGGCGCCGTCAAGGACTGACGCAGATGACGCCACGAGGACCGAACCTGTGAGGAACACGCGTACATGGTGAGCTTCCGACCGACCCGGACCGCTCTGGAGATCCGCCACCGGCACGAGGTGCTGACCGTCCAGGCGTGGGGCGCCGACGGCGTCCGCGTACGGGCGGCGCCCTTCCGGCTCCCGGCGGAGAGCCACGGCGCTCTCGGCGAGCCGCCGCCGTCGCCCGCACCGCCGCGGATCACCGTCGACGGCGACCGCGCCGTCCTCGTCCACGGGGAGCTGACCGTGACGGCCGGCTTCGACCGCCGCGCCGCGTACCCCGAGCCGTTGCTCGCCTTCTCCCGCACGAGCACCGGCGCGGAGTTGCTGGCCGAGAGCCGCGAGCACTTCTGGCTGCCCGGCGCCCGCGTCTTCCGCGGGGACGGCACCGGCGCGTACGAAGTCCGCCAGCAGTTCACCGCGTACGCCGGCGAGCGGCTCTACGGCATGGGCCAGCGCACCCACGGCCGGCTCGACCTCAAGGGCCTGGCCCTGGACCTCGTCCACCGCAACGGTGAGGTGTCCATCCCGTTCGCGCTCTCCAGCCGCGGCTACGGACTGCTGTGGAACCTGCCCGCGGTCGGCCGCGCCGAGTTCGCGGAGAACGCCACCCGGTGGCAGGCCGGCCGCGCCCGGGAGATCGACTACTGGCTCACCGCGGCGCCGACGCCCGCCGGGATCCTCGCCCGGTACGCCGACGCCACCGGGCACGCCCCCGAACTGCCGCGCTGGGCCAGCGGCTTCTGGCAGTCGAAGCTGCGCTACCGCGACCAGGACGAGCTGCTCGCCGTCGCGCGCGAGCACCGCCGCCGCGGCCTGCCCCTGTCCGTGATCGTCGCCGACTACTTCCACTGGCCGGCGATGGGCGACCACCGCTTCGATCCCGCCGAGTGGCCCGATCCCCGGGCGATGGTCGAAGAACTGGCAGAGCAGGGCGTGGAGCTGATGGTCTCCGTCTGGCCGACCGTCTCGCCGCTCGCCGAGTCCTGGCCCGACTACCGCGACCGCGGCCTGCTCGCCGGCACCGCGCAGGGCGTGGAGTTCCACCAGACCATCCAGGACAAGGGCATGGCCGTGCCCATGCCCGTCGCCTTCTACGACCCGACCAACCCCGAGACACGGGCGTACGTGTGGGAGCGGATCCGGCGCGGCTACCGCGACGCCGGCATCCGGGTCTTCTGGCTGGACGCCTGCGAGCCCGAGCTGAACCCCGCCCAGCCGGAGAACCTCGCCCTCTACGCCGGTCCGGGCGCCGAGGTCGCCGGCGTCTATCCCCGCGACAACGCCCGCCTCTTCGCCGAGGGCATGGCGGCCGACGGCGCCGGGCCGACCGTGCTGCTGTGCCGCTCCGCGTGGGCGGGCGCGCAGAAGTACGGCGCCGCGCTCTGGTCCGGCGACATCCCCGCCACCTGGGAGTCGCTGCGGCGGCAGATACGGGCCGGGCTGTCCGTCGCCGTCTCCGGCATCCCGTGGTGGACCACCGACATCGGGGGCTTCCACGGCGGCGACGCCCGCGACCCCGCGTACCGGGAGCTGATGATCCGGTGGTTCCAGTTCGGCGTGTTCTGCCCGCTGTTCCGGCTGCACGGCGACCGCGAGCCGCGCACCCCCACCTCGTACGCCCAGACCGGCGGCCCCAACGAGGTCTGGTCCTACGGCGAGGAGGCGTACGGGATCATCGCCGGGCTCCTGCACCTGCGCGAGCGGCTGCGTCCGTACCTCCACGAGCAGATGACCGTCGCCGCCCGCACCGGGCTGCCGCCGATGCGACCGCTCTTCCTCGACCACCCGGACGACCCGCGCGCGTGGACCGTGGACGACGCGTTCCTCTTCGGCCCCGACGTGCTCGTCGCGCCGGTGGCCGAGGCCGGGCAGCGCGCCCGGGAGGTGTACCTGCCGGCCGGCGCCCGCTGGGTCTGCGCCGCGACCGGCCGGACGTACGACGGCGGGAGCACGGTCACGGCCGCCGCCCCCCTCGACCGGATCCCCGTCTTCACCCGCGAAGGCGCCGGCGTGCCGCTGCGCGCGACCGGCTCGGCGGCGACCGCATGAAGGAGAACGCGCAGGTGGCCCAGGCGACCGGCGGCACCGATCCGAAGGGCGGCCGGCCGGTCGTCCCGAGCGGGGGCGGACGGCGTCCCCTGGGCCTGGCGGAGGTGACGCCCACCGGCCGCGGATTCTGGCAGAACCTGCAGCGGACCAACGCTGCGGCCACGCTGGCGCACTGCGAGCGGTGGATGGAGCGGCTCGGCTGGCTCGCCAACTTCGACCGTGTCGCCGACGGTACGACCGGGCCCGAGCGGCCCGGCTGGTCGTTCGCCGACTCCGAGGTCTACAAGCTCATCGAGGCGCTGGCGTGGGAGTACGGCAGCACCGGCGACCCCGTTCACGGCGCGGCCGTACGGCGGCTGACGGCCCGTATCGCCCGCGCCCAGGACCCAGACGGCTACCTCAACACCTGCTACGGGCACCCCGGCCGGCCGCCGCGCTACAGCGACCTGGAGTTCGGCCACGAGCTGTACTGCACCGGGCATCTGCTGCAGGCCGCCGTGGCCCGGCTGCGTACCACCGGCGAGGACGAACTCGTCGCCGTCGCCCGCCGGGCCGCCGACCACGTCTGCGCCGCCTTCGGCCCCGACGGGCTGAAAGGCGTCTGCGGCCACCCCGGGATCGAGACCGCCCTCGCGGAGCTGGGCCGCGCCCTCGGCGAGCCCGCGTACACCGACCAGGCGCAGCTCTTCCTCGACCGCCGCGGCCACCGCACCCTGGCGGTGCCGTTCGGCATCGGCGGCGCCGGCTACTTCCAGGACGACGTGCCCGTCCGCAAGGCCGACCGCTGGCGCGGCCACGCCGTGCGCCAGCTCTACCTGGCGGCCGGTGCCGTGGACGTGGCCGTGGAGCGTGACGACCGGGAACTGATCGCCGCCGTCGAGCGGCAGTGGGCCCACGCGGTCGCCCGCCGCACGCACCTGACCGGCGGCATGGGCTCACGGCACCGGGACGAGGGCTTCGGCGACGACTGGGAGCTTGCGCCCGACCGTGCCTACTGCGAGACGTGTGCGGGCGTCGCGTCGGTCATGGTGTCCTGGCGACTGCACCTTGCCACCGGCGACATGCGCTACGCCGACCTGATGGAGCGCACGTTCTTCAACGTCGTCGCCACCTCTCCGAGCGCCGACGGCCGGGCGTTCTTCTACGCCAACCCGCTCCAGCAGCGCACCGCGGGCGAGGGGCCCGGCCTCTCCGCCGACGGGGAGGTCAGCCCGCGCGCCGAGGGCGGCACCCGGGCGGCCTGGTTCGACGTCTCGTGCTGCCCCACCAACGTCGCCCGCACCCTGGCCTCCTGGCACACCTACCTGGCCACGGCCGGGCGGCGGGAGCTGACGCTGCTGCAGTACGCGAGCGGCCGGATCGCGGCCGAGCTGGGCGACGGCCGGACGGTGGCCGTGGAGGTGGAGACGGCGTACCCGGCGGAAGGACCGGTGACGGTCCGGGTGGTGGACGCGCCCGCGGGCGCGATGGCCCTGCGGCTGCGGGTACCCGGGTGGGCGCGGGGCGCGGTGCTCCACGAGGGTGGCCGGCAACGCCCCGCCGCCCCGGGCTCGGTGGTGGTCGACCGCGTACTCGTGCCGGGCGAGGACATCCGCCTGAACCTCCCCGTCACCCCCCGCTTCACCTGGCCGGACCGCCGCATCGACGCCCTGCGCGGCAGCGTCGCCGTCGAGCGCGGACCGCTCGTGTACTGCGCCGAGTCGACCGACCTGCCGGACGGACTGAGCCTGGACGACGTCCTGCTGGACACCAGCGCCCCGCCCGTGGAGCGTGACGGCACCGTCCTGGCCCGGGCCGTGCCCGCGCCCCGGCAGGCCCCGGAGGCGGAGCCGGCCTGGCCCTACGCGCCGGAGCCCGGGCCGGCGGCGTCCCCGGGGCCTCCGAGGGAGCTGCCGCTGACCCCCTATCACCGCTGGGCGGAGCGCGGTCCCGCCACCATGCGCGTGTGGCTGCCCGCGGCACCGCGTGACCCGGGCCCGGCGTGAACGGACCGGGTGGAGACCGGCCGTGCGCGGCGAGGAGGCGCCGCACACCTCACCGACTCGTGTTTCTACTCGCTCCAGAAAGCCTGACGGGCGACGGATCCGTTCACCGACCGGCGGTACTGGCCCGGTGACTTGCCGGTGTGCTTCTTGAACACGACGCTCATGTACTCGGAATGGCTGAAGCGGAGTCGTTGGGCGATCTGCTGGAGGGTCCAGTCCGTGGAGGACAGCAGTTCGGCGACGTGGGCCACCCGGACGCGCACGATCTCGCCGTGGACGGTCCGGCCGAGGCTCCGAAGGAAACGGTGGTCGAGTGCGCGTCGGGAGAGCCCGATATGCCTGAGGACGGCGGTTACCGCGAGATTCTGGTCCGAGCGGTCGCGGATGAACCGCAGAGCCTCGGCGACGAGGGGGTCGTCCACGGCCAGGATGTCCGAGGACTGCCGGGTGACGAGGCGGGTCGGTTCGATCAGGCGCAGGCCCGGTTCGAGGGCGCGGCCCTGCATCATGAGGTCCAGGAGCTCGGCGGCGAGATATCCCGTCCGCGTCGTGTCGGGCTCGATGCTCGACAGCGGCGGGGTCGTGAGGTTCCCGATGAGTTCGTCGTTGTCGACACCGATGACGGCGACCGAGTCGGGCACCGCCAGGTCGGCGGTCTTGCAGGCCTCCAGCACTTCCTGACCGGCAATGTCATAGCAAGCGAAGACACCGACCGGTTTGGGAAGGCCACGCAGCCATTCCGCGAGGAGTTCGCGGTCGGCGGCGCGCATGCCCGTGGACTTCATCCGGAACTCCCGCGGAACCGAGCCGCGCTCGCGCACGTGCTCGGCGAACCAGGCGCCGCGCTTCAGGGACCAGCCGAATCTCTCGTCGCCGCAGAAGGCGAAGTGCCGCAGTCCGCGTTCCTCGAAGTGCCGGAGGGCCCACCGCGCGATCGTGCCGTCGTCGGTCTCGACGCCGGGTAGTTCGGGCACGAGCCGGGCGGCACTGAGATCGACGGTGGGCAGACCGAGCCGCCGGATGAAAGAAGCGGTCTCGGCGCTTTCGATGCGGGCCAGTACGCCGTGTCCTTGCCAGTCTTCGAGCCAGGAGAAGTCGGTCTCGTGGCGGCTGTGCTCGGCGAGATACATCGACCAGCCCGGGTGGGCCTCGACGTACTTCTTCACGCCCACCAGCACACCGCGGGCGTAGGCGTTCGAGGTTTCGACCAGCAGCGCGACGTGACGTGTCTGGCGGGCGGGCATGTAAAAACTCTAAGCCAGACTGCGGGATAACGCATGGCTTGGTCTCCGCCGCCGTTCGTAATCTACACGGCCATGGGAGGTCAACGATGACGCAGAAGGTACGGGTGGCGATTGCCGGCCTCGGATTCGGTGCCGAGTTCATCCCCATCTACCAGGCCCATCCCGATGCCGAGTTGGTGGCTGTCTGCCAGCGCACCGAGACGGCGCTGACGCACGTCGCCGATCACTTCGGTATCCCGGGCCGGTTCACCGGCTTCGACGCGATGCTCCAGGACCCCGGCATCGATGCCGTCCACATCAACACCCCGATTCCGGAACATGCCGAGCACACCGTTGCGGCGCTCCGGGCCGGCAAGCACGTCGCGTGTACGGTGCCGATGGCCACGACGCTCGACGAATGCCGGGAGATTGTCGCCGCTGTCCGGGAATCGGGCCTGAAGTACATGATGATGGAAACAGTCGTCTACTCCCGCGAGTTCCTGCACGTCCGCGATCTCGTGGCGAACGGCACAATAGGCCGGGTCCAGTTCCTGCGCGGCGCCCACTACCAGGAAATGGCGGGCTGGCCCGGGTACTGGGAGGGCCTGCCGCCCATGCATTACGCGACGCACGCGGTGAGTCCGGTGCTGAGTCTCGCCGGGGCGCTGGCGGAGAGCGTCGTGTGTATCGGTTCCGGCCGTATCTCCCCGCGTCTCGCCGAGAAGTACGGTTCACCGTTCGCCGTCGAAAGTGCCCTGATCACCCTCCGCGGTACACCCGTCGGTGCCGAGATCGCGCGTTCGCTTTTCGAGACGGCGCGTGAGTACGTGGAGAGCTTCACGGTGTTCGGGAGCCGGGCGAGCTTCGAATGGGAGCAGACGCAGGGTTCCGGGCATGTGCTGCACACCGGGGAGGACCCGAAGAGCATCGGGATCCCGGACTTCGCGCACCGACTGCCGCCTCAGATCGCTCCGTTCACGACGCGTGGCGTCTACGACGACGAGAACGAGCACCTCTCCTTCGTCCAGGGCGGCGGCCACGGCGGCTCGCACCCGCATCTGGCACACGAGTTCATCCGGAGCATCGTCGAGGAGCGGGCGTCCGCTATCGACGAGGTCACCGCGGCGAACTGGACGTCCGTGGGCATCTGCGCGCACGCGTCGGCGATGGAGGGGGGAGCGCGGGTGGCGGTCCCCGACTACGAGGAGCTCCGCGAGCAGGGATCCGCCGCGAACTGACCGGCGGCGGATGCATCGACCGGGCGCGTGAGGCGACGTGCGGTGTGCCCGCCCGAGCGAACCAGAACACGCGCCGCTTCACGGCACCGAGCAACGGGAGGAACGGATGAAGCCTGCCCGGATCGACCCACCACAGGCAGCACACGACGATGCAGAAGAGGGGAGCCCCCGTACGAACGCGAGCCCGCGGCGCGGGCCGGGGCACTCCGCACCACGTGGGCGCACGGCCCTCCGCAGGCTGCCGGTCTGGGCCGTCGGCCTGGCCGTCACCGCCGTTGCCGTGTGGGTGGGTTTCCTCGCCGACGGCACACCGGCCGGACCTGCGGCGGAGGACCCGGGCAAGTTCCTCGTCACGGTGCTGGACGCGGTCACCTTCGCGGGGCTCCTGTTCGTCGCGGCGTCCGGCTTCACCCTGATCTTCGGTCTGATGCGCACGGTGAACATGGCGCACGGCTCGCTGTTCCTGCTCGCCGCGTACCTCGCCATCCGCGTGCAGGAGGCGATGTTCGGCCAGTCACGCAACATCGAACCGGCACAGGTCGGCGTGCTCGACTGGCTGGTGCCGATGCTGGCCGGCGCCGGCGTCGCGGCCGTCGCCGGCCTGGCGATCCAGCAGCTCTTCCTGCAGTGGAACGAGGGCCAGGAACTGCGCCAGGCGCTGATGACGCTGGCCCTCACGGTCGTCCTGGCCGACCAGATGCTGCGAGAGTTCGGCGGGCTGGCCCAGACGATGGTCTGGCCCGGCGCGATCACCCACTTCTTCTCCGTCCAGGGCGAGCGCTACCCCGTCACCCGTCTGTTCATCCTCGGCGTGGCCGTGCTGGTCGGCATGCTGCTGTGGCTCTGGCTCACCAGGACGGGCATGGGGACGGTGATACGGGCCGGCGTGGACGACCGCGAGATGGTGCGCGGACTCGGCATCAACATCAAGCTGGTCTTCGCGATCACGTTCTTCGTCGGATCGTTCCTTGCCGGGGTGGGCGGTGTGCTCGGGGCCTCCTTCGCCGGAGCCGCGCCCGGCACCGACGGAAACTGGCTGCTGAACTCGCTCGTCGTCGTCATCGTCGGCGGCCTCGGCTCGCTCCGGGGTGCCGCGGCCGGCTCGCTGCTGTACGGCACCGTCGTCGCGTTCTCGCCCGCCTACCTGCCGAGTGAGTACTCCTACTACGTGGCATTCCGCATCGCCCAGCGGGTGGTGGTGATGGCCGACGGGCAGCAGGTCACGGCCGGAACCCCCGCCCAGGTACGCGGTGATCCACACGTCCACCGGATCTACCTGGGCACGGAGGCACCGGTATGAGCACGGCCCCCCTTCACGACGTTCGCCGGCTGCGCTCCGGCTACGGCGCCTCCGTGGTCCTGGAGGAACTCAGCTTCAGCATGGGCGTCGAGGCCGTCGGGATCGTCGGTCGCAACGGCATGGGGAAGACCACGCTCTGCGACACCCTGGTCGGATTCCTGCCGGCGTCGGGCGGGGAGGTCCGGCTGCGCGGGGAGCGGGTCGAGGGCCGGACGCCGGAGAAGATCGCAGGCGCCGGTATCGCCTACGTCCCGCAGGGCCGGCGGCTGTTCCCGTCGCTGACCGTCGACGAGCACCTGGCCATGCTGGCCAGGCGGGCACGCGCCAGGCGATGGACCCCCGAGGCGGTCTACGAGCTGTTCCCGCGGCTGGCCGAGCGCAAGAAGCACGGCGGTGCCGCGCTCTCGGGCGGCGAGCAGCAGATGCTCGCCGTGGGACGGGCACTGCTGCTGAACGCGCACCTGATCGTGATGGACGAGCCGTCCGAAGGGCTGGCTCCGACCATCGTCGACGTCCTCGTCGACGTCGTGCACCACCTCGTCGACGAGGGGGTGGCCGTACTCGTCGTCGAACAGAACCTGCGCGCCGCGGTCCGGATGGCCCGGCGCCAGCTCGTCATGGTGTCCGGCCGGCTGGAGGCCGAGTTCACCGGCGACGAACTGCTCAACCGGCCGGACCTGCAGCACAGGTACCTCGGTGTCGGCGGCGCCGGCCGCGCACTCCGATGAGAGGTCCGGCCCCGGCCGTGCGGTGGACGAAGGGAATCGCGATGGGAGAACCGATGAAGGCGACAAGGACGTTCGGGGTCAACACCTGGGTGTGGACCTCGCCCCTGACGGACCGCCGGCTGGCCGAGCTGGCTCCCCGCGTACGGGAGTGGGGCTTCGACGTGATCGAGCTCCCGGTGGAGAACGTCGGCGACTGGGATCCCGGCCGGGCGGCGAAGCTGCTCGACTCGCTCGGCCTGTCCGCCACCCTCGTCGTGGCGATGGGACCGGGGCGCGAGCTGGTAGCGGCCGGCGGGGAGACGATCGCCGCCACGCAGGATCTCCTGCGGCGCGTGGTCGACGCGTCGGCCACCGTGTCCTCGCCGGTCGTCGCGGGCCCGCTCTACGCCTCGGTGGGGCGCACCTGGCGGATGGACGACGCGGAGCGGCGGGCCTGTTACGAGCAGGTGCGGGACGGCCTCGCCCCGGTGGTCGAGCATGCGCGTGCGGCGGGCGTCACCGTGGCGGTCGAGCCCCTCAACCGGTACGAGACGAGCGTGGTCAACACCGTCGACCAGACACTGGACGCGCTGGCCGGGCTGCCGGCCGAAGGCTGCGGTGTGGCCCTGGACGTCTACCACATGAACATCGAGGAGCAGGACATCCCGGCGGCCATCCGGAGGGCGGGCGACCGGATCGCCCACGTCCAGGTATGCGCCAACGACCGGGGTGCTCCGGGCGCGGACCACCTCGACTGGCCGGGCATCCTCACCGCGCTCGACGAGGCCGGCTACCGGGGGCCGCTCGTGATCGAGTCGTTCACCGGCGACAACGAGACGATCGCGACGGCCGCCTCGATCTGGCGGGCACTGGCGCCGAGCCAGGACGCGATCGCCGTCGACGGGCTGTCCTTCCTCGCCGGGCTGTCCGCCGGGCGCCACCGCACCCCTTGATTTCTTCTGTCTGCACTCGCCACGAAGCGACGGAGAGGACCATGCGACAACGCCATAGATATGCCCTGTTCACGGTGGTGATGGCTTTCCTGGTCTCGTTCCTTCCAGGAATGGCCACCAGCGCGGCACAGGACGCCGAGCAGGAATACGACGTGCTGTTCTTCCACAAGACGACCGGCTTCCGGCACGACTCGATCCCGTCCGCCCTCGCGGCCGTCGAACAGCTCGGCCAGGAAAACGGCTTCACCGTGACCGAGACACAGGATGCCTCGGTCTTCACCGACGAAGGGCTGGCGCGGTACGAGGCCATCGCCTTCTTCACCGACGGTGAGAAAACCCTCGACACCGGGCAGCGGCACGCGTTCGAGCGCTACATCCAGCGCGGCGGAGGATTCGTCGGGCTGCACTCGTCGTCGAACATGGACAAGACGGACTGGCCCTGGTGGTCCGATCTCATGGGCGGCGCGTTCTTCAAGAGCCACCCCTCCGGCGCCGACCAGTTCCAGGAGGCGACCGTACGGATAGAGGACCCCGCACATCCGTCGACCGCCGGACTGCCGGCCGCCTGGGTCCGCGAGGACGAGTGGTACAACTTCACCGCCAACCCCCGTGAGAACGTCCACGTCCTCGCCACGCTGGACGAGTCGACGTACAAACCGGGACCGGACGCCATGGGCGACGACCACCCGATCGCCTGGTGCTCCAACTACGACGGCGGCCGGACCTGGTACACCGCGCTGGGCCACCAGCCGGAACACTACGACGAGCCGCAGTTGCGCCGGCACCTCCTCGGCGGCATCCAGTGGGCGGCGGGCGCCGCCGAAGGCGACTGCGGTGAGCCGCGCGAAGGGCCCCCTACGGAGTCTTCCTTCGAGAAGGTCGCGCTGGACGACAACACCGCCAACCCGATGGAGCTCGCCGTCGCCCCCGACGGGCGTGTCTTCTACGTCGAGCTGGGCGGCACGGTGAAGCTCTACGACCCAGAGAACGGCGCCGTGAAAGTCGCCGCACAGATCCCGGTCCACCGCGGCAACGAGAACGGCCTGCTGGGCATAGCCCTCGATCCCGACTTCGAGACGAACCGGTGGGTCTACCTCTTCTACAGCGCACCATCGCCCGAGGTACAGCACGTCTCCAGATTCACCGCCGACGGCGACACCCTGGACATGGAATCCGAAAAGGTCCTCCTTGAGATCCCGCACCAGCGGGAGGTGTGCTGCCACTCCGCCGGCTCGATGCGGTTCGGCCCCGACGGCAACCTCTTCATCTCCACCGGGGACGACACCGCGCACTTCGCCTCGGACGGCTTCGCCCCGATCGACGGGCGCGTCCACGACGAGCAGACCAGCGAGGACGCCAAGCACTCCTACGACGCGCGGCGCACCTCCGGCAACACCAACGACCTGCGCGGCAAGATCCTTCGGATCAGACCCGAGGACGACGGCACCTACTCGGTCCCGGAGGGCAACCTGTTCCCACCCGGCACAGAGAAGACACGGCCCGAGATCTACACGATGGGCCACCGCAACCCGTTCCGGATCGCCGTCGACGACGAGACCGGCTGGGTCTACGCCGGCGAGGTCGGTCCCGACGCTGGCAGCGACAACGCCGACCGCGGCCCGCGCGGCTACGACGAGTGGAACCAGATCCGCGAGGCCGGCAACTACGGCTGGCCGTACTGCATCGCCGACAACCAGGCGTACCGCGAGTGGGACTTCGCCTCCGGCACCCCGGGTGAGTCCTTCGACTGCGAGAACGGCCCCGCCAACACGTCCCCGTTCAACACCGGCCTGGACACCGTCCCGCCGGCCAAGGACGCCTTCGTCTGGTACCCGTACGGGCAGTCGCCGCAGTTCCCGGAGCTCCCCCAGGGCGGCGGGCGCTCCGCGTACGCCGGCGACGTGTACCACTACGACCCGGAACTGCTGGGAGACGGGCAGTTCCCGGAGTACTACGACGACGCGGTCTTCGTCATGGAATGGTCGCGCAAGTGGATCGGCGCGCTCCGACTGGACGAGAACGGAAACTACAAGAGCTTCGAGCAGTTCATGCCGAACACCCTCTTCCGCAGCCCGCACGACATGGAGTTCGGGCCGGACGGGGCGATGTACCTGATCGAGTGGGGCATGGACTTCAACTACGGCGGGGCGAACGTCAACCCGGACTCCGGCCTCTACAAGATCAACTACACCAAGGGTGCACGCACCCCGGTCGCGAAGGCCGCCGTCGACAAGGACTCCGGGCCCGCTCCGCTGGACGTCGCCTTCTCCAGCGAGGGCAGCCACGACCCGGACGGCGACGAACTGACGTACGCCTGGGACCTCGGTGACGGCACGACATCGGACGAACCCGACCCGACCCACACCTACACCGAGCCCGGCGAGTACACCGCGCAACTCACGGTCAGCGACCCGTCGGGACGTTCCAGCAGCTCCAACATCACGATCACCGCGGGGAACACCCGTCCCGAGGTGACCATCGAGCTGCCGCACAACGGCCAGGTCTTCGACTGGGGCGACGAGATCCCCTTCAGAGTCTCGGTGTCGGACGCCGAGGACGGCTCAGGCGACGCGATCGACTGCGAGCGCGTGACCGTCCAGCAAGGGCTCTACCACGATGAGGGCGGCAACGCGCACGTGCATCCGGGCGAGGTGCAGAACGGGTGCGAAGGCGTACTCGCCACCCAGACCGACGCGGACCACGGCGAAGCCGCGGACATCGCGCTGACGGTGACGGCCGGCTACACCGACCTCGGTGGCGAGGCCGGTGCCCCCGCGCTCACCGGCGGGGTGACGCACTTCCTGCAGCAGACGCGAAAGGAGGTCGAGCACTTCAGCGACTCGTCGGGGGTCGGCGTCAGCGGCGCGAACGACGAGGAGACCGGAGGCGGTGAGGCGATCACCGCCGGGGGTGGCGCCTGGGCGTCGTACGACCCCTACAACCTCGACGGCGTCGGCGATGTGACGCTCCGTGCGGCGGCGGCCGGGGACGCCACGGTCGAGGTACGGCGCGGTGCGCCCGACGGCGAGCTGCTGGGCAGCGCGCAGATCGAGGGCAGCGTCGAGGTGCCGCGGTCCGGCGGCCCGGAGGGCTTCGGCAGCGCCGTCCGGCTCAACGGGTCCGGTCAGCTGGAGAAGGTGGAGCTGCCCACGGGAATCGTCGAGGATGCCGAGGACTTCACCGCCTCCGCGTGGGTGAACTGGTCCGGCGACCAGACATGGGCCCGCGTCTTCGACTTCGGCTCCGGCACCGACAACAACATGTTCCTGACGCCGAGCGCCGGCGGCAGCGGCAACCTCAGATTCGCGATCACGACCGGCTCCGGCGAGCAGCAGATCGACGGCTCGCAGCCGCTGCCCACCGACGGCTGGCAGCACGTCGCGGTCACGCTGTCGGGCACGACGGGAACGCTGTACCTGAACGGAGAGCCGATCGGAACCAATGACAACATCACGTTGAACCCGTCGGATCTGGGCCCCACCACGCAGAACTGGATCGGCGACTCCCAGTGGACGGCGGACCCGCTGCTCAACGGCGCTGTCGACGACTTCAACGTCTTCGACCGGGCCCTGACGCAGAACGAGATCCGGTCGCTGACCGCCGGCCCCGGCGGCGACGCCGGTGGCGGCGACGTCGCCTGGTACCAGTTCGACGAGAAGGACGGCGCCACGGCCGTGGACACGTCCGGACAGGGCAACGACGCGCGCATCGTGCTCGCCGAGGCCGCCGCAACCTGGCAGAACGTGACGCTGGACCTGAAGCCGACCGAGGGTACGTTCCCGCTGCACCTCGTCTTCCCGGATGGTCAGGTGCGGGTCAACTGGATGGAGTTCGGCACGTCCGCAAGCCAGCCGGGGGAGTGCGCCACTCCCGATCCGCGGGCGACGGTGGTCGTCGGCGACGTCGACAGCGGGGTGACGAACTACGAGGCCGGCGGCGGATGCACGATCAACGACCGCATCCTGGACGAACAGCCGTGGAGCAGCCCGGGCGAATTCCGCGGGCACGTACGGGAGGTGACTGCCGCGCTCATGGACGACGGGGTGATCACCGGGCCGGAAGCCCGTGACATCAGGCGTGCCGCCGCCCGCAGCGAGATCGGCAACGCCGCGTAGGCCGCGGACTCGGCTCAACCCGCACACCAGGGCGGCCCGGCGAGAGCCGCCGGGCCGCCCGACTGCTGGGTGGAGCGAGGGTGCCGGCCAGCCGGCCGGCACCCTAGGCTCCGGCGCTTGCGGCCCCTCGGTAGTCGATGCGAGAGAGGCCGGAGTCGTTGTTGCCGCCCCCGAAGGAGCTGCCCCACTCCAGGAGGTAGAGCGCGCCGTCCGGGCCGAACGTCATGTCCATCGGCCTGATGAACCTGGTGCCGGACATGAATGCGTTGACGGCCCCCGGGTCGCCGCTCCCGTCGAAGCGGATCTCCTTGATGAAGTTGCGGTCCCACTCGTAGAAGAACGCCGAGCCGTCGAACGACTGCGGGAACTTGGTGCTGGAAGGGTTGCCGGCGTCGAAGCGGTAGACGGGTCCGGCCATCGGGGCGATACCGCCCGTGCCGAGTTCGGGGAACTCCGGTGAGGCGTCGTAGCCATACCACATGTCGGGCTTCTGGACGGGCGGCAGCTCGGTGAGACCGGTGTTGTTGGGGGACTCGTTGACGGGGTTGGCGCAGTCGAACTTCGGGCCGACCCGGCCGTTGTCGGGGTTGTACGGAGCGTAGGGCTCGTTGTTGCCGTGGCAGAAGGGCCAGCCGTAGTTGCCCGGCTCGGTGATGACGTTGTACTCGCCCATTCCCGCGGGGCCGCGGTTGTCGGTGGTGCCGTGGCGGTCGGGGCCGTAGTCGGCCATGTGTACGGCGCCGGTGGCGGGGTCCACGGAGAAGCGGAAGGGGTTGCGGAAGCCCATGGCGTAGACCTCGGGGCGGGTGTTCGCCGTTCCCACCGGGAAGAGGTTGCCGTCGGGGATGGTGTATCCGCCGCCGTTGGCGGGCTGGACGCGCAGGATCTTGCCACGCAGGTCGTTGGTGTTGCCGGCCGTGCGCGCCGAGTCCTGCATCTCATGACCCGCGCGCCAGTCCAGTGGGGCGTAGCCCCGCCAGGCCGGGTCGAGGTTGGGCGCAGTGTCGTCGCCCGTGCCGATGTAGAGGGTGCCGTCCGGGCCGAACTCCAGGCTGCCGCCGGTGTGGCCGGGCTCCGGGTAGGTCCGGTCCCGGTAGGCGGGGATGTCGATCACCTTCTGCTCGCTCGACAGATCCAGAGTGTTCCCCCGCAGGGTGAAGCCGGACACTCTGTTGACGTCTGCCGCGCTGTCGGCGGGGGAGTAGTTGAGGTAGATCTTGTTGTTGGTGGCGAAGCCGGGGTCGAGGGCCAGTCCGATGAGCCCGTCCTCACCGCCGGTGTACACCTTGAGGTTTCCGGCGGTCGTGGTGGACCGGGTCGCCGGGTCGAAGATGCGCACCGCGCCGCCGCGCTGGATGTAGATCACACGGCCGTCAGGTGCGACGTCCAGCTCCATGGGATCGAGGGTGCCGTCGTCGAGCGTCACCTTCTCGAAGGTGGCCTGGTCGGGTGCGGGCTCCCCGCACTCTCCCGGCTGGTTGCCCGTCGCCCACTGCACGCCGCCCATCACGTGCTTGCGGAAGTCCTCCTCCGCGTAGGCGGCGGCATCGTGTCCCATGGCGGTGGCCCAGACCTTCCCGCCGGAGTCGACGCTGCACCAGGAGATGGGGTGGTCGTCGCCCATCGCGAACTCGCCCGGGTCGTAGGTCGACTCGTCGACGGTGGCGAGCACGTGGACGTTCGGCCGCGGGTTCGGGGCGAAGTTGTACCACTCCTCGGGCCTGGTCCAGGACGCGGGGAGATCCTGGGTGGAGGGGTGGTCCGGGTCCTCGACGTGGACGGTGCCGTTCTGGATGCCGGCGGCGTGGGCGGGCATGTGCGCGCCGCCGTTGATGGTCTCGTCCCACCAGGGGAACTCACCCTCGATGCCCGCGTCGAGGGTGTTGTGGATGGCCACCACGCCGCCGCCGCCGGTGACGTAGTCCTGCATGGCCTGACGCTGTTCGGCGGTGTCCCAGACCATGCCGGAGTTCTGGAGCATGACGACGGCTTCGAACCCGGCGAGTTCGGCGTCGTTGAAGACGGCCGGGTCGTCGGTCTGGACAAGCTCGATGTCCTGCTCGGCCGCCTCCTCCCGGAACATCCGGATGCCGGCCGGTATGGAGGCGTGGACGTAGCCGACGGCCCTGGTGAACAGCAGGACCCGGGCCTCGGCGGCCTCGGCGTGGGACGCGGTCGCCGTCAGGGCGCCGGCCGCGAGCAGTGGCGCCATGGCCAGCGCCACGAGGGTGCGTGGGCGTGTGCGGTGTCGTTCCTTCATGTGGGGGGCCTCTCGAGTGGAATGCGGCTCCGGCATTGCCGGTCGGAGAAGGGAAGGTGTCTTTCGCAAGCGGATGGGTCCGGGCGTCGACCGCGTTCTGAGGGCAGGCGCGTCAGATCACCCGGGTGCGTGTGCGCGGGATCGCGAAGTCGTCCATGGTTCCTCCAGGAAGGTCGTCAGGAGCCGGTGCAGCTCCGCCGCCACCCACGGGAAAGCTCATGCGCCGGCGGTCAGGCAGGGCCGGCGGAGCGTTCGAGAACCGACACGAACGCCCGTGACCACTCCGGCAGATCCGGCCAGCCCCGGCAGGAGACCATGTTCCCGTCGACGACGTCGGGCTCGTCGACGACCGTCGCGCCGGCGTTCTCCATGTCCGCGGCCAGGGGCCCGAACGCAGCCGTCTTGCGACCCTTCAGGAGGCCGTAGGCCGCCGGCACCTGCGGTCCGTGGCACACCGTGCCCACGGGCAGGTTCCGGGCGAAGAAGTACTCCGTGATGCGACGGACGTCGGCGTCGAGGCGGATGTACTCAGGAGCACGACCACCGGGGATGACCAAGCCCGCGTACCCCGTCGGATCGACCTCCGAGAAGGCCAGGTCGACGGGGAGCCTGCGCCCGTTCTTCTCCGTGTACGCGTCGGAGTCCGGCTCGAAATCGTGGATCACCAGTTGTACGTCCCTACGCGTCAACGCCGCGACGTCCGCCTGATAGCCCGCCTCGCGCATACGGAAGATCGGGTACATCGCGTCCAGTTCCTCGGCCGCGTCGCCGACGAGCACAAGCACCTTCTTCATCGTTCCTCCGGTTCTCGGCAGTCCTGATCGCGCGTACGTCCTGTCCCCTCGGGTGTTGGCCCGCTTCGGGGCCGGGCACGGCGGGTGCCTGGCCCCGAGAGCGTGTGTCAGCTCTGCAGACTCCACTGCTGGTTGGCTCCGCCGCCGCAGCTCCACAGCTGGATCCTCGTTCCGTTGGCGGTGTTCGTGCCGCTGGCATCGAGACACAACCCCGACTGCAGTCCCGTGATGGTGCCGTTGGCGTTGATGTTCCACTGCTGGTTCGTCTGCCCGTGGCAGTCCCAGATCACCACGGCCGTGCCATTGCCGGTCCCCGCCCCGGAGGCGTCCAGACACTTGCTGCCGTAGATCATGAGTTGCTTGCCGGCGGTGTAGGTCCACCGCTGGTTGGTGCCGCCGTGGCAGTCCCACAGTTGCGCCTGGGTGCCGTTGGCCGTGGTGGAGTCGGGGATGTCGATACAGCGACCTGACTGCCCGCCCAGGATCTGCCCGCCGGCGGGCGTGGGGGGCGTGGACGAGTCGAACTGGGTGAAGAACTTCCACACCTCTCCCGACGTCCAGGTCCGCCAGCCGCCACCGGTGGACCCGTCAATGGGGCCGGGGTCGTGACCTCCGTCGAACGCGGCCCATACGACGGGATACCCGCTCTTGCACCCCGAGTAGGCGGTGACGATGTGCGTCAGGCTCCCTTGCCCCGGCTCGGGCGGGTTCTGCTGGGTACAGCCGTTGTTCCTGACGAACGTGTCGCGCAGCCCTCGTCCCGAAGAGATGGGCAGCACGTTGTCCCTGAGGCCGTGGAGCCCCATGTACGCGACGGGCTGCGTACCGCCGCTGCAGCCGCTGAGGTTCGCGCCGGAGTAGACCGCCACCGCGCGGAAGACCGTCGCCCGGCCGCAGGCGAGGGCGTACGACATCGCGCCGCCGTAGCTGAAACCCGCGGAGAAGACCTGTGCCGTGTCGACGCACAGGCCCGCCTCGATCTCCCGGAGTATGTCGTCGACGAGGGTCACGTCCTGACCGCCGGAGTTGGCCCAGCCGTTGTTGAGGCCCTGGGGCGCCACGAAGATCGTGCCGTTGTTCGTGCTGTCCGCCAGGCGCCTGAGTCCGTAATAGGACCAGTTGTACCCATCGGATCCACCCGAGTCGACATCGTTGGCGGTGCCGCCCAGCCAGTGCATTCCGAAGATCAACCGGTAGGGGTGGGTGTTGTCGTAGTCGGCGGGGATCCTGAGGATGTAGCTGCGGTTCTGGCCGCTGCTGGAGATCGTGTGCGTACCGCTGGTCAGCGTCGGAGCCTGGCCGCATCCGGCGGTCGGGGCGGCCGCACCCACACTCGTGGGCGACGTGCCTGCGTCGCGACTGCTGCTCAGCGCCGTGCCGGGAGCGGCCATGACGACAAGTGCCGCAGCCACAAGGGATATCAAGAGGGATCTGTATCTCATCTGTTTCTCCCTTTCCGTCGGGGCGTGGGTCGCCCGTGTGCGTGCCGGCCAGCAGACGTCATACGTTTGGGAGCGCTCCCAAGGTTAGCGCTCCTCATCCGGGCTGTAAACGGATCGGCCGGCGCCGAAAGGCCGGCGCATCAGGTCAAGAGGAGGGCGGCGAAGCCGGGGTGTGCTCGAACCAGTCGAAGGCGACCGTGCCTTCGGTGGCGTACATCCCGATCACGCGGCCGGTGAAGCCGCAGGCGGTCTCGGTGGACAGGTAGCGCCCGTTCAGTTCGGCGAGGAGCCGGGCGCCCGGGGCGCCGGGATCGCCGAGCCAGAAGGCGATGGTGTCCGGTCCGGTGGCCGCGGCACCGGTGAGTTCGGGCGACGCGGGCACGAGGCGGGACGTGCGGATCGCGACGGTGAGGGTCAGCGGCCCGGGCGGGACCGGTCGGCTGGCCGCGGTCTGGCGCAGTGGACCGATGCGGGCGACGACACCGGCCTCTCCGTTCCCGACCTCCAGTTCGTAGTGGTGGGCCTCGTCCAGGCGCACGCTGGGGCCGCCGCGTCCCGCGCCCGGGTCGATCGCGGCGGTGACGCGGCAGTCGTGGTGCTGCTGGCGGCGGCCGACGAACGTGTAGCCGGGGCGGTCGAGGGTGGCGCCGGTGGCGTCGAGCGCCAGCCAGCCGGGGCGCGACGTGAGCGACCAGGAGCCCTCAGGGCGGGCGAACGGGGAGACCCAGTGCGGCGCGAGAGCGGGCACGTCGAAGTCGTCGCGGGTGGGCAGGGCCGGAACGGGGTGCCAGGCACCGCCCGGTGCCGTGTGGCTCTCGGGAACGGGTGCGACGACGGGCCAGCCGTCCTCGGTCCACTCCGGGGAAGTACTCGAAGCTGGAGCACACCAGGTAGTAGTCGCCGCCGACCCGGCACACGCTCGGATCGGGGTGGCACCCGCTGATCACCGGGTTGTCGTACGTACGCACAGGAGGTGTTCCGCTCGAACCGCCGGGCGCCGTGGAGCGGAGCCGGCCGGTCGGGCTCACCGGCTGAATCCGGCGGTCAGACCGCTGAGCAACTGCCGGCGGCCGAAGGCGTACAGGACGATCAGGGGCAGGGTGGTGAGGACGACGGCTGCCAGGACCGCGGGGATGTTGACCCCGTACTCGCCCTGGAAGGTCCACAGTGCGAGCGGCAACGTCCGCTGGGAAGGGCTCTGGGTGAGGATCAGCGGCAGCAGGAATCCGTTCCAGATGGTCAGCGCGTTGAAGATGGTCACGGTGAGGATGGCCGGCCGGGTGAGCGGCGCCGCCAGGCGCCACAGTGTTCCCCACTCGGTGGCCCCGTCCACCCGCATCGAGTCGAACAGCTCCTTGGGCACGTCCCGGATGAAGTTGGCGAGGATCAGCACGGACAGCGGGATGGCGAAGGCGATCGACGGCAGGATCAGGGCCAGCAGGCTGTCGTACAGATGCAGCTTGATGATGATCAGATAGACCGGGATCGCCGTCGCCTGCAGCGGGATGGCGAGGCCCATGAGGAACAGCCCGTTCACCACGCGCAGGAACCGCATGCGCCAGCCGCGCACGATGGCGTAGGCCGCCATGAAGGAGACCGTCACCGCCGGCACCACGGCGCCCGCGGTGACCACGACGCTGTTCACGAAGTAGCTGAGGAAGTCGGACTCCAGGACCAGCTCGTAGTTGTCCAGGGTGGGCTCGCTCGGCGGCGCCAGCGGGTTGCTCGCGTAGTAGTTGCTCTGGGCCTTGAGGCTGGTGATGAGGATCCAGTAGAGGGGCACGACGACGACGGCGAGCCAGAGCCATCCGGCCAGACCGCCGAGCCAGTTGCGCCGGGGGGCGCTCGGACCGGGGCGTTGCCGCCGCTCGCGCGGGGTGGTCTTCTGCGGTTGCGGCTCGGTCAGCGTGGCGGTCATGTCAGGCTCCCTCGAGCTGGCTCTCACCGGCGTCCCGGCCTCCGAGCCGGCGCAGCAGCAGGGCGATGGCGAGACCCATGAGGACGAGGACGACCGCGATGGCGCTGGCCGGCCCCATCAGGTTGGCCTGGAAGCCCCGTTTGTACATGTCCAGCGCGAGGACCCGGGTGGCGTCTCCGGGGCCGCCCTCGGTCAGGACGAAGATGAGGTCGAAAAAGGTGAGCGACCCGATCACCATCAGCGTCGACGAGGTGATGATGGTGTATTTGAGCTGAGGCAGCGTGATGCTGAAGAACTGGCGGATCCGTCCGGCGCCGTCCAGCGCCGCGGCCTCGTACAGCGACCGGGGGATCTGCTGGACGCCCCCCTGGTAGATCAGCGAGTGGAACGGGATGAACTGCCAGGAGACGATGAAGACGACGACGCCGAACGCGAGCCACGGGCGCCCCAGCCAGTCCTTGCTGAGCCACTCGGTCCCCAGCCCGGCGCCCAGCCCGAAGTTGGGGTCCAGCAGCGCCTTGTACGCGACCGCGATCGCCGCGGAGCTGAGCAGGAGCGGGACGAAGTAGACCAGGCTCAGCACCGCGCGGTAGCGCTGGCGGCCGGCGAGGAACGTGCCGAGCAGAATGCTCGCCGGTGTCTGAACCGCCCAGGACACGGCCATCACCAGGAACGTCACCCAAAGGGCGTGCGGCAGCCCGGGGTCGGTGAGCACCGCACGCCAACTGGTCAGCCCGGACGGGTGGATGCCGCCGATGCCGTCCCAGGTCGTGAAGCTCAGCAGGAGGACGCCGACGAGCGGGATGACGGCGAAGCCGACGAAGAACAGCAGCGCCGGCACGGCCAGCCAGGGCAGGATGCCGCGCCGGTCCCTGCGCCCCGTAGAACCGGTGAGGGTGCTCACTTGCCGATGACCTCGTTGAGGTTGTCGGTGAACTGCTGTGGCGAGATGGACAACTGGAACAGCCTGGCGATGTTGTCCAGCAGCGTCTCGGCGGCCGTCGGGCTGAGCGCCTGGTCCCAGGACTGGCCGAACGTCTTCGCGTTGCTGGCGATGCCGTAGACGAACTGCAGGAACTCGGCGCTCTCGGATGCGGCCAGCAGCTTCTCCGAGCCCTTCGCGATCGGCACCGCCCCGGTGTCGATCCACTCCTTGACCTCGTCGTCCGTGAGGACGCCGGTGGCGAAGAAGTCCTTTGCGATCTTCTTCTGCTCGGCACTGGCCTTCGAGGAGATGGACAGGTACTGGGCGGGGTTGCCGACGGAGTTGCCCGGATCGCCTTTGCCGCCTTCGACGGGCGGGAAGTTCATGAAGCCGAGGCCGCCGCCGGAGACGAAGTCTCCGCCCTCGGTCTGCTGGATGCCGTACGACCAGGAGCCGTGCAGCATCATCGCGGCCTTGCCGGTGTAGAGGAGCGCCTGGTCGGCGTTGGAGTCCGCGGTGATCGAGGAGAAGCCCTTGATGAATCCGTCCGCCTTGATCAGGTCCTGCACCTTGGTCAGCGCGTCGATGGCGGCCGGGTGGGACCAGGCGTCCTTTTCGCCGTCGAAGACGGCCTGGAACACCTCGGGGCCGCCGATGCGGTCGAACAGGAACTCCAGCCACATCATGTTCGTCCACCGGGACTGGCCGCCGAGGGAGAACGGCGCTATGCCCTCCGCGTTGAACTCGGGCACTAGGGCCATGATGTCGTCCCAGGACTGGGGCGGCTCCACGCCGACGTCGTCGAAGACCCTCTTGTTGTAGAACAGGACGATCGGCTCGACGCTCTCGAACGGCATCGCGTAGATCCTGCCGTCGACGGTCGCCGCGCCGAACGAGGACGGAAAGAGCCGGTTCTTGACCTCGGGATTCTCGTCGAACCACGGGGTGAGGTCGTCGACCTGGCCGGCCTGCACGTAGCTGCGCAGCGTGCCACCGCCCCACCCCCAGATGATGGTGGGCGCCTTCCCGGCCCCGATGGCGGTCTTGATCTTCGTCTTGTACGCGTCGTTCTCGAAGGTGGTGACCTCGATCCGCCCTTGGGAAGCGGCCTCGTTGAACCGCTCCACCGCTCCGGTCCTGACGCCTTCCTGAGGCTGCCCGCTCAGGTGCCAGTACGTGGCTGTGCCGCCGCCACCGCCCTTGCCGGGACCGGATGAGCCGCAGGCGGCGAGCGCCGCGGAGGCCGGCACACCGGCCGCCAGGCCGAGGAGGGTACGACGAGATAGGTGGATCTCCATGTGTGTTCTCCGCACTAGAGGGCCGTCAGCTTCCGGCGGGCCATGGATGAAAACTTTTCGAAACTTCTGATTTCGTTGCGCCTCGTGGGTGCAAGTTAGGTATCGGGTTTGTGGCTGTCAAGGCATGCGTAAGTCCGTTGTAGGGCAAGGTCTGTACGCGTACGCTCGGGTGGAGGTGACCTCGACGTATCCCGACCCGGGTCGAAAAAGTTTCGCGATCCGCGGAATGAATGCAGAGGAGTGCGCGATGCCCACGGCTGAATCACAACCGGTGACGGGCTGGGGCACGCACCGCTGGCGGGACCCGGCGCTGCCCGTGCCGGACCGGGTCGACGCCCTGCTGGCCGAGATGACGTTGGCGGAGAAGGTCGCGCAGCTCGGCAGCCGCTGGATCGGCAACGACACGGCGCGCGCGAGGGAAGGCGGCGACGAGCGGGCCGGGGGACAGCGCGTGGCGCCGATCCAGGAGGTGTTCGAGTCCGGGAGCATCCCCCTGGCCGAGGCAAGCCGGGACGGCCTCGGCCATCTCACCCGGGTGTACGGCAGCCGGCCGGTGACCGCGGTCGAGGGGGCCGCCGAGCTCGTCAGGTCGCAGCACACGGTCCTGCGGGGCTCCCGGTTGGGCATCCCCGCGCTGGTCCACGAGGAGTGCCTCACCGGGTTCACCACCTACGGCGCCACGGTCTATCCCGCGGCCCTCGCGTGGGCGGCGACGTTCGATCCGGATCTGGTGCGACGACTGGGTGCCGCGATCGGGCGGGACATGCGGGCGGTCGGCGTGCACCAGGGTCTCGCCCCGGTCCTCGACGTGGTCCGTGACTACCGGTGGGGCCGCGTCGAGGAGACCATGGGGGAAGATCCCTACCTGGTCTCGATGCTCGGCGCCGCCTACGTCGCCGGCCTGGAGGGCGCCGGCGTCATCGCCACCCTGAAGCACTTCGCCGGGTACTCCGCGTCCCGCGCCGCCCGCAACCACGGGCCGGCGCCCCTCGGCCGCCGCGAGCTGACGGACGTCATGCTGCCGCCGTTCGAGACGGCGATCGCGGTGGGCGGGGCCCGCTCCGTGATGAACGCCTACTCCGAGGTGGACGGGGTCCCGGCGGGCATCGACTCCTGGCTGCTGACCGATCTGCTGCGCGGCGACTGGGGTTTCACCGGCACCGTGGTCTCCGACTACGGGGCGGTCGCGTTTCTCGCCGGCATGCACGGGGTGGCCGCGGACACCGAGCAGGCGGGGGTACTGGCGCTCAGCGCCGGCATCGACGTGGAACTTCCCGACACCGTCGGCTTCGGCCGGCACCTCATGGAACGCATCGGCCGGGACGAACTGCCCGAGTCCCTGGTGGACCGGGCGGTCCGCCGTCTGCTCACCCAGAAGGTCCAGCTCGGGCTGCTCGATCCCGGCTGGACGCCCGAGGGCTCGGTCGCCGGGGCCGCCGAGGTCGATCTGGACTCACCGGAGAACCGGGAACTGGCCCGGGAACTGGCCGAGCGATCCGTCGTGCTGCTCGACGAAGGCAGCGCACTGCCGCTGCTCGGCGCCGGACGTACCGCGCCGGGCCGGCTCGCCGTGATCGGGCCGTGCGCCGACGACTCGCGTACCCTCATGGGCTGCTACGCCTTCCCCAACCACGTCCTGCCCCGTCATCCCGGCCTGGGCCTCGGCGTGGCGGCGCCGACGGTCCTCGACGCACTGCGCCGCGAACTTCCGGACACCGGGATCCGCCACGAGCCGGGGTGCGAGGTGTCGGGCGACGACCGCTCCGGCTTCGCCGCCGCGGTGACCGCGGCCCGCGAAGCGGATCTGTGCGTGGCGGTAGTGGGTGACCGCGCGGGCATGTTCGGCAACGGCACGTCCGGCGAGGGCTGCGACGCCGAGGATCTGCGGCTGCCAGGCGTGCAGGCCGACCTGCTCGCGGAGCTCTACGCCACCGGGACACCCGTGATCGTGGTGGTGGTCTCCGGCCGCCCGTACGCCCTGGGCGAGGTGCATCCCCACGCCGCCGGTCTGGTCCAGGCGTTCATGCCCGGCCAGGAAGGCGCGGCGGCGATCGCCGGTGTGCTGTCCGGCCGGGTCCAGCCCGCCGGCAGGCTGCCGGTGCAGATCCCCCGCCGGCCGGGCGGACAGCCCGGCACGTACTTGCAGCCACCGCTCGGCGGCAACACCCACGGCATCAGCAGCATCGACCCGACGCCGCTGTTCCCCTTCGGATACGGCAGGTCGTACACCACGTTCGAGGTCGAAGAACCGCGCGTGAGCGCGACCGAGATACCCACCGACGGTGAATTCGCCGTATCGGTGCGGGTACGCAACACCGGTGCCAGGACCGGCCACGAGGTCGTCCAGTTGTATCTGCGCGACCTCGTCGCCCAGGTGACCCGACCGGCCCGGCAGTTGACCGGCTTCGCCCCGGTCCGGCTGGAGCCGGGCGCGAGCGCGCGGGTCCGGTTCCACGTGCATGCCGACCGGACCGCGTTCGCCGGCCGGGACCTGCGGCGGATCGTCGAACCCGGGGAGGTCGAGGTGCTCCTCGGCACCTCCGCGGCGGATCTCCCCTGCCGGGTTACCGTACGGTTGACCGGCCCCACCCGTGTGGTCGGGCACGACCGGCGGCTCACGACTCCGGTGGACAGACAGCAGGGGGAAGAAGCCGATGCCGACGGACGCTAGGCGCACCACCTTGGCGACCATCGCCCGGGCGGCGGGGGTCTCGGTCGCGACCGTATCCAAAGTGGTCAACGATCGAAGCGACGTTGCGCCGCAGACGCGCGCCCGGGTGCTGGAACTGCTGCACCGGCACGACTACTTCGCACCCGTGTTCCGCCACACCGAGGGTCCGCAGAGTCCGACCATCGAAGTGCAGTTCGCGGGCGGCCTCAGGCCGTACGTGGCCGAGGCGGTGGAAGGCATCGCCGACGCGGCCGCCGAGCTGGGGGCCTCGGTGGTGATCGGCACGTCGTCCCATGCCCCGCACTGGGCCCGGGACCTGGTCACAGCCGGCCGCCGCGCCCTCATCGGGGTCACCAGCGTCTACACCGAAGCGCACCTGAAAGCCCTGGCCCGCGCCGGCCTCCCCGCGGTCGTGCTCGACCCGCTGCACCTGCCGCACAACCGGGTCAACAGCGTCGGAGCGACCAACTTCGCCGGCGGCCTGGCCGCGACTCAGCACCTGCTCTCCCTCGGCCACCGCCGCGTCGCGCACCTCGGCGGACCGGCCATGGCCGCCTGCAACCAGGCCCGCGCGCACGGCTACCGCGCCGCCATGGAGGCGGCGGGAGCACCCGTGCCCCCCGCCTACGTCCGGCCCGGAGAATTCACGTACCAGGCCGGCCTGGCCGGCGCCGCGGCACTGCTGGACCTGGAAGAGCAACCGACGGCGATATTCGCGGGAAACGACGAGATCGCCCTCGGCGTCATCGAGGCCGCCCGCACCCGCGGCCTGCGCATCCCCGAGGACCTCAGCGTGGTCGGCTTCGACGACACGCTCCTCGCCCGGACGGCGTCGCCGCCGCTGACGACCGTACGCCAGCCGCTACGGGAGATGGGCGGCGTCGCCCTGCGCACCGCCCTCCGCCTGGCCAACGGCGAGAAAGTGGATTCCCACCACATCGAACTCGCCACGGAACTGGTGGCACGCGCCTCGACGGCACCGCCAGGCCCGCGTGCCGCGGCCGACGGGTGATCCCGGGCCAGAACACGGAAGGAGGAACCCCAGCCGACGCGCGGCTGGGGCTCCTCGAAGTGGTGGGTCCCGGCCTGCCGGTGTCCGCGGCGCATCGTGATCACCGCGGACCAGGCGGGTCAGCGCTGCAGGGTGAGGACGCCCGGCCGCCAGGGAAGCTGGTCGTAGGGGCCGCCTGCGTTGGGGGACTTGCCCTGGTAGAGGAACTGCAGGTTGCAGGGGTCGATGGTCATGGTCTGGTCGGGGTTGTTGCGGACCAGGTCGCCGTGGCTGATGTCATTGGTCCAGGTGGCACCGCTGTTGGCCTTGCCCGCGAAGGGGTTGCTCTCGCTCGTGGCCTGCGGGGTCCACGAACCGCCGAGGCTGGATGAGGTGAACGAGCGGAAGTAGCGCCCGTTCGCACCGATCGCCTCCACGATCATGAGGTACTGGTTCTGGTCCTTGACCTTGTAGACCTGCACTCCCTCGAACAGGTTGTTCGTCGAGTCGCTCATGATCGTCGTGTACGACGAGCCGAAGTTGCCCGGGAAGTTCCCGATCGGCATGCTCGCGCGGTAGATCTTGCCGTTGTCACCGGCGAAGAACAGGTACATGTTCTGGCCGTCACCGATCAGGGTCTGGTCGATCGGGCCGGTGTTGGAGCCGGAGATGCTGCCGGTGAACAACGGCTGCGGCGCGGACCAGCCGTTGGGGTTGGTGGGGTCGCTCGACGTGCGGTAGATGAAGGGCCACGAACCCCACTGGTACGCCAGCACCCAGACGTTCTTGGGCGCGAAGTAGAACAGCGTGGGTGCCACCGCGGCCTGGTTCATTCCGTTCTGGCCGGCCGAGGGCATGTCCGACCAGTTCGTGAAGGGACTGAACGCCATCGAGCCGTACGACGACCCCTCCACCTTCGTCCCGTAGACCAGGTGCCTGCCGTTGTGCACCACGCTGGTGAAGTCCTTCAGCGAGACCCACCCGTTCGCCGGCTGCGCCAGCACACCCGTCGACGACCACCGGTACGTCGAAGGAAGCGCACACGCGTCGCCCGGTGTCCCGGACAGGCCGGTCCACTTCTGGTTGCTGCCGCCGTTGCACGTCCAGAGCACCACCGCCGTGCCGTTGGCCGTAGCGCCGCCGGTGACGTCGAGGCACAGCCCGGACTCCACGCCCACGATCGTGCCGTCGGAGTTCACCCGCCACTGCTGGTTGGCACCGCCGCTGCAGGACCAGATCTGTACCCGGGTACCGGGGGTGGTGGCATGGCCGGGAACGTCCAGGCACTTGTTTCCGTACACGGTCAACTGGTTGCTGTCCGTGTGCGTCCACTGCTGGTTGGTCCCGCCCGAGCAGTCCCAGATCTGCAGGTACGTACCGTCGGTCTGGCTGGCGTTCGACACGTCGAGACACTTGCTGGATGCGGCGCTGCGCAAGGCGCCGCTGCTTGCCGCCTGAGCCGGGCCGGCGCCGATCGCCGGCGCCAACGCGATCAGGACCGCAACCGCAGTGGCGAGCACCACCAACGGGTGTCTGCGGCTGGAACTTCGTCTGCGCATGGGAACCTCCTCATCTTTGAGCACGCGGTTCCGGTCGGCCCGGTCAGAGGCTGCCCGGACTGTCCATGTGGTGCAGTTCGTAGCGGCCCGTGCGAAATCCGAGCGAGACTGCGGTGCCCGGAGTCAGTCCTCGGTCTTCGACGGCCGTTGCGGTGTGGATGCACGTCCGGGTGACGTCGATCGGTTCGTGATATCGAACGAGGATCGAAGTATCGGGCAGTGTGGATGATAGGGAGCCGGCGAACGGGGTCAACCCTTCTCGCATGATTCGTTGTCGATATCGAAACATTCGCACTGCTCGTGGGTGAACTACCGCAGGCCAACCCGGCCTCATGGCTACCGGCCGGGTGGACGGCGCCGACGTGGGCACGGGATCCCGGCCCGGGCGCCCCCGGCGAATCCGGGGGGTCCGCCGGGCGTCACATGCCGGGTCCTGCGGTGCCCGCGGCCCAGCGGATGCCGCCGAGCAGATGGCGCCGGAAGTCCGCCTGGGCGTACGACTCGGCCGTGTGCCCGCCGCCCGTGTAGAACGAGCGACCCCCCGCGTACTCCTTGCACCACGCGATGGGGTGGTCGCGGTCCATGGTGCCGCCGCTGTAGCTGGACTCGTCGAGCGAAGCCAGCACGTGGGCGCCGGCGCGGGGGTTGGTGCGGTAGTTGTACCACTCGTCCGTGCGCTGCCAGGTCGCTCCGAGGTGGGCTGTCGCGTCGTGCGTCCGGTCCTCGACGACGACCGTGGCGTTCTGGATCTGCGGGTGGGAGTGGAAGTACGCGCCGACCAGTTCGCCGTACCAGGGCCAGTCGTACTCGGTGTCGGCGGCCGAGTGGACCCCGACGTACGCGCCACCGCCCGCGATGTACCCCTCGAACGCCGCCTGCTGGGCGGCGTCGAGCACGTCGCCGGTGGTGTTCAGGAACACGACCACCTTGTAGCGCGCGAGGCTGTCGCCGGTGAACGCGGTGGCGTCCTCGGTGGCGGTCACCTGGAAGTCGTTCTCCGCTCCCAGTTCCCGGAGCGCGGTGATCCCCTCGTCGATGGCGTCGTGCCGGAAGCCCGCCGTCCTGGAGAAGACGAGGACTTCGTACGGGTCGCCGGAAGCCGCGGACGGGCCCGGGGCCGGCAGCGGCAGTGCCGCGGCGCCCGGAGCCGTCACGACCGGTAGCGCCGCGACACCCAGGGCTCCTCCGAGGAGCGTCCGGCGGGTCGGGAGCTCGGACATGTGGATGTTCCCTTCCATGGTGGTCGTCTCGACGCCGATCCGGGCGGCGAAGTGCCCGGCCCGGCGCCGGCTGGTCCGGGTGCCGTGCAGGTCGTGCCTGGTCAGCCCGCCTGCGTTGGTGACTCTGCGGCCCCGGGGACGTTCTCGATGCGGTACAGGGCGCTGTTCTGGTCTCCGGCGTACCAGCCGGTGCCGTAGTCCAGGACGTACAGGGCGCCGTCGGGGCCGAAGGCCGCGTCCATGGGCTGGGTTCCGGACCACGGGATGCCGCCGATGGCGCCGCGGCTGCCGTCGGCGTTCACGGCGATGTTCTTGATCCAGCGGCGGCCCCACTCCATGGCGAAGAAGTCACCGTCGAACTCCTGCGGGAACTTGACCGCCGAGTCCAGGTCCGGTTCGTAGCGGTATACGGGGCCGGCCATGGGGGACTCCGTGCCGCTGCCGAACTCCGGCACGGAACCGCCGTCGTAGGGGATCCAGGCCGGCTGGGCCGGCGGAAGGGTGCTCAGGCCGGTGTTGTTCGGCGAGTTGTTGACAGGCGCGGAGCAGTTGAACGCCTGGCCGGAGGCGCCCGTGGCGAAGTCGTAGTCGACGTAGGGCCGGTTGTCGCCGACGCAGTACGGCCAGCCGTAGTTGCCCGCGCCGGGCACCCGGGCGAACTCCACCATGCCGCCCGGGCCCCGGCCCGGGGAGGCGGACCCGGCGTCCGGGCCGTAGTCGCCCACGTAGACGACACCCGTCTGTTTGTCGACGCTCATCCGGTACGGGTTGCGGAAGCCCATGGCGTAGATCTCGGGCCGCGTCCGGGGTGTTCCCGGTGCGAAGAGGTTGCCGTCCGGGATGTCGTACGAGCCGTCGTCGGCGACTTTGATCCGCAGGATCTTGCCGCGCAGGTCGTTGGTGTTCCCCGCCGACCGCTGTGCGTCGAATGCCGGATTGCGGTTGCCGCGTTCGTCGATCGGGGTGTAGCCGTCGGAGCCGAAGGGGTTGGTGTCGTCGCCGGTCGAGAGATAGAGGTTGCCCTCGGCGTCGAAGTCGATGTCGCCCCCGGTGTGGCAGCACTGGCCGCGGTTCGCCGGCACGTCGAGGATCGTCTTCTCGGTGGAGGTATCGAGGGTGCCGTCGTCCTTGAGCACGAACCGGGAGAGCCGGTTGACGCCGTCGAACGGTTCGAAGTCCGCGGCCGAACCTGTGCTCGGTGCGTCCCCCGGCGGCGTGTCGAGCGCGGGGGCGTAGTACAGGTAGACGAAGCGGTTGGCGGCGAAGCCGGGATCGATGCCGACCCCCTGCAAGCCGTCCTCGTCGTGGGTGTAGACGTTCAGCCTGCCCGCGACCTTGGTCGTGCCCTGCGGGTCGGTGACCCGCACGGTGCCGTCGCGCGAGGTGTGCAGCACCGAGCGGTCGGGCAGCACGGCCAGCGCCATCGGCTCACCCATCTCGGTCGCGCCTTTGGCGAGGGTCACCTGCTGGAACTGCGCCTGCCGGGTGTCGCCCGTCCCGGCAGGTTCGGCCGCGGCCGGCGACAGCATCGTGGCGGCGCCTGCGGTGACGAGCAGCGGGCAGACCGCCGCCGCGAGATACCTTCTGAAGTGGCTGGGCATGTGAACCCTCCGTAGGGCGGCCCGCGGCGCCGTTCCGTGCCGTCGTGGGCCTGGCCGAGGTGTGTGGGGGATCGTCTGGGAGCGGGCGAACCGGCGTTCTTCGTGCCGGGGCGGGCCGCCCCGCGACCTGCGCTCTGCAGGGCGGCCCGGCCCCGTGTGGACGGCGTACGCCGGACGTCAGGGAGCGCTGTTCAGGGCTTCCAGGACGGCGGTGTACGCCTGCTTCTTCTGGTAGTTGCCGTCGAACAGCAGCGGGGTGTCCTGGCCGCGCCACGAGTACTTGTCGGTGATGCCCCAGGTGGTGATGCCGGTGCAGCGGGACACCGCCACGCATGCCTCGGTGACGGTGCGGTAGGCGTTGGCCTGGGCGGTGCCGGAGCCGCCGATGTCCAGCTCGGTGATCTGCACGTCGACGCCGAGGTCGGCGAAGCGCTGCAGGTTCTGCCGGTAGCTGCCGAGGTTGGAGTTCGAGTCGAGGTGGGACTGGAAGCCGACGCAGTCGATGGGTACGCCGCGGGCGAGGAAGTCCTGGACCATGCGGTAGATGGCGTCGCTCTTGGCGTTGACGCCGTCGGTCCCGTAGTCGTTGTAGCAGAGCGTGGCGCCGGGGTCGGTGGCGTCGGCGGCGCGGAAGGCGTCTTCGATCCAGCCGTTGCCGATCTGCTGCTGGAGGTTGGACTGGCGGCGGCTGCCGTCCCATTCGAACGCCTCGTTGACCACGTCCCAGGAGTCGATCTTCCCGGCGTAGTGACCGGCGACCCCGTCGATGTGGTTGAGCATCGCCTGGCGCAGGTTGTTGCCGGTCAGACCGCTGACCCAGGAGGGCTGCTGGGCATGCCAGACCAGGGTGTGGCCGCGTACGGACATGCCGTTGCTCTGGGCGTGGGCGACGAGCTGGTCCCCGCCCTGGAAGGTGAACTGACCCTGCCTGGGCTCGGTGGCATCCCACTTCATGACGTTCTCGGCGACGATGCTGTTGAACTCACGGTTCAGCGTGGCGGCGTAGTTGGCTTCGCCGAGGAGGTTGGGCGCCACGGCGGCGCCGTAGTAGCGTCCGCTCTCGGCCGCCGAGGCGCCGAGCGTGTCGGCGGCGTGGGCGCTGCCGGGGAACGCCAGGAGGCCGGTCGCCGCCAGGCCGGCCGACGTGACGGCCGCGGCGGCCGACCAGGCGCGGCGGCGCGAAGGCCGTATGCGTGAGGTGTTGAGCATGACTGCTCCTTGATCTCCGGTGGAGGGTGACAGGCGCCGTCGGACGTCTGTCCGCGGTGATGGCGGTGCGGGCGGTGCGGATGAGGGCCGCGCACCGGGACGAGTGCTTCAGGCGAGGACGGATTCCCAACGGGTGCCGTTGGCGGAGGCGTCGGCCGGGAGGCGGTCCCGGGCGGCCTCGTCGCCGTACAGGCTCCAGCGGAACCAGTCCACGAGGGTGTTCTGGGTCTGGTCGAAGGTCGGGAAGCCCGGGTTGAGATACGCGGCGTGGTCCGCGCCGACGTGGGTGAGGAACGCCTTGGGGGCGGGCAGCTCCTGGTATGCCTGGCGGGCCAGGCCGTACTGGCAGGTGGGGTCCCGGTCGCCGTGGATGAACAGCACGTTGGCGTCCAGCCCCGCCGGGTCGCCCATGTCCACGCAGGCGACCGGGACGGCGGCTTTGATCCGGTCGTCCGGCCACTTGGTCAGCAGGCCGTGGACGGTCATGCCGCCCATCGAGTGGCCGGAGACGCCGACGCCGGCCGCGGTGTCGATGTGTCCGGCGAAGGGGCTGCCCGAGGCGTCGTTCAGCGCCAGGGTCCGGGTGATGACCTCGGAGACGTCCTTCGACCATTCGCCTCCGTACACGGAGCCGATGTTGGTGTTGTCGCTGATCGAGGGGGCGGGGCAGATGAAGCCGGCGGACGCTATCGCGTGCGTCTGCGAGGCGTAGGAGTCGGAGTTGCCGTACGCGCCGTGGTTCCAGTGGGCGACGGGGAACACGCCGTCGGCGAGCGGGGCGTCGGGCACGGGGTTGCCGCCGGGGGAGCCGGTGGCCGGGTAGAAGATCTTGGTGAACAGCCGGCGGTTGCCGCGGCTCCACTCGAACTGCCGGACTCCGAGGGCGAACTCCTGGGTCGGTGCCTGCCGGAGGAGGGCGGGACGGCGGGTCGGATGGCCGACGGCCGGTGTGGCGCCGACCGGGGAGGTGGCGCCCGTCGTTCCGGCTATACCCAGGCCCAGCAGGGCACTCAGAGCCGTGCGCCTTTTCATGGACATACGAAGACACTCCTGTGGGGGGGGAAGGGATCTGGGAGGCGGACGCCGGGGCGCGACGTGCCGGGGCGTCCCGGGGTGGTTCAGCAGGCGGCGTCGGTCTGGGCGGCCGGTGCCGGGCGCCAGGGGGGCAGCTCCTGCCGGACGGCCGCGGAGGCGCCCGTCGCCGAGGCGGACCGGCGCAGGGGGGACGACTCGGCGGGGACTGCGAACAAGGCCACTGCCGGAGCGCAGAGGACGGTGGCTGCGGCCCGTAGCGGATGCCGGCGTCGGCGGTGGTTCGACAGAGGCATGGGGGTTCTCCATCGCGGCTCAGCCGGGGGCCCGCCACGCAGGCGTCGTGTGTTCCTCGAACTGTCCGAGAGCCCGGACATGCGGGGAGAGCCTCACCGGAACGAAAGAACTGGCTGTGCGCGTGCTGTCGTGCGCGGCGGCCTGCGGGATCACGCAGGCCGAAGAGGCCCCGAGTGTTCGATATATCGAACTATGGTCGAACTCTCAGACAAGGATGGTGAGGGGGTGAAGGCGGTGCGTCAACCCCTTCGCTGAAATGATTCGGTTCCCCAGTCGAAATTTTCGAGCCGGGATCAGGTGCCGTGCTTGCGGACGGGTGCCGTCGCAGGGCGTCAACGGGTCGCGGGCTCCGGGTCGGTGCACCGGCGCGGCGATCGTGGCCGTATCAGGAACCTCGGCGCCAAGCCCGTCCTCGCCGCGCGCCAGTTGCACCCTCACACGCCGGCCTCCGGGTGCGACGCGTCCTGTGCGGCGGGCGTGAGATGTCTGCGGAGCCACGCCTCGGTGGTGCTGACGTGGATGAGCGCGGCGGCCTCGGCGAGCGCCGCGTCTCCGGCGGCGAGCGCGTCGTAGATCTCCTGGTGCTGGGCGAGTGTCCGGTCGGCTACGTCCCCGTCGACCATCCCGCGCCAGACCCGGGCCCGCACCGTCCGGCCGGAGATTCCCTCCAGCAGGCTCGCCAGCGTCTGGTTACCCGTGGCGGAGGCGACGGCCTGGTGGAAGGCCGCGTCGTGCTTGTTGAGCAGTTCGACGTCGTCCCTGGCCGCACGCATGGCGGCCAGATGTCCGGCCACCCCGGCGAGTTCGCCGGCCGAGATGCGGGTGGCGGCCAGACCGGTGGCGACCGGCTCGAAGAGCCGGCGCACCTCGGTGAGCTCCAGCAGGGTGTCGCCCTGGAGGAGTTCGACCGCGGAGCCCAGCCCTTCGAGCAGCACCCTCGGCTCCAGGGTCGTGACGTACGTGCCGTCGCCCCTGCGGATCTCCAGCACCCGTGCGACGACCAGCGCCTTGACCGCCTCGCGCATCAGCCCCCGGGACAGGCCCAGCTCCGCGGCCAGTTGCTGCTCCGGCGGCAGCTTCGCACCCGGCGGAAGCTCTCCCGAAGCGATCAGCTCCCGAATGCGCCTGATCGCCTTGTCGGTCAGTGACATCGCTCGGCCTCCAGCCTCGGCCTTCTGGGTAATGCGAAGCACGATACATCTGATGTCCAGGTAGTCGAGCCGTCGATGGAGCGTGGTCCCACGCGGTGAGATCCGGTGTATCAGGTGCGTAAAGAGAGGTGCTTCCCTTTTGCGTGGTCGAAGTCTGCGTGAGAGGGGTTGCGTGGGTGTCCTCGGACATTTAATGTCTGCCGCGTGTCACGCCCGATGAGGTCATCGGCGGACCGGAGGTGGCCGGTGGTGAGTGCCATCGGACAGGCCCGGCCCGACCGGATGCGGGCCCGGATTCACCGGATGCTGCGGGCGCGTGTCGCGTACGCGGCGTCGCAGGCCCGCTGAGGCTGCGTTGACCGTGCCTTTCGCCGTACTGAGCCGTGCCGGCCGGGGGCCGTCGGCGCGGCGTCACCGTCGCCCGCCAGGTCGCCCGGGCGACGAGGGAACCGCCGGGACTCTGCCAGGACTCAGTGGAGGATCAGGATGCGGAGACTGACGCGCAGGGAAATGATCAGGCTCGGCGCGGCCGGCACCGGAGCCGTCATGATGCCCGTCCCATGGACGGCTGCCGCCCGTGCCGGCTCGGCCGCACCCCCGGAGGTACGGGCGGTCGACGACCTGGCGCTGTGGTACGACGAACCGGCGGGCTCGGACTGGCTGCGTGCGCTGCCGGTCGGGGCCGGCCGCCTCGGCGCCATGGTCTTCGGGAACGTCGGCACCGAGCGGCTCCAGCTCAACGAGGACACCCTCTGGGCGGGTGGTCCCTACGACCCCGCCAACCCGGGCGGTGCCGACGCCCTGCCGCAGATCCGGCAACTGGTCTTCGACGGCCAGTGGGAACAGGCGCAGTCGCTGATCGACCGGACGATGCTCGGGCGGCCGGCCGGAGAACTGGCCTACCAGCCTGTCGGCGACCTCACCCTCACCCTGCCCGGCAGCGGTGCAACGTCCGGGTACCGACGGTGGCTCGACCTCACCACCGCGACCACCGCGGTGACCTACGTGGCGAACGGCGTGCGGTTCCACCGCGAGGTGATCGCCAGCGCACCGGACCAGGTTATTGTCATGCGCCTGACCGCCGATGCGCCCGGCTCGATCGCGTTCACGGCCACCTTCGCCAGCCCGCAGAGCGCCTCGGCATCCAGCCCCGACGGAACGACGATCGCGCTGGAAGGGATCTCGGGCAGCATGGAGGGCATCGCCGGCTCGGTGCGGTTCCTCGCGCTGGCCAGAGCCGTTGCCGAGGGCGGGACGGTATCCGGCTCGGGCGGCACGCTCCGGGTGGCCGGCGCCGACAGCGTCACGCTGCTGGTCTCCGTCGGCACCAGCTACGTCGACTACCAGAACGTGGGCGGCGACTACCGGGGCATCGCCCGCAAGCACCTCGACGCCGCACAGGGCAGCGCGTACGACGACCTCCGCAGCCGGCATGTGGCCGACTACCAGGAGCTGTTCGGCCGGACCACGATCGACCTCGGCCGTACCGGGGCGGCCGATCAGCCGACAGACGTCCGGATCGCCCAGCACGGCGGTGCCGACGACCCCCAGTTCTCCGCGCTGCTCTTCCAGTACGGCCGGTACCTGCTGATCTCCTCCTCGCGGCCCGGCACCCAGCCGGCCAACCTCCAGGGCATCTGGAACGAGCAGATGGCCCCGCCCTGGGACTCGAAGTACACCCTCAACGCCAACCTGCCGATGAACTACTGGCCGGCCGGCTCGACGCATCTCTCCGAGTGCTGCGAGCCGGTGTTCGACATGATCGACGACCTCACGGTGACCGGCGCCCGCACGGCACAGGCGCAGTACGGCGCCCGCGGCTGGGTCACGCACCACAACACCGACGCGTGGCGGGGGACATCCGTCGTGGACGGGGCGTTCTGGGGTATGTGGCAGACCGGCGGGGCGTGGCTTGCCACCATGATCTGGGACCATTATCAGTACACGGGCGATGTCGACTTCCTGCGTGCCCACTACCCCGCGGTGAAGGGTGCCGCGCAGTTCTTCCTCGACACGCTGGTGGCCGAACCGGACCTGGGATGGCTGGTCACCAACCCGTCCAACTCGCCGGAGCTCGCCCACCACCCGAACGCCTCCGTCTGCGCGGGCCCCACCATGGACATGCAGATCCTCCGTGACCTGTTCGACGGCTGCGCGCGGGCCGGCGAGATCCTGGGCGTGGATGCCGACTTCCGCGGGCAGGTCCTGGCGGCCCGGGAGCGGCTGGCCCCGATGAGGGTCGGCGCCCGCGGCAACATCCAGGAGTGGCTCTACGACTGGACGGAGACCGAGCGCTCCCACCGGCACATCTCGCACCTCTACGGTCTGCACCCCGGCAACCAGATCACCAAGCGCGGCACACCCGAGTTGTTCGAGGCCGCCCGCCGGACCCTGGAGCTGCGCGGCGACGACGGAACGGGCTGGTCACTGGCCTGGAAGATCAACTTCTGGGCGCGCATGGAAGAGGGCGGCCGGGCCCACGACCTGATCCGCGACCTCGTGACACCGGACAGGCTCGCGCCCAACATGTTCGACCTGCACCCGCCGTTCCAGATCGACGGCAACTTCGGCGCGACGTCCGGCATCGCCGAGATGCTGCTGCACAGCCACCACGGCGAACTGCACCTGCTGCCCGCACTGCCGCCGGCCTGGCCCAACGGGACGGTCGAGGGGCTGCGCGGACGCGGCGGTTACACGGTCGGCGCCGCGTGGACCGGCGGCCGGGCCACGCGGCTCTCCCTCACACCTGACCGCGAAGGAGCGGTGAAAGTGCGCAGCCAGATGTTCCGCGGCGGCTACGAGGTCCTCGATCTGACCGGTGGCGATCCGGTGCGGCCCGAGCAGACCGAGCCGGATCTGATCGAGTTCGCCGCTCGGCCGGGGCACACGTATCGTGCGAGCCCCCTGGGGGCGCGGCGTAGCGGAGAGGACGCGTGAACGCCCGCGCGCCCGCCCGCGGGCGTGGCCCACCGGATCGGCGCGGGCCTCTGGCCGGGGGCTCCCGCTAACGGTCCAGCCGCACGGGGTCGCCCGGTGCGCTGCGCCGGACGAGCCAGGCTTCGGTGATGTGCGTGAACATCGCCTCGGCCGCGCCGCCCGGATCGTGGGCGGCGATGCGTTCGTAGATGTTCCGGTGGCCGCGGTTGGACGCGACGCACATGGCACGCTCCGGATGCCCCATGTACCGCGCGGTGTTGACGACCTGACTCTCCAGGGCGCGCACCACTCCACGAGCGATGCGGTTCCCCGACGACTGCATGATCACGTCGTGGAAGGCACGGTCGTGCTCGGCGTACGTGACATGGTCGTCGACCAGCTCGTCCATCCGGTCCACCAGCGTGCGCAACCGGTCGACGACTTCGGGAGTGGCCAGCCTGGCGGCGACGTTGGCCATGTCGGACTCCAGCAGGCGCCGCGTGACGACGAGGTCGTCGAGGATCTCCAGGCTCTCGTCCTGGGCGATGCTCGCCGTCAGGACCTGCTCGTCGAGCATGTTCCACGCCGCCGGGGCGGTCACCATGGTTCCGGAACCCTGCCGGACCTGTACGAGCCCCTTCTCCTGCAGCACCTTCACGGCTTCCCGGACCACGGTCCGGCTCACGGCAAAGGTTTCGCAGAGAGCGGGCTCGGGGGGCAGCGGCGTCCCCGGCGGGTGCTCCCCGCGGACGATACGTCCGACCAGTTCGGCCGTGACCGCCCGGGCGAGGCTCGCCGGTCGTTGTGCCCAGGTGGGGGGCGGGGAAATGCTCCGGGCTGCTGGCTGGGGTGTCGTCATGGTTCCTCCGGCGGCCCCGCGACGACGCGGCGCCATGACTAGGCGGTCATCATACGTGACGAGGGATTGACGTAATACGTCATACGAGTTACGTTTCCGAGTCATCGGCGATGGCCCGCCGTCTTCCGGCAGCAACGGAGAGTGATCGACATGAAGCGGCCAGCACGGTGGTCGGTCGTCCTTGTCGCAGGACTGCTGTCCGGTTGCGGCAGCGCAGGCTCCGGCTCGTCGTCCGGCGCCGCCGACGACAAACTCGTGGTCTGGGACTGGAAGTCCGGAGAGGAGACGGCCGCCTCGTACATCGAGGAGGCGAAAGCCGACTTCGCCGCGCAGCACCCCGATGTGACGGTCGAGTTCGTGGCCCAGCCCTTCGACCAGTACTACACCCTGCTCGGCACGGCCATTCAGGCCGGCAAGGGCCCCGACGTCATGCTCTTCAACGGCGGCGGCCAGATACGCGACCGCGCAGACGCCCTCCTTCCCCTTGACGACTACCTCACCGAGGACAGGCAGCGGCTCGCCGGCTGGGAAGCCTTCACCGCGAAGGGCAAGACCTATGCCGCACCGGTGACGCTGCAGGGCCATCCCCTCTACTACAACAAGGCGCTCTACGAAGAAGCCGGACTCGACCCCGATCACCCGGCGACCACGTGGCGCGAGTTCACCGACGACTGCGAGGCCATCACCGAGGCGACGGAGGCCAGTTGTCTCTCGCTCGGGAACAAGGAGGGCTTCGGTATCCAGTTCTTCCTCTCGGGACTCGGGCCAGGGGTCCTCACCCCCCGCGAGTACGACGACTGGACCGCCGGGGACCGGGACTGGAACTCCCCCCGCGTGCGGCGGATCTTCGAACTCTGGAAGGAGGCCGACGCCGCCGGCCTGAACAACGACGGGGTCAACTCGACCGCACTGTTCAACGACGCCTTCGCCCTCTTCCAGTCCGGCAAGGCAGCCCACATCGTCGGGCTGATGTCGGACGTCGGGCACTGGAAGGACTTCGGCGAGTTCCTGGACCCGGACGACATCGGCGTCATGCAGGCCCCGCGTGCCGAGACCGACGCCGAGCCCTGTCTCCCGTACGACGGCGGAATCGGCTACGCGGTCGCGAAGTGGACGAAGAAGCCGGACCTGGCCGCAGACCTGGTGCGCTCCCTGACCTCGACAGACGCTCTCCAGGCGTTCTACGCCGACGCCGGCGCGGTCGTGTCCGACACCACCATCGACGTAGCGGACGGGGGAGCGGCCCTCTCGGCGATCACGTCGGAGATCGGGGCAGGCAAGCCCGCGCTGCACGTCGCGCTGTCCACCGAGACGCTGGAACTGATGGGGAGGCTGTCGCAGCAGATCCTGAGCGGATCGACCAGTATCGACGACGCGCTGAAGCAACTGGCCGACTCCGACCGGAAGGGCTGACCTCGTGCTGCTCGGAGACGCGCAGCCGCCGGCCGGCCGGGCCGGTGCCGAGCGGACCGGCAGGACGAAGACCCTGCGGCGCGCACGCCGTGCGAGCGCGGGGACGAAGTCTCCGCGTGCTGTCGGCGCGCAGCGTGCGGAGCGCCTCGCGCCCTACGTCCTGGTGGCCCCGGCCGTCCTGATCATCGGGACGCTTCGGCTGTGGCCGCTGCTCCTGGGCGTCAACTTCTCCTTCACCGGCGACGGCGTCCTCGACGGGACCGCGGTCGGCCTGGACAACTACGCGGAACTCTTCGACGACCCGCTCTTCCGGACCGCGTTGAAGAACGTCGGACTGCTGGTGCTGCTCCTCCCCGTGGCGGTGGCGATCCCGGGCATGCTCGCGACCTTCATCTTCCTGCGTGTGCCAGGGCACCGGCTCTTCCGGAGCGTCTACTTCTTCCCGGCCGTGCTCTCGCCGGTGATCGTCGGCGCGATCTTCAACCTCCTGCTCGCCTTCGACGGTCCGCTCAACTCCCTCCTGGAAACGGCCGGCATCGGTCCCGTCGACTGGCTCGGCGATCCGGACGTCACCATGTTCACCGTCGCCGGCGTGCATGTCTGGGCGACGTTCGGGATGGCCCTGGTGGTCTTCCTCGCCGGCTTCTCCACGCTGGACACCACCCTCCTCGACGCCGCCCGCGTGGACGGTGCGTCGCTCGCCCGGGTCATCCGGCACGTGATCGTCCCCGGCCTGTCCCGCACCATCCAGTTCGTCTTCGTGACCACCATGATCGGGATGCTGACCTCCATGTTCGGTCTGCTCTACGTGATGACGAGCGGCGGACCGGAGGGATCGACCTACCTGCCGGAGTACTACATCTGGATCCAGCAGGGGCAGATGAACCGCCCGGCGCTCGCCTCGGCCGCCTCGACGGTTCTCTTCCTGATCATGCTCGTGGTGGGGCTCGTCCAGATCGGGCTGCTCCGCCGCGCGGGGAGGGAGCACTGATGCGCTTCCCCCGCGCGAGGCGCTGGGCGGTCGCCGTCCCGATGGCGGCTCTCGCCCTCGCGACGGTCTACCCCCTCGTCTTCACCGCCAACGTCGCCATGAAGTCCCGCCGCGACTACATCCTCGACCGGTTCTCCCCGGCGGACTCCCTGCGCTGGGACAACATCGCCACGGCGTGGACGAGCGTCGGGCTCGGCCGGTACTTCGTCAACTCCGTCATCGTGGTGGCGTCGGCCGTCGCGCTCCTCCTGCTGATCGGATCGATGGCCGGCTTCGCACTGAGCCATCTGCGGTTCCGGGGTTCACGAGCACTGTTCCTGTGCTTTCTCGCGGCGCTGTTCGTGCCGTTCCAGGTGGTCATGGTCCCGCTCGCCCAGGTCATGGCCGACACCGGCCTCATCGACACCTACCCCGGGCTGATCCTCGCCTACGTCGCGCAGTTCCTCCCCTTCACGATCTTCCTGATGACGAGCTACTACACCGGCATCCCGCGCGAGATCGTGGACGCCGCCCGCGTCGACGGGAACACGCTGTACGGCGTCTACCGGCGGATCATGCTGCCGATCGGCCGTCCCGCACTGCTGTCGGTCGGCATCCTCAACGCCCTGTTCTGCTGGAACGACGTACTCATCTCCCTGCTGATGATGCCGTCCGCCGAACACCGCACCCTCATGGTGGGCGTCACCTCACTGCGCGGACAGTACTCCGACGACATCCCCACCTTCGCCTCAGGAGTGCTGATCGCCGCACTCCCGGTCCTCGTGATCTACCTCTTCTTCCAGCGCCAGATCGCCGACGGGATCACCGCCGGCGCCACGAAGGGCTGACATGCGGATCACCGGATATCGCACGCTGACGACCTTCCACGACTGGGGCCGGCCCGTCGGCGACGCCAACGGCGTACTCACCGACGGGATCACGCCGGTGCCGGTGATCCTGGTGGACACCGACGCCGGAATCACCGGCGCAGGACTGGGATCCCACACCGCGGCGGAAGCCGTCTTCGCCGCCGTGGACGGCGAGGACCCCCGTTGCGTGACCGCGCTCTACGACCGCATGATCCGGCAGACGTTCAAGGCCGGCCACAGCGGCGCCGTCTTCGGGACCATCGGCGCATTCGACACCGCCCTGTGGGACATCAAGGCGAAGGCCGCGGGCGAACCGCTGTGGCGCCTGCTGGGCGGACGGGACCGAACAGTCCCCGCCTACGCCTCCGGACTCGACATCGCCCTCAGCGACGACGACCTGGCCGCGGTCTACCAGGTCTACGCCGAGCGCGGCCTGCGGGCCGCCAAGCTCAAGGGCGGCCTCGACATCGAGCGGGACCGCGACCGCCTGACCCTCGTACGGGAGATGCTCACCCGGGCCGGACGCGGGATGCGGCCCGCCCTGATGCTCGACGCGAACGAGTGCTGGACCCGCAAGCAGGCGGTCCGCCACGTCTGTGAGCTGGAGCAGACCCTGGACCTCAGCTGGGTGGAGGAGCCCGTCCGGCGCTGGGACGCCGAGGGCCTGGCCGCTGTCGGACGAGGGATCCGGGCGTCGGTGGCGAGCGGGGAGAACCTCACCGGGCTCGAACAGTACCGCCCGCTTCTGGTCCGGGGCGCGGTCGACATCGTGCAGGCGGCGGCGGGCTGGGGCGTGACCCACTTCCTACGGGTCGCAGCCCTGGCTCACGCCCATGACCTGCCGGTCAGCCCGATCGGCGGCTCTCCGGTCGCCCTGCTGCACGCCGCCACAGCCCTGCCCAACCACCTCGCAAGCGAACTGCAGAACCTTCAGGAGCCGGTCGGCCTCTCCTTCGACCTGTGTGTCGAGGACGGTGCCTTCGTCCTCGGCGACCAGGCGGGCCTGGGCATCGAGGTAGACGAGAAGACGATTGCGGCGGCGGCAGGACCCCCGCCCACCGCCGCGTACGAGGGTCCCGCCGTCCGGCCCGAGTACGCCGGACGGCGGCTGCTGGCCGTGGCCCACCGCAGCCCCCTCGCCGGTGACCCTCCCGAACGTCCCGGGCCCCGACCGCCGCATCGTCCCGACGATGTGCCGCACACCGCTCAGCCCTGAACCCCCGCCGCGACGAAAGGTAGTGGCCATGCCCCCACTCCGCTCACGGTACGCACGCACAAGCGCCGCGGCGGCAGCCGCGGCCCTGGCCGCCGGACTGCTCGCCGCCCTGCCCGCCGAATCCTCTGCCGCAGCCCGGCAGCACACGCTCGTCGTGGCGCCGACCGGCAGTCCCCGCGCAGCCGACGACGGCCCGGGCACCGCCGGGCAGCCGTTGCAGACCCTGGCGGAGGCGCAGCGACGGGCACAGGACCTCGCCCGCCGGGGCGACGGTGACGTCAGGGTGAGTCTGCTGAAGGGAATCCACCGCCTCGGTTCCCCGCTGCGCTTCGGTTCCGCCGACTCCGGCCGCGACGGACACACCGTGACCTGGACGGCCGCACCGGGAGCGGAAGCCGTGCTGAGTGGCGCGGAACCGGTCACGGACTGGGAGCTCGACGACCCCGCGACGGGCATCTACAAGGCCGACGTCGGCACCGGCTTCGACAGCCGGCAGCTCTACGTCGACGGCGTACCGGCACAGCGCGCGCGGACCGGGCTGTCCCGGTCCGACATCACGCTCGACGCCACGGGCTTCAGCCTCGACAACCCGGACCTCGCCTACCTCGCCACCCTGCCCGACCAGGGGCGCATCGAACTCCAGGCGAAGCTCTCGTTCACTAACCGGTTCGCCCCCGTACAGAGCATCTCCGGCTCGAAGGTCGTCATGCAGCAACCCGCCTGGGACAACAACACCTACGGGTACGACACCATCCAGTCCCCGTTCCGGACCCCGGTGTTCTCCCTGCTGAACTCCAAACGGTTCCTCGACGAGCCCGGTGAGTGGTACCTGGACACCACCGCCGGCACGCTGTTCTACAAGCCGCTTCCGGGGCAGGACCTGCAACGCGCGCAGGTCGAGCTGCCGCGGCTGGAATCCCTGCTGGAGGTCGGCGGCACCTACGACGAGCCGGCCCGCAACCTCCGGTTCGAAGGGCTGACCTTCACCGGCACCACCTGGCTGCACCCCGGCAGCCCCAACGGCTACGCCAACCAGCAGACGGGCGCGTTCATCACCGGAGTCCAGCCCCACAGGCCGTCCGACGCCTTCACCTCGTGCGCGGTCGGCTGCCGCGGCTTCGAGGGTGCCCGCAACAACTGGGCACAGGCCCCCGGGGCGGTGCAGGTGTCGGCGGCCGAGGACATCGCCTTCGAGGACAACAGCTTCGTCAACCTCGGCTCCGTCGGCCTCGGCATCGGCAACGACGCCAACGCGCACGGCACCGGGGTGGGTCTGGGCGCGAAAAACGTGTCGGTCGTGGGCAATACCTTCACCGCGAGCGCCGGCGGCGGCATCGTGGCGGGCGGGGTACGCCCGGACGCACACCATCCGTCCGACCCGCGCATGACCAACAGCGACATCCTGATCAGGAACAACCGCATCCACTCCACGGCGCTCGAATACCTCGACCAGGACGGCGTCTTCGCCAGTTACGTCTCCGGACTGGCCATCGAGCACAACTACGTCTCCGACATGCCCTACACCGGCATCGGGATCGGCTACGGCTGGGGTGCCAACGATCCGGGCGGCAGCCCGGAGTACGTCAACCGCGGGCTCTACGACTTCCAGCCGGTCTACCAGACTCCCACGACGCTGCGTGACGTGCGCGTCGTGGGAAACCACGTGCGCAACGTCGTGCAGACGATGTTCGACGCCGGCTGCATCTACAGCCTCTCCGCGATCCCGGGCGGCGTCGTCGACGAGAACTACTGTGAGAACAGCGGGCAACTCGGCCTGTACTTCGACGAGGGTTCCCGCTACCTCAGCGGCGGCCGCAACGTCTTCGTCGGCAGCGCCGGTCAGTGGGCGCACGCCAACAACCAGAACGGCAACCGCACCGGCGACCTCACCCTGGTCGGCAACTACACGACGAACCCCGCCATCACCGGCATCGTCGACGGCCAGCGCGGCAACGTCGCCCGCGACAACGTCACCTTCAACGTAGGCGACATCCCCGCCGGAGCCCGCGACGTGATCTCCAACGCGGGGCCGACCGGCTAGGCTGCGTGCACGGGCACCGCAGCCGCGGTGCCCGTGCACGCAGCCGGGTGCGGTTCAGTCCGGTGGTACGCGGACGTCCCTGCCGCTGAACCGCCGCCAGTAACTCACGCAGGTGTCCCGCCAGTCGGCCGCGTCCGTCTCGTGGAGCGCCAGCTTGGCCCTGACCTCGGCGAACCGGCGGGCGTCGATCCAGGGTTCCAGCGAGTCCCAGGTTCGGCGCATGCCGCTGACGTACCGGACACCCGAGTAGTAGTGGTGGACGAGTTCGTCCCAGAAGATCCTGCCACTGCTCATGGGGCGGTCCCAGGGCACGTGATGGAACCACATCATGAGGTTCTCGGGGACGGTGTCGATGTCTCCGTAGGCCGCTTCCAGGGTGGGGGAGTACTGGGCGGTGAAGTTGCTTCCGGAGGGGGAGCGGTCGTAGCCGAGGCCGGCGCTGTCCGCCTTGTTGTAGTAGACGGGGTTCCAGTCCTCGCGCGGGAGGTGTGATTCCGAGGGGCCGGGGCCGTAGTGGACGTCGGCGGTGAATTGGTGTGCGATCCCGAGGGGAGTCTGGTAACTCACCAGCGCTTCCCAGGAGCCCATCATCATGGAGACGATCGCGTCGACGACGCTCCGGCTGTTGCTCCAGGTCATCCGCACCCAGTCGACGGCGATGTCCGCGGAGTCCGCGGTCCAGTCCCAGGACTGGCGGCCGAAGGCGTACAGGTTCGCCTGGGAGAAGTGGTGTCCGGTCAGGTTGTCCGCGTTGCCCAGGTTGGCCACGCCGACGACGGCGGTGTCCGAGTGGCCCTGGGCCGTTCCGTCCACGACGTGGCCGACCAGGCGCCTGTCGAGGGGCCGGCCCCGCTCGTCCGTGGCGTGGGTGTCGGTCTTGAGGATCTCCTCCCACATGGGGGCCAGGAAGCAGAGCATCCGGTTCTGGCCGGTGTACTCCTGGGTGATCTGGAGTTCGAGGGCCTGGTTGGTGTTCTCCATCCGGCCGAACATCGGGTGGACGGGCTCCCTGGCCTGGAAGTCCAGGGGACCGTTCTTGGTCTGGAGGAACACGTTGTCCAGGAAGCGGCCGGTGGTTCCGTCGGGCTGGGCCTCGTCGTCGATGTGACCGAACTCCAGGTAGGCGCGCTTCAGCCGGTCGCTGTCGACGTCGGGGTTGTAGACGAAGGTCCGCCAGTAGATCTTCAGGCCGAGGGGTGCCACCGCGGTCGCCATGCCGTTGGCGCCGTCTCCGTGGTCGTAGCCGAAGTCCTGAGGGCCCGGCTGGCCCTCGGAGTTGGCCTTCACGGTGAAACCGAGGAAATCAGGTACGGATTCCTGGATCAGCCGGGCCCTCCGGGTCCACCAGGCCCGGAAGTCCGCGTCCGTGGGCGCCATCTGCTCCTCGGTGAGCGTGTCCGGTGCGAAGCGGCCGTCCAGGGGCGCCGCGTAGCGGATGGAGAGGGCGAGCCTGATCCCGTACGGCCGCAGCGCGTCGGCCAGCGCGGCCTCCTGGGCGATGTACGCGGGGGTGAGGTAGGAGTTGTCGGCGTTGACATTGTTGATGGTGATCCCGTTGATCCCGACGGAAGCCATCGCCCGCGCCGCCACGAGGTAGCGGTCGAGGACGACCGGCAGGTTCAGCGGGGCACTGGCGCCGGTCGCCGCGAAGTTGAAGATCGCGCCGTTCTCGCCGTGCAGCCCGCCCGTTCCCGGCTCGTCGTTGCCGGCGTAGAGACGCTCGGTGTCCCAGTAGTTCAGGTGCCGGTTGGCGACCCTCGGAGTCTCGGTGAGCGCCAGTCCAGTGATCGGCTTGTGCGTCTGGATACGCCGCAGGAAGGCGAACGTGCCGTACAGTGCGCCCACTTCGGTGGTGCCCCCGATGAGGGTGAACGCCCGGCGCCCCTGGGAGACCGACCTGATGACGAAGCCGTCCCGGCCCACGCGCTCCAGCTCGCCGGCCGGCAGGAACCGGCGCACGGCCTGTGAACTCTCCGGCGTCCCCACGACGACGGCGCCGTCGGGCAGGACGTCCCCCGGCCGCGGGAGTGCCCGCACCGGCCGGTCCAGCAGCCCGCTCAGGCCCCGGACCAGCTCCTCCCTGGCCGCTTCCAGGGTCGATGCCATCAGCCGCTCGGTCGATCCCGGAGCCATACGCAGGTCAGGTGTGTGGCGGTACGAAGCGTTCCGGTCGGCGTTCTCCACGACGACGGCGGTCACCTGCCGCCGGTACTGTCCGAGCAGGTGCGGATCGCGGACGGGCACGTAGCGCAGCCACATGTCGGAGCCGTCGTAGTCCTCGTCCCGCGGCCCGGCGGGACCGAAGCGCGCGCCCTCGCGGCCCAGTGCCTCCGCGGCCGTGCCCGCGTTCGGTCCCAGGGCCGCGCCCGCCGCGACCGCACCCATGAACGACCGTCGATTCATTGACATGAACCTGTCTTACCAAATCGTTCCCGACTTGTCAGTCTGAAGAACACCGATCACGTCTGTGAACCCCTTCGTGGTCGCCTCCGCGTCTCGGGGTCACGGGGCCGCCAACTCGAATCGCGCCACCCGCACGCTTCCTCCGAGCGCTTTGGTGGCGTGGTTGAAGACGGCGTAGCGGTAGCCCATGAAGAACTGCCAGGCGTTGTTGAGCGTGAAGGCGGGCCCGAGCGGGCTGAAGCCGCTGCCGGCTGCCCTGGAAGGTGTCCGTGCCCGTCATCGGCGCGACGGGGCGCGGGGGCAGCGGTGCGGTGTACGCCTGTCCCCAGGCGCCGTTCACGAGTTGCAGCACAGGCCAGCCGTCCCAGGTCCACGTGATCGGGGCGAGCGCCGGGACCCGGCCGCCGGGGTACGCGTCGACGAAGGCCATGTAGTGCCACTGTCCGTCCGGAGTGCTCACCAGGCCGCCCTGGTGCGGCACTCCGCCGCCGGCGATCGGTCCGGGCAGGTTGAGGAGCACCTGCCGCATCTCGTACGGACCGAAGGGGCCGGAGCTGGACTTCAGGATGTACTGGCCGTTGGCCGGACGGGTCAGGAAGATGTAGTAGTTCCCGTTGATCTTGTAGAAGCGGGCTCCCTCCAGCGTGCCGACGCTCGACGGGGTAGTGAACACCTGCTGGGAGCGGACCTGGGTGCGCGCGTCCGGCGCGAGCCGGGCGACGTGGATGGCGGTGTTGCCGTAGGCCACGTACGGCGTGTCGTCGTCGTCGAACAGCAGGCCGGCGTCGTAGTAGACCTCGCCGAGCGAGGCGTGTCTGGTCCAGGGACCTTCGACGGACGTGGCGGTGTAGAGGTAGGTGCGGGCGAAGTCGATCTGGCCCACCCAGTAGAAGGTGCGGCTGCTCGGGCGGTAGCCCAGGGAGGAGGCCCAGATGCCGCGGACATAGCCGCGGCCGCCGTTCAGGTCGTACTTGCTCCCGAAGTCGAGCACCGGCACCGAGTGCCCGGCGAACTCCCAGTTGACCAGGTCGTAGGAGCGCAGGATGGGCGCGCCCGGCGAGTAGTGCATCGTCGAGGCGGAGTAGTAGTAGGTGTCGCCGACGCGGATGATGTCGATGTCCGCGAAGTCCTGCCACAGGACGGGGTTCGTGTACGTCGCCAGTGGGGCCGCCGCGGCGGGGGATGCCGCGGCCGGCCGGGCATGTGCGGGGTGTGCGAGGGGCAGCGCGGTCGCGGCGGCCAGCCCGGTGGCGGCCGTCAGTATGCTCCGGCGGCTCCAGGGCCGCAGTGGGTCGGACATGGGGGGTCGGCCTCCTCCGTCGTATCGGGGTCAGCTACGGGTCCACCGCTGGTGTGCCTGGCCGCCGCAGGCCCCCAGGACCAGCCGCGAGCCGTTCGCGGTGGCCGCACCGCTCGCCTCCAGGCACAGTCCGGCGTGCACGTTGCGGATCGAACCGTCGGCAGCGAAGGTCCACTTCTGGTTGTCCTGGCCGTTGCAGGTCCAGGTGATCACCCGGGTGCCGTTGGCGGTCCCCTGGTTCTCGGCGTCCAGGCACTTGTCGCCGAAGACGCGGATCTCTCCGCCGGCCCACGTCGTCCAGAGCTGGTTGGCGGCGGTGTGGCAGTCCCAGATCACGACGGCGGCGCCTGCGGCCGTGGAGGAGTTCTCCACATCCAGGCAGCGGCCGGAACCGTTACCGCGGATCCGGGAGGTCTCGGCGGCGAGCGGCGCGCCCCCGGTGATCCGGAACGCCGTCACGCCATGCGCGGGTACGCTCGCGGTGATCTGGCCGCTCGTGTCCGACGTGGCGCCGGTCCACAGGTCGGTGAGCGTGAACGCCCCGCCGGTCAGGCCGATCTGTGCGGCCGAGGCGCTGACGGTGGCGGTGCCGTTGCCGCGGTTGAACAGCCCGACGGCGACCGAGCCGTCGGACAAGGGCTTCGCGAACACCTCGGTGGCGCCGTCGTCGCGGACCCGTCGTCCGCCGGCGCCCAGGGGGTCCTGGTTCACCGCCAGCAGCCGCTGGTTGCGTAACACCGCGCTGACGTCGGCGGACATCGTGCGGATGTCGTTGCCCGCCATCAACGGCGCGGCCATCAGCGCCCACAGGGTGAAATGCGACCGCGACTCGGTCAGCGACAGCCCCGGTCTGCCCACGACCAGCATGTCCGGGTCGTTCCAGTGGCCCGGGCCGGCCTGGGCGGCGAGCGGGGCGTTGACGTCGACGACGTTGCCGACGCCCATCGGGTAGCTGTTGACGTTGCCGTTCTGCCAGATGTCGAGCAGGTCCTCGGTGGTACGCCACAGGTCGGCGACCTCGCCCCAGTTGTACGTGGAGCCGGTGATCGCGTGGAAGCTGTTCGGGTTGATGCTGTAGACGATGGGCCTGCCCGTGTCCCGCAGGGCGTCGCGCATCAGGGAGAACCGGGATACCTGCTCGTCGCGCGTGCCCGCGGGCGAGCACCAGTCGTACTTGAGGTAGTCCACGCCCCAGGAGGCGAAGGTACGGGCGTCCTGCACCTCGTGTCCCATACTGCCGGTCGAGCCGGGGAACGTGCCGACGCGCTGCGCACAGGTGCGCTCGGTGGGTACCTGGTAGAGGCCGAACTTCAGGCCGCGGCTGTGGATGTAGTCGCCGAGCGCCTTCATCCCGCTGGGAAACTTCGCCGGGTGGGCGCGCAGGTTGCCCTGGGCGTCGCGTTGCGGGTCGAACCAGCAGTCGTCGACCACCACGTACTCGTAGCCCGCGTCCCGCATGCCCGAGCTGACCATGGCGTCCGCCGCCTGGCGCACCATGTCCTCGGTGACGCCGCAGCCGAAGCTGTTCCAGCTGTTCCAGCCCAGTGGCGGGGTGACGGCCGGGCTGCCGGGTGCGGCCTGGGCCACCGGCTGGTGGGGCGCGGCGGCGGAGAGCGCCAGCACCGCGGCCGTCACCGCGAGCAGGCGGGCCAGTCGCCTTCGTGATCGGGTGAGCATTTGCGGCTCCTTTCGGCGGACCCGTCCCGCGGGAGTCCCGCTCGCCGCGGGACGGGTGCTCGCCTGTGGCTGTCCGGTGTTCGGCGGGTGGTGCCGGCCCGGGCGTGCGGGCCCGTGCACGGACCGGGAGGCTTGCCCCGGCGCCGGGCGTCAGTAGCCGTAGATCATCTTGTAGGCGACCTCGGGCAGGAACTGCCCGGCGGTGGAGCCTGATCCGACTCCGCAGTTGCCGTCGGACTCTCCCGGGGTCTTGACCCACAGGAGCATCTCGGCGCCGCCTCCCTGCTGGGTGGGCGTGCCGATCCTGCGCCCGCCGGGGTTGCACCACTCGCCGTTCGAGCCGTTGCCGTTGCGGCTGGTGTCCACGACGAACGGCTTGCTGTAGCCGTAGCGCTGGCCCAGTGCCTGGTTGACGCCGCCGGCGTACGACACGTTCTCCGAGGTGGTGAAGTAGTTCGAGACGTTGAGGGAGAAGCCCCTGGCGAGGCTGAGCCCGGAGGAGTGCAGACGCTGGGCCATGGTCGAGGCGTCGACCCAGCGGGGGTTGCCCGCGTCGAGATAGACCCAGGCGTTCGGCGCGCTGGACCGGAACTGCGAGAGGGCGTTGGTGAGCATGTTCTGCCGCTCGGCGATCTGCGCCTGGGACATGCAGCTGTAGTCGCCGAGGGCGTCGGGCTCCAGGACGACGACTGCCGGACGGCTGCCGATACCGCGGGCGAAGGAGTCGATCCACCTGGCGTACTCGGACGGCGACGCGGCCCCACCGCCCGAGTGCCCACCGCAGGCGTCACGGCCGTACATGTTGTACGCGACGAGGAGCGGCAGCTTGTCGGCCGCCTGGGCCGCTCCGGTGTAGGACCCCACGGCGGAGCCGATGTCGCCGCTCCAGGAACCGAACCAACGGGCCATGGGGGTACCGGCGATGGAGGTGCGGATCGCGGCGGCCCGGCCGTCTCCGGGGTTGGCGGCCGCCCAGACCGCGGGGCTGGAGTTCGGGTCGACGTAGAAGCCGCTGGTCATGGCGAGCGGGGTGGGCGCCGCCTGCGCGGACGGAGACGACGCCAGGAACAGCGGCAGAGCCAGGAGCGCCGCCACCGCCCCGCGTATGAGTTTGCGCATCGGTGAACCTCATTCATGAAGGGAACGCCGCGAGGCTTTCGTCCTGAGCCCGCGGCATGAAGGTGCGACGATGTCGAACTGCCGCACTCCGAGCACGAGTGGCGCACGGGAGCGCTGGTATTGGGAGCGCTCCCATTTTGTGGCAGAGATTCGCGAGTGCTACCGGTCATCGTGTGGGCGCTGATGGGAACCTGTCAAGAGTTGGCGCGCGGCCACTCTTCACCGGAGGGCGGGCAGTCGTTAGGGTCCCAGGACTGGAAGCGCTCCCGGTCTACGGGGGGCGTCCTCGCCACCACGGTTCGGAGGCCCCGGGATCCATGACAGACGTGCCGCGCCGGCAGCCCACACTCGACGAAGTGGCCGAGCGTGCCGGCGTCTCCCGCTCGGCGGCCTCCCGGGTGCTCAACAACGCGCCCCACGTCAGCCCCGCGAAGCGTGCGGCAGTCCTACGGGCCATCAGGGAACTCGACTACGTGCCGAACACGACGGCGCGGGCGCTGGCCACCCGGCAGAGAGGCGCGGTCGCTCTCGTCATCTCGGGCGAGGCTCCGTCGATCTTCGCGGACCCGTTCTTCGCGAAGGTGATCGTCGGTGCCTCCGGCGCTCTGGAGGCGGCCGACCTGCACCTGATGCTGTGCCTTGCGGCAAGCGAGCGCAGCCGACGGCGTCTCGCGGAACTCCTGCGCGCCCGGGGAGTCGACGGCGCCATGTTCATGGCCGTCCGGGAGAACGACCCCGTGCTCCACCTCGCCCGGGAGACGGAGGTCCCGGTCGTCTTCGGCGGTCGCCCGGCGGGATTCGACGCGCCGTGGTACGTGGACGTCGACAACGCCGGTGGCGCACGCCAGGCCACAGAGCACCTGCTCGCCTGCGGACGGAGGCGGGTGGGCATGATCTGCGGGCTGCCGGACACCGAGGTGAGCCGTGCGCGTCACCGCGGCTACCGGGAGGCCGTGATCCTCGCCGGACTGCAGCCTTTCCCGCCGGAGTACGGAGACTTCACCGAACCCAGCGGCGCCGCCGCCATGGCAGCACTGCTGAAGCGGCAACCGGAACTGGACGGGGTGTTCGCCGCCAACGACAACATGGCGGCCGGCGCGCTGCGCACGCTGCGCGGCTCGGGTCGTGCGGTGCCCACCGATGTCGCGGTCGTGGGCTTCGACGACCTGGACATCGCGCAGATCGCCGAACCGTCGCTGACCACGGTCCATCAGCCCATCGAGGCCCTGGGCCACGAGATGGCACGCATGCTCGCCGGGCTCATCGCGGGTGAGGACCCCAGCTCCCTGATCCTCCCCACCCACCTGGTCGCACGCTCCAGCACCTGAACGGCGGCCGCACCGACGCGGGTCGCCCGCGAGCACACGGGTCACACCGTCCAGGCCGTCGCGGACTGCTGTCCCGCCAGCAGACCGCGGGCCTCACGTCGGAACGCAAGACGTGAACATCGAGCCACCCCGTCATCTCCGACGCCTCACCGCCAACCAGGCACAAGCTCGTTGGATCGCCGGGTGAGCAACACCGTTCGGCCACGGTCGACGAGTTCGCCGTGCGCTGACCGTTGACAGCCGACGCGCACCTCCTTACTGTCTCGCCAGTATTTCGAACGCCTGCCGAAATCTCGAACGGATGAAGGAGCCACCTGCCGTGCGCATCACGGGAATCAGCACGCACGTCGTCGGCACCCCCTGGCGGAACCTGACCTACGTCCAGGTGCACACCGACGCGGGCCTGACCGGGGTCGGCGAGACCCGGATGCTGGGCCGCACCGACGCCCTGGTCGGCTATCTCCGCGAAGCGGAGGTGAACCACATCGCGGGCTCCGACCCGTTCGCGATCGAGGATCTGGTCCGCCGGATGAAGTACGGCGACTTCGGCCGGGCCGGCGAGATCGTGATGTCGGGGATCGCGTGCGTGGAAACCGCCTGCTGGGACATCAAGGGCAAGGCGCTGGGCGTGCCGGTGTGGCAGTTGCTCGGCGGGGCGGTGACCGACCGGGTGAAGGCGTACGCCAACGGCTGGTACACCACCGAGCGCACGCCCGAGGCGTACCACGAGGCCGCCCGCCGGGTGGTCGAGCGCGGCTACCGGGCGCTGAAGATCGACCCCTTCGGCGCCGGCCGCTTAGAGCTGGACCACGCCGAATCCCGCTACGCGGTCTCCCTCATCGAGGCGGTACGCGACGCCGTCGGCGACGAGACGGAGCTGATGCTGGAGATGCACGGCCGCTTCTCGCCGGCCACGGCGGTGCGGCTGGCGCGCGAGATGGCGCCGTTCCGGCCGGCGTGGCTGGAGGAGCCGGTGCCGCCGGAGAACCTCAAGGCGCTGGCGAAGGTGGCCGAGCGGGTGGACGTGCCGGTGGCGACAGGTGAGCGGATCCACGACCGGATCGAGTTCCGTGAGCTGTTCGAGAGCCAGGCCGCGGACATCGTGCAGCCGGATGTGGGCCACGTCGGCGGCATCCTGGAGACGCGCAAACTCGCCGCCACCGCCGAGACCCACTACGTGCTGCTCGCGCCGCACAACGTCGGGGGCCCGGTGCTGACCGCTGCCTCCCTGCAAGTCGGTTTCTGCACCCCCAACTTCAAGGTCCTGGAGCACTTCAACGACTTCGCCGACGCGGAGATCAAGAAAGTGGTCAAGGGCGCTCCCGAGGTGGTCGACGGCTACTTCACGCGCTCCGAGGCGCCGGGCCTGGGGGTGGAGTTGGACACCGACGCGGCGGCGGAGTTCCCCCAGCAGCGGGCGCACTTCGACCTGTGGGCGGAGGGCTGGGAGAAGAGGAACCCCGATGACTGAGTCCCGCCGTGCCCTCGTGCCGCGGGAGCCAGGGCGGCCGATCCGGCGGGATGTCCGAGCTGGGGGCGACACCGGCGGAGTTCATCGTCGCCCTGGTGCCGGGGTACGGGACAACGGCCGTCCCCGGTCGGCCTGGGCACGGAGTACCAGCAGGTCGTCAAGGGGCCGGTGTGGGCGGCGCCGGTGGGCTTCGGCATCTGGAACAAGCGCGGAGCGAAGTGCAGGCCCGCGATGCGTATGACCCGACCCCGAACTTTCGCTGACGAGGAGTTATCCCCATGACCCCGACCACGAGCAGACGCTCCGTGCTGGCGGCTACGGCCGGCAGCCTGGCCGCCGCCGGGCTCGCCGCCCCGGCGGCCGCGCACACCGCGGGCCGGCCGACCCTGCCCTTCCGCGAGCCGTTCGGCCGGCTGGCCGACGGCACCGGCGTGGACCGCTGGACGCTGGCCAACGGCGGTACCCGGATACGGGTGCTGTCCTACGGCGGCATCGTGCAGTCCCTCGAACTGCCCGACCGCCGCGGCGGGTACGCGAACGTGTCGCTGGGCTTCGACGACCTCGACGACTACGTCGCCCTCAGCCCGTACTTCGGCGCGCTTATCGGCCGCTACGGCAACCGCATCGACAGCGGCCGCTTCACCCTCGACGGCCGGACGTACCAGCTACCGCTCAACGACGGGGACCACAGCCTGCACGGCGGCGACAAGGGCTTCGACAAGCGGGTGTGGGACGTCGAGCCGTTCACCTCCGCGGCGGGCGTGGGCCTGACCCTGCGTTACGTCAGCGGCGACGGCGAGATGGGCTACCCCGGCGCACTGTCCACCCGGGTCGACTACACCCTCACCGCAGACGGCGACTGGCGGATCGACTACGCCGCCACCACCTCCGCGCCGACGGTCGTGAACCTCACCAGCCACGTGTACTTCAACCTCGCGGGCGAGGGCAGCGGCGACGTCTACGGCCACGAAATGAAGATCGCCGCATCCCACTACACCCCTGTCGACCAGGGTCTCATCCCCACCGGCGAGCTGGCCCCGGTCGCGCGCACCCCCTTCGACTTCCGCCGGCCGAAGGAGGTCGGCGCGGACCTGCGCGACGGCCACGAGCAACTGCTGTACGGCAGGGGCATCGACCACAACTTCGTCCTGGACAAGGGCATCACCCGCGCCCCGGAGCGGGCGGTCACGGTCTGGGAGCCGTCCTCGGGCCGCACGATGACGATCAGGACCACCGAGCCCGGCCTGCAGTTCTACAGCGGCAACTTCCTCGACGGGTCCTTCGCGGGCGCCTCGGGCCGGGTCTACCGTCAGGGCGACGGCTTCTGCCTGGAGACCCAGCACTTCCCCGACTCCCCGAACCAGCCGTCGTTCCCCAGCACGGTCCTCCGCCCCGGCGACACCTACCGCTCCACCACGGTCCACTCCTTCCACACGGACTGACCCCGCCCGCCCCGCCCCGCCGCACTTCACGTCCCGCGGGGCGGGGCTCGTCCGCGCTCGCACGTCATCCGGGGAACGCGGCACCCGTGCCTGAGCCGATTCGACTGCCGGAATACCGCCTCGGGGTCGGTCGGCCCGGTATCAGCGGCAAGGCGGAAGGCGGGGCGGGCAGGTGGGCCAGACGCGGTCCTCGCGGAAGGGCTCCGGAACATCGTGTGGCTGCGGTAAGAAGCCCAGGACCCGGGGCCCTTGGAGCCGAACGGCCCTTCCTGGGCAATTCCGCCCGAACCCGGCCCTGCTTCATGTGTCCTGCGCGGTGGTTCAGGATGGGCGGACACCGCGGAGGGGGTTCTCCGGCCCCGCCGGCTGCCCGGAGCAGGGCGCGCGCCCACGCTGTACGCCACGTACGGCGCCGTGAGGCACCGGCAGCCCGGCCCGGTCCTTCAAATGTCGTGAACATTGCGAGAATTTTACAAAGAACGTAGGCCATGGATGGCAGAAATTTGTCCTGCGTGCCCGGCGTACCGCTTTTCCCGGTGGCGGCTGATGATTGTGCGGGCGTTCTGGCCGGAGCGCTTGCCCTGCCTGCTTGACGACTCCGGCGCCTATCGATATCAAGCCATGTAAACGCTCGTAAACGGAACAAGATCCCGAACGTCACGGCATTCCCTCGCACGTTGCCTTCCCGATGTAGCCTGCCGAGGCTCGGCGGAGCGCTCGGAGGCGGGCACGTGGACGGGCGGACCCTGTCGGGACGGGTGCGGAGGTCGGTTTGTTGACACGCTCATCGATCACATGGCGGCGTGGCGCGTTGAATGCATATGCCGTCAGGACGGAGGAGGGATTCAGGACTTCGTCAGTGGTAAGGATTCTCTGCCGGTTCATGGGCGCGCCCGGGAATGTCCTTGTTGTCGTGCTCACGGAAGTGCCAAGAGAGGCTACGTGTCCGAAATGCTCCATGAGCAACTTGTCTCCCGCGATACTCACTCTTTTCTCATCAGTTCCTTGTTGCCCGCCGACTCACCTCGCCTGGCGGGCGAGATCGAAGAACACGCGCGGATACTTGCCGAGTCGGATGCACCCTTACCCCCCATCGTCGTCAACCGCTCCACCATGCAGGTCGTGGACGGCATGCACCGGCTGCGCGCCGCGAGTCTGCGCGGTGAGCACCGCATCGAGGGCTGGTTCGTGGAGGGCGCGGCGGAAGACGTGTTCGTGCTCGCCGTGGAGCTCAACGCCAAGCACGGACTACCGTTGTCCCGGAAGGACCGCAACGCGGCCGCGCGGCGCATCATCGAGAGTCACCCGCACTGGTCGGACCGGCGGATAGCGTCCGTTACGGGCCTGTCCCCGGGGGCGGTGGGGGCGCTGCGCGGCGCCGTCGACGTGCCGGTGGCCCACCTGTCCCTGCGCGTCGGCCGGGACGGCCGCGTCCGCCCGCTCAACAGCGCGTCCGGTCGGATCGCCGCGAGCCAGGTCATCGCCGAGTTCCCCACCGCTTCGTTGCGGGAGATCGCCAGCAGGGCCGGGGTCGCCCTCGCCACCGCCCGCGACGTACGCAACCGTATGCGGATGGGCCTGGACCCGGTGCCTCCCAAGCTACGGGCCGCCGAGGCGGACTGCGCCGCGGTGGCCGCGCCCGGGCCGACGGCTTCGGGGACCGTGCCCGTGCCCGACCGGTCCGGGGTGAGCTTCGAGAACGTGCTGGCCCGGATGCGGCGAGATCCGTCGCTGCGCATGTCGCAGACCGGCCGGGCGCTGTTGCGCCTGCTGAGTTCGCACCAGGTGCCGGACGAGGAGTGGCGCGACCTGGTGGCGGGTGTCCCCGCCCACCGCGCCGTCGACGTGGCGCACGCAGCCCAGTTGTGCGCCGACAGGTGGCTGCAGTTCGCCGCCGAAGTCCGGGTGCGCCGGGCCCAGTCCGAGGACGCGGCGCCGGAGGCCGGGGGCCTGCGGCGACTGTCACCGGGCGCCTGAGCCTGACGCACCCCCGGGCAGGCCGGAATACGTGAGAGGACATGAAGCCATGACGGATACGGTCAACGCGTTCGACGTCCCCGACGCGCGATACCACGTGCTGGTCAACTCAGAAGGCCAGTATTCACTGTGGCCGGCGCTCAGCGATGTGCCGGCCGGATGGGAGTCGGTGCACGGCCCGGCGGGACGGGCACAGTGCGTGGAGTACGTCGAGAGCAACTGGACCGACATGCGGCCTGGAACGCTGAGAGTCGCCCTCGACGAGGTGTGACCCGGCAGGGACAGGTCGGCGGGGACAGGTCGGCGGGGGCGGGTCCGGGTGCGGCGGGGCCCGCCCCCGCCGGCGTTCTTCCGTGCCGGAGCCGCACTCACCCGGCAGCCGGCACCCGCCCGGTGCGGAACCTGTTGATCGCGGTCTCGTGGCGCGCGCGCAGCTCCGGGTCCGTGACCCCGAGCCCCTCACGGGGTGCCAGGCACAGGACGCCGACCTTGCCCTGGTGCAGGTTGCGGTGGACGACGTGCACGGCCTGGGCCGTCTGCTCCAGCGGAACCACCTCCGACAACGTGGGGTGGATCCGCCCCTGGGCGATGAGCCGGTTGGCCTCCCACGCCTCGCGGTAGTTGGCGAAGTGCGTTCCGACGATTCGCTTGAGGTGCATCCACAGGTAGCGGTTGTCGTACGTGTGCTGGAAGCCCGAGGTGGACGCGCAGCTCACGATCGTGCCGCCGCGGCGGGCGACGTACACGCTGGCGCCGAAGGTCTCCCGCCCCGGGTGCTCGAAGACGATGTCCGGGTCCTCGCCACCGGTCAGTTCCCTGAGCCGGGTGCCGAACCGCCGCCACTCGCGCTGGTCCTGCGTGTGCTCGTCCTTCCAGAACCGGTAGCCCTCCGCGCTCCGGTCGATGATCAGCTCCGCGCCCATCCGGCGGCACGCCTCGGCCTTCTCCGGGCTGGATACGACGCACACCGGGGTCGCCCCGCCGTTGAGCACGAGCTGCGTGGCATACGAGCCGAGGCCGCCGGACGCGCCCCAGATCAGCACGGTGTCACCCTGCTTGAGCCGGGCGCCGTTGGCCGACACGAGCTGGCGGTACGCGGTGGAGTTCACCAGCCCGGAGGCGGCGGCCTCCTCCCAGGTCAGATGCCCGGGCTTGGGCATGAGCTGGTTGGCCTTGACCAGCGCCAGCTCGGCCAGGCCGCCGAAGTTCGTCTCGAACCCCCAGATCCGCTGCTCCGGATCGAGCATGGTGTCCGCGTGCCCGTCGGGGTGGGACAGCTCGACCGACAGGCAGTGGGCCACCACCTCGTCCCCGGGCCGCCACGGCGTCACTCCCTCACCGCAGCGCAGCACCACCCCGGCGAGGTCCGAGCCGAGGACGTGGTAGGGCAGGTCGTGCCGCGCGCCGTGCGGCGAAGCCTTGCCGTAGCGGGAGAGGAACCCGAATGTCGGCAGCGGTTCGAAGATCGACGACCACACCGTGTTGTGGTTGATCCCGCTGGCCAGCACCGCGACCAGCACCTCACCGGGGGCCGGCTGCGGCGTCGGCACCTCCTCCAGGTGCAGGGACTTGCGCGGATCCTTGTCGCCGCTCGCCACCCCGTCGAACATCGTCACCTCGTCGGCGTGGAGGGTGACGCCCCGGTAGAAGTCGGGCACCCGAAGGTGCCCCACGTCGCCCGGTGCGCCCGCGATGATCGCGTCGAGGATCTCTTCCATGACTCCAGCCCTCTTTCCGGTTTACTCCGCGAGCACCGCAGAACGTGGGTGATGCGAGGTTCCCGCAGGGAAGTATTCGAGCCGCTACGGATGTCCGTTTCGCCGTCGCCCTGCCGAATTGTCAGGGCAAGCGCGCGGTTCATGCTGGCACTCGGCGGACGGCGCAGTCCAGCCGTTCCGGCCCGGAAGCGACGTGGCGGAATGGCGGTCCCGTGGCCGCCGGGGCGGCCCCGCGGTGTTCAACTGACCGGGAAAGTCAGTTGAACACAGCGCACGCAGCCGTCGTGGTTCGGCATTTCTTGACGGGTCAGGGGGCTTCCTGGAGGCTGACTCGCCAGTCATGAGAGCCGCTTGGGAAATGTGCCGGCCGGTTCGGCCGGATTTAATTCACCGCCCGCTGAGTAAGCGGCGGTGTGATGCTTCGGACCGTGCTCGCTCTTTTCGGAACGGTACGGAAGCGCGGTGATTTCACGCCGCCGGCCCGTACTCGCTCCGCGGGCAGGCGCGCCTGAGTCGAGCACGTGAGAGGGCAGTCGGATGCTGAGACGCGATTCCGAGTCGCTTGTCGACCATTTCCGCACGGTCTTCGAGGAGCACCCGGAGCAACGGATCTTCCGGTTCCTCGTGGATGGCGAGGGCGAGCCGGAGTGCCTCGCCAACGGCGCGTTCGACCTACGGGCCCGCGCGATCGCCGTGGCGCTCCGGGAGCGCGTTCCCGCCGGTGCGCGGGCGTTGATCATGTGCCCGGCGGGGCTGGACTACGTGACCTCCTTTTTCGCCTGCCTGTACGCCGGCGTCCTCGCCGTGCCCGTCTACCCGCCCGACCCGGCCTTCCTGATGCGTACCCTGCCGAGGCTGACCGGGGTCATCGAGGACGCCGATCCCGGAGTGATCCTCGCCCCGGCCGAGACCGTCGCCCTGGCCGACCGCTTCGCCGAACACGCCCCCGCGCTGCGGGACATCGCCTGGCTGACCGTCGACGATCTCGCCCCGGCCGCCGCCGACGACTGGCGCCACCCCGGATCGGTCCGCGACGACGTCGCCTTCCTGCAGTACACCTCGGGTTCGACCAGCCGCCCCAAGGGCGTCATGGTCAGCCACGGCAACCTGCTGCACAACATCGCGGGGATGAACCGCCGGTTCTTCGCCGACGACCCGGACCAGCACATGGTGAGCTGGCTGCCGCCGTTCCACGACATGGGGCTGATCTTCGGTCTGCTCACCCCCGCCTACGCCGGCTTCCCGGTGACGTTCATGTCGCCGTTCTCCTTCCTCAAGCGCCCGCTGCGCTGGCTGCGGGCGATCTCGGAAGCCGGCGGCACCGCGTGCGCGGCGCCCAACTTCGCCTACGACCTCGCCGTCCGGAAGGTGACCGAGGAGGAGCGGCGCACCCTGGACCTGAGCACCTGGCGCGTCGCCGCGAACGGCGCCGAGCCGGTCCGGCAGCAGACGATGGAGCGCTTCTCCCGCACGTTCGCCGACTGCGGCTTCCGGCCGTCGGCGCATGCCCCTTCCTACGGCCTGGCCGAGGGCACCCTGCTGGTCTCCACCGGCGACCCCGGCGCCGAACCGCCCAGCAGAACGCTGCGGGTGAGCGGACTGCTGTCCGGCGCTGCCGAGGACGCCGGACCCGGCGAGGCCGCCCGGATCCTGCCGGGCTGCGGCACCTCGCTGCCCGACCAGCGGGTCGTGGCGGTGGACCCGGAGACCTGCGCCGCGCTGCCCGACGGCCGGATCGGGGAACTGTGGGTCGCCGGGCGGAGCATCGCCGGCGGCTACTGGCGGCGTACGCGGGAGACCGAAGAGACCTTCGGCGCCCGGCTCACCGGCAGCGGCGAGGGCCCGTTCCTGCGCACCGGCGACCTGGGCTTCACCGACGGCGACGAGATCTACGTCACCGGCCGCATCAAGGACGTCATCATCGTGGCGGGCCGCAACCACTACCCGCACGACATCGAGCGCACCGTCGAGGCCGTCGACGACGGCCTGCGGTCGGGCTGCGGTGTGGCGGGCACCCGTGACCTCGACGGTGAGGAGCGGCTGATCGTCGTCCAGGAGTACCGGGGGAGCCGTTCGCCGGAGGACCGCGCCCGGATCATCGCGGGCATCCGGGCCGAGATCGCACGCGAGCACGGCCTGGAGGCGTTCCTCGTCGCGCTGGCACGCCCCGGGACCGTACCGAAGACCTCCAGCGGGAAGCTCCAGCGCCAGGCGTGCCTGGACGCGGTGCTCGGCGGGACCCTGAAACCGCTGGCCCAGTGGCGGGCGGACGAAGCGGACCGGGACGGCCGGGCGGGCGCTCCCGGGTCGGCGGACAATCGGGCCGGTGCGAACGGCACCGGCCGGACCGCCCCGGGGGCGGCCGAGATCGAGCAGTGGCTGCGGGAGATGCTCGCCGCCACGACCGGCGGCCGGGCCGAAGCCGTCGACCCCGGGCTTCCGTTCGCCGGATACGGACTGCGGTCGGTCGACATGGTCACCATGGTCGGCGACCTCGAGCAACGGCTCGGAGTGCCGCTCGCGCCGACCGTGGTGTGGGAGCATCCCACCCCCGCCAAGCTCGCCGAGCACCTCGCCGGCGGTGTCCCGGCGGCGATTCCCGCGCCACCGGCCGCAACGGACGAGCGGCCCGCCGGCCGCACCGAGCCCGGCGCCCGCCCCGCCACCGCGCCCGACCCCGTCGCGATCGTCGGCATCGGCTGCCGCTTTCCCGGCGGCGTGGACGGCCCGGATGACTTCTGGCGGCTGCTGACCGAGGGCCGGGACGCGGTGACGGAGGTGCCCGCGGACCGCTGGGACGCCGAGCAGTACACCTCCGACGACCCCGCCGCCCCCGGCCGTACCACCAGCCGCTGGGGTGGATTCCTCGACGGCGTCGACCGGTTCGACGCAGGCTTCTTCGGCATCTCGCGGCAGGAAGCCACCCGCATGGACCCGCAGCAGCGCCTCCTCGCCGAAGTGGCGTTCGAGGCGCTGGAGAACGCCGGGATGCCCTCCGACCGGCTGGCCGGATCGCCCACCGGCGTGTTCGTCGGCATCTCCACCTTCGACTACGCCACCGGTCAGTTGCGTGACCTCGACGCCATCGACCCCTACACCGGCACCGGCAGCGCCCTGAGCATCTCCGCGAACCGCCTGTCGTATCTGCTGGACCTGCGCGGCCCCAGCCTCGCGGTGGACACCGCGTGCTCCTCCTCGCTCGTCGCGGTCCTCCAGGCCTGCGCGAGCCTGGAGCGCGGTGACTGCGAACTGGCCCTCGCCGGCGGGGTCAACCTCGTCCTCTCCCCGGCCTTCGCCATCAACTTCAGCAAGGCCGGCGCGATGTCCGCGGACGGCCGGTGCAAGCCGTTCGACTCCCGCGCCGACGGATACGTGCGCTCCGAGGGCGCCGGTGTCGTCGTACTCAAACCGCTGAGCCGCGCCCTGGCCGACAAGGACCCCGTGTACGCCGTGATCCGCGGCGGCGCCGTCAACCAGGACGGCGCCAGCAACGGCCTCATGGCGCCCAATCCGCAGGCCCAGGAAGGGGTGCTGCGTGCCGCCCACCGCAACGCCGGCGTGCGGGGCGCGGACATCGGGTACGTCGAGGCCCACGGCACCGGTACGGCGCTCGGCGACCCGATCGAGGCCAAGGCGCTCGGTGCCGTCCTCGGGGAGGGCCGTGATCCCGGCCGGCCGTGCCTGATCGGCTCGGTGAAGTCCAACCTGGGGCACATGGAGGCCGCCGCGGGCATCGGCGGGCTGATCAAGGCGGCACTGGCGGTCCGCCACCGTACCGTGCCGGCGACCCTGCACTACCGCGAGCCGAATCCGCACATTCCCTTCGACGATCTCGCCCTTCGGGTCGCCCACACCCTCCAGCCCTGGCCGGCCGGCGAGGACGGCGTCGCACGGGCCGGAGTGAGTTCGTTCGGCTTCGGTGGCACCAACGCCCACCTGGTGCTGGAGCAACCCCCGGCCGCCGACCCCGCGCCCCGGCAGGACCCGGTGGACGGCACCGTCCTGCTGACCGTCTCGGCCCGCGACGAACATGCCCTGCGCGACCTCGCCGCGGACTACGCCGACAAGCTCGCCGCGCCCGGCCTCGACCTGGGGGGCTTCGCCGCCGCCGCGGCGGTCCGCCGCACCCACCACGAACACCGGCTGGCCTGCACCGGCTCGTCGGCGGACGAACTGCGCACCGCGCTCTTCGCGTTCGGCCGCGGCGCGGACGCCCCCGGCCTGTCGAGCGGCGTCCGGCGCGTGGGCTGGCGCCCCAAGCCGGTGTTCGTCTTCTCCGGCCAGGGCCCGCGGTGGTGGCCCCTGGCAGCAGACCTGCTCGACGGGGAGCCGGTGTTCCGCGCGGTCGTCGAACGCTGCGACGGCCTGCTGCGCCGGCACACCGACTGGTCACTGCTGGACCAGCTCACCGCCGACCCCGCCGGATCCCGCCTGCAGGACACCGCCGTCGGCCAGCCCGCCCTCACCGCGGTGCAGATCGCGCTCGCCGCCCTCTGGCGCTCCTGGGGCGTCGAACCGGCCGCCGTCGTCGGCCACAGCGTCGGTGAGATCGCCGCGGCACACCTGTCGGGTGCGATCACGCTGGAGGACGCTCTGGTCATCGCGCTGCACCGCGGCACAGCCCTGCACAGTGCCACCGGCAGGGGCAGGATGGCGGTCGTCGGCATCGGTCTGGAACGGGCCGGCGAGATCCTCGCCGAACAACGTCCCGGACAGGTGTGGATCGCGGCGGGCAACAGCCCCGGCTCCACCGTCTACTCGGGGGAGAGCACCGCCGTCGAGACGCTCGCCGAGGCACTTCAGAAAGAGGGCCTGTACTGCCGCGTCCTGGAGTCGGTCGAATTCGCCTCCCACTGCCCCCTGATGGAGCCCGTCGCACAGGAGCTGTGGGGGCGGCTGTCGGACCTGCGTCCGCGCACCGGCACCGTCCCCATGATCTCCACCGTCACCGGACAGCCCGTCGACGGCGACCGGTTGGACGCCGAGTACTGGGCGTCCAACCTCACCCGGCCGGTGCTGTTCGACACCGCGGTCGGCGCGCTGGCCGAGTCCGGCCACGACGTCTTCGTCGAGATGTCGCCGCACCCGATGCTCACCGAAGCCGTCACCGAGCGCCTGTCGTCGTACGGTCACACGGTCGCCGTCTCGTCCCTGCGCAGCGACCGGCCGGGTCGCGCCACCGTCCGCGCGGAACTCGGCCGGCTCTACACCGCCGGTTTCCACGTCGACTGGACCCGGGTGTACGGCCCGGCCGCACCCATGGCCGACCTTCCCACCTACCCGTGGCAGCGCACCCGCTTCTGGTACGCCGAGCACACCCGCTACCGGCCCGAGCACCGCGGGCACCCCGTCCTCCGCACCGCCGTGCGGTCCGCCCTGCCCCCGTACGCCGCCCACTGGTCCGCCCCGGTCGCCCTGGACGACTTCGGCTATCTGACCGACCATCAGGTCGGCGGCAGCCCCGCCCTGCCCGGCGCGCTCGTCCTGGACGCCGGGCTCGCGGCGGCGCGCGAGCACCTCGGCGGCCCGGCCGCTCTCGCGGACGTCCACTTCAGCCGGCTGACCGTCGTACCCGAGCACGCCGAGGACGCCACCCTGCAACTCGTCCTCGTCCCCGAGACCGCCGATACCGGCTCGCTGCGGCTGTTCACCCGCACCACGGGCGACGACGAATGGACCGAGGCCGCCCACGGCGCCTTCCGCCGCGGCACGCCCGACCCCGGCGGCGAACCGCTGGCCGCCGTACGCGAACGCTGCGCCACCCCGGTCGACACCGACGCCCACTACGCCGCGCTGCACCGGGCAGGGCTGGCGTACGGGCCGGCCTTCCAGGGCGTCGAGGAGCTGTGGTGCGGCCCCGGCGAGGCCGTGGCCCGGCTGCGCGACCGGGCCGCCCTGACATCGGACCGCGGCGAGCACCCGGTGCACCCGGCCGTGCTCGACAGCGCGCTGCAGACCCTCATGGCCGCCCTGGCGCCGCCCACCGGCCGGGTCGACGCCGTCACCAGCACCTATCTGCCGGTACGCGTCGGCGGATTCGCCCTCTACGCCGAGCGGGCCGAACCCTGCTGGGCGTACGCCGCGGCCACCGCACCGGAACCCGGTGCCGAGGAGATCACCGACGCCACCGTCATGCTCTACGACGCATCCGGCGCACCGGTCGGCGAGGTCACGGGCATCGCCCTCAAACCCCTGGACGGCGACACCTCCGCCGACCCGCTCGCGGAGGCCCTGTACGACATCGACTGGCGGCAGACCCCCGGGCAGGCCGAGGCCGGGGCCGGCGCGGAGCCCGGCACCTGGCTGGTGTTCGCCGACGCCGGCGGCACCTGCGACGCGCTCGTCACCGGACTGCGCGCCCGCGGCGGCACCTGCGTCACCGTCACCCCCGGTCCCGGCTACGGCAGATCCGCCCCCGCCCACTACGTGCTGGATGCCGAGCGGCGCGAGGACGTCGCCGCACTCCTGGCCGACCTGGCCGCCGACGGCGTCCGCCCCGACGGCATCGTGCACGCCTGGGCCCTCGACGCCGCGCTCGCCGAGGACGACAGCCCCGCACGGCTGCTCGCCGTCCTGGACGCCGCCACCGTGCCCGCCCTGCACCTGGTCCAGGAGATCGCCCGCACCGGACAGGACCCCGCACCTCGACTGGTGCTGCTCACCCGCGGCGCCCAGCGGGCCGCCGCGGGCGACGAACTGTCGGTCGGCCAGGCGCCGCTGTGGGGACTGGCCCGCGTGATCGGCGCCGAGCACGCCGAACTGCGCCCCACCGTCGTCGACCTGGACCCCGCCCGCCCCGCCGGCGAAACGGACCTGCTCCTGGCAGAGGTGCTGCGCCCCGGCGACGACGGCCAGGTCGCCCTGCGCCACGGCGAGCGCCTGACGCCCGCACTCCAGCGGTGGACGCCCGCCGAAGCGGCCCCGGAGGCCAAGCCCGCCTGGGTCTTCGACGCGGCGCGCGACGGCAACCACCGGCTGCTCGCGGCCCACCCCGGCCGCCTCGCGAGCGTCGGAGCCACCTGGTGGCACCGTACGCCGCCGGGACCCGGCCAGGTGGAGATCGAGGTCGCCGCCGCCGGCCTGAACTTCAGCGACGTCCTGAAGGCCCTGGAGACCTACCCCGGCGCGAAGGGCGTCGTCCCGCTCGGCGCCGAATGCGCCGGCCGCGTCGTCGCCGTCGGCGAGGGCGTGACCCGTCACCGCGTCGGCGACCGGGTGATCGCGGTCGGCGCGCACAGCATGGCGGCGTTCACCACGGTCGTCGAGGAACTGGTGGCCCCCGCGCCGCTCTCCCTCGGCGAGGACGAGGCCGCCGCCGTACCCGTCGCCTTCCTCACTGCCGTCCACGCCCTGGAGCGCCTGGCCCGGCTGCGCCGGGGCGAGACCGTGCTCGTCCACTCCGCGACCGGCGGGGTCGGACTGGCCGCGCTGCAGGTCGCCCGGCGCCGCGGCGCCCGCGTCTACGCCACGGCCGGTACGGAGGAGAAGCGCGAACTGCTGCGCGGCCTCGGCGTGGAGCACGCCATGGACTCGCGCACCCTCGCCTTCGCCGACGAGATCACCGAACGCACCGGCGGCCGTGGTGTCGACGTCGTGCTCAACTCCGCCACCGGCGAGGCCCTGGTGCGCAGCCTGCGGCTGCTGGCGCCGGGCGGCCGGTTCGTCGAGATCGGCAAGCGGGACGTCTACGGCAACAGCCATGTCGGGCTGGAGCTCTTCAAGGACAACCGCGCCTTCTTCGCCGTGGACATGGAACGCACCATCCGCGAGCGGCCCGAGGAAATCGCCGGGCTGCTCGCCGACATCGTCCAGGGTTTCGACGGCGGCGAGTTCACCGCTCTGCCCGTCACCACCCACCCCTTCTCCGACGCGCCGGCCGCGTTCAGCGCCATGGCGCAGGCGCGGCACACCGGCAAGCTGGTGCTGCGGCCCGATCCCCACGAGCGGGTCACCACCGCTCCGGACGCGGCTCCCGTACGCCCGGACGGCACCTACCTGATCACCGGCGGGCTCGGCGCGCTGGGCCTGGAGACCGCCCGCTACCTGGCCGGGGCGGGCGCCCGCCACCTCGTGCTGGCCGGCCGCAACGCCCCCTCGGCCGCCGCCGAACGGGCCGTCGCCGAGCTGCGCGACCGCGCAGAGGTCGCCGTCGTCAGTGCCGACGTGTCCCAGCGCGGCAGCCTCGACGAAGTCCTCGCCCGCATCGACGCCACCATGCCGCCGCTGGCCGGCGTCGTGCACGCCGCCGGAGTCCTCGACGACGGCCTGCTGACCGGCCTGGACCGGGAGCGGTTCCGCTCGGTCGCCGCGCCCAAGGCCACCGCCGCCTGGCACCTGCACCACGCCACCTCGGACCGCGAACTGGACTTCTTCGTGCTGTACTCCTCGGCCGCCGCTGTGCTCGGCTCCGCCAGCCAGGGCAACTACGCCGCCGCCAGCGCCCTTCTCGACACCCTCGCCCACCACCGGCGTGCCCGTGGACTGCCCGCGCTCAGCATCGACTGGGGTCCTTGGTCGGACATCGGCCTCGCCGCCCGCCCCGACCGCGGCGGTGTCCTCGCCGCCCGCGGCATCGGGAGCATCAGCCCCGGCGACGGCATAGCGACCCTCGACCGGCTGCTGCGCACCGACGCCGCCCAGGTCTGCGTCCTGCCCCTGGACCGGGACAAGCTGCGCGACCGCCCGGGAGGCGGTCTCCTCGGCACCCTGCTCGGGGACGTGCCCGGAGAGTCCCCGGCCAGCCGGCCGGCCACGAGCGAGGTTCGCCGTCAACTGCTCTCCGTCGAGCCGGGCCGCCGCCGCCGGGCCGTTCTGACCGAGCACTGCCGGGCGGTCGCGGCCCGCGTGGTGGGCGCCGAGCCCGGCAGGATCGACACCAGCGCCCCCATGAACAGCATGGGGTTCGACTCGCTGCTCTCCCTGGAACTGCGCAACTCGCTGGTGTCCTCGCTCCGGGTGGAACTGCCCTCGACCATCGCCTGGCGCTTTCCGACCATCGACGCCCTGGTGCCGTATCTGGCCGAGCGCATGGACGTCGAGCTGGAACCCGGGCGAACGGCCCCCGAACGCACCGCCGGGAAGGCCGTGTCCGACCCACCCGCTCCGCTCCCCGGTGACCGGGGGAGCGCTGGCGCGCTCCCGACGAGCGCCCCGCCCGACCTCGACGCGATGTCCACCACCGACCTCGAGGCGCTCCTGCTGGCCAAGACGAAGCAGATCGACGAAGGGGGTCGGCGATGACCTCACCGGAACGCACCCTGGTGTCGGCCGACACGCTCAAGAACGCCTACCTGACGATGGAGCGCCTGCAGCGCCGGATCGAGGAGTACGAGCGGGCGCGCACCGAGCCCGTCGCCGTCGTCGGCGTCGGCTGCCGCTTCCCCGGCGGCGTCACCGACACCGCCACGTACTGGCGGATGCTCACCGACGGCGTCGACGCCGTCGGTGACATCCCCGCCGACCGGTGGGACCACGACGCCTTCTACGACGAGGAGGCCGGCAAGCCGGGCAAGATCTACACCCGCTCCGGCGCGTTCATCGACGGTCTCGACCGGTTCGACCACGACTTCTTCGGAATCTCCCGGCGCGAGGCGCTGGCGATGGACCCCCACCAGCGCCTGACCCTCGAAGTGTGCTGGGAGGCCCTGGAGGATGCCGGCCAGGCGCCCTCCGGCCTGGCCGGCAGCGACACCGGCGTGTTCATGGGCACCGCCAGCTCGGACCACGTCACCTCCCGGATCCGCCACCCCGAGGACGTCACCGCGTACACCAGCTCGGGCGCCGCGGCCAGCTTCATCCCGGCCCGCATCTCCTACCTCCTCGACCTGCGCGGCCCCAACCTCGCCGTCGACACGGCGTGCTCCTCCTCCCTGCTCGCCGTCCACCAGGCATGCCAGAGCCTGCGTACGGGGGAGTGCGACATGGCGCTGGCCGGTGGCGTCAACGTCGTGCTGTCCCCGGTCCTGCTGATCTCCCAGTCGCAGTTCGGCTCGGTGTCCCGGCAGGGGCGGGCGATGACCTTCTCCGACGCCGCCGACGGCTACGTGCGCGGCGAGGGCTGCGGTGTCGTCGTGCTCAAACGGCTCTCGGACGCCGTACGCGACCGGGACCGGATCCTCGCCGTCGTACGCGGCGGCGCGGTCAACCAGGACGGGCGCAGCGCCGGCATCACCGCGCCCAACGGCGCCGCGCAGGTGGGGGTGTACCGACGCGCCCTGGCCGCCGGCGGGGTCCGGCCCGAGCACGTCGGGTACATCGAGACACACGGCACCGGCACCCGCCTCGGCGACCCGATCGAGGCGGGGGCCCTCGCCGAGGTGTACGGGCGCGACCACGGCGCGCCCGTATACCTCGGCGCCGTCAAGACCAACATCGGCCACCTGGAGGCCGCGGCGGGTATCGCCGGGCTGATCAAGGCCGCCCTGTGCGTCTCCCACGGAGCCATCCCGCCCAACCTGCACTTCACCCGGCTGAACTCCAACATCTCCTTCGAGGGCACCACCTTCGACGTACCCACCCGCGTCACCCCCTGGCCGGAGACCGGAGGCCCGCGCACCGCCGCCGTGAGCAGCTTCGGCCTCAGCGGCACGAACGTGCACATGATCCTGGAGCAGGCGCCGTCGGCCGCGCCAGGGCCCGCGGACCACCGGCGTCCGGCCGACGTCCTGGCCCTGTCCGCCCGCACCGAGACGGCGCTGACCGCTCTCGCCCGCCGGTACGCCGACCGGCTCGCCGACGGCGACGGCACGCCGCTGGCCGACCTGTGCCACTCCGCCGCCGTCGGCCGCACCCACTTCCGTCACCGCCTCGCCGCCGTCGGCACCACCCGCAAGGAAGTCGCCGGCCACCTCGCCGGCTTCCTCCGCGGCGAGATCGGACCCGGCCTGGCGCTCGGCGAGGCCCGCGGTTCCGACGTGGTCTTCCTGTTCACCGGGCAGGGCGCTCAGCGCCCCGGCATGGCCCGTGTCCTCTACGACACCCAGCCCACCTTCCGGCGCAGCATCGACGAGTGCGCGCGGATCCTCGAACCGCTGCTCGACCGCCCGCTGCTGTCGGTGCTCTTCCCCGACGACCCCGAGGACCGGCAGATCAACGAGACGGCGTACGCCCAGCCCGCGACCTTCGCGGTGGAGTACGCGATGGCCGAGCTGTGGCGCTCCTGGGGGGTGACCCCCGCGGCGGTACTCGGCCACAGCTTCGGCGAGTGCGTCGCCGCATGCGTCGCGGGCGTGATGTCGCCGGCGGACGGGCTGGCGTTCACGGTGCAACGCGCCCGCGTCATCCAGGAGCACTCGCTGCCGGGCACCATGGCCGCGGTCTTCGCTCCCGAGGAAGAGGTGGCCGCCGAGATCGCCGCGCACCCGGACCGGATCGCCGTCGCCGCGGTCAACGGTCCGGCCAGCACCACCATCTCCGGCGACCGCGACCTGGTCGAGGCCGTCTGCGCCGCCTTCGCCGCCCGCGGCGTCAAGGCCAAGCCCCTGCACATCGCCTCCGCCGGCCACTCGCCGCTGATGGAGCCCGCCGTCGAGCCGCTGCGCCGCGCCGCGGACAAGATCGCGTTCTCCGCTCCCCGCATCCCCCTCGTCTCCAACGTCAGCGGCGAGCTGTGGCCATGGGAGCAGGTCCCCGGCGCCGACTACTGGGGCCGGCACGTCCGGGACACGGTGCGCTTCGCCGACGGCGTGCAGACCCTGCGCGACCTGGGCCACCACACCTTCGTCGAGGTCGGCCCGGCCCCGACCCTGCTCGGCGTCGTCAGCGACGCCCTGCCGCCCGACCATGACGACCTGCTGCTGCCCAGCCTGCGCCCCAAGCACGACGACTGGGAGGTGCTGCTGGAGACGGTCGCCGAGCTGTACGCGGCCGGTGTCGACATCGACTGGCACGGGTTCGACGGCGACTACACCCGCACCAAGGCCGCGCTGCCCACCTACCCCTTCGAACCGACCCGCTGCTGGGAGCCACCCCGGCCCTGGCACGGGGACCGGCCGGCCGCGCCCGCCGCCGAGAGCACCGCCGAGGCGGGGGACGACTCCCGTACCCGCCCCGCCCGGTCCGCCCGGCGCTCCTCGCGCAGCCGGCGCCGCCCGAGCCGCATCCCCACCGCCACCGAACTCCGGGGACTGGCCGAGCCCGAGCAACTGGACACCCTGGCCGCCCGGTTCGTGCTGAGCGTCAAGGACGTCCTCGGCTCCGCCTCCGGCGACGTCGGCCTGGACGAGCCGCTGACCGGGTTCGGCCTGGACTCCCTGATGGCCGTCGAACTGCGCAACGAGATCCAGGACAGGCTCGGCCTCACCCTGCAGATCACCGACTTCCTCGGCGGCGCGACCATCCGCAGCGTCGCCGAGCGCCTCGTCAAGGAGCTGGCTGCGACCGGCGGCGACTCCGAGACGGATACCACGCCCGACCGTCCCGGGGCACCGGCCGCGATCCGGCGCGTGCCCCGGGCGGCCGACGCGGCGGCCGCCCTGCTCGCCGAGTTCACCGGTCCGTCCCAGGGCCCCGCCGCACAGACCTCCGGCCCGGAGGGACCGCGGTGACCGACGACGAGCTGACCCGGAAGCTGGCCGCCCTCACTCCCGAGCAGCGCGCCCGCTTCGACGCCCTGCTCGCCGAGCGGACACCCGCCGAGGACACCTTCCCCCTCGCGGTCCTGCAGCGCGGCACCTGGTTCCTCGAACAGCTCCGGCCCCGCAACCCGGGCTACATCGTGCCCGGCGCGGTCCGTATCGAGGGCCACCTCGACACCGGCCTGCTGCGCGCGGCGGTCCACGAGATCGTCCGCCGCCACGAGGCCCTGCGCACCACCTTCCAGCTCCGCAACGGCACCCCCGTCCAGGTCGTCCACCCCGGTCCCGCCGTCGACATCCCGGACACCGACCTCGGCGGCCCGGGGTACACCGACGCCGACCGTCAGAAGTGGATCGACGACGCCCTCGCCGAACCCTTCGACATCGACACCGGCCCGCTGCTGCGCGTCCGGCTGCTGCGCACGGGACCCGAGCAGTCCGTGCTCGTCGTCGCGATGCACCACCTCGTCTCCGACCGCTGGTCCACCGAGGTCTTCCTCGCCGAACTGTCCGAGCTGTACGAGGCGTTCGCCGCCGGCGCGCCTTCGCCGCTGCCCGACCTCGCCGTCCAGTACGGAGACTTCGCCGCCTGGCAGCACCAGCAGCTCGACGACGGCGGCTGGCAGCGGGATCTGGCGTACTGGCGCGGCGCCCTGGCCGGCGCGCCCACCGTGCTGGACCTGCCCACCGACCGCCCCCGGCCCGCTGCCCAGGGCTTCAACGGGGGCTCCGTCCCCGTCGACCTGCCGCCGGCCCTGATCCGCGAACTGGCCGCGCTGGCCGGCCGGCACGGCGCCACCCCGTACATGGCGCTCCTGGCCGTCTTCCACATCCTGCTGCACCGCTACACCGGCCAGGAGGACATCGTGGTCGGCGTGCCCACCGCCCTGCGCGGTCGCGCCGAAGTCGAGCCGCTGATCGGCTACTTCGTCAACACCCTGCCCCTCAGGGCCGACCTGTCCGGTAACCCCGACTTCACGCGGGTCCTCACCCGCGTCCGGGACGCGTGCCTGGGCGCGTACGCCCACCAGGACGTTCCCTTCGAGCTGATCGTCGCCGATCTCAACATCCCCCGCGACCTCAGCCGGCCCCCGGTCTATCAGGTCAGCTTCAGCTACGGCCGGGAGCCCGTGCCCACCCTCGCGATGGCCGGCGCCCGCCTCACCCGGCTCCAGGTCAGGAGCGAAGGCGCCCGCTTCGACCTGGAGTTGCAGGCGTTCGACACCGACGGCGGGGTCACCGGCTGGTTCGAGTACGACCGCGACCTGTTCGACGAGTCCACCATCGTCCGCCTCGCCGGCCATTTCCACCGCCTGGTCGAGCAGGTCGTCGCCCGGCCCGGCACTCCCGTCGACGACCTGGACCTGCTCGACGAGGGGGAACGACACCGCCTCCTCACCGAGTGGAACGCCACCGACAGGACATGGCCCCACGGCCTGGTCCACGAGTGTGTCGAGGAGCAGGCGCGCAGGACCCCCGAAGCCGAGGCCGTCCGGTACGCCGGCGCCTCCCTCACGTACGCGGGGCTGAACCGGCGCGCCAACCGCCTCGCGCACTTCCTGCGGGCCCGCGGTGTGGGCCGCGACGCCCTGGTCGGCGTCGCCATGGAGCGCTCCTTCGACCTCGTCGTCGCGCTGCTCGCGGTCCTCAAGGCCGGTGCGGCGTACGTGCCGTTCGACACCGAGTTGCCGCCCGCCCGGCTCGCCGCCATCGCCGACGACGCCCGGCCGCCGGTGGTCCTCACACAAGGTGCCCTGGCGGACCGGCTGCCCGCGCTCGACTGCCCCGTGCTGCGCGTGGAGGATCTCGCCGCGGAGCTGGCCGTGCAGTCCCCGGACGACCCCGGTGTCGCGGTGGACGGCGAGGATCTGGCGTACCTCATCTTCACCTCCGGCTCGACGGGCCGCCCCAAGGGGGTGATGAACGTCCACGCCGCCCTGCGTAACCGGCTGCTGTGGATGCAGGACGCCTACGGCCTGGACGCCACCGACCGGGTGCTGCAGAAGACGCCGTTCTCCTTCGACGTGTCGGTGTGGGAGTTCTTCTGGCCGCTGATGGCCGGCGCGACCCTCGTCGTGGCCCGGCCCGGCGGTCACCGTGACAGCGCCTACCTCGCCGACACCATCGCCGCCGACCGGATCACCACCGTCCACTTCGTGCCGTCCATGCTCCAGCTCTTCCTCACGGAACCCCCGGAGAAGTCCGCCGGGCTGCGCCGCGTCTTCTGCAGCGGCGAGGAACTGCCCCGCGCCCTGCACGACCGCTTCCTGGACCTCCACCGGGCCGAGCTGCACAACCTGTACGGACCGACCGAGGCCGCCATCGACGTCACCGCCTGGCACTGCCGTCCGGGAGCCGATCCCCGGCCGGTGCCCATCGGCCGCCCCATCGCCAACACCCGCATGTACGTCCTGGACCGCCGGGGCCGGCCCGTCCCGGCCGGGGTCCCCGGCGAACTGTGCATCGGCGGCCGGGGCCTGGCCCGCGGCTACCTCAACCGACCGGACCTGACCGCCGAGCGCTTCACCGACGATCCCTTCGTGCCCGGCGCCCGCATCTACCGCACCGGCGACCTCGCCCGGTACCGAGCCGACGGCGCGCTGGAGTTCCTCGGCCGCCTCGACCACCAGGTAAAGCTCCGCGGCCAGCGCATCGAGCTCGGCGAGATCGAAGCGGTCCTGACCCGGCACGGCACCGTACGCGAAGCCGTCGTGGTCGCGCGCGAGCACGCCCCCGGTGACGTCCGCCTCGCCGCCTACGTCACCGCCGCCGGCGCTGCGGCGCCCACCCCCGGCGATCTCGCCGCCCACCTGCGGGAGTATGTCCCCGAGTACATGGTCCCGGCCTCCTTCACCGCGCTCGACGCACTGCCCCTCACCGCCAGCGGCAAGGCCGACCGCAAGGCCCTCCCCGAACCGCGCACCGGCCGCCCCGACCTCGAAGCCCGGTTCGTCGCACCCGAGGACGGCCTGGAGCACGCGCTCGCCGAGATATGGCGCGGCCTGCTCGGCGTCGAGCGCGTCGGAGCGCGCGACAACTTCTTCGATCTGGGCGGCCACTCCCTGCTCATGGCCGAGTTCCGCACCCGCCTGCTCGCCGGCCTCGGTCACGAACTCACCATGGTCGAGCTGTTCCAGCACCCCACCGTCGGATCCCTGGCCGCGTACCTCGGCGGCCCCCGCACCGGGTCCGAGAGCGCCGGGCACGGAGCCAGGCAGCGTGCGGAAAACCGTCGTCAGTCCCGCAGCCGGCGGCAACAGGCGGCCGAGCGCCGGGCTTCCTCCCGCGGAGACAGGTGATCGAAGTGTCACAGCCACAGCAGGACCCGACCCGCGCACCCGGCGAGGACCGGGGGCAGGACCTCGACCGCGTCGCCGTCATCGGCATGGCGGGCCGCTTCCCGGGCGCCGGTGACGTGGAGACGTTCTGGGCCGACCTCGCCCAGGGCCGGGTGGGCATCACGGCCTTCTCGGACGAGGAACTGGCCGCTTCCGGCGTCGACCCGGCGCTCCTGGCCCGGGACGACTACGTCAGGGCCAAGGGGGTGCTGGAGGATGCGGACCTGTTCGACGAGGGGTTCTTCGGATACAGCCCCCGCGAGGCCGAACTCCTCGACCCTCAGCACCGGGTCTTCCTCGAATGCGCCTGGCAGGCCCTGGAATCCGCCGGGGTCGACCCCGCCGGCTTCGACGGCCGTATCGGCGTGTTCGCCGGCGCCGGACTCAATTCGTACCTGCTGTTCAACCTCATGAACAACGACCAGGTCCGCGACGCGGCCGGCATGTACCAGGTGCTGCTCGCCTCCGACAAGGACTTCCTGGCCACCCGGGTCGCGTACAAACTGGATCTCACCGGGCCGGCCGTCACCGTCCAGACCGCGTGCTCCACCTCGCTGACCGCCGTACACCTGGCCTGCCAGAGCCTGGTCAACGGCGAGTGCGACATCGCGCTGGCCGGCGGCGTCTCGGTCTCCGCGCCCCTGCGCGCGGGCTACGCCTACGAGCCCGGCGGCATCCTGTCCCCGGACGGCACGTGCCGTGCCTTCGACGCCGACGCCTCCGGAACCGTCGCCGGCAACGGCGCCGGCATCGTCGTCCTGCGCCGGCTCACGGACGCGCGCGCCGACGGTGACGGGGTCGACGCGGTGATCCTGGCCACCGCGATGAACAACGACGGCTCTCTGAAGGCCGGATACACCGCACCGAGCGTCGACGGCCAGGCCGACGTCGTGGCCGAGGCGCTGGCGCTGGCCGATATCGACCCGGCCACCGTCGGCTTCGTGGAGGCCCACGGCACCGGCACCCCGCTCGGCGACCCCATCGAGATCGCCGCCCTCACGCGCGCCTTCCGCCCCGGTACGGAGGACCGGGGCTTCTGCGCCCTCGGCTCGGTCAAGAGCAACGTCGGCCACCTCGACGCCGCCGCCGGCGTCACCGGCCTGATCAAGACCGTCCTCGCCCTCAAACACGAGGCCATCCCGCCGACTCCGCACTACGAACGGCCCAACCCCGCCCTGGAACTGGAGACCAGCCCCTTCTACGTCAACACCGACCTGCGGGCCTGGCCGCGCCGGGCCGAGCCGCGGCGAGCCGGCGTCAGCTCCTTCGGCATCGGCGGCACCAACGTCCACGTCGTCCTCGAAGAGGCCCCCGCCGACCGGCCGGCCGGCGACGCCGACGGCAACCGGCCGACCGGCTCCGCCACCGCCGAGCCCCCGGCGCGACTGCTGCCGCTGTCCGCGAAGTCCGCGCCCGCTCTCGCCGAAGCCGCCGGACGCCTGGCCGACCACCTCGGCGCCCACCCCGGCACCCCGCTCGACGCCGTGGCCCACACCCTGGCCCGGCGCCGTGCCCGCTTCCCCCACCGCACCGCCGCCGTCGCCCGCACCAGCGAGGAGGCCGTCACCGCGCTGCGGCTGCTCGCGGTCGATGCGGAGTCCGCCGTCGCCGCGCCCGACAGCGCTCCGGTCGCGTTCCTCTTCCCCGGGCAGGGCGCCCAGTACCCCGGCATGGCCCGCGGTCTGCACGACCGCGAACCGGTCTTCGCCGCCGAGTTCGACCGCTGTGCGGCCCTTTTCGCCCCGTACCTGGAGGAGGACCTGCGCGCCCTCGTCCTCGCCCAGGACGACCCGCGGACCGGGCAGGACGCCGGTGAACGGCTGCGGCTGACCGGCTTCGCCCAGCCCGCGCTGTTCTGCGTCGAGTACGCCCTCGCCCGCTTGTGGCAGTCCTGGGGCGTCCAGCCGCGCGCCATGGCAGGACACAGCGTCGGCGAGTACGTCGCCGCCTGCCTCGCGGGGGTGTTCTCGCTGGAGGACGCCGTACGCCTCGTCGCCGCCCGCGGCCGGCTCGTCCAGAAGACGCCGGGCGGCGCCATGCTCAGCGTCTTCCTGCCCGAGCAGGAGACCACGGCCCGCCTCGGCGACGGCCTGGCCGTCGCCGCCGTCAACTCCACCGCGCTCTGCGTGGTCTCCGGGGACCCCGAGGCCGTCGACGACCTCGAACGACGGCTCACGGCCGAAGGCGTGGGGTGCCGCCGGCTGCACACCTCACACGCCTTCCACTCGCCGGCGATGGATCCCGTCGTGCAGCCCTTCACCGACGAGGTGCGCAGCGTCAGTCTGCACCCCCCGGCGATTCCGTTCCTCTCCGACGTCACCGGCACCTGGATCACCGACGAGCAGGCCACCAGCCCCGAGTACTGGGGCACCCACCTGCGGCAGCCGGTACGGTTCCGGGACGCCCTCGACGTCCTGCTCGCCGACCCCGCGCTGGTGCTGCTGGAGGTGGGCCCGGGGCGGACCCTCGCCGACTTCGCCCGTGCCCACCGTTCCTGGACCCCGGGCCGTACCGCCGCCGGGTCACTGCGGCACCCCGGGCAGGACACCCGTGACGACGCGCACCTGATGACGAACCTCGGCGCCGTGTGGAGCGCGGGGGCCGCAGTGGACTGGGCCGCCGTCCAGGGAGACGACCGGCACCCGCCGCTCCGGCTGCCCGGCTACGCCTTCCAGCGCCGCCGGTTCTGGGTCGAACCCGCCGGGACATCCCGCGGCAGCCAACCTGCTGCCACCACCGCGGACGACTGGTTCCACGCCCCCGGCTGGCGGCGGCTCACCCTGCCCGCCCCGCGCGCGACAGGGCCCACCGGCGACCTCTGGGTGGTGCTCGGCGCCGGCCTCGCTCTCGGCGACGCCCTCGCCGACCGTCTGGCCGCCGCCGGCGACCACGTCGTCCGGGTCACCGCGGGCGGGGGCCTGGCAGGAGCCGGCGACGCCTGGACCGTGGACCCGGCCGACAGGGACGGTCTGACCGCGCTCGTCTCCTCCCTCGCCGGGCGGCTCGCCGCAGCCGGAGACGAGGCCCGCCTGCGCTTCGTCCACCTGTGGAGCACCACGGCAGACCCCGCCGGCGATCCGCCGCCGGGGGAGCCGCCCACCCCCGAGCGGCTGGAGGCCGCCCGCCGCACCGGCTTCGACAGCCTCCTGGCACTCGCACAGGCACTGTCGTCCGGCGAGCGCCCCGCCGCGCCCGCCACCGTCGACGTGGTGTGCCGCGGGGTGTACGACGTCACCGGCGAGGAAACGCTGCGGCCCGAGCACGCCCTGCTGCTCGGCGCCGCCACCGTCATCCCCCAGGAGACCGCCGACACCGCCTGCCGCGTCCTGGACGTCACCGGCACCGACCCCCGCGCCCCCCATGACGCAGCCGTACGCGCCCTGCTCACCGCCCTGACCGGGACGGCGGAGGAACCCGAACTCGCCCTGCGCGGCCGTCACTGGTGGCGCCGCACCTTCGCCGCCGCCCCCCTCGGGACCGACGGCACCGGCCTCCGCGACGGCGGCGTCTACCTGGTCACCGGCGGGCTCGGCGGCCTCGGCCTGGCCATGGCCGAGCACATCGCCGCCACGGCCGAGCGGCCCGTACTCGCCCTGCTCGGCCGGTCCGAATTCCCCGCGCCCGGCGACTGGGACGCCCACCTCGCCGCCCACGGCGAGAACGACCCGGACAGCCTGCGCATCCTGCGGCTACGGCGCATCCAGGACCTCGGTGCCCGCGTGCACCTCCTCCGCGCCGACATCACCGACGAGGAGCAGACGCAGCGAGCGGTACGCGAACTCCGCGCGGCCGCGGGCCCGCTGAACGGCGTCGTGCACGCCGCCGGCAGCCCCTCCCGGGGGGTGATCGCCACGAAGTCCCCGGCCGACGCCGACCACGTGCTCGCCGCCAAGACCCGCGGTCTGCTCGTGCTGGACAGTGCCTGCCGCGACGACGACCTGGACTTCATGCTGCTGTGCTCCTCGGTGACCGGTGTCCTCGGCGGACCCGGCCAGAGCGACTACGCCGCGGCCAACGCCTTCCTCGACGCGTTCGCCCAGTGGAAGCGCCGCGAGACCGCCGTCCCGGTCACCGCCGTCGGCTGGGACACCTGGCACGAGGTCGGCATGGCCGCCGGCCTCGGCGCCCGCTTCGGTGCCGCACCCGGCGCCGGGACCGGCGGCCACCCACTGATCCAGCGCCTGGTCCGCAGCACCCCCACGTCCCGTACGTACGCCACCGTCTTCAGCACCGCCGACAGCTGGATCGTCCGGGACCACCGCATCCAGGAACACGGGCTCGTTCCGGGCACCGCCTACCTGGAACTGGTCCGGGCCGCCGTGGCCGAGCAGGCCGCCGGGAGAGACATCGAGATCGGCGACGTGCAGTACACGATCCCCGTCGTCGTGCCGGACGGGCAGACCCGCGAGGTCTTCACCACCGTCGAGGAACGCGACGGCCACTGGCACTTCCTCGTACGCAGCCGGACGGGCGCGCCCGGGGCCGCGGCCTGGCACGACCATGCCAGCGGCACCGTCTCCTTTCCGGAACGCGCACCCGACACCGTGCGCGACCTCTCCGAACTCCGCGCCGCCTGCGAGGTGAAGGAGGTCCTCGACACCCGGGAGTCCATCACGCTCGGCCTCGGCCTGGACCGGTTCCAGAAGGGCGGGCCCATCGAGTTCTCCTTCGGGCCGCGCTGGAACTGCATGCGCGAGATCGCGGTCGGCCCGCGCCGGGTCATGGCCACGCTGCGACTGGACGAGGAGTTCCACGGCGACCTCGACCGCTACCTCCTGCACCCGGCGCTGCTCGACGCGGCCGGCGGCACCGCCCGCGTGCACGCGCCCGACACCTACTATCTGCCGTTCAGCTACCGGAGCCTGCGCTTTCATCACGGCCTGACCGGCACCGTCCACGCCCATGTCGAGCTGAAGGAGTCCGCCGACGCCACGGGCGAGACCAGCACGTGCGACATCGAGATCCTCGACCCCGAAGGCCGGGTCCTCGTCCGCATCGGCGACTTCACCATCAAGCGCATCAACGACCTGGACGGTCTGCGCGACCAGATCGCCCGTGCCGCCGAGCCGCCCGCGCCCGGCCACGGCACCGGCGGGGACGGCGCCGACGAGCCGGCCGGCGCCGGCATCCTGCGCACCCTGGCCGAGGGCATCACCGAGCAGCAGGGCAAGGACGCCTTCGCCCGCATCCTCGCCGCCCCGGATCTGCCCGGCCACCTCGTCGTCTCCCACCGCGACTTCACCGCCGTCCGCGACCTGGCCCGCTCCCTGACCCCGGCGCTGCTGGCCCGGGAGATGGACGAGCTGGCGCTGCCCGGCGCCACCCATCCACGCCCCCACCTGCCGACCCCCTACGCGGCCCCCCGCACGCCCCGTGAACAGGCCGTCGCCGACGTGTGGCAGGAGGTGCTGGGCCTGGACCGGGTCGGCGTCGACGACGACTTCTTCGCCCTGGGCGGCCACTCCCTGGCCGCCGTGCAGATCGGCACCCGGCTGAAGTCCCGTCTCGGCACCGAACTCGACCTGCGGGCCTTCTTCGAACGGCCCACCGTCGCCCACACGGTCGAAGTCCTGGACTCCCGCGCGGGCGCCCCGGCCGGCGGCACGGACGACGCGATCGAAGTCCTGGCCCGGGACGACGCCGACGGCGCGGACCTCGACGAGCTCGCACACCTCACCGACGACGAGGTGGAGGCCCGGCTGCGCGAACTGCTCGCCGCGGAGGGGGACGAGGCGTGAGCGGACCCCATGCCCCCGACCGACACGACGGCGTCACCGGCGCCCCGACCCGGAAGAGCGCGAATGAGTGACCGTTCACCGAACCCCGTCGCACTGGTGGCGGGAGGCTCACGCGGCATCGGACGGGCCGTCGCCCTGCGACTCGCCCGCGACGGCTACGACATCGCCGTCTGCTACGCGTCCGACGACTCCGCCGCCCGCGAGGTGGAGAAGGAGATCTCCGCCACCGGCCGCCGTGCCCTCGTCCGGCGCACCGACGTCGCCGACCCCGACGCCGTCGAGGCGTTCGTCGACTCCGTCGAGGACACCCTCGGGCCCGTGCGTGCCGCCGTCACCTCCGCGGCCGTGCTGCGCGACCAGCCCCTGAAGCTGATGGAGGACGAGGACTGGCACGAGGTGCTGCGCACCAATCTCGACGGCGTCTTCCACGTCTGCCGCGCCGTGGTCGGGGACATGGTCGAACGCCGCCGCGGGGCGATCGTCACCCTGTCCTCCGTCGCCGGTCTGCACGGCAACGCGGGACAGACCAACTACGCCGCGTCCAAGGCCGGGATCGTCGGCTTCACCAAGTCCCTGGCCCGCGAAGTCGGCCGGTACGGCATCCGGGCCAACACCGTCGCACCGGGCTTCATCGCCACCGGCCCCGTGCTCGCCCTGGAACCCGACATCCGCGAGCGGTTCGAGCAGCGCATCGCTCTCGGCCGGCTCGGCCGCCCGGAAGAGGTCGCCGACCTCGTGTCGTTCCTGGTCTCGGAGCGGGCCGGCTACCTCACGGGCGCCACCTTCACCATCGACGGCGGCATGGCCACCTGACCCGCCGCCCCCGCCGCCGACCCCCGCCCCTCGTGAACCGGAGGATGCCGACCATGCGCATCGAAGCCGACACCGACACCTGTGTCGGCTCGGGTATGTGCGCCCTGACCACACCCGAGCTGTTCGACCAGTCGAACAAGGACGGAACAGTCGTGCTGCTGCGGTCCGTACCGACGGACGTGCAGTTGAAGGACGCCGAGGACGCGGTGCGTCGCTGTCCTTCGGGCGCCCTGAGCCTGACGGACTGAACGGCGGTCCGCCCGGCCCCCCCGGCCGCGAGACGAAGGAGGACGGAAAGGTGCGCAACCCGTGGTTCGGCCGCAACGAGCCCGGACAGGAGGCCGCGGTCCGGCTGTTCTGTCTGCCCTACGCAGGCGGCAGCGCCGCCGCCTACCGCGACTGGCACGACCTGGCGCCCCGCGGCATCCAGATCTGTCCGCTCGAACTGCCCGGCCGCGGCGGCCGCATCCTGGAGCCGCCCATGACCAGGCTGCCCCAGCTCGCCGGGGCACTGGCCGAAGCACTGGCCCCCCATCTGGACCGGCCCTTCGCGGTGTTCGGCCACAGCATGGGCGGCCTGCTCGCCTTCGAACTGACCAGGACACTGCGCCGCTGCAGACGACCCCTGCCCGTCCATCTGTTCGTGTCCGCCACCGCCGCGCCCGACGTCCCCCGCACCCGGCCCCCGGTGCACCGGGCGTCCGACGCCGACGTCCTCGACGAACTGCGCGGGCTCGGCGGCACACCGCGCGAACTGCTTGAGGACGACGAGCTGATGAGGTTGATGCTGCCCACGATCCGGGCCGACTTCTCGGCGCTGGAGAACTACCGGTACCGCCCCGAGCCGCCGCTGCCGGTCCCCCTCACCGTGCTCGGCGGCGCCGACGACCCGCTCGTGCCCGTACCCGACCTGGCGGGCTGGCGCCGGCAGACCGACGGGGACGCCGGCCTGCGCCTGCTGCCGGGGGGACATTTCTTCCTTCAACCCGCCGGCGACGTCATGGCCGTCATTGCGGAAGCGGTCGGCTTTCCCGTGCCTGCCACCCGAACTCCCTGACCCGGTAATTCCTCCCGGCCGAGAGATCCGGAACGGCAGAGAATAACCCACCGTCCGCCGGTGGCGGCAGAAACGCGTTCAACTGGCCGCAGCGGACAGTTGAACACCCGGCCCTCGCTCGGACCGCGGTGTATGACGACGGTGGACTGGCCGCTTCACCTGGTGCCAGCATGCATCGCGCGCTCGCAATTCCCTTACGCGGCAAGGCGATCGCAAAAACAGAAAACCCTGAGCAAGCGATTCCCCCCACCGGTACCTCGCATTCGACTGTTCCGCCGCCGAGACCAACGATCAGGAGATTCGCGCATGACCGAGATCGACCTGACCAGCCTCACGGCGGAGCAGAAGCGCAAACTCCTGGCGGAGCGGCTGCGCCGCAAGGACGGCGGTCGCCCGTCGCCGCGCCCGCGGCGCTTCGCCGCGTCGTTCCCCCAGCAGCGCATGTGGTTCCTGGACCAGCTCAACCCGGGCAGCGCCGCCTACAACATCCCGGCGGCGGTGCGGCTCCACGGCCCGCTGGACGTGGAGATCTGGCGCCGGAGCCTGGCCGAGATCGTCCGCAGGCACGAGTCGCTGCGCACCACGTTCGACGAGGTCGACGGCGAGCCGGTGCAGGTCGTGCACGACGCCGGTGAGCTGGAACTGACCGTCGAGGAGTGCGGGCACCTGCGCGGCCCGGGCGGCGCCGCGGGCATCGAAGAGCTGGCGCGTCGGGAGTTCGCCCGGCCCTTCGACCTGGGCACCGGGCCGCTCATGCGGATGAGGTTCCTGCGGCTGGCCCCCGACGAGCACGTTCTGCTGCTCACGATGCACCACATCGTCGCCGACCTGTGGTCGACCTCGGTGCTCTTCGGCGAACTGGTCGCCCTGTACCAGGGCTACCTCACCGGCACCGAGGCCACGCTGCCGGAACTGCCCGTCCAGTACGCCGACTACGCGGCCTGGCAGCGCAAGAAGCTGGCGGGACCCGGAATGGCGGCCGAGCTGGAATACTGGAAGGGGGCGCTCCAGGGCGCCGCACCCATCCTGGAGCTCCCCACCGACCGGCCGCGACCCGCCGTGCTGGGCACGGCCGGCGGCTCCCGGCCCTTCCACCTGTCCGCCGCCGTCATGGACGGCGTACGCGAGCTGAGCCGAAGTGCCGGCGTCACGCCCTTCATGACTCTGCTCGCGGCCTACGTCGTGCTGCTGCACCGGTACAGCAGGGAAGAGGACGTCGTCGTCGGCGTGCCCGTGGCCAACCGCGGCCAGACCGAGGTCGAGCGGCTGATCGGCTACTTCGTCAACACGCTCGCGATCCGCAACGACGTCTCCGGCAACCCGTCCTTCACCGAACTGCTCGGCCGGGTACGCGGCGCGGCCCTGGGCGCCTTCGCCCACCAGGAGGTGCCGTTCGAGCGGCTGGTGGAGGAGCTGCACCCGGAGCGGGACCTGTCCAGGTCGCCGATCTTCCAGGTGTCGTTCGTCTTCCAGAACATCCCGATGCCCGACTTCGAAGCCGGCGGGCTGCGCCTGGAGCTGATGGAGGTAGCGGGCTCCACCGCGCGGTTCGACCTCGAACTGCAGGTGTTCGAGAAGGGCGACGAACTCAGCGGCTGGTTCGAGTACAACACCGAGTTGTTCGACGCCGCCACCATCGACCGCATGGCCGGCCACCTGAAGGTGCTGCTGGACAACCTGCTCGCGGACCCGGAGCAGCCGATCCTGGACGTCGCACTGCTGACCGGGGAAGAGGATCGCGAGCAGCGCAGGGAACGGGCGGACACCCGCAGCGAGTGGCCCGACCAACTGCTCACCCACCAGCGGATCGAGCAGCAGGCGGCGCGGCGACCGCACGCCGAGGCGGTGTACTGCCAGGGCGAGACGCTCACCTACGCCCAGCTTGATGCGTCCGCGAACCAGCTCGCCCGCAGGCTGAAACGCCTCGGCGTCGGTCGCGACGTGATGGTCGGGATCTGCCTGGAGCGCTCGCTCGACATGGTCGTCGCGGTGCTGGCCGTGCTCAAGGCCGGCGGCGCCTACGTGCCGATCGACCCGGAGCTGCCCAGCGACCGCATCGCGTTCGTGATCGAGGACGCCGGGCTGCCCGTCCTGATCGCCCAGCGCTCGGTGGTACCGGGCCTGCCGGAATCCGGCGCCACCACGCTCTGCGTGGACGAACTGCGCGACGAGATCGCGGCAGAGCCGGCCGAGGTGCTCGGCGAGCCGGTCGCGGGCGCGGACCTCGCCTACGTGATCTACACCTCCGGCTCGACCGGCCGCCCCAAGGGCGTCCAACTGCCGCACCGCGCGCTGCGCAACCTCTTCTGGGCCATGAAGCAGTGGCCGGGGATCGACTCCGACGACAGCCTGCTCGCGGTCACCACGCTGTCGTTCGACATCGCGACCCTGGAACTGCTGCTCCCCCTGGTCGAAGGCGCCCGGGTGGTGCTCGCCACCCGGGAGGTGGCCACCGACGGCAGGCTGCTGGCCGAGGAGATGGCCGCCACCGGCGCGACCATGATGCAGGCGACCCCGTCCACGTGGCGGATGCTGGTCGACGCCGGCTGGCCGGGCAGACCGGGGCTGCGCGGGCTGATCTGCGGCGAGGCGCTGCCGCCCGACCTGGCGCGCCGGCTGCTGGCCAAGGGCGTGGACCTGTGGAACATGTACGGTCCGAGCGAGACCACGATCTACTCGCTGGGCACCCGGATCGTGGACGACACGATCACCATCGGCGGCCCGATCGCCAACACCGAGGTGCACATCCTCGACCCCGAAGGCCGCCCGGTGCCGCCGGGTGTCCCCGGCGAGCTGTGCATCGGCGGGGACGGGCTGGCGCGTGGATATCTCGACCGGCCGGAGCTGACGGCGAAGCAGTTCGTCGGCAACCCCTTCGAGTCCGGTCTGGCCGACCGCCTGTACCGCACCGGGGACCTGGTACGGCGCCGGGTGGACGGCAGAGTCGATTACCTCGGCAGGCTCGACCACCAGGTCAAGCTGCGCGGCTACCGGATCGAGCTGGGCGAGATCGAGACGGTGCTGATGTGGCAGGGGCTGGTCAAAGAGTCGGTGGTGGTGGTCCGCGAGTACCGGCCCGGCGACCAGCGCCTGGTCGCCTATCTGGTACCGGACCCGGCAGCCGGCCCGGTCGACGAGCTGAGCCGCCGCCTGCGGGCCGCACTGAACGACAAGCTGCCCGCCTACATGGTTCCGTCCGCGTTCGTGTTCCTCGACGCGCTGCCGCGTACCCCCAGCGGCAAGACCGACCGCGGCGCGCTGCCCGCGCCCGAGGAGGGCCGGGGGCCCCGCACGGCCGCGGCGTACGCCGCGCCCCGCGACGCCGAGGAGAAGGCCCTGTGCGCGCTGTTCGCCCAGGTGCTGGACCTGCCCGAGGTGGGCATCGACGACAACTTCTTCGACCTCGGCGGGCACTCGCTGCTGGCCACCCGGCTGGTCGCGAGGATCCGCGCCGTCCTCGGCGTCGAGGTGCCGGTGCGCGGCCTGTTCGAGAAGCCGACCGTGGCCCGGCTGGCCGAGGTGCTGCGGGACGGCGGCGGCGACGCGCGGCCCGCGCTGGCACGTATGCCCCGGGCCGATCCGCTGCCGCAGTCGTTCGCCCAGCGGCGGCTGTGGTTCCTGCACCAGATGGAGGGGCCCTCGCCCACGTACAACCTTCCGGTGGTGCTGCGCCTCACCGGAGCCCTGGACGTGGACTGCCTGCGAGCCGCCCTCGCCGACGTGGTCGCACGCCACGAGTCGTTGCGGACCGTCTTCCCGGACACGGGAGCGGTGCCGTGCCAGCATGTCCTCGCCCCCGAACAGGCGCGACCGGCACTGCCGGTGACCGAGGTCGACGCCGGCGACCTGAACGACGCGGTGGCAGCGGCGGTACGGCACCCCTTCGACCTCACCTCGGAGATCCCGCTGTACGCGGAGCTGTTCACGGCCGGCGCCGGCACTCACGTACTGGCGGTCGTCGTCCACCACATCGCGGCCGACGGCTGGTCGCTGGCGCCACTTCGGCACGACCTGGCAGTCGCCTACCGCGCGAGGCTGGCCGGCCACGCGCCCGAGTGGGCGCCGCTGCCCGTGCAGTACGCCGACTACACCCTGTGGCAGCGCCGGTACCTCGGTGCGCAGGACGACCCCGAGAGCACGTGGTCGCGCCAGCTCGACCACTGGCGCGGCGCACTCGACGGCCTGCCCGAGCGGATCGCCCTCCCGGTCGACCGGCCGCACCCGGCCGAGGCGTCGCATGACGGGGACACCCACACCTTCCGGTGGGACGCGGACCTGCACGACGGTCTGGCCCGCCTGGCCCGCGGCTGCGACGTCAGCATGTTCATGGTTCTCCACACGGCGCTGGCGGTGCTGCTCCGCCGTCTCGGCGCCGGCACGGACATACCCGTCGGCGTGGCCACCGCGGGCCGGGACGACCAGGCCACCGAGAACCTGGTCGGCTTCTTCGCCAACACCCTCGTGCTGCGTACGCAGCTCTCGGACAGCCAGACGTTCCGGGAACTGCTCGACGAGGTGCGGGAGCGGACCCTTGAGGGGCTCGCGCACCAGGACATCCCGTTCGAGGCCCTCGTCGACAGCCTGCGGCCGGCCCGGTCGATGGCCCACCATCCGCTCGTGCAGGTCATGCTCTCCTGGCAGAGCGTGACCGACGAGAACCTGGCACTGCCCGGGGTCGAGGCAGAGCCGATGGTGATCGGCACCGGCACGGCGAGGATGGACCTGGTCTTCCTCCTCCACGAGCGCCTGTCGGCCGACGGCACGCCGGGCGGCATCGAGGGCGGCATCGAGTACAACGCCGACGTCTTCGACCAGGAGACGATCCGCACCATGGCGCAGCGGCTGCGCCAGGTGCTGGTGGCGATGATCGGCGACCCGGACCGGCCGATCGGCGACGTCGACCTGCTCACCCCGGCCGAGCGGCACCGCGTGCTCGAACAGGGGAACGGCCCGGTCGGCGAGGCGCCCGTGGCCACGCTGCCCGAGTTGTTCGAGGCGCAGGCGGCCCGCACCCCGGACGCCGTCGCGGTCCGCGACGGCGACGAGCGGCTGACGTATGCCGAGCTGGCCGCCGCCGCGGACCGGCTCGCCGTGCGGCTGCGCGAACTGGGGATCGGCACCGGCGGCGCGGAAGACGCGGTGTGCCTGCTGATGGAGCGTTCCGTACGGCTGCCGGTGGCGATCCTCGCCGTGGTCAAAGCCGGCGGTGTGTACGTGCCGCTGGACCCCCGCTATCCCGGGTCCCGCATGCGGCTGATCATGGCTGACACCGGGGCGCGCGTGCTCCTCGTCGCGGGGGAGGGGCCGGAACATCCCGTCCCCGACGGGGTGCACGTGCTCGACGTGGGCGCCGAACCCTCCGCCGGCGAGGGTGCCGCGGAGGGCGTCGTCGGCCTCGCGCCTCCGGGCGGTCCTGACCGGGTGGCCTACGTCATGTACACCTCCGGTTCCACCGGACGGCCCAAGGGCGTGGCGGTCACCCACCGGAACGTGGCGAGCCTCGCCGCCGACCACGCGTGGCGGCGCGGCGACCACACGCGCGTGCTCATGCACTCCCCGCCCGCGTTCGACGCCTCCACCTACGAGCTGTGGGTGCCGCTGCTGTCCGGCGGTGAGGTGGTCGTCGCACCGGCCGGTGAACTCGATCCCGACACTCTGGTGCGTACCATCCGCGAACGCCGTGTCACCGCCGTGTTCCTCACGACCGCGCTCTTCAACCTGCTCGTCGAACGCGATCCGACCGCGCTGGCCGGGGTTGCCGAGGTGTGGACCGGCGGCGAGGCCCACTCACCCCTGGCATTCGCCAAGGCGCTGGCCGCGTGGCCGCGGACCTCGCTCACGCACGTGTACGGGCCTACGGAGACGACGACGTTCGCCGTCCGGCAGACGACCCGCGACGTGGCCGACGGCATCGTGCCGATCGGCACACCGATGGACGACACCGGGGCGTTCGTACTCGACGAGCGGCTGCGGCCGGTGCCGGCCGGCGTCCCCGGCGAGCTGTACCTCGCCGGAACGGGTCTGGCCCGCGGCTACCTCGGGCAACCCGGGCTGACCGCCCAGCGGTTCGTCGCCTGCCCCTACGGAGCACCGGGCACGCGCATGTACCGGACAGGTGACCTGGTCCGCCGGCGCGCGGACGGCCGGCTCGTGTACCTCGGCAGGACCGACGACCAGGTCAAGATCCGCGGCTTCCGCATCGAACCGGGCGAGATCGAGAAGGCCCTCGACGCTCACCCCGCTGTGGCCGGCGCCACGGTGGTGGTACGTGAGAAACCGTCCGGAGGCAAGGACCTCGTCGGCTACGTCGTGCCCGCCCAGGGCGCCCGCCCCGAGCCTGCCGAGTTGCGGGCGTTCGTGGCCGAGCGGCTGCCGCAGTACATGGTGCCGGTCGTGGTGATGGTGCTCGACGCGTTCCCGATGACCGGTAACGGCAAGATCGACCGCCGCGCGCTGCCCGCGCCGGACCTCGGCCCCGGCACCGGTTCCCGGGCGGCGTCGACACCGGCCGAGCGGACGCTCGCAGCCGTGTACGCCGAGGTGCTCGGCGTGCCCGAGGTCGGCGCCGAAGCCGGGTTCTTCGACCTGGGCGGTGACAGCATCCAGGCGACCCAGCTCGTCGCGCAGGCCCGCACGGCCGGGCTGGTGTTCACCGTCAGGGACGTGTTCGTGCACCAGACGGTGGCCGGCATCGCCCAGGTCGCCCGGCCGGCCGGCGAGCACGCCCCCGCGAGCGTCGCGGACGTCGGCACCGGCGAGATCCCGCTGCTGCCCGTGATGGAACGGCAGCGGCAACTGGGCGGCTCGGTGGTCGGCTTCGACCTGTCCGCGACCGTCGGCCTGCCGGTGGACGTGGACGAGGACCGGCTGACCACGGTGCTGCAGGCGGTCGTCGACCGGCACGACGCACTGCGCACGCGACTGGTGACCGGCCCTGACGGGCAGTGGTCGCTGTACGCGGACGAGCCCGGGGCGGTGCGGGTCGCTGACGTCCTGCGCCGCGTCGATACCGGCGGGCTGACCGACGCGGCCGCGCGGGCGCTGATCGGCGAGGAGACCGCCGCCGCCAAGCACCGGCTCGACCCCGCCGCGGGCGCCGTGTTCCAGCCGGTGTGGTTCGACGCCGGAACGGGCCGGGCGGGCAGACTGCTGCTCGCCGTGCACCACTTCGCGGTCGACGGCGTGTCGTGGCGGATCCTCCTGACCGACCTCGCCGCCGCGTGGGACGCGGTGTCCGCGGGGCGCGAACCGGACCTCGCTCCCGTGGCGACGTCGCTGCGGGGCTGGGCGACCCGGGTCACCTCCGCCGCGAGCACCACACGCCACCGCGCCGAACTGCCGCTGTGGGAGGGTGTCCTGCGGGACGCCGCGCCGCTGGTGGCCGGGGAGCTGGACCCGGACCGCGACGTCACCGGCACGGAGGGGCGGCTGTCGGTGACCCTGGCGGTCGAGGAGACCGCGATGCTGGTCGGTCAGGCGCCCGCGCTGTTCCGCCGCGGCGTCCAGGACGTGCTGCTGACCGCGTTCGGGCTCGCCCTGCAGCGATGGCGCGCCCGCCGGACGGGTGCGGGCGACGAACCGGTGCTGCTGGACGTGGAGAGCCACGGCAGGCACGAGCACCTCGTCGAGGGCGTCGACCTGTCCCGCACGGTGGGCTGGTTCACCAGCGTCCACCCCGTCCGCCTCGACTTCGAGGGCCTGACCTGGGACGAGATGACCCGGGCCGGCAGTGGGCTGGCGGCCGCGGTCGCGGACACCGGCAGGCGACTGCGATCGATCCCCGAACACGGCCTCGGCTACGGGCTGCTGCGCTATCCGGTCCCGGGGACCGCGCCGGCGCTCGCCGCGCTCCCCGCGCCGCAGGTGCTGTTCAACTACCTCGGCCGCGTGCCCGTCACGGACGAGGAGAAGCCGTGGATGCCGCTGCGTGACGACGGCGCGCCCGGCACCACCGGGGTCCGGCCGCTGCTCCATCCCCTGGAGGTCAACGCCGTCACGCAGGACGGCCCAGGCGGCCCGCAGCTCGTGGCCAACTGGAGCTGGGCGGCGTCACTCCTCACCGCGGACGAGGTACGCGAGCTGGCGGACGCCTGGTTCGACGCCCTGCGCGCCGTCGCCCGGTGCGCCCGCGCGATCGAGGCCGGCGAGGTCGAGCCGGCCCGTGAGGAGGAGGAGCGCGCCACCGCCGTCGATGCGGCCGACCTGCTGTACGCCCCTCTGCCCAAGGCCGATCGCGGCGACGGCGCCGGGCTGTCCTTCGGCCAGCTCGAGTTCCTGCTGCAGCCGGTGGGCCCCGACCACCCGCATCACGGCGTCATCACCGCATGGCGGGTACGCGGCGAACTGGACGTCGCCGCACTGCGGCGCGGGCTGGACGACCTGGTGCGGCGGCACGACATCCTGCGCACCCGGTACGTCGGGCAGGGCTCGGCGACCCGGCAGTTCGCCGACGGCCCCTCCGCGTGGCCGATCGACACCGTCGACTTGCGTGCGCACCGGGGGCAGGCCCAGCACGAGAAGCTGCGCGAGCTGCTCACCGCGGAGACGGAGCGGCCGTTCCGTATCGGCGACGGGAACCTCGTCCGCGGTCTGCTCGTGCGCCTGACCGACCAGGAGCACGCGCTGGTACTCGTGGCCCACCACATCCTGGTGGACCACTGGGGCTTCATCGTCATCGTCGACGAGCTGTCGGAGCTGTACGCGGCCCACTCCTCCGGGCGGCAGCCGAAGCTCCCGGAGGTGACGGCCCAGCACCTGGACTACGCGGCGTGGGAGCAGGATCTGCTGGCCGCCGGAGCGCTCGACGAGCACATCGAGCACTGGCGCGGGGAACTGGACGGCGCGGCGCGCACGTTCGGCTTCCACGCGCCGGCCCACCAGCTCGACGACTGCGTCGAGGGTTACAGCCACGCCACCGTGATCGGTGCCGAGGCCATGGCGGCGGTACGGGAGGCCGCCCGCCGCGAGGGCGTGACCCTGTTCATGATGCTGATGTCCGCGTTCCACGTACTGCTGTACAGCTACTCCGACGCGACGGACATCGCGGTCAGCCACCCGCTGGCGGGGCGCGAACGACCGGAAACCAAATCGATGGTCGGCCCGTTCATCAACGTCATCCTCAACCGGTCGCGGATGGCGGACGACCCGACCTTCCGCGAGCTGGCTCAGCGGGTCCTCCAGGCCGAACTCGACGCGTACGCCTATCAGAACGTACCGATGCGTGCGCTGATCCACGACGGCGTCATCGGGGACGGCAACCAGTTGCCCCTGCGCGTGATGCTCAACCTCCTCGGCGTACCGAGCACCACGCTGGCCCTGGACGGGCTCGACGTGACGCCGCTGGACGTACGGATCGGCGACGAAACCCCGCTTCCCGAGCTGATCGCCGCCATCGAGCCGCACAACGTCGACCTCTACCTCGTGGCCCGCGAGGTGGCCGGCGAACTGCGCGGCCTGTGGGTGTACTCGCCGGACTGCATCGCGCCGCCGGTGATGGGCGCGCTGGTGCGGCAGTGGCCGCGGGTACTGGAGCTCGTCACGCGGCACCCGGGGCTCACCGTCTCGCAGCTCCGCGACCGGGTCCGGGCCGGCGAGAGCGAGGGGTCCGGCGACCGGTAGGTGCCATCCGACCGGCTCGACACCCATCCATCGGAGCCGTCAGACGACGGCGGATTGAAGGTAGACATGACTGACGATGCGACGTGCCCCCTCGGCAACGGGCTGCCCACGCTCCGGGAGCGGCCGTTCGACCCACCGGAGGCGCTGCGCGCCCAGGGCCCGGTCTCCCGTATGACCTTCCCCGACGGGTACGAGGGCTGGCTCGTCACCAGCTACAAGCTGGGCCGGTCGATCCTGTCCGACAAGCGGTTCAGCTCGGCCCCGACGAACAAGCACCTGGCGTTCCCGTCCAACCGCGCGGCGGACCTGGAGGCCGATATCCCCGGCCTGTTCGAGCACATGGACCCGCCGGACCACACCCGCTTCCGGCGGCAGCTCGCCGGTCAGTTCACCCTTCGCCGGATGCGCCTGCTCACGCCGCGGATCGAGGAGATCACCGCGCACTACGCCGACGCGATGCTCGCCAAGGGGGCGCCCGCGGACCTGGTCGCGGACTACGCGGTGCCGGTGTCCTCGCAGGTGATCTGCGAACTGCTGGGCGTACCGGTCGCCGACCGGGACCGCTTCGAGGGCGACTCGGAGAAGCTGCTGAGTCTCGACGCCGAGCCGCAGGAGGTGCAGCAGGCACTGGGCGACCTCGTCGAGCTGACCGGTGAGCTGCTCGCACGGAAGAAGGCCGAGCCGGCGGACGACGTGCTGAGCGTGCTGGTGTCGGGGGAGGAGATCAGCCTGCCGGAGTCGGTCGGCGCCACACTGCTGCTGCTCGTCGCCGGGCACGAGACCACGGCGAACATGCTGTCGCTCGGCACGTACGCGCTGCTGAGCAATCCGGACCAGACGGAACTGCTGCGCGCGGACGAGTCGCTGATGGAGGGCGCGGTCGAGGAACTGCTGCGCTACCTCACCGTCGTGCACGTAGGCGTGCAGCGCACCGCCACCGAGGACGTCGAACTCGACGGGTTGAGCCTGCGCAAGGGGGACACGGTGCTGATCCATCTGCCCAGCGCGAACCGCGACCCCCACCAGTTCCCGGACCCGGACCGGCTCGACGTCACTCAGGGCGAGATCGGCCACCTCACCTTCAGCCACGGCATCCACCAGTGCCTCGGGCAGCAACTGGCCCGCCTGGAGCTGCGTATCGGCTACACCACGCTGCTCCGGCGGTTCCCTGACCTGCGGCTGGCCGCGGAGCCGGACGAGATCCCGACCCGCTCGGACATGACCGTCTACGGCGTGCACCGGCTGCCGGTGGCGTGGTGACGGGCAGCCGCGGCGGCCCCGGCGGCCCGGTACGGGCCGCCCGGTGACCACGACCGCGCCGGCGAAGCGCTCGCCCATGCGGAGCGGGCAGTTCCGCAGGGTCATCGTCGCGGAGTTCGTCTCCTCGATCGGCACCCAGATGACGACACTGGCGCTGCCGTGGTTCGTCCTGACGACCACCGGCTCGCCGGCGCGGATGGGGCTGGTGTTCGTCATCCAGATCCTGCCGGTGCCGCTGCTGAGCATGCCCGCCGGCCTGCTGGTGGCCCGGTGGGGTGCCCGCCGCGTGTCCATCGTGGGCGACGCCGTCGGCGCGGTCCTGATTGCGGCGGTGCCCACGCTGTACCTGGCGGGGGCGCTGCCGTTCTGGGCATTGCTGGTCATCGTGGCCCTCCTCGGCTGCGTCGCGTCGGCCTACCTGCCTTCCCAGCGGATGCTGCTGGTCGAGACCCTCGGGACGGACGAGCGGGTCGTCACCGCGGCCAACGCCCTGTTCGAGACGGCGACCTCGACGGCGCGGCTGGTCGGCCCGGCGGTCGCCGGCTTCCTGATCGCCGGGTTCGGCCCGCTCCACGTGCTGTGGGTGGACGCCACCACGTTCGCGGTCTCGGCGGTGCTCCTGCTCGGGCTGCCGCGCCGCAAGCGGACTCCGGAGCCGATGTCGGTGAGCAAGATGGGTGAGGGCCTGTCCTTCGTCCTCCGGGACCCGGTGCTGAGGCGGATGTCGCTCGCCGCGTTCGGATACGGCCTGCTCATGCCCGTGGTGCTGCTCGCGCTGCCGGTGATGGCCAAGAGCCGCTACGACTCCGATCCGCATGTGGTCGGCTGGCTGATGGCCGCATGGGGCGGGGGAACCGCGGTGGGCACCGTCGTCGTCGCCCGGCTGGCCGGCCGGATCCCACCGGTGCACTTCGCGGCGTGCGGCGGTGCCGGCGCCGCAGCCATGCTCTGGCTGCTGCCGTGGGACCAGCCTGCCGTCACGGCGGCCCTCACGATCGGAGCAGGCTGCATGTTCCTGCCCGGAGTGACCGCGCCCGCCGTCGCGCTGCTGACGCTGCGACCACCGGAAGACCTGCGCCCGCACGTGATTCCTCTGTTCGGTGCCGCCGTCTTCGTGGCCAGCCCGATCGCCTACGGGACGGCGGGCGTGCTCTTCGAGCACCTCGCGGTGGGCACCGTACTCGCGGCGGTCGCGGTGGGAGCGACCCTGTGCGCGCTGGTACTGCTGAGCCTGGTCCGCCACCCGGCGGCCGACCCGCGCCGGGCCACCCGCCGGGGAGCGGGCGACGGTTCGGCGAACGGACGTACCCGGTGATGTGTGCAGCGGGGCGACCTGTCGCCGGTTCGCGGGCAGGTGCTGACTGCCCTGGCCGGGTCGTTCATGCGGGGAGGGCGTCTCCGGGGAAGCCGTGGCACGGGTGAACCTCGCAGCGCATCATCCCGGCTCGCACGCAGGGGTCCCCGGCCATGATCTCCGCGGCTTCCTCGGCCGGCACGGTCGTGATCGCGACGCCGGCCACGGTGTCGGAGGCAACCGGGCACAGGATCGCGATCACCCCCTCAGCGCGCAGCGACACCATGCGTCGCTGGTGTTCGAGTTCGATCGCATCCGCGCCGTCCATGGTTCGCTCCGGCCCCCAGTGAAGGAGCGCCACGCTGTAGGGCTTCGCGGTCGCGGCCAGAGCCCGAATCCGTTCGTCAGTCACGGTCGTGCTCATGATGTCTCCTTACTTCTCGATGCGCTCGGCCAGCGAGACGATGATTCCTTCGGGCCCGCGGACGTAGGCCATCCGCCACCCGCCCTCGTATTCGCCGATGCCTCCCACCAGGCCGTAGCCGTCGGCCGCGGCATGGTCGACCGCGGCTTGGAGGTCGTGCACCTCGAAGGCGACGTTGCGCAGGCCCAACTCGTTGGCCGGCGCGGCAGGCGAACCCGGAAGGTGGTCCGGCCGCGTGAAGCTCGACAGCTCCAGCGTCGTACCTCCGCCGGGCGGTCGCAGCATGACGATCTCGGTGCGGGCGTCGGTCATGCCGATCACCGTGTCCAGGAACTCGCCTTCGACGGCCATCTTCCGATCGGCCTCCAGACCGAGGCTGACGAAGAACGCCGTCACGGCGTCGAGATCGGCGACGGTGATGCCGACGTGGTCGAACCGCCTGATGAATGTCACCGGCCCTCCTTTCGAGGTTTCTTCAAGAGACGCTGAGGAAGGTAGCACTCTGGGTTCCGTAAGGGAACTCCGCTTGATAGATTGCTGCCATGCAGCGAACGCGGTTCGGGGAGATGGCGTGTTCCATCGCGCGCACCCTGGACGTGATCGGCGAGCCGTGGTCGCCGCTGATCCTGCGCGACGTGTGGGCCGGGGTGCGCCGCTTCGACCACATCCAGGCCGACCTCGGGATCTCCCGCAAGGTACTCACCGAACGGCTCCACCACCTGGTCGAACAGGGGGTGCTCGAACGGCTGCCCTACGACGCCCGCCCCCGCTACGAGTACCACCTCACCGACAAGGGCGCCGACCTCGTCGAGATGCTCATGGTGATGGCACGGTGGGGCGACCGCTGGCTCGCCGGCGAGGCCGGGCCCCCCGTCCTGTACCGCCACCATGCCTGCGGGCAGATCGGCCACGTCGACCCGCGCTGCAGTCATTGCGGTGAGCCGATGCACGCCGACGACGTCGACCTCCTCCCAGGCCCCGGTTCGGCCTGATGGCCAGGCCGTGACACCGACTTCCAGGTCGCGACCTTCGACCGGAGCCGTCCATGTACGTTCGGCTGGTCGGATGAACGTACAGCCGGGCGGTGGCCGTCGAGTGGTGCGATTGCGGGCGTCGGCCCACAGTGGCTGCATGCGCCCTCTGTGCGCACGACGACCGTGGCTGACCAGGGAGGCCGGCATGCCCCGCGCGGTGAGGTTCGATGGCTACGGCGACGTGGATGTCCTCCGGGTCGTGGATGTCGAACGTCCGGTCCCCGGGCCGGACGAGGTGCTGGTCCGGGTGCGGGCCGCCGGCATCAACCCGGGGGAGAGCGCGATCCGGGAGGGCCTGCTGGACGCGATGTGGCCGGCGACGTTCCCCTCCGGCCAGGGCAGCGACCTGGCCGGCGTCGTCGAGGAACGCGGTGAGCGGGTACGGAACGTTGCCGTCGGAGAAGAGGTGATCGGGTACACCGACCGCCGTGCCAGTCACGCCGAGTACGTCGCGGTGCCGGCCGCCAACGTCACGCCGCGGCCGCCGGGCGTCCCGTGGGAGGCCGCCGGCGCCCTGCCTGTCGTCGGCACCACCGCCTACGCCGCGGTGCGGGCGGTGGGCGCCGGACCGGGCGACACCGTCGTGGTCGCCGGTGCGGCCGGCGGCGTCGGCACGCTCGCCGCGCAACTGGCCCGCAGCGCCGGTGCCACCGTGATCGGCCTGGCCGGCCCGCACCACTCCGACTGGCTCGCCGCGCACGGCATCACCCCGGTCGCGTACGGCGAGGGCGTCGCCGACCGCGTCCGGCAGGCCGCGGGGGACGGCGCCCCGAACGCGTTCATCGACACATTCGGCGCCGACTACGTCCGGATGGCTGTCGAGGACCTGGGCGTCCGGCCCGAACGGGTGGATACCATCATCAACCACACAGATGCGCAGCGCTACGGCACCAGGACCGACGGCAACGCCCAGGGGGCCAGCGCGGACGTGCTGGCGGAGCTGGCCGCCCGGATCGCCGACGGCGATCTCGAGGTCCCCGTCGCCCGCACCTACCCCCTGGAGCAGGTCCGGGACGCCTACCGGGAACTCGAGCGCCGCCACACCCTCGGCAAGATCGTGCTGGTGCCCTGACCGACCGCCTGAGCAAGAGAACTCTTGTCGGCAGTCCGAGCGAACCACGAGCTTGGGAGCGCGCCGCCGGCTGTCTCCGTGTATGACGGCCGGAACCGGCGGGACCGCGGCCCCCTTTCGCGCAGTGCGACTGTTCCATGGACCTCCTCGGCCAACTCTTCGGCGTCACCGCCATGACCATCAGCCGCGCGAAACAGGAGGTCCACCCGCTCCTGGAAGCACACGGCCACCACATCAACACCTCAACCGTTCGCCTCCGTACACCAGCCGACGCGCACGACGATCGGTCTACTCGTCGAACAGGTGAGGGCCATGCCGGCGACGGGTGGGGTATTCGGTCAGTCTGTGGCCTGGTGGTCGCCTCTCCGCCGGTTGATCGTCATCTGTAGGGTGGCCGGCTGTACCGGTGGGATCGATGGATCGTGGGGGAGCACATGCGAGTGGTGTCGGTGGTCGGGGCCGTGGCGGTTCTGGGTCTGATCACGGGCTGCGGGTCCGGTTCCGGGGGCGACGAGGACGGCTCCGGCGGTTCGGGTAAGGCGGGGGCGGAAGGCGGGCAGGCGGCCGGGCCGGTGGGAGAGGCGCCGGTGCCGAAGGCTTACGACAAGGGCAAGGGCTGGTCGCAGCCGCTGGAGTGGATGGCGGGGTCGACCGCCCCGGCGATGCCCGTGACCGTGGCGCCGCGGGCGGACACGGTGGCATATCTCCTCGGCTCCTCCGGCGGCTTCACCGTCGAGGCCCGCGACGCCGGCTCCGGCGAGCTGCGTTGGTCGAGCAAGTCCTGGACCCCGCCGTCGCCGGTCGAGGAGCCGTCGGCGGACGGGGCGGCGGAGGCCCCGAGCGTGGCCACGGTGGAGCAGGACGGCCGCGAGTACATCGTGGTGTGGGCCCACGGTATGGAGGGCAAGGACGAGTTGCACGACGGCAAGGAGGTCGTGCGCCTGGCGGTCTTCCCCGCGGACGGCTCCGGCGACGGGACGGCTCCCGCGCGGCAGGTCTCGGTGCCGGTCGACGCCCCGTCAGGCGTGCAGGTGCGCGACGGCGGTGACGGGGCGCTGGTCACCTGGGAGCCCGTCGGCTCGGACACCTACGGCGTGTCCGTGGACCTGACGACCGGCAAGCGCACCGCATTCGGCTACGAGGACCTGGACATGCCGCAGTGCGGCCCGGCGTCGTGCATCGGCGGCGGGAAGGTCGTCGGGGCGGGTGGCGAAGGGCCCGTGGTGAGTATGGAGACCGGTGGCTTCGGGATTCCGGGGCGCTGGTTCAACGAGGACTTCGCGCCCGAAGGGGTGTGGAAGGACCCGTACGGCGACGAGATCAACGGCCGGGTGACGGCCGCTTCCCCCGCGCATGTGGCCGCAGTGTGGCGGGTCGGTGAGGCCGGGCTCGATGCCCGGTGGAAGTGGTCGGTGCACGACGCGCGGACGGGGGAACTCCGGGCACAGGTGGACTGCGACGCGGAGGATGTCGCAGAGCAGGGGAGCCTACGGGAGCGGGCGTCCGGCGGGACGCCGGAGCTGTCGGTGTCGCCCGACGGCCGCTACGCGACGGCGGGTCCGGCGGCGTTCGACCTGGAGACCGGCGAGGGCGTCTGCGTGGCCGGTGACGGCGACCGCAAGGAGATGCACCTGCTCTCCGTCACCAACGACGGGATCGGCTACGGGTACGTGACGGAGGAGACGGAGGGCCCTCAGACCGGAGTCCAGGTCGACCTCGCCGGCGGCGAGCCCGAGGCGCTGCCCGCCGGCACCGACCTCCCGTTCCGCCCGCTGCGCGACACCGCGCTGTTCCTCCCCCTGATCGGCGGCGGCGACACCCCGGCGGTGCAGGTGCTGCACCGGCGGTAGGGACAACGCCGGACAACGCGTGCCGGAGACCGGCGGCGGCGCGGCGGCGGCGACCACCGGGTGGGTCGAGCCGTTGCTGCACAGGGAGCGGCTTCTCGGCTGTCCGGGGCGCCCGGTCCCGTCCTCATCCGCGCGCTCGGCCTGAACTGCGTCACCCCGGGAACCGCGCGGTGAGAGCGGCTCTCGGGGCGGTGGTCACTTCCCGCTTCCCGGCAGAGGTTCGGCTGGTCCTACGGGGCGCCGACGGCGCCGCCGGCGGTGGGGCGGGCGTCGCCCCAGTACTCCTGCAAGGCGCGGATCCGGTTGCCGCTGACCTCTATGACGATGAACTCCCAGTTCCGGTAGGCCGCAGTGTTCTCCGAGGCACCCACGGAGTCGTACTCGTAGAAGACTCTGTCCCCGGCCACGGTGGTCCGGCGGCGCGTGCCGAGGACGCGGTTGCCGTTGGCGGCGTGGAACGCCGTCCACTCGGCCACCGCCTGTCGGCCCGCGCCTCCTTCGAACCGTCCGCGGGCAGGGCTCTCCGGAAACCAGAAGCCGAAGTCGTCCGTCAGCATCGCCAGGAACCGTGACCAGTCCCCGGTGCGCCAGCCGCGGTCGAAGGCGTCCATCGCCGCGTTCGCCACCTGCAGTACCCGGTCACGGTGCCGATCGGCGCCGGTCCGGGTCGGCGCCGCATGAGCCGGGAGGGGAGTGAGCGCACCCGTCGTGGCGATGCCGGTGAGCAGGGCGCCAGCGGCGGTGCCGCGCAGCAGGCGGCGTCGATCGGGGTTCGGGGTCACGTCATCCTCCGCGGGTGATTGGTTCGGATCGTGGGAGAGAGCGTTGCGCACCGGCGCGAAAGCCGACCGAAAGGCCCGTCGCGTACGCTGCCGCCGGTCTTCTGCGTGCGGTGAGGAAGAGGTGCGACGAGCGCACCACAGACATCCGATCTCACCCGGACGCAAGGGGTGTTCGATTCGACGACCGCTGGCTACACTCCCGAAACACCTCCGATGTATCCAGGTGTGGGGAGCAGCCAGATGGGCAGACGCACCGTGACCGGACTGAGCATGCTCGCGCTGTGCGCGGCACTCACCATCCCCTCAGCCGCGGTCGATCCCTCACCGCTATCCGATGTCCCGGCCGCGCATGCCGCGGCGGCCGGGTCCGGCCCCGGTTCCGTTCTCTGGTACGACGAGCCCGCCCCGGATACGCATGACGGCTGGGAGCAGCGGTCGTTGCCGATCGGCAACGGTGCCATGGGTGCGTCGGTGTTCGGCGGTGTCGAGGCCGAACGCCTCCAGTTCAACGAGAAGACGCTGTGGACCGGCGGACCGGGCGCGTCCGGCTACAACTTCGGCAACTGGGACGAGCCCCGGCCGGGCGCGCTGGAAGAGGTCCGGCAGCGGATCCAGGACGAGGGTCAGGTGTCCCCGGAGTACGTGCGGGACAAGCTCGGCCACGCGTCCGACTCGCCCCGGCACCGCCGCTTCGGGGCGTACCAGAGCTTCGGCGACCTGCGGCTCGATTTCCCCGATCAGGCGGCGCCGGTTACCGATTACCGCCGGGAGCTGGACATCGGCCGGGGCGTCGCCGGGGTCTCCTACCGGTCGGGCGACGTCAGGTTCACCCGCGAGTACTTCGCCACCGCGGCAGACGGCGTCATCGTCGCCCGCATCAGCGCCGACCGGCCCGGTCAGGTGGACCTCACCTCCCGGATCGGCGTCCCGGCCAACCGGACGAGCGCGGCCGGGGCCCGCGACGGGCGGATCACCGTCAGCGGCGCGCTCGACAGCAACGGCCTGGCGTACGAGGCCCAGCTTCAGGTGCTCAACGAGGGCGGCTCCCGCACCGACGGGGCGGACGGCACGGTGAGCGTGCGGGATGCCGACGAGGTGACGCTGGTTCTGGCGGCCGGGACCGACTATGCCGCCGACTACCCCCGCTACCGGGGCAAGGACCCGCACGCCCGGGTGACCGCGCTGGCCGACGACGCGGCGGCCAAGGGCTACGGCGCGCTGCTGCGCGACCACGAGGCCGACCACGCCGAGCTTTTCGACCGGGTCACGCTCGACCTCGGCGGAGAGATGCCCGATGTGCCGACCGACGAGTTGCTGAGCCGGTACGGCGAAGGGCCGGAGGCGGCCGACCGCGCGCTGGAGGAGCTGTTCTTCCGGTACGGCCGCTATCTGCTGGCCGCCTCCTCCCGCCCGGGCTCGCTGCCGGCGAACCTGCAGGGGGTGTGGAACGACATGGAGGCCCCGCCCTGGCAGGCGGACTACCACCTCAACATCAACCTGCAGATGAACTACTGGCCGGCCGACGTCGCCAATCTGGCCGAGACGGCCGAGCCGCTGTCCGCGTACGTCGACGGTCTGCGGGAGCCCGGACGGGTGACGGCGAAGCAGATGTTCGGGGTCGGGCAGGGGTGGGTCGCCCACCACGCCTCCAACATCTACGGGCACACCGGCGCCTGGGACCACCCGGCGTACTTCTTCCCCGAGTCCGGCGCCTGGCTCGCGGACCAGCTCTACGACCGCTACCGCTTCACCCTCGACAAGGACTACCTCACCGAGGTCGCCTACCCGGTGATGAAGGAGGCGGCGCAGTTCTGGATCGGGAACCTGCGCACCGACCCGTCCGACGGCACCCTGGTCGCCACCCCCAGCCGCTCCCCGGAGATCGGTCCGGCGACCGCCGGCGCGTCGATGTCCCAGCAGATCCTCTGGCACCTCTTCACGGACACCGCAGAGGCTGCCGCCAAGACCGGCGACAGGGCCTTCGCCAAGCGGGCGACCGCCGTCCTGGACAAGCTGGACCCGGGTCTGCGGGTCGGATCCTGGGGGCAGTTGCAGGAGTGGAAGGCCGACATGGACGACCCGGACGAGCACCACCGGCACGTCTCGCATCTGTTCTCCGTCCACCCCGGCCGGCAGATCTCTCCGACCACCACGCCGAAGCTCGCCGAAGCCGCCAAGGTCTCGCTGAACGCCCGCGGAGACGACGGCACGGGATGGAGCAAGGCGTGGAAGATCAACTTCTGGGCGCGGCTCCTCGACGGCGATCGCGCGCACAAGCTGCTCACCCAGCAGCTCGGGCAGAGCACTCTCCCCAACCTCTGGGACACACATCCGCCGTACCAGATCGACGGCAACTTCGGCGCTACCGCCGGGATCGCCGAAATGCTGCTGCAGAGCCACCTCGGCACGATCGACGTCCTGCCCGCGCTGCCGAGCGCCTGGGGGGACGGGAGCGTGGACGGGCTGAAGGCCCGGGGCGCGTTCACGGTGGGTGCGACGTGGCGCGCGGGCGGCCCCACGGAGATCCGGCTGGCCTCTGCCAAGGGCGGGAAAGCGGTGCTGCGACACGAGGCGTTCCGCGGGAAGGTCCGGGTCTACCGGGACAACGGCAGGCCCGCCGGCTTCTCCACCGACGGCGACGTCCTCACGCTGCCGACGAGAGCCGGGGCGACGTACCGCATCGTCCCGCAGCCGAAGTGACGCTCGGCGTCACCGACGAGGCGCGGCGCCCCGGTGCCTGCATACCGCTTTCCCTATCGATCTCATTCTTGAAGCGAAACGTATGCCGATTGCCCGATAAGACGCGCTAGTTCAGACATGTTTGGCGCGCCCGATCCGGACGATTCCGCTTGCTGACGGTGAATCTATTCTTACCTAACGTGATCGAATCTGGGGGGCACCACTGCCGAGGCGTTTCCACACGCAAGAAATTGCGCGGGAAGTTTGGAGAAGTTGTCAACGCAGGGCTTTGCGCTCATTCGACGATTTGCTGAAGGGCCTCGCCAGGGGGGCGAAGCCTTCGGAGGGCAGAGTCATGAGCGCAGTCAAGGACAAGGTCCGGATCGGAACGGGAAGTTCCACGGATGAAGGCCCGGAGGCCAGGGCGGTCCGGAGACGGCCGGCGGTGCCCTTGTTGCTGAACGCGCTGCTGGTGCCGACCGCCGCGGCCCGGGACCGGCCGGCCGTCGTCCCGCCTGAGTCGGGTACGCCGCCCGGTGAGTCCGCGGCGACGCTCGCCGAGCGCAGGGCGCTCGCCCACACCTACGCCATCTGCTACGCCCGGGCCGACAAGCAGGAGAAGACCCTCATCCTCGACAAGGTGTGTGCGGCGACCGGCTGGCACCGCAGCCACGCCCGCAACGCGCTTCTGAACGCCGCACGTCCCAAGCTGGGGCGCCCCCCGCAGCGCCGGAAGTACGACGCGGAGGTCGTCGCCGCGCTGACGCTGTGCTGGACCATTCTCGACCGGCCGGCGGGCAAGCGGTTGGCGCCGATGCTTCCCGAGCTGGTGCCGGTGCTGCGCCGTCACCACGAGCTGTCCATCGACGACGAGTCCGCCGAGCTGCTGATGTCCATGTCGGCAGCGACGATCTCCCGCCGTCTCGCCCCGTACCGGCAGTCCTCCGGAACCGCCCCGCGGCTGCGGCCCGGTTCCCGGCCGCGCGGTGAACTCCCGCTCGTCACCTGGACGGAGTGGGACCACGGCCACCCCGGGTTCTTCGAGATCGCGGTCGTACGCCACGACGGCGGTACGGCGAGCGGCAGTTGCCTGCTGACCGTGGCCGCCACCGACATCGCCACCGGCTGGACCGAGATCCGGACGGTCGGGGGCGTCGGCCAGATACCCCTCGCCCTGGACGGGGTCGCCAAGAACCTGCCCTTCCCGGTGCTCGGACTCGACTGCGGGAGCCACGGCGCCGAGATCGACGGGGCCCTGCTTCGCTGGTGCCGGCAGCGGCGGGTGACCTTCACCCATGCCCGCCCGGTCGGCCGCGGCAGCAACCACGTCGGCCAGCAGAGCTGGCGGATGCTGCACGAACTCGCAGGCGACCACCACTACGACTCCCCGGGGGAACAGGCCCTCCTCAACGAGATCTGGGCCGCGCTCTCACGGCTGACGAACTACTTCTACCCCCAGCAGCGTTCGCTCCCCGGCGGCGGACAGGGCGGCGGCCGCAAGGAGTTCGAGACGGCGACCCCGTACCGCCGCACCAAGCGTCACCGCTGCGTGACCCCGGAGGACCAGGCGATCCTCGCCGACGTGTATCCGTGCCTCAACCCGGCCGAACTGCACCGCCAGGTGGAGCGTCTGGTGAACAGGCTGCACCTCATCGCCCAGAGCCGGGCGGCGTTGCGCCGCTGCCGCACCTTCGGCCCCGGCTTCGCCTTATGACGGAACGGCGAAGGGCTCGCCCCCGCGGCGATGCCGTAGGGGCGAGCCGTTCCGTCAGGCCGGCGGGGGCCGCCGGCGGCCCCCGCGTGTGCCGTCAGTGCCGGGTGGCCGACGCGCGGTCGACGACATCCTGGTAGTCGGTCGTGATGGTCTCCAGACCCGCGGCCATCTCGTCGACGGAGCTTTCCGCCAGGGTGCGTTCGGAGTGGTCCATGCTGCGGTTGGCCTCGACGATCGCGTTGGCGGCCGGGAGCCGGACACTCTCGTACCGCTTGAACGCGGCCGGCACGTCGCCGCCGGCGTCGGCGAGTTCGGTCGCCAGGGCGACGCCGTCGAGGATGGCCTGGGTGCCGCCGTTGGCGCCGATCGGGTACATCGGGTGGGCGGCGTCGCCCAGGAGGGTGACCCGGTTCTCGCCCCAGGAGGGCAGCGGGTCGCGGTCGGCCATCACGTGGTGCATGAGCTGCCCGCTCGACTCCAGAGCCGCGCGGATGTCGAGCCAGCCGAAGTCCCAGTGGGCGAAGTGCGGCAGCAGGTCCTCGAACCTACCGGGGCTGAGCTGCACTTCGCCCTGCCAGTCCGGGTCCGCGGCCAGGCACACCCAGTTCAGGAGCACCTTGCCGCGCTCGGCGTGCGGCCGCGAACACGGGTACGCCACCATCCGGTTGCTCCGGTCGTCGGAGGCGATGATCATCGTCCTGCCGTCGATGAACTCGGGTATCTCGGTCAGGCCGCGCCACATCCGTACGGGGGTCCGGCGCAGCGGAGACCCCTCGGGGTGCAGTTGCGCGCGGATGACCGAGTGCATGCCGTCCCCGGCGATCAGGGCGTCGGCTTCGAGAGTGGACTCGCCCCCGGAGTGCGAGCTGATGTGGACGCGTACGCCGTCCGCGTCCTGCTCGAAGCCCCGCACCCGGGTCGCCGTACGGATGGCGTCGACTCCGAGGCGTGAGTGCACCGCGTCGAGCAGCATCATCTGCAGCTCGCCGCGGTGGATCGAGTACTGCGGAAAGTCGTTGCCCGCGGCGATGCCGCGTGCCTCGGACCACACGGTCGTGCCCTTGTGGTCGAGGTAGCGGTGCTCGCGGGTGGCGATGCCGGTGGCCGCCAGTTTCTCGCCCAGCCCGAGTGCGGTCAGTTCGCCGATCGCCGCGGGCTGGATGTTGATGCCGACACCGAGCGGCCGGATCTCCTCGGCCTCCTCCACCAGGGTGACGCTCAGGCCGCGGGCGTGCAGAGCCAGCGCGGCGGCCAGTCCTCCGATCCCGGCCCCGGCGATGACGATGCCGGGGGAAGCTGTTTCGGTCATGACGGCTGCCACCTTTCTCTACGGATGAGCGGCTGTGCGGGGATTTCTGTGGGGAAGGTCAGGGAGCGGTGAGGACCGGGACGGTGGCCTGGACGTCCGCAGGGCTGCGCCCCTGCGCGTAGCTCACGACACGTGGGGGGCCGCCGGGTGGTCACCGTCCGATGAGGACGAAGACCGCCAGGAGCACCGTGACCCAGCCCATCAGCGCGGCGTGGTAGGGACCGATGAGCGACTTCTTGTGCAGCGCCTCGATCGCCGCTTCGTGCGTGTTGTCGCTGACGTCCCGGATGACGGTGTACAGGAGCCGCTGGCTCACCAGCCAGGCGGCGATCCACGGCACGAACGCCCAGGAGAACCCGAAGGTCACCCACACCGAGACGATGAGCAGCGGGGCGCCCACGAGCAGCATCGAGGACTGGATGTACATCGTCTTGGTGAGTCCCCAGGCGACGGTGTAGGTCCTGATCCCGAACTTCTCGTCCTCGATGTAGTCCTCGGCGTGGCTGGTGACGAAGAGGGACACCAAGAGCAGCGCGAAACCCGCCAGGGCCACGACGCTGCCCCATTCCACGGCGTATTCGGAGGAGCGCAGGACGAACAGGCCGGGCAGGAACACGAGGCTGAGCTGCAGGGTGGGGAGCTGCCAGGCGCCGGCGCCCTTCAGCTTCAGCGGGGGAACCGAGTACTGGAAGCCGAGGAGCCCGACGAAGACGGCCAGCGGCAGCAGGTCCCAGTGCCCGGTCCTGATGGCGAGGAACACGGCCAGCGCGCAGTTGACGGCCGTCGATACGGCGATGTGGGCGACGACCCGCGAGACCCCCAGGCCGTAGATGGCCTCGGACTGCCGGGACTTGTACAGCGCGTCCTGCTCGCGGTCCGCCAGGGCATTGGTCATGTTCCCGATCTGCATGCCGGAGACCGAGAAGAGCACGCCCAGCAGCGTGTTGAGCGAGTAGACGTCCGACCATTCGTGCGCGGCCAGCAGGGCCGGTGCGAAGGAGACGGTGAGGATGACCGGCAGGAACTCGAATCGCCGGATGACACATGCGTACCGCACGCGAGTGGCCAGCGGAGGGCGTTGGCCGGATGGCCCGTCGGAGTCGGTGAGCAGGGCGTCGAGTTGTGCCCTCAGCGGAGGAGCGTCGGCTTTCGGCATGGTCCGTTTCTCTCGTCGTCGGAGTGGGTCTTGCGGGTCTGTGCGGTGGGTGTGACGGGGGGGGCCGGGTGAGGCGGCCTGGGTGGGCAGGACGCCCGTTGACTCGCATGCGCCGCGCAGAGGCGAGTCAACGCCGGACGCCCACCCCGAAAGCCCGTCGGCTCGCGGGCGGCCCGCCCGTCAGGTCGCGGTCAGCGAGACCTCGCCGTCGAGCGTGAAGCCCTCGTAGTCCGCGGCGACGATCTCCCCCAGCTTCTCCCGGTACGCGGCGATGCCGCCGAAGTAGAAGAGGGTGCGCCGCTTCTTTCCGGGGATGTTCGAGCCGAATATCCAGGAATCCGTCTGCGCGAACAGGCTGTGCTCCGCCATCTCCCGGCACATGGCGGTCCACTCCTTCTCCGCGGCGGCGGTGGCCTCGACCGTGCCGGCCCCGCGCCAGCGGGCGGCGTCGATGGTCTCCGCGATCCACTCGACCTGCGTCTGGAGGGCGGGCGGCAGGTTGGAGAAGACGCTGTTGGGGCCGAAGACCGTGAAGAGGTTCGGGAATCCGTTCACGGCCATGCCGAGGTAGCTGCTCGGCTCCTCGCCCCAGTACTCCCTGAGCGAGACACCGCCGCGGCCCCGGATGTCGATCCGGTTGTAACTCCCCTGCATGGCCTCGTAACCCGTCGCGTAGACCAGCACGTCCAGCTCGTGCTCGGTGCCGTCCTCGGTCACCACGCCGGCCGGGGTGATCCGTACGATCGGGTTCTCCTTGGTGGAGACCAGCGTGACGTTGTCGCGGTTGTAGGTCTCGTAGTAATCGGTGTTGCAGATCGGCCGCTTCGCGTAGAAGTCGGTCGGCATGAGCTTGCGCGCGGTCTCCGGGTCCCGCACGATCTCCTTGATCTTCGACCTGATGAACGAGGCGGCGGCGTCGTTCGACTCCGGATTGAACGCGATATCGGCAAAGGTGCCGAACATGAAATGGAACCCGTTGCCCGCATCCCAGCTCTCCTGGAACTTGCGCTCGCGTTCCTCGGCGGAGACGCTCATCGCGGAGATCTGGCTCTCCTCGAAACCGCAGGCGACACGGGAGTTGAAGGCCTTCTCCCAGAACTGCTTGTGGTTCTTCCGGTAGTCCTCGATGAACTCGTCGCTGAGCGGCCCGTCGCCGGCCGGGACGACGTACTGCGCGGAGCGCTGGAAGACCGTGAGGTGTTCGGCGATCTTGGCGGCGGCGCCGATGAACTGGGTTCCGGTCGAGCCGGTGCCGATGACTCCGACCTTCTTGCCGGTGATGTCGAGGTCCTCGGGCCAGGCGCCGGTGTGCACCTGCGTGCCCGTGAAACCGTCCCGTCCCTCGATGTCGGGGAAGCTCGCGGTCGACAGCGGCCCGAGCGCGCCGACGACGTAGCGTGCGGTGAACTCCTCGCCGCCGTCGGTCCGTACGGTCCACAGACCGGAGGTCTCGTCGTAGGCCAGCGACTCGACCGTGGTGTTGAGCTGGATGTCGTCGCGCAGGTCGTACCGGTCGACCACGTGCTCCAGATAGGCCAGGATCTCCGGCTGGGGCGCGTAGCGGGTCTTCCAGTTCCACTCCCGCAGCAGGTCGGAGTCGAAGGAGTAGCGGTACGCGATGCTGTCGACATCGGCGGCCGCGCCCGGATAGCGGTTCCAGTGCCAGGTGCCCCCGATACCGGTCCCCCGCTCGAAGGCCCGCACGTTCAGGCCGAGTGTGTTGCGGAGCTTGTGCAGCATGTAGATACCGGCGAATCCGGCGCCTATGACGATCGAGTCGAGGTGGGTCGGTTTCCTGGGCATAGTGGCCTTTCGGCTCGTGCTGGACAAGGGAACGGCGTGGTTCACGGGTGGATCCTGACGGCCTGCCGTCCGGCGGCGGTCTCCGGCGTGCGCCGGTATCCGGCGAGTCGCTGAGGGCGGGGCAACGGAGCGCGCTCTGCCGGGACGCCGTGGTGCGGGCCGGACGTTCCGGGCAGCCTGTCGCGGATGGTGCTCATGGTGCTCCCTCAGACGTGGATGGTGCCTTCGGCGGCGACCGTGCCGTGGCCGCTCACCCGCACGCGGTCGATCTCGCCGCTGCTCGCGACGGTGGCCTCGGCGAACATGACCAAGTGGCGGCCGCCGAGGTGGCCGCCCTGGTGGATCTCCACGGTCTTCCCGTACGTCACGAGGCCGTACCGCGCGAGGTGGATGGCGAGCGCGCCGGCGGCGGAACCCGTGGCCGGGTCCTCGGCGACGCCGTGGGCGGGCGAGAACGCCCGCGCGTGCCACCGCTCGCCCTCGGGGGCGAAGCACGTGGCGGCCATGCCGGGGAAGGCGGCGAGCGCCCGGTGGCCGGGGCGCAGCCCGGCGAGCGCCGCCGCGTCGGGAAGTCCGACGAACACGTGCCGGGGACCGCTGCGGTAGATGTCCACCGGGAGGGTGGAGGCGGTGATGCCGAGTGCCTTGAGCAGCGCCTCGGCGTGCTCGTACGGCTCCCAGACCGGGATCGGCTGTTCCATGGAGACGTACGCCACGCCTCCGCCGGACTGGGCCGCGGGAGTCCGGTCGACGCTGAAGGGCACGACACCCGTCTGCGTCTCGAAGCGCAGCCGGTCCGTACGCAGGTCGAGCGCGACCGCGGCCGCCGTGGCGAGCAGCGGGTGCCCGGCGAACGGGATCTCGTCGTCGGGGGTGAAGATCCGCACCCGTACATCCGCGTCCGTGGCCCGCGGCGGCAGCAGGAACACCACTTCGGACAGGTTCATCGCCCTGGCGATGCGCCGCATCTGCTCGTCCGTCAGATCCGCCGCGTCGAAGAACACCGCGACCGGACTGCCGGAGAGCGGCTGGGTGGCGAAGGCGTCGACGACGACGTACCGGTGCGAGGAGTCACGGATACGGACGGCGCCCGCGCCCCGGGCCGTGGCCTGCACCTCGAAGCGGTCCCGGTGGGTGATGGGGGAACCGACCAGGGAGGCGGCCAGGTTCTCGGGGAGCGAGGCGGGCTGCTCGCCGTCCCACACCATGACCGCACCCCAGCGCTGGCCGTCCGGGTCGGCGATCCAGAACTTCTCCCGCAGCCCCTCGACGGCCTGCCAGTTGTGGACGACACCGTCCTCGTTCAGATGCTGCTTGAGGCTCTCGACCGTGGCGGGGGAACCCTTGAGATCCCACCAGGCGATCTCCATCTTCATCGTGTCAGAACCCCTTCGCACGCGTCGGTGAGGGGGCGCGGACCGAGACGATGCGCCCCCGGTGGGCGGGCAGGACGCGCGGGGCGATCAGGGAATCGGTGACCGAGGGGACATTGCGGACCGGGGCGAGTTGACGAGGGTTTTCCCATTTCGGCTGCCGAGCGGCCGGAAGCCGCAGGTCCGGAAAGCCTGAATCGTTCACGTAAAATCTTCCCCCGTAGATTTACGAATGATGGACCACTCAACTACAGGCCCGGCTCATGCCTCTCCACGGGTGTTCCTGTACTGCGTTGCGCTCATATCCGTTACCCCGACAGCTCTTGGAACAAATTGCGTGTACGCACGTTCAGCCACGGATGGGTTGGGTGAGGTGCCGAGAATTTACCGACGGTGCCCGGCGGTTGCAAACGTCTGTTGCCTCATGAAGATCCGCGCGTTGCCGTCGTCGTGCAACTTTCCGGATGGCGTCGTTCCGATTTTCGTCACGGACCGCAATGGCGTAATCGCGCGCAGTGCAAGCAATGCTTCCGCCCCGTCGCGGAGAATGAGAAATCGGGGCAATGCGGCGGTGTCTACCCTCGCAGGGCCAGCACCGCCCAGGCCGCCGTCGCGACCGTCGCGGCACCGAGTTTGAGGAGGGGGAGGCGGGTCAGCAGCCGGTCGTCCCACTCCTCGCCGGTGCCGGAGGCGAACCGCAGGGCCGGGGTGGCCGCGCGGCCCAGCGCGAAGCCCAGACCGGCCGCCAGCGCCACGCCCGCGTCGTTGGCCAGCAGCACTCCGAGCGCGAGGGCGTACGGCAGGCTCGCCGACACGTAGGTCCGCACCCCGGTGCCCATCTCGAACCCGAACTGGAGTGCGCCGCGCGCCAGATGGCGTTGCAGCACGTCCTGCGGCACCTGCCGCGCGTTCTGCGGCAGCCGCAGGCGCAGCATGCCTGCGTCGCGTGCGACGGCGAGCAGCCCGAGGGCGGCCGTCGCCCCCGCGCGCCAGTCCGCCGGGACGGGGGTGACCAGCCCGGACGCAAGCCACAGCACGGTGGCCGAGAGCAGGGCGCCGAGCAGCAGCCCGGTGGAGAAGACCCCCAGCACGGTGGTCTGTCGGTGAACGGCCCGCCAACCTGGCGAGGCAAGCGCGTGCGCGCTGTTCCGCGTTCAAACGGAGCCGGAGAGCGAGTAGCCGGCCAGCCCGCCGAGGACCGTCCAGGTGAGCAGGGGACCGTACCAGCCGGCCGCCACCGCACCGCTGCTGAGCACGAGCATCGGCACCGCCGGGTCGGTCAGCCGGCCGCGCCACGCCGGTCTGGCCGGTCCCGTACCGACCCGGCCCACGTCACGCGCCGCCGACGAGCGTGCGCCAGGTCTGCTGGCCGACGACGCCGTCGACGGTCAGTCCGGCGCCCCGCTGGAACTCCCGGGTCGCGGTCGCCGTGAGCGCGCCGAACTTGCCGTCCACGGTGAGGGGGTAGCCGTGCTTCACGAGCTGGCGCTGGGCGGCGCTGACGGCGGCGCCGGAGTCGCCCTGCCGGACGGTGGCCACCAGGTGGGTCCAGGTGGTCGCGGTGACCGTGCCGGTCGGCTGCAGACCCTGGGCCTCCTGGAAGCCGCTGACCGCGGTCGCGGTGTCGGGCCCGAAGATCCCGTCCGGCTCGGTGGGGAACTCGCGGAAGCCCAGGAGGTGCTGGGCCGTGTACACGTCCGGGCCGCGCGCACCGTCCCGCAGCGTGGGCCAGGTGACGGCGCCCTCGCAGCCGCAGTCGGTGGTCCAGCGGCAGATGGAGCGCACCCAGCCGGAGCCGGAGTTGAAGTAGCCGTCGTGGCAGCGCCGTTCGATGCCGCAGCCGCAGGCTCCGCACGCGCCGCTGAACGCCCACAGCCAGCCGTCGTAGGAGCCGGAGTAGCACTGGTTGGGCCGCAGGGTCCAGGTCACCCCGTCGTTGCGGTGGAAGCCCTCGTGCGGGCCGCTCGTCTCACAGGCGGCGGCGTGCACGGTGCTCGGGCCGCAGCCCGGGGAGCAGTCGTGTTCCGAGGCGTAGGAGGGGCACGCACCCTCCCAGATGTCGTAGCCGTCGGCGTACGCCTCCCTGGCCGCCCCGAAGACGCCGAGGGCGGCGAAGCCCACGACCGTCGCCGACTGGAGCACGGTGCGCCGCCGGGGTGCCAGGCTCGGCAGCGAGGAGGTGCTCCGGCGGCGGGTGGGCCGGTCGGCGGCGCCGGAGCGGCGCAGTTGGGGAACCTCGTCGAGGGTGGTCATCACGCGCTCCTCGGCTGACTGGTGTGGTGGGGGGCTGCGGCGACCAGGTCGCCCAGCGCGTCGGCGGAGCCGAGCGGCTCGCTGCGTACGACGCGCCCGGTGGTGCCGACGAGCACGGCGAACGGGGTCGCGATCGCGTCGTAGGCGGTGAAGAGGTCGGGCCGGTTTCCTGTGACCGGCACGCCGGCCTCCGTGGCGGGAGGCGCGTCACCGGCGTAGACGGCGCGCACCGCGGGCGGCCCGTCGAGGCGGCCGGCCGCCGCCAGCACCTCGGCGCAGGTGCGGCAATCGGCGCTGAGGAAGAGCAGCAGCGTCTCGCGGTCGGCGGCCAGCAGCTCGTCCGCGTGCGGCGCGGCGCTGCCCGGCGTCACGCCCAGCCGCCCGGGGGAGCGGACCACTGCGCCCCGCGAGAGCTGGTGGACCTGCCGTACCAGCCCGGACACCACGAGGGCGAGCAGGGCGATGGCGACCCAGGACAGGATCAGGGCGCTGGTGGTGAAGTCCACGGTCAGTGGCCTCCTTCGACGGCTGGGGCGGTGCCGCTGCGGGCCGGTGTGTGTGCGGTCGCGGCGGGTCGGACCATGGCCGCCGGCAGCACCCAGAGCAGGGCCGCCAGGGTGACGGCGGCCAGCGCCGCCGTGGTCCACTCGGCCGGGCCCTCGGGCGGGTCGCCGGCCCCCGCGGCCAGCGCGGCGCCGACGGCGGCCAGTCCTGCGAACGCCCAGGCCCGGCCGGCGACCCAGGAACTCAGGGGGACGTCCGAGCGCGAGCAGCCGCAGGGGCCGCCGCGCCCGGCCGCCAGGGCGTACCCGGTGTAGAGGGCGTAGCAGGCGAAGACCAGCGCGGCGGCGCCGAGCACGGCGGCGAGCGCGGCGCGGTGGCCGGCGAGCAGCGCGGCGACGCCGGCGACGGCGAGCAGGCTCTCGGCCGCCGTGGCCGCCCGCGCGGCCGGCACCACGGCGCGCCGCGGCAGCAGCCGGTGGGCGGTCAGCGCGCCGGGCAGCGCGGCGGGCCGGCTCAGGTGCGCGGCGCCGCCCGCGAGCAGCGCCAGCAGCACCACGCCCGTTGCCGTGGCGGCGAGCAGGGACGTCACCCCACGGCCCGCAGGTCGAGCGCATCGACCAGCGTGGGCACGCGGTCGGCGGTGGTGTCGGCCAGCGGCACGATGGTCGCCCACACCTCCTCGCCGGAGAGCACGAAGAACGGGCGCCCGTCGGAGAGCGAGTCGCGGAACAGCTCGCCCGAGGTCACCGACGCGCCCTGCCAGGGCGGGAGTTGCACGGTGTGCTCGCGGGTGGGCCGGCTCATCTCGACCAGGCCGAGCGTCGGCACTTCCTTGAGCACCGTGGCCGGCCGGGCCAGGCGGGTGCCGGCGGAGGCGTCCGGGGTGAGCGTGATGCCGTCGGAGTGCTCGGCGATGCCGAGGGTGCGCAGGAGCAGCAGCACGTCGGCGAGCGCGGCCCGGTAGAGCCGGGTGATCAGGCTGAACCGCCGGCCCTGCCAGACCACCAGCGTCGGGTTCTCCACCTGCTGCGCCTGGGCGTCGTACTCGCTGGTGGTGGCGGTACGCAGCGTGCCGCCCTGGAAGGAGAGTTCGCTGTCGAACCTGGTGATCCCCAGCGACGCGGCCACCGACTCGGCCAAGTCGGCGGGCCCGGCGGTGAGTTCGAGGAGGCGGCCGTCGGCGATCACCTCGACGACGGAGGTCGCGGGCCGCGTCAGGTCGAGGTCGGCGGCGAGGCGGTACGCGATACCGTCCAACGCGCGGTGCTCGACGGCAGTGGATGACGCCACGTGGTCCTCCCGTAGCACGGTGTCCCGAACCTGTTGCGCTGACCGGCGGTCAACTCTACCCGGGTAGAATGACGGTGTACATACAAGCCAGGTCGTTCACTTCCCGGAGCCGCGCCGTTCAGCCGCGTACCACCACCGGCGACTCGCCGGCCGGCAGCACCTCGCCGATCACCGGGTGTCCAGGCACCTCGCCGGCCAGCAGCAGCCCTCCCGAGGTCTGTGCGTCGGCGAGCAGCAGCCGTTCCACCTCGGGGAGTGCACCGAAGTCCACCCAGGGCTCGACCCACGTCAGATTCCGCCGGGTGCCGCCGCTGACGTAGCCGTCCACCGCCGCCGGCCCGGCCGCCGCCAGCAGCGGAACGGCCGCCGCGTGGATCGCCAGCGTCACGCCGGAGGCACGCGCCAGTTTGTACGCGTGGCCCAGCAGCCCGAACCCCGTGACATCCGTGCCCGCCCGGATGCCCGCGGCCACCGCCGCGGTCGCCGCGTCCCGGTTCAGCGCGGCCATCACGGCCACCGCCTCGGGGAAGACCTCCCCGGTCGCCTTGTGCCGGGCGTTGAGCACCCCGCTGCCCAGCGGCTTCGTGAGGGTCAGCGCCTGCCCCGGCTCGGCCGCGTCCAGCCGTAGCATCCGCTCGGGGTGGACCATCCCCACCACCGACATCCCGTACTTGGGCTCCGGATCGGTCACGCTGTGGCCGCCCGAGACCTGGCAGCCCGCCGCGTGCGCCACGTCACGGCCGCCCCGCAGCACCTCGGCGGCCAGCTCCATCGGCAGCGTGTCCCCGGGCCAGGCGAGGAGGTTGACCGCCGCCCACGGGGTGCCGCCCATCGCGTAGACGTCGGAGAGCGCGTTGGCCGCCGCGATCCGGCCCCAGTCGTAGGCGTCGTCCACCACCGGCGTGAAGAAGTCGGCCGTCGTGACGATGGCCCGCTCACCGTCGAGGCGGACCACGGCGGCGTCGTCTCCGCCGCCCTCCAGGCCCACCAGCAGTTCGGCGGCCGGATCCTCCGGGCGGCTGCCCGTCCGGTTCAGGGAGGAGACGAGGGTGTCGAGTTCGCCGGGGGGAATCTTGCAGGCGCAGCCACCGCCGCCCGCGTACTGGGTCAGTCGAACGGTCATCCGCCGGACGTTACGCCCGAACGCCCCTGCGCGGACAGGGGACAGGGGCGTCCTGCGGGGACGTAGACTCCCTGCCGGAGGCGGGCGGGTGCCTGGTGGCCCTCACGGTCTTCAACACCGATGCGGTCGGGCACCCCGGCCGGGTGGGTTCGATTCCCATACGCCTCCGCCAGGAAGCTCCGACGCTGTTGGGGACGCCACCGGGGAGGCCGGCGTTGACGAACACCAGACGCCGCGTTCCGCGTACCGACGCCCTGCTCGCCGACGCCCGGCTCGCCGACGCCGCAGGGCGGCTGGGGGGCACTCTGGTCCGTCGCGCGGTCGCGGAGGCCCAGCACCGGGTGCGGAACGGCGGATTGGCCCCCGAAGAGGCCGCCGACGCGGCCGTCGCCGCCCTGCCCCGGAACGCCACCTCACTGCGCCCGGTGGTGAACGCCACCGGCGTCGTCGTGCACACCAACCTCGGCCGCGCGCCGCTCTCCCCGGCCGCCACCGAGGCGCTACGGGCCGCCTCCGGCGCCACCGATGTCGAGTTCGACCTGGGCGACGGGCGCCGTGCCCGGCGGGGGAGGGGCGCGCTCGCCGCCCTCGCCGAGGCCGTCCCGAACGCCGAGGCCGTCCATCTGGTCAACAACAACGCCGCCGCACTGGTGCTGGCCGCCACCGCCCTCGCCGGGGGCCGCGAGATCGTCATCAGCCGGGGCGAGCTGGTCGAGATCGGCGACGGTTTCCGCCTCCCCGAACTGCTGGAGAGCACCGGCGCCCGGCTGGTCGAGGTCGGCACCACCAACCGCACCCACTTCGACGACTACGCGCGTGCCGTCGGCCCCGGCACAGGGCTCGTCCTCAAGGTGCACCCGTCCAACTTCCTGACCACCGGCTTCGTCTCCTCCGTTCCCGTCGCCCGGCTCGCCACGCTGGGCGTACCGCTGGTCCACGACATCGGCTCCGGGCTGTTGCGGCCACACCCCGCGCTGCCGGACGAGCCCGACGCCGCCACCTCCCTCGACCAGGGTGCAGGGCTGGTCACCGCCAGCGCGGACAAGCTGCTCGGCGGCCCGCAGGCGGGCCTGCTGCTCGGCCGGCGCGACCTTGTCGAACGGCTCCGCACCCACCCGCTGGCCCGCGCGCTGCGTGTCGACAAACTGACCCTCGCCGCCCTGGAGGCCACCGTTCTCGGTCCGCGGCCCCCGGTGGTACGGGCCCTGGCGGCCCGCGAAGCCGAACTCGGCGCCCGCGCCGGGACGTTGGCGGCCGGGCTCGCCGAACAGGGCGTCGCCGCCGAGGCGGTGCCCAGCGATGCCCGGGTCGGCGGCGGGGGAGCGCCCGGCGTCACCCTGCCCAGCGCCGCCGTCGCGCTGCCCACCGCCCTCGCCGGGCCGCTGCGCACCGGCGACCCGGCCGTCGTGGGCCGCGTCCACGGCGACCGGCTGCTGCTCGACCTGCGGACCGTTCCCGAGGAGGACGACGCGACACTGCTCGCCGCCGTCCTCGCCGCGGTGGCCCCGCCGCCGGAGGGGGCGTGACCGCGGTTCCCGGCTTGGTGATCGCGACGGCCGGCCACGTCGACCACGGCAAGTCGACGCTGGTACGCGCCCTCACCGGCACCGACCCCGACCGGCTCACCGAGGAGCGGCGGCGCGGCCTCACCCTCGACCTCGGCTTCGCCTGGACCACCGCGCCCGGCGGGCGCGCCCTCGCCTTCGTCGACGTGCCCGGCCACCACCGCTATCTGGCCACCACCTTCGCCGGGATCGCCACCGCGCCCGCCGTCCTGCTGGTGGTCTCCGCCGAGGAGGGCTGGCGCCGGCAGACCGCGGAACACCTCGCCGCGCTCGACGCGTTCGGCGTACGCACCGGGCTGCTGGCCGTCACCCGCACCGACCTCGCCGACCCCGGGCCGGCCCTCGCCGAGGCGGTGGAACGGACCGCCGGGACCGGCCTCGCCGGCGCGCCCGCCGTCGCCGTCAGCGCCCGCACCGGCGAGGGGCTCGACCGGCTTCTCCGCGAACTCGACGCGCTGGCCGCCGCCCGGCCGCCGCCCGATCCGGCGGCCCCCGTACGGCTGTGGCTGGACCGGGCATTCACCATGCCCGGCGCCGGTACGGTCGTCACCGGCACCCTCTCCGCCGGAACCCTCGCCGAGGGCGACACCCTGCACCTCGCCCCCGCCGGCCGCACCGTGCAGGTGCGCGGCCTGCACAGCCTCGGCCACGCGGTTCCCCGGGTGACGGGCCCCGCCCGCGTCGCCGTGAACCTCCGCCGCATCGCCGCCGATCAGGTCCGAAGGGGCAACGCGCTGCTCACCCCCGGGCGTTGGTGGACCACGGACCTCGTGGACATCCGCTACGAACCGACGAGCGGTACGGACGACGGCGGTGCACCTCCCCGGCTGCCGGCCGAACCCCTGGTCCACTGCGGCACCGCCGCGACCAGCGCGCGGCTGCGGCCGCTCGGCCCGGACGCCGCCCGCCTCGCCCTGCGCACGCCGCTGCCGCTCCACGTCGGCGACCGGCTGCTGCTGCGCGACCCGGGTTCCCGGCTGCTGGTCGGCGCGACGGTGCTGGACCCGGAGCCGCCCCCGCTGACCGGCCGGGGAGCCGCCGCCACCCGCGCCCGCCTGCTGGCCGGCATCGCCGAGCCGACCGACCCCGCCGTCCGGCTGGCCGCCGTCGGCCTGGGCGAACGCGGCCGGCTCGCCGCGCAGGGCTACGCCGTGGACGCGGCCGGCGAACGCTGGCTGCTCGGCCGAGGGCACGCGGAACGGCTGGGCGCCGCCCTGGCCGCGGCGGTACGGGAACACGCCGAGGCCCACCCCGTCGACCCGGGGCTGCCGGTCGCCCGGGCCCGTCAGCTCCTCGCCCTGCCGCCGGACACCACCTGGGACGCCCTGGCCGGCGTGTCCGGCGCCGAACTGATCCTGCGCGACGGCAGGCTGTACCGCGCCGACGAGGCGGACCGGCTGCCCGCTGCGGTCGCCGCCGGGTTGAAGCGGCTGCTGGACGAGCTGCGGTCCGCCCCGTTCCAGGCCCCCACCCGCCGGCGTCTGGACGAACTGGGCCTCGATGCCGAGGCGTTGAGCCTCCTGGTGCGCCGCGGCAAGCTGGAGCGCGTGGGTCCGGTCCACCTCCCCGCCGGGTCCGTGGGCCGTGCGGCCCGCGAACTCGCCGGGCTGCCCCAGCCGTTCACGGTCGGCGAGGCCGCCCGCGCCCTCGCCGTCAGCCGCCGCGTCGCGATCCCTCTCCTGGAAACCCTCGACGAGACCGGCCGCACCCACCGCCACCCCGACGGCCGCCGGGTCCTCACGGACCGCGGCTGAGGGTTGCCGCCGCGCTGCCGGGGCGGACTCCCCACCTACCGGGCAACTGCCGGGCTAGGTCGCGGAGGCGGTCTCCTTGTCCAGCCGGGGGCCTTCCTCGACGAAGGACAGCTCCCGGCCGTCCCGGAGGCCGGACACCCCGATGAGCGAGAGCACGCACATGAAGACCATCAGTGTGGACAGTGCCCACGTGCCGCCGGTGACCGCGGTCAGGGCGGCCGCGATGAACGGCAGGGTGCCGCCCGCGACCGCGGCGGCGAACTCCCTGCTCACCGCGACGCCCGTGTACCGCACGTGGGTGTCGAACTGCTCGGGGAGCATCGCCGCCTGGGCACCGAGCATCAGGTCGTTGGCGAAGGTGAGCATCAGGGTCATCGCGATCCACACCACCCAGGAGTGGCCGGTGTCGAGCAGCCAGAAGAAGGGGAACGCGAGGAGGGCGCACAGCACCGCTCCCGACGCGAAGACCGGCTTCCGGCCCCATCTGTCCGAGAGCGCCCCGGACAGCGGAAGGGTGACCACCTTGACGGAGTTGGCGATCAGGAGCCCGATGGTGCCGACGCTGGCGGCCATGCCCAGGTCGTCCTCGATATAGGTGAGGGCGTAGACGCTCGGCACGTAGGTCGCGACGTTCGGACCGATGTTGGTGAGCAGACACCGCAGCAGCGTCCTCGGCTCGTTCCGGGCCAGGTCCAGAGCCGGCGTCGACGTCCGCCCGCCCTGCTCCCTGGTCTGGTCGAACGCGGGTGTCTCGGCCACGCGCATACGGATGTACAGGCCCACCGGCAGGATCAGGATGCTGAGCAGGAAGGGGATCCGCCAGCCCCAGGTGGTGAACTGGTCGTCCGGGAGCATGGTGAACGGGGTGAAGACGGCGGCGGCCAGAATGACGCCGACCCCGTTGCCCGTGGGCGGAATGGCCGCGTACAGACCGCGCTTGCGCGGCGGTGCGTGCTCGGCCGCCATCAGCGCCCCGCCGGCGTACTCCGCTCCGGCGCCGAGTCCCTGGAGGATGCGCAGGAACACCAGCAGTGCGGGGGCGGCGACGCCGATGCTGTCGTAGCTGGGGATCAGGCCCATGAGGGTGGAGGCCACCGCCATCAGGCAGAGCGTGATCACCAGGACCTTCTTCCGGCCGATCCGGTCCCCGTAGTGACCGAAGAGCAGGCCGCCGAACGGCCGGGCGAAGAAGCCGACGGCGAACGTGGCGAGAGCGGACAACGTCCCCACCATCGGGTCGTGGCCGGGGAAGAAGACCTCGTCGAAGACCAGCGCGGCGGCGGTCCCGAAGAGCATGAAGTCGTACCACTCCAGGGCGGTGCCCACGGTGCTGGCGCTCACAACGCGACGAATCATGGCGTGTCCCTTCGTTCAGGGTGTGCGGGCCGGAGCGGCACGGTCAGCGGAGGGGGGCGGACTCGAAACGGGGGCCCAGGTAGGCACCCTGGGCGAGGAGCCGGCGCTGGAGCTCGGGCACGTCGACGGCGCGGGGGAGCACCCCGTCGCGCCGGGCGAGAGCGGCCGCGACCCCCGCGGCCTCGCCCATCGCGAAGGACGGGGGCATGACCCGGATCGCGGCGAGTGCCTCGTGGGTCGCCGAGACGCACCGCCCCGACAGCAGCAGGTTGTCCAGGTCGCGGGGAACGAGGCTGCGGTAGGGGATCTCGTAGATGTTGGCGGTGGGCGGGATGCCGTCGTCGAAGGGGCCGTTCGGCCCGGTCGGACTGTGGATGTCGACGGGATAGCCGGCCACCGCGATGGTGTCGTCGAAGGGCTGTCCCGAGGTCAGTTCGTCGAGGGTGAGAAGGTGCTCGCCGCGTACGCGCCGGGTCTCCCGGACTCCGATGGTGGCGGCGGTGTCGAGCAGTTTGCAGTCCCGCATCCCGGGCAGCCGCTCGCGGAAGAACCGCATCAGCTCGACGACCTGGCGGCGGGCCGTGATCTCACCGGTGGTGAGGTCGTCGGCGTCGGTGCCGTCCAGTCCCAGGACCCGCGTGGTGTTGATGCGCCACACTCCCGGCTCCAGGGTCTTGAACAACTGGATGCCCCGGCGGGGGAGGGTGAAGGAGCCGTCCGCGCTCGCCTGCTCCACCAGCCCCTGGAAGGGGAACCGCTCGTCGGGGTGCGCGTCCTGATAGGCCCGTACCGCGTCGTCGTCGACGTCCCCCACCCGGAAGAACAGGGTCATCGGCTGCATCCGGCCGTCCCCGTCCCGGCCCAGGTCGAAGCCCGCCCCCGCGCGGGCGGCGACGTCCCCGTCCCCCGTGCAGTCGATGACCGTGGTGGCGGGGAGCACGCCGAGGCCGCTCTTGTTGCCCACCACCACACCGGTCACCCGGCGCTCCTCGGTGAGGGCATCGGCGACGAAGGTGTGCAGCAGCAGCTCGACCCCGGCCTCCTCGCACATGTCGAGCGCGACCACCTTGGCCGCCTCCGGGTCGAAGGGGGTCACGGCCTCGTGCCCGTAGACCATGAAGCCCGAGTACGGGCTGCCGGAACGGGTCTCGGAGGGGTGCACCGCGCCGCCCACCCGGACCATGCGCTGGACGAACTCCTCAAAGATCCCGCGGACGAGCTGGGTCGTGCCGTCGAGCGAGAAGGAGGTCATGCAGGGGCCGACGAGACCGGCGGTCAGATTGCCCCCGAGGAACCCGAACCGCTCCACGAGGCGGACCGAGGCCCCGTTGCGGGCGGCGGCCAGCGCCGCGCCCAGCCCGGAGGGCCCGCTCCCCACGACGAGGACGTCGGTGGGCACACCCACCGGGAGCTGACGGGTGTACGTGTGGCTGGGCATGGTGGACAGACCTCCGTGACAGGGGGTACGGGAGAGGGGCCCGCTTCTTCTGGCGGCTCACGGGCCCGGTGGTGCCCGCCACCATGCCTGCTGCCGTGCACGTTTCACCAGTGCTGTGCACACATGTGCAGCGTGAGTCGATTGTGCGTCTGACCAGCGCGTACTGGCACCTGCGGTGGGCGGGTGGGGAGTTGAGGGCGCGGTGCGGTCAGGCGGACGGCGCGGCGAGGCCGTCGAGCAGGAGGACGGCGGTGCGCTCGTCGATCACCAACTGGGTGATGTAGTCCCCGGCGAGGGCGGCGCGCAGGGCAGCGATCTTGTGGTCGCCGGAGACGGCGCAGATCCGGTGGCCCACGTCCCGGAGCCGGTCGAGGTCGGGGCCGCTCGTACGCTCGTTGAGACGCACCCCGTGATGGCTCCCGTCGGAGCGCATGAAGACCGTGGCGATGTCGCCGACCACCTCGTCCTCGGCGAGGGAGGCGAAGTCGGACTCGTCAAGGAAGTAGCCGGCCATGTAGGGACTGCTCGGCATCCCGTCGGCCACCGTTCCCACGCTGAACAGGGCCGCGTCGGCGGTCTGCTGAAGCTCGGTGACCCTGCGCACCACGCGCTCACGGAAGAGCGCCCGCTTGGTCTCCGCGGAGTCGAAGAACAGCGGCACCGGCAACTGCTGGACGACGGCGTCGAAGGCCGCGCCGAACGCCGAGAACATCTGATGGGAGTAGTGGGTGCCGGTGGCCCGCGAGTTGCCGGCGCCGTTCAACTGCACGAACTGGCAGTTGTGGATCGGCTTCGGGATCAGACACCGGCTGATGGCGTTGACCATGGTGCCCCAGGACAGGCCGATGACCATGTCGGAGTCGAAGACGGAGTTGATCACCCGGGCGGCCTGGATGGCCGTCAGCTCCAGTCGCTCGACGTTGGTGGCGGCGGCGGGGACGCGGGCCACGTGCGCCCGGACGCCGAACTGCTCCCGCAACCGCCGCTCCACCACGTTCACCCGGGGCTGGGGACGGTGAATGTGGATCTCCACCAGCCCGGCGTCCCTGGCGTAGCTCAGCAGCCTGGACACCGTGGAACGCGAGGTCCCCAGCTCCTTGGCGATCGCGCCCATGGTCGCGCGCTGAAGGTAGTACTGCTGGGCGACGCGAAGGGCGGTCTCGACCCTGCCGTCCGCCGAGACTCCCAGCGTCTCCGGCTCGTACCGGTCGGGATCCCCATCCTGGTGTAGCGGCCGACGGGGCGCATCCCCGGGCATCTCCGCAGGTCCCACGCCCGTCATCCTAGGGGAGAGACCGCGGGACACGGCGTGTCGGGCCGCCGCGGCCTGTGCTCCCCTCCCTGCCCGGGAGTGCGTCGACGGGCATGCCGGCGGCGCATGGCCCACTACGGCGGCGTACGCCACCGTGCACGGCGGCAGGGCCGCCGAGGGGACACGGCGGCCCTGCCTGGCGCATTTCGGCGTAGTAGTCGGCGACGGGACGGCCGGCCAGGTCGAGCGGCGCGTGCAGCCGGGAGACGTGTTCGCGCCACGCCTCCCCCCGGTCCTCCGCCGGCACGTCCTCGGTACGGAACAACGTCTCGATCACCGCGTCACCCCCGTTGAGAGACGCAGATGCTAACGACCCGCCCGGCACCTCCGATTCGGCGCCCCGAGGCACCGACCTCCGCGGGCCAGGGCCTGTCCGACGGGTCGGGTCCGGATCGCGATGTCAGAGGGCTGAGTTAGGTTCGCTGGTTATGGACCCGGATTCTCTGCTTCAGCACCTGAGTGACGAACTCGACGCGTTCCGCGCATGCCTCGACGGTGACCTGTCTGTACCCATCGAGCACTGCGGCGAGTGGACGCTCCGTGATCTGGCTGAGCACCTGGGCAGCTCAAATCTATGGGCGGCAGCCGCAGTTACCGAGCAACGCGGCAACTACCAGGCCACTCCGGCTCCGCGTGATCCCGAAGGGCTGGTGCAGTGGTTCGAGGAGAGTTCAGCGACTTTGCTCAAGGCCCTCGACACCGACCCGAGTGCGAGCGCCTGGACCTTCCATCCGCCGCACACGGTTGGCTTCTGGCAGCGGCGCCGTGCGCTGGAGGCGCTCGTTCACCGCTGGGATGCCGAGAACGCACTGGGCCTCACGCGATCGCTCGACGCGATCCTGGCCGGCGAAGGCGTGGCCGAGGTCTTCGACACGATGGCACCAAGGCAGATAGCCCGGGGACGAGCGCATCGCCCGCAGCGCGCCTTGCGTCTGCACGCGACGGACACCGGGACATCCTGGGTGTACGGCCCTGGCACTGCCGTGGCCACGCTTGCGGCGACAGCGGAACAGCTCGTGCTGCTCCTGTGGGGTCGGATGCGCAGCTCGGACGCCGCCTTCAGCTGGACCGGCGATCAGGCGGCTGGGCTGCGCATCCTGGCCGGCACGTTGACGCCGTGAGCTGTTCATGAGCGTAGCCATGGGCGGATTGCGGCGACGGCGACCGTGCCGTGGAACACGTAGGCCCGCTTGTCGCAACGAGTGGCCACGGCACGGAATCCCTTGAGCGCGTTGATCGTTCGCTCAACCTCGTTCCTGCGGCGATACGCCCCGCGGTCAACTGCTGTCGGCACGCAACCCGTCGGAGAGGCCCTAGGGAATGGCCTCGATGCGTTCCATGTGCTCCTCGCCCCACTCGCCGAGCGGTGCGAGCGCCGCGTTGAGTGAACTGCCGAACTCGGTCAGCGAGTACTCCACCTTGGGCGGAACCTGGTGATAAACCTCGCGGTGCACCAGGGAGCTGGCTTCCATCTCCCGGAGCTGAAGTATCAGGATTCTCTCGCTGATGCCCGGCACCGATCGCCTCAACTCCCCGAAGCGCAGGGGCCCGCCCTCACCGAGGGCGAACAGGATCAGCCCTTTCCACTTCCCGCCCATGACCGCGATGGCGGCGTCGAGTCCACAGATGTAAGTCCGCTTGGCCATCGATGCTCCCTGACAAAAGTGTGGGTACCCAACAGAATTGTAGGTACTTGAGGGAATGTGCGTGGCGGCCCAGGATAGAAGGTGCCGCGCCGGAGACGGATTCGAGGCGCGATTCGGTGATTTCTCATACACCCGACCACTGATGGGAGTGACGCATGCCCGCGGACAACCGCACACCCGTGACGATCGTAGGGCTGGGGGCGATGGGCCGGGCTCTGGCCGAAGCGTTCGTCGACGCCGGATACCCGACGACGGTGTGGAACCGCACCCCCGCCAAGGCGGCGCCGCTGGTGGCCAGGGGAGCCGTCCACGCCCCGGAGGTGGAGAGCGCGGTCGAGGCAAGCCCGCTGGTCATCACCTGCCTGACCACCTTCGAGGACACGCGCTCTGCCCTTGACCGGGCCGCGGCGGCGCTCTCCGGGCGTGCCCTCGTCACGCTGAACAGCGGCTCACCCGCCGGCGCCCGCGCCCTGCACTCGTGGGCGACCGGCCGCGGCGCCCGGTTTCTGGCCGGGGCGGTCAAGAACGTGCCATCCGCAGTGGGAGCACCGGACACGCTGCTGTATTACAGCGGCGACAGGACCGTCTTCGACGAGTACGAGAAGACGCTGAAAGTCCTGGGCGGCGATACCGTCCACCTCGGGGACGAGACCGACCTCGCCGCGCTGTACGAGATGGCCGTGGGCGCCATGCTGCTGCCCGCGCTCACCGGCTTCTTCCAGGGCGCCGCCGCCGTCCAGTCCCGCGGGCTGGAGGCGGCGAGCATGGTGCGGTTCAGCGAAAAGTGGCTGGACATGATCAAGTCCCTCCTGCCTGTCTACGCCAGGGAAATCGACAGCGGTGACTACAGCGATGCCGCCTCCTCGGTCGGCCTCTTCGTCGAGGGTGCGGCCCACGACGAGGAACTGACCAAGGAGACGAACGTCGACACCGCCTGGCTCGCCCCGCTGCACGACCTGGTGGAGAGGGCGGCCGCGGCCGGCCACGCCGAGCACAGCATCTCGGCCCTGACCGAAGTGCTGAGGAGGCCGGCGCAGCAGACGTAGCACAACGGCCCGTCACCCCGGCCGGCCGCAAGCGAGCCGGCGGGCTCCCGGGCAGGGCTCGCGAAGTGGCTACGCGTCCGGGGCGCCGGCCCCGTCGGCCCCGTCGGCCCCGTCGGCCCCGTCGGATCCGTCGGATCCGTCGGATCCGTCGAGCTGCCGCATCAGCGTCTCCGTGTCCGAGTAGATCCACTCCTCGGCGATCCTGCCGTCCGCGACGCGGTACAGCTCCGCACTCGTGTACTCCACCCGCCGGCCGGTGGCCGGGATGCCCCGGAACTCGCCCTGGTGCGTGCCCCGCATGGTGAGCAGGACCGCGACGCGGTCGTCCGAGCCGAAGATGTCCTCGATCCGGACCTGGAAGTCGGGGAAGGCCGTGCGCATCACCGACACGTTCTGCCGCCAGGCGTCACGGCCGTGCATCTGGAACGGCATCCCCGCGATGTTGATCACGAAGTCCTCGGTGAGCATCTCGGTGCCCGCGTCGAGGTCCTTCCGGTTGAGGGCGGCGAACGCGTCGCGCAGCAGCTCGACGGCGGCCTGGCCGGAGCGGTGGCTTGGAGACGTACCCATGAAGTTCCTCCTCGGAGACGGTGGCCGGCCGCGCCGGCCGCTGTCACCAGGAGAAACGCTGACGTCGCGACAAGGTCAAACGCGGCGGCGGCCTACGGGGCGGCGCCCTGCGAGCCGCGGACGTCCGCGACCGCGCGGGCCAGGGTGGCGATGCCTGACGCGATGGCCCGCCCGGAGAGCGTCGCGTAGCCGAAGATCAGGCCGCCGGGTCCGGCCGGGTCGAGGCGGTAGCGGGCGACGCCGCGCAGCGCGACGCCGCGGCGGGCCGCCGCGGCGACGACCGCCGCCTCGTCGAGGTCCGGCGGCAGCCACGCCACCACGTGTTGTCCTGCCGCGACGCCGGAGGGGGTCAGCTCCGGCAGATGGGCGTCGAGCGCCGCCAGCAGGGCGTCGCGGCGGCGGCGGTAGACGGGCCGCATGCGGCGCAGATGGCGATCGAACTCGCCGCGGCCGAGGAAGTCGGCGAACGTCAACTGGTCGATGACCGACGAGCCGCGGTCGGCGAGCAGCTTGGCCCGTGCCACGTCGTCCACGAGGTGCGGCGGCACCAGCATCCAGCCGAGGCGCAGCCCGGGTACGAGGGTCTTGCTGGCCGTACCGCAGTAGACGACGTGGTCGGGCGCGAGCCCCTGGATGGCGCCGACGGGCGCGCGGTCGTAGCGGTACTCGGCGTCGTAGTCGTCCTCGATCACCAGCGCCCCGCGCCGCTGCGCCCAGCGGATCACCCGGGCGCGGGCCGCGGCGGACAGCACCCCGCCGGTCGGCCACTGGTGCGAAGGCGTCAGCACCACGGCGTCGGCGTCGGCCTTCTCCAGCTCCTCGACGCGGATGCCGTCGGGACCGACCGGAATGCCCACGACGTCCAGCCCGGCCGCGGCGGCCAGCGGGCGGGCGTCGTCGTCCGGCGACGGGTCCTCGACGGCCAGCCGGCGGGCGCCCCGGGCGGCGAGGATCTGGACGAGCAGCGAGACGCCCTGGCCGAACCCGCTGCAGATCACGGTGTGCCGGGGCCGGGCCGAGGTGCCGCGGACGCGGTTGAGGTAGTCGGCCAGGGCCTGGTGCAGCTCGGGGACGCCGCGGCCGTCGAGGTAGGCGAACCGCTCGTTGGGCGTGGTGGCGAAGACGGTACGCACCGAGCGCAGCCACGCGGCGCGGGGGAAGGTGGAGACGTCGGTGTGCCCGTACCCGAAGTCGACGGCCGGCGCCGCGCCTTGCGCCCGCGCGGGGGCGACGGGGGCCGCGGCGTGGGCGCCGCCTGCGCCGCCGCCCCGCTCCAGCGCGACCTGGGTGTAGCCGCCGGCGCGGCTGGTCAGATAGCCCTCGGCGACGAGCTGCTGGTACGCCTCGACCACGACCCCGCGCGACACCCCGAGGCCGGCGGCCAGGGTGCGGGTGGGCGGCAGCGATGCGCCGTGCCGCAGCCGGCCGGCCCGTACGCTCTCCCGGATCGACGCCGCGACCTGCCGGTGCAGCGGCTCGGCGCGGGTGCGGTCCCGGTCCAGCTCGATGAGCAGGTCCTCGGCAGTGCTGGAATTGGTCCGAATTCGGGGCATGGAATCGGACCTTACCGTGGGTACCGATCCGCGTCAGGCTCGGAGCATGACGACAGCGACACGCACCCTTACCAGCACCGGACACTCCCTCTCCCGCCTCGCCGCCCGCCTCGACGGCCGGCTCCTCGCCCCCGGCGACGCCGGGTACGACTCCGCCCGTACCGTCTGGAACGCCATGGTCGACCGCCGTCCCCGGATGGTCGTCCAGGCCGCGAGCGCCGCCGACGTGCAGGCCGCGGTGCGCTTCGCCCGCGACCACGACCTGGAGACAGGCGTCCGCTGCGGCGGGCACAACGTGGCAGGATTCGCCGTTCCCGACGACGGCCTGATGATCGACCTGACCCCCATGGGCGGCGTGCGCGTCGACCCGGTGCGGCGGCGGGCCCGCGTCCAGGGTGGCGCGCTGCTCGGCGCGCTGGACCGGGCCACGCAGCCGTACGGCCTCGCCACCACCGCGGGGAACGTCTCGCACACCGGCGTCGGCGGGCTCACCCTCGGCGGCGGCATGGGGTGGCTGGCCCGGCAGTACGGGCTCGCGTGCGACAACGTCGAGTCGTACACCGTGGTCACCGCGGACGGCGAGATCGTGACGGCGAGCAGCACCGAGCACCCGGAGCTGTTCTGGGGGCTGCGCGGGGGCGGCGGCAACTTCGGCGTCGTCACCGAGTTCGAGTTCCGGCTGCACCGGACGGGCACGCGGACGCTGGTCGCCGAGTTCGACTTCCCCGCCGAGGACGCCGTGCCGGTGCTGGAGGGCTGGCGGGATCTGAACGCCGTCGCGCCGCGCGAGGCGTGTTTCTCGGCCTCCGTCGCCGACGGCGCGGCGGGAGGCGGTCCGGTGGCCACCGTCGGGTTCGTGTGGGTCGGCGACCCGGAGCGGGGGCGGCTGCTGCTGCCGGCGCTGCGCGCGCTCGGCCGGCCCGTCGCGACGCGGATCACCACGCCGTCGTACCTGGAGCTGCAGACCAGCATGGACTCCAGCGGCGGGCACGCCTACCGCCGCTACTCCGCCGCCCACTACCTGCGCGACTTCCCGGCCCCGGCCATCGAGCGGTTCCTGCTGCGCGGGGCGACGGACCTGCGGGGTGCCGGCTCCGGCACGGGCTTGCCCGGGGTCGGGCTGCAGGCGCACGGCGGGGCCATCGCCGACGTCCCCGACGCCGACGCGGCGTTCAGCCACCGCGGCACGATGTTCGAGTTCGGCGCCGGATCGCGCTGGACGGACGAGGCCGAGGACGACGCCCGGATGGCCGCCGCCCGCGCTGCGGGCTCGGCGCTCGCTCCGTACGCGAACGGCGTCTACGTCAACTCCCTCACCGCCGACGACGGGCACCGCGGCATCCGGCGCGCCTTCCCGGCCGCCAAACTGGCCCGGCTGACCGCGCTCAAGGGAGTCTGGGACCCGCACAACGTCTTCCACCTCAACCAGAACATCCCCCCGGCCGCCCCGTGAGCCCGCGCCGGGCCGGGTCGCAGCACCGCGCGGCCGCGGGTCACCGCGCCGGCGCCTCCGCGTGCAGCACCACCACGGCGAGGTCGTCCTCCACCGGCTCGGGGCTGAAGTCGTGGGTGGCCTGGCGGACCCGTTCGGCCACCGCCATCGCGCCCATGCCCGCGCAGTCCCGCAGGATCGCGGCGAGGCCGTTGTCGTCGTCGAGGAGGCGCTGGCCGTCGCGCCGCTCGGTGACCCCGTCGGTGACGCACAGCAGGGTCTCACCGGGGGCGAGCCGGAAGGTGTCGGCACTGAACTCGGCGTCCTCGTCGATGCCGAGCAGCAGTTGGGAGCGGACCACGGAGCCCACTTCCCCCTCGGCGGTCATCCGCAGCGGCAGCGGATGGCCGGCGCTGGCGAGGCGGCACTGGGCGCCGCCCGCGCTCGGGTCGGGGGTCAGCTCCCCGTAGACCATGCTGAGGAAGCGGGGCCGGGCCGCCTCCCCCCTGGCGCTCACCGCTTCCGCGGCGTCCTCCGCCATCATCGCGTTCAGCCAGCGCAGCACGGACTCCACGCCGTGGCCCTCGCGGGCGAGCAGCCTCACCAGATGGCGGGTCAGGCCGGTCACCGACATCGCCTCGACGTCCTTGCCCTGCACATCACCCAGGAGGAAGCACCAGCGGCCGTCGCCCGTGGGGAAGAGGTCGTAGAAGTCGCCGCCGACGGTCTGTCCGCTGGCGTGGGGCTCGTAGACGATCGCCGATTCCATGCCGGGCAGCCTGCCCAGCGTGGACGGGAGCTGGCGGCGCTGGAGGGCCCGGCTGATGCTCGTCTGACGGGTGTACTGGCGGGCGGTGACCAGAGCCTGGGCGACCTGGCGGGAGACGTCCTCCACGATGTGGGCGGCCGAGTCGGTGATCTCGGGGGGTCCCGCCTGCCCGATCAGCAGGGTGCCGCGGTACGTCCCGCCGGAGACCAGGGAGAACGCCAGCGCCGACCCGCCGTCCTCCGTGCCGGCGCTCTGCGGCCAGGGCCAGGGGGTGCCCGTGGTCCACAGCTTCGGCGGCGGTGCCTCCGGCTCCAGGTCGCCGCGGAGCGGGGCGATACGCCGCTCGTCGGCGTGCCAGACGCTGGTGAGCCGCATCTCGCCGTCCTCCCCGAGCAGCCAGATGGCGCACCAGTCGGCGAGCCGGGGCACCATGAGCTGGGTGGCCAGGGCGGCGACCATGTTCTCGTCGAGCTGCCCGGCCAGCAGTTCGCTCGCCTCCGCGAGCAGCGTCCCGCCGCGGCCGCCCCCACCGCCCCCGGCCTGGCCGCGGTATTCGGTACGCGCGAGGGGGTGGGCCAGCTCCGTGGCCTGGAGCTGCTGGTAGAGCACCGGGCTGAGCGGGCCGACCGGCACCTTCGTCTCGCCCGGGGCGGGGAGGGTGAGCCGGCACCACACCGCCTTCTCGGTGTGCCGGTAGGTGACCCCCCACGCGTCTGCGAGGGTCGAGACGATCTGGAGTCCCAGGCCGCGACCGGTGCCCGTGCCGTCGGTGGCGCCCGGCACGGTGGCGGTCGGCTGCCGGTCGTACACGTCGATCCGGGCGCCGGTCAGCGCGTCGTCCGACTCCGGGTCCGTCTCCACCCGGCAGAGCAGCTCCATCGGGGTGCCGGCGTGGATCAGCGCGTTGGTGACCAGTTCGCCGACGAGCAGCGCGGCGTCGTCCGTCAGCTCCTCGGTGCGCGGGCCGAGCGAGGAGGTCGCCAGCGCCCGCTCGGTGATCACGGCGCGCACGAACGCACGGGCCCGGGCCGGCGACCGCCGGTCGGCCGGAAGTGCCTTACGGACGCCGGACCCGTCCTGCCCGCCGGGCCTGCCCGAAGAGACGGCCTGCACAAATGGCTCCTGCCTGCGTGACTGCCGGTGCCGTGGGGAGGGGGCCCGATGCGTCTCAAACCCTCATTCCGACAAAACCTAATATAGTAGACAAAACCCTCTTGAGGTGAGGAGCGGTTCCGGAGCGTCCGCCCGGCCGCAGGCCATGCAGGGAGCGCGCAGGGATGGGCGTGATGGAGGATCGTGACGAGCAGTCGGTGCCCACGGCCGAGCTGCGCCCGCTGCTGATCGCGCTCAGGTCGCTGCGCGACGGCGACTTCTCGGCGCGGGTGCCGGAGGACGGCGAGGGCCTGCTGGGCGAGGTGGCCGAGGCGTTCAACCGGGTGGCCGCCCGCAACGAGCACCTGGCTTCCGAGGTGGGCCGGGTGCGGGGGGTGGTGGCACGGAAGGGCGTACTGGACGAGCGGATCTCCGCGAGCACCGGGCAGGGCGACTGGGCCCAGATCGTGCACGACGCGAACGACCTGCTCGACGCCCTGGCCCTGCCGATGACGAACGCCACCCGGGTGCTTGAGGCGGTGGCGGAGGGGGACCTGAACCAGCACATGGAGCTACGGGTCGGTACCCGCCAGCTCCACGGCGACCTGCGCAGTCTCGGGGTGGGGCTCAACCGCGTGGTGGACCACCTGTCCACGTTCACCGGCGAGGTGATGCGGGTGGCGCACGAGGTGGGCACCGAGGGCCGGCTCGGCGGCCGCGCCAGCGTGCGGGGGCTGTCCGGCTCGTGGCGCGCGGTGACCGAGGCGGTCAACACCATGGCCTCCCGGCTGACCCGGCAGGTGCGCGACATCGCCGCCGTGACCACCGCGGTGGCCAGTGGCGACCTGACCCGCAAGGTGACGGTGGAGACCGCGGGGGAGCTGCTGGAGCTGAAGCTCACGGTGAACACCATGGTGGACCAGTTGTCCGCGTTCGCCGACGAGGTGACCCGCGTCGCCCGTGAGGTCGGCACCGACGGCATGCTCGGTGGCCAGGCGCACGTCAGGGACGTGTCGGGGGTGTGGAAGGACCTGACGAACAACGTCAACCTGATGGCGTCCAACCTCACCTCCCAGGTCCGCAACATCGCCCAGGTGACCACGGCGGTGGTGCGCGGCGACCTCAGCCAGAAGATCACGGCGGACGCCCGCGGGGAGATCCGCCAGCTCATGAGCACGGTGAACGCGATGGTGGACCAGTTGTCCGCGTTCGCCGACGAGGTCACGCGCGTCGCCCGTGAGGTCGGCACCGACGGCATGCTCGGTGGCCAGGCGCAGGTGAAGGACGTGTCGGGGGTGTGGAAGGACCTGACGGACAACGTCAACTTCATGGCGTCGAATCTGACGTCGCAGGTACGGAACATCGCCCAGGTCGCCACCGCGGTCGCGAACGGCGACCTTTCGAAGAAGATCGACGTGGACGCCCGCGGCGAGATCCTCGAACTCAAGACGACGCTCAACACCATGGTGGATCAGTTGTCGGCCTTCTCCTCCGAGGTGACCCGCGTGGCCCGCGAGGTCGGCACCGACGGGAACCTCGGTGGCCAGGCGCAGGTCAGGGACGTGTCGGGGGTGTGGAAGGACCTGACGGACAACGTCAACTTCATGGCGTCGAATCTGACGTCGCAGGTACGGAACATCGCCCTGGTGACCACCGCGGTCGCGAACGGCGACCTTTCGAAGAAGATCGACGTGGACGCCCGCGGCGAGATCCTCGAACTCAAGACCACCGTGAACAGCATGGTGCAGCAGTTGCGCGACTTCGCGGACGAGGTCACCCGGGTGGCCCGCGAGGTCGGCACGGAGGGCAAGCTCGGCGGCCGGGCCCAGGTGCACGGGGTCTCGGGGGTGTGGAAGGACCTGACGGACAACGTCAACTTCATGGCGTCGAATCTGACGTCGCAGGTACGGAACATCGCCCAGGTCGCCACCGCGGTCGCGAACGGCGACCTTTCGAAGAAGATCGACGTGGACGCCCGCGGCGAGATCCTCGAACTCAAGACGACCATCAACACCATGGTGGACACGCTGTCGTCGTTCTCCTCCGAGGTGACCCGCGTGGCGCGCGAGGTGGGCAGCGAGGGCCGCCTGGGCGGTCAGGCGCGGGTCGAGGGCGTGTCGGGCAACTGGAAGCGGCTGACGAGGGGCGTCAACGAACTGGCCCTGAACCTCACCACGCAGGTGCGCGCCATCGGCGAGGTGGCCAGCTCGGTCGCCAAGGGCGACATGTCGCGCTCCGTCACCGTGGAGGCGCAGGGCGAGGTCGCCGACCTGAAGGACAACGTCAACCGCATGGTGTCCAACCTGCGCGAGACCACCCGCACCAAGGACTGGCTGGAGTCCAACCTGACCCGCATCGCAGGACTGATGCAGGGCCACCGCGACATGGTGGAGGTCGCCGACCTGATCCTGCGCGAACTGGCACCGCTGGTGAACGCGCACTCCGAGCTGTTCTTCCGGGTCGACTCCACGGCCGCGGACGGCGAGGGCCTGGAACTCATCGCGGACTACGGGGTCGGCGGCCGCGGCCGGGAGGACCTCCAGTCGGAGTCCCCGATCCGCGGGCTGATCGCCCAGGCCGTGCAGCAGAAGGAGCGGATCCTGATCGAGGACGCCCCGCAGCACTACGTGACCGTCGAGTCCGGTCTGGGCTCGGCCCCGGCCTCCAGCATCCTCATCCTGCCGATCCTGTTCGAGGACCGGCTGCTGGGCGTGATCGAGCTGGCGTCGTTCAGCAAGTTCAACGAGATCCAGCTGACGTTCGTCGACCAGTTCGCGCACACCATCGGCGTCTCGTTCAACACCATCCTCGCCAACGCCCGCACCGAGGCGCTGCTGTCCCAGTCGCAGCGCCTGACCTCCGAGCTGCGCACCCGCTCCGAGGAGCTGCAGCGGTCCAACGCGGAGCTGGAGGAGAAGGCGTCGCTGCTGGCCACGTCGTCCCAGTACAAGTCGGACTTCCTGGCGAACATGTCGCACGAGCTGCGCACCCCGCTGAACTCCCTGCTGATCCTGGCCCAGTTGCTCGCCGACAACGCCGACGGGCGGCTGTCCGACCAGGAGGTGGAGTTCGCGGGCACCATCTACCAGGCGGGTTCCGACCTGCTCCAGCTCATCAACGACATCCTGGACCTGTCCAAGGTGGAGGCGGGCCGGATCGACGTACGCCCGCAGCGGATCCCGCTGGCCAAGCTGCTCGACTACGTACGCGCCACGTTCCGGCCGCTGACGGTCGACCGGGGGCTGGGATTCGAGGTGACCGTCGGCGACGACGTGCCGGCCGAGCTCCACACCGACCAGCAGCGCATCCAGCAGGTGCTGCGCAACCTCCTGTCCAACGCGGTGAAGTTCACCAGCCGGGGAGGGGTGGAGCTGCGGGTGGAGCGGGTCCCGTCGGAGGAGTTCGCGGAGGACACGCTGCGCGACGCGGAGACGGTGCTCGCGTTCTCCGTGAAGGACACCGGCATCGGCATCCCGGCGGAGAAGCTGGACGTCATCTTCGAGGCGTTCCAGCAGTCCGACGGCACCACCAACCGCAAGTACGGCGGCACCGGGCTCGGCCTGTCCATCAGCCGGGAGATCGCCGGCCTCCTCGGCGGGCGGATCGACGCGGAGAGCGAGGAGGGCGTGGGCTCGCGGTTCACCCTCTACGTACCGGCGCAACTGCCAGGCAAGGCGCTGGCGGCCGCCTCGGGGAGCGCGACGCCGGCGCTCGAACCGGCGGAGCCGCGCCGGCCGGGGAAGAGGCAGGCGGGCGCGGACCGCCGCGGACCGCGGGACGGCCGGGGCGAGGCGCAGCGGGCGACGCCGGCGGTCCGCGCCCCCGCCGCCGCGGAGGGCGGGGCGGCCCGTACCACGGCGCGGACACCGGGGCCGCAGGCGGCGGGCGCCGAGGCGGTGACTCCCGAAGTGGCGGGTACGGAGGGCCCCGCGGACCGGGAACGGACGGACACCTGGCCCGAGACGACGCGGCTGAGGCAGTGGCTCAGCGGCCGCCCCGGCCGGGTGCTGACCGGACGGCACGTGCTCATCGTGGACGACGACATCCGCAACGTGTTCGCCCTGACACACATGCTGGGCCGGGTCGGAATCTCCGTGAAGTACGCCGAGAACGGCCGCGAGGGCTTCGACGTCCTGGACCGCTCCCCGGAGATCTCGCTGGTGCTGATGGACATCATGATGCCGGAGGTCGACGGCTACGAGGTGATCAGGACCATCCGTGCCACGCCGCGCCTCGCCGGTCTGCCGATCATCGCCCTCACCGCCAAGGCCATGCCGGGCGACCGGGAGAAGGCCATCGAGGCCGGGGCGGACGGCTATGTCCCGAAGCCGGTCAACGTCGACCGGCTGCTCACGGCGATCTACGAACAGCTCGAGTCGCACGACCGGCAGGCGGGCGGCGACCGGGCCGCGGACGGCGGCCCGGCCGGCGATTCGGCCGGCGACTCGCGGGGCGACGACCCGACGGCACCGGGACGGGCCGCATGACGACTGCCGCCGCCCCGCCGCCGCCCGCCCCGGACCCGGCCAGCATCCTCATCGTCGACGACATGGAGGAGAACCTGATCGCGCTCGCGGCGGTGCTCGGTCCGCTCGGCCAGCGCGTGGTGTTCGCCCACTCCGGCGAGGAGGCCCTGAAGGCGATGCTGCGCCAGCAGTTCGCCGTCGTCCTGCTCGACATACTGATGCCGGGGATGGACGGGTTCGAGACCGCCGCGAACATCAAGCGCCTCGACCAGACCAAGGACGTCCCGATCATCCTGCTCACCGGCCAGGGCATCGACCCCGACTACGCCTACCGCGGCTACGCGGTGGGCGCCGCCGACTTCCTGGCCAAGCCCATCGAGCCCTGGATCCTGCGCACCAAGGTCAACGTCTTCCTGGAGCTGCACCGCAAGAACCGGCAACTCGCCGTGCAGGCGGAGCAGTTGCAACGGCTGCTGCTCGCCGAACAGGGCGGCGACGCGGGGTTCGGGGAGCGGCTCGGCGACGTCACCTGGCGGCTGGTGCAGGTGGAGTCGCTGCTGCGGGAGAGGGCGGGTCCCGCCGGGCCCGTCCTCGCCGACCAGGTCAAGAGCCTGGAGGCGTCGGTACGCGACCTCACCAGGCACCGAGGCACGGACACCCGCGAAGGCGCCGCACCGGACCCGGGCGGCGCCCGCGACCGTACCGACGAGGACGAGCCGGACCGGTCATGACGGGCGGCCCGGGGACGGGTGTCACGCACGTCGGCCCTTCTGTCCTACGGCGGGCGCCGGGGCACGCCCGCAGGACGCCCCGCGCACGACGCGCACGACGTGCACGACGCGCACGACCCGCACGACCCGCACGGCGCTAGGCCGCGGGGCGGTAGCCGTGAGAAGAACGGCACCGCCTTGGCCACCTGCACCCGGGTGTTCTCCCGCTCGTCCGCGAAGCCCCGCACCTCGTTCTCCCCGTCCACGTACGCCCACGGAAGCTCCCGTACGTCCGTGCCGATCAGCTCGAACTGCCGCAGCGCCTCCTCCCAGCGCCCGCAGCGGGTCAGCGCCAGGGCCAGGTGGTTGCGGATGCCGGTGGCCGACGGGTCGCCCGGCTCGTAGCCGGCGCAGACCTCCAGCGTGCGGTCCACGGCCGCGTGCACCCGCTGCCGGGGCACCGGGCCGCGGCCGAGGGGGTGTTCGGTGAGGTACTCGGTCACCGCTTCCACCGGCAGCGCGGCCAGCAGCCGTCCCGGCCTGGCCCGGGCCGCCGCGGTCTCGGCGAATGACCGCGCGGATACGGTCAGGGTTGTCCGTGACAGATCACGGCTGTACAACGCTCACCATCGGTCGCGGAGTTGCGACAGGTACCGGGCCTGCTGCTCCGGCGGCAGCCGCCGGATCAACTGCTGTACGGACGGGGGGAGGCCGTCCAGACGGTGGTCCGCATACGTGGTGTAGGACGCGTCGCTGTTCCTCATGATGAGCGCGCGCGTCTTCCGCTTCCTGGCCACCCGGTGCGCGACGGACAGGAGCCGCCTGCTCTCTCCCGGGGACGTCTTGACGGGGTCGAGCGCCAGGGCGCAGTTGTTGAGCAGGATCGCCGTCTGGTCGACGAGGTTGGCCGCGGGCCGCCGGAGCTTGCGGACCCTGCACTCGGCCAGCATGTCGATGTGCGGCACCACATGGCTCTCGATCTCCGCGGCGGCGCGGCCCGGCTTGTTGTCGCGCAGCAGCCGCTGGCCGCGCTCCAGGCCGGACACGGCGAGCCTGAACGCGTCGGAGTACGGGGCGATGCGGGCGATCCGGGCGGCCTGGCGGCGGTTCTTCTTGACGAGCTTGCGGGTCCTCCGGGTCTCCGCCAGCTTCAGCGCCTCGTCGAGGAACTCGGCACGCGTGCGTACGGCGGTGGGCGAGCTGTCGCCGGCGAGCGCCAGGGCGCAGTTGTTGAGCAGGATCGCGGCCCCGTCGGTGAACTTGGCCGCCATGTCCCGTGCCCCTTTGTCACTGCTCGTACGAAGCTCGGCGAGCAGCGGCAGCACCTCCTTCCGCAGCGCCTCCGCGGCCTTCCAGGGCTCGTCCTCCTCCAGGAGCGTGTGCGCCCTGTCCATGGCCGGCAGGATTGCCAGGTACTCCACATGCTGCCGGTTGTCCGCGACGAGTTCGCGCGTCTCCTCGGTCTCGGTCAGCCCGAGTGCCAGGTCGAGCAGCCGGGCCGCTGCCGCCGCGGGCAGCGGAGTGCCGCCGTCGGTGGAGATGGCGCAGTTGTTGAGCAGCAGGGCCGTCCGTTCCCTCACCTTGGCGAGGGAGCGCCGTATGCCCTCGCCGTCGAAGGCGCGCAGGCCGTCCAGCCGCGGCAGCACCTCCCTCTCGACGATCGAGGCCGCGGCCGCGGGGTCCTCGGCGTGCAGCTCGCGGGCGCGGTCCAGCGCGGTCCTGACGGCCTCCAGCACCGGCTCCATCCGGCCCTCGACCGCCTGGTCCAGCAGGTTTCCCCCGGCCCAGGACCAGGCCCCGAAGAGCGCCGTCATCCGGTGGGGTGCGCTTGCCCCGGTGGCGAGTTCGGCCATGGGGGCGACCAGGGTGCGGTGTACCTCGCCTTCCAGGACGGGTACGGCCGCGAGGCCGATCCTGACGTCGTCGAGCGCGGTGATGCGGTGCTTCACGTGGCCCCAGAAGCCCGGGTGTTCGAGCGCGCGCTGCCAGCCCGCGGCGGCGGCCCCCCAGCTCGGCTCGCCCGTGGAGGGCGCCGCACGGCCGCCCAGCTCCTCGTCCAGGGCCCAGGCGTGGGCCCGTACCGCGGAGTCGTGCGCCTCGTGCAGCGCGGGGTCGCAGCCGCAGGCGCCGTCCGGGGCGTCCCAGATCCAGAACAGCTCGTCGACTATCCGGCGCTGCGGATGGTCGATGACGTCGAACACCGCGCCGTACTGCTCCGCGCTCCGCCGGCCGGGCACGGGAAGCTCGCCCACGGCGGGGATGTCCACCCCGGCGCGTACGGCCGTGTTGATCTGCTGCCTGCACCGGCGGATCGCCTGGCGTGTCGCGGTGGTCGGGAGGCCGGTCAGCCTGAACGCGTTGCGCTGGTAGAGCTCCAGGCCGGTGAGCTCGCGCAGGCGCTCCATGGCTACCGGTGCGGTGCCGCTCTGCAAGGCAACCTCCTTGGGCTGCTGGGTCGACGGCGCGTGCGCCGTGTCACGAGGCGGTGCGCGGGGTGAGGATGACCGTGACCGTGCGGTTCTGCGCGTCGGTCTCGTACGGGGCGTCCCGCTGCTCGGCGCTGGCGATGGAGAAGGCCGTGAGCGGCCGGCCGCTGGCGTCGCTGAGCACACGGGCGGCGACCATGGCCCGCCACACGGAGGTGTCGGATCCGCCGGTCGCGGGCGCCTCGCGCACGTCGGCGATGTGCCCGAGCACCTCGATGCGCACGTCCTCGGACCGGCCGAGGACCTCGCCGAGCCGGGCCAGATCCGCGGCCCCGGCGTCCGTCAGCTCCGCCGCCCGGGAGAACAGGCCCTGCTCGAAGACCACTTCCACCGAGTCCTCGTGCCGCACCGTCCGGATCCCCGGCGTACGGACCGCGTCCGTGAGGGCGTCGAGCGCTTCCTCCCGGCGCGCCTCGGCCGCGGCCGCGGTGCGCTCCCGCTCCGCGGTCAGCTCCTGCCGTACGTCCTTCTCCGCGCGCTTGTCCGCCCCGGCCGCCGACGCCGAGACGTCGGCCGGCCGGTCCCCGGAGTCGCCGTCCGGGCCGCCGGGGAGCGCCCATGCCGCCGCCGTGACCGCCCCGGCACACAGGACGACGGCGGCGGCGGGCAGGAGCCGGTGGCGCCTGCGGTCGAACGCGGCCATCGGGCCCGTACGGCGGAACCGCCTGATCCGGTCCAGTCCCGCCGTGGCGGACCGGTCGTCCGGGTGGTCGTCGAGCAGTTGCCGCCAGCAGCGTTCCGCCTCGTCCCAGTCGCCGCGCTGGGCGTGGATACGGGCCCGCAGGTCCGCCACCTCCCGGTGGCCGGTGACCGCCGGGTCGTCGTTCCCGGCCAGCTCCCGCAGCGCCGCGTCCAGATCGCCGGCCCGGGCCGCGGCGGCGGCCCGGGCCACGGTCAGCTCGACCCGCAGCGCCGTGTCGCCGGCGGGCTCAGGCCGGGACCCGGGAAGCGGCTGCCTGGCGGGTTCCGTCGATGTCACTGGACCCCTCCGGGCCGGGGCGCCTGTGCCCCATCGGTGTGCGCGTCCCTGGCGTGCGCGGGCAGCATCGCGTAGAGCCGCCGGTTCACGTCTCCCAGCGCGAACCGGTCCCGCGCGGCATAGGCGCGCGCTCCCTCGGCGAGCGCGGCATCCGCCTTGGCGCGCGGCGTCATCAGGCCGCGGCTGTCCGACAGCTCCTCGAAGATCTTGTACTCCAACTGGCCGCTGCTGTTGAGGATCTCCACGTACAGCTCCCGCGCCTGCGTCAGTAGCCGCTCCAGCTCGGCGACGCGGTGGCCGCCGCCCTGCATGGCCCGGTTCACCAGGCCGCGCAGCCGCTCCAGCTCCTGCCGCTCGGCCGCGCCGCCGCCGCGCCGGAGCAGCCCTTCGCACTCCTTGAGCGCGTCTCCCAGCTTCAGCATCAGCCGCGGGACCTCGATGGACTCCCGCTCGACATCGTCGAGCCGTGCGTGCAGCTTCCGCAGGCGCTGGTCGCACTCCAGCGCGGCGCCCGGGTCGGTGACCGCGTTGTCGACCTGCTTGCGGAGCCGTCCCATGTCGTCGGAGATCTCCCGGAGGACGGCGTCGGCACCCGAGGACCCGGACTCCCGGGCCCGTACCCCGAGTTCGGGCACCCGCTGCTCCAGCCGGTGCAGGCCGGCCACCAGTTCCCCGTGCTCCGGCTGGGCGCCCTGGAGCCGTACGTCGGCCTCGAACTCCGTGTCCATCGTCTCCACGAGGGCCTTGGCCTGCCCGATGGTGCCGACCTCGTAGGTCACTTCGACCTCGCTGCCCTCGGGGAGGTCGTAGCGCAGGTCGGCGCGGCGGAACGACACCACGCCCACCTCCTTGTTGTTCTTCGCGTCGGGCTCCTCGCCCTCCAGGAGGGGGATGCGGATGACCGCGTCGGGGTCCGTACGGGTCAGGGCGATGGTCGTGCGGTACTTGTTGCTGCCGTGGACCGGCAGGGTCGCCCCCTTCCGCACGATCGGGCCGTAGGTGCCGTCGTACTTGCCGATGCCGAGCGAGTGCGTGAGGACGGGACCCGCCGGCAGGGTGCGGGTGTGGGTGAGGGACAGCGTGTCCGGCGTGAGCTTCTGGCGGACTCCGGCGGCGTCGGTCAGCTCCACGGTGAAGCGGGTCGTGGTCTCCGCCTCGATGGCGACGGTGGTGTAGAAGCCGCCGTTCGCGTCGAGGGCGACCTGCCCGCCCTCGAAGTTCCCTCCCGGGCTGTGCAGGGAGACGCTGTACCGCGTCCAGTCCACCGGGTCGGCGCTGCGCAGCTTGCCGGCGACGGGGATCCCGGTGGTGTCCAGCGACTGCGGTTCGTAGATCAGCTCGGCGGTGAACGCGCCGGCGCTGGGGCGCTGCGGCGGTGCCGGGAGGCGTACGCTGCCCGCGAAGATCGCGGCGCCGCGGGCGACCACGGTGGTGGGGTCCTGGCTGTGGTCGATGCGGATGCCGAGGCCCTCGCGCGGGTCGGCCAGCAGCTCGCGCAGCCCGGGGGCGAGGGTGGCGCCTCCGACGAGCAGCAGTTGGTCGATGTGGTCGGGACGCAGCGAGCCCTGGGCCAGCGCCTCCCGGCAGAGCTTGACGGCCTGGGTGTAGACGGGGAGGGCGAGGTCGTCCAGGGCGCCGCGGGTCAGGGTGTACGAGAACGTCTCCTCGTCGCCGTCGACCTTGAGGTCGACGAACAGCTCCGCCTCCGCGGCCCGCGACAGCTCGATCTTGGCCGCCTCCGCGGCCGCCTTGAGCTTGGCGAAGTTCGTCCGCCACTGATGGTTGCCGCGGGCGAAGTCCCGCAGCCCGAACTCGCGTACGACGGCGGGCGCGAGCAACTCCTCGACGATGGCCCAGTCGATGTTCTTGCCGCCCAGGTGCGGGTCGCCGGCGTGCTGCAGGAGTTGCAGCTCCCCGTCCCGCTTGCTCATCACCGCCGCGTCGAACGTGCCGCCGCCCAGGTCGAAGACCATCCAGTACGCGGACTCCGCGGCGTTGTCCACGCCGTAGGCGAGCGCGGCGGCGTTCGGTTCGTGGATGAGCGGGCACTCCTCGCCGAGCCCGGCCAGCGCCGCCGCCTTGCTGGTGGCGTTGGACTGGTTCAGCGCGAACGACGCGGGAACGGTGATCACGGCCGCGGTCGGCGGCTCCCCCACATCGTGGGCGGCGTCCCGGCGCAGCGACTTCAGCACCTCGGCGGAGAGCTGCTCGGGCGTCAGCGAGACGCCCGCCCGGCGGAAGGCGAACGCGGCGTCCTCAAGGCCCATCTGGAGCTTGAACTCGGCGTGCGCGTCGTCCGGATCGGCCTCTACCCGCTCGCGGGCCCGCCGGCCGACGTGGATCATCCCCGGCTTGGGCATCCATACCGCGGACGGGGTGTAGTCCCAGTTCTCGTTGTTCTTGATGATCCGGGATCTGCCGTTCGCGAAGACCGCGATCTCACTGTTCGTGGTCCCGAGGTCGATTCCGAAGTCGATGGTTTCACGCATCTGGTCTCCCTGCCGGTCCGGCGGCCGGCGGCGCATGCGAGTCAGTGACGAGGCGGCCTGCCCACGACGACCTCGCCCATCTGGATGCGGTCGCCGCGGAAGTGGATCGTGGGCTTGAAGGTTTCGAGGACGACCTCGCGGGTGAGGGACGGGTCGTCCTCGAAGGAGAGGACCTTCAGCGGAAGGCCGGGGTCGTAGTCCTCTCCGTCGTGGTCCCTGATCTTGAGCTCGATGCCCTCCTGCAGCGCCTCGCGCGCCGTCCGCACGCTCTTGCTGATCTGCCTGGAGGTCTTCTGCGGCACGGCGTCCTGCTGGTCCAGCTTGCGCTGCGCCTTCCACACCCCGGTGGCCGCCTCCGCGAGCCGGCCGGTGTCGAACTCCGCCGCGGGGTCCGGCGCGGCGACGGCGGCCTCGCGGGCGGCGGTTCTGGCAGCGGCGAGATCGGCGAGCGCGGCGTCGAGCGACGTCAGGTGGGAGGCGACCTGCTCGCGCTGGTCGGCGTTCAGCCGCTCCGGGGCGACGCGGAACTCCCGCGGATGCTTCCACTGCCGCCACCAGTCGGCCACGCGGTCCCGCGGGTAGCGCTGCTGCACGGTCCTCACCCACTCGTGTCGGCTGAAGGGGCCCCGTCGGTCGGTCGGGGCATGACTATGGCAGGCCCGGTCCGGGACCGGTCCCAAGGGGTGCCGGTCTCCGGCTCTCACCGCCGGCGTTCCCGGTCAGCGCGCCGTGGAGCTCCCCCAGCCGGTCCCGGAGCCGGCGCAGCAGGGTGAGGGCACGGGTGCGGGAGCGGGGGGAGGTGTGCCATCCGGCCGCGCCGCCGCGGCTGAGGTCGTCGTCGAGCCGGCCGACGGTCTCCTGCAACAGGGCCACCGCGGCGCGGAGCCGGCCGGGCGCCCCGGTCCCGGCCTGGTCGAGCAGCCCGGTGCAGCGGCCGAGCGCGTCCCTGGTCTCGCGCAGCAGACCGGCGATCTCGTCCCGGGCGAGGGCCGGCGAGGCCGCGGGCAGGGGTACGGTGCCGGCGCGGAGGGCGGCGCCGCGGGCGACCACGGTGGTGGGGTCCTGGCTGTGGTCGACCCGGATGCCGAGACCCTCGCGCGGATCGGCCAGCAGCTCGCGCAGCCCCGGGGCGAGGGTGGCGCCACCGGCGAGCAGCAGCCCGTCGACGTCCTCGGGGCGCAGCGCGTTCTCGGCCAGCAGGTGCCGGCACAGCGCGACGGCTTGCGCGTACGACGGCCGGGCGAGGTCGTCCAGGGCGCCGCGGGTCAGGGTGTAGTCCCAGTACGTCTCCTCGCCGCCGTCGACCCTGAGATCGACGGTGACCGCCGCCTCCGCGGCCCGCGACAGCTCGATCTTGGCCGCCTCCGCGGCAGCGTTGAGCTTGGCGAAGTTCGTCCGCCACCGCCTGTTGCCGCGGGCGAAGTCCCGCAGCCCGAGTTCGCGTACGACGGCGGGCGTGAGCAGTTCGTCGACGATGGCCCGGTCGATGTGCCCGCCACCCAGGTGCGGGGCTCCCACGTGCCCCAGCAGCCGGAGTTCCCCGTGCCGCTCTCCGACGAGTGCGGCGGTGAAGCCGCTGCTGCCCAGGCTGAACACCAGCCGGTGGCCGCGGCGGGCGGTGCCGTCGGCACCGTAGGCGAGCGCGACCGCGACCGGCTCGGGGAGCAGGGGGCAGTCCTCGCTCAGCCCGGCCAGCACTGCCGCCCTGCGGGCGGCGTCGTGCTGCTCCGGCGTGAACGACGCGGGGACGGTGATCACGGCCGCGGCCCGCGGCTCTCCCCGCTCGTGGGCGGCGTCCCGGCACAGCGACTTCAGCACGTCGGCGGCCAGTTGTTCGGCGGTGCGGGTGACGCCCGCGCGGGGGAAGCGGTACGCGTCGCCCGGCGCGCCCAGCCTGAGCACGAACCCGGCGTGCGCGTCCTCCAGGGACGCCGCCACCCGCTCGCGGGCCGCGCGGCCGACGAGGGTTTTTCCCGGTCGCGGCATGGACACCGCGGACGGCGTCCGGTCCCGGCCCTCGCTGTTCCTCAGGACGCGGGCACCGCCGTCCTCGGCCATGGCGACGGCGCTGCCGGTGTTGCCCAACTCGATCCCGATATCGATGGTTTCGCGCATCCCACCCGCCCTGACTCGCTTGGTGCTCCGACCGGACTGCCGGGTCCGCTTCGGGAAGGGTCCCGAGAAGGCGTAGGTATAACTAGGTGTAACTAGATATAACACTGTCGGAGGCCCGATCGGGCCGTACGGACGAGGCGCTTCACCTCGGGTAAGTGCTCTGGGAAGGCGTGGCGTTGGAGAACCTGGGGATCGACCGGCTGGATCCGGCGCTGCTGGCGGCGGCCGACGGCCTCGTCGGCGCCGTCGCAGCGGCCGTCGAGACCGGTGCCGCCCGGGTCGAGCCGTCCCATCTGGTGATCACGCTCGCCCGGATGCCGGGAAGCGAGGCGGCGCGGCTCTTCGACAGGAGCGGGATCCCCGTGGAGGCGTTCGTCGAGGCGCTGCGCGCGAAGAGCCCGCCGCGCACCGGGCTGCCGCCGACGGCGCTGACCGCGGGGACGGCCGCCCCGGCGACCCGGGAGCTGCTCGGCGCGCTGCCGGCCGGGGCCGGCGAGCGGCAACTGCTGGCCGCCGCCCTCGCCCGCCTGGAGCCCGCCGCAGCCGAACTGCTCGTCGAGTACGGCCGGGTGGACCTCGACCGTGCGATCGGCGAGCTGCGCGCCGAACCGGCCGCGCCGCGCGAGGTGTTCGGCGACGACGGCCGGCTGCTGCTCGACCGCTTCAGCCCGGGAGCACGGCGGGTGCTGGCCGGGCTGACCGAACTGGCCGCGCAGGGCGGCGGTGCGGAGGCCGTCCCGCTGCCCACCACGCTCCTGCTGCAGGCCATGGCCGCCGTGTCCAACGGCCTGGTCGAGCAGGGGTGCGGCTTCCTGGGCCACGACGTACGCGCCCTGCGCACGCAGCTCGCGTCCCTCACCGGCAACGGCGCCGGCCCCTCCGGCGCACCCGCCCCGTCCGGGGCCCGGGTGACGCTGACCCGCGACGGCGTCCACGAACCGCTCGCGCGCACGCTGGAGAAGGCCGCCGCGGTCACCGCGCAGCGCGGCGGCGAGCTGGTCGCCGAACGCGACCTGCTCGCCGCACTGCTCGACACCCCCGTCGGCCTGGCCGCGGGGTTCCTGCGCGGCACCCGTATCGACATCACCCGGCTGCGCCGCTTCGCCGACACCCTCTACCAGGAGCACGTGCCGCAGGAGCCGGATGCGGACGCCCGGGCGGACATGCCGCCCCTGCACGAATCGCTCGCCTGGATGCACGAGCGCCTCGTCGGGCGGGAGTCGGTCATCGAGCGCCTCACCCCCTCCCTCGAAATGATCACCCGGTCGCTCCGGCGCGGAGTGCGGCTCCAGGACCGGCCCCTGGGCAGGTTCCTGTTCTGCGGCCGGAGCGGCACCGGCAAGACCCTGGCCGCCCGCGTGCTCGCCAAGGTCGTGTACGGGTCGGAGGACGAGGTGCTCTTCTTCGAGATGGGCCAGTTCAACACCAAGGAGTCGATGAACAACTTCATCGGCGCCGCGCCCGGCTACGTCGGCTTCGGCGAGGGCAAGCTCACCAACGGGCTCCGCGACAACCCCCGCCGGGTGCTGCTCTTCGACGAGGTCGAGAAGGCGGACGGCAGGGTGCTCGACGCGCTCCTGCGGCTGCTGGACGAGGGGCAGATCAGCGACCCGGCGGGACCCGTACGCGACGCCCGGGACTCGGTGATCGTACTCACCTCGAACCTCGGCACCACCGGTCCGGGGGGCGGCCCGGATCCGTACGGGTACGGCGCCGGCGAAGGTCCTGACGACGCCGCCCACATGCGGCGGATCATGGAGGGGTTCTTCCGGCCCGAGTTCCTCAACCGGATCGACGAGGTGATCCTCTTCGAGGCGTTCCGGCAGGACCAGCTCGAAGCCATCGCGCTCGGCGGGCTGCGCCGGCAGGCCGCCCAGGTGGGGACCCAGCTCGGCGTGGAGCTGTACTGGCAGCAGGACGTGCCCGCGCGGATCGCGGAGCTGGCGGTCACCCGGCGCGGCCAGGAGGCCGCCCGCGGCGTGAACCGTTACATCGACGGTGTCTTCCCGCCGCTGCTGCGGCTGCTGGACGAGGCCGACGCACGCGGCGAGTCCGTGGCGCGGGCGCGGATCGTGGTGGACGGCGAGCGGCTGTCGGTGGTGAACGCCGGTGGCTGAACTGCTCGACGGTCGCTACCTGCTGCACGAGAAGCTCGGCCGGGGCATGTTCGGCACGGTCCACCGGGCCGAACTCCGCGTCCTCGGCCACACGCTGCGGCAGGTGGGCGTCAAGCTCTTCCACGCCGAGCGCGCGGTACCCGTGTCCGAACTGCTCGGCGAGGCGCTGCAGTTGATCGAGGTGGTGGAGAAGTGCCCGGATCCGGTGGTCCGGGACCGCTTCCTCACCTGCCACGACGCCGGCGTCGAGAGCGGCGCCACCGCCCGTCCGTACATGGTGACGGAGCTGGCCAGGGGCGACCTCGCCTGGCGGCTGCGCGGCGGCCAGCTCCCCGTCGAGACCGTGCGCGACTACGCCCGCCAGCTCTGCCAGGGCCTCGCCTTCCTGCACGGGCGGGGCGTCGTCCACCTGGACCTGAAGCCGGGCAACATCCTCGTCTCGGCGTCGGGATCGCTGAAGATCGGCGACTTCGGGCTCGCCCGCCGCGTCAGCGCGCTGCTGCGCCGCGCCCCCGCCGCCGGCGGAACGGTGTGGTACGTACCGGCCGAGGTGCTGCAGTTGCAGGAGGCGGGCCCCGAGGCCGACGTCTACGCGCTCGGCCTCATCTGCTACCAGATGCTCACCGGCCGCCTTCCGCACCAGGACCAGCTCCGCGCCGCCGCGCCGGACGAGGTCACCGCCCCCGACACCGACACGCTCGTACGGCTGAAGCTGCGCGACCCGGAGCCGCCGGGCACCCGCAACCCGCAGGTGCGGGACCACCCCTTCGAAGCGGTCGTCATGCGGGCGCTGAGCCCGCTGGCCACCGACCGGTACCCGGACGCCGGCGCCCTCCTGCGCGCGCTGGACGCCCCGGCCGGGTCGCCCCCGCCCCGTGCCCCGACGCCGAGGCAGCGGCTGGAGACGCTGACGGAACACCTCCGCGGAGCGCTGCGGCGCGGCGACCTCGACCTCGCGGACGAACTGCGCCGGGAGGCGCTCGACCTCAACCGGGCGCTGCCCGACACCGCGATGGTCCCCGAGGTCTATGCCCTCGCGACCGAGGCGGCGCTGCGCCGCGACGACGGCGGCGAGGCCCGGGCGCTGGCGATGGAGGGACTGGGCAGGCGCCGGTGCCCGGCGACCTTCCGGGCGATGGCGACGGCCTTCGCCGGCACCGAGCTGGGACGCGGCTTCGCCCGCCGGAGCGGGGAGGGGGCCGGCCGATGACGGCGGAGCCCGAGCTGGAGCGGCTGGCCGGCGAACTGGAGCGGTTGCAGGAGGAGTTGTCCGGGCTGGTCACCGCCGCAGCGCCCGCGCCCGCGTCCGCGTACGAGGCGCTGCGGCAGGACGGGGAGCTGCACCCCTGGACCAGCGCCGCGGTCCGGCGCTGGGAGGAGGAGTTGGCGGACGGCGCGGACACCGAGGTCGTCCACCACCTCGCGATCGCGCACCACGCCCGCGCGTACGACCTGGAGGCGGCCGGCGACGACGCCGCTTTCGGCCATTTCGAGAAGGCCCTGCGCCACTGGGCCTCGCTGCACGGGGACCCGGGCTTCTGGCGCCGGGCGTACGAGCGGCTCACTGGTGCCATGGGAGTCCCGGTGCCCGGCGACGTCGTCGAGGAGGCGCGCGCCCGGCTGCCGCGCAACCTGCTGGAGCCCCATCTGACCCTCGCCGCCCGGTTCAGGCTCACCGACCCGCGCCGCGCACGCAGGCACGTGCGGCTCGTGACCGGCTCCGGGTTCCCCGCCGCGATCGTGGCGGAGGCCCGCGCGGACCTGGTGCGCGACGTGCTCGGCGGCGTCCCCCAGGCCGTCGCCGAGGGCAGGTTCGGGGAGACGCTCGACACCCTGGAGACCTGGCTGCTCCTGGACCCGGCCGGCCACGGCCTCCTGCGCGCCGTGCTCTTCACCGGCAGGAGCTGGATGGAGCGGCTGCGGGACGAGCCGTACGCGGCGCGGCGGATGGACGAACTGCTGGGCCGCGTGGACCGGCTCGTCCGGCCCGGACTCGCCCTCGCCGGGCCGCCCTCGGGAGAGCTGGCGAAGGAGCTGGCGCGGCACGAATTCCTCCTCGCACTCCGGTCGTTCGGAGCGTTCGGTACGTCCCCGCCGTCGCCGGACTCGCTGGGCTCGCGGGCCGAGGTGGAAGAGGCCAGGCGTGCCGCCGGGCGGGCGGGCCGGCAGGTGGAGACGGCGCTCAAGCTGTACCCGGAGCTGGGCGACGATCCCCGCTACGCGGAGGTCGAGGAGCTGCGGAACACCGTGCTGCCGCGGTACCGGGCGTGGCTGAGCGCGCTGTCGGCGCAGTTCCTGCTCACGGCCTTCGGTATCGGCGACCGGGAGCTGGCCGGAGCCCGCCGGCTCCTCGACGAGGCGGGGGAGTACACGGCGGCCGATCCGGAGCTGGAGAGTTTCGTCCGCTCGCTCGAGAACCTGCTCTCGATCCGGAGCCCCAGCCGACCAGGGGAGATGAGGCATGACTGACAATCCGTGGGCATGGCGCGACGGGCACAACCCCTATCGCGCCACCCCCTTCCAGGTACTCGCGCTCAGCCCGGAGGTCAGCGGGCGGGCGGAGATCCGCAACCACATCAGGAAGCGGCGGCAGCGCATCGAGCGCCGCGCCGACCGCTATCCGCTCTTCGGCCGCACCCTGCGGGTCGCCGAGGTGAACGCCGCGGAGGAGCGCATCAAGGACCCGGCCGCGCGCCTCCTCGCCGAGCTGTGCACCCACCGGCCCGAGCGGCCGGTGGAGCGGGAGCGGGCCGATGACGCAGCCCGCTGACCCGATGCGCATCGACGAGCAGGAGCGCCTCCTCGCCGCCCGGCCGGAGCCCCCGCAGGGCGTCGTGTGGCGGCTGCTGCGGGAGCGGGCACAGGCCGCCGACGCGGCGGTGGCGGAGACCCACCGGCAGGCCGGCGAGCACAAGAGCGCGTTCGAGCACTTCGCGCGGGACGTCGCCAACGCGCTGCACGGGCTGCACGGCGTCACCCCGGCCACCGCGGCCGACCCGCTGCCGTCCCTCACGGCCAAGCTGGCGAAGGCCCTGGAGGGCTCGGGCGCGCGCTACCTCGACCCGGCGGGTGAGCCGTACGAGGAGGTCGGGATGTGGGCCGACGTGGTGGGTTCGGAGCAGCGGGCGGGCCTGGAGCGGGCGGTGGTGGCCGAGACGCTGCAGCCGGGACTGCTGATGGCCGACGGCAAGCTGGCCCAGCGGGCGCGCGTGTACCTGGCCGTCCCCGCGGCCGTCCCCGAACAGCAAGCCGAGCAAGCCGAGCAAGCCGAGCAGGGCGAGCAGGGCGGGCAGAGCGAGCGAAAAGCACAGGAAGAACGGGAAGAGCAGGAGAGGGAGGGGGAGCAGGAGTGAGCCTCACCATCGGAATCGACCTCGGCACCACGAACAGCCTCGTCGCCGTGCCCGCCGACGCGGACATCCCGGGCAAGCAGGAGCTGATCAGAACCGGGCGGCTGAAGCCGGTCGGCGGCGCGCTGATCGTCACCGACGCCTACCAGGCGCCCCTCACCCCGTCGGTGGTGTGGCTGGAGGAGGACGGCACGCCCGTCGTGGGCAGCCTGGCCAAGAGCAAGGTCAAGTACGACGGTCAGCCGCCGCCCGCGATGTTCTTCAAGCGCACGATGGGCACCGACCAGCGGGTGACCGCGGGACACGCCTCCCTGACGCCGCAGCAGGCGTCCACGTACGTGCTGCGCCGGCTCAAGGCCCTCGCGGAGGAGGTCCTTCAGGCCCCGGTGGACCAGGCGGTCGTCACCGTGCCCGCGTACTTCGAGATGCGGGCGAAGAACGAGACGGTGCAGGCCGGCCTCGACGCCGGCCTGGCGAAGGTGGAGACCCTCATCGAACCGTTCGCCGCCGCCCTGATGTCCACCCACGAGCAGCAGCCGGACGGGCCGCGGACCTTCCTCGTGTACGACCTGGGCGGCGGGACGTTCGACGTGTCCGTCGTGACCTGGAGCCCGGAGTCCGGTTTCGAGCACCTCGCCTTCGAGGGCGACCGCTACCTGGGCGGGTACGAGTTCGACAAGGCCGTCGTGCGCTGGATGGCCGAGCAGCGGCCCGCGTACGACCTCCGGCTCGACCCGGAGGAACCGGAGGAGGCCCGGCTGCTCGCCCGGCTGCTGGTCCGGGTGGAGGCCGAGAAGCACTTCCTCTCCCGGGAGACGCAGACCGAGATCTACGTGGAGGGGGAGGCGGACCGCGCCGGCATCCCCATGACCATCAAGCTGCCCTTCTCCCGTGCCGAGTTCGAGGACCTGATCCGGCAGGACGTGCAGCGCACCTTCGACCACTGCGACGCCGCGCTGCAGCGGGCGGGCCTCGGCCCCGCGGACCTCGACGAGATCGTCCTGGTAGGCGGCTCGTCGCGGGTGCCGATGATCAGCCGGCTGCTGCGGGAGAGGTTCGGCCGCGAGCCGCGGCTGATCGACCCCGACCTGTGCGTCGCGGTCGGCGCCGGCATCAAGGCCGGCGCCGCCGGGGTCCGGCAGGGCGTCCTGGAAATCGACCAGGTGACGGCCACCCTGCCCGCGACCGACATCACCGGCCGGGTCCACCCGGGCGAGCACACCCCCGCGCCGGGAGACCTGCACGTCCTGCTGCGCTCAGGAGACGGCGTCCAGAGCCACCGGCAGGAGACCGACGCCGAGGGCAGGTTCGTCTTCGACGACGTCGCGCTGCACGACGGGGACAACGAGTTGACGATCACGGTCGTCGCGGGCGGAAAGGAGATCGAGAGCCGGCAGATCACCGTCGCGCCGGGCCACGAGCCGCCGCCCACCGACGAGGGCGACGTGCTGGCGCACGACTTCTTCGTGGAGCTGGCGGAGGGCCCGTACCGGATCGCCGAGGCGGGGACCAAGCTGCCCCACCACACCGACTTCCTGCTGGAGACCGCGGGTCAGGGGGTGCTGCTGCGGGTCCGGCTGCACGAAGGGCTCATCCCCATCGGCCAGGTGGACGTCGACGGCCTGCCCAGCACGCTGCCCGCCGGCACCCCGCTGGAACTGGAGCTGGAGTTCCGGCCCGACTGGTCGATCGAGGCGGAGGTGCGGATCCCCTCGGTCGGTGCGCAGGGCCGGGCGGTGATCTCCGTACCGCGGGAACACGTGCCCTCCTGGGACGAGCTGCAGCAGCAGTACCTGGAGGTCAGGTCCGGCTGGCAGGAGCGGCGGGCGGTCGCCAGGCCGGAGGACGCCATGCGGTACGGACCGCGGCTGGACGCGCTCCTCCAGGAGTGCACGGCGCTGCTCAACCAGCGCCAGGACCGGGCCAAGAGCCACCACAAGCTGCGCGAGGCCGAGACCCTGCTCGGCAACATCCGGCTCCCGGGCGCGGACCCGATGCACCCGCCGATGCCGGAGTTCGAGAACAAGCTGGTCGAGCTGGCCGCGCTCTGCGACGACCTCGCGCGCCTCGACGCCAGGGAGGCCCAGCAGCACCGGGAGAGCATCCCCGGGCTGCGCGCCGCCGGGCTCGCGGCGTACCAGTCGGGCAACAGCATGGACTGGCACAGCATCAACCAGGCGGTCGAGGACCGGTGCACGGCGGTACGCGCGAGGTTCCAGGCTGACCAGCCGCCCCCGAGCCCGGCGAACATCCAGCTCATGCTCTACCGGGAGCTGGAGGAGCTGGACCGCGCGCTCCAGGACATCGACCAGCTCACCGAGGGGCGCTACCGGGGCCGGACCGAGGAGTTCCGCGCCGAGGTGGCCGGGGTCGTCGAGGCGGTGGGCAGCGTCGGTACGGAGGACCCGCAGGCCGTCGGCCGTTTCGCCGGGATCTACCGCAGCCAACTGCAGCCGCTGGCCGCCCGGATCGAGCGCTGGATGGAAGAGATCAAGGTCGGCGAACCCGGAGTGATCTGGCCCCGGCTGCCCCAGGCCGGCGGGAGGTAACCGGTGGCCGTGATCGACTGCCCGCTGTGCGGCCGGGCGCTGGCCGCGCTGACGCCCGAGTGCCCGGTGTGCCGGGGCGACCTGCGCCCGCTGGCGCAGGTCGCCGCCCTCGCCGACGAGTACTTCAACCAGGCGGTCGCGCTGGCCCGCGCGCAGCAGTGGCAGAGTGCCGCCGAGCGCCTGGCGGTCACGCGCGCGCTCCGTCCGAACGACGTGGACGCCATCGTCCTGCTCGCGAAGATTCGCTACCGTCAGCGGGGCGGGCAACGCGCCGAGGCCACGGGGCTGCTGCGGCGTGCGCTCGAACTGGCCCCGGACCGCGAGGATGTCCGCTCGGCACTCGAGCAGTCCGCCAGAACCCGGCGGCAGCCCCGCCAGGCGCGGCAGCGGCGCCGCCGATGAAGCGTGTGAGGCAGGTGAACGCGCGTGCGCGACGCGCCTTCTTCCGGGGACGGCTACGAGCGTCTCCACGACAGAGGCACCCGTGCCCTGGCGGCGGGGAACGTCCAGGAGGCGATCGAGGCCCTCGGTGAGGCCGTGTGCCTGCGCCCGGAGCTGGTGGCCGCGCACCTCGCGCTGGGCGAGTGCTTCCAGCAGACCGGCAGGCCCGAGGTCGCCCGCCGCATCTACGAGTACGCCGGCCGGCTCGACCCGACCTCGCCGCTGGCCGCGGCTGCGCTCGCCGGCCTGCCAGCCAGGCCGGCGTTACGCCACGCCTTCGAGCTGGGGCAGGTCGTGCGCAGCGCGGACAACACGTACCGCGTGCTGGAGCGCAGGATGGGCGCGCACGGTGCGGTGTCGATCGTGGAGCCGGCCGGCCGCAGCAGCTTCTTCGACCGCGTCGGGTACCGGCGTTACGTACTCAAGACCTTCAACATCCCGCGGCCGTGGAGCGAGGACGACCGGGAGCGCTTCGCCAACGAGGCGAAGACCTGGATGATGCTGGACCGGCACCCGCACATCGTCACCGCGCTGTGGGTCGAACGGGTCGAGCGCCACCACTGCCTGCTGCTGGAGTACGTCTCCGGCGGGGACCTGGGCGCCGCGCTCGCCGCGGGACCGCTCGACCTGGCGCGGGCGCTCCGCTTCGGCCTGCAGTTCTGCGACGCGATGGAGTACGCGGGACGTACCCTCGGCATCGTGCACGGGGACGTGAAGGCCGCCAACTGCCTCGTCACCGCCGACGACACGCTCAAGGTGACGGACTTCGGGCTGGCCCAGGTGTTCGGCCCCGCGCAGGCGATGGGCGGCCGGCTGCCGGAGCTGAAGCCGGCGGTGCGGGCCATCTACATGGTGCCGGGCGGCACCCGCAACTACCGGGCGCCCGAGCAGTCCAGGTACGGCGCGCGGGTGGACGTGCGCACCGACATCTACGGGTTCGGCGTGCTGCTCTACCAGATGGTCACCGGCGACCTGCCCGTCAGCGGCAGCGTCGCGGCCGAGCACATCAGGGCGCGGTCGGACACGGACGACCTCCCGGCGGGGCTGCGGGAGCTGGTGCTCGCCTGCGTGGAACCGGAACCGCAGCGGCGGCCGCGCAGCTTCCGCAGCGTGCGGGGCGAGCTGCAGGCCGTGTACGAGATCGTCACGCGCCGGGTGGCGCCGGAGCCGGCGAAGCCCCTGCCCGGCGACCGTGACCTGTACATCCGCAGAGGCGTGGTGCTGGACGAACTCGACCGGCACGAGGAGGCGCTGACGTGGTTCGACAAGGCGCTGACCGTGGCCCCGGGCGACGGTTGGGCGCTGCTCAACAAGGCGTTGACCCTGAGCTCACTCGGCCGCCGGGAGGAGGCGCTTGCCTGCCTGGACGAGGCCCTCGCACGCTACCCGGGCTACCACCAGGCGCTCACCGCCAAGGCGAGGGTGCTCACCACCCTGGGCCGGTACCAGGAGGCGCTGGAGTGTGCGGCCCAGATCCAGAAGGGGCCCCTGCCGGGTCCCGGCTACCTTGCGGACGTGCTGGGCGGGCTCGCGGGCGCGATGGGCGGCCCCGGGGAGCGTCCGAAGGCCGACGAGCGCTCGGGCCTGAGGGCCGACGCACGCCCGCGCCCGAAGGAGGGCGTACGCCCGCGCCCGAAGGAGGGCGTACGCCCGCGCCCGAAGGACGGCGCGCGCCCGGGCGGCCCCGCCGGTGAACACCGCGCGGCGGCGGCAGGACCCGCCCCCCTGCTTTCGCCCGGAGTCATGCTCGCCTGGCAGCTAGCCGCCGCCGAGGCCGCGTTGGGGCACGCCCCCGGGATCGAGCCGGCGCACCTGCTGCTCGGGGTCTGCAAGCTGGGTGACGGTGAGCTGCCGGGACCCGCCGCCGCCCTGATCCGTACACTGCCGCCGCTGCTCGACGAACTCGACGAGCTGCGCGGCCGGTTCCGCCGGGCCGGACTGGAGATCACCCGCTTCCGCCGCCGGCTGCGTACGAGCCTCGCCCGCCCCGCCGCGCGCCCCACCGGCTCCGGCGACGGCGTCATGCACCGTACCCCGGCCGCGCGCGAGGTCTTCCGCCGGGCCGAGGAGCTGGGGGAGCGGGCCTCCGGCGCGGGCGCGGCCGTGGGCCTGACCGAACTCCTGCGGGCCCTGCTGGAGTTGCCCGCCCCGCCCTGGGGCGAGCTGGCCGCCGAGCTGGGCGTGGCCGGCGGGCTCCGGGCGCTGGCGCAGGGCGACGGGAGTGCCCGGTGACCACTGCTCCCTACAGCGGCGGCGTCGGCCTGGCCGTGATGCTCGCCCTGGGCGAAGCCGCCATGGGCGGTGCGGACGAGGCGGAGCCGGTGCACTTCCTGCTGGGGATCTGCAAGGCGTGCGAGATGCCGGTGGCCGACGCCGAGCAGGATCCCGCCGCGGACCTGGCCGCGGAACTGGCGGGGCTCAGGGCCGCCTTCGAGCGGGCCGGGCTGGACACCGCGGCCTTCCGGCGCCGGCTCCGCGCCCTGGTGGCACGGCCGGACCGGAGCCCCCGGAGCGACGGCATGCCGGACAGCGGTGCCGCCGCACGTGAGCTGTTCTACCGGGCGGAGGAGTTGGCGGAGGAGCAGCGCGACGATGCGGTCGGGCTGCTCCACCTCCTGGCGGCCGTCCTGGAGACCCCGTCCCCGCCGTGGGCGGCCCTCGCCGCCGACATGGGCGTCGCCGACCTGCCCGGCGCGCTGCTCCCGGACCGGCCGCCGGCCGGCGAGGACCGGGGCGGCGGCTCCGCCCGGGTGGCGTTCACGGTGCTCCAGGGACCGCTGCACGGCAAGACGTACGAGTTCCACGAGCGCACGACGTGCATCGTCGGCCGGGCGGACGGCTGCACGCTCCAGCTTCCCGAGGACGAGGAGTACTCGGGGATCTCCCGGCACCACTGCCTGCTGGACATCAACCCGCCCGACGTGCGGGTGCGGGACCTCGGCAGTGCCAACGGCACCTACGTGAACGGCGAGAAGATCGGCCAGCGGGACGCCGGCCGCCCGCCGCCCGGTGCGGACCGGCTGCTGTCGTCCGAGCGGGTGCTGAAGGACGAGGACGAGATCGGGCTCGGCGACGTCCGGCTGCGCGTCGGCATCCGCGTCCCCGCCCGCTGCGCCACCTGCGGCAAGGCGATCGGCGCGGAGCAGGTCGGCGACCGCTGCGTGATGTGCCGTACGACGCGGCCGACGTCGGTGCACGAAACCACTCCGGGACCCGGACCGGAGCCCGAGCCGGCGTCGCGGTCGGCGCCGGAACCGCAGCCGCGGTCGCAGCCGGGCGAGGACCGGAACTGCGCCGCCTGCGGCAGCCGGCTCGCGGCCGAGCGCACCGCCCAGCCCGCCGTGGACGAGCTCTGCGGCGCATGCCAGGGCGACCCGGAGCGGGTCATGGAGCAGCTTCTCCAGGTCGCCGACGACGGCACCAGGAGGCTGCACCTGTTCGGCGGCTACACCGTCCAGCGGCAACTGGGCCGGGGCGGCATGGGTGCCGTGTACCTCGCCCGGGACCACCAGACCGACGAACTGTGCGCGCTCAAGGTGATGCTGCCGCGGGCCGCGGGCAGCGAGACGGCCAGGGCGCGGTTCCTGCGCGAGATGTCGACGGTCGAGATGCTGCGCCACCCCCATCTCGTACGGCTGCAGGACCACGGCTGCTGGAACGGGATCTACTTCTTCGTCATGGACTACTGCGACGGCGGCGACGTCGCCGGGCTCGTCCACCGGCGGGGCGGCAGGCTGCCGGACTACCAGGCGGTCGGGATCACCCTCCAGGTGCTGGACGGCCTGGCGTACGCGCACCAGGCGGACGTCCGCGCGTACGACCGGCAGGGCCGCCCGCTCGCGGTCCGCGGGCTCGTCCACCGGGACCTGAGCCTGCGCAACATCTTCCTCGACGGCGGTGTCGCGAAGGTCGGCGACTTCGGGCTGGCGAAGGCGTTCGACGCCGCCGGGCTGAGCGGGCTGACGCACACGGGCACCAGCGCGGGCAGCCCGTCGTTCGTCTCCCGGCAGCAGGTGCTCCAGTTCAAGCGCGCCCGCCCCGCGGTCGACGTCTGGTCCGCGGCGGCCTGCCTGTACTACATGCTCACCGGCTCCACCCCGCGCGACTTCCCGGCGGGCGCCGACCGGTGGCGGGTGGTCCTGGACAGCCCCGCAGTACCGATCCGCCGCCGGAGCCCCGAGGTGCCGGAGCGGCTGGCGAAGGTGATCGACCACGCCCTCACCGAGGACCCGGAGATCGGCTTCGGCAGCGCGGCGGAGTTCCGCGGCGCGCTCCTGGAAGCCCGGGGCTGAGCGCCTGCCCCGCCCCCGCCCCGGCTGATCGTCACGGGCCCGGGATGGTTGTCACAGGCGGCTGGCACGATGCGGGGCATGTCGACCTCTCTCGTGTGGCATCCCGCCACCCACGACCACGAACTGGCTCTGGACGGAACCACCCTCCGATGCCGCAAGTCCGACGGCCGCCTGCTGCCGTCGGTCCCCAGAGCCGTGCGCGGCAGCTCGACGGGCGGGAAACTCTCCGAGTTGCGCGACCGGTTGGTGCGGCACGAGGAGGAGTGCCGGGCCACCGTGGAGTCCTGGCTGCTGATCGGCATACCGGTGCCCGCCGCCCTGCTGGCCCGCGTGTGGCCCGACCCGGGCTGGCGCTCCGTGCTGGAGCACCTCGTGGTGGTCGTCGGCGGGCGGACGGGCCTGCTGACGGAGGTGGGTGAGGACGGACGCACCGGCTTAGTGGCCGGGGACGGTATGTCGCACACCCCACCGGTGGGCCCCGTATCCCTGCCGCATCCGGTGCTGCTCTCCGACGCGGAGCGCTGGCGGGCGCTGCTCGACGACCGTGCGGAAACGCAGGGCATCCCGCAGCTCGCCCGCGAGATCCACCACCGGCCGGACGGCGCGGAGCCCGGCGCCACCGGCCTCGACGCCTACGCCGGGGGCGAGTTCGCGGAGCTGCGGCACGCCACCGCCCGCGCCGCCCGGTACGGCTTCGTCATGCGCGGCGGGTTCGCGACGGTGCGCATCGCCGAGGGCGGCGTCGGTCTGCAGGCCCGCTACTGGCTGGGGGCGGACGATATCGGCCTGCCCGCGAGCACCGGACGGCTGCTGTGGGTGGACGCCTCGGAACGGCCCGTCCGGCTGGCCGAAGTCGGCCCCGTGGCCTGGTCGGAAGGCGTACGTATGGCAGAGCTGATCCACGCGGGAAGGACGACCGATGACCGGTGACCGGATCGCGCTGGACACCGGCCTGGCGCCCGCCGGCACCCCCGGCGGCGAGCCGGTCACCGCTCGGCGCTACACCCACCCGCTCCTCGGCGCCCGCCCCGTGGTCCGGCTGAGCGGACAGGCCGCCGCGCCCGGCGAGGACCGGGTGCTGGCCGCCGCCGGGTTCTCCGCCCCCGACGCCGGCCCACCGGTGTCCGCCGGATACCGCCGCGAGCCCGGCTACCCGGCGTGGGCCGTGCTCCACGACCCCGCCCACGCCGACGCGGCCCTCGCGGCGGCGCCCGAGATGGCCCGCGCCGAGCGGCTCGCCCGGCCCAAGCCGGGCCCCGCCCTCGACCTCTACGGCCAGATCGCCACCACGCTGCCGGACTCCCACCTCCCGGCCTACTGGGAGCAGGTCGGCCGGGCGTTCGTCGCCGCAGGCCGGCACCGGCAGGCCGCGATGATGTTCGGCCGGGCCCGCCAGGCCGACCGGCACCTGCCGGCCGTCGACCCGGCCCGACAGCGCGCGGTCTTCCTGGAGTTCGCCCTCGCCGGGGCCCTGTCGGTCAAGGACATCAAGACGTACGTCGCGGACCTCGGCAAGCGCCCGGACGACCCCGTCGCCGCCTACCGGGAGCTGCGCGAGCTGGCCGTACGCCGCACCCTCGGCGGCCTGCCGCCCTGGCCGGACATGCTGAAGCAGCTCACCAAACTCGCCAAGGCGGCCGGCCTCGACGTGGCGGCGGAACACGGGTCCGTACTGGAAGCCCTCGTCGAGGCGCCCGCGCTCTGGCGCGCCTCGGACGGCTTCTGGACCTCGCAGCGCAAGGCCTGGCTCGCCGCCGTCGCCACGTCGGAGGCGGTGCAGCGGCGGCTCGTGTGGCAACTGGCCGACCTCCCGTACTCGGAGATGGACGCCTGGTGGATCGCCTTCCTCGACGAGGCGGACGCCTTCGGCCACCTCGGTACGGACACCGGCCGGTGGCTGACCGCGATGCTCCGCCGCTACCGCGGATCCGACGAACGTCCCCCCAGGGCACCCCAGGAGCTGCTGGACCTGCTGCCCCGCCTGGCCGCGCGGATCGGCCCGGACGAGGGCCCGCTGCGCCTCGGCGACGGCAACGCCGCGGAGTACCGCATCGACGCCGCGGTCATCGGCGGCTGCCTGGCGGCCGGCATCCCGGTGCCGGACCCGGATCCGAAGCTGCTGCTGGGGCACTGGTGGGAGCACGGCCGCGTCGACCTGGCGGCGCTGACCGCCGACGAGCGGTTCGACGGCCCGCTGGTCCGCTCCCTCCTCCAGGACAAGTGGTCCGACGAGCGCTGGCAGCGGGCGTGGACGATCGAGCCGCTGCGGCCCTTCCTGCGCAGGATCGTCGACGACCGGTTGGACTGCGCCGCGTCCGGCGCGCTGCAGAGCGCGCTCGACGCGTTCGACTGGCTCTACGGCACGCTGTCCCGGCGGGCGGTGGCGGAAGTGCCGGGCCTGCTGGACCGGCTGGCCGCCGTCGACCTCGTGGCCCCGCTGACCAGGACGCTCCGCGCGGGCATCCTCGACGAACTCGGCTGGGACGCCCTGGACACGGCCGCCGCCGAGCTGAAGGGCGAGGACAACTGGTGCCAGGCGAGCTGGCCCATCCTGTCCGTGCACGATCGCCGCAAGGCCATCGCGATCGGCCCCGGCGGCCGGATCGCGGAGCACCGGCTGGTGGTGCCGAAGGGCGCCGCCCGGTTCAACTACGACGTCCGCGCGCTCTTCTCCCAGGGTGAGTTCCAGGTCTTCCACGCCGTCAACCAGGACCAGAGCGTGTACTGGTCGGGCGCGCCGGCCGAGATCCACACGGAGCACGAAACCTCGTGGAAGTGGCGGTACGGCGAGAAGACCCGCTCCGGCTACACGTTCCTGGGGCCCCGCGCCCGCCGGTTCACCGGCCACCGGCTGCTGACCGTGGGCGAACGCCGGGTCGGCCCCGAGGGGCACATGTTCCACGACGGCCGCACGTACTGGTGGTACACCGGCGTGGACAAGGAGTCCCTGGTCGTGCGCCCCATCGACCCGGCCACCGGGGAACTGGGCGAGCCCGGCCTGCCCGCGTTCCTCGATCCGTCCCTGCTGAGCGGGAACGAGGGCTGGCTGATCGAGCACTCGTCGCTGGCCCCGGTCGCCACCGGCACCGCCACCACCCCGCTCGGCACCGACGGCACCCACCTGGGCTTCCGGGTCGCCTACGACCGCGTGACGGGACAGGTCCGCTACCACCGCGTCGACGGCGCTCACGGCATCGCTCTCCCGATGACCGGTTCGCTGCCGCACGGCCGCTGGTCCTCCAAGCCGCCCTTCCCCTGGGGGCTCCTCGACGTGCCGGGCTCCGACCGGCCGCTGCTGCTGGACGGCGGCTACGACGTCACCGCGCGCGACCCGGAGACCGGCACGGCCCACTGGCGGGTCTACATGATGGACCAGGACTGGATCGTCAACCGCCCGTCCCCGATGGCCGCAGGCACGCGGCGCATGCCGCCGAAGGCGTTCTGGCACTTCCTGACGCCTCGTGACCTGCCGGGCTCGCGGGCGCTGCGGGAGATCTCGGAGGACACCGTACGGGCACTGCTGGCGGCGACCGCCACCTCCGCGGCGGAGCTGCGGAAGACCCTCGGTGCCCTGCTGCCCGAGGTCCGCCACGAGCTGCTCCTCGACGGCCTCACCGGATTCTTCCAGGAGACCGACCGCCGGATACAGCACCGCGACCGGCTGCTGAAAGTGCTCGACCGGCAGACCCCCCGGCTGCTGGAGGTGCCGGAGCCCGACCTGGAGGGAGCCCTGGACGGGCTGGTCAGCTACTACCCGGAGGGCACCGGCGGTACGGTCCGGCAGATCGAGCTGGCCGCGGCGTTCCTCGCCGGCTCGATCGACGGCGAGACGGCCATGGCCCACTGGGCGGTGCACGGCAGTCACTACGACTGGACGGAGCTGGCGGGCCGCATCGGCGGCCTCGGCGTCCGCGCCGCCAGTGCCGTCACCCCGGCCGCGTACCGCGCGGCGGTGATCGCGCTGCTGCGCTTCTGGGCGGCCTCGCCCCTGACCGATCCGGCGCTGCACCGCGGCCTGCTGGACCCGGGGGAGGACGGGGACGAGGATCCCCCGGTGGCGCGGTCCACCGCGGAGGGCAAGGTGCTGCCGCTCGACATCGCCATGCACTTCGGCGACTGGTCCCGCACGCAGGCGGGCAGGAACTACCGGATCAAGGCGTTCCTGCAGCGGGGCGACATGCCCCGGCCGGAGGGGTTCGTCGGCATCCGGCCGGTGGCCCGGGGATGGGGCACGGTCAAGCGGCTGCGCCGGCTGGCCGACGAACTGGAGCGACGCGAACCGCTGCCGTTAGACCCCGACGCGGCGGCCCACCTCGCCAAGGCCGCCGGCCTCGACCGCGCGGAGGCGGCCCTGTGGCTGACCGGCCTGCCCGGCGTCGACACCAGAGGGGTCCACACCGGGAAGAGCCTGTCGCCGGAGACCCGCGCCGTCCTGGGGCTGAAGGTGACCGAGGCGGCCGAGGCCTGCGACAGGCTGTGGCGGGTGCCCACGGAGGCCCGTCTGGCGCTGTACGACGCGGCGATGCCCAACGACGCGGGACAGCTCTGGAACCAGCACCTGATGGCCGGGCGGCTGGCGGAGGCGTACCGGCGGCAGCCGCCCGGCTGACGGCTCCGGCGTGATCACGGGGCCGAGTGGTCGGGCGGCGGGGACCTTCGGCCCTGTGATCGGTGCGGCCACCGTCACACGGTGGAGGGAGAGGTGCTTTCCCACCGGGGGCGAGAGCACGAGCGGAGCGCGCTTGCGATTCCGCGCTCCGCGCCGAGACGCGGAGGGAAGACGATGACGCACACCGTGAAATGGAACGTCGGCCTCCATCTCTTCGAGGAGGCGGGGACGACGAAGGCGCGCGTGGAGCTGGACACCGCGACCGGGAGGTTCACCGGGCACGGGGACGCGCACAGGAACCCCGCGGACCCGGACGTGCCCGAGATCGGTGACGAGCTGGCCGCCGGCCGGGCGCTCGACGACCTCGGCCGGCAACTGATGGACGTCGCCCGGCGTGACGTCGAGGCGGTCGCGGCCTCCGGGCGGGATGCGCGCCCGGGCGACGGCTGGCCGTCCCCGGACCGGATGTGAGGAGGCCGACCGATGACGAAGCCAGTCCGTCGTAGCGGCGGGGCCCTCCAGACGTGGGACCCGTTCCGCGAGATGGAGGACCTGCACAGCCGCTTGGACCGCCTCGTGCAGTCCGCCGTTCCGGCCGTACCCGGACCCGGTACTCCCGGGGCCTGGGTACCGCTGGCCGACATCGAGGACACCGAGGACGCCTACCTGGTGGAGCTGGAGCTTCCCGGGGTGGGCAAGGACGACCTCACCGTGGAGATCACCGACTCCGAGATCGGCGTGCACGGCGAGATCCGGGAGAAGGAACGCACCGGCGTGGTCCGGCGGCGAGGCCGCCATGTCGGGGAGTTCGACTACCACGCCAGTCTGCCGTCGAACTCGGACACCGGTCACGTCAGCGCGGAACTGACCAACGGCGTCCTCACCATCCGCGTTCCGAAGGCCGAGAAGGCCGGGGCGCGGCGTATCGAGATCGAGGGCTGACCGCCGGCCCCGGCAGCATGGCGAGGAGGCGGTGGCGATCATGCGAGCTGAACCAGGCGATCGACTCGTGGTGGAGAGTCCTGCTACCGGAGCCGCCAGACGCGATGGCGAGATCATCGGGGTCCGCCATGCGGATGGCACGCCCCCCTACGAGGTGCGCTGGTCGGACACGGACGAGGTGACCCTCGTCTATCCCGGGCCCGACGCACACGTCCGCGGCCCCGGACACCCGCCAGGGGGTGAACCCGAGTCCGGCCGGTCGCGTACGGACCGCGCGGCAGAGCGGACAAGCGCTGAGCCGAGCGTGACCCCGCCCGCCAGGCCGCCCCATCCCGGTGACATCGGCCGCCGCGTGTCCGCGGAGCGCAGACGCCGGGGGCTGACCCGGGAGGAGACGGCCCACCGCGCCGGAATGGCGCCGGAATACCTGGCATACCTCGAAGAACAGGCGGCCGACCCGACGGCGGCCTGCCTCGCCCGCCTGGCCGGTGTGCTGGGCACGACCCCCGTCGCGCTGCGCGGCGGCGGCATCGACTGGCCGCCCGGCCAGGGGCAGGCGCTGCAGCACCCCCGGCTACGGGACCTCGGCCCCGACGAGTGCCGCCGTCTGCTGTCCGCCTCCGGTGTGGGGCGGGTGGCGGTCTCGACACCGCAGGGCCCCGCGGTGGTTCCGGTCAACTACGAGGTCGTCGACGAGGCGATCGCCTACCGGACCGCGCCGGACTCGGCTCCGGCGGCAGCCGTGGGATCGGAGGTCGCCTTCGAGGTCGACCACCTGGACGAGGCCATGGGCCAGGGCTGGAGCGTGCTGGTCGTCGGACCTGCGCGGGTAGTGACCGACTCCGACGCCGTAAGGAGACTGGCCGAGGGTGCCCACGCCGCACCGTGGGCCGGGGGCGGACGGGAGATGTGGGTCTCGATCCGGCCCACGCGCATCACCGGACGCCGCATCACGGACGACGGGCAGGAGCCGGGAGCGCCGGGCAGGTGACGCACCCGCCGCCGGCCGGCTCCGCCGGTCGCCCGCGACGCGGCTCCGGCAGCGGATGTCCAGCGCACTGTGCCCTTTCTTCCTCCTGCTCGGACAACCGCGGACTGCGGCGTTCGGGCGGCGGCCGGAGGGGCGATCACGCCGACCGGGAGCGCAGCAGTGCGCGGCGCGGGCGCCCATCCCGACGGGCCCGGCACCCTGACCGAGGGCCGGGTGGCGGCCGAGCACCTGTGGACGCCGCGCGGCGAGGCCACGGTCGAGGGCACCGGCTACGACCCCGTGGGCCGGGTGGTGTGTGCCGGGGCATCCGTGACGACGACCCCGCCACCATCGTGGCCGCCGTCGGCGCGGCCTGACCGGACTGGCGATCCGCGAGGACGCGCTGTGGCTCGACCCCGTGCCGATGCCGCAGATGTCCGAGTACGTGCTGCGCTTGAGCCACCGGGGCCACCGCGGCATCGAGCTGCGCCTGCGCGCCGGCCTGCTCCATGTCGACGTCCCGCAGTCAGCAGAGCCACCGCTGACCCTCGTCCTGCCCGGACCGCACCGTCACCGTCGAGCCGGGCGAATCCCGCCGGCTCCGGCTTCCCGATGCCTGACCGGCCCGCACGGCACCGAAGCCCCGGAGCGCCGCCGGCGGCCCCTTCTGTGCGGGCTCAGGCCCGGAGCGGAGTGCGGCCGACATCGTCCACCCGGAAGGACAGGCGGTCCGTGACGCCGACCACGCCGTCCACGGAGGTGCAGAGCCGCACGATGATCGGGATCAGGCTCCTGCTCTCCACCAGTCCCTGCAACGTCACCCGGCCGCCGTCCACGTCGACCGACACCTGGGCGGGCGCCAGGCCCACGGTGTCCTGCAGGACGTCGTGCTCGATCTCCTCCCGGACGGCGTCGTCCTTGCGGAGGAAGATCTGCAGGAGGTCCCGGCGGCTGATGATGCCGAGCAGCCGGTCCACGTCGTCCACCACCGGCAGTCGCTTGATGTGCTGCACCTCCATGAGCTGGGCGGCTTCGACGACGTTCCAGTCGGGGTGCGCGCAGACGGCGGGGGCGGACATCAGCTCCTCGGCGCGCGCGCCTTCCGCCTTGGCGCGCTCCCACGCTTCGAGAGGGGGCAGGGGGACCCGTCCGTCGGTACCGGGCCGGTCACTGGCCTTGCGCAGCAGATCGGCTTCCGACACCACGCCGACGGGCCGGCCGCCGTTGTCGACCACGGGGAGCGCGGCGATCTCGTTCTCCGTCAGCAGGCGGGCGACTTCCTGGAACGGGGTGTCGTAACGGGCGCTGACGACATCCCGCGTCATCAGATCGCTGACTTTGCGGTGCTGCATCTTCCCTCCCACGTTCGGGGTGGTCACTCGTGCGGGACGACGGCGACGGGCGCGGCGGCGTGGTGCATCAGGGCGTGCGTCACCGGGCCGATCAGCGTCGGGAACATCCGGTGCCTGTGCGTACGGCGTCCCCCGACGAGCAGTTGGGCGCCGGCGCCCAGTTCCAGCAGACGCGGCGCCACCTCGCCGTCCAGCAGGACGCGCTCCGTCTCCACCTCCGGATAGCGTGCCCGCCAGCCGGCGAGGGCGGAGTCGAGGTTCTCCCGTGCCACGGCCTTGAGATCGGAGCCGACCTTCGGGTCGGGCAGTGCCGACGGGTAGGCGTAGATGGACGAGCGCCGCCACATGTGGACGACCCGGAGCGGGCTGCCCGTCCGGTGGGCGGCGGCGAAAGCGAACTCCAGCACGGGGTCGAACCCGTGGTCGAGATCCACTCCCACCACCACGGGGAGCTCGCTGTCCGCGGTGTCCGGGTGCCAGTCCTCCCGTACGAGGACGGTGGGTCCGGTGACGTGCGCAACCACCGGCAACGCCACACTTCCGGTGAAGAATCCCGAGGCCGCACCGATGCCTCGCGACCCCAGGACGAGAAGTTCTCCGTCCTGCGCCTCGTCCAGAAGTGCCTTCACCGCCGTCTCCGACGTCGCACCACCGCTGATCTCCACTTCCGGATACCGTTCCGCCGTCTCGCGGCATGCGGTGGCGATCCGGTCCCGGACCCACTCCTCGTGCAGGGAGCCGCCCGGGGCGGCCTGCCGGCTACTCGTGGACGACGCCTCGGCGTGGACGATACGCAGAGAGATCCGGCGCGCGGCAGCTTCCGCCGCCGCCCACCGGACCGCCGCCATGCTCGGGTCCGAGCCGTCCACGCCGACCACCACGTGCCGCGTTGTCATTGCTGCCTCCCCGGGGGGAACCGACCGGGCGGCCTGGTCACAAGCGCAGCCCGGTCACGGAAGAGCGTCGCGGCATTGGCCACGCCGCCCCTTCAGCTTGCCGCGGCGGCGGCACGGCCCACGAGAGCCGTACGGGTTCATCGCCGGGACCATCGGGCACACCGGTCTTCCCGGCGGGGGTGGCCGGACCGGCCGGAGACGGGATGAGTGTCACTCATAGTGACATGCGTGCTCCGGGGGCAGGCCGTCAAAACTGGCGCTAATCTGAGAAAAGGGCACGAATGACGTGTCACGGAGGGGCCGTGAATGAACAGAGCGTGAGCCCGTACTGGCGTCGGCCGGGCGAGCTGGTACGCCGGCGGGAACCGTCGCGGTTCACCGAACGGTGGCTTGAGGCCACCGCCGACATCACCGCAGGACTGCTCTCCGGGCTGGAGGAACCCGCCGTCCTGGAGATGATCGTCGAGCGGGCCCGCCGCATTCTGCGGACGGACCTCGGAGTCCTCGCCCTGGCCGAGGGCGCCTCAGGACGGCTGCGGGTGGCCCTGGCCTCCGGCAAGGAGGCGGAGACGTACCAGGGAATGCTCCTGCCCCGCCGCGGATCGTTCGCCGGAGCTGCCGCCGAGGCCGGGAAACCGATCACGAGCACCGACCTCTCCCGTGATCCGCGGATCACGGCGGGGTCGCCCGGCGCGCGGAGACCGGGACCTGCGGTGGCCGTCCCCATGGTCGCCGAGGAGGGGGTCAGGGGCGTGCTCCTGCTCGCACGCAGCGATCCGCTCGACGTGTTCACCGAGGTGGAGACCGGTCCGCTGCTCGCCTTCGCGGGGCAGGCCGCGATCGCCATGGAACTCGCCGATCGCCGGCGCGACGCCGAACAGGTCGCCCTGCTGAAGGACCGCGACCGCATCGCGCGGGACCTGCACGACCTCGCGATCCAGCGGTTGTTCGCCACCGGGATCTCGGTGCAGAGCGCGCTGCGCTTCGTCGACCACGAGGAAGCCCGGGCCCGCCTGCTGCGCGCCGTGGACGAGCTGGACGAGACCACCCGGATCATCCGCTCGACGATCTTCGGCCTCCGCACCGGGCGGGGGACGACGGGCGGCGGCCTGCGGGCCCACGTCGTCCGGGCCGTGGAGGACGCCGTGCCGGTGCTCCGGTTCACCCCCTCCCTCCGCCTGGAGGGCCTCATCGACACGGACGTGCCCGCGGACGTCGCCGACGCCGTCCGGGCGGTGCTGGGGGAGGCGCTCACCAACGTCGGCCGGCACGCCCGGGCGAGCGCCGCCGAGGTGGTCCTGACCGTGACCGACGGCACGGCCACGCTGTCCGTACGGGACGACGGGGTGGGCATGCCGCGCGGCGGCCGGCGCAGCGGACTCGCGAACCTCGCCGATCGCGCGGAGAGGCTCGGCGGACGGTTCTCGGTCACCGCTCCGCGGGAGGGCGGCACGTGTGTGACGTGGTGGGTGCCCCTGACCCGTCGATGACCCCGGGCCGGCACCCGCCCGGGCCCGGTCAGCGGCCCCGGGTGCCGTCGCCGTCCGGCCGTACGCCCTCCTCCGAGGCGATCACGGCGGCCTGGACGCGGCGCTCCACGCCGAGCTTGCTCAGCAGCCGCGAGATGTTGTTCTTGACCGTCTTCTCCGAGAGATAGAGCCGCTCGCCGATCTCCCGGTTGGTGAGTCCCTCGCCGATCAGGCCGAGGATCTCCCGCTCCCGGGGCGCGAGGCCGGAAAGCGGCCCTTCCTCCCCGGACTCCTCGGGCTCGCCCCGGAGGCTGTCCAGCAGCCGGCCCGTCGTGGTCGGATCCAGCATCGACTGCCCCGAGGCGACCGTGCGCACGGCCGCGACCAGGTCGGAGTCCTTGATCTGCTTGAGTACGTAGCCCGCGGCTCCCGCGAGAATCGCGTCCAGCAGCGCCTCGTCGTCGTCGAAGGAGGTGAGCATCAGGCAGGGGAGGTCCGGCATCCGGGAGCGCAGTTCCCGGCACACCGCGATGCCGTCGCCGTCCGGGAGCCTGACGTCGAGGACCGCCACGTCGGGCCGGAGCGCGGGGCCGCGGGCCACGGCCTCCTCGGCCGTCGAGGCATCTCCCGCCACCCGGATGTCGGGCTCGTCCTCCAGCAGCTCCCGTAGCCCGCGCCGTACCACGTCGTGATCGTCCAGCAGGAAGACCCGGATCGGCGCCGCGGCGGAGGCGGCGAACCCGTCCGGTCCGGTCACGTCGGCTCCGCGGGCGGTGGCGCGGTCGTGTCCCCGGGACCGTCTCCCTCGTGCCCCGGGGAGGCCGCCCCCCGCCGGCCCCGCTGCCCGTCCCCGGCGGGCGCGCCGTCGGGTCGCTCCAGCCGGAACCCGACGTCCACGACGCCTTCGACCGCCCGCGCCATCCGCGCCGCCAGCGGCACCAGCGAGGTGTTGCGGAACCAGCCCGAGAGCGTCACGACACCCTTGTCCACCTGTGCGTGCACCGTGGCCCCGCCGAGGGGGAACAGCGGGTCGAGGACCTGCCGTTGCACGTCCTCCGCGATGTCCTCATCGGACCGGAGGAAGACCTTCAGCAGGTCGCCGCGGCTGACGATGCCGGTCAGGTGCCCCTCACCGTCCACGACCGGAAGCCGCTTCAGGCGCCGCAGCGCCATGGCCCGCGCGGCCTCCGCGAGGGTGGCGTCGGCCCGTACGGAGACGGCGGGCGTGGTCATGAGGTCGCGCGCGACCACCGCACCCGCCTTCACGATGCCCTCCGGCCGCCGGTCCCGGTCCGCCACGGACAGCGCGCTGTCGCGGTACTCCTCCTTGGGCAGCAGATCGGCCTCCGACACCACGCCGGTGACCCGGCCGTCGCCCTCCAGGACGGGCAGCGCGCTGACCCGCCACTTCCGCATCGCCTCGGCGATCTCCTTGAACGAAGCCTCAGGCCCGACCGCGACGACCGTATGCGTCATGACGTCACTGACGAGATACGGCGAACGGTTCATGACGATCCTTCCGGGGCCGGGACAGCGTACGGGCCACGCGCCGGTGAGCAAGTTCGAGCTACCACTCCGGCAGGGGAACCTGCCCGTCCGCGCCGGACTCTCACCCGGACGGCGAACAGACCGAACCCGTTCGGGCGGCACCTGCGCCGTCGATCCCCGAGGGCCCGGCTCACCAAGTGTCCTGTCGCCGTTGTCCCCGAGAGGCGCTGACGACACAGGGCCAGGTGAACGGCGGCTGGTCAGGCGCCTCCGGCGGTGCCCCCGGAGCGGGCGTGGCTGCCGGGAGCCCGCCGCGCCTGGCCCTTCGCCTTCTTGCTTCCGGCCTGTCCGGCGTCCTTCTTGACCAGAACTTTCGCCTTGCTCTGCACCTGGGCCGCCTCCTTTCTGAGGGTCGGCAGCAGCCGGACGAGCGCTTCCCCCGGGCAGCTCGTCTCGTACGCGTCGATGTGGCCGAGGACGGCCGGCACCGAGATGGAGCCCTCCTCGGCGAACCGGGTGTTGCTGTTGGTGGAGACGACCTGGGTACGGGCGGTGGGGGCGATCCCGGTGAGACCGAGTTTCCAGGCGATGAGCACCGCAAGGGACTTCCGCAGCGGCTCCGGTACGGGCACGCCCTCCGGGAACGTACCGATCACGGCGATTCCGGTCGTGCCCCTGTTGAGGCCGAGGGTGTGCGCCCCGACCACCGCGCGGCCCACGCCGCCCAGCCGGCCCTCGAAGACCGTGCCGCACCGGTCGACGAGGAAGTTGTAGCCGAGGTCTCCCCAGCCCTTGCCGACGGCGTGTGCCTCGTACATGTCGCGTACGTACTGAGGGCTCTCCGAGCAGTCGTAGTCGTTGAGGTGGCCGGTGTGGTGGATGACCACTGCGTGCACGGAGTCCGCGTAGCGCGGCTTCTGGTCGAGGAGCCGCGGATCGGCGCCCCACTGCTTGCGGCCGACGATGGCGGGCCGCAGCGCCTTGGCCGGAGCGTACGGATCGGCCGCGGCCTTCGGCGACCGCTCGCCGGAATCCGGGGCGGCGGCGAAGGGCAGGTTCCCGGTGAGGGCCAGCACGGTCAGGACGGCCGCGACCACGGCTCCGGCGCCGGTGACCGCCCAGCGCAGAGGGCGCCGGGGCCTGGGGGAACCGCACACGCCTCTCATATCTTTCCAGCCTGACGGCTCCCCGCCCGGCGCGCCCGCTGGACTGCTCTGTACGGAGGCTCCCGCGCCGTGCGCCCGGGGCGCCGGTCGTCCCGCGGATATTCGGTGCGCTGCCCGCTCCACGAGGACGCAAGATGGTCCGCATGACTTTGGCCACTCCCATGCTGCACACCGCCCGGCTGCGCCTGCGCCCCTTCACCGACGCCGACGCGGACCCCCTCTTCGCGCTGCACAGCAGCACCCACGTGATGCGCTACTGGGACTCCCCGCCGTGGACCGAACCCGCCCGCGCCGGGCTCTTCCTCGCGAGGTGCCGGACCATAGCGGAGGAAGGCACCGGGGCGCGGGTGGCCATCGACCGTGCGTCCGACGGCGCCTTCGTCGGCTGGTGCGGTCTGACCGCATTCGACGCGGACCACCGCAGCGCGTCGTTGGGCTACTGCCTCGACCCTGCAACGTGGGGCCACGGCTACGCGACGGAAGCGGCACACGCCGTGCTGCGGTGGGCGTTCGACACCCTGGACCTGAACCGGGTCCAGGCCGAGTCCGATACGCGCAACGCGGCTTCCGCCCGGGTGCTGGAGAAGGTCGGGTTCGTCCGCGAAGGGACGCTGCGGGAGGACTGCGTCGTCAACGGCGAGGTCTCCGACTCGTGGGTGTTCGGCCTGATCAGACGAGACCGGCGCCCGTCGGCCACGCCGGCCCCGGCCGGCTGAGCTTGTGCTTTATCCACCGGTCCGTGATCGTTCTTTGATGCTCTCGGGCCGTTTGGCGGTTTTGCCGACGTTGTGGTGGGTGGCGGGGTGTCGGTTCTTGGAGCCGGGAGGGCGGCCGGGGCCTGGCCGGGAGGGTTTCGGTGCACGAGCCGGGCAGGTCAAGTGCGGGCGGAGGTTTCTGAACCCCCGGCGGACTCGGGCCGGGGTCAGACGGCCGGGCTGAGCGGGTCGTTCCCAGGGGTGGCGGAGATCCCCGGCTGCCTCACGAAGGAGGCGGAGCTGGGTGTGGGCGGCGATCACGAGCCAGGTCCAGCGGTCGGCGGCCGCGGGGGCCCGGAGCTTAGGGCGGGTCCAGCCCAGGGTCTGCTTGATCATCCGGAAGGTGTGCTCCAGATCGAAGCGGCGGAGGAACGCCTGCCAGCGGATGTCGATGTCGTCGCCGGCCAGGCCGGTGGCTGAGGACCACAGCCAGACCGGGAGGGGATCGTTCCCGCCGGGCAGGCGGTCGACCTGGAGCCGGATCTGGGTGCCCTCGATGACGGGGAGCTCGGCGGTGTGGTCGATCCACGCGGAGCGAGTGGTCAGCCTGGGGTGGATGCGGTTCCAGGCCATTGCGCGGGCGGTGCCGTAGCGGTCGGTGACCTGCACCGTTGCCGCGTCCGGGTCACCCCAGGTCTCCGGTTTGGCGAAGCGGAACTCCCCGCCGTGCTTCGGTGGACGCCCGCCATAGGGGTGGGCGAGGTGGAACTCCTCCCGGGAGGGCGCCGGCCGGCGCATCACGCGGTCCGCCCGCATCCGCCCGAGGACTTCCACCGGGAGCCCCGCCAGGAGGTGGGCCATGCGCGGGGCGTCGTAGCCGGCGTCGAAGACGACCAGGACCTCGCGGTCGCCGGTCTTCCAGCGGCCCATGCCGATCAGGTCCTCGACGATCCGGCGGACCTGGGCGGCGGTGACCTCGGCGACGTCGTCGGCCGGGCCCAGCCGGACAGCGTCCAGGAGCTGGCACCAGGATGTGCGGCCTGTCTCCAGCGCGGCCACGAAGGAGTAGGGCCAGCCCGGCACGAACTGGTCCGAGGACCGGCCGCTACGGCCGTAGACGTGACAGAACAGGCGCTCTGGGCTGGTGGAGGCGTCAGGGCGGAGCCAGTGGGTGACGTCGACAGCGAGGACCAGGCGCCCGTCGGCGGCCCTGGGCTGTGGCAGGCCGGCCAGTACCTGCCGCAGCCGGGGCACGTCGATCTCCCCGCGGTTCAGCGCGGAGTACATCGCGCCGTGCCCGCGCCGGTGTTCGGCCGTCAAGGTCAGGTCCACCGGTGCGGTTACCGGACCGTCTTTGCACAACAGCGCGTCGGCCAGCTCGAACAGCGCGTCCCCGCGGACGGTCAGGCAGTCGAAGAAGTCGTCCCGGAAGTGTGACGCCAGCGCGAACGGGCCCCGCCCGGCTTCGTGATGCAGCAAACTCGTTCCCCCACGGCCTTTGTGCTGGTCAGTGCATCCTTGGTCGGAGCACAGGATCAGCCGAAGGCCGTGACCACGTCCGGTGAATCCCCTACCGAGTGACCGCGTACGGGACGCCGTTCGAAGCCGGTGGATAAAGCACAAGCTGAGAGGGCGTTGCAGAACTCGTCCCCGTGGCCGGGCAACGCGGATCGGGCTCCCTGGACTCTGTGAGGGGTGAAGGGAGTGCCCATGACTGCCAAGCAGAGTGAGCGGGACACCGATTTCCAGAGTTTCATGGCGAGCCGGTGGCCGCGGCTGCTGCGTACGGCGTACCTGCTCACCGGGGAGCAGCACGCCGCGGAAGACCTCGCGCAGACCGCGCTGGAGCGCGCGTACGTCGCCTGGCGGCGGGTGACGCGCGCCGAGGATCCGGACGCGTACGTGCGCAGGATCCTCTTCAACGCCTATGCGCGGCGGTTCCGTTCCGGCCGGCGTGCCGAGCTGCCGAGCGGGCAGAGCGGCGGCGGCGCGGGGGAATCGCCACCGGCCGGGCCGGACCGTATCGCCCAGGCGGACGACCGCCTGGCGCTGCTGCCGGCGCTGCTCGCGCTGCCTCCCCGGCAGCGGCAGGCCGTGGTGCTGCGCTACTGGGAGGACCTGAGCGTGGACGAGGCGGCGGCGGCCATGGGGTGCTCGACGGGAACGATCAAGAGCCAGACCGCCAAGGGCCTCGCCAAGCTGCGCGTCTCGCTCGTCCCGAGGGAGCGGACGGGCGGCACCCGCGAGCGCGCCGGCGGCCGAGAGAGGTGAGTGACGTGCACGAAGAGGGCATCGACACAGCTCTGCCGGAGCGGCTCGCGGCAGCGGCGGATCAGGTGGTCATCACCCCGGTTCCGGCCGCCGCGGTGCTGCGTGCGGCGCGCCGCCGGCGTACCGGCAGAAGGCTGGCGCTGGGCGCGACCACCCTGGCCACGGGGGGCCTCCTCGCCGTCGGGCTGGGAGCGCTGCCCGAGTCCGGCGGGATGCGGGAGCCGACGGCGATCGTCGTCCCGCCGGGGAGTTCGTCCCCCGGCCAGGCCGGGGTGACGCGGCCGTCCAACGCGGTACTGGGCGAGGGCTCGGCGGGCGGCTACGACTTCCGGGTGGAGGTCGACGTCTGGGCGGCCGCGGCCGACCAGGACGAGGTCTGGGACCAGGTCCGGGCGATGTACGAGAGCGACACGGAGTTGCCGTTCGAGGTCGAGAACGGCGCCAACTACCCGCCGGTCAAGGGCGAGGACGAGCTGCCCTACCGGCCGGGGAAGTCCTGGTACTTCCTCTACCTCTCGGAGAACGGCAACCCGCGCGGTCCGGCCGGGCAGGGAGAGGTGCTCACCGGCCGCGACGACGAGATCCATGTCGATGGCACCAACCTCGACGGCAATGGCAACGAGAGCAAGGACGCCGAGGCGAGGACGGTCGAGCTGCTCTACGGTTACCTGCCCGAAGGGGTCGACCGGGCGGAGATCACGTGGGAGAACGGCACCGTGTCAGAGCTGGAGCTGGTCAAGGCTGCAGGGTCGACGGGGCACTGGTTCACAGCCGCCGGACCGGAAGGCGGGGTCGATCCGGACGAGCTACGAACATACGACCGCTACGGGCAACCCGCCGAAGGCTACGACTTCAAAGGCTGGTGACCCGCGGGCGAACTCGACCTCTGCCGGGGCCGGGACGCGGCTGACGGCCCGTCACCTTCCCTCGTCCGGCGGCGCCGGCGATGTCAGTGGCCCCTTCTAATATGCGCAGTGGTGGGCCCGCCGGAACGGGGCGGGCCCAGCTCGCGGAGGGGACTGCCATGGCTGCCGGTTCTGGAGTGTCGACGTGCGTGTGACGACCCGGTGCCGACGATGGCGTTCGGCATGCACCTGGGCCCGCTGGCCGACATGGGCGACGTCCGCAGGCGGCTCACCACGCTTGCCGAGCAGACGGCGGCCGCGTACGGGTGCACGGCCACCGTGGATTATCTGCAGGACGTGCCGGCCGTGCACAACCGCAGGGAGCAACGACGACGCCCTGCTGTCCGGGGTGCGTCTGCACTGCCACGTGGCCTACGGCCACCTGACCGGCGCACTCCTTCCCCGGAAGTGACCGAGACCGGAGCGGGGGCCGGCGGCTCGCGGCGAATCGCTGACCCTGCTTCCCGTGATGTCCGAATAGTCTGAAGTCTCCTGCGTGAGAGCCTGCGCGCACGCCGCCGCCGGAGAGATCGGACGGGACGATGGACCAGACCGCATCACCACCGGACACGGTCGTACTCATCCACGGCCTCTGGATGACGCCCCTGTCGTGGGAGCACTGGGTCACCCGCTACGAGCAGCGCGGCCTGAAGGTGATCACGCCCGGCTACCCGGGGATCGAGCCGGGCGAGGCCGGCGTCCAGGCGCTGCGCCGCGACCCCTCGCCGCTGGCGGGGCTCGGCGTGCGCGAGGTCTTCGACCACCTGGCCGGGGTCGTGGCGGCGCTGGACACGAGGCCGGCCCTCATCGGCCACTCGTTCGGCGGCACCTTCGTGCAGCTTCTCCTCGGCGCCGGGTACGGCGCGGTCGGTGTGTCCATCGACGGCGCGCCCGTCAAGGGGATCCGGGCGCTGCCGGTCAGTGAGATCAGGGCCACCTTCCCGGTCCTGCACAACCCGGCCAACAAGAACCGCGCGGTGCCGATCACCGAGAAGGAGTTCCACCACGCGTTCACGAACAACCTGAGCGAGGAGGAGTCGAAGGCCGTCTACGACCGCTACGCGGTCCCCGTCTCCGGCCGGATCCTCTTCCAGGGCGGCTTCGCCAACCTCGCGCCGCACGCGGCGACCGCCTACGACTTCGCCGACCGCGACCGGGCGCCCCTGCTGTTCATCGCCGGCGGCAACGACCGCATCCTGCCGCCGGCCGTGCAGCACGAGAACTACCGGAAGAACGAGAAGCACGGCGGCGCCATCGTCGCCTACCGGAAGTTCCCCGGCCGCAGCCACTACACCTGTGGCGAGGACGGCTGGGAAGAGGTCGCCGACTTCGCGCTCGACTGGGCGATCGAGCCCGCGCCCCTGCACATCGACCCGAGCTGAGCGCGACGGAGCGGGACGCCGACGGCGGCCGGGCTGTCAGTGCCGGGTGGCAGTATCCCGGGCATGAGCGGCGAGGGTTTCGACTGGCACGGGTTCCTTGGGCGTTGGCAGGACGAGTGGGTTCCGCGGGCGGACGAGGAAGAGGACGACGAGGGCGGTGAGGAGGCCCGCTTCGTGCGGGGGCGGGCCGGGGCGGCGGAGGCGGTGATCGTCGCGGCCGAGGAGCGGCTGGGGCTGCGGCTGCCGGAGTCGTACCGGGAGTTCCTGGCCGTCAGCGACGGGTGGCACGTCGATCAGACGGCCGGGGTCTATCAGCTCGGGGGCGCCGCGGAGATCGACTGGTTCCGGGATCCGTACGACCAGAGTTCCGCGTACGAGGAGCACCTCGGCGACGATCCGCGCGCGGAGGATGTGCTGCTGGCCGGGATGTGGCGGCGGGCGCTGCGGCTGGAGACGGACTCCGACATCTCGCACGCGCTGCTCGATCCGGGCGACGTCGGCCGGGACGGCGAGTGGGCGCTCTACCTCTACCGGGGCTGGAGCGGCGAACAGCCCGACCGCTACCCGTCGTTCCGCGCGTACATGGAGGCCATGTACCGCGGCTTCCACCGCGACCGGGCCGAGCGCGCCGACTTCGTGAACGCGACGACCCGCGCCCAGGACGCCCGCGTGGAGGACGCCCGCCGGCTGGCGCTGCGCGGGCGGTACGAGGAGGCGGTGTCCCTGCTCGAAGAGGCGGCGTCCTACGGCCGGCCCGGGAGCGCCGTCCTGCTGAACCAGCTCCAGCACATGGGGGCGCCGCGGAGTCCGCGGGCCTACGGCGACCTGGTGGCCGACCCCCGCTACCAGCCGGAGTTGCTGCCCGCGGAGGCCGTGACGCAGGGGCGGGACGGACGGCGGGACGGGGACGACCAGTGGCTCCGGATGATGGTCGCCCGCGGCGTCGACCGGGAGACCGCCGAGGCGGTCCTGCACGCGGTGCGGAACGGGACCCATGTCTACGCGCCCACCGGCCCCTGGGGCCGGGCCGTCGCCGAGGCCCGGGAGGCGGCCCGCTGGGGGCTCACCGACGACGCGTGGCGGATTCTGCGCGGCGCGCTGCCGTCGTGGGAGGCGCCGGGGCCCTCGCTGATCGCCCCGGTCGGCCTGCTCGCCGACACCGTCCTGGGCCCGCTGGTCACCCCCGAGCGCGGACGGGAGATCCGGGCGACCCCGCGGGCCGGGGAGAGCGGACCCGCCCCCGAGCCGGTGCCCGACCTCGACCCGCCGGGCCTCGCCTGGCTGGCGGAGCGCGCGGCGAACCGGCAGCAGCCGTGGGACGGATACCGCGCTGTCTGGATCGAGGGGGCGGACCCCGCCGGCCTGCCCGCCCTGATCGGCGAAGAGGGTGCCGGGCTGAGTGCGCCCACGGATCCGCGCACGGCATCCTGGGGAGCACCCGGTCCGCACGAGCGGGAGGGCGTGGAACTCTGGGAGGACCGGCCCGTGGTCGCCCTCGGCCGCACCGCCGAAGGCTGGGCGTTCGCCGTCGACGTCAGCTCCCACCGCCGTCTGACCGGCCTGTTCCGCTCGCCGGCGGCGGCCGCCTCCGCGGCCGGCCGCGCGGTGGTGGTCTGGCGCGAACCGACGAGCCACTCCGCCGACCGCCCGACCGCGTTCCACCTGTCCGTGGCCGAACAGGGCGAGGAGCTCTGGGCGTTCACCGTACGAGGCACGAAGGCCGAGCGCTCCGGCGCGATACCCGACGCCCTGGACCCCGCCCGGCTGTTCCGCCCGGAGGACACCGAGCAGGAGCGCGAAGCACGCGTGCTGACGACCCTCCACGCCGAACTCGGGCTCTCACTCCCGCGCTTCGCGCTCACCCAGGGCAGACTCCCCACCTTCACCACCCGGTCCTGGACCCGCGAGCCCCGCGAGGGCGAGGGGTTCAGCTACGCCTACGTCACGACGGGCCCGCACCGGACCTGAACGCCCGCCCCGGCGCGACCGTTGTGCCTATCCGTTGAGATGACGGCGCGTCACCCTCCGCCGTCGGCCGTGGCGTCCGGCGGTGACGGTGTGTGTCGGGCATGATGCTCGGCGTGGCGGTATGGGAGCCGGTGGCGGTGCTGCTCGGCGTGGTGGTCGGCGGGGTCGCGGCGCTGCACGGGCTGGGCGCGTGGCTGCGGGGCGAGCCGGGGGCGCTGGAGTCGGGGCCGTTCAGCGGCGGACTGCCGCCCGCGGAGCACGCGTTCTCCCGGTTCCACGTGCGCTGGTATCCCGTGACGATGATCTTCCTGGCGTTCGACATGGAACTGCTCTTCATGTACCCGTGGGTGCGCGTCGTCAGCGAGGTGGGCACGCCGGCGGTGGTCGAGATGTTCCTCTTCCTGGGCATCCTCTTCGCGGCCGTCGTCTACGCCCGGCGCGAGGGCGCGCTGCGATGGGCCTGAGGGAAGCGCTGCGCCGCATGGGGACCAGGCATCCCGCCGTCCTGCTGGCGGTCCACCCCGGTGGTACGGAGACGCGGCTCGCGGTGGAGGCGGGGCTGCGGCGCCGTGGCTGGCCGGTGGCGGCGAGCCCGGCGGCGGCGAGCGCGCTGCTGGTCGTCGGGGCGGGCGGCGCCGGGGCGGGGGAGTGGACGGACGCGCTCTGGCGGCAGATCCCGTATCCCAAGTCCCGCTCCGCGGTGACCGGAGCGGAGGGCGTCGAGACGGCGCTGGACGGACTGCTGCGGACGCTGGCGGCGCCCACCGGTGGCAGCAGCGGGGGCATGACCGGTCACGGGGGCCCGGGGGAGGGCGCCGCGCGCGGACGGCCAGGTGCGGGGCATGGCGGTCACGAGGACCACGGCGGCCACGGAGGCGAACCCGGCCACGAGGGTCACGAGGACCACGAGAGCCATGGCGACCACGAGGACCACGAGAGCCCCGGCGGCCACGACACCCACGGGAGCCCCGGGGGCCACGGCGCGCACGATGCTCACGCGGCGCATCTCCCTCACGTCGGACCCGTCGCCGGGTTGCCCATGGCCCAACGCGCCGACGACCGCGACGGGCTCCGGCTCGACCGGCTGCACCTGCCGCTCGGGCCCGCGCTCGCCGACTGGCCCGCCGGGCTCGTGCTCGACGTCGCCCTGCAAGGGGACGTCGTGCAGCACGCGGAGGTGCGTACCACCACGCCCGCCGCGGAGGCACTGCCGTACTGGGACGAGCCGTGGCTGCGGGCGGCCCGCGGCGAGGACGTCGTGCGCGGCGCCGCCCAGCGGCGGTGCTGCGCCGCGCACCTGGACAGCATCGCGCGGCTGCTCGCCGTCTCCGGGTGGCCCGATCCCGCCGCCCGCGCCCGCCGGTTGCGCGACGCCGTGCTCGACGGGGCGCCGGTCCAGGAGTGGGGTGCGGGACTGCGGCGGCTCGCGCGGCGGGTGCGGCGGTCGCGCGTGCTGCGGGAGTTGACGGCCGGGCTCGGCGCGTTGCCCGCCGTGCGGGCGCGCCGGTCCGGGGTGACCGGTCCCGCGCTGGCCGCGGACGGTGACGCGTACGACCGGCTGCTCACCTGGCTCGACGAGGCCGCGCGCTGCGCAGCCGGCGTCGACGACGACCGGCCCCTCGCCCTGTACGGCCTGGAGGGCCCGCGCGGGCGGCTCGACGGCCCGCGGCCGCCGTCGCAGGCGCTCCTCGACGTCCTGCCCGACCTGCTGCGCGGCGCCGAGTTCACGTCCGCCCGCGTGATCGTGGCCAGCCTCGATCCCGACCTCGACGAAGTGGCGGTGGCCGTCCGTGGCTGACACCGCGCCCGTGTGGGCCGTCGTGCTGCTGCCGTTCGCCCTCGTCGCCGCGGCGGCCCTGGTCGCGGGCTTCGACGCCGTGCTGGCCGCCGCGGCGGAAGGCGGCCGCCAGGGCCGCCCTCTGCGCGCCGCGCCGGCGCCGCTGCGCGCGGGGCTGCGGCTGCTGGGCCAGCAGCCGCGGCGTACGACCGCGGACGATCCGTGGCTCGGCCGCATCGGGATCGCGCTCGTCCCCGTGGCCGCCGTGCTCGCCGGCGCCGTGCTCCCGTGGGGGTTCCGGGCCGTCACGGATCCGGTCGTGGGCGTGGTGTGGTTCAACGCGATGGAGGCGCTGGCGTGGGCGGCGGTGTGGCTGGCCGGCTGGGGGCCGAACTCGGCGCTGTCGCTGGTCGGCGGCTACCGCTTCCTCGCCCAGGGCCTGGCGTACGAGCTGCCGCACATGTTCGCGCTCACCACCGCGGCGCTCGGCGCGGAGTCGCTGCGGGTCGGCGAGGTGGTGGCGGCCCAGCGGGGGCTGTGGTTCGCGGTGTGGATGCCGGTGGCGTTCGCCGTGTTTCTCCTGAGCGCGCTGGCGATGGCCTTCTGGGGCCCGTTCGAGCACCCCCTCGGCCGGGACGCCGCGGGCGGTGCGGCCGCCGAGTACGCGGGCGTGGACCGGCTGGTGCTGCTGGGCGGGCGGTGGCTGCTGCTGGTGGTCACGGCCGGGTTCAGCGTGCCGCTCTTCCTCGGCGGCGGGCACGGGCCGTGGCTGCCGGCGTGGGCGTGGACCCTGCTGAAGACGGCCGCGGTGCTCGGCCTGCTGGTGGCCGGGCGGCGGCTGCTGCCGACGCTGCGTATGGAGCGTTACTTGGAGTTCGCGTTGATGGTGCTCGTGCCGCTGACCCTGCTGCAGGCGCTGGCCGTCGCCATCGTCGTCCTGGGCTGATGAGCGACCGATGAGGGAAGGAGGCCGGACCGATGCCCGATGACGTGGTGTTCTGGGTGCTCGCCGTGCCCGCGGTGGTGAGCGGGGCCATGGTGTTCCGCTTCGACTCCATGGCCCGGGCGACGTACGCGCTGCTGCTGTCCCTCCTGTGCGTCGGCGGCCTGGTCCTCCGGCTCGGCCTCGACTACCTGGGCGTGGTCGTCATTCTGATGATGACGATCGAGATGTCCATCATGGCCGTGTTCATGGTGATGTTCATGATGAACCCGGGCGGGCTGCTGCCCATGTCGATGCTGCACAACAAGCGGGGCGCGGCGGCGGTCAGCGCCGCCCTCTTCGTCCTGCTGGCCGCCGGCATCCTGCTGGGCCCCTGGCCGGGGCGGCGCGGGAAGCCCGACGACGACCCGACGATGGCCCTGGGCGAGTCGCTGATGGGCCCGCACATGCTGACGATGATGACGCTGGGCCTCGCGCTCTTCACCACCATCGTCGCCACCGTCGTGCTCGCCACCGGCCGCGGCCGGTACGACCGCTTCGGCGACGACCTGCGCGCCCGCCGCCCCGCCGATCCCGTACGCCCGGGGGTGCGCCGGTGACGCTGGAGCCGGTCCTGCTCGTGGCCGCCGCGCTGTTCTGCGTCGGGCTGTTCGGCGCGCTCTCGCAGCAGTCCGTCGTGATGGTGATGATGGGCCTGGAGCTGATGCTCGGCGGCGTCATCCTCGCCGCCGCCGCGGTCTGGCACTTCGTCGCGCCCGCGGCCACCGACGGGCAGGTGCTCGTCGTGCTGGCCGTCACCGTGATGGCGGTGGAGATGGCCGTCGGCTTCGCCGTGGTCACGGCCCTGTTCCGGACCCGCGAGGTCGACATGACCGACGACGCCGCGGAGCTGAAGGGGTGAGCGCGGCGCTGTGGGCGCTGGTCGCCGTGCCGCTCGCCGCCGGGACGCTGCTCGCCGCGACCGGGCGCAGGGCCGACCGGTACGCGCCCGCCACCGCCGTCGCGGCCTTCGCCGCCGCCCTCGCCCTGGCCGTCTACGCCGCCGCGGCCCCGACGGAGGTACGGGCGCCGCTGCTGGCGGGGCTGCCGTTCGGGCTCGGCGCGCACGGGCTGTCCGGGCCGATGGCGGTGACCGTCGCCGCCGTCACCCTGGCCGTGCTCGTCCACAGCGCCGGCGACGTCGGCGCCGGGCAGCCGCGCGCCCGCTTCTTCGGCCTCATGCTGCTGTTCGGCGGCGCCATGCTGGTCACCGTCACCGCCACGACCCTGCCGGCGCTGCTGATGGGCTGGGAGTTCATGGGCGCCACCTCCTGGGCGCTGATCGGCTTCCGGTGGCGCGATCAGGTACGGGCCGAGGCGGCGGGCGTCGCGTACCTGACCACCCGGGCCGCCGACCTGGGGCTCTACCTCGCCGCCGGTGCGGCCCTCGCCGCCGGTCCGGCGTCCGGTCTGGCGCTCGACCGGCTGCACGAGGTGCCCGCCCCCTGGCTGCACCTGCTGACCGCGGGCGTCGTCGCCGCGGCCCTGGGCAAGTCCGCCCAACTCCCGTACAGCTTCTGGCTGTCACGCGCCATGCAGGGCCCGAGCCCCGTCTCGGCGCTGCTGCACTCCGCGACGATGGTCGTCGCCGGCGCGTACCTGCTGCTGCGGCTGCAGCCGCTGCTCGCCGCCTCCGGCTGGGGCGACGACGCGGTGGCCTGGACCGGCGCGGCCACCGCGCTCGCCCTCGGCCTGGTCGCGGTGGCGCAGCGCGACCTCAAGCAGCTCCTCGCCGCGTCCAGTTGCGCCCAGATCGGCCTCATGGTCCTCGCCGCGGGCGCGAGCGCGACCACCGGCGGCACCCTGCAACTCATGGCGCACGCCGCGGCGAAGAGCCTAGCGTTCCTCGTGGCCGGCTTCTGGCTGGCAGCGTTCGGCGCCGGTACGCTGCCCGCGCTGCGCGGCGCCGCCCGGCGGGACCGGATCGCGGGCGCGGCGTTCACCGTGGCCGCCCTGAGCCTGGCCGGGGTGCCGCCGCTGTCGCTGTGGGCGGCGAAGGACGTGCTGCTGACCGAGGTGCTGGAGCACAGCCCGGCGCTGTACGCGGCGGGCCTGGCGGCGGCCGTCGTCTCGGCGGTCTACGCCGTCAAGGCCCTCTGGTACGTATGGCGCCCGCCCGAACCCGCGCACCTCCCGGCTCCGACACCGGCCCCGGCACCGCCCGCGGCGGCGGCCGGAGGAGGCGGAGCCGGGCCACCGGACCGCGGCCCCCGCACCCTCCCCGCGTCCGAGGCGGCGGCGTTCGCCGCGCTCGTCCTCGCCGTCGCCGCCCTGGCGGTCCTCGCCCTGCCCGGGCCGCGCGCCGCCGTCGCCGACCGGATCGGCGCGGGCGGCGAAGCCGCCCCGTACGCCTGGGAGTTCGCGCTCTCCGCCGCCCTCGCCCTCGCCGCGTCCGCCGGCGCCTGGGCGTGGGGCGACCGGCGCAGCCCCCTGCCCGCACGGCTCACGGCCGCCGCGTCCGGCTGGCTCGGCCTGGAGGCCGCGGTCCGCGCCCTTCTCGTACGCCCCGTGCGCCGCCTCGCCGCCGCGCTGGCCGCCTTCGACGACCGGGTGCTCGACCGCGGTGTCGACGGCCTCGCCCGCGGCACCGTCCGGCTCGCCGGCGGCGTCAACCGCGGTGCGGAGGCCGCCGTCGACGGCGCCGTCGAGGGCGTCGGCTCCCTGAGCCGCGCGCTGGGCCGGCTCGCCCGCCGCCCGCAGACCGGCCAGGTGCACACCTACCTCGCCCAGGCCATCGCGGCCTTCACCGTCCTCGCCGCCGTCTTCGTCCTCGTGAGGTGACCGCCCCCGTGCTCACGGCCATCGTCTTCCTCCCCGCCGCCGCGGCCGGCGCGCTGCTGTGCGTACCGCGCGCCGCCGGCCGCCGGGTCTTCCTCCTCGCCTGGGCCGCCGTGTCCGCCGCCGTCCTCGCGCTGACCGTCGCGCTGTGGCTCGGCTACGACCACGGCGGCGGCATCCAGTACGAGACGAACGCCCGCTGGATCCCCAGCGCCGGAATCGGCTACCACATCGGCGTCGACGGCCTGTCGCTCCCGCTGCTGGCCCTGACCGCCGTCCTCTTCCCGGCCTGCGCGCTGTACGCGCTGCGCGAGACCCGCCGGGTAAGGGAGTTCGCCGCCCTCTTCCTCTTCCTGGAGACCACCTGCCTCGGCCTCTTCGCCTCGCTCGACCTCATCCTCTTCTTCGTCTTCTTCGACCTGTCGATCGTCGGGATGTACTTCGTCATCGCCGGCTGGGGCCACCCGGGCGCCGCACGCGCCGCGCAGAAGTTCTTCCTCTACACCTTCTCCGGGTCGCTCGCGCTGCTCCTCGGCTTCATCGGCCTCTACCTCGCCGCCACGCCGCACACGTTCGACATCGTCGCGCTGGCCGAGGAGAACCCGCTGGCCGGGCGGTCCGGCTACGGCGCCCTGGTGCTGCTGGCGATCGGCCTCGGCCTGGCGGTCAAGACGCCGACGGTGCCGTTCCACACCTGGCTGCCGCCGGCCCACACCGAGGCCCCCGCGGCCGGTTCCGCGATCCTGGCCGGGGTGCTGCTGAAGATGGGCACGTACGGGTTCCTGCGCATCGCGATGCCGCTGCTGCCGGGGTCGTGGCGCACGTACGCGGCCGTCTTCGTGGTCGTCGGCGTCGTCTCCGTGCTCTACGGGGCGCTGGTGGCCCTGGCGCAGACGGACTTCAAGCGCATGATCGCGTACACCTCGGTCAACCACATGGGTTACATCCTCCTGGCCCTCGGTGCCGCCGCCGCGCTGGGCGAGGACACCGTGGCCGCCCGCCGGCTCGCCGTGACCGGGGCGACGTACCAGATGGTCAGCCACGGGCTGCTGACCGGCGCGCTGTTCCTGCTCGCGGGCGTGCTGCACGAGCGCGGCCGCACCTACGCCATGGGCGCCTACTCGGGCGTCGCGGCCCGCGCCCCGGTCTTCGCCGCGCTCACCGGCGTCGCCGTCTTCGCCTCTCTCGGGCTGCCCGGGTTCTCCGGCTTCATCGCGGAGTTCCAGATCCTCGCCGGCAGCCTCGGCCCGCGTCCGGTGGCGACCGCGCTGGCGGTGCTCGGCATCCTGCTGACCGCCGCGCTGCTGGTGCGGGCGCTGCAGCGGATCTTCCTCGGCCCGCTGCGGCTGCCCGACGCGCCCGGCACCCCGCGGCCGTTCCGCGACCTGCGCGCGCACGAGGCGGCGGCGATCGTCCCGCTGCTCGCCCTCGCCGTCGTGCTCGGCGTCTTCCCGCGCTTCGTCCTCGACGTCATCGAGCCGTTCTCGCGCGGCGTGCTGGAGCTCGTCGCCCGGTGAGCGGGACGGCGAACGGCATGAACGAGAACCCGCTCGACCTGCTGCCCGAGGTGCTCCTCGCCGGCTCCGCCGTGCTCGGCCTGCTGCTCGGCGCCTGGCTGCCGCGGCGGCGGCAGTGGCTGGTCGGCGCGCTGGGCCTGGCGGCGGGTACGGCGGGGATCGCCGCGGCGGCCGTGGCGGCGGGCGGCGGGCCCATGGCCGCCTTCGACGGTGCCTTCGCCGTCGACACCGTGACGTCGACCGGCCGCGTCGTCATCCTCGCCGGCACCCTGACCGTGCTGCTGCTCGGCTTCGCCCCGTTCCGCGGCGACGCGCGCGAGAGCGAGTTCCACGTCCTCGTCCAACTCGCCGCCCTGGGCGCCCTGATGCTCGCCGGCGCCCAGGACCTGCTGCTGCTCGCCGCCGCGTACCTGCTGGCGAGCGTGCCCTCGTACACCCTGGCCGGCTTCCGCAAGGACGCTCCAGGCACCGAGGCGGCGCTGAAGTACTTCGTCACCGGCGCCCTGCTCGGCGTCGTCATGCTCGCGGGCATCACCGTGCTGTACGCGGCCGGCCGCGCCAGCGCGTACCCCGCGCTCGGCGACGCGCTGCCCGGCGCCCCGGCCGTCCTCGTGACCGCCGGCACCGTCGGGCTGCTGGCCGGGCTGCTCTTCAAGACCGGCGCCGTGCCCGGCCACTTCTGGGTGCCCGACGCCGTCGAGGGCAGCAGCCCGCCCGCCGCCGCGCTGCTCACCACCCTGCCCAAGGTCGGCGCGCTCGCCGCGCTCTACCGGCTGGCCGCCGTGCCGCTCGCCGGCACCGACGTGCCCTGGGACGAACTGGTCGCGGTGCTCGCCGCCGCGTCCATGACGCTCGGCAACCTGGCCGCGTTCTTCCAGACCGACGTCAAACGGCTGCTCGCCTACTCCACCGTCAGCCAGGTCGGCTACCTGCTCCTGCCCGTCGCCGTGGCCACCCGCGCCGACGGGGCCCAGCGGGCGCTGCTGTTCTACCTCGCCGGCTACGCGGTGACGAACCTCGGCGCCTTCGCCGTCGTCTGCGCCCTGCCGCACGCCCGCACCCTGGCCGACTACCGCGGCCTGCTGCGCGCCCACCCGGGCCTCGCGCTCAGCCTCGCCGTCTGCCTGCTCGGGCTCCTGGGCACCCCGCCCACCGCGGTCTTCCTCGGCAAGCTGGAGGTCTTCACCGCGGCCGTCGACGGCGGTTACCTCTGGCTCGCCGTCCTCGCCGCGGTCAACACCGTGGCGTCCCTCTTCTACTATCTGCGCTGGATCCGCCCGGCGTTCGCCACCGCCGCCGGGCCCGGACCGCAGCCGCTCGTCCGGTCCGCCGCCCTGACCGCGTACGCCACGGCCGCCGCCTCCGTCGCCCTCGGCGTCACCGCGGGGCCGGTCCTGGACCTCCTCGGCGGACCGCTCACCCGCTGACCGGCCACCCGCCGGCCGGCCGCGCCGGGCGCGGGCTCACTCGCAGGTGACGCTGTCGCGCGGGGTGTACGTCGTGTTGAACGTCTCCCGGTCGACCTCCCGGCCGCCGGACTTGAATATCCGCTCCACCTCGACGTCGAAGCCCTCCAGCGGGGTCTGCGGCTCGCAGGAGTCCGCGTCGCCCTTGCGGGTGCCCGCCTCCACCACGTTGGTCCGCGGACCCTTGACCGACTCGATCTCGTCGTACTTCCTGGTGCCGAGGAAGGAGATCGTCACGGAGTCCTCCGTGGCGCTCGCCGCCACGTAGATGGCGTTGCCCGAGTCGTTCCGGAACTTGAGGTCGAGGCTGCCCCAGGCCACGGTCGCCTCCCGGCCCTCCGGGTAGCGCTCGATGTAGAACGAGTGGGCCCCGTACTCCTCGAAGTCGACGCCCGCGAAGAAGGCGGCGTTGAAGACGGTGGTCGCGACCGCCGAGACCCCGCCGCCGGTGGCCCGCGTGTACTTGCCGTCCAGGATCATGATCCCTTCCACGAACCCGTTGGCCTCCGTCCGTTCGCCCACGGTGTCGTTGAAGCTCCAGGTACCGTCCGGGAGCACGACCGAGCCGTCGATCAGCTTCGCGGCCTGGCCGACGTTCTGCGTGCGGTACGGGGCGGGCGGGAACTCGACGGTGAAGCTGGACATCTGCTCCTTGATGCCCAGCTCGCCGGCGTTCTCGCCGGTGAGCTGCGGCTGGTCGACCCGGGCGGCCACCGGCCCCGTACGGGCGTCCGTACCCTCCTCGGGCAGCAGCTCAAGCACGGCCTTCGCCAGCGCCGTCGGCGTGATCTCGCGGCCCTCGGTGGCCTCGGCGGCCACCACGACCCGCTCGCCGTCCCAGCGCAGCCTGGCGTTCTCGGCCTCCCCGCCGACCTGTCCGATCTGGGCCGCCACCTCGGGCGCGCGGAAGAGCCCGCGGCCGTCGAGCCGGGGCGTCAGCCGGTCCGCGTCGTCCGGCTCCATCGCGAGGTGCTCGCCCAGCACCTCCGGGGCTATCTCGATCTCCCCGCCGCCCCGGACGGTGAGCGTGACCGGCCCGGACATGGCCGGAGCGGCGAACCGGGCCAGGGCGCGGTCGACTTCCTCCGCGCCGACCGCGGGCTCGACCTCGCGCACCGGGAGCACCAGCGGGTCGTCCTCCCGGTCCGGGGCGGCGTCCTCCAGTTCCGCCAGCGCGCCGTCCACGTCGAGCGACCTGCCCGCGCGCGGCTGCACGGCCGCGGGCTCGCCGCCGTGGAAGGCGATCGAGCCGTCGCGCACCTTGCGGTCGTACGACTCGGCGAGGGAGGCGAGCTCCGCGCGGCCCTTCTCCCCGTCCACGCGGATCACCGGGTCGACGTCATCGCCGCCCCCGGAGAAGAGCCGGCCTATGACGGTCAGCGGGCCGGAGCCGGACTGCGCGGCGTCGTCCACGGTCGCCTCGGCGTCCAGCGTGACGCCCGCCGCCCGGGAGTCGAGTTCGCCGGCCTCGTCGCCCATGCGCACGGGCAGGCGGTCCGGTACGAGCTCCGCCCGGTTCCGCTCCAGCTTCTCCTGGGCCTCCGCACGGCTCATGCCCCCTATGTCGAGGTCGAGCACGCGGGTTCCCGAGGGTATGTCGTCACCGCCGGCCAGCAGGCCGATGACGTAGAGGAAGCCGAAGACGACCGCGACGGCCGCGGCCGCGATGCCCGCCAGCAGCGGGGGCCGGTAACGGCCGGCGGGCTGGCTGTCGGGCGCCTCGCGACCCGGGGAACGGAGCACGAACTCTCCTCTGCATGGCTCGACCTCTGGCCGTCGGCTGTTTTGCGCTAATCACCTTAGCGGAGGTCTGTGACACCCCGGCCGGGCGGGGGTGGTGGTGAACGGAGCCGGCGGCGCCGTCCGCAGGTCAGCCCAGCGCCGGGGCGCAGGCCAGCAGCAGCGGCGGTAACGGTGCGGCGAGGGAGGCGGCGACCAGGCTCCATCCGGTGACGCGGCGCGGCTTGTGCTGCGGCGCCAGCATCCGGCGCAGCCGGATCAGCGCCCCCGGGCCGCCGGCGCCGAACGCCGCCTCCGGGGCCTGGCCCGCCGCGACCTCGCACATCGCGGTCGCCAGGACGTCGCGCGGGTGCGCCGACATCGCGCGGTCGTCCGCGATCATCTCCAGCAGCAGCGCGGTCTGTTCGCGTCCCAGCCGGGCCAGCGGCAGGCCGGGGAAGGCGCGTTGGAACGCGCGGGTGGTGGCGTGCAGCAGGTGGTGGCGGCCGTCGAGGTGCGCGCGCTCGTGGGCCAGTACGGCGCGCAACTGCGCGTCGGTCAGCGCGTCGAGCGCGCCCTGCGTCACCACGATGCGCCGGGACCTGCCGGGCAGGCAGTAGACGGCCGCGGCGGGGTGGTCCACCACCGTCACCCCGTACTCCGGGTCCTGGCGGCCGACGAGCGCGAGCATGCCGAGGGAGCGGCGCCGCGCGCGTCCCGTCTGCCGCAGGCAGTGCAGCAGCCAGCAGGTCGGGACCAGGAGGACGACGAGCGGCGGCAGCATGAGCAGGGCGTCCGCCGGGGTCGGCGCGGGGCCGCCGGTGGCGGCCCGGGGCAGGCCGCAGACGCCGAGCAGGCCGACGAGGCCATCGTGCATGTGCTGCTCGGCGAGGGCCAGTTGGTAGCCGGCCGACGCGGCGGTGACGACGAACGCCGCCATCAGTCCCTGCCAGACGACCACCGCGGCCTTCGGCGCCCGGTACGCCCACCGCGCCCCGGCCAGCGCGTACGGTGCCACCGCCCCGGCGAGGGCGGCGTAAGCGGCCAGCGCGAGGACGGTGGTCACGGGCAGGGCCGCCGCTTCGCCGACCGCAGGGCGGAGCGCAGCGCGTCGACGTCCGCCGTCGACATCTGCTCCACGAAGCTCATCAGGGCGCCGGCCGGGTCGGGGTTGCTGCCGAGCGCGTCCTGCATCAGCGCGGCGGTGTACTCCTGGCGGGTCAGGGTCGGCTCGTACACCCAGGCCCTGCCGTTCTTCGCGCGCCGGAGGACGCCCTTGCGGTGGAGGATGTCGGCGACGGTCTTGACCGTGCTGTAGGCGAGGGGGCGCGTCTTGTTCAGATCCGCGAGGACGTCGCGCGCCGTCGCGGGCCGCCCCCAGCCCCAGAGGCGTTCCATGATCTCCGCCTCCAGCTCACCCAGACGTCGCACGCTCGCTCCCTTCGGGCCCGGCCCGGCGGTGGGCCGCGGCATCGGCGCGGCCTCATCGTAGTCGCGGCGCCGGCCGGGAACCGGGCCGGGGCGACGGTAGCCGTTAAGGAAGTTAGCGTTTCGCGTGCGGGAGGCCGCGTCAAGCGCGGGTGCGCGCTCCGGCGTTGGGGGAAACGGTCGCGGGCCGGACGGTGGGGATCACCGCCCGGCCCGCGGTGCGGATCAGGCCCGGCCCACCAGCTCGTAGCCCGCCTCCTCGACCGCGCCGCGCACCTGCGCGTCGTCGAGCGCGGTGCCCGCCCGGACGGAGACCGTCCCGGTGGCGGCGTCGGCCTTGACGGAGGTCACGCCGGGGAGGGCGGAGATCTCCTTGGTGACGGACGCCTCGCAGTGCGCGCATGTCATGCCGCTGACGGTGAAGACGGTGCCGGTCTGCGGGGCGGCCTCGGTGGTGGAGCCGCCGCCGCAACTGCCGTCGGTGGAGCAGCAGGAGTTGCCTTCGCTCATGGTTCTTCCTCCGGGATGACAGGTGGAACGCGAGGGGCGTGTGCCGCACTCACTCGCCTGAGGTTAATACCCCTAGGGGGTATTCGCAAGTCGCCGCCCGATCTCCACCGGGAGCCGGGAGCGGCCGGGTGCCGGGACATCATCCGCCCCACGGGCACCGGTGGCGGTCTACAACACCTGCGTTCCGCGGCGTACAACTGACGGGCGGGCGTTCCACAGGATCGCCCGCTCGATCGGCCCGTATTGACCTGAACTCCTCCGTATCGTCCCGTACTGCTCCTGTACCGTACGAGTCCCGGGAGGACCCTTGGACGCCGAGCTCTCCGACCTCTCCCGCCGCCGCTTCCTCCAGACCACGGCCGCCGCCACCGCGGCCACCGCCGGCGCCGTCCTCGACACCCCGGCCGCCGCCGCACCGCGCGGCGCCGCCGGCACCCTCTCCTTCACCGCCGCCACCAACGGCTCCGCCACCCTCGCCCCGGCCGGCGACCGCCTCGTCGCCGAAGTGCAGAACGTCCTCTGGTCGATCCCTCGAAAGGGTGGCAAGGCGACCGCCCTGACCACCGCCGGACTGGAGCCCAACCGCCCGCAGTTCGCGCCCGACGGCAGCCGCCTGGTCGTGTGCGCCTACCGCGGCGGCGGCTTCCACCTGTGGACCCTGCGGCCCGACGGCTCCGGGCTCACCCAGCTCACCGACGGGCCCCACGACGACCGCGCGCCCGCCTGGTCGCCCGACGGCAGCCGCATCGCGTTCTGCTCGGAGCGCGGCGGCGACCCGGTGGCCGGCAGCCCGTACCGCATCTGGATCCTCACGGTCGCCACCGGCGAACTCGCCCAGGCCACCGGGCTGCCCGACCAGCAGGGTCCCCACCAGGGCGGCGCCTGGGAGGACTTCGACCCGGCCTGGTCGCCGGACGGCGCGCGGGTGTTCTTCGTCCGCGCCGCGGTCGGCGCCGGCGGCACGCTCACGGCCCGCACCGTCGCCTCCGTGGCCGCGGACGGGCCGGGGGAGGTGCGTACCGAGCACACGGAGACCACCGAGGCGCAGGTGATGACCCCGGCGGTCGGCCCCGGCGGCCGGCTCGCGTATCTCCGTACGACCGCCGCGCCTTCGGCGTCGTGCACGCTCGTCGTCGACGGCGCGCCCGTCGACCTCGGCGACGCGGACGTGTCGCCCGTACCGCCCCGCTGGATCTCCGGCGACGCACTGCTCCTCACCGCCGGCGGCCAGTTCCGCATCGTGAACCCCGCGGCCCCCGCCAGGCCGGAGACCATCCCCTTCGCCGCCGCGCTGCCCGTCGACCGCCCGCGGTACCGCACCAAGGCGTACGACTTCGCCGACGGCGGCGTCCGCCGGGTACGCGCCGTCCACCTGCCCGCGCTGTCGCCCGACGGCCGCAGCCTGGCGTTCTGCGCCCTCGGCGCGCTCTGGACCGCGGACGTCACCGGCGGCGGCAAGCCGCGCAAGGTCCTCCAGGCGGAGAAGACCCGCTACGTGCTCGCCCCCGTCTGGACCCCCGACGGCCGCGGCCTGGTCTACGCCGACGACCGCGAAGGACTCTTCGCCGTCCGCCGCCGCGACCTCGACTCCGGCGAGGAGACCGTACTCGCCGACGGCGGCCGGGTCTTCCCCGCGCTCTCCCCGGACGGGACGCGGCTCGCGTGCGTCGACATGACCGGCAACCTCGTCGTGACCGACCTCGGCTCCGGTACGGAGAAGGTGCTCGCCGCGCCGCTGGGCGCGGGCGGGCTGCCGGGCCGGCCGAGCTGGTCGCCGGACGGGCGCTACCTCGCACTCTGCGACCGCAACCGGCTCAACCAGCGCTTCCGCGAGGGCTACAACCTCATCCGCATCGTCGACGCCGCCACCGGCGCCGCCCGCCTCCACCCCGTCGCCCCGCACACCTCGATCTCCGACCGCTACGACTCGGGACCCGTCTGGTCGCCGGACGGCCGGTGGCTGGCGGTGGTCGCGGAGTCCGCGCTGTGGCTGCTTCCCGTACGGCCCGACGGCACCCCCGACGGCGACCCGCGGCAACTGACCGACGAGGCCGCCGACCACCCGTCGTTCTCCGGCGACGGTGGGCGGGTGGCGTACCTGTCGGCGGGGCGCGTCCGCATCGCCGACGTCGCCTCCGGCGCCGCCCGTACGGTCCGCATCCCGCTCGACTACCGCCGCCCCGTCGCCCCCGACACCGTCGTGCACGCCGGGCGGCTCTGGGACGGCACCTCCGACGCCGTACGCGACGACGCCGACATCGTCATCCGCCGCGGCCGCGTCACCGCCGTCGAACCGCACCGCGCCGGCCGCCCCGCGGAGCGCCGCGTCGACGCCTCCGCGCGCACCGTCATCCCCGGGCTCTGGGACGCCCACATCCACCCCTGGCAGTCCACCTACGGCGGCCGGCAGACCGCGCTGCAACTCGCGTACGGCATCACCACCACCGTGTCGCTGGGCGGCTTCGCCTACGAACAGGCCCGCATCCGCGAGGCAGCCGACGCCGGCGAACTGGCGGGCCCCCGGCTGCTGGCCACCGGCGAACTGCTCGACGGCGCGCGCGTCGCGTACAGCATGGGCCGCGCCCACGGCACCCGGGCCGGGCTGCGGCGTTCGCTGGCGCGGGCGGAAGGGCTCGACTGGGACTTCGTCAAGACGTATGTGCGCGCGCCCGGTTGGGTGATGACGGAGGCGGCGGCGTTCGCGCACGAGCGGCTGGGGGTACGCAGCGGCAGCCACCTGTGCTCGCCGGGCATCCAGCTCGGCCAGGACCTGACGACGCATCTGCAGGCCACGCAGCGGCTGGAGTTCGGCCACGCGACGACGGCCTCGGGGCGCGCGTACGCCGATCTCGTCGACATCTACGCCGCCACCGGCGACTTCCACCTCATCGCCACCCCCTTCACCGCGCTCCCGCTGCTCGGCGCCGACCCGGCGCTGGCCGCGGACCCGCGGGTGACGGTGCTGATGCCGCCGTGGGACACCGCGGCCGTCACGCAGCGCGCCGGGCAGCCGCCCAGCGAGGCGGAGCTGCGGACCCTGGCCACGGAGACGGACGTCTACCGCCGGATCCTGGCCGCGGACGGCACCGTCGCCCTCGGCACCGACCAGCCGCTCGTCCCCGTGGGCCTCCACCTCCACCTCGCCCTGCGCGCCCTGCACCGCGCGGGCCTCTCCGCGACCGAGGCGCTCCGCACCGCCACGGTGCTCCCGGCCCGGGCCTTCGGCGCGGCGAAGGACCTCGGCACGCTGGAGCCGGGCAAGTACGCCGACGTGACGGTGATCGACGGCGACCCGTTCACGGACTTCGCCACCCTGGTGCGCACCGAGTCGGTCCTGCGCGGCGGCAGGCCGTTCGCGCAGGAGGACCTGGTGCGGTCCTTCGAGCCGCGGGCGACCCCGCGCGCCGACGTGGACTGGCTGGACGTCGGCCGCCTCATGCGCCGCGACGGCTGCTGCGACACGGGCCTGTAGCCCGCGCCCGATCCGGGCCCGGTCCTCCCCGCGGGGAGGACCGGGCCCATCCTGGTGCGGGACACCGACGCGAGGGTCGGGGACAGGGAAGGGAGTGGCCCGTGGGTGGACTGCCGGGTTCTGTCGCGGAGTTGCGTGCCGCGGCGGCGGGGCTCGCCCTCGCCGGCGCCCCCCGGCGGCCGTGACGCTTGCCGGCCGCTTCCATGCCGTCCCCGTTCCGGATTCACCCGAAAGGACATACCGGCCATGACCCGCACGGTACCGCTGGGGTGCAACTCGGCGGCGAGCGCGGGGAGCGCGATGGTGTGGCCGTTGCGGTCCGATATCTGACGAAGGAGGGCCAGCCCGTCGGGATCGGGTGCGGTGAAGTGGCGCGTCTCACCGCTGAGGGGATTGAGACGGTGTAGTCGCCGGAGTCGGTACGGCGCAAGGGCCAGCGAGGAACGCCTTCGCCGTCTTCCCCGCCCACCGCAGCAGCGCGTCCTCACCGGCCATGCCCTTGATCTGCCGCAACGCATCCGCCACGTCATCGGCGAAGTCATGCAACTCACGTGCCAACTGCTTGACCCGCTCCGGATCCCCCGGCGTGGGATCGTCAGCCAGGTCGAGGATGTGCCAGTCGGTGGGACGGTGACCCACGAGATCTCCCCCAAGTGCGGCATACCATCGCCAACCACGATAGCGGCGCCTGAAACGATCGGCACGAGGGTGCCGCGCGTCAGGGCGAGGCCGTGTGGAGCTTGCCGAACTCGTGGATGGCAAGGGCGTAGGACGCCCCGCCGGTGGTCCCGGCGGGGCGTCCCTCGGGGCGTTTCCCGGGTTGCGGCGGTCAGTTCGGGTAGAGCTGCTGCTGCGGGATGATCTGCTGGTCCTGGCCCGGGCTGGACCAGAGGAGCTTCATGTGGGCGTCGCCCGTCTGCTCCGCGTACTCGACCTTGAGGGAGTGGCGGGTGCCCGCCTTGAGGTCGACCTGGGCCTTGTCGACGCTGATGTCGTGCGGCGTCCAGTTGTCGATGACGAGCTTGCCGTCGAGCCAGACGCGCACGTTGTCGTCCGAGACCGTGGTCAGGGTGTACGTCTCGGAGCGACGCGGTTCGACGCCGCCGGTCCAGCGGACGCTGAAGCCGTCGGCCGGGATGTTCTCCGCCGGTGAACCGGTGTACTTCCAGGAGTGGTTGATGTCCGCGTCCGTGCGGGTGACCTTCGGCGTGCCGGTCAGCGCGGGGTTGTCGTAGACCTCCTGCTTCAGGCCGGTGCCGCGGCCCGGTGCGGCCGTCGGGCCGGGGTCGACGGTCAGCTCGATGACGGTGGCGGCGTCGTTGGTGGCGCTGCCGGCGGGGGTGAGGTCGAAGCCGTCGCCGGCCTCGGTGACGGTGACCTGCTGGTCGGAGCCGAGCACGCGGGCCGACGTCACGTCGATGTCCGTACGGGCCTTGAGGTGCAGGGAGCCGCCGCCGGCGGGCCACTTGGTGACGGCGGCGTAGAGCTTGTCGCCCTTGCGGCTGACGAAGCCCCAGTCGGGCTGCTCGACCAGCCCGCCGAACCCGGCGCCGTAGACGGCGTCGCCCTGGCCCGCGGTACGCAGCCAGTCGCCCATCTCGCCGAGCCGCTGGACGGAGGGCTCGGGGATGCGCCCGCGGGCGTCGGGGCCGACGTTGAGGAGGTAGTTGCCGCTGCGGGAGGCGGTGGAGAGCAGGTTGCGTACGAGCGAGGCGCTGGACTTCCAGTTCTCGTCGTAACGGGCGTACCCCCAGTGGCCGTTGAGGGTCATGCAGGACTCCCAGAGCTGCCCGTCGACCGGCGCGCCGGGGATCTCCTGCTCCGGGGTGCCGTAGTCGCCGTCGGTCACCCGGCGCTTGCCGATCCGGTTGTTGACGATGAGGTCGGGGTCGAGCCCGCGGAGGTACGTCTCCAGGCGCTCGCCGTCCTGCGCGGTCCAGGGGTTGTGCGGCCTGTCCGTCGCCCACTCGCCGTCGAACCACAGCAGCGCGGGGTCGTACGTGTCGACCAGCTCCTTGAGCTGGGCGTACATGCGCTTCTCGTACCGCGGGAAGGTCGCCGGGTCGGCGAAGTCCGGGTCGTGCCAGTCCCAGATCGAGTAGTAGAAGCCGAGCTTGATGCCGGCCTTCTTCGCGGCCGTCTTCAGCTCGGCCATGATGTCCCGGCGCTTGTCGAACGCCGAGTGGTCGCGCAGGTTCCACGAGTTGACCTTCGTCGGCCACATCGCGTAGCCGTCGTGGTGCTTCGACGTGATGACGATGTAGCGCATGCCGGCGTCCTTGGCCGCCCCGACGACGGCCTCGGCGTCGAAGTCGGCGGGGTTGAAGGTCGCGGCCTGCTTCTCGTACTCCTCGTTCGGGATGGTGCACTGCCGCTTGATCCACTCGGCGTCACGGCAGACGCTGCCGTCGGGGCGGGTGTACTCGCCCTCCAGGTTGGAGTACGCGCCGAAGTGGATGAACATCCCGAACCGGTCCTGCCGGAACCAGCTCGTCCGCTCGGACGTGAAGGGGTCGTCCACGGCGTGATCGGTCCCGGGCCCGCTGGCGGGCGGCGCGGCGGCGGGTGTGGCGGCCGCGCCGGCGGGCAGCGCTGCGGCGGCGAGTGCGGCGGCGACGAGCAGGGGCAGTGCGGTGACTCTCCGCGTGGTGCGGGGGCGAGGGGTGTGCATCGCAGCTCCAATTCATCGGATGACCCGGAAGGTAGGAACGGATACATCGGATGTCAATGGGCAGCGCACCGGCAGACTTCTCTTAGGGGTGGCGGGTTGCGGATGATAGGTCCGATGTATCGGACTGCTGGGGCCCGTTCAGACCCCGCAGCGCCCGAGCTACGTGAAGCGCAGCTTGTCCTTTCTGGCGAGGTGGAGGGTCAGGAACGCCTGGCCCGCCATCGCGCCGATGCGGTGTTCGCGCCCGTAGTACGTGTTCTCGCCGGACGCCCCGTACGTGCGGCCGTCGTCGAACCGGGCCATCATGCCGAGCTGCTCCTCGTTGTGGAGGCGCTCCCAGGAGGCGGCGGCCGGGTCGATGCCGGTGTCCTGGGCGGTGAGGGAGACCAGCAGGTCGAAGTTGCCGAAGTAGAAGGGGAAGTGGGTGCCCCAGTCGTTGCCCTCGGGGTAGTAGATCTCGCCGCTGCGCGGCTGGTAGATGGTCTTCATGGTGCCGTCGGGGGCCGGGAAGGGCAGGTCGACGAGGGCGGAGTAGACGCGGGTGATGTTGTGCAGGGCGGCGCGCGGTGCGGCGCGCCCCGCGAGGCCGTAGACGAAGCCCTCGTAGAGGCTCTGGTCGAACGCGACCATGTAGAGCGGGTGCAGGATGTGGTGGTTGTCCAGGGTGCCGTCGTCGGCGATGTTCGTGCCCTGGAGCCAGGTGGACAGCTCGATGCCGTTGATCGTCTCGCCACCGGTGAGGTCCGCGGGGCAGGCGGCGGCGGCCAGCAGGAGTTCGATGTTGCGGCGGGCCCAGACGGCCGCGCGCGGGTGGTCCGGCATCATGGCCTCGGCCAGCGAGAGGACGGCGGCGTTCCAGTTGTCCTCCTCCGCCTTGCTGTCGCCGGGGGTGACGGCGGTGCCGTCGCGGCGCTTCTCGTAGAGCTGTTCGCCGGAAGTGCCGATGAGGTAGACGTCGTTGCCGGTGGTGAGCCGGTCCGCCTCCCAGGCCGTCATCGCGGCGAGGTGGCCGCGCTCCTGGTCGTCCAGCTCGTCCCAGAAGAGCCAGCCGGCCAGGGCGGTGTAGTACGCCCACAGGGCGCTCTGCCAGACGTTGCCCCAACGGGTGGCGGGATTGGTGTTGTTGGCCAGGTGCCGGGCAGCGATGGTGCGGATCAGGTTGCGGGTGCGGATGGTGGCGTTGGCGGCGGAGAGGGTACGCGGGTCGTAGACCCCGGTGACCAGCGCGGTGGTGGCGGCGACCGCGGCCATCGCGGGCAGGCGGATGGCGCGCTCGTCGGTGCCGCGGAGGTCGATGTAGCCGTCGGGGAGGTACGAGCGGTAAGTCCCGGCGTACCAGGGGCCGATGAGATAGCGCGCGCTGCCCGCCAGGATCGCCTTGACCCGCCGTCCGGCGGCGTCGTCGGCGCCGTACGAACCGAGCCGGGTCCAGTCGATGGGCACGACCCCGCCGGCGGCCGCGGCCGTACCGGCAGCCCGGGCGGCGGCCGGCAGTCCGAGTACCGAGGCGGCGCCGACGGCGGCGGAGAAGCCGAGGAGGTGGCGGCGGGACAGACGGTGCGAAGAGGTCATACGGCGCTCCTGCGGTCCGTGAGGTGAGTGTCTCTGTGGATTCTCACGTGGGAATGGCATCTGACAAGGGGCGGCGTCGATACGCTGCCCACCGCTCGGGGCCGTCGGGGAAGAGCCGGCGGCCGCGCCGCTTCGGGAGGAGATCCGTGGAGGACGAGTCGCAGTCAGGGGAAGCGAGCCCGGCGGTGCAGAAGCGCGTGCGGGAAAGCTTCGACCGGCAGGGGCTGATGCGCCATCTCGGGGCGAGGATCACCCTGATCGCGCCGGGCCGCGTGCACATCGTGCTGCCCGCGCGGCCCGAAGTCACCCAGCAGCACGGCTACTTCCACGCGGGCGCCACGAGCGCGATCGCGGACAGCGCGGGCGGGTACGCCGGGTACACGCTCTTCCCCGAGGACGCCGACGTGCTCACCGTCGAGTACAAGATCAACCTCCTCGCACCCGCGGTGGGCGAACACCTGGAGGCGGTGGGGACGGTGCTGAAGTCCGGGCGCACCCTGACGGTGTGCGGTCTTGAGGTCTTCGGGCACCGCGCCGACGGCGTACGCAAGCTCGTCGCCAACGGCCAGCAGACGCTGATCAGCGTGCCGCGGGAGCGATGACCCCGCGTAGGCTGGCCGTGACCTTGTGGGGGGTTTCCGATGCGCCGAATCCCGGCGGGCTGTGCCCTTGTGATCGCTCTGCCCGCCGGGTTCTCCGGGTCCGACGAACTCGACCCGGTCACCGGTGAGTGGGCGGCCGACGGCGCGCAGCCCGCGGGCTTAGCGCACTTCGCGGACAACGCGACGATCGGCGTCGACGGCGGCAAGGCCACGCTCGGTACGCCGCCGTCGAGCCTGTGCGGCGGCGCGACCGTGGAGGCGACCGGCGACGACCGCTTCCGGATCGCCTTCGCCGGCGCCGGTTCGTGCGTCACCGTCAACGTGCCGGTGAGCCTGGACGTCCGGGTCGACGGCGACACCCTCCAGGCCACCCCGGCCGGCGCCCCGGGTGACGCGGTGTTCCGCTTCCGCCGCGCGGACTGAACGGCGGCGCAGGACGCCGGGCCGGTCCGCGTCAGTCGATACGGCGGGCGAGGAGGGCCGCCTGGGCGCGGTCGCGGCAGCCGGTCTTGGCCAGGAGGCGGCTGACGTGGCTCTTCACGGTGTGCTCCGAGACGACGAGGCGGGCCGCGATCTCGGCGTTGCTCAACCCCTCGCCGATCAGGGTGAGGACGTCGTGCTCGCGCGGGGTGAGGCCGGCGACGAGGTCCAGGCCCGTGCGGCGGGTGCGGCGGTCGGCGGCGTAGCTGTGGATGAGTCGGCGGGCGACGCTGGGGCTCAGCGCGCCGTCCCCGGCGGCCGTGGCCTCGACGGCGGCGGTGATCTGCTCGTACGACGCGCTCTTGAGCAGGAAGCCGCCGGCGCCGCCGGTGAGGGCCTCGTCCACGTACTCGTCCATGTCGAAGGTCGTGAGCATCAGCACCCGCGTACGGTCCAGAAGCCCGTGCTCCGCGAGCCGGGCCAGCACCCACAGCCCGTCGTGGCCCGGCATGCGCACGTCGAGCATGAGGACGTCCGGCGCGAGATCGCGGGCCAGCCGCAGGGCGTGGTCGCCGTCGCCCGCGGTGCCGACGACGGTGAAGCCGGGGCGGGTTTCGAGCATCAGGCGCAGCCCGTCGCGTACGACGCGCTCGTCGTCGGCGATGACGACGCGCACGGGGGCGGCCCCGGGGTCAGCGTTCGGCACCAACGGTCCCTCCCACCGGGGACGTCGCCGGGGGGACGGCCGAAGGCGCCACCGAGGAATCCGCCGGGACCGCCGCCGGGATGGTGGCCGTGACGGCGAAGCGGCCGTCCGCCACCGGGCCCGCCGTGAGGTCGCCGCCGAGGGCCGCGATGCGCTCGCGCAGCCCGGTGAGGCCGACGCCGCTGCCGGGGGAGGGGGTGTGGCCGGGCGGCGGCGGGCCGCAATCGACCCGTACCCGGGTGCCGCGCGCGTCGGCGCCGACCCGGATCTCGACCTCCGCCCCCGGCGCGTGACGGCGGGCGTTGGTCAGCGACTCCTGGATCAGCCGGTACGCGGCGAGCTGCACGGGACGCGGCAGCGCGGCGGCCGACTCGCCGATCTCCAGGCGCACCAGGCCGCCCGCCCGCTCCGCGGCCGCCACCAGCCGCGGCACGTCGGCGAGCCGGGGCGCCGGGCTGCGCGGGGCCGCCTCGCCGGTCTGGTCGCGCAGGACGCCCAGCATGTCGCGCATCTCCGTGGTCGCCTGCCGGCCCGCGCTCGCGACGGCGTCGATGCCCTCGCGCGCCCAGTCCGGCAGTTCGCCGGAGCGCGCCCGCAGCGTCTCGGCGTGCAGCACGAGCAGCGTGAGGGAGTGGGCCGCGACGTCGTGCATGTCGCGGGCGATCCGCACCCGTTCGGCCGCCGCCGCCCGCTCCGCGCGCAGCGCCTGCTCGCGCTGGGCGTCCGCCGCGCGCCGCTCTGCGGCGGCCAGTTCCTCGCGCCGGCCGCGCGCGGCCAGCCCCAGCGCCCAGGCGGCGGGCAGCGGCGCGAGCACGGCCAGCACGTCGGAGCCGCCGCGCCAGTCGTCGGCCGCCGTGGCGTGGTTGACCACCACGGCGACGGCGACGAGCGCCGCGCCGCCGGCCAGGGCGAGCGCGGAGTGCCGGGGCGGCGCGTGGGCCCCGGCCGCGTACAGCGCGAACGCCAGCGGCAGGACGGCCAGCGGGGTCAGGCCCACCTCGGCCCACGCGCAGGCCACCTCGGTGACGATCAGCGCGAGCAGCACGCCGGTCAGCGCCGCCAGCGGGCGGCGCCTGCGTACGGCGAGGCCCAGGGCGGCGGCGAGGCCGTAGCCGGCGAGGGCGAGCCAGCCGGCGGCGGAGCTGTCGGTGGTGGCCTGGTCGAGGAACGCCGGCGCCAGCGCCGCCGCCACCACGGCGACCTCCAGCGCCGCCACGGACCCGGGGCGGGCGGCGGCGAGCAGGGCGGGGGTGTCGGGCGTCGCGGTCATCGTCCCGAGCGTACGGGGCCGGCACGCGGCCCCGCGCCGTCCGCGGGAGCGATCCGCGGCGGCTCCGACTGGTCCCTGAGAGTGAGACGGACGCGGGGCGATGGGCTCGCGGCGGCGATGCCCGCGCGGGCCCGCCTCGCGCTCAATGGCCTCATGGCAGCGAACGCGAAGATCCCGAACGACCCCGCCCCGCCCCCGGGGCCGCACCCCGGGCCGCCTCCCGGTCCCACCCGGCTGGGCCGGACACTGCGGCGGACGAAGTGGCTCGTGGTGCTCGTGTGGCTGGCGCTGGCCGCCGCCGGCACCGTCCTGGCCGCCGGGCTCGGCGACGTCCAGCGCGACGACGCCGCCGCGTACCTGCCCAGCGGCTACGAGTCCAGCGTCGTCGCCGAGTTGACCGAACCCGACGCCGACCACCCGCGGGGCGAGACCGCCCTCGTCGTCTTCAGCCGGGAGCAAGGACCGCTCACCGGCGCCGACCGCGCGGCCGTCACCGCCGGCCGCACGGCGCTGACCGCCGTCGACGCCCCGGGCGTCGGGCAGCCCGGCGCGCCGGTGGTCTCCGACGACGGCCGGGCCGCACTCGTCCCCGTACGCATCCAGCCCGAACACGCCGACGACGAGCGGCTGGAGAACGGCGTGGCGGCGCTGCGGACCGCGCTCGACGGCATCGGCGGCTCCGGCCTGCGCGTCCAGGTCGCCGGCGAGGCCGCTCTCGGCGTCGACAACAGCGGCGGCGACGTGGACGCGGCGCTCATGCTCACCTCCATGGTGATCGTGGCGGTCCTGCTGCTGCTCACCTACCGCAGCCCGGTGCTGTGGCTCGTACCGCTGCTCGCCGCACTGGCCGCCGTGCTGACCGCCCGCGGCGCGGCGTACGGGCTCGCCAGGGCCGGCCTTTCGGTCACCGACCTCTCCTCCGCCATCCTCATCGTCCTGGTCTTCGGCGCCGCCACCGACTACGCGCTGCTGCTCCTGGCCCGCTACCGCGAGGAACTCGCCCGCCACCCCGACCGGCACGAGGCCATGGCCGAGGCGCTGCGCCGCACCACCCCCGCCATCGTCGCCAGCGCCGGTACGGTCGTCGCCGGCCTGCTGTGCCTGCTGGTCGCCGACCTCGCCGGGCTGCGCGGCCTCGGCCCGGTCGCCGCGTCCGGCATCGCCGTCGCGCTGCTCGCCATGCTCACGCTGCTGCCGGCCCTGCTGGTGTGCGCGGGCCGCTGGCTGCTGTGGCCGCGCAGCCCGTACCCCGGCAAGCCGCGCGGCGCGGACAGCCACCGCATGTGGAGCGCGCTCGGCAGCCGCGTCGTCCGACGGCCCCTGCGCTACGCGGTCCTCACCACCCTGGCCCTGGCCGCCGGCGCGGTCGGCCTGACCGGGCTGCACACCTCCGCCGACCCGCTGGACAAGGTGCCGCCGTCCGCCGAGTCCGCCGCGGGGCAGCGGGTGCTCACCGCCCACTTCCCCGACGGGGTCTCCGCACCCCTGACCGTCGTCCTGCCCGCCGACGCCGCGCCCGGCACCCTCCGCGCCGCCGAACGCACCGCCGCCGCCCTGCCCGGGGTCGCCTCCGCCGAACCCGGCGACCCGGTCGCCGGGCGGCCCACCGTGCGCGTGGAACTGGACGCCGACCCGTACGGCGACGCGGCCCGTGACACCATCCGCCAACTCCGCCTCGACCTCGCCCGCGTCACCGACGGCGCTCTCGTCGGCGGCACCCCCGCCGTCCAGCTCGACTACCGCAGTGCGGCCCTGGACGACACCGGACGCATCGTCCCGCTCGTGCTGCTCGCCGTCGCCGTCATCCTCACCCTGCTGCTGCGCTCCCTGGTCGCTCCGCTGGTGCTGATGGCCGCGAACGTCCTGTCGTTCGCGGCCTCGCTGGGGCTGGCGACGCTGGTCTTCGACCACGTGATGGGCTTCGGCGGCGTGGCCGCGGACCTCTTCGTCTACATCTTCGTCTTCCTCGTCGCCCTCGGCGTCGACTACACGATCTTCCTGATGGAGCGCGTCCGCGAGGAACGCCGCCACGCCCCCACCCACGAGGCCGTCCACCGCGGCCTCACGGCCACCGGCGGCGTCATCACCGCCGCGGGCCTGGTCCTGGCAGGCACCTTCGCCGCCCTGGGCCAGATCCCGGACGTGACGGTCGCCGAGGTAGGCATAGCGGTGGCGATCGGCGTCCTGATCGACACCTTCCTCGTACGCTCCCTGCTGATCCCGGCCGCGGTCACCCTCCTCGGCGAGAAGACCTGGTGGCCGTCCCGCCCGCCACGACGGTAGGCCGGGCCGTCAGCGCCCGTACCGGATGACTCCGTCGACGGGAGGCCGGCGGTCCGCGACCCGTTCGAGCAACGGGCTCTCCCGGAGAGGCGACTCCAGCTCGTAGTCGGCCCAGGTGACACCGCCCGCGATGACGTACGTCTCCACCGACCCGGCCTCCAGCAGGTAGATCTCGTGTCCCGCCCGGATCTCCCCGAGCCTGCCCTCCAGCGCCGCCCGCTCCGGCGGCGCGGCCCGGCGCAGATGCACGGGACCCAGGTCGTTCCAACTGGAGATCCGCCACAGGTCGGAGAAGAGGATGTCCCGTACGACAAGGGTGTCGTCCACGTCGAGGTCTTCCAGCGGCGGAGTGCCGCGGAAGACCGCGCACGGGTAGGTGGGCCGGTAGACCAGCAGCCCGAAGTGACGCTCGTCCCGGAACTCGGGCTCCGCTTCTTCCCGCCGTTCGGTCGTCACGTCACGGGCCTCCATTCGTCGAATTTTCTGTTCCAGCGATAGAAGTCGACCTTATCCATCAGGCCGGCTTTGTGGACTTGGATCAGTTCCCACTGGGTCGCGAAGATGCGCCCGTTGGCGAACGCGTCGTCCGCCAGGTGCAGGCCGCCGGCGTCGTTGAGCGCACGGTTCAGCGCGCGCGCCGGTCCGCCGCCCGCGGCGGGCAGGCCGTCGAGCATGAAGGAGATGCGGCCTTCGCCGCGGCCCACCCTGGCGATCGCGTTGACCACCTCGTCCTGCCAGGTGGCGGCGAACGCCGGATCCATGAAGTGCCGGGCCTGTACGACCTCGGCGAAGTCCTGCACCTGGAGACCGCCGCGCGTGCTGCGGCCGAGGGCCACGTGGTCGAGCGGGCCGATGAAGCACGGGGTGAGACCCAGCGGGTCGAACCACGTGTGCGGGTTGTGGACGTAGGCGTACGGGTTGGGTGCCGGGGTGAGCCCGAGTGGGTCCGGACTCGCGTAACGCGCCGTGTCCGGGTCGTAGTAGCGCTGGCAGTTGTAGTGGAGACCGGTCTCCGGATCGAAGTACTGGCCCGGGAAGCGCAGTGGGGTGTAGGCGGCGGAGTCGGCGGGCCAGCGGGTGTGGCCCCAGAGGGTGTGCTGGGCCCGCCACACGACCCGCCCGTGCGGATCGACCAGTTCGGCCGGGGTTCCGACGAGGTCGGTGACGATGGCGAAGAAGCGGGAGTCGACTTCCTCCTGCGTGGCGGCCGCCGTCAGCCGCTCCGCCTGCGCGACGGGCTGCAGCCCGTCGTACTCCCAGGTCAGGGTGGTGTGATGGGGCTGCCCCGCGGTCACCGTGGTCTGTTCCACCAGGGTGTTCCCGTCCCAGGTGAACAGGGTCTCCTCGGCGACCGCGGAGCCGTCGGGCGTCATCCGGCGCTTGGCGAGGCGGCGGCCGAACGGGTCGTAGAGGTAGTGCCAGACGGTGCCGTCGGGGGTGGTGACTGCGCTGATCCTGTCCTCGGCGTCCCACTCGTAGCGCCAGACCTCCGGCTTGCGCGACAGCCGGGTCCTGGTGCGTACGGTGACGCGTCCGGCGGCGTCGTACGTGTAGCGGATCCGGCCCGCGCCGACGAGGCGGCCGTCGTCCAGCTCACGGGCCCCCTGGGCGTCCGGGGCCCACCCCTCGGGCCAGGACGCCCGCGTCTGGTTCCCGGCGGGGTCGTACGCGTACTCCTCGCGCCAGCCGGCGGCCTCGACGCCGGTGACCCGGCCGACGGGGTCGAGCCGGAAGCGGCGTGAGCCGCGGTCGTCCTCGACGTGGACGAGGTGGCCGTCGCCGCGGTAGCCGTACCGGCGCCGGAGCACGTCGTCAGCGGGGGTGTGCACCCGCTGCTCGGCGAGGCGGCCGGCCGCGTCCCAGGCGCTGTCCAGAAGGAGGCCGTCGTCGATCGCCCTCGTCGTCTCGCGGCCTGTGGCATCGAAGGCCGAGCGGATGACGTGGCCGGCGAAGTCCACCGCGGTGCGCTGCCCCGTCTCGTCGTAGCCGTAGCGGGAACGGCTGCCGCCGGGCGTCACGCGCTCCGTGGGCCGTCCGATCGCGTCGTGCGCGAGGGTCAGCGTGCGGCCGTTGACCGTCTCGGTGGTCGGCCGGCCGAGGGCGTCATGGGTGCGCTGCAGGTCGCAGCCGGGGGCGGTGGCCCGCAGGAGCCTGCCGAGCGGGTCATGCGCGAACGTCGTGGGGGCGCCGTCCACGAGCTTGGCCACGATCTGGCCGGTCCAGTCCCGCTCGAACTCCACGGTCTGGCCGAGCGGGTTGGTTCGCGAGGACATCCGCCCCGCGGCGTCGTGGCCGTAGGTGATGCGGACGCCGTGGAAGTCGGTCTCGGCGGTGAGGTTTCCGGCCGGATCGTACTCGTACGTCCACTCCCGGCCCTCGGGGTCGGCCACCGCGGTCAGTCGCAGCAGCGGGTCGTAGGTGTAGCGGTACGTCGCCCCGTCGGGGTTGGTACGCGCGGCGAGGAGGTCGAAGTGGGTGTACTCGTAGCGGGTGGCGCCGGCCTGCGCGTCGCGGTGGCCGACGCAGTTGCCCTCGCCGTCGTACTCCCAGGTCTCCCGTGCACCGTCGGGCCCGGTACGGACGGCGAGTCTGCCCTCTACCGTCCAGCGCAGCCGGGTGACCCCGCCGTGCTGGTCCGTCACCTCGGTCACCCTGCCGAAGGCGTCGTGGCGGCGGACGATGCGGTGGCCGGCGGAGGTGGCGATGGTCAGGGGCAGCCCCGCGGCGTCGCACTTCACGTGCGTCGACTGGCCCAGTGGATCGGTGATCCCGGCGAGATGGCCGAACTCGTCGTACTCGTAGCTGGTGAAGGACCCGGCGGGGTCGGTGACCGACACGACCCGGCCCCGGGAGTCGTACCGCCAGAACCAACTGGCGCCGTCGGTGAGCCGGAGTGAGGTGAGCCTGCCGAGTTCGGAGTACGTCAGCTCCGACTCGGTGCCGTCCGGGTGGACCACCCGGGTCGGCTGGCCGGCCGGGTTGTTGGTGTAACGGGTGGTGTGGCCGAGGGGGTCAGTCTCGGAGACGACATGGTGGTGCGCATCGTACGCGGTGCGGGAGATTGCCCCGAGGGGGTTGATCTCGGCGACGACCTGGGTGTTCTCGTTGATCACGAAGCGTGTGGTGGCGCCCTCCGGGGTGGTGAGCGTGGTGATGCGCGCGCCCGGCCACGCGGGATCGGAGCCGTCGTAGGCGAGGACGAGGGCGAGGACGCCGGACTCGCCGCGCTGCGCGACGCAGCGGTCGTGCTCGTCGTACGTGTACGTGTAGCGGCGGGTGTTGCGGTCGGTCCACGAGGTGATGCGCAGCCGCTCGTCGTAGGTGAAGCGCAGCGGGAGACCGGAGGAGTTGACGTCCTCGGTCAGGTTGCCGTCCTCGTCGTAGGCGAAGCTCTTGACGGTGACGTCGGTGCCGTCGTCGGCGGCGCCGGCGAGGGCCAGGGCGGTGATGCGGTCCCCGGCCGTGGTGACCTTGATGTGGTAGCCGCCGGAGTGCCGGATACCGGCGGGGGCGCCGTCCTCGTCGTAGCCGAAGTCGAGGGTGTGGCCGTCACGGTCCGACACCTGCTCGATACGGGCGACGCCGGCGCCGAGGACGTCGTCGTCCGCGGGAGGCGCGAAGCGGCGGGTGCGGCCGCTGACGGGGTCGGTGACGCGGTAGCCGCCGCCCTCCAGGCGCCGCAGCGGCCAGCGGGGACCTTCCTCGGGCAGGACGTCCTCATCGGTGCCGGCGGGATGCGGGTACTTGAGCAGCAGCCCGTCCTCCGAGACGAGGACCACGCCGTCGTCCTCGACCTCCACCCGCTGGTCGGCGGTGGAGGTCCACGTGGGGCCGAACCAGCGGCCGGCGAGGTAACCCGACTCCGCCCGACGGGTGAACACCAGCGGCAACGCACCCGGCAGCTCGACGTCGGTCTGCGTCAGGAACATCTTTCCCGTCGCCATGTCCACCGGGTCACCACAGCCGCGGATGACGTTCTTGAGGCGGTTGTAGGCCCCCTTGGCTCCGCTCGCGAGCATGTCGCCGCCGCGTTTGGCCAGCCCCAGGACGGCGGACTTCATGGACTTCAGACCCTTGAGCGCGTTCAGCCCGCCCTTCAGGCCCTTGGCCAGGCCGCCGAGGGTGGTGAGGCCCTTCATGCCGGGGATGCAGTCCAGCGCGGCGAAGGCGACGTCCCACAGGGAGGCTTGGCCGTTCATGTACTTGTAGAGCGTGTCGGCCAGGACGACGAGGGCGGCGGCGAGGAAGACCCACGCGAGGGGTCCGCCGATGATGAGGACGACGATGCCGAGGACGGCGACGATGACCTTGCAGACGTTGACGATGGTGTCCCAGTTGGGCCGGGACGGCCGGCCGCGGGCCCGGTGACGGTTCGCGCTCGCACCTGCGCGGGATGTGCTCATCGCGGCGGTAGCGTCGCTGTTCGGCAAGTCACGACGGGATCGGTGTCGGATCCGGGCGGCGGCGTTCGTGGAAGAGGTGAGAGGGCGCCCGCCCGGGGCTGGGCCGCGGCGGCGCGGCGCGCGCGGCGTACGACCGGGCGATCGAGCTGGCGGGCAACACCGCCGAGATCGCGTATCTGACGTGCCGCCGCGGCGAGTTGGGATGAGGAGGCGGGCGGTCAGCGGTCGTCGGTGTCCGCGAAGGTCTCGCTGATCATGCGGGTGGCGAAGTCCGGGTCGTCGGTGAGGCGGTTGATGTACTCGGCGAGCAGCAGGGCGGTCGCCTCCAGGGGGTTCATCTCGTCCCGCGACCAGTCGCCGAACTGCCGCCGCCACAGGCTGGGGCTGAGCCCCGTGCCCGCCGCGACGAGCAGCCCCGCCATGGTCGGGATCGTCTCGGCGCGGATGCTCGCGGGCATCATGCGCAGCGACGCCACGAGGTTGGGCACCACGTACTCCACGACGTCCTTCTGCTGCGCCTCGTGGGCCATGCGCAGCCACTTCATGAACATGAAGATGAGCGTGCACGTGCCGTCCAGCACGTCGTCGACGCCTTTCGGGCCCGTGGCGCCGGTGAGCCGGCCGACGAGCGCCCGCTGCTCGGCGTCCGTCCCGGTCCTGCCGTCGCGGATGCCCTTGAGCTGGGAGTCGATCAGCATGAGGGCGGCGCCCACATCACCGGCGGACGCGTACCTGGGGTCGCAGGGCGATGTCATGGGACTCCCTCACCGGATGATGAGCATATGTAGCTCTACGTAGTTCTACCGCAGAGTCTGCGTGAGGCGGGGTGTTCGGGGTTCACTCGTTGGGGCGGCGCACCGGGGCGGGGGAGGGGCGAACGGCCGTGTCAGCGCGCCTCGTTGAGCGCGCCAAGCTGCCGGCGGTACGACAGCACCGCGGTCACCGCGAAGACCAGCGGCAGCCCGGCGCCCATGACGGTGTACGGCGCGAGGACGGTCTCCAAGATCTCCGGCAGGCTCACGAACAGCGGCACGAGCATCAGCGCGACCAGCGGGATGAACGACACGAACGTGCAGGCGAAGCCCACCACCATCGCCGAACGCCGGGCGACCAGCCGGTCGATCCGGGCAGCGGCGGCCGGGTCCTGCGCCCAGCCCGCGCCGCGCAGCCGCTCCCAGTGCGCGCGCAGCGCGGCGACCTCGCGGTCGACGTCGACGTGGCGGTCGTCGAGGTACGGCAGTTGCAGCCGGCTGCCGTCCGGCCCGTAGGCGCAGGTGAGCACCTCCGGCGCATGGCTCTGGGTGCCGGCGCCGGGGTTGGGCTCGATCCGCAGGTCCTGGATCTGCGCCCAGGCCAGGGAGCGCTGCCGGACGACCCTAGCGCTGGACCTTGCCGTCCTCGATGCGGGTCTGGCCGAGCGGCGTCGCGTCGCGGAACTCCGGCAGCGTCATGGGCTTGTCGTAGAGGAAGAAGCTCTGGTTGCTGCCGATGGTGAACTCCATGTACGCGCCGGTGGTGGCGTCGAAGCCGTAGTACGCGCTGCACTGGCCGCCCGAGTAGTAGACGCCGTCCATGCCGGGCGCCGTCTTCGTCACCATGCCGCTCTGGGAGGAGTCGACCTCCTCCGGCGGGGTGAGCATGGCGCAGTACGAGACCGGCAGCCCTTCGAGGACGAAGTAGCCGTACTCGCCGTTGGCGTTCTGCAGGTAGACGTACGACAGCTTCCCGGGCTTCTCCCAGTTGTCGACCCACTTGTTGATGGTCTCCCGCGTCGGGGAGTACCGCATCGCGTCCGCCGGCTGGCGCTGGACGAGCCGGTCGTAGCCGGACTGCTTGGTCCGCGACTCCTGGGCCTGGGAGGAGTCGTCCGTGCAGGCCGCGGCGGTGAACGCGAGGGCGGCGGTCGCGGTGAGGGCGGTGAGGATACGGGTCAGGCGGCGCACGAGGTCTCCTTCGCGTCGGTGCTCAGCTCGGCGGGCAGCCCGGCGTCCTTGAACGCCTTGCGGTGCTCCTGCCGGGACTTGGCGTTGTAGTCGTTGACCAGCTCGGACCGGGCGGCGCGCAGCGCGGTGAGGGAGGTGGTGATCTGATCGGTGCGGTACTCGGACGGCTTGGTGTCCAGCTCGTCCTGGAGCGCGCCGATCTCGTCCTCCTTCGTCTGCACCGCCGCGCACAGGTCGAAGAACTCCTCATAGGTGGAGATGCGGAACTCGCCCGAGCCCACGGTGCGCTCGCGCGCTTCCGCCGCGCCGCGGAAGGGCGCGGTGGACCAGGCCGCCCCGCCCCAGGCGAAGACGCCGGCGACGTAGACGAGGGCGAGCAGCACGATCCCGGCGAGCGTGTAGCGCAGGGCGCGGCTGCCTTCGGCGAACACTCGTGAGTCGGTGGGCACGGGTCCTCCTCGCGGTCGGTGCGCGGCCGGGCCGGATGCCCGGTTGCGCGCGCGGCTGGCGCGGCCCGTCCCCCGCCGGTGCGGGTGGAGGGGATCCGGCCGGTACGGTCCGTGTCCGTCCGGTCACCGCCGCCTGCTCAGTTGTACTGCGCCGGTCCCGGGACTCCTCCCGAGCACGCGTGCGGGGTACGGGCCACGGCCCCGCCGTGCGGCGGCGAACCGTGACCCGTACCCCGGTGACGCGGCGCGGCGGCCGGCCGTCAGAGGCGTACCTCCTCGGCACCCGCACCCGCACCCGCGTCCGCCCCGGCGGCGCCGGCCGCCGGACGGCTGCCGCGGCGGCCCATGAACAGTGCGGTCAGCAGCGCACCCGCGGCCGCCACCCCGGCGGCCCCGGTGAACGCGGCGCTGAACCCGTCGGTGAGCGCCGGCAGGTCGCCGAGGCGGTCGGCGCCCTGCGAGGTGGCCAGCGCGGTCAGCGCCGCGAGGCCGAGGGCGGAGCCCACCTGGTACGTGGTGTTGACGATGCCGGACGCCAGCCCGGCCTGCTCCTGCGGGACGCCGGACATCGCGGCCATCAGCCCCGGGATGTACGCCAGCGACATGCCCAGCGCCGCGACCAGCGAGGCGGGCAGGACGTCGACCGCGAACGACCCGGTGGGCTCGACCGCCGACAGCCACAGCAGCCCGGCCGCCAGCGTCAGCAGCCCGCCGGCCAGCAGCGGCTTGGGGCCGAACCGGCCGAGCAGCCGGGCGGACAGCAGGGTCATGACGACCATCAGCAGCCCGGTCATGGGCAGCAGCGCGGCGCCGGAGGCGAAGGCCCCGTAGCCGAGGACCTGCTGGAGGTAGAGGTTGAGGAAGTACCACATCGGGATCCAGGCGGCGCCGAGCAGCACCATGGCCAGGTTCGCGGACGCCAGCCGCGGCGTGCGCCACACGCCCAGCGGCATGAGCGGCGACCGGGCGGTGCGCTGGATCACCAGGAAGAGCGCCAGCAGGGCGGCGGCGCCGGCCAGTTGGACGACGGTGGCGGCGTCGCCCCAGCCCACCTCGGGGGCCCGGACGACGGCGAAGACCGCGAGCGCGAGCCCGGCGGTGACGGCGCCGGCGCCGAGTACGTCCACGCCGCCGCGGCGGGGCTGGACGGACGGCAGCAGGCCGGTGGCGAGCAGGGTGGCGATGCCGATGGGCACGTAGATGATGAAGATCCACGGCCAGCTCAGCCACTCGGTGAACACGCCGCCGAGGAACACCCCGGCGGTGCCGCCGGCCGGGGCCGCGGCGCCGTAGAGGGCGAGCGCCTTGCCCAGCTCCCGCGGGTCGTGGCTGAAGAGGATCATCAGCAGGGTCATCGCGGAGGGCGCGATGAGCGCCCCGCCGACGCCCTGTACGGCGCGCCCGGCGATCTCGACCGCCGCGCTCTGCGCCGCCGCGGCCACCACGGAGCCGGCGATGAGCACGCCCCATCCGGTGACGAACACGCGCCGGGCGCCGAAGAGGTCGGAGAGCCGGCCGCCGAGGAGCAGCAGACCGCCGAAGGCGACGACGTAGGCGTTGAAGACCCACTGCAGATCGCCCGGCGAGAAGCCCAGGTCGCGCTGCATCTCGGGGAGCGCGACGCCGATGATCGAGGTGTCCATGATGACCATGAACTGCGCGGTGGCGAGCACGAGCAGTGCCCACCAGCGGCGGGGGTTGACGGATGACATGGCAGTACGCCTCCTCTGAGTGGATACCCCCTGGGGGTATGCGAGGAAGATATAACACTACCCCTGGGGGGTATGCAAGTCCCGGGGTCGCTGGGGGTGCCGTCCGGGACGGGGTGGGGGTGATCCCTGACGCCTCGGGACCGCCGCGCCGGTTGACTGCGGTCAACGGCGCGCGGCGACCGCCGCGGGCCGTACCTGACCGAGGGGGATCGACATGACCGACGGCATACGTGCGACGGGGCGCCGCTGGGCGCTGCTCGCCGCGGCGGGGGCGCTGGTCGCGGGCGGCATCGCACCCGCCGCCGCGCTGGACGCCGGGCAGCAGAACGCCGGGTTACCGGCCGGGCACGACGGCACGCAGGCGGCGCTGGACGCCATCGTCGCGGAGGGCACGCCGGGCGCGCTCGCCGCGGTACGCGACGGGCGGCAGCGGTGGTCGGGAGAGGCCGGGGTGGCGGACCTGGCGACGGGCGAGCCGCGCCGGGACCGCGACCGGTTCCGGGTGGGCAGCCTGACCAAGACGTTCACCGCCACGGTGCTGCTGCAACTCGACGCGCGGGGGGTGCTCTCGCTCGACGACACGGTCGAGCGCTGGCTCCCCGGCGTCGTACGCGGCAACGGCAACGACGGCCGCGAGATCACCGTGCGCCACCTGCTCAACCACACCAGCGGGATCTTCAACTACAACCGCGACGAGGGCTTCCTCGCCAAGTTCACCGGCGAATCCTTCCTCGTCCACCGCTACGACGGTGCCACCCCGCAAGAGCTGGTGGAGATCGGCCTGTCCCACCCGCCGCTCTTCGCCCCGGGCACCGGCTGGGAGTACTCCGACACCAACTACATCCTCGCCGGCATGGTCATCGAGCGCGCCACGGGCGACACTTACGCCTCCCAGGTCAGCCGGCGGATCCTGGAGCCGCTGAAGCTGCGCGCCACCTCCGTGCCCGGCTCCTCCGCCGCGGTGCCGCGCCCCCACGGCCGCCACTACTCCAAGCTCTACCAGGAGGACCCGAACGCCCCGGTCCACGACGTCACCGAGTTCAACCCCACCGTCGCCTGGTCCGCCGGGCAGGTCATCTCCACCACCCGCGACCTGAACCGCTTCTACGCCGCCCTGCTCGGCGGGGAACTGCTGCCCCGCGAGCAGGTGGACCAGATGCTCACCACCGTGCCCATCGAGTCGGAGGAGTCGGGTGCGAGCGGCGCATCCACCGCGGCGTACGGCCTCGGCATCCGGTCCGACCGGCTCTCCTGCGGAGTCACGGTCTGGGGCCACGGCGGACAGGTGCCCGGCTCCCTGTCCCGGGCGGCGGCGACCCGCGACGGCCGCCACGTGCTCACCGTGAACCGGAACGGCGACTGGGGCGCCCAGGAGCGGGAGAACGCGGCGCTGGAGGCCGAGTTCTGCGGCTGACGGCCGGATGGCCGCCCCGCCGGGAGCGGGGCGGCCCTCGCCGCGTGGCCGCTGGTGCGGCCCGCCCCTCGCGGGGCCCGTGGGACGGCCGCCGCGCGTCGGCGCGGGCGGTGCGCAACCGCCGGTCGGGATGCCCGCGTCCGAGAGGGGTCCGGGCCGGGCGCCGCCCGCGCCCGCGCGGGTAGCCTGCTCCCGGCGCGCGCCGAACGGGCCGTGCGCCGGGGCGACTTGGGGGGAGTGCCGGGGATGACGGGGGAACCACCGGTCGGCGTGCCGCAGGCGGCGCCGGCCGAGGTCGGGCCGTACCGGATCGTCAGACGGCTGGGCGCCGGCGGCATGGGGCAGGTGTATCTGGCGCGCTCCGCCGCCGGCCGCCCGGTGGCGGTCAAGACGGTGGACTCCGGGGGCCCGGTCACCGACGACGCCCGGCGCCGGTTCGCCCGCGAGGTCGCCCTGGCGCGCCGGGTCAGCGGGGCGTACACGGCGGCCGTCGTCGACGCCGACCCGGACGCGGCGGTGCCGTGGATGGCGACGGAGTACGTGCCCGCCCCGTCGCTGGCCGAACTGGTCCGCACTCGCGGCCCGCTGCCCGCCGACGCCGCGCTGTGGGTCGCGGCCGGCACGGCGGAGGCACTCGCGGCGCTGCACGCCGAGGGGATCGTGCACCGCGACCTGAAGCCGTCGAACGTGCTGCTGCCCGTGGCGGGACCGCGCCTCATCGACTTCGGCATCTCGCGCCCCGCCGACCTCACCCGCACCACGGTCAGCCTGGGCAGCGTCGCTTTCAGCGCCCCGGAGCAGGCGCGCGGCGAGCCCAGCACGCCGGCCGCCGACCTCTATGCGCTGGGCGCCACGGTGTTCTACCTCGTCACCGGCCGCCCGCCGTACGCCGACACCGCCGACTTCTTCCGGCTGCTGCCCCGCGTGGCCAGAGCCGAGCAGGATCTCACCGGGCTGCCGCCGGAACTGGCGGACGCGGTGCTGCCGTGCCTGCGGGCGCAGCCCGCCGAGCGGCCGGACGCGGCGGCGGTCGTCGCCGAGTTCGGCTCCCGGCTGGCGGCGCGGCCGGGCGCGGCGGGCGGCGGGGACTGGCTGCCGGGGGAGTGGCTGGCGGCGATCCGGGAGCGGGAAGCGGGCGAGGACGGCGCGGCACCGGGCGCGGAAGCGGGCGGTACGGGGCCGGAGGGCCCGGAGTCCGCGGGCCCGGAGTCCGGCGGTACGGACCGGACCCGGGGCGCCGGTGACGTGGCCCGTACGGCGGTGGCGCCCGGCGGCGCCCCGGCCGCACCGGCGCCCGCGCGGCCCCCGCGCCGGCGCCGCCGGCTGACGTGGCTGGTCGCCTCCGCCGCGGTCGTCGCCGTCGCCGCGTCCTCGATCGTGCTCGTCGCCCTGGCGGACGACGACGGCCGGAAGCTCCCGCCGACGGCCGCGGACGACGGGGCGAACGCCGACGGCGCCGCGGACCGCGACCCGCCCGCCGACGACGCGGCAGACCCCGACGGCCGGGACGGGAAGGGCGGCCAGGCGGGGAAGGACGAGGCGGACCGAGAGCCCGAGGACCCGTACGCCGCACTCGAAACGAAGGAGGACGTGGCGAGCGCCAAGCTCATCGACTCCTCGCGCAAGGGCGACTGCCTGACGGTCCACTACGCCGTCGTCGGCTTCGAGCCCGAGAAGGCCGCCCCCGACAAGGTCCCCTGCGACTCGCCCCGCGCCGCCACCGTCGTCACGGGCAAGTCCGGGGGCACGTCCGACGACTGCACCGGGGGCCCGGACAGCGTGGAGTGGTCGCTGCTCGACTTCGGCACCGGGCTCTGCCTGGACCGCAACTTCCAGGTAGGCGACTGCTTCCCGGTCCGGGAGTACGTCGGCGGCAAACGCGACGAGGGCTACGCCGTCTCCTCCTCGCGCCGCTGGGCCGCCAACCTCGCGTCCCGGACCGACTGCTCGGGCGGAAGCCCGTCGCGGATCTTCGAGCAACTGGCCCGCGTGACCGCCGTCCACCCGGCGTCCGCCGCGGACGACGGCGTGTGCGCCGACGCCTGGAAGGTACAGAGCGGCACCCGGGCCATCTGCACGGAGGTGATCGCGTGAGCGCGGGCGAAGGGGCGGGACCCGGCGACCGGTTCGGCCCGTACGAGGTGCTGCGGCTCCTGGGCCGCGGCGGCATGGGCGAGGTGTTCCTGGCCCGCTCGCCCGCCGGGCGGCCGGTTGCGGTGAAGACCCTGCTCTCCGAGACCGCGCCGCTGGGCGCGGCGGAGCGCGCGCGGTTCGCCCGCGAGATCGCGCTCGCCCGCCGGGCCGGCGGCCCCCACACCGCCGCGGTCATCGACGCGGACCCGGAGGCGGCGGTGCCGTGGATGGCGACGGAATACGTCGCCGCCCCCTCGCTCGGTGAACTGGTCCGCGACTGCGGGCTGCTGACCGACCCCGCGGTGGTCGGCTGGGTCGGCGCGGGCGTGGCCGAGGCGCTCCTCGCGCTGCACGCCGTGGGCGTCGTCCACCGGGACGTCAAGCCGTCGAACGTGCTGCTGCCCCCGGCAGGACCGAAGGTCGTCGACTTCGGCATCGCGCACGCCGCCGACCTCACCCGCACGCAGGTCACGCTGGGCACCATCGCCTTCACCTCGCCAGAGCAGGCCCGCGGCGAGCCCAGCACGGCGGCGTCCGACGTGTACGCGCTGGGCGCCACGCTCTTCCACCTCGCCACCGGGCACCCGCCGTACCCCGAGAGCGAGCCGCTGCAACTGCTGGTCAGGGTGGCCGAGGCGCGCGTCGAACTCGCCGGACTGCCCCCGCAGCTGGACGACCTGATCCGCCCCTGCCTCCGCCTGGCGCCCGCCGACCGGCCCGCGGTGCGGGAGCTGCTACGGGACCTGACCGCCCGCGTCGCCGACGCGCCCGGCGCGGTCGGCGGCGCCGGGCTGCTGCCGGGGGAGTGGCGGGAGCGGATCGCCGCGTACGGGCGCACGGGTGCCGCCGCGGCGGCGGAGGCGGAGACGGCCCCGATGCTGGCGGACGCCCGCCCGGAACCGGCGCCACCGGCCCGGCCGCCCGGCCCGCCGGAGCCGCCGGAGCCGCCGGAGCCGCCGGAGCCGCCGGCGCGGGCCGAACAGGCCGAGCAGGCCCAACCGTCCGAGCAGGCCCAACCGTCCGAGCAGGGCGAGCCGGTGGAGCAGGCCGCGCCGTCCGAGCAGGCCGCGCCGGCCGCGGAGGGCGTGCCCGGCGCCTCTCCCGCCGCCGCGACGGGCACCGGCACCCTCCCCCTGCGCGCCGACGCCCCCGGTCCCGGCGATCCCGGCGCCGCGACGACCGCGCCCACCCCGGTCCGTACCGGCGGCAAACGGGCCGCCACCGCGCCGCTGCTGCCCTCCCGCGCACCGGCCAGGCTCGCCGTGTTCACGGTCCTGCTCTGCCTCGGCGTCGTCGTCGCCCTCCTCATCGACCGGCTCCCCAACGACGCCCCCGAAACCCGCGGTTCCGCCCCGCCCGCCTCCCCGGCGGCGGGTACGCCCGCCGCGCAGGACCCGACGCCGCCCCCCACCCCGACCCCCGTCGCCACCCCGCCCAGGAACGAGATCGCCGGGGTGGAGAAGGGCGACTGCCTCAGCATCAGCCAGCCCGCCGACCGCAACATGGCCATGTGGGACCCGTGGTCAGGGGTGGAGGAGCTGGACCCCGTGCCCTGCGGTTCTGACAAGGCGTACATGAAGGTGACCTCGCTCCGCTGGACCGAGACCTTCGCCGACCCGGTGTGCCCGCGCAGCGAGGCCCGCGACGAGTTCTCCGTCGACTACGAACCCGTGGACGGAAGTTACAGCGACGCCGCCGTCGCGGTCTGCGTCGCGCGGCAGTTCCGGGTGGGGCAGTGCTTCCCCGGCCTCTACGCGGCCGACGACATGTCGGAGAGCGCCGCGAGCCTCCTGTCCGTGACGCGCTGCAGCAAGACCGAGATCCCCGAGATCGACAACCGCATGTACCGGATCACCGGCGTGGAGCCGCTGGCGGAACCGCAGACCTGCCCACCCGGCTCGGACACCTACTGGCCCTTCACGGAACGCGGCTTCGCACTCTGCGCGGGCATGCTCTGAACCCGCCGCACGCCGCCCGCGCCGCGGCCTGTAGCGTGCCCGCGAGCGGCGAGGGAGACCACTGGTGCAGGGGGACGGGCGGGGCACGCACGGCGCGCCCGACCTGCGGCGGTTGCCGGCCGCGGCCGCCGCGGCGGCCGCGGAGGAGCCGGCGGACCCGGAGGTCGTGGCGGAGGCGCGGCGCCGCAAGGAGGCCGCGCTGCTGGACTTCGGGACCGGGCAGAGCGTCGTGGCCTCGTGGCTCTACACGAAGTGCCACCGCCACCTCGCCACCACCGCGATCCCGACCGCCGCCGTCACGGCCACCGGCGACGGCCGCTGCGCGCTGCTCTACAACCCGTACTTCTTCGCCTCGCTGGACTTCGAGGGCGTCAAGTTCGTGCTGTTCCACGAGGCGCGGCACCTGATGCACCGGCACCTGTACGTGGACGAGGAGCTGCGCTCCGACCCGGTGTTCACGCTCGCCGCCGAGGTGGCGATCAACCACGTCGCGCAGCGCCGGCTGGGCCGCACCGCGTTACCGGAGGCGGTGCCGGAAGGCGGCGGCCCGCCCGAGCCGGTGGGCGTCGACCCGGACGCGGTGTACCGCGCGTACCGGGACGACCTGCGGGGGCAGGGGCTGGCCCCGCTGCCGTACCACGAGTTCATCCGCACCGACCTGACGGTCTACGGCGAACTGCGCCGCATGAAGGCGCACGACACACCGCGGTCCGGCTACTGCGTGCACCTCGCAGGCGGCCCTGCCGGCAGCGAAGTCCCGCTGGACCCCGAGACCGTCGGGCAGGTCGGCGACGACGTGCTGCGCGAGGTGATGCAGTCCGCGCTGCGCGGCGGCCGGTCGGCCCGCGAGGAACTGCTCGGCCTCGCCGACCGCACCGCGGACGGCGGCGAGCGGTTCAGCCGGCTGTGGGGCCGCCTCGGTCTCGACAAGCTGCGCGGCAGCACGCCCCGTACGCGCCGGGTCGACTGGTGGCAGCGGTGGCTCACCGACGTACTCGCCTCCAAGCTGACCGAGAGCGAACGGCTGGTCTACCCGAAGAAGCACGGCGCGATCGTCCTCGCGCTCGGCCACGAGCCGATGCTCACCCGCCGCGGCCCGGAGCGTACGAAGGTCGTGCTTGTCGCGTTCGACACCTCGGGGTCGATGCCCGACACGGTGGTCGAGTGGCTGACCACGCTGGTCGGGCAGACGGACGGGGTGGAGAGCCACTGGCTCTCCTTCGACGGCGTCGTGATGCCGTTCGTGCCCGGGGAGCGGGTGGCGGGCGGCGGCGGCACGGACTTCCGATGCGTCGTCGACTACGCAGAAGGCCGGCTGGAGGTCGCCGGGAAGCCCTTCCCGCACGAGCCCGACGCGGTGATCGTCGTCACCGACGGCTACGCGCCCCACGTCACCCCCGCCGACCCCGACCGCTGGATCTGGCTGATCACCGACGGCGGCGACGACTGGCCGGAGCGGCACCACCGCCCGATGGCCTGCCACCGGGTCACATCCGAACGACAGCAGAGGAGAAACGCCTAGTGGCCGCCGCGACACCGCCCGCCGCGACACCGCCCGCCGCGACACCGTCTGCCGCGATATCGCCGGAGCCGCCCGCCGCGGGCCGGCGGTGGAGAGCGAACGCCACGTACCCGGACCCGCCGCTGGAGGGGCCGACCGCCAAGCTGGAGAAGTTCATCGACGCGATGATCGCCACCGGCCAGACCGGGCAGATCTTCGGTGAGCACGGCATCGGCAAGACGTCCACCTTCGTCTCGTACGTGCCGAAGCGCTACCCCGGCACCGGCCTGGTGGTCCTGCCCGCGGCCAACCTCGCCCCGGACGACCTGCTGATCAACGCCCCCGTACGCGACGAGCGCAGCGGCGAACTGGCCCTGCGGCAGCTCGTGATGCGCCAGCTCACCCCCGGCACCCCGTTCGTCCTCCTCGTCGACGACTCCCTCCAGGCGGGCAACACCGTCCAGTCCCAGCTCATGCAGATGGCCTGCAACTGGACCCTCGGCGAGTACGACCTGCGCGAGCTGGGCTGCGTCGGGGTGTTCCTCACCGACAACGAGTCGCTGGCCGAGACCAGCGTGCGCCGCTCCGACCTGGCGATCCTGGACCGGATGGTGACCCTCCGGCTGTCCGCCAACGACACCGCGTGGCGGTACGCGCTGGCCGCCCGGTTCCCCGACTGGGACCTGCGCGAGGTGTTCCGGCAGTGGGCCGCCCTCGACCCGCACCTGCGCGGCCTGCTCTCGCCGCGCACCCTCCAGCACGTACTCGACTGCGCCCGCGCCGGCTTCCCGCTGGCCTGGGGGCTGCCGCTGCACAACGGTCGCCGGCTGGCGCTGGTCGAGACCGGCACCGAGGGCGCCGGCGGCGCGCCGGGCCGGGACCGTACGGAGGAAGTGCTCGACGCCATCGCGGCGGCGGTCGGCGCGGCCAACCCCGCCGCGGTGACCGACCCGGTCCGCCGCATCCTCAGGGCCGCCGCGGCGCACCGCTGGGCGGTGCTGCTCCAGGGGCCGCCCGGCTGCGGCAAGACGGAGATCGCCAAGCAGGTCGCCCGGGAGGAGACCGGCCGCGAACCGGTGTACTTCTCGCTGCCGGTGACCAACGTCGAGGACCTGTGCGTGCCCGTGCCGACCGCGGACGGCGCGCTGGAGGCGATGCTCGCCAGGTCGCTGCTCGACCCGGAGCCGAAGGTGCTCATCTGGGACGAGTACAACCGGCCCAAGGACAAGGCGACGTACGCGAAGCTGATGGAGATCACCCAGGAGTGGACGCTCGCGGGCCGCGAGCTGCCCGGGCTGCGCGCGCAGGTGGCGCTCCAGAACCCGCCGTACCACCTGGGCCGCAAGATGCTCGTCAGCAGCAACAACGTGGCCCAGGCCAGCCGGTTCACGGTCAGCTACGAGGTGCAGCCGGAGGACATCCCGGCCAACGAGTGGCTGATCTCGACGTACGGCGAGACCGCCGAGACCGTCCTCGAATGGTGGAAGAACGACATCGACGACGAGGGCCGCGACTGGGTCACCAAGCGCACCCTGGAGCGGCTCATCAAGCTGCACCGCGCCGACATCCCGCTGGAGCAGGGGCTGATCTACCTCGGCGACGGTGAGTACGCGCCGGTGCCGCTCTCCGGCCTCGAGGCGCGGCTGGCGGAGCGGCCGCAGATCGGGCTGGCGGAGCTGGCCGCCGACCTGGCGGGCTGGCAGGCCCGGCTGGCGGCGGCCGTCGAGACGTCCGCAGAGGGCACCAACGACACCGACCTCGTGCACCAGGTGTTCTCCAACGCGGAGGTGTCGCAGCTCGAACGGCACCTCGACGTGGTGGCGCGGCTGCTGCCGCACCTGCCGCCCAAGCTGCGCGCCACCTACCTCGTGGGCCAGGCGCAGGCGCGCCAGCGCTTCTGGATCGCCGCCCTGGCCCGCATGGGCGAACTGGCCGCCGCCCCCGCCTACTCCTCCTCTTCTTCTTTCTCGTCCTCGTCGTCCTCGTCGTCTTCGTCCTCGTCGTCGTAGTAGTGGTCCTCCCAGTTCTCGTCGATGTCGTCCTCGCCGAACGGGCGGATCATCGGCACCGCGACGGTGGACTGCTCGTGGTCCACCGTCCAGGAGTTGCGGAAGAAGTCGAACTTCAGGTGGAAGAGGCCGTCGTGCTCGGTGAAGAGGATCGGCGGCACGAGGAAGTGCGCCACGTCCACGGTCGCCGCTGTGGTGACGAAGTCCTTCGCCGGGGGCACCGGCGGACCGCCCTGGCAGGACGCGAAGTTGACCGGCTCCGGCGCCTTGCTGCCCAGCACGTGGATGCGGTTGCCCTCGACGACGAACCGGTCCGGGTCGAGCACCACGTCCTCGCCGAGCATCATCACCGGTGCGGGCAGCACCTCAGCCTTGGCGGCGTCCTGCGCCTGGACGTAGTGCCCGATGACGTCGGCGTTGCGCGAGGTGTCGAAGTGCGGTCCGAGGAGGCCGCCGTCGCAGATGCCGCACGCGCAGTCGGGCATGTCCTCGGTGGCCGGCTCCTCGGGCTCCGGGAACAGCATGCTCTTGTCGAACGGCGCGAGGGGTGACGTGCCGCCGCTCTCCTCCAGGAACGCCGGTATCCAGTCGGTGCCCTCGGCCTCGACCACCGTCGTCTCGCACGCCGCGCGGAACGCCTTGTCGCCGACCTTGCAGTTGAAGTAGTCGAGCAGCGTGATCGCCGCGCACGCGGCCGGCGACAGACCGCCGGACGCGGGGAACCAGAAGTCGTGCCCGTTGGCGACGAAGTCCAGCCCGCGGAACCGCTTGTGCAGGAACGGCTCGCCGGCCGCGCCCGCGCCGAGGTCGCCGCTCCAGTGCGCCGCGGCGACCCGGTTGTAGTAGTCGTCGGCGTACCGGGCGAGTTCGGGCGCGAAGACGCTCTCGCCGGTCAGGTAGCACGCCTTGGCGAACAGGGCGCCGATCTCCGGGTCGTGCGCGGCGTCCGGTTCGGTGAAGACCAGCTCCGTGCGCAGGAAGACCTTGCGCCCTTCGAGGTACGGGGCGCCTTCGTGCTCGTACCGCTGGTCGAAGATCACGCAGGTGAAGGGGGCGATGTCGGTGAGCCCGGCGCCGCCGGTCAGGTCCAGGGCGGGACTGCCCGTGCCGCCGGTGAGGTACAGCAGGACGGTGTAGCGGGAGACGTGCCCGCGGGACCGGTCGTAGTACGGGGTGTCGCGGTGGCGGTGGAAGTTGGCGTCGTCCGGCTCGAAGCGGTTGCACCGGAAGACGGGGTTGACGTGCGCGAAGCCGTCGAGCCGCGCCCGGGGCATGGCCCCCGCCACCGCCTTGGTGAGGGCCTCGGCGAGCAGCGCCGAGTGGAAGATGAAGCGGTCGCCGCCGCGGGAGCCGCTGTTGAGCGGCGGCACGTAGAGGTCGAGGTCGTCCAGGCCCGCCAGCCGCGCCCGCGCCGCCGCGGGCAGCCCGATCGAGAAGGAGTACGCCCCCTCCGCGAACTCCGTGCGGTCCTTCAGCTCGAACTCCAGCCCGGCGTCGGCGAAGAGCCGGTCGAGCGGGAGGATGTTCTCGTACGTACGGAACGACATCTCCCGCGGGTCCGCGAAGACCGCGGCCAGATACGGCGCCGCCTCGCTGGGCCGCGCGAACAGGTCGCGCACGCCCGCGTCGATGCGTTCGGCGTCGACGAAGCGGACCGCCTTGAACCGGGCCGTCGGATGCCAGGAGACCGCCAGCCCGTCGAGCACGGCGGTGGGCTCGGCGTCGGTGGCGTCGACCAGCGCACGATACCGGTCGACCTCCTCCGCGGGCGCCCGCCCGGCGGCGGTGGACAGGGCGAAGAACCGGTCGCGGAGCTCGGTGCTCACACGCTCCTCCAATAACTGCGCAGTACGGGCGGGAGTCGGGGTGCGGCGGCGAGCCGGCGCGCGCCGGCCTCGCCGACGTCTGCGGCGTAGAGCAGCAGCCGGGTGAGCGAACCGAGGAACGGCGCCGCGAGCAGCGCCTCGGCGCCCTCCTCGCCGATCTCGTTGTAACGCAGATCGAGTTCGGTGAGGTCGCCGAAGGCGTGCAGGGCGCGCACCCCCTTTGCGGTGAGCGCGTTGTGCTGGAGGTGCAGGCGGCGGACGCCGGTGAAGAAGGGGTTGGCCGCCAGCGCGGCCAGGCCGCTGTCCCCGACGTGGCAGTACCGCAGGTCGAGCACGCCGATCCGGCCGGGCGCCGCCGGTGCCGCGAGGGTCTGGCCCCCGGCCGCCTCGCTGCGGAAGTACGAGGACACCGCCAGCGCCTTGGCGCCCAGCGCCCCGACGCGGAGATAGGACAGGTCGACGGAGGTGAACGAGGCCAGGTCGAGCGTCGCGAGCGTGCCCGCCTCGACCTCGGCGGACGGCAGCGGCTCGCCGTCCTCGTCCGTGTCGTCGTCCCAGTAGTCGAACTCCGCCGGGTCCGTCTCCGGCGGCACGATCTTCAGCGCGGTCGCGAACGGCGCGACCCGCAGGGCCTTTTCGATCAGCATGGGCGCGTCGTCGTTCCATTCGACGGCGATCGCGGTGGCGAACCCGTGCCGCCGCTCCCGGGCGCTGACCCCCTCCGGCAGCTCCGCGTCCCAGCTCTCCCGGTGCTCCGCCACCAGCGCGTCGATCTCCCGCTCGACCGCCTTCCGGCCGCCGCCCGGAGCGACGCGCGCCAGCCGGTCCGCCAGCCGGATCAGCTCCGCGCGGGGGTCGCCTCGTTCCTTCAGCCGGTCGCCGTAGACCAGCCAGGACGCCAGGTCGTCCGGGCGTTCCCGCAGTGTTCTCTCAAGGGCCCCTAAGGTCATTGCCGGAGGCTAACAGCGGGCACTGACACACCGGTTCGCCCCCGCACGGGCACGCGGACGGGCGAACGGCGGTGCGGCCCCGCGCCCGGATGCGACACTGCGGGGGAGGTGGTCGCATGGTGTCCGGGAGCCCGAGCGTGCCGCGGGACGGTGTCGTGGTCGTCGGAGCGGGGGTCGTGGGTGCCTCCGTGGCGTACCACCTGGCGCGCCTCGGGGTGCGCGTGACGCTGCTCGACCGGGAGGCGGCCCCGGCCGCGGGTGTCACCGGTGCCTCCTTCGCCTGGATCGGCGGCACCGCCGGCGACTGGCCCGGCGGCGCCGACACGGTGCTGGGCCGGGAGTAGGGCACGGGACGGCCGAGGCGTTCGCTACGGCGTGCCGCGAGGCGATCCCTGAGCGGAGGGGCCGTCGCCGGGCGGGAGGGCCGCGGCGACCTCGGACGCCGCTTCCGCCAGGAGTTCGTCGTCGGGTTCCGCGTGCCGCTCCTTGCGGTTGGTCATGAGGGTCAGGACGATCGGGGCGCGGTCCGGCGGCCAGAGGACCGCGATGTCGTTGCGGGCGCCGTACGTGCTGCCCGTGCCGGTCTTGTCGCCGACCGTCCAGTTCGCCGGCACCCCCGCGCGGATCAGGGTGTCGCCGGTGGTGTTCGTGCGCAGCCACGTGGTGAGCCGGGCGCGCTCGGGCTCGTCGAGGGCGTCGTCCAGGACGAACGCGCGCAGGTCCTCCGCCAGCGCGCGCGGCGTGCTCGTGTCGCGGGTGTCGCCCGGGGTCCAGCGGCTCAGCTCCGGTTCGTCGCGCACCATGCGGGTGACGTCGTCGCCGAGGGCCTCCAGTTCGGCGTCCATGCCCGCCGGGCCGCCGAGTTCGGCGAGGACCAGGTTGGCGGCGGCGTTGTCGCTGTAGCGCACGGCGGCCTCGCACAGGTCGCGCAGCGTCATGCCGGTGGCGACGTGCTTCTCCGTCACGGGGGAGTGGGCGATGAGGTCGTCCGCGGAGTACGTGATCACCCGGTCCAGTTCCGCCGCCGAGTGGGTGCGGAGCACGACGCCCGCGGCCAGCGCCTTGAACGTCGAGGCGTACGGGAAGCGTTCGCCCGCCCGGTACGCGACCTTCCGCCCCGTTCCCGTGTCGACGGCGTAGACCCCGAGCCGTGCGCCGTATGCGCGTTCCAGAGCCGCCAGTTCACGGACGTACGGCTCCGGTGACGCCGAAGGGGTGGCGGCGGCCCGCGAGGGTTCGGGCTTCGCTTGCGACGTGTCCTCCGCGCATGACGTCAGTGCTGCGAGTACGAGCGCGCAGAGCGCGCCTGCCGCCGCGCGGTGGGTGCGGGTGAGCCGCATGCTCCGGACCTCCGGTCGATCTGTGCCGCCACCACCTTCGCCCATTCGGCGATCACGCGTCCACGCCGGGCGAAGGAGGTCCGGGACTGTCCTCCTTCCTTCCTACGGTGGCGGGGAGCCCGGCAAACGAGAGGCACCCTCCCATGACCATCGTCGTCACCACTCCCACCGGCCGCGTCGGATCCCGCGTCGTCCGCCTCCTGCTCCAGGCCGGTGTACGCCCCCGCGCGCTCGTCCGCGACCCCGCGCGCCTCGACCCGGCGACCCGCGCCCTCGTCGACGTACGCACCGGCGACATGACGGACACGGCGTTCGTCCGCGAGGCGACGGCCGGCGCCCGGACCGTCTTCTGGGTCGACCCCACCCCGGACACCGACCCCGATCCGAACGCGGCCTCCGAGCGGACCGCCGCGGGACTCGTCGACGCCGCGCGCGCAGGTGACGTCGCGCGGGTCGTGCTGCTCAGCAGCATCGGGGCGGAACTGCGCGGCGGAGCCGGGCACATCGACGCGCTCGGCCGGATCGAGGAGAGCCTCGACGCCACCGGGGCCGACACCCTCCACCTGCGCTGCGCCTACTTCTTCAGCAACCTCCTCCTCTCCCTGGACGACCTGGCCCGCGGCGTGCTCACCACGCAGTTCCGCCCCGAGCGCCCCATGGCGTGGGTCGACCCGCGCGACATCGGCGACGTCGCCGCCGCGCGGCTGCTCGCCGACGACTGGAAGGGGCGCGTCGTCCAGGCCGTGCACGGGCCGGAGGACCTGAGTTTCCTCCAGGTCGCGGAGATCCTGACCGGGGCGCTGGGCCGCCCGGTGCGGGTGGAGGCCGTCAGCGACGACGAGGTACGCGCCGCGCTGGGCTCGGCGGGGCTGCCGCCGGGCGCCGTGGAGGCCGTCGCCGGCATGGCCGCGGGCACCCGCGACTTCACCCCCGAGCAGCCGCGCGACGTGCTCACCACCACGCCCACCACCCTCGCCGCCTGGGCGTACGCGCACCTGCGGCCGCTGGTCAGCGAAGCGCTGCGGGCAGCGGCGGCGCGGGGTGGCGACGGCGCGGCAGGTGCCGCAGCGTGAACAGCCCGAGCGCCGCGTGCAGCAGCGCCGCGACCAGCGCCGCCGCGTGCAGCCCCGTGACGAACGCGGACTCCGCCTGACCGGCCGCCGCCGCCGTGATCCCCGGCGCCTGCAACGTCTCGGTGAGCGTCCCGGCCAGGTCAGGACCCCGCAGCCGGAAGACGAGCGCCGCCAGGGAGCCGAGGAGCGCGATCCCGAGGGCGTTGCCGAGTTCGTTGCTCGTCTCGGCGATCGCCCCGGCGGAACCTGCGCGCTCCGGCGGCACCGCGGCGACGGCGGTGTCCGCGACCACGCTGAACGAGATGCCGTAGCCGACGCCGGCGACGACGGTGGCCGCGACGTACCAGCCCGTGCCGCCCGAGACCCCCGTGGGCAGGAGCAGCAGCAGCCCGCCGGCGATGACGAAGTGGCAGGCGAGCAGCGCGGCCCGGGTGCCGGTGCGCGCGACCACCGCCGGGGTGACGACGCAGGTGACCGTGAGCACCAGCGCGCCGGGCAGCGTCACGAGGGCCGCGTCGAAGACGCCGAGCCCGCGTACGGACTGCAGGTAGATGCCGCCCAGGTACGCCACCGCCGACCAGGCCGCCAGCGGCAGCAGCCCGGTGACCGCCGCGATCGCGAACACCCGGTCGCGGAAGAGCCGGAGGTCGATCAGCGGGTGCGCGAGCCGTAGTTGGCGGCGTACGAACCACCACAGCAGGGCGACGCCGGCGCCGGCTGCGACCAGCGGGACGGCCGCGGGACCGTGGGCCGCCGCGCGCTTGATCCCGTAGACGGCCAGCAGGATCCCCGCGGCGGACAGCACGACGCTCGGCACGTCGACGCGGCCCTGCCCGCCGGCACGAACCTCGCGCAGCAGCCGCGGAGCCAGCAGCAGGAACAGCGCGACCACCGGAAGGTTGATCAGGAACACCGAGCCCCACCAGAAGTGCGCGAGCAACTGCCCGCCCACCACCGGGCCGATCGCGAAGCCCGCGGCGAAGGCCGCCGCGAAGATCCCGATGGCCTGCGCGCGCCGCCGCGCGTCGGCGAACAGCTCGCTCAGCACCGCGAGCGCGGAGGGCAGCAGCGTGGCGCCGGCCACGCCCATCAGCACCCGGAACGCGATCAGCAGCTCCGCGGACGGCGCGAACGCCGCGCCCGCCGAGGCGGCGCCGAACACCGCCGCCCCGGTCAGCAGCAGCCGGAGCCTGCCGTACCGGTCGCCGATGCCGCCGAACGCGATGAGCAGGGAGCCGACCGCGAACCCGTAGCCGTCGAGTATCCACAGCGCCTGGTCCGCCGACGGCGACAGCTCCGCTGAGATCGAGGTCATCGCCAGGAACAGCACCGAGCCGTCCATCGCGACCAGCAGCACCGGGCCGAGCACCACGAGCAGGCCGAGCCACGCCCGCGGGCCGGGGGCGGGAGGGGGAGAAGTCCGCTGTACGTCCATGGCCACGACGGTGCTCCGGCGCCCGGCCGCCAGCCATCCCCGCACCGTGGGTACACCCGGCAGGGATACCCGGGGCCGCCGCACCCGCGCCCGCCCCGACGTAGCCTCGGCACCATGGAGCTGGAGAACCTCGGGGCGTATCTGAAGACCCGCCGCGGCCGTGTCACGCCCGCCGCCGCCGGACTCGGCACCTACGGCGCCGCCCGCCGGGTGCCGGGCCTGCGCCGCGAGGAGCTGGCGCAGCTCGCCGGGGTGAGCGCCGGGTACTACACGCGGCTGGAGCAGGGGCAGGCAGGCACCGCCTCCCGGCAGGTGCTCGACGCGCTGGCCCGGGTGCTGCGGCTCGACCCGGCCGAGACGGCCCACCTGCACAACCTCGCCCGCCGCCCGGCCGCGCCGCGGCTGGTCCGGCCGGCGCCCGAGAAGCCGCACCCCCGGGTGCTGGCGCTGCTGACGTCCCTGGCCGAGACGACGCCGGCCGTCGTGCTGGGCCGCCGCGGCGACGTGCTGGCCTGGAACCGCACCGGGCACGCGCTCGTCGCCGAGCACGCCGACTTCGACGCCCCCGGCGACCCCGCCCGCCGGCCTTCGGTGCCCCGGATGTTCTTCCTCGACCCGCTCGTACGGGACCAGCACGCCAACTGGGCGGAGCTGGCCCGCATCCACGTCGCGTACCTGCGGCTGACCGCGGGCCGCTACCCCACCGACGCCCGCCTCGCCGAGCTGATCGGCGAACTCGCCATGGGCAGCGCGGACTTCGCCGAGCTGTGGGCGGCGGGCGACGTCGCCGACTGCACCGTGGGCACGATGCGGCTGCGGCACCCCACCGTCGGCGCGCTCGACGTCGGCTACCAGGTCTGGCTGCAGCCCGACAGCCCCGACCACCGGCTGGAGGTCTACACCCCGGACGACCCCGCCTCCGCCGACGCCCTCCGGCTGCTGTCCGCCCGGTCGCACCCGGCGGACGCCTGACACGACGCGACATGGTCGCCTCCCGCAGTTACGTGATCACCCTGGCGCCCGCCGTACGCGAGCGGCTGCTGGACCGGGTACGGGCCCTCCTCGCGGTGGCGCGACCGGGTGAGATGCCGTACGTGACCGAGTGCCATCGCGCCGAGCGATGAGTTCCGCCGGGTCAGCCGGTCTATCCGTACGGAGAGGCAATCCCTGAACGTCGGAGGAGCACCATGACCGCCCACGCAATGCCGCCCGTCGTCGACACCGACACCTGGCGGCGCGAGCTGGACGCGCTGCGCGTCCGCGAGAAGGCCGCGACCCGGGAGCTGGACGCCATCGCCGCGCAGCGGCGCCGGCTGCCGATGGTCGAGATGCCCGACTACACCCTGGAGGGTGCGGAGGGGCCGGTCCGGCTGGTGGACGTCTTCGACGGCAAGTCGCAGCTCATCGTCTACAACCACATGTGGTTCGAGGACAAGGAGTGGCAGTGCGGCGGCTGCACGAGCTACACCGCGCAGTTCACCCGGTTCGGCTTCCTCGACCCGTACGACGCGCGGTTCGTCATCGTCACGCAGGGCCCGATCGACCAGGCGCTGGCGTACAAGAAGCGCGTCGGCAACCAGATGACCTGGTACTCCACCGCCAACAGCCCGTTCGGCGCCGACGTCGACGCCCCGAAGGGCGGCGGGTTCGCGCTCAACGTCTTCCTGCGCGACGGCGACACGGTCTACCGCACCTGGCACTCCAGCGGCCGCGGCACCGAGCAGTTGAGCCACACCTTCCCGCTCATCGACGTGCTGCCGTACGGGCGGCAGGAGGAGTGGCAGGACTCGCCCGAGGGCTGGCCGCAGTCGCCCGCGTACAGCGGCTGGCTCGACTCGAAGGACATCGCCCGCCTCTACGGCGAGGACGCGTAAGCCGGCTCGCTCACGGGCCGGGAGGGGGCGGCGGAGGCGGCGGGAGCGTCGCCGTGCTCGGCGCGGACTCGGGCCACACCAGCAGCAGCGGGCACGGCGCGTGGTCGACGACGAAGCGGCTCGCCGGGCCCAGGCTGCGCGGGCCCAGGTGCGCGCGGTCGCCGTCCCTGGCGACGACCAGCAACTCGGCGTCCGCCGCCGCCGCGACGACCTCCCGCTCGACCCGTCCCGTGCGCCTGGCCAGGGTGCAGGGCCGGCCCAGCCGGGCCGCGGCCTCGGCCAGCAGCTCGTCGGCCGAGGCGTCCGCGAGCCGCGCCACCCGCTCGCCCGGGTCGGGTCCTGCGCCTTCGCGCCCCGGCCGCCCGGGCGCGGGCCCGCCACGCCCGAGCAGCCCGGCGAGCGCGCCGTGCGCCGCGCCGGGCACGTCGGCCGGGGCGACGTGCAGCAGGACGACCTCGGCCTCCTCGGGCGCGTGCGCACCCGCGGCGGCCACGCAGGCGGGCCAGGTGCCCTCGACGATCCACACCACCACGGCCACGGCTCACCCTCCTCCGATCACGGTCAGCGAGACCCACAGTGCCAGCACCGCGGCGCCCAGGGCCGCCGGTACGGCGTACACGCCGAGGCGGGTGAACTCCTTCAGTTCCACCTCCGCGTCGTGTGCGTGCACCACGCGCCGCCACAGCAGGGTGGCGAGCGAGCCCGTATAGGTGAGGTTGGGGCCGATGTTCACGCCCAGCAGCACCGCCAGCACGGCGGCGGGGCCCGACGGGACCGCGAGCGGCAGCAGCACCAGCACCGCGGGCAGGTTGTTGATCACGTTCGCGGGCACGGCGGCGAGCGCCGCCGTTCCCAGCAGCGCGAGCAGTCCCGTGCCCGAAGGCACCAGCCGGCCCAGGGCCGCGCCGAGGCCGTTGTCGACGACCGCGCGGACCACCAGTCCCAGGGCGAGGACGAAGGCGAGGAAGGGGGGCGCGGTGGCCCGCAGGAGGGCGGCGGCGCCGCTGCCGGCCCGCCGCCACGCGAGGCGAGGCCGTGTCAGACCGGCCTTCTAACCTGGTCCGGTGGAGCGATTCGAGGGATACGGGGTGCTGGTCACGGGCGCCGGACAGGGGATAGGCGAGGCGGTCGCCCGCCGCTTCGCCGCGGAGGGCGCGGGCGTGCTGGTCACCGACCGGGACGGCGAGCGCGCCGAGCGGGCCGCCGCCGCGATAGGCGCAGCAGGCGGTACGGCCGTGGCGCTCGCCTGCGACGTGACGGACGGCGCGGCGGTCCGGGCGGCGGTCGCGTACGCGGCCGAGTCCTTCGGCGGGTTGCACGTCCTCGTCAACAACGCCTACGCCGTCCACCGCGACCCGCCGCGCTTCGAGGACTGGCAGGAGCCCGACTGGTACGAGGACTTCGAGGTCACCCTGCACGGCGCCGCGCGCTGCGCCCGCGCGGCGCTGCCGCTGCTGGCCGCCGCCCCGGGCCGGTCCGCGATCGTCAACATCGGCTCGGTCAACGCCGAACGCCACTACGGCGAGCACGCGTACAGCGCCGCCAAGGCCGCGCTCGTCTCCCTGACCCGCACCCTGGCCGTGGAGAGCGCGGCGCGCGGCGTGCGCGTGAACCTCGTCGAGCCCGGCACCGTGCGCACCGCCGTCTGGGCCGGCCGGCCCGAGGTCCTTGCCCGGGTCGAGGAGCACTACCCGCTGGGCCGGGTCGGCGAACCGGACGACATCGCGGGGGCGGTGGCGTTCCTCGCCTCCGGCGACGCGGCATGGATCACCGGGGTCAGCCTGCCGGTGGACGGCGGGCTGCTGGCGAGCCACCTCGCGATGTCCCGGAGCATCGCGGGCGACGGGGCGTGACCGGCCGCCCGGCCACCGCGCCGGGCGGGCGGGCGGGCCCGCGGGCGCCGGTGACGGCGGGCTCCTCCTCGGTTACGTTGTCCGGGCCGCGCCCCCGACCCCGGACGGTGGAGACCATGTCAGAGGAAACCTTCCACGACGGCACGCAGCGGGTGGTCGTCGACACCTCGGTGCCGCACTCGGCGAGGATCTTCAACTACTGGATCGGCGGCAAGGACAACTACGAGGCGGACCGCACCGCCAGCGCCCGGTTCCAGCAGGTCTTCCCGGAGATCGTCGATCTCGCGCGCAGCGGGCGGCAGTTCCTGCGCCGGGTCGTCGGCCACCTCGCCGGGGAGGCGGGCGTACGGCAGTTCCTCGACATCGGCACCGGGCTGCCCACCGCGGACAACACCCACGAGGTGGCCCAGCGCGCGGCCCCCGACTCCCGCATCGTCTACGTCGACAACGACAAACTCGTCCTCGCCCACGCCCGCGGCCTGCTCACCAGCACCGGCGAGGGCGCGACCGCGTACATCGACGCCGACGTCGAGGACCCCGAGGCGATACTCGCGGGCGCGGCGCGCACCCTGGACCTCGACCGCCCGGTCGCCGTCATCCTCATGGGCATCCTGGCGCACGTCGACGGTTACGAGCAGGCCAGGTCGGTGGTGCGGCGGCTGATGGACCCGCTGCCGCCCGGCAGTTACCTGGCGATACGGGACGGCGTCGAAGGGAACGAGAAGTACAGCCGCGCCATCGCCGGCTACAACGCCACCGGCGCCGTGCCGTACCACCTGCGCAGCGAGGCGCAGATCGCCGGCTACCTCGACGGAATGGAGCTGGTCGAGCCCGGCGTGGTGTCCTGCCCGCTGTGGCGGCCCGAGCCGGTGGAGGTGGGCAGCCCGGTGGAGTTGGCGGTCCTGGGCGGGGTCGGCCGGAAGCCGTAGGCGGCGGCCCGCGGCGGCGGGCGTGCCGCCGCCGCGTGTTGCCGCCGCGGGCATGTCTCCCGCTCGCAAAGATCGGGCCAAGGTGCGCTTTTGCCCCCTGTGGCGCGTTACGCTACCGCGGGTAGCGTGAGTCTCGACGGCGAAGGACCATCGCCTGCGGAGGACCGATGACGGTGCCCACGGCGGCAGTGCACGACCCCGGGATCCCGCTCGCCGGCGAACACGAGCGCGGCGGCCGGCCCGTCTGCAGGTCAGTCCTCGGCTCCCGGTTGCGCCGGCTGCGCCAGGACCGCGGCATCCAGTTGCAGGCGGCCGCCCGCCAGATCGGGGCCTCGGTCGCCAAGCTGTGCCGGCTGGAACTGGGCCAGGGCGGCTGCAAGGACCACGACGTCGCGGCGCTGCTCGACTTCTACGGCGTCACCGACGAGGACGTGCTCGACGAGTTCGCGGCGCTGACCCGCGGCGCCAACGCGCCGAGCTGGTGGCAGGAGTACAGCGACCTGATACCCAGTCAGGCGGAGACCCACCTCGGCCTGGAGGAGGCCGCCACCGTCATCCGCAGCTACCAGTCCCAGCGGATCCCGGACCTGCTGCAGACGGCCGCGTACGCCCGCGCGATCACCCAGCTCGGCTTCCCGCGCGACCCGGTGCAGACCGTGGAGCGCCGGCTGCACCTGCTGGAACGCCGCCAGCAGGCCCTGACCCGCGCCGACCCGCCGCGCTGCTGGGTGCTGCTCGACGAGGCGGCGCTGCGGCGCTCCGTCGGCGCCCCGGGGGTGATGGAGGGCCAGTTGCAGCACCTGCTCCGGCTGCACCTCGAACACCCCACGGTCACGCTGGACGTGGTGCCGCTGGCGGCCGGCGGCACGGCCGCGGTGGCGCAGCCGCTGACGATGCTGCGGTTCGCCGAGCCCGAACTGCCGGACGTGGTCTGCCTGGACCAGCTCTCCGGCACCGTACGCATCGACAAGCCCAGCGAGGTCGACCGCTACCGGCTGGCGCTGGACAACCTCGCCGCGGCCACCAGCACCAGCACCGACGCCGCGGAGTTCCTGACCCGCCTGCTGCACGGCCGCTGACCGGCGCCGTACGCGCGGCGCGTACCGCGGCCGGGCGACACACCCCACAGGGCCGCTGTGCCGCCCCCGCGTACCCACCAGCCACACTGACCCCATGACGGAAACGGAATCCTTTGCGTACGACGTGGTGGTCATCGGCGGCGGTCCCGTGGGCGAGAACGTGGCGGACCGCACCCGCGCGGCCGGCCTGTCCACCGCGGTCGTCGAGAGTGAACTCGTCGGCGGCGAGTGCTCGTACTGGGCCTGCATGCCCAGCAAGGCCCTGCTGCGGCCGGTGCTCGCCCGCGCCGACGCCCGCCGCCTCCCCGGGGTGAGCGGCCTGGTGGCCGGCGACCTCGACGCGGCCGCCGTCCTCGCCCGCCGGGACGCGTTCACCTCCCACTGGGAGGACGACGGCCAGGTCGCCTGGCTCGACGGCATCGGCGCCGACCTCTACCGCGGCCGGGGCCGCCTCGCCGGGCCGCGCACCGTGGAGGTGACCGACGCCGACGGCGTGGTGCGCACGCTGACCGCCGGGCACGCCGTCGCCGTCTGCACCGGCAGCCGCGCCCTGCTGCCCAGGCTGCCGGGCCTCGATGACGTCAAGCCGTGGACCAGCCGGGAGGCCACGAGTTCCGCGGTCGTCCCCGGGCGGCTGATCGTCGTCGGCGGCGGCGTGGTGGGCGTCGAGATGGCCACCGCCTGGCAGGCGCTCGGCTCCCGGGTCACCGTCCTCGTCCGCGGCGGCGGCCTGCTGGACCGCATGGAGCCCTTCGCCGGCGAGCTGGTCACCGAGGCGCTGACCGAGGCGGGCGCCCAGGTACGTACCGGCACCTCCGTCACCTCCGTGGTCCGCGAGAACGGCACGGTCCTCGCGACCACCGACGCCGGCGACACCATCGAGGCCGACGAGATCCTCTTCGCCACCGGCCGCGCGCCCCGTACCGACGACCTCGGCCTGGAGACCGTGGGCCTGGAGCCCGGCTCCTGGCTGGCGGTGGACGACAGCCTGCGGGTCGAGGGCAGCGAGTGGCTGTACGCGGTCGGGGACGTCAACCACCGCGCGCTGCTGACCCACCAGGGCAAGTACCAGGCGCGCATCGCCGGTGCGGCCATCGCCGCCCGCGCGCAGGGCGTGCCGCTGCTGGAGTCGGACCCGTGGGGCGCGCACGCCGCGACCGCCGACCACGGCGCCGTCCCGCAGGTCGTCTTCGCCGACCCGGAGGCCGCGGCCGTCGGGATGTCGCTGGCCGAGGCGGAACGGGCCGGGCACCGGGTGCGCGCGGTGGACGTCGACCTGGGCTCGGTCGCGGGCGCCGCGCTGTACGCGGACGGCTACCGCGGGCGGGCGCGCATGGTCGTCGACGTGGACGAGGAGATCCTGCGCGGCGTCACGTTCGTCGGTCCCGGCGTGGGGGAGCTGATCCACTCGGCGACCATCGCGGTCGTCGGGGAGGTGCCGGTCAGCCGGCTGTGGCACGCGGTCCCGTCGTACCCCACGATCAGCGAGGTGTGGCTGCGGCTGCTGGAGGCGTACCGTGGCTGACCGCACCCCCGCCCCCCGGAAAATCCCGTCACCCTCCGCGGCCGGCGGCCGCTAGGGTCTGTCTTCGATCTCGCGTCGTTCGCCCGTAGGGCGGGCGGCGCGGCGGCTGGTCGGTGCGGCGCCGGTCGGAGGCGGTCACGCCACGGGCGTACGGGCCGGGGGAGTGGGTGCTCGACAAGGGCGCCGCGGACATCCCCGACAGCGAGTACGCCGGGGTGGCGCAGGACGTCGCCGAGGGTATGTCGCTGGAAAAGGTGGCCCGGGACTGGGACGTGAGCGTCGAGCGGGTCCGCGAAGTCCTCGCCCACACCGGCCCGCTGGAGCCGGACGAGGCCCCGGTCCCCACCATCGCGTGGCGGCTGGGGCACCTGCACTCGGGCATCGCCGGCGGCTGGGAGTGGACCTTCGGCGAGCGGCGCCGGGACCCGAAGCTGCTGGTCGGCTTCACGCCCTCCGCCGAGCTGGCCGTCGCCCGGTTCTGGCAGGACGCCGACCGCTGGCGCGACAGCGTCGCCACCGTCACCGAGGAGCAGTTGGACACGGTCGGCTTCTCCCAGTATCCGTACGCGTCCGACGCCGACAACGCCTACGTCGAGGTGCTGTGGGCGGGCAACCTGGAGTTCATCCACCACATTTCGGAGATCGCGCTCCTCCGCGACCTGTGGCGGGCCCGCTTCACCGGGACCTGAAAGCAACGCGTGCCTCGTACGCCCCCGGGACGTACGAGGCACGCGAACCACCCGGCGTCCGGCGTCAGATGCCGAACTCCGAGGGCGCGAGACCGAGCACCGAGCACGCCTCGCGGAGCACCTGCTGCTCGGCCGGGTCGATGTGGCCGTCGGCACCGGCGATGACGAACCCGGTCTGGATCACCGCCCGCGCCTCCGCCGCCTTCTTCTTGGCCTTGGCGATCTCCTGCAGCGCCTCCGCCTTGCCCGACTGGAAGTCGACCGTGAGCCGGTCGAGGTGCTTGGTGAACCGCTGCCGCAACTGCTCCGGCGGGAAGTTCTGCAGCACGTCGTTGGTCATGATCATCGACTCCATGCGCTCCCGCTCGGCGGGGTGCACGTGTCCGTCCGCCGCCGCCACGAGCGCGCAGACCGCCATGGTGGCGTCCCGGTACGCGCCGCTCTTCAGCTCCGTCTTCATCGAGCTGAGCTGCGACTTGAACATGCTCACGAGCTGGGCCTTGGAACCACCGCCCGAGCCCGTCGAGCCCTGGCTCCCGGACCGCGCTCCGCCACGGGACTGCTGAAGGCCCTTGGCCTGGTCCTTGATCCGATCAAACATCGACACTGAAATGCCACCTCGGGTTGCGGGCGTACCGCCCGACTCGTCGGTTCCGGTCGTCGTACCGAAGACCGCGGTGCCGCGGTCAGTCTCTCAACGCCTCCGCAGGACGCTGAGGTTCCGCATGTACCCGTCCGGGGGAACGGGGGAACCGCGTGGGGCGGGGCGCCGTCCGAGAGGCGTACGGGGGAGCGAGGGGGGACGGCATGACGGGGGCTCCGGCAGGTGCAGTACGGCCGCGCAGCGGTACGTGGTTGATCACGGCGGCGATCGTCGTGGGCGCGTTGCTCGCGGGTTGCGTGTGGTGGGCGGCGGCGGGACCGGACGGCGCACCCGTCTCCGGCCCCGACGGCGCCGACGGCACGGTGGTGCCCGGGGCGGAGGCCGTGCACTTCGAGCAGGGGCACGGACTCGCGGCGGTCCGCACGCTGCTGCGGACGCCGGCGGACGTGCGGGCGTTCGCCGGCTGGTATTCGCAGGAGAGCGTCGGCGGCGCGCTGCAGGAGAAGCTGCTCGCCCGCGACCTGGACGCCGAGGTCCTGGTCGCCACGGGCTGGAGCAGCGGCTGCACCAGCGCCGGGGGCGCGGTGCTGACGTACGACGAGAACACCGGCTACGCGGCGCGGCTGACCGATACGACGACGTACGAGACGTGCGACAGCCCGTGGGACGTGCTCGCGGTCTTCGCCGTCCAGGAGGACGACGCCGGGGCGGACCCGAGGATCGGCGGCGCCCCGCCAGGACCGCCGGGACCCGCGGAACTCCTCGCGTACGCGCCGCTCGACGGTGCCGCCGGGGGGCGTGCGCCGCGGGCGGCCGAGGTCAGCCAGCCGGACCAGTTCGACGCCTTCGTACGCCCGCTGCCGGCGGCGGCGACCGCGGCGCTGGAGAGCAGACTGGGGAGCCTGTACGACTCGGAGCTGCCGGGGCCTGCGCGGCGCTTCGCCTTCGCGGGGCAGGGGTGCGGCGACGGCCTGCTGCTGGAGATCACGTCGCGGCGGCTGCGGCCGGTGGGGGCGGGTGGCGCGTGCCGGGATCCGCGGCCGTACGTCGCGGTGTTCTCGGTGCCGGCGGACCGGGTGCCGTCGAGCGCGGTGATCGGCGGCTGATCTCCCGTAGCGAAAGTTTCGCACGCGATCGCGAAAGCGGCTGGAAACCACTGTTGTCGCGCCACTGACCCCTTCCTGCCGCATGGGAGCGCTCCCGTTCTGGCTTGGAGGTCCCCCCCATGCGCTTCCACCCGCTCCGCAGGACCCGACCACTCGCGTGGCTGGACGGCACCCGGGTCACCTCCAGGGCCGACTGGCGCTGCCGCCGGGCCGTGATCAGGGAGCTGGCCGAGCGCACCGTCTACGGCCAGAAGCCGGCCAGGCCCGGGAGCGTCACCGGCAGCGTCTCGCGGACCGGGATCACCGTGAACGGCTCCGACCAGGGCCGCAGCGCGAGCTTCTCCGCCCGCGTCGAGTTGCCCACCGGCACCGGCCCGTTCCCGGCGGTCGTCGTCTACGGCGGCTTCGGCGCGGACACCGCCGCCATCAAGGCCGCCGGCGCCGCCGCCGTCACCTTCGACCCGTACGCCGTGGGCCGCGAGGGCACCCCGCGCAGCAACAAGCAGGGCGCCTTCTACCGGCTCGGCGCCCGGTCCGGCAGCGTCGCGGCGCTCGGCGGGGCGGAGGTCTACAAGGCGCTCGGCGCGGGCCGGAACATCAGCTACTGGTCCGATGTGCAGGACGGCACCCACTGCGCCTCCCGGGCCGAGTGGCGCGGGCCGCTGCAGGAGAGCATCGCGACGTTCCTGCGCGGTACGGGCAGCGCCCCCGGCGTCTTCCGGATCTCGCCGAAGAAGCCCGGCAACCTCGCCGAGTGGCGCACCTGGCAGACCCCGGTCCTCACCGACGGCGGCTGACCCCAGCCGGACCCCCCACGCCACCCCCTCGGCCTACGCGGACCCGAGCGGGTGGCTCCGCGCGCCGGGCCGCGGCGCTCTCTGTGAGACCTTGGCCTTGATCACCGGCGCCGCGGCGGACCGCCGCGGCGCCCGCAGCGCGCGACGCCACCGGGAGGAGCGCTGAAGTCGTACACCGCCGACGCCCTCAAGGGGCGCCCGCGCCTGGCCGGAACCGTCGAGCGGCTCCGCGCGCCCGCCGTGGCGCAGACGGTGCGCGCGGCCATGGCCGCCACCCTCGCGTACGTCGTCGCCCTCCAGCTCACCAACGGCCCCAAGCCGCTCACGGCGCCGCTGACCGCGCTGCTCGTCGTCCAGGTGACCTTCTACGCCACCCTCACCACCGGCATCCGGCGTGTCACCGCCGTCGTGGTCGGGGTGCTGATCGCCAGCGGGTTCAGCGCGCTGGTCGGGCTGAGCTGGTGGAGCCTCGGGCTCATCATCCTCAGCTCGCTGATCGCGGGGCGCATCGTGCGGGTGAGCGAGTTCGTGCCCGAGGTGGCGATCAGCGCGATGCTGGTCCTCGGCGTCGCCCACGTGGGGGACACGGCGTTCACCCGGATCCTGGAGACCCTCACCGGCGCCGTCGTGGGCCTCACGTTCAACCTCGTGCTGGCGCCCCCGGTGTGGGTGGAGAGCGCGGGCGACGCCATCGAGGACCTGGCCCGCCGCATGCGCCGCCTGCTGCTGCGCAGCACGGAGCAGCTCACCGAGGTCACCCCGCCGTCGGTCGCCGCCGACCGGCTGTACGCGGCGCGCGAACTGGACGAGTTCGTCGGCGAGGTCGACACCTCGCTGCGCCGCGCCGAGGACAGCCTGCGGCTCAACCCCCGGGTGAGCGAGGGCCTGATGCACCGGGTGGTCCTGCGCACCGGTCTCGACACGCTGGAGATCTGCGCGGTGGTGCTGCGCGTCCTCACCCGGAGCCTGTCGGACCTCGCGCAGGCCCGGCGGAAGGGCGAGCCGCTGTTCCCGCGCGACGCGGGCGCGGCGCTGCAGGACCTCTTCGGCTACCTCGGCGACGCGCTGGTGAGCTTCGCCCAACTGGTCGCGACCGAGGTCTCCGAGAGCGCCGAGACCGCGGCCGGCCGGCTGGAGGCGGACCTGTCCGCGGCCCATGCCGTACGGGACCGGGTGGAATCGCTGCTCCTGGAGACCGTGGGACGCGACGAGGAGAACTGGTTCCTGTACGGAGCGCTCCTCGCCGACGTCAACCGGGTCCTCGACGAACTCGACACCGAACACCGCTCCGCCCGCCTGCTGGAGGCACTCGACCGCAGCAGCCGCGACTACCGCGAGCACATCCCGCGGCTCTCCCGCCTCAGCGCCTGGCTCACCCGCTGACCCCGCGGCCCCTACGGTTCCGGCGGCGCTCCGGACCGTACCGCCCGCGTCAGCGGTACGCCGCGGTCGCCGCCGCCAGCTCGTCCAGCGCCCGCAGCGACTCCGCCTCCGGCAGCGTCGGCAGGTCCAGCAGCACCCGCTCAAGACCCAGCTCCGCGTACGTCTCCAGGGCCGCCGGCTCGTGCGACGCGGAGTACGGCACCACCGGCGCGTCGCCCGCGACCTCCCGCAGCCGCCGCATCCGCCCGCCCAGTTCCCCGGCCGGCACCCGGCTCGGCAGCCACGTCGCGCCGTACGCCGCGACCCGCTCGAAGGCCGGCTCGCCGCCTCCGCCCACGTAGACGGGTGGATGCGGGCGCTGCACCGGCTTCGGCCAGCAGAACACCGGGTCGAAGTCGACGAACTCGCCGTGGAACTCCGCCTCGTCCTGCGTCCACAGCGCGATCATCGCGCGCATCCGCTCGTCCAGCAGCCTTCCGCGGGTGCGCGGTTCCGTGCCGTGGTTGCGCATCTCCTCGCGGTTCCAGCCCGCGCCGACGCCGAAGGCCACCCGGCCGCCCGAGACCAGGTCGAGCGTGGCGACCTCCTTCGCGGTGACGATCGGGTCCCGCTCCACGACCAGCGCGATGCCGGTGCCCAGCAGCAGGTTCCGGGTCACCGGGGCCACCGCCGCCAGGGCCACGAACGGATCGAGCGTGCGGTAGTACTTCCGCGGCAGCTCGCCGCCGGCCGGCAGGGGCGAGCGGCGGTCCACCGGGATGTGGGTGTGCTCGGCGACGAACAGCGCGTCGAAGCCGCGCTCCTCCAGCGCCCTCCCGAGCACCGCCGGCGCGATGCCCTCGTCGGTCAGGAACGTCGACACCCCGAACTTCACGGGCGGCCACCTCTCTCGGGTACGCACGTCGCGTACCCACTCGGCTACGCGCGCCACGCACGGTCGCACACCGCGGAGGCACCCGCAAGATCGGCCGCCGCCGGCCACGGCCCGGCGGGCGGTCCCGGCGCCGCGATGGCACAGTTGCCTGGAGAGGGCCGCCGCGTCCCGCGGCTCGCGCGGCCGGCGGTACCGGGAATCCGGAGGACGGAACGGTGACCCAGAACCAGCAACGTACGGTGCACGCTCTCCTGGACGGCTACGGGACCACGTACGCCGAGGACGCGGGCATCCGGCTTCGCAACACCCCGCAGCCCCTCTACCAACTGCTCGTGCTCTCCTGCCTGCTCAGCGCCCGGATCCGGGCGAGCGCCGCGGTCAGCACGGCCCGCGCGCTCTTCCAGGCCGGGATGGGCAGTCCGCAGCGGATGGCCGACGCCACCTGGCGGCAGCGGGTCGAGGTCCTCGGCGAGGGCGGCTACCGGCGCTACGACGAGAGCACCGCGACCCAGCTCGGCGACGGTGCCCGGCTGCTGCTGGACACCTACGGCGGCGACCTGCGAGGGCTGCGCCGCGAGGCGGACGGCGACACTGCCCGGATGGGCAGTCTGCTCCGGCGGTTCCCGGGCCTCGGCCCCGCGGGCGCGGCGATCTTCCTGCGCGAGGTCCAGGGCATCTGGCCGGAGGCCGCCCCGTACATCGACGCCAAGGTCGTACAGGGCGCCGGCAAGGTGGGCCTGCCGGAGGACCCCTCCCGGCTCGCCCGGCTCGTGGGGGAGCCGCAGCTCCCGCGGTTCACGGCGGCGCTGGTGCACTGCGCGCTGGACAAGGGCGCGGCGCAGCAGGTCAGGGAGCTCACGCACGCATGAGGCCGGGCGCCACCGCCTCCCGGGCGGGCGGCGGTGGCGCCGCGGGCGGAGACGACGGGTACGCCCCGACCTGCGCTGAGCGCGTACGGCGAGCCCGGGGACACCCGGGTCGGAAGAGGAGGGATGTCTAAAATGCCGCCGAATGGGGTACGTGAGGCTGAATGAGAGTCGGCGTGATCGATGCGGGATCCCACACGGTGCGCCTGGTGGTCGCGGACGCGGACGGCCAGGTGCCGCTGCCCCTGCACACGGCCAAGCGGCAGCTGCGCCTCGCGGAGCTCGCCGGCCCCGACGGGCGGCTCGGCGACCGGGCGGTCGGGGAGCTGGCCGCCGCCGTGGGCGCCGCGCGTGAGGAGGCCGGGCGCTGGGGGGTGGCGGAGCCGTTCGCCTTCGCCACCGCGGTCGTACGCGACGCCCCCAACGCGCGCGACATCGTCCGCGCCGTCCGCGAGCGCACCGACGTGGTCCTGCAACTGCTGCCCGGCGAGACGGAGGCCGAACTGACATTCCTGGCGGCCCGCCGGTGGATGGGCTGGCGCGCCGGGCCCATGGCAGTGCTCGACATCGGTGGCGGCTCGTTCGAGGTCGCCTGCGGCCGCAGCCGGCTGCCCGACTTCGCCGTCGCGCTGCCGCTGGGCGCCGCCCGGCTGACCCGCGAGTTCTTCGGCAAGCACGACCCGCCGCCGCCCGCCGCGGTCAAGGCCGTACGCCGCCACGTGCGCCACCGGCTGCGCGACGTGGCCGCGCGCATCCGCTGGGAGGCGCCCCGTACCACCGTCGTCACCTCCCGCACCATGCAGCAGCTCGCCCGCCTCTGCGGCGCCGCACCCGGGCGGCACGGCCCGTTCGTCCCCCGCACGATGGCGCAGGAGGACCTCCGCCGCGCCGTCAAGCAACTGCGCGGGCTGCCCGCCGCGGAACGCGCCCGGCTGCCCGGCATCTCACCGGCCCGAGCCCGGCAGTCGCTGGCCGGCGCGGTGGTCGCGCACACCGCCATGAAGCTGATGAGCATCGACGTGGTCACCGTCTGCCCCTGGGCGATCCGCGAGGGCATCCTGCTGCGCACCGTCGAGGAGGGCAGCCTGAGCTGGTGGACGGCCCCGGCCGGCGACGAGCCGCGCGTGCCGGGACAGCGCAGGCCGCACCCGGGCCTCGGGCTCGACCAGATCCGGCATCAGGTCAACCTGGCGAACTGAGGAGCCGTCTGAGCCCGCCCCGGCCCTCTCCAGCGGCCGAACCGGCGGCTGTGGCGGCGCGTTGACGACGATGGCGGCGGGCGGCGTGGTACCCCGGATCTCATGGACGCAGAGGCCCAGGACAACGACGGCAGCACGGCCCGGGATCCCGCGGCCCGAAGACGCCACCCCCTCCTCTTCCGCGTGGCGCAGGCCAAGCTCCGGCCCCGGTGGCGACTGAGCGAGATCACCGTCACCGAGGAGCCCGAGATCCGGCGCGCCGTGCGCGCCGCCGCGCTGGGCAACGCCATGGAGTGGTTCGACTACGGCATCTACGCCTACCTGGCGGTCACCCTCGGCGACGTCTTCTACGCCGGTGCCAGCGAGGGCACCCGCACGATACTGTCGCTGGCGACCTTCGCGGTCTCCTTCGCCGTGCGCCCCCTGGGCGGTGCCTTCTTCGGCCCGCTCGGCGACCGCGTCGGCCGCAAGCAGGTGCTCGCGCTGACGATGATCCTGATGGCGTCGGCGACCTTCTCCATCGGCCTCATCCCCAGCTACGACACCATCGGCCTGTGGGCGCCCCTGCTGCTCATCATCGCGCGGCTGACGCAGGGCTTCTCCACCGGCGGCGAGTACGGCGGCGCGGCGACCTTCATCGCCGAGTACGCCCCGGACAAGCGGCGCGGCTACTACGGCAGCTTCCTGGAGATGGGCACCCTCGCCGGCTACATCGGCGCCTCCGGGCTCGTCCTCGTGCTCACCGCGGGCATCGGCGAGGACGGCATGGCCTCCTGGGGCTGGCGCATCCCGTTCCTGATCGGGGGCCCGCTCGGCGCGATCGGCCTCTACCTGCGGCTGCGGCTGGAGGAGACGCCCGCCTTCGTGAAGTCCGAGGCGGGCCGGGCCACCGTGGCGGAGGTGACGGGCGAGGCCGAGCCCGCCCTGGGCCGGAAGGCCGAGGGCGGGAAGGACGAGGGGAAGCAGGCGCCGGGGGAGCTGCGGCGGATCATGGCGGGGCAGCGGCAGACGATACTGCTGTGCATCGCGCTGGTGGCGGCGTACAACGTGGCGAACTACATGCTGCTCACGTACATGCCGACGTACCTCACGGAGGTCCTGGACTGGCCGCGCGCCGAGCAGCTCGCCGTCGTCATCGCCACGATGGTCGCGATGATCTCCGTGGTCACGCTCGTCGGCCGCGCCAACGACCGGATCGGCCGCAAACCGCTGCTGATGATCGGCATGGTCGGCTTCCTCGTGGTGAGCGCGCCGGCCTACGTCCTGGTGCGGCAGGGGTCCGTCCTCGCGGTCTTCGGCGGCATGCTGCTGCTCGGCGGCAGCCTCATCTGCCTCCAGGGCACCATGTCGGCGACGCTGCCGGCGCTCTTCCCCACGGAAATCCGCTACGGCTCGCTGGCCATCGGCTACAACCTCTCCGTCGCGGTCTTCGGCGGCACCACCCCCGCGGTCATCGAGGGGCTGGTGCACGTCCTGGACACGCCGATGGCGGCGGCGTACTACACGATGGCCTTCGCCGTCGTCGGCATCGTCTCCGTCTCGCTGCTGACGGAGACGGCGGGCCTGCCGCTGGAGGGCTCACCGCCCGCGGTGGCCACGGCGGCGGAGGCGGAGGAGGTCGTACGCACCCAGCGCCGGAACCTGCTCTGACCCCCGCCGGGGCGGCGGCCGGGCTCAGCCGTGCAGGGTGGGCCGGTAGATCAGCTCCTGGATGTAGCCGTCGAGGGTCCGGGTCCCGATCAGGTCGAGGTCGAAGTCGGCCGCGCCCTCGAAGATCGGAGCGATCCCGGACCGCCCGGTGATCACCGGGAAGAGCGTGACGTGCACCCGGTCGACCAGCCCGGCGGCCATCAGGGCCCGGTTCATCGACAGGCTGCCGTGCGAGCGCAGCGGCACGTCCGACTCCTCCTTCATCCGGGCGACCACGTCGACGGCGTCGCCGCGCGCGACGGTCGCGTCCGGCCAGTCGAGGGGCTCCGTCAGGGTGGTCGACACGACGGTCGCCGGCAGGTGCGTCATCCGGGTGACCCACGGGTCGCGCACGTCGTCGCCCTCGGAGCTGTCGGCGATCATCTGCGCGAAGAGCCGGTGGGTCCGGGCGCCGAAGACCATCCGCTGCTCCTCGCTGTAGAGGGCGAGGCGGCGGTCGAGCAGTTCGGGGCCCTGCTTGCCCCAGTAGCCGGTCCAGTCGCCGCCGGCGGCGCCGAAGCCGTCCAGGCTGCTGAAGACGTCGAAGGTGTACGTGGCGGTCATGATGCGCTCCTCGGAAGGCAGTCGATCGGTACAGGGGGTAGGACGGAGCGGGGGACCGCAACTCATCGCCGCGCAGGTTTCGTACGGGCGCTGCGGGGCAGGGTCCGGGAAATGGGAGCGCTCCCAATCCCATGTCCCCCACCCCCCTCCCGGAGGAGGAGTCGCAGTGTCATCGCCATCGAACGATCGCACCGACGCGCGGAGCCTGCCCGTCCGCGCCCTCCTGGCCGTCCTGGCCGCCGCCGCGCTCCTGCTGACGCCCTGGACCGGCGGCACCGCCCAGGCCCACGGCTCCGCCGCCGACCCCGTCTCCCGCAACTACGGCTGCTGGCAGCGCTGGGGCAGCGACTTCCAGAACCCGGACATGCAGCAGCAGGACCCCATGTGCTGGCAGGCGTGGCAGCACGACACCAACGGCATGTGGAACTGGAACGGCCTCTACCGCGAGGGAACCGGCGGCAACTTCCAGGCCCACATCCCCGACAACCAGCTCTGCAGCGCCGGCCGCACCCAGGACGGCCGCTACGACTCCATGGACACCCCGGGCCCGTGGAAGACCGACTCCCTCGGCACGAACTTCACCGTCGACGTCCTCGACCAGGCGTACCACGGCGCCGACTACCTCTACGTCTACGTGACCCGGCAGGGCTACGACGCGAAGACCGACGCGCTCGACTGGGCCGATCTGGAGCGCGTGGCCGCCGCGGGACCGTACGGCCCCGCCAACCACTACACCGCGAACGCCAGCGCGCCCGGCCGCAGCGGCCACCACATCGTGTACACCATCTGGAAGGCGTCGCACGCGGACCAGATCTATTTTTTCTGCAGCGACGTGACGTTCTAGCGGCCCCCCGGGCTGGCGGAAGTCCGTAGCCGCCCGGCGTCGTCCCAGCTCAGGCCCGTACCGCGGGTGCTTCGGGATGGCGCAACACTGCGGCAACACACTTCCGCGCGGCGCGCGCCTATGGTGCCGTCATGCCTTCCGCAGCACGCCTGAGAGAGCAGCCCGCCGCCGGCCGGCCGAGCCCGGCCGGCGGCGGTGCGGGCGGTCACGGCACGGCCGCCGCGCGGCGCCGCCGGCTGCGCGCCGACCGGGCGCGGCAGTTGGCCGACCTGCTGCGCGGCCAGGTGCTCGGCGGCGCGTACGCCGACGGCGTGCTCCCGCACGAGTCGGTCCTCGGCGCCGACTACGGCGCCACCCGCAACACCGTGCGCCAGGCACTCGACCTGCTGCGCTCCGAGCGGCTGGTGGAGCGGGTGCCGGGGCTGGGCACGGTGGTCGTCGCGGAGAAGTACGCGCACGGGCTCGACCGGCTGCAGGGCCTGGCCGAGACGCTGCACGAGCACGGCCGCGTCACCAACGAGATCCGCACCGCGGGCCCCGTCGCCGCGCCCGCCTGCGTCGCCGAGCGCCTCGGCGCGCCCGAGGGCGGCGAGGTGCTGTACGTGGAGCGCCTGCGCCGCCTCGGCGGGCTGCCGCTCTCCCTGGACCTCACGTACCTGCCCATGGACATCGGCGTCGGACTCCTCGGCGCCGACCTGGAGAACACCGACATCTTCCGGCTGCTGGAGGAGCTGACCGGGCAGCCCCTGGGCACCGCGGAGATCACCCTGGAGGCCGTCACCGCCGACGCGCACTCCGCCGCCGTGCTCCAGGCGCCGCGCGGCGCCGCGCTGCTCATGCTGGAGCGGCTCACCCACCTGTCCGACGGCCGCCCCGTCGACCTGGAGTTCGTCCGCTTCCGCGGCGACCGGATCACGAGCACCCGGCCCCGCGGATCCCGGAGAACCCGTGGCTCCCGGCGAGACCGCCGCCGCCCCTGCCACCGAAGCCCCCGCCACCGAAGCCCCCGCGACCGCCGATCCGGCTCCGGCCGAGGACCTGGAGACCCCGTGACCGCCCCCGCCCCCGCCGTCCCGGAACTCCGCGACGCCGACGAACTCACCTGCGGCGTCCTCGTCGTCGGCGGCGGCACCGCCGGCACCATGGCCGCCCTCACCGCCGCCGAGCGCGGCGCCGACGTGCTCCTCCTGGAGAAGGCGCACGTCCGCCACTCCGGCGCGCTCGCCATGGGCATGGACGGCGTCAACAACGCCGTCATCCCCGGCCGCGCGGAACCCGACGACTACGTCGCCGAGATCACCCGCGCCAACGACGGCGTCGTCGACCAGTCGGCCGTCCGCCAGACCGCCACCCGCGGCCACGCCATGGTCCGCCGGCTGGAGTCGTACGGCGTGAAGTTCGAGAAGGACGAGCAGGGCCGGTACGCGGTGCGCCAGGTGCACCGCTCCGGCTCGTACGTGCTGCCCATGCCCGAGGGCAAGGACGTCAAGAAGGTCCTCTACCGGCGGCTGCGGCGGCGCGAGATGCGCGAGCGGATCCGCATCGAGAACCGGGTGATGCCCGTCCGCGTGCTCACCGCGGGCGGCCGGGCGGTGGGCGCGGCCGGGTTCGACACCCGCACCGGCCGGTTCGTCGTCGTCCGCGCCGGCGCGGTGATCCTCGCCACCGGCGCGGCCGGCCGGCTCGGGCTGCCCGCCAGCGGGTACCTCTACGGCACGTACGAGAACCCCACCAACGCCGGCGACGGGCACGCCATGGCGTACCACGCGGGCGCCGCGCTCACCGGCATCGAGTGCTTCCAGATCAACCCGCTCATCAAGGACTACAACGGCCCCGCCTGCGCCTACGTCGCCAACCCCTTCGGCGGCTACCAGGTCAACCGGCTCGGCGAGCGGTTCGTCGACTCCGACTACTGGTCGGGCCAGATGATGGCCGAGTTCGCCGCCGAGGTCGCCTCCGACCGCGGCCCCGTCTTCCTGAAGGTCAGCCACCTGCCCGACGAGACCCTGACCGCGCTGGAGTCGATCCTGCACACGACGGAACGGCCCACCCGCGGCACGTTCCACGCCGGCCGCGGCCACGACTACCGCACCCACGACGTCGAGATGCACATCTCCGAGATCGGCCTGTGCGGCGGCCACTCCGCCTCCGGCGTACGCGTCGACGCCCACGCCCGCACCACCGTCCCCGGCCTCTACGCCGCCGGCGACCTGGCCTGCGTCCCGCACAACTACATGATCGGCGCCTTCGTCTTCGGCGACCTCGCCGGCGCGGACGCCGCGGGCGCCGAGGCGTACCGCGGCGAACTGCCCGCGGACCAGCTCGCCGAGGCGCACGAACTCGTCTACCGGCCGCTGCGCAACGCCGGCGGCCCGCCGCAGCAGCAGGTGGAGTACAAGCTGCGGCGCTTCGTCAACGACTACGTGGCGCCGCCCAAGAGCGCCGCGCGGCTGTCGCTGGCGCTGGAGAGCTTCGAGCGGATGCGCACGGAGATCGCCGCGATGGGCGCGCGGACGCCGCACGAGCTGATGCGCTGCGCCGAGGTCACCTTCATCCGCGACTGCGCCGAGATGGCCGCGCGCGCCTCCCTGGCCCGCACCGAGTCCCGCTGGGGCCTGTACCACCGGCGCACCGACCACCCGGAGCGCGACGACGAGCGCTGGCTGCACCATCTGGACCTGCGCAAGTCGCCGTCCGGCGCGATGGAGTTCACCGCCCGCCCGGTCGAGCCCTACGTGGTGCCGGTCGCCGGGTACGAGCCGCGCGGCGGGCCCGAGCGGCACCTCGGCGAGGTCCGCGGCGAAGCCGTCGCGCGGGCCGGCGGCGAAGCCGCGCCGGGGCCCGCGCCGGTGGCGCGCCGCGAGCCGGCCGCGGCCCACGCGCCCGCGGGCGACCCGCGCATCCTCGGCGTACTGGCGCTCGCCGAGGAGCAGTTCGCGCTCGACGAGCTGCGGCCCTACCTCACCGACCCGGACGCCGCCGTGCGCCGCGCCGCGGTCGGCGTGCTGACCGAGGCGGCGCCGCCCGGCGCGGGCCCCGCGCTCGCCGAAGCGCTCGCCGACGACGACGCGGCGGTGCGCGCCGGGGCCGCCGCGGCGCTGCGCGAGCTGGTGGAGGTGCTGCCCGCGGACCCGGCGCTGCGCGCCGCGCTGCTGCCCGCGCTCGGGCTGCCCGACGCCGGGGTGCGGGCCGCCGCGCTGGAGGTGCTGCGCGCGCTGCGGCTCGGCGGGGAGGAGGAGTTCGCGCCCGCGCTGGCCGACCCCGAGCCGGCCGTGCGGCTCCAGGCGGTACGGGCCCTGGCCACCGCCGGTGCCGCCGGGGCGCTGGCCCGCGCCGCCGCGGACCCGGCGCGCGAGGTGCGGGTCGCCGCCGCGCACGCGCTGGGTACCGCGGCCGGTGCGGCGGCCCTCGCGCCGCTGCTGCGCGACGAGGACCCGCTCGTACGGGCCGGGGCGCTGACGGCGCTGGCCGCCGCGGGCTGCCCGCCCCCGTACGACGAGACCGCCGCGACCGCCCTCGGCGACGCGGCCTGGGAGGTGCGCAAGGGCGCCGCGACCGCCCTCGGCGCCGCCGCCTCCGCGCGCGCCGTACCGGCCCTGACCGGCGCGCTCGCCGACCCGCACGCCGACGTCCGCCGCGCGGCCGTCCTCGCCCTGCTGGAGCACCGGGACGGCGGCGCCTCCGTCGCCACCGCGCTCGCCACCGTCGCCGCCGACCCGGACGCGGACGTCCGCGCCTACGCCCGCCGCGCCCTGCCGCCCGGCTGACGCGGGCCGCCGTACGGAACACGGGGCTCCGGCGCGCCAACGCCCACGTTGCAAAAGGAACTCGACCGGGGAGCGCGCCGAACGTACGCGCGGAAGGCATGTCTATGATCAGGCATCAGTCAGTCCGGCACCCCCGTCAGCCCGACCGGCCCCCGGCCGCCCGATCGTCGATGGATCTCATATGTCTCTGCACCACGTGCGTAGAAAGGCGGTCCCCCTCGCCGCCGCCGTAGCGATGCTGTCCGTGCTGGCCGCCTGCGGCGGCGACGGTGGCGATGACGGCGATGACAGCGATGACGGCAAGAACAGCGCCTCCCCGGCCGCCGAGGCCGGCGGCGCCACGGACCTGAGCAAGGAGTGCCCGGAGACGATCGTGGTCCAGACGGCGTGGTGGCCGGACATCACCTCCGCCGGCGCCATGTACCAGCTCCTCGGCGACGACATGGACGTCGACGCCAACGCCAAGAAGGTCACCGCCCCGCTCGTCGCCTCCGGCGGCAAGGACACCGGCGTGAAGCTGGAGCTGCGCTCCGGCGGCCCGGCGATCGGCTTCAACCCGACGTCCTCGCAGATGTACACGGACGACAGCATCCACCTCGGCATCCCCCAGGGCTTCGACGAGGCGATCCAGAACTCCGACAAGCAGCCGACGCTCGCGGTGATGTCGCTGCTGGCGAAGAACCCGCAGGTCATCATGTGGGACCCGGAGAAGCACCCGGACGTGAAGTCGATCGAGGACATCGGCAAGACCGACACCACCGTCGTCTACGTCCCCACGCCCTACATGGACTACCTGACCAGCAAGGGCATCCTGAAGAAGGACCAGGTCGACAGCTCCGGCGACGGCTCCCCGGCGCGCTTCGTCGCCGCCGGCGGCGACATCGCCACCTCGGGGTACGCCACCGAGGACCCGTACATCTACGAGGAGGAGCTGCCCGACTGGGGCAAGCCGGTCGAGTCGCAGCTCGCGTACGAGTACTACCCGAACCCCGGCCCCTCGCCGATGATCCGCCCGGCGGACAAGGCCGAGCTGGCGCCGTGCCTGAAGAAGCTCGTGCCCGTCATCCAGCAGGGCGCGGTCGACCTGATGGAGAACCCGGACCCGGTGATCGACAAGGTCATCGAGCTGCGCGACGCCTTCAAGGCCGACCAGCCGTTCTCCAAGGGCGTCGGGAAGTACTCGGTGGAGCAGATGCAGGCCCTCGACCTCGTCGCCGACCCCGGCAAGCCGGTCGGCGAGTTCGACACCGGGCGGGTGCAGGAGCTGATCGACGTCGCCGGTCCTGTCTTCGAGGCGCAGAAGAAGCCGATCAAGGACGGGCTGACGCCCGAGGACCTGGTGACCAACGAGTTCATCGACACCTCGATCACGCTCGGCGGCGAGTGAGACCGGTGGCTGCGGGTACGGAGGCGGACATGACGGTTGACGGGGACCCGGCCGGGCGCGAGGGGAGAATGCCGCTGCCGGACGCGCGCAAGGCCCACCCCTCGCGGTTCTGGGACTACGTGCTGGGCGGCCGTGACAACGTGCACGCCGACCGCGACCTGCTGGAGGAGGCCGAGCACGTCATGCCCGACCTCAAGGTGCTCACGCGGGAGCAGCGGCTCTTCGTCGACCGCACCGTCGAGTACTGGGTCGGCGAGGCCGGGGTGCGGCAGATCCTCGACATCGGCGGGGGCATGCCCACGGACATCTACGACAACGTCCACGAGGTCGCCCACCGCATCGCGCCGGACACGCGGGTCGTGTACGTCGACAAGAACCCCGTCGCCGTCGCGCACATGGCGGCCCTCCAGGCCGACGGCGAGTACACGGTGGCCCTCGAAGGCGACGTGCGCGACCCGGACACCATCCTCTTCGACGAAGTCGTCAGGTCCACCCTGGACTTCACGATGCCCGTCGGCGTCCTGCTCTCGGGCATCCTGCACTTCATCACCGACGAGGAGGACCCGGCGGCCATCGTGTCCCGGATCCACGAGGCGGTGGTGCCGGGCAGCTTCCTGTCGGTCAACCACATCTCGTCCGACGTCGACCCGCGCGTGCCGGACGTCATCGAGATCTTCCGCCGGTCCAGCGACCCGCTGATCGACCGGGGCCGCGCGGAGCTGGAGCGGATCCTCGCGCCCTGGACCCCGGTCGAGCCGGGCCTGGTTCCGGTGAGCCAGTGGCGCCCGGCCGGCGAGGTGCGACACGCGTGCGACGCCTACGGGGCGGTGCTCCGCAAGGCGTGAGACGAACCGCGCCGGTACGGCGCGTGCGGTGACGGCCGCCGCCGGGGACGCCCCGGCGGCGGCCGTCCGCGTGCGGTGCGGGTCCGGACCCGCCGCCGTGAATGCGCCGCCTTCCGGCGGCCGCCCGCCGGGAATTGACGAATAGTCCCCGTCCGGACACCCCCGGTGAATACACGCCTCCTTTTCCGGCGGTTCAGGCTGGTGTCAAGCGGCCGCCAAGCCGACGTAAAGTCAAAGGCAAGTGGGAGCTGGGAGGATCCGGGCATGTTCCCAGGCCGACCGCGGGGTGTTCACCCTTGCCCACGCCTGCTTCGGGCAGTACGGCTAGGAATTTGCGGTTCCGATGACTAAAGCGAGGTCGACCCCCTTGGAGGGAAGAATGCCCGAGGCCGCCAAGCTGGAAACCATCTATTCGGCCGTCGAGGAGACCTCCCGGTTGGTGGATGCGCCGTGTTCCCGGGAGAAGGTCTGGCCGGCCCTGGACACCTTCGGCAAGTGGCTCGGGGACGACGCCCACATCATCTTCAGCATGGGGACGGGTGAGCGTTACCGGGGCGAGCTGGCCTTCGACTTCACCCTGCCCACCGAGACGGGCGACCCCTATGCCGCCGCGGTGGCCGGCGGTCTGCTGGACAAGACCGACCATGCGATCACGGGGCTTTTCCCCGAGATCCGCGACCGCTTTCCCGTCGACGCCTATGCCGTGGATTTCGGCGTCGTCGGTGGTTTCCGGAAAGCGGTGACCTTCTTCCCGCTCGCCAAGCCGCAGAGCATGAAGGCGCTCGCCGAACTGCCGTCGATGCCGCCGGGCCTCGCCGAGCACGCCGATTCCTTCGCCGGGGCCGGTCTCGACGGCAAGGTCTCCGCCATCGGCGTCGACTACCGCAGCCGCAGCTGGAACCTCTACATCAGCGGGCTCACCTCCGAGTACACGCGCCCGGACGCCATCGTCCCCACCCTCCGCGGCATGGGGCTGCCGGAGCCGAGTGAGCACATGCTGGAGTTCATCGGCACCTCGTACGCCATGTACCCGACCTTCGGCTGGGACACCACCCGGATCGAGCGCATGTGCTTCTCCACCCGGACCTCGGACCCCGATCTGCTGCCGTCCCGGATAGCGCCCGAGGTCGGGAAGTTCGCCCGCGACATGCCGACCGTGCACGGCGGCGACCCGACTTACGTCTACGCCGGCACGGTGGCGAGAGGCGAGGAGTTCTTCAAACTCGCCTCGTATTACCAGATGTCATCTCAGGTTTCCGACCGGGTACGTCCCGCGGACTGAAACCGGCCGAAAAGCAAGTGAGCACAAGGAGCCGAGCATGACCGAGACCCGAGAACGCACCGAACCCGAGGACCCGGCCACGCTGTCCGTCCACCTCCGCAACCACGAACCCGCACCTGCCGGAAACGCCTCCACCCGGCGTTCCGGCGCAACCGGGGGAGGCTCCTGATGGCCGCTCCCGTGCTCATCGCCGGCGGCGGCATCGGCGGGCTCACCACCGCCCTGAGCCTGCACGCCGCCGGCATCGACTCGCTCGTCGTCGAGAGCGCCCGCCGCATCGAACCCCTCGGCGTCGGCATCCAACTCCTCACCCACGGTGTCCGCGAGCTGACCGAACTGGGCCTCGGCGACGAACTCGCCGAACTCGGCGTGCCCACCGCCGAGTACTTCTTCTGCGACAAGTCAGGCAACAAGCTCTTCGCCCAGCCCCGCGGCAAGGCGACCGGCTCCGACTGGCCGCAGTACTGCATCCACCGGGGCGAACTGCACCTGATGCTCCTGGACGAGGTCCGCAGCCGGCTCGGCGCCGACGCCGTCCGCACCGGCACCCGGCTGCACGACTTCACCCAGCACGGCGACGGCGTCGAGGTCGTCGTGACGGACCGCGACAGCGGTGCCACCGAGACCCTCCAAGCCGCCGCGCTGATCGGCGCGGACGGGCTGAACTCCACGGTCCGCGCCCGGCTGCACCCCGACGAGAGGGAGCTGGCCTGGTCCGGCCAGCGGATGTGGCGCGGCGTGACGGAGGGCGTTCCGCCCTTCCTCACCGGCCGCTCCTGGGTCGGGGCGAGCGACGGCGACGTGACGCTCGTCGCGTACCCGATCGGCAAGGACCGCACCAACTGGGTCTGCCTGGTACGGGTCGCCGAGCCCGGCCTGCTGCCCGAGGCCGCCGACGGCCCGGTCGACGACCGCCGCGAGGGCCTGCTCAAGGAGGTGCTGTCGCACTACGAGGGCTGGTCGCTGGGCTGGCTCGACGTGCGCGACCTGCTGGAGCGCTCCGGGGACGTCCTGGAGTACCCCATGGTCGACCGCGATCCGCTGCCCGCCTGGGGCAGCGGCCGGGTCACGCTCCTCGGCGACGCCGCCCACCCCATGTATCCGGCGGGCGGCAACGGCGCGGCCCAGGCGGTCCTCGACGCGCGGGTGCTCGCATACGAGCTGGCGCGGGCGGACGGGGACGTGCCGGCGGGGCTGGCCGCGTACGAGCGCACCCGTCTGGAGGAGGCCAACGGCGTCGTCATGGCCGCCAGGGCCATGGAGCGGGCTACGAGCCCCGACACCTGGGACCGCGCCCGGGTCACGCAGATGATGGAGATGTACCGGAAGAAGGCCGAGAGCGAGGTGGCGCAGCTCAACTCCCGCCCCTCCTACACCCCGCCGCGCCGGGAGTAGAGCCGCCGGTCACGACCGGCCCCGGCCGGAACGAGGACTCGGTGCGCGGGCACGCAGCGGTGCCCGCGGCGTCCCGGCGACGGGAACACCGCGGAGTCGAGACCGAAGGGGCCCGCCGGCGTCCGCCGGCGGGCCCCGGCTGCTCTCCGACGCATCCCCGCACCCGCCCCGGCCGGGCCGGCTCCGGCTTCCGGCCGCGGGACCCGCGCGTACGTCCGCAGCCGTCCCCCACGGCGGCGTACGCGCTTCTCCCCACGGCACCACCGACCACATCCGACACATGCGCCAGGAGACGCCATGACCCCGTCCGTGTCCCGACCACCCGACACCGCCGCTCCGGTGTTCACCGACCACCACGACCTGCGGGCCCGCAACCTCCTGGCCGTCGAGCAGTACATGCGGACCGGCGCGGAGGCCCGGCTGCGCCGCTACACCCTCTACACCGACGAGGGCACCGCGTCGCTCTTCTACACCGACATGGGGCGGCCCATCGTCGTCAGGGGGCGCGAGAAGCTGAAGCGCCACGGCGAGTTGTCGATGCAGGTACTGCCGGACTGGCAGTGGCACGACGTGCACATCTACCAGACGCAGGACCCGTCGGTCATCTGGGTCGAGTGCCAGGGCGAGGGCACCATCCGCTTCCCCGGCTATCCCCAGGGCCGCTACCGCAACCACTTCATCCACGGCTTCACCCTCAGCGACGGACAGATCCTGGCGAGCCGCGAGTACACCAACCCGATCGAGCACATGCGCGCGCTGAGCATCGAGACCCCCCACATCGAGCGGGACTGGATCCCCTCCTGACGGGCGCGTCCCACGCCGCGTGCCGGGGTCGCCTACCCGGCGGGTAATCGACCCCGGTCCGCCCTGCTGCGAAGATCGGCAGGGTACGGACCGCGCGAGCGAACGGAAGGACCGCCATGACCGCCTACGTCATCGCCAAGCTGCAGGACGCCGCCCCCCACCCGGAGGTCGCCGACTACATCGAGCGGCTGCCGGCCACCTTCGAGCCGTACGGCGGCCGCTTCCTCGTGCACGCCACGCCGCACGAGGTGAAGGAGGGCGACTGGCCCGGGGGCGTGGTCATGATCGGCTTCCCCGGCATCGCCGAGGCGCGGGCCTGGTGGGACTCGCCGGCCTACCGGGAGCTGGCGCCGCTGCGTTCGCGGCACATCGACGGCGACATCATCCTTGTCGAGGGCGTGCCCGAGGACTACGTCCCGACCGCCGCGGTCCGCGCGATCCGCGAGGCCGCCGCCGGGGGCGCCGCGTAGCGGCGGGGCGGTACGCCGCGGACGCCGGGCCTCCGTACGGCCGGGCGCGCGGAATCCGGATTTCCGTGTGCACCCTTTCCGTCCGGTGACCGGCAGCGCTTAGCCGGCGCCGGTTCGACGGCAGTTCGACATGTACCGAAGGCTTGGACGCGGGGTCGAAACTCGTGGAATCCGCACCTTGCGGACAAGATCCCACACATCCACGAGGAGGACGTTTTGACCAGCACCAGAAAGGCGGCCGCGGCGGCGGCGACAGCACTCCCGGACGACCCGCGGCCCCGCCCCGGCGGCGACGGCGCCGGCGACTCCGGCGCGTACTCCGTGCTCGACTTCCTGACCGACGGCGAGAACGACGCCGCCGGCCGCCAGTTGGTCCAGCTCTTCTCGGGCTACCTCTGCACCCCCGTCGCCGTCGCGATCGTCGAGTGAGGCATCCTCGGCCGGTTAGCGGGCAAGGCGCTCACCCCGGAGGACATCGCGAAGGACGCGGGCACCGACCCGGACGCCACGGGCCGGCTGCCGCGTGCGGGGATGGCCGTCGGGCTGCTCTCCGGGGACGAGGAGCAGATTCCGGCTGTCCCGGGCCGGCGAGCGGCTCGGCCCGGACTGCCGGCGCCTCGCGGGTCGTGGACGTCGGCGGCAACCGGGGCACGATGCTCGCCCGGCTCCTCAAGGCGCTGCCCGACGCGGCCGGGGTGATCGCCGACCGCGCCGAGGCCATGGCGACGGCCCCGGACTTCCTCGGCGCCGCCGGCGCGTCCCACGAGTGCACGTGAGCGAGGCCCGCCGCGCGGGACGGCACCCCCGTGGCGCGGCTCGAAGTCCCATCGGTGGCCGGTACGGACACCGGGGCACGGTTCGTCGGCGTCCCCGCGCCGACCGCGCACGAACCGTGCCCGCCCCGGAAACGGACCCGGGGAAGCGCCCCGCCCGGCCTGCGCGCCGGCCGCGGGAGGACGCGAACCCCGGCCGGCGGGTGCCGGCCGGGGCGAGGTGCCGTGTGCCGCGTGCGCTGTTCCGGGGCTAGAAGACGCTGACGCCGTAGGCGTTCAGGGCCTCGACGACCGGCTGGTAGAACGTCGTGCCGCCGGAGGAGCAGTTGCCGCTGCCGCCGGAGGTCAGGCCGAGGGCCGTGCTGCCGGCGAAGAGCGGGCCGCCGCTGTCGCCGGGCTCGGCGCAGACGTTCGTCTGGATCATGCCGTACACGACGTCGCCGCCGCCGTAGTTGACGGTGGCGTTCAGGCCCGTGACGGACCCGCCGTGCAGACCGGTGGTGCTGCCGCTACGCCGGACGGACTGGCCGACCGAGGGGTTGGCGGCGGTGGTGATGTCCTGGTACTGCCCGTTCCACAGGTACACCCGGCCGTCCGCCGCTGCGGGGTTGGAGTGCCGGATGATGCCGTAGTCGTTCGTCGGGAAGCTGGTGCCGGCCCTGGTGCCGATGGACCACGAGCTGCCGATGTTGGTGCAGTGACCGGCGGTGAGGGCGTACTTGGTGCCGTCGCCGCTCTGGACGTTGAAGCCGAGCGAGCAGCGGGCGCCGCCGGTGGTGATGGCCTCGCCGCCGGCGATGTACTTGGTGAACTTGCCGTTGGTGCGCTGGACGTCGACGGCTCCGGCATGTTCGCCGGCCGCCTCGGTGATCTCGGCCACCTCGGCCTTCGAGACGGTGCTGTCGACGGTGACCACGACGGTGTCGCTGGCGCGGTCGACGTACCAGGCGCTGCCCGCGACGTCCGCTTCGCCGACCGCCTGGTCGACGGCCCGGAGTTCGGCCGCGCTGAACGAGGGTGAGGCCTCCTGTGCGTTCGCACCCGCGGGCAGCGCGAGCGCTGCCACGGCGGCGAGGCCGGCGGTCGCGGTGATGAACCGCAGTTTGCCGCGGGAAGCCCCGGTGGGGGTGGTGCGAGGAATCTTCACAGATGTCTCCTCTGGTCTGGGGGAAACCAGGGCCCGAAGTGACGGGCCCGTGAGACACACCGTCAGCGGCCCGGTTTTTGCCGTGCCCCTGACATGTCGTAGGGGAGTCTTGGGCACCCGGCGGCGAAGCGCAAGACCGCCCCGGGAGCGGTCCGCCCCGTGCGCCCCGCGGGCACGCCCACGCCCCACGCGTACGCCCGGCCGCGCCCCGCCGCGGCACGCCCGCCCAAATGCCCGCGGGATCCGGCCCCGTGACGACCGCCCCAGCGGTTTTCGACCCGTACTCTATGAAGGCGCACATTCACGTCACGACGCCGGCGCGGCGTATTGAACATACCGCCGGAATCAGAATGGCAAATCATTGCCACGCATCCGCGCAGAGTCGCTTGCGCGTATTGAAACGGCCCGGCGGGCGGATATGGTGCTGGAGTAGATCCGATCCGTACAAGGGGCAAGGGGGGCACGACCCGGTGGTGCGTGTTTCAGTCCGATCTTCCACCGTGGCCGCACCTCCACTGCGGCACCTCCACATCCCGAGTGCCCGACCTGCGCAGTGGTTTGCCCGCGGCGCGCCCAGGTCGGCCGGGAATTCCACCCGGACCCGCTGACGCGCGGGTCCTGTTCGCTGCACTAACCGGGAATTCCATGGAAACCGCCGGTGCCGCAAGGGCGTTCGACACCCACGTCCCCGGCGGCCGTTGACCGTATTCAGGACGACGGAGTCCGCACGGTCCATACCCTCCCATCCGCCCTCAGCGTAAAAGGGAAGCGAGAGCACGTATGTCCACAGATAAAGAGGTACGGGACCACAACCGCGCCATCGTCGACAAGTACATGCACTGCCGCGGCCAGGACCGGCTGGAGCGGCACCTGCTGTTCACCGAGGACGGCACCGGCGGCCTGTGGACCACGGAAACCGGCGAGCCCATCGTCATCAGCGGCCGCGACACCCTCGGCGAGCACGCCGTCTGGTCGCTGAAGTGCTTCCCCGACTGGGCCTGGATCAACATCGAGATATTCGACACCCAGGACCCCAACCGCTTCTGGGTGGAGTGCGACGGCGAAGGCAAGATCCTCTTCCCCGGTTACGAACCCGGCCACTACCGCAACCACTTCCTGCACTCCTTCCTCTTCGAGGACGGCAAGATCAAGCAGCAGCGCGAGTTCATGAACCCCTGCCAGCAGTTCCGCGCCCTGGGCATCGAAGTGCCCTCGGTACGCCGCGAAGGCATCCCGACCTGACCGCTGCCGGCCCATCACCCGCGAACCTCGACACGCACACCCGGCAGGGGGAGACCGTGCCAACCTCAGTCCAGGACTTCCACGCACGACCCGCGCTCCAGCAACCCGTGTGGGAGGACACCGGCCAGGTGCGACGGGTACGCGAGGCCCTCGACGCCGCGCCGCCGCTCGTCACCGACGACGGCGCGGCGCGGCTGCGGCGCGCACTCGCCGACGTCGCCGAGGGACGCGCCCACCTCATCCAGGCCGGCGACTGCGCGGAAGACCCCGCGGAGTCCACCCCGTACCACGTGCGGCGCAAGAGCGCGCTCCTCGACGCGCTCGCCGGCACCGCGACCGGGATCACCGGCCGCCCCGCCCTGCGCGTCGGCCGCATGGCCGGGCAGTTCGCCAAACCCCGCTCCAAGCCCGTCGAGCAGATCGGCGACACCACCCTGCCCGTCTACCGCGGGCACATGGTCAACGCCCCCGAGCCCGACGCCCAGGCGCGCCGCCCCGACCCGCGGCGCATCCTCACCTGCTTCCGCGCCGCCCAGGCCGTCGTACGCGAACTCGACAGCGTCAACGCCGGCCGCCCCGACGCGGAACAGGTGTGGATCAGCCACGAGGCGCTGCTCCTCGACTACGAGACGCCGATGCTGCGGCGCACCGCCACCGGAGCGAGCTACCTCGCCTCCGCACACCTGCCGTGGGTCGGCGAGCGCACCCGCCGCCCCGACGGCGCCCACGTCGGGCTGCTGGCCGGCGTCGTCAACCCCGTGGCGTGCAAGGTCGGTTCCGGCACCACCGCCGAGGACATCACCGAACTCGCCGCCCGCCTCGACCCCGACCGCAGCCCCGGGCGCCTCGTGCTCATCGCCCGCATGGGCGCCGGCTTCGTCACCAGCCGGCTGCCCGCCCTCGTCCAGGCCGTGCACGCCGCAGGACACCCCGCCGTATGGATCTGCGACCCCATGCACGGCAACACCATCACAGGACCCGACGGGCTGAAGACCCGCCTCATGGGCGCCATGCTCGCCGAGATCCACGGCTTCTGCGACGTCGTCGGCGCCGCCGGCGGCACCAACGGCGGACTCCACCTGGAGACCACCCCGGACCCGGTCACCGAATGCGCCACCGACGTGGCCGCCATCGGCTCCGCCGGCCGGCGCACCACCTTCTGCGACCCCCGGCTCAACCCCGGCCAGGCACACCGGCTCGTCGCCGCGTGGGCCGAGGCCCGCTGACAGCCACCCGGGCACCGGGCCCTTCCCGGCCCCGGCGGCGCGGCCCCGCCCCTCAGCCCGCGCACCCAGCGCACCCTGAAAGGAGCCCCACCGTGGTCGGCATACCCGCCATCGACCCGTACGAGCTGCCGACGGCAGAGACCCTGCCGGCCAACCTCGCGGCGTGGACCCCCGACCCCGCCCGCGCGGCGCTCGTCGTCCACGACATGCAGCGGTTCTTCCTGCGCCCCTTCCCCGAACCGGTCCGCGGCCAGCTCGTCCACAACGCGGCGCTGCTCCGCAAGCGCGCCGCCGGACTCGGCGTCCCCGTCGCCTACTCCGCACAGCCCGGCGGCATGACCCCCGAAGAGCGCGGCCTGCTCGTCGACTTCTGGGGCCCCGGCATGCGCACCGCACCGGAAGACCGCGAGGTCGTCCCCGAACTCGCCCCCGCCGACGGCGACTGGCTGCTCACCAAGTGGCGCTACAGCGCCTTCCACAAGTCCGGGCTGCTCGACCGGCTGCGCGCCGAGGGCCGTGACCAGCTCGTGCTGTGCGGCGTCTACGCCCACGTCGGCGTACTGGCCACCGCCATCGACGCGTTCACCCACGACATCCAGGTGTTCCTCGCCGCCGACGCCGTCGCCGACTTCTCCGCCGACCGGCACCGCATGACCCTCGACTACGTCGCCCAGCGCTGCGGCATGGTCGTCCCGAGCGCGGAGATCTTCGCATGACCACCGCCCCCGGACCCCGCCAGGACGCCGCCGGCTCCGGCACCGCGCTGCTCGACCGGCTGCTGGCCGGGCCCCTCCCGCCCGCGTACGCCCTCCTGCACCGCCCGGAGAGCGGCACCCCGGGAACCGTCGACGTCCTCCTCGGCGACGTCACCCACCCCCGCACCCTCGCCGGGCTCCCGCTGCCCGCCCAGGCCGCGGAACCGCCCGCCGCCACCGCCCACCGCGCGCTCCTCGTCGTGCCCTACCGGCAGCTCACCGAACGCGGCTTCGCCGCCCCCGACGACGGCGCGCCCCTCATCGCCATGAACGTCACCGAGCAGGCCGCCGTGCCGCTCGCCGACACCCTCGCCCGGCTCCCCGACACCCCCGCCGCGCTCACCGGCCACCGCTTCGACCTCTCCGACGAGGAGTACGCCGACGTCGTACGGCGCGTCGTGACCGGCGAGATCGGCACCGGCGAAGGCGCCAACTTCGTCATCAAGCGCACCCTCCTCGCCGACGTCGGCGACGACCCCGCGCGCGCCGCGCTGACCGTCTTCCGGCGGCTCATCGCCCTGGAGCCCAGCGCCTACTGGACGTTCGCCATCCACGCCGACGGCCGCACCTTCGTCGGCGCCACCCCCGAACGGCACCTCTCCGTCCACGAGGGCCGCGCCGTGATGAACCCCATCAGCGGCACCTACCGCTACCCCGCCGGCGGCCCCACCCTCGACGGCCTCACCGCCTTCCTGCGCGACCGCAAGGAGACCGACGAGCTGTACATGGTGCTCGACGAGGAACTGAAGATGATGTCCCGCATCTGCCCCGCCGGCGGCCGGGTCACCGGGCCCGCGCTGAAGGAGATGGCGCGGCTCGCCCACACCGAGTACTTCATCGAGGGCCACACCACCCGCGACATCCGCGACGTGCTGCGCGAAACGCTCTTCGCGCCGACCGTCACCGGCAGCCCCGTCGAAAGCGCCGCCCGCGTCATCGCCCGCCACGAACCCCACGGCCGCGGCTACTACAGCGGCATCGCCGCGCTCGTCAGCGACGAGCCCACCGGCAGCCGCACCCTCGACTCGGCCATCCTCATCCGCACCGCCGACATCGCCGACGACGGGCGGCTCTCACTCTCCGTCGGCGCCACCCTCGTACGCCACTCGTCCCCGGAGGGCGAGGCGGCGGAGACCCGCGCCAAGGCCGCCGCGCTGCTCGACGCCCTCGGCGCGGACGGCACCGCGGACACCACCGCCGGCGCCGCCCGTACCCCGGCGACCGCCGCAGCCGCCGGGGCACGGGCCGCCGAGCCCGCCGGCGGCACCCCGCCCCGCACCCCGGGCTTCGCCGACCACCCCGCCATCCGCGACGTGCTACGCGACCGCAACACCGGCATCGCCGACTTCTGGCTCGCCGCCACCGCCGCCCGCCCGCTGACCGTACCCGCGCTGGAAGGCATGAAGGTCCTCGTCGTCGACGCCGAGGACACCTTCACCGCCATGATGGTCCAGCAGCTCGAAGCCCTCGGCCCCACCGCCGAAGTACGCCGCTTCGACGAGCCCTACGCCGTCGACGGCTTCGACCTCGTCGTCATGGGCCCAGGACCCGGCGACCCCCGCGCCGCCGCCGACCCGAAGATCGCCGCGCTCGACACCGCCGTCGCGGGACTGCTCCGCGACCGCACCCCGTTCCTCGCCGTCTGCCTCAGCCACCAGGTGCTCAGCCTCCGCCTCGGCCTCGACCTCGTCCGCCGCGACCGGCCCAACCAGGGCGTCCAGCGCGCCATCGACCTCTTCGGCCGCCGCGAACACGTCGGCTACTACAACACCTTCGCCGCCGTCAGCCCCGCGGACGCACTCGACATCCCCGACGTCGGCCGCGTCCGCGTCAGCCGCGACCCGGCCACCGGCCAGATCGACGCGCTGCGCGGCCCGCACTTCGCGTCCTACCAGTTCCACGCCGAATCCGTCCTCACCGTCGAAGGACCCCGGCTCATCGGCGACGCCCTGCTCGGGGCGATCGGCCGGTGAGCCACCCGGCGCCCACCACCTGAACCCCCGCCACCCGGGGCCACCCACGAACCCGAATCCGCCCGTCAGGAGCCGTACATGCCCGAACTCGACTACATGCTGGTGGACGCCTTCTCCCGCAAGCCGCTGAGCGGCAACCCCGTCGCAGTGTTCCTCGACGCCAGGGAACTCACCCCCGACCTGATGCAGCGCATCGCCCGGGAGATGAACCTCTCCGAGACCACCTTCGTGCTCCCGCCAGGCGAAGGCGGCGACGCCCGCATCCGCATCTTCACCCCCGTCAACGAACTGCCCTTCGCGGGACACCCCCTCCTCGGCACCGCCGTCGCCCTCGGCGAGACCCGCAAACAGGACGAACTGCACCTGGAAACCGCGATGGGCGTCATCCCCGTCCACCTCACCGACGACGACGGCGCCGTCAAAGTCAGCATGCGCCAGCCCCACCCCGTGTGGGAGCCCTACGCGGAAGCAGACGAACTCCTCGCCGCCCTCGGCGCCGACACCTCCGTCGCCCCCGTCGAGGTCTACCGCAACGGCCCCCGGCACGTCTTCGTCGGCCTCGAAAGCGTCCCCGCGCTCTCCGCACTGCGGCCCGACCACCGCGCCCTGTCCGCGTTCCCCGACATGGCCGCCAACTGCTTCGCGGGACAGGGCCGGCAGTGGCGCGCCCGGATGTTCTCACCCGCGTACGGCGTCGTCGAGGACGCCGCCACCGGCTCGGCCGCGGGCCCCCTCGCCATCCACCTCGCCCGGCACGGCCTCGCCGCCTACGGCGAACAGGTCGAGATACTCCAGGGCGTCGAAATGGGCCGCCCCTCCCTGATGCTCGCCACCGCCGAAGGCGACGGCGAGCGGATCCACGCCGTGCACGTCGGCGGCAACGGCGTCACCGTAGGACGCGGCACCCTCTTCCTCTAGACCCCGCACGCCCGGCGGGCGGCCACCGCAGAAAGGCACCAGATGCACACCAGCAAGTTCGAAAGCCTCACCGTCGAGAACGACGCGGACTTCCCCGAGTACGACGCCCCGCCCGCCGACCCCGTCGCCCTCGTACAGCGCTGGCTCGACCGCGCCGTCGAACTACAGGTCCGCGAACCCAAGGCGCTCGCACTGGCCACCGCAGACAAACGCGGCCGGCCCTCCTCGCGCATCGTCCTCGTCAGCGCCATCGACGACCGCGGCGTACTGTTCACCAGCCACGCCACCAGCCGCAAGGGCCGCGAGATCGAAGAGAACAACTGGGCCGCGGGACTCCTCTACTGGCGCGAGACCGGCCAGCAGATCAAACTCTCCGGACCCGTCGAACCCGTCCCCACCGCCGAATCCGACAGCCTCTGGCAGGCCCGGGCCGTCCCGCTGCACGCCATGTCCGCGGCCTCCCGGCAGAGCGAACCGCTGGCCGACCCGGCGGCGCTGCGCGCAGAAGCCGCCCGCCTCGGCGCCGACGGCAAGGCCCTCGACCGCCCCGAGCGCTTCTACGGCTACCGGCTCCAGCCCCACGACATCGAGTTCTGGGCCCACCGCCCCGACCGGCTCCACCTGCGGCTGCGCTACGACCGCGACGGCGACGGCTGGACCTCCGTCCGCCTCCAGCCGTAGCCGCGCGCGGCGCCCGCGGGCGCCACGCCCCTACCACGGCGAACGGCGCGGGCGGCCGGCGCCCCGGATCCCTCCGGGCCGCCGGCCGCCCGCGCCGCCTTCTGCGCGCCCCGGCCGTCAGGTCTCAGGCCTTCGTCGCCTCGATGATCGCCGCGTGCTGCGAGACATGCAGTACCTGCCCCGGCACCAGCCCCGCCTTGCGCATCAGATCCTCGTACTCCGCCTGCGTCCTGCCCCTGCCGTTCAGGACCGTCAGCATCACCATGTCCACGTCCTTCGCCGGATGCGGCTCGTTCCCCTCCGGCACCAGCGCGTTGACCATGAGCATCCGGCCGCCGTCCGGCATCGCGTCCCGGCACACCTCCAGGATCCGCACGCACTGATCGTCGGGCCAGCTCGCCAGCACGTGCTTCAGGATGTAGACGTCCCCGCCCTCCGGCACCGCCGCGAAGAAGTCACCGCCCACCGCGCGCCACCGGCCCGCCAGCTCCGGCACATCCAGCACATGCCCCGCCACCACCGGCTCGCGGTCCATCAGCGTGCCCTCGAGATGCGGGTTGCGCCGCAGAATCGCCAGCAACTGCCCGCCGCGGCCACCGCCCACGTCCACCACCGAGCGGGCCGAACCGAAGTCGTACGCGCCGGCGACCTGATCGCTCAGCGCCTCCGAGAACGACGCCATACTCGCGTCGAACTGCATGCCCAACTCGCGGTTGCCGAAGAGATACTGGTAGAAGGGCATCCCGAACTCGGCCTCGAACGGGTTCCCGCCGGTACGGACCGCCTCGGAAAGGCCCGTCGCCGACCGCACGAAGATGTCGTGGCCGTGCATCTCCACATACGAGCGCATCGAACCCGGCACATCCGAGCGCAGCAACTGCGCCAGCGGCGTCAGCGCGAACCGGCCGTCGTCCTCCTGCCGGAACACCCCGTACGCCGCCAGATAGCGCAGCAGCCGTGCCAGATAGGGGGCGTCGAGCCCCGCCTCCGCCGCCAGGTCCTCCGCGCCGCGCGGACCCCCGGCCAGCAGATCGGCGAGCCGCAGCTCCGCGGCCGCGTGCAACGAGGCCGTACGCAGATAGCCTTGCGATAAATCCAGCAACCGCTCGGTGAGATCGGTAGATTCGTCCATGCACACACCTTAGGTCGGGCCTCGGACGGCTGATAGGAGCCCGGCCGTGGCAGGTTCCTGTTATCATTCGCCCCCGAAGTCGGGGCGCCTACTCGAAAACGATGCCGAGACCGCCGAGATCGGCCTTGATGTCGATCGCCGTGATCCTGCCGTTCTCCGTAGCGAAACAGAACGCCACATGCGGCCGCCCGCGCACCAGCCACACCAGCCCCGCCGCACCATCGACCAGCGCCGGAGCCGGATTCCACGTCCGGCCCGCGAACACGCGCGTCACCGCGTCCGCACCGCGGATCTCCGGCACATCCGTGATCGGATGCATCCCCCGCAGCCCGGCCTCCAGACTCATCCGCATCGCCGCCGCATCCGTACGCAGCACGATGTCCGGCGCCAGCATCGCCAGCAGCGCCTCGAAATTCCCCTCCCGGGACGCCGCGAGAAACGCCGTCGCCAGATCCGACTTCCCCGAAGGGAGAGAGGCGGCGGCGTCGTACACACCGAAAGCCTCCCCCTGCCGCGCGGTCGGCGTCGACCGCTGCACACGGCGCCGCGCCCGGCTGGCGAGCTGCCGGGCCGCGGCGGGGGAGCGGTCGACGATCGTCGCGATCTCCTCGAAGGGCACGGCGAACATGTCGTGCAGCACGAACGCGAGCCGCTCGGCCGGCGTCAGCGTGTCCAGGACGACGAGGAGCGCCAGCCCGACCGAGTCGGCGATCACCGCCTCCTCCTCCGGATCCTCCGGCGACAACTCGTCCTGGGGATCGCCCGCGTCCGTCGTGTCCACCAGCACCTCGGGGCGGGACCTGCGGGACTGCAGCATGTTCAGGGACACCCGGGCGACGATCGTCGTGACCCAGCCGCTCAGGTTCTCCACCTCGCTGGTGTCCGAGCGGCTGAGCCGGATCCACGCCTCCTGGACGGCGTCGTCCGCCTCCGGGACCGACCCCAGCATCCGGTACGCCACCGCGCGCAACCGGGGCCGATCGGACTCGAAGCGCTCCGCCAGCCAGTCGTGTTCACTCTTCACAGCCGGTCCTCTCCCCGTTCCCTGTCATGTATCTGACCCGCGAGAACACGCCGATGTGACGCGCCCCCGAACACCCGGCCGAGGGCTACCTGCCCCGCTACGGTGACCGGATGCGCGAAACCCCCGAAGAACTCCTACGCCTCCAGGAACTCCTCGACACCTCCCTGGCCCGCTCCACCGGCCACCTCCGCTCGATCATCAACACCGACCGCACGCTCACCGCGGAACAGCTCACCCGCGTCCTCACCGGGATGTGCACCCTCGCCCTGTCCACCGTGACCGCCAAGGGAGAACCCCGCATCAGCGGCGCCGACGGCCACTTCCTCCACGGCACCTGGTACTTCGGCACCGCCCGCACCGCGGCCAAGGCCCGCCACCTCACCGCCCGCCCCGCGGCCAGCGTGGCGCACATGCGCGGCGAGGACCTCGGCGTGTTCACCCACGGCGACGCGATCGCCCTCAACCCCGCGGAGGGGGAGCCGGACCCCGAGTGGCCGGAACTGCTCGCGTACTTCAAGGACTTCTACGGCGAGAACGCCTTCCGCTGGGACGAGGAAGTCGTCTTCTACCGGCTCAGCCCGCACTGGATGACGGTCTTCGCCCCGGACGCCGCCAAGCTGGGCGTCGTCTAGGGCGAAGGCTGAAGGCTGAAGGCTGAGGGCGGACGGCTGAGGAGGGCTGGGCGCCCGGTGCGTGTGCTGCTGTCTCGCGGACGGTGACAGTCATCTGTTATTTGTCAGTTGTCATCCGTCGACCGTCAGGCCGTGCCGGGCGGGGTCACCCGCGGGGGCGGGTGGCGTCGAGTGCGGTGGTGAACCGGCGGGTGAGCGTTGTCGGGTGGGTGATCGCCGTGCCGACGACCACCGCGTACGTGCCGCGCGCCAGCGCCTCCGCCGCCTCGGCCGGCGTCCCGATCCGCCCCTCCGCGAGCACCGGCACCCGCACCGCCGCCGCCAGCCGCTCCACCAGAGCGAGGTCGGGACCTGCGCCGGGGGCGGGGGAGCGGTCGGTGTAGCCGGAGAGGGTGGTGCCGATCAGGTCGGCGCCCGCGTCGGCCGCCCGCGGCCCCTCCTCGTACGTCGAGACATCGGCCATCACGAGCCTACCCGCCCGCCGCACCGCCTCGAACGACTCCGCCGCGTCCCGGCCGTCCGGCCGCGGGCGGTCCGTGGCGTCGACGGCGACGACGTCCGCGCCGGCCTCCGCGACCGCCCGCGCGTGCGCCGCCGTGGGCGTGATCACGCCTCGCGGCCGGCCGCAACGGCGAGGGCGGGGATGACGGCGGCGGGGACGCAGCGCCCCGCTGACCCGCGAGATGCCGCGCTCCCGTCCGGCAGCAGCACGGCGAGTGTGGCGGACAGGGTGGTGCGTACAGTCAACGCCCCGCGCACGTCCGGGACACGGACGCCAGAAACTCAGGGATCCGGCCAACACTCCCACCGCTCAACGCCGCTTGAACCTGCGCACCAGCCGCCCCCACGTGCCCAGCCGCAGCGCCTCGTACTCGGCGAACCGCTCCCGGTCCGCCGGCTCGGCGACGTCCTCGAAGACCGCCCATGCCTCCTCGCTGAGCACCGGGTCCTCGTGCAGCATCAGCACGAACAGCATCCCGTCGCGGCGCAGCGCGCGCAGCGCGCCGGCGCGTCCCGGCGGGTACGAGGTGAGCCCGTGCAGCGCGCGGAGCAGCGGCAGGTGCTCCGCCACCCGGTCGGGGTGGAGCCGCAGGGCCAGCCGCAGCGCGAGCTCCAGCTCGGCGTCGGGGGCCCGCGGCTCGCGGGCGAGCAGGGCGGTGACGGCGCGCGCCGCGGACGGGGCGTCCTCGGCCATGTGCCGCAGCCGGCGCCGGAGTTCGCCGTCGTGTCCTGGCGGGTTGCCGTGGGCGGCGAGGACGATCGCGGCGTGGACCGCCTCGGCGGGCGGCGGCGCTTCCATGACGGCGCCGCCCAAGGCCGCGTCCCACGAGCCGCGCGGGTCCGCCGGGTCCCCCGGCAGGGCGTCGAGCGTGCCGAGTGCCTTCAGTTCCCTGATCGCCCCGTACCGGTCCGTGGCCGACCGGCTCATCGCGAGGAAGACGAGCGCGTCGGCGATCTCCTCGTCCGCCGGCCGGCCGGAGCCGTCACCGGGCAGCTTCCTCATCACGTGCATCAGGCTCACCCGGGCCTGCGGCCCGGACTCGGCCTCGAACCGGGCCCGTACCTGCGCCGTCGTGGCGCCGTAGTGCTCCAGCGTCCGCAGCACCTCGGGGAAGGCCATGTCGTCGGGCTCGATGCTCGCGGCGGCGTCGAGCAGCGCGGGCACGGCGCCGTCGAGGTGCGTGCCGCGCAGCGCCGTCGCGGCGTAGTGGATGCAGGCCCGGTCGCGCAGCGCGCGGCCGTAGACGGGCGCGGCCCGGTCGTCGCCGATGCGGCGCAGCGCCTCCACGAGGCCCTGCTTGAGGTCGTACGGGTCCTGGTAGTGCTCGTCCCGGGGCTCGCGCTGGGGGAGGCTGTCGCTGGGGACGGTGCGGTAGCGCTCCAGCTCGAACACCTTGCCCACGCCGTGCTCGTCGACGAGGGCGTCACCCTCCTCGTACCAGGCGTCCCACACCGCGGTGACGGCCCCGACCCGCTCCAGGTGCGCGGCGTGGTCGGCGAGGAGGGCGTCGAGCCGGTCGACGAGCACGGGGACGACCTCGGGGCCCCGCTCCTGGAGCGCGACGATCGCCTGCTCCCGGAGGCTCACGTCGTCGTAGCCGCCGTCCCCGGTCCGCCACAGGGCCAGCCGCTCGATCAGCTCGCCGACGTCGTCCGCCACTGGTTCACCCCTGTGCTACGGGCCGATTCCGAAGCCAGGACCGTACCGGAACGAGAGGGCGAAGGGTCCCGAACGGCAGAACCGGTCCGGTTCCGTCACGCCAGGGGGGCCGACCGCGCGGGGCCACGGCCCGCCCGGGGCGTACCGCCCGGGCGGGGCCGCCGTCAGTCCGCGATGAACCGGTTGCCCAACCGCCCCGTGCTCTCGCTCCGTTCGCGCTGGCGCCTGATGACGTACGTGCCAGGGGCGATGCCCGTACCGCCGTGTTCCGGGTGGATGAGGTACGCGACCGCCGTGGCGTCGAGGACGCCGAGGGCGAGGCGCTGCGGGTCGTTCACGCGCCGGCTCCAGCGGCAGGTGCCCGGGTCGGCGACGAGCGTGTGCGGGTTGCCGCCGGCGGCGCCGCGCAGCAGCTCGACGCCGCCCGCGGGGACGGCCGTCCAGCGGGTGTGCGGCGGGACGGTGACGTCGTCGAGGAGCGCCAGCGGTACGACGATGAGGTCGCCCTGCGCCTGGAGGCCGGCGACGACGGGGATGGTCACCTCGCGCTCCAGGTGGGCGAGGACGTCGAGGCCGGTCCTGGCGGTGAGGTCGGCGAGGGTCACGGCTGCGGACGTGGTCATGTGCATCACCTCGGGGTGAGAGAAGGGAAGCCGGTGAGAGGAGAAGGAAGGCGGCACGTCAGGTGCGGCGGGCGAGCTGTGCGTACTGCGGGCCGCTGAGCCCGTACGACCAGCCGGCGGCGGCGACGGGGTCGTCGATGCCGGGGGGCACGCTCAGCCCGTACCGGCGGCGCCGACCGTCGGGTTCGACGGAGCCGTTGACGACGAGCAGGACGCGCCCCGGTGTGCCCCACACGCGCCGCGGCACGTGGTAGAGGTGCAGGTGGGACCCGGCGTTGCCGGGGTCGGGGGCCTCGGCGAGCAGGTGCAGTCCTGCCCGGTCGACGTATGTGTCCCAGCCGATGCGCTCGATGGCGCAGCGGCGCACCTCGACGTTCGGCTCGCGGTGGATCCGCGCCACCGTCGGCTCCGTGACGACCCACCGCGGCACGGCGGTGCCGTGCAGGGCGTACACCTCGGCGCCGTCGCCGTACCGGACGGCGGGGCGGCCGGGGTGGTGCAGCCGCAGTTCGCCGTGGCGGGCGCCGGGCAGCGGCTCGGTGTGCACCTCGGCGGGCCGCTCCGCGACGACGCACACCCCGTCACCGGGCCACCACCAGCCGGCGGCGCGGGCCAGGGCGGCCCACAGGGCGAGTTGGCGGGTGTCGGCGGCGTGGTAGGCGGTGAGGCCGAGGCGGGCGTGGATGTCGTAGTGCCCGATCCAGTGCGCGTCGTGCTGGCCGTGGAAGGTGAGCCCGCGCGGTTCGGCGTCGGTGACGGGGAGGAGGGCGGTGCGGATCGCGGGCCGCGGGCCGTCGAGCAGCGTGGCGGCGAGCGGGTCGTGGACGGCGGTCCACAGGATGTCGCGCAGCGCGTACCCGTCGCGGAGTGCGTCCTCGGCCGCCATGGTGTGCGCGACCTGGTGCCATGCCGGGCGCGGGCGGTGCCCCAGAGTCCAGGGGCGCGGGACGCGCCGGTCCAGCCGGGTGCGCAGCGCGGACAGCATCGATGCGAGCCGGGAGGCGACGGGCCAGTCCGCCCACCGCGCGGGTGCGTCGGCGGCCCGCAGCGGCGGGCGGGCGAAGGCGGGTTGCTCCTCCCGTAGCGCCGGCGGGGCCGCCGCGGGGGAGGGGATCCAGACGAACCGCGGTGGCGGCGCGCCGGCCAGGCCGTAGAGCCCGGTGACGGCCGCTTCTGCCGCCGGCCGGTCCGCGGGCAGGGTGGAGAAGGCGTGCCCCAGCCAGTCGTCGCGCAGTGCGACGGCGAGGGACAGGCGTTCGCGGGAAGAGGAAAGTGAACCGTCGAAGCGGGGAGATGCCCCGCGCGCAGAGGTCACCGCGGTCACCAGAGGGAGGCGGTGTGCGCCTTTCCATGAGGAGTCATGGCGGCCAGGTTGCCAGCGGCGGCGCGGGGGCGCAAGGGGATTACGGGCCGCGGGCGCGGGGCGGCTCCGTGGCCGGGAAATGGCGCGGCGCCGCCGCGCCGCCCTGTGATCGAATGCGGGGGAGAGGACGTGGAAGTGCAAAAAGGGGCAGGTGAACGGCGTGGTCTTCGTGGAGGTGCCGCTGACGGCGGCGGTACGGGAGGCGACGGGCGTCACCGGTCCCGCAGAACGGCTCTACGGCGGTGAGGAGTCCGCCGCCTGGCGGGTCGGCGCACACGTGGTGCGGATCGGCGGGTACGACAAGGACACCGCGGAGGCGGAGTGGTGCCACCGCGTCGCGGTCGCCGCGCGGACCGGCGGCTGCCCCGAGGCGGTCGCCCCGCTGCCGGTCCCGGGCCGGGACGACGGCGCCACGGTCGTACGGGTCGAGGGCCGCGCGGTGTCGCTCTGGCCGTACGTCGACGGGGTCTGGGCCGACGGCGACGACCCCCGCTCCGCGACCGCCGCGGCCCGCATGCTGGCCCGCCTGCACCGCGCGCTGGCCGGTGCGGACCTGCCGCCCCGGCCGAAGCCGAGCTTCCTCGAAGTCGGCCTCGCCGGCGACGTGGCGTACGACGACCCGCGGCTGCACGACCCGCAACTGGACAGGTGGCTGGCCGGGTTCAGCGCCCGCGCCCGGCTGCGGCACGCCCTGCACGGCGACTACTACCACGGCAATCTGCTCGTCGACCGCGACGACCCGGCGCGGATCGTCGCCGTACTCGACTGGGACGAGTCCCTCGTCGCCCCGCCCGAGGTGGAAGTGGGCAGCGCGGCGCTGGAGTTCGCCGACGAGCTCTGCCAGAACCCGGCGGACGCGCGCCGCTTCGCCGACGCCTACCTGGAGGCGGGCGGCACCGCCGAGGCGCTGGACGAGGAGTCGCTGACGCAGTTGATGCGGCACCGGCTGCGGCGCGAGGGCGCGTACTTCGCGCTCGCCGTGGCCCGGGGCGTGCGGCACGACGAGGAGGACCTGGACTACCACCGGCGCCGCATGGAGGCATTCGCCAGCCTCCGGCCGTAGCCGGTGCGCCCGCGAGGGGCGCGCCGGTAAACCGAGTTGTCCGGTGCGCGGGGGCGAACTACGTTGCCGAGGTGGATCAATTCGTACCCTCCTGGGCGGCGTTGCGCGCGGCGGTCGCCGGCCTGAGCGACGAGGACTTCGCGCAGCCCTCCGGCTGCACCGGCTGGCTCGTCCGCGACCTCGCCTCCCACCTGGTGATCGACGCGCAGGACGTGCTCATCACCCTGGTCACCCCCGCCGACGGCGAGCCGACGGTCGACGCGGCGCGCTACTGGCACGTGAGCGACGAGCCGCCGACCGGCGCGGACCCCCTCGACGCGCTCACCGTCCGGCTGGCGGCGGCGTACGAGGATCCGGCACTGCTGAAGTTCCACCTCGACGACGTCGGCTCCGCCGCGGGCCGGGCGGCGCAACTCGCCGACCCGGCGCTGCGGGTGAGCACGCAGGACATGGTCCTCACCGCGGGCGACTACCTCGCGGCGTACGTCCTGGAGTGGACCCTGCACCACCTCGACCTGACCGCGCACCTTCCGCACGTGCCGGGACCGCCCGCCGGGGGCCTGGCCGACACCCGGGCCCTGCTGGAGCGGATCGCGGGCGCGGCGTTCCCGGAGTCCTTCACGGACACCGACGCGCTCCTCATCGCCACCGGCCGCCGCACCCCCACCGAAGCGGAACGCACCGCCCTCGGCCCTCTGGCGGCGAAGCTCCCCCTGATCCTGGGCTGACCGGGACCGGCGGCCGCGGCCCTACGGGACCGGAGGCCGCCGGCCGCCGCACACGGGACAGCAGGCCGCCGGCCGCCCCTACGTGGCGCCGATGCGGGCCCGGACGGCGTCCGGCAGCGGGCAGGGCTCCTCCCGCGGCAGCAGCGCGGCGGCCTCCTCGCGCCGCTGCTCCCGCAGCAGCGCGCGCACGTCCCGCGCCAGCGGCGTGACGTCCTCGATCCCGCGGATCCACTCGTCGACGTACCCCCCGACCGCGGGCCCGGAGAGCCCGATCTGGATCGCGCGCCGCTCCAGCGGCCGCAGCGCCATGTCCCGCTCCGGGTCCCACTGGATCCGCACCGGGCTGGTCCTCTTCGCCGCCAGCCAGTCGTCCCGGGTGGCGTACATGCGGCTGTCGTGGTGGCTCAGGCAGGAGTGGCGCAGCGCCCACTCGAAGCCCCGCCTGCTGATCTCGACGGCCAGGACGCGCTCCTGGCCGGGCTTCTCTGCCCAGCCGCACCGGTACATCATCCACAGGAACGACGGCTTGATCCACGTCATCCGCTCGCGCTTGAACGGCGGCACGAACGTGCCCGCCCGCAGCGCCGGTTCGGCGATGGCGGGCGCGTACGCCTGGTAGACGGTGACCGTGTCCGCGGTCTGCCGCGCACGGACCTGTCGCGCTTCCGTCGTCACCCCGGGGACTCCTCTGCCCGCGCGGGGGAGCCGGTCAGGAACGCCGCCGTGGCCGCCGTGAAGAGCGCCGGGTCGTCCAGCCACGGGTGGTGGCCCGCGGCGGGCTGGACGGCATAGCGGGCGTCCGGGAAGAGGGCCGCGTACGCGGCCATCGCCGGGGGCGGCGAGTTGACGTCCACCTCGCCGGCGAGGACCAGAGCGCGGGCGGTGAGGCGGGCCAGGGCGGCGCGGGTGGCGGGCGGGTCGTAGGCGCCGGGGGCGCCGTAGGCGGCGGCGGCTTCTGCGTTGCGGTCCGCGTCGGACGCGGCGTCCAGGGCGCGGGCCGCGTCGTCCCAGCGGCCGTGGAAGAACGGAGCGATGGCGCCGCGCTCGCCGCCGCAACCGGCGGTCAGGTCCTCCAGAGCCGCGTACGCCCCGGGGAACCACGTCTCCTTCGCCCGCAGTCGCGCAGTCGTCAGCCGGGCCTCCGCGGTGACGTCGATGCCGACCGCCGCGACGCTCGGCGTGATCAGCGCGAGCTTGCCGACGCGCTCCGGGTGGCGGGCCGCGTACAGCACCGCGAGGTTGGCACCGGCGCAGTGCGCGAGCAGGTCGAGGCGGGCAAGACCGAGGTGCGCGCGCAGCGCGTCGACGTCGGCGACGAGCCGGTCGCAGCGGTACGAGGCGGGGTCGGCCGGGGTGGCGGAGGCGCCGGTGCCGCGCGGGTCGAGGCGGATCAGCCTGCGGTGCGCGGTCAGCCCGCCGAGGTCGCCGAGGTAGGCGGAGGACTGCATGGGGCCGCCCGGCAGGCAGACGACGGGCGGGCCGTCGCCACCGGAGTCGTGGTAGGCGAGCGCGGCCCCGTCGGGGGCGGTGAAGTCCTTCATGGCGACGAGCCTGTCAGCGGCGTTCCCCGCGCGGCAACCGGATTCCGGGCCGCCGGCCGGGTGTCCGCGTACCCGATCGGGCGCGGGTGCCCAGCTCAACGCTTGACAAATTTATTTGTCAAGGGGAGTCTTGGCGGCATGCAGGACATCGACGTGATCGCGGACCCGGCCTCGGCCGCCGCCGCCCTGGATCCGGTACGGGCCCGGCTGCTCGCGGAACTGCGCGCGCCCGCCTCGGCCTCCGCCCTGGCGAGCCGGCTCGGCGTGCCCCGGCAGCGGGTCAACTACCACCTGCGGCTGCTGGAGAAGCACGGCCTCGTGGAGGTCGCCGGCACCCGCGTCTGGGGCGGGCTGACGGAGCGGCAGCTCGTGGCCAGCGCCGCCGGGTACGTGGTCTCCCCGGAGGCACTCGGGGCCGCCGCCGGGGGGCCGCGGCCGGACGGCGACCGGCTGTCGGCGGCGTACGTCGTCGCGCTGGCGGCGCGGGTCGTCGCGGAGGTCGGCGGCATGGCCCGTAACGCCGTACGCGGACGCAAGCGGCTGCCGGTCTACGGGCTGGACGCCGCCGTGCGGTTCCGCTCGCCGGCCGACCGGGCGGCGTTCGCCGAGGAGCTGACGGCCGCGGTCAACGGGCTGGTCTCCAAGTACCACGACGAGTCCGCGCCGGGCGGCCGCTGGCAGCGGCTGACGGTCTCCGTCCACCCCGTGCCGAAGGGCGTCGACCCCGGCGCACCGGAGGCACCGGAGGCACCGGAGGCGACAGACGCGACGGACGCGTCGGAAGCGCCGGACGTACCGGAGGCGCCGGACGGCCCCGAGGGAGGCGAGCGGCCGTGACGGAGGACGACCCCACCGCCCGCCTCAGCAGCCACGAGATCACGGTCCCCGGCACCCCCGACGAGGTGTGGCGCGCCATCGCCACCGGGCCAGGACACGCCGCCTGGCTCTTCCCCGCCGACATCGACCCCGCCACGGGCGGCGCGATGACCGTGCGCCGCGAGCCCTACGGCGAGACCGCGCACGCCACCGTCACCGACTGGGACCCGCCGCACCGCTTCGGCTACGAGGAGCCCGCGGGCCCCGACGCGCCGCCGCTGGCGACGGAGTTCCTCGTGGAGGCCGCGGGCGGCGGCAGTTGCGTCGTACGCGTCGTCAACGGCTTCCGCCGCGACGGCGAGGGCTGGGAGGACCTGGTCGAGGGGGCCGGCGAGGGCTGGCGGATGTCGCTGACCGTCCTGCGCGCCTACCTGACGCATTTCGCCGGCCGCCCGGCCGGCAGCGTCGGCGTGCTCGCCGGCCTCGGCCTGCCCGCCGCGGAACGGCCCCGCGCCGCCGCCGTCCTCGACCGCCTCCTCGGCATCGCGGCGGCACCCGCCGGGGCCGCGTTCCGCACCCCCGCGAGCGCACCGGAGCTGGCCGGCACGGTCGAGGACAGGACCCCGGGCTACGTACTGCTGCGCGCCGCCGAGCCGTACCCCGCGCTGTACGCCTTCTCCTGCTTCCCGATGGCCCCCGGCGCCCCGCTTTCGGTCAACCTCCTCGCCCGCCTGTACGGCGCCCCGCCAGGCGCCGCCGCGCGCGAGGAGGACAGGTGGCGCACCTGGCTCACCGGCGCCCGCCACGCGTTCGGCAACTGAGGACGACGACCCGGCGACGACCGCGTGCCACCACCGCGTACGACAACTGAGGACCGTCACAGCCGTGTTCGACAAGTGAGGATCACCATGCTGCTGAAGGACAAGAACGCCCTCGTCTACGGTGCCGGCGGCATCGGCCGCGCCGTCGCGCTGGGCTTCGCCCGCGAAGGCGCCACCGTGTACCTGGCCAGCCGGACCCCCGCGCGCCTGGAGGCCGTTGCCGCGGACGTGCGCGAGGCCGGCGGGACCGTGTCGACGGCCGTCGTCGACGCGCTGGACGAGACCGCGGTCGACGCGCACGCCGACGCCGTGGCCAAGGAGGCGGGCAGCATCGACGTCTCCATCAACCTCGTCTCCGTGGGCGACATCCAGGGCACGCCCCTGGCGGAGATGACGCTGAGCGACTTCGAAGCGCCCGTCCACAACGCCGTACGCACCACCTTCCTGACGTCGAAGGCCGCCGCCCGGCACATGATCCGGCAGAAGTCCGGCGTGCTGCTCACCTTCGGCGGCGTCGGTGACCCGATGCACGACTACTTCATCGGTGGCTTCCAGGTCGCGCTGAGCGCCGTCGACATGCTGCGCAAGCAGTTCGCCGCCGAACTGGGCCCGCGCGGCGTGCGCGTCGTCGGGCTGAAGACCGGCGGGATCCCGGAGTCGATCCCGGAGGGCTTCGAGGGCCGCGACGAGCTGGTCGCCTCGCTGGTGGAGCCGACGATGCTGGGCCGGACGGCGACGTACGAGGACGTCGGCAACGCCGCCGCGTTCGCGGCCTCCGACCGGGCCGCGCCGATCACGGCGTCCGAGCTGAACATCACCTGCGGCGCGATCGTGGACTGACCGTCCCGCGGCAGTCGAATGATGTGCACGTGGGATGACCCGGGAGCGCTCCCACGCTACGCTCCCAAGCCACGCCGCGCCCCGTCACCGGGAGGGGGCGCGGCGGCTTCCGGGGGAGTCCCATGCGCACACGTCCACGTACCAGCAACCGCACCCGCAGGTCCCGCGCCCTCGCCGCCGCGCTGGCCGCCGCCCTCCTCGCCGGCTGCGCGCTGCTCGACGACGGCCCGTCCGCCGCCGGGCCGGACGGCGGGGGAGGCGGCGACGGCGGGCCCGTCACGCTGACGGTCGGCGTCTTCGGCGTCTTCGGCTTCGAGGAGGCCGGGCTCTACGACGAGTACGAGAAGCTCTACCCCGACGTCACCATCGTGGAGAAGGCCGCGCCCAGCAACGAGGAGTACTACCCGGCGCTGCGCGACGCCCTCGACTCCGGCCGCGGGCTCGCCGACATCCAGGCCGTCGAGGTCGGCAACATCAGCGAGGTCGTCGCCACCCGCGCCGACCGGCTCATGGACCTCGGCACCACGACCGGTGTCGACGAGGGCGCGTTCCTGCCCTGGAAATGGGACCAGGCGACCACCGACGAGAACAAGACCGTCGGCCTCGGCACCGACATCGGCCCCATGGCCGTCTGCTACCGCAAGGACCTCTTCCGCGCCGCCGGCTTGCCGACCGACCGCGAGGAGGTCGCCGCGCTGTGGTTCTCCGACTGGGAGAAGTACCTCGGCGTCGGCGCGGACTACATGGCGAACGCGCCGGCGGGCACCGCCTTCGTCGACTCGGCCGCCGGCGTCTACAACGGCTCGATCAGCAGCTTCCCCGTGCGCTACTTCGGCCGCGAGGGCGAGGCCATCTACAAGGACAGCCCCGCCGTCGAGGTCTCCTGGGACCTGGCGATGCAGGCGGCGCAGGGGGACATGACGGCCCGGCTCAAGCAGTTCACCCCCGACTGGGACGAGGGCTTCGCCGAGGGCGGCTTCGCGACCGTCATCTGCCCGTCCTGGATGCTGGGTTACATACAGGAGAAGGCGGGCCCCGGGGCCGCCGACAAGTGGGACATCGCCGCCGCGCCCAAGCCCGCCAACTGGGGCGGCTCGTTCCTGACGGTCCCCGAGGCCGGCGAGCACCGGGAGGCGGCGGCCCGGCTCGCGGCCTGGCTGACCGCGCCCGAGCAGCAGGCCAGGCTGTTCGAGAAGCGGGCGAGCTTCCCCAGCTCGCAGGCCGCGTACGAGCTGCCGCAGGTCGCGGACGCCACGCATCCCTACTTCAACGACGCGCCGACCGGCGAGATCTTCTCCATCGCCGCCAAGAGCATCCCGACCCTCGAACTCGGCGCGAAGGACCAGCCGATCCAGCAGCAGATCACCGACGCGGGCATCCTGCCGGTCGAGCAGGGGAAGCTGACGCCCACGCAGGCGTGGCGGGCGGCGGAGCGGAAGATCGACGAGCTGCTGGACCGCTGACGCCGCGGGGTCCCGCCGCCGCGTACCCTCAACCCCCGCCCGCGAGCGGCGAGTCGGCAGGGAACGCGCGGCGCAGCCGGCGTACGCCCTCGCGCAACTGCGCCGTGCCCGCGCCGGCCGCGTAGCTCAGCCGCAGGTGCGGCGCCGGTGCTTCGGCGGTGAAGTACGGGGCCCCGGCGGTGACCGCGACGCCGTGGCGCAGCGCCGCCGCGGCCACGGCCGCCTCGTCGGTGCCGTCCGGCAGCCGCAGCCACAGGTGGTAGCCGCCGAGCGGCGGCCGGTCCGGTACGAGCCCCGGCAACTCGCCGCGCAGCGCGGCCAGCACGGCGGTACGGCGCTCGTGCAACGCGCCCGCGAGCGCCCGCAGATGGCTCGCCCAGGCGGGGGAGCCGACGAGTTCGAGCGCGGTCTCCTGCAGCGGGCGGGGCACGAAGAGGCTGTCGACGACCTGGACCGCGCGCAGCCGCTCCAGCACCGGGCCGCGCGCCGACAGCGCCCCGACCCGCAGGCTGGGCGAGGCGGCCTTGGTCAGCGAACGGACGTGCACCACCACGCCGTCCGGGTCGTCGGCGGCGAGCGTCGGCGGCAACGGCGCGGCGTCCGCGTGCGCGAGCCCGCGCGCGAAGTCGTCCTCGACGACGAACGCCCCGGCGGCGCGCGCGGTGCGGAGCACGGCCGCGCGCCGTCCGGGCGCCAGCACGGCGCCGGCGGGGTTGTGGAAGAGCGGCTGGCAGACGAACACCCGGGCGCGGGTCGCGGCGAACGCCTCGGCCAGCAGGCCGGCCCGTACGCCGTCGGCGTCGAGCGGCACCGGCTGACCACACTGGCGCTGCAGACCTCGACCACCGCGCACTCCGCCGTCGTCATCGGCGTGCTGCCGCTGGCCACCGCCGCCTGCTCGGCCGCGCTGACCGGCCGCCGCCCGTCGGCTACGTTCTGGACCGCCGCCGGCACCGGCGCCCTCGCGGTCCTCGCCTTCACGCTGAGCCAGAGCCGCGGCCTGCCGGGCACCGGCGACCTCTCTCTCTTCGGCGCGCTGCTGCTGTGCGCGGCCGGCTACGCCCAGGGCGGCCGGCTCGCCGGGCACATGCCCGGCTGGCAGGTCATCGCCTGGGGCTGCGTCGCCGCCCTGCTTGTCACCGTCCTCGTCGCCGCGCTGGCCCTGCCGCGGGAGCCGGTGCGGGCGCGTACCTGACGGCGGGCCGTGCCGGTACGCCCCGGGCGGCCGGCCGACCCCGTCCCGTACGGCGTACGACAGAAGGTCTCCGCACGTGTGCCGACCGCCTGTAGGCTGGCGAAGGGACATCAGAGGTGGAGGGGTGATCGTGGGAGTTTCCCTGGCCAAGGGCGGCAACGTCTCGCTCAGCAAGGAGGCACCGGGGCTGACGGCCGTGACCGTGGGGCTCGGCTGGGACGTGCGCACCACGACAGGCGCGGCGCACGACCTGGACGCCTCGGCGCTGATGTGCGGCGCTTCCGGGAAGGTGCTGTCCGACCAGCACTTCATCTTCTACAACAACCTCACCAGCCCGGACGGCTCCGTCGAGCACACCGGCGACAACCTCACCGGCGAGGGCGACGGCGACGACGAGTCGATCAACGTGGACCTCAGCCTGGTCCCGCCGCAGGTCGAGAAGATCGTCTTCCCGGTGTCCATCCACGACGCCGATCTGCGCGGGCAGAACTTCGGCCAGGTCAGCAACGCCTTCATCCGGGTCGTCAACCGCAGCGACGGCGTCGAGCTGGTCCGCTTCGACCTGAGCGAGGACGCCTCGACCGAGACCGCCATGGTCTTCGGCGAGCTGTACCGGCGGGCCGGGGAGTGGAAGTTCCGCGCCGTCGGCCAGGGTTACGCCTCGGGGCTGCACGGCATCGCCACCGACTACGGCGTCAACGTCGGCTGATCCCGCCCGCCGCGGCGACGGCCGCGGGCACGACGGCGAGCGCGAGTATGCCGCCGCCCACGGTCAGCAGGGGATAGCCGGCGCCGGCCACCACCGCGCCCGAGGCCAGGCCCCCGCCGGCGCCCGCGGCCGAGATCGCGACGTCGACCAGGCCCTGGGTGCGGGCCCGGGTGGCGGGCGGTATGGCGTTGGTGACCATCGCCGTACCGCTGACGAGCCCCATACTCCAGCCCACCCCCAGCAGCGCGAGGGCCACCGCGAACACGGCGGTGGACTCGGCGGTGGTGGCGGCGACCACGCCCGCGGCCAGCATGGCGAGCCCCGCGGCGACGGCGACGACGAGCGGGCCGCGGCGGTCCACGAGCCAGCCGGACAGCGGCGCCGGCAGGTACATCGCGCCGATGTGGACGGCTATGACCAGGCCGGAGGCGGCGGTGCCGTGGCCGTTGGCGTGCATGTGGACCGGCGTCATCGTCATGATCGCGACCATGACGAGCTGGGTGACCACCATGACCAGCGCACCCGGCAGCACCCCCGGGCCGCGCCGCCCGGCCGCCGGCTTCGCGCCGGGCTCCGCCCCTGGACCTGTGCCCGGCTGCGCCGCGGGCGGCGCGGCGGCGTGCTCCGCGGCGTCGAGTTCGCGCGCGAGCAGCAGCGGGTCGGGGCGTAGCCACACCGCCAGCACCAGGGCGGCGGCGCCGTACGCGGCGGCCGAGACGAGGAACAGCCCGGACAGCCGCGGGACGCCGAGCGCGGCGCCCAGATCGCCCGCGGACACGGCCAGGTTGGGACCCGCCACCCCGCCCAGCGTGGTGGCGACCAGCACGGTGGACACGGCGCGGCCACGGTACGCGGGCGCCGCCAGATCGGCGCCCGCGTAGCGGGCCTGGAGGTTCGTGGCGGTGCCCGCGCCGTAGACGACCATCGCCGCGAACAGCAGCGGAGAGCTGCCGGCCACCGCCGCCGCGACGGCCCCGGCGCTGCCGACGGCACCGGCCAGATACCCGGCGGCCAGTCCGGAGCGGCGGCCGTGCGCGTCGGAGAGCCGCCCGACGACGGCCGCCGCCAGCGCGGCTCCCGCGGTGGCCAGTGCGCCGAGCAGCCCGGCCAGGCTCGTGGAGCCGAGCATGTCCTGCGCGAGCAGCGCGCCGTTGACCACTCCCGCGGCCAGCCCCGCGCCGCTGAGCACCTGGGCGGCGAACAGGACGGTCAGGGCCCGGCGTTGGGCGCGAGCCCGGGTGCGGACGGCGGGCCCGGCGGGCGCGGTCGTGGTCACCTGGGGTTCCTTCACTCGGGATGCGACGCATGTGCGATGCAGCGGTACGGCGCCGACGGTACGCGGCGCTCTCCTGCGGTCCGGCTGGCGGGGTACGGGTATGGATCACGACCGGAAGACCCCCGCCCCCGGCCCGGTGGCGGCCCGGACGGCCGCCCCGGCCGGACGGCGCAGGACCGGACCGTCCGGCCGGGGCGCGCCCGTCCGGACGGTCCGCGGGATCAGCCCCGCAGCCCCCAGTCGAGCCGGTCCCGCAGTCCGGCCGCGTCGAAGGCGGCGGCCAGTTCGGCGCGGCCCTCGGTGAAGTGCGACCAACTGTCGTAGTGGACGGGGACCACCCGGCGGGCGCCGAGGACCCGAGCCGCCTCGGCGGCCTGTGCGCTGTCCAGGACCAGCGGTTCGCCGCCGAAGAGCACCGGCACCCGCGGTGCCCCGGCGAAGAGGATCGCGGTGTCCACCGGGCCGAACCGCCCGGCCGTCTCCGCGACCGCCGCCGTCGAGGCGTTGTCGCCGCTGACGTAGACGACGGGCAGCCCCGCGCCGGTCAGGACGAACCCGGTGACCTCCCCGATCGCCGCCTCCACGACCGCCCGCGACTCGGGGCCGTGCACGGCGGGCACGGCGGTGACCGTGACCGTGCCGCCGCCGGGCCGGTCCAGCTCGGCCGCCTCCCAGTCGGCCAGCCCCCGGGCGCCCGCGCCCAGCCGCTTCCCGCCGCCGGGCGTGGTCAGCGTCAGCGGGACGTCCGCGAGCAGCGCCCTGCCGGACTCGTCGAGATTGTCGGGGTGTTCGTCGTGCGAGAGCAGGACCACGTCGATACGGCCCAGCCCCGCCGGCGCCGCCGCCGGGGGCGCGGTCTTCGTCAGCGACCCGCCCGGCACGTCGTAGACGCGGGGCTCGTCGAAGGTGGGATCGGTCAGGAAGCGCAGACCGCCGTACTCGAAGAGGGCGGTGGGGCCGCCGAGGACGCGTACGGGGAACTGCTCGGCGGGCGTGCCGGTTTCGGCCATGAAGAACCTCACGGATGGAAGTTGAATTATCCGTGAGGACCATAGCCCTGCCTCACGGATGGCGGCAACCCGTACCATGAGACGCATGCCCGAGAGCCCGACCGGCGACTTCACCGCCACTCCCGCCCCCGGGGCGGCGGACTACCCCTCGCTCGACTTCGTCAACAGCGCCATGGCGCTGCCCGGGGGGCAGTTCACCGACCTCCTCGGCACCCCCGCCGGCGCCAACCGCTGGCTCACCGGGCACGGCCTCGCCCCGGCGGACGCCGGGATACGGGAGATGTGCGCGGCGCAACTGCGCTCGCTGCGCGAGCATCTGCGGGTGCTGTTCGCCGCCCGCGCGGAGGGGCTGCCCGCCCTGCCGGCGGCGCTGGCCGCCGTCAACGACGCGCTCAGCCGCGCCCCCACGGCCGCGCTGCTGTACTGGGACGAGAAGAACGGCCCCTACCGCGCGGCGCCGTGCCCCACCAACGAGATCCTCGACCGCGCCCTCGCCGTCCTCGCCGCCGACGCCGCCGACCTGCTGACCGCGCCCGACGCCGACCGCCTCACCCGCTGCGGCTCCAGCCCCTGCAACCGCTACCTGCTGCGCCACGGCCGCCGCCACTGGTGCTCCACCCGCTGCGGCGACCGGGCCCGCGCCGCCCGCGCCTACGCGCGGCGCACCCGGCCGGGCGGCGGCTGAGCCCCGCCGCCCAGCGCCGCTTCGAGTTGGGCGACGCCCTTGGCGGTCTGGCTTTTGACGGTGCCCACCGAGATGCCGAGGGTGTGCGCCGTCTCGCGCTCGGAGAGGTCGAAGGCGTGCCGCAGCACGACGCAGGCGCGCTTGCGGAACGTCAGCCCGCGCAGCGCCTCGCGTACGTCCACGACCGCCGGCACGTCCGGCCCTTCGGCGTGCTCGTGGTCGCCGGTCCAGTACAGGGCGAGGCGGCGGCGTTCGCGTACGGCACTGCGGATGCGGCTGCGGACGAGGTTGGCGACGACCCCGCGGGCGTACGCGGCCGGGTGGTCGGCGGCGCGCACCCGGTCCCAGCGGTGCCAGAGCGCGGCCAGCGCGTCGGCCGCCACGTCGTCGGCGCCGTCCGCCTCGCCGCTCAACGAGTTCGCCAGCCGGGCGAGTTCGGCGTAGTGGTGCTCGAAGAACTCACGGAATTCCGCGGTCGCCGCGGCGTCGTGACCGGCGCTGGGTATACCCACGGTGGCCTCTCCTCGCCCTCGCGTGTCCAGGCCCCTGTTCACGTCGTCACCCATCGTTCAAGATGGTGAACGCAATCTAAGGCAGGGCGACCCGGGCGGCAACCCCCGCGGCCGACGCGGGCCTTGGCCGCCGGCAGGGGCCGGACCCGCGGGCGCGGTCGGGCTCAGGGCTCGTCCGTGCGCGACTCCAGCTCCTGCCGGGTCTCAGGACCGTAGACGCCGCGCTCGTCCTCCTCCAGGCCGTTGACCGACTGGAAGGTGCGCACGCTGGTGCGTACGCCGTCGTCGTAGGCGCCGTCCGCGGGCTGGAGCAGGCCCAGCCCGACCTGGCGCAGCCGGTGCTGCAGCTCGGTCACCTCGGGCCCCGAGTCGCCGGGCCCGAGCACCGGCGGGAGGACGGGGACGGCGGGGGCGTCGTCGGTGGGGGAGGAGGACTGCGGGGGGTGGGACGTGCCGTCTCCGGGCGGGGCGGTGGGGGCGATCGAGCCGATCTGCCCGTTCGCGCGGCCCGGCGCGAGGTCGCCGGCGTGGTCGTCGCCCGCGTCCCGGCGGCCGTCGCGGGGCGCGTCCCCGTCGCCGCCGCGGTCGCGCCCGGCGCGGTCGTCGGGATGCGCGCCCGCGCCGTCCGCCGGTGCGCCGCCCTCGTCGTCGCCCAGCGGGCCGCCGTCCGCCTCGCCGCCGCCCGAGGGGCCCGTGCTGATCCGGGCCGGTCCCGGGCCGGCGTCGTCCGACTCCGAACCGCCGGTCAGCAGCCCGGCGGTGACGACCAGCCCGGCGATCACCGCGGCCGCCCCGCCGGCCGCGAGCAGCAGCCCGGTGGGGCGGCGGCGGTGCTCGCCTCCGCCCGCCGCGTCATCCGGCTCCGGCTCCGCCGCCTCGATGTGCGTGACCATGTCTCCCGGCGCCACCTGCGGCAGGAACGCCGCGCGCGGCACCGGCAACAGCTCGGTCCCGGGCCCCGGTTCGCTCCCGCCGTCCGCGTCCTGCCCGCCGCCGGCCTCGGTCGCGCGCATGACGTACGGTCTGATCAGCCGGCGCTCGGCGCGCTGCCCGGTCGTCGGCGTGCTGCCGGTCGTCGGCGGATCCGATTGCTGCGCCGCGTCCGCCGCACACGCGCAACTCGGTCTGCCGTCCTCCTTGAGCGGTGCGAAGCACCGCGGACATCCGTCGGATGGCACTGGCGTTCCCCTCCAGTTCGATGCCGACGATTATGCAAGCAGGCTGCGGTTCGCGCCGCCGATTCGCCCCCCGTCCGTGGCCCGTTTGCCGTACATGTGCTCGGGCAAAACGCCCCACCACCCGCGCAATCCGGCGCATACTGGCGTCGCCCCCCTCTCGGCCGAGTTCTCGGCTGCACCAGGGAGGCCCGCATGGACAACGACCGCACTTTCGGCGTCACGGCCTGGATCATCGCGCTGACCATCACGGTCGTCGCGCCGCTGGCGCTGGTGTTCTACCTCGTGCTGTAGCCGGCCAACGGCCCGCTCTCCAGACGTGGTTAGGAAAGTTTCCTTCCAGTCTTGACGGCGTGCGGAAGGGACCTTAGCTTTCCGGCCACGCCCATCTGCGCTCCGGATGGGACGACCCCCCAGAACTGGAGACCCCCCATGCGAAGGACCAAGCCCCTCCTGCTCGGTTCCGCCAGCGTCGCGACCGCCGCGCTGCTGTTCGCCCTCACCCCGCAGCTCAGCGCAGGAGCCGACGAGGACTCCGCACCGACCGGCCGCGACGCCCGCGGCACGACCGCGGCCCAGGCCGCCGCCCGCGCCGCGGCCCCGGCGGGCTCGCCCGTCGCCGAGAACGGCCGGCTGGCGGTCTGCGACACCACGCTCTGCAACGAGCAGGGCCAGGCGGTCCAGTTGAACGGCATGAGCTCGCACGGCACCCAGTGGTACGAGCAGTGCCTCACCGACGGCTCCCTCGACGCGCTGGCGCAGGACTGGGACGCGGACGTGCTGCGCGTCTCCACGTACGTCCAGGAAGACGGCTACGAGACCGACCCCGAGCGCTTCACCGCCCTCGCCCAGCGGGTCGTCGACCAGGCGATAGACCGCGGCATGTACGCGATCATCGACTGGCACATGCTCAGCCCCGGCGACCCCAACGCCAACACCGCCCTCGCCAAGCGCTTCTTCGCCGACATGGCGAGCAGGTACAAGGACCAGCCCAACGTCTTCTACGAGATCGCCAACGAGCCCAACGGCGTGGGCTGGGGCTCGGTCAAGAGGTACGCCGAGGAGATCATCCCCGTCGTGCGGCAGCACGACCCGGACGGCGTCGTCCTCGTCGGCACCCGCGCCTGGTCCTCCTTCGGCGTCTCGGACGGGGCGGACGAGCGCGAGGTGATCGACAACCCGGTCGACGCCGACAACATCATGTACACCTTCCACTTCTACGCCGCCTCGCACGGGGACGAGTACCTGCAGACGCTCTCCCGCGCCGCCGACGCGCTCCCGGTGTTCGTCACCGAGTTCGGCACCCAGGACTACGCGGGCGAGGGCGCGAACGACTTCGCGATGTCGCAGCGGTACCTGGACCTCATGAAGCAGAAGGGCATCTCCTGGACCAACTGGAACTTCTCCGACGACTTCCGCTCGGGCGCGGTGTTCAAGGAGGGCACCTGCGACGGGAACCAGTGGACGGGCACCGGCGTGCTGAAGGAGGCCGGGGTCTGGATCCGGGCGCGTATCAAGGAGTGACGGCGCGGGGCCATGACGCCGCGGGACCGGCTCGGTGCGGGCCGGTCCCGCGGCGCTTTCTCTCTGCCTTCCTTCGCTTTCCTGCGCCTTCCTTCGCGTCAGCCGACGTTGATGTTGGAGCTGCCGCTGCTCTGGTAGCCCTCGGTCGCCATGATCATGTAGTAGCTGAAGTTGCCGAGTTGCATCCCGGCCCGGGACCAGGCGTCGAAGTGTGTGCCGGTGCTGATCGTGCCGCCCACCCGCCTGGACCTGTTGACGCTCCAGAACTGCGGGAAGGTCTTCGTGCCCTCGACGGACGGAGCGTTGTAGCGCATCGTCCGGTAGATGTCGTACGTGACGCCGTCGCTGCTGACCGAGCCCCGGTTCTCGCCGGTGGGCCGGTAGGTGCCGTAGCTGTCGACGATGTAGTACTCGACGAGCGGGTTCGAGGTCCAGCCGTAGAGGCAGAGGTAGCCGTTGCCGGACGGGCTGAAGCTGCCGGAGTAGTTCACGTTGCGGCGGCTGCCGTTGCTCCAGCCCTTGCCGCAGACGAAGTTGCCGGTGTTGCGCCACGAGGTGCTGTAGTTGCCGCCGTTGCCCAGCGTCATCGAGACCGTGTTCTGCGCGTCGGTCCAGAACGAGTAGTAGTACCCGTTGTGGGTGCCGGTCTGGTTGGTCGTGATGGTCTGCGCGTGCGCGGCTCCGGCGGGCAGGAGCGTGGCCGCGGACGCGCCGAGGACCACTGCGCCGGCACGGCCGACGAACTGCCGGCGGCTCACGCCGTGGGGGGTGCCGTTCGTGTTCATTCTTCCTCCTCATGGCGGCAGGCGGGAGGCCTGCCGCCGGGCCAGGGTGGCGCCGAACGGGTCGTGCGTCAGTGTTGGACCGCCGGGAGGGGGTGTCAACAGTTTCGACCGTGATTCCGAAACATTGCAGCGGGGTGTCGCTAGGTCGGGTAAGTGCCGTCGCAGTTCAGCAAGTTATGCGCGTTGGAGAGGCGGCGCGAGTCCGTCGGGCGAGTGTTGAGAAGATCCAAATGAGGGGTCGTGCGGACGAAAGTTTCGAATGATCAGGTGACCTGGTCGTGCCGGCCGAGGAAACGGAACGCGCCGTCCCGGGCCTCGTACAGGAACGCCGTCCTGTTCGGCTCCAGCATGTGCACCAGGTCCGCGGTGAAGCGCAGCGGCTTGGCCACGCCCGCGTAGCTCACCTCCACGATCCGCTCCGCGACCTGGCCCGGCACGATCTCCGCGCCGCCGCCCAGCGCGTCGAGCGCGGCGGCGATCAGGCCCACGGCGTCGTACGCCTCGGCCGCCCAGCGGGGCGGCGGCGCGTCGTAGCGCTCGCGGTACGCGGCTGTGAAGGCGCGGGCCGCCTTCGACGTCGCCTGCTCCGCCGCCGTGTACGGCGCGCTGAACACCCAGCCCTCGGCCGCCGCCCCCGCCTCCCGCAGGAACGCCGGCCGCATGACCGGCTCGAACGACGTCCGCGGCCCGTCGAAGCCGGCCGCGGCGAGCGCGCGGGCGCACGACGCCGCGCGCCCGGGGGAGGCGCCGGCGTAGACGACGGCCTCCGGCCGCCGCGCGAGCGCCGCGGCGACGGCCGCACCGAACCCGTCCGCCGCCGCCACCGGATGGAAGCTCACCTCGCCCTCCCCGGGCGGCGCCTCGCGCAGGGTGTCGACCACGCCCTGCACGGCGTCGCCCGCGGCGGCGTCCTGCACGACCGCGGTACGGACCACGCCGCGCACCCGCGTCAGATAGTCGAGGACCGGGTGCGTGTGGTACACGCCCGACAGCCGGGTGCCGACGAGCGACTGCGCGTCGCTCCAGCCCACGTCGGCCGCGTCAGTGTCGACCGACACGTTCACGGCGGCCAGCGACTCCGCGCCGTACAGCGGGACCGCGGCGCGCAGGGTGCCGACGGTGGTCGGGCCGAGCACCGCCCGTACCGACCGCTCGCCGAGCACCTGGCGGGCCACGTCCTTTGCCCGGCCGGGGTCGCCGCGGTCGTCGTACGGGACGAGGGCGAGCCGGTAGCGGGCGTCGTCGCGGGCGTTGTGCTGCGCCACGGCGAGCCGGGCGCCGCGCTCGTGGGCGACGCCGACGGCGCTCTGATCGCCCGTCAGGGCGGCGTGCAGGGCGATGGCGTGGGTGGGCGGGCGCGGTGAAGCGCCGCCCTCACCGCTGCTCTTGCCGTCGCGGAAGAGCGCGGCCGCCCCGCCCCCCGCGGCGGCGAGCACGGCCGCGGCGCCGCCGACGACGAGGAACCGCCGCCGGGAGGGCCCGCGCCGGCCCGCGGCGGTGGTGTCCACCGCGCCGGGCGGCGCGGCGGCGGCGAGCGCGCTCTGCCGCGGCGGCGGGTCGAGCGCCCGGGCGGACCGCTCGGCAACGAGGCGCAACACGGGCGAGGGCAGCCAGTCACGCGGGTCGGCGGGCAGGCCCGCAACGGGCGCGGGGGGCGGGGCGGTCGGGAGGCGGGGCGCCCGGTCCCCGGGCCGGTCTGCGGCGCGTGGGCGGGGGAGCCGCGAATCGCCTGCGCCGTCCGCGGCACCGGCGCCCGCCGCGGGCCGCTCCGCCGCGGCCGACGAGTCGTCCGCGTCTTCGTCCCCGCCGGACTCCCGGTCCCCGGCACCGCCCCCGTCGTCCACCGCGCGGCGCTCACCCGCGAGTTCGTCCGTCTCCGTCCACCGGCCCGCCACGCCGTGCCCTGCGGCCTCCGTCGCCTCGTACGGCAGCGTCTCCGACGCCGGTCCGGCCTCTCCGGCCTCTCCGGCCTCTCCTGCCCCCCGGTCCCGCAGGACACGGGTGGCCGCGTCCGGCGGCGGGGGCGCCGGGACCCGCGGGTCGACGGGTCCCTCCGCCGGCGCCGGGGACGGGTCGGTCGGCGCCGGGCTCGCGGCGGCACCCGCCTCCGCGGCCAGCGCCGTCCGCAACTCCGCCGCCGTGGGCCTGTCGTCCGGGGCCTTCGTCAGGCACGCCGTGATCGCCGCCCGCAGCTCCCGCGGCAGCACCTCAAGACCCGTCAGGTCCGGCGCCTCGTGCACCGTGCGGTACAGGACCGCCGCCGGGTTGCCGATGCCGTACGGGCGGCGGGCCGTGGCCGCGTACGCCAGCACGCAGCCCAGCGCGAACACGTCGCTCGGCGGCCCCGCCCGGCCGCCCGCCCTGATCTGCTCAGGCGCCAGGTACCCGGGCGTCCCGATCACCGCGTCCGGCGCCGTCAGCGCCGTCGCCCCGGAGTCGTGCGCGATGCCGAAGTCGATCAGCCGCGGCCCGTCCAGCGCGAGCAGCACGTTGCCCGGCTTGACGTCCCGGTGTACGAGCCCCGCCGCGTGCACCTCCGCCAGCGCCTCCGCCAGCCGCGCCCCGAGGGCCGCGACGGCGTACGGCGGCAGCGGCCCGTACCCGTCCACCGCCTCCGCCAGCGCGGGCCCCGGTACGAACGCCGTGGCCAGCCACGGCGCCCGGGCCTCGGCGTCGGCCGCGGTCACCGGCACCACCCAGCGGCCCGTCAGCCCCGTCGCCAGGCGCACCTCGCGCCGGAACCGGGCACGGAACGCCGGGTTCGCCGCGTGCTCGGGCCGGATGACCTTCAGCGCCACCAGCGTGCCGTCGCCGGCGCGCGCCAGGTAGACCACGCCCATGCCGCCCGCGCCGAGCCGGGCGAGCAGCCTGTGCCCGCCCAGCTCGTCCGGGTCGTCCGCGCGCAGCGCCCGCATCGTCCGCCCCCCCGTCAGGAGCCGGGGAGCGCCACCGGGCCGACGTAGCCGAACCGGCCGTCCTCGACGCGGTAGTGGTGGATCTTCCCCTGCGCGATCTCCCTGCTCTCGTCGAAGCTGTACGTGGTCGTCAGCCCCTTGAACCGGGCGGCGGTCAGCGACGCGGCCAGCGCCTCGCGCGTCGGCTTGCGCCTGCTCTTGCGCGCGAGCGCGGTCAGCCGGTCGGCGATCAGCCGCGTCACGTCGTACGCCTCCGCCGCCCACGGCCCCGGCGCGCCGTCGAACCGCTTGCGGTACGCGGCGGCGAAGTCCCGTACCGCATCGGCGTCCGCGCCGACGTACGGCGTCAGCGTCTGCCAGCCCTCCGCCGCGTCGGCGGCCGCGGCCGTGAACGCGCCGCCGGCCGCGGGCTCGTCGAGGAACCGCGGCCCGTCGAAGCCCCGCTTCGCCAGCTCGCGCGCGACCGCCGCGGCGCGCGCGGGCGTGCCGGTGTAGAAGAAGCTGTCGACGCCGTGGTCGACGATGTCCGCCACCACCGGGCCCAGCGCGCCGGCGTCCGCGGCGGCGGGTACGACGCGCAGATACTGCCCCAGCTCCGCGCTCGTCGCCGCGTTGTGCGCGATCGTGCTGTGTTCGAAGGCCCGGATCGCGCCCGCCCGGTCGGACAGCAGGCCGATGTTCGCCGCGCCCTGGCCGAGGAGCACGAACACGGTGGTGTACGCGGCCCGCACGCCGAGCGCGGTGGCGTGGAAGTACGCCTTCGGCTCCCCGGCGATCGCCGCCTGCGCGGCGCTGAACGATCCCTCCGAGACCGTCACCAGCGGCATCCCCGCGCCCTCGTAGGCGTCCAGGGCCGCCTGGGCGGAGGCGTAGCCGGTGGGGCCGAGGACGGCGAGCACGTCGCGGTCGCCGATGAGCCGGCGGGCGACGGTCAGCGCGCGGGCCGGGTCGCCGCGGTCGTCGGCGACGGTCAGCTCCAGCGTGAACGGCGCGTCCTTCCGGGCGTTGAACTGCTCCACCGCCAGCCGCGCGGCCCGCTCCTGGGCCGCCCCGGCCGCTTTCTGGGGACCCGTCAGGTCCGCGTGCAGCCCGAGGGTACGGCGCGGGCCGCGCGCCTCGGCGGGCGGCTCGCCGTCGTCGCGCAGCGCCGCCCACAGCGCGGCACCGCCGCCCCCGGCGAGGAGCACGGCGCCGCCGGCCAGCGCCAGCACCCGGCGGCGGCCGGGGCGGGCGGTCCCCGCGGCGACGGTGGTGTCCGGGCCGCCGGCCGTGCCGGCGTCCCCCGCCGGCTCCGAGACCTCGGTCGGCTCCACGCCGGGCAGGCGCAGCATCTCCGCCGACCGCTCGGCGACCATCCGCACCACCGCGTCCGGCAGCCAGTCGATGTCGCCCTCCGGCGCGTCCGCGACCAGCTCGGCGTCCAACTCGGCCGCGGTCGGCCGCCCTTCTGCCTCCTTGGCCAGGCACCGCACGAGCAGCGCCCGCAGCCCTTCGTCCGCGAGGCCGCCGAGATCCGGCTCGTCGTGCACCGTGCGGTACAGCAGCGCGTCCGCGGCGCCGGTGCCGAACGGCGGCCGGCCGGTGGCCGCGTACGCCAGCACGCACCCCAGCGAGAACACGTCGCTCGCCGGGCCGACCCGCTGCGCCCGCGCCTGCTCGGGGGAGAGGAACCCCGGGGTGCCGACGACCATGCTGTCCGACGTCAGCTCCGTCTCCTCGGCCGCCGTGGGCCGGGCGATGCCGAAGTCGATGAGCCGCGGGCCGTCGAGCGCCAGCAGCACGTTGCCGGGCTTGAGGTCGCGGTGGACAAGACCGGCGTCGTGCACCGCGGCGACCGCGCGCGCGAGCACCTTGCCCAGCACCCGTACGCCGTGGTCGGGAAGCGGGCCGCACGCGGCGACCGCCTCGGCCAGGGAGGGGCCCGGCACGAACGCCGTGGCCAGCCACGGCGCGCCGGCCTCGGTGTCCGCGTCGAGCACGGGCACCACCCACGGGCTGGCGACCCGGCGGGCGGACGCCGCCTCGCGGCGGAAGCGGGCCCGGAACTCGGGCTGTTCCGCGTACTCGGGCTGGATGACCTTGACCGCGGCCGGGGCACCGGCCGGGGTGCGGGCAAGGTAGACCACGCCCATGCCGCCGGCGCCGAGCCGGCCCAGCAGCCGGTTCCCGCCGAGGTGCGCGGGGTCCGAGGGGAGCAACTGCTCCATCAGTCGCCCTCCTTCGTCCCCGGGGAGCCGGTTCCCGCGTCTCCCGGGTCCTCGCCGGCGATCGCCTCCTGGGCCCGCTGCATCATCATCACCAGCGGCTCGACGCTCATGCCGGCCACGTCCCCGGCGGCGGTCTTCTCCCCGGCGCAGACGGACACGCCGACCACCACCGGGCCGAACGTCGACTGGTCCCACGTGTACGGGTACGGCCCGCCCCGGCTGTCGCTGACGCACTCGCCGCGCTCCGACAGCGAGTCGTCGCTCGTCTCGTTGGCGCCCTCGCCGTACGCGAGCGCCAGCGAGGTCAGGCCCGTCAGCCGCTCACCCGCCCGCAGCGTCTGCTCCGGGCAGCCGACCGCCTCCTCCAGCATCCGCGCCTGCTCCCACGCCGCGTCGAGGGTCGTACGGTGCACGGTGACGGTGGCGGAGACCTCGATGGGCCCCTTGCCGCCCGCGGCGGGTATCTCGAAGTAGCGGGTGCGCGTGGCCAGTACGTCGTCCGGCAGCCCCTCCGTACGCCACGCGCAGTCCTCGGCGAGCACGGTCCAGCGCGCCGGATCGCTCTCGTACGGCGTCGCCTTCACCGTGTCGGGGCCGAAGTGCTCCGGCTCGGCGAGGACGTCCTGGACCAGCCGCCTGGCCTCGGCCGCGGTGCGCGGGACCTTCCCGGGGTCGGCCTCGGGCCGCGGCGCCCGCGTCGGCGCCGTATCGCCGTCCGCCGTCGCGCTCTTGCCCGCGGTCGCCTTCCCCTCCGGCTCGCCGCCGCTGTCGCAGGCCGCGGCGCCCGCGAGCAGCATCGCGGCTAACGCCGCCGGAACGCCCCGGCGGCGCACGCGTCTTCCATACACCATGACTCCCACCCCTGCCCTCCGCGGCCACCCGGCCGGCGTGCCGAACGCCGCGCGGCGGCCACCCATACGGATGCCGCTCCGGTGTCCGGCGGTTCCGCCGCCGGACACCGGAGCGGCATCGCGTCGTCGTCGTGAACTCTACAAGGGCGCAGGGCTCCCGGCCGCGCCGGAGAATGACGTTGCCATGGCCGGGTGGGGTGCCGTACGTTGACCGCATGGGAACTCTGTGATCGCCGCCGGGCGCACGACCGCGTAGAGCCACGCTCCGCGTGCCGTCGCGCCCGTCCGTGCGCGAGTCCCGCTTCCCCCGCCCTTCCGCGCGGCGCCGCGGCGCGCTCTCGTGCACGGACCCGTCCTCGATCCGTCGCGAGCGGCCACGGCCGGGAACAGGGGCATCGACCTCATGACCACCGCACAACTCTCCCTCCACACCGTCACCAAGCGCTACGGCGAGCGCGTCGTCCTCGGCGACGTGACGCTCACCGTCCGCCCCGGCGAGAAGGCCGGCGTCATCGGAGACAACGGCTCCGGCAAGTCCACGCTGCTGCGCCTCCTCGCCGGCCGGACCCGGCCCGAGTCGGGCGAGACGACCCTCGTCACCCCCGGCGGCCTCGGCTATCTGCCACAGAGCCTCGACCTGCCGCCGGAGGCCACCGTCCAGGACGCGGTCGACGCGGCGCTCGCCGAACTCCGCGCGCTCGAAGCGGAGCTGCGGCGGGCCGAGTCGGGGCTCGCCGGAGCGGCGCAGGGCGCGCCGCTGGACGCGGCGCTGGCCGCGTACGGGCGGCTCGTCGAGGAGTACGAGACCCGCGACGGGTACCGCGCGGACACCCGCGTCGACGCCGCCCTGGCCGGCCTCGGCCTCCCCGCCCTCGCCCGCGACCGCCGCCTGGGGACTCTCTCCGGCGGTGAGCGTTCCCGCCTCGCGCTGGCCGCGACCCTGGCGGCCCGCCCGGAGGTCCTGCTGCTCGACGAGCCGACCAACGACCTGGACGACCGCGCGGTCGCCTGGCTGGAGGACCACCTGCGCGCGCACCGCGGCACGGTCGTCGCGGTCACCCACGACCGGCTGTTCCTGGAGCGGCTGACGACGACGGTCCTGGAGGTCGACGGCGGCCGGGTCACCCGCTACGGCGACGGCTACGACGGCTATCTCACGGCGAAGGCCGCGGAACGCGCCCGCATGCTGCGCGAGTACGAGGAGTGGCGGGCGGAACTCGCCCGCAACCGCCGCCTCGCCGAGTCCGCCGCGACCCGCCTCGCGGCCATCCCGCGGTCCCAGCCGCTGGCGGTCTTCGGCCACGGTGCGTTCCGTACCCGCAGCAGGGCCCACGGCGCCGCGGTCCGCATCCGCAACGCGAAGGAGCGCGTGGCCCGCCTCACCTCGAACCCGGTCCCGGCACCGCCGCAGCCGCTGGTGTTCCGCGCCCGGCTGGAGTCCGGCGGCCCCGGCGCGGCGCCGGCCGCCGGTGACGGCGCGGCCGTCGCGGACGGGGGCGGCACCCCGGCCGGCCCGGAGCCGGCCGCGGAGGTACCGGCCGCCGAACTGGCGGACGTCGTCGTCGGGGACCGGCTGCGACTGTCCTCGCTGCGGCTGGGAGGCGCCGAGCGGCTGCTGGTGACCGGGCCCAACGGGGCCGGGAAGACCACCCTCCTGCGGGTGCTGGCCGGTGAGCTGCGGCCGGACTCCGGGACGGTGCGGGTGCCCGGCAGGGTGGGGCACCTGCGGCAGGAGGAGACCGCGTGGCCGCCCGGCGCCACGGTGCTGCGGGCGTTCGCCGCCGACCGCCCCGGCACCCCCGACGAGCACGCCGCGCAACTCCTGTCGTACGGCCTCTTCCGCCCGGCGGACCTGCGGCTGCGGGTGGGGGAGCTGTCGTACGGGCAGCGCCGTCGCATCGACCTCGCCCGGCTCGTCGCCGAGCCGGTCGACCTGCTGCTCCTGGACGAGCCGACGAACCACCTGTCGCCGGCGCTCGTCGAGGAACTGGAGCAGGCGCTCGCCGGCTACGCGGGCGCGCTGGTCGTGGTCACCCACGACCGCCGCATGCGCGCCCGCTTCACCGGCACCCGCCTGCACCTGAACGCGGGCACCCCTCGCCCACCGGAGTGACGCCCACCGCACCCCTCCCCGCCGGTCCCTCGCCCGACCGGCCGTCGGGCGGGCCCCGTTCTGTAGCCTGCCGGGCCGCCGCCGCGCCCGCCGCTGGGGGTACCTCCCGGCGGGCCGTCCCCCCGGGGTGGGGATCCGCCGCGCATGCTGGGGAGATGTCGGTCGCCACGTTCGTTTCGTCCCGGTGGTTCGTGGCGGCGCTCTTCGTCGTCATCACGTTCGCCGACCTCGTGACCGCCCGGGGACAGTCGCTCGGGGCACTGTTCTCCGTCATCCCCGTGCTCGTCGCGGTGAACGGCGGGCGGCGCGCCGTCGTTGCCGCCGGGGCGCTCGGGGTGGCGCTGGGCGCGTTGCTGAGCTGGTACAACCACGACGCCGGGCAGGCCCGGTTCTTCGCCCGGTTCATCGCCGTCATCGGCGCCACCGGGCTCGGGCTCGTCCTCCAGGCGGTGCGCGTCGACCGCGAAGCGCGGCTTGCGCGAGCACAGCGGATCGCGGATGTGGCACAGCGGGCGCTGCTGCCGGTGCCGCCCGTCCGCATCGGGCCCTTCGCGGTCGCCGCCAGCTATGCCTCCGCCGCACACGACGCGCAGGTCGGCGGCGACCTGTACGACATCGTGGACACCGGCTCGGGCCTGCGGGCCGTGATCGGCGACGTACGCGGCAAAGGGCTGCCCGCCGTGCGCATCAGCGGCGTGGCGCTCGGCGTCTTCCGGGCCGTCGCGCACGACGAGCGCAATCTGCCGCTGATCGCCCGGCGGATGGAGCACAGCGTGCTGCGCGAGGCGGGTCCTGAGGACTTCGTCACCGTGCTGCTCGTCGAGGTCACCACGGAGGGCCGCTGCACCCTCCTGTCGTACGGGCATCCGCCACCCCTGGTCCGCACTGTCGCGGGCGACGTGCGCGAGGCACCCCTCGCAGCCCACCCCCCGCTCGGCCTCGGCCTGCTGCGGGACCCCGCCCCGGCAGACCGCCCGGACCACGGCGCGGACGACCTCGGAGAATCCGGCGGCCCCGACTACTCCGGCGTCGTCTCCGCCACCGACCCCGCCATCGACCCCGTCGCCGCCACGCCCGGCGGCGCCCCCACGTGGACCACCGAGCTGACTCTCGCCCCCGGCGACGAACTGCTCCTCGTCACCGACGGAGTCCTGGAAGCCCGCAACGCCGCCGACGAGTTCTACCCGCTGGCCCCGCGCTACGCCGCCTGCCTGGGCCCGGACGCCCCGCCCGCCGAGGTGCTCGCCGCGCTCAACGCCGACATGCGCGTCTACTGCGGCGGCGAACTCGACGACGACTCCGCGCTGGTCCTGCTGCGCTACACGCCGCCGCTGCCCGGCGAACGCTCGTCCTCCGCCGGCGCCGTCTCGCCCCGCTGAGCCGGCAGCCGCGGCGCCTCGGCCGTACCGGCCTCCGCGTGCGCCTCCTCGCCCCCGGCGGAGCCGGCCTGTGCGTCCGCCGCCTCGGCGGCGACCGCCTCGCGCTCCGCCTGCCGTTCCTCGCGCCACGCCGTCACCCGCAGCGCGACCGGCTCCGTGTACCGCGCCGCCAGCGGTCCGACGATCACCAGCACCAGCACGTACGCCGTCGCCAGCGGCCCCAGCTCCGGCTCGACCCCGGCGGTGACCGCGATCCCCGCGATGACGATGGAGAACTCGCCGCGCGCGACCAGCGTGCCGCCCGCCCGCCAGCGGCCCTTCGCCGAGATCCCGGCGCGGCTCGCCGCCCAGTGCCCCGTCGCGATCTTCGTCAGCGCCGTCACGACCGCCAGCGCCAGCGCCGGCAGGATCACCGGCGGGATCGACTGGGGGTCGGTGTGCAGGCCGAAGAAGACGAAGAACACCGCGGCGAAGAGGTCCCGCAGCGGACTGAGCAGGTTGTGCGCGCCCTCCGCGACCTCGCCCGAGAGGGCGATGCCCACCAGGAACGCGCCCACCGCCGCCGACACCTGGAGCTGCTGCGCGAGCCCGGCGACCAGCAGCGTCAGCCCCAGGACGACGAGCAGCAGCTTCTCCGGGTCGTCGCTGGAGACGAAGCGGGAGATCAGCCGCCCGTAGCGGACGGCGATGAACAGCACCGCGCCCGCCACCCCCAGCGCGATGGCCAGCGTGACGCTGCCCTGCGCGATGCCGACGCCGGCGACCAGCGCGGTGACGATCGGCAGGTACACCGCCATCGCCAGGTCCTCCAGGACCAGCACGCTGAGGATCACCGGCGTCTCGCGGTTGCCGAGCCGGCCGAGGTCGCCGAGGACCTTGGCGATGACGCCGGAGGAGGAGATCCAGGTGACGCCGGCCAGCACCACGGCGGCGACGCCGCCCCAGCCCAGCAGCAGCGCCATGATCGCGCCCGGCAGGGCGTTGAGCGTGAAGTCGACGACCCCGGCGGGGTACTGGGTCTTGAGGTTCGAGACCAGGTCGCTGGCCGTGTACTCCAGGCCCAGCATGAGCAGCAGCAGGATGACGCCGATCTCGGCGCCGATCGCCACGAAGTCCTCGCTGGCGCCCAGCGGCAGCAGCCCGCCCTCGCCGAAGGCGAGCCCGGCCAGCAGGTACAGCGGGATGGGAGAGAACTGGAAGCGGCCCGCGAACCGCCCGAGCAGACCGAGTCCGAGGATGATCGCACCGAACTCGATGAGGAAGACCGCGTAGGAGTGCAAGCGCTCACTCCCGCCCGAGCAGCGCCGCGGCCGCCTCGATGCCTTCGCGGGTGCCGATCACGATGAGCGTGTCGCCGCCGGCGAAGCGGAAGTCGGGGGCGGGGGAGGGGATGGCCTCCGCGCGCCGCAGCACGGCCACGATCGACGCGCCCGTCTCGGTACGGATCCTCGTCTCGCCCAGCACCCGGCCGTTCCAGTACGACGTGGCCGACAGCTCGACGCGCTCGGCGACCAGCCCCAGGTCGGTCGTGTGCAGCAGGTTCGGGCTGTGATGGGAGGGCATGAGCGCGTCGATCAGGGCCGCCGTCTCGGCGCCGTTCAGATGCAGCGACTGCATGCAGGCGTCCGGGTCGTCGGAGCGGTAGACGTTGATCGACCGGGTGCCGTCCCGGTGCGCGATCACCGACAGGTGCTTCTTCTGCGCACGAGTGGTGAGGTCGTACTTCACGCCGATGCCCGGCAGTGGCGTGGTGCTCATCCTTGGAGCAGGCACGGCCCGTCCCCTTTCCGGCTTCCGCTGAATGTCGCGCGTCCGCTGCCCCTGGGATTCGGGCGGCCGATCCCCCGCGCGACGCAGCGGATATCGTGCCATCCCGTCGTACGGCGGGAACATGGGTGTCAGCACGGATGGACAGCCCGGCCTCGGACGGGCCACCATCAGTGCCGGGACAGCCCTCGTCTCCGCCGGTCGCAGCCCCGGTCAGGCCCGGTCCCGCCCGCTGCGTCCACCGTCCCCAGGGAACCCGCGAATGAACCGAGCGGTCAAGGCCCGCGTCCTGCTCGCCGACGACCACGCCCTCGTACGCCGCGGGATCCGGCTCATCCTCGACGCGGAACCCGACCTGACCGTCGCCGCGGAGGCGGGCGACGGCGCCGAGGCCGTCGCGCTCGCCCGGGACGGGTCGGTGGCCGTGGACCTGGCGATCCTGGACGTGGCGATGCCCCGGCTGACCGGACTGCAGGCGGCGCGCGAGCTCTGCCGCGTACGGCCGGGGCTGCGGATACTCATCCTGACGATGCACGACAACGAGCAGTACTTCTTCGAGGCGCTGAAGGCCGGTGCCGCGGGCTACGTGCCGAAGTCCGTCGCGGACCGGGACCTCGTCGAGGCGTGCCGGGCCGCGCTGCGCGACGAGCCGTTCATCTACCCGGGCGCCGAGACGGCCCTCATCCGCCGCTACCTCGACCGCGCCCGGCAGGGCGACCCGCTGCCGGCCCGGCCGATCACGGAGCGGGAGGAGGAGATCCTGAAGCTCGTCGCCGAGGGGCACACCTCGAAGGAGATCGGTGACCTGCTGGTCATCAGCGCCAAGACGGTGGAGCGGCACCGGGCCAACCTGCTGCAGAAGCTGGGCCTGCGCGACCGCCTGGAGCTGACGCGGTACGCGATCCGCGCGGGCCTGATCGAACCCTGACGCCGCGCCGGGCGCGAGCGGACCGGAGTGCGGGCGGGCCGGCGAACCGCCCGGCCCGCGTGCTGCCCCGCCGGGAGACCGGCGGGGTACGGCCCCGTGGCCGCACCCCGCCGCCCCCCGTCCTCAGGCGGCCCGCTCAGGCCGCCGGCTCCGCGGCCGCCGGTGCCGTCCGCGCCGGGGTCAGCGCCCCCGCGACCGCCGCCGACACCGCCGCCGCGACGGCCGCCACCGTGAACGCCTCCGTGAACCCCTCCAGCGTGCTGCCGACGAGGCTCGCCGCCGCCACGCTGGAGACCACCGCGGCGCCCAGCGAGGCGCCGAACTCGTGGAAGGTGCTCACGATGCCGGAGGCGATCCCCGCCTCGTGCGGCGCCACCTGCCCCAGCGCCGTCGCCGAGGCGACCACGAACATCGCGCCCGTGCCCAGCGCCGCGACGGTCACCCCGATCGCGACCGTCACCGGCCGCATCGAGACCGCGGGCACCGCGAGCCCGGCCGCCGCCGCGGTCAGCGCGGCGATGGCCGGTGCCCGCGCGCCCGTCCGGCCGATCAGCCGGCCCGTGAGGTCCGCCCCGAGCATCGCGGCGAACGCGACGGGCAGGAAGAGCAGCCCGGTGTGCAGCGCCCCGTAGCCGCGGGCGTGCTGGTAGTAGAACGTGCCCAGGAAGAACACGGCCACCATCAGCGCCGTCGCCATCAGGATGAGGAACGCGCCCGTGGTCACCGGCCGCCGGGCCAGCAGCCGCACGTCCATCAGCGGGCTGCGGGCGCGCCGCTGCCAGACGGTGAACAGCAGGTAGCCGACGGCCGCGAGCAGGACGAGCCCGGCGGTGCGGGCGGTGAGCCAGCCGCGTTCGCCGGCGTCGATGAGCCCGTAGATCAGCGTCGCCGTCGAGGCGGTCACCAGCGCCGCGCCGAGCAGGTCCACCCGCGACCGCTCCGCGGGCGCGGGCCGGTTCGGCAGCAGCACGGCGAGCACGGCGACGATGACGAGCCCGATGGGCACGTTGACGTAGAAGACCCACGGCCAGCCCGGGCCCGCGGTCAGCAGCCCGCCGAGGAGGACACCGAGCGCCGCGCCGCCGCCGCCGAGCGCGGACCAGATGCCCAGGGCCTTGTTGCGCTCCTCGCCCTCGAAGAGCGTGACCACGAGCGACAGCGCCGCGGGCGACAGCAGCGCCGCGCCGACGCCCTGCGCGATGCGCCCGCCGACGAGCATGCCGCCGGACTCGGCGAGCCCGGTGGTCAGGGACGCCGCGGTGAAGACCAGCAGCCCGGCGAGGACCACGCGCTTGGGGCCGATCAGGTCGGCGATCCGCCCGCCGAGCAGCATCAGCCCGCCGAACGTCAGCGTGTACGCGCTGACCGTCCAGGTCAGCGCCGCACGGCCGAGCCCGAGGTCGGACCCGATGTGCGGGAGCGCGATGGCCACCACGGTGACGTCCAGGATCAGCATGAGCTGGGCGACCCCGAGGAAGCCGAGGATGCGCCAGCGGGCGGGGTGCCGCCCTTCCTTGGTCGTGTGCCCGACCTCGTGCGAAGTCATCACTGCCCTCCTGTTATCTCGTACGTTGACGTACGAGTTCTAACCGAGGACTGTAACGCAAACATTCCCGTACGAGTTAAGCTGGCCCGCATGACCGCCTCCCCCCGCCCCCGGGCCGGCGTGCGCCCGCGCCGCCGGGCCGACGCCGAGCGCAGCATCGCCCGCATCGTCGCCGCCGCCCGGGAGGAGCTGCGCTCCGATCCCGCCGCGACCACCGACGACATCGCCAAGGCCGCGGGCGTGGGGCGGATGACGCTCTACGGGCACTTCAAGACCCGCGCCGACCTGGTCGACGCGGCGCTCAGGGACGCGGTGGAGGACGGCGACAGGACGCTGGCGGCGGTGGATCTGGCGGGCGACGCGTACGCGGCGATGCGCCGGCTGCTGGTGTCGAGCTGGGCGCTGGTCGCCGAGTCGGCGGCGCTGCTGACCGCCGCCCAGGGCGTGCTGCCCGCGGGCCGGGTGCGGGAGCTGCACGAGGGTCCGGCGGCGCGCGTCGGCGAACTCGTCCGCCGCGGCCGGGACCAGGGTGTCTTCCGCACCGACATGCCGACCGCCTGGCTCGTCGGCGTCGTGCAGCACATCCTGCACGGTGCCGCGGAGGAGGTCCGCGCCGGGCGGCTGGAGATCGCGCCGGACGAGGTCTCCGACGTGGTCACGAAGTCGGTGCTGGCGGTGCTGGCGACGCCGGCCGGCCCGTAGCCCGCGGCCCGTACGGGCCGGTGGGGACGGGCGGACGGGCGGACGGGCTCAGCTTCCGCCCGCGTACGCCCTGTTCGTGATCTCCACCGCGTCCTGGTGCACCAGCCAGCGCGTCAGATACGCCCAGCCCGCGTGCATCGCCACCCACTCCTCCCGGCCCTGGTACGGGTCCGCGTCCTCGGGCGCGTACGTCCGCCCGTCCGCGTGCCGCTCCTGCATCGCCAGCGCCCGGCCCGCGTGCAGCCGCTCCCAGTACGCGCCGCCGGCGCTCGCCCGGCCGTCGAGCCGCAGCTCGCGCGCCACCACGTCCATCGCGACGAAGTCCATCCGGCGCGACGGGCCCCAGCTCGTGCCCTGCGGGAAGTAGATCTCGTCCGAGCCGCGCACGTACATCGTGCCGCCGGGGGCGGCGTACGGCGGGCTGGTGAACCGCCGGTCGGCGAGGGCGGCGTAGACGACGTCGAAGTTGTGCAGGGCCGCGCGCGGGGCGGGTTCGCCGGCGAGCGCGGAGGTGAGGACCGCGTGGGTGTTCTGCACGGCGGTGGCCATGTAGTCGGGGTGGACGATGCCGTGGTTGACGACGAGGCCGTCCTCCTCGGCGTTCCAGCCACCGACCCAGCGGGACACGGGTTTGCCGTGCAGCACCCGGCGGCTGCCGAGGTCCGAGGGGCGCGCGAAGGCGGAGATCATCAGCTCCAGGTTCGCCTGCTGCCAGGCGGGCGCGTTGCGGTGTCCTGGCATCATCGCGGTGGCGACCTGGAGGAGCATCGCGTTCCACGAGTTCTCCTCGGCCTTGCTGTCGCCGGGGGTCTGCTCGACGCCGTCGCGGTCCTTCCAGTACGGCACGTCGTAGCCGCGGAAGCGGTCCGCCTCGTACTCGGTCATCGCGCGCACCCACTCCCGCTCCGCGGGCGCCAGGTCGTCCCAGAGCAGCCAGCCGGCGAAGCCGGCCATCGCCGCCCACAGTGCGCTCTGCCACGCGTCGCCCCAGCCGCCCGCCTCGGTGGCGCGGTGGTGCCCGGCCACCGAGGTCAGCAGGCGCACGGCGGTCGCGCGGGCCCGGGGCTCCGCGACGCCGGTGCCCTCCGCGTCGTACGCGCCCGTGGCCAGCGCGGCGGCGAGCGCGAACGCCTCGGCGGCGACGGGGCGTACCCGGTGCTCGCCGGTGCCGCCGAGGTCGAGCAGGCCCTCGTCGCCCTGGTCCCCGAAGCGGTCGTCGTACCAGGTCGTCAGCGCATAGCGGTTGGCGTTGACCAGGATCGCGCGCAGCCGCGCGGCGTCCGCGCCCTGCGGCGGCCCCTCGTCGAAGTCCCGCCAGTCGACGGGCACGACCCGCGCGGACGGGGGCGGCGCCGCCGCACCCGCGGGCAGCGCCGGAAGTCCGGCGAGGAGCGTCGCGAGCAGCGCGACGAGGAGCACGAGACGCGGCCGCCGGCCGCTTCCTGCAAGACCCATGGCGCTGCCTCCTCCGGAGCCGTACGAGCCGTCCCTCCGGAAAGTAACCGCTTGCTACGACCTCGTGAACCCCTCCCGCGTCCGGCCCGCCGGCGGTCGCCGCCCGCCGATCGCACATAGTGGTACGCACTGCACGAACCTAGGAGGCCCCGCCCCGTGTCCCTGTTCTGGCGGATCTTCGGGCTCAACGCCCTGGTGCTCGGCACGGCCACGGGCGTGCTGATGCTGGCGCCCGTGACCGTCTCCGCGTCGGTCCTGCTCGCCGAGGCCGTGGTCCTGGTGGCGGGCATGGGCGTCATGCTCGTCGCCAACGCCGCCCTGCTGCGCGTCGGGCTCGCCCCGCTCGAACGCCTCACCGGGCTGATGGCCACCGTCGACCTGCTCCGCCCCGGCCAGCGGCTCACCGTGCCGGGCACCGGCGACGTCGCCGACCTCATCAGCACGTTCAACGCCATGCTCGACCGGCTGGAGGCCGAGCGCGCCGCAAGCACCGGGCGCGCGCTCTCCGCGCAGGAGGCCGAGCGGCGGCGCATCGCGCAGGAGCTGCACGACGAGGTCGGGCAGAGCATGACCACCGTGCTGCTGGAGCTGAAGCGCGCCGGCGAGCGCGCGCCGGAGGCGCTCCGCGAGGACCTGCGGCGGGCGCAGGAGACCACCAGGGAGAGCCTGGAGGAGGTGCGCAGGCTGGCCCGGCGGCTGCGGCCAGGGGTGCTGGAGGACCTGGGCCTGGTCAGCGCGCTGACCTCGCTGGGTGCGGACCTGGCGGGGCACACCGGGATGCGGGTGGAGCGGCGCCTCGACCCGGAGCTGCCGGCGCTGGACCCGGACGTGGAGCTGGTGCTCTACCGCGTCGCGCAGGCGGCGCTGACGAACGTCGTACGGCACGCCGCGGCGGACCGGGTGGAGCTGAGCCTCGTGCGCACCGGCGCAGCGGTGCAACTGCGGGTCGCGGACGACGGCCGCGGGGTGGGCGCCGCCCGCGAGGGCGCCGGGATCCGCGGCATGCGCGAACGGGCCCTGCTCGTCGGCGCGGCGCTGGACGTCACGCGCGCCCCGGGCGGCGGCACGCAGGTGGTGCTCACCGTCCCGGCCCACGGCCGTCCCCGCACGGGGACGCCGGACGGCGGCCAGGACCCGTCAGCGGTGCGGCGGTAACCGAACGGAACCGGCCACTCGTACCCGCCCCCGCCGCCTCCGGTCCCCTCGCACCGGGCCCCGATCGTCCGCGTACGGCACCTGCCGGATGAAATCGATTTCGGATACGGTCCCCTACCAGCGGGCGCCCGGGGGACGTACGCCGCGCACACGGGGGGCGTACGTCCCGGGCGTCCGCACCGGCACCCGAGGAAACGAGGAACCATGCACGACACCCCCTGGCCGGTGGTACGCCGCTACCGAGGCGACCGGCTCGCCCGCATCGCCATGCCGGTCGGCGGCATCGGCACCGGCTCCATCGGCTTCGGCGGGCGCGGCCAACTGCTCGACTGGGAGCTGTTCAACCGGCCCGCCAAGGGCTTCACCCCCGACTCGTTCTTCTGCCTGCGCGCCGAGGGCGCCGCCGGGTCCTTCACCCGCGTCCTCGAATCGGCCCTGCTCCCCGGCGAGTACGCGGGCCACGGCGGCAGCCCGTCCGCGCTGCACGGCCTGCCCCGGTTCCGCGAGGGCGAGTTCGCCGCCGCCTACCCCTTCGGCCAGGTGCGGCTGACCGACCCGGAGCTGCCGGTGGCGGCGACCGTACGGGTCTTCAACCCGCTCGTCCCCGGCGACGCCGACGCCAGCGGCATCCCCGCCCTCGTCTACCGCGTGACGGTACGCAACACCGGCGCCGAGGAGCTGGCCGTCGACGTCTGCGGCAACCTCCAGCACGTCGCAGGCCGCCGCCACACCGGCGGCCTGCCCGCGGGCAACGCCTTCCGCCTCGTCGAACTCGACGGCGCCACCGTGCTCTCCGGCCACACCACCGAGGTCGCCGAGGGCGACGAGAGCTGGGGCACGCTGGCGCTCGCCGCACTCGAAGGACCCGTCACCAGCCACCGGCTGACCTGGGCGCGCCGCTCCTGGGGCGACTCGCTGCTGGACTTCTGGGACGACTTCGCCGCGGACGGCCGGCTGGCCGAGCCCGCCGAGGGCGCCCGGGTGCCCACCGGCTCCCTCGTGGTCTCCGACCGCCTCCCGGCGGGCGCCGAGCGGGAGTTCACCTTCGTCGTCGCCTGGCACTTCCCGCACCGCCGCGGCTGGAGCCACCGCTTCCAGGGCCCGCCCGACTACGGCCACAGCGCCGACACCGTCGGCAACCACTACGCCACCCGCTACACCGACGCCGCCGACGTGGTCCGCCGCCTCGCGCCCCGGCTGCCGGACCACGAGCGCCGCACCCGCGCCTACGTCGAGGCCGTCACGACCTCCAGCCTGCCGCCCGCCGTCCGGGACGCGGTGCTCTCCAACGCCGCCGTGCTGAAGACGCCGACCTGCTTCCGCATCGCCGACGGCACCTTCCTGGCCTGGGAGGGCGGCAACCCCGACCACGGGAGCTGCCACGGCAGTTGCACGCACGTGTGGAACTACCAGTACGCGCTGGAGCAGCTCTTCCCCGACCTGGCCTGGACGATGCGCGAGGTCGAGTTCGCGTACGCGCTGGACGAGCGCGGCATGATGAGCTTCCGCGCCGGGCTGCCGCTGGACCGCGAGGGCACCGGCTGGCGGATCGCCGCCGCCGACGGGCAGATGGGCGCCCTCGTCCGGCTCTACCGCACCTGGCGGCTGACCGGGCGCGACGACCTGCTGGCGGCGCTGTGGCCGGGCGCGCGCCGGGCGCTCGAGTTCGCCTGGATCCCGCTCGGCTGGGACGCGGACCGCGACGGGCTGATGGAGGGCTGCCAGCACAGCACCAGCGACGTCGAGTACTACGGGCCGAGCGGCGTCAACCAGTCCTGGTACCTGGCCGCGCTCGCCGCCTGCGAGCGGATGGCGCGGGCCCTCGGCGACCACGCGTTCGCCGCCACCTGCGCGGAGGTGCTGGCCGGCGGCGCGGCCAGGACGGACGCGGAGCTGTTCAACGGCGCGTACTACGAGCAGAAGGTGCTGCCCGCCGGCTCCGCCGACAACATCGCCGAGGGGCTGCGCATCCGCTACGACGGCGACAACCCCGACGTCGGCTCCGACGACCTCGTCGACCCGGACCTGCAGATCGGCCCCGGCTGCATGGGCGACCAGCTCGCCGGCCACACGTACGCCGTGCTCTGCGGCCTCGACGACCGGCTCGACCCCGCGCACACCAGGACCGCGCTGCGCAACGTGCTGCGGCACAACCACCGCGGGGATTTCCACTCGCACATGAACCATGTGCGCACTTTCGCGCTCGGCGACGAGCACGGGCTGTTGAACTGCACGTATCCGCACGGCGGCCGGCCGACGCGACCGTTTCCGTACTGCAACGAGGTGTGGACGGGCGTGGAGTACACCGCGGCCCTCGGGCTCGCCGCGCAGGGCGACAGGGAGGCGGCGGAGCACGTGGTGGCGGACGTCCGGGACCGCTACGACGGCCGGGTGCGCAACCCGTTCAACGAGGTGGAGTGCGGCAACCACTACGTGCGCTCCATGGCCTCGTTCGGGCTGGCGCACGCGTGGCCGCGGACCGTGGTGGACGCCGGCGCCGGGACGGTCGAACTCGACCCGCTGCCGGGCCGCTGGCCGGTCGTGGCCGGCGGGCACGTGGGGGTCGTGCACGTCACGGCGGGACCGGACGGGGCCGCGGCGGAGGCGGTGTGGGAGTCGGTCGCGGAGGGGAGCGGGGGGCCGCTCGCGGTACGGCTGCGCGCCGCGGCCGCGGGCGCGGGGGACGCCGCCGCGCCGCCGCCCGCGTAGCGGGGACGCCCTGCCCGTACGGACAAGGGCGCCCGGCTCGTACGGGAGGGGCTCCCGGTCCGTACGGACGGGGGTAACCGCCCCCGTACGGCACGGACGCCCGTCCCGTCGCCCCCCGCGGCAGCCTTACGGCGATTGCGCGTGCACGCCTCTTGACCCCCGCGGTGACGCGCTGCTTGCATGGCTGGCCATCAGGTAAGAAATCGATTTCACGCCCTGTTCCGCCCGTACATGCCGAAAAGTCCGCGCTGCCGAAAACCGGCGCAGGACCAGCGAGAGGAGCCGCAATGGGTTGGGTCGGACCGGGAGGAATGTCGCGCCGTCAGGTGCTGCGGTCGCTGGGCGCGGCGGCGCTCGCCGCGCCCGCCGCGGGGAGCCTGGCGGCGTGCGGGGGGTCGGCGTCGGGGGACTCGTCCTCGCTCGACCTCGTGTATCTGGGCGACGCCACCCAGCAGGAGGCGTTCAACGCGCTCTTCGCCGAGTTCAACAAGTCCAAGCCGAAGGTGAAGATCAAGGCCCGCGGCATCGCCGCCGGGACCTGGGGCAACTTCGCCAACACCGTCTCCACCCAGATCGCCGGCGGCAAGGTCCCCGACATCGTCCAGGTCGCCACCGAGGGCCAGCGGCTGTTCGCCTCCAAGAGTCTCCTGGAACCCCTCGACCCGTACCTGGACAGGGACAAGAAGATCGTCGAGGACTACTTCTCCGACACCGACCCCAAGCTGAGGGAGTGGACCGAGACCTACGGCTCCACCGACGGCAAGACGTACTACATACCCGGCGGTTACAACACCTCGGTCCTGTACTGCCACACCAAGGTCTTCGCCGACGCCGGCGTCGACCTGCCCGAAGCCGAGTGGACCTGGGACGACTTCCGCGCCGCCGGCGAGCGCATCAAGGCGAAGACCGGCGCGTTCCTGCTGCCCGCGGGCTTCGCGTTCCCGTTCCTCGACATCATGCCCTGGCTGCTCACCAACGGCGCCAGCACCCACAACGCCGCCTGGGACGAGGCGACGTTCGACAGTCCCGCGGCCGTCGAGGCCGCCGAGTACGTCAAGAGCCTCATCGACGAAGGACTCTCGCCCAAGCCGGGCGGCAACTTCAACGCCGCGGGCCAGCTCCAGAAGGGCAAGCTCGCCACCTTCGGCGCCGGCCGGTGGGCCACGCTCGACATGCGCCGGCTGGGGCTCACCGACTCCGTGCGCATCGTGCCCTGGCCGAGCAACACCAAGGCCGGCGCCACCGTCGGCTGGGACGGCTGGCCGATCCTGCGCGCCTCCAAGAACAAGGACGCCGCCTGGGAGTTCCTCAAGTGGATGATGTCGAAGGAGGCGTCCACCTTCTACGCCTCCTCCGGCGGCACCAACATCCCCGCCCGCAACTCGGTGGCCGCCGGCCCCGCGTTCACCGACGACGCCCCGGCCGGCACCGAGAACCTGCCCGCCGCCCTCGGCTACGGCACCCCCATCCCGTCGCCCGAGCGCGGCGCGGAGGCCCAGGCCGCCATCACCCAGGGCTGGCAGGCGGCCATCCTCGGCAACCAGCCCGCCGCCGAGGCCCTGGGCAGCGCGAACGACAAGCTCAGCGGGCTGCTGTGACCCTGACCCAGGCCCGGCCCAAGCGGCGGGCCGCCGCCCCGCGCCAGGCGGCGCGCGGCGGCGGCCGGTTCCGGCGCGGCGAGTGGGTCGGGTACGCGTTCCTCAGCCCGGCACTGCTGCTCTTCCTCGCCTTCGTGGCCGGGCCGTTCGTCGTCGCCATCGTGCTGGCCTTCTTCAGCTGGGACATGCTCACCCCCGCCGAGTTCAACGGCGTCGGCAACTTCACCGAGATGTTCTCCGACCCGCTGCTCTACGAGGCGCTGGCCAACACCTTCGTCTTCGCCTTCGCCTCCGTCGTCACCCATCTCGGCGGGGGGCTGCTGCTCGCCATGGGCGTCAACCGGATGATGAACAGGGCGCTTTCGTACTTCGTCCGCACCACGCTGTTCTTCCCGTTCGTCATCTCCTGGGCCGCGGTCGCGCTGCTCTGGAAGTACGTGCTCGACCCGACGTTCGGGCTCGTCACGCACTACGCCGGCGAGATCGGCGTCCAGCCGCCGGAGTGGTTCACCGACCCGGCGTGGGCGCTGCCCGCCGTCATCGCCATCGACTTCTGGCACACCATCGGCTTCACCTTCGTCATCATGCTCGCCGGGCTGCAGACCGTGCCGCGCGAACTCCACGAGGCGGCGCGCGTGGACGGCGCCCGGCCGCACCAGGTCTTCTGGCGGGTGACCCTGCCGATGATGTCCCCGACGATCTTCTTCGCCGCCGTCGTCACCTTCATCGGGGCGTTCCAGATCTTCGACCCCGTGCAGATCATCACGCCCGACGGCGGGCCGGAGAACTCGACCATCACCATCGTCATGTACCTCTACCAGAAGGGCTTCCAGTCCTTCCAGATCGGCTACGCCGCGGCCGTGTCCATCCTGGTCTTCGTGATCATGATGGCCGTCACGCTGCTGCAGTTCTGGGGCTCGCGGAAGTGGGTGCACCAGCAGTGACCGTGCGGATCCGCAGCCGCCGGCGCGTACGCCCGGCCCACCTGCTCCTCGAACTCCTCCTGGTCGCCTTCGGGCTCGTCATGATCGCCCCGCTGGTCTGGCTCGTCGTGCAGAGCCTCACGGCGGAGGAGGCGGCCTTCGAGCTGCCGCCCAACTGGATCCCCAAGCCCTTCACCACCGACAACTTCGCCGCCGTGCCGGACGCCATCCCGTTCGGCCGGATGGCGCTCAACAGCCTCCAGGTCGCGGTGATCGCCACCGTCGGCTCGCTGCTGGTCAGCGTGCTCGCCGCGTACGCCTTCTCCCGGCTCACCTTCCGCGGCCGGGACGGGATCTTCCTCGTGCTGCTCAGCGCGCTGATGATCCCGGCGCAGATGACGGTCATCCCCGTCTTCGTGCTGATGCGCAACCTCGGCCTCATCGACTCGCTGCCCGCGCTGTGGCTGCCCGCGCTGATCAACGTCTTCTCGATCTTCTTCTTCCGGCAGTACTTCAACACCATCCCGCGCGAACTGGACGAGGCCGCGCGCATCGACGGCGCCGGGCACCTGTGGATCCTCTTCCGGATCATCGTGCCGCTGTCAGGGCCCGCGCTCGCGGCGATGGCGATCCTGACGTTCCAGGCCGTCTGGAACAACTACCTCGGCCCGCTGATCTTCCTCAGCACCCCGGAGAACATGACGCTGCCGGTGGGCCTGGTCACCCTCCAGGCCAGCCACGGCGGTTCGCCGGTGGTGGTGTTCGCGGCGATCACGGCGGTGGTGGTGCCGGTGCTGGCGCTGTTCCTGGTCTTCCAGCGCTCGTTCGTGGCGAGCATCGCGCAGGCGGGACTGCGCGGATGAGGCGGCACGCGACGGCGGTCCCGCGGACCGGGCGGATCCGGTACGAGGCCGCGGCACCCGCCGCCGCGGTACGGGCCCGGGCCGCGCCGGGCACGCCGGCTCCGGCGCCGGCTCCGGCACGGACTCCGGCGCCGGCTCCGCCTCCGCCTCCGGCGCCGTCGCCGGCCGCCGAGGACGACGTGCTGCGGCGGGTGCTGCGCGGCGCCTGGCCGAGCCTGCCGGCGCTGTCCCTCGCGGGCGCGGCGGTCTGCGCCGCCGGCACCGTCGCCGTCCTCCTCGCGCCGGGCGTCACCCCCGTCTCCGTACTCGTCGTCGCCGTACTCACCGGCCCTTGGCTGGCCGCGCTCACCGCCGCGGCCGACCGGATCGCCGCGGACGGCGAGGCGGGGCTCTGCGACTGGGGGCGCGGACTGCGCGCGCCGTGGCGGTTCGGCGCGGCGCAGACGCTGGTGCCCGCGGTGCCGGCGGCGGCGTTCCTGACGGCGCTGTCGCTGTGGCAGCAGTCGCAGAGCCCGTGGCTGCTGCCGTCGCTCGCCGCCGGGGGCGCGTGCGCGGTGGCCGGGCTGCTCGCCCTGCCGGCCGCGCTGTCCCTGGGCGCCGCCCGGCCGGCGCTGCGCGGCCGGCTGCTGTGGATCTGCGCCGCGCACCTGGTCGCCCGCCACCCGACGCGGTTCCTCGCCGCCCCGTCGCTGGCGCTGCTGGGCCTGTGGGCCTCGCTGCGCTGGACGGCCTCGCTGCTCCTCCTCGTCCCGCCGCTGGTGGCGCTCGTCGCGGCCGCCGCTACGGCGACGGCCCTGGCGCACCACGCCGCGGCCACCGCCGGGGGAGAGGAGCCGGACCGGGGCTGACGGCGTACACAGGCGCCGGCACGCCACCCGTACGCCGTCAGCCCCCTTCTGCCGTCCGGTCCGCCGTGCCGCTCAGTCCTCGTGGCGGGCGATGCGTTCGTCGTTGAGGGCGTTCACGGCGCCGCGGGCGTCGCCGATCGTGGCGTAGTCGACGGCGACCAGGTTCACCGGCCGGCCGCGGGCGCGCTCGCACTCGCGGGCCCGGTCGAGCACGAAGTCGCGGGCGTTGATGCGGCCCGCGTCCAGGCGGCTGCCGCCGCTGTTGGTGATGAAGTGGTTCATGAGGAAGAGCTGCTTGTCGTCGCCGCCGCGGTTCGGCGCGCACGTCATGTCCTCGGGGGTACGGAACGCGAACGGGGTCTCCATGCCGTACCGGTAGAAGTTGCGGTACCAGGGCGCCGGGCCGTCCGCCTTCTCCGCGAACACCACCAGGCGCCGGTCCCGGTCGATCATCTCGCCGAGCGTCGGCCACGGCTCGTCCGGGTCGTCGTCCGGCGTGAAGACCACGTCCTCAAGACCGGCCCGGCGCATCGCGGCGGCGGTGTCGGTGCCGCTGATGCCGTCCTGGACCACGAGCGTGACCACGTCCGACGGGTTCTGCTCCAGCCAGTCGCCGATCTTCTCCAGCTCCGGGACCAGCGGCAGCGCGCCGCCGCGGCAGACGGCGTGGCAGAGCCAGGTGCCCTTGCGGGGCGGGTCGACGGTGTTGAGCACGGAGCGGATCTGCCGCTGCATGGTCGGGGTGAAGTCCGACTCCGCCAGCCGCTCGGTGATCTCCGGCGGGGTCTCCCAGCGGTGGGTGTCGATCAGCAGGGCGCGGACGCCGTCGTTGAGCTGGCCGGTGATCGACGGGTCCTGCAAGGGGGCGATGAAGCGGTCCTGGGAGGTGGCCATCGCGTTGTGCGAGGCGAGCTGGGCCACCTCGTCGTAGCGCAGCTCGCACAGCTCCTCGCGCCCGTTGCAGCGGCGGTCGGACTCGCCGCCGAAGGCGTTGGGTACGAACACGGCCCCGGCCAGCGCGGCGACGACGACGCCGACCGCACCCCAGCGGTAGCGCGGCGGCATGGGCGGGGCCGGTACGGGCCCGCCGGGTTCCCCCGGTTCCGGCTTCTCCGCGCCCGGCTCCCCGGTCTCCGGTGTCCCGTGCTCCCCGGCCCCGGGCTCGGCGGTCGCGCTCTTCCCGGTCTCCGCCCCGGCGCCCCCCGGGGCCTCGACGCCCCGCTCGGCCGCCGCCGTCCGTGCCGCGGCGATCGCCGTCGCCCTGCGGTGCCACAGCCAGCCCCCTGCGGCCAGCAGCACCCCCGCCGTCAGCGGCACCGCCGCCGTCGTCAGCGCGACCGTGTAGAGCCGGTCCAGCGCCGTGCGCTGCACGTCGGCCAGGAGCCGGGCGGCGGAGTCCGGCCAGTTCCCCGGCGCGGCGGCGACGCTGCCGCCGACCATCCCGCGCACCACCAGCGCCAGCACGAACGTCAGGGCGCCGCCGCACGCCAGCGCCCCGCCGATGCGCACCAGCCTGCGGCCCGGGGCGCGCGGCCCGTACCGCCACAGCACCGCCAGGGAGGCCAGCCCCAGCAGGACCGCGCCGGTCTGTACCCAGCCGAGGCCCAGCTTGGTGAAGGAGCGGGCCTCGCGCGCCGGGCGCAGCTCGTCGCCGGCGGAGTCGAACTCGGAGGCCAGGTCCCACGACACCCCGTCCGCCGTGTTCCGCAGCGCGGACGCCGCGGTCTCCTCCCGCCCGGAGAAGAGCGCGGGCCCGACCTCCGCGAGCGCCGTGGCCAGGTCGCCGACGCCGAGCGAGGCGAGCAGCCGCGGGCGCAGCTCCGCCCGCTCGTCCGCGGGTACGGCCCGCAGCACCGTGTCGGTGGCGGTCCGCACCTGGGCCTCGGTGAGGTCGAGGGTCGGCAGGCCCTCGGGGCGCTCGCCGTCGGCGATCCGGTTCACGGCCTCGCCCAGGTCGGACTGGAAGGAGGCGTAGTCGGGGGCGGGCTTGTCCTGGAGGTTCGCGACGACGTCGGCGAAGTGGACGTTGCCCACGGCGCCCAGGTTGTCGAGCACCGGCCGCAGGTCGACCTCCAGGGTCAGGTCGTCCTTCTCGCCGCGCAGGTACGCCACCGCGTCCCCGATCACGTCTTCGGCCAGGGCCCGCGCGGTGTTCGGCGGCAGGACCGTCTTGAGGTTCGAGGTGATGACGGCCTCGGGCACGGGCAGCCGGGCGAGCAGGTCGCGGGTGACGCCCGACGCCTCCGGGTCGACCAGCACCTGGTCGTAGAGCCGGTCGTAGGCGTGCTCCCGGTCGAGCGCGGCCCGGTAGAAGCCCGCGTCGGCGACGGTGGAGCGGGCCGTACCCGCGATGACCAGGACCGCCGTGGCGAGCGACGCGACCACGAAGGCGAGCCACCGCAGGACGACGGCGTCCCGCGGCGGCGCGGCCTCCCCGACCCGCCGCACGATGCGGGCGAGCCGGGCTCTGAGCTTGTCGAACGGGGTCATACGCGGTTCCTGCCTGCTGTTGCCCCCCGAGCCTACGGGCTGCGCGCAGGAAACGCCCCGGACCGTGATTCCGCACCCGCCGCCGGGCGCCGCCGGGTCAGGGGGCGGCGGGGGCGAGGAAGTCCCGCGGGGACAGCGCCCCGGCCACGACGCGGGTGTCGCCGATCCAGCCGTAGAAGCCCTGCCCGAACCTCTCGTCGAACTGCGTGGCGCCGATGACGAAGGGCTTGCCGAGGGTGGCGATGCCGGTGGAGCGCCGGGTGGGGTTGCGGGCGATCTTCGAGCCGTCCACGTACACGATCGTGCGGCGGCCGTCGTTGACGACCGCCAGGTGCATCCAGCGGCCCACCGGCAGCGTGTGGCTCCACGAGGTGGGGTCGGCGTCCTGCCGGTGCGGGTAGACGACGAACTGGAGGAAACGCTCGGGGGAGAGATTCAGGCTGCACGTCGGCTCGTCCGGGGACCGGCCGGTGGTCTTGCCCGCGTCGCCGTTGCGGCCCTCCCAGCTCAGGATGCCCATCCAGGCGTGGTCGCCCTCGAAGGGCTCCGGCAGCTTCACGAACGTCTCGATCGTGTAGCCGGAGGTGAACTTCTCGCTGTTGAGCGGCGCGCCCGCCGCCGTGGTCAGGATCGCGCCGCGGTCCGGGCCCTTGCCGCCCGGTCTGGAGCAGTGCGCGTCTGTCGAGGCGGGCGCGCTGCCCGCCGGCCTCTTCCGCTGTCCGGTCCATGGGAACTCCGTCCGCGAGACGTGGTGTCAGCGGCACTGTGCTGATCAACCGTGGCCGCGGGATGGCACGGACCTGAACGACGCCTGTTCACCACCGGACCAGAACCGCGGTTGCGGCTCCTGCGGCAGGAGGGGACGTACGGGAAGGGAAGGCGGTCACTTCAGACCGGTGTGTGCGAGGCCCTCCACGAACTGGCGCTGCGCGAAGACGAACACGGCCAGCACCGGCAGCGCGGTCAGCGACGCCGCGGCGAGCTGCACGTCCCACATCGGGCCGCCGTAGGCGTCGGTGAACTGCGTCAGCGCCTGCGGCAGCGTGAACTTCTCCGGCGTGGAGAGGTACACGATCGGCTCCAGATACAGGTTCCAGCTGTGCAGGAACGTGAAGATCCCGACCGCCGCCAGCGCCGGCCGCGCCAGCGGCAGCGCGATGCGCCAGTAGATCGCGAAGCGGCCCAGGCCGTCCATCCGCGCCGCCTCCTCCAGCTCGGCCGGCAGCGTGATGAAGAACTGCCGCATGATGAACGTCGCCAGCACGCTCGGCGCGCCGAGGATCGGCACCAGGACCAGCGGCCAGTGGGTGTCCGTCATTCCCCAGTCGTTGAACATCTGGAACAGCGGCACGATGGTGACCTCGCTGGGGATCAGCAGGCCGGTGAGGACCACCAGGAACAGCGCGTTCTGGCCGCGGAAGCGGATGCGCGCGAAGGCGTAGCCGGCCATCGACGACACCGCGAGCGTGCCGATCGTCACCACCACCGCGATGTACATGCTGTTCCAGTACTGCTGCGCGAACGGCTGGAGGTCGAAGACCCGCTCGTACGCGCCGAACCCGGGGTTGTCCGGCCAGAGGGACGGCGGGAACGCGAAGATCTCGCTCGCCGGCTTCAGCGACGAGGTCACCATCCACCACGTCGGGAAGACGAACGGGACGAGGAGCACCAGCAGCACCCCGTAGAGCACGAGCCTGGCGCGCCGGGGCAGCTTATGACTCATGGAAGACCCACTTCTTGCGCATCTGCCACTGCACGACGGTCAGCACGAGCACGATGACGAAGAGCAGCACGGAGAGCGTCGCGCCGTAGCCGAAGTGGTGGAACTCGAACGCCTGCTGGTAGAGGTAATAGACGAGGACGGTGGTGGAGTTGCCCGGGCCGCCCTGGGTGAGGACCGCGATCTGGGCGAACACCTGCAGCGAGCCGACCACCGTGATGATCGAGGTCAGCAGGATCGTCGGGCTGATCAGCGGCACCGTGATCCGCACGAACTGCCGCCACCGCCCGGCGCCGTCCACCGTGGCGGCCTCGTACAGCTCCCGCGGCACGCCCTGCAGCGCGGCCAGGAACAGCACCATGTTCAGCCCCACGTTCTTGAAGACCTGCACGACGACCACCGAGATCATCGACGAGGTCTCGCCGCGCAGCCAGTTGGGCCCCTCGACGCCGATCAGGTCGAGCCCGGCGTTGATGCCGCCGTTCTTCTGCAGCAGGAAGCCCCACACGATCGTCCAGGCGACCAGCGAGACCACCACGGGCGAGAAGAACAGGGTGCGGAAGACGATGCTGCCGCGCAGCTTCTGGTTGAGCAGCACCGCGAGCGCCAGCGCGAGGCTCAGGTTCAGCACCACCAGGCCGGCGGAGAAGAACGCGGTGGCGCGCAGCACGCCCGGCAGCTTGGGATCGTCGGCCAGCGCCCGGTAGTTGTCCGCGCCGACCCCGTGGAAGCTCCCGGCCAGCACGTTCCACTCGTGGAAGCTGTACCAGAAGACCAGGACCAGCGGGATCAGGACGAACAGGACGCTGCCCAGCAACTGCGGGGCGATGAACAGGTAGCCGGCCAGCTGGTCCCGGCGGCGGGCGGTCCAGAAGGGCCGCCGGGAGCCCTCCCCGCGCGGGCGCGGGTCCGCCGCCTTGGCCCGGGCGCGTTCCAGGGTCGCCATGGCGGCGCCGTCACTTCTCCAGTTGCGGCTGGATCGCCGAGCAGACGTCCTGGAGCGTCTTCGCCACGTCGGCGTCGGGCTTCCACAGCGGGTCGAGCGCGGCGCGTACGGCGTCGAACAGCTCGGCCTGGTTGGTGTGGGTGGGCTTGACCTTGCCGTTCTCGATGCCGCCGATGACGACCTCTTCGAGCTGCGCGGGCTTGAGCTGCGGGTTGCTCTTGGCGAGGGTGTCCGCGTCCAGCTGGGAGCTGCGGGCCTGCGGGAAGTAGCGGCCGAGGGCGGCGGAGTTCTTCTCGTTCGTCATGAACGTCAGGAAGTCGACGGCCTCCTCGACGTTGTCGCCGTTGCCGAGCACCCCGAGGCCGGCCTGCCCGATCACGTCGTACGAGCCCGAGGGGCCCTCCGGCAGCGGCACGAAGTCCCAGGCAAAGCTGTCGTCCAGCAGGGAGGCCCGGCTGATCTGGGTGACGGTCATCGCTGCCTCGCCGGAGAAGAAGTCCGCGGTGGTGCCCGGCGCGGGCATCGCCTCCTCGGCGAAGATCGCGTCGTGCAGGAACGTCATCGCCTCGGTCATCTCCGGGGCGTCGAACGCGCAGGTCTTGCCGTCCTCGCTCCAGGGCTCGGCGCCCCAGCCGTCCCAGACGGTGGCCAGGTTGTCCCACAGCTTGTAGTCGAAGTCGCCGATGACCATGCCGGCCTCGCCGGTCTCGTCCCGTACCGCGCCGCCGACCTTTGCGACCTCCTCCCAGGTCCACTTCCCCTGCTCGATCAGCTCGGCCGGGGCGGGCTGGCCGGCGTCCTTCAGCATGTCGGTGTTGACGAAGACGCCGAACGGGGAGGTGGAGAAGGGGTAGGCGTAGAGCTTGCCCTCGTGCTGCCACAGCTTCTTCGCCGCCGGCAGCACGTCCTTGTCGTCCTCGATCTCGGCGAGCGCGCCGGAGGCGACGAAGTCGGGCGCCGAGTTCTCGAAGATCCAGGCCAGGTCCGGGGCCTTGCCGCCGGCTATCTGGGTGGTCAGCGCGGTGGTGTAGCTCTCGACCGGCAGGGTGTCGAACTTGATCTCCTTCACCTCCGGGTGCTGCTTGCGGTAGTCCGCGGCGATGCCGTTCAGGAGCTTCAGATGCTCCTCGTTGCCGGTCCAGATGGTCATGCGCAGCGTGACCGGGCCGCCGTCGGAGCCGGAGCCGCCGTCGGAGCCGCCGCACGCGGTGAGCGCGAGCAGGCCGGCGGCGGCGAGGGCGACGGGCTTGCCGCGGACGAGGGTTCCCCGGCCGGGCCGGGTGCGAAGCCGTGATGGCGAAGACATGCGGGTGCCTCCTCGGATGTCGGTTCTGTCGGTGACCGTCGGTCAGTAGCCGCTGATGTCGGGCCAGCGCAGCTCGACGCCGTGGGCGGTCAGGGTGCGCTGGAAGTCCTGGAGCAGCCGGGGGGTGTTGCGTACGGCGCGGGGGGTGAGGCCGTGCGCGACGCAGTGGGCCGCGAGCAGTCCCGCGGCCTCGCCGATGTTCCACTCGACGGGGTGCAGGCGGTAGCAGCCGTTGGTGATGTGGGTGGTGCCGATGTTCTTGCCGGCGGGCAGCAGGTTCTCCGTGCGCCGCGGGAGCAGCGCGCCGAGCGGGATCTCGAACGGGCTGGACGGCACGTCGATGTAGGTGTCGCGGCCGGTGGAGGGGTGCAGGTCGATGCGGTACATGCCGATGCCGACCGAGTCCGGGTAGCTCACCGCGCCCTTGCCGCCGCGCACGTCGAGCGACAGGTCCTGCTCCACGACGGTGTACTCGGCCCGGATGCGCCGCGACTCGCGGATGTACGGGGCCATCGCCAGCCCGTCCGCGCCGCCGCCGGTGACGTCGCCGCGCAGCCGCAGTCCGGGGAAACCGGTGCCGCCGTCGGGGCGCGGGGCCTCGGTCTGCATCCAGTACAGCAGCGACAGCGACAGCCCGCGGGCCTCCGCCAGCCGGGCCGCGGCGTCGGGCACGTCGACCACGGGCGCCTCGAAGTAGTCCACCATCGGCCAGTTGACGAGCGTGACGTCGCTGGCGTACGCCCCGGGCGCGAACTGGTCGCGGGCGGCGATCCGGCGGAACGTCCACAGGTTCGTGTCCCCGCCGCTGCGCCGCTGGTCGGCGACGACGGCGAGCGGATCGTCACCCGGGTTCGGGGTGAACTCGCGCTCGACCAGCTCCAGCGTCCGCGGGTGCGGGGCCCGCCAGGACAGCAGCGGAGCACCCCAGAACTCCGGCTCGTAGTCGCGCCAGAAGCCGTACGAGGCGGGCCGGTCGATGGTGTGGTCGCCGTCGACGTGGTCGACCGCGAAGCAGTACGACACCGCCTGCATGTTGAGCGGCTGCGCCTCGTCGGGACCGCTGGGCTCGCCGGTCTCGGCACCGGACTCGAAGCCGGTGACGTACTCGGTGCCGGTCAGCGGCAGCAGTTCGCCGGTCTCGGTGGCGTCCAGCACGTACGGCGCGGTGAGCACCAGCGGCTCGCCGCCGCCGGGGCGCTCGACCGTCACCGAGGCGACCCGGTCGCCGTCCGTCTCCGCGGCCACCGGGCGGTAGGGCTGCAGCACGGTCAGCCGGCCGGCGCCGCGGTACGGGGCCAGCAGCTCGTCGATCACCGCGACGGCCACCCGCGGCTCGTGGCAGAGCCGGCTGACATGCCCGGCGCCCGGGTTGAGGTCCGGCTTGGCACGGGCGGCGGCCGTGAGCGGGTAGTGGCGGCGGTAGTAGTCGCGGATGCCGTCGCGCAGCGCCCGGTACGAGGCGGTGGCGCCGAACTGCTCGATCCAGGTGTGCTCGTCGGGGGGCACGGCCTGGCTGGTGAGCTGGCCGCCCAGCCACTCGTACTCCTCGGTGAGGATCACCGAGCGGCCGGCGCGCAGCGCGCCGAGCGCGGCAGCGACGCCTCCGGTGCCGCCGCCGACGACGAGGACGTCCGCGTGCATGGGTCTCCCTGGGGTGCTGAGTCGGAGGTGGGGCAGGGGTGGGTCGCGGGCAGGGGGTGTCAGCGGGCGGGGGCGGCGAGCGTGACGCCCTCGACGAGGCGGCAGTCCAGCAGCCGGCGGGTGTGCTCCGCCCGGCCGTGCAGCATGCCGGTGAGCAGGTCGACGGCCTGCCGGCCCATCTCGGTGCGGCGCAGCCGGAAGCCGGTGAAGTCCACCGGCGGGTCCACCGGCGCGGTGGGGTCGCCGAGCGCCAGCATCGACAGGTCCCGCGGTACGTCCAGGCCGCGGGCCGCCGCCGCCTCGTACAACTTGACCGCGTCGTGCAGGAACTCCACGAACACCGCGGTCACCCCCGCGTCGAGCAACTGCTCCAACTGCTCGGCGGCCGGCTCCCCGCGCGCCCCCAGGTGCGGCGCGCCGGGGCCTGCCACCTGCCGGAACCCGGTGAGCCGGTCGTCGGACGACTCCGCGCCCGCGCCCGGCCCGGCGAACGCCAGCCGCCGGTGCCCCAGCGCCCGCACCCGCTGCACGAGCCGGGCGGTGGCGGAGACGTAGTCGGCGCCGATGTACGGCACGGGCCCGCCGTCGGCGTCGTCGCGGCGGCCCACGCAGACGAAGGGGTAGCGCTCGGCGACCAGCCGGCTCAGCTCCTCGTGCGGGATCTCGCGGCCGAGGAGCACGCAGCCGTCGGCGACCCGGAGCCGGTTGTTCTCGTGGAAGATGCGCCGCTGCCCGGCGGTCACCGGGGCGGAGGTGAAGAGCAGCAGGTCGCAGCCGCTGCGCTCGGCGCTCTCCTCGATGCCGCGCAGGAACGGGTGGTAGAAGTCGGCGCTGGTGCTGGGGAAGACGGGCTCGTAGGTGAAGACCCCGAGTATCTGGTTGAGCTGCTTGGTCAGCCGGCGGGCCATGGGGTCGGCGGCGTAGCCGGTCTCGCGGATCACGCGCAGCACCCGCTCGCGGGTCTCGGGGGCGATCCGGGCGGCGTCGGGGCGGTCGTTGAGCACGAGCGAGACCGTGGTCTGACTGACGCCGGCGAGCCGGGCGATGTCGCGCTGGGTGAGCCTGCCGGGGGCTTCTGACATGGGAGTCGGGGCCTTCACAGTGGGTAGCTAATGCGTATTGCCTGACTGCTGTGCGAGGAACCTAGAGCTGCCCGCGGAAGGCCGTCAAGGGGTGTTGCAGCAGCGGTAATGCGAATTAGCAGATTACCGAGAAGGACTGTGCCCTGATTGCGCCAATTTCGGGGCGTACGCGGGAGAATGGGCGCCGCGCGGCCGTGGCGGCGGCCAACCGGACGCGGACCGGCCCGTTTTCGCCTTCGCGGCGGCCTGCCGGCGCCCGGGGTGGCTCGGGTGCCCGGACCGGGGTACGGCGGCCCCGGGTGCCCAGCGGCGGCGGCCGTGCCCGGCCGCGAGGCGTACCGGCGCCCTCACGCGCCGGGCACGGGCCCCCGGTGGGTCAGCGCGACGGCCGCCCCGCGCGCCGCGGTCCCCGGCGGCGCGATCTCCTCCGGCTCGCGCCAGCTCCCGTCCCGCAGCGTCCACACGGCGTGCACCGCGCCGTCCGCGCCGGCGAACACCGCGTCGAGCCGCTGCGCCGCCGCCCGGTGCCCGAGGCCGACCGCGGTCGCCGGCGCGCACATGCCCGGCGGGGCGGCGGTCACAGGACCGCGCCAGCCCGCCTCGCCGGCCGCCGACAGCGCCAGCACCGAGCCGTCGACGCCGGCGACCACCGCGGTCAGCCGCTCCGCGGACTTCCCGTACGCGAGCGACACCGGCGAGCCGGGCGCGCAGTTGCCCGCGGGCGCGACGACCTCGGGACCGGTCCACCGGCCGCCGCCGTCGGCCCACATGACCTGCACCGCGCCGTCCGTGCCGGTGAACAGCGCGGTCAGCCGGCCGGCGTCGACCTGGGACGCGAGCGTCACGCCCGTACCCGGCGCGCAGGTGCCGGGCGGGGCGAGGACGGCGGGCCCGTGCCACGGGTGGTCGACGTCCGCCCACAGCGCCTGTACGGACCCGTCCGCACCCGCGAACACCGCCTCCAGCCGCTCGGCGGGACCGCTCCGGCCCAGCCCGACCGCGGTGCCGGGCGCGCAGGTGCCGGGCGGGGTGAGGGGCGCGGGCCCACGCCACGGTTCGCCGTCCGGGGCCCACAGCGTCAGCACCGCGCCGTCGGCGCCGGTGCACAGGGCGTCCAACTGGTCCCTCGTCCGCTGGTGCGCGAGCGTGACGGCGGCGCCGGGCGGGCAGGTCCCCGGCGGGGCGACCGCCGCCGGGGCGTGCCAACCCCGGCCCCGTACGGACGACATGACTTGAATCGACCCGTCCCTGCCCGCGTACGCCGCGTCCAGCCGGCCCGCGGACGCGCGGTGGGCCAGCCCGACCGGGGCGCCGGGACGGCAACTCCCCGCGGGCGCGACGACGGTGGGCCCGCGCCAGGGTCCGCCGTCCGCCGCCGCCAGTGAACGCACCGTTCCGTCCGGTCCTGTGAAGAGCGCACCCGCCTGGGAAAGGGCGTCCGATTGCGGCATCGTGGCCTCCGGGTCAGAGGCCGCCGGCCCCGTTTCGAGCGCGACGACCTGGGGGGACCGGACCACGTGTGCGACGGCAATGATGCCGTACGGCGGCGGATCCGGAAATGCGGAACCGCCGTCGTGTCGGAAGTGCGTCACGTCATCCCCTTCAGATGGCACGGTGCTGTCACCGTGCGGTGCCCCTTGTTGGTAACACCCTGCCCCCCGGCAGTCGATCGTCGTTTGAGGCTATGCCGCGCCGCCGTCGCGCGGCGGCTGTCAAGACCGCGGAAACGCCTGAAGGGGTGATCACGTGGGGGGAATTCCAGCCATGATGGGGCCGGATTCGGCCCCGGGCGCGGGGGAAGGAGGGGCGTATGACGCGATCCTGGTGGGGCTGGGGCACCGTCGAGGACGCCGTGCGGGGCGCCGAACTCGCCGCGCTGCTCGACCGGGTGCGGCTGCTGTCGAGCGCCGAGCCCGTCGACCACCCGCCCCCGCCCGTCACCGCCCTCGGCCTGCCCTCGCCCCGGGTCGAGCCGCCCGCCGCGCTGGCCCGCCTCTGCTCCGCGGACCCCGCGGACCGCGCCGCGCACACGCACGGCAAGGCGTTCCGCGACGTCGTACGCAACCTCCACGGCGACCTGCGCCACCCGCCGGACCTCGTCGCCCGCCCGCGCCACGAGCGCGACGTAGCCGACCTGCTCGACTGGTGCACCCGCGCGGGCGTCGCCGCGATCCCCTACGGCGGCGGCAGTTCCGTGGTCGGCGGCGTCGAGCCGCGCTTCACGGACGGGCGCCCGGCCGTCACCCTCGACCTGGCGCGGCTGGACGCCGTGCGGGAGGTCGACGCGACGAGCCGCGCCGCCCGCATCCAGGCGGGTGTGTACGGGCCGCATCTCGCGGCGCAACTGCGCCCGCACGGGCTGGCGCTGCGGCACTTCCCGCAGTCCTTCGAGTTCTCCACCCTCGGCGGCTGGCTGGCCACCCGCGCCGGCGGCCACTACGCCACCCTCCACACCCACATCGACGATCTCGTGGAGTCCCTGCGGGTGGTCGCGCCGGCCGGCACCGGCGAGTCCCGCCGGCTGCCGGGCTCAGGCGCGGGCCCGTCGCCTGACCGGCTCTTCCTCGGCAGCGAGGGCGCGCTCGGGGTGATCACCGAGGCGTGGCTGCGGCTCCAGGCGCGGCCGCGGTGGCGCGCGCGGGCGTCGGTGCGCTTCGCGGACTTCGCCGCGGCGGTGGCGGCGACCCGGGCGGTCGCGCAGAGCGGCCTGCACCCGGCGAACTGCCGGCTGCTCGACCCGGCCGAGGCCCTGGTCAACGCGGGAGTCGGCACCGGCGGTGGCGTGCTCGTGCTGGGCTTCGAGTCCGCGGACCACCCGGTGGCCGATCGGCTCGCGCGGGCGCTGGAGCTGTGCCGCGACCACGGCGGCGCACCGGACGCGCCGGGGGAGCCGGGCGTAGGGGACGAATCCGGCGGTGCTACGGAACCGGGCGGGCGGCCCGGCGCCGGGGAGCTGGGCGGGCCGGGTCCCGACGGCGGTACCGGCGGCGGCGCGGGCGCGGCCTGGCGGTCGGCGTTCCTGCGGATGCCGTACCAGCGCGACGCCCTCGCCCGGCACGGCATGATCGCCGAGACCTTCGAAACCGCCTGCACCTGGGACGCCTTCGGCGCGCTCCACCACGCCGTCACCGACGCCGCGCACCGCGCCGTCCGCGCGGTCACCGGCGGCGGGGGAGTGGTCACCTGCCGCTTCACGCACGTCTATCCGGACGGCCCGGCGCCGTACTTCGGCGTCATCGCGCCAGGACGCTGGGGCAGCACCGTGGCGCAGTGGGACGACATCAAGGCCGCGGTCTCGGAGGCGATCGCGGCGCACGGCGGCACGATCACGCACCATCACGCCGTCGGCCGCGACCACCGCCCGTGGTACGACCGGCAGCGCCCCGACCCGTTCGCCGCGGCGCTCGCCGCCGCGAAGTCGGCGCTCGACCCGGCGGGCATCCTCAACCCCGGGGTGCTCGTCCCCGAGCGATGACCCCGCGGGGCCCCGCCGGGGGGCCCGCGGCCCGGCCGCGCGGCGGGAGTGCTACTGCCCCGGCTGCCCGGTCACGGGCTGCTGCGCCGGCTGCGGCGGCACGGGCGGGGGCCGGTGCTGCGGCTGCTGCGGCACGGCCTGCGCGGGCGGCTGCGGCTGCCGGGCCTCCTGGGAGTGCGCGGACTGCTGTGCCTGCGGGGCCTGTTGCGGCTGCCGGTCCTGGGGCTGCCTGTCCTGCGGCTGCCGGTCCTGGGGCTGCCTGTCGTGGGGCTGCCGGTCCTGGGGCCGGCCCAGGCGCCGCCCGGCCGGGTCCGCGATGGCGACCACCGACTGCTGCGCCTCGGCCAGCCGCGTCCGCGCCTCCTCGATGCGCTTGGCGTAGCGTTCCTGCTCCACCGCCGCCCGGATCTCGATCCGCTCCGCGGCCTGCCAGGCCCGGTCCCGCAGGTCCGCCGCCTCCAGCTCCGCCTCGCGCAGCAGCCCGGTCGCGTACTTCGCGTTGCCGTCGCGCCGCCGCAGATACTCCGAGCGCACCGCCTCGGCCTGCCGCTCCGCCGCCCCCAGCGCGTCCTCCAGATCCTGGAGCCGCGAGCCCGTCTCGCCGGAGAGCTTGCCCTCGCGCTCGGCCTGCGCCGCCTGCTGCGCGCCGATGTGCGCGGCGGCCTCCAGCGTCACCTGCTGGGCGCGCTGGCGGGCGTCCTCGCGGGCGCCGTCCGCCTGCCGCTGCGCGTCGGCGACGATCTGCCCCGCGGTCTCGTGCGCCTGCTTGATCCGCTGCCGCGCCCGCTGCTCGGCGTCGGCCCGCATGCGCTCGGCGTGCCGCTCCGACTCCTCGGCGCGCTCGTTCGCGGCGGCGCGGGCGGCCTCCTTCAGCTCCCGGCACTCCTCCGCGGCCCGGGCGAGCACCCGGTCCGCCTCGGCCTTGGCGTCGAGGAAGAGCTTGCGGGCGGTCTCACCCAGCGACTCGTACGTCTGCGGGCCGAGCGCGGCGGCCTGTTCGAGGAGCTGTGCCAGATGCCGCCCGCTCGCCTCCACCTGCGCTTCCAGGTCTCTGGCGTGGCGTACGGCGGCCTCCCGCTCGGCGAGCAGGTCGCCGACGACGCGGTCGACCTGCTGCGGCGAGTAGCCGCGGCTCCTCGTGGCCATCATGAAATCGCCGGGTTGCATCATCTCGCCCATCGTGCCCTGTCGTCTCGGCTACGCACTTCACCCCATGATGCTGCATCCGCAACCCGGAACCGGCGCCCGGGCCCGGGTCGCAGGCGGGTAGCGTGGCGTCGTCGGCGCGCTCGCGCAAGTCCCGTGGCAGGGCCGCGTGGTGGCGCCCCCGGGAGCGCCGCGGCACCGGGGCGGGCGGGCGCCGCCCGCGGTGTCGGACGCGTCACATTTCGGAGGTGTACGGTCCCGGGCGTGGGAGAGAGCGCTCTCTCACCACCGTCCGCCGGACGGTATAAAGGCTGCATGGCAACAGAACCCCGGCCGCCCGGCCGCCCCGCCACCCTGGAGGACGTGGCCCGGGTGGCGGGGGTGTCCCGGGCGACGGCCTCGCGGGTCATCAACGGCTCGCCCACGGTCGACGCCGCCCTGCGCCGCAAGGTGGAGGAGGCGATCACCGCCACCAGCTACGCGCCGAACCGGGCCGCCCGCTCCCTGGTCACCCGGCGCACCGACTCCGTGGCGCTGGTGGTCTCCGAGCGCGAACAGCGCCACGTCGCCACGCCGTTCATCGGCCGCATGTTCACCGACCCGCACTTCGGCCGCGTCCTCAGCGGGCTGCTCCAGGTGCTGCGCCCGGCCGGGATGCAGACCGTGCTGATGGTCGCCGACGACGACGCGTCGCGCCGGCAGGTGCTCGCGTACCTGCGCCAGGGACACGTCGACGGCGTCGTCCTCATCTCCTCGCACCCCGACGACCCGCTGCCCCGGATGCTCTCCGAGACGGCGCTGCCCACCGTGCTGGCCGGCCGCCCGAACCGCGCGGCGGCGCTGCCGTACGTGGAGGTGGACCAGCGCGCAGGCGCCAGGCTGGCCGCGGAGCGCCTGGTCGCCCAGGGGCGGCGGCTGATCTGCACGGTGGCGGGGCCGCAGGACATGCCGGCCGCGCAGGAGCGCCTTGAGGGGTTCCGCGCCGCGCTCGCCGCGCTGGGCGTGGCCGGACTGCCGTGGGCGGAGGGCGACTTCACCCGGACGGGCGGCGCCGCCGCGATGCGCCGGCTGCTCGCGGAACACCCCGGCGTGGACGGGGTGTTCGTCGCTTCCGACCTGATGGCGCTCGGCGTGGTGCCGGTGCTGCTGCGGGCCGGGCGCAGGGTGCCCGAGGACGTGGGCGTGGTCGGGTTCGACGACAGCGAGGCCGCGGAGGCGTCGGAGCCGGCCCTGACGACCGTGCGGCAGCCGGTGGAGGACATGGCCTGCGAGATGGCGCGGCTGCTGCTGCGGCAGATCAGGGAGCCCGCGGCCGCGCCGCCCTCGGTGGTCTTCCGCCCCACGCTGGTCGTACGCGAGTCGTCCTGAGCCCCGGGCCCGCGGGGCCCCCGACCCCGGCCCCGCCCCCCCGCGTCCGCGTGACCGGGGGCGGGGCCTGCGCACCCGCCGGTGCGGCTCAGGGGTAGGAGACGACCTTGGAGGGGATCGTCGACGTACCCGAGGTCGGCGCGCCGTGGTCGTTGATCACGTGGGCGTACTGCCCCTGACCGCCGAGCGAGACGACCATGATGTTGTGGAACCTGATCCCGGAGCCCGTCGGCGTGGCGAAGCCGTGCTCCTGCACGATGCTCGGGACGACGTTGTAGTAGCAGTAACTGCCCATGCCCCAGCCCTCGTGCTGGCCGACGTCGTCGGCGACCTTGTACGCGGCGTAGCCGCGCAGGCTGCCGTTCTGGATGGCGGCCTGGTCGGGCGCGTCGTACGCCTTCTCGTTCTGGAAGAAGATCGTCCGGCCCCGCTCACCGTTCCACTGCACGTCGTACTTGTTGAAGTGCTCGACGAAGAGCCCGGTCGTCAGCACGTCGTCGCCGTTGACGACGACGCCGTAGTCGCACCGGTTGGTCTCCCAGCCGACGCCGTCGCCGTGGTCGGCGCGCCACACCCAGGTGTGGTCGACGACCACGTGCCGGCTGTTGATCACCATGCTGGTGGTCGCCTTGCCGGGGCCCGCGCCGCCGATGCGGATGAACACGTCCTGGAGCGTCGTCGGGTTGTTCGCGTGGTCCGCGGCCGAGCCGTCCGGGCCGACCTGGAGCAGCACGTCGGAGTTCTGCGGCCCGGCGTCCAGCAGGAAGCCGGCGAGGCGTACCCCGTCGACGTCGGCGACGGTCATGGCACGCACGCCGCCGTCCGGGATGATCGTGGGGTAGCCGATGCCGAGCACCACGGTGTTCGCCCGCTCGATCGCGAGGGGCGCGTCGACGTGGTAGATGCCCGGCGTGAGCAGCAGGTGCTTGCCCTCCCGCAGGGCGGCGTTGATGCTCGCGGCGGTCGCGCCCTGCTTGACGACGTGGAAGTCGGACAGCGGCAGTGACTGCCCCTGCGGGCTGCCGCCGCCCCAGGTGGTGCCGCGGGCGTTGCGGCGCAGCGCGGGGAGGAAGACGCGGTACTCGGCGCCGTCGAGGTAGAGGAACGGCTTCTCGCGGGAGATCGGCGTGGTGTCCAGGGTGGTGTACGGCGGGTCGGGGAAGGACTGCGCCGGGGCGCCCTCGACGCCGGAGAAGACCATGTTCCACACGGCGTTGAGCCAGCCGCCGATGCTGCTGTCGCGGGTGTACCACTGCTGCTGCGAGTACGGCTGCACGGTGCCGTCGATGCGGCTGTCGGCGATGTAGCCGCCGCTGGCCCAGCCGTAGCCGTCGGGCGCGAGGTTGAGGTTGCCGCGCACGTGCATGCGGCGGAACGGGGCGGCCTGGGAGACGGCGAAGCGGTTGGTGCCGTTGACGGGGCTGAGCGACAGGTTCTCCGCGGAGCGCCAGAAGTTCTGGGTGGCGTTGCCCTGGAACCAGCCGGCGTCCACGGTGACGTCCCCGTTGATGTGCGTGTCGTCGGGGGAGAGGCCCAGGCCGATGATCGAGGTGTAGAAGCCGAGCTGGGCGTTGAGGCCGTTGTACGTGCCGGGCTTGAAGAGCAGCGCGTAGCGGCCGGTGCCGAACTGCGCCGACTCCTGCTGCCGGAAGATCTGGTCCAGCCGGCCCTGGATATCGGGCGAGGACGGGTCGAAGAAGATCACGTTGGGCCCGAGGTCCGGGTCGGCGAGCGGCCGGGCCGTGGACCGCTGCGGCGCCGCGGTCGCCTGGGAGACCGCCAGGCCCGTGGCCGGCACCGCGGCCGCCGCCGCGGCGGCGGCGAGCAGGGTGCGGCGGGACGGGCCGGATCTTGCGGGCGGAGCGGGCGAGTCACCGGTGGGGGGTACGCGCATGGGTCACGTCTCCTGAGTCGTCGGCTCTTCGATCAGGCTTCAAGGAATGAACGGTCGAGCGAGAGAGAGCGCTCTCTCGCGCCTGATTCGGTTTACGCCCGCGGGGGCGCGCCGTCAAGAGGATGCGCACACAACGGCCGTGGCGGCGTGGTGAGTTCAAGGAGTGTGCACAGGCGGGCCCGCCTTCCCGGGTGTTAAGCAACCGGGGTTGACTATCCGCCATTAGTCAACCTAGGTTGCCTGTATGGCAGACGACGATCCGGCAGACGCGCTGGCGGCGGTCGCGGCCCTGCGCCGCCTAGCCGACCGGCTGGAGGACGCCGCCGTGGAGCGGGCGATGCGTACCGGCTGGAGCTGGCCGCAGGTCGCAGAGGCGCTCGGCGTCACGCGCCAGGCGGTGCACAAGAAGCACGCCAAGCGGCTCATCGCCGCCGGCGTGACGCTGAGGAGGCGGGGATGAGCGCGTTCGACAGGTATCTGCAGGCGGTGCTCCTGACCGCGGAGGACGAGGCCCGCGAAGACGGCTCCGCGGCCATGGAGGCGCGGCACGCGCTGCTCGCGGTCGCCGCCCAGGACGGCACCGAGCCGCAGCGCCTCCTGGCCGCCGCCGGCCTCGGCCGCGCGGAGCTGAAGGCCGCGCTGGACCGGGAGTTCGCGCACAGCCTCGGCGCCGCGGGCGTCGCGCCCGGCGCGTTCGACCTGCGCGCCACCCCAGATCCCGGCCGCCGCCCGCAGTTCGGCGCCTCGCTCAAGCTCGCCCTGGACCGGATGGCCGGCGCCCACCGCAAGAAGGACCTCACGCCGCTGCACGTGCTGGACGCGCTCCTCCAGGCCGAGGTCGGCACCGTGCCCCGCGCGCTGGACCTCGCGGGCGTCGACCGGGCCGCCCTCGCCGCGCGCGTACGGGAGGCGCTGTGAGTTCCCTGAGTCAACCTCTATGCCGCCAGATTCGCCTCGGGATCGGGTTTGATCTTGTTGTTGGCTCGGTGGGTGTCGGGGTCGTAGCAGGTTCCGTCGCGCCAGCAGGCCCAGATCACACGCAGCCAGGCGCGGGCGAGGATGCGGGCGGCGTGGGGATGGCGCTTGCGGTCCGCTCGCGCGTCGTTGTAGATCTTCGCTGCCCAGTCGCTGGCGTGCCGGCTGTTGTCGGCGTAGCCGACGATGGCCAGTCGGGCACGGCGGTTGGCCGCGTGGCGGAAGCTCACCACGCGGGACTTGCCCGACGCCCGGGTCACGGGAACGACGCCGGTCTCGGCGATGAACTGTTCGCTGGTGCGGGAGCGTTCCAGGATCGGGCCGATCTCGCCGATGATCTGCCCGAGATTGATCGTGCCGATGCGGGGCATGGTCGCGAGGAGCGGCGCGTAGGGGTGCGAGGAGACGGCGTCGGCGATGGCCGTATCCAGCACCCGGATCGTCGCCCGGATGCTCCTGACCAGCTGGACCTGGACCCGGACGAGCTGCTCGATCACGCTCTCGCCGAGCCGGGATGCGGGCTGGGGAGCCGAGCGAAGGCGTTCGATCAGGACACTGCCGGGCCGCTTGCCGCTGTAGCTGTGGCGCTTGCACCAGGCTTCCAGCCGCCCGGCGGTGAGCCTGGCGGCCGAGGCCGGGGTCGGGTAGCGGTCCAGGAACGCCAGGGCGATGTCGCTGTCGAGGCTGGAGAAGACGGCCCTGCCGCCGGGCCAGTGCGCGTCCAGCAGGGCGGCGAGCTGGTTGACGGCCGCGATGCGGGCCGCGACATGGTCGGCCCGCTGCCGGGTCAGGGCCTGCAACTCCATCGTTGCCTGCCCGGTCGGCTCCAGACGGGGCAGGAAGTGCCCGTCGGTGCGCAGGTAGTCGGCGAGCTTGAGGCTGTCGCCCGCGTCGGTCTTGGCCTTGGAGGCGCCCCAGCGCGGGCGCATCGCGTGGAAGGCGTTCGGGTGCACCGGAACGACCGGGTGGCCGGCCTCGAGCAGCCGGTCCACGACCAGGCCGCGGGTGGTCTCGATGGCCACCGGCAGGTCCGCCGGGCTGCCGTACTTCGCGAGCTTGGCCAGCGTCCTGGCGATGCCTTCCTCGGTGTGCGTGAACTCCCAACGGGCCACCCGGGCACCGGTGTTGTCCATGACGGTCACGTCGTGGGTCTCGGTCGCCCAGTCCCATCCGATGTACACGAAAGACGTACTCCTGTGTCATGCGCGGAGCACCTGCCCGGTGGTGAGACCGTCTGCCGGGAGCTCATTAATCGGCCCTCTGCGGGGCGTGTCCCTGATGCCGATCAGACGGCCTCGGCCCGACGGGGCTGGCACAACTCACAGTGGCCATCGAATGGCTCGCGCCACAAGCCATGCACCCGCCGGGACCGAGAGGTCACAACCCTACCTGTGAGGGCTGCAGAAGGGATGGTCCTCTAATGAGCGCCGCCGCGGCCGTCGAGGTCGCGGGCCTGCGCATGCGCTACGGCGCCGCGGACGTCCTCCACGGCGTGGACCTGCACGTCCGGCACGGCGAGACGGTCGCCCTCCTCGGGCCCAACGGCGCCGGCAAGACCACCACGATCGAGATCCTCGAAGGCTTCAGGACCCGCTCCGCCGGCGAGGTCACCGTCCTGGGCGCCGACCCCGCGCAGGGCGACGAGCGGTGGCGCGCCCGCGTCGGCGTCGTGCTGCAGTCCTGGCGCGACCACGGCAAGTGGCGCGTCCGCGAACTGCTCGCCCACCTCGCCTCGTACTACGCCTGTGTCGGCCGCACCCCCTGGGACCCCGGCGAACTCGCCGACGCCGTCGGCCTCGGCGGCCGGGGCGGGCAGAAGATCCGTACCCTCTCCGGCGGCCAGCGCCGCCGCCTCGACGTCGCCATCGGCATCGTCGGCCGCCCCGACCTGCTCTTCCTCGACGAGCCCACGACCGGCTTCGACCCCGACGCCCGGCGCGGCTTCCACCGTCTCGTACGGGACCTGCACGCCGCCGGCACCACCGTGCTCGTCACCACCCACGACCTGCACGAGGCCGAAGTCCTCGCCGACCGCATCGTCATCCTCGACGCCGGCCGCGTCATCGCCGACGGCACCCCCGCGGAGCTGGCCCGCCGCATCGCGGGCGCCGACCGCGTCCGCTGGCGCCACCGCGGCCGGCCCCGCGTCCACGCCACCGACGACTCCACCGCCTTCGTCCGCGGCCTCTTCGAGCGCCACGGCGAGGAGATCGCCGAACTGGAGGTCCGGCGCGCGTCGCTGGAGCAGACCTACCTCGCCCTCGTCCACGCTGCGGAAGGCGCGGCCCCGCGCGCGGTGGACGGCGGCGCCCGGTGAACGCCTGCATGCTGCGCGCCGGGCTGCGGCGCGGCGCCATCGAGCTGCGCCAGTCGTTCACCAACGGCGCCGAGCTGTTCAGCCACCTGTTCTGGCCGCTGCTGATGCTGGGCGTCCTGTGGTTCCTGCGCGGGCGGGAGTTCGACTCCACCGGCTTCATGCTCGGTGCCCTGACCCTCCCCGGCATCCTCGGCATGAACGTGTCCTTCGGCATGGTCACCATGAGCCAACTGCTCACCGCCGAGCGGGAGGACGGCACCCTGCTGCGCGCCAAGGCCACCCCGAACGGCATGGGCGGCTACCTCGTCGGCAAGGTCGTCTCCGTCGCCGGCGGCCTCCTCGCCGACCTCGCGCTCTTCCTGATCCCGGCGCTCTTCCTCGTCGACGGCCTGCACCTCGACGGCGGCGCCTGGCTCCACCTGGTGGGGATCGTCGCGCTCGGCATGCTGGCGACGCTGCCCGTCGGGGCCGTGCTGGGCTCGGTGTTCGGCGACGCCCGCGCGCAGGGCCTGATCCAGCTCCCGGTGCTCGCGCTGATCGGGATCTCCGGCATCTTCTACCCGATCACCGCGCTGCCCGAGTGGCTGCAGTGGACCGCGCAGGTCTTTCCGCTCTACTGGCTCGGGCTCGGCATGCGCGCCGCGATGCTGCCCGACGCGGCGGTGGCGGTGGAGATCGGCGACTCCTGGCGGCAGGCCGAGACGGTGGGCGTGCTCGGCGCCTGGGCGGTGCTGGGCCTGGCGGTGGCGCCGGTGGTGCTGCGCCGGATGGCGCGGCGCGAGTCAGGTTCGAAGGTGGCCGCCCGCCGCGAGCGCGCGCTGCAGCGGGTGCTCTGAGCGCCGGTACGGGCCACGGCCCCGGCCCGTACCGGCGCTCAGGCCGTCGCGGCCGGGTCCAGCAGCCCGACCAGGGCGCCGATGTCCTTCGCCGCCCAGGCCCGCCGGAACTCCCGTACCAGCGCGGCGTGGTGCTCCGCCGCCGCGGGCCGCCGCGCCGTACGGACCCGGCGGCGGGCCGACGACGCCAACTGCCGGCACGCCGCGGGCGACCGGCCGACGATCCCGGCCACCTCCGCTCGGCGTCGGCCAGGGAGCCGAGCAGCCGGTAGGCGAGGTTGGTCAGCCGCCGCCGCTTGCTCGCGATCCCGGCGGGCCCCGGGTCGGGGCGGCCGTGCTGCGGCGCGGACGGTGTGGTCATGGTGCGGGTGCTCCTCGGTCGTGCGACAGGTCTCCCTCGTATGACGAAACGGGCCGCCGCACTGTGAGGCCGGGCCGCCGTCTCACACTTGGGGCGGCCGGTACGTCTTAGTCACAGGGCTCGCGCCGGGGAAGCGCGTGCTCCATCGTGAACCATCCACGAGCCGGACCGCGGAGTGAGAGGCCCACCATGGAATCCGAGAGCCCCGTCAAGGCGGCCGTCATCTACTACAGCGCCACCGGCACCGTGCACACCCTCGCACTCGCCGCGGTGGAGGGCGCGGAGAAGGCGGGTGCGGAGGTGCGGCTGCGCCGCGTGCCGGAGACGGCGGGGGAGTCGGCGATAGCGGCGAGACCCGAGTGGGCCCGGCACCGCGGCGAGACCGCGGAGGTGCCCGAGGCCGCCGTCGACGACCTGGACTGGGCCGACGTGGTGCTGTTCGGCACCCCGACGCGGCTCGGGAACATGTCCGCCCAGGTGAAGGCGTTCATCGACACCACGGGACCGCTGTCGTCCGCGGGCGGGCTCGCGGACAAGGTGTACTCCGCCTTCACCTCCGTCGACACCGCCCACGGCGGGCGGGGCGCCGGACTGCTGACGCTGGCCAACGTCTTCTACCACTGGGGCGGCATCATCGTGCCGCCCGGCAGCCCGGAGCCCGTCCCGGACGGTTCCGGGGACGGCCCGCCCGGCGACGTGGCGCTGGAGGCGGCCCGGTACCAGGCGTGGCGCGCCGTCACGACCGCCGCCGCGCTCGACGCCCGCCGCCCGCACCCCGTCTGAGGGCCGCGGCGGTACGGACCGGGCCCGCCGCCCGTACCCGTACCCCTGCCGACGGCAGGCGTGATCCGTACGGTCCGCTACGGCCCAGAGCGCCCGGCACCGTCCGTGTCCCGCTCCGTGTTCTGCTCCGTGTTCTGCTTCGGGTCCCGCTGCGCGACCTGCTCCGCGTCCGCCGCGCGCCCCGCCGACCACGCCCGCCACAGCGCCGCGTACGGCCCGTCCGCGGCCCGCAGTTCGTCGTGCGTCCCGCTCTCCGCGACCCGGCCCCCCTCCAGCACCACGACCCGGTCGGCCGCCGCGGCCTGGCTCAGCCGGTGCGCGACGACCAGCGCCGTACGCCCCTCCAGCGCGCGCTCCGCCGCCTCCTCCAGCCGCCGCGCGCCGAGGCTGCCCGCCTCCGCGGTCGCCTCGTCGAGCACCGCGACCGGCGGGTCGGCCAGCACCAGCCGGGCCAGCGCGAGCTGCTGGGCCCGGTCCGCCGTCAGCCGGTGACCGCCCTCGCCCACCACCGTGTCCAGCCCCTCCGGCAGCGCCTCGGCCCAGCCAAGCGCGCCCACCCGGGCCAGCGCCTCGCGCAGCTCCTCGTCGCCGGCGCCGGGCCGGGCCAGCCGCAGGTCGTCGGCGAGCCGGCCGGCGAAGACGTGCACCTCCTGGGTGACCAGCGCGACCGTGCGGCCCGACTCGTCCGGCGCCGCGCCGCCCACGTCGATGCGCCCGGCGGCCGGGACATGGATGCCGGCGAGCAGCTTGGCCAGCGTGCTCTTGCCCGCCCCGCTCGCGCCCACCAGCGCCACCTTCTCCTTCGGCCGCAGCTCCAGGTCCACGTCGTGCAGCACCGGCCGGCCCGGCTCGTACGCGTGGGACACCCCGCTGACCGACACCCCGACCGCGGGCCGCGGGCCCTCCTCGGGCCCCGGCCGGCCGGCCGGGGCCTGCTCGCGCGCGTCCACGACGCCGACCAGTCGCGCAAGCCCCGCCGTCGCCGCCTGCGCGTCGTCGAGGAGCACCAGCGCAACGTTCACGGGCCCGAACAGCGAGTGGAAGTAGAGCGCGGCGGCCGTCGCCGTGCCGATCGACGCAGAGCCGTCGCGCACCAGCACGTACCCCGCCACCAGCACCGCGGACAGCCCCAGGTACTCCGCCACGTGCAGCCGGTTGTAGAAGCCCATCAGCAGCCGCACCCCGCGCAGCCTGAGGTCCACCGCGGCGCGCGAGCGCGCGTCCACGCGCCCGGCGTGCAGCGCCTCCAGCCGGTGCGCGCGCACGGTGGCCGCGCCGCTGACGGTGTCGAGGAGCTGCTGCTGCTGCGCCCCGGTGGCGACGCGTTCGCGCGCGTAGAGGGGCACCGCGCGGCGGACGTACCAGCGGGCCGTGTACGCCTGCACGGGCACCGCGAGCAGCGCGGCGAGCAGGAAGCGCCAGTCGAGGACCGCCAGCGCGCCGAGCGTGAGGACGATGGCCAGTACGGAGGAGGCGAGTTGGGGCAGCGCGCCGCGGACCGCCTCGGCGACGCGGGAGACGTCGCGGGTGACGCGGGCGGTCAGGTCGCCGGAGCCGGCCTTCTCCAGCCGGTCGAGCGGCAGCCGCAGCGCGCGCTCGACGAACCGCTCGCGCAGCTCGGCGAGGACGGTCTCGCCGAGCCGGGAGACCATCGTCCGGCCGATCGCGGTCAGCACGCCCTGGCCGGCGGCCACGGCGACCAGCAGCACGACGGGCAGCGTGAGCGCGCCGGCCTCGCGCCGGTCGGTGACCAGGTCGACGATGTGGCCCAGCAGCGGCTGGGTGAGCAGCCCGACGGCGGTGGCCGCGGCCATCATCGCGAACGCGGTCCACGCCAGTGCCCGGCGCGGGCGCAGCAGTTCGCGCACGGCTGCGCGGGTACGGGCGGGGGTGGCGGTGGGGAGCAGGTCGCGGGCGTCGTCGCCGCGCCGGCCCCCGGGCCCGTCGGGACCCTCGTGCGTGTCGTCGTACGGGCCGGGCGTCGCGGTCATGCGAGCACCGCCGCCCGGTAGACCGACTCGTCGCGTACGAGGCCGGCGTGCGGTCCTTCGGCGGCGACCCGGCCGGCGTCGACGAACACGACCCGGTCGGCGACCGCGAGCAGGGCGGGGCTGTTGGTGACCAGCAGGGTGGTCATCCCGGCGCGGTGGGCGCGCAGCCCCTCGGCTATCCGGGCCTCGGTGACCACGTCCACGGCGGTGGTCGGGTCGTGGACGACGAGCACGGGCCGCCCGGCGTGCAGCGCGCGGGCCAGGGCGACGCGCTGCCGCTGCCCGCCGGAGAGGGCGCGCCCGGCCTCGCCGACCTCGGTCCCGCTGCCGCGGGGCAGTGCCCGGCACACCTCGTCGGCCGCGGCGGCGGCCATCGCGGGTCCGGGGTCGCGGCCGGGCGGCTCGGGCCCCGAACGGGCGGCGCCTGCAGGTGCCTTGCCGCCGTCCGCGGGTCCGTTACGGCCGGTGTCGCCTCCCGCGCCGCCGGCTCCGGTACGGGCGCCGCCCGCGGGTCCGCCGCCCGCGGAAGCCGTATCCCCCTGCCCCGCGCCCGCCGCCGCGACGTTCTCGCCCACCGTGCCCGCGAAGAGGTCCGCGTCGTGCGCCGCCACCAGGACCGCCGTCCGCAGCTCCGCCGGGTCGAGCCCCGTCAGCGGGACCCCGTCCAGCTCCACGACCCCCGCCGCCGGGTCCTCGATCCGGCCCAGGCACCGCAGCAGCGCCTCCGCGGCGGCCGGTTCCGTCGTCGCGACCCCGACCAGTTCGCCGGCCGCGATCGCCATGTCCACCTCCGTGAGCGCCCCGAGTGCCACGCCGCGCAGCCGCAGTTCGCCGCGGACCGGCTCCGCGAGCCGCCGGTCGCCGGGCACCACGGCAGGCGCCGCGGCCAGCACCTCGGCGACCCGCGCCGCCGACGCCCGCGCCTGGGCGAACTCGGCGTTGACGTACGCGAACACCTGCAGCGGCGTCAGCAGGAACTGCGCGAGCCCGACGGCCGCGACGAGCTGCCCCAGCGTGATGTCGCCGCTGAGCGCGAGCCGGCCGCCGACCAGCGCCACCAGCGCGATGAAGCCGCCGGTCAGCGCGAGCACGACGCCGTTCTGCCAGCCCTCGGCGCGCGCGGCGCGCAGCGTGGCGGCCAGCGAGTCGCGGCTGGTGGCCCGGTAGCGCTCGACGGCCGCGTCCCGCGCGCCGATGCCCTTGAGCACCCGCAGCCCGGCGATCAGGTCGGCGGCGACGCCCGAGGCGGTGGCCGCCTGCTCCTGCTCGGCCGCGCTGCGGTGCTCCAGCGGCTTGCTCAGCAGATGGCCCAGCCACAGCAGCACGGGCGTGCCGACCAGCACGAGCAGTCCCAGGGGTACGGAGATGAGCAGCAGCGCCACCGCGCTGACCGCCGCGCCCGCCAGCCCCGAGACGCCGACGGTCACCACCATGACGATGTAGCCGACGCGCTTGGCGTCGTCGGTGGCGATGTTCGCCACCGCGCCGGGCAGCCGGCCGCGCTCGGCGCCGCCGCGCGGGTCGAGCACCCGGCCCACCAGCTCCAGCCGCACCCGGTGCGCGGCGAGTTCCGCGGCCCGCTCGGACGCCTTGACCCCGAGGCGGAAGCTCAGCGCGAGCATGACGTACACCGCGACGAGCACGAGGAGCCAGCGCACCAGCGCGCCCGCGTCGTCCCCGGCGACCGCGTCGTCGATGACCATGCCGATGAGCACCGGTACCAGCGCCTCACCGAGCTGGTGCCCGACCGCCAGCACCGAGCCGATCGCGACACCGCGCCGCTGTCCCGCGATCGCGCCCTTCAGCACGTCCCGCCCCGACGGTTTCTGCACAGCCACCCGCCACCCCACCTCTTCCTCTCCCCACCCGGAACCGAGTAGGTAAGGCTAGCCTAAGTAACCGTTGGGTGACCCCGATCCCCGGGGTCCGCGAGCGGGCCCGCGGTCCCGACTCGGCCGCACACAGGGGCGGTTGGTGCCCCGCCGATCTCTTGACGCGGTGATCGCGTTGGGGAAGGTTGTTGCCCCGGACATGCGGGAGAGCCGGCCCGGCGCGGAGCGTCGCGGTGCCGGCCCGAGGAACAGAGGGGAGACCGTGGTGGACGAGGACTCCGTCGCCGTGGTGGGCGGGAGCATCGCGGGGTGCGCCACGGCGCAGGCGGTGGCGCGGGCGGGTGCGGGGCGGGTCACCGTCTTCGAGCGGGCCGGCGGCGAGCTGCGCGACCGCGGAGTGGGCATCGGCCTGCACGACGCGCGGTTCGCGGAGCTGGAGGCCGCGGGGTACGTGGACTCGTCGATGCCCTGGTCGGGACTGAACCGCCGGGTGTGGACGATCCGCGACGGAGACGCCGAGCTGGGCCACGGGTTCGCCGAGCAGCACTTCCCGTTCCGCTCCTACAACTGGGGCTCGCTCTGGCACGAGCTGCGCAACCGGGTGCCCGAGTCGGTCACGTACCACACGGGCGCGGCCGTCACCGCCGTGGAGCAGGACGCGGACGGCGCCACCCTCAAGCTCGCCGACGGCCGCCAGGAGCGCTTCGACGCGGTGATCGGCGCGGACGGGTACCGCTCGGTGGTCCGCGAGGCGATGTTCCCCGGGCTCGCCCCCGACTACGCCGGCTACCTCGGCTGGCGCGGCACCTCGGTCCCGGTCGCGGGCGACCCCGAGACGGACGGCGCCGAGGCGCGCGTGGTCGTCTTCCCCGGCGGCCACTGCATGATGTACCTCATCCCCGCCGCGGGCGGCGGCTTCCGGATGAACTGGGTGCTCTACGCCGTCCCGCCGGACGACCCCGACCTGCTGCTCGACCTGCGCACCCCCACCTCGCTGCCCCCGGGCCGGGTCGCCGCGAAGCTCACCGCGTACCTGCGCGACCTGGTCGCCGAGCACTTCCCGCCGTACTGGGGCCGGTGCGTGCTGCGTACCGCGCCCGAGGACTCTTTCATCCAGCCGATCTACGACCTGGAGGTGCCGCGGCTCGCCGTGGGCCGGCTGCTGCTCGCGGGCGACGCCGCCACCGTCGTACGGCCGCACACCGGCGGCGGCAGCGTCAAGGCGCTCCAGGACGCCACGGCGCTGGAGGCCGCCTGCCGCGCCGGGGGCGACTGGCCGGAGATCGCCGCCGCGTACGACGCGGACCGCACCGCCGTCGGCGCCGCCATGGTCGCCCTCGGCCGCCGGCTGGGCCGGGCCCAGGTCGAACAGACCCCGGACTGGCAGAAGATGGGGCAGCCGGAGTTCGACGCCTGGTGGCAGGAGCAGAACCGGGGTCCCGACCGCAGCAGCGGCTTCGGCGGGCAGCCGCTCAAGCGCGGCTGAGGGGCCCGGACTTGACCGCGCGGGCGTTCGAACTGCCCACCCATCTCTGAAATTTCAGACGGAACCTGATCGAATCGGCTTGATCAGAGGTAGAGATTGCATCTCCCTCTTGCATATTTTGATGTTGTACTCGCCCGTAACTTATACTTCCGACTTAGCATCAGACGCATCGCTCAGCCCACCCTCAGCAGGAGCGATGGATGCACCGACCCCCACATGTCACACCCTCCCCATCGCAAGGTAATCCCGTGTCAGCTTTACTGTGTCATGACCCCGACGTAGGGGTTGCGTAGTGAAGATCAACCGTCGACTCGTCCTCCTGGTCGCCGTTCCCCTTGCGGTGGCCATCGCCTTTTCCGTGCGAGCACTCGCGCCGGCGACGACCCAGGCGTTCCAGGCCAACAGGCTGGCGCACATGGTCGATGCCGCCGAGGCCGCCGCGGAGCTGACCGCCCGGTTGCAGGACGAACGTGCTGCCGCAACCGCGCTGGTCGCCTCCCAGGGCGATGCCACCACGTTCCGCAAGGCGACAGACGCCACGGACGCAGGTATCTCGGAGTACACCGAGAAGCGCAGGAAGCTCGCCTCCCTGCCGCACAACGCCGACCTCGCCGTACAGCGGATCGACCGCACGCTGGCCGAACTGCCCTCGCTGCGCGCCCAGGCGCGCTCGGGCAGCGGCACGCTGTCCGCGCTCGCGTTCGGATACCGGATCACGATCGCCGACCTCGTCGACTACCGGGACGGCATCGCCCAGGCCGACGGCGTCGACGCCGACATCGCCGACCGGATCCGGGCCTCCGCCTCGTTCGCGCGCGCCGAGGAGCATTCGGCGCAGCAACAGGTCGTGGTCCTCAGGGCGTTGGACGGCGGCGGCTTCACCGCTGCCTCCCGGCGCACCTTCGACGCCACCGAGATCGGCTTCTTCGAGACGATGAGCTCCTTCGTCGCCCTCGGTCCGCAGGAGTGGCGCGCGTGGCTGGAACACGCGCTCTCCGCTTCCGGCACCCTGCCCGCGCAGGGGATGCAGGACCAGGTCAGCCGCACCCCGATCGGGGCGGAGCTCGGCATCTCCGCCGCCGAGTGGCAGGAGGCCACGGCCGACCGGCTGACCGAGCTGCGCTCGGTGGAGCGCCGCGTCAACGAGGCCGTGCACAAGGACGTCACCGAGGAACGGTCCACGCTCATCTGGTGGGCGGTCATCGAGATCGTCGTGGTGCTGGTGACGCTGGTCGGCGTGCTGCTCTTCGCGCTCCGGGTCGGCCGCGTGATCATCCGCCGGCTGCGCGACCTGCGCAACGCGGCGCACTCGGTGGCCACGGAACGGCTGCCGCAGATCGTCACCGAGCTCTCCCAGCCCGGCGCGCTCGGCGGCGCCACACCGGAACAGGTCGCCGACAGCTCCGGCAGCCCGGTGGAGACCACCGGCGAGGACGAGATCGGCGAGGTCGGCGAGGCGTTCAACTCCGTCCACCACGAGGCGGTACGGCTCGCGGCCCAGCAGGCGCACGCGCACGAGCAGTTCGCGGAGACCCTGGTCGGCGTCGCCCGCCGCGGCGCGCAGCTCACCTCCGTCATGGTGTCCGAGCTGGACGCGGTCCAGCGCGACGAGGCCGACCCGGAGCGGATGAAGATCCTCTTCGCACTCGACCACCTCGCCATCCGCATGGAGCGCAACACCAACAACCTGCTGGTGATGGGCGGTTACGGACACGCCCGGGTACGCGAATCGGACGCGCCCTGCGCCACCGTGGTCGTCGCCGCCGCCCAGCAGATCGAGCGGTTCGAGCGCGTCGCCATGGGGATCGTGGAGCAGGGGATCGGCATCGCCGCCCGCGCGGTGCACGACCTCGCGCACATCCTCGCCGAACTCCTCGACAACGCCACCCGGTTCTCGCCCCCCGACAAGCACGTGGGCGTGGCGGTCTGGCGGCTGTGGGACCGCGCGGTGGTGCAGATCGTCGACGAGGGCGTCGGCATGACCCCCGAGCGCCGCGACGAGCTGAACGCCCGGCTGGTCAACCCGCAGACCGGCGTCGGCGCCGTGCGGTCCATGGGTCTGCACGTCGTCGCCCGGCTCGCCGACCGGCACGGCATCGTGGTCGAGCTGCGCTCCTCCGCGGGCCCCGGCACCATCGCCGAGGTCACCCTCCCGCCGACGGTCCTCGTGGCCGTCGAGGAGGAGACGATGGTGGAGGGCGAACGGCCGCTGGTGGAGGGGGAGACGAGCGTCTTCGCCGCCAACCCCCGCGGTGTGCCGGGACCGCGCAAGCCGATGGACGAGCCCGTCGCCGCCGCCGCGCCCCGGCGCGACGCGGCCGCCGCGGGTGGTGCCGCCCCTGGCGGCACCACCCCGCGCGGCGGGCCCCCCGGCGCCGCCGCTCCGGGCGGCGCCGCTCCGGGCAGCCGGGAGGCGGAGGCCGGAGACGGCGGTGGCGCGCGGCGCAACCTGCCGTTCGGCCCGGACTACGACCCGGCCGACCGCGTCGCCGGCGTCAGCCCCTCGGGGCTGCCCGTGCGGATGCGCCAGCCGGCGGACCAGTGGCCGCGGTTCCCCAAGCGCGAAGGGGAGAACAAGCCGGGCGGCCGGAGCGAGCGGAAGGCGGCGCCCACGAAGCGCCGGGACTCCCGGCAGATCTCCGACGTGCTGGCCGCGTACACCCAGGGCATCAGCAGGAGCACCGGCCGCCGTGAGGGAGCCGGAGGGGCCGCCGATCGCGGCCGCCCGGCGGGTACGGGCGGCAGCGGTGGCGACGGCAACGGCGACGGCCGTCCCCGTAACGACGACGGAGGCCGTGCCCGTACCGCCAGGAACAGCGGCCGTACCCGGCCCGCAAAAGACGACGACTCACAACGGAGCACGTGATGACTACCCCATCCACCGCCGACCTGAGCTGGCTGCTGAGTGACTTCGCCCGCCGGATCCCCGAGGTCACCCAGGTCATCGCCGTCTCCGTGGACGGCCTCGCCCTGGCCTTCACAGGGGTGGACCAGGACGACGCGGACCGGCTGGCAGCCATCGCCTCCGGCATCGTCAACCTGCTCTCCGGCGCTGCCCAGTTGATCGAGGCCGACCCCGTCGAGCACAGCCTGACGGCCATGGAGGGCGGCTACATGTTCTCCATGGCGGTCTCCAGCGGTGCGTCCCTCCTGGTCACCACCAACCGGGACGCCGACATCGGCGAGGTCAGCTACATGATGTCCGAGCTGATCAACCAGGTGGGCGACGCGCTCAGCCCGCAACTGCGCGACTCGCAGCCCGCTTCCTGACGCCGCCGCACGGGCGGGAACCCCCTCACCCCGCCCGCGCGCCCGGCCGCAAGCTCCGTCGTCCGTCTGCGTGTCGTCGTCCCCACCCTTCTGCCCCACCCCCGACCCCCCCCGGATCAACCCCCAGCCCATCCCTCATTTTTCCCTCGGGAGCCTTCGTGTTCGTCAACGCATCCATACGCCGCCCCGGCCGTAGCAGAACCCGGGCAGTCGCCGCCACAGCAGCAGCAGTCTCGCTGGCCCTCGCCGGCTGCAGCGGCGGCGACAGCGGCTCCGGCGACGAGACGGTGAAGGTGGGTCTGCTGGCCGCCCTCTCGGGTACGTACGAGGCCGTGGGCACCGACCTGCGCAACGGGTTCCAGCTCTACCTGGACACGCACAACGGCAAGCTGGGCGGGCGCGAGGTCGAACTGTCGGTGGGCGACGAGGGGGACGGCCCGCCCACCGCCGTGCCGGCGGCCACCAAGCTGGTGAAGAAGGACCGGGTCGACGTGATGACCGGCATCGTCGCCAACGGCTCCTACCAGGCGGTGCTGCCGATGCTGGAGCAGAACAAGATCCCGCTGGTCAGCTCCAACGGCCGGCCGGAGCTGAAGGACGTCTCCCGCGTCTGGCACACCAGCTTCCTGTCGAAGGACTACGGCACCGCCATCGCCCAGTACGTCAAGGACGAGGTCGACGGCCCGGTCTACGCGATCGGCCCCGACTACCAGGGCGGCTACGACCAGCTCGGCGGCTTCACCGACACCTTCGCCGAGATCGGCGGCGAACTGGCCAACTCCGACGGCGAGACCACCTGGACGCCGTTCCCCGACACGACCAACTTCACCCCGTACTTCGCCGACATCGCCCAGTCCGACGCCAAGGCGGTGTACACCTTCTACGCGGGCAAGGCCGCGATCGACTTCGTCAAGCAGTACGCCCAGTCCGACGTCGCCGACCTGCCGCTGTACGCCTCCGGCTCGCTGACCGAGGGCAGCATCCTCCAGGCCCAGGGTGATGCGGGCGAGGGCATTCAGTCCGTTTCCAACTACGTGTCCGACCTGGACAACGACGCCAACCGGAAGTTCGTCTCCGACTGGAACGCCAAGCACGACACCGCGCCCACCGGGTACGCCGTGGCCTCGTACGACGCCGCCGCCGTGCTCGACATGGCCATCGGCGCGGCCGCCGAGAAGGGCGAGGTGAACTCGGACACCATCAACGACGCCCTCGGCGGCCTGGGCCAGATCGAAAGCCCGCGCGGCATCTGGGCGTTCGGCAAGAAGTCGCACGCGCCGGTGCAGAAGTGGTACCTGCGCGAGGTCCGCAAGGACGGCAAGCAACTCTCCAACGTCACGGTCCAGGACCTGGCCACGCTCGGCGACTGACATGGGGGCGTTCGATGCCCAGCTCGTGCCGGCGGTCGACGGCGTCGCCTACGGGCTGCTGCTGTTCGTCGTCGCCGCCGGCCTGAGCCTGGCGTTCGGCACCGCCGGGGTGCTGAACCTGGCGCACGGCACGCTGTACGCGGTCGGCGCCTACACCGGCGCCGAGCTGAGCGACGGGACCTGGGGCGGCCTCGTCCTCGGTCTCGTCGCCGGCACCGCGGCCGCCTGCGCGGCGGGTGCGCTGCTGTCCGCGGCGACGGCGCCGCTCGCCCGCAGGGGGCATCTGGACCAGGCGCTGCTGACCTTCGGCCTCGCGCTGATCGGCGGCAACCTGCTCGTGGAGGGGTTCGGCGCGGACGAGATGCCGGTACGCATCCCGGACGCGCTGGACACCTCCGTCGACCTCCTCGGCCACCGCTACCCCGCCTACCGGCTCGGGTTCATCGTCATGGCCGTCGTCCTCGCCGCGGCCGGCACCTGGGTGCTCACCCGCACCCGCGCGGGTGCCGCCGTACGGGCCGCCGCCGACGACCCCGAGATGCTGGCCACCACCGGGCTCAGCCCCCGGGTCGTGCACACCGGCGTGCTCGCCGCCGCGGGCGCACTGGCCGGTGCCGCGGGCGTGCTCGGCGCGCCGATCATCGGCCCCGGTCCCGGCACCGGGGACACCGTGCTGATGCTGTCCCTCGTGGTCGTCGTCCTCGGCGGGCTCCGCTCGCTGTGGGCGACCCTGGTCGCCGCCATCGGCGTCGGCGAGGTGCAGACGCTGGGCGTGTCGGTCGCCCCCGACTGGGCGCCGTACCTGCTCTTCGCCGCGATGGCCGTGGTGCTGATCCTGCGCTCAGGACGCGGGCTCGCCGAGCCGCACGGCCCGGAGCACGACGCCGACCCGCCGCCCGACCCGGCGGAGCGGCTGCGCCGCAGGCTGGCGCAAGTGCCGTGGCCCTGGCGGGGGATGCGGGCGGCGCGCCTGGCCAAGGCGGCGGCTGCCGGCGGTACCGGCGCCGGGCGGGCCGCCACGGCGGTCCGCGCCGCCGGCCCGCTGCTCGCGCTGGTCGTCGTGCTGGCCGTGCTGCCGACGATGCTCGACGCGTACGCCCTCTCCCTCGCCGGCTACGCCCTGGCCCTCGGCCTGCTCGCGGTCAGCGTCACCGTGGTCACCGGCTACGCCGGGCTGCCCACCCTCGGGCAGACCGCGCCGTTCGCCGTCGGCGCGTACACCACCGCCAAACTCGCCGAGAACGACTGGACGGTCGGGCCCGTGCAGGTGGTGATCTCCGCCGCCGTCGCCGCCGCGTTCTGCGTCGTGACGGGCCCCGCGGTGATCCGCGCCCGCGGCACGACCGTGCTCATGATCACCGTCGCGGTCGGCGAGCTGACCGCCATCGCCATCGGCCAGTGGAAGTCCGTGACCGGCGGCACCGACGGCCTCGCCGGGTTCCCCTCCACGCAGGCGTTCTGGGGCGGCGAACCGCTCTTCGAGGAGCTGGCGATCTACCAGTACGCGGCCGTGGTCGTCGTCTGCGTCGTCGCCGTGGCGCTGGTGCTGCTGCGCTCGCCGGCCGGCAAGCTGCTCACCGGCTCGCGGGAGGCGGAGGAGCGGATGCGCGCCTCGGGCCACCCCGTGACGCGGTACCTGCTGCTGGCGTACGTCGGCGCGGGCGCCCTCGCGGGCGCGGGCGGCTCGCTGCTCATCGCCGTGCAGAGCTACGTCTCGCCGGCCGACGTCGGCTTCGAGATCGCCGCGCTCGCGCTGCTCGCGGCCGTCATCGGCGGCATCACGTCGGTGATCGGCGCGCTGGTGGGCGCGGGGCTCATCGTCTACACCCGCGACTGGCTGGCCGGTTCGTGGCCGGGCCACGGGCCGCTGCTGCTCGGCGTGCTGTTCGTCGCGGCGGTCTACCTGCTGCCGCGCGGGCTCGCCGGGCTGGTGTCCGGGGCACCCCGCGTGGTCGCCGCGGACGGCGAGGACGACGGCGCCGCCGCGGGGCGGCTGCCCGCGCCGCGCAGTCCGGGCGACGCGGAGCCGCCGGATCCGCCGGAGCCGGCGGAGGCGGGCCCATCGGCCCGGGCACGGAAGGGGACGACATGACCGCCTGCACCGCGGGCCGTCCCGCCCGTCGTACGGGCCGGACGGCGGCGTCCGCCGCCGGCCGCCCCGCTCCTCGTACGGAAGGCGGCAGTGTGACCGCATCCGGCCCCGCCGCCCGCGTACGGAAGGGCACCCCGTGACCGCACCCGCCGCCGCATCCACCGCCCTCGAACTCGCCGGTCTCACCCGCCGCTTCGGCAGCCTCACCGCCGTCGACGACGTCTCCCTCCACCTGCCCGTCGGCGCCCGGCACGCCCTCATCGGGCCGAACGGCGCGGGCAAGACCACCCTGCTCAACCTCATCGCGGGCACCGAGCGTCCCGACCAGGGCTCCATCGCCTTCCTCGGCCGCGACGTGACCCGTACCGCACCCGCGCGGCGCAGCCGCCTCGGCGTGGCCCGCAGCTTCCAGCAGCCCACCGCCATCGCGGACCTGACCGTCCTCGACAACGTGCTGCTCGCCTCCTGGCGGCACCACCCCGAGCGCCGCGGCGCCTGGCGGCGGAGCGCGCGCCGCGGGCGGCTGGCCGCGGCGGCGGCGGAGCGGCTCGCGGACGTGGGCCTCGCCGGGGTGGCGGACCGGCCGGCCGGCTCGCTGTCGCACGGCCAGCGCCGGCTGCTCGACCTCGCCGCCGCGCTCGTCGCCCGCCCGCGCGTGCTGCTGCTCGACGAGCCCGCCGCCGGGCTCACCGACCGGGACGTGGTCCGGCTGCTCGATGTGCTCGGCGCCCTGGACGACGACATCGCCGTGCTGCTGGTGGAGCACAACACCGAGGTGGTCGCGCGGCTGGCCCGTACGGTCACGGTGCTGGTGACCGGGCGGGTGCTGGCCTCCGGCCGAGTGCGGGAGGTCTTCGAGCTGCCCGAGGTGCGCAGCGCGTACCTCGACGCCGCCACCACGGCCGACGCCCCGGCGCCCGCCGGCACTCCGGAGGCCGCCGACGCCCACGACACCGGCGCCAAGAGGTGACCCGACCCATGCTCCGCATCTCCGGGCTGTCCGCCGGCTACCACGGCGGCACCGTCCTCCACGACCTCGACCTCGACGTCCCCGAGGGCAGCGTGCACGCCGTCGTCGGCCACAACGGCGCCGGCAAGACCACCCTCGTCCACACCGTCGCCGGCCTGCTGCGCCCGGCCACCGGCACCGTCGAGGTCGCGGGGCGCGACGTCACCGGGCGCCCGGCGCACCGCATCGCCCGGGCCGGCGTCGGCCTCGTACCCCAGGGCCGCCGGGTCTTCGCCCGGCTGACCGTCGCCGAGCACATCCGCCTCGCCCACCGCCCGCCCCGCGACGGCGGGGCCGTCCGCCCCTGGACGCCGGAACGGGTGCTCGACCTGCTGCCCCGGCTCGGCGAGCGCAGCACCCACCGCGGCACCGATCTGTCCGGCGGCGAGCAGCAGATGCTCGCCCTGGCCCGCGCGCTGCTGGGCTCGCCGCGCGTGCTGCTGCTGGACGAGCCGACGGAGGGCCTGGCGCCGGTGCTGGTGGGGCAGATCCTCGACCTGGTCCGCACGCTGGCGGGGGAGGGGCTCGCGGTGCTGCTGGTCTCGCCGAGCCCGGCGTCGGCCGCGCAGTGCGCCGACACGGTGACGGTGCTGACGTCGGGCCGGGTCACGGCCCGGCTGGCCGGTCCCGGGGTGCGGAAGGACCCGGCGGAACTGCACGAGGCGCTGGCCCTGACGGCGCACTGACGCGGGGGAGCCGCCGGGCCCGTAACGCCTCGGAGGCGGGGACGGCGCCGCTCACCCGCTCACCCGCCGCCGGCTGGCGGGACCGGTGGCGGTGGGCAAGCCTGGTGACCATACGTGGATCCAGCGGCGCCCCGCGCGCCGCGCGCGCGGACGGAGGCCGAGGGTGAGTGCACCGGTGCTGGTGGGCGTCGACGGGTCTCCCGAGGGCCTGGAAGCCGTCGCCGTGGCGGCCCGCGAGGCGCGGCTGCGCGGCACCGGGCTGCGCATCGTGCACGCCTTCTTCTGGCCGATGATGCGGGTGCCGCTGGAGCCGTCGTCGATGGGCCCGCCCGAGGGCGGGCTGCGCAACCAGGCGGAGCAGGTGGTGGCCGAGGCGGTACGGCACGCGCGCGAGGCCGGACCGGACGTCGAGGCGGAGGGCGCCGTCGTCACCGGCGACACCCTGCCGGTGATGGCGGAGGAGTCGCGCGGCGCGGCGCTGGCCGTCGTCGGCAGCCGCGGGCTCGGCGCGTTCGCCGGCCTGCTGCTGGGCTCGACGGCGGTGCACCTGGCGGCGCACGGCCACTGCCCGGTGCTCGTCGTACGCGGCGAGGGCTACCCGGCGCGCGAGGGTCCGGTGGTCGCGGGCGTGGACGGCTCGCCGTCCGGCGACGCGGCCATCGAATTCGCCTTCGCCGAGGCGTCGATGCGCGGCACCGGCCTCGTCGCCGTACACGCCTGGTCGCCGTGGAGGGCCGAGTTCCCGCCGCCGCAGGACCCGGCGGCGCCGTACGCGAGCGGGTCGGGCGACCTGGCCGCGAACGAGGAGCGCGTGCTCGCCGAGGCGCTGGCGGGCCGTCAGGAGCGCTACCCGGACGTGTCCGTCGACCGCCGTGTGCTGCGAAGCGGGCCCCGGGAGGCGCTGATCGAGGCGAGCCGCGAGGCGTCGCTGGTGGTCGTGGGCGCGCGGGGCCGCGGGGGCTTCACCGGGATGCTGCTGGGCTCGGTGAGCCAGGCGCTGCTGCACCACGCGGACTGCCCGGTGGCGGTGGTACGGGCGGAGCGGGACAAGGGCTGACGGCCCGTACGAAGGGGGCGGGGCCCAGTGCTCGTCCCGCGAGGACCGCCCCCGCCCGCTGCCTGACCCCGCTACCGGACCCGCCGCAGCAGCGCGACCGCCACTCCGCCGCCCATGACGACGACCGCGAGCCCGCCGACGAGGGCGCTGGACATCCCGGAGCTGAACGCCTCCCGCGCCGCTCCGGCGAACTCCGCGCCCCGCGCGCCCCCGACCTCGTCGGCGACGCGCAGTGCGCCGGCCAGCGAGTCGCGGGCGGTGCCGGAGGCACCGTCCGGCAGCCCCTCGGCGGCCCGGCCGACCTCGCTCCGGTAGGCGGAGTTGAAGACGCTGCCGAGGACGGCGATGCCGAGGACGCCGCCCAGTTCGCGGGTGAGGTCGTTGAGTGCGGAGGCGACGCCCTGCTTGCCGTCCGGGAGCGCGGCGACGATCGCCTCCGTCGCCGGGGTCGCGGCGAAGGCGACGCCCGCGCCGAGGACGGCGGTGGCGACGAGGAAGCCCCAGATCCCGGAGCCGCCGACGACGGCCGCCAGCACCAGCAGCCCGGCGGCGATCAGCGCCATGCCGAGCCCGATGACGACGGCCATGCCGTACCGCTTGGCCAGCGCGGGTGCGACGGGGGAGAAGACCATGGCGCCGACGGCCATCGCGACGAGCGCGAGCCCGGCGCGTATGGGCGAATAGCCGAGGATCTCCTGGAGGTACTGCAGACCGAGGAAGAAGAACCCGAACATGGCGAGCGTCTCGGCCGTGATGATCAGCGACCCGGCCGAGACGCCGGGCAGCCGGAACACCCGCAGATCGAGCAGCGGATACGGGGTGCGCAGCTCCCACCGTACGAACGCGCCGAGCGCCGCGGCCCCGACGGCGAAGCCGCCGAGCACCGCGCCGTGCGCCCAGCCCCGTTCCGGCCCCTCCACGATGCCGAAGACCACCGCGCCGATGCCGGTCACCGAGAGCAGGGCGCCCACGACGTCCAGCGGCGCGGCGGAGGCGGCGCGGGAGGCGGGGGCGAGCACGGCGGCGGCGAGCAGGGCGACGGCGGCGAGCCCGGCGTTGACGGCGAAGACCGACCGCCACGAGTACGCCTCCAGCAGCCCGCCGGCGAGCAGCACGGCCAGCAGCGCGGAGCCGAAGCTGACGCCTGACCAGATGCCGACGGCCCGTCCGCGGCCCTCCGGCGGGTAGACGGCCGTGATGATCGACAGGGTCATCGGCATGACCAGCGCGGCGCCCACCCCGGCCACACCCCGGAGAACGATGAGGAGGGTCACGTCGTCGATCAGCAGGACGGCGCCGGAGGCGAGGCCGAAGACGGCGAGCCCGGTGAGGAGCACGCCCTTGCGCCCGCAGCGGTCGCCGAGCGCGCCGCCGGCGAGGAGGAGACCGGCGAAGGTGACGCCGTACGCGTTCATGACCCACTGCAGTTCCGCTTCGGTGGCCCCGAGGTCGCGGGCCATGCCGGGCACGGCCACGAGCAACGAGGCGAGCATGCCGACGACCACGGCGAGGGCGAGGCACATCACGGTGAGCACGGCGGTGCGGCGGCCGGGGCCGACGGCGGGTGGCGGCATGGGGCACTCCGGAGCATCAAACGAACGATTGAAGCGATCGTTTGAATCTCTACCACGGGATCGTCGCCGTCTTCAAGCGAGCGTTTAAACTCCCGACGATGTCCACGCCACGCTCCACCGCCACCCGCACCCGCCTCCTCGACGCCGCCGAGCGGCTGTTCGCCGAGCACGGGTTCGCCGCGACCTCCCTGCGCACCGTGACCGACGCCGCGGAGGCGAACGTGGCCGCGGTGAACTACCACTTCGGCTCGAAGGAAGGGCTGCTTCGCGCCGTCGTCGAACGCGCGATGGCCGCCGTCAACGGCGAACGCCGGCGCCTGCTCGACGAACTCCGCACCCGCGCCGGCCCCCCGGGCGCGGCGGACCTGGTGCGCGCCTTCGTCACCACCGGCGCGCACGTCGGCGACCCCGGGGCGGGCGGCGCGGACCTGCGCCGCTTCCTGGGCCGGGTCGTCTGCGAACCGGACCCGGCGATCCGCCGCCTCTTCGGCGCGGAAGTCGCCCCGGTGGAAGGCGAGTACCTGGCCGCCCTCACGGCGGCGCTGCCCCATCTCACGCCGGCCGAGGTCGCGTACCGCTACCGCGCCATGGTCGGCCTGCTGGCCCTCCACCAGTCCGGCACCCTCGCGGACTTCCACCCGGGCCCGCCCCCGGCGGACCCGACGGGCCAGGACGACGTGGAGCGCCTCACGACGTTGCTGACGGCGGCCTTCGAGGCCCCGGCGGCGGGCGGGTAGGCGAGTTGAGGGGCACAGGTGGGCCGAGATTTGCTCATCAGTGCGTCGAACCGGCATCCGTCGAATGTGCGGCCGGGTAGGGTGCTGCTCGTCCCGGGCGCGCCGGTGGTCCCGGTGGGTCAGCTACGCGATATCGAGGAGACGCACGTGATCATCACGTCCAGCCGCCGCCGTAGGGCCGGGTACGACCTCGCCGCCTTCATCTGGGGCCCGTGGCAGTGGATGTGGCGGGTGCTGGGCCGTGCGGTGCGTTCCGTGCAGCGCCCTGTCCTGCGGCGCCCCGTCGCGGGCTTGTCGGTCTGACCCTATCTGTCGAGTCGGCGCGGCGGCACCGGTAGCCGGTGGTGCCGCGCCGAGCCGTGCGCGGCGCGCCTCGGCCGTGCGGCGGGGACGTGTACCAGCGCGCGGCCGCTCGCTTCGGGTCCCTGCCGCTCCCCGTCCGTCTGCTCCGGCCGGGACGGCCTCGCGCGCCCGGCGCGCATCCGTGCGCCCCGGCCCGCTCCCCTGGTGCATCCGTACCGGCGTGGCGATGGTGTGGTGTCCCCGGCGTGCGGGCGGGGCGCCGCCACCACGGAGGGGATCCGACCGCGGGGCGAAGGTCCCGCGGGTCGATGGTGGAGCGACGCGTGGAACTACGGGCTCTGGGACCGCTGGAACTCTGGCAGGGCGAGCAGCGCCGCGACCTCGGTTCGGTCAAGGAGCGCTGCGTCCTGGCCGTACTGGTGCACGCGCGCGGGCGGTCGGTCACCGCCGAGGCGCTGACGGAGCGCGTCTGGGACGGCTCCCCGCCGCCGAGCGCGCAGGGCACGCTGCACAGCCTGCTCTCGCGGCTGCGCAGCAGGCTGAAGCCGTACCGGGACGCGATCGAGCTGGAGCGGCCCTCGCCCGGCGTGTACCGGCTGCGGGTCCGGCCGGGGAGCGTCGACCTGCTGCGGTTCGAGGAGTTACGGGCCCAGACGGCGACGGCCGTCGCGCAGGGCGAGCGGCGGCGGGCGGTCGGGCTGCTGCGCGCGGCGGAGTCGCTGTGGCGGGGCGAGCCGCTGGCCGAGTTCCCGGGGACGTGGGCGACCGCCACCCGCGCCCGGTTGCTGGAGGAGCTGCGCCGGGTGCGGGAGCAGCGGATCCGGCTGGAGCTGGAGGCGGGCCGGCACGCGGATCTGATCGGGGAGTTACGGGAGTTGGTGGCCGAGAACCCGCTCGCCCAGCGGCTCGTCGCCTCCCTGATGCTGGCGCTGTACCGCTGCGGCCGGCACGCCGAGGCCCTCGACCTCTACCGCACCACGCACCGCAGGCTCGACGAGGAGCAGGGCATGGCGCCTTCCGCGGAGCTGCGCGACCTGCACCGGCGCATCCTGGAGCAGGACCGCGAACTGCTCGCCGCGCCGACGCCCGCCGCCGGCACCCCGGTCGATGCGGCGGTGACGCCCGCGCCCCGTACCAACCTGCCGCGCGACACCCACGACTTCACCGGCCGGACGAGCGAGCTGAGCCTGCTCCTCAACGGCGCGGGCACGCGGGCGGCGGACGGCGGGCGGCAGAAGCGGGCGCTACCGCTCACCCTGATCCAGGGGATGCCCGGAGTCGGCAAGACCAGCCTGGCCGTCCACGTCGCGTACGGGCTCGGCCGCGCGTACCCCGACGGGCAGCTCTACCTCGACCTGCGCGGCTTCAGCGGGCAGCAGCCGTACGACCCGGCCGAGGCGCTGGCCGTGCTGCTGCAGACGTGCGGGGCACCGAGGCTGCCGGACACGCTGGACGAGCGCGCGAGCGCGTGGCGGGAGTGGACGGCGCGCCGGCGGCTGCTCCTGGTCCTCGACAACGCCCGCGACGCCGCGCAGGTCGAGCCGTTGCTGCCCGCCTCGCCCGACTGCCGGGCGATCGTCACCAGCCGCAACCGGCTGCGGCTGGACGGCGCCGAGGAACTGCACCTGGACGTGCTGTCGGCGGCGGAGGCGGCGGAGTTGTTCACGCGGGTCGTCGGCGCGGCCCGGCTGCCCGGCGACGGCGCGACGCTGGCCGGGGTCGTGGCCGCCTGCGGCTGCAACCCGCTCGCGGTCCAACTGCTCGCCGGCCGCTTCCGGCACCGCGGTTCCTGGGACCTCCCGCACCTCCTCGACCGGCTCAGCCAGGCCGCCGACCCCCTCGACGAACTGGACCCCGCGGTGGCCGCCGCCTTCCGGCTGTCGTACGAGGAACTCAGCGCCCCGGCCCGGGAGATGCTCTGCGCCCTGGCCCTGGCCCCCGGTCCCGACCTCCCGCCGACCGCGGTGCTGGCGCTCGTGGGCGCAGCGCCGGACGTGCCGCCGGCGGGGCCGCGGCGCAGCATCGACGAACTGCAGGACTGCAACCTGCTGGACGAGCCCGTACGCGATCGCTACCGCCTCCACGACCTCACCCGCGCCTTCGGCCTCCAGGCCGGCCACCACGCCCTTCAACCCGCCGCGCGCCAGGCGGCGTTCGACCGCCTCGCCGCCCACTACCTGACCGCGGCCCACCGCGCGACCCGCCTCGCCCACCCGCACCACCGCATCCTGCCGCTGCCGCCCGGCCTGGTCTCCCCGTACGCACCGCAGTTCGCGGACGCGGACGTGGCGTCCGTCTGGCTGTCGGTGGAACGGGCCAACCTCCTGGCCACCGCCGCCCACGCCGCCACCGCGTCCCCGGCGACGGCGGCGCTCTTCCCGCACGTACTCGCCCCGTCCCTGGAGCGCTGGGGCGCCCGGAAGCCCGCGGCCGCCCTCTACGACACGGCCCTCGCCGTCCTGCGCTCCCGCGGCGACACCGCCACCCTGGCCCGCACGCTGGTGGACCGCGCGGCGCAGCTCGCCAAGGAGAACCCGGAGGAGGCCCTGCGCAACGCCCGCGAGGCGCTGGCTGAGTTCCGCCGTGGCGAGGACGAACTCGGCTACGCTGACGCGCTGTTGCAGACCGGAAGGGCCCAGCTCGCGGCGGGCGGCGGCGAGGAGTCGCTCAGGGCCCTGGACGCGGCCCTCGTGCGGTACCGCGGCGCGGGTGACCGGCACGGAGAGGCGGCCTGCCTGAACGTACGCGGCCTCGCCCTCCTGCACGGAGGGCAGCACGCCGAGGCGCTGCGCACCGCGCGCGCGACGCTGGCCCTGCAACGGGCGCTCGGCGACGCGTACGGGGAGGCGCAGGCGCTGAACAACCTGGGCGATCTGCGCCGTCTCCAGAGCCACTTCGAGGCCGCCTTGGACTACTACGAGCAGTCGCTGACCCTCATGCAGCGCCACGGAGCCCGCCGTGACCTGGCGATACTCGCCACGAACATGGGTGAGGTCTACCAGGCGACCGGCCAGACCTCCCGGGCACTGGAGTCGTTCCACCGGGCGCTGACCAGCCACCGCGCCGCCGGGGACGCCCTGGGGGAGGTGAACGCGCTCCTCGGCCTCGGCGGGGCGTACGCGGCCGGCGGCCGCCGCGGGGAGGCGCTGCTGCACTTCTCCATGGCCGAGCGGATCGCCCGCGCGATCGGCACCCCGTACGAGCGCGCGAGCGCCCTCCTCGGTTCCGCCGACGTCCAGCGGGAGTCGGGCCGGCTGTCGGCGGCGCGCGAGCGGTACGAGTCCGTGCTGCGCATCGCCGAAGACGCGGGCATCCCGCGGAGCGCCGCGCAGGCCCTCTCCGGGCTGACCCTGCTCGCGCTGACCTCGGGCAGCATCGACGACGCCCGACGGCACGCGGCGCGGGCGGTGGCGCTCTACCGCAGCGCGGAGGCGGACGACGAGGCCGACAGGCTGCTGCGTCTCTTACGGGATCACGGCCTGACCGGCTCCTGACCACGGCGCCGCGGCCGGCCCGGGTGATCGCGCGGGAGGCCGGGCGTGTCCTCCGCGTTGCCGGCCGCCCTTGTCGCAGAACCGCCGGTCGCCGCACCGGTGTTCAGGTGCCGATGCCCGCCAGCAGCAGGTCCACCGTGCCCTCCAGGAAGGCCTCGTCCAGTGGTTCGCGGGTCAGCAGCAGGCGGGTGTGGAGCGGGCCCGTCAGGGCCTCGAAGGCCAGGCGGCGGTCGACGCCGGGGCGGAGTTCGCCGCGGGACTCGGCGCGGTCGAGGACCGTCGCGCCGACCGCGAACCGGGTGGTCCAGAACTGGTCGCGGGCCGCCTCGTACTCCGCGAGGTCCTCCTGCACCGCCATGCGCAGCAGCAGGCCGCCCAGCGGGGTGCGGACGAAGGCGGCGGTGTCGTGGAGGAGGGCGAGGAGGTCGGTGCGGAGGGCGCCGGTGTCGGGGGTGGGGAGGTCGGTGCGGGTGCGGTCGAGGACCGCGTCGAGGGCGAGGGCGGACTTGGTGCCCCAGCGGCGGTAGATCGACGTCTCGTGGACGCCGGCGCGCTGGGCGACCTCGGCGATCGACAGCGCGTCCGCGCCGCGCTCCAGGACGACGTCCACCGTCGCCTGCAGCACGGCGGCGCGGACGCGGGCGCTGCGGCCGCCCGTTCTGCGGGCGGCGGTGGCGGGCTGGCGGCTGCTTTCCGGCATCCCGCCAACGTAGCGCAGGTCAGTGCGGCGCCGGCCGGTCGGCGCGGGTGCGGGGGAGGGCGGCGACGAGCGCCGCGGTCGCGGCGGTGAGCGCCATGCCGCCGGCCGCGAACACGGTGAACAGCGTCCAGAAGTCCGGGGTGAGAACCATCGGGGTGCCTCCAGCCAGTTAACGCAGTAGGTCTTGCTTTAAGGTACGACCCGGGCGGTCCCTAATGCAAGTTGACTTGCGTTACGTGCATCACGGCGGTGCGGGGAGTACGTTCATGGCAGCCAGGACCACCCCGCCGACCAGCCCAGAAGAGCCCCGAGGAGCCCGTATGACCGGCGACTTCGCCCCGTTCACCGCCGACGACTACCGCGCCCGCATGCAGCACGCCGCCCGCGCCGCCGCCGGCGCCGGGCTCGCCGGGCTGCTCGTCGCCCCCGGCCCCGACCTCCTCTGGCTCACCGGCTACGCGCCGCCCGCCGCCACCGAGCGGCTCACCCTGCTCGTGCTCGCGCCCGGGGCGGATCCGGTGCTGGTGGTGCCGAAGCTGGAGGCCGGTGACGCCGCCAAGGCGGCCGGCGGACCGGCGTTCACCCTGCGCGACTGGACCGACGGCACCAGCCCGTACGCCGTGACCGCACCGCTGCTCGACCCCCGCGGCCGGTACGCCGTCAGCGACGACGCCTGGGCCCTGCACCTGCTCGGGCTCCAGCGCGAACTGCCGGACTCCGCCTACGTCGCCGTCTCCGACGGGCTGCCGATGCTGCGCGCCGTCAAGGACGACGCCGAGCTGGCGCGGCTGGCCGCGGCCGGCGCCGCCGCGGACGCCGCGTACGAGGAGATCAGGAAGGCGCGCTTCGCCGGCCGCAAGGAGTCCGACGTCGCCGCGGAACTGGCCGCGCTGCTGCGCCGGTTCGGCCACTCCCAGGTCGACTTCACCGTCGTCGGCTCGGGCCCCAACGGCGCCGACCCGCACCACGAGGCCGGCGAACGGGTCATCCGGGACGGCGACATGGTCGTCCTCGACTTCGGCGGCCTCGTCCACGGCTACGGCTCCGACACCACCCGCACCGTGCACGTCGGCGAACCCACCGCCGAGGAGCGGGAGATCCACGACGTCGTACGCGCGGCGCAGGAGGCCGGCTTCCGCGCCGTCCGTCCCGGCGCCGCCTGCCAGGACGTCGACCGGGCGGCGCGCCGGGTCATCGACGACGCCGGCTACGGCGAGTACTTCATCCACCGCACCGGGCACGGCATCGGCACCACCACCCACGAGCCGCCGTACATGATCGAGGGCGAGGAGCAGCCGCTGGTGCCCGGCATGTGCTTCTCCGTCGAGCCCGGCATCTACCTGCCGGGCCGCTTCGGCGTACGCATCGAGGACATCGTGACCGTCACGGAGACCGGCGGCCGGCGGCTCAACGACACCGCCCGCGAGATGGCGATCGTGTCGTAGACGCCGGTCCTCAGCCGGTCCTCAGCCCGTGCGGCCGCGGCGGCGCCCGCGCGTCCGCGGCAGCCGGCGCAGCCCGTTCTCCAGCAGCGCGAACCCGTGCTCGGCGGCCGCCACCGCGCCCGGGAAGCGGTCGTCCGCGGACTCCCCGTACGCCATCCGCTCGGCGTTCTCCCGCGCCAGCGCCCACTGCACCGCGACGATCTGGGCGGCGGCCAGCCGCGCGGTCGGCTCGGGGACGGCCGCGGTCTCCCGCAGCGCGTCGGCCAGCGCGCGCTCCGCGCCGGTTCTGAACCGCTCCATCCGGGCCGCCAGCGAGGGCGTGTCGAGGATCATCCGGTACAGCGCGCGGACTTCCGGCCGGTCGTCGAGCCCGGTGGCCGTGGCCCGCTCCCGCAGCCCGCGCAGGACGTGCTCGCGCAGCGCGGCCAGCGGTGCGGTGCGCGGCGGGCGGTCCCGTACGGCGCGGGCGGCGTCGGTCTCGTGATGGGCGAGGCGGTGTGCGACGAGGTCTTCTTTGCTCGGGAAGTACGCGAAGAGCGTGCGCTTGGACACTTCCGCCGCCTCGGCCACCCGGGCGACGGAGACCGCGGCAAAGCCGTGCCGCAGGAACAGGCTGACCGCGGCCTCGGAGAGCGCCTCCCGGGTCCGCTGCTTCTTGCGCTCGCGCAGCCCTGGTTTGCCGTCCACGGCGTCACCGTAGCAAACGGGTATCCTGGGAGGATTTCTCCACCAGGTGCAGGTTTGCGCCCGGCGCGGAGGCTCACGCCTGGCCGGTGTCGAAGTGGCTGATGCGGTCGCCGTCGACGGTGAAGGACCAGCGGGTGCGCATGCCGCCCCAGGTGGAGTTCGTGTACGTGGCCACGAGCGACCGGCCGTCGGGGGCGACGGACTCGACGTCCATGTGGCCGGCGGCGGAGAAGATCTCCTTGTCGGTCCACGCGGCCAGGTCCCGCTCGGTGCCGTCGTCGGTCATGGTCGCGTCGTCGGTCAGGAGCGCGAAGAACGCGTCCCTGTCGCCGGCGTTGAGCGCCGCGACGAAGGCGGCCACGACGGGGTCGGTGGGCTGGGCGGCCATGGGGCACCTCCGGGTTTGCTGCCGTGACGCGCACGCGCCGCGTGCGCCACCTCCCCCCATTGTCCCGCCGGCTCGCCGCTGCCGCAGTCCCGCGGCCCTCGCCGGACGGGCCCGCGGTCAGCCGCCCCGCCTGACCACGTCCACCACGACCTACGCCACGGAGTCCAGACCCGCACGGGGTGCCCGTACAAGGGCTTCGCGTCGTACCGGACGTACGGCGGCGAGGGGACGCCGGAACGCACGGACGTGGCGTGGTCGTACGAGGAGCCGCTGCCCGGGGCCCCGCCGGAGCGTGGTCCGCAGGCCACCCGCAGGTCGGCCCCCGGCCGCCCACCGTTGCGGAGCAGGGCATTCCGTCTCCGCCCGGATCGCGGACTTCCTTGACACTCCCGATTGGTATAGGCCAGTATCCGGCATTGGTCTGTACCAAGCCTCTCCTCGCCACGTCAGCCCCTTCCGACCCGCCTTCCACCCCACTCGCACCCGTCGCGCGCCCGGCCCCGCAGTCCGCCGCGGCCGCCGTCCCGCCCCTGCTCCCGCGGAGGTCTCCATGGCAGCCAACAACCCCGAACTCGCCCGGCTTGCCAACTCGGTTCTCCAGCCGGGGTTCGTGGGCACGACCGCGCCCGACTGGCTGCGCCGCAGAATCGGCGAGGGCCTGGCGTCCGTGGTCCTGTTCGGCCGCAACATCGTCCACCCCGAGCAGGTGGCCGCCCTCACCGCCGAGCTGCGCGCCGAGAACCCCGACCTGATCATCGCCATCGACGAGGAGGCCGGCGACGTCACCCGGATCGAGGCCGGCACCGGCGCCACCCGCCCCGGCAACCTCGCCCTCGGCGCCGTCGACGACGTCGAGCTGACGGAGCAGGTCGCGTACGACATCGGCCGCCAACTGCACGCCATGGGCGTCTCGCTCAACTACGCCCCTTCCGCCGACGTCAACTCCAACCCCAAGAACCCCGTCATCGGCGTCCGCTCCTTCGGCGCCCGCACCGACCTCGTCTGCCGGCACACCGCCGCCTGGATCCGCGGCCTGCAGTCCGCGGGCGTCGCCGCCTGCGCCAAGCACTTCCCCGGCCACGGCGACACCAGCGTCGACTCCCACCATGGCCTGCCGCACGTCGCCGCCGACGCCCGCGAGATCGCCCGCACCGCGCTGCCGCCGTTCACCGCCGCCATGGAGGCGGGCGTACGCACCGTCATGACGGCGCACATGCTCATCCCCGCCTACGACGACACCCTCCCCGCCACCCTCAGCCCCCGCATCCTCCGCGACCTGCTGCGCGGCGAACTCGGCTTCACCGGCCTCGTCGTCACCGACGGCATCGAGATGGGCGCCGTCTCCGACCTGTACGGCATCGACGGCGCCACCGTCCGCGCGCTCGCCGGCGGCGTCGACGCCGTCTGCGTCGGCGGCGAGAACGCCGAGGAGTCCGTCACCACCGACCTGACCGACGCCATCGTCGCCGCCGTGCGCGACGGCGGCCTGCCCGAGGAGCGGCTCGCGGAGGCCGCTGCCCGGGTGCACGAGTTCGCCGCCTGGTCCGCCGCGCTGACCCGCGGCGTCCCGGCCGGCGACCCCCGCGGCGGCGACGGGGCCCACCACGAGATCGGCCTCGTCGCCGCCCGCCGCGCCGTCCGGGTCCACCACGACCCGGCGGGCCCGGCCCGCTTCCCGCTCGCCGGCGATCCGCACGTCGTCGAGTTCTCGCCCGTCACCAGCCTCGCCATCGACGGCCGTACGCCCTGGGGCGTCGCGGAACCGCTGCGCGCCCTGCGCCCCGGCACCACGTCGGTGCGCCTCGGCGAGTCCGAGCTGACCGGCGCCGCCGGCGGCGCCGCGGACGTGCTCGACGGCCGGGCGCTGAGCCCGGCCGACGGCCGCGAGCTGGTCGTCGTCGTCCGCGACGCCGCCCGCCACCCGTGGATGTGGCAGGCCCTGGCCGACCTGCTGCGGCGGCGGCCCGACGCGCTCGTCGTCGAGATGGGGCTGCCCGCCGAGGACCGGCTCGGCGCCGTGCACCTGTCGACCCACGGGGCCACGCGCGTCTCCGGCATCGCCGCGGCCGAGGTCCTCACCGGCGCGGTGTGACGGCAGCACGCAACGAGTTCCACTTCTGGAGGACGTTCCATGGCCGACCCCGGCCCGTACCTTTACCGTGCCGCTTCCGACACCCCGTACTTCAGCGCCGACGGCGAGTCCTACCTCGCCCGCACCCCGTTACGCGACATCCGCAAGTCCCGGCCGCTGCGCGTGCTGTCCGACGAGGACTACGCCCACTGGCAGACTTACGGCTACGTGGTGGTCAGGGAAGCGATACCCGCGGAAGCCGCCGCCCTGCTGCTCGACTTCGCCTGGGACTTCCAGGGCCTGGACCCCGACCGCCCCGAGACCTGGTACGAGGACCGCGAGTTCCGCTCCGACCTCGACCGCGACCTGCACGTCTACGGCTTCGTCGAGGCGTACCAGCACCAGTTGATCTGGGACAGCCGCCAGACCCGCCGCGTCTACGACGCCTTCGCCGACGTCTGGGACTGCGACGAGCTGTGGGTGACGCTCGACCGGCTGAACCTCAACCCGCCCAACGTCGGCAACCGCAGCCGCACCCTCATCGAGCCCACCGACACCGGCTTCGACATCGAGCTGCACTGGGACGTCGACACCACCCTCGCCGTCCTCCCGCAGCGCGTGCAGGGCATCATCGCGCTCAACGACACCCGCCCCGACCACGGCGGCTTCCAGTGCGCGCCCGAGCTGTTCCGCGACTTCGAGAAGTGGAAGCTCGCCCAGCCCGCGGACCGCGACCCGATCCGGCCGAACACCGACCGTGCCGAGTTCCCCGTCGTACGCCCGGAACTGGCCGCCGGCGACCTGCTCATCTGGAACGGGCTGCTGGCCCACGGCGTCGCCGCGAACGCCTCGGAAAGCGGCGTACGCGCCGTGCAGTACCTCGCGATGATGCCCGCCCTGGAGGAGCACGAGCGGCTGCGCCGCTCGCGCGTCGAATCCTGGCGCACCCTGAGCACCCCCGACTGGAACGCCACCCTGCTCGGCGACTCCCGGCGGCACGAGTCCGAGCGGTACGGACCGGCCGCGCTGACCGGCCTCGGCCGCAAGCTCCTCGGGCTCGACTCCTGGCACGGGCCGGCGCCCGACGCCGCGCCCGGCGGGACCGCCGAGGGCCGGGCCGGGGCGGAGCCGGAGCGGACGGGGGAACCGTGGCACGCATCTGCCTGACGCTGCCCACGAACCGCGCCTGCGCGGCCACCATCGCCGCCGTCCACGAGGAAGCCGTCCACGCCGCCGCCCACTTCGGCGCCGAGGTGCACTTCCTGATCCTCGACTCGGCCGCCGACCGCGACCGCGCGGGCCACGCCGCCGCGGTCGCGGGGCTGCCGCGCGTGCCCGGGGTCGTCGTCCACCACCTCGGCGAGGCCGAGCAGCGTACCTTCCTCGCCGCCGTGCTCCGCCGCGCCCGGGTCGCGGGCGCGGAGAAGCTGCTGCGCCTGCTGCTGCCCGACGCCGTGTCGTACGGCGCCTGCACCGACCGCGCGTTCCTCCTCGCCGCCGCCCTCGGCTGCCGCTCGGTGCACCGCCGGGACTCCGACAGCCGCTACCAGACCGCCGGCGGCCGGCCCGTCTTCCCCGTCCACCACGAACTCGCCACCCTCGGCCTGCCCGCCGCCGACGCGGCCCGGCGGGTCGACACCGACGCGCTGAACCCGCAGCACGCCCACAAGCCGGTCTCGCTCGTCGGCGCCTCCTTCGTCGGCGAGATGTCCGTCGACATCGCCGAGATCCACGACCTCGACCCCGCCGTCTACCACGACGTCGTCAGCCTCTGGGCGCCGCCGCACTGGCCGGAGGAGCACAAGCGGGCGCTGGTCGAGGAGTCCTTCAAGGGGGCGGGCACCGAGGCGTTCGGCGGCGACCACGCCGTCCTCGGCGCCGTCGACCCGATGCGCGTCGACATGTGCAACGTCGCCTTCCACCGCGGCGTGTACGAGGCCGTACCGCTGCCGCCCGCCACCGACACGATCGGCAGCGACTACTTCCTCCTCCACCTCGTCCACGACGCCACCCTGCCCGGCGTCCTGCACAACCGGCACATCGTCAACTACCACACCGACGAGCGGAAGACCGGCGCCGGCTTCACCGCCTACCAGATGCGGTTCGCCAAGTTCCTGCTGTCGATGCGCTACTTCAACGTCGTCTACGACGAACTGGCCGCCGCCGGTGCCGCGCTCCTCGACGACCGGCACCGCCCGCGCGCCGCCGCCGTCGGCGAACTGGTCGCGCGCAGCGCCCGGCTCGACCGCGACGAGAACGTCATGCGGCTGACGGCCCTGGAGATCGCGTACCGCAAACTCGGCGGCAGATACGCGGAGTTCGCGGGCGTGCTGGCCGCCCGCGCCCCGGACCTGCCGGCGGAGGCGGCCCGCGACATGGCCGACTTCGCGCTGCTGATCGCCGCGTGGGAGCCGCTGGTACGGGCGAGCGCGGCGACGGACGTGCCGGGGACCGCCCGGTGACCGCGGCGGTACGGCCCCCGCGGCCGGCCCCGCCGGCCCCGCCGGCGCCCCCCGCGACGACCGCCGCCGTGACCGCGCGGCTGCGCGCCGCCCTCGCCGCCGCGGACGACGACCGGATCATCTACGACCTGCCCGGCATCGAGGAGCGCTACGACGAACTGCGGCGCCGGCTGCCCGGCGTCGACATCAGGTTCGCGATGAAGGCCTGCCCCGTCGACGAGGTGCTGGCCCGGCTCGCGCAGAAGGGCGCCGGGTTCGACGCCGCCAGCCCCGGCGAGGTCGCGCAGGCGCTCGGCGCCGGCGCGCCCGCGGCCCGTATCCACTACGGCAACACCGTCAAGTCCGACCGCGGCATCCTCGCCGCGCACCGCCTCGGCGTCCGCGACTTCGCCACCGACAGCCCCGAGGACGTGCTGGCCATCGCCGCACTCGCCCCCGGCGCGCGGGTGTTCTGCCGGCTGGCCACCACCGGCGAGGGCGCGCTGTGGGGGCTCAGCCGGAAGTTCGGCTGCACGCCCGAGGAGGCGGTGCGGGTGCTCGCCGGGGCGCGGGCCGCGGGGCTCACCCCGGCCGGTCTTTCCGTGCACGTCGGCTCGCAGCAGATGACGGCCGCGGCGTGGCGCCGCGCCTTCGACACCTTCGCGGACGTGCTGGCGGCCCTGGCCCGGCGCGGCATCCACCTCGACCACGTCAACCTCGGCGGCGGCCTGCCCGCGCTCGGCTACCGCGACCTGCGCGGCCGGCCGCTGGTGCCGGAGCTGGACGAGACGTTCGCGGCGATCCGCGCCGGCATGGCGCGGCTGCGCGCCGCGGCCCGCGACCCGCTGCGCTTCGTCGTCGAGCCGGGCCGGCACCTGGTCGCCGACCACGGCGCGATCCGGGCGCACGTCGCGAGGCTCTCCTCGCGCCGGCACCCGGACGGCGGGCGGGGCTACTGGCTCTTCCTGAGCTGCGGCAAGTTCAACGGCCTGTACGAGGTGGACCAGTTGCAGTACCCGCTGGTGTTCCCCTCCCACGGCGCCGCCGCGGAGCTGGTGCCGGCGGTCGTCGCCGGACCCACCTGCGACAGCGACGACGTCGTGGCGGAGGGCCGCGTACCGGTGCAGGTGCCCAGGGCGGCCGCGTCCGGGGATCCGGTGTGGATCCTCTCCAGCGGCGCGTACGCCGTCAGTTACATGACCCGGGGGTTCAACGGTTATGGCCCGCTACCGCACACCTGCCTGCGCGCCGGCTGACGTGCGCATCCGGCACATCACCGCGCACGACTGGGGCGCCATCGCCGCGCTGGAGGACCGCGCGTACGCCGGCCGGGCGCTCGCCGAGGGCCGCGCGGCCCTGGAGTCCCGCGGCCGGGCCTCGCCCGGCACCTGCTTCGTGCTGGACGCCGACGGCGCCCCCGAGGGCTACCTACTGGCGCTGCCGTACCCGGCGTTCCGCTGCCCGGAGCTGCGCGGCGCGGAGGAGTCCCGGCACGCGACCGACAACCTGCACCTGCACGACATCGTCGTGGCCGAGCACCTGCGCGGCGCCGGGCTCGCGGGGCGCCTGCTCGCCCGGCTCACCGCCACCGCCCGCGCCCGGCGGTTCCGCCGGATCTCCCTCGTCGCCGTCGCCGGCACCGCGGCGTTCTGGACCCGCCGCGGCTACCGTCCGCACTACGACGTGGCACCCCCGGCCGGCTACGGCCCGTGGGCGGTCTACATGTCCAGGGAAGCGGGCCGATGACGATGCCGCGGATACCCGACGACTTCCGCCGCGCCCAGGTGGCCATCGCGGCACTCTTCTGCTTCCTCGGCTTCCAGTACGTCACCTGGGTGTCCCGGCTGCCGCGGGTCAAGGACGAGCTGGATCTGACGGCGACCGAGCTGGGGCTGCTGCTCATGGCCTGCGGCGCGGGCGCGGCGGTGTCCTTCCCGCTGGTCGCCCACCTCATGAAGGCGATGGGCGCCAAGCGGCTCGCGTTCGCCTCGGCCGGCGCCCTGCTGCTGTTCCTGCCCGCGTTCGCCGCCGCGCCCGACTACCCCGTCGCGCTGGTCGTCGTCGCGGCCGACGGCGTCGCGGTCGGCTGTCTGAACGTGGCGATGAACGCGCAGGGCGCCGCGCTGGAGGAGATCTACGAGCGCGCCGCGATGGCGAAGATGCACGCCACCTTCAGTGCCGGGTCGCTGGCCGCCGCGCTGCTGGCGTCCGCCGTGCAGACCGCGACCCAGGAGATGGCCGCGCACTTCGCGGTGGCCGCGGTGCTGCTCCTCGCGCTGCTCGCCGTCGCCCGCACCGGGCTGCCCGCCGAGGACGGCTTCCGGCAGCCGGAGAAGGAGCGCCGCCGGTGGCGGCTGCCGTCGCGCGTCACGCTGTGGATGGGGTGCGCGATGGCCTTCGGCACCATCACCGAGGGCGCCATGAACGACTGGTCGACGCTCTACCTGGAGGACGTCGCCGACGCGGCGCCGGAGATCGCGCCGCTGGGCATCGCGGTGGTCTCCGTGATGATGGTCGTCGCCCGCCTCTTCGCCGACGGCTGGCGCACCCGCTGGGGCGACGGCCCCGTGGTCAGGCTCGGCAGCGCGCTGGCGGGCACGGGCCTCGCCGTCGCGGTGCTCGCGGGCGGGGTGGTGCCGGCGCTCCTCGGGTTCGCGTGCGTCGGTCTTGGCGTCGCGGCCGTGACGCCGTGCGTGTACGTCGCGGCGGCCCGGGAGGGCCCGGACGCGCTGTCCCTGGTGGCGTCGATGGGCACCACGGGGCTGCTGGGCGGGCCCGCGGCGATCGGCTTCATCGCGGGCGCGGCCGGGCTGGCGTGGGGCATGGGCGCCGTCGCCGCGTCCGCACTGCTCGTATCGGTGTGTACGACGCGGATACGCTGGCCTGCGCTGAGCAACGCCTGAGCGTCCTTGGGCGCGAACGCAGCGGCGCGGAGAGGCTGTTCGAAACGGGGGGAGACGGCGATGGCGGAGCACACGCAAGCCCGGCCGCCGGAGCGGGACGGGGGCGCACCCGGGGAAGCGGCCGGGGCTGCTGGGGCCGCGGCTGCGGCCGCGGTTGAGAGCGGCGCCGACGCGGCCGGAGGCGCGGCCCCGGACGGCTCCGGGGCGGCGGTGCGGGGCGCGGACGCGCCCGGCGGTGCCTTCGCGGGCGTACGGGTCACGCCCGGCGCCGCCGCGCCGCCGGGGCTGCCCGCCGGCGCGCGGGTCTGGGCGTTCGACGCCGGGCCAGGCGCCGAGCCGGACCTGTCGGCGCTCGACGACGCCGAGCGGCGGCGGCACGCGAGCTTCCTGCGCCGGGCCGACCGGATCCGCTACGGCGTGGCCCACGCCGCGCTGCGCCGGCTGCTGGGCGAGATGACCGGCACCGCGCCCGCGGCGCTCCGCTTCGGCCGGCGCGCCTGCCCCCGGTGCGGCGGGCCGCACGGCCGGCCGGTGCTCGAACGGCCCGCGGGCGGCCCGGAGTTCTCCCTCTCGCACGGCGGTGAGCTGGTGCTCGTCGCCGTCGCGCCCGGCCGGGTGGGCGTCGACGTGGAGCCGGTCAGGGCCGTTCCGCCCGAGCCGAGCCTGGTGGAGCGGCTGCACCCGGCGGAGCGCGCGGTGGTCCTGACGGCGCCCGAGGCGCTGCGCTCGGCCGCGTTCACGCGGCTGTGGACGCGCAAGGAGGCGTACCTCAAAGGGCTCGGCGTGGGCCTCGGCCGCGCCCTCGACGCGGACGACGTCTCCACCGCCGTGCCGGGCTGGCACCTGGTCGATCTGGTGCCGGGGAACGGCCACGCGGGGGCGCTGGCCGTGGAGTCCGCGGGGGTCGTGGACACCGTCGGGGAAATCCGCGAACGCGGCGCCGCATTACCCTGATCCGGTGACGTCCGGCGCCGCCAGGGCTCATTCCGGTTCGGCTCTGCGGCCCCGTTCCGTGCCGAAAGCGGCGCCGAGTCCGAATTCCGGCATGTTGATATAGCGGGCCTCATAGGAACCCGGCCGCACGTGGTACAGCTCGTGCCAGATGCCGACGTCCCCGCCGCTGCCGACGGCGCGGTTGAACCACTTCCAGTACGACCTGTGCCGGTGTTCCTGCGATGTCGAGAACTCCTCGATGTGTGCAGCCGACCGCCAGTACTGCACGACCGTGATCGTACGTCCCCTGCGGCTCATTCTGCTGCCCAGCAGCCCGAGTTCCGGATCCTCGCCGAGTTCCACCAGCAGTTTCGGCATCGCGGTGAACGCCGGCCACCATTTGTGCATCTTCCAGAGGTAATTGATCCGCATGCCCACCAGGAAGAGGACGAATCCGTGGCCGGTGTCGACATTCACCCTGCCCTGCTCTATCCGCGCCATGTCGTCCGGGTCCTTTCCGCGGGGCGTCACGCTCGCCGAGCCGGTCGCCGTCATCGTAGAGCGTCCTCCCCCGTCGGCAACATCGCCTGCACAGGGGGCACTTCAGGTGCCCAAAAGGGCAACATCCGCCGTTGCCCCCCGAGTACGGACATATCCGGCAAATATTTTGCGGGAAAAGAATGGTTCAGACCAACGGATTGCATGTACGATGACGCTCGCTCGAACGCAAAACCGAACGTGCGATGGCCTCCGGTCACCGCCCGACTACTGTTCGTCACACTCTGGACACGGCACCACATAACCCTCGCTGCACGGCCTGAAGTTCACCTTGCACCGAACGGACAGGTACTTATGTGGAAGGCGGCACGCGTGGAGATTCCGGTGGACTCCGCGCAACGGCCGGGACGAAACGGCAACGAACTCGACGAAGGCGCAGCGCCCTTGCCCGCGCGGGTGGGCAAGGTTACCGGCAAGTTGTTCACAGAAACCCCCAAGGCGGGTGCGAGCAGCACGCATTCCCTGCTGAATGTGGGATTCCGCGACGTCGGCGACCCCGGCAGGACGCGCTCGCTCGACGTACACGCCTTGCTGTTCGACATGGACGGCACCCTGGTGGAATCCGCGGCCGCAATGGACCGCCACACCCGCATGTGGGCGAGGCGCCATTCCCTCGACCCCGAGAAGGTCATCCGCGCCTCCCACGGGCGCCGCGACATCGACGTCATCCGCGAACTGGCCCCGCACGCCGACCCGCACGCCGAGCTGGCCTGGTTCGACCACCTGTCCTGCACCGACGCCGCCGGCGTCCGCGCCGCACCCGGTGCCCCGCGGCTGCTCGACGCCCTGCCCCCGCGCCGCTGGGGGCTGGTGACCTCCGCGACCCGGAACGTCGCCCGCAGCCGGATGGCGGCGGCCGGACTGCCGCTGCCGGACGTCCTGGTCTGCGCCGAGGACGTCGCCGCCGGCAAGCCCAGCCCCGAGGGGTACGTGACCGCCGCCGCCCGCGTCGGCGCACCCCCGTCGTACTGCCTCGTGATCGAGGACGCCGACGTCGGCCTGCGCGCCGCCCGGGCCGCGGGCATGCCCGCGCTCGCGGTCGCGGGACCGCCGGGCCCCGTCCACGGCCACCGGATCGCGGGCCTCGGCGCCCTCTCCGTCACCGCCGACTGACCCACCACCCAGCCGTACGCGCCGCCCCCGTGCCGACGGGGCCGCGGTCACGGCTGCCGTTCTCACGCCACGCGAAGGGGAGGCGGAGATGGATCTCAGAACCGCACTGCTGCTGCCGGGCCAGGGCGCCTACCGGCCCGGCGCGTTCGCCGGGCCGGTGAGCGCCCCGGTCGCCGACCTGCTGGCCGTCGTCGACGGAGTCGCCGCCGAGTTCGGCCACGCCCCGGTCTCGCCGCTGCTCACCGACGCCGGTACCGACGCCGCGGACGGCCGCCGGCTCGCCGAGACCGACCCGTTCGCGCTCCAGCTCGCGATCTACGCGGCGGCGCTCGTGTACGCCCGCGAGGTCGACCTGCGCGCGCCCGCCGACGTCGTACTCGGCCACAGCATGGGCGAGATGGCCGCCGCCGCCCACGCCGGCTGCTTCACCGCCGCCGACGGCGCCCGCATCGCCGCCCACCGCGCCCGCGCCCTGGAGCACACCGCCGCCGGCACCGGCGGCATGCTCGCGCTCACCCTGCCGGCCCGCCGCGCCACCGCGCTGCTCGCCGCCGCGGAGCTGCCGGGCGCCCGGCTCGCCGTCGTCAACGCGCCGCGGCACGTCGTCGTCTCGGGACCCGGGGCCGCCCTCGGCCGCCTCGCCGCGCTCGCCGACGTCCTCGGCGTAAGGGCCGTCCGGCTCACCGCGCCGTACCCGTTCCACAACCCGCTGCTGGCCACTGCCCAGGCCGAGTTCGCGGCGGCGATCGAGGGCATCCCCGAACGCCCGGCGCAGCGCCGCCTGTACTCGCCGGCCCTCGGCGGGCTCGTCACGGACGACACCGACGTCAAGGCGTCGCTGGTCGCGCAGGTGACCAGGCCGGTCGACTTCCTCGCCGCGCTGCGCGAGTTGCAGACGTACGGGCTGGAGTCGGTGGTGGAGTGCGGTCGCGCGGGGCTGGGGGAGCTGGTGCGGCAGGCGGTGGGCTACGACGCGCAGACCGCGGACCGGTGGCTCGCGACGGGTACGGGGGAGGACCCGGCGGTGGCGCCGGGCCGGGAGCCCGGCACCGGGGCGGTGGCACCGGCCGGGGTGCCGGCCGGGGTGCCGGCCGTGCCTGCGGCGGGGGCCCCGGCGGCCGCCGTGCCCGGCCCCGCCACCGTGCGGGCGACGGAGTCCGCCGCGTCCGGCCCGGCGCCGGACCCGGCCGCCCTTCCCGTACCCCCTTCCAGGGCTGTGCCACCCGGTCCTGCCGCGAACGAGCCCGGCCCCGCACCCGTGCCCGGTACCGCCGTGCCCGCCCCTGTACCGGCGAAGGCGCCCGCGGCAGGCGGTGGCGTGCTGGCCGCACTTCAGCAGGTCTACGCCGACCGGCTCGGGTACCCCGTCGAGGCCATGGACCCCGACGCCGACCTCGAAGGCGACCTCGGCATCGACTCGCTCAAGCGCATGGAGGTGCTGAGCACGCTGATCGACCGCTTCGGCCTGCACCACGTGGCCGACGACACCCGCTTCGCCCTCCAGTCCACCCTCGGCGGCCTCGCCCGCCTCATCGACGAGACCGGCCGCACCACGGCCCCGACCGCCGCGACCGCCGTACGGGCCGATGGCTGACGGCACCGAGGGCGGCGCTCCCCGCCCGCCGCGCTACCGCGTCGAGGCCGCCGCCACCGACCGCGCCACCGCCGAAGCCGCCGCGGCCGAGCTGCGGGCGCGCGGCCTGGACGCCGCCGTACGCACCGCGGGCTCGCTGCCGTCGCTCGCGGCCGGGGGACCCGCCGACCCCGGGGCGATCGTCGCCGTCGGCATGGGCCTGGCCGTGCCGGGCGCCGGCTCGCCCGACGAGCTGTGGGACCTGCTGCGCGACCGCGTACCGCAGTTCAGCGAGCCAGGGGACCGCATGGACATCGACGCGCTGTGGTCCGCGGACCCGGCCGCGCCGGACAAGACGTACACCCGCACCTCCGGCTTCATCCACGACATGCGCCCCCACCCCCGGCTGCGCGCCGAACTCGCCGCCGGCCGCGCCGCGCAGCGCGAGCCGAGCGGCCGGTGGCTGCGGCACAGCGTCCTCCAGGCGCTCGACGGGGTGCGTCTTGACGCCGGTACGCGCACCTTCGCCGCCGTCGGCATGACCGCGGACGGCGGCCACGCCGCCGAGCACAGCCTCCTGCGGCACGGCGCCCGGCTGCTGGCCGGGCCGGCGGCCGCCGACCCGGAACCGCTGGCCGCGCTCTACCCGGCCGGCTCGAACGACCTCGCCGACACCGCGCCCTACCGCGTCGTGCGCGACGCGCTGGCCGGCATCGCGGACCCGGTGGAGACCGTCGTCGTCGACACGGCCTGCTCCTCGTCCCTCTACAGCTTCGACTTCGGCATGCGCGCGCTGCGCGAGGGCCGCGCGGACGTCGCGCTCTGCGGCGGCGCGTACTCCGTCAACGCCCAGACCATGGTGCTGTTCGCGAAGCTCGACGGGCTGGCCGGGGGCGACCGCGTGCGGTCGCTGGACCGCGGCGCGGACGGCGTGCTGTTCTCGGACGGTGCCGCGGTCGTGGCGCTCAAGACGTACGCGCGCGCCCTCGCGGACGGCGATCCCGTCCTCGGCTTCGTCCGCGGCTTCGGCGGCTCGTCCGACGGGCGCGGCAAGGCGGTGTACGCGCCGAACCCCGCCGGGCAGCGGATCGCCCTCGAACGGGCCTGGGCGGCGGCCGGCGTCGGCCCGGAGGACGTCGACTGGATCGTCGCCCACGCGACCGGCACCGCCGCCGGCGACCAGGCGGAGCTGCGGGCGCTGGCCGCCGCGGCGCCCGGCAGGCGGTGGACGCTGACGTCGAACAAGTCGCTGATCGGCCACACCGGTTGGGCGGCGGGCGCGGTCAACGTCATCCACGCGCTGCTCGCGCTCCGCCACGAGGCGATCCCCGGGCAGCACCTTTACACCGAACCGGTCGCCGACGATGTCACCGTTCCCGTACGGACCCTGTCCTGGCGGCCGTCGCCGGACGGCCGGGCCCGTACGGCGGGAGTGTCGGCGATGGGCTTCGGCGGCACGAACGCGCACGTCGTCGTCAGCGACCGCCCGGGACCGGCCGCCCCCGCGGCCGCGGACCCGGCGCCGGTCGTGGTCGTGGCGACGACGGCCCTGGAGCCGCCGTCGCCGGGTCCCGTCTTCGGCGCGTCGTTCGCCACGCCGGCGCCGCTCGAAGTGCGGCTGCCGCCCGCGGTGCTGGAGCGGCTGGACCGCAGCCAGCTCATGGCGCTGCGGTGCGCGCTGGACCTGCGGCCCGGGTGGGACGACGACCCGGAACTCCTCGCCCGTACGGGGGTGTTCGTCGGCCACAGCGGTCAGGTGCGGCAGGCGCTGGCGTGCACGCTGCGGGCGTACCTGGACGACATCGAGGCGCGGGCCGAGGGGGACGTGTCCGCGCTGACGGCGGGCGTACGGGCGCTGGCGCCCGAGAGCAACAGCGACTCCCTGCCGGGGCTGATGCCCAACATCATCGCCTCCCGCGTGGCCCAGCTTCTCGACCTGCACGGCCCGAACATGACCCTGGACGCCGGACCGGACTCCTCCCACGCGGCCCTGGCGGCGGCCTGCCGCCACCTCGCGACGGGCGAGCTCTCCGCGGCGGTGGTGATCGGCACGACCGCGGCCGCGGAACTGGTGACGCCCCCGGCGGGCGGGATCACGACGGAGACGGCGGCAGCGGCGGTCCTGATGCCCCGGCAGGAGGCGGAGGCGCGGGGCCTGCGGGTGCTCGGGGAGCTGCGGGTCTCGCCGCCCGCGGGCGTGGGAGCGGACACGGCCGCGGCGGGGGAGCCGACGGCGGCCGGCGGGCCCGGTGTTCCTCACGGCCCGGTCGGGGGTGCGGCCCCGGACGCGGCGGACGCGGCGCCGTACTTCCACGCCGCCGAAGGGCTCGTCGCCCTGCACCGCGCCGTGCGCGCGAACGACGCGGCGGCGGAGCTGACCCCGGCCGCGCCCGGCACCCCCGCGCTCACCTACGCACCGGAGTCGCCCGCGGCCCCGGACCGGCTCGGCGACCTGCGCCCGTACGTCCTGCGCCTGAAGCGCCTGGACCGCCCCGAGGTACGCCCCGCGCTGCCCGCGCTCCCGCCGGGCACCCTGGTGCTGACGAACGCCCCGGCGGCGCCGGCCGGTCTCGAACTGCCGCCGGGCTGCGTCGTCGCGGCGCCGCGCGCGGCGCAGGCGGGGCCGGCGCCGGACGTGCACGTACTCGACGCCCCGGAGGACCTGGCCGGCATCCTGACGGGCCGCGAACTCCGCCACGTACGCGTCCTCTTCGACACGAGGCACCGCCAGGGCACCCCCCGGCCCGCGGGCCCGCCGGACGCCCTCCCCACCGCCTCCCTCGAACTGCACGAACTGGCCTTCGCCGCCGCCCACCTCCTCGCCGAACCCCTCGGCGACCGCGGGTCCTTCGCCGTGCTCGTCCTCGACCCCGGCGATCCCGCGCCCGCCCCCGCCACCGGGCTCTTCACCGGGCTCGTACGGGCGCTCGGCGCCGATCTCCCCGGCGGGCTCGTCTACGGCGTCGTCACCGACGCCCCTGATCTGCCCGCCGGGCTCGGCCTGCTGAGCCGGGAGTCCGCCGTCGAGCGGCATCTCGCCGTCGCCCACCACCGCCGCGGCGTACGGGCCGAAGCCGTGCTCGCGCCCGTCGGCGACCGGCCCGCCGCGGCCCGGCTGCCGCGGGCGCCCGTCGTCGTCGCCACCGGCGGCGGGCGGGGCATCACCGCAGAACTCGTGGACCAGCTCGCGGGGCTGTCCCGGCCCGCCGCGATCTGGCTGCTCGGTTCAGGACCCGCCCCCGGCCCCGCGGACGCCGCAGCACCCCCCGCCGACCGGCCCGCCGCCCTGCGGCGGTTGATGGCCGAGCACCCCGGCGCCAAGCTCGCCGACCTGAACCGCCGCTACAACCGCGCGCTGCAAGCCGCCGAGCGCGGCCGCACCCTCCGCCGGCTCGCCGCCCGCTACGGCGCCGACCGCGTGCACTACCGGCAGTGCGACGTGCTCGACCCCGGTGCGCTGCGGGCCGTGGCCGCCGAGATCGCCGCGGCCGGAGGCGCCGACGTCGTCGTGCACGGCGCCGGTGTCGAGCGGGCCACGGCGCTGCGGCGCAAGACGCCCGCGGAGTTCCGGGCCGTACGGGATGTGAAGGTGCGCGGCTGGCTGAACCTCCGCGCCGCCTTCGCCGCCCACGACCCCGCGCTGTGGCTGGCGATCAGCTCGGTCACCACCGTCGTGGCCCGGCCCGGCGAGGCCGACTACATCTCCGCCAACGAGTTCCTCACCCACGCCGCCGCCCACGGCCGCGCCACCTCCGGCGCCGACGTGCACGCCCTGGTCTCCGGCCTGTGGACCGAGAGCGGGATGGTGACGCACACCCAGGTCCAGGACGCGTACCTCGCCCGCGAGGACAACTTCACCCACCTCGACGACGCCCTCGGCCGCCGCTACTTCCGCACCGAACTCCTGCACCGCAGAAGCGACCCCCGCACCTCGGTGTGGCTCGGGGAGACCGAGTGGCGCATGCTCGCCGCCGCGGCGCCGGAGCTGCGCGCCGCCGGCACGTGGCCGCCGGCCCCCGGCGGGGCCTTCGTCCGCGGTCCCGGCGCGCCCGCCGAAGGCGGCGGCAGGGTCTGGGAGGTACGGCTCGGGCTGGACGACCACGGGTACGTGCGCGACCACCGGGTGGACGAACGGCCCACCCTGCCGGGGACGTTCATCATGGAGATCGCCGCCGAGGCCGCCGCCGCGGTCGGAGCCGGGCGGCCGGTGGCCATCGTGGACGCGCTGTTCGTGCGGTTCGTGCGCGCGGCGGAGGAGCAGTGGCCGCGGCGGCTGGTGGTCACCGCGCGGGCGGAGACGGCAGGACGCGTCCGGGTGGTCGTCGCCGGACCGCCCAGGGGGCCCATCCCGGCGCAGGAGTACAGCCGGATGACGGTCCTCCTCGACGGCTCGTACGGTCCCCGGCCCGACCCCGGGCCCGCCGCGGACGGCCTCGTCCCCGCCCGCGACGCCTACGCGCTCGCCGCCTCCCCGGTCCTGCTCCGCGGCATGTTCGACTCGCTCCGCGAGCTTCGTACGGGACCCGCCGGCGGCTCCGCGCGGCTGCACCTGCCGCCTCCCGGACACCTCGGCCCGCTACGGGACTTCCTCCTCCCCGCGCTGGCCATGGACAGCCTCCTCCGCGCCACCGCCGCTACCGCTGATTCCGCCGAGGACGCCGCCCACACGCCCGTCCCCGTGCCCGTCCGCATCGACCGGTTCGACCTCTTCGCCCCCGGCAACGACGCCGCGCTCGCCGAGGCCCCCGCCCCGGTCGACCTGCGCCACCGCACCGCCGCCGACGGCACGGTGGCCCGCTGCGAGGCGGTCGGCGACGGGGGCCGGGTGCTGTTCGCGTTCACCGGGCTCGCGACCCGCGACAAACGGGTCGCGGCGACGCTCGCCACCCGCCCCGCGGAGCCGGGGCGGACCCCGGGCCCGCCGCACCCGTCCCGTACCGCCACCGCCGGAAGGAGCGCCCGATGACCGCCCTGTACGACGTCGCCGCCCACGTCGCGCCCGTGTCGGTGCCCCTCGCCAACCTCGCCCCCCGCCTCGGCGTCGGCGACCGCGATCTCGCCCTGTTCCACCGCTACTTCGGCCTCCGCGACGTCCGCATGTCGCCCGGCGCGGGGCTGCGCGAGATGACGGTGGCCGCCGCCCGCGAGCTGACCGCGCTCGCGGGCAACGAGCACCGCGTGTCCTACGTCGTCAGCGCCCGCACGATCCCCATCGGCTCCCGCGCCTCGCAGAACCCCGTGCACGACGCCGCCGACGAACTCGGCCTCGGGCACGCCGCCGTCTTCACCGTCACCCAGCAGGCGTGCTCCTCAGGACTCGCCGCCGTGGACCTCGCCGGGCGGCTCCTCGCCGAGGACGGCGACCCCGACGCGCTGGCGCTCGTCGTCGCGGGGGAGAAGGCCGACTGGCCCACCGCGCAGCTCATCCCGGGCACCACCGTGATGGGTGAGTCGTCGGCGGCCTGCCTGGTGTCGGCGGGCGGCGGCGGCGACGTGCTGCGCAGCTACGTCACCCGTACCTTCGGCGAATACCACGACGTGAAGCTTCCGCCGCCGCGCGGCGAGGAGTTCGAGCGGCGCTACGCGGAGCGGCTGACGACCGTGATCCGCGAGGCGGTCGCCGCGGCCGGGATCCGGCTGGAGGACCTGGCGTGGATCCTGCCGCACAACGTCAACCGCATCTCCTGGGCCAAGGCCGCGCAACTGCTGGACTTCCCGCGCTCGCGCATCTGCCTGGACAACGTCGCCGCGCTCGGGCACTGCTTCGGCGCCGACTCCTTCATCAACTACGTGACCCTGCGCGACGCCGGCCGGCTCCGCCAGGGCGACTGCTACCTGATGGCCGCGGTGGGGCTCGGCGCCACCTTCGCGGCCGCGGTGTTCCGCCACTGACGGCGGGCGCACTGCCACGCACACCGCCACGAACGCCAAGAGACGGGGACGACATGACGGCCGACGACTTCATGAGCGGCGTCCGGCGCGCCTGCACCGGCGACCCGGCCGCACCGCTCGTACTGCTCGGCAACATCGAGGTCGAACGCGACTGGGCGCGCGGCGAGCCCGGCGTGCCGGCCGTCGGCGGCGACGCGCCCTCCGCGGTCGTCGCCCGCATGGACGAGTTCGCTCTGCTGCTCGGCGGCGCGGGCGACCACGTTGTCCTCAAGTCCGCGCCCGACCCCGGCTATCTGGACTATCTGCGCGGCCTGGGCCTCGACCTGCCGCACGTCCAGGTCACCGACCGGTGCAGGACCGCCGTGCCCGTCACCGAGGAGGCGCTGGACTCGCCCGGCCTGCTCGCCCGGCTGCGCGCGCTCGGCGCCGCCCGGCTCCTCCCGCACGGGATGTCCGCCGCCGAGGCGGAGCTGTGCCGGCGCGCCGGGCTCGCCGCCGCGCTGCCCGCCGCGGCGCTCGCCAAGCGGGTCAACAGCAAGATCTACAGCCGGCGGGTCACCGCCGAGCTGGGCGTGCCGCTCGCCGAGGGCTGGGAGTGCGAGTCGGTCGCGGAGTTCGAGGCCGTGGCGGAGAAGGCCGCGGCCCGGATCGCGGACGGCGCCGTCGTCGGGGTCAAGGACGCGTACGGCGTCTCCGGCAAGGGCATCGTCGTGGCCGACCGGGCGCGGCGGCTGGAGCAGGTGGTGCGGATGGTGCGGCGGCGCGCGGAACGTACCGGGGACGACCGGCTCGCCGTCGTCGTGGAGGTGTGGGCCGACAAGGCCGCCGACCTCAACTACCACCTCACCGTGGGCCGGGACGGCTCCGTGCGCTTCGACTTCGTCAAGGAGGCGCTGACGGCCGGCGGCGTCCACAAGGGCCACCGCTTCCCCGCCCGGCTCACCCCGGAGCAGCACGCCGCCGTGCGGGAGACCGCGGCGCTCCTCGGCGGGCGGCTCGCCGCCGACGGCTACCACGGCCCCGTGGGCGTCGACGCCCTCGTACGGACCGACGGCTCGCTGCTGCCCGTGCTGGAGATCAACGCCCGGAACAACATGTCCACGTACCAGACCCGGCTGCACGAGCAGTGCGTGCCCGCGGACGCGGTCGTCCTCGCCCGGCAGTACGACGTGCGGCTGCCCGCGCCCGTCCCGTTCGACCGGCTCGCCGCCGCCCTCGGCCCGCTGCTCTTCGACCGCGCCGCCGGGCGCGGCGCCCTCCCCGACAACCACGCGACCGTCAACGCCGCCTTCGCCGGCCCGGAAGCGCCCCCCGCCGCCCCGGCGGACGGCCGCTTCTACTTCCTGCTCGCCGCCCCCGGCCAGGCGGCGGCCGACGCCCTGGATGCCGAAGTGGCCGCGCGCCTGACCGAGTTCGGAGACGTACGATGACCGACGCCAGCCCCGCCACCCACTGCCAGGGCCTCGCGCTCACCGACCTGGCCGCCGAGTTCGGCACGCCGCTCTACCTCTACGACGCCGACCTGCTGCGCACCCAGTACAACGGCCTGCGGGAGCGGCTGCACCCGGCTCTGCGCCTCTTCTACTCCCTCAAGGCCAACCCCAACCTCGCCGTCACCCGCACCATGCGCGAGCTGGGCGCGGGCCTCGAACTGTCGTCGCTGGCCGAGCTGGCCACCGCGCAGCGCGCCGGCGCCACCGGCGCGGAGATGCTCTTCCTCGGCCCCGGCAAGAGCCGCGACGAGATCGCCGCCTGCCTCAAGGCAGGCGCCCGGCTGATCGCCGAGTCGCTGCCCGAACTGGCCGTCATCGACGAGGAGGCCCGCCACCGCGGCACCACCGCCGAGGTGCTGCTGCGCGTCAACCCGGCGTTCGAGCTGAAGGGCGGCGGGCTGACGATGGGCGGCAAGCCGCGGCAGTTCGGCATCGACGAGGAAGCGCTCGACGCGCTCGCCCCGGCCGACCTGCGGCGGTACGGGAACGTCCGGGTGACCGGCGTGCACGCGTACATGGGCACCCGCATCCTCGCCGCCGCCGCGATCGTGGAGAACACCCGGCGCATCCTGGAGCTGGCGGAACGGCTCGCCGGGCGGCTCGGGTTCGTCCTCGGCACGGTCGACGTCGGCGGCGGCCTCGGTGTGGCGTACCACGCGGCGGAGAGCGACCTCGACGCCGGCGAGCTGACCGCGGGCCTCACCCCCGTCGTCGCCGCCTTCCACGCCGCGCACCCGGACACCCGGCTGGTGATGGAGCTGGGCCGCTACCTCGCCGCGCCCGCCGGGACGTACCTCACCCGCGTCCGCTACACCAAGGAGTCGCGCGGCGAGCGCTTCGCCGTCTGCGACGGCGGCACCAACCACCACATGGCCGCCGTCGGCATCGGCTCGCCCTTCCGCCGCAACTTCCCCATGCACCGCGTCGGCGGCGGCGGACCCCTCGTTCCGTGGAACGTCACCGGGCCGCTGTGCACCCCCAACGACACCCTCGGCAAGGCCGTCGACCTGCCCGCAGACCTGGCGCCCGGCGACCTCGTCGCCGTCGCCCGCTCCGGCGCGTACGGGCCGAGCGCGTCGCCTGTGCTGTTCCTCAGCCACGGCCACCCCGCAGAGGTGCTGGTCGCCGGCGGGCGCGCGCGTCTCGTACGGCGCCGCGACACCGTCGACGACCTGCTGGAGCGGCAGTCGGACCCCGCGCCGTAGCCCCCCGCCCCGACCACCGTTTGAAGCACGCGTGCACCACCGTTCCCCCTCAGGAGGCAGAGCATGACCACGCACGTCGACGAGGCCCGGGCCGACCTTGCGGCCACAGTCATCAAGTCGCTGGAGGTCGTGCTGCGCAAGGACCTCGGCGAGGCCACCGCGCAGACGAAGCTCTTCGAGGAGCTGGGCCTGGACTCCACCAGCGTCCTCGAACTCCTCATGACGCTGGAGGACGACCACGGCATCGAGATCGACCCCGAGACCCTGGAGCCCGAGCACCTGGAGACGGTCGGCGCCGTGTGCGCCTTCATCGAGGCGTCCGCGGGACCGGGCGCGGCGGGCTAGTACTACAGGGCTAGATCTTGATCATGGGGTTGGGAGAGACTTCGTCCATGGCAGCGACGCAAGCCCGTGATCAAGATCTCCCGCAAGGCGCGGTAACCCGTGCTGAATTAGCCGTGTGGAAGCGCGAGTTCACTGCGCTGCGCGAGCGGATCAGTCCGCTGTTCTACCGCCCTGAATCCCGCGAGCACGCCCACCAGTACCTGCGTGGGCTCCTTTCGCCGCTCCAGCGGAAGAACGGCTGGACCATTGCCGAGTTCGCTGGCGCCAAGGAACCCAAGGCGCTCCAGCGGTTCTTGAATCTCACCCCCTGGAGCGCGGACCTGCTGCGGGACCTGACCCGCGACTACGCCATGGAACATTTCGCGGACCCCCGGGGCGTGCTCATCGCCGATCCCACCGGATTCGCCAAGAAAGGAGGAAGTCGGCCGGGGTCCAGCGCCAGTACTCCGGCTCCCTCGGGCGTATCGATAACTGCCAGATCGGGACATTCCTGGCCTACGCAAACCGCAGCGGCGACCGCGTCCTGATCGATCGGGAGCTGTATTTGCCGCAGGAGTCCTGGTGCGCTGACTTCGAGCGCCGCCGCGAGGCGGGAATCGATGACGAGGTGGTCTTCCGTACCCGTCCGCAGCAGGTCCAGGCCATGATCGAGCGCGCGGTGGCGGCTGGGGTGCCGTTCTCGTGGTTCACGGCGGACGAGGAGTTCGGTCAGAACCGCGGGCTGCGCAGATTCCTGGAAGAAGGCGGCACCGCGTACTGCATGGCCGTTCCGAAGTCCACCGACATCAACACCGGGGGCGTCACCACCAACCCTGATTGCCCGACCCGCTTGGACGTCCTGGCGGCCGGCTTGCGGCCGGGGGACTTCACGCGCCGCGCCTGCGGTATCGGCGCGAAGGGGTTTCGGACCTACGACTGGGCCGTGATCGCCGGGCGCGAGAGACACCTGTATGTGATCCGGCGCAACATCGACAACGGAGAGATCTCCTACTTCCACTGCCACAACCCGCGCCAGGAATCGCTGTCGGAATTGGTCGCGGTCATCGGACTGCGCTGGCCGGTCGAGGAGTGCTTTGAGGCCGCGAAACAGCAGGCCGGGCTGGACAACTACCAGGTGCGCAAGTACGACGCCTGGTATCGCCACATCACCATGTCCATGCTGGCGTTGGCATTCTTGGCGGCGATGGCGCGGGTCGCGAAAAAAGGGCTCCGCAAGACCGGACGAGCCCAGGAGGCCACGAGTGCACGCACGCCGACTCGCAGCCTTGACCATCGCCGAGGTTCGACGGTTGTTCAACTTGATCGGTTCCGCTCGCACCCTGGTTGACCTCGGGCTTCGCTGGTCGATCTGGCGTCGTGAGCATCAGGCCGAAGCTCGTCGCCATCATTTTCGGAGGCGATTGCCACTCCAGATGATCAAAATCTAGCCCTGTAGTACTAGGCGGTGGCGATGCCCGTCGCACTGGAGCGGCTGACCGCCGTCGGCCCGCCGCCGGCAGGACACGGCGGCACCACGGCCGCGGACCTGGGGGAGTACGCCGATGACCTGGAGACGGTCTACGGCCCGCTGCCCGACCGCACCTGGCTGGAGCACGGCGAGCGGGTCTCGTACCCGGACCTCGTGACGGCCGCCGCCGGCGTGCTCGGCGGCCGGGACAGCGGCGTGGACCTGCTGCTCACCGTCACCCCCGTGCCGGACTGCCAGGCGCGGGTGCTGCCCGGCTGCCTGCTGGCCGAACTGCTGGGCGGCCGGCCGCAGGTCGTCGGCGTCAACGACCAGGGCGCGGCCGGGGCGTTCACCGCGCTGCGCCTCGCACGCGGCCGGATCGCGGGCGGCGAGGCGCGGCGGGCCGCGATCGTCGTCATGGAGCAGTCGACGCTGCCTCCCGAGCCCGGGTACGCGCTGCCGCCGGGCAGCGGCGCGGCCGTCCTCGTGCTCGGCACCGGCACCGGGCCGCACCTCGCCGGGCTGACCGTACGCCGCCTGCCCGCCGCGGCCCGGCGTCCCGGCCGGCGGTCCGGCGGCTGGCTGCGGCCGTGGTACGAGGCCGCGCTGCGGTACGCCGCCGACCCGGGCGGCGCGCTCGCCGTCGCCGACCGGGACGAGGCCCTGGGCTACGACTGCCGGGCGCTGTTCACGCCGGTGCCCGCCGGCGGCCGGCCCGCCACCCCGTTCCCGCAGCAGAGCGCACTGGAGGCGCGGACGTGACCGTACGACCGACCCGGCAGCAGGGACCGGTGCTCGACACCGCGCTCGGGCTGCGCTGCCGCGCCCGCGCCAAGGCCGAGGGCCCGGCCCCGGCCCTCGCCGAACTCCGCGCGGGACTCGGCCCCGACGCCCGAGCCTGGGGCCCCGGCGGGCACGCCGTGCTGCCGCTGGCCGCCGCCGAGGCGCCGGGCGGCGCGCCGGTCGCCACCCTGGAGTTCGCCTCCGGCGACCTCGGCGTGTGGCGCGACGCGCGCCACCGCGACGGCACCACAGGACCCTGGGCCACGGGCGTGCTGTGGATCCGGCTCGGCCTCACGGAGCAACTGCTGCGCACGGCGGCCGACTACCTGGCGGGCCGCCGGGTGGGCGGCGAGGTGCTGGCCGACATCGCGTCCGTACGCACGACGCTCGGCGAAGCCGCCGCGGACCTCCTGGAGGCCCGCCTCCTGCTGGAACACGGCCCGGACGACGGCGTACCCGGGACCGCGGGGTCCGCACCGCCCGGCGAATCCGCGGCCGGGCCTGACCGCCGACCGGCGTCCGGGCCCGAAGGCGCCTCCCGCGCGTCCGAAGCGCTCGTACGGGCGCAGCGTGCCGTGCTGCGGCTGCTCGGTGCCGCCGGGTATCTCGACGCCGGGCCCGGGCGGCTCGCCCGCGCCGTCGACCTGCTGGCCGACGTCCATCCCGTCGCCGCGGAGCCTGCGCCCTGCCACCACGCCACCGAGGTGAGCCCATGACCACGACCCCGACCCGCACCCCGCCGCCTGCCAGGCACCGGCCGCCGCCCCCCGATCCCGCGCGGCTCCGCGCCGCCGTCGAGGAGTACGCGCGGGCGTTCCGCGCCACCGCCCTCGCCATGGACGAGCCCGGCGCCGACCCGCGGACCCTCAACCCCGTCGTCCACGACGCCTACTTCCCCGTCCTCCTCGGCCTCCCGCCCGCGTACAACCCCGACCCGCTGATCGTCGACGGCCGCCCCTGCCACCTCCACTCCTGCGTCGAGCGCGTCGTCGTCTACGAACGCCTCGCCTGGGGCGACGCCGCGCTGATGGTCGCCGCCCCCGGGCCCTCCCTCTCCGGCGTGCTCACCGAGGAACTGGGCGACGACGACCAGAAGGAGCGCTACTACACCACCCTCGCCGCCCGCCCCACCTGGACGTTCTTCGCGCTCACCGAGCCGCACGCCGGCTCCGACGCCACGGCGCTGACGACCGCCCTCACCGAGACCGAGACCGGGGCAGGGACAGGGACCGGGACCGGCACCCCGGCCCCGTACCGGCTCAGCGGCGTCAAGAAGTACATCGGCAACGCCGTCCGCGCCGGCCTCGGCGTCGTTTTCGCCCGCATCAAGCCGGGTCCCGTCGGCGTCGTCGCCGTGCTGGTCGAGCCCACCAGGCCCGGCTTCACCGCCACCGCGCTGCCCACCACCGGGATGCGCGCCATCGGGCTCAGCGAGATCCGCCTCGACGGCGTGCCCGTGGCCCGCTCCGACATCCTCGGCATGCACCTGTCGGCCACCCGCCGCGGCATCGTCGGCGCGATGCGCACCTTCAACCGCGCCCGCCCCGTCGTCGCCGCCATGGCCCTCGGCATCGCCCAGGCCGCCTGGGACTACGCCGCCGACCACCGCCGCACGCTGCGCGCCGACGAGTCGTACGCCATGGACGCGCTCCGGCGCCGGCTGGCCGGCACCCGGCGGCTGGTGCTGGCCGCCGCGGAGCAGGCCGACCGCGACCCCGGCGACGGCACCGTCGCCTCGGCCGCCAAGTACCGGGCCGCCGAACTCGCCCTGGAGACCGCCGAGTACGCCCTCGGGCTCCTCGGCCCCGGCGCCCGGCTCGAACACCCGCTGCTCGACAAGCTGCACCGCGACGCCCGGGCCTTCGAGTTCATGGAGGGCACCGGCACCATGCAGCGGCTCAACCTCGCCCTGGGCCACCGGAAAGGCAGGATCCTCGATGACTGACGTCAAGGAGCACGGCGACCCGGCCCCGGGCGCCGCCCCGGCCCCGCCCGGCGACCTGCGCGCCAGGCTGCGCGGTCTGGCCGTCCCCATCTGCCTCGGCGTCGTCACCGGCCTCGGCGCCCAGTTCGCCATCTCGGCGCTGCTCGGCAACATGGGCGGCGACGCGCTCTACATCCGCGCCCTCTTCATCCCCGTCTCCTTCTTCTTCCTGGCGCTGGAGGAGGGGATCGAGATCAGCAGCCAGGTCGTCTCCGCCCGCCGCCGCGGCGCCGACGCGGGAGACGACTCGCAGCCGCCGCTGGTACGCATCGGCGCCATCGCGCTCGGCTGCTTCGCCGTCGCCGCCGCGGTCATCGCGCTGGCCGCACCGCAGATGGCCGAGACGCTCGACGTCGACGCCGCCTCGCACGACGACTTCGTGCTCTTCGCCCGGCTGGTCGCCGCGTCGTTCCTGCTGGCCGTCCTCACCTCGGTGGTCGCGGGCACGCTGCGCGGCTGGGGCAGCGCGCGGTCGGCGTCTGTCATCACCATCGCCGTCGCCGGAATGCAGGTCCTCGGGGTGTGGCTCCTCGGCTTCTACGCGGACATGGGCGTCTTCGCCGTGCCCGCGTCCATCGCCGGTGCCTCGGTCGTGGGCCTCACGTCGGGGCTGGTGCTGCTGGCGCGTACCGGACTGCTGCGCTTCGGCGGTCCCGCCGAGCCGCCGAGGCAGACGGTGGGGATCCTGGTCACCGTCGGGGTGCCGGTGGCGGTCTCGTACCTCTTCATCGCCGGCATGAACTACACCTCGCTGTGGGTGCTCTCGGACTTCGGCTCCGACGCCGTGGCCGGCTACGGCGGCGCGCACGCCGTCCAGGTGCTGTCCCTGTCGCCCGCGATCGCGCTCGGCTCGGCCGTCGCCATCACCATGAACCAGTCCCTCGGAGCGGGCGAGAGCCACCTGCTGCGGCCGGTCCTGCGCGAGGGCGTGCGGTACGTGCTGATGGTGTACGCGGTCCTGGCCGCCGCCGGTTTCGCGCTCGCCGGGCCGCTCGGCAGGCTGATGAGCGACGACGCCGGCACGGCCGCGTTCACCGACGACTACCTGACGGTCGTCGCGCCGAGCTGGCTGGCGTTCGGGCTGCTCAACATGGTGACGATGAGCCTGCAGCAGGTACGCAACGGGCACATCACCCTCGCCTACGACATCGTCTATCTCGGCGCCGTCAACGTCGGCGGCGGGCTGCTCGCGCGCGCCGTGGACCACGCGGAGGCGTACTTCGCCGCCCTGGCCGTCGGCAACGTCGTCATCGGCGGGCTGCTGCTCGCCACGGCCTGGCAGCGCTTCGGCCGCGCCGCGCAGGCGGCCTAGGTGGGCGGGTTCGGGGGAGGGGAGGCGGTACGGGTCTGGGACGTCGACCTGTCCGGCGACACGGGTACGGCGGGCCCCGCCGCGGTGCTGCTCACCGACGCCGAACGGGCCCGCGCCGCACGGCTCGCCGACCCCGTACGCCGCACGGCGCTGCTCCGTTCGCACGCCGCCGCCCGCCGGCTCCTCGCCGGCCACCTGCGGCTGCCGCCCGAGGAGATCGGCTGGACCGCGGGCCCGTACGGCAAGCCGGCGCTGACCGGCGCGGGCCGCGGCTGCGAGTGGAACCTGTCCCGTTCGGGGCTGCGCGCCCTCGTCGCCGTCGGCGGCGCCGTGCCCGTCGGCGTCGACCTTCAGGCGGAGCACCCGCACGGCGACCCGCTCGCGCTGGCCCGGCGGTTCTTCGCCCCCGCCGAGGCGGCGCAGCTCGCCGCGCTGCCCGCGGGCGGCGCCCGGGTGCGGCGGCTGTGCCTGCTGCTGGCCCGCAAGGAGGCGTGGGCGAAGGCCGCCGGCGGGCGGCTGCTGGACTTCCTGCGCCGCGACGTCGGCGCCGCGCCGGCGGCGTACGGCGCGCCCCGGCCGGTGGGGGGCGCCGGGTACGCCGTCGCCGACCTCCCGATCGGACCGGGGTACGCCGCCGCGGTCGCCACCACCGGCCGCACGACCGGCCGCATCGACTACCGCAGTTGTGACTGGAGGGACCTGTGCGTACCGAACTGAGCGAGGTGGCGGGCCACACCGCCCGCGCCGTCACCGTCGGCATCGCCGGAGCGCCCGCGGGCCGCGGGCCCGTGACCTGGGGCCAGTGGGCCATCCGGCGGGCGATGCTCGACACCGAGCCCGACGACCACGGCACCAACGTCAAGGTGCTGGTGCCCGTCGAGCCCGCCGTCCCCGCTGCCCGCGCGGTCGAGGCCGTACGCGGGCTGCTCACCGTGTACGACGCGCTGCGCACCCGCGTCCGCGTCGGCGGCGACGGCGCGATGCACCAGGAGCTCGACGGCGGCGGCACGTTCGACGTGCACCTCTTCGACGCCGAGGACGCCGACACGGCGGCCACCGCGCTCGCCGACGCCGTGGAACGCCGGTGGCGCGCCGTGCGGTTCGCGTACGACCGCGAGTGGCCGGTGCGCGCCGCGCTGGTGTGCGTCGACGGCAAGGCGGTGCGCGCCGTGCTCGTCCTCGCGCACGTCGCCACCGACGCGATGGGCCTGGCCCTGCTGCACCGGGCGCTGACCGAGCTGCTGCGCGGCGCGGATCCCGCGGCGCTGCGCGCCGCGAGCCACGGCCACCAGCCGCTGGCGGAGGCGGGGTTCCAGGCGTCGGAGAAGGGCCGGCGGCGCGACGCGGCGGCCCGGCGGCACTGGGTGGAGTCCCTGCGCGACGCGCCCGAGCGGCTGTTCGTGCGCCGGCCCGGGGCGCGCCCGCGGTTCCGGCAGGCGGTGCTCGCCTCGCCGAGCCTGCCGGGGGCGCTGCGGGCCCTCGGCGAGCGCTGGCGGATCAGCTCCTCGGCGGTCCTGCTCGCCGCCGCCTCCGCGGTGGTGGCCCGGCAGTCGCGGCACGACCGCGCCGTGTTCCAGGTGATGGTGAGCAACCGGTTCCAGCCCGCGCTGCGGGAGGCGGTGAGCACGGTGACGCTGGAGGGCCTGTTCACGCTCGACGCGGGGCTCGAACCCGGCGCGGGGCCCGCGGCGTTCGAGGCGCTGGCCCGGCGGGCGGCGCAGGCGGCGATGAAGACGTACTACCACGCGTACTACGACAAGTCGGCGCTCCTGGCCGACCTGCGCGGGCTGGACGAGCGGCGCGGCCGGCCGACGGACCGCACCTGCTGGTACAACGACCTGCGGGACATGATCACCGAGGCGCGGTCGGTGGACCGGCGCGAACACGAGGGTGTGCGGCCGGAGAAGTCGGTCATCGAGTGGCAGACGCTCGGCCGGCAGTCGGAGACGTCGGTGGCCTGGCACGTCTACAGCAGCCGGTACTTCATGCCGGTGTCGCTGACCGTGGACACCAGTCTGATCGACGAGCCGGCCGCGGAGGCGATGCTGACGGGTTTCGAGGCGCTGATCACCGACGCGGCCCGCGCGGCGGAGGCGGCGGAGGCGGCGGAGGCGGCGGAGGCGGCGGACGTGGCGGAGGTGGCGGAACCGCGCGCCGGATCGGCCGCCGACGCGGGTGCCACGGGCCGGAGCCGGGCGGCGCTCGCATGACGCGACCGCTCGTCCGGCTCAGCACCGTCGTCATGTGCCACCCCTCGCGCCTCGCCGGCGCCGAGCGGGTCGCCGCCGAGTGCGCGCCGCTGCCGGCCCGTATCGTCCGGGACCCCGAGCCCGGCGGCTTCCCGAGCCCGCTGCGCACCGCGAAAGTCGCGTGGGCGGCGGTCGCGCCCGGCGCCACCCACCACCTGGTGGTGCAGGACGACGCCCGTCTCGCCCCCGGCTTCGCCGGACACGTCACCGCGCTCCTCGAACGGCACCCGGACCGGGCCGTGTCGCTGAGCGTGCTGTGGGTGTCGCCGTACAACTCCTACCGGGTGCGGCAGGGGGCCGTGGGCGGCTACGCCTCGGTGCGGCTGGCGCCGTGGGAGTGGGTCCCGTCGCTGGCCCTGGCGCTGCCCGCGGACACCGCGCGCGAACTCGCCGCGTACCTCGCGGAGTTCCCCGACGACACCCGCGACGACGACGAGCACATCGCGGTGTTCTGCGCCGAGCGCGGTATCCCCGTGGTGGCGCCGGTGCCGCACGTGCTCGACCACGGCGTCGGGCCGTCCGTCGCGGGCAACGACCACCACGGCATCCGGCTCGCCGTCGCCCACGCGGCCGGGCCCGTCGCCACCGCCCACTGGGACGGCCCGGAGCTGACCGACCCGGCGCGCCACGGCGGCCTCGGCTACGCCGTCGAACTCGTCGGGTCCCGCTGCCACGTACGGATCCGGCGCAGCGGCGAACAGGAGGCGGCGGAGCAGCCGTTCACCTGGCCGTGGCGTCCCTGGTCGGCGCTGCTCGGCGTGGCGCACGAGACGATCGCCGCCGCCGCCCGCGCGGCCGGACCCGCGCCGCGGGCGCTGCCCGCGGAGCCCGCCGGGGAGGTGTGGGCCGCGGGCTACCTCCTCGGCGCGCTCACCCCGGACGGCGGCGACGAGCGGGCGGAGCACCGGCGCGTCCGCGAGGACGCCCGCGCGGCGGCGCTGCGGAGCTGGATCACCGCGGGGCTGCGCCCCGGCGACCTGGCGGCCCTCGGCGAGGAGGGGTGCGCGGCGGCGGCGGAGTGGGCCGCGCGCGCGGTCGCCGCGGGCCGGTCGGCGCGGGAGCGGACGGCGCGGGAGCGGACGGCGGCGTACGGAGCGGGCGTACCGGCGCCGGACGAAGAGAGGCCCGCGGCGTACGGGAGCGCACCCGTCGCGTACGAGCGCACGGGCCCCGCGGCGACGGCTCCCGCCCCACACGCCGCGGTGGAGCGGATGGCGCGCCGCGAGGCCCGCCTCCTGCTCGCCCCCGCGCCCGAGGAACTGCCCGACGTGCGGCTCAGGGTCGTGCCCTGCCCGGAGCACCCCGGGGTCGATCCGGCCCTGCCCACCAGCGACCTGCCGGTGCGCTGGCTCGGCGAGCACCTCAGCGAGGTGGCCGGCGACTCCACCCTCGTCGTCCACGCCTGCGAACGCCTCGAACCCCGCCCGCTCGCCAGCCTCGCCGCCCTCCTCGACGGCGGCTGGAAGGGCACCGTCGAGACCCGCGCCGCCACCGTGGCGCGGCTGCGCGCCGCCGGGCTGCGCGGCGCGGCGCTGACCGCGGCGGTGGACGACGCCGAGCGCCGGTTCGCCGCCGGCGACGGCGCCGTCGTCACCCTCCCCGCGGCCTGCCGCCCGGCCGGCGGCACGCCGCGCCGGCTCTGGCCGCACGACGACACGGAACTGTCCGCGGCCGACGGCGCGTACGCGCGGCTGCGGCTGCGGTACGTACGGGAAACCCCGCTCTAGACCCGCCCGTACAGAGCCGTCCGCGCCGGAGGGGCGGCCGGTGCACCGAGTGACCACCGGTGCACCGGCCGCCCCTTCGTGTGTCCGCGCTGGGTCGTCCGAGGGAAATCCATGTTTCCTCTCTTGACGGCCCCGGGGCGACGTGCCTAACGTGCTTGATAACACATTCTTAGATAGTGATAACCCGATCGGCCAACTCCGGTGTCGCTCTGATGCGCGGAGAGGAGCTTTCCATGGAATCCATGGGGATTTCAGCGCAGGGTATCGCGATGAGTTTTGCTCGGCGCGAGCAGGAACAGACGGTTCTGGAGGACCTGGACCTCGACATCACCCCCGGCAGCTTTGTCACGCTGCTCGGCCCTTCCGGCTGCGGCAAGAGCACGCTGCTGAAAATTCTGGGCGGCATTCTCGAACCCACGGAGGGCACCGTGCGGATCGGCGGGCAGCCGGCCGGGGACGCGGTCAGGGACCGCGTCATCGGGCTGGTACCGCAGCGGCCCGCGCTGCTGCCCTGGAAGTCCGCGCTGCAGAACGCGAGCATGCTGCGGCAGATCGCCGCCGGCGAGCGTGCCGCCGAGGCCGCCCCCGCGGCCCGCCGGGCGCTGGAGCTGGTCGGCCTCGCCGCGGCGGAGGACAAGCTGCCGCACGAACTGTCCGGCGGCATGGCGCAGCGCGTGTCCATCGCCCGCGCGCTGGCCATGGACCCGGCCATCCTGCTGATGGACGAGCCGTTCGGCGCCCTCGACGCCATCACCAGGGACGAGATGAACCTGAAGCTCGCCGAGATCTGGGCGACGACCGGCAAGACCGTCGTCTTCGTCACCCACTCCATCTCCGAGGCGGTCTTCCTCTCCGACACCGTGCACGTGATGGGCCTGGACCGGGGGCGCTTCCTGGAGACGCTCGACGTCGCCCTGCCCCGGCCCCGTACCCGCGAGGTGCTCGACGACCCCGTGTTCACCGAGTACACGGGGCGGTTGCGCGGCCACCTGGAACCGAAAGCGACGGTCTGACATGGTGCTCGCACAGGACGACGTGAAGAAGCCGGCCGGGCGCCGCCCCGGCGGCGGGCCCGGGCGCGGCGGCGCGGTGCGCGCCTGGATCTGGCGGGCGTGGCCCAGCCTCGCCGTGTTCGTCGCCGCCTTCCTGCTCTGGGAGCTGGCCGTCGAGGTCTTCGGCATCTCCAGCTTCGAGCTGGCCAAGCCGAGCGAGTTCCTGGCCGAGATGTGGCGCTCGCGCGACATGCTGTGGGACGCCGCCTGGGTCACCACCCAGGAGATCCTGTACGGCTTCCTGCTCAGCTTCGCCATCGGCGTGCTGCTCGCCGTGCTCATCGTCCGCTTCGGCTGGCTGGAGCGCGCCCTCTACCCGCTGATCGTGCTCTTCCAGGTCGTCCCCAAGGTCGCCCTGGCGCCGATCTTCATCCTCTGGTTCGGCTACGGTCTCGCGCCGAAGCTGCTGCTCATCGTGGTGATCACGTTCTTCCCGATCACCCTGAACACGATCGTCGGGCTCAAGGCCATCGACCAGGACCTGCTGCTGCTCATGCGGTCCGTGGGCTCGTCGCGGAACCAGATCCTCACCCGTATCCAGATCCCCACCTCGCTGCCGTACCTCTTCGCCGGCATGCGTATCGCGATCACCCTCGCGGTCATCGGCGCAGTGGTGGCGGAGTTCTCCGGCGCCCAGAACGGCCTCGGCTATCTCATCCAGTTCGCCTCGACGCAACTGGACACCCCGCTCATGTTTGCGGCCCTGACCCTCGTGTCCCTGCTCGGCCTGATCCTCTATTACGGGATGTCGCTGCTTGAGTTCCTGCTCCGCAAGCGATTCCCGCACATCACGGCCGACACCACCCGTTGAATCCGGCTTTGCATTCTCTCCTGCACTAGGAGCCCATCATGTTCCCCTCCGGAAAGAAAATCAGGAAGAGTAGGAAAACCGTCGCCGGTATCGCGGGCGCGACGACCGCGGCACTTCTTCTCGCCGCCTGCGGCGGCGACTCGGGAGGCGACTCCGCCGCCGGCGGACTCGACAAGGTCACCATCCAGCTCGACTACCAACTCCGCGGCAACCACGGCATGTTCTACGTCGCCGACAAGCTCGGCTACTTCAAGGACGAAGGCATCGACGTCGACAGCATCAAGACCGGCACCGGCTCGCCCGACGCGCTGCGTATCGTCGGCACCGGAGGCGCCGACTTCGGCTTCGCCGACCTGCCGTCACTCGTCACCGCGCGCTCCCAGGAGGTGCCCGTCACCACCCTGGCGGCGGTCAACCAGACCTCGCCGCTGGCGATGTGCACGGTAAAGGACAAGAACAAGCTGACGTCGATCGACGATCTGAAGGGCATGACGGTCGGTATCCACGCCGCCGGCTCCACCTTCCTCTTCTATCAGGCGCTGCTCGCGGCCAACGGTCTCGACCGCGGGGACCTCAAGGAGGTCAGCGTCACCCCGCCGTACGAGAACTACCTGATCCAGGGCAAGGTCGACACCGTCCCCTGCTACATCGACGCTGAGGTGCCGCAACTGGAGGACGCGGCCGGCGGCAAGGGCTCGCTCGACGTCCTGCTCGGCTCCGAGCACGGCTACGATGCCTACGGCTCCGGCCTGTTCACCAGCGACGACATGGTCAAGAACGACCCCGATCTGGTGCAGCGCTTCACCAACGCCTACATCAAGGCGTTCGGCTACGTGATGAAGAACCCGGACAAGACGGCCCAGATCCTCGCCGAGTCCTCCCCGGAGACCCGCGACAAGGCCGACCTGTTCGAGCGGCAGATCCAGGCGGACATCGACCACACCTTCACCAGCGCCGTCACCGAGAAGCACGGCCTGGGCGCCATGGACAAGCAGGCGTGGCAGGCGACCATCGACGCCCTCGCCGACCAGGACGTGCTCAAGGGCAGCACGCCCAGCGTCGCGGACGTCCACCAGGAGAAGTTCGTCGAGAAGGCCGCGAAGGCCGGCGCCGGATCCGGTGCCGGGAACGACGCCGGCAACTGAAGGCGCGGCCGGCCGCCCCCGGGCGGCCGGCACGACGAGTGAGAGCGGAGCTATGGAAACCACGGTTGACAGGCGGAAGCGCCACGCGGAGGTGTCAGGCGCCGGGTTCGCGGGGCTGACCGCCGCCGCGGCGCTCGCCCGGCGCGGGTGGTCGGTGCGGGTGCACGAGAAGGGGGCGGAGCTGCGCGAGCAGGGGGCGGGCATCGTCCTGTGGCACAACAGCCTCAAGGTGCTGAAGGCCATCGGCGCGTACGAGGCGGTGATGGCCGACTCGATGACACCCCCGTACTACGAGACCCGCTTCCAGCACGCCAGCGTGTCCCACGAGGACTTCGGCGGCCTGCCCTGGCGCACCATGACCCGGCCCTACCTGCACAAGTGCCTGCTGGACGCCGCGCTCGCGGCCGGCGTGGAGATCCGCACCGGCTCCGAGGTGGTCGCCGCGGACCCGCGCGGCCGGCTCACCCTCGCCTCCGGCGAGACGCTCTACGCCGACCTCGTCGTCGGCGCCGACGGGGTGAAGTCGAAGGTCCGCGACTCCATAGGCTTCGAGCAGGAGCGCTGGAAGTCCCGCGACGGGATCACCCGGTTCCTCGTGCCGCGCCACAAGGCCGAACTCGGCCCCGGCGAGTGGGACAACGTCATCGACTTCTGGAACCTCGAACCCCGTTACCTGCGGGTGCTCTACGTGCCCTGCAACGACCGCGAGCTGTACCTCGCCCTCGGCGCGCCCCGCGCGGACGAACAGGGCAGCCGCACCCCCATCGACCTGGACCTGTGGACGTCCGCGTACCCCGAGCTGACCCCCGTGCTCCAGGCCGCGGCCACCGCCGCCGACCCCCGCTACTACGGCTACGAGACCACCGCCGTCGCCGAGTGGCGCCGCGGCGCCGTCGCCCTCGTCGGCGACGCCGCCCACGCCATGCCGCCCGCTCTGGCGCAGGGCGCCGGCTGCGCGATGGCCAACGCCTACACCCTCGCGGTCGCCGCCACCGAGGCCGCCGACGGCGAACTCGAGGCGGCCCTGGCCCGGTGGGAGGAGCTGGAGCGGCCGTTCACCGACCGCTGCCAGCGCCGTTCCGCCGACTTCGCCGCCACCCGCGCGATGTCCGAGGGCAACCAGTTCACGCTGGAGAACCTCGAAACCGCCCTGTACGACCCGACCAACCCCAACCGCCACGCCCTGTCCGTCGTGCGGAGCTAGAGGAGATGACCCTGATGACCCCCGAGGAGCAGGTGACGAAGGACTACCAGGTACGGCGGTGGGTCGGCCTGGTCGAGGAGACGCTGCACGAGAACGGCCCCGTCGCGGCCGTGCCGCTGCGCAAGGCGGTCTGCGGCGTCGTCGTCAGGAACCCGTTCGCCGGCCGGTACGCCGACGACCTGTCCGCGCTCACCGCGCCGAGCGCCGCGTTGGGGACGGCGCTCGGCCGGCGGGCCGCGGCCCTCCTCGGCGCCCCGGTGGAGAGCTACGGCAAGGGCGGTCTCGCCGGTCTCGCCGGCGAGCAGGAGCACGTCGTCGCCTGCGTCACCACCGTCTTCGGCAACGCGCTGCGCGAGGCGATCGGCGGCGGCGAGGCATGGATCTCCTCGGCGACCAAGACCGCCGCCGCGGGCGCCTCCCTGGACATCCCGCTGGCGTACAAGGACGAGGTGTACGTCCGCTCCCACTACGACGCCGTCACCGTCTCCGTACCCGATGTGCCGCGCCCCGACGAGCTGTTCGTCTGCGTGGCCGTCGCCAGCGGGGGCCGGGTCCACGAGCGCGTCGGCGGCCTGACCGCCGCCGAGGCGCGTGAGCAGGCCGCGGCCGGCCAGGCCCGCTGAGAAGGAGCAAACCCGATGCAGACCAGCGATGCGCTGTACTCCCAGGACGACTCCGTCGCCAACGTGCTCGACAACCTCGCCAGGGCCCACCGGATCCTGGAGATGGAGGGCCACGGCGACATGTCCATGGGCCATCTGTCCTACCGCGACCCGCACGGCCGCGGGCTGTGGCTCAAGCGCGGCAACCTCGGCATGGAGGAGGTCCGGGCCGGCGACTACATCCTCATCGACTTCGACGGCACCGTCCTCGAAGGCCAGGGTCTGCGCCACCTCGAATGGCCGCTGCACGCCGAGATCATGCTCGCCCGGCCCGACGTCAACGTCGTCGGCCACTCGCACCCGTTCCAGGCCACCGTCCTCGGCGCCGGCCGGGCCCGGATCGAGCCGGTGAACAACCACGGCGTGTGGTTCGCCGAGCACGGCGTCCCGCGCTTCGACGCCACCAGCCACATCATCACCACCCAGGAGCTGGGCCGGGACCTCGCCCGCGTGCTCGGCGAGGCCGACGCCGTGCTCCAGGCCAACCACGGCGCCTCCTTCACCGGCCGCAACGTCCGCGACGCGACGCTCGCCGGGATCTTCCTGGAGAAGGCCGCCGCCTTCCAGCTCGCCCTGGCCGGCTCCGGCCTGCCGTACGACCCGCCGGACGCGGCCGAGAGCGTCGAGAAGAACCGCCGCATCTATCCCGAACGCGCCCGCGAGAACTACTGGATGTACTTCAACCGCAAGCTCGACCGGCTCGAAGCCGCCCGCTGAGCAGTCCGCTGAGCCCGCCCCGCGGCCGCAGCAGCCGCCGCGGCACGGCACGAAAGGAACCATCGTGAGCATTCCCACCACCAGCGCCGTCCTCGGCTCGGGGAGCATGGGGCCCGGTATCGCCGCGCTGCTCGCCCGTTACGGATCCGACGTACGGCTCTTCGACGTGAGCGAGGAGGCCCTGGCGCGGGCGGAGGGGGTCTGCGCCGGCGTCGTCGCGCACCTCGACCGCCTCGACGTGCCGGTCACCCCCGGCGGCTCCGTCACCTTCGAACGCGACCAGGCCAAGGCGCTGGCGGGCGCCGACCTCGTGATCGAGGCGGTGCCGGAGCAACTGGAGCTGAAGAAGACGGTGCTCGCCCAGGTCGAGGCCGCGGTGCGGGACGACGCGATCATCGCGACCAACACCTCCGGCATCCCGATCTCCGACATGGCGGTGGACATGGCCCACCCCGAGCGCCTGATCGGCATGCACTGGTCCAACCCGCCGCACCTCATCCCGATGATCGAGATCGTCAGGGGCGCGCGCACCGGCGCCGCCGTCGAGGACCGCCTCGTCGGCATCGTCGAGGCGTTCGGCTACGAGGCCGTGGTCGAGAAGGAGGTGCCCGGCTTCGTCGAGAACCGGGTGCTGTACGCCGTGCTGCGCGAGTGCATGGCCCTCGTCGAGGAGGGCGTGGTCTCCCAGCGCGACCTGGACACCGTCGTGAAGTGGGGCGTCGGCTACAAGCTCGCCGTCATCGGCCCGATGCGGCTGGTCGACATGGCGGGCCTGGACATCTACCAGGCCGTCGGCTCCTACCTGAACCGTGACCTGTCCATCGAGACCGGTGTCTCCTCCCTGGTCACCGAGCTGACCGCCGAGGGCAAGCTCGGCATGAAGACCGGCGGCGGCCTGTACGAGTACGGCGAGGGCGAAGTCGCCTCCAAGCGCGCCGACATCGTCGACGGACTGGTGAGCGTCCGCAAGGCGCTCTCCGCGATCAAGCCGGTCTGAGCGGACGGGAGCCGACCGTGAACCGCGCACCGCAGCCGGCCGAGCCGGGGCCGCACGCCACCCCCGCCGCGCCCCCTGACGCGCCGCCGGGTCTGGCGTTCGTGGCCGCCGGGGAGGTCGAGTTGTGCGTACGCGACGCGGGCGCCGGTCCTGCGGTCGTGCTGCTGCACGGCACGACCGCCAGCCTGGGCGTCTGGGACCCGGTGGTCGAGCACCTGGGCGGGACGGTACGGACCGTGGCCGTCGACCAGCGCGGCCACGGCCGCAGCGGCAAGCCCGCCGCCGGGTACGGTGCCGCCGCGTACACCGCCGACGTGCTCGCGCTGGTCCGGGCGCTGGGGATCGGCCCGGTGGTCGTCGCCGGGCACTCCCTCGGCGCCCGCAACGCCGTCGTGCTCGCCGCCGCGCACCCCGACGTGGTCGCCGGCGTCGTCGCCGTCGACTACACCCCGTACGTCGAGCCCGCCGTGCTCGACGCCCTGGAGACCCGGGTACGCGGCGGCGACCGCACCTTCGCCTCCGGCACGGACGTCGAGACGTACCTGCACGAGCGCTACCCCCTGCTGCCCGCCGACGCCGTACGCCGCCGGCGCCGCTACGGCTACGCCCCGGCAGGCCCTGACCGGACGCTGCGCCCGCTCGCCGACCCCGCGGCCATGGTCCGCACCGTCGACGGGCTGCGCCGCGACTTCGCCGACGAGACCCGGGCCGTCGGCGTCCCCGTCACCCTGCTGCGCGGCGAGCACAGCGCGATCGTCTCCCCGCGCGCCTTCGCCGCCACCCGGGCCCTGCGCCCCGACTTCCGCGCCGTCGAACTCCCCGGGCTCGACCACTACGTGCCCGAGGAGGACCCGCGGACCGTCGCGGACGAGATCGTCCGCATGCTCGACCGGACGACGGGCCGACCCCGCCCGCGTCCCGCCACCGAGAGGAGTTCAGACCCATGCCCCTGAACATCAAGGACCTCGCCGTCGCCGTCCGCGGCGTCGCCCCCGGCGAGCGGATCCCGGACCGGCACGCCGCGGACCACGGCAACGCCGCCCCCGAGGTCGAGATCACCGGAGTGCCCGCCGGCACGGCGGAACTCGCGCTGATCCTCCACGACCCCGACGCGCCGCTGCCGCACGGCTTCACCCACTGGGTGGTCTACGGCATCGACCCGGCCGCACCCGCGGTGGCCGCCCCCGGGCCCGCGGGCACCGTACGGGAAGGCCCCAACTCCCTTGGCGACAAGGCGTATACAGGCCCCCAGCCGCCGCCGGGGCACGGCACCCATCACTACTATTTCTGGGTGTACGCCCTCGACACCCCGGTCGCGGGCGAACCGTCGCGTGAGGAGTTCCTCAGCGCGTACGGCGATCGCGTCATCGAGCAGAACCGGCTCGTCGGCACGTACTCCGCCTGACGCACCCCCGGGGCCACACCACGAGCACAGAAGGGCGAGCGCATCGTGTCTGAAGGGCGGGAGCGGACCCCCGGCGTGGACAGCGCCAGGAGGGTGCTGAAGATCCTTCTCCTCTTCACGGAGAAGGGGCCGGAGCTGAGCGTGGAGGAGATCGCGCACTCCGTCGGCATCTCGGTGCCCTCCGCGTACCGGTTCGTCTCGCTGCTGCGCGAGATGGACATGGTGGAGGACAACGGCGGCGGCACGTACGTGCTCTCACCGCGGATCTTCCTGCTGGCCCGCAGCGCGGAGCAGGCGTTCCCCGTCTCCAAGGTGCTCCGCCCGCTCGTCGAGCGGCTGTCCAAGGACACCGGCGAGGCGGCGCTGGTGATCCGGCGCGTGGGCGACTTCGCGACCTGCGTGGAGATGAGCCACCCCGAGCACACGATCCGGCTGTCGTTCGAGCCGGGGCAGATCATGAGCCTGCACCGCGGCGCCGGGCCCAAGGTGCTGCTCGCCGCGATGGGCGAGGCGTGGGCTCAGCGCTACTTCGACCGGCTGCGCCCCGCGCCGTCGGCCGCCGAGCGGGACGCGGTGCTGGCCGAGGTGCAGGCCGTGGCCGCGCAGGGGTGGTCCAAGAGCGAGGCGGAGGTCGACGAGGGCGTGTGGGCGGTGGCCGCACCGATCGGGGTCGGCGGGAAGGTCGTCGCCGCGGTGACGGTCGCGGGCCCGCACTTCCGCATCGACGACGAGCGCGCCGAGCACATCACGGAGCGCGTCGTGGCCGCCGCGGCGGAGCTGTCCGGCTCGCTCAGCACCTGGCGGCACTAGGGCCTGCCCCGGGGGGTGCCACCGTCGGCCTTGCGTGGCGCGGTGGCATCCCCCGGGGCGGACGCCGGCGGTCAACTGCCGGCCACGGTCCCCATGAGGGCCGAGAACGACGCGGGGTCGGTGTCGAAGCCCTGCACCACCGGGCGGAACCGCCAGGTGCCGGCGGACTCGCGGACGAACTCCGCGACGGTGGCCGCGGTCGCGTCCGCCACCCCGGCGAAGTCGTCGGCGGCCAGCTCGGAGTAGCCCTCGCGAACCTGCACGCCGGTGCTCGCCACCTCGCCGAACGTCCGCCGGCCGGCGCCCTGCTGGATCGCGACGCCGACGACCACGCGCCCGTAGGCGGGGGCGATCCGCGCGAACTCCAGCGTCATCACCTCGTCGGCGCCGAAGCCCTGGCCGGTCTGGCTCTGCCGCTGCAGGGTGATCGTGCCGTCGGGGGAGCGGCTGTCGAAGTGGACCAGGTAGGCCGGCTCGCCCCGCGGGTCGTCGGCGCGGTACGTCGCCGCGATCAGGTCCAGGTCGTGGGGCGGCGCGCCGAGGGGGCTGGGGTCCCACTTCAGCGCGATCTCCACCTTGCCGACACCCCTGTTGAGACCGGTCACCGGGCTCCCCTCTCCCGTACTCCTGCGTGCTCCTGGCACAACTGCCCGGCTCGGTCCGCCGGTTGCCCCTATCGTGTCACGTCCCACCGCGCGGGGGAGCGGCGCGCGGGGAGCGCGGGGCGGCACGCGGGGGCGGGAGCGGCCCGCGCCGCGGGGGCGCGCCAGGGGGCCGTACGGGCAGTGCCCGGGGCCGTGCGGAGCGCCTTGCGCGGCGGTTACACCAGAGGACCGGTCCACTGGCGCCGCGGCGCCCGATTGACGGTCCGTGTGCGGCGCGTCACGCTCGGGCCGTCCGCCACCCATGTCCGACCGGCGGGCTCTCGGTACCCGTACGCCACCCCCACATGGCACTTCGGACTGTCATGTACGGGCCAATCTGAAGGGAGCTCGAACACATGGCTTGCAGTACGAACTACCTCTGGCGCGGCGAGGCCACCTGGTTCTGCTGCGGCGCCGCCTGGGGCCCCTGCGGCTCCGCCGGCGGCGGCGCCTGCGGCAACTGCCGCTCCGCCTCGAACCACGGCGCCTGGCCGAACGCCTCCGCGGCGTGCTGGGACATCACCCGGCCCGACCTGTGCGGCGAGGGCGGCATCCCGCGGCGCGGCTGCGGCTCCGTCATGCGCGTCGTCCAGGAGTGCTCCAAGGCGGCGGTCTGCATCACCATCACCGACTGCGGCCCGCGGACCAAGAGCTTCTGCGGCGAGGCGTCCTGCTGCAACGGCGTCTGCCGCACCAACCGCATCCTGGACCTGACGCCCGCGGCGTACTCCCAGATCGCCAGCCTCAGCTCCGGCAAGACCGGCGTCTGGATCTACGAGTGAACGGAGGCGCGGCCATGAACGACGCAACGGGCTCGACGTTCGACCGGCGGCGCTTCCTGTCCGCCAGCGCACTCGGCGGCGCCACCGTCGTCGGCGCCACGGCGCTCGGCGCGGTGGACCCCGACGCCGCCTTCGCGGCGCCCACCCCGCCGCTCGACCCGGCGGTCGCCGCCACCTCGTTCGCCGAGGGCCTGATCACCGGCATCGACGGCGGCACCCTGCTGCACGTCAAGGGCTCCTACGGCGAACGGCACCGCATCCAGCTCACCAACGCCACGAGTATCTGGAAGCTCCACCCCACCACCGCCGACGACGTCGAGACCGGTGACGGCCTCTACGCCCGCGGCCTGGAGATGCCCGACGGCACCATCGCCGCCGACGCGGTCTGGGTGAACATCGTCAACCTCGACGTCACCGTCCGCGGCATCGGCAAGGACCGGCTCGCGCTCGGCTACCACGGCGGCGAGCTGATCGGCCGCATCGTCCCGGGCCGCTCCACCGCCTCGTACGCGGGCGCCGCGCTCACCGACGACCTGTCGGGCGTGCGGATGGGCCAGCACGCGCTGGTGCTCGGCGCCTGGCGGCCGAAGGACGGGGCGGTCGACATCGCCAGGATCACGGTCGGGCACTGACCGCCGCGGCCACTTCGAGGACGGAGGCAGCATGATCGCACTGCTGGTCGGCGGCGTGCTCGGCTGGAGCGGGAGCACCAAGCTGTTCGGACGCAACACCCCCGTGCAGGCGTCGGGCACCGTGCTGGAGCGCAAGCTCGGCGGGCTGCCGCGCGCCACGGCCGCGCTGCGCGCGGTCGGGGCGGCGGAACTGCTCGTCGCGCTCGCGCTGGTGGCGCTGCCGGTGCCGCTGGTCACCGGGGCGCTCGCGGCGCTCGCGGGCGCGGGCTTCGCGGCGTACCTCGGCTACGCCAGGGCCACCGCGCCCGACTCGTCCTGCGGCTGCACCGCGCGGGACAAGGCGCCCATCGGCGTACGGGCCTTCGCCAGAGCCGGGTTCGTCCTGGCCGGCGGGGCGGTCGTGCTGGCCGACGGACTCGCGGCCGCCGGTCTGCCGGCGCCGGCCGGCGGGCCCTGGTGGGAGGCGCTACGGGACCGGCCGGGCGCCGCGCTCGGCCTGCTGGCCGCGGGCTCCGCGCTGGCCTGGCTGCTCTTCGGCGACCCCGACCGGGCCGTCCGGCTGCCGCTGCGCCGGCTACGGCTGCGGCTCTTCGGGCACCCGCTGCACGGCGGGGCGGGACCTGGCGGCGACCCCGAGGCGGTGCCCGTCGAGGGCTCCGTCGAGCTGCTGGAACGCTCGCTGGCGTGGCAGACGGTGACCCACGTCGTCCGCTCCGGGCTGCGCGAGCACTGGGACGACGAGGGCTGGCGCTTCCTGCGCTACACCGGCCTGCACGACACCGGTGCTGACGGCGCCGAGGGCGCCGGCCGCCCGGTGTCCGTGGTCTTCGCGATGGACGCGAAGGCCGGTCTCGACAGCCCGCGCCCGCCGGTGATCCGCGTCGGCGCCGTGGACGAGGAGACCGGCGAGCGCGTGGACGTCACCGCCGGCCGGGAACGCCCCGGCGCGCTGCTCGGCGAAGGCGTCTGAGAGCGGTGCCCGGAGCCCGTACGGGGCCGGGCTCCGGGCACCGCCCCGGCTACTTCTCCGCCGCCGCTGCTACTTCTCCCCTGCCGCGGTGGCGGGCATGCCGTAGGCGTCGGCGATCAGCTCGTACGAGCGCAGCCGCGCCGCGGGACCGTGCACGTTCGTGGTGAGCATCAGCTCGTCGGCGCCCGTGCGCTTGCGCAGGTCGTCGAGACCGGAGGTCACCTCGTCCGGGGTGCCGTGCACCACGTTGCCGATCCAGGAGTCGGCGAACTCCCGCTCCAGCGGGCTGAACCCGTAGGACTCCGCCTCCTCGGGCGAGGGCACCAGACCGGGCCTGCCGGTGCGCAGCCGCAGCATGTTCAGCGCTCCGGCCATGACCTGCCGGCGCGCCTCCCGGTCGTCCTCCGCGGCCATGACCGAGACGCCGATCAGGGCGTACGGGGACGAGAGCACGGCCGACGGCTGGAACGCCTCGCGGTACAGCTCCAGCGCGGGCCCCGTGTGCTGCCCGGCGAAGTGGTGCGCGAACGCGAACGGCAGCCCCAGCTCCGCGGCGAGCCGCGCGCTGAACATCGACGAGCCCAGCAGCCACACCGGCGGCCGGTGCAGCGACTGCACCCCGCCGGCCGCCGTGCCCTGCACCGGGCCCGGCACCGCGTGGATCCTGCGGTACGGATGCCCGTCGGGGAAGTCGTCGTCGAGGAACCGGATCAGCTCCGCCAACTGCTGCGGGAACTCCTCTGCGCCCTCGCGCAGCCGGTCTGTGCGGCGCAGCGCCGCCGCCGTCGCGCCGTCCGTGCCCGGCGCGCGGCCCAGGCCCAGGTCGACGCGGCCCGGGGCCAGCGCCTCCAGCGTGCCGAACTGCTCGGCGACGACGAGCGGCGCGTGGTTGGGCAGCATCACGCCTCCGGAGCCGAGCCGGATGGTCGTCGTGTGCGCGGCCAGGTGCGCCAGGATCACGGCGGGCGAAGAGGAGGCGACGCCGGGCATCGAGTGGTGCTCGGCGACCCAGTAGCGGTGGAAGCCGCGCGCCTCGGCGATCCTGGCCAGCGCGACCCCGGTGCGCAGCGCGTCGGTCGCGGTGTACCCGGCGCCCACGGTGGCCAGGTCCAGCACGGACAGCGGCACGGGGGCGGAGCCGCCCACCCGGCCCCGTATCTCGTCCTGCGCGTCGGGTGCCGTCACGTCCGCTGCCGCCACGTGGTCCTCCTGGTCTCCGGTGTGTGTGGTGCTCCCCATGCCGACAACAGGAGGAGGGCTCCGTATTCCCGTATTCCCGTATTCCCGTATTCACGGGATCCGGGAATACGGGCGCGGACCGGGGCCGGGGACCCCCGGCGGGAACGGCGCTGCCGCCCGCGGTGACGGCGCGGGCGGCAGCGGGGGCGGCGGGCGCGTGGCGGGGTGGGTGACGCGCCCGCCGCGGCCGGAGCGGAAGGCCCGGGCGGAGGGGGCCGGGCCTTCCGCGGTCCGCGGGGGACCGGGGTCAGCAGGCCCTGACGTCCTGCCAGACGCCCCACTCACCGGCGGTGGGGCCGGGCTCCTGGTCCTGCGTCCACCACTTCGCCCGCCAGACGCGGCCCTTGAGGGAGACCTCGGCACCGGAGTTGTACACCGTCCCGCCCGCCCAGGCGGCCACGGTGCAGGTGCCGGGGCCGCCCCCGCCGCCGCCCGGGTGGGTGGGCGTGGTGCCGCGCTCCAGGTTCTTGGCGTGCCACATCGGGTTGAACCCGGCGGGGGACTCCTTGCCGTCGTCGTAGAGCGCGGCGTTGGGCCCGACGAACTCGCTCCAGGGGCCGTGCAGGTCGTACGACATGATGTTGACGTAGTCGAGGTACCCGGCCGTGTCGCAGGTCTCCATGCGGCGCAGCAGATAGCCGGAGGAAGAGGCCGAGCAGGAGCCCGGCCAGCCCGGCGGCGACGCCCGCCAGGGTGCGTCTCGCGCGACTGGGGAACGGCACGATCATTCCTCCCGTAGAGGTGTGTCGATCGAGCGGGCACGTGCGCGTCCGCCCGGGCGTGCACGCCCGGGCAGGCACCTCTGAGGCTGCGGAGCAGGTTAAAAGGACTAGACCAATGCGTCAAGGGGTCTGTACCACTGCACTTTTCCGCTCCGGGCCGGGCCCGGGAGCGCACGAGAAGGGGAACCCGCCGTGGGTCAGCGGCCGTTCCCCGGCAGGGGAATCGGGCCGATGGGCGGATCGCGGGTGCGCGGTTCCGAGGTGACACGGACTCGAAATACCTCGTTCACAAATCTTCGTGACAAGGCATTTCCGCCGCCCGCGGGCCTATTTCCGAAACCCCATACGCCGATTTACGGTCACGGCCTCCGCCGCGGCCCGAATTCCCGCCCGCCGCCCGCGCTAGGGTGTTCGACCTGCGGCGGAGCAGGGAGTCGGGGTGCGCATACAGCAACTGGAATACGTGGCCGCGGTGACCCGGTTCGGTTCTCTGCGGCGGGCCGCGGAAGCGCTGCACCTGTCGCAGCCGGCGCTCAGTGAGACCGTACGGAATCTGGAGCGGGAACTCGGCGTCGACCTGCTGGACCGGCGCCGCTCCGGGGCCCGGATCAGCGACGCCGGGCGCGAGTTGCTGCCGCACATCGCCGCCGTGCTCGACGCCGTGGACCGGCTGCGGCGGGCCGCCGACGAGCAGCACCGGGTCAGCCGGTCGATCCGGCTCGGCACCGGCGGCGCGGTCGCCGCGCCGCTGCTGGCGCCGGCCGTACGGGAGTTCCGGGCCGGCCATCCGCAGACCGGGGTGGAGATCGTCGCGGGCGCCGAGGACGCCGTACGCCGCGGGCTCGTCGAGGGCGGGCTCGACCTGGGGCTCGTCGTCCGGCTCGCGGGCGAGGAGCCGTACCCCGACCTGCACGACACCGAACTGCTGCGTGGCCGTCCGGTGGTATGCCTGAGCCCCGGCAGTCCGCTCGCGGAGCTGGACGAGATCGGCGCCGTGGAACTGCTCGCCGAGCCGCTGATCGGGGTGCGCTCCGGTTGCCTCGTGCACCGGCTGCTGCACCGCCTCGGGGCCGCCCGCCCGCCGCTGCCCGCGTACGCGGCCGACACCCCCGACGCGGCGAAGCACCTCGTGGCCGAAGGGCTGGGGGCGACGGTGCTGCCGGACTTCGGGGTCGTCGGCGATCCGCTGGAGCGGCACGGCGCGGTCACCTGGCGGCCCCTCGCCGGCGCCGCCGTCCCCGCCGTGCACCTGATGCTCTGGCGCAGCCGTACCCGGGCCATCCCGCCCGCCGCCCGTGCACTGCACGACGCCCTCGCCACCGCCGCCGCGGCGGCCGGGCCCGTACCGGCCTGAGCCCGGCCGCCGACCGACCTGAGGCCCCGTCAGTCCCGCGGGTCGTCCCACGCAACGCCCGCCACCAGGATCTTCCGCCTTTATTTGGCGTGAACCTGCCACTTGTGGCAGCGTCCGGCGTGCGAGACGCTGCCGGGGCACCGCCCGTATCCGGGCGGGCCACCCGCACCGCACTACGCCTCATTGCCCGTAATCCGGTCAACGAAAGGTTCTGGTGCACGAGATGAGACTCACCCCCACACCCCTGCGCCGCGCGGCCACCGTGCTCACCGCGCTCGGCCTCGCCGCCGGCTTCCAACTGGCCGCCGGCACCGGCGCGAACAGCGCACCCGCCGACGGCGACCTCCGGCTCGCCCCGGCCGCCACGGCCGTCGACGGCCAGTGGATCGTCGTGCTGAAGAACGGCGAGGTCGCCAAGCTCGACACCCGCTCCGTGGCCCGCGACCTGGCCGGCACCGCGGACGTCAGGCCCGAGCACGTCTACCGCACCGCGCTGCGCGGCTTCTCCGCCGAGATGAGCAAGGCAGAGGCGGCCGAGGTGGCCCGCGACCCGCGAGTGGCGTACGTCGAGCAGGACGCCGTCGTACGGACCGCGGAGACCCAGACCAACGCCACCTGGGGCCTGGACCGCATCGACCAGCGCGACCTGCCGCTGAGCACCACGTACACGTACAACACCACCGCGGCGAACGTCACCGCCTACATCATCGACACCGGCATCCGCACCACGCACGGCGAGTTCGGCGGCCGCGCCTCGGTCGGCACCGACACCGTCGGCGGCGGCCAGAACGGCCAGGACTGCAACGGCCACGGCACCCACGTCGCGGGCACCGTCGGCGGCAAGACGTACGGCGTCGCCAAGCAGGCGAAGCTCGTCGCCGTACGCGTCCTGAACTGCAGCGGCTCCGGCACCACCGCCGGCGTCGTCGCCGGCATCGACTGGGTGACCGCCAACGCCACCAGCCCGTCCGTGGCCAACATGAGCCTCGGCGGCGGCGCCAGCACCACACTCGACAACGCCGTCAAGCGGTCGGTGGCCGCCGGCGTCACGTACGCGATCGCCGCCGGCAACGGCGACATCTTCGGCACCCCGCAGAACGCCTGCAACTACTCGCCGGCGCGGGTGCCCGAGGCCATCACGGTCGGCGCCACGGACAGCACCGACCGGCGCGCCTCGTGGTCCAACTTCGGCACCTGCCTGGACCTGTTCGCGCCCGGCGTGAGCATCACCTCCGGCTGGTACACCTCGGACACGGCCACGAACACCATCTCCGGCACCTCGATGGCCACCCCGCACACCGCGGGCGTCGCCGCGCTGTACCTCCAGGGCAACCCCTCTGCCAGCCCCGCCCAGGTCAGCCAGGCCATCGTGAACGGCACCACGCCGAACAAGGTGCAGGACCCGCGCACCGGTTCGCCGAACCGGCTGCTCTACTCGCTGTTCTGACAGCCGTGACGGCTCCGCCGGCGGTGACGGATCCGCCGGCGATGCCGGCGGCGCCGGCCTGAAGACGGGCGCCCCGGCCCGCCCCGCCCGGGAGGATCCGGGCGGGGCGGGCCCCGCGCGTCAGCGTCCTTCCGCGGCGGAGAAGACGAACGTGAACGCCGCCGGGCGCGCCGCCAGTTCGTACTGCGGCAGCACGCCGGGACCGCAGGACGCCGAGCCGATGCCGTGGCGGGCGTGGTCGAGTGTCACGTGCACCCGGTCGCCCGGTACCAGGTCGGGGCGGTGCGTCGCGGCGTCCAGTTCCGCGGTGGTCCAGCGCCTGGCCGTCAGCGCGAACTCCGGCTCGCCCTCGACCCGCAGCCCCGCACCGGCCCCGGCGCCCGTCAGCTCCGCCCAGCGCACCCGGGCCCGCGCGCCGTTCTCCTGCGGGCGCACGTACGGCGTCTGCAACTCGTCGACGCTCGCCGACCAGCGCCCCAGCAGCGCCGCCGTGCCCGTGTCCGGGTACGCCTCGCCGGGACCGCCGCCGTACCAGCGCACCGCGCCGTACGCGGCGGGAAGCGCGAAGCGGATCCCCAGCCGCGGCAGCGGCACCCGCCAGTCGCCCTCCGGCGTCACCGACACGGTCAGCGCCACCCGGTCCCCGTCCGCGGTCCAGCGGAACTCGGCGGCAAGGCCCAGGTCGGTGGCCGCCGGCGCCACCCGGGTACGGACCGTCAGCCCGCCGTCCGCGGTCTCCACCGCGTCCGTCCGGTGCCGCATCCGGTGCAGCCCCGCCTTGCGCCAGCGCCGCGCCAGCTCCGTCTCGGGCAGCCAGTCGGCGCCGAGGTCGTTGTCGGTCGGCGCCCGCCACACCTCCAGCCGCAGCCCCTCCACCGGCACCCCGGCCAGGGTCCGCGGCTCGCCCGTCCGCGCGTCGAATACCGCCGGGCCGAGCCTGATCAGCGCGTCGTCGCGTACGGGCGCCGCCCCCGCGGGCCGCGCGAGCGGCGGGCGCGGCGCGGCGGACCACTGCCCGCGCGCCACGACGTGCCCCGCCGGCGCCCACGCGGTGTCCGCGGCGAGCCGCGCGGTGACGGTCCACTGCGCCTCGCCCGCGGGCGGGGCGCCGGGCGCGGGCAGCTCGACCTTCGCGCTCTCGCCCGGCGCCAGCGGCGGCACCGCCACCGGCCCGCTCTCCGTCTCCGCGCCGTCCACGGCGTACGACCAGGAGAACGCGAGGTGGTCCAGGCCGGCGAAGTCGTGCAGGTTGGTGACGACGGCCTGCCCCGGGGAGTCCCCGGGACCGATGCGCACCGGCTGGATGACGTGGCCGAACTCGGTGAGCCCCGGCGACGGCGTGCGGTCCGGGAAGACCAGGCCGTCGCAGACGAAGGCGCCGTCGTGCAGCTCCTCGCCGAAGTCCCCGCCGTAGGCGAAGCCCAGCTCGGGGTGGGCGATGCCGTGGTCGATCCACTCCCAGACGAAGCCGCCCTGGCAGCGCTCGTACGTCTCGAACAGCCGCTGGTAGTCCGCCAGTCCGCCGGGGCCGTTGCCCATGGCGTGCGCGTACTCGCAGAGCACGAACGGCTGCGCCCGGCGGCGCGCGTCCAGCGCCGGTTCTTCGAGGGGGTCCTCGGTGCGCTCGCCGATGCGGCGGACCTCGTCGTGGTCGGCGTACATCCGGGAGTAGACGTCGGTGTCGCGGCTGGTCGGGTCGCCCTCGTAGTGCAGGAGCCGGCCGGGGTCACGGCCGCGGATCCAGTCGGCCATGGCGGTCAGTCCCGCGCCGGAGCCGCACTCGTTGCCCAGCGACCACATGATGACCGACGGATGGTTCTTGTCCCGCTCGACCATGCGCGCGGCGCGGTCCAGCAGCGCCGGGGTCCAGCGCTCGTCGTCGACGGGGTTGCCGCGCCAGCCGAGGGCGCCGAAGCCGTGCGTCTCCAGGTCGCACTCGTCGATCACCCACAGCCCCAGCTCGTCGCAGAGGTCGAGGAACGCGGGGTGCGGCGGGTAGTGGCTGGTGCGTACGGCGTTGACGTTGTGCCGCTTCATCAGCAGCACGTCCGCGCGCATCGTCGCCTCGTCGACGGCGCGGCCGTGCTCGGGGTGGAACTCGTGCCGGTTCACGCCGCGCAGCAGGATGCGGCGGCCGTTGACCCTGAGCACGCCGCCCTCGACGGCCACGGTGCGGAAGCCCACCCGCAGCGGGATCCGCTCCCCCGCGGTGGCCAGCTCGGCCGCGTACAGCCGCGGCAGCTCCGCGGTCCACGGCTCGGCCGGCACCGTGACGGACTCGCCGGTGGCGATGTCGACGCCCAGTTCCGGCAGGGTGACCCGGCCGCCGGGAGCGCAGTCCACGCGCAGGGTGCCGGTGCCGGTCACATGGTCGTACGAGGCGTGCACGAAGAAGTCGCGGACGGCGCCCGCGGGCCGGTGCAGCAGCGTGACGTCGCGGAAGATGCCGGGCAGCCACCACTGGTCCTGGTCCTCCAGGTACGAGCCGGCCGACCACTGGTGGACGCGGACGGCCAGCACGTTGCCCGCGGGGCGCAGCAGCGCGCCGACGGCGAACTCGTGCGGCAGCCGGGAGCCCTTGAACTCGCCCAGCTCCGTGCCGTTGAGCCAGACCCGCGCGTGCGAGTCCACCCCGTCGAAGCGCAGCACGGCCTCGTCCGCGGGCAGCGGGGCGGCGGGCCAGCCGCCGGGCAGGTCGAAGGTGTGCAGGTGGTCGCCGGTCGGGTTCCCGTCCGGCACCCGCGGCGGGTCGACCGGGAAGGGGTACGGGGTGTTGGTGTACGCGGGCGTGCCGTGCCGGCCGCCGCCCTGGAGCACCCAGTGCCCGGGGACGGCGATCTCGTCCCAGCCGGAGGTGTCGTGGCCGGGTTCCGCGAAGGACGTGTCGTGGGTGGTGGCGGTGGGGGAGAGCCGGAAGCGCCAGGCCCCGTTCAGCGGCAGCCGGGCGGCGTCGGAGCGGGCGTACCACGCGCGCGGCGGCAGGGTGCCGGTGCCGGGTGCGGGGTCTTCGTGGGCGGGGAGAGCCGGATCGTGCATGAGATCCATCTGATCCCGCCGGGGGGCGCGGCACAACAGACGCCGCGCGCAGAGCCATTGGACTTTTCGGACACCGGTTGGACTTCTGTGCCGCCCCGGCCGCTCGCCGTGGGGGACGAGCGGCCGGGGCGCGTCGGTCAGCGGCCCTGGAGCGACTTGACGTTGTCGCCGAAGGACCAGCCGCGCGCGCCGTCCCAGTTGATCGACCAGGTCATCAGGCCCTTGAGGGCGCCGCCGAAGTGGCTCCACGCCTGCGACACCAGCCCCGGCGTCATGTGGCCGCCGCCCGCGCCGGGCTGCGCGGGCAGGCCGGGGGCCTGCTTGCGGCACAAGGTAAGTTGGTCCAGACCTTTCGCCAAGAGGTCTGGACCAAAGGTCGCGGGGTGGGCCACGGGGAAGCTGTTCGTGCCGCGTTCACCTGCGAGTTCGCAGCGTTGCCTAGCGTGCCGCCCATGCCCACCCTGTACGACGCGGGAGTCCCCGCAGCCCCGGACGTCCCCGAAGTCCCCGCCGCCGCGGCCGGATCGGCCGCTTCCGCCGGGCCCCTGACCGCGCCGTCGCGCCGCCGGGTGCTGCGCGGGCTCACCGCGACGGCCGGCGCCGCCGGGCTCGCCGCGCTCGGCGCCGGTCCCGCGCCGGCCGCGGGCGGCCGCGGGGGCCCCGGGCGCCCGTTGCGGGTGCTCGTCGCGACGAACGAGCCGTGGGGTACGTACCACGTCAAGCCGCTGCTCGCGGAGGCCGCGCGGCGCGGCGTGCGGATCACCCAACTCGTCCCCGACACCTCGGGGGTCCAGCCCGGCGACCCCGTGCCCGTCACCACGCCGCAGGCCGCGCCGCGCGCCGATCTGCTGGTCGTCACCGGCGCCGGTGACTGGCCGCTGGAGTGCGTCGCGCGCTTCCCGCGGCTGCCGGTGGCGGCCGGCTCGCTGGCCTACCTCGGGCCCCAGCAGGCCCCGGGCGCAGGGCTGCTGCGGCCCCGGCTGCGCGCCGTCACCTCCTCCTCGCCGGCCGAGGCGCGTGCGTTCGGGAGCTACCTGGGCGTCCGGCGCCGGATCCGGGCGGTCGGCTCGCCGCAGACCGACACGCTGCCGGAGCACCGTCCTGAGCCCGGCCTCGTACTCGTCCTGACCAGCGTCACGCACCCCGACGGCACCGGCGGCGCCGCGCCCGGCACCGAACTGCTGCTCGCGGCGGCCGAGAAGCTGCGGGCCGCGGGCAAGCGGATCCTGGTCGGCCTGCACCCGCGCGAGAACCCCAAGCTGTGGGACGCGTACGAGATCAGCGACGTGCCGTCGCTCCAGGCGTCGGCGCGGGCGGAGGCGGCGGTCGGCATCCCGGGCACGGTCTTCCCGCTGGTCGCGGCGGTCGGCGTGCCGCTGGTCGGCGTCACCGGCGCCGGGCTGACGGTGCCGGACTACCTGCTGGCTGTGTGCTCCTCGACCATCGACGACCCGGCGGAGGCGGTGCCGGCCGTCACCTCCGCGCGGCTGCCCGCACCGGACGTCCTCGCCGACGCCGTCGGCCCGATCGGCGGCTCGGCCGCCCGCCTGCTGGACGTCTGGCGGCACACCGCCCATCCGGGCCACCCGCACGACAAGCGCTGACCCGGATCCCGGGGTGCCCTCTTCACCGCCGGCCGCCCGGAGGGCACCCCGCGTACCGGGTCGCGTTCCCATCCCGTAGCCTCTGTGGCCCCGAGCCCGCGGCGCCCGCCGCGGTGCAGGAATCTGCCCGGCGGCCCGACCACCCGCCGGGGCGCCGGGAGGTGGGCCCATGACCGTCGCCGACGCCGACGAGGCCGCACCCGTGTCCGGTACGGGACCCGTCCTCTCCCTCGGTGCCGTCGAGAAGCAGTTCCCCGACGGCACCCGCGCGCTCGACCCCGTCGACCTCGACGTCGGCGCCGGCGAGTTCGTGTCCATCGTCGGCCCCTCCGGCTGCGGCAAGACCACCCTGCTGCGCATCGCCGCCGGCCTCGTCGAGCCCACCGCCGGCGCCGTGGCCGCCCGCGCCGACCGCCTCGGCTACGTCTTCCAGGACCCGACGCTGCTGCCCTGGCGCTCGGTGCGCACGAACGTCGAGCTCTTCGGCGAACTGCGCGGCGTCCCGCGCGCCGAGCGGCGCCAGCGTGCCGACGCCGCGCTGGAGCTGGTCGGCCTCACCGACTTCGCCGGCCACCGGCCCCGAGCGCTGTCGGGCGGCATGCGCATGCGCGTCTCCCTGGCCCGCTCCCTCACGCTGCGGCCGGAGCTGTTCCTGCTGGACGAGCCGTTCGGCACCCTGGACGAGATCACCCGCGAGCGGCTGGACGACGACCTGCTGCGGCTCTTCGCCGCCGAGCGGTTCGCGGCCGTCTTCGTCACGCACTCCGTGCTGGAGGCGGTCTACCTGTCCACCAGGGTCCTGGTGATGTCCCCCCGGCCGGGGCGCGTCTGCGGCGAGTTCGCCGTCCCGTTCGGCTATCCGCGGACCGAGAGCCTGCGCTACGACCCCGAGCTGAACCGCATCGCGGCCGAGGTGTCCGCCTGCATGCGCGCCTCCGCCCGCTGAGCACCGTACGAAGAACCGATCGGCCCCCGACCCCCACCGGAGGAACCCCCGATGCGCCTGAAGAGTCACCTGCGCTCCTTAGCCGTGCCCCTCGTCGCCGGCGTGCTGCTGACCACCGCCGCCTGCGGAGACGACGGGGATGACGACGCCGGCGGCAAGGAGCCGTCGCCCGCGGCGAAGAGCGGCGCGGGCTCCCTGGCCGGTGTGTGCCCCGAGACCGTGACCGTGCAGACGTCGTGGCTGCCGAACGCCACCGCCTTCGGCCCGCTGTACGCGCTCCTCGGCGACGAACCCGAGGTGGACGCGGACCGCAAACGGGCCACCGCACCGCTGGTCGCAGGCGGCAAGGACACCGGCATCTCGCTCGAACTGCGCGCCGGCGGCCCGGCGATCGGCTTCGCCGCCACCTCCGCGCAGATGTACACGGACGAGGACATCGACCTCGGCGTGGTCGGCGGCTTCGACGAGATCGTCCAGCTCTCGGCCACCCAGCCCACCACCGCGGTGCTGGCGCTGCTGGAGAAGGACCCGACGATGATCTACTGGGACCCGGAGACCTACCCGGAGTTCGAGACCATCGAGGACGTCGGCAAGTCCGATACCACCGTGCTGTACTCCGGCGGCGACACGTACATGGAGTATCTGACCGGCACCGGGATCCTCAAGAAGGACCAGGTGGACGGCTCCTTCGACGGCTCGCCCGCGCGCTTCGTGGCCTCCGGCGGCAAGCTCGCCTCCTCCGGGTACGCGGCCGAGGACCCGTACATGTTCGAGAACGAGATCGACGACTGGATGAAGCCCGTCAAGGGCCAGCTCGTCTACGAGGCCGGCTACCCGATCTACGGGCCCTCCCTCGTCGTCCGCCCCGAGGCGAAGGCCGGACTGGCGCCCTGCCTGGAGAAGCTGATCCCGGTAATCCAGCAGTCGCAGGTCGACTACCTCCGCGACCCGGACGCGGCCATCGCCACCATCGTGGACATCGCCGAGCAGTACAAGGGCGGCGACGTGCTCACCGAGGGCATCGCGAAGTACGGGATCGGCGAGATGAAGAAGCTCGGGATCGCCTCGGACGACGCCGAGGGCGAGGACACCACCGTCGGGAACTTCGAGACCAGGCGGGTCCAGGAGATCATCGACATCGGCGAGCCGATCTTCGCCGAGCAGAAGAAGCCCGTGAAGGACGGTCTGAAGCCCGCGGACGTCGTGACCAACGAGTTCCTCGACACCGCCATCGGACACGGCGGATGACCGGCTGCCCGACCGCCGGGACCGCGCACCGCGGGCCCCGGCGGCGCGGTGGAGTACGCTGCCCTCCCGGCCCGCACCGCGGTGCGGGCCGGCACAGCCACGGCCGTACGCGGCCGACGCGGAGAGGAACATGAGCGACAACGGCATAGCCGACGGGCCCCACGGCACGTCGCCCCTGCCCGATCCCACGGCCCCCCACGCCTCCCGCACGTACGACTACCACCTCGGCGGCAGCGACAACCTCGGCCCGGACCGCGCGCTGGTGGACGAGGTCGAGGCCACCTTCATGCCGGACGTGAAGATGCGCGTACGCGCCCAGCGGCTCTTCCTGGAACGGGCCGTGCGCTACCTGGTCGGGGAGGCGGGCATCCGCCAGATCCTCGACATCGGCTGCGGCCTGCCGCAGCGGCGCATGCCCAACGTCCACGAGATCGCGCACGGCATCGCCCCCGACACCCGGATCGTCTACGTCGACTACAACCCCGTCGCCGTGGCGCACATGCAGGCCCTGCACACCGACGGGATCCTGACCGCCGCCTTCGCCGGCGACGTCCGGCGGCCCGAGCTGATCCTCACCCACCCGGACACCCGCGCCGTGCTGGACCTCGACCGGCCCGTGGCCGTGCTCATGGTCGGGCTGCTCCACTTCCTGCTCGACGAGGACGACCCGGCGGACCTGGTGGCACGCGTCCGCCGCGGGGTGGTCTCGGGGAGTTACCTCGCCGCGTCCCAGATATCCGCCGAACTCGACTCCCGGGTGAGCCGGCTCACCAAGGCGTGGGCGTGCGGCGCGACGCCGATGGTGGAGCGCAGCCGCGCCGAGCTGAAGCGGATCATCGACGGCTGGGAGCCGGTCGACCCCGGCGTGGTGGTCGCGCACCGCTGGCGCCCCCGGCACCCGGACCGTACCGAGGGAAACGCCTACACGCTGGTGGCCGTCAAGCCATGAACCTGCGCCCGTTGCTCCGGAGGCTGCCCGCCGTGCTGGTGGCCGGTATCGCCGTGGGCGTGTGGTACCTGATCAGCATGGTGGTGCTGGCCGAGGACCGGCGCTTCCTCTTCCCGCCGCCGCACGACGTGGTGCGGGTGGGGTTCCTCGACGGCGACAACCGGGCCGAACTCCTCGACGCCCTGCTGCTGTCCGCGCAGGTCGCCTCGCTCGGGCTGCTCATCTCGGCGGCCGGGGCGATCGCGATGGCGATCCTGATGAGCCAGGCCCGGTGGCTGGAACGTTCCCTCTTCCCGTACTTCGTCGTGCTGCAGGTGACGCCGATCCTCGCCCTGGTCCCGCTCTTCGGCTTCTGGTGGGGCTACGGGTTCTCCACCCGGGTGCTCGTCTGCGTCATCATCGCCTTCTTCCCCATCCTCACCAGCACGCTCTTCGGCATCCGCTCCGCCGACTCCTCGTACCACGACCTGTTCAGGCTCCAGAACGCGGGCCGGCTGACCCGGCTGTGGAAGCTCCAACTGCCCGCCGCGCTGCCGCACATCTTCACCGGGCTGCGGATCGCCGCCGGGATGTCCGTGGTCGGCGCCATCGTCGGCGACTTCTTCTTCCGCCAGGGGCAGCCCGGCATCGGGGTGCTCATCGACCTCTACCAGTCGCGGCTGCAGTCCGAGCAGTTGCTCGCGGCGGTGCTGGTCTCCTCGCTCTTCGGCGTGCTGGTCTTCTGGTTCTTCGGCTGGCTCGCCCGGATCGTCGTCGGGGGCTGGCACGAGTCGGTGGACGAACCGGGCGCGAAGAGCTGATCCCCTCCGGTACGCCGCCCGCTCGGCGCAACGGGTCCGTACGTCCGATCCGGTAGGCGAAAACCGGACGAAGGTTCGGGAAAGACGCCCCGGACGGGTATGATTCCGCGCTGGCGACGGGATGGTGAACCGACCGGCGGGGGAGGGGAGATGGCGGGGTCAGTACTACCGGTGGCCGGTGGGCGCCGGCTGCCCGGGGGCGGCGTGGACCCCGGCCGGGGCGGGCCCACGATCCGGCGGATCGTCCTCGGCTCCCGGCTGCGCAGGCTGCGCGTCAGGCGCGGCGTCGGACTCGACGCGGCGGCGCAGGCGATCCGGGCCTCGGTGCCCAAGATGAGCCGGCTGGAGCGCGGCCAGGGCGGCTGCAAGGAGCGCGACATCGCGGACCTGCTGACGCTCTACGCGGTCACCGACATCCGGGAGCGCGAAACGTACCTCGCGCTGGCCCGCGGCGCCAACACCCCCGGCTGGTGGCAGCAGTACGGCGATCTGACGCCGCGCTGGCTGGAAACGTACTTCGGGCTCGAAGAGGGCGCGACGCTCATCCGCGGCTACCAGTCGCACCGCGTGCCGGACCTGCTCCAGACCCCCGCCTACGCCGCCGCGCTCGCGCGGCTGACGTACCCCGACGACAGCGCCGGCGCCGTGGCCCGCCGCGTCGACCTGCTGGAGCGGCGCCAGCAGCTCCTCGCCAGGTCCGACCCGCCGCGCTGCTGGCAGCTCATCGACGAGGGCGCGCTGCGCCGCAGCGTGGGCGGCCCCGCGGTGATGCGCGAGCAGATACGCCATCTGATCCGGCTGCACAGCGCGGAGTTCCCGGAGATCGCGGTGCACGTCGTGCCGCTGCACACCTCCGCCGCGACGGTGCTGGCCGGCTCGGTGACGCTGCTGCGCTTCGCCGAGGCGGACCTGCCTGACATCGCGTACCTGGAACAGCTCACCGGCGCGCTCTACCTCGACGACGCCGACGACGTCGAGCGGCACCGCCTGGCCGTCGACCGGCTGGCGGCGCCGGCCACGGAGCTGACGAACACCGACACGTTCCTGCGGCAGCTCCTGCACGCCACCTGACGGGCCCCCGCCCGCACCTCCTTCGCAGCCCCCCGGACCCCGCGGCCCGCGGGGCTTTTCCCTGCTCCCGTACGGCAGTTCGGCCGGATTCGATCACCGTGCGCCACTGTGCTCCGAGCGCTCGGTGACCGCCGGATGAAATTTCATCTGTAAGTGCATCCGCAAGCACAGACGCAAGTACAGTACGCAAAAGATCAGTGGGAAGGAGCAGCCATGCAGGTCGAGAACGGTGTGCCCGCGGGCCGGCTGGGGAACGTCGAGTGGCGCAAGAGCCACCACAGCAACCCCAACGGCGAGTGCGTGGAGCTGGCCGGGCTGTCCGGCGGGGAGGTCGCGGTCCGCAACTCGCGGGACCCGCAGGGCCCCGCGCTGGTCTACGGGACCGCGGGTCTTGCCGCGTTCCTGCGGGCCGCCAAGGAAGGGGACTTCGACGACCTCGTCACCGGCCGCGGCACCGCCGGCGCCTGACCGGAGCGCCACGGAGGTGCGCGGCTACGTCACGGACTCGCCCGCCAGCGCCGCGACCCGGGCCGCGCTCTCGCAGCCGGAGGCGCGCAGTCGCCCGCGCGCCACGGCGTACGCGCGGCCCAGGACGGCGCGCTCCTGCACGGAGGCGCCGCGGCGCAGCGCGTTGAGGTGGACGCGCTCCCCGGCGGCGATGTGCCCGGCGGCGACGGTGCCCAGACGGTCCAGTGCGGCGTCGAACTCCGGCCCCGCGGGCTCGTCCAGGCGCAGCAGCGCCAGCAGGGCGCGTGCGACCGCCGCCGGGCCGTGGCCGGCGTCGTCGGGGCAGAGCGCGTATCCCGCCGAGCCGGCGCCGGAGCGCGCCGCCGCCCGGCCCGCCTCCACGTGCGCCACCAGCAGCCCCGCCAGCTCGTGCAGCACCGCGCGCCGGTCCGCCTCCTCGCTGCGCAGCGCGCTGAGCAGGTGCTCCACCCTGCGGTGGTCGGCCAGCACCAGGTCGACCACGTCGGCCCCCGACGGCGGCGGGCTCTCCGCAGGACGGGTCCAGCCGAACGTCAGGCCCACCGCGTGGCGCCAGTTGGCGTACTCCGCGGTCCTGCGGCTCTCCGGCATCCGCGGCAGCCACTCGGCCGCCCGGTGCCAGTTGCGCCGCAGCCCCTCCAGGTCCGGCCAGTAGCCGACCGCGAGCCCCGCCGCGTACGCCGCGCCCAGCGAGACCGTCTCCGCCATCATCGGCCGGACGACGGGCACGTCCAGGACGTCGGCGACGAACTGCATCAGCAGGTTGTCCGCCGTCATGCCCCCGTCGACGCGCAGGCCGGAGAGCGCCAGACCCGAGTCGGCGTTCATCGCGTCCACCACCTCCCGCGTCTGCCAGCCCGTCGCCTCCAGCACCGCCCGCGCCAGATGCCCCTTGGTGATGTACGAGGTGAGCCCGGCGATCACGCCCCGCGCCTCGCTGTGCCAGTGCGGCGCGAACAGCCCCGAGAACGCCGGCACGATGTAGCAGCCGCCGTTGTCGTCGACGGTCTGCGCCAGCGTCTCGATCTCCGGCGCGCTGCCGATCAGCTGCAGCCCGTCGCGGAACCACTGCACCAGCGACCCCGTCACCGCGATCGAGCCCTCCAGCGCGTACACCGCCGGCTCGTCCCCGATCTTGAAGCCGACGGTCGTCAGCAGCCCGTGCCGGGAGGCCGCCGGGGTCTCGCCGGTGTTGAGCAGCAGGAAACTGCCCGTGCCGTACGTGCACTTGGCCTCGCCGGGAGCGAAGCAGGTCTGGCCGAAGAGGGCCGCCTGCTGGTCGCCGAGGGCCGCGGCGATGCGGATGCCGGGGACGACGGTGGTGGTCGTGCCGTACGTCTGCGTGGAGGAGCGGATCTCCGGCAGCATCGCCTTCGGCACGCCGAAGAAGTCCAGCAGCTCGTCGTCCCACGACAGCGTGCGCAGGTTCATCAGCATCGTGCGGCTGGCGTTGGTGACGTCGGTGATGTGCAGCCCGCCCGCGGGCCCGCCGGTCAGGTTCCAGATCAGCCAGCTCTCCATCGTGCCGAACAGCACGTCACCGCGCTCCGCCCGCTCCCGGAGCCCGGGGGTGGAGTCCAGCAGCCAGCGGATCCGCGGCGCGGAGAAGTACGTGGCCAGCGGCAGCCCGCAGAGCGCGCGCACCCGGTCCGCGCGCGGGTCCCGGGCGAGCCGGTCGGCCAGCTCGTCGGTACGGGTGTCCTGCCAGACGACGGCGCGGGCGGCCGGGCGGCCGGTGTGCCGGTCCCACAGCACCGTCGTCTCCCGCTGGTTGGCGATGCCCAGCGCGACGACCTGGCCGGCGTCGGCGCCCGCCTCCGCCAGGGTCCGCGGCACGATCCGGCGCAGGTTCCGCCAGATCTCCACGGCGTCGTGCTCGACCCAGCCGGGCCGCGGGAAGTACTGCTTGTGCTCGCGCTGCACCACGGAGACCAGCCGGCCCTGGGCGTCGAAGAGGATGCACCGGGTGGACGTCGTGCCCTGGTCCACCGACATCACGTACCGCTGCACCACGCCGCCCCCGCTCCGTACCGGCTGCCCCGCCCGGACAGCCCGTCTCGTCTCCCCGGTCCCGCGCGGCCGTCACCGGCGGGACGCGCCCAGGTCCCGCGACACCGACCTGGCCGTGCCGAGCACCAGCCCCACCAGGTCCTCGCGCAGCATGCCGGAGCGCTCGCAGAGCCGCTCGGCCGGTCCCGAGATGCCGAGCGCGCCGACGACGAGACCGCCCGGGCCGCGCAGCGGCGCCGCGATCCCCGCCTCCTCCAGGCGCCGTTCGCCGTGCTCGCCGGCCCAGCCCGCCTCGCGCACCCGCCGCAGTTCCGCCAGGATCGCCGCGGGCGCGGTCAGCGTCCTGGGCGTGTACGCGGCCGGGGGCTCGCCGCCCGCCGCCGCCGGGGCGTTCACGTCGTACGCGAGCAGCACCTTGCCCAGCGCGGTCGCGTGCGCCGGCAGCGTCGCGGCCACGTCGAGGGTCTGCTGCGGGTCGCCGGGCCGGAAGACGTGGTGGACGACGAGGACCCGGCCGTCGGCCGGGACGCCGATGCGCACCGCCTCGCGGCTTCTGGCGGCCAGCCCGTCGGCCCAGTTCAGGGCGCGGGAGCGGAGCTCGTTGGCGTCGACGTGGCCGGAGCGGAGGTCGCGGAGCGTGTCGCCGATCCGGTACTTGCCGGTGCCGTGGTCCTGCTCGACGAACCCCACCTGCTGCAGTGTCCGCAGCAGCCCGTGCACCGTGCCCTTCGCCAGGCCCAGCGATCCGGCCAGCTCGCTGACTCCGAGGCGGCCGGAACCGCGCGCCAGCAAGTGCAGTATCGCCGCCGCGCGTTCAACCGACTGAACCGGACCTGGCACGCGCCGACCATAAGCCTCCGCGCCCCGCCGGTGAAAGCGGGGTGCAGCAGATTCGTTCGACAATGTCGGCAGGGCGTCGTTGACGGCGGGATTCCGCGCTGGTCATGTACTCACCACGGGCCGGGGTGCCGGCGCAGCGGCACGGTCCCGGCGACCGATGCGACGTTTCGGAGCAGGAGCAGACCGTGACCGACGATTTCAGCGCCCCCTCCCCGCAGCGCCCCGGCCCGTTCATTGCGGCTATCGATCAGGGGACGACTTCGAGCCGGTGCATCGTGTTCGACACCGATGGCCGGATCGTGTCGGTGGACCAGAAGGAACACCAGCAGATCTTCCCCAGGCCCGGCTGGGTCGAGCACAACGCCACCGAGATCTGGCGCAACGTCCAGCAAGTCGTCGACGGCGCCGTCGCCAAAGCCGGCATCACCCGCGCCGACGTCAAAGCCATCGGCATCACCAACCAACGCGAAACCACCCTGCTCTGGGACAAGAACACCGGCGAACCCGTCGCCAACGCCATCGTCTGGCAGGACACCCGCACCGCAGAACTCTGCCGCCAACTCGGCGGCACCGAAGGACAAGACCGCTTCCGCACCGCCACCGGCCTGCCCCTTGCCTCCTACTTCGCCGGCCCCAAAATCCGCTGGCTCCTCGACAACACCCCCGGCCTCCTCGCCCGCGCCCAGGCAGGCGACATCCTCTTCGGCACCATGGACTCCTGGGTCATCTGGAACCTCACCGGAGGCCCCGGCCGCGGCGTCCACGTCACCGACGTCACCAACGCCTCCCGCACCATGCTCATGAACCTCGAAACCCTCGACTGGGACCCCGGCATCTGCCAGGCCATGGGCATCCCCCAAGCCGTACTCCCCCAGATCCGCTCCTCCGCCGAGGTCTACGGCCACGCCGCCTCCGGCACCCTGACCGGCATCCCCGTCGCCTCCGCACTGGGCGACCAGCAAGCCGCACTCTTCGGACAGACCTGCTTCGCCCAGGGCGAAGCCAAATCCACCTACGGCACCGGCACCTTCCTGCTGATGAACACCGCCGGCGAACCCGTCCACTCCGAAAACGGCCTGCTCACCACCGTCGGCTACCGCATCGGCGACGAACCCGCCGTCTACGCCCTGGAAGGATCCATCGCCATCACCGGCGCGCTGGTGCAGTGGATGCGCGACCAGATGGGCATCATCTCCACCGCCGCCGAAATCGAAACCCTCGCCCTGAGCGTCGAAGACAACGGCGGCGCCTACTTCGTACCCGCCTTCTCCGGCCTGTTCGCCCCCTACTGGCGCGACGACGCCCGCGGCGTCATCGCCGGCCTCACCCGCTACGTCACCAAGGCACACCTCGCCCGGGCGGTGCTGGAAGCCACCGCGTGGCAGACCCGCGAGATCGTCGACGCGATGACCAAAGACTCCGGGGTCGAGCTGACCTCCCTGAAGGTCGACGGCGGCATGACCGCCAACAACCTCCTCATGCAAACCCTCGCCGACGTCCTCGACGCCCCCGTCGTCCGCCCCCTGGTCGCCGAGACCACCTGCCTGGGAGCCGCCTACGCGGCCGGACTCGCCGTCGGCTACTGGCCCGACACCGACGCCCTGCGCGCCAACTGGCGCCGCGCCGCCGAATGGACCCCCCGCATGGACACCGAAACCCGCGACCGCGAATACAACAACTGGCTCAAAGCAGTCCAGCGCACCATGGGCTGGACCGAGGATACCCGGGCCCCGGACCTGCCGTGACCTCGGCGCCGTGCCGAAAGTGCGTACTCCCGGCACTGGTGCGCGGCGCGTACTATCGGCCACGGCGGCACCCCCTTCCTCCCGCCGACCATGGTTCGCGAGACGAGGGAGACCGAGCACATGCCGCAGCCGGACGCCGCCCCACCCGCCGACCGGACGACGGACGGTCCGACCACCTCGGCCCGCTGGACGTTCATCCGCACCGAGAGCGGCAGCGCCACCTTCCTCGTCGCCGCCGCCGTCATCGCCCTCGTCTGGGCGAATGCCGCACCCGGCAGCTACGCGGACTTCTGGCACACCCACCTGTCCGTCGAACTGGGCGACCGCAGTCTCGGCATGGACCTGCGCGAGTGGGTCAACACCGGGTTGATGACGCTGTTCTTCCTGGTCGTCGGGTTGGAGGCGCGGCGCGAGTTCGACATGGGGGAGCTGCGGGAACGGCACCGGATGACGCTGCCGTTCGTCGCCGGCGTCGCCGGGATGCTCGTACCGGTGCTCATCTACCTGAGCATCAACGCCGGCGACTCCTCCGCCTCCGGCTGGGGTGTCGCGATGTCCACCGACACCGCCTTCGCCCTCGGCGTGCTGGCCCTCCTCGGCAAGCGGTTCCCGCGGCGGCTGTACACCTTCGTCCTCACCATCACCGTCGTCGACGACTTCGTCGCCCTGGCCGTCATCGCCTTCGTGTACAGCAGCTCCGTGACGTGGCCCGCGCTGCTCGCCGGCGTGGTGTTCTTCGCGGCGATCGTGGTCCTGCGCACCGCCGGCAGCAGGCGCGGCGCCGTCTACGCGCTGCTCGGCGTCGCCATGTGGGTCGCCTTCGTGGAGTCCGGCATCGACCCGGTCGTCGTCGGGCTGCTCATCGGGCTCGCCACGTACGCCTACCCCGCGCCGCGCAGCGAGCTGGAGCGGGCCAGCGGGCTGTTCCGCTCGTTCCGGGAGCAGCCCACCTCGGAGCTGGAGCGGGAGGCGCGGCAGGGCATCGCCTCGGCGATCTCCCCGAACGAGCGGCTGCAGCGGATCTACCACCCGTGGAGCAGCTATCTGATCGTGCCGCTGTTCGCCCTGGCCAACACCGGCATCCAGCTCGGCGGCGAGCTGCTGTCACGCGCATTCACCTCGCCCGTGACGCTGGGCATCCTGGCGGCGTACGTGCTGGGCAAGCCGCTGGGCATCCTCGGCGCCACCGCGATGACGGCGCGGCTGAGCCGCGGCCGGACGCGCCCGCCGGTCGGCTGGGCGGCGGTCGCCGGCGGGGGCACGATCGCCGGCGTCGGGTTCACGGTCGCGCTGCTGATCGCCACGAAGGCGTTCCACGGTGAGCAGCTCGCCCAGGCGAAGATCGGGATCCTCACCGCCGTCGTCTGCTCGGGCGCCGTGACCGCGCTCGTCGCCTTCGCCACCGCCCGGCTGCCGAAGCCGCGGCGCATCCGCGCGCTCCTGGGCACCACGCCCGTCGTCGTGGACCTCGCCGTGCCCGTCGACCACGAGCGCGACCACATCCGCGGCCCGCGGGAGGCGCCCGTCACGGTCGTCGAGTACGGCGACTTCGAGTGCCCGTACTGCGGCAGGGCCGAGCCCGTCGTACGCGAACTCCTCGCCGACTTCGGCGACGTCCGCTACGTCTGGCGGCATCTGCCGCTCACCGACGTGCACCCGCGGGCCCAGCTCGCCGCCGAGGCCGCGGAGGCGGCGGCCGAGCAGGACGCGTTCTGGCCCATGCACGACCGGCTCCTCGCCGCACAGGACCGGCTGACGCCGCGGGACCTGCTGGAGCACGCGGCGGACCTGGGGCTGGATGTCGAGCGGTTCCGCCGGTCCCTGTACGCCGGCAGCGGCGCGGGCCGGGTCACGGCGGACACCGAGTCCGCGGACCTCAGCGGGGTCGCGGGCACGCCGACGTTCTTCGTCAACGGGCGTCGCCACCACGGCGCGTACGACATCGCCAGTCTCTCGGCCGCGGTACGGGTCGCGCGGGCGCGGGCGATGCTGGCGGAGGAGGACGCGGAGGACGCGGAGTGACCGCCGGGCGCTGAGCGCCGCGGCGACCGGCCGGTCAGCGTCGCCGCGCCCCGCCGGTGGGCCGGCCGCGGGTCGGCTCGGTGCGGGACGCGGAAGTGGGGGGACCGGAGGCGGCGGGCGTCAGGTTCCGCCGCCCCCGGAGACTGCGGTGAGCAGCGCCAGCGGCGTGGCAGCCGCCCACGCCTGCGGGGAGCAGGCGTGTGGATACGGTACGGGTGCCGGGTGGTCGCTGCGTGCGTAACCGGCCAGCACCTCCGGCAGCCGCCAGCCGTGCGACTCCGCGGTGGCCAGCAGCCCCCGGGTCAGCGCGCGGACCTCGGCGCCGAGCCCGTAGCGGGCCAGGCCGAGGGCGATGACGGCGTTGTCATGCGGCCAGCAGCTCCCGCGATGGTACGACAGCGGGTGGTACGGCCGTTGACCGGCCGCCAGCGTGCGCACGGCCCAGCCGGAGAAGAAGTCGCCGGTGAGCAGCCGCCGCCCGGTGCGCTCCCCGCGTTCCCGGTCCAGGATCCCGGACCACAGCAGGTGGCCGGCGTCCGAGGCGAGCGCGTCCACCTGCCGACCGCGGCCGTCGAGCGCGAGCGCCGGGAAGTCCTGGGCGGGCAGCCAGAAGTCGCGGTGGAAGCGGTCGCGCAGCCCGGCGGCGAGGGCGTCGAGACGGTCGGCGTACGGGGCGTCGCCCCAGACGCCGCGGGCGAGCCGCGCGGTGCGGACGAGGGCGTCGTACGCGTAGCCCTGCGCCTCCGCGACGGCGACGGGCCCCTCGGCCTGGGTGCCGTCCGCGAAGCAGATCGCGCCCGCGGAGTCCTTCCAGTTCTGGTTGACGAGACCGCCGGGATCGGGCGTGTAGACCAGCCAGCCCCGCTCGGCCAGCCCGCCGTCGCCCAGCATCCACTCCGCGGCGGCCCGCGCCTGCGGCTCCAGCCGCGCGGCGAGTGCGGTGTCGTCGGTGGCCTCGGCGTACGCCTGGAGCAGCACGAGGAAGAGGGGGGTGACGTCGACGGAGCCGTAGTAACGCCCGTACGGCACCTGCCGGAAGGCGGCCAGCTCCCCGTGGCGCACCTCGTGCGCGATGCGGCCCGGCTGCTCGGCGGAGAAGGCGTCGTGCCGGGTGCCCTGGGTGGCGGCGAGCGCCAGGAGGGTGTCGCGGGCGAGGGCGGGACGGTAGGGCAGCGCGAAGAGGGAGGTCAGCACCGAGTCGCGGCCGAAGAGCGTGAGGAACCACGGAATCCCCGCGCCCGGCACGGAGAGCGCTTCGCCGCGGGGCCCGGCGGCGGGCACGCGCAGCAGCGCGAGGTCGGCGAGCCCGTGCGTGCAGGCGGCGTGGAGCGCGGCGCGCTCGGCGGGGGAGAGGGGGGCGGTGTCCGCTTCCGCCGGCGGGTGGGTGAACGCGTCGACTTCGGCGCGGAGTTCGGCGGCGGCCCGTGCCGGGGTCGCGGTGTCCGCGACGGCGGGTGCGCCGTGCGGGCGGGCTTCGACGCGCAGTGCCAGTTCCGCGGTGCCGTGCGGCGGGAGGGTCAGCGTCCACCCGAGCCGCCGGGCGGTGCCGGCGCCGTCCCCGGGACGGTCCTCCGGCGTCACCTCGTCCGGCGGCGGGTCGCACCTCACCGTCGTACGGGACAGCCACCCCTCGCCGCGGCGGTACGTGAACTCCACGCCGTCCGGCCGCTCCCGGGCCTCGGGGGCAGCCTCCGGCGGGCGGGCGTACGTGCGGCCGTCCGACCGCAGCTCGAACTGGTCCGCGAAGTCCGCGTCCGCCAGCAGCTCCAGCCGGGCCGTCACCCGGTCCGGGCTGTTGCTGACCAGGCGGAGGTGTTCCAGCAGGAGGCCCGAGGCGACGGCCTGTTCGCGGAAGACCGTGTACGGGGCCGGGGCGTCGCGGACGGCCGGCGGGGTGAGGACGCTCGTGGCCGGGATCCAGCCGTCGCGGGCCGGGGTGAGGACCGCCGGTTCCGCGCCGTCGACCGTCAGCAGCCAGCGGCTCAGGTGCCGGGCGTCGTGGCGGAACAGCCCGTCCGGTGCCGTGCCGCGGCGGCCCGTGACGCCGCCGCCCCGGGTGAGCACCGCGAACGTACCGGCGCGCGCGAGCAGCACCCGGCCGTCGCTCATCGCGCGCCCGCCCCCGGCCACTCCCCGCCGGACGACGCCAGGTCCAGCGCCAGCGCCGCCGTCCAACTGAAGCCCCGCGCGCCCCGGCCCGCGCCCGTCAGCGGGTCCACGTACTCCGCGAACCCCGACTCGGCCGCCCCGGAGAGCACCGCGTGCCGCAGCGCGTCCGCCGTCGCGGCGGCGCCGTGCCCGCGCAGGCCGCGCTCCAGCAGCCAGGCGGTGTTGAACCACGCCGGGCCGCGCCAGTACCGGGTGCGGTCGAACGCCCGGCCCTCCAGGTCGTACGACGCGACCAGCGGCAGCTCCCCGAGGCGGAAGTGCGCGCCCGCCAGGGTGTCCCGCAGCGTCCGCGCCACCGCGGGCGGCAGTCCCGAGGCGAGCAGCGGGGTCAGTCCGGCGACGCTGTACTCCTCGACGGCCCGGTCCGCCCGCAGGTCGCGGCTGCGGAAGATGCCCGCCTCCGCGTCCCACAGCCGGGCCACCAGCGCCTCCGTCAGCCGCGCGGCCCGCTCCCGGTGGCCGCCCGGGTCGGTGCCCAGCTCCGCCGCGATCTCCGCCATCGCCTCCTCCGAGGCGATCAGCAGCGCGTTCACGCACGGGTCCTCGACGGCGAAGCCGTGCCGCACCCCCGCGTCCGCGTAGCCCGCGTCGCGGTAGTCGGCGGCGAGCCGCACGTACCGCCCGTAGTCGAGGTCGGTCGGCCGGTCCGCCGGATCGCCGTGGTCGAGGTCCGCGCGGCGGAACGACGCCGCCGGGGCCGGCTCGATCCGGGCCAGCGGGCCGTCCCAGCAGGGGCTGTTGTCCATCCCGGACTCCCAGGGGTGGACGATCGCGGCCAGCCCGGCGCCGCCCAGGTCGCGGTCCTCGGCGAGGTAGCGGTGCCAGGCGAGCAGCCGCGGGTACACGCGCGCCAGGAAGCCGCGGCGCGCGGAGGCCGCCGGGTCCGCCCGGTGCACCAGCAGCGCCGCGAGCGCGTGCACCGGCGGCTGCACGATGCCGGAGGTCTGGGTGTGCGCCGGGGCGCCGGCCCGGGCCCCCGCGCCCGGACCGGCGGCCCCGCCCCCGCCGCCGGCGGGGGAGCCCGCCGAGCGCCAGAAGTCGGGGCCGGGGAAGTAAGCGGCGTGCGGCACGGCCGGGTTGAAGACGATGTGCGGGATACGGCCGTCGCCCCACTGGGCGCCGAGCAGCATCTCCAGCTCCCGCTGCGCCCGCCGCGGCGACAGGTGCCGCAGCCCGATCGCGACGAACGCCGAGTCCCAGCTCCACTGGTGCGGGTACAGCGTGCGCGACGGGACGGTGGAGGTCCCCGTCCAGTTGCCCAGCAGCACCGCCGCCGCGGCCCGCCACGGGTCGTCCGCGCGTACGGGCCCGGACCCCCCGGCGCCGGGCCCGTCGCCGGGCGCCGCCGTCAGCGCCGTCGCGCCCCGCCCCTCCGCGGGCGCCGCCGTCATGCGCCGGCCCTGCGCAGGAACCCGGGCACGGCGGCGACGGCCGCCGCCGGGTCGCCGGTCAGCCGGCACTCGGCGGCGAGCCAGCCGGTGTAGCCGGCGGCGCGGAGCGCGCCGAGCCAGGCGGGCCAGTCGAGATGGCCGGCCCCCGGCTGGAAGCGGTTGGAGTCGGAGACCTGCGCGTGCCCGATCCAGGGGGCGTTGTCGAGGATCGCGGCGGCGGGGTCGGCCTCCTCGATGTTCATGTGGTAGCTGTCGATGCCGATCCGCACGCTGTCCAGGCCGGCGGCACGGATGAGTTCCGTGGCCTGTGCCAGCCGGTTGACCATGTGGTCCTCGTAGCGGTTCAGCGGCTCCAGGAAGAGAACGACGCCCTCGCGGCGCGCGTGCTCGCCCAGTTCGGCCAGCCCGTCGAGCAGCACGGCGCGGTCGCCCGCCTCGTCGCGCGGCGGGGTGAAGGGCGGCAGCCGGCGGGAGAACATCCCGTACGACGCAGGGGTCTGCGCGCCGACGCCGCCGATCTCGGCGATCACCGAGAGCTGCGACTTCATCTGCGCCACCGCGTCGCGGCGCCGCCCGGCGTCGAAGTCGCCGAAGAAGTGCAGCATGTCGACGCAGACGGTGGGCATGACGACGCCGTCGGCGAGCGCGCGCCTCAGCTCGGGCAGCCGGGCGGCGAACCGCAGGTCGCCCTGGGCGCGCAGCTCGATGCCGTCGTAGCCGGCGGCCTGCGCGAACTCCCACTTCTGCTGGAGGGTGTCGCCGGGCAGCAGTTGTTCCTGGGCCGCGAGGGAGAACATGGCGGGGCGGTCGGCCTTTCTGCCGGGGGGTGTGCGCGGGTGCGCGGAGCGGGGTGCGGGGTCGGGCACGGCGGTCTCAGAACTCCAGGACGACCTGGAGGGCGGCTTCGGGCCGCTCGTCGAGCAGGGCGTACGCGTCCGCGGCCTCCGCCGCCGGCACCACGTGGCTGACCAGCGGCAGCACCTCGACGCGGCCGTCGGCGACGAGCCGCAGGAACGTCTGCTGCAGCCGCTGCTGGTCCCACCGCCCGGCCAGCTCCGGCGGGACGCCGCCGATCTGGGAGCAGACGAGCCTGACCCGGTTGTGGTGGAACTCGTCGCCGAGCCGCAGCCCGACCGCGTCGCCCTGGTAGAAGCCGGCGGCCACCACCCGGCCGTCGACGACGACGGAGCGGAGCGCCTCGTGCAGCGCCGCGTACGCGCCGCTGATCTCGATGGCGACATCCGCGCCCCGCCCCTCGGTCGCCGCCCGTATTCCCTCGGCGACGGCGTCGGTGCGGGCGTTGAGCGTACGGGCCGCGCCGTGCTCGGCGGCCCGCTCCAGCCGGGTGCCGAGGGCGTCCACGGCGGTCACGCTGCCGCCGTTGAGCGCGGCGAGCCGGGTGGCGAGCAGCCCGATGACGCCCTGCCCGAAGACGGCGACGTCCTCGCCGACATGGATGCCGGCGGCGAGGACCGCGTTGTATGCGATCGCTCCGACCCTGGCGAAGGACCCGGCGAGCGGGTCGAGCCCGGCGGGCAGCGTGTGCCCTGCCATCCGCTCGGCGGGGACGACGCCCTCGCTGCGGTGGCCCCAGATGCCCCAGACCAGGTCGCCCAGCGCGGGCAGGCCGGGGGTGCCGGCGAGTTCGGGGGAGACCTCGGTGACCTCGCCGACCTCGGAGTAGCCCCAGCCGGCGACCGGATACGAAAGCCCCGCCGCGTCCTCGCGGAACAGCCGGGCCGCCGGGTCCCAGGAGCGGGTCAGATACGGGTTCGTACCCCGGTAGGCGGTGAGTTCGGTACCGGCGGAGATACCGGAGTACCGGGTACGGACCCGCAGGTGGCCTGGCGGGAGCGGGGCGCTCTCGTGCTCGGCGACCTCGACCTGACGGGGGGCGGTGAACTGGACGACGCGTTCCACGGTGGGTGCTCCGGTGGGGCTGATCGGGGGCACGGCTGTTAACGACTTGCGTCGAAGATATCTCAGACTTATGTCTTGTCAACATGAAAAAGTAGTGGTGTGATGCAGTCCGCCAACGCTTAAGTCGATCCAAGGAACAGTCAAAGGATCAGAACATGCGCACGTGGACCCGGCGGTCGCGGATCTCGGCCCTGCTCGCGAGCACCCTCGCCATGGGTGTGCTCGCCGGCTGCGCCACCGGCGCCTCCGGTCCGGGCAAGCCCGACCGGAAGATCACCGTGTGGTCGGAGGAGAGCCTGACCGACCGCATCGCCAGCACCCAGAAGGTCATCGACCGCTTCGAGGACGAGACCGGCGTCGAGGTCGAGCTGGTCGGCGTGGACGAGAACCAGCTCCCGCAGCTCATCATGTCGGCCGCCGCCGCCGGCGACCTGCCCGACGTGATCGGCGCCGTACCGCTCGGCCAGGCCTGGCAGATGTACAGCAACGAGCTGCTGAACACCCGCATCCCCGCCGAGGTCGTCGACCGGCTCGGCGAGGACACGTTCGACGCCAACGGGCTGCGCCTGACCGCCGACGGCGGCACCCGGCTCGGGGTGCCCTCCGACGCCTGGGTGCAGATCGTCGCGTACCGCCAGGACCTGTTCCGCGAGGCCGGACTCGACGTCCCCGACGACTACGCGAGCCTGCTGAGGGCCGCCGAGACGCTGGACGTCAAGGGCCGCGACGGGATATCCGTCGCCACCGACCCCGCCGACGTCTTCACCCAGCAGAGCTTCGAGGACCTCGCCCTGGCCAACGGCTGCGACCTCGTCGACGGCGACGGCGGCATCGGCCTGGACTCCGGACGGTGCCGCACCGCCTTCGAGACGTACGACTCCCTCGCCCGCCAGTACGGCCCGCCCGGGCTGCAGACCGTCGACACCACCCGGGCCACCTACTTCGCCGGCCAGTCCAGCATGATCATCTGGTCCTCGTTCCTCCTGGACGAGCTGGCCGGGCTGCGCAACGACGCCATGCCGAGCTGCGCCGAGTGCAAGGACGACCCCGGGTTCCTGGCCGCGAACAGCGGCATCGTCACCTCGCTCCAGGGCCCCGGCGGCGCGGAGCCCGCCCAGTTCGGCGAGATCACCTCGTGGCTCGCCACCAAGACCGCCGAGACCGAGGCCTCCACCCAGTTCATCGAGTACATGATGGGCGCCGGCTACGAGGACTGGTTCGGCATGGCGCCCGAGGGCAAGATCCCGGTCCGCACCGGCACCCCCGGGCAGCCCGAGCGCTACCTCGACGCCTGGCGCGCCAGCGACATGGGCGTCGACACCAGGAAGTCCATGGAGGAGGTCTTCTCCCCGGAACTGCTCGACCAGCTCGTCGCCGGCGTCGGCGACATGAAGCGGTGGGGCATCGACCAGGGCGAGGGCGCGCTCGTGGGCGCCACCAACGGCGAACTGCCCGTCGCCAAGGCCGTCGGCGCGATGACCTCGGGACAGACGAGTCCCGGGGAGGCCGCGCGCGAGGCGTACGAAGAGGTCGACGCGTTGAAGACCTCCCTTGACTGACCGGCCGGCCCCTCTCCCCCCGAGGAACCCTCACCGAGGAAACCGCACATGACGACGATCGACAGCCGCCCCGCGGCGAACTCCGCGGACCCCCGCCCGCCCGCCGGCGGCCGGCCGCGCACCCGCCGCCCCATGACCGCGAGCCGCCGCGAGAACCGCGCAGGACTGGCCTTCGTCAGCCCCACGTTCCTGGTGGTGCTGGTCGTTGTGATCGTCCCGATCCTCTGGACGGTCCTGCTGGCCTTCCAGGACGCCAAGCTCGTCGACATCCAGGGCATGGGGCTGTTCGGCAACTGGTCGCTGGAGAACTTCTCCGACGTCTTCGCCTCGGCCGGCTTCTGGTCCAGCCTCGGCACCACCCTCGTCTACACCGTCGGCGCCACCGCGGGATCCGTGCTGCTCGGCCTGGTCGCCGCCCTCGCGCTGCGCCGCCCGTTCCGCGGCCGCGGCCTGCTGCGCGGCTCGATGCTGCTGCCGTACGTCGCGCCCGTCGTCGCCGTCGCCTTCGTCTGGGAGGTGGCGCTGAGCCCCCAGTACGGCGTGGTCAACGAGTGGGGCAGGGACGCCTTCGGCTGGGACGACCCGATCGCCTTCCTGTCCACCCGGCAGTACGAGGTGAGCCTGCTGGGCTGGCACTTCGACATACCCCTGGCCCTGCTCACCGTCATCGCCTTCGAGATATGGCGGTACTTCCCCTTCGCCTTCCTCTTCCTCCTCGCCCGGCTGCAGGCCGTGCCCGACACCCTGGAGGAGGCCGCCACCGTGGACGGCGCCACGGTCTCGCAGCGCTTCCGGCACGTCCTGCTGCCGCAGCTCATGCCCGTGATCGCGCTGCTGTGCGTGCTGCGCTTCATCATGACGTTCAACAAGTTCGACGACGTCTATCTGCTCACCGGCGGCGGCGCCGGCACCGACATCGCCGCCGTGCGCGTCTACGACTTCCTCACCTCGCGCTTCGACGTGGGCGCCGCCGCGGCCCAGGCGCTCGTCCTGGCGGCCGTGCTGACGGTGCTTCTGGGCATCTACTTCAAGTTCTTCGCCAAGCGGGTCCAGGAGGAGGCGTGATGACGCGCGCGCAGTTCGAGGACCGCCTCTTCGGCACGCTCCGCTGGGTGGTGATCGCGTTCCTGGCGCTGATCACGCTGGTCCCCTTCTACTACATGGTCGTGCTGTCGCTGAAGCCCATCGACTCCCTGCTGGTCGACCCCGGGTCGATGTGGGTGTCGGCGAAGGAGCTGACGACCGCGACGTACCGGGACGTGCTCAAGCCCACCGAGGACGGCGGCCAGGGCTTCCTGAAGCTGATGCTCAACTCGGCGCTGGTGTCGCTCGGCACCGTGGTGCTCACGCTCGCCGCCGCCGTGCCCGGTTCGTACGCCGTCAGCAGGCTGAAGTTCTTCGGCAGCCGCCAGGTCAGCGCGATGTTCCTGGCCGTCTACCTGTTCCCGGCCACGCTGCTGGCCGTCCCGCTGTTCGTGATGTTCGCGCGGATGGGCCTGTCCGGCAGCCTCGTGGGCCTGGCGATCGTGTACGTGGCGCAGACCGTGCCAGTCTCCATCTACATGCTGAAGAACTACCTCGTCACCATCCCGGCCTCCATCGAGGAGGCGGCGTCGCTCGACGGCTGCAGCAGGGTGCAGACGCTGCGCAAGGTGGTGCTGCCGCTGGCCGCGCCCTCGCTGATGGCCACCGGACTGTACGTCTTCATGATCGCCTGGAACGAGTTCCTGTTCGCCCTGCTCTTCCTCGCCGCCGAGCCGGAGAGCTGGACCGTCTCGCTCGGCCTGGCGCAGCTCTCCAACGGCATCGAGGTCTCCAAGACCGTGCTCATGGCCGGTTCCGTGGTCCTCACCATCCCCGTGGTACTGCTGTTCTTCGCCGCGGAACGGCTCCTCACCGAGGGCCTGACCAGCGGCGCGGACAAGGGCTGAGCGGAGGACGACGTATGCGCAACCAGGCGAGCGCGGGGCAGTTGCTCCAGCTCATCCGCACCGGCGAGGCCACCACCCGGGCCGCGCTGCAGGAGGCCACCGGCCTGTCCCGCTCCACCGTCGCGGGCCGGCTCGACGCGCTCCAGGCCGCCGGCTGGCTGCGCGGTGCCGCCGGCGTCTCGACCGGCGGCCGGCCCTCCGTGCAACTGGAGTTCGACACCGGGCACGCCGTCGTGCTCGCCGCCGACCTGCAGACCCGGCACGGCCGCGCCGCCGTCCTCGACCTCGCCGGCCGGCCGCTCGCCGAGCGCACCGACGAACTGCGCGTCGGCGACGGGCCCGAGCCGGTCCTGGACGAGCTGGGGCGCTGGTTCGGCCCGCTGCTCGCCGAGGCCGGGCGGGGCACGGACGAGGTGTGCGGCATCGGCATCTCGGTGCCGGGTCCGGTGGACTTCGACACCGGGCTCGTCGTGCAGCCGCCGATCATGCCCGGCTGGGACGGCTACCCGATCCAGGACCACATGCGCCGGTCCTTCGTCAAGCACGCGGAGGGCCCCGAGGACGTGCCGGTGCTCGTGGACAACGACGCCAACCTCCTGGCGTACGCGGAGCAGCGCGCCGGATACGCCGACTGCGCGGCCTTCGTGCTCGTGAAGGTCTCCACCGGCATCGGCGCCGGCGTCGTCGTCGACGGCCGCATCTACCGGGGCATCGACGGCGGCGCGGGCGACATCGGGCACGTACGGCTGCACGACGGGATGGACGCCCTCTGCGCCTGCGGCTCGTACGGCTGCCTCGCCGCCGTCGCCAGCGGGCGGGCGCTGGCCGGCCGGCTCACCGAGCTGGGCGTGCCCGCCACCTCCGGCTCCGACGTGCGCGATCTGCTGGCCGCCGGGCAGCCGGACGCGGTGCGGCTCGCACGCGAGGCCGGGATGCGGGTGGGCGAGGTGCTGGCCACGGTCGTCACGCTGCTCAACCCCGGCGTGCTCATGATCGTCGGCGACCTCGCCGGCACCCCCTTCCTCACCGGCGTACGGGAGTTGCTGTACCAGCGCGCGATGCCGCGCACCACCGCGCACCTCCAGGTCGTCACGCCGGGACTGGGCGACGCCGCGGGGCTCGCGGGCGCGGGGGCGCTGGTGGTGGAGCACCTGTACGCGCCGGGACGCGCGGACGAACGGCTGGCTGCCCGCAGCGGAAGCGGGGCGCGATGACGGCCGGTGCCAAGGCTCCGGTGCCGCCGGTACGGGTCGGGCTCGCCGGCGCGGGGCCCTGGGCCCGCGCCATGCACGCCCGGATGCTCGCCGCCGGGCCCGAGACCGAGCTGACCGCCGTCTGGGCCCGCCGCCCCGGGGCCGCCGCCGAGGTGGCCGCGCCGTACGGCGCCGCGGTCGCCGGCTCCTTCGCCGAACTGCTCGACGGCTGCGAGGCCGTCGCCTTCGCCGTACCGCCTGCCGTCCAGGCCGAGCTGGCCGTACGCGCCGCCGCCGCGGGCAGGGCGCTGCTGCTGGAGAAGCCGCTCGGCCCCGACCTCGGCGCCGCCCGCGCCGTCGCCGCCGCGGTCGCCGAGCACGGCGTCGTCTCGCAGCTCGTCCTCACCAAGCGGTACCACCCCGCCACCCGCGACTTCCTGCGCCGCGCCGCCGCCGCGGACGTCACCGGCGCCCGCTCCTGCTACCTCCACGGCGCCTTCCTCGGCGGCGACTTCGCCACCGCCTGGCGTCTTGAGCACGGTGCCCTGCTCGACCTCGGCCCGCACCTGCTGGACCTCCTCGACGCCGCCGTCGGCCCCGTCGCCGCCGTCCGCGGCACCGGCGACCCGCGCCGCTGGATCGAGCTGACCTGCGAGCACGAGAACGGCGCCGTCAGCCAGGCGTCGCTGTCAGGCAGCGTCCGGCTGCCCGCCGCCCGCACCCGTGTCGAGCTGTTCGGTCCCGGGGACGAACTCGTCTACGACACCGCGGGGCTCGACCACGAGGAGTGCTGGCCCGTGCTGCGCCGCGAGTTCGCCGCCGCCGTCCGGGCCGGCCGCCCCGGCGGCCTCGACGCCCGCCGCGGGCTGCGCCTCCAGGAGCTGCTGCACCAGGCCCTGCCCGGCTGAACCGCGTGCGGTTTTCCGCCGGTCACCTCGCTTCGGGGACCGGTCCCCGGACCGCGCGGGACACTGGTGGGGCACGTACCGTCACGAGCTCCGGAGGCCGGCGATGACCCTGCGAGAGAGCCTGGCGCGCGGCGCCGCGCCGTCGCCTCCCGGCACGTTGCACGCCCGCAGCGTCGCCGGCGGCATCCGGGTGCCGCCGGGCGCCGAGCGCGTCGTGCGCTTCGGGCGCGACAAGGACGAGGTCGACCTGTGCGTCGGCGAGGACGACCTGCGCGTCAGCCGCCGGCACGGCGAGCTGTCGTACCAGCGCAGCACCTGGTGGCTCAGGAACACCGGGCAGCAGCTCGTCCGGCTGCCCCGCGGCCGGCTCATGCACCTGAGCACCGAGCCGATCCCCCTCGCCCCCGGCTACACACCGCTGTTCGTCAAGGGCTCGGGGCACCGCGAGCACCTCGTCGAGCTGTACGTCACCGACGCCGGCGAGGCCGGCCGGGTGCCGCGGCACCGGGCCGAGACGCTGCCGCCCAAGCGCTGGACGCTCTCCGGGGAGGAGCGGCTGGTGCTCGTCGTCCTCGGGCAGCAGTACCTGCAGTACGAGTCGGATCCGCGCCCGCTGTCGTACCGGCAGGCGGCCGAGCTGCTGGCCTTCCTGCCCGGCGCGGAGGGGATCACCAAGCGCGTCATCGAGCACCGCGTCGAGGACGTCCGCCGGCGGCTGGCGCGCGGCGGCTTCCCGTACCAGGTGACCCGGGGCGACGACGGCGGCGGCCCGAGCGACAGCGTCCTGAAGCACAACCTGCTGCGCGGACTGGTGGAATCCACGACTCTGGTGCCGCCCGATCTCGAACTGCTGGACGACTATTTCTCGAGCTGAGCGCCCTTTTCGCCGCTTCCGCGCCGCCGGCGCGGGGAAGTCGTGAAGACGTCGTGCCTGCGCCGCGCGCAGCCGATAAGTTTCGCCTGCAGACGGGCGAAAGGAGTCGCGGTGCGCGTGGGTCAGCTTGTCGGCGACCGCTACCGGCTCGAAGAGCTGATCGGTGACGAGGGGCGCGGCGAGGTGTGGTTCGCCGCGGACGAGCAACTGGGCCGCCCGGTCGTGCTCAAACGCGGCGGCGCCATCGGCGAGCGCCCCCGGCTGCTGGGCGTGGCCCGGGCCCAGGCGAAGGCCACCCACCCGCACGTGGTCACGCTCTACGGCGTGGAGTTCATCGAGTCGGGCCCGGACGCCGGCTGCTGGCTGGTGATGGAGCACGTCACCGGCGGCAGCCTGGAGAAGCAGCCCAGGATGGCACCCGAGAAGGCGGCGCGGACAGGGGCGCAGATCGCGTCGGCGCTCGCGGCTCTGCACGCCAACGGCGTCGTGCACTGCGACGTCAAGCCCGCCAACGTCGTCATCACCGACGACGGCACGCCCAAGCTCACGGACTTCGACTCCGCCCAGCGCACCGGCAGCAACGAGACCATCTCGCCGGACCGCCCGCTCAGTTACACCCCCGACTACGCCGCCCCCGAGGTCGTCAACGGCTCGCCCGTGCCCCGCTCGGACGTGTACTCCCTCGCGGCGATGCTCTACAAGGCCGTCACCGGCGTCCCCCACGACGAGGACGACGGCGACGAGGACGAGTCCACCCTGCGCGAGTGGAAGGTCAGCCAGGGCGTGCTGCGCCGCGAGCGCGACACCGGGCCGCTCGCCGGGCCGCTCGAGGCGATGCTCCGCCGCCGGGCCGACCGGCGGCCCGACGCGGCCGAGGCCCGCCGGTTGCTGGAGGAGGCGGCCGGGCAGCGCAGGTGGGCGCGCCGGTTCGGCTTCCTCGGCGCCCCGCGCCGGCATCCCCGGGCGACCGCGGCGGCCGGTACCGCGCTGGTGACGGCGGCGGCGGTGGCCGGCGCCTGGTTCTGGTGGCTCACCCCCGACCGCGACGACGAGCCGGGCGGTACGCCGGGCGACGAGAAGCCGCGCGCCGGCTCGATCATCGGCGACCAGCGCACCATGGACCCGTGCGCGCTGACCGACCCCGGCGAGTTCGCCCGGTTCGGCACGTACGTGGAGCGGGACCGCGACTACGGCAACTTCGACCGCTGCGACGTGCTGGTCTATCCGCAGGTCGAGGAGGGCGAACACATCGATGTCCAGGTCGAGTTCGACTCCGGACCCGCGCCCGAGTCGCCGGCCCCGGTGCGTACCTTCGGCGGCATCGGCATCATCGAGGAGCCGCAGGAGGGCGACGAGTGCGCGCGGGCCCTTGTCCTGCCGGACGAGGCGGACCGGGACGTCAGCATCTGGATCTACGTCGACGGCGGGGACGCCCGGGACTACGGCGGCATCGGGACCCTGTGCGACATGGCCGACATCGCCGCCAGGACCGCCAGCGAGACGCTGGGCAAGGCCCGCGCAGAGAAGCGCACGGTGCCGCGCCGCGACCCGCCGGCGGCGGACGTCTCGCTGCTGTGGCTCGACGCCTGCCGGCTCCTCGACGCCCGCGCGCTGGAGATCGTCCCCGGCGTCGACGCCGGCGACCCCGACGTGGGCTTCGGCAACTGGGACTGCGACTGGTACAGCACCACGCGCGACATAGAGATCCAGTTGCGCTACGACCGCGACCAGCCGCTCAGCGGCGAGGACGGCAGGGTGACCATGCTGGCGGGCCGGGACACGGTCGTCTCCCCGGCGTACGACGGCGAGGACACCTGCACCGTACGGGTCGAGTACCGCGAGTACCCCGACGAGAACGGGCAGAAGGCCGTCGAACTGCTCTACCTCACCCTCGACGGCGACGACGAGTCGCCGGACGAGTTGTGCGCGATGGCCACGCGGCTCGCCGAGACGGCCGCGGGAGAGCTGCCGAAGATCTGAGCCGGTCCGGCCCCGGCGGTACGCGCAGGCCCGTGACCGGCGGCGGGGAGGGGTCCCCGGAGGCAGGGAGCACCGTGGGGCGGTCGGCAGCAGCCGGCCGCGGCCGAGGGGACCTGCGATGGACCGTATCCGAGGACGCCGGGGATGAGCGGGCGCGACAGCCTGGCCCGTGGCGTGACGCCCGCTCAGCCGGGCACGCTGCACGCGCGCTCGGCCACCGACGGCATAGAGGTGGCGCCCCTGCCCGGGCTGACCGTCCGGTTCGGGCGCGGTCCTGGGGACGAGGGCGCCGGCGGGGACGTCGAGTTGCACGTCGGCCGGCGGGACCAGGGCGTGAGCCGGCGGCACGGCGAGCTGACGTTTCTGGAGGGCGGCTGGACGCTGCGCAACACCGGCCAGCAGGCGCTGCGGCTGCCGCGCGGCCGGCTACTGCCGCCGGGCTCGGACCGGTTGCCGCTGGCCGCGGGGTACACGCCGGTGTTCGTCAAGGGCTCCGGCTTCCGCGAACACCTCGTGGAGCTGTACGTGGTCCGCCCGGAACCGGTGCGTCCGGGGGGGCTCGCGGGCGCACCGCCGCCGGCGGCGTGGGCGCTGTCGGAGGACGAGCGGCTGGTGCTGGTGGTGCTGGGGCAGCGGTATCTGCGCCACGAGCCGGACCCGCGCCCGCTGCCGTACCGGCAGACGGCGGAGGTGATGGCGTTCCTGCGGCCGGGGGAGCGGTGGGACGCGGCGGAGGTCGCCCGCCGGGTGGAGGACGTACGCCGCCGGATGCCGCGCGCGGCGGGGCGGTCGCCGGCGGTACGGGACGAGGAGCCGCCGGAGCCGCAGGGCTGCACGCCGGACCACCGGCTGCTCACGGACCTGGTGGCGGCGACGGCGCTGGTACCGCCGGACCTGGGGCTGCTGGACGCCGGGGGAGGCTGAGGCGATCCGCGGCCGCGGGCCTCCCCGCGGCCAGACAGGGCCTAGTACTACAGGGCTAGATCTTGATCATGGGGTTGGGAGAGACTTCGTCCATGGCAGCGACGCAAGCCCGTGATCAAGATCTCCCGCAAGGCGCGGTAACCCGTGCTGAATTAGCCGTGTGGAAGCGCGAGTTCACTGCGCTGCGCGAGCGGATCAGTCCGCTGTTCTACCGCCCTGAATCCCGCGAGCACGCCCACCAGTACCTGCGTGGGCTCCTTTCGCCGCTCCAGCGGAAGAACGGCTGGACCATTGCCGAGTTCGCTGGCGCCAAGGAACCCAAGGCGCTCCAGCGGTTCTTGAATCTCACCCCCTGGAGCGCGGACCTGCTGCGGGACCTGACCCGCGACTACGCCATGGAACATTTCGCGGACCCCCGGGGCGTGCTCATCGCCGATCCCACCGGATTCGCCAAGAAAGGGAGGAAGTCGGCCGGGGTCCAGCGCCAGTACTCCGGCTCCCTCGGGCGTATCGATAACTGCCAGATCGGGACATTCCTGGCCTACGCAAACCGCAGCGGCGACCGCGTCCTGATCGATCGGGAGCTGTATTTGCCGCAGGAGTCCTGGTGCGCTGACTTCGAGCGCCGCCGCGAGGCGGGAATCGATGACGAGGTGGTCTTCCGTACCCGTCCGCAGCAGGTCCAGGCCATGATCGAGCGCGCGGTGGCGGCTGGGGTGCCGTTCTCGTGGTTCACGGCGGACGAGGAGTTCGGTCAGAACCGCGGGCTGCGCAGATTCCTGGAAGAAGGCGGCACCGCGTACTGCATGGCCGTTCCGAAGTCCACCGACATCAACACCGGGGGCGTCACCACCAACCCTGATTGCCCGACCCGCTTGGACGTCCTGGCGGCCGGCTTGCGGCCGGGGGACTTCACGCGCCGCGCCTGCGGTATCGGCGCGAAGGGGTTTCGGACCTACGACTGGGCCGTGATCGCCGGGCGCGAGAGACACCTGTATGTGATCCGGCGCAACATCGACAACGGAGAGATCTCCTACTTCCACTGCCACAACCCGCGCCAGGAATCGCTGTCGGAATTGGTCGCGGTCATCGGACTGCGCTGGCCGGTCGAGGAGTGCTTTGAGGCCGCGAAACAGCAGGCCGGGCTGGACAACTACCAGGTGCGCAAGTACGACGCCTGGTATCGCCACATCACCATGTCCATGCTGGCGTTGGCATTCTTGGCGGCGATGGCGCGGGTCGCGAAAAAAGGGCTCCGCAAGACCGGACGAGCCCAGGAGGCCACGAGTGCACGCACGCCGACTCGCAGCCTTGACCATCGCCGAGGTTCGACGGTTGTTCAACTTGATCGGTTCCGCTCGCACCCTGGTTGACCTCGGGCTTCGCTGGTCGATCTGGCGTCGTGAGCATCAGGCCGAAGCTCGTCGCCATCATTTTCGGAGGCGATTGCCACTCCAGATGATCAAAATCTAGCCCTGTAGTACTAGTCCGCCCGGTCCTGCGGCGTGCCCCGGGCTGCCCTCGAAGCCGCCGCCGTACGGCCCTTCGGGGATCACCGCCGGGTCGCACGGCGTTCATCTTGCGGCCCGACCCTCGGCAGCAGCCGCCGCGTCAGGACGCGGCACCCGGCAGGACTGGGAGGGCGTCATGGGCCACGGACACCGTCACCGCGACCACCGCCGGCCGGGCGCACGGCCCGCCGCCCGTACCGCGACCCGCTGGCGCGCATGAGCGGTGCCTACGTCCTCGGCGCCGACCCCGGACTGACCGAGCTGCGCGACGCGGACCACCTGCTGCACGCGCTCGCCGGCGAACTGCGGCTGCCGCGCACCGCGTACGGCTGCACCCACCTCGTCGCGGGCGACCGGCCCCGTATCGCCGTCTCCCTGGCGCTCGCCGGCGCCACCGACGCGGCCGCCGCCTGGCGGTGGCTCACCGCGCGCGGCCACGCCGTCGCGGGGCTGCCCGGCGGCACCCGCCACGGCCCCGGCGAGGCCGCCGCGGCGGCGGCCCGCGCCGCCGCCGAGCACGCCTCGCGCAGCGTCGGCCGCGCGGTGCTGTACCCGGGGGCGGACGCGCTGACCGGGACCATGACGGTGGGGGAGCTGCTGGGCGCCTCGGCGATCGAGCAGGTCGTGCTGCTCGGCGCGCCGCACGGGCCGCCGTGGGAGGCCCGGATGGTCACCCGCGGGCACGTGCGCCCGCAGTGGCTCGACGGGCGGCTGGTGCTCGCGGTGATCCCGGCGGCGGCGGAGACGCTGATCCCGTTCGAGGCCCCGGCCCCGACGCCGTGCTGCACGGGCCGCTGACGCCCCGGGACCGTACCGGCCGCCGCCTGGTGCGACGCGCCGCCCGTCCCGGTCCGCCGGCCCGCCGATCCGTGGCAGCGGGCGGCGGGAGCCCTGCCCCCGCCGCCCGGCCCGTCACTCGTCGGCGAAGATCTTGACCACGATCTCGCCGTCCGCGGTGGCGTAACCCCGGTACATGCCCGAGGTGTTGAAGGTGAACGCGAGGTTCTTGCGGGAGTCCAGCGCGATCACCCCGCCGGTGTCGTCGCCGCCCAGCACCTCGGTCCTGTCGATCGCCTCCCCGGCCGCCTTGGACACCGACCGGCCCAGGTACTCGACCTGCGCGGAGATGGTGTGCGTCACGGCCTCACGGATGAACAGCTCGCCGGTGCCGGTCGCGGACGCGGCGATGTTGCCGTTCTTCGCGTACGTGCCCGCACCGACGATCGGCGTGTCCCCGACGCGGCCGACGGGCTTGTTCGTCAGCCCGCCCGTCGACGTGCCGGCGGCCAGGTCGCCGTTGCCGTCGATGCCGACGGCGCCGACCGTGCCGGTCTCGCCGAAGTCGAAGTCCGACTCGCCCTTCTTGGCGGCCATCAGGGACTCCCAGCGCCGCTCGGTAAAGAAGTAGTCCTGGGTCACCAGCTCCATGCCGCGGTGCTGCGCGAACCGTTCCGCGCCCTCGCCGCTCATCAGCACGTGCCGGGAGTTCTCCATCATCTCCCGCGCCAGCGAGATCGGGTTCTTGATGTGGGTCACCCCGGTGACCGCGCCGGTGTCGAGGGTGGCGCCGTCCATGAGGGCGGCGTCCAGCTCGTTCTCCGCGTCGGTGGTGAAAACCGCGCCCTTGCCGGCGTTGAACAGCGGCGAGTCCTCCAGGACGTTGATCGCCGCCTCGACGGCCGCGACGCTGGACTCGCCGTCCGCCAGCGCCCGCTGCCCGGTGCGGACGGCCTCGGTGAGCTTGGCGCGGTACTCCCGCTCCAGCTCCGGGGTCATGTCCTCGCGCCTGAGGGTGCCGGCGCCGCCGTGGATGGCGAAGACGACGTCGTGCGCCGTCTCGCTCGTGTTGGGGTCGCCCGGCTCCTTCGGATCCTGGGTGGTGCGGGTACCGGCCGCGGCGGCCGGCGCCCGGTCGGCCGCCGCGCCCTGCTGCGGCGCGGCGGCCGCCCCGAGGGCGGTGACCGGGGTGATCACGACCGCCGCGGCAAGCAGCGCGGTGCGCGCGAGCGTCGATGTCCTGCGAAACATGAGCCGCTCCTCTCGCTGGTGCACATCATTTGGCGGCCGGGCACGCGGCCCGGCCGCCGGGGGCGATCATGGCGCCGTACGGGCCGGCTGCCAAGGCGTCGTACACCACAGAGCGGGCGGGGCGCACCTGTCAGCGGCGGGTGACGACGACGGCGTTCGCGGTGACGATCACGGCGATCGCCGCCCATTCGTACGGGCCCAGCCGCTGGTCGAGCACGGCCATGCCGACGAGCGCCGCCAGCACCGGGTTGACGCTCATGAACGTGCCGAACAGCCGGGCCGGGACGCGGCGCAGCGTGAGCAGGTCGGAGAGGAAGGGGACGGCGGAGGAGAGCACGCCGGCGGTGACGGCGTAGCCGAGGGCCGCGGCGGTCGGCGGGCGGTGGGCCAGGACGATCGCGCCCACGGGGACGTACGCGAGGCCGGAGACGGCCGCTGCCGCCGCCGGGCCCTGGACGCCGGGCAGCCGGCGGCCGACGGTGCGGCCCAGCAGGATGTAGCAGGCCCAGCAGACGGAGGCGAGCAGGGCGAGCGCGATGCCCGCGTAGTCGGCGGCGGGGCGCGGGCGGGTGAGGACGGCGACGGCCGCGCCTGCGGCCAGCGCACATGCCAGGTCGGTGCGGCGGCGGGTGGCGGCGAGCGCCACGGCCAGCGGGCCGAGGAACTCCAGCGTCACCGCGAGGCCGAGGCCGATCCGGCCGATCGCGGTGTACAGCGAGAGGTTCATGACCGCGAACACCGCGGCAAGACCCAGCACCGGCCACCACTGCGCGCGCGTGAACGTACGCATCCGGGGCCGGCCCACCGCCAGCAGCACGGCACCGGCCACCCACTGCCGTACGGCGACCACCCCGGCCGGTCCGACGACGGGGAACGCCAGCGCGGCGACGGCGGCGCCGGTCTGGTTCGACAGCCCGCTGCCGAGCATCATCGCGACGCCCGCCGCACGTCCCGCGGGCCGGGCGTCCTCCCGCGGGCGGGCGCGCGGGAGGACGGCGGCGGGCTGCGGTTCGACGGTCATGGCACGGAGCATGCGCGCCCGGTTCGTATGCGCAAAATGCATGTGTCGCGCGTTCTATACGCTGAAGTCATGGATCTGGAGCTACGCCACCTGCGCTGCCTGGTCGCCATCGTGGACACCGGCAGCTTCACCGACGCCGCCATCGATCTCGGCGTCTCCCAGGCCGCGGTCTCCCGCACCCTGCTGGCGCTGGAGCGGATCCTGGGCGTCCGGCTGCTCCACCGCACCAGCCGGAGCGTCACCCCGACCACCGCGGGCGTCCAGGTGCTCGCCCGCGCGCGGCACCTGCTCGCCGAGGCGGACGACCTCGTCGGCGAGGCCACCACCGGCCACACCCGGCTGCGCATCGGGCACGCCTGGTCGGCGGCGGGACGGCACACCGCGGAGTTCCAGCGCCGCTGGGCCGGCCGGCACCCGGAGGTGGAGCTGCACCTGATCCGTACCAACTCGGCCACCGGCGGCCTCGCGGAAGGGCTCTGCGACCTGGCCATCGTGCGCACCGGTGTCGACGAGCGGCGCTACGCCCACGCCGTCGTCGGCCACGAGCGCCGCTACTGCGCGATGGCCGCCGACGACCCCTTCGCCCGCCGCCGCAGCCTGCTGCTCGCCGACATCCGCGACCGCACCGTCCTGGTGGACCGCCGCACCGGCACCACCACGGCCGAGATGTGGCCGGAGGCGGACCGGCCGGCGGTGGAGCACACCCGGGACGTCGACGACTGGCTCGCGGACATCGCCACCGGCCGCCGCGTGGGCCTCACCCCGGAGAGCACCGTGGCGCAGTACCGCCGCGACGGCATCGTCTACCGGCCCGTACGCGACGCGCCGCCGGTCGCCGTGCGGTTCGTCTGGCGCCGCCACGACCCGCACCCGGCCACGCACGCCGCGGTGGCGCTCCTCCAGGACCTCTACCGCGAGCACGAGGCCCGCCGGGGCGGTAAGACCCGCCGGGCGCGGGGGCGTTGACACCGGTGGGGTGAGCGCGAAGACTCGGCGGGTAGCCCCGAAGTGAACACTCGTGCGCCAGGCGCACGCGGGACCCGGTGCCGGGAACCATGCCGGAGCCGCCTCGCCCCGGGAGGTGCAACAGCCGTGGCCGCCGGACCACCCCTGACGCAGCGCCGGATATCCGACGAGACCGCCGCCGCCCGGCGCGCCACCGCCGAAGCCGCGGCCGCCGGTGCCCCCGCCCTGGCCGACGGCATCGCCGACGCCGCCCTCGTCGAGCTGCCCCGCACCGGCCACCTCGCGTCCGTCGAGCGGCCGGCGCCCGTACTGGCCGCCCTGCTCGCCCACTTCGCGCCCGCCGCGCACGGCCCGGGCAACTGGTACAGCCCCGGCTGAACCCGGCGTCGGGCCACCCGTCCCCGGCCGGGCGCCCGTTGTCGTACAGGCGACATGTCGCAAGCCGGGCACGGCAGAGATCGTGACAGCCGGCCCGTCAGGACCGAAAGCTTGCCCCGTGCATCTACGACGAGTAAAGCTGCCGGCGCTCGCCACCGCGGGCGCGCTCCTGGTCACGCTGGCGCCATCCGCGACCCACGCAGCCGCCTCACCCGGCGGCGCGACGGTCGCGGACCGGGCGGCCGGCTCCTCGCTCAGCTCCGTCACGCTCGTGACCGGCGACCGTGTCCGGCTGGAGCGCTTCCCCGACGGGCGGCAGGCCGCCACCGTGACGCCACGCGACGGCGCCGAAGGAGGCGGCTTCGAGCAGCTCGAAATCGACGGCGACCTGCACGTCATCCCCACCGACGCGGTGCCCTACGTCGGCTCGGGCGCCGTGGACCGCGACCTGTTCAACATCACGGAACTGGTCGAGCAGGGCTACGGCGACGGGCGCAGCAAGCGGATCCCGCTGATCGTGTCGTACGCGAAGGACGCCCGCAGCGCCGACGCCGCAGAGCTGCCCGGGGTGAAGACCGGCACCGCGCTGCCGAGCCTGAACGCCCGCGCCGTCGAGGCCGGCAAGGACAGGGCCGACCGCCTCTGGGAGGCCGTCGACGACGACCGCAAGAACGCCGGGACGGCGGCCGAGCCGAAGCTCGCCGGCGGCATCGAGCGCATCTGGCTGGACCGCAAGGTCAGCGCCTCGCTCGACCGCAGCGTGGCGCAGATCGGCGCGCCCGAGGTCTGGCAGGGCGGCCACGACGGCAAGGGCGTCAAGGTCGCCGTGCTGGACACCGGCGTCGACGCCGAACACCCGGACCTGGCCGGCAAGGTCGACGAGGCCCGCAACTTCTCCGACAGCCCCACCACCGGCGACGCCTTCGGCCACGGCACGCACGTCGCGGCCACCGTCGCCGGCACCGGCGCCGGCTCCGACGGCTCCCGCAAGGGCGTCGCGCCCGGCGCCCGGCTGCTGGTCGGCAAGGTGCTCGGCGACGACGGCTTCGGCTCCGAGTCGCAGGTGCTCGCCGGCATGGAGTGGGCCGCCAACTCCGGGGCCGACGTGGTCAACATGAGCCTCGGCACCGACGCGGCCACCGACGGCACCGACGCGCTGAGCCTCGGCCTGAACCGGCTGACCGCCGAGACCGGCACCCTCTTCGTCGCCTCGGCCGGCAACAACGGCCCGGGTTCGGCCACCGTCGGCTCACCCGGCGCCGCCGATGCCGCGCTCACCGTGGGCGCCGTCGACCGCGACGAGTCGCTGGCCGGCTTCTCCAGCCGCGGCCCGCGCGTCGGGGACCTCGCCGTGAAGCCCGACATCACCGCGCCCGGCGTGGACATCGTCGCCGCCCGCGCGGCCGGCACCGCCATGGGCACGCCCGTGGACGACCTCTACACGACCGCCTCCGGCACCTCCATGGCCGCGCCGCACGTCGCCGGCGCCGCCGCGCTGATCGCGCAGCGCCACCCCGACTGGACCGCGCAGCAGCTTAAGGACGCGCTGGTCAGCACCGCGCAGCGGCACGACGGCCTGACGGTCTACGAGCAGGGCGGCGGGCGCGTGGACGCCGCCCGTGCCGACGCGCAGCAGGTGTACGCCACCGGCACCCTCGGCTTCGGCGGCGTCGACGAGGGCGGCGAGCCGGTGCGGCGCGAGGTCACGTACACCAACGCCTCCGACGCGCCCGTGACGCTCAAGCTCGCCGCCTCGCTGCGGGCCGCGAACGGCGAGCCGGTCCCGGCCGACGCCGTGGGGCTGCCGGACGGCGACACCGTCGAGATCGCCGCGGGCGGCACCGCGACCGTGCCGGTCACCCTGGACCCGGCGGGGCTGCGCCCCGGCCGCTACGGCGGGTACGTCACCGCCACCGCGGGCGACACCGTCGCGCACACCACCATCGGCGCCGTCCGCGAGGCACCCACCCGCACCGTCACGCTGCGCGGCATCGACCGCTCCGGGCAGCCCGCGTTCGTCAACCCCGTCACGCTCTTCGGCGAGGACGACCGCTACGACGTCGTCACGTACATCCCGAACGGCAGGACGCTGACCGTCGAGGTGCCGGAGGGCGAGTACTTCCTGCACGCGGTGGTCTCCGACAAGATCCCGGGCGGCAGCGTCGACAGCCTCATCGTCGACCCGCAGCTCAAGGTCGACGGCGACCTGGACGTCGTGCTCGACGCCCGCAAGGCCAACGAGGTGAAGATCGAGACCCCGAAGCCGGCGGTGCAGGAAGCCGTCATGAGCTTCTACAGCCACCGCGAGTTCGGCAACCGCAGCATCTCCCACGGGCACATGGAGTACAGCGTCGACGGCCGCAAGCTGTTCGTGACGCCGACCGCCAAGGCCCGCGAGGGCGTCTTCGAGGTCTCCTCCCGCTGGCAGTTGGAGGCCCCGATGCTCACGGGCACCGTCCGCGGGTCCGGGACGCAGGCCCGCGCCGACATCGAGGCCGTACGCCTGATGGGCCGCTCCCCGGCCCTGGACGGCACCCGGCAACTGCCCCTGGTCGACGCCGGCGCGGGCACGGAGGCGGACTTCGCCGCCCTCGCCGACGGCGGCGCCGACCTCGCCCGCTCCGCCGTCCTGGTCGACGGCAAGACCCCGCAGGACGAGAACGCGGTCCGCCGCGCCGCGGCCGCCGGGGCGAAGTACGTCATCGTCGTCTGCCCGGAGGGCTCGCCCGGCTGGAGCGTGTGGCGGCCCGGCGGCGACCGGCTGCCCGCGGTGGGCGCGATGGTCCGGTACGACGTCGGCGAGCGGCTGCGCGCGGCGCTGGCCGGGGGCCAGGCGACCGTCGACCTGCACGGCACGCCCGCCAGCCCGTACATGTACGACGTGATGCAGGTGGCGAAGCAGCAGGTGCCCGAGCGCGTGGTGCACCGGGTGAGCGGCTCGAACACCGCCACCGTCCAGACCAGTTACGGCGACTCCGGCGGCAACCCCTGGACCAAGGAGCAGCGCTTCGGCTGGCGGCCGTGGATGGGGACGGCCATCAACCAGTACCAGCGGCACGTGCCCACCCCGCACGAGCGCACCGAGTACGTGAGCGCCGGCGACACCCTCTGGCGCCACAACGTCCACCACCGCTACACCTTCGACACCTTCAACCCGCTGGCCGGCGGCATGATCCAGGCGGCCCGCAGCTACCGCGCGGGCGAGCGGGTCGAGGAGAGCTGGTTCGCGCCGGTGGTGCGGCCCGCGATCCCGCGCGGCGTGGAGGGTCTGACCTCGTACCGCGAGGGCGACCAGCTCACCATCCGCATCCCGGAGTTCGCCGACTCCCAGGAAGGCCACTACAGCCGCCTGGACGGCGGCGACTGGGACGGCACCCCGGCGGACAAGGCGTCGGCGGCGCTCTACCGCGACGGCGAGAAGCTGGCCGAGGGCCGCACGGCCTGGGGCGCGTTCCCCGCGGGCGGCACCGGCGGGAAGGGCACGTACCGCCTCGACCTCGCGGTGGACAGGACCACCCCGGAGTGGCGCACGGGCGTGAGCACGCGCACCAGTTGGTCGTTCGCGGCCGACCGCCCCGCGGCGGGTGAGCAGGACCTGCTGCCGCTGGTGCAGTTGGACTACGACGTGCCGACCGACGCGCGGGGCGCGGCGCCCGGCGGGCGGCTCGTGCCGCTCGGCATCACGGCGCGGCACCAGGACGGGCTCGACGGGCGGCGCATCAAGGGCATGGAGGTCTCCACCTCCTTCGACGACGGCGCCACCTGGAAGGACGCCGTGGTGATGCCCTGGTGGGACGGCGGTTACCGGGTCTGGCTGCTGCACCCCTCGGTGGGTGACGACGGCGGCTTCGTCTCGCTGCGTGTGAAGGCGTGGGACGACGCCGGCAACAGCGTCGAGCAGACGGTGAAGCGGGCCTACGCGCTGAAGTGACACCCTCCGTCACCGGTGCGGCCGGAGCGATCCGGCCGCACCGGTGCGGGTGCGCGCCCTGCCGGGACGTCGTCCCCCGGCGGGGCGTCCGCGGCGTCCGGGCCCGCGTGTCGTCCGGGCACACCTGTCCTACGGGCGCACCTCGTCGTGCGTCCGCCGTACGGATACGGGTCCCGGGCCCGCGCTCAGCCGGGCACGGCCGTCCTCGCCGCCGTCACGGCAGCCAGTCGCGGCGGGCCGCCTGCCACACCAACTGCGCCCGGGTGTCGGCGCCCACGCGGCCCATCATGTCCCGCAGCCGGCGCTGCACCGTGCGCTGGCTGATGCCGAGCTGCGTCGCGATCGCCTTGTCCGCCAGCCCGGCCACCACCAGCGACAGCAGATAGCGCTCATCCTCCGCGAGCGCGGGCCCGGCCGCCCCTGGGCCTTCGCCGAGCCCGGCCAGCTCGCCCGCTCCGGTGACGTGCAGCGGCGACGCCGCCGCCCACTGGCTCTCGAAGAGCGCGATCAGCGCGTCCAGCAGCGCGCTGCTGCGCACCACCGCCACCGTCGGCTCGCCGAACCTGCTGTCCGCGTTCGGCACCAGCGGGCACAGCGCCAGCGCCCCGTCCGCGATCATCAGCCGCACCGGCAGCGCGCTCGCCGCCCGCGCCGCCTCGCCCGCCCGGACGCCCAGGGCGACGTTGCCCAGCATGCCGGGCTCCTCCAGCAGGGCGCGCTCGTAGACGACGCGGTAGCGCACCCCCTTGGCGAGCATCTCGAACTCCTCGTCGTTGTCCTCCGACGGCATCGCCACGTGCCCCGCCTTGCACAGCGCCAGCACCTCCGTGCGCGAGCCGTACGCGAGGTCCCGTATCTGCTGCCGGATCGCCGTCACGCCCGTGACGACCTCGACGAGTTGCCGCGCGTCGCGGCGCCTGCCGCCCGCCCGGAACTCCTCGGCCAGCTCGGTCACCCCGCGCCTGGCCCGCTCCAGCGCCTCATGCCCGCGCAGCAGCCGCGGCCCGAGCGCCACGTCCGGCGCCACGGGCACGAAGTGCCCCCCGCCGCCCGGGCGTTGCTCCGGGCCGCTGACCAGTCCCTTCTCCTGCAGCGAGGTCAGCAGCGACTCGGTGCGCCGCCGGTCGAGGCCCAACTCCGCGGCCACGGACTCCGCGTCCGCGCCGTGCAGCCCGACCAGCAGCCGGTACACCCGTTCCTCCGTCGGTTCGACGCCTGCCGGCTCCAGCATCGTCTCTCACGCTCCTTCCGCACGGGTCCCCGCCGCCGTACGCCCTGTCTGACCAATAGCCGACATGGCGACAAGTCGCCAACGGAAACCGCTTCCTTGGCGCCGGACGAGCGGGTTACAACCCAAGTCATGCATCGTTCGTCCCGGCGTTACCTGCCCGTCCGCGCCGCCGTGCTCGGCTGCCTCGCCTCGTTGCTGGCCTCCGTGCCTTCTCTAGCCACAGCGCTGCCCGAATCGTCAGTGTCACACCCCGCGGCATTCGCGCCCGCAACCGCCGCCGCTCCAGGGACCTCCGCCGCGGCGCCGTCCGGCCCGGACGCGCGCGCCGCGGCGGCGGCCGAACCGGGCACCGAGATCACCCTCGTGACGGGCGACACCGTCACCCTCGGCCCCGTCGCCGACGGCCGGCCCACCGTCTCCGTGACCCCCGCGGAAGGCGCCGAGGGGAGCACGTCGTTCACGACCCTGTACGAGGGCGGCGACGTCTACGTCATCCCCGACGCCGTGGCCCGGCTGGTGCCCGGCGTCCTGGACATCGAGCTGTTCAACGTCACGGCGCTGGCCGCGATGGACTACGACGACGCCGCCACCGACACCCTCCCGCTGATCGTCCGCGGCCCGCGCCCGCTGGCCGCGCTCGACGAGGCGGCCGGCAGCCGCAGGCTGCCCAGCATCGGCGCCACCGCCGTCGACGTGCCCAAGGACGCCGCCGCCGGCTTCGCCGACCGGCTCACCGCCCCCGCGGGACCGCGGGCCGCGGCCGGGGTGACCAAGGTGTGGCTCGACCGCGAGGTCCGGGCCGCCGAACTCGACTGGAACCTCGGCATGATCGGCGCCCCCGGGGCCTGGGAGAGCGGCCTGAGCGGAGCCGGCGTGGACGTCGCCGTGCTCGACACCGGCATCGACGCCGACCACCCCGACCTGCGCGGACAGATCGCCGCCGCCCGGGACTTCACCGGCAGCGGCTCCACCGGCGACCCGGACGGCCACGGCACGCACGTGGCCTCGATCGTCGGCGGCACCGGCGCGGCGGCGGACGGCGCCCGCCGCGGCGTCGCCCACGGCGCCCGGCTGCTCAACGCCCGGGTGCTGGATGACGAGGGCCGGGGGCAGTCGTCCTGGGTCATCGCGGGCATGGAGTGGGCCACCGAGCAGGGCGCCGAGGTGGCGAACCTCAGCCTCGGCGCGCAGCCGGGGGCGAGCGACGACCCGGTCGCCCTCGCGCTGGACGCCCTGACCGCCGACACCGGCACCCTCTTCGTCGCGGCGGCGGGCAACATGGGCCCGTTCGGCGGCACCATCCAGTCGCCGGGCATCGCGCGCAGCGCGCTGACGGTCGGCGCCGCGGTGGAGAGCGGCAAGACGGCGTTCTACTCCAGCGTCGGGCCGACGCGCGCCACGTTCCGCGCCAAGCCCGACCTGATCGCACCCGGCACCGGCATCACCGGCGCCCGCTCCGGCGGCGGCACGGCGGATCCGTACACGATGATGAACGGCACCTCGCAGGCCGCGCCGCATGTCGCGGGCGCCGCCGCGCTGCTGCTGGAGAAGCACCCCGACTGGAGCTGGGAGCGGGTGAAGACCACGCTCATGACCACCGCGGACGGAGAGGCGGACAAGACGCAGTCCCAGTACGCGGGCGCGGGCATGCTCGACGTGCCCGGCGCCGTCTCCGACACCCTCGAATTCGACCGCGGCAACGTCGACTTCGGCTACCTCCGCTACCCCGGCGGCAGCGAGCCGCGCACCGTCGAGTTCTCCGTCACCAACAACGGCACCGAACCCGAGCGCCTGGACCTCTCCGACAACTCCCGCGACGTCTACGGCGACGATGCCCCCGACGGCCTCCTGACCGTCAGCCCGGCCCAGGTCACCGTGGCGCCGGGGGAGAAGGAGACGATCACGGCCAGGCTCGACCCCGGCGCGGCGCCGCCGCGCGTCTACGCCGGCGGGGTCGTGGTGGAGCGCGACGGCCGCGACACCGTCACGCTGCCGTTCAACGCCTACCTCGAAGCGCCCCGGCACGACATCCGGCTGACCGTGCTCGACCGCAACGGCGAGCCCTGGGCCGGCGGCACCGTGTGGCTCGCGAACATGGACGACTACCGCCCCGTCAGCGGCGGCGGCTCCCAGTCCGTGCACCTGGACGAGAACGGCCAGGGCACCGCCCGGCTGCTGCCCGGGTCGCTCAGCGTGATGGCGAAGGTCGAGACCCCGGCGCGCGACGGCTCCCCGGCCACGGTCGCCTTCGCCGGCTCGCCCGAGGTCATGCTCGACCGGGACATGGAGTACACCATCGACGCGCGCAAGGCGAAGCAACTGCGGCCCGCGCGGGTCGCGGGCGCGCAGACCGAGGTCGAGCACGTCTCCATCCACTACCAGCGCGGTGACGCCAAGCGGGGCGCGGGCATCGGCGACGGCATCTACGCCGGCGGCGAGGAGGTCACCGAGGGCCGGGTGTTCCTGCAGCCGACCGGCGGGGTCAAGAGCGGCACCGTGGCGTTCGAGACCCGCTGGCGGCTGGACGCGACGGGCCCGGCGCACGGCCGGCAGGCGGACGCGTACGAGCTGGTGCTCGGCGGCGAGAAGGTCGCCGACCCGCCCGTCTACGACGTCTCCCACGCCGAGGTCCGCGACCTCGCCAGGATGACGTCCGACTACCGCTCGCTGGGCGGCGGCGCCGACACGTACGCCGAGACGCGCTTCGCCTACTCCGACCGGATCCACGCCGCCTACGGGATCAGCGAACCGCTGGACGTGCCGCGGCGCAGGACCGAACTGGTCACCGCGGGACCGGAGGTGCGCTGGCAGCACTGCGTGCGCGCGCCGTCCGCGGGCGGCTTCTCGGTGTGCGGGCCGACGGCGGCGTACGAGCGCGGGGAGCGGGGCGCACCCGTGTGGTTCCGCGGACTGGCACCGGCCGTGGTCGCCGGCAACCACTACGACGGCAGCCTCAACGTGCCCGTCGACCTCAGCGACGGCGAGCACAACGGGCAGGAACCGACCGGCGTGTTCGGCGAGCAGAGCCTGCGGCTGTACCGCGACGGCACCGAGGTGCAGCCGCGCCAGCCGGGCAGCGCGTACTTCGACGTGCCGTCCGAGCCAGCGACGTACCGCCTGGAGCACACGGCGCGCCCGGACACCGCGCGGCTGCCGCTCGGCAGCCGCACGGAGACCAGTTGGACCTTCCCGTCCCGCGGGCCCGCGCCCGGCGGGCCGGCCGTCAAGCCGCGGCTGCTCACGGTCGACCACCGGCCGCCGACCAGCGACGACGGCACGCTGCGCGCCGGTGTCCCGCTGATGATGGGGGCCCGGCTGGTGTCCTCCGAGAGCCGGAGCGACTTGCGCGAGGAGAAGGGCACACTGCGGATGTGGGTGTCCACCGACTCCGGCGACCGCTGGCACCGCATGCTGGTCGTACCCATGACGGACGGCTCCGTGCTGGCCACGGCGCCCGGGGTGCGGCCGCGCGCGGGTGACTCCGTCTCCGTACGCGTCGAGGGCTCGGCCGCCGAAGGGAGGACCGTCGACCAGACCATCGTCGACGCCTACCCGGTGCGCTGAGGCGCACCCGGGGCGACGACGGTGACGGGGGCCGCTGCGTGACCGGCGGGCGCAGCGGCCCCCGATCCCGCCGAGGCGATCCGCAGCGCCTCCACCAGGTCGCGGTAGAGCACGTCGGCGGCGAGCAGTTCGTCATGCGTGCCGCGGGCGCGGATCCGGCCGGACTCCATCACCACGATGGTGTCCGCGTCGATCACGGTCGACAGCCGGTGGGCGATCGTGACGACGGCGCCGTTCCGCGCCCGGGTGCGTATGCACTCGTGGACCGCGGCCTCGGTGAGCGCGTCGAGCTGGGCCGTGGCCTCGTCCAGCAGCAGCACGTCGGGGTCGCGCAGCAGCGCGCGGGCCAGCGCGATGCGCTGGCGCTCGCCGCGGGAGACGGCGGTGGCGGACAGCTCGGTGTCAAGACCGTCGTCGAGGCCGTCGACCTTCTCGGCCAGCCGCACGTCGCGCAGCACGCGGCGCAGGTCCTCCTCCCCGGCGTCGGGGCGGGAGAACAGCAGGTTGTCCCGGATGGTGCCCGGGACGACCGGGGTGTCCTGCTCCACGTACGCCAGCCGGGAGCGGATCGCGGCGTGGCTCAGCGCGCGGTACGGCCGCCCGTCCAGCGCCAGTTCGCCCTCCTGGGGCTCCAGGAAGCGCAGGATCAGTGACAGGAGCGTCGTCTGCCGGCGCCCGACGGGCCGACGATGGCGAGGTGCCCGCGGCGCTGCACGGCGAGGTCGATGCCGCGTACCGCGGGGTCGAGGCCCGGCCCGTACGCGGCGGTGACGCCCCGCAGTTCGAGCACGGCACCGCCGCCGAACCCGCCGTGCGCCGAGCCGCCCGCCCGCATCGGGGACGCGAGGCCGAGGGCGGAGCCGGCCAGGGCCAGCAGCAATCCGAGCGCCAGCACCCGCCGGTGGGGCCTGGCGAACGACCAGAGGATGCGCACGCTTTCCGGAACGCTCATGCCCAGCAATAGAACACTGGTGTTCCATTCTCGTCAAGCGAGTTCCATTCTGGGGGTGGCGGTACGGTATGGGCATGGACACCGCAGTGAGCAGCACCGGCGCGCGGGCCAGGACACGGCGCGCCATCCTCGACGCCGGCACCGCCGTGCTCGCCAAGAACCCGACGGCCTCGCTTGCCGACGTGGCGGCGGCGGCGGGCGTCGGGCGCACCACGGTGCACCGCTACTTCGCCGAGCGCTCCGACCTGGTCGCCGCCATCGGCACGGACGTCCTCGACAAGATCGCCGCCGCGACCGACCGCGCCCGCCCCGACGACGGCCCCGCGCTCACCGCGCTGGAGCGGATCTGCCAGGAGTACTTCGAGCTGGGCGAGAGCCTGACGATCGCCTTCGACGACTCGCTGGCCGGGACGTGGAACTGGGACGACTGGGACGAGGAGACGGAGGCGGACCAGGCGCTGGCCAGGCTCGTCGACCGGGGCCGCGAAGAAGGCACGCTGGACGGCCGGCTGGACACCGACTGGATCGTCCAGCTCGTCTGGTCGCTGCTGTACGTCGCGTGGCAGCGCCAGCGCGGCGGTGACACCAAGCACAACGCGCTCAGCCTGTGCCTCTACACGCTGCGGAAGTCCGTGGGCGTGCCCTCCTAGCCTCCGTCAGAGGTCCGATCAATTCGCGTCGGGCGGGCGGATCTTCGCTCCGTGGGGTGTCGCAGACGGCCATCGATCTGGTAAATATGCAGATCGTGCTACGTGTATAGGTGCGCTGCGACTGACGGGCTCGCGCCCGGCTGGGCAATCGTCGGATGACAGGAGGCCATTTCAGGATGAAGGACTTCGACGGGCTCAAGGCCGTGGTGACCGGCGGGGCTTCGGGGATCGGGCTGGCCACCGCGCGGCTGCTCGCCGAGCGCGGCGCCCAGGTCGCCGTCCTCGACCTCCACCCCGGCGACGTACCCCAACCCCTGCGCGGCTACCGCGCGGACGTCTCCGACGACGACTCCGTCACCGCCGCGGTCAGCGACGCGGCCGGCGCCCTGCGCGGCATCGACGTCCTGGTGAACAACGCCGGCATCGGCGCCGCCGGCACCGTCGAGGACAACGACGACGCCGAGTGGCACCGGGTGCTGGACGTCAACCTGCTGGGCGTCGTACGCACCACCCGCGCCGCCCTGCGCCACCTGCGCCGCTCCGCGCACCCCGCGATCGTCAACACCTGCTCCGTCGCCGCCACCGCCGGCCTCCCGCAGCGCGCGCTGTACTCCGCCACCAAGGGCGCGGTGCAGTCCCTGACGCTGGCGATGGCCGCCGACCACGTACGCGAGGGCATCCGGGTCAACTGCGTGAACCCCGGCACGGCGGACACCCCGTGGGTGAGCCGGCTCCTGGACCAGGCCCCCGACCCCGCCGCGGAACGCACCGCGCTCCACGCCCGCCAGCCCATGGGCCGCCTGGTCACCGCCGACGAAGTCGCCGCCGCCATCGCCTACCTGGCGAGCCCCGCCGCGGCGTCCGTCACCGGCACCGCCCTGGCCGTCGACGGCGGCATGCAGGGCCTGCGCCTGCGCGCACCGGAGCCCGGCAAATGAGGATCGCGCTGCGCACGCAGGTCCGCGCCGACCGCATCGAGGAGTACGAGGCCGCCCACCGCGAGGTCCCCGAGGAGCTGACGGCGGCCATCCGCGGCGCCGGCGCGACCTCCTGGACCATCTGGCGCAGCGGCACCGACCTCTTCCACGTCATCGAGTGCGAGGACTACGCCCGCCTCCTCGCCGAGCTGGAACACCTTCCGGTGAACGTCGCCTGGCAGGCCCGCATGGCCGAACTCCTGGACGTGGTCCACGACTACACCGACGAGGGCACCAGCGCGGGCCTGCCCGTCGTCTGGGAACTCTGAGCCCTCCCGCACCAGCGCACAGCGGACCCGGCCGCACCGCGGACTCAGCCGCGCCGCAAGGCGCGGCTGAGTCCGTCCGGCCCTCCTCCCCGGGTCCGCTCTCAGGCGGTCGCCTCCTCGATGGCGTCCGGCGTCGTCGTCCACTCCACGCCGCCCCCCACCGGGACCAGCCAGGCCATCCGGGGGCCGGCGACCTGGCGTAGGACGGGCGTCGACCACACCGTGTGGGTCTCGGGTTCGGGGCAGATGGCGCGGAGCACGCCGGTGCGTCCGGAGGAACGGTCCAGCACCAGCTTGCCCAGCAACGGATGGCGTTCGTGCCCCAGGCCGAGGCCCAGTCTGCTGCTCACGATGCGCTCCTCGGAGGTCGTACGCGGTCGAGGATGTGCCCCCTCCCGGCGGTGGTCGGCCGCCGGGGTCCCTGGAGTCGCCAACTGCCGTGCGACCGGACCGCGGTGGGGGCGTGAGCGCGGTCGGCGTGGTCGGCAGGTCCCTTCACTATGGCTGTCGGCAACAGCAGTCCGCAAGCATCGCCCTGATAATTTCAGAATGTGTGCGGACCCCCCTGTCACCGTCATGCCGTCCGTGGCACACTCCCGGGGTAGCAGCGCCGGGAGGTCAGGACGTGAGCGAAACACGCTCGGGAGGCGGCAGCGCCCCGACCGTGCTCCGCATGGTCCTGGGCAAACGGCTGCGGCACCTGCGGGAGCAGGCGAAGGTCAGCTTCGACCGGGCCGCGGAGGCCATCGACGTCACGCCGTTGACCGTGCGGCGGATGGAGAAGGCGGAAGTCGGCCTGCGCATCCCGTACGTGCGCGAGCTGCTGCGCCTCTACGGCGTCGGCGGCGCCGAGACCGACGATTTCCTCCGGATGGCCAAGGAGGCCAACCAGCCAGGGTGGTGGTACAAGTACCGCAACGTGCTTCCCGACTGGTTCCGGGCGTACGTGAGCCTGGAGACCGACGCCACCGTCATCCGCATCTACGAGCCGCACTACGTCCCCGGGCTGCTGCAGACCGCGGACTACGCCAGGACTCTCTTCCGCGTCGGCTTCCCCAACGATTCGGACGAGGACGTCGAGCGGCGGGTGACCCTGCGGACGACCCGCGCCGACCTGCTGACCGCCCCCAGGGCGCCCGCGATGTGGGCCGTGCTGGAGGAGTCGGTGCTGCGCCGGCCCGTCGGCGGTCCCGAGGTGATGCGGGCCCAGATAGACCGGCTGATCGAAGCCATCGAGCTGCCGAACGTGAAGATGCAGATCATGCCCTTCTCGGCCGGGCCGCACCCGGGCGCGTTCGGCCCGTTCCACTACTTCCGCTTCGGCTTCACCGAACTGCCCGACATCGTCTACACGGAGAACCTGACCGGCGCGGTCTACGTCGACCAGCCCGAGGACGTCGTCGGGTATCTGGAAACACTCGACCGGATGGCCGTCCAGGCCGATCCGCTGGACCGGACCAGGTCACGCCTGGTGGAGATGCGTAAGGAGTACTGACCATGCGAGCCGACCCCCCCACCTTCCGCAGCGGTATCCCGGCTACCGAACTCGGCACCGAGGGCTGGCAGAAGCCCTGGAGCGGCACCAACGGCGGGAGCTGCGTCGAGGCCAAGCGCCTGCCCGACGGCAGCGTCGCGCTCCGCCAGTCCACCGACCCGACAGGACCGGCCCTCGTCTACACCAGGGAAGAGATGGTCGCCTTCCTCCAGGGCGCCAAGGACGGCCAGGCCGACTACCTCGTCGACTGACGTACCGGTCGCCACCCGTCGGCCGCGGGCGCGGATCGCGGGCGGGGGCACCGTGCCTCCGCCCCGATCCGCCCCGATCCGCCCCGCGGAAACCGGCAGAACACCCCCCGCACAACCGCAAAGTGACAGTACGTTTGCCGGCAGCGAAGCGCGCGCTGCAGGCAGGAGATACCCGATGGCAGAAGGCCGGTCCATCCCCCGCAGGGGGCGCTCTCCAAGATCGACACCACCGTGCCGCACTCGGCCCGGATCTGGAACTACCTCCGTCCGCGCCCGCAGCAGCCGCACGATCACCAGGTAGCGGTCCGTCTTGCCGAGCCCGTCGAAGGGTGGCTGCAGGGCCGGCGCGGCGTGATCTTCTGCAGGAAGTGGGCGTCGTCGTACCGGCGGCGCAGTCCGGTGATCCAGCCGTAGCAGAGCACGACGTCGTCGACCTCGGCCATCGTGACGGAGGCGATCCCCGACCCCTTCTTGGCGACCTTGAGCCACATCCCGGACTGCGCCGTCGGGGGAGTCCGCGTCGGACTCGGGGGTCTCGCTACCGGGGGATGTCATCTCGTTTCGTCCTTTCGCCGCCGGTACGGCCGCCGTACGTCGCGCCGGCGATCTCCGGGCGGGCCGCGGAGGCGGATGTCACAGGCCGCGGTTAGCGTGGGGGCATGACGACGCACGACGAGAAGCCGGCGCTGCGGCCCGCCCGTCCCGGGGACGCGGCGGCGGTGGCGCGCCTCTGGGAGAGCGCATGGCGGGACGCGCACCTGGGGCATGTCTCGGACGCCCTGGTGGCGATGCGCACGCCGGAGTCGTTCGCGGCCCGGGCGGCGGCGCGGGTGCCGGAGACGGCGGTCGCGGAAGTCGGCGGTGAGATCGCCGGGTTCGTGACCGTCGGAGGGGACGAGGTGGAGCAGCTCTTCGTCGCGGCGGAGCACCGCGGCACGGGCGTCGCCGCGCTGCTGCTCGCGGAGGGGGAGCGGCGGGCGGCCGCGCGGGGCCACGAGCGGGTGTGGCTGGCGGTCGTGACGGGCAATGCGCGGGCGCGCCGGTTCTACGCCCGGCAGGGCTGGACGGACGAGGGGCCGTTCGACTACCAGGCGGAGGGCGAGGACGGCCCGGTGACGGTGCCCTGCCACCGGTACGCGAAGCCGGCGACCGGCGGGGGGAGACGCGGGGCGTAACGGCTGCGGAGCGTACGACCCCGGGCTGCCCGGCGTCCGCCCCCGGGCGGACGCCTGCCCGCGGGGTTCCGGGCTGCTTTCCGCCTGACGAGAGCGGGCCGGTCGCAGTCGCACTCTGCGCGGGTGGGCTCTTCGTGAGGTTAAGGGGCATTCGGTGCCCGGTGTCGGACTTGGCCGCACCGGTTCTGCCGGGCGGGGTGCCCCTGTCCGGCATGCCGGACAGGGGGCATGTACGGAGGGCTGGATGGTGGCTGGTGGTCCAGACCTTGCGTTGCTAGTCGGCAACATTCGTCGGTTGATTACACAGACGGCCCTCCTGTCGCTACGATCCCCTCGACCCCATCACGAACGTCCGCAGGAAAGCCGCGCACCAGTACCACGCACCTCTCGCGTGCGCGTGCCCGAGGTTTCGATGAACATCGCATGGCAGTCGCCGCGGTGCGTCCGCTTAGCAGGTACGCCCCGCTCCCTGTCGCCCGGCCCCGGCCGCAGCGTGCCCCGCCGCGTACAGCGCGGGGGGTGGTGATGGCCCGTGGTTCCGGGCGGGGCGGGGAGTTCCGGCCCGTCTACCATCTCGCCGGGCTCGACGACGACTTAAGGGCCGTCGTCGACGACCTGCGCGTCGGCCGCTGGATGTCCATGCGCGCGCTGCTGGGCAGGACCGGTGCCGACTGGGCGGCGCGGACCGCGCGGTCGCAGGTGCTCGGGGTGGTGGCCGCCAAGTCGGCGGTGGTGCAGATCTGGCTGGACGAGGAGCCGGAGAGCGCCGACGCGCGGATGATGCTGGCCCGGGTCGCCGTCGGGCGGGCCGTGCAGGCGCACCGGCAGCGGCATCCCAGCGCCGGGCAGTTGGAGGAGGACGCGCGGCAGGCGTGCCGGGAGGCGGCGCTGCTGCATCCCGGGGATCCCGTGCCGTGGGTGTGCCTCCTGGCGCTGGCCACGGTCGACGCACGGCAGCAGCGGCCCGAGCACCGGGTGGCGCCGCCGGAGAACCTGCTGCCGTACGGGCCGTGGGGGCTGCTCGACGAGGTGGTCAAGCGGGATCGGTACAACCGCGAGGCGTACCACCGCGTGCTGCAGATCTGTTCGGCCTCCGGCGGCTCCCAGGCGTATGCGATGGACTTCGCCCGCTGGGTCGGCTCCTGGGCCCCGCTCGCCTCCCCCCTCCTCGTGCTGCCGCTCTTCGCCCACGCCGAGCACTACCACTTCGAGCGCCGCCGCGGCCGCGGCGACGCGCTCGTGCACCGGCAGTGGTCCCGCGAGGACATCCTGCGCGACACGCGGCGCGCCCTCGACGGCTGGTTCGACGTCACCAACGCCGACGTGCGCTCCGTGCTGGACCTCAACCACCTGGCCCACGCGCTCAGCGCCGCCCGCGAGTTCACCGAGGCCGCCCGGGTCTTCACCGGCCTCGGCCCGTACGCCACCCTCCTGCCCTGGGCCTACGTGACCGAGGACCCCGACCGGCAGGACCTGGCGGAGGCCGAGTTCTTACGCGCCCGCTCGACGGCCCTCGGCAGCGGGTGACCCGGTACGTCCGTCCCCTTTGTCCTGTCATGCCCCTGCCAGTCCCCATCGGAGGTCACTCCATGTCACAAGCGCCGGTCAGCACCGCCGGCACGTCCCGGCGCAAGGACGACGACGCCCATCTCCGCGACCTCGGCTACGAGCCGGAACTCGCGCGGCGGATGGGCCCGTTCGGCAACTTCGCCATCTCCTTCTCGGTCATCTCGATCCTCTCCGGCTGTATGACGCTGTACGGCTTCGGGCTCAGCACCGGCGGCCCGGCCGTCATGATGTGGGGCTGGGTGGCCGTCGGCCTCTTCGTGCTCTGCGTCGGCATGGGCCTGGCCGAGGTGACCAGCGCGTACCCCACCTCCGGCGCGCTCTACTACATGGCCCACCAGCTCGGCGGCCCCCGCTGGGGCTGGTACACCGGCTGGCTCAACCTGCTCGGCCTGCTCGGCGCCATCGCCGGCATCGACTACGGCTGCGCCCTGTTCATCGGCGCGTTCCTCAACCTCCAGTGGGGCTTCGAGCCCACCGCGGAGAAGACGCTGCTGATCTTCGCGGTCATCCTGGTGCTGCACATGACGCTGAACCTGCTGCGGGTGCGCGTCGTCAGCATCCTCAACTCCATCAGCGTCTGGTGGCACCTGGCCGGCGTCGCCATCATCGTCGGCGTCCTGATCGTCGTCCCCGACCACCACCAGTCGGCCGGCTTCGTCTTCGGCGAGTTCAACAACGACACCGGCTGGAACAACCCGTTCTACGTCACCGCCATCGGCCTGCTCCTCGCCCAGTACACCTTCTCCGGCTACGACGCCTCCGCGCATCTCTCCGAGGAGACCACCCAGGCGCAGGTCAGCTCCGCCAAGGGCATCGTCCGGGCGATCTGGGTCTCCTGGGTCGCCGGCTTCGTGCTGCTGGCCGGGCTGACCTTCGCCATCCAGGACTACGTCGGCACCCAGGAGTCCGGCACCGGCGTGCCACCCGCGCAGATCTTCATCGACGCCATCGGCGAAGGCGGCGCCAAAGCCCTGCTGCTCATCGTCATCTGCGCGCAGCTCTTCTGCGGCAACGCCGAGACCGCCGCCACCGCGCGGATGGTCTTCGCCTTCTCCCGCGACGGCGCGCTGCCCGGCTCGAAGATGTGGCGCCGCGTCTCGCCGCGCACCGGCGTGCCCACCCGGGCGGTCATGCTGTCGGTGGCCGTCGCGTTCTGCCTGGCGCTGCCGTCGCTGTACTCGGAGACCGCGTACGGCGCGGTCACCGCCATCAACGTCATCGGCATCACCCCCGCCTACGCCATCCCCATCTATCTCCGGCTGCGCGCGAAGGACCGCTTCGTGCCAGGACCGTGGAACCTGGGCAAGTGGAGTTCGCTGATCGGCTGGGTCGCGGTGTGCTGGGTGGCCGTGATCACGGTGGTCTTCTGTCTGCCGCAGGAATCGCCCGTCGACGTGAACAGCTTCAACTACGCCTCGGTGGCCCTGGCCGCCGTGCTGCTGCTGGCCACCGTCTCGTGGTGGGCGGCCGGCCGGCGCTCGTACAAGACACCCGTCTACACCGCCGACCCCGAGATGGCAGAGCTCGGCAAGGACCTGGTGTGACGCCGCGCCGGGCCGCCGCGCGAGGGACCGGCGGCGGCCCGGCGCACCGTCCCGACCGCCAACGACCAGCGCTCCGTGAGGTCCGATGTCCGCAACCACCCACCCCGCCCACGCCGGGCGCCCCATGCGCCTGCGTACGCTCCTTCGCATCCTGGCCGCGGTCGTCACGGCGGCGCTCGCGGCCCTCGCCGCGGTCGGCGCCGTCCGGGAGCTGAACCGGGCCGGGGCCGTGCAGGACTACGCCGACACCCTCGACCGGCTCCAGCAGCCGTCGTTCGCGCTCGTCACCGAGTTGCAGGCCGAGCGCCGGATGACCGCGCTGCACTGGGCCCGCGGCCCGGTCAACGCCGCCCAGCTCGGCAACCAGCAGGCCCTGACCGACGAGGCCGCCTTCGCGCTGGGCGAGCTGGCCGACGAGGCCCCCGACACCGCCGTCCGCCCGCCGCTCGAAGCCGCCCTGCGGGGCGTCGCCGGCCTCGCCGGGGTACGGGAGCGCGCCGCCGAGCGCTCCGGGGACCGGGACGAGGCCCTGGAGGCGTACACCCGCGCCATCGAGCAGACCATCGCCGTGCACATCCGTGTGCGCGCCCACAACGGCACCCTCGCCCAGGGCTCCCGCCCGCTGACCGCCCTGCTCCAGGCCGGCGAGTCACTGGCGCTCCAGGACACCCTGCTGGCGGGCGCGAAGGACGGCCGGCTGACCGCGGCGGACCACGCCCGCTTCGTCCAAGCCGTCGGCGTGCAGCGGTTCGCGTACGGGACGCTGGCCGGCCCGCTGCTGCCCGACGACGAGAAGGACCGCTACGACGCCGTCACCGACTCGAAGGAATGGGCGGAGAAGACCCGGATCGAGGACGCGGTGCTCGGCGTGAGCCGGGAATCCGGCAGCCCCGTGACGCTGCCCGTCGCGACCGCCGGGTGGCAGGAGACGTACGAGCACCTCGGCCCGGGCCTCGCGGGCCTGGCCGCCGCCCGGATCCAGGCGCTGGCCGACGACGCGGAGGACCGGGCCGGCGAGCTGCGCATGACGGCGTACGCCATCGCGGCCGGCGGCGTCCTGCTGGTCGCGATCGTGCTCGGCACCGTGCTCTGGATCAGCCGCACCATCGTGCGCCGGGCCGAGGAGGTGCGCTCCAGCGCCCTGGCCGTCGCCCGCCGGCAGTTGCCGCAGATGATCGTCAGGCTCCAGCGCGGCGAGGACGTCGACCTGTCGGCGCTGCCCGCACAGGTCGCCGCCGCCGACGAGTTCGGCGAGATCTCCAACGTCGTCGCCCGGCTCGCGGAGGAGGTGGTCGAGGCGGCGCGGGTGGTGCACGAGGAGCGGTTCGGCTTCGAGAAGTTCGCCGAGGGCGTCACCATGCGGTCCGTCACCCTCATCTTCGCCGTGCTGCGCACGCTGGACGAACTGCAGCACCGCTACGCCGACACCGACCCCGCGCTGCTGTCCGAGCTGTACGAGCTCGACCACCTCACCGTGCGGGTGCGCCGCCAGTTGGAGAACCTGCTGGTGCTCTCCGGCGGCGCGGTCACCAACCCGCACACCGAGCCCGTGCACATCGCCAACCTGATCGTCGACGCCGCCGGCGAGTCCCGCGGCTTCGCCCAGGTCACCAAGGAGTTCCAGGCCGAGGCGTGGGTGGTGCCTGAGGTGGCGGGGGAGCTGACCCACCTGATCGCCGAGCTGATCGAGAACGCCACCACCTACTCGCCCAGCGGCTACGAGGTCTTCGTCCGCGCCACCCACACCGCCACCGGCGTCGCCATCGAAGTGGAGGACAAGGGGCGGGCGCCGGAGAGCTGGTACTTCGAGGCGCTCAACGGGCGGCTGCTGGACGTGCCGCCGTACGCGGTGCTCGCCAAGTCCTCCGACCAGCTCGGCCTGTTCGTGGTCGGGCAGTTGGCGCAGCGCCACGGGGTACGGGTCACGCTCCAGCAGGGCCGCTTCGGCGGCGTGCTGGCGGTCGTGCTGGTGCCGTCCGCGCTGCTGACCGGCGCGCCGGAGCAGTTGGCGGACCGCACCCCGGTACGCAAGCCGCTGCCGGGGCGCTCCGGGCCGCGGCCCGCGAAGCGGCGCGAGCCGACGGCGGCCGGTCTGGTACGCCGCGAGCCGGCGCGCGCCGGCGGGCCCCCCGGTCCGGTACGCCCCATCGACCCGGCGCCCGGGCTGGCACCGGCCCGCCCCGCGGACGACGGCGCGCCGCCCCCGGAACGGCACCGCCCCCCGGCCCCGGCGGCACCCGCCGAGCCCGAGCCCGTGACCGCGGCCGCGCCCGCCCCGGCGGCGCCCGCCGTCCCCGAGCACGTACGCGCCGAGGAACCCCTGCCCGTGCGCCCCAAGAAGCCCCACCCGGAGCCGGCCGCCGAGCCGGCCCCCCGACCGGAACCGCTACCCGTGCCCGAACCGACCGAGGAGCTGCCTGTCACCGCCACCCCCCAGACCGCGACCGAGCCGCCCCCCGGGGCCGAGCCGGCGCCCGCGCCCCCCGCCGCCCGCGCCGGCGGGCTGCCCCAGCGCGTACCCGGCACCAGCATGGCCGGCCAACTGCGCGACGGCAGGCGCCGGCCCGCCACCGCCATGGACCGACGCCCGCTCGACAGCATCGAGTCGGCGTTCACCCAGCTTCAGGAAGCCCTGACCGACCCGGAGGAAGACAGCGACCGATGAGCAGCCTCAGGCACGTGAAGAACGTCATCCCCGCGAGCCCGGAGGACGCGGCCGTCTTCGACAACCTCCGCAACAATCTGCAACTCGTGCCGGACCTCACCGGCTTCGTGCTGCTCGCCGACGACGGCCTCGCCCTCTGCGGCTACGGCCTGGACTGGACCCGCGAGGACGTCCAGACCATCGCCGCCGCCTGCTCCGGCCTCGCCAGCCTCGCAGACGGGCTGTCGATGCCGGTCGACGGCGGGTCCGTCCTGCATCTGAACATCACCATGGAGCACAGCCACCTCATCCTCACCGCCTGCGGCAACGGCAGCACCCTGGTCGTCTACACCTCGGGCCCCGAGTCCATCGGCCTCGCCATGCGCGAGACCGTCCGCGTCGCCCGCGCCTTCAATCACCAGCTCGGCGTCGGGGCCCGCAGGGCTCGTATCCGGTAATGAGCGCGCCACGGGGAACGCGCAGGACACGGACGTTCGCGCTCACCGGATCGCGCACCGACCGGGCGCCCGGTGAGCAGTTCACCATGCACTCCACGGTCCGCGCCGCCGTGCCGCCCGACGACGCGCGCAGCATTCCGGAGGAGTGGCAGACGATCCTGCGGCTGTGCGCGGGGCCCGGCATCGCCGTGGCCGAGCTGGCGGCCCGGATCGAGATGCGGCTGACGCCCGCCGCCGTCCTCCTGGCCCAACTGCTGGAACAGGGGCTCATCGAGCACAGACCGCCGATGAGCGATCCGGACGCCATGAACATCGACTTCCTCCGACGAATCAGGAGCGGCCTTGAGCGAGCCTGACACCGAGGCCCCGGACGCCGTCTGGGACGCCTACCTCCCGCCCGTGAAGATCCTCGTGGCCGGCGGGTTCGGGGTGGGCAAGACCACGGCGGTCGGCGCCGTCAGCGAGATCACGCCGCTGCGCACGGAGGAGCGGCTGAGCGCGGCCGGGGTGGGCGTGGACGACCTGTCCGGCATCGAGCAGAAGTCGGCCACCACCGTGGCCATGGACTTCGGCCGGATCACCCTGGACGTGGCGGTGCTGATGCTGTTCGGCACCCCGGGCCAGGAGCGGTTCTGGTTCATGTGGGACGACCTGCTGCGCGGCGCGCTCGGCGCGGTGGTGCTCGTCGACACCCGGCGGCTGGACCGCTCGTTCGCCGCCGTGGACTTCTTCGAGAGCCGCGACCTGCCGTTCGTCGTGGCCGCCAACTGCTTCCACGGCGAGCAGGACTACGATCCGGAGGAGATCCGCGACGCGCTCACCCTGAAGGAGCCCACCACCCCGATCGTCCTGTTCGACGCCCGCGAGCGCGAGTCGGTACGCGGCGTACTGCTCGCCCTGATGGACCATCTGATCGCGGCCGCGGAACCCGCCCACGCCCGGTGACCACAAGGAGGCCCGCCCCGCCATGACGACCGTGCTCGCCATCGACCAGGGCACCTCCGGCACCAAGGCCCTCGTCGTCGACCCGGAGGCGCAGGACCGCGGCAACGGCAGCGGCGTGGTCGCCGTCGCCGAGGTGCCGGTGACGCCCGACTACCTGCCGGGCGGCGGGGTGGAGCAGGACCCGGCGGAGTTGCTGGCCTCGGTGCTGGCCGCCGGGCGGCAGGCCGTGGCCGCCGCGGGCCGGCCGGTGGACGCGGTGGCGCTCGCCAACCAGGGCGAGACCGTGCTCGCCTGGGACCGCACCACAGGCAAGCCGCTGTCGCGGGCGGTGAGCTGGCAGGACTCCAGGTCGCAGCGGCAGTGCGACGCGCGCGCGGACGCCGCCGAGTGGGTCGCCCGGCGCACCGGGCTGGTGCTCAACCCGTACTTCTCCGCCCCGAAGATGGCCTGGCTGCGGGAGAACGGCGTCCGCGGGGGCGTCGTCACCACCACCGACACCTGGCTGCTGCACCACCTCACCGGCGCGTACGTCACCGACGCGGCCACCGCCAGCCGCTCGCTGCTGCTCGACCTCGACGCCGTCGACTGGGACCCCGGGCTGGTCGCCCTCTTCGGTCTCGATCCCGCCGAGCTGCCGCGGATCACGGCCTGCGACGAGGTGGCCGGCACCACCGCCGCCTTCGGCGCCGAGGTGCCGGTCGCCGGGCTCGTCGTGGACCAGCAGGCGGCGCTGTTCGGCGAGGGCTGTCTGACCGCGGGCACCGCCAAGTGCACGTACGGGACAGGGGCGTTCCTGCTCGCCAACACCGGAGAGGCCGCGGTGCGCTCCGGCTCCGGGCTGACCACCTCGGTCGCCTGGCGGGCCCGCGGCGCCACCCCGTACTGCGTGGACGGCCAGGTGTACACGGCGGCCTCGGCGGTGCGCTGGCTGACCGAGCTGGGCCTGGTCGGCTCGGCGGCGGAGCTGGACGAGGTGGCGGCGGCGGATGCCGAGGGGGTGGTGTGCGTGCCGTCGTTCGCGGGGCTCGCCGCGCCCTGGTGGCGCTCGGAGGCCACCGCGTCGTTCGCCGGGCTGACGCTGGCCAGCCGCCGCGAGCACCTGGTGCTCGCCGTGCTGCAGGGCGTCGCCGCCCAGGTCGCGGAGGTCACCGGGCTGGTCGCCGCCGACCTCGGCGGCCCGCTCACCCGGCTGCGGGTGGACGGCGGGCTGACCCGCAGCCGCACTTTGATGCAGGCGCAGGCCGACCTCTCGCAGGTGCCCGTCGACGTCTACCCCTCGCCGCACGCCACCGCGCTCGGCGCGGCGGCGCTGGCCCGGATGGCGCTGGAGCCGGAGCTGCCGGCCGCGGACGCGGTGCCGCGGTGGACGCCGGGCAGGACGTACGAGCCGCGCTGGCCGCGGGCGCGCGCGGAGGAGTTCCTGGAGCGCTGGCGTACGGCCGCGGGCGCGGCGCTGCCGCGGCAGGACGCGCAGGACTCCGCACGGACACAGGCCGCACAGCCGGACGCGGGGCCGGGGGACGGCGCGCCGCCGGAGGAGGCCAGCGGCTGAGACGCCGGCGGCCGGCGACGTCTACCGCCCGCCGCCGAGCCGCAGTTCGGCGACCACCCCCGCGTGGTCCGACGGCCAGAACCCCGTCGGCGCCGAGCGGTCCGCCTCCCGGTCGCCGACCACATCCGCCGCGACCGCCCGCACGCCGTCCGGTTCGAACAGCACGTGGTCGATGCGGTGGGAGAGTTCGTCCCCGGCCAGGAGCGACCCGCTCTGCCCCGCCGTCCAGCCGCCCTCCGGGTCGCCGCCCGCCGAGGTCCAGGCGTCCGCGTAGCCGGCCCCGGCGAGGATCCCGTAGGCGCCGGAGGCGTCGCCGGGGCGGGAGTTGAAGTCGCCGGTCAGGACGACGGGGTGCGGCGAGCCGGCGAGCGCGGCGGCCAGCTCGCGGGCCTGGGCTGCGCGCACGTCGGGGGTGCCGAACGCCTCCAGGTGGGTGGTGGCGAAGCGGAACGTCCCGCCGCGCACCGTGACGTCCACGGACGACCAGCCGCGCGGCACCTCGAAGGAGAGGCCGGGGATCCGGGAGGGCAGGGTGGCCTTCGCGCCGTACGCCGCGGAGGCGGCGCGCGACGTACGCGGCCGGGAGGCGGGCGGCCCGTCGCGTACGACGATCACGTCCCGGTCGGTGAACCGCGCCTCCTCGGTGGCCGAGACGGGCATCCGGCCGGTGAAGTTGTCGTTAGCGGCGACGGCCCGGTACGGGGTGCCGCGGGCGGCCAGCTCGTCGAGCAGCAGCCGCAGGAAGTCGTAGCGGACCGTCAGTTCGCCGCCCGCGGGACCCCTCTCCCAGCGGGCCACCTCCTGGAGCCCCACGACCTCGGGCGCGCGCGCCGCGAGCAGGTCGGCGAGGGCCGCCGCGCGCTCGCGGAAGTCCGTCGCCTCCATCGCCGCGTACAACTCGCCCGCGCGCGTGACCAGCTCCGCCCGGCTTCCCGCGTCGAACAGGGGCTTCAAGTCGGCGCCGAGGTAGACGTTGTACGTCGCGACGCCCACCGCGCGCGCCCCGCGCCCGCCGCCGTCCTCGCGCGTCTGCCCGCCCTCCCGCGCCCGCTCCGTCCCCGGCGCCTCGTGCTCCCGCCCGCCGTCCGGCTCCGACCCCTGCCGGCCGGGGGCACCGCACCCGGCCCCCAGCGCCGTGACCACCGCCGCCAGCAGCACCAGATCGGCCAGCTTCCCGCCGCGCCGTACGCTCCCCATCGCTCCGCCTCTCCCGCGCACCGCCGGCCACCGGGACCGTACGCGCACACCGCATCCCAGCATCCGGGACACCCCCGGGCAAGCATGGTCATGTCCCGACCACGGCCTCTTTACGTGATCGTCCGTCTTGTTTAACGTCACGTCTTCAGCCTCGGCAGCACCACCAACACCACGAGAGCGAAGGTCAATTGTGAAGCTCGTGAGATCCCTGCTGCGGGCGGCGCCCGTCCTCGCGGCCCTGACGGCCGCGGGCATCCTCGCCGGCGCGTCCGCCGCCCAGGCCGCGCCCGCCGGGCCCGACGTCATCGCCCACCGCGGCTCCTCCGGCGTGGCGCCCGAGAACACCGCGGCGGCGACCCGGCTGGCGGTCCGCCAGGACGCCGACTTCGTCGAGATCGACGTGCAGCGCACCAAGGACGGCAAGCTCGTCAACTTCCACGACTGCACCATGGAGCGGACCACCGACATCGAGGAGGTCTACCCGGGCCGGCCGAGCTACCGCGTCGCCGACTTCACCTGGGCCGAACTGAGCCGCCTGGACGCCGGTTCCTGGTTCTCGGCGAAGTACGCCGGCGAGCCGATCATCACCGTCGACCGCGTCATCGAGCTCGTCGACCGGAAGTCCGGCCTGCTCGCCGAGATCAGCCCGTGCGGGCACTACGACGCCAGCCTGCCCGCCGACCTGGCCGAGCTGCTGCAGGCCAAGCCGAGCTACGTGCAGCGTGCGCTGGCGAACGGCCAACTGGCCGTCCAGTCCTTCGAGCTGGACGACGCGCAGGGCTTCAAGAACCTGATGCCCGAGGTGCCCATCGGCTTCCTCGACGCCGACCGCCCCACCGAGGCCGAGCTGGTCGCCCTGAGCGAGTGGGCGGACCAGGTCAACCCGCAGTACACCGTCACCGACCAGGCCCTGGTCGACCGCGTCCACGAGCTGGGCATGGACATCAACGTCTGGACCGTCGACGAGCCCGGCGCGATGCGCAGGATGGCCGGTCTCGGCGTCGACGGCATCATCACCGACTACCCGCAGTCCCTCACGTAGGGGCGTAGGGGAGGCGAGGCGGCGGCGCGGCAATGGCACACCCCGCCAAAGACCCGCGCCGCCGCTTTGCCGGATCTCCACTGCCCAACCCGGGGGCACACCCGTCAGACTCGAAAGGGCAGCGGACGACCAGTCACCCCAGCGGAGGCGGCCCATGACCGGATCGCGGATCCTCGCCCTCGGCCACTACCAGCCAGGCAAGGTGCTGACGAACGACGACCTGGCGAAGTTCGTCGACACGAACGACGAGTGGATCCGCAGCCGGGTCGGCATCCGCGCCCGGCACGTCGCGGCCGGCGACGAGACCGTGGACATGATGGCCGCGCACGCCGCCGCCAAGGCGCTCGCCGGCGCCGGCACCAAGACCGAGGACGTCGACCTCGTCATGGTCGCCACCTGCACCGCCGAGCACCGGGTGCCGAGCATGGCCGCGCGGGTCGCCGAACGGCTCGGCATCCCCGCGCCCGCCGCCATCGACGTCAACGTCTCCTGCTCCGGCTTCACCCACGCCCTCGCCCAGGCCGACCACACCCTCCGCGCCGGCGCCGCGAGCCGCGCGCTGGTCATCGCCGCGGAGAAGCTGACGGGCGTCACCGACTGGAACGACCGCTCCACCGCCGTCCTCACCGGCGACGGTGCCGGTGCCGCCGTGGTCGCCCCCGCGGCGGGACCCGGCGACGCGGGCGCCATCGGCCCCGTCGTGTGGGGCTCCGCGCCCGAGATGGGGTCGGCGGTACGTATCGAGGGCTCGCCGCCCGTCTTCGCCCAGGAGGGCCAGGCCGTCTACCGCTGGGCCGTCAAGGAGCTGCCGCCGATCGTCCGCCGGGTCTGCGAGCGCGGCGGCGTGGCACCCACCGACCTCGCCGCGATCGTGCTGCACCAGGCGAACCTGCGGATCATCGAGCCGCTCGCGCGCAGCCTCGGCGCCCCGCAGGCGGTCGTCGCCACCGACGTCACCGAGTCGGGCAACACCTCGGGGGCGAGCGTGCCGCTGGCCTTCTCCAAGCTGGTGGCGCGCGGCGAGGTGGAGTCCGGCGCGCCCGTGCTGCTCTTCGCCTTCGGCGGCAACCTGTCGTACGCGGGCCAGGTCGTGCGCTGCCCGTAGCCCCCCGCCCCGGTCAGCCGCCGAGCGCCGACAGCCGGGCGAACTGCTCGTCCGACAGCGCCAGATCCCGCGCCGCCACGTTCTCCGCCAGGTGGTCGGGCGACGTGGTGCCCGGGATCGGCAGCACGTTCGGCGCCCGCCGCAGCAGCCAGGCCAGCGCCGTCTGCGCCGGCGTGGCGCCCAGCTCGGCCGCCACCTCCGCGACCGCGCCGCCGGGCGCGGCCAGCGTGCCGACGGCCATCGGGAAGTAGGGCACGAAGGCGATGCCTTCGGCGGCGGTGTAGTCGACGACGGCCTCGTGCTGGCGCATCGCGAGGTTGTAGAGGTTCTGCACGGAGGCGATCGTCGCGATCTCGCGCGCCGCGCGCAGTTGGGCGACGTCGACCTCGGACAGCCCGATGTGCCGCACCTTGCCCTCGTCCTGGAGCTCCTTCAGCGTCCCGACCTGGTCGGCGAGCGGCACGTCCGCGTCGACGCGGTGCAGTTGGAACAGGTCGATGCGGTCGGTACGCAGCCGGCGCAGGCTCAGCTCCGCCTGCTGCCGCAGATACGCCGGCCGCCCCAGCGGTACCCACTGCCCCGGGCCAGGCCGGGCGAGCCCGGCCTTCGTGGCGACCACGACCCCCTCCGGGTACGGGTGCAGCGCCTCGGCGACGACCTCCTCGACGGCGCCGAGGCCGTAGGAGTCGGCGGTGTCGACGAGCCCCACGCCCAGCTCGACCGCGCGGCGCAGCACGGCGACGGCGCCGGCCCGGTCCCGCGGCGGCTCCCAGATGACCGCCTCCGACGGGGGGATGCCGGGGTGGTCGGTGAGCCGCATCGTGCCGTAGCCGATGCGGCCGACCGGCATGTCGCCGCCGATGTCGAACGTGGGGCCCGCGGCGCCCGGTGCCGGTGCGGTCGGTGAGTGCGTCATGCGGCGACGCTACAACCCGAGGCGGCGCCCCGGCCCTCACCGGCGCGGGGGAGCGCCGGGGTGTCAGCCGGCGGCCCTCGGGAAGAGCGTGGTGAACGGCTCCAGCATGCCCGCCGAGTCGCGGACGTAGGGCTGGTCGAACTCCCAGACCAGGAAGAGCAGGAACGCCAGCAGCCCGCTGTGCAGCCCCGCGAGGATCAACTCGCGCGCGGAGCGCTGGATCTGCAGCGCGAAGACCATGCCCATGGCCACCAGACCGCCGGCGATCAGCCCGAACCACACCAGCGACGGCATCGTAGGACCCGAGTTCAACGCCCGCTCGTTGCGGGCCTCCTCGGCCGCGGCGATCTGGTCGCCCACCGCGTAGGCGGCGCGGTTCTCGGCGTCGGTCTCCGGCGCGTACGCGAAGAGCCCGCGGCGCACCTCGTCCAGCAGCTCGTCACCGCGCTCGCTCAGTCCTTCGCCGTCCTGCATCGCCGGCCACTCCTCGTGCACCGCGTAGCCGACGTACGCAGCGATGTCCGCCCGGATCTCCTCGCGCACCGGGGCCGGGTACTCGGCGAGCCGCTCGCTCGTCTCGTGCAGCGCGAACGCCTCCCGCTGCACGGAGTCCTCCGCGCTGCCCTTCGCCTCCCAGACGCCGGCGATCGCCAGGCCCAGCACGATCGCGTACACCACCCCGATCATCATCGTCATGTACTCGATGACGTCGGGGGTCTCGGTGGGGTCGAACTCCTCGTCGGGGCGGCGGTGCCGGAGGACGGTGATGAGCACGACGACCGCGATGGCCGCGGCCATCGCGAGGGTGAGCATGAGCCATTCGGACACGGGCTGCCTCCGGCGGTCGGGCTGCGGGCGGTCAGGAGCGGTTGCGGGCCGCCGCGCCGGAGCCGCTGAGCGCGGCGGCGGCGAGGATCGCGGGGGCGACGAAGAGCAGCGTTCTGGTCACGGGCGAGGTGCCCTCGTCGACTTCCCGGGGCGGCGGCTCGTGGTAGAGGGGCCGCAGCGAGGGCGAAGGGGTGGGGGAGGGATCGGGGCTCGGCGTGCGGCTGGGCGAGGGCGAGGGCGTGGGGGTGGGCGTCGGCGTCGCCGGTACGGGCGCGGTGGGCGGCGGCGCGGCGGGCTCGGGTGCGGCCGGCTCCCTCGGTGCGGGCGCGAGTGGCTCGGGCGACGGCGTGGGGGGCGGCGTGGGCGGCGTGGGCGTCGGGGTGGGCCTCGGCGTGGGGGTCGGGGTCGGCGCCGGCTCGGGCGGCGTGGGGGTGGGCGTCGGCGAGGGCTTCTTGCCGCACCCCTGCCGCACCGCCTCCCCGACTCCCTGCTCCCGCGCGATCCGCCCCAGTTCCTCCAGCGGCAGGTCCACGCCGACGCGCACGCACCCGTCGGCGGGCAGCGCCCACCCCCGTACGGCGGCGGTCCGCGGGGCGTCGGCGGCGGCGGGGCCGGCGGCAAGGGCAGCGCCGGCTACCGCGGCCGGGCAGGCGGCGGCGAGCGCCGCCAGCAGCACGGCGGCGCGTACGGCGGGCCGCGCCGCGCGCGGTGTGTTCTCCCGGGTCACGGCCCGAAGTTGCTCCGCGCCGCGCCCGACTACGCCCCCGGCGCCCGCAATCCACCCGCAGGCGCGGTCCGTCGCGCCCGTACCTCGCACGAACGCTCGTCACTCGCGCCCCGGTTCGCCCCGCGCGGGCCCGGCCCGCGGCCCGTACGCCCTCCGGGTGGTTTCACGAGTTCTTCACAAACGGGCAATGGCGTTCTGCGGACGGCCGCCCGGATGATCGACACCATGCCGAAAACGCAGCCGTCCGACGAGACCTCGTACGACCGCCGCCGCCTGCGCCAGTGGCTCGACGGCGACGCCCGCACCCCGGGCGTCGCCCGCCGCGACATGCTGCGGCTCTTCGCCGCCGCCGGCGGAGCCGGTGCGCTGGGCGCCCTCGGCGCCGCGCCCGCGGGGGCGGCGCCGGCCGTGCCCCGGGCCGCCGGCATCGTCAAGCCGCTGCCGCCCGAGCTGTTCACGATCCGCGGCACCAACGCCGAGACCAACTGGCCCGCCCTGAAGGACACCGGCTACCTCACGCCCGCCGATCGCTTCTTCGTCCGCAACCACACCGCCACCCCCGTGCTCGACGCCGACGGCTGGAGCCTGCGCGTCTGGGGCGACGGACTCCGCGGCGGCGGGGCCGAGTTCGGGCTCGACGACCTCAAGGCGCTGCCGTCCGCGGTCAGGTCCGCGTTCGTGGAGTGCGCGGGCAACGGCCGCAGCTTCTTCGCCAGCCAGCAGGGCGGCACCGTCTCCGGCACCTCGTGGACCCTCGGCGCCGTCGGCGTCGCGCGCTGGCGCGGCGCCCGGCTCGGCGACGTGCTGCGGCTGGCCGGGATCACCCGGCGCGCGGTCGACGTGATGCCGAGCGGGCTGGACGGCGAGTACGTGGCGGACGGGATCAACCTCGGCCACGTGCGCCGCCCGCTGCCGGTGGCCAAGGCGCTGGACGACGTGATCCTCGCGTACGAGATGAACGGCGAGCCGCTGCCCGCCGACCACGGGCACCCGGTGCGCGTGCTCGTACCGTCGTGGGTCGGCATCTCCTCCATCAAGTGGGTCGGCGACCTGCAGGTCTCCGCCGAGCCGCTGTACTCCCCGTGGAACACCGACTTCTACCGCCTCTTCGGCCCCTCCTACCCGCCCGAGGGCAGCGAGCCGCTCAGCCGGCAGACCCTCAAGAGCGCCTTCGAACTGCCCTGGAACGCCACCCTGGCCGCCGGCGAGACCCACCGCCTGACCGGCCGCTCCTGGTCCGGCGCGGGCGGTGTGCGGGCCGTGGAGGTCAGCACCGACGGCGGCGCCACCTGGCGCCCCGCCGAGCTCGCCGACGCCCCCCGCGCCGACGGCTGGGTGCGCTGGTCGGCCGACTGGCGCCCGGAACGGCCGGGACCCGCCGACGTCCGTGCCCGGGCCACCGACGTGACCGGCAGGACCCAGCCCGCGCAGACCGTCCACAACGACCAGGGCTACCTCTTCGACGCGGTCGTCCGGCACCCGGTCACCGTCGCCTGAGGACCCTCCGGGCCCGGCCGCGCGCGGCCGGGCCCGGAGGCGGGCGCCGGCGGGATCCCGCCGTGGCTCAGGGAGCGTCCGGGGCGTCGAAACGGACCGAGCGAAGCTCCAGGGCGTCCCTCGCCGGCCTGCCGTGCGCCTTCAACCGCCACTCGGCGCCGGTGCAGTTCGCACCGCGATAGACCGTCGCGGCGGTGTCGGTGTCGTTGTGCGGGCCGTAGCCGGGCGGCACGTCGTCGTCGCCGACGCCGTACAGGTTGATGCACTTGCCGCTGACCGGGTCGTGCAGGTCGACCTGACGCTCCTGGCCGAAGCCGTCGACGTACTTGTAGTGGAATTCGCCCTGGGCCGCCTGGGCGGGGCCGGCCATCGGCAGCACGAGGGCGAGAGCGGCGAGGCAGGTGCCGAGGGCGGTGCGCAGCTTCATGAAGAGCCTTTCCGAAAGCGATCGAGGGTGGTTGGTGCGCGCCCGACCCTAGAAGGACGACCGGGGACGAACCGGTCGTCCGGACCATCCGCCCCCGCGCGTCACCCCAGCACCACTCGTCCGAATGAAAATGATCACTATGGGACAAGCGGCCGGGGCCCGGGGCGCCGTACGGATGACGCGCCCCCGGCCCCTGGCCGGCTCCATACAGTTCGGCCGACGACGTCGACCGGCTGGTCGCGGGCCTCGGCGAATTCCTGCGTACGACGGCCTAGTTCCCCCGCCCGGGATGCGGTCCTACAGTGGCGCACACCACAGCGCCACGGACCCGTCCGTTCCGGGGAGGGCACATGAGCCGCATCTCGGTCACAGTCGACGGCACGACCTACGAGGACGACGTGGAGCCGCGCCTGCTCCTCGTGCACTACCTGCGCGACCGCCTGGGCCTGACCGGCACACCCGTCGGCTGCGACACCGGCAACTGCGGTGCCTGCACGGTCGACGTGGCGGGCGCCAGCGTCAAATCCTGTTCCATGCTGGCCGTTCAGGCGGACGGGGCGGAGGTGACGACGATCCAGGGGCTGGCCGAGGACGGCCGGTGGCACCCGCTCCAGCGCGCCTTCCACGAGGAGCACGGGCTGCAGTGCGGCTACTGCACGCCCGGGATGATCCTCGCCGCCCGCGACCTGCTGCGCGCCAACCCGCACCCGACCGCCGAGGAGGTCAGACACGGCCTGGAGGGCAACCTCTGCCGCTGCACCGGCTACCAGAACATCGTGCGCGCGGTCCTCGCCGCGGCCGAAGCCGGGGCAGGGTCGGGGGCAGGGACGGACGCCGGAGCCGGCGACGGCGGGGAGGGCGCGATATGACCACCGCAGAGCAGGCGGCACCCGCCATCGGCCGCTCCCACCCGCGCAAGGAGGACGCCCGCCTGGTCACCGGCCGGACGAGCTGGACCGACAACATCACCCTGCCGGGCATGCTCCACATGGCGGTGCTGCGCAGCCCGATGGCGCACGCCCGCATCGATCGCCTCGACCTCACCGCGGTGCGCGAACGCCCCGGCGTCGTCGCCGCCTTCTGCGCCGCCGACCTCGACGGCGAGCTGGGCTCCCTGCCCTGCGCCTGGCTGGTCACCGAGGACATCGTGCACCCCGACCACCCGCCGCTGGCCGTCGGCGAGGTACGCCACGCCGGCGACCCCGTCGCCGTCGTCGTCGCCCGCGACCGCTTCGCCGCCGCGGACGCGCTGGAGGCCGTCGAGGTCGACTACACGCCGCTGCCGCCCGTGCTCGACATGGAGGCCGCGCTCGCCGACGGCGCCCCGCTCGTGCACGCGGACAAAGGCACCAACCGCTGCTTCGACTGGCCCCTGGAGAGCGGGGACTACGCCGCGGCCAGGGCCCGCGCCGACGTCGTCGTCACCCGCCGCTACGTGCAGCAGCGCCTCATCCCCAACGCCATGGAGCCCCGCGCCGTCGTCGCCGCCCCCGCGGCCACCGGCGCCGACGAGTACACCCTGTACTCCGCCACCCAGATCCCGCACATCCTGCGCCTCATGCTCGCCGTCGTCACCGGCATCCCCGAGCAGAAGATCCGCGTCATCGCCCCGGACGTCGGCGGCGGGTTCGGCTCCAAGCTCCAGGTGTACGCGGAGGAGGCACTGGCGCTCGTCGTCGCCAAGCGGCTCGGCCGCCCGGTGAAGTGGACCGAGTCCCGCTCCGAGGGCTACCTCGCCACCCACCACGGCCGCGACCAGATCCAGGACGTCGAGGTCGCCGCGACCAGCGACGGCCGGCTGCTGGGCATGAAGGTCGACCTGCTGGCCGACATGGGCGCGTACCTCATGCTCGTCACCCCGGGCATCCCCATCCTCGGCGCCTTCATGTACCCGGGGATCTACAAGATGGACGCCTACGCCTTCCACTGCACCGGCGTCTTCACCACCAAGACCCCCACCGACGCCTACCGCGGCGCCGGCCGCCCCGAGGCCACGTACGCCGTCGAACGCGTCATGGACGAACTCGCCGCCGAACTCGGCCTCGACCCCGTCGAGCTGCGCCGGCGCAACTGGATCGGCCACGGCGAGTTCCCGTACACCTCGGTCGCGGGCCTCACCTACGACAGCGGCAACTACGAGGCCGCCACCGACAAGGCACTCGCCCACTTCGGCTACGCCGCGCTCCGCGCCGAGCAGCGCGAGCGGCACGCACGCGGCGACACCGTGCGGCTCGGCATCGGCGTCTCCACGTACACCGAGATGTGCGGCCTGGCGCCCAGCCGCGTACTGCGCGACCTGCGGTACGCGGCCGGCGGCTGGGAGGCGGCGAGCATCCGCATGCTGCCCACCGGCAAGGTCGAGGTGATCACCGGCACCAGCCCGCACGGCCAGGGGCACGCCACCACCTGGAGCCAGATCGCCGCCGACGTGCTCGGCGTGCCCGTCGAGGACGTCGACGTGCTCCACGGCGACACGCGCGTCGCGCCGCAGGGCATGGACACGTACGGCTCGCGCTCGCTCGTCGTCGGCGGCGTCGCCGTGCACGAGGCGGCGGTGAAGGTCGTCGGCAAGGCGCGCCGGGTCGCGGCCCATCTGATGGAGGCGAGCGAGGAGGACCTGGAGTTCACGGCGGGCACGTTCGCCGTCCGCGGCTCGCCGGAGGCGACGAAGACGATCCAGGAGGTCGCCTTCGCGACCTTCACCGGCCACGACCTGCCCGACGGCATGGAGCCGACGATCAACGCGGGACACGTCGTGGAGCCGGACAACTTCTCGTATCCGCACGGCACCCACCTCTGCGCGGTCGAGGTGGACACGGAGACCGGGGCGGTCCGCATCCGCTCGTACGTCGCCGTGGACGACGTCGGCAAGGTCGTCAACCCGCTGATCGTGGAGGGCCAGGTCCACGGCGGTCTGGCACAGGGCATCGCGCAGGCGCTCTACGAGGAGGCCGTCTACGACGACGACGGCAACCTCGTCTCCGGCACCCTCGCCGACTACCACGTGCCCGCCGCCCCCGACCTGCCCGCCTTCGTCACCGACCGCACCGAGACCCCCGCCACGTCCAACCCGCTGGGCGTCAAGGGCGTCGGCGAGGCCGGCACGATCGCCTCCACCCCCGCGGTGGTCGGCGCGGTCGTCGACGCGCTGCGCCCGCTGGGCGTCACCGACGTGCGGATGCCCTGCTCGCCGGAGCGCGTGTGGCGGGCGATCCAGGACGCGCAGAAGGGAGGCCCGGAATGATCCCCGCGGCATTCGACTACGTACGCCCCGAGTCCGTCGACGCGGCCGTGAGCGCGCTCGCCGACGCCGAGGCCGCCGGGCTTGAGGCGAAGGTGCTCGCCGGCGGGCAGAGCCTGCTGCCGCTGCTGCGGATGCGGCTCGCCTTCCCCGACCTGGTCGTGGACGCGGGCCGGATCCCGGGGCTGCGCGGCGTACGCGACGACGGCGACGCGCTGGTGATCGGCGCGCTGACGACCCACCACGAGGTGCTCGGCGACCCGCTGGTGCGCCGGCACGCCGGGCTGCTCGCCGCGGCCACCGCCACCGTCGCCGACCCGGCTGTCCGGCACCGCGGCACCCTCGGCGGCTCGCTGGCCCACGCCGACCCCGCGGCCGACCTGCCTGCGGTGGTGCTCGCGCTGGACGCCGAGCTGACCGCGGTGGGCCCCGGGGGCCGGCGGACGGTCCCGGCGCGGGAGTTCTTCACCGACTACCTGACCACGGTGCTGGCGCCGGGCGAACTGCTGGCCGAGATCCGGGTGCCCAAGTACGACGGCTGGGGCTTCCGCTACGAGAAGTTCAGCCGGTCCGCGCAGGCGTGGGCCCTCGTCGGCGTGGCCGCCGCGGTGCGGCACGACGGCGGGCGGATCGCCGAGGCCCGGATCGGGCTGACGAGTATGGGCCCGACGCCCGTGCGGGCGGCGGCCGTCGAGTCGGCGCTCGCCGGGGCGGAGGCGACGGAGGAGTCGGTCGCGGAGGCGGCGTCGGCCGCGGCGGAGGGTACGCGTCCGGCGGCGGACCTGTCGGGTTCCGCCGCGTACCGCGCGCACCTCGCCCACGTGCTCACCCGCAGGGCGGTGCTCGCGGCGGCCGGGCCGGCGTGACGGGCGGCCGGGACGGGACGGCCGGTGCCCGAGGAGGCGAGCGCGATGGCGCGTGAGGAACCGGCGGGGGAGCCGGAGAAGCGCGGGCCGCACGGCGGCGCCCGCGACGCGCGGGCACCGGAGGCCGTGCGGCCCGCGTCGGGGGCCGCACGGCCCGTACCCGCAACGGGCGTGCGGCCCGCGTCCGTCGGGGAGCTGCGGACCCGGCTGGAGGCCACGGGCTACCTCGCGGACGACGGCCTCGCCACCGCCTGCCACCTCGCTCTCACCCTGCACCGCCCGCTGTTCTGCGAGGGCGAGGCGGGCGCGGGCAAGACCGCGCTGGCCGCCGCCCTCGCCGACGTCACGGGCGCGCCGCTGATCCGGCTCCAGTGCTACGAGGGCATCGACGCCTCCCAGGCCCTCTACGACTGGGACTTCCCGCGCCAGTTGCTGCATCTGCGGGCGGCGGAGGCGGCGGGCGTCACGGACGCGGGGCGCCTGGAGGACGAGCTGTACGGCGAGCGGTTCCTCGTCGCCCGCCCGCTGCTGCGCGCGCTGCGGACGAGCCCGAGCGTGCTGCTGATCGACGAGATCGACCGCGCGGACGACGAGTTCGAGGCGTTCCTGCTGGAACTGCTGTCGGAGTACGCGGTGACGATCCCCGAACTGGGCACGCTGCGGGCCGAGACCCCGCCCGTGGTCGTGCTCACCTCCAACCGCACCCGCGAGGTCCACGACGCGCTCAAACGGCGCTGCCTGTACCACTGGTTCGCGCACCCCGGCTATGCCCGCGAGCTGGCGATCGTCCGCAGCCGCCGCCCGCGGGTGGCGCGGCGGCTCGCGGCGCAGGTGACCGCGGCGGTGCAGCAGTTGCGCGGCATGGACCTGGTCAAGCCGCCGGGGGTGGCGGAGACGATCGACTGGGCGGAGGCGCTGGCGGCGCTCGGCGCGACGGAGCTGGACGCCGACCTGGCGGTGGCGACGCTGGGTTCGGTGCTGAAGTACCGCGAGGACACGGAGCGGGCGGTGGCACTGGACCTGCGGGGGCTGCTGGCCGCGGCCCGGGGGAGCTGACCGCGGTGGGGGAGCGGGGAGAAGAAGGGGACGGCCGGGGTACGGGCCGGGGCGGGCCGGACGCGGGTGTGCCGGATTCCGGCCCCGCGGTCCCGGGCCCGACCGCCGCTGCCACGGGCCCGGTCACGACCGGTGCTTGGGCCGACGGCGTCGCCGTGCTCGTCGGGTTCGCGCGGGCACTGCGGGAGGCGGGGGTGCCGGCCGGCGGCGAGCGGGTGCAGGCGTTCCTCTGCGCCGTGGACGCGCTCGGCACCGGGCGGCGCGAGGTGTACTGGGCCGGCCGGCTCACGCTCTGCGGCCGCGCGGAGGACCTGGCGCCCTACGACCGCGCGTTCGCCGCGTACTTCGGCGACCGCGCGGCGCCCCCGCGCCCGCCCCGTACCGCGCCACCGCCCCGCGTCCGCCGCACCGCTCCGGCCGCCGTCGAGGCGCCCGGCGACGACGGCGACCGCTCCGGCCCCGCGGCGCCCGCCGCCGCCCGCGCCGGCTCCGCCGAGGTGCTGCGGCACCGCGACATCGCCGGGCTCACCGCCGCGGAGCGCGCCGAACTGCACCGGCTGCGCACGGCGTTCGCGCTCCGCGGCGAGCACCGCCGCACCGCCCGCCGCCGCCCGGCCCGCCGCGGCGCCGTCGACCCGCGGCGTACCGTACGGGAACTGCTGCGCGGCGGCGGCGAACCGGCCGCCCTGCGCCGCCGCGCCCCGGTGCAGAAGCCGCGCCGCGTCGTGCTGCTGCTCGACGTCAGCGGCTCCATGTCCCCGTACGCCGACGCCCTGCTGCGCTTCGCCCACGCCGCCCGCCACGGCCGCCCCGCCCCCGCCACCGAGGTCTTCACCCTCGGCACCCGGCTGACCCGCGTCACCCGGCAGCTGTCCCACCGCGACCCGGACGCCGCGCTGGCCGCGGTCGGCACCGCCGTGCCGGACTGGAGCGGCGGCACCCGGCTCGGCGAGACGCTGCGGGCGTTCCTCGACCGCTGGGGGCAGCGCGGCCTGGCCCGCGGCGCGGTCGTCGTCGTGCTCTCCGACGGCTGGGAGCGCGGCGACCCCACCCTGCTCGGCGCCCAGGCCCGCCGGCTGCACCGGCTGGCGCACCGGGTGGTGTGGGCCAACCCGCGCAAGGCGCGGCCCGGTTACGCGCCGCTCGCCGGCGGCATGGCCGCCGTGCTGCCGCACGTCGACGCCTTCGTGGCCGGGCACAGCCTGGCCGCGCTCGAACGGCTGGCGGCGGTGGTGCGGGGAGCGGCCGACGCATGACGACGAACCCGGCAACGAAGGGACACGCCATGGAGCTGCGGCACGAGTTCACCGTTCCCGTACCGGCCGACGAGGCGTGGCGGGCGCTGCTCGACATCGAGCGCATCGCACCCTGCATGCCGGGGGCGGCGGTCGAGAGCTTCGACGGCGAGACCGTGCGCGGCACGGTCAAGGTGAAGGTCGGCCCGATCACGCTCACGTACCGGGGCACGGCCTCCTTCGAGGAGAAGGACGAGGCGGGCCGGCGCATGGTGCTGTCCGCGAACGGCAAGGAGGCGCGCGGCACGGGCACGGCGCGCGCCACGGTCACGGGGGAGCTGACCGAGACCGGCGGCGGCACGCGGGTGTCGGTGCTGACGGACCTGGCGGTCACGGGCAGGCCCGCGCAGTTCGGCCGGGGGGTGCTGGCGGAGGTGGGCGACCGGCTGGTGGGGCGGTTCGCGGAGTGCCTGGCGGGGAAGCTGGCGGACGGCGGCGCGGAGGCGGCCACGCACCCGGACGGTGACGACGCCGCTGCCGACGCCGTACGCGGAGGAGGATCCGGAGCCGGAGGCGAACCCGCGTCCGGGCCCGAGCCCGCCGAGGCCGCCGCGCCAGCCGCCGTGCCCGCCGTCGAGACCGCCGCCCCCGGGACCGAGCCGCTGGACCTGGTCCGTACCGCCGGTGTCCCCGTCGCCAAGCGGGCCGCCGCCGGCGCCGCGGTCGCGGCGGCGCTCGCCGCCGTCGCCCTTGCCGTACGCCGCGCACGCCGCCGCCGCTGAGCCCCGCCCGACCCCGCCCCGCTCGGCGGTTGCCGGCTTCGCGTGGTACTTCTGTTCTCCGGGGGAGGAGCGCGCCACACCACGCGGCGCGCGCGTACCGGCCGACGAGCAGGGAGCAAGGGGGACGATGGCGGGGAACCCGGCGAGCGCGGGCCGCCTGCTGCGCCTCATCCGCAGCGGCGAGGCGCCCACCCGCGCCGAGCTGCAGCAGGCCACCGGGCTGTCCCGGTCCACCGTCGGGCTCCGGCTCGACCAGCTCTTCCGCGCCGGCTGGATCCGCGAGGTGGCCGGCACCTCCACCGGCGGCCGCCCCTCCGCCCGGCTGGAGTTCGACGACCGGCACGCCGTCGTCCTCGCCGCCGACCTGGAGACCCGGCACGGCCGCGCCGCCGTACTCGACCTCGCGGGCAACTTACTCGCCGAGAAGACAGGCCCGCTGGTCATCGGCGACGGTCCCGAGCCGGTGCTGGCGGAGGTGTGCCGCTGGTTCGGCCCGCTGCTGGCCGAGGCGGGCGAGAGCGCGGCGCGGGTCTGCGGCATCGGCCTCTCCGTGCCCGGGCCCGTGGACGTCGCCGCCGGCCGGGTGGTGGAGCCGCCGATCATGCCGGGCTGGGACGGCTACCCCCTCACCGGGCACCTGCGGCGTACGTTCGCCGCCCGGCTGGGCGGCGCCCCGGACGTCCCCGTGTTCGTCGACAACGACGCCAACCTCATGGCGTACGGAGAACAGCGCGCCGGCTTCCCCGACTGTGCCGCCTTCCTGCTCGTCAAGGCGTCCACCGGCATAGGCGCGGGCGTCGTCGTGGACGGCGGCGTCTACCGCGGCATCGACGGCGGCGCCGGCGACATCGGGCACATACGGCTGCACGACAGCCGGGAGGCGCTGTGCAGTTGCGGCTCGTACGGCTGCCTCGCCGCCGTCGCCAGCGGGCACGCGCTCGCCGCGCGGCTCGACGGCCTCGGCGTGCCCGCGACGTCCGGCTCCGACGTGCGCGACCTGCTGTCCGCCGGGCACCCCGAGGCGGTGCGGCTGGCCCGGGAGGCGGGGCAGCGGGTGGGCGAGGTGCTGGTCACGGTGGTCACGCTGCTCAACCCCGGGGTGCTGATGATCGCCGGCGAGCTCTCCTCCGTGCCGTTCCTCACCGGCGTACGCGAGCTGCTGTACCGGCGCGCGATGCCGCGCACCACGGCACACCTCGACGTCGTCACCGCCCGGCTCGGCGACCGCTCCGCCCTCGTCGGCGCCGCCGCCATGGTCGTCGACGGCCTCTACGCCCCGGACCGCGCCGACGCCCGCCTCGCCGCCGCGGATGCCGCCGTCCCCGAAGCCGCCGTCCCCGAAGCCGCCGCGCCCGGGTCCGAAGCGGGCGACACGGCGGCGGGCCACCCCGGTTGATCGTTCCGGGCGGCCGCGGCCGTACGCTGGCTGCCGCGCAATCGGAGGAGGGCCACGTGTCGTCAATCATCGTCTTCGACCTGGAGTTCACCACGTGGCCGGGGGCACCGGAGCGGGACTGGTCGGCGCCGGGCGAGCTGCGGGAGATCGTGCAGATCGGAGCCCTCAGGCTGGACGCTGACTTCGCCGTGACGGACGAGTTCGAGGCCCTGGTCCGGCCCGTCGTCAACCCGCGGCTGTCCCCGTACTTCAGCGAGCTGACCGGCATCGACCAGGAGACCGTCGACCGCGAGGGCCGCGACCCCGCGGCGGCGCTCGGCGACTTCCTCGGCTTCTGCGCGGGCCGCTCGGTGCTCTCGTACGGCAACGACATGATCGTGCTCGGCGAGAACGTCGGCTGGGCCAGGGCCCGCGGCGAGCAGGTCGCGCACGGCTTCCTCGCCAACGGCTTCCTCAACGTGCGCCCCTGGCTCAACACCCTCGCCCCGCAGACCGCTTCGGCCAACTCCGGCCGGCTCTGGCAGGCCCTTGGCCTGTCCAGGCCCGCCGCGGGCGCCGAGCACTCGGCGCTCTTCGACTGCCACTCCATCGCCGCCGCCCTCCGCCACCTCCGCGCCGGGGGCGCCACGCTCCCCGCGGGCTGGCTCTAGGCCCCCGCGGCCTCTTCCGGCCGCGCGCCGGGCTCGTACGCTCCAGGCATGACACCACTCAGAGCGAAGGACATCACCGGGATCTGGGGAACGCTGCTGCTGCCCCTCGACGCCGATGACGCGATCGACCGGGGCCGGCTCTCCTCGCAATTGGACGCACTCCTGGACGCGGGGCTGCACGGGATCTACGCGCACGGCACGGCCGGAGAGTTCCACACCCTGACCGAGGACGAGTTCGACGGCATCAACGAACTGCTCGCCGAGCGGTGCACCGCGGCGGGCATGCCGTTCCAGATCGGCGCCTCCCACCCGGTGGCGCAGACCGCCCTCGCCCGGGTGCGCCGCGCCCGCGAACTGGCCCCCGGCGCCCTGCAGGTGATCCTCCCGGACTGGCTGCCGCTCGCCGACGACGAGGCCGTCGCCTTCCTCGCCCGGATCGCCGAGGCCGCGGACCCGGTGCCGCTGGTGCTCTACAACCCGCCGCACGCCAAGACCCCGGTGTCACCCATCCTGCTCGGCCGGCTGCTGGACGAGGTGCCCGCGCTCGTCGGACTGAAGACCGCGGGCGGCGACGACGACTGGTACGCCGCCGTACGCCCGTACGCCGAGCGCTGCTCCGTCTTCGTCCCCGGCCATCTGCTCGCCACCGGCATCGCCCGCGGCGCGCACGGCAGTTACTCCAACGTCGCCGCCCTCGCCCCGGCGGGCTCTGTCCGCTGGTACGAGACGATGCACACCGACCCGGCCGCCGCCCGGGACGTCCAGCGCCGGCTGGCCGAGCTGTTCCGCCGGCACATCGCGCCGCTCCAGGTCCGCGGCCTGTCGAATCCGGCGCTCGACAAGTTCCTCGCCGCCGTGGGCGGTTGGGCCGACACGGGGGTACGCACCCGCTGGCCGGCCACCTCCGCGCCCGAGGAGGCCGTGCTCCCCGCCCGTCGCGACGCCCGGGAGCTGGTCCCGGAACTTCTTTCTCTCGGATGACAAAGTTATGGACAGGCCTGGACGAAGTCTTTAGGCTCAGCGCCGCACCCGCCCGGAATCCGAAGGTTCTTCCCGCCCTCTTTCGCGTCTGGAGGAACGAATGTCCGCACGGCTGTACCACCGTGTCCGCAGACGGACGACCACGGTGCTCGCGGCGGCCTTTCTCGTCGGCGGCGTCTGGGCCGCACCCGCCGGCGCCGACCCCGCACCCGATCCCGCACCCGCTCCGGAACGGGCCCCCGGCCCGCAGAACCAGCCCTTCGCCGAACTCCCGCCGCAGGAGCCCGGCGTCACGCTGCGCACGTACGACGTGCAGGTCCCGCTCGACGAGATCTGCACACTCAAGCCCGCGCAGACCCCGAACGTCGACAAGCTCATGCCGCAGATCGACTTCTCGACCGCGGGGGACTTCGGCTTCGAGGACAACTTCGTCTCGCACACCACCGCCAACATCAACGTGCCCCAGGACGGCACGTACACCTTCCGCCTCACCAGCGACGACGGCTCGCGGCTGCTCATCGACAACCAGGTCGTCATCGACCACGACGGGCTGCACGGCACCGATCCCCCCAAGGACGGCACCGTCGAGCTGACCGCCGGCTACCACTCGCTGTTGATCGAGCACTTCGAGCGCGGCGGCGGCCAGCAGGTCACCCTGGCCTGGCAGCCTCCGGGCGCCAGTGGCTTCGCCACCGTGCCGAACTCGGTGCTCAGCACCGACGCCGGCGTCGTCCGCGTCACCGCGCCGGGCCGCAAGGAGTGCGAGGGCTACACCGACTCGCCGGGCGACGGCCTGCCGCTGAACAGCGTCCATCCGGACTTCAAGCTGACCGACCTGCGCCCCGACGGCTTCGAGCCGCAGGTCACCGCGATGGACTGGCTGCCCGACGACCGGCTCGCCGTGACCACCTGGGGCGGCACCGACAACGTCACCGGCGAGGTCTATCTCCTCGACAACGTCACCGGCGACACCTCGCCGGAGAAGGTGACGGTGAAGAAGGTCGCCGAGGGCCTGAAGGAGCCGCAGGGCATCAAGTACGTCGACGGCGACCTCTACGTCTCGCAGAAGCACGAGCTGACGCGGCTGAAGGACAATGACGGCGACGAGGTCACCGACGCGTACGAGACCGTCGCCACCTGGCCGTTCAGCAACAACTTCCACGAGTTCGCCTTCGGCCTGCTCTACAAGGACGGGTACTTCTACCTGAACCTGTCCGTCGCCATCAACTACGGCGGTGCCACCACCGACCCGCAGCCCTCCGAGAACCGCGGCACGACCATCAAGGTCAACCGCACGACGGGCAAGGTCAGTTACGTGGCCGGGGGCCTGCGCACCCCCAACGGCATCGGCTGGGGGCCGAAGGACGACCTGTTCGTCCTCGACAACCAGGGCGGCTGGCTGCCGTCGTCGAAGCTCCTGCACATCAAGCAGGACCGCTTCTTCAACCACTACACCAACCCCGACGGGCCGTTCGACGACAAGCCCGTCACCCAGCCCGTGCTCTGGCTGCCGCAGAACGAGATAGCCAACTCGCCCAGCACGCCGCTGTACATGGACAAGGGCACCTTCGCGGGCCAGCTCCTCTTCGGCGACGTCACCTACGGCGGCATCCAGCGGGCCGACCTGCAGAAGGTCGAGGGTGAGTACCAGGGCGCGGTCTTCCGCATGACCCAGGGCCTGGAGGCCGGCGTCAACCGCATCAGCATGGGCCCCGACGGCGCGATCTACGCCGGCGGCCTGGGCGCGGGCGGCAACTGGGGCCAGCCGGGCAAGCTGAAGCACGGCCTGCAGAAGCTGACGCCCGGCGGGAACGAGGCGTTCGACATCGTCTCCATGGACGCCACCGAGACCGGCTTCGAGATGAGCTACACCAAGCCGCTGTCGCAGGAGACCGCCGACGCGCTCGCCGAGAGCTACTCGGTCACCCAGTGGCGCTACGTCCCCACCCCCGAGTACGGCGGGCCGAAGGTGGGCGAGGAAGTGCTGCCGGTGACCTCCGCGGATCTGTCGGACGACCGCAAGAAGGTCACCCTGGAGATCCTCGGCCTGAAGCCCGGCTACGTGGTGCACGTGCGCTCCCCGCGCCCGTTCACCGCCGAGGGCGGCCAGGAGCTGTGGAGCACCGAGGCGTGGTACACGCTGAACAACATCCCCGGTGACGAGGACCGCGTGCCCACCGCGTACGAGGCCGAGGAGGCCCGGCTGGAGGGCGGCGCGAACCTGGCCGACGACCACGCCGGCCACTCCGGCCGCGGCTTCGTCGCCGGCTACGGCAACAAGGGCGCCTCCACCACGTTCGACGTCACGACCGGGAAGGGAGGCACCTACGACGTCGGACTGCGCTACTCCAACGGCCCGAACCCCTTCACCGGCACCAAGACGGTCAGCATGTACGTCAACGGCACGAAGGTGAAGCAGGCGCAGCTCGCGTCCACCGGCACCTGGAAGGAGTGGACGACCAAGACCGAGAAGGTCTCGCTGCGCGCGGGCAGCAACACCATCCGCTACGTCAACGAGGGCGACGACACCGGGCACGTCAACCTCGACATGATCAGCGTCCACCGCAGCGGCGAGCCCGTCACGCTCTTCGACGGCGCGGACCGCTCCGCCTTCCAGCACGTGGACGGCAGGACGCCGGAGTGGCCGCTGCTCGACGGCGAGGCCATGGAGGTCTGCTGCGGCGACATCCGCACCAAGAAGGCGTACGAGGACTTCAAGCTGCACGTGGAGTTCTGGCTGCCCGAACTGCCGCCGGACGTCACCGGGCAGGACCGCGCCAACAGCGGCGTGTACCTCCAGGAACGGTACGAGGTCCAGATCCTCGACTCGTACGGCAAGGACCCGCTGGCGAACGACGACGCCGCCGCCATCTACAAGAAGAAGGCGGCCGACGTGAACGCGGCGAAGCCGCCGGGGACCTGGCAGACGTACGACATCACCTTCCGGGCCGCCCGCTTCGACGCGGACGGCAAGAAGACCGAGGACGCACGTATCTCGGTGGTGTGGAACGGCGTCAAGGTCCAGGACGACGTCGCCGTCGACGGCCCCACCGGGGCCGGGAAGCCGGAGACGCCGGTCGCCGGCGCCATCCGGCTCCAGGACCACGGCAACGCGGTCCGCTACCGCAACATCACCGTCCAGCCCCTGTGATGATCCGGCGGTGAGCCCCAGCCGGCCCCGGAGCCCACGGCTCCGGGGCCGGTTCCCTTCCGGCACCGCCGTCGCGGGAAAGCGACCAAAGTCGTACCCGCCGCCGCGCTCCGCAGACCTTCGGCCGATCCGCCGCCCCGCCCCGCGTCCGTAGCGTCGCCGGGGACCGGCAGGAAGGACGACCGACGATGGATTCCGGAGCACCCGCGATGTCCCGTGACGACCGCGACGGCGGCGAACCAGACGGCGAGCCCGGCGGCGGACCCGGCGGCGACCGCCTCGCCAAGCGCGCCGCCGCCACGGTGGGCCCCGGTCTGCTGTACCGCCTGCTGCTGCTCGCCGGGCTGCCGGCGCTCGGCCTCTTCCTCGGCTGGCTCGTCCCGCGCGTCGCGGACGAGGTCGCCGGGCTGAAGTGGGCGCCGATGCGGGGCCCGTTCGAGCTGGTGGCCTCCTTTGACGACGGCTGGACCGCGGTCGCGGGCCCCGTCGTCGGGCTGGTGCTGGGGCTGGCCGGCGGGCTCCTCGTGTACGTGCTGGCGATGCGCGTGACCTTCGAGGACGACACCGTACGGATCGACAAGGACGGCGAGTCCCGCATCCTGGCCCGCGCCGAGGTCGCCGCCGCCTTCCTGGACAAGGACCGGCTGGTGATCCTCGACGCCGCCTCCCGCCAACTGCTGTGCAGGCCCACCGACCTGGAGCCCGCCGACCTCGCCCGCGGCTTCACCGCGCACGGCTACCGGTGGCTGCACGAGGACCCGTACGCCGGCTGCTACCACCGCTGGGTCCGCGACTCCGCGGAGCTGTCCGCCGCGGCCAACGCCGTGCTGAAGGCCCGGGAGCACGCGCTCGGGAAGAAGAACGCCACCGACGCGGAGGAACTGCGCGAGGAGGCGCAGCGCCTCGGCTACGTGCTGCGGGACGAGGGCACCCGCCAGTACTGGCGCCCGCTGCGGGCCGAGGCCCCGGAGGACTGAGCGCGGCACGTACGGCGCCGCCCGCGGGACGGTGCCGTACGGGCCGGCCGTGCCGCACGGACGTTCAGTCGAGACCCGGCAGGGCCGCGAGGCGGCGGTGGTCGGCGGGGGAGTCGCGGCGGTCGAGCCGGGTCTCCAGCAGCCGCCTGGCCGCCTCGCACCGGCCGCCCGACACCAGCGCGAACAGCAGCGTCTCCTCCACCACTTCGCGCTGTGCCGCGCTGCCGCCGACCTTGCGCAGCACCGGCCGGATCGACTCCAGCCGCGCCACCGCGTCCGGCCAGCGCTCCTCCAGCACCGCCTCCAGCGCCTCGCAGAGCGGCGCCACGACCTCGCGCTGCACCGGGTCCGCGCCCGCCGCGTGCGTCCGCAGCCGGCGCAGCGCCGCCAGGTCGCCCGCCGCGGTCAGCGCCACCGCGCTGTGCATCGCGGTGAACGGCGTCGCCGGCCGCTCCACGACCTCCCGCTCGACCGCCGCCAGCACGCCCTCCACGGGCTGCTCGCCGGTCCAGCACCCCGACATCCGGGCCCGCCACAGCAGCGACCCCGAGTCCACCAGCGCCCGCACCCCGTTCACCCGGCCCGGCGCCAACTGGGCGAACCAGCGCCGCCGTACCGCGTCCGGGTCGTCGAGCGCCAGCTCGTGCAGGGCGACGTGCCAGGAGAAGTGCGCCCGGTGCGTGGCACCGCGGCCCTGGTCGCCGATCCAGCCGTCCAGCCAGTCCCGCCCGCGCTCGTGGGCCCCGGTCTCGTAGTGCACGTGGGCCAGCGCGTGCACGGCGTGGCCCGCGGCCGGCTCCACGGCCAGCGCCCGGCGGGCCAGCTCCCCGGCCTCGTCGAAGCGGCCGTCGTCCTGCCGCATGAAGGCCAGCAGCGAGGTGTGGAACCAGTGCCCCTCGTACGCGGACGTGGTGCGCTCCACCAGCCTGCGGGCCATCGCGCCGTCCAGGTCGGTGACGCCGGAGAACGCGATGGTCGGCACGGCGACGCTCAGCGCCAGCGCGTCGCCCGGGTACGCGGCCAGGTGCCGGGTCAGCGCCTCGTCGCCGCCGGAGCCGGCGATCCGGCGGGTGACCACCTCCACGAAGGCCCGCTCGCGCTCGTCCGCGCGCTCGCGCGCCGCGCGCTGTGCGTCGGCCAGCGCCCGCGGCACGTCGACGTCGGCGCCGCACTCGTGCCCGACGAGCGCGAGCGCGGCGTGCCCCAGCGCGAAGCCCGGGTCCAGCTCCACGGCGCGGGCGAGCGCGGTCTCGGCGCCGGCGCGGACCTTCAGCAGCCGCTCAAGGCCCGTGCGGTACGCGGCGGCGGCAGCGGCGTGCGTGGAGACGGGCAGGCCGTTGATGTCGGTGGGCCGGCGCCGGCCCCGTACCGGCTCGCGCAGCGGCTCCAGCACGGCGGCGGCGACCTCGGCGGCCTGGACACGGATCTCCGGCACGGCGGTGGTCTCCCACAACTCGCCGCGGCGGGCGGCGCCGAGGGTGAACAGCGGCGGGGGAGGCGCGGCGGGGGAGCCCGCCCGTATCGCCGGGGCGCGGCCGGGGCGCAGCCGGCCGGCGTCGGTGGCCACCCCGATGCCCAGCGGGCCCGGCGTGGCCGTGCCGTCCGCGAGCAGCCCCCGCCACAGCGGGTCGGCGCACTCCTCGACGCGCAGCCCGGGCCCCGTGCAGTCGACCACCCAGCCGACGTGCAGCGTCCGGCCGCCGCTCAGCGTGACGGCCAGGCCGCCGCCGGGACCCTCGGCGACGTCCCGCACCTGCCCGGTGTGCAGCCGCAGCCGCCGCGCGGCCAGGGCCCGCTGCACGGACTCCGCGGTGGCCGGGGGCATGCGGTGCCGGTGGACGTTCCAGCGGGAGGCGTCGCGGGCCAGGAAGTCGGCCCGGTCGTCGTCGGAGAGCCGGGCCCACATCGCCTGCGTCAGCGGGCGCAGCCCGTCCACGGCGGGGCGCCAGTCGCCGTGGGCGCGGACGGCGGCGGCCACGTGTCGGCGTACGGCGGCGCGCAGCTCCGCCAGCGGCAGGCCGGGCAGGCCGGGGTCCGCCTGGAGGGGCGGCAGCGCGGTCAGGGCGTGCGGGCGGGGCAGTTCGCCGCCGCGGGAGACGGCGTGCACGCGGCGGCCGGACCGCTCCAGGCTCAGCGCCATGTCCACGGCGGTCAGGCCGGTGCCGACGAGCAGCACGTCGGCGGCGGCGTGGGCGTCCCCGGCGAGCGTGTCGAGGGCGCCGGGCGCCCAGGGGTCGGGGACGAAGCGGTCGCTGGCGCGCAGGGCCGCAGGGGCCCAGCCGCGGGGGCCGGGCGCGGGTCCGGTGGCGAGGACGACGCTGTCGGCCCGCTGGGTGTGACCGTCGGCGAGGCGCAGGGTGGCGCGCCCGCCGTCGGTCCACGTACAGCCCGTCGCCCTCGTCCGCAGCCGGCTCACCGCGACGGTGCCGTGGGCGCGGATGACGGCCTGGCCGAGGGAGTCCGCGAGATAGGCGCCGTAGCGGTGGCGGGAGACGAAGTCGCAGGCGGAGGCGGACCGCTCGCCGTGGGCGCGGAGCCAGCGCACGAAGTGCGTGGGGTCGTCCGGGTAGCAGCTCATGCCGCCGGCCGGGACGTTCAGCCGGTGCCGCGGGTCGGGGGTGGCGTACGCGACGCCGCGGCCCGCCTCGGGCGCCGGGTCGATCAGCACCAGCTCCAGCGGCGTGCTGCGCCGGATCGCGGTCTCGCAGAGCTGTATCGCGGTCAGTGCCCCGGCGGCGCCCGCGCCGACGACGGCCACGACGTGGCGGGCGGGACCAGCGGCGGGGGGAGACGAAGGCGCGGCCACGGTACCTCCAGCTGAGCCGGGAACGGACTCGTCCATGATCTCGCGTCCCGGGGACCGGTCCACCCCCGGGCACCTGCTTGACGCGACGAGGCTACTGCTTCCATAATTCCTAGCACACCGATGGGAATAGTAGGAATCGGTGGGAGACGGTGAGCGGACCGCGGAGAAGCGGGGCCGCGCCGGACTCCACACAGACGGGCAGGGCCCTTCGCTAACCCGGAGGAGTGCGAAGGGCCCTGCTCCCCTGCTTCCGGCTCCCGTCGGCCGCCTCTCGTGCGCCCGCCCGGGTTCGCGGAAGCGCGCGTACGTGACCGGCGTACGCTCCCGGGCCGCCCCGGCCGGCGCCAGCACCGCCGGCGGGGGAGCCCCTGGGAGTGCACGGCAGCGGCCCCGTACGGCTCAGTGAGCCGTACGGGGCCGCTGCGTTGCCGGCGCCCCGGTCCTCCCGCGGGGGCCGGCGGTCAGGCGGTCGGCGCCAGGTGCTCGCGGAGCGTCCGCCCGCGGTAGCCGGAGCGGAACACCCCGCGCTCGCGCAGCTTCGGCACCAGCCCGTACACGACCGCGAGCAGATCGGTGGCCGCGTGCGCCGGCAGCAGGTGGAACCCGTCGGCCACCCCCTCCGCGTGCCACTCCGCCAGCAGCCCGGCCAGTTCGGCCGGCGGCCCGGCGAAGTGCAGCGTCTCCGCCCGCGGCCGCAGTCCGCGCCCGCCGCCGCGGCCGAGGTCGACCCCGAGGCGCAGCAGCACCCGCAGGGCGTGCGGATCGCGGCCCGCGGCCGCCGCCTGGTGCTTGAGCGCCGCGCGGCAGACCTGGGCGGCGGCCGGGTGCTCGGCGTCCAGGAGCACCACGTCGGCGTGCCGGACGGCCTGCAGCCAGCGCCGGTCGGGACCGTGCACGTCGAGCACCACCGCTACCGGCGGCCGGTGCGGCCGGTGCGGCCGGCGCAGCCGGGCCGCGGACAGGGGGCGGCGGGCGGCGGGGTGCCGGCCCGGCCCGGCGGCGTACGCGCCGCGGCCGTGCGGCTGCGTGCCGAAGGGGCCTTCGCCGGGCAGCGCGGTCCGTACCAGCCAGCCGGCCCTGCCGTCGACGGCCATACGCGCCGCCGCGGACGTCAGCGGCGCGAACCGCCCCGCGGGCAGCGCCGCGACGGCCGGGACGAGCCCGATGCGGCTGGTGGCGCCGGCCGCCCGGGCGAGCACGGCCAGTACGTCGAGCCGTCCCGGGCCGCCCGCGCCGTCGAGCGTGACGAAGTCGAGACCGCCCTGCTCGGCCAGGTGCACCAGCCGGGTCCAGCGCGCGTACGGCGGCGGGTTGCACGCGCCGCCGGCACCGGCGGGGCGGTGGTCGGCGGTCGCGTCGTCGAGGGCTGCGGAGAGGTGGAGCTGGGCGGCCATGGGGAGCTCGCCTTTCGGGATCGGGGGAACCGGAGACGGGGGGCGGGACGGGGGCGCGTCAGGGCTCGACCGGCTCGTACTTGTAGCCCATGCGCCGGACCGTCACGATCCGGTGCCGGTGCGCCGCGCCGAGCTTGCGGCGCAGCCGCGCGACGTGGACGTCCACCGTGCGGCCGTCGCCGACGTGGCTGTAGCCCCAGACGGTGGTCACCAGCGACTCGCGCGAGTGCACCCGCCGCGGGTGGGCGACGAGATGGGCGAGCAGCTCGAACTCCAGGAACGTCAGGTCCATCGGCTGCCCGTCCACCTCGGCCACCCGCCGCTCCACGTCGATGCGTACGGGCCCGCCGCCGGGCGGCGCGTCCGGCGGTCCCGCGCTCTGCGGCGCCCGCTGCAGCGGCGCGGCGTCGGCGCCCTCGGCCAGCAGGTCCGCGGGATCGAGGCCCGGCGGCACCAGCACGACGTAGCCGAGGAGCGGCTTGCCGTCCGCGGTGCGCTCGCCGTGCGGCGCGGGCTCGCGCACCAGGCGCAGATGGCGTACGGCGCCCGCGGCTTCGCCCCCGGCTGCCGGGGCGGGGAGTGAGTGGGTCATCGGTCGGTCTCCTTCTGGTGGTCGGAGCGGGACGGGCGGTCAGCCGGCGGCCGGCGCGGGGTACGGCAGCAGACCGGAGTCGGTCTTCTCCCACGCGGTGCGCAGCCGGGCCAGCAACTCGGGTCGTACGGACGCCTTGTCGGCCCGCTCGCGCGGGTCGTGGGCGAGGTCGAAGAGGCGGTCCGCGCCGTCCTTGCCGCGGTGGTACTTCCAGTCGCCGCGGCGCAGCGCCCGCTCGCCGCGCACCCGCCAGAACAGGTCGCGCTCCGGCGGTTCCTCGCCGCGCAGCAGGTAGCCGGCGAGGCTGCGGCCGTCCAGCGGGTGGGAGGCGGCCGGGCGGGCGCTGCCCAGCTCCAGCAGCGTGGCGGTCCAGTCGGGGGAGTACAGCGGCACGTGGCTGACCTGGCCGCCGTCGAGGCGCGCGGGCCAGCGGGCGATCTGCGGTATGCGTATCCCGCCCTCCTGCAGCGACGCCTTCTCGCCGGACAGCGGCCACCGGTGGGACCAGCGCTCGCCGCCGTTGTCGCTGGCGAAGACGACCAGGGTGTCCCGCTCCTGGCCGCTCGCGCGCAGCGCGGCGAGCACCTCGCCGACGGAGCGGTCGAGGTCCTCGACCATCTCGCGGTACTTCTCCAGCGAGCCGCCGTCCGCGTGCCACAGGGCGCGGCGGTCGCCGGCCTTGATACGGCGGACGATCTCCGCGCTCTCCGCCTCGTCGCCGTCGGCGATCCACGGCCAGTGCGGGGTGGTGAAGTTGAGGTTGAGCAGCCACGGCTGCCGGTCGCGGGTGCGCAGGTGCCGGACCGCGCGCTCGGTGAGCACCCTGGTGTAGTAGCGCAGGTCGCGGTATTCGACCTCGCCCTCGTACAGGTCGTACTCGCCGCCGGAGCCGAGCTTGGAGTAGTACTCCAGGGCGCCGCCGAAGTTGCCGAAGAAGCTGTCCCAGCCGGAGCGCGTGGGGCTGTAGTCGGGCAGGTAGCCGCAGTGCCACTTGCCGATGAGCGCCGTGGCGTACCCGGCGTCGCGCAGCAGCGACGCCAGCGTCGGGTGCCCGGGCTCCAGGCCCGCCGACTTGTCGGCGATCGGCTCGGCGAGCCCGCCTTCCGTACGGCCCGGGTGCCGGCCCGTGTAGAGCGAGAAGCGGGTCGGGGAGCAGGTCGCGGAGCCCGAGTACGCCTGGGTGAACCGCACGCCCTGGCGGGCGAGCCGGTCCAGGTGCGGGGTGCGGATGTGCGGCGAGCCGTAGCTGGAGAGGTCGGCCCAGCCGAGGTCGTCGGCGAGGACGAAGAGGATGTTGGGCCGCCGCGCCGTGCGCTCGGCGGCGGCGCGGAAGGGGGTTTCGGGGTTCTGGGCGGCGGCGGGCGAGGCGGCGGTGCCGAGGGCGGCCGCGGTGGCGGCGGAGCCCAGCAGTCCGCCGAAGGCGCGGCGGGACGGCGAGGAGGACATGGGTCTCCCGAGGACGGAGGGCAGGGGGAGCCGGCCCACCGGCGCGCGGACGGCGACGGCCGCGGCGCGGGCGGGGGCAGGGGTGCGGAGGAAGTCGTCCGGCGGCTAGCCGTGACGGCAGACGGCGCTGGCCACGTGACAGAAGTCGACGTGCCTGCGACGGAAGAGAAGCGCCCGCGTCGAGGACATGCCCCCCATCCTGCGTACCGCGCTGGCCTGCGTCAATGGTTTTCCTAGAAAATTGGTCGGAAAACTGTGGAACGGCTGAATGCCGCCCTCCGGTCGGGGGTACGGGAGGGTCGCGGCGGGCCCGCTAGCGGGCCGGGTCCGGCGCGAGGCGCAGCGCGGCGATGGCCGTGGCGAGCATCTCGTAGTGCCCGGCGAGCAGCAGCAGTTCGATGGCCTCCTGCTCGTCCAGGTGGATCCGCAGCCGCCGCCAGAGCGCGTCGTCGAGGTCCCGGTCGCGGTGCAGCGCGTCGACGGCGGCGAGCAGCGCGCCCTCCCGCTCCGTCCACCCGTCCGCACCGGGGCCCGCCTCGACCCGGGCGACGTCGGCGGGGGTCAGCCCGGCCCGGTGGCCGAGCCTGCGGTGGTGCTCGAACTCGTACGCGCAGCCGCACAGATGCGCCACCCGCAGGATCACCAGCTCCGTCTCCCGGCGCGGCAGTGTGCCGCGGGGCATCAGCCGGCCGGCGAACCGCAGCCAGCCCCGGAACAGCCGGCGGTGCCGGCCCAGGACGAGGAAGAGCGCGGGCGGCCGGGTGCCGGCGACGCGGCCCGCCGCACGGCTGAGCAGCCAGGTCGCCGCGCCGACGTCGCGGCGCCCGCCGGGGGCGATGCGCGGCGCGCTCACCGCGCATCGCCCCCGTCCAGCCGCGGGCTCGGGTCGCCGCCCGGGGCGGTCCGCTCGGGCGGGGCGAGGACCGCGCGGCGGAGCAGCCGGTGGGTGGCGGAGTTCATCGCCCGCATCGCCAGCGCGTACAGCGGCGGCGCCGCGCGCTGCAGCCCGTGCGCGGCCCGTACCCGCCCGGAGGTGTGCACCAGGTAGCGGTTGCGTGCCACGCCCTTGAGGATCATCCCGGCGACCGCCTCCGGCGCCTCCGCCTGCCTGCGGAAGCCCGCCTGGAGCCGCTTGAACGCCTTGCTCCCCTTGTCCACGCCGACGATCTCCACGGTCTCGGTCAGCGGCGTGTCCACCGCGCCCGGGCAGACCAGGCTGACGCCGATGCCGTGCCGGCGCAGGTCGAAGCGGAGCACCTCGGAGACGCCGCGCAGCCCGAACTTGCCCGCGCTGTACGCCGCGTGCCACGGCAGCCCGAGCAGGCCCGCCGCCGAGGAGACGTTGACCAGGTGCCCGCCGCGGCCGCCCGCGATCATCGGCGGCACGAACGCCTCGATGACATGCACGGGACCCATCAGGTTGACCTCGACCATGGCGCGCCAGTGCCGGTGCTCCAGATGCTCCACCGTGCCCCACGCCGAGATCCCGGCGATGTTCATCACCACGTCCATCGGCCCGTCCGCCGCGGCGTGCACGCCGTCGGCCACGGCCCGTACGGCGTCGAGGTCGGCGATGTCGGCGGCGCCCGCGTAGCGCACGGTCCCGCCCCGGGCGCGTATCCGCGCGGCGGTGGCGTCGAGGCGGTCCCCGTCCAGGTCGGTGAGGAACAGCTCCGCGCCGCGGTCCGCGGCCAAAGCGGCGGTGGCGCGGCCGATGCCGCCCGCCGCGCCGGTGACGAAGATCCGCCGTCCCGTCAGGTCACTGAGCCCCGGTCGCTTCATCTACCGCACGGTAACGTCCCGCGCCCGCGACCGGAATGGGGCGAGCGGCCACCGGTGCCCGCGGGCCGCGCTGCGGCGGCCCGCGGGGTCGCCGGTGCTACGCGGCCGGGTCCAGCCGCTGGACCGGCCCGCCGAGGTCCAGCACGTACAGCTCCCCGTCGCCGCCCTGGACGAAGGAGATCACCTCGCCGCCGCTGACACCGAGGTCGCTCTCGCCGGTGACCTCGGTGTCAGCGGCGGCGAGCGCGCGGACGGTGCCGTCGCAGTAGTCGCTGAACAGGTACCGGCCCGCCAGGTCCGGGATCGCCTCGCCGCGGTAGACGAAGCCGCCGGTGACCGAGCAGCCGAGCCCGTCGCGGCCGTACTCGTGCACCGGGGGCACGTGGTTCGCCGGCTCCTCGCCGTCGAAGACCTCCGAGCCCTCCATCCGGCCCCAGCCGTAGTTCTCGCCGCCGGGGCTGTCGGCCGGGGCGTAGTCGATCTCCTCGACCCGGTTCTGCCCGACGTCGCCGATCCACAGGTCGCCGGTCTCGGCGTCGAAGGAGAACCGCCACGGGTTGCGCAGCCCGTACGCCCAGATCTCGTCCCGTGCGCCGGCGTCGTCCACGAAGGGGTTGTCCTCGGGGATCGCGTACGGGTCGCCGCCGCCCGGGTCGATCCGCAGCAGCTTGCCGAGCAGGGTGTTCAGGTTCTGGCCGTAGTCGTGCGGGTCGCCGCCCGCGCCGCCGTCGCCGAGGGCGATGTACAGCATCCCGTCGGGGCCGAAGGCGATCTGGCCGCCGTTGTGGTTGGCGTACGGCTGCTCCTGGGTGAGGACGGTGCGCCGCGAGCCCGGGTCGAGTTCGCCGTCGGCGACGGCGAACTCGTCGACCGTGCTGGTGCCCTCCCGGTCCGTGAAGGAGACGTAGAAGTGCTCGAACTCCGGGTCGAAGGCGATGCTGAGCAGCCCGCGTTCGCCGTCGGTCGTCGTGTCGCCCGAGATGTCCAGCACGGGCTCGCCGAGGCCGGAGTCGGTGAGGACGCGGACGGTGCCGGCGCGTTCGGCGATCCAGACCGTGTCACCGGGGCCCGCGGTGCCGGCGCTCGGGTTCTTCGCCTCGGCCACGGTGGTCAGCTCGACCGCCGCCTGCCCGGACTTCGCGGGCGGGTCCGCGCTGGCCGCGGAGAGGGCGACGCCGGAGACGGCGAGGCAGAACCCGGCGGCGATCGCCGAGATGGTACGCACTCTCATGGTGACCCTCCTGGGGTGGGGTCGAGGGTGTGGGGGAACGGTGCGTGCGCTCGCACGGCCGGGGCGATACCCCTGGTGCGCAGGAGGATAACCCGCGCGCCGTTCCCGTTGAATACCGCAACCTCGCCCCGGGGGAGGGGAGTCCGGGCCGCCGTCCGCCCCGCCGGGCGGGTGCCGGGGAGCCGGACGGCGGCGCCTACGGCGGTGAAGCGCCGCGCGCCGCGGGGGACTTCGCACCGCGGGAGGGGCAGGACGTGTCCCGCGGTCCGCCGCGGCGCGCGGCGCCGTCTCTCAGAGCTTCCCGGCGCCGGCGCCGCCGGTCACGGTGCTCTTGACGCCCTGCGCGGGCTGCACGGAATAGCTGTACGGGATGTCCGCGACGGACCCGCCGGCCTCACCGGTGCCGGAGTTCTGGAAGTGGTTGCCGCGGGCCTCGATGGTGCCGGGTCCTGAGCTGGCCTCGCCGAGGTGGAACGGGTCCTCGGTGTTCTCGAAGTAGTTGCCCTCGATCAGCACGCCGGCGTCCTCGGTGGAGGCGACGCCGTACGAGCCGATGTCGTCGTAGTAGTTGTTGAGCACGTGCACCGGGTTGCCGAAGCGGACCCGCGGGTTGCGCTGGTTGGTGCCGTCGAACCAGTTGAAGGCGTACGTGACGTGCAGGGCGTCGGCGTCCTCGCCGGCGTTGGAGTCGCTGTGGCCGAGCAGCGCGTTCTTGTCCTGGCCGTGGAAGCGGTTCCACGAGACCGTGATGTCGTTCGACGCGCGCTTGATGTCCAGGTTGCCGTCGTTCGCGTCCGTCAGCGTGTTGTGGTCCAGCCAGACGTCCGTGGAGTACTGGACGTTGACGTTGTCGTCGTCGCTGCCCGAGATCGTCAGGTTCTGCACGATGACGTTGCTGACCTCGCTGATGTTCAGTCCGCCGCCGCCGGTGATGCGGCCGTTGCCGCCGACGCCGACGACGGTCTTGTCGGACGCGACCTTGGTCATGCCGCCGAGCTGGATGGTGCCGTCGACCTGGACGATCCGCGGTCCGTCGCTCTGCACCGCGGCGGTGAACGCGGCCGCGTCCGACACCCTCACGGTCGGACCGCCGGCCCCGCCGGTGGTGCCGGCGCCGAAGCCGATCGGGGCGGCCGCGGCCGGGGCGGCGTCGTCGGCCAGCGCGCCCGGGACCAGCAGGGCGGCGGTGGCGGCTGCGGTGGCCGTCGCGGTGGCGACGACGGACATGGTGCGGGGCTTCCTCCTGTGCGTGCGCATGTGCTGCTCTCCGTCCGGTACGTGTGCGGGTGGGGGGATGCGCGCCCGCGTGGCGGCGGCACGCTCCGGCCGTGGGTTGCCGCCGGACGGCGGGAGGTTGCCGCTCGCGGTACCGGAACGGAGGTGCGAAGCCCCGGGCGTCGTACGGGACTTCGGGCAGGGCCGGGAAGCGGAGGGCCCGGCGCCCCTACGGGCCGGCCGGCGGCTCCGCCGGCGCCGCGGTGCTCTGCCGTACCACCAGCCGGGTGGCCAGCTCCATGCGCAGCGCCCCCTTGCCGGGCTCGCGCGGCCGCAGCAGCATCTGCGCCGCCTCCTCCGCCATCTGCCGCAGCGGCTGGTGGACGGTGGTGAGCGCGGGGCTGGACCACTGGGCCAGGGGCACGTCGTCGTAGCCGACGACGGACAGCTCGTCCGGCACGCTCAGCCCCTTCAGCCGGGCCGCCTCCAGCACCCCGAGTGCCTGGAGGTCGCTGCCGGCGAACACGGCGGTGGGCCGGCCGGGCCCGTCGAGGAGCTCCATGGCGTGGTCGAAGCCGCCCTGGACGTGGAAGTCGCCGAAGCGGACCTGCGCCGGGTCGACGTCGAGTCCGGCCATGGCCATCGCCGAGCGGTAGCCGTCGAGCCGGGCGAGGGAGCACATCATGTCCTCGGGGCCCGTGATGATGGCGATCCGCCGGTGGCCGCGCTCGATGAGGTGGCGGGTGGCGGCCATGCCGCCGGACCAGTTGGCGGAGCCGACGGAGGGCACGTCGGGCTCGGGGTCGCCCGCCGGGTCGACGATGACGAACGGGATGGCGCGCGAGCGCAGCTGCTTCTTCACCCGGTCGGGCAGCGTGGAGAAGACGAGCACCACGCCCAGCGGGCGGCGGCGCAGGACGCCCTCGATCCAGTCGGGGTCCGGCGCGTGCCGCGTACCGCTCTCGGTGAGGACGACGCTCGCGTGGTTCTGCTTGGCGACGTTCTCCACGCCGCGGATCAGCTCCATCGCCCAGACGCTCTCCAGCTCGTGGAAGACCAGCTCGATGAGCGGCGCCTGTGGGGCGGCCTGGGCCCGGCGGCGGTAGCCGTGGGTCTCCAGCAGTTGCTCGACTTTCGTGCGCGTGGGCCGAGAGACATCGGATCGCCCATTGAGAACTTTCGAAACCGTCGAGAGGGACACCCCGGCCTGGGTCGCCACCTCGGCCAGGGTCACGCGGCCGTCCACGTCGTCGTCTTCACGCATGGTTCGAAGGATAAGGCACGGTCAGCGGTAACGGTTTGGTCGCGCGGCCGCAGGCCCGTTGACCGTCTGCGGTCGCTCGCCTACTGTCCAGCCCTACATCGACTTTCGGTAATCGGGACGAAATTTTCGAGAGGCGTACGTATGAAGACTCGAAGGCGGATGCCCCGCATACTCGCCGGCGGCGTGGCGCTGGGGCTCACGCTGACCCTGGCGGCCTGCGGCGACGACGGCGGATCGGCCTCCGGCGAGAACGAGTTCACCGTCCTCGTCTACGGCGACGCCACCAACAAGGTGGAGAAGAAGCTCGTCGACGAGTTCAACAAGACGTCCGAGGTCAAGGCCCGTCTGGACACCATCCCGGGCGCCGACTACCAGCAGAAGCTGCAGACGATCATCAGCACCCCGCAGGCCCCCGACGTCTTCTTCCACTGGGGCGGCGGCAGCATCAAGCCGTTCGTCGACGCCGACCTCCTGCTGCCGCTGGACGACTTCATCAAGAAGGACCCGGGCCTGAAGGACAACTTCCTGCCCTCGGTCTTCGACGCCTCGGTGGTGGACGGCAAGGCGTACGGCGTCCCGATGCGCGGCACGCAGCCGGTGATGCTCTTCCACAACAAGAAGGTGCTGGCCGACGCCGGCGTGGACCCGCCCGAGACCTGGGACGACCTGCTGGCAGCGGTGGCGGAGCTGAAGGACGCCGGCGTCACCCCCATCGCGCTCGGCGGCGGTGACATGTGGCCCACCCAGATGTGGTTCCAGTACCTCTACGACCGCATCGCGGGACCCGAGTTGTTCCAGCAGGCGCTGGACGGCGACAAGGAGGCGTGGGCGAGCGACGACAGCCGGCGGGCGCTCGGCATGATCCGCGAACTCGTCGACGCCGGCGCGTTCGGCGACACGTACGACTCGGTGAAGTTCACCAACGACGGTTCCCCCCAGCTCGTCTCCACGGGCAAGGCGGGCTTCGAGCTGATGGGCTCCTGGTACTACTCCACCCAGCAGAGCCTGGACGAGACCTTCGCCGCCGAGGACCTCGGCTACAGCGCCTTCCCGTCCGTCGACGGCGGCAAGGGCGACCCGGCGAACCTCGCGGGCAACACCAACAACTACTACTCGGTGATGAAGAAGGCCGAACACCCCGAGGCCATCGCGGAGTTCCTGAAGCTCATGTACTCCGACCAGTTCGTCAAGGACCAGTTGTCCATCGGCAACCTGCCGACCACGACCAACACCGCGGAATTCCTCGACGAGGCGGCGAGCCCCGAGTACTCGAAGTTCCAGTACGACCTGGTCGAGAAGGCACCGCACTTCCAGCTCTCCTGGGACCAGGCATATCCGCAGGCCGCCGCTACCGACATGCACAAGGCCGTCCAGCAGTTCTTCAACGGACAGCTCGACGAGGACGGCTTCATCTCCGCCATGCAGGCCCTCCCGACGTCCTGACGACCCATGACCACACAGATGACGCGCGTCCGTCCCGCCGCCCCGGTCAAGGAGCGGCGCCGGACGCGGACCACGAACGTGGCCGACGTGGGCCGCCCGGGTTTTCTCTGGGCGGCCCCCGCCACGCTGTTCTTCGCCGCCTTCGCCGTCATACCGCTGCTCATGGTCGTGGTGCTGTCCTTCATGGCCTGGGACGGCATCGGCGACCCGGAGTTCACCGGGCTCGACAACTGGAGGCGGGTCCTCGACGACCCCGTGATGATCAAGAGCATCTGGCTGAGCCTGCTGCTCACCGGGCTCGGCGTGGCGATCCAGACGCCGCTGAGCGTCATGCTCGGCGTCTGGGCGGCGGGCCACCAGAAGAACCGCGCGGTGCTCTCGGCCATCTACTTCGTCCCGCTGCTGCTGTCCGCCACCGCCGTCTCCGTCGTCTGGCGCGCCCTGCTCGACCCCAACTTCGGCGTGCCCGCCGAGGCCACCTGGCTCTTCGGGGACGGCAACCTCTTCGGTGAGCAGGCGACCGCGATCGGCGTCCTGGCCTTTGTCAGCACCTGGCAGTTCACCCCGTTCCACACCCTGATCTACCAGGGCGCGGCGCGAGCCGTCCCGCCCGTGCTCTACCAGGCGGCGGAGATCGACGGAGCCGGGCGCTACCGCCAGTTCTTCCACGTCACGCTGCCGCAACTGCGCAACGCGATCATGACGTCGACGATCCTCATGGTCGTCGGCGGGCTCACCACCTTCGAGACCGTCCTGATCCTCACCCAGGGCGGCCCGGGCACCGACACCACCATCAGCGCTTACTACATGTACGAACGGGCCTTCAAGAGCTTCGACTACGGCGCCGGCGCGGCCATCGCGGTCGTCCTGGTCGCGGCGGCGACGGTCATCTCGCTGATCATGGTGCGGCTGTCCGGCTACGACAAGATGCGCGGCACCACGGAGGGCCTGTGATGAGGCGTCGTCCCCACTACCTCGCCGGTGCCGGCTCGCTGGTCTGGCTCCTCCTCATCGCCCTGCCGCTGTACGTCATGATCACGGCGACGCTGCAGACCCGGCAGGACTTCGCCCAGGGCGGGCCGCTCGGCTTCCCCGACGACATCACCTTCGGCAACTTCACGGGCGCCTTCGACACCGGCTTCGGCAGGTACTTCCTCAACACCCTGCTCGTCACCGTCTGCGTCGTCGGCATCGTGCTGCTGCTCGTGCCGCCGCTGTCGTACGCCATCGTGCGCAGCCGCGGCCCGGTCACCACCGGCGTCTTCCGGCTCTTCCTGCTGGGCCTGGCCATCCCGCTGCAGGCCGTGATCGTCCCGATGTTCTACCTCATCAGTGAGGCCGGGCTCTACGACAACCTCATCGGCGTCATCCTGCCCACGGCCGCCTTCTGCCTGCCCGTCTCCGCGCTGATCCTCAGCGGCACCATGCGCGACATCTCCAGGGAGCTGTTCGAGGCCATGGCCATGGACGGCGCCAGCCCCCGGCGGATGTTCTTCCAGCTGGTGCTCCCGCTCTCCCGGGGCGGGCTCGCGACCATCGTGGTCTTCTCCGCCCTCCAGGCGTGGAACGGCTTTCTGTTCCCGCTCGTCCTGACCCAGTCCGAATCCACCAAGGTGATCACGCTCGGCCTCTACAACTTCCAGACCGAGCGCGGCATCGACGCGCCCGGGCTGCTGGCCGCCGTGGTCCTGTCGATGATTCCCGTCCTGCTCGTCTACCTGTTCGCCCGGCGTGCCCTGGTCCAGGGCCTCATGGGCGTCGGAGGAAAGTGACCGCGAACGTGGCAGTAGAGACACCCCGGGCAGACGCCCCGGACACGGCCACCCCCGTGTGGAACGACCCCGCACACGACATCGGCACCCGCGTGGCGGCGCTGATCGCCGCCATGAGCGTGGAGGAGAAGGTCGCCCAGCTCTTCGGGGTCTGGGTCGGCGCCTCCGCAGAAGGCGGCGAAGTGGCGCCGTACCAGCACGAGATGGAGGAGGCCGTCGACCTCGGCGCGCTGCTGCCCGCAGGGCTCGGCCAGTTGACGCGGCCGTTCGGCACCGCGCCCGTCGACCCCGCGCTCGGCGCGCTGTCGCTGCAGCGCACCCAGGAGCGGGTCGTGGCCGCCGGGCGCTTCGGCATCCCGGCCGTCGCCCACGAGGAGTGCCTGGCCGGCTTCGCGACCTGGGGCGCGACCGCGTACCCCGTGCCGCTGTCGTGGGGCGCGACGTTCGACCCGGCGCTGGTGCGGCGGATGGCCGCGGCGATCGGCCGGGACATGCGGGCCGTGGGCGTCCACCAGGGGCTCGCGCCGGTCCTGGACGTCGTACGCGACGCGCGCTGGGGCCGGGTGGAGGAGACCATCGGCGAGGATCCGTACCTCGTCGGCACGGTGGCCACCGCGTATATCCAGGGCCTGCAGTCAGCCGGCGTCCTCGCCACCCTCAAGCACTTCGTCGGCTACTCCGCCTCCCGCGCCGGGCGCAACCTCGCGCCGGTACCCGTGGGCGAGCGCGAGCGCGCGGACGTGCTGCTGCCGCCGTTCGAGATGGCGCTGCGGGAGAGCGGTGTGGGGTCGGTGATGAGCTCGTACACCGACACCGACGGCGTGCCCTCCGCGGCCGACGCGTCGCTGCTGACCGGGCTGCTGCGGGACACCTGGGGCTTCGAAGGCACCGTCGTGGCCGACTACTTCGGCATCTCGTTCCTCCGTACGCTGCACGGCGTGGCCGGCGACTGGGCCGGCGCCGCCGGCGCCGCGCTCGCGGCCGGGGTGGACGTGGAGCTGCCGACGGTCAAGACCTTCGGGCCGCCGCTGCTCGCGGCGCTCGCGGACGGGCGGGTCGACGAGGGCCTGGTCGACCGCGCGCTGCGCCGGGTGCTGACGCAGAAGGTCCGGCTGGGACTGCTGGACCCCGGCTGGTCGCCGGTGCCGGAAGCGCTGGCGGACGCGGGCGCGGGAGCGGAACCGGACGCGGTGCGCGGCACCGTGGACCTGGACTCCGCCGGCAACAGGGAGCTGGCCCGCGAGGTCGCCGAGCAGGCCGTGGTGCTCCTCGCCAACGACGGCACCCTGCCGCTGCACCGCCCGCGCCGTATCGCCCTCGTCGGCCCCAACGCCGAGGAGCCGCACGCCGTCCTCGGCTGCTACTCGTTCCCCGTCCACGTCGGCGTCAAGCACCCCGCGACCCCGGTCGGGATCGGGCTGCCCACGCTCCACGAGGCGCTGCGCCGGGAGTTCCCGGACGCCACCGTCACCGTCGCCGCCGGCTGCTCCGTCGACGGCCCGGAGACGGACGGCATCGCCGGGGCGGTACGGGCCGCCCGCGCGGCCGACGTCGTGATCGCGGCGCTCGGCGACCGCGCCGGGCTCTTCGGCCGCGGCACCAGCGGCGAGGGCTGCGACGCGGAGTCGCTGGCGCTGCCCGGCGTCCAGCAGGACCTGCTCGACGCCCTGCTGGACAGCGGGACCCCGGTGGTGCCCGTGCTGCTGGCCGGGCGCCCGTACGCGCTCGGGCGGGCGGCGGACGAGGCGGCCGCGATCGTGCAGTCCTTCTTCCCGGGCGAGGAGGGCATGACGGCCGTGGCCGGCGTGCTCGGCGGGCGGACGAACCCGTCGGGCCGGCTGCCCGTCAGCGTGCCGCGCGGCCCGGGGGCGCAGCCGACGACGTACCTCGCACCCCGGCTGGGCCAGGCGAACGAGGTGTCCAACATCGACCCGACCGCGGCGTTCGCGTTCGGCCACGGGCTCTCGTACACGACCTTCGCCTGGTCAGGACTGGAGGTGGCGGCCCACGAGTGCGCCACCGACGGCGAGTTCGCGCTGTCGTTCACCCTCCGCAACACCGGCGGGCGGGACGGCACCGAGGTCGTCCAGCTCTATCTGCACGACCCCGTGGCCTCCGTCGTGCAGCCCGTGCAGCGCCTCGTCGGCTACGCCCGGGTGGCGCTGCGCCCGGGGGAGGAGCGCCGGGTACGGGCCGTCGTGCCGGCCGACGTGGCGTCGTTCACCGGCCGCGACGGGCGCCGGGTGGTGGAGCCGGGCGCGCTGGAGCTGCGGCTCTCCGCGTCGAGCGCGGCGCCGCGGCTCACCGCGGAGGTGACGCTGACCGGCCCGCCGCGGTACGTGGACCACACCCGCAGGATGCACGCCGAGTTCGACCCGCACCGGGACCCGGGCACCCCGGCCGCGGCGCCGGACGGCGAGCCGCACGGCGGGTGAGAGCCCCCTGACAGCCCGGCCGCCGGCCGGGCGGGCGCGCCGCACCGGGCTCCTCCCGGTCCGGTGCGGCGCGCCGACCTCGCTGTGCTACGCGAGCCCGACGAGCGCCGCGGGCAGCGCGTCCGCGTACACGACGCCGAGGCGCTGCGTCGCCCGGGTCAGGGCCACGTACAGATCGCTGCCCCCGAAGAGCGCCGGCTCCGCCACGATCACCGTGTCGAACTCCAGCCCCTTCGCCTGCCGCGGTCCGAGCAGCACCACCGGCCGCGTCAGGTCCGGCGCCGCGCCCGAGGCCGCGTCCGGCAGCGCCACCGCCAGCGCCGGCAGCAGCTCCCGCGGCGCGATCACCGCCAGCCGCCCCGCGCCGCCCGACTCGCGGGCCACGGCCGCCGCGACCGCCGCCGGCACGGCGCCCGGCGACTCCCCGGAGCGCTCGGCCCAGGGGCGTACCCCCGTGGCGCGCACCGAGCGCGGCGGTACGTACCCGGGGTCCTCCGAACGCGCGACCTCGGCGGCGACCTCCATGATCTCCGCCGGCGTACGGTAGTTGACGCCCAGCGTGATGTGCTCGAAGCGCTTGTCCACGTACGGGCCGAGGATCGCCTCCCACGCCCCGCACGCCCCCGGCTCCGCCGTCTGCGCCGGGTCGCCGACCAGCGTCATCGACCGTGTCGGGCAGCGCCGCATCAGCAGCCGCCACGCCATCGGCGACAACTCCTGCGCCTCGTCGACGATGATGTGGCCGAAGGCCCAGGTCCGGTCCGCCGCCGCCCGCTCGGCCGCCGTGCGGTGGTCGGCCTCCTCCTGGCGCTCGGCCAGCCGCTCGGCGTCGATGAGGTCGTGCGCGGCCAGCACCTCCGCCTCGTCGTCGTCGCGGTCCTCGAACTCCTGGGTGCGCGAGCCGTACGACATCTCCAGCACGCCCTGCGCGTACGCGATCCGCTCCTGCCGCTCCGCCTCCGCGCGCGCCCGCGCCGCCGCCTGCGCGGGGCCATCGTCGCCCAGCAGCTCCGCCGCCTCGTCCAGCAGCGGCACGTCCGCAGGCGTCCAGGGCCCGCCGGCGCGGCGGATCAACTCCCCGTCCGCCTCCGGCAGGTGCACAGGCTCCGCGAGGAAGTCCGCGACCAGCTCCTGGGGCGTCAGCAGCGGCCACAGCTCCGCGATGGCCGCGTGCACCTCCTCGTTGGCGACGACCGCCTTGCCGAGCTGGGCGATGTCGTCGGGGCCCAGCAGGTTCTCCTCGCCGAACGGGTCCTGGCCGAGGCGGTCGGTGAGCTGCCGGGTCAGCCCGTCGATGACGTTGAACGCGAAGTGCGGCTGGGCCGCGTTGTGCGGCAGCTCGGTGTCCCGGGCCCGCCGGCGGGCCGCGTTGGCCAGCCAGTAGTCGAGGTGCAGCTCGCCGTCCTCGTGCGGGATGACGACGGTCGACTCCGGCAGCCGCTGGCGGTCTTCGAGGTACGCGGCGAGCGCGCCGGCCATCGCCGTGCCGCCCTTGACCGCCGCCGCGGCCGGGGTGTCGGTGCCGGTGGCGTCGACGCCGGGGAACAACTCGCCGGGGGTGGCCAGCAGCACGCCGGTCTCGCCGAGGGCGGGCAGCACCTCGGAGATGTAGCCGAGGAAGGCGGGGCCCGGGCCGACGATGAGCACGGCGCGGCGGGCGAGCTGCTCGCGGTGGGCGTAGAGCAGGTAGGCGGCGCGGTGCAGGGCCACGGCGGTCTTGCCGGTGCCGGGCCCGCCCTCGACGACGAGGACGCCGCGGTGCGGGGCGCGGATGATGCGGTCCTGGTCGGCCTGGATGGTCTGCACGATGTCGTGCATCCGGCCGGTGCGGGCGGCGTCGAGCGCGGCGAGGAGCACCGCGTCGGCGTCGGCGCCCTCCAGACCGGTCCGCTCGGTGTCGGTGAGGTCGAGGATCTCGTCGTGCAGGCCCGTGATCCGGGGGCCCTCGGTGGAGATGTGCCGCCGCCGGCGCAGGCCCATGGGGGTGTGGCCGGTGGCGAGATAGAAGGGACGGGCCACCTCGGCCCGCCAGTCGACGACGAGCGGCGTGCGCTCCTCGTCGTCCGCGCGCATGCCGATGCGGCCGATGTGGTGGTCGCGGCCGTCGCGGAAGCTCAGCCGGCCGAAGCACAGGCCGTGCTCGCCGGCGTTGAACGCGGCCAGCAGCCCGGACTGTTCCGCCACCAGCACGTCGCGTTCCAGTCTGGCCTGGAGGGTGTTGCCCCCGTCCCGGGCCAGGGCCGCCTGTACCCCCGCCGCCGCGCCGTCGCGCAGCTCGGTGAGGCGCTGCCGGAGCAGGTCAAGGAATTCCTGCTCCCGTCGCATTTCCTCGTTCTGCACCTCGTCCGACACCTCGTTTGACAATTCAACTCCCGCACGGATAGAATGCCCGCATCGCACTTTCCTCCAGCGCTAGTTCACGATTTCTGAATGTGCGCAGAGAATTCCCCAGCATAGCATTCCGAGGCTCCGACCGAATTCCGGCGGAGCCTTTCGCATGCGCCCCGCAGGTTACGCTCGGGGCATGAGCACTGCAGACACCCCCGAAGACGTGGCGCACCTTCTGGTGCGCTGCCTGGAGGCGGAGGGCGTGACGCACGTCTTCGGCGTGCCGGGCGAGGAGAACATCCGCTTCGTCGACGCCGTCAACGCCTCACCGTCCATCGACTACGTCCTGGTGCGCCACGAGCAGGGCGCGTCGTTCATGGCGGAGATGTACGGCCGTATCACCGGCCTCGCGGGGGTGTGCTCCGCGACCCTCGGCCCCGGGGCCATCAACCTGCTGCTCGGCGTCGCCGACGCGCACACCAACAGCACCCCGGTGGTCGCGCTCGCCGCGCAGGGCGGTCTCGACCGGGTGCACAAGGAGTCGCACCAGGTCATCGACCTGCCCGCGATGTTCGCCCCGGTCACCGACTGGTCCCAGCAGGTACGGGCCCCGGGCGCGGTACCGGAGATGGTGCGCCAGGCGTTCAAGACCGCGCAGAGCGAGCGGCCCGGCGCCGTGTTCCTCGCGCTGCCCGAGGACATAGAGGGCCTCGTCCCCGACCCGCCGCTGAACCCGCTGCCCATCAACCGGCCGCGCCCCGAGGCCCCGTCCCCGGCGCAACTGGAGCGCGCCGCCGAGGTGCTGGCGGGCGCCGCGCGCCCCATCCTGCTGGCCGGCCACGGCGCCACCAGGGCCGGCGCCAAGGACGCCCTGATCCGCTTCTCCGAGCGGCTCGACATCCCGGTGGCGACGACCTTCAACGGCAAGGGCGTCTTCCCCGACGACCACCCCAACGCGCTGGGCGCCGTCGGCTTCATGCGCCACGACTACACCAACTTCGGCTTCGACAACGCCGACGTGCTCATCTGCGTCGGGTACGAGCTGCAGGAGTTCGACCCGGTCAAGATCAACCCGCAGGGCGACAAGCAGATCCTGCACCTGCACCAGTTCCCGGCCGAGGTCGACTCCCACTACCCGGTCGCGGTCGGCGTGCTCGGCGACCCGTCGTCCTCACTGGACGGCCTCGCGGAGGCCGTCGGCCGCACCTTCCACGGCGACGGCCGGCTCATCCGCGGCCTGCTCGCCGAGGAACTGGCGCATGGCCGCCGCAACTCGTCCTTCCCGCTCGCCCCGCAGCGCGTCGTCGCCGACGTCCGCGAGGCGCTGGGCCGCGAGGACGTGGTGCTGGTCGACACCGGTGCGGGCAAGATGTGGATGGCCCGGCTCTTCCCCACGTACGAGCCGAACACCTGCCTGATCTCCAACGGCCTGTCCACCATGGGCTTCGCCGTGCCCGGCGCCATCGGCGCCAAGCTCGCCCGGCCGGACGCGCAGGTGCTGGCGATGACCGGCGACGGCGCGTTCCTGATGAACTCCCAGGAGCTGGAGACCGCGGTCCGCGAGAACATCCCGATGACCGTGCTCGTCCTCGTCGACGACGAGTACGGGCTGATCACCTGGAAGATGGAGCTGGAGATGGGGCGCCACTCCCACACCCGCTTCGCCAACCCGGACCTGGTGACGTACGCGGAGAGCTTCGGCGCCCGCGGGCACGCGGTGAAGTCCGCGGACGAACTGCTGCCCACGCTGCGCGACGCCCTCGCCCACGACGGCGTGGACGTCATCTCCTGCCCCGTCGACTACACCGAGAACCTGCGGCTCACCGACCGGCTCGGCGCCCTCCAGGGCCCGTTCTGAAACCCACCGGTCCCCGGTGATCCTCAGCCCGCCGGGCTGAGGATCACCGAGCGGGTCAGGTGGCGGGGCTCGTCCGGATCCAGGCCGCGGGCGCCGGCCAGCGCCACCGCCAGCCGCTGCACCCGCACCAGCTCGGCCAGCGGGTCGAGCCCGCCGGTGACCCAGAGCGCGCCGGTGGCGTGCACCTCGTCCTCCAGCCCCGCGGGCGCGTCGCCGATCATCCAGGTCGCGGTGCCCGAGGTGGTGATGCTGATGGGGCCGTGCCGGTACTCCATCGCCGGGTACGACTCCGTCCACGCCAGCGCCGCCTCGCGCATCTTCAGCGCCGCCTCGTTCGCCAGGCCCACGGTCCAGCCGGCGCCGAGGAAGGTGAACTGCCGGGCGGCCAGCAGCACCTGCGGCAGTGGCTCGACGAGCGCCAGCTCCGCGTCCTCCACCGCCGTGGCCGGCTGCACCCCGAGGTGGGCGCGGAGCAGGGTCAGCGCGGTGGTGGCGAAGCGGGTCTGCACCACGGAGCGCTCGTCGGCGAAGTCCAGCACCACCGTGTCGTCCGCGGCCTCGGCCACCGGCGTGGCGCCGTCGGCGACGATCGCGGTGGTACGCACCGAGCCGCCCAGCGTGCCCAGCAGCCGCAGCACCTCCGTGGTGGTGCCGGAGCGGGTCAGCGCCAGCACCCGGTCGTAGCGCCGGCCCGCCGGGAAACCCGAGGCGGGGAAGGCGTCCGTCTCGCCGTGGCCCGCCTCCTCGCGGAGCGCGGCGAAGGCCTGCGCCATGAAGTAGGAGGTGCCGCAGCCGACGGCGGCGACCCGCTCGCCGGGCTGCGGCAGCAGCGGCCCGTGCACCCCCGCCAGCTCCGTCGCCCGTCGCCAGCACGCGGGCTGATCGGCCAGCTCAGCGGCTACGTACGTCATCTTCATCGCCCCGCCCTGTGTGAGAACCATTGTTCAATCGTGCATGCTAAGGCAGAATTCCAAGCATCTTCAAGCATCGTACGTGGGAGGATTCGGGTTGAACCAGCACGAACGGCATGGTGCGCTGCTGCGGCTGCTGGCCGAGCGCGGCCGGCTCGACGTGGAGGCCGTGGCCGTCGAGGTGGCCGTGTCGGCGGCGACCATCAGGCGCGATCTGGACCAGTTGGCGGAGCAGCAGTTGCTCGTCCGCACCCGCGGCGGCGCGGTGCCGAACGACGTGGCGTACGACCTGCCCCTGCGCCACCGCGCCGGACGGGACGCCGCCGAGAAGGAGCGCATCGGCCGGGCCGCGGCCGCCATGGTCGAGCGCGGCATGGTCGTCGGCCTCAACGGCGGTACCACCACCGCCGCGGTGGCCCGCGCGCTCGCCGCCCGCGCCGACTGGGGCGACGGCGAGGGCGACGGCGCCCGCGGCGACGGCCAGCCCGCCGTCACCGTCGTCACCAACGCGCTCAACATCGCCGCCGAACTGGCCGTGCGGCGCAGCGTGAAGGTCGTCGTCTCCGGCGGCGTCGCCATGCCGTCCTCGTACGAGCTGGTCGGCCCGCTCGCCGGCCACATCCTGCGCGAGATCCGCCTCGACATCGCCTTCGTCGGCGCCGACGCCGTCGACGCCGAGCACGGCGCCAGCGCCCGCGACGAGCACGAGGCGAGCATCAACGCGCTGCTCGCCGCGCAGGCCGCGAAGCTCGTCGTGGTCGCCGACTCCACCAAGCTCGGGGTGCGCACCTTCGCCCGGATCTGCCCGCCGGCCGACATCGACGTGCTCGTCACGGACGACCGGGCGGCGGACAGGGCGCGCGAGTTCGAGGAGCAGGGGATGTCCGTGGTGCGGGCATGAGCGGGCGCGGGAGCATCGTGACGGACCTGCGGCTGGGCGTCGTCGGCCTCGGGCTGCGCGGCAACCTCGCCGATGCCGCCCACCGGCCCGGGGTGGGCTCCGTCGTGGCCGCCGTCGCCGACACCGACCCGGTGGTGCGCGCGGGAGTCGGCGCGCGCTTCCCCGGCGCCGTCGCGTACGCCGACCACCGCAGGCTCCTCGACGCCGCGGACGCCGACGGCGTGGACGCGATCGTCGTCACCACCCCCGACGACACCCACGCGGCCGTCGCGCGCGCCGCGCTCGAAGCGGGCAAGCCGGTCTTCGTCGAGAAGCCCCTCGGCATCACCGTCGAGCAGTGCGACGCGATCCTGCGCACCGCGTACGAGACGGGCACGCCGCTGTACGTCGGGGACACCATGCGGCACACGGGCGTCGTCCGGCTGATGCGCGACATCGTCGCGCGCGGCGACATCGGCGTGCCGCGCACCGTGTGGGTGCGGCACTTCGTCGCGTACGGCGGCGACTACTACTTCAAGGACTGGCACGCCGACCGCCGCCGCACCACCGGGCTGCTGGTGCAGAAGGCCGCCCACGACATCGACGTCGTGCACTGGCTCGCCGGCGGCTACACCAGCCGCGTGCACGCCCTCGGGGCCCTCATGCTCTACGGCGACCTGCCCCGCCGTCCGCCCGGCACCCCGCGCCCCGCCGGCCGGCACCGCGACGACACCTGGCCGCCCGCCGCGCGCCGCGACCTGAACCCCGTGGTGGACGTCGAGGACGTCTCGGTGATGAACATGCGCCTCGACAACGGCGTCATCGCCGCCTACCAGCAGTGCCACTTCAGCCCCGACTACTGGCGCAGCTACACCGTCATCGGCACCGAGGGCCGGCTGGAGAACTTCGGCGACCGCCCCGGCGACGAGGTCCGCGTCTGGCACACCGGCCCCTCCGGCTACCGCCCCGGCGCGGACGCCATCCACCGCGTGCCCGCCGGCGAGGGCGCGCACGGCCGGGCCGACGACCGGGTCATCGCCGAGTTCTGCCGCTTCGTCCGCCTCGGCGACGCCACCGACACCTCGCCGCTGGCCGCCCGGATGAGCGTCGCCGCGGGCGTGCTCGCGACCCGGTCGCTGCGCACCGGCGGCACGGCGTACGACGTACCGCCGCCGGACCCCGTGCTCGCCGAGTACTTCGCGGCCGGCCAGCGCCGCCCCGCGCACCAGCACTGAGGTCCAGAGCACCGACTTCCCCGGAGGGAACCGATGAGCGTGAACCGCAGGCACTTCCTGGCAGGGACGTCGATCGCCGGCGGCGCCGTGCTGCTGCCGGCCCTCGGCCTCACGGCGCCCGCCGCGGCGCGCGGCGGCGGAGACGGCGCGGACGGCGAGGGCGACGGGAGCGGCGGCGGGGACGGCACCGCGGGCGCCCGCCGGGCGCTGGCCCGCCTGCTGCCCAGCCACCACCGGCAGTTCGAGCTCTCCCTGCTCCCCGCCGACGGCCCCGACCGCTACCGGGTCACCGGTTCCCCCGGCCGGATCGAGGTGGCCGCCACCGGCACCGGCGCGCTGCTCACCGGCGCCGGCGCCTACCTCAAGCGCACCGCCCGCGCGCACATCTCCTGGAACGGCGACCAGCTCGACCTGCCCGCGCGACTGCCCGCCCCCGCCGCCCCGCTCACCGGCGAGGCGCACGTGCCGCACCGCTTCGCGTACAACGACACCAACGAGGGCTACACCGGCGCCTACCGCGACTTCGCCGCGTGGGAGCGCGCCCTCGACGTGCTCGCGCTGCACGGCGTGAACGAGGTGCTGGTCTGCGTGGGCACCGACGCCGTCTACTACGAGACCTTCCGCGCCTTCGGCTACTCCGACGAAGAACTGCGCGCCTGGATCCCCGCCCCCGCGCACCAGCCCTGGTGGCTGCTGCAGAACATGGCGTACTTCGGCGGGCCCGTCTCCGCCCGGCTGCTGCGCCTGCGCGCCGAACTGGGCGCCCGCATCACCGCGCGCGTCCGCGAGCTGGGCATGACGCCCGTGCTCCCCGGCTACTTCGGCACCGTCCCCGACGGCTTCGCCGGGAAGAACCCCGGCGCCCACGTCGTCCCGCAGGGCGGCTGGGTCGGCTTCGACCGCCCCGGCTGGCTCGACCCCCGCGACCCGCGCTTCGCCGAGGTCGCCGCCGCCTTCTACGGCCACCAGCGCGATCTGCTCGGCCCCGCGGGCCTGTACAAGATGGACCTGCTGCACGAGGGCGGCGACCCCGGCGACGTCCCCGTCGGCCCCGCCGCCCGCGCCGTGGAGGCCGCCCTCCGGCGCGCCCACCCGGACGCCCTCTGGGCGATACTCGGCTGGCAGCACAACCCGCGCCGGGAGATCCTCGACGCCGTCGACCGCGACCGCATGCTCATCCTCGACGGCCTGTCCGACCGGTTCCCCACCGTCACCGACCGCGAGGCCGACTGGCTCGGCACCCCCTACGCCTTCGGCTCCATCTGGAACTTCGGCGGCCACACCCCCCTCGGCGCCAACACCCCCGACTGGGCCGCGCTCTACCCCGCCTGGCGCGACAAGCCGGGCAGCGCACTGGCCGGCATCGCCATGATGCCGGAGGGCGCCGACAACAACCCCGCCGCGATGTCCCTGCTCACCGAACTCGCCTGGACCCCCGGCCGGATCGACCTCGACGCCTGGTTCCGCGAGTACGCCACCGCCCGCTACGGCGCCGAGGACCCGCACGCGGCAGCCGCCTGGCAGGTGCTGCGCGAGACCGCGTACGGCACCACGCGCGCGGACTCCTGGAGCGAGGGCGCCGACAGCCTCTTCTGCGCCCGCCCCGGGCTCACCGTCCGCAGCGCCGCCGCCTGGAGCCCGCAGGAGGACCGCTACGACATCGCCGCCTTCGACCGCGCGCTCACCGAACTCCTCGCCGTCGCCCCCGGGCTGAGCCGCTCCGCCGCGTACCGCTACGACCTCATGGACGTCGCCAGGCAGGCGCTCGCCAACCGCAGCCGCCCGCTGCTGGCGCGGATCAAGGAGGCGTACGAGGCCGGCGACCGCGACGGGCTGCGCGAGCTGACCGCCGCCTGGCTGGAGCTGATCCGGCTGCTCGACCGGGTGGTGGGCACCGACGCGCAGCACCTGCTCGGCCGGCACCTCGCCGAGGCCCGCGCCTGGGGCGCCGACCGCGCCGAGCGCGACCGGCTGGAGTACGACGCGCGCTCGCTGATCACCACCTGGGGCCCGCGCGCCGGCAGCGAGGCCGGGCTGCACGACTACGCGAACCGCGAATGGCAGGGCCTGCTCGGCGACTTCTACCACAGCCGCTGGAAGACCTACTTCGCCACGCTCGACACCGCGCTGGCGACCGGCGAGGAGCCGGCCGCCGTCGACTGGTTCGCGTACGAGGACGCCTGGGCGCGCCGCCGCGACCGCTACCCCGAGAAGCCGCGCGGCGACATCCGCCGGCTCGCCGAGGAGGCGGTGCGCGTCCTGGCCCGCGAACCCCTCGCCGCGCTCGCGCGCTGAAGCGCCGGCTCCGGCGGGGCACACAGCCGCGGTACGGGTACGGGAGGCCACCACCCCGTACCCGTACCGCCTCTCACACCCGCCGCTGGACGTGCAGCAGATACTCCTTGCGGTCCAGCGGGTTGTGGTCGGTACGCGGCCGGGCCGGGGCCGGGCCGCGCACCGCCCGGTAGTGGCCGAAGGAGGTCTCCAGCACGCCCTCGCCCCGGGTCAGCCCCGGCAGCCGCCGCTCAAGGCCGTGCACCCGCGCCGCCGGCACCTCGCCCTCCAGCACCGCGACCCCGCCGCGCACCTCCTGCCCGTCGACCACCGCGGCCAGCGCCGCGAACACCGGCCACAGCGCGGGCACCGCGTCCTCGGGCGCCTCCAGCCGGAACCGCTGCACGGGCTCGTGCACCCGGGTGCCCGCGCGCTTCAGCGCGTCCGCCAGCACCAGCGGCGTGATGCCGCGGAAGTCGGCGCCGGTGCTCGACATGGCCTTGCTGAAGCCCTGGTGGGCGTGGCTCTGCCGGGGCCAGTAGCCGGAGTGCGTCATCGTCACCCGCACGTCGGGGATCTCCCAGCCGGACAGGCCCTGGTGCAGGGTCGCGCGGACCGTGTCCTCGACGGCCTTGAAGAACGCGTACGGCATCGAGCCCAGCTCCACCGCGAGCGCGAAGACCACGCCCGTGCCGGGCGGCGCGGGGTCGACGCGCAGCCCGACGGTGGCCAGGAACGGGTTGGTGTCCGTGTCGCCCTTCTCGTACGCCGAGCCGCTGCCCGCCAGCCGCTCGACGTGGATGACGGACGACTCGCGGAAGGAGACCGGCAGACCGTACTCGTCGGCGAGCGTGGCCCCGATGACCTCCTTCTGCACCTCGCCGTAGAGCGAGACGTACAGCTCTTGCAGACCGCCCGGCCCGGCCCCCCGGCGCAGCGCGATCAGCGGGTCCTGCTCGGCCAGTTGGAAGAGCGCCGTGTGCAGCGCGCCCCGGTCGGCGGCCCGGTCCGGCACCACCACCGTCTCCAGCGTCGGCGGCGCGAAGTGGTGCCGCCGCGCGTCCGCCGCCCGGCCCACGGCCGCGCCCACCGCGTCGCCGATGCGCACCCCGGCCAGGCCCCGCACCAGAGCGATGCGGCCGGCCCCGACCCCGGCGGCGGGCACCGCCGCGCCCTGTTCGAAGACCTCGACGCCGGTGACCTTCTCCGTCACGGGGGCGCGGTCGCCGTCGCCGTACGCCACCTCCTGGCGGGTGCGCAGCGTGCCGGCGAGCATCCGCACGTACGCGACCTTCTCGCCGCCGGGACCGCGCTCGACCTTGAAGACCGTGCCCGCGGCCGGACCCTCCGGGTCCCCGGCGGGCGCCGGCAGCAACTCCTTGATGCCCGCGGTCAGCTCCGCGACGCCCGCCCCGGTGGCGGCGGAGCCGAAGTACACCGGATGCACGAGCGCGCCCGCGGTCTGCTCCGCGAGGCTCTTGCGCAGCCTGCGGTACGTCACCGCCGCCTCGTCGGCGACGTAGTCCGCGAGCAGCGCGTCGTCGTGGCCGGAGAGGACGTCGGCGAGCCGGCCGGCGAAGGCGGCGTTGTCGGGGGCGCCCGGGTCGCCGGGGTGGTCAGGGCCGTAGGGGGTGAACGCGGCGGCCCGGGTGCCGAGTCCGCGGACGGAGCCCATGGCGACGGCCCCGGGCGTGAGCTTCGCGGCGATGTCGCGCACCAGCGCGTCGTCGCGCGCGCCGCGCCGGTCGGTCTTGTTGACGAAGACGAGCGTGGGGATCGAAAGCCGCCGCAGCGTGCGCATCAGCACGCGCGTCTGCGCCTGCACGCCCTCCACCGCGGAGACCACGAGCACCGCGCCGTCGAGCACGTGCAGCACCCGCTCCACCTCGGCGATGAAGTCCGGGTGGCCGGGCGTGTCGATGAGGTTGACGGTGATGCCGTCGAGCGCGAAGGAGACGACGGCGGACTTGATGGTGATGCCGCGCTGCCGCTCCAGCGCGAGCGAGTCGGTGCGGGTGCTGCCGTCGTCGACGCTCCCGACCTCCTCGACGACCCCGGCCGCGTGCAGCAGCCGCTCGGTCAGGCTGGTCTTACCGGCGTCGACATGGGCCAGGATTCCCAGGTTCAGCGTGTGCACGGAGCGTCATGTCCCTTGCGTAGGTGGCGATGGCCTGCTGGGTGGACATGAACGCTGCGCGCATGCGCGTTTCCTCTCGGTCCTGGGGCATGGGTCTGCCGTGCCCGGCCAGTGGAGCAGCGGCCGGCCGGGCAGGGCAACCGAATTAACGCCTCAGCGGCGGCCGAACCGCTCGATCAGCTCGGACTGGTACGCCGTCGTGCCCTCGACCCGCGCGTAGCTGCCCACGGCCCACGGACCGCCGTGCCGCCCGCCCGGGGCCAGGGCGGTGACCTCGTACGCCTGCGTCTCGCCCGCCGCCACCGTGGCGCCCTCGTGGCGGGTCCAGCGGCGGCCGTCGTAGTGCCAGAGCACCGGCGGGCCCTCCCACCCGTACGGGTCTCCCGACACCCAGACGCCGCCGCGGCCGTCGCCGGTGAGGGCCTCGGCGAAGAGCCCGCTCACCGGGCCGGTGACGTCCCGCCACCCGCGGCCGTTCCAGTGCAGGACCCTGGGCTCGGCGAACCCCACGCCGTCGGCCGCGGGGACCCGGCCGGTCGCCCAGACGCTGCGGTCGGACTCCACGTGGACGTCGGTCAGCCGCAGGTCCGGGTCGCCGGGGGCCTCGGCCTCGGTCCAGCCGCCGTTCCGCCAGCGCATCACCACGGGGCGGCTCTCCCGGCCGACGTGGGCGAAGCCGCCGACGGCCCAGGCGCTGCCGCCCGCGGACGTCACCGAGTGCAGCCAGGCCCCGTCCGGCAGGCTGCCGGCGAGCGATATCCCCCAGCGGGGTTCGTGCGCCCGGCCCGCGGCCGTCGCGGGGGCGGCGAGCGCGGCGCCGGCGGCGAGCGCCGCGGCGATCGCCAGGGCGGTGCGTACCCGAGTCCTCATTCGTGAATACCGCTTCCAGCGGTGCGGTCTGACACGGGGTCAGACCGCCCGCCGGGGGTGAGGGTTGTCCGGGTATTTCAGTTATGTCGGTACGTCACCGGGGGTGCGCCCCGGTGTCGCTCGACATTCACACCGGCGCGCCCTGCGGGGCTCACCGGGCGCGTACGGCGTCCAGTTCGGCCACCGAGGCGAACGTGTCCGACGCACCGTGCTCACTGAGCACCTTCAGTGCGATGTGCCTTGCCTCCACCTCCCGGAACGGCACGGTGAACTCCGTGCGGTCCTCGGAAAAGCTGCCCGCCGCCACCGTCCGCCAGCGCTCGCCGTCGGTGGAGACCAGCACCTCGTAGTCCTTGACCCGGCCGTTGATGCCACCGTCCTGCCGCGGCATGTAGCGCACCCCGGCGAGACGCCGCTGGGCCCCCGTGTCGACGGACAACTGCTGCGGCAGCGCGGCGCCGTAGTCGCTGTGCCAGTGGGTGTACGGGTCGTTGTCGACGGCGCGCGCCGCGCCGCCCGGCTCGCCGGTGCTCTCCTCGCTGGTGGCCGTCGCCGTCCAGCCCTCCTGACCGTACAGACCGGGGTTGGCGCCGATCTGCGACCCGGGGTCCGCCGGGTCGGACGCCGTGACCGGCAGCGCGTCGCCGACGCGGTCGTAGGCGTCGAGGAACGGCTGCACGGGGGAGCCGGCCGGGGTGGCCCAGGTGCGGTCGGCGACGACGGCGAGCGGACGGCGGGCGAAGTAGTCGACCCAGCCGACGGAGTAGTCGTAGGTGCGGTCGGACCAGCGGGCCATCCGGTAGCCGAGGATGTTGGGCGCGGACTCGAACGGGTAGTCGCGGTACACGTCGCGCACGTCGAAGAAGGCGTAGTCGCCGGGCGTGGCGCCGAATCCGGCGCTCATGTACAGCTTGCTCTCCTCCATCCCCACGGTCGGGTAGCCCTCGGCGGCCCGGCCGCCGGGGGGCGAGAGCCATTCGGTGACCCCCGTGCGCTTGTCCGGGTCGATGCTCGTGGGCTGCTGGAAGTCCCACCACTGCCAGACCTGCGCCGTCTTGCCCTCGGCGCGGACGGCCCCGGCCAGGTCGTCGATGAACTCCACCAGCACGTCGCCGGGGTAGGGGTAGCCCTGCTTCTTCTGGTACGCGACGAGTTCGGGGCACGCCTCCTGTGCCGGGCGCAGCGGGATCTCGTCGGTGCCGATGTGGAGGTAGGGGCTGTCGAAGACGTCCGCGACCTCGGCGACCAGTTCGCGGGCGAAGCGCCGCGTCTCCGGCTTGGTGTAGTCCAGGGTCCAGTGGCCGCGGTCCGAGCCCTCCCAGCCGTTGCTCGGCCGGGACATCGACTCGCAGGAGAACGCCAGGTCGGGGCGGGCGTCGCCGATGGAGACGGCGTGCCCGGGCAGGTCGATCTCCGGAACGAGCGTCACCCCGTAGCGCGCCGCGTAGTCCTCCAGGTCGCGCAACTGGCGCTTGGTGTAGTGCTGTTCCGCGACGATCTCCGGGTACTTGTCGCTCTCGATGCGGTAGCCGTTCCAGTCCGTCAGGTGCAGGTGGAAGGTGTTGAGCTTGTACCAGGCGAGCTGGCGGATCTGCTGCTTGAGGTAGTCCACGGAGTAGTACCGGCGGCCCGCGTCGAGCATCGTGCCGCGCTCGCCGTGGGTGGGGTGGTCGCGCACGGTCCCGCGGGCGACCTGGTGCTCCGTGGCACTGGTGCGCAGGGCCTGGAGCAGGGTGCGGGTGCCGTAGAGCACGCCGCGGCGGTCCGGGGCGGTGATCCGGGCGGAGTCGGCGAGGTCCAGCTCGTAGCCCTCGGGGGAGGGGGCGCCGCCGCCGAGGGCCAGGCCGATGTCGCCGCGGCCGGGGAGGCCGGTGGCGATCCGCGGGCGCAGCCCCTCCTGGAGGTCCAGTTCGCGGGCGAGTATCGCCGCGGTGGGCGCCAGTCGCCCGGCGTCGCCGCGGTCCAGCACGATCCGGCTGTCCCGGGTCAGCTCCCACGTGCCCGTGCCGCCCTCCCACGAGCGGACCGAAGGGACCGTGACGGGCGCCGGGTTGGGCTCGGCGGCCTGGCTGGCGGGCACGCCGGGGGCGAGGGACAGCAGCATCCCGGCGGCCGCGGCGAGCCACGGCGCGCGGCTGCGGGGGCGCCGGTTCCGGCGGCGGGCGTACGGCCCGGGGTGCGGCGTCGTGCGTACGGACGGGCTGCGCGGTGCTGGCGCTGGGGTCTCCTGCGGCATGGCGGCTCCCTCGGACGACGGCAACTGCCCAGGCGTACCAGCCCGTCGGCGACCGCGGCCATGGACGGAAGCGCGGCGCGGCGTGGACTTACGCGCCGGCGCACCCGATGCGGTATCGCCCATTGCCATATCGTGTGAGGATCGGTCAAGCTGTTTGTGGATTAATCGCCCGGTCGAAGGAAAATTGACCGGCTCGTTTGCGCCAACCTTGCCCCTGTCCCGACATGCCGCACTACGGTTGGCGGTCCACCCAGGACCCCGGTGACTATGACCTCGGCTGCCTGCCCCAGGCTGGGCAGAACGGGCCCCGTGGGGGGAGCACGTGGTGTACACAGACGACGTGACCGGAGCTTCGTGGCGTACCGGCGGCGACCACGCCGACCGGGTGGAGTCGCGCTTCGCGCGGAGCTACCGGCTGCACGGATTCACGGTGCTCGAGCTGACCGGCGAGATCGACCTCGCCGCCCAGCTCGATCTCGAGCCGTACCTCGACGTGATCACCGGCGCGCCCGCGCCGCGCGTGGTCATCGACCTGTGCGGGACGGAGTTCCTCGACTGCTCGGGACTGCGGCTGCTGGTACGCGCCCGCAAGCGCACCGACGACCGCGGCGGCGAGCTGCGGCTGGTCTGCCCCGAGGGCGGCATCGCGCACCGGATCCTGCGGTGCTGCGGCCTGCTCGACGCGCTCGGTCCGGTGCCGACGCTGGCCGACGCCCTGCCCGGAGAAAACCCGGAAGCGGTCGCTAGTCAAGTTTGATTAGAATCGCGCTCATGTGTTCAGCGCAAGCAGCAGAGAACGACCCGCCGGGCCCGCCGCCCGCGGCCGGCGCGGCGAGCCTCGCCGACACCCACGACGTGATCAAGGTGCGCGGCGCCCGGGCGAACAACCTGGCCGGCATCTCGCTCGACATCCCCAAGCGGCGGCTCTCGGTCTTCACCGGCGTCTCCGGCTCCGGCAAGTCCTCGCTCGTCTTCGGCACCATCGCCGCGGAGTCGCAGCGGCTGATCAACGAGACGTACAGCGCCTTCGTCCAGTCCTTCATGCCGAACCTGCCCCGGCCCGACGCCGACGGGCTGCACAACCTCTCCGCCGCCATCGTCATCGACCAGGAGCGGATGGGCGCCAACTCCCGCTCCACGGTGGGCACGGCCACCGACGCGTACGCGATGCTGCGCATCCTGTTCAGCCGGCTCGGCGAGCCGCACGTGGGCACCTCCGGCGCGTTCAGCTTCAACATCCCCGAGGGCATGTGCCCGCGCTGCGAGGGGCTGGGCGAGGTCTCGCAGATCGACGTCGACCAGCTCGTGGACCGCCGGCTCTCGCTCAACGAGGGCGCCGTCACCATCCCGAACTTCGCCGTCGGCAACTGGTACTGGGAGGTCCTGGTCTCCTCCGGCTTCTACGACCCGGACAAGAAGCTCGCGGACTTCACCGACCAGGAGTGGCACGACCTCCTGCGCAAGGAGACCGTGAAGGTCAGGGTCGGCAACCACAACATCACGTACGAGGGGCTGATACCCAAGATCACGCGGATGTGGCTGGTGAAGGAGCGCGACGCGCTGCAGAGCCACGTCCGCGCCTTCGTCGACCGCGCCGTCGTCTTCGCCGAGTGCCCCGACTGCGGCGGCACCCGGCTCTCCGCCGCCGCGCTCTCCTCGAAGATCCAGGGCCGGAACATCGCCGAGTGCGCCGCCCTGCAGATCACCGACCTCGCCAAGTTCGTCCGCGCGATCGAGGACGAGTCGGTGGGGCCGCTGCTGGACAACCTGCGCGGGGTGCTGGACTCGCTGGTCGAGATCGGCCTCGGCTACCTCAGCCTCGACCGCCCCTCCGCCACCCTCTCCGGCGGCGAGGCGCAGCGCGTGAAGATGGTCCGCCACCTCGGCTCCAGCCTCACCGACGTCACGTACGTCTTCGACGAGCCCACCGTCGGGCTGCACCCGCACGACATCCGGCGCATGAACGACCTGCTGCTGCAACTGCGCGACAAGGGCAACACCGTGCTCGTCGTGGAGCACAAGCCGGAGGTCGTCGCCATCGCCGACCACGTCGTGGACCTCGGCCCCGGCGCGGGCAGCGACGGCGGGCACGTCACCTTCAGCGGCGACGTGCCGGGGCTGCGCGCCTCAGGAACGCTGACCGGCCGGTATCTGGAGCACCGGGTACGGCTGCGGGAGCGGCCCAGACAGCCGCGCGGGCACATCGCCGTCGAGGGCGCCGACCTGCACAACCTCCGCGACGTCAGCGTCGAGGTGCCGCTCGGGGTGCTCACCGTGGTCACCGGCGTCGCCGGCTCCGGCAAGTCCTCGCTCGTGCACGGCTACCTCGCCGGACGGGACGGCGTCGTAGTCGCCGACCAGTCGCCGATCCGCGGCTCGCGGCGGTCCAACCCCGCGACGTACACCGGGCTGCTCGGCCCGATGCGTACCGCCTTCGCGAAGGCCAACGGCGTCAAGGCCGCGCTCTTCTCGGCCAACTCCGCGGGCGCCTGCCCCAAGTGCAAGGGCATCGGGCTGATCTACACCGACCTGGCGATGATGGCCGGTGTCGCGTCCGTGTGCGAGGAGTGCGAGGGCAAGCGCTACACGCCCGAGGTGCTGACGTACACGCTGCGCGGCAAGAACATCAGCGAGGTGCTGGAGATGTCGGTCGCCGAGGCGCACGGCTTCTTCCCCGCCGGCCGGGCGCACGCCATCCTCGGCCGGCTCGCCGACGTGGGCCTGGGCTACCTGCGCCTCGGCCAGCCGCTCAACACCCTCTCCGGCGGCGAGCGGCAGCGGCTGAAGCTGGCCATCCACATGGCCGAGAAGGCGGCGACGTACATCCTCGACGAGCCGACCACCGGGCTGCACATGGCCGACGTCGACAAGCTGCTGGCGCTGCTCGACCGGCTGGTCGACGACGGCAACTCGGTGGTGGTCATCGAGCACCACCAGGCGGTCATGGCGCACGCCGACTGGCTGATCGACCTCGGTCCCGGCGGCGGCCACGACGGCGGCCGGGTGGTGTTCACCGGCACCCCGGCCGCCCTGGTCGCGGAGGCGGACACGCTCACGGCGCAGCATCTGCGCGAGTACGTCGACCGGGACTGACCCGGCCCCGGGGAGCGCCCGGGGCCCGTACCCTAGGCCGCCGCCACCCGCGGCATCCACATCGGCTCCTTGCCCAGCTCCGCCCAGATGTACCTGAGCAGCAGCTCGGACTTGAGCCCGGCGCTCCCCGGGTCGTCCCACAGGTTGCGCGTCTCGCCCGGATCGGCGCGCAGGTCGAACAACTCGCCGTACGTGCGCCCCTGATAGACCGTCAGCTTGTAGCGGTCGTCGACGTACGTGCGCAGGCTGACCGCCGTCGGCTCGTGCCGGAACTCGCAGATGACGTGGTCCCGCGCGCTCGGCGCGCCGCCGGTGAGGACCTCCGCCTGGCTGACGCCGGTCATCTCCCGCGGCACCGGCAGCCCGGCCAGCTCCAGGAACGTCGGCGCCAGGTCGACGGTCGACACCAGCGCGGAGGAGGCGCGCCCGGCGGGCACCCGGCCGGGCAGCCGGGCGAGGAACGGCACCCGCAGCAGGTCCTCGTAGTGGAACGCGCCCTTGGCCTGCAGCCCGTGCTGGCCGAAGAAGTGCCCGTGGTCGGTGGTGAACACCACGATCGTGTCCTCGGCCAGCCCCAGCGCGTCGAGCCGGTCCAGGATCCGGCCGACGTACGCGTCGAGCATGCTGACCATCCCGTAGTACGTCGCCACCAGCCGGCGCCGCTCCGCGGCCGGCAGCCGGTGGGAGTGGAAGCCGTGGACGTACTGCCCCGACTCCTGCCACGGCGAGAAGTCCGGCCGGTCCTGCTGGGTGAGGCCGAAGTGCGGCGGGTTGCCGTCGTGTTCGCCCGCGACGGCCTCCGGCACGGTCAGCGCGTCCGGGTCGTACATCCGGTCCCAGGGCTCGGGCACGAGGTACGGCGGGTGCGGGTCGAAGAAGCTGGCCCAGCAGAAGAACGGTTCGTCCCGCTCCGCGTATCCGTCGAGCAGCGCGCCGGTGCGCTCGGCGATCCAGGCGTTGTAGTGCAGTTCCTCGGGGATCGGCCAGGTGTGCCGCACGCCGGGGTCCAGGGTGCCGGTCGGCGGCCGGAAGTACCGCCGCCAGTCCGCGCAGCCCTGCTCCTCAAGCCAGAGCGCGTAGTGCTGGCCCGCGTGCGCCTCCGCGGTGTGGTTGCGGGCCAGCTCCACGTGGTCGAAGCCGTAGTACGGGCCGTGGAAGTCCCGCCAGAAGTCGAGGTCCTGCAGCAGCGGGTACGACTCGATCGAGGGGTGCTCCGCCGTGCTCGCGAGCGGCTGGAAGTGTGCCTTGCCGACCAGCGAGGTGGCGTACCCCGCGGCGCTCAGGTGCTGCCCGAGCGTCGGCTGGTCCTCGGGCAGCTTGGTGCCGAGCGTCCACGCGCCGTGCTGGCTGGGGTACTTGCCGGTGATCATCGAGGCGCGGGTCGGGGTGCACGTCGGGTTGGGGCAGTACGCGCGCTCGAAGGCGGTGCCCTGGGCGGCGAGCCGGTCGAGGTGCGGGGTGCGGATCTCCGGGTTGCCGCGGCCGAGGGTGTTCCAGTGCTGCTGGTCGCTGGTGAGGAGCAGGATGTGGGGACGGCGGGCGGGCTGCGTCATGCGGTGCGCTTCCTGACGGGGGCGGGAGCGGGTGGCCTACGCGGGGCTCGTGCGGTGGTCAGGGGAGCGTCACCCGGAACGGGTCCCCGGATCAAGCCCCTCGCACGGGCCCGGGCGCGGGGGCGGCGCGGAGCGCGAAGAGCAGCGGGACCGCGGGCCGGGTCGCCGGCAGCCGCCACCAGCCGCTCGCCGGGTCCCGCTCCATCGCAGCGAACCGCGGCCACGGCAGCAGGTCCGTCTCGCGCAGCAGGTCGACGGCGAGCCCGGCGCCGGCCAGCGCCGTGACCACGTCGCCGAGGCCGTGGCGCCACTCGTAGCTGGTGAAGGATCCGGTGAGCGGCGGGCCGTCAGTGTACGTGTGCGGGGAGTCCTTGCGTACGGGGCCGCGGCCGGCGAGGTAGTCGTGGCGCAGCAGCAGCTCCGGCACCTCGCCGGGGTCGCCCGCGGGGCCGAGTGAGTTGAGCAGCGGGTGGAACTCGGCCAGGTACAGCACGCCGCCGGGCCGCAGCAGGGCCCGTACGACGTCGGCCCACGCCGCGAGGTCCGGCAGGTAGCACAGCGCGCCCTTGCCGGTGTAGACGACGTCGAAGCGCCGGCCCGCCAGCGCCTCGGGCGCCCGGTGCACGTCGGCCCGTACGAACTCCACCTCCCGGCCCGCCGCCGCCGCGATCCGCTGCGCCCCGGCGACGGACGCGGCGGAGAAGTCGAGGCCGACGGTGCGGGCCGCGCCCCGCTCGGCGAAGGCAAGCGTGTCGGTGCCGAGATGGCACATCAGGTGGAGCACGTCCCGGCCGTGCAGGTCGCCGAGGTCGTCCCACTCGAAGGGGGCGAACCAGTCGGCCGGCGCCCGGGAGCCGTCGAGGCCGTAGAAGTCGCTGCGCGCGTGCACGGGGGCGCGGGCGTCCCAGTTGGCCTCGTTGGCGCGGAGCATCTCGGCGACCGCGGGCGCCGGTTCGTCAGCCGTCATGGCACCTTTCTACCCGCGCCGCGGGCTGCTGCCGCGCCGTTCCGGGGTACGGGCCGCCCGCCGCGTCCGGGGCCGGGCGCCCGCGCGTGACGATGCGGCCGCCGGCCGCGTCCACCGTCCGCATCTGCAGGGAGCCGCACTGGCACCGGGTCCAGATCGTCATCCCCCCGCCCGTACGGTGCTGCGAGACCGTGTGGAACGGCGTGCTGTCCGCCCAGCCGCAGTGGGGGCAGTGACCCTCGAACAACGTGTTGTCCCCTCCCCGCCGTACGCTCCGGCGGTTCTCGTCCGGCGCGGCCCGTCGGCCGGGCCCGCGTTCCTTGCCTCTTCAGCATGGAAGTTTCATTCGTTCAGGTCTAGGTTGGATTTATGGAGCGCATCGTGAAGGAGGGCCTACATGATTGACCTGCGCCGGCTGCGCGTGCTCCGCGCGGTCGCGTACTACGGCACCGTGACCGCCGCCGCCGAGTCACTCCACCTCACGCCCTCCGCCGCCTCCCAGCAGATCCGGCAGCTCGCCCGGGAGCTGGACGTCAGTCTGCTGGAGCCGCAGGGCCGCCGGGTGCGGCTCACACCCGCGGCGCGCGGGCTGCTCGCGCACGCCGACGTCATCGAGGCGCAGTGGGAGCGGGCGGCGGCCGAACTGCACGCGCTCGGCGAGGAGCCGGCCGGCGAACTGCGCATGTCGGGGTTTCCGAGCGCGATGTGCCGGCTGCTGGCGCCGGTGGCAGGCGCGCTGCGCGCGGCGCATCCGCGGCTCGACGTACGGCTGCGCGAGGCGGAGCCCGCGGACTGCTACGACCTGCTCTTCGACTGCGAGACGGATCTCGCCGTCGTGGAGGCGTCCGCCGAGGCGCCGGCCCGCGGTGACCAGCGCTTCGAGCAGCACACGCTCATCGAGGACCCCTTCGACCTGGTCGTGCCGGAGGACCACCCGCTGGCCGACCGTACGGCGATCGAGCTCGCCGAGGCCGCGGGGGAGCGGTGGATCATCGGCCCCCCGGGCGTCTGGTCGCGGCAGCACGTGCTCGCGGCGTGCAGCGCGGCGGGCTTCGGGCCCAACGTGACCCACGAGGCGTGCGACTGGACCGTGACCGCGGTGATGGTCTCCCACGGGCTCGGCGTCGCCCTCGTGCCCCGGCTCGCGCAGTTCTCCGGCGTGCCGTCGATCCGGCGGCTGCGGATCACCGGGGCGCCCGTCCCGTCGCGTACGTTCCTCACCGTCACCCGGCGCGGCGCGACCGGCAGCCCTGCGGTGCGCGCCGCGCTCGACGCGCTGCAGGTGCGGGCGAAGGAGACGGTCGGGTAGCGAAGGGGGACGGTCGGGTAGCCGAAGGGCCCGCGGGAGTGGGGGGAGGGGGCGGGGCGGAGGAGGGTGCCCCGCCCCCCCCGGGGAGGGGGGTGGGTGACGACCGGACGGCAGGCGCTCGGGCACCGCCGGCCGGCCGCCGTTCGGATGCCGGCGGGGAACCGGCATGGCCGGGCGGGTCGCGCTTGCGACCCGCGCCGGCCGGGCGGCGGTGCCTAGTGGGCGCCGGCGCCGGTGAGGGAACGGACCTCGAGTTCGGCGTACTTCTTGCCGGTGGCGTCCTCGTCCTTGGACAGGATCGAGCCGAGCCAGCCGAGGATGAAGCCGGCCGGGATGGAGATCAGGCCCGGGTTCTCCAGCGGGAACCACTGGAAGTCCACGCCCGGCCACATGCTGGTCTCCTTGCCGGAGACCACCGGGGAGAACAGCACCAGGAACACCGAGGTGAACAGGCCGCCGTAGATGGACCACAGCGCGCCCTGGGTGGTGAACCGCTTCCAGAACAGGCTGTAGAGGATCGTCGGCAGGTTCGCCGACGCCGCCACGGCGAAGGCCAGGGCCACCAGTCCCGCGACGTTCAGATTGCCCGCGAAGACGCCCAGCAGGATGGCGACCGCGCCGATACCGACGGCGGCGATCCGCGCCGCCGCGATCTCCTCCTTCTCGGTGGCCTTGCCCTTGCGGATGACGTTGGCGTACAGGTCGTGCGCGAACGACGACGACGACGCCAGCGTGAGTCCTGCGACGACCGCGAGGATCGTGGCGAACGCGACCGCGGAGATCATCGCCAGCAGGATCGCGCCTCCGGTGGATCCCGCTCCGCCGCCGACTTCTTCCGCCAGTAGTGGTGCCGCGGTATTGCCCGCCGGGTTGGACTCGACGATCGTTTCCTGTTTGATCAGCGCGGCGGCGCCGAAGCCCAGCGCGATGGTCATCAGGTAGAAGCCGCCGATGATGCCGATCGCCCAGAGCACGGACTTACGCGCGGTCTGCGCGGTCGGCACCGTGTAGAAGCGGATCAGGATGTGCGGCAGACCGGCGGTGCCCAGCACCAGCGCGATGCCCAGCGAGATGAAGTCGATCTTCGAGGTGGTCGTCACCCCGTACTTCAGCCCCGGCTCCAGGAACGCCGCGCCCTTGCCGGAGTTGTCCGCGGCGGCGCCCAGCAGTTGGGAGATGTTGAAGTCGAACTTCGCCAGCACCAGGATCGTGATCAGCAGGGTGCCCAGGATCAGCAGCACGGCCTTGATGATCTGCACCCAGGTGGTGCCCTTCATGCCGCCGATGGTGACGTACAGGATCATCACCAGGCCGACGAGGACCACGATGAAGTTCTTGCCCGCGTCCCCGGTGATCCCCAGCAGCAGGGCGACCAGGGCGCCCGCGCCGACCATCTGCGCCAGCAGGTAGAAGATCGACACCACGATGGTCGACACCCCGGCCGCGGTGCGTACGGGACGCTGGCGCATCCGGTAGGCGAGCACGTCGCCCATGGTGAACCGGCCCGAGTTGCGCAGCGGTTCCGCGACCAGCAGCAGTGCCACCAGCCAGGCGACCAGGAAGCCGATGGAGTACAGGAACCCGTCGTAACCCGCCAGCGCGATGGCGCCGGCGATGCCCAGGAAGGAGGCCGCGGACATGTAGTCCCCGGAGATCGCCAGCCCGTTCTGGAAGCCCGTGAAGGAACGGCCGCCCGCGTAGTAGTCGGTGGCGTCCTTCGTCTTGCGTCCCGCCCACACCGTCACCGCCAGGGTGAGCGCCACGAAGACCGAGAACAGCGTGACGATCAGCGTGCGGTGCTCACCCGGATCCGACTGGGCGACCATCTGCAGCGCGTTCGTGGTGGCGCCCGTCATTTCCCGACCTCCGTGCCACTGCCGGCCACCCGGGCCTCGACCTCAGCCTTGAGCTGCTCGGACCTGGGGTCGAGCTTCGCGGCGGCGTGCCGCGCGTACCACCATGCGATGGCGAACGTGGTGACGAACTGCGCGATGCCCAGCACGAACGCCACGTTGATGTTGCCGGCGACCTCGGTGCCCATGAAGCCGCCCGCGTAGTTCGACAGCAGCACGTACAGCAGGTACCAGGCGATGAATCCGATGGTCAGCGGAAACGCGAACGAACGGTGCGCGCGTCGCAGCTCCCCGAACTCCTCGCTCTGCTGTACTTCCTCGTACACGTCCGGCGATCTGCCGGTCGGGGGTGTGCTGCTCATCGCGGCCTCCATGGGCGCCTTGTGGGGACGGGGGTGTCCGGACGGGCCGGGCGCGGTCACCGTAGAAGCGCGCGGTCCGCCGCGCGAGCCGCCGCGCGGCGGTGGTGCCGTGAACGGCGGCGCGGATGCGCCGAGCGGTAGCGACGGCACGACGAGCGGTCGGCCGGGCGGTGGTTCGGGCCGAACGGCGGGCGGTGGGCGCTGCGCCGGCGACGGTCGTACGCGGTGCGCCGGGTGCTCGTACGTGGTGGGCCGGGCGCTCGTACGCGGTGGGTGACCGCCCGTACGCCTTCGGTCAGCCCGCGGTACGTCCCGGGCGGCGGGGCAGGTCCAGCGACTCGGGGGCATGCAGCCGCAGCAGCGCGTGCGCCGTACCGCTGGGCACACTGCGCCTCGTCAGCCACGAGACCCCCACCATCACCGCGAACGCCAGCGGCACCGTCCAGGCCGCCGGACGCGCCAGCAACGCTCCCGGCCAGCCGCCGAGTTGCACGCCGAACATCGTCGCCGCCACCGTCGCCAGCGCCGCCCCGCCGCCGGCGAGCAGCCCGGCGGCGGCGCCCTGCGGGGTCAGCCCGCGCCACCAGATCCCGAGCAGCAGCAGCGGGCAGAACGACGAGGCCGCGACCGCGAACGCCAGCCCCACCACGTCCGCGACCGGCCGCTCCACGACCACCAGCGACGCCACGCACGGCACCGCCGCCGCGGCCACCCCGGCGAGCCGCAGCCGCAGCACGGTCGCCCGCACCTCCGCGCGGGCGTCGGCCGCCTTGCCCGGCGGCGCCGTCGCCCGCCGGGCCCGTCTGCGCTCCAACTCCTGCCCCAGCACGCCCGCCACCGACATCGTCAGGCCGGAGGCGGTGGACAGGAACGCCGCGAACGCGCCCGCGGTCAGCAGCGTGCCGAGGACCGCCGCGGCCGGCCCGCCGCCGAGCAGCCGGTCGGGGAGGAGGAGCAGCGTGGCGTCCGTGCGGCCGGTCATGAGGAGTTCGGGGGTGTAGAGGCGGCCGAGGGCGCCGTAGAGCGGCGGCAGCAGGTAGAAGGCGGCCAGCAGCCACAGCACGGTCCAGGTGGTGCGGCGGGCGGCGGGACCGTCGGGGTTGGTGTAGAAGCGGACGATGACGTGCGGCAGGCCCATGGTGCCGAGCAGGGTGGCGATGAGCAGCGAGTACGTGCCGTAGCCGGGGTGTTCCGTACCGGACAGCGGGCGCGTCCAGTTGAGGCCGTCGACGGGCTCCTCGTCCACCGGGTGCGGTACGTCGGCGCCCGCGGGGAACCGGACCCGGGTCTCCTCGCCGATCGCGTGCACGCCGGGGCCGATACGCACCCGCTCCCCGTCCAGCCGCTCGCCGTCGAGCCGGCCGTGCACCGTGACCCGTACCGGATCCTCGACCCGCACGTCGACCGCCTGGTGCACGGTCACCGTCGTCGCGTCCCGGAACCGCGGCGGCGCGTCGGCGTCCGGCCACGGCGCGCCGTCCGCGCGCCAGGCCAGCAGCAGGAAGATCACCGGCACCGCGAGCGCCGTCAGCTTCAGCCAGTACTGGAACGCCTGCACCGCGGTGACGCTGCGCATGCCGCCGGACGCGACGGTCGTCATCACCACCGCCGCGACGGCCACCGGGCCGACCCACAGCGGGGCGCCGGTGACCGTGCGCAGGGTGAGCCCCGCGCCCTGGAGCTGGGGCAGCAGATAGAGCCAGCCGATGAGGACGACGAGCACCGAGGCGAGCTGCCGCACGCGCTTCGACTGCAGCCGGGCCTCGGCGAAGTCCGGGACGGTGTACGCGCCGGAGCGGCGCATCGGCGCGGCGACGAAGGCGAGGAGGACCAGGTAGCCGGCGGTGTAGCCGACGCCGTACCAGAGCATGTCGGCGCCGTACGCGAGCACCAGCCCCGCGATGCCGAGGAAGGACGCGGCCGACAGGTACTCGCCGCCGATCGCGGAGGCGTTCTGCAGCGGCGTCACGGCGCGGGAGGCGACGTAGAAGTCGGAGGTGGCGCGGCCGGGGCGCAGCCCGTACACGCCGAACAGGGCGGTGGCGAGGCAGACGACGGCCACGGCGACGGCGGGCTGGAGGGTGTTCACGTGCTGTGCCCTGTCACGACTGCGGTCACGACCGCTCGACCAGGTCCGCGAACTCGGCCTCGTTCTTGCGCGCCTGGCGCTGGTACACCCACGCCAGCGCGAGGATCACCGGGTGCACCGCGACGCCGATCACCAGCCACGGCACGGGCACGCCGGCCAGCGTGCTGTCGCGCACGCTGGGCACCGTCGCCAGCAGCACCGGCAGCACGCCGAGCACGACGCCGAGGGCGCCGACGACAAAGGCGGCGAGGCGCAGTTGGGTGCGCATGAGGGAGCGGAGGTAGACGTCGCCCAGCGGCGTCTGCCGGCCCAGGTCGTCGGCGACGAGGGCGCGGCTGCCGGGCAGCGGCTGGGAGCTGCGGGCGGCGAGGGTGCGGGGGTGGGCGACGGTCACGCGGGGCGGCGGCTCGGGGGGTTCGGGCGGGGCGGTGCTCTGCGGGGTGCGGCTGTGGGGCACGGGGGAGTCGGGCGTTCCGGTCTGCCGGGTGGCGTCGGCGTCGGCGTTCTGCTCCATGCCGTTCTGCTGCACGCCGCTCTTCCTGGTCCCGCTCTTCTGCGTCCTGCTCTTCTGGGAACTCGCCTTCGCTATGCGTCCGCCGGGCGTACCGCTCTTCCGCGTGCCGCTCTTCGCCGCGGAGATCCCCCGATCGCCCGCCATGTCACACCGCCGCCGTGGGCGGATGTCGGACCAGCATCTCGCGGACCTGGCGGGTGTGCCGCCGGCTGACCGGCAGCATGTGCCCGCCGAGGACCACGTACGTACGCCCCGCCTCCATGCGCAGCTCGCGCACGTGGTGCAGGGCGACGAGGTGGCTGCGGTGGATGCGCACGAACCCGGCCGCCCCCCACCGCTCCTCCAGCGTCGCGAGCGGGATGCGGACGAGGTGGCTGCCGCCGCCGGTGTGCAGCCGCGCGTAGTCGCCCTGCGCCTCGGCGTAGAGCACCTCGCTGCGCTGCACGAACCGGGTGACACCGGCGAGTTCCACGCTGATGACCTCGTCCGGCACCGCCGCGCGCTCCGCCGGCGCCGCACCGACCGGCTCGGGCTGCTCCTCCGGCGCCGGCTCCGCGGCCGACTCGGCGCACCTGCGCACCGCCTCCGCGAGCCGCTCCGGCGCCACGGGCTTGAGCACGTAGTCCGCGGCGTGCAGCGCGAACGCCTCCACCGCGTGGTCCTCGTGCGCGGTGACGAACACCACCCGCGGCGGCTGCGCGAACCGGGATATCAGCCGGGCCAGCGCCAGCCCGTCCAGGCCCGGCATGCCGATGTCCAGGAACACGGCGTCCACGGAACGGCCCGAGGCCAGCGCCCGGTCGAGGGCCAGCAGCGCCTGCTGCGCGTCGCCGGCCGTCTGCACCTCGGCCACCCGCGGGTCGCGGCGCAGCAGGTACGCCAGCTCCGCCAGGGCGGGCTCCTCGTCGTCGACGGCGAGAGTGTGCAGCATGCGGGAACCCTATGCGGGGCGCGGCGGCAGCGAAACCCGTCTATCGCTCACATCCCGCCGGGGCCGCTCTGCACCGCGTCCGGATGGAACTTCGGCACCCGGACGTGCACCTTGGTCCCGGCGCCCGGAGCGGTCTCGATGACGAGCCCGTAGGCGTCCCCGTAGACCTGCCGCAGCCGCTCGTCGACGTTCCGCAGCCCGATGCCCGGCGCCCGCGGCGCGTCCCCCGCCAGCTCCGCCAGATCCCCGGCCAGGGTGCGGGCCAGCGTCTCCGCCGCCATGCCGGCGCCGTCGTCCTCGACGCTTATCAGCGCCTCGCTGCCGCCGTCGGCCGCGGTGATCGTGAGCCGGCCCGGGCCCGGCTTCTTCTCCAGCCCGTGCCGTACGGCGTTCTCCACCAGCGGCTGCAGGCACAGGAACGGCACCACGACGCTCAGCACCTCCGGGGCAACCCGCAGCGAGACCTCCAGCCGGCCGCCGAAGCGGGCGCGCTCCAGCAGCAGGTAGCGGTCGATGCAGCGCAGTTCCTCGGAGAGGGACGTGAAGTCGCCGTGGCGGCGGAAGGAGTAGCGGGTGAACTCGGCGAACTCCACGATCAGCTCGCGGGCGCGCTCCGGGTCGGTGCGCACGAAGGAGGCGACGGTGGACAGGGAGTTGTAGATGAAGTGCGGGGAGATCTGCGCGCGCAGCGCCCGCAGCTCCGCCTCGCTGGCGGCGGCCCGGGAGCTGTCCAGCTCGGCCAGCTCCAGTTGCGCCGAGACCCAGCGGGCCACCTCGGAGGCGGCGCGCACCAGGCCCGCGGACGCCTGCGAGGTGAAGACGGCGAGCACGCCGTCGACGCGGCCGGCGACCGCCAGCGGCACCGCCACGGCGTGCCGCAGCGGGCAGTCCGGCCAGGCGCAGGCCACCTCGCGGGGGCCGATGACCTGCGTCCGGCCGCTGTCCGTCACCTGGGCCGCGGCGCCGGGGACGGCTTCGGAGTGGTCGTGGCCCGGCTTGCCCTCGGGGCCGTCCCAGGCCAGCAGCTCGCCCTTGCCGTCGGCGAGCGCGAGCGCGGGCGCGCCGAGGAGGTCGCGCAGGTGCGGGGCGGCGCGGCGGGCGGTGTCCGCGGTGAGGCCGGCGCGCAGCGGAGGGCCGGCGAGGGAGGCGGTGTGCAGCGTCTCGTACGCGGCGCGCTCCTGCGCCGTGCCGTACTGCTGGTTCCGTGCGACGCGCACGCCGATGAGCACCGCGGCGGCGCAGAGCACCACGACGGCTCCGAGCAGCAGCGCGGCGGTGGCGGCCGACATCCCGGGCATGGACGGACGCTACCGCGCCGGGGGCGGTCGGCGGCAGCGGGCGTCATCAGGCCGGGGGCCCGGCGGTGCCGTCAGCGGGCCGCGGGACGGGGTGTGGGCCGCCGGCCGGGCGCGGGCCGCGCCGTCGGCCGGCGGCGCCGGCGGCCGGGGTGTGTGCCCTCAGCCGGAGGTGCCGGCCACGGAGCCCGGCAGGACGTTCTCGACGTAGTCGGCGACCGCGGCCTCCAGCCCCACGTCCTGCTGCTTCTGCTCGGCGAGCAGCCAGCGGTGCTCCAGCACCTCGTGGTAGACCTGCGCCGGGTCGAGCTGGCCGCGCAGCGCCAGCGGCACCGCGCCCACGGTGGGCCGGAAGACCTCCCGCACCCAGCGGTGCGCCAGCACCTCGGGCCGGGCGCCGAGCGGGTCGCCGGGCGCGTAGTCGTCCTGGGTCGCCATCCAGCTCTCCAGGTCGTTCAGCAGCCGGCGGGCCTGGTTCTCCTCGGTGTCCATGCCGGTCAGCCGCAGCAACTGGCGCTGGTGGTGGCCGGCGTCGACGACCTTCGGCACGAACGAGACGGTGTCGCCGCCCGGCGAGTGCGTGATCTGCATCTCGGCGACGTCGAAGCCGAGGTCGTGCAGGCGGCGTATGCGGCGCTCGATGTAGTGCCGCTTGTCGGCCGGGTAGACCGACTGCCGGGTCAGCTCGTGCCACAGGTCTCCGTACCGCTCCGCGATGGCCGCGCCGAACGGGATCGGGTCGATCGACGGGTGCAGCGCCCCGGAGGCCTCCAGGTCCATCAGCTCGCCCGAGATGTTCATGCGGGCCAGCTCGATGTCGTACTCCCGCTGGCCGTTGCTCAGCCGCGGCTGGATCTGCCCGGTCTCGGCGTCCACCAGATACGCGGCGTACGCCCCGGCGTCCCGGCGGAAGAGGGTGTTGGAGAGCGAGCAGTCGCCCCAGGCGAAGCCCGCCAGGTGCAGCCGGACGAGGAGCACGGCCAGCGCGTCCATCAGCCGGTTCACGGTGCCCGGGCGCAGCGTCGTCTCGAACATCGCCCGGTACGGGCGCGAGCCCACCAGATGCCGGGTGACCAGCGCCGGCTCCAGCGGCTCGCCGTCGGCGCCGGTGCGGCCGGTGACGACCGCGAGCGCGTCCACGGCGGGGATGCCGAGCCGGTCGAGGTCTCGCAGCAGCTCGTACTCCCGGCGGGCGGCGCGCTCCGGCACCTCCTTGATCGCCACGACCTCCTCGCCGGCCTCGGCGAAGCGCACCACGTGCCGCGAGATGCCACGCGGCAGGTCGACCAGGCAGTCATCCGGCCAGGCGTCGAGCGGCAGCTCCCAGGGCAGGTCGAGCAGCGCGGCGGGATGCTCCGGGTTGGTGGCGCTGATCTGCAGCTCGGGGCGCACGGCGGTCCTCCTCGGTCGTTCGTCTTCCATCATGCGGTGCCGGCCGCGGCGGCGAGGAACTGGGTGGTGGCCAGCTCCGCGTAGAGCGGGTCGCCGGCGACCAGCTCGGCGTGCGTGCCCACGGCCCGCACCTCGCCGGCGTCCATCACCACGATCCGGTCGGCACTGGTGACGGTCGACAGCCGGTGGGCGACGACGAGCACCGTGGTGTCCCGCGACACCTCCGCGACGGTGTCGCGCAGCGCCGCCCCGTTGACCGCGTCCAACTGCGACGTGGCCTCGTCGAGCAGCAGCAGCCGGGGCCGGCGCAGCAGCGCGCGGGCGATCGCGACGCGCTGGCGCTCGCCGCCGGACAGCTTGGTGCCCCGGTGGCCGACGAGGGTGTCCAGGCCCTGCGGCAGCCGCGCCACCAGCTCCTCGAGCCGGGTGGTCTTCAGCACCTCCCGTACGTCGTCCTCACCGGCCGCGGCGTTGCCCAGCAGCAGGTTGTCCCCGAGCGAGCCGGAGAGCACGGGGGCGTCCTGCTCCACGTATCCGATCGCGGCGCGCAGCGCGGGTATCTCCCAGCGGGTCACGTCGTCGCCGTCGAGGAGTATCCGCCCGGCGGTCGGCTCGTAGAACCGCTCGATGAGCGAGAAGACGGTGGTCTTGCCCGCTCCCGACGGGCCGACGAACGCCGTCATGCCGCGCGGCGGTATCGCGAAGCTGACGCCGTGGTGCACATAGGGCAGGTCGTCCGCGTACCGGAAGCGGACGTCCTCGAAGGCCAGCGCCGCCGGCTCGGCGCCGGGCTCCGGCAGCGGCGCGGGCTCCGCGGCGGGCTCGGCCGGCAGGAGCTGCGCCTCGCGGATGCGCTCCAGCGCGGCAGCTCCTGTCTGGTATTGCGCGACCGCGCCCACCACCTGCTGGATCGGCGACATCAGATAGAAGACGTAGAGCAGGAAGGCGACCAGCGTGCCGACGTCGATCGCCCCGGTCGCCACCCGGGCGCCGCCCACTGCCAGCACGGTGATGAACGCGACCTGCATCGACAGGCCGGCCGTGTTCCCCGCCAGCGCCGACCACTTGGCGGCCCGCACGCTCTGCCGCCAGGACTCCTCCGCCGCCTCGTGCACCGCCCGCTCCTCGCGGTGCTCGGCGCCCGATGCCTTGATCGTGCGCAGCGCGCCGAGCACCCGCTCCAGCGCCGCACCCATCAGACCCACGGACTCCGCGGCCCGCTTGGCCGCCCGGTTGATGCGCGGCACGATGACGCCGATGACGGTGCCGGCCGCGAAGATCACGCCGGCGGTCACCGCGAGCAGCACGGGATCGACGACGCCCATCAGCACCAGCGTCGCCACGGCGGTCAGACCGCCGGTGCCGAGCCCGACGAGGGTGTCGGTGGTGACCTCGCGAAGCAGCGTGGAGTCGGACGTCACCCGGGCCATCAGGTCCCCGGGCTCCGTGCGGTCCACCGCCGCTATCCGCAGCCGCAGCAGATACGAGCTGAGCCGGCGCCGCGCCGTCAGCACCACCGACTCGGCGGTGCGCCGCAGCACGTACGAACCCAGCGCCCCCACCCCGGCGTTGGCGACAACCAGCACCGACATCACGATCAGCGCACCGGCGATCGACCGGTCGTGCGACAGGTCGTCGATCAGCGACCGCGCCACCAGCGGCAGCGCGAGGCCGGTGGCGCCCGTCGCCAGTGACAGCAGCGCTCCGGCGAACAGCGCCCAGCGGTGCGGCCGCGCGTACGCGAGCAGCATCCGCCACGGCGGCGTGCCTGCCTCGGGGGTTTCGTCCACGGCCAATTCGCACCTCCGGCGATCTCACGGGGATCCTACGGCGCCGGCCCGACAGCGCCGGAAGTTATCCACAGGGCCCCGGGAGCGGCCCCGGGCCCGGGGTGCGGCGGGCCCGACTCCGCGCTCCTGCCGGTCCTTCGGCGCCTCACCCCCCGGCGTAGATGTCCCGGTAGTGGCGCAGCGCCCGGCGGCGCAGCTCCCCGGCCGGCTCGCCCGCGAAGCGGTCAGGCGCCAGAGCCGCGAGCCCCGCGCCCGGCTCGCCGCCGTCCATCGCCTCCGCGAGCGCGGCAGCCGCGCCCGCGGCGTGCGTGACCCAGATCGCCGTCGCCGACCACAGCCCGGGCAGCCCCGTGAACGGGCCGAGCAGCGGCAGGTTGTCCGGGGTGACGGAGAAGACCCCGTTGAGACGGACGGCGGGCGTGAAGCGGTGCGCGGGCGGCAGCAGCGCGAGCGCGGCGGCCACGGGCCCGTCGAACGGCTCGCCCGGCCAGGGCTCCTCTGCGCGCACCCCGAGGTCCGCGGGCGCCACCGGCCGCAGGTCGTGGTCGTACGTGCCGATCCCGTCCCGGTCGCCGTGGTCGCGGGCGTAGGCGTGGTGCTCGGGCCAGCGTACGAACGGCCCGCGCGGATGCCGCGCCGGGCGCGGTCCGCCGTAGACGTACGGGTGGGATACCGGCGTCAGCGGCAGGGCCACGCCCGCCCGGGCGGCGAGCAGCGGGCCCCAGATCCCGGAGGCGAGCACCGTGTCGTCGGCCGGCACGAGCGTGCCGTCGGCGAGCCACACGCCGTGCACCCGCCCGGCGCGTATCTCCAGGCCCGTCGCCTCCGCGCCGTCGGCGAACTCCGCGCCCCGCGCCTCCGCCCGGCGCCGCTGCACCGCGGTCAGCAGCCCGGCGCGGGCGGTGCCGTCGCCGGGGAAGTGCAGCCCGGCGACGGCCGTGGCCGGGTCGACGAGCCGCGGCGCCAGCGCCGCGGCCTCCTCGGGCCCCACCAACCGGGCGGTCAGTCCCGCGGTCTCCGCCGCGGCGGAGCGCCCGCGTAGCGTCTCGTGCGCCGCGGGCGTGGTGGCGACCTCCAGGCAGCCGGTCTCCTCGAAGCCGGCGCCGCCCCGCGCACGGGCACCGCCGGTCGCGTCGTAGTCGTCCGTGAGCCCCCGGTAGATCCGCACCGTGGCGCGGGCCAGCTCGGTGAGGACGGGGGCCTCGCCGAGCACGCCGACGTAGCCGGGCGCGTGGCCCGTGGACCCGTACAGCCGGCCCGCGGGGGAGCGGTCGAGGACGGTGACCTGACAGCCGTCCCGCCCCGCCAGCTCCCGGGCCAGCGACGAGCCGACGATGCCGGCCCCGACGATCACGATGCGGCGAGTCATCCGGCGATCGGACCACGGGCCCCGCGCGGACGGCAACGCCGTCTCACGACCTGAGCACCATGGCCGCCCCCTTGTCACATCAGCCGCGCTTCGCTGGTCACGGTGGTGACAGGCGGAACGGAGGAAGGACCCGATGGACGAGCACGAGTTCCTGGCCCTGCGGTTCGAGGAGCATCGCGCGCATCTGCACGCGGTCGCCCACAGGGTTCTGGGCTCGGCCGAGCTGGCCGAGGAAGCCGTGCGGGAGGCGTGGTTGCGGGTGAGCCGTGCGGGCCCTGACGGGGTGGAGAGCCTCGGCGGCTGGCTGCGCACGGTCGTGGGAGAGGCCTCCCTGGACATCCTCCGGGCCCGGACGGCGCTGGGGAAGGACCCGCTGGACCCCATTGAATTTGAAAAGCCGTTAAATGGTGAAAAAGCGGCAATCGTGAACCCCGAGCCGACGGGAACGGACGCGCCGGTAGCGCACCGGGACGGGTTCCGCGGCGACTCCGTCGGGCTCGCGCTGCTCGCCGTGCTCGACTCGATGGCGCCCGCCGAGCGGCTGGCGTTCGTGATGCACGACCTGTTCGCGGTCCCGTACGAGGACATCGCGCCGATCCTCCGGCGCTCGCCCGCCGCGACCCGGCAACTGGCCCTCCGGGCCCGGCGGCGCGTGCAGGGCCCCGCGGCCGACCGCGCGGACGGCCCGCGCCGGGCCGGGGACGCGCCCGGCGCACGCTCTGCCGGTTCGTACGCCGCAAGCGCCGCTGCGGACAAGGGCGCGCCGGCGGACTGGGGCGTTACCGCGCGCTGGAGTGCGATCGCCGGCGCGTTCCTCACCGCTTCGCGCGGGGAGGACTTCCACGCGCTCGTCGCGCTCCTCGACCCCGACGTGGTGCTCCGCGCCGACGCCGCCGCCGTGGCCGCGGGTGCGGCGGAGGAGGTACGCGGCGCGGTGGCGGTCGCCGACGTCTTCACGGGGCGGCTCAGGGCCGCCCACCCGGCGCTGGTGGACGGCTCGCCGGGGCTGGTGTGGATGCAGCAGGGGCGGCCGCGGATCGCGTTCGCCCTCGCCGTCGCCAACGGCACGATCGTCGGCATCGACGTGATCGCCGACCCGGACCACCTCGGCCGGCTGGAGTTGCAGCCCCTCGACGGCTGACCCCCCCTCGCCCGGCCCGCCGTTCACGGGTGATCCGCCGCGAACACCCTCGCGCGCGGGCCCTCGCCGGCCACCGCCGGGGCGTCCCCAAGCGGGACCACCACGTTCACCACCGTGAGCTGCTGTCCGCAGTTGGGGCACGCGTGCGCCGTGCCGAGAGCCGGCTGCTCCTGGGCCCGAGGCGCCTGCGGCTCCGCTCCCGGCGCCGCGCCGTTGACTCCCGCGGCGGCCCGCCGGTGCTGGCCGCGCCACCACCGGGCCTTGCACCGCGGCCCGCAGAACCTCCTGTTGGGGCTGCTGCTCGTCCAGGTGAACGCCGCACGGCACTCGGCGCAGTACCGGGTCTGGGTGGCCATGGATCCTCCTCGTCCGGCGCGGCGGGGGCCGGCACCGTCGGCTCGGGGTTTGGTGACAAGTAGATCGGGGGGAGGGTTACTGCGCCGGAACGCCTGCTGTAACCGCGGTGCAACCCACGGTCCACCCGCAGCGGTGGTTGAGGTGAAAGCAGGCACAGGAGAGGAGCGCTGTCACCGCGCTGCAACCTGCCGCCACGGATGATGGGATCAGCACGGTTGATCGCGTGCGGTCCGGTCGGCGGACCGCGGCCCTGCGGAGCAGGCCGGCGGTGGTCCGGTCGGGTTGACGAGGAAGCGCGTCGCAGATCGGCAGGTGAGGTGCGCAGTATGTCCATGGGAGAGACGCGCGGAGCCGGCCCCGTGACGAACCCGGCGGTCCGCGCTTCGGGCCACCCGCCCGCGAGCCAGGCCCCGACGCCGACATCACCGGCCCCGTCGCGTCCCCCCAACCGCCTGTCGGTGAACGGCCGTTCCACCACGCGGCGTACGGCGCTGTCCCTGCCGCCCGGCCTGCCGCTGGCCGAATGGAGCCATCTGGGGCGGCAGATCTTCGTTATCGCGGATTCCTCGGCGTGGTGGCTCGGCGACTGGCTCATCTACGGCAGGAGCCACTACCCGGACCGCTACAAACGCGCCCTGGCCGAGACTTCTTTCGATTATCAGACTCTTCGCAACTACGCCTGGGTGGCGGGGAAATTCCATCCTTCGAGACGGCGGGACAAGCTCAGCTTCCAGCATCACGCGGAGGTCGCGGGGATGCCGGCCGGCGCGCAGGACGAGTGGCTGACCCGTGCGGAGCGGGGCCGGTGGACCCGTAGTGAACTGCGTAAGCAGATCCGGGCCAGCCGCCGTGCCACCGCGGAGGGCGCGGGCGCGTCGCTCGTCCAGATGAGCGTGGTGGCGGAGCGCCGGGTGCGGTGGCAGAAGGCCGCCGAGGCCGTCGGTCTGGGGCTGATGGAATGGATGGTCCTGATGCTGGACGAGGCGGCGGAAGAGCCCGCGGACGCCTCCGGATAACCGGCGGGCGGGCAACTCCCGTGAATGCGCGCGGTGTTGGCGGAGTCGAACCCGTGCGTACGGATGCCCATTTTGCGGAATGTTCCGTTCCGGTACTTTCTCGCCGCCCTCCCGCGCCTTGTCCCGCCGGCGGGACAAGGCGGCTCGATTCGTGCGACGTGTGACACTGCAAAGCCTTTCTGTGAATTCGTGACGCAGGTGCTCACTGAGGCGGCATTTATCCGGATTCCTGCCTTCCGCCCCGGGCGAGCTGTGATTTTGAAGAACGGCCATGCACGGCGCATGTCAAATGCCTGGTGTGGTGAACTGCGTTCGGTGAGGCGTGGGGTGTCTGATCGGTGACGGCGCTGTTAGAGTCGATGTCCGAACGGGGGAACATTCACTCGCTTCGTCCGGGAGCGAAGCGAGTAGCGGGGGAGAATCGAATGGCGTCGACAGTGGAGCTGGTGTCCGCGTCGGTCTGACGTCATTCCGATCACCCCCCACATCCCCTGTATCGAGAGGTCTGACCTCTCGGCCGCCGGTTCTGCCGGCGACCACATCAGTACGGCTGCGTCAAGGGATTGTTCGAGTTCCGGTAATCGCACGATTGGGTTCGGGCCATGGCCCCGCCCACCGGAAGTTGGATCGGGGAGGAATTGAAGTTGACGTCCGTGCAGGGGCATCTCGATCAGACGCCGGTCGAGGTCGAAGTCCGCAGTTTACGGAGAGCGGGCTCGCCTCGGACTTCGGGAGAAGATCGCGAGCATGTGAGAGTACTGGCGCAGGCACAGGCCGAACTACCGCCCATCGTCGTACACCGCGCGACCATGCGGGTCGTCGACGGGCTTCATCGACTGCGGGCCGCCGAGCTCCGCGGTCAGGACACCATCGCCGTCCGCTTCTTCGACGGGACCGAGGCGGACGCCTTCGTCCTCGCCGTGGAGTCGAACATCGCCCACGGGCTGCCGCTGACCATGGCGGACCGGAAGCGGGCCACGAGCAGGATCATCCTGTCGCATCCGCAGTGGTCGGACCGGATGATCGCGTCCGTGACGGGCATCGCCCCGGCGACCGTCGCGGCCATCCGCCGGCGGGAGTCGGCGGACACCGCCGCCACCGGCCACCGGGTCGGCCAGGACGGCCGCGTACGGCCCCTCAACGGCAGCGAGGGGCGCAGGATCGCGAGCCGGATGATCAGCGAGAATCCGAGCCTGTCGCTGCGGCAGGTCGCCCGGGCCGCGGGGATCTCCCCGGAAACGGTCAGGGACGTCAGAAACCGCATGCGCAGGGGGGAGGGTCCGCTGCCGGTGCCGCGGCAGCGCAGTACGGCGCGTATCGAGAGCAGACCGAAGGTGGTGGCGGTATCCGCGGGCGTGGCGACGACGGCCGCGGCGGTCCGGATAACGGTCGACGACCGCGGCTCGGCGGTCAACCGGCTGAAGGCCGACCCGGCGCTGCGGCTGAGCGAAACCGGCCGGACGCTCCTTCGGCTGCTCAACATTCACACACTCAGCGGTGACGAGTGGGAGGAGATCATCGGCAACGTACCCGCGCACTGCCGCGGCGTCGTCGCCCAACTGGCGCGTGAATGCGCCGGCATCTGGAAGGACATCGCGATGCGGATGGAACGCGAGAGCGCCCGGCCGCTGTGATCGCGGCGTATTCCGAACGCCGTGGAGCCGCCGTCGCGAAGCGCGACGGGTGAGACAGCAGGAAAGCAGGTGAACTCCGCCGGAAAGCGGCGGCCGTCCCTGCGCGGCGTGCGTGTCTTCGTCTGGTGCTGGGATGAAGACATGCACGTCCTGCTGTCCCCTCGGCGAAATTCCACGCGTGTCCAACCACCCGAAACAAGCTGTTGGACGGCCCGGGTCCACCGCCTTGCCGGCGGACCGGGCCGCAGTCTTGCGCGCGGGTGCCGTATGCCTAGGGCGCACCCCGGGAGCGTCCGCTCATCGCACCGCGTACGGTGCGCAGTTCGCGGGCGTCCGCGACATCCGTGCAGCCGGAGAGCCCGAGCGCGTCGCGCAGCTCGTCGCCCAGCAGTTCCAGCACACGCCGCGCACCCGCCTCACCGGTCACGGCCAGCCCCCAGATCACCGGCCGCCCCACCAGGACCGCGGAGGCGCCGAGCGCGAGCGCCCGTAAGACATCCGTCCCGCCGCGGACGCCGCTGTCCATCAGCACCTCGCAGCCGCTCCCCACCGCCGCGGCGACCTCCGGGAGAGCGTCGATGCTGGGCACCGCGCCGTCGAGCTGCCGCCCCCCGTGGTTGGAGACCACGATCGCGTCCACCCCCGAATCCGCCGCGCGGCGCGCGTCCCGGGCGTCGAGCACGCCCTTGAGGATCAACGGCAGCCGGGTGTGCGCCCGCAGCGCCGCCACGGACTCCCACGTGACCGCCGGCGAGAACGCCTCGGCCGTGTGCGCCGCGATCGCGGAGGCGCCGCCGCGGCGCCGGTGTGCCGTGGAGTCCGCGGCGGCGAAGTGGGCCGCGCGCACGCCGCGGGGGAGCGCGAACCCGTTGCGTACGTCCCGCAGCCGGCGGCCCATCCACGGCACGTCGACCGTGAGCATGACCGCCGTACAGCCGGCGTCCTCCGCCCTGCGCACCAGATCGAGGGTCCGCGCCGTGTCCCGCAGCCAGTAGAGCTGGAACCAGACCGTGCCGCCGACGTCCGTGATCTCCTCGATCGGCACGTTGCTCAGCGTGCTCACCGTGAAGGGCACCCCCGCCGCCTTCGCCGCCCGCGCCGCCGCCGTCTCCCCTTCGGCGCACACCAGCCGGTGGTACGCCACCGGCGCCACCGCCACCGGCATGGCCACCGCGCGCCCCAGCAGCGTCGTCTCAGTGGTGCAGCCAGAGACGTCGCGCAGCGCGCGCGGCACGACGCACACCCGGTCCAGCGCCGCCCGGTTGGCAGCCAGCGTCGTCTCCGCGCCGCTGCCCCCCGCCACGAAGTCCCGTACCCCGGGCGGCAGGACAGCGGCGGCGGCCCGCTCGACGTCCGCGAGCGTGTGGACCGCGCGGCCCGGGGAGTCAGCGCCGGGACGGCCCACGCTGGCCGGTCCTCTCCAGCTCCACGGCCTCGTACAGCGCCTTGATGTTCGCGCTGCCGAAGGTCTGCGCGCCCTGCCTCTCGATCACCTCGAAGAACAGGGTGTGCCGTGGGTGGGTCGAGGCGGTGAAGATCTGGAACATCTGCCCGTCGTGGTCCTCGTCGGCCAGCACGTTCGTCGCCCGCAGGTCCGCCAGCCGCGCCTGGCTCAGCGACGGGATGCGCGAGCCGAGCATGTCGTAGTACGAGCCGGGGGTGGTGAGGAACGCGACCCCGCGCCGCGCCAGGGTGCGCACCGAACGCACGGCGTCCGCCGAGGAGAAGGCGAGGTGCTGGACGCCGGAGCCCTGGTGGCCCTTGAGGAACTCGTCGATCTGGCCCGGGTCCGCGGTCGGGTCCGGCTGGATGAGCGTGAGCGTCACTGCGCCCGACCGGCTCTGCACGACCTTCGACTCCATCGCCTGCGAGCCGACGACGATGCGCTCCTCGAACACGAAGTCGAAGCCGAGCGCCTGCCGGTAGAAGTCGACGGTGGGGTCGAGGCTGCCGGTGTCCAGGCAGACCGCGACGTGGTCGATCTCGTCCAGCCCCACCGGGTCCGCGCGACCGTCGTCCTCCCGCAGCGCCGCCGTGAACCCCACGGGCAGCCCCGCGCCCGCCCGGGGAGCGCGCTGCACGAGCGTGTGCACCACGTCCCCGAACCCGCCTATCGCGGCCGTCACCGCCGGCCCGTCGCCGTCGTGCGTGGTGGGCTCACGCACCAATCTGGCGCCGCCGGCCGCAGCCGCGGCGAACGCGGCCCGTACGTCGGCGGTGCGCAGCGCGATGTCGGCCACGCCGTCGCCGTGCGCCTGGACGTAGGCCGACGCGGGGTGCTGGTCGGACGTGGCTTGGGTGAGCACGAGGGTGATGCGGCCGTGGCGCAGCGCGATGCTCCGGTGCTCCGGGGAGCCGCCGGTGCCGACGACCGAGAAGGCGTACTTGTCGACCCAGTCGAAAGCTGCGGCCTCCAGGCTTCCGACGTACATCTCCACGTAGTCGATGGCCACGTCGCCGAACGGAACTCCGGCCTCGCTGAAATCATGCATGACTGTCCCCTGGTCACGAAGTGGCATGCGTTTCCCGGACTGTAGGCGACCGGTCGTGAATCTGGCTACGACTGTCTTTTTCCGGACTCCCCTCTTGTCGGTCGGCGGCCCCCGGTGCATAAGCTGTTGCGCCGTTTCCGCTATTCGGTCCACGGCTTTCGGGCGGGATCTTCCGAGCGCAATCCTTCGATCAGGTTCTTTCGGACAGGGGATGTCTGGTGATTCGCTCCATAGCCGTCGTGGGCACCGGCCTGATCGGCACCTCCGTGGCCCTGGCCGCCAGCCGCCAGGGGGTGACCGTGTACCTCTCCGACAGCGACGCCACGGCCGCCCGCACCGCCGCGGCCCTCGGCGCAGGACTCGCCGAGGAACCGCCGGGGCCGGTCGACCTGGCCGTGATCGCGGTCCCGCCCAGCAAGGTGGGCGCGGTGCTGGTCGACGTGCAGCGGAGCGGTCTCGCGGGCGCGTACACGGACGTGGGCAGCGTGAAGACCGTGCCGGAACGGGCCGCGCTGAACGCCGCGCCCCAGCCCGCGCGTTACGTCGGCGGGCACCCCCTGGCCGGCCGCGAGCGCTCCGGGCCGCTGGCGGCCCGAGGCACCCTCTTCGAGGGCCGCCCCTGGGTGCTCACGCCGTCGCGGCTCACCTCCCCTGCCACCCTGGAGCGGGGCCGCCGGCTGGCCGAGCTGTGCGGCGCCGTCCCGCTGGTGATGGCCAGCCGCGCCCACGACGACGCCGTCGCCCTGACTTCCCACGTTCCCCATCTGCTGGCCAGCCTGATGGCCGCCCGGCTGCGGGACGACCCCGCCGGGGTCGCCCGGCTGGCCGGCCAGGGGCTGCGCGACGTCACGCGGATCGCGGGCGGCGACTCCCGGCTGTGGGCGGACATCATCGAGACCAACGCGGCGGCCCTCGCCGGGGTCGTACGGAACGTGCACGCCGACCTCGGCCGGCTGGTGCCGGCGCTCGACGCGCTCGCCGGGCACGGCACCGGGGACCGCGAGGAGGGCCTGCGGACCGTCGTCGACCTGCTCGACCGCGGCATCGCCGGCCTCGGCGCGATCCCCGGCGCCCGCTCCGAACCCCCCGGGCACACCCCCGCGCTGCGCGTGGCCGTCCCGGGCCGCCCGGGGGAGTTGGGGCGTTTCCTCGGAGCCGTCGCGGGCCTCGGCGTGGATACCGAGAGCGCGTCGGTGGGCGCCGCCGCGGGCGGCGGATTCACGGTACGGTGCCGCGTGCACCCGTCCGACGTCTGCCGAATCGCGGCGAAACTCAAGGCCGACGGGTGGGACGCGGAGACCGACGGCGGAGATGCCGAACTCGCACCCGCTCCCCGGTGACCCACGCCGCTTTTCACGTACGCGTACGCCACCGTCCAACCGCGGGAATTGTCCAAGTGCGCTCACGCGTGTCCAAGTGTGCAGATTGCTCTCTTGGACGGCGTTGTCGAAATACCCGGGGGCGTGCTTTTCTAAGCGCCGGAAGACGACTTCATCAATTGCCTTCGCGTGGGGGGAATTCCATGGCTGCTCCGGGTCCCGAAGCACTCGTCGCCGGCGCCGTGCCGAACGCCCCGGCGCCCGGCGCCACCGCGCCCTCGGCGCCCGCTCCGTCCGTGCGCCCGCTGCGCAAGGCCGAGCTGCACGGCAGCGTGTCCGACCCCCTGCTGGACACGATGAACTTCCTCAACGAGATCACGCTCCGCTACCCCGACGCGATCTCCTTCGCCCCCGGCCGGCCGTACGACGGGTTCTTCGACACCGAGCAGGTCTTCACGCACATGCGGACCTACCTCGACCACCTGGCCGCCCACGGCGGCACCCCGGAGGACATCCGCACCGCCCTCTACCAGTACGGCCCCACCGCCGGTCAGATCCGCGAGATCATCGCCGAGTCGCTCCGCGCCGACGAGGGCATCGACGTGCCGGCCGAGTCCGTCGTCGTGACCGTCGGCGCCCAGGAGGCCATGCTGCTGGTGCTGCGCGCGCTCATCAGCGGTCCCGACGACGTACTGATGGTCGCCAGCCCGTGCTACGTCGGCATCACCGGGGCGGCCCGGCTGCTCGACATCGCCGTGCACCCCGTGGAGGAGCGCGAAGACGGCTTCCACGCCGCCGATCTCGAAGCCGCGGTGCTGGCGGAGAAGGCGCGCGGCCGCCGCCCCCGCGCCTTCTACCTGGTCCCCGACCACTCCAACCCCTCCGGAGCCACGCTCACGCCGCAGGCCCGCACGGACCTCCTCGGCCTGGCCGCCCGCCACGACCTGCTCATCCTGGAGGACAGCCCGTACCGGCTGGTGAGCCCAGGACCGCCGCCGCCCACCCTGAAGTCGCTCGACCGCACCCGGTGCGTCGTCCACCTCGGCTCGTACTCCAAGACCGTCTTCCCGGGCGCCCGCGTCGGCTTCGCCGTCGCCGACCAGACCGTCGCCGACGACTCCGGGGCCACCAGCCTGCTCGCCGACGAACTCGCCAAGATCAAGAGCATGGTGACGGTCAACACCCCGTCCCTGAGCCAGGCGGCGGTCGCCGGCGCGCTGCTGGCCGCGCAGGGACTCGTCTCCGAGCTGAACTCCCGCGCGGCGGCGTACTACGGAGACGCCATGCGGGCCATGCTCCGGGCCCTGGACGAGCGGCTGCCCGCCGACCGCAGGAGCGCGCTGGAGGTGCGGTGGAACCGGCCCGCGGGCGGCTTCTTCCTCACCGTGCAGGTGCCGTTCCCCGCCGACAATGCGGCGCTCACCCGCTCCGCGCAGGACTTCGGCGTCATCTGGACGCCGATGAGCCACTTCTACCCCGGCGCCGGCGGCGGCCACCGCGCCCTCCGGCTCTCCACCAGCTATCTCACCACCGAGGAGATCGACGAGGGCACCGCGCGCCTCGCCCGCTTCATCGAAGCCGCGACAAGGGCCGCGTGACACCCACCGGTCCCGCCCGATCTCCCTCCTCCATCCGTCCGAATCGAGCGGGAAAGGACCGCACGTGAACGGCATCAGCGGAGCACAACGACCGCGTAGCAAGAAGCGCATGTGGGGGTGGACCTTCCGATGATCACCGGCGTGGAGAGTGCGGAGCTCCTGGATCCGCGGTCCGCGACAGCACAGGTGCCCGGCCCGTACCGGCCCCGCATCCTCGGGGTGGGCACGGCCGCCACCCCCACGACGTACACCCAGCAGGAGGTGCTCGACGCCTTCGGCATCACCGACCCCAGAATCAGCTCCGTCTTCCTCAACAGCGCGATAGAACGGCGCCATCTGACGCTGCCCGCCCCCGACGAGCACGGAGTCCGGCACTCCGAGCCGCAGGGCGACCTGCTCGACAAGCACAAGGCCACCGCGATCGAAATGGGCGCGGAAGCCCTCCGCGCCTGCCTGAAGAACGCCGGCTACGAGCTGTCGGACCTGCGTCACCTGTGCTGCGTGACCTCCACCGGCTTCCTCACCCCCGGGCTCAGCGCGCTGCTGATCCGCGAGTTGGGCATCGACCGCCACTGCAGCCGCTCCGACATCGTCGGCATGGGCTGCAACGCGGGGCTGAACGCGCTGAACGTCGTCAGCGGCTGGTCCGCCGCCCACCCGGGCGAACTCGCCGTCGTCCTCTGTGCCGAAGCCTGCTCCGCGGCGTACGCGTTCGACGAGACCATGCGCACCGCCGTCGTCAACAGCCTCTTCGGCGACGGCGCCGCCGCCGTCGCGCTCATCTCCGGCGCGTCCGCCACCGGACCCGACGGCGACCGTGGCCCGGACGTGCTGAAGTTCGCCAGTCGCCTCATCCCCGAGGCGCTGGAGGCGATGCGCTACGACTGGGACCGCGACCAGGACCGGTTCAGCTTCTTCCTCGACCCGCTGATCCCGTACGTCGTCGGCGCCCATGCCGAACTCGTCGTCGACCGGCTGCTGGAGGACACCGGCCTGCGCCGCAGCGACATCCGGCACTGGCTGGTCCACTCCGGCGGCAAGAAGGTGATCGACGCCGTCGTCGTCAACCTCGGGCTCACCCGCCACGACGTCCGCCACACGGTCGGCGTCCTGCGCGACTACGGCAACGTGTCGAGCGGCTCGTTCCTGTTCTCGTACGAGCGGCTGCTCGACGAGGACGTCACCCACCCCGGAGACCACGGTGTGCTCATGACCATGGGCCCGGGCTCCACGATCGAAACGGCCCTGGTCCGATGGTGAGAGCGGAGGATGCGATGAGCGACACGCTCACGCTGAGAATCGACGGGGCCGAGCGGCCGACGGCCGCGGCCGTCAGGGCATTAGGCGCCGTCTGCGACGAGGCGGAGGACGGCGACGGCACGGGCATCGTCACGGTGTACGTGACCGGCGCCCCCGGGCCGGGCTGGACCCGGGGGCTCGACGTCCAACTGGTCAGCAAGTGGGAGCGGGCGCTGCGCCGGCTCGAACGGCTGCCGGCGGCCACGGTCGCGGTCGCCCGCGGCGACTGCGGCGGCACGGCGCTCGACGTCTTCCTCGCCGCCGACATCCGCGTCGCCACCCCCGGCACCCGGCTGCTCGTCGCCCGGGACGGGGAGGCCACCTGGCCCGGCATGGCGAGCTACCGGCTCGTCCAACTGGCCGGCGCCGCCGGCATCCGCCGGGCCGTGCTCTTCGGCGTGCCCATCGACGCTCCGGTGGCACAGGCGCTGGGCCTCGTCGACGACCTCGCCGCGGACCCCGCGAGCTGCGTCGCCGCGGCCGCCGGGATGGTCGGCGGGCTGTCCGGCAAGGAAGTCGCCATCCGCCGGCAGTTGCTCTTCGACGCCACCACGACCAGCTTCGAAGACGCACTCGGCCGGCACCTCGCCGCCTGCGACCGGTCGCTGCGGGCGGACGCCGCCCGGGTGGTCTCGTGACCGCGGACGTGCGGGCGGCAACCGTCCGGGACGGCTGGGCGGACGTCGGCGCGGCGCTCGCCCGCGCCGAGGAGACGGTCGCGGCGCTGCCGCCGCCCGACGCCCGTACGGCCGCCCAGCGGACCCGGGCCGCCGGTGTTCAAGACGAGGCCCGCGCGCTGCGCACCGCCTTCCTCGACACCCATGTGGACGCCGTCTACGACCGGCTCACCGACGGCCGCACCACACCCCTGCGGCTCGCCGACCTGGTCTCCGCCGCCGCCGTCGCGTACCCCGGGCTCGTACCCACCGCCGGGCAACTGGCCGCCGAGCGCACAAGGCTCCAGGCGGACAAAGAAGGCCACGAGATCGACCAGGGCATCTTCCTGCGGGCCGTGCTCGCCTCCCCTGTCGCCGGCGCCAACCTCCTCGACGCCATGCTGCGCCCCACGCCCCGCGCGCTGGAACTGCTGCCGAGGTTCACCGAGACCGGCCTGGTCGACACCCGCTCCGTCCGGCTCGAACGGCGCGACGGCGCGGCGTATCTGACGATGCACCGTGACGACTGCCTCAACGCCGAGGACGAGCAGCAGGTCGACGACATGGAGACCGCCGTCGACCTCGCGCTGCTCGACCCCGGCGTCCGGGTGGCCGTGCTGCGCGGCGGCGAGATGACCCATCCTCGCTACCGCGGCAAGCGCGTCTTCAGCGCCGGCATCAACCTCAAGAGCCTGCACGCCGGCGACATCTCCCTGGTGGGCTTCCTGCTCCGCCGCGAGCTGGGCTACATCCACAAGATCGTCCGCGGGGTCCGCGGCGTCGGCGGCGCGCCCTGGCACTCCCGCACCGTGGAGAAACCCTGGATCGCGGCGGTCGACACCTTCGCCATCGGCGGCGGCATGCAACTGCTCCTCGTCTGCGACCACGTGCTCGCCGCCTCGGATGCGTACGTGTCCCTGCCCGCCGCCCGCGAGGGCATCGTGCCGGGCGCCGGGAACCTCCGGCTCGGCCGGCACACCGGCCCGCGGATCTCCCGGCAGGTCATCCTGCAGGACCGCCGGCTGCCCGCGACCGACCCCGATGCGCGGCTGGTCCTGGACGAGGTGGTGGAGCCGGCCGGGATGGACGACGCGATCTCCGCTGCCGTCGACCGGCTCGGCGGCCCCGCCGTCGTACCCAACCGCCACATGCTCAACGTCGCCGAGGAGCCGGCGGACGAGTTCCGGCGCTACATGGCCGAGTTCGCGCTGCAGCAGGCCCTGCGAATCCACGGCGCGGACGTCGTCGGCAAGGTCGGCAGGTTCACGCAGCGGTCGGCATGACCACCGTCCGCGGCAGCCGGGCGCCCGGCTGCCGCGGACGCACCCGCCGCCGTAGCACCACGGCCGCAGCAGGAACCTCAGGCCCCCCGCAGACCGCCCACAGGAAAGGAGCGAGCCGGATGCCCACCGCCAGGATCAACGGGATCACCCTCGGCTTCGACGACCACGGCGCGGGGGAACCGGTCGTCATGGTCACCGGCACCGGCGCCCCCGGACGGATCTGGCGCACCCACCAGGTGCCCGCCCTCACCGCCGCCGGCCACCGGGTGATCACCCTCGACAACCGCGGCATGCCCCCGAGCGACCCGTGCCCCGAAGGCTTCACCCTTGCCGACATGGCCGCCGACACCGCCGGGCTCATCGAATACCTGGACCTCGCCCCGTGCCGCGTCGTCGGCTTCTCCCTCGGCGCGAGCATCGTCCAGGAACTCCTCCTCGCCCACCCAGAACTGGTCCGGCAGGCCGTCCTCATGGCGCCCACCGGGCGCGCCGACGGCCTGGTCTCGGCCATGACCGCCGCCGAGCTCGACCTCTGCGACAGCGGCGTGAAGCTCCCCCCGCGCTACGCCGCGTACGTCAACGCCCTCCAGAACCTCTCCCCGCAGACGTGGAACAACGAGGCGACCCTGCGGGACTGGCTCGACGTCTTCGAGATGACGGCCGTCGACATGTCGGCGTTCCGCGGACAACTGGAGCTGCAGACGACGGCCGGCCGACTCGGTGCGTACCCGCGCATATCCCGCCCGTGCCTGGTCATCGGCTTCGGCGACGACCTCGTCATCCGCCCGCACCTGTCGCGCGAGGTCGCCGCCGCCATCCCCGATGCCGCCTATGTCGAGATCCCCGGCTGCGGCCACTACGGCTATCTGGAGCGGCCGGACGCCGTCAACGCGGCGGTCCTCGACTTCTTCGCCGCCGTCTGAGCCCGCCTGCCGCGCCCGCCACCAGCAGGAAGGCACCGGCCGGAACCCGTCCGCTGAAACCCCGGCCTTACACGCGGCCGCGCTAATCTGAAGGCGGTTCCAACCGAGCACGGGGACACGACGAAGTGAAGCGCTGTGACCGCAGTGTGACGCAAGGTGGGGGATCGTCAGCCGTGATGGCCGTTCTCGAACGCCCATCCGCCGCATCCTCGCCATGCGCCCGCGAGACCTCCGGCAGGTGCCGCTGATGAGGGTTCTGGTAGTCGAAGACCACGTTGAGCTGGCCGACTCGGTGGCACGGGTGCTGCGCCGGGAGGGTATGGCCGTCGATGTCGTGTATGACGGATCCGACGCGCTGGAGCGCACGATGACCGTCGACTACGACGTCGTCGTCCTCGACCGCGACCTCCCCGGCGTCCACGGCGACGAGGTGTGCAAGGAGCTGGTCTCCCAGCCCCACCACGCGCGGGTGCTGATGCTCACCGCCTCCGGGACGATCATCGACCGCGTCGAGGGACTGAACCTCGGCGCCGACGACTATCTGCCCAAGCCCTTCGCCTACGCCGAGCTGGTCGCCCGGCTGCGGGCACTCGCCCGCCGCGCCCAGCCCGCCGTACCCCCGGTGCTGGAGCACGGCGACCTCCGGCTCGACCCCGCCCAGCGCTTCGCCACCCGAGGCGGCGAACGCCTGACGCTCACCCCGAAGGAACTCGCCGTCCTGGAGTGCCTGCTCTCCGCCCAGGGCCGGGTGGTCTCGGCGGAGGAACTCCTCGAACGCGTTTGGGACGAGGCGGCCGACCCGTTCACCACCACGGTGAAGACCACGATCAACCGCCTGCGCTCCAAGCTCGGTCTGCCCCCGGTGATCGAGACGGTGCCGCGGAGCGGCTACCGGATTTGAGGTACGCCCATGGGGCTGTCGCGACTGCACCTGGCCGTCCTGAAGCGCGTCGGCGCGATGTCCGCGCAGCTCACGCCGCGGCGGGTCCGGGTGCGCCTCACCCTCCTGTACGGCTCTCTGTTCGTCCTCTCCGGTGCCGTGCTGCTGGCGATCACGTACCTCCTCGTCGCCCGTCCCTCCGGCGGTCTGGTGACGTTCAAGGACGTGCAGTACGGCTCCGCAGAGTCCTCCGCCCAGGCGGACACCCGCACCTACCGGCTGGACGAGGATCTCGGCAGCCAGGAGAGCGGCATCGTCGAGGGGATGCGCCAGCAGGCCTGGCACCAGCGGGAGGCGATGCTCGACCGGCTGCTCATGCAGTCCGGGCTCGCCCTCGCCATCATGTCGGTCATCGCCATCGGCCTCGGCTGGGTGGTCGCCGGCCGCGTCCTGCGCCCTCTGCGCACCATGACGAGCACCATCCGCCACATCTCCGCGCGCAACCTGCACGAGCGCCTGGCCACCGGCGGCCCGCCCGACGAGCTGAAGGACCTCGCCGACACGGTCAACGGGCTGCTCGGCAGGCTGGAGACGGCCCTCGAATCCCAGAAGAGATTCGTCGCCAACGCGGCCCACGAGCTGCGCACACCCCTCACCCTCGAACATGCGCTGCTGGAGGAAACCCTCATCGACCGCGGCGCCACCCTCGAGTCCTTCCGCGCCAACTTCGAGCGGCTGCTGACGATCAGCAAGCAGCAGGCCACGCTCCTGGAGTCGCTCCTCACCCTCTCCAGCAGCGACAGGGGCCTGGAAAGCCAGGAACCGCTCGACCTCGCCGCGCTCACCCACGACGTCCTGCCCGCGTTCCGGCCGGAGATCGGCCGGCGCGAGCTGGCCGTCTGCTCCGCCACCGAACCGGCCCGCATCTCCGGCGACTCGGCCCTCATCCACCGCCTGGTGGCCAACCTCCTCGACAACGCCATCGACTACAACGTTCCCGGCGGCTGCGTCGAGATCGCCACCGGAGTACGGGACGGGGGCGCCTACCTCTCCGTCCGCAACACCGGCGCCGCGGTGCCGCCGGACCAGGTCGAGCGCCTCTTCCACCCCTTCCAGCGGCTCCGCCGCACCGCCGGTGACGGCCACCACGGGCTGGGTCTGTCGATCGTCCGCTCCATCGCCACCGCCCACGGCGCCACGCTCACCGCCGAGGCCAGAGCCGGGGGCGGGCTGGCCGTGACCGTCGCCTTCCCGCTGCGCGACGACGGGCCCGGCGAGAACGTCGGGGTGGCCAAGCGCGCGGAGCCCGGCGCAGCGCCGGCCCATTTCTGAGACAGCCCATTCCGTTTCCCCCCGAATAATCTCCGTCCAACTGCTGGCAATTCACAGTTGGACACCTTCCGGTTGTCCAACCTTGTCGCCTTCTGCCCGCCTGGTTAGTGTGTATTCCGACTTGAGGAAACCCCACCGACGGGAGCGGTCATGGCGAATCCGTTCGACAACGAGAACGGCACTTTCCTGGTACTGGTCAACGACGAGAACCAGCATTCCCTCTGGCCCGCCTTCGCCGAAGTCCCCGCCGGCTGGAAGTCCGTGTTCGGCGAGGAGAGCCGCAAGGCGTGCATGGACTACATCGAGGAGAACTGGACGGACATGCGGCCGAAGAGCCTGATCGACGAGATGGACAGGCAGGAGCAGGCCGCAGCTCGCTAGGAAGCCCGGCCCGACGACGAACACTGGAGGTAATTCGTGGCCATGATTGGCGGCTCCGGGCCGGTCATCATGCGCGCCGGCGGGCCGGATTCGGTCACCAGGCAGAAGGTGAAGAAGGGTACGGCCAAGCGCATCCTTCCCTACACCCGGCCGCACCGACTCAGAATTTCGGTGCTCTTCGCGGTCACCGCACTCAATGCGGGAATCGTGGTGGCCGTTCCCATTCTCTTCAAATACCTCATCGACAACGGCATCATGCCGCGGGACACCTCCGTCGTCGTCTGGATCTCCGTCGCCGTCGCGGTCCTCTCCCTCCTGCAGACCGTCGTCGGCTTCGCCGAGGCATGGCTCTCCGGGAAGGTCAGCGAAGGGCTCATCTACGACCTCCGCACGGAGGTCTTCGACCACGTACAGCGCCAGCCGCTCGGCTTCTTCACCCGCGCCCAGACCGGATCGCTGGTCAGCCGCCTCAACACAGACGTCGTCGGCGCCCAGCAGGCCCTGACCTCCCTGCTGTCCACCGTCGTCTCCGCCGGCCTGACCGCGCTGCTCGTCCTGGGCGCGATGTTCTACCTCTCCTGGGCGATCACGTTGATCAGCCTGGTGATGCTTCCGCTCTTCATCCTCCCCGGCAAAGTCGTCGGCCACCGGCTGCAGCGCGTCATGCGCGAACACATGCAGGTCAACGGCGAGATCGGCGCTTTCATGAGCGAGCGGTTCAACGTCACCGGCGCGCTGCTCGCCAAGCTCTACGGCCGCCCGGAGACCGAGAACGGCATGTTCGCCGACCTTGCGGGCAAGGGCCGCGACCTCGGTGTCCGCGCGTCGGTCTACTCGAAGCTGCTCTTCCTGTCGATGATGCTCGTCGGCTCCCTGTCCACCGCGCTGGTCTACGGGCTCGGTGGCGGCCTCGTCATCGAGGGCATCTTCCAGATCGGCACGCTGGTGGCGCTCGCCACCCTGCTCACCCGGCTGCTCGCGCCGATCAACCAACTCTCCGGCGCCCAGCGGGACATCCTGATGGCCCTGGTCAGCTTCGACCGGCTCTTCGAGATCCTCGATCTCAAGCCGCTCATCCGGGAGAAGGCGGACGCCCGCGCCCTGCCCACGGTCGCCGTGAACGGTGCCGGCCCGAACGGGGCCACTTCGACCGGGGCCGGGGTGGACGGAGCGGCTGCGAGCGGGGCCGGTGCACCACCGAGGGCACCGGAGATCGAGTTCTCGGGAGTCTCCTTCCGGTACCCGTCCGCGGCGGACGTCTCCCTCGCCTCCCTGGAGTCCCTCGCGGGCCCCGCACCCCAGCGCGGCGACAACTCCTGGACCCTGCGCGGCCTGAACTTCACCGCCCCCGCGGGCAAGCTCACCGCCCTCGTCGGCCCCTCCGGCGCCGGCAAGACGACCATCACCCACCTGGTGCCGCGGCTCTACGACCCGGGCGAAGGCGTCGTCCGGATCGGCGGACACGACCTGCGCGACCTGACGCTGGCCTCGCTCCGCGACACCGTCGGCATGGTCACCCAGGACGCCCACCTGTTCCACACCACCATCCGGCAGAACCTCCAGTACGCCCGCCCGGACGCCACCGAGAAGGACGTGATCGAAGCCTGCCGGGCGGCCCAGATCTGGAGCCTGGTCGAGGCGCTGCCCGACGGCCTCGACACCCTCGTCGGGGACCGCGGGTACCGGATGTCCGGCGGTGAGAAGCAGCGCATCGCCATGGCCCGGCTCCTGCTCAAGGCCCCGCCGATCGTGGTCCTCGACGAGGCGACCGCCCATCTGGACTCCGAGTCCGAGGCGGCGCTGCAGCGGGCCCTCAAGACGGCGCTCACGGGCAGGACCTCGCTGGTGATCGCCCACCGGCTCTCCACCATCCGGGACGCGGATCAGATCCTGGTCATCGACCAGGGCCAGGTCCAGGAGCACGGCACCCACGACGAACTGCTCGAACTCGACGGCCTCTACGCCGAGTTGTATCGCACGCAGTTCTCCCGCCAGCCGAAGAACGACGCCCCGGCCCCGGAGATGGCCCCCATGCCGCCGAACGGCCCGATGATGGACGGCCCGCCGCAGGGGATACTCATCGGCCCCGGTCCGGGAATGGGCCCCGGCCCCGGAATGGGCGGGCCCGGTCCCGTCCTGCACGGCCCGGGGCCGCGCTAGCCCCACGAGTCGACAACCGCAGGCACAGGACGCGCAGTCCGCAATCGCCATGAACGTCGTCGCCTGATTGAGCCAGTGGAGACCTCAGGAATGTCTGATTCGCGCAGCCCTGCCCTGCCCGTGGTGCACGTGACACCGTGCCCCGCCGGCAGCACATGGGATCTCCGATTCACGGACGGCCTCGATCTCGCGGTGCACCTGGAAGCGTCCGCGACAAAGGCGGCGGCCGTGGCGGCGGGATTCTGCCACCGGCTGACGGGTGACCGGGAAGTCGTCGTGGTCATCGAGGGGGAGACGTCCGCGGCCTTGCGTATCGAGATCGCTCCGGGGAGCACGCTGGACGAACTCCAGGGGCGGGCTGTGGGATTGCTCGCCGCATTGGGGAAGGCAGGCAGGGCGGACGGCGGAGCGATATCCGGGCGCGGAGCGATATGCGGGGGCGGGGCGCAAGGTGCGGTGCCCGCGTGCGCGGCCCCCGAATCCATATCGGAGACGGGGGCGGCGCTGAGACGGGTGTTTGCGAGATTCGCGGAGCGCGTGAGTGCCGACCCGGACGCCCGGGTGGGCGACGTGGATCTGCTGGGTACGGGGGAGCGGGGGCTGGTGGTGTCGGGGTGGAACGAGACGCGCCTCGCGGTGCCGTCCGGGACGGTCCTGGACCGGTTCGAGGCGCGGGCGCGGTGCACGCCGGGGGCGTGTGCCGTGCGATGCGGCGCGGACACGGTGTCGTACGGGGAGCTGGACGAGCGGGCGAACCGGCTGGCGCGGTATCTGCGAGGGCTGGGCGTGGCCCGGGAGTCGCGGGTGGGGCTGTGTCTGCCGCGGGGCGTGGAGATGGTCGCGGGGATCCTCGCGGTGTGGAAGGCCGGGGGCGCGTACGTGCCGCTGGATCCGGCGCATCCGGCGGAGCGGTTGGCGTTCATGGTCGCCGACAGCGGAGCCACGGTCGTGCTGACGACCGGTGCCACGGCGGGGGTGGTATCGGAGTCGGCGGGGCGCGTGGTGTCGCTGGACGACGCGGCGGAGGACATCGCCGCGGCATCGGCGGAGCCGCCGGGCAGGTCGCCGGCGCCGGGGCAGTTGGCGTACGTGATCTACACCTCCGGATCGACGGGCCGGCCGAAGGGAGTCGCGGTCCCGCACGGTGGTGCGGCGAACCTGGCGGAGGCGATGCGTCCGGTGCTGGGTGTCGCCGAGGGCGTGACGGCGTTGCAGTTCGCGTCGTTCAGCTTCGACGCGGCGGTGCTGGATGTCGCGGTCACGCTGGCGGCGGGCGGCACGCTGGCGATCGCGTCGGACGAGGAGCGGGTGGAGCCGGCGGCGCTGGCGGAGATGATCCGTAGCTCGGGTGTGTCGGTGGCGAGTGTGGTGCCGTCGCTGCTGAGCGTCCTTGATCCGGCAGCGGTCACGGGCGTACGGAACTGGGTGCTGGGCGCCGAGTTGCTGACCGCCGACCTGGCGTCGCGGTGGACGCGGCAGGCGCGGGTGTGGAACACGTATGGGCCGACCGAGGCCACCGTGATCACCACCGCCACCCCGCTCGCCGCCGGCATCGACCCGGACGACGCGCCGCCCCCGATCGGCCGCCCCCTCGGCAACACCCGCGTCTACGTGCTGGATGCCCGGCTGCGACCCGTGCCGCCTGGCGTGACCGGGGAGTTGTATATCGCCGGTGCCGGTCTGGCCCGCGGCTACATCGGCCGGGGCGGGCTGACCGCGGAGCGGTTCGTCGCCTGCCCCTTCGCGGCCGGTGCGCGGATGTACCGCTCGGGGGACCTGGCCCGATGGACGGCGGACGCCGAGCTGGTGTTCGTGGGCCGCGCCGACGAGCAGGTGAAGATCCGGGGTTTCCGCATCGAGCCCGGCGAGGTGCAGTCGGTGCTCGCCGCCCATCCGCGGGTGTCGCAGGCGGCGGTCGTCGTACGGGAGGACCGGCCGGGCGACAAGCGGCTCGTGGGCTACGTCGTGGCGGCCCAGGGAGGCGTAGACGCGGATGGCCTCCGGGAGTTCGCCGCCGGGCGGCTGCCCGAGCACATGGTGCCCGTCGCCCTCGTGGTTCTGGACGCGCTGCCGCTGACCCCCAACGGCAAGGTCGACCGCGCCGCTCTGCCGCCGCCCGAGCACGGCGGTTCCGCACGCGTGTGCGCCGCCGCGACGCCGCTGGAGCAGCGGATGTGCGAGCTGTTCGCGAACGTGCTGCACGTCGAGCACGTCGGCTCCGACGACAACTTCTTTGCTCTCGGCGGCGATTCGATCCGCTCGATGCTGCTGGTGTCCGCCGCGCGCGAGGCCGGTTTCACGCTGACCACCCGGCAGGTGTTCGACGGCAGGACACCGGCGGGGCTGGCGGCCTTTGCCGCGTCGGGCCACGGCGCGGCCCAGGCAGAAACGGTCGCTGACGCGCCGCTGCTGCACCTCGACGCCGAGCAGCGGGCGGAGTTGGCGGCGGCGGTGCCCGGGCTGGCGGACGTGCTGCCGCTCTCGCCGCTGCAGGAGGGCCTGCTCTTCCACGCGCTGTACGACGACCAGGCGCCGGATGCATACGTCGGCCAACTGATCCTGGATGTCGACGGGCCGCTGGACCCGCGCCTGGTGCGGCCGGCGTGGCAGGCGTTGCTGGACCGTCATGCCGGTCTGCGCGCCGGTTTCCGGCAGCCGGCAGGCATGAGGCGGCCGGTGCAGGTGGTTGTCGAGGACGTCGAGCTGCCGTGGCGCGAGGAGGACCTGTCCGCGCTGGGCGTCACGGAGGCGCGGGCGGAGTCGGAGCGGATCGCGGACGCCGAGCGGGCGCGGCGGTTCGATCCGGCGCAGCCGCCGCTGCTGCGCGTGGCGTTGCTGCGGGTCGGCACCGAGCGGTACCGGATGGTGCTCACCCTCCACCACATCGCCCTGGACGGCTGGTCGCTGCTGAGTGTCCTCCGCGAGCTGTGGACCCTCTACGCGGCGGGCGCCGACCTTTCCACCCTGCCGCCCGCGACACCGCACCGCGACCACCTGGCGTGGCTGGCCCGGCAGGACAAGGAGGCCGCCGCTGAGGCGTGGCGGCAGGCGCTCGCCGACGTGGACGAGCCGACCCTGGTGGCACCGGCACGGCAGGACGGTGAACCGGCACCGACCGGCAAGGTGGTCGTAGAACCGGGCGCCGGGCTGACGGCGGCGCTGCCAGACCTGGCCCGCCGCCGCGGCCTGACCCTGAACACGCTGCTGGAGGCCGCGTGGGCAATGGTCGTCGGGCAGCTCGCGGGCCGTAGCGACGTCGTCTTCGGCGGCGTGGTCGCCGGCCGGCCGGCGGAGCTGCCGGGCGTGGCCGACATGGTCGGGCTGTTCCTCAACACGGTGCCCGTGCGGGTCCGGCTGGACCCGGCGCAGACGATCGCCGAACTGCTCGACGCGGTCCGGGCACAGCAGACCGCGCTCCTCGACCACCAGCACCTCGGTCTCGCGGACGTCCAGCGGCTCGCCGGGCCCGGCGCCACGTTCGACACCCTGATGACGCTCCGGGCATACGGCGCCGGTGCGAGCGCGCCGTCGGAGCCCCTGCGAGTCACGGAGTCCAGGCTGCGCGAGTCGACGACGTACGCACTGGCCCTGGGCGTGGAGCCCGACGACGGAATGAAGCTCTGGCTCGACTACCGGCTGGACGCCTTCGACGAGCGGTCCGCACAGGCCGTGGCCGACCGGGTCGTCCGCGTGCTGGCACAGATGGCCGCCGACCCGGGCACGCGGGTCGGCGACATCGACGCGCTGGCCGAGACCGAGCGGGCGTCGGTGGTGTCGGGGTGGAACGGCACGGGGCTTGCGGTGCCGGAGGGTTCGGTGCTGGACCGGTTCGAGGCGCGGGCGCGGCGGGCGCCCGCTGCGGTGGCGGTGCGGTGTGGGGCGGAGGAGCTGTCGTTCGGGGAGTTGGACGCGTGGGCGAATCGGCTGGCTCGGTATCTCCAGCGGCTTGGTGTGGGTCGGGAGTCGCGGGTGGGGCTGTGTCTGCCGCGTGGCGTGGAGATGGTTGCGGGGATCCTCGCGGTGTGGAAGGCCGGGGGTGCGTATGTGCCGCTCGACCCTGCCTATCCGGCGGACCGGTTGGGCTTCATGATCGCCGACAGCGGAGCCGCGGTGGTCGTCGGCGCGGCCGGGTCGATGGCCGGGGTGCCCGAGGGGGCGGCCCGGGTCGTGCTGCTGGACGAGGCCGCGGCGGCGATCGAGGCGGAGCCCGGTGCGGCGGTGGAGCGGCGCGTCGGGCTCGATGAGCTGGCGTATGTGATCTACACCTCCGGATCCACGGGCCGACCGAAGGGCGTCGCAGTTCCGCATGAGGGCCCGGCGAATCTTGCGGAGGCGATGCGTCCGGTGCTGGGGGTGGCGGAGGGTGTGACGGCGTTGCAGTTCGCGTCGTTCAGCTTCGACGCCGCGGTGCTGGATGTCGCTGTGACGCTGGCGGCGGGTGGCACGTTGGCGATCGCTTCGAGCGAGGAGCGGGAAGAGCCGGCGGGGCTGGCGGAGATGATCCGTACCGCCGATGTGTCGGTGGCGAGTGTGGTGCCGTCGCTGCTGAGTGTTCTCGATCCGGCGGCGGTGCCGGGCGTACGGAACTGGGTGCTGGGTGCGGAGTTGCTGACCGCTGACCTGGCGTCGCGGTGGACTGGGCAGGCGAGGGTGTGGAACACGTACGGCCCGACCGAGGCCAGCGTGATCACCACAGCCACGCCGCTGGACGCGGGCATCGAGCCGCACGACGCGCCCCCGCCCATCGGCCGCCCGATCGGCAACGCCCACACCTACGTGCTGGACGACTTCCTCCGGCCCGTACCCCCGGGGGTCGTGGGCGAGTTGTATATCGCAGGACCGGGCCTGGCCCGCGGCTACATCGGCCGCGGCGGCCTGACCGCCGAACGCTTCGTCGCCTGCCCCTTCGAGGCCGGTGCGCGCATGTACCGCTCCGGCGATCTGGCCCGGTGGTCCGACGACGGGCTGCTGCACTTCGCCGGGCGCGCTGACGAGCAGGTCAAGATCCGCGGCTTCCGTATCGAGCCCGGCGAGATCGAAGCCGTCCTCGCCGCCCACCCCGAGGTTGCTCACACCGCCGTCGTCGTACGCGAGGACCAGCCCGGCGACAAGCGGCTCGTCGGATACGTCGTACCGACCGGCAACCGCGTGGAGCCGGGCGCCGTACGGGAGTTCACCGCGGCCCGGCTGCCCGAGCACATGGTCCCCGCCGCGATCGTCGCCCTCGACGCCCTGCCCCTCACGCCCAACGGCAAGCTCGACCGCAAGGCCCTGCCCGCTCCCGAGGCGAACGGGACCACAGGACGCATTCCCGCGACGCCGCGCGAGGTGCTGCTCTGCGAGCTGTACGCCGACGTCCTCGGCGTGGAGCGCGTCGGCGCCGACGACTCCTTCTTTGCTCTCGGCGGTGACTCGATCCGTTCGATGCTGCTGGTGTCGGCTGCTCAGCGGGCGGGGCTGGCGTTCACGTCGCGCCAGGTGTTCCAGCTCCGTACCCCCGCCCGGCTCGCCGCCGTCGCCGCCACCGTCACCGGCGCCGCCGGTGCTCCCGACGCGCCACCGCTCGTCGACCTGGCGCCGGAAGTACTGGGCGAACTGTCGGCCGCCGTCCCGGGGCTGGTGGAGGTGCTGCCGGTATCGCCGCTGCAGGAAGGGCTGTTGTTCCACGCGGTGTACGACGAGCAGGCCACCGACGTCTACATCGGACAGCTCGTGCTCGGCGTGGAAGGCCCGCTCGACGCCGCCGTTCTGCGGGCGTCGTGGCAGGCGCTGCTCGCCCGCCACGCCAGCCTGCGCGCCGGGTTCCGGAATCTGCCCGGCGTGGCCCGGCCCGTGCAGGTGGTGGTTGAGGACGCCGAACTGCCGTGGCGCGAGCAAGACCTGACCGGGCTGGGCGCCGCCGAGGCGCGGGCGGAGTCGGAGCGGATCGCCGCCGCCGAGCGCGTTCGGCGGTTCGACCTGGCGCGCCCGCCGCTGCTGCGGGTGGCGCTGCTGCGGACGGGCACCGAGCGGTACCGGATGGTGCTCACCCTCCATCACCTGGCGCTCGACGGCTGGTCGGTGCCGATTCTGCGGCGCGAGCTGTGGGCCTGCTACGCGGCCGGGGGCAGCGCCGCCGGGCTGCCGCCCGTGACGCCGTACCGCGACTACCTCGCCTGGCTGGCCCGCCAGGACAGGGACGCCGCCACCGAGGCGTGGAGGCAGGCGCTCGCCGACGTGGACGAGCCGACGCTCGTCGCGCCCGGCAGCGACGGCACCGACACCCCCTCCCGGGATCTCGTGCGCACCGCGGGGGCCGCCCTGGACGAGGCGCTGGCCGGGCTGGTTCGCGCGCACGGGGTGACGCTCAACACCGTGATCGAGACGGCCTGGGCGATGGTCGTGGGCCAGCTCGCGGGCCGTAGTGACGTGGTGCTGGGCGCCGCGGTCGCCGGCCGCCCGGCGGAGCTGCCGGGCATGGAGCACATGCTGGGGCTGTTCATCAACACGGTCCCGGTGCGTGTACGGCTGGACCCGGCGCAGCGCGTCGCTGACCTCCTGGTGGACGTACAGGCGCAGCGGGCGGCGCTGATGGACCACCAGCACCTCGGTCTCGCGGACATCCAGCGGCTCGCCGGGCCGGGCGCGACGTTCGACACCGTGATGGCGTTCGAGAACTTCCCCTCCGGGACCGGCGACTCCGAAGACCTGAGCCCCGCTCACGGCCCGGCTCCGGCGGGGTTGCGCTTCACCGAGGCCGCGGTGTGGGGTGAGACGAACTACCCCGTCACGCTGGTCGCCGACCCCGCCGGCGGGCTGCGGCTGAAGCTGAGCCACCGGCTCGACTCCTTCGACGCCACCGCCGCCGGTGCCGTCCTCGACCGGCTCGTGCACGTCCTGGAGCGGATGGCGGCCGACCCTGGGGCACCCGTCGGCCGGCTCGATGTCCTCGGCGGCCCGGAGCGGGCGCGCGTGCTGCGGGACTTCAACGACACCGACCGCGCCCTCGCAAAAGGTGCGCTGCCGGAGCTGTTCGGCGAGCGGGCGGCATGGTGCGCGGATGCCGTCGCGCTGGTCGACGGCGAGCGGGAGTGGACGTACACGGAGCTGAACGAGGCCACGGACCGGGTGGCGGGCGGGCTCACCGCGCGCGGGGTACGGCGCGGGGATCTCGTGGGCGTGGTGATGGAGCGGTCCGCTGAGCTGGTGATCGTGCTCCTCGGCATCGTCAAGGCAGGTGCCGGCTATGTCCCGGTGGCCGCGGACTGGCCGGCGGCGCGCACCGCGCTTGCGCTCGGCAGGACCGTACTGACCGTGGCGGACGGGCAGTCGGGCACCCTGGCGGCGCCGGTCGTCCCGGTCGGCGAGTTGCTGGCCTCGGCCGCCGCTGACCCGGTGTCCCTCGGTACGGACGACGTGGCGTACGTGATGTACACCTCCGGGTCGACCGGGCTGCCGAAGGGCGTCGAGGTCACACACGGCGACGTGGCCGACCTCGCGCGCGACGGCCGGTTCGCCCGCGGCCACGAGCGGGTCCTCTTCCACTCCCCGCAGACGTTCGACGCCGCCACCTACGAGCTGTGGGCGCCGCTGCTGACCGGCGGCCGGGTCGTCGTCGCCCCGCCCGGCGCGGTGACGCCCGCGCGGTTGCGGGAGCTGATCCGGCGGCACGGGATCTCCGCGATGTGGCTGACGGCCGCGCTCTTCCACCTGTTCGCGCAGGACGACCCGGAGTGCCTGGGCGGGCTGCGCGAGGTGTGGACCGGCGGCGACGCGGTGCAGGCGGAGGCGGTGCGCCGGGTGCGGGCGGCGTGCCCGGAGCTGGTGGTGGTGGACGGGTACGGGCCGACGGAGACCACCACGTTCGCGACCTCGTACCGCATCGAGCCCGGCGCGCCCGTTCCGCCGTCCGTGCCGATCGGCGGGCCCCTCGACAACATGCGGCTGTACATGCTGGACGGCTTCCTGCGGCCGGTGCCCGCCGGGGTGATCGGGGAGCTGTACATCGCCGGCGCGGGCCTGGCCCGGGGTTACGCGGACCGGCCGGAACTGACGGCGGAGCGGTTCGTGGCCTGCCCGTTCGCGCCGGGGGAGCGGATGTACCGCTCCGGTGACCTGGTGCGCTGGACCGGCGGCGGTGTGCTGGAGTTCGCCGGGCGGGCGGACGCGCAGGTGAAGGTGCGCGGCTTCCGCGTGGAGCTGGGCGAGATCGAGGCGGTGCTCGCCGGTCACGAGGCGGTCGGGCAGGCTGTGGTCGTCGCCCGTGAGGACCGGCCGGGCGACAAGCGGCTGGTGGGGTACGTCGTCGCGGACGGCGGGCGGTACGTCACCGAGGACTTGCTGCGCGCGTACGCCTCGGAGCTGCTGCCGGAGTACATGGTGCCGGCGGCGGTGCTGGTGCTCGACGCGATGCCGGTGACGGCGAACGGGAAGGTGGACCGCAAGGCGCTGCCCGCCCCGGACTTCGCCGGCCGGGCGGCCGGCCGGGCCCCGCGGGGCGCCGCCGAGACGGCGCTTTGCGCGCTCTTCGCCGACGTACTCGGGCTGGCCCGCGTCGGCGCGGACGACAGCTTCCTGGAGCTGGGCGGCGACTCCATCACGTCCATGCAACTGGCGTCCCGTGCCCGCAAGGCGGGGCTCGTGCTGACGCCACGTCAGATCTTCGAGGAGCGCACCCCCGAGCGGCTGGCCGTGGCCCTGGAGACCGCCGGAGCCGGCGCGGGGGCGCCCGCGGGCAGTGGGAACGGGGATGGCGACGGCGGCTCGGGCGTGGGCGAGGTGGCGTGGACGCCGGTGATGCGGTGGATCGGCGCGGGTGTCGCGGGCGCCGGGTTCACGCAGTGGACGGTGGTGGGCGCCCCCGCCGGGCTGGCGCACGGGGTGCTGGCGGGAGGCGTGGCCGCTCTGCTGGACGCGCACGACATGCTGCGCGCCCGCACCGCCCCGGCCGACCCGTACCCCCGCCTCCTCGTCCCCGAGTCCGGCTCCCTCGACGCCGCCGCGCTGATCACCCGCGTCGACGCCGCCGACGTGCCGGACGGCAAGCTGGACGAGACGACCGGCAGGGCGGCGGCCGAGGCGGCGGCCGGGCTGGACCCCGCGACCGGCGCAGGGATGCTGCGGGTGGTGTGGCTGGACGCGGGCCTGTACCGCACCGGCCGCCTCGCGCTCGTCGTCCACCACCTCGCGGTCGACGGCGTGTCCTGGCGCGTCCTGCTGCCCGACCTGCAGAACGCCTGCGAGGCGCTGGCCGCGGGCCGGCCGCCCCGCCTCCACCCGGTGCCGACGCCGTTCCGCTGCTGGGCGCGTGAACTCGTCGCCCAGGCCGCGGGCGAGGCGCGCCAGGCGGAGCTGGAGCAGTGGACGAAGCTGCTCGTCGAGCCCGAACCGCTGCTCGGCAGGCGGGCGCTCGACCCGGCCGCCGACACCGCGCGCACCCAGCGCCGCGCGTCGTGGACCGTGCCCGCGGAGCAGGCCGCCACCCTCCTGGCCCGCACGCCCACGGCGTACCACTGCGGCGTGCACGAGGTGCTGCTCGCCACCTTCGCCGCCGCCGTCGCGCGCTGGCGCACCGGCGGGCACACGGGGCTGCTGGTGGACATGGAGGGCCACGGCCGGGAGGAGCTCGGCGACCTCGACCCGTCGCAGACCGTGGGCTGGTTCACCGCGGTCCACCCGTTGCGGCTCGACCTCCGCGGCATCGACCTGGACGAGGTCCGCGGCGGCGGCCCGGCCGCGGGCGAGCTGCTGAAGTCCGTCAAGGAGCAGGCGCAGGCCGTGCCCGGCGACGGCCTCGGCCACGGCCTGCTGCGGCACCTCAACCCGGAGACGGCCGAGGTGCTGGCCGCGCTGCCCGCACCGCAGGTCGGCTTCAACTACCTGGGCCGCTTCACCGCCGGCCCCCGCGCGTCCCGCGTCGAGGCATGGCAGCCGGCCGGGGAGACCGCCGTCGGCGGCTCGGCCGCACCCGGCATGGCGATCACCCACGCGCTGGAGGCCAACCCGGTCGTCCGCGACACCGCCGCGGGCCCCGAGGTCACCCTCGCGCTCGCCTGGGCCGGCGGGGTCCTGACCGACGCGGACGCCGACCGCCTCGGCCGTATCTGGCTGGACATGCTTGCAGGGCTCGCCGTCCACACCGACGACCCGGCGGCCGGCGGGCACACCCCCTCCGACTTCCCCCTCCTCGACCTCGGCCAGGACGAGATCGACCAGTTCGAAGCGATCGCGGCGAAGCTCCAAGGAGGACTGACCCGGTGAACCCCTCAGCCGTCGCCAAAGGCTCCGCCCTGGCAGAGATGTGGCCCCTGTCGCCGCTGCAGGAAGGTCTGCTGTTCCACGCCGGCTTCGACACCGACAGCCCCGGCGTCTACACCGTGCAGTTCATGCTGGATGTGGACGGGCCGCTGGACCACGGGCGCTTCCGCGCCGCCTGGGCCGGGCTGCTCGCGCGGCACCCGGCACTGCGCGCCAGCTTCCACCGGCGCCCCTCGGGCGAGGCCGTCCAGCTCATTACCCGTGAGGTCGCGCTGCCGTGGCGGGACGCGGACCTGTCCGCGCTGCCCGGGGCCGACGCGCTCGCCGAGACCCAGGCACTGGCCGACGCGGAACGTGCCCGGCCCATCGACCTCGCCGCGGCCCCGCTGCTGCGCCTGCTCCTCGTCCGGCTCGGCGAGGAGCGGCACCGGCTGGTGGTGACGACCCACCACATCCTCATCGACGGCTGGTCGATGCCCATCCTGCTGCGGGAGCTTGCGGCGGTGTACGAGGCGGGCGGCGACCTGTCGATGCTCAAGCCCGCCCCCTCGTACGGGCAGTACCTGGTGTGGCTGCGCCGCCAGGACAAGGGCCGGGCGCGGGCCGCCTGGCGCGCCGAGCTGGCCGGGGCCGACGAGCCGACGCTCGTCGTACCCCCGGAGGCGCTCGAAGGACCGGTGGTGCCCGGGCGGGTGCGCTTCACGCTCGGCGCGGAGCTGTCGGCGGGAGTGGCGGAGCTGGCGCGGGCGCACGGCCTGACGGTCAATACGGTGGTGCAGGGCGCCTGGGCGCTGGTGCTGGCCCGGCTGACCGGCCGCGACGACGTCGTCTTCGGCGCCACCGCCGCCGGCCGCCCGCCCGAACTGCCCGGCGTCGAGGCGATGGTCGGCCTGTTCATCAACACGCTGCCCGTCCGCGTCCGGCTCGACCCCGCCCGCCCCGCGGTGGAACTCCTCGCCGACCTCCAGCGGCGCCAGGTCGACCTGATGGCGCACCAGCACATCGGGCTGCCCGACGTGCAGAAGCTCGCCGGCCCCGGCGCCACGTTCGACACCCTCGTCGTCTACGAGAACTACCCCCTCATCTCCGCCGAGTCCGACGACCCCGAGGCGCTGTCGATCCGCTTCGCCGGCGAGCCCCAGGACGCCGGCCACTACCCGCTGACGCTCATCGCCTGGCCCGGCGAGCAACTGAGGGCCGAGCTCTTCTACCGGCGCGACGTGATCGAGCCCGGCCGGGCCGAGACCGTCACCGCGTCCTTCGTGCGGGTGCTGGAGCAGTTCGTCGCCGATCCGGCCGCGCCCGTCGGGCGCCTCGACGCCGTCGACGCGCGGCGGCGCGCGCTGGTCACGACCCGCTGGAACGACACCGCGGCGCCCGTGCCCGAGCCGCTGGCGCCGGAGGCGTTCGGTGCGCAGGTGGGGCGGTCGCCGGAGGCGGTGGCGTTGGTGGCGGGCGGGGAGTCGTTGTCGTACGGGGAGTTGGGGGACCGTGCGGGGCGGCTGGCCCGGTATCTGGTCGCGGCGGGGGTGGGGCCCGAGGTCCGGGTGGCGGTGGTGGCGGAGCGGTCGGCGGCGCTGGTCGAGGCGCTGCTGGCGGTGTCGCTTGCCGGGGGCGTGTTCGTGCCCGTGGATCCCGACTATCCGGCCGAGCGGCTGGGGTTCGTGCTGGGAGACGCCGATCCCGCGGTGGTTCTGTGCACGTCGGCGACGCGGGGCGTACTCCCGGAGGGCGTGCGGCCGGTGGTGCTGGATGATCCGGCCGTGGCCGCCGAGGTGGCCGCGTGCCCGGGCGGGGTGCTGGGGGCGGACGAGCGGCGGGGCCCGCTGACAGCCGATCATGCCGCGTACGTCATCTACACCTCCGGCTCCACCGGCACCCCCAAGGGCGTCGTCGCCTCCCACCACGGCCTGCGCAACCTCGTCGCCGACCGCCTCGCGCAGTACGGCTTCGGCGCCGGCAGCCGTGTCCTGCAACTGGTGTCGCCGAGCTTCGACGTCTCGATGAGCGACATCTGGCCGGTGCTCTGCGCCGGCGGCCGGCTCGTGCTCGGACCCGTCCGGCTCGACCTCTCCGGCGACGAGCTGACCCGCCTGATGCGCGACGAGCGCGTCACGTACGTCGCCACCACCCCGACCCTGCTCGCCGAAGTACCGCCCGCCGACCTGCCGGAGCTGCGCAGCGTCGTCCTCGGCGGCGAACCCGGGTCGCCCGAGCTGCGCCGCCGCTGGCTGGCCGGCCGCGAGCTGTTCAACGAGTACGGCGTCACCGAAGCGACCGTTGCCTCCACGCTCGGCAGGATCCGTGACGCCCGCGGCACCCCGCCCATCGGCGCCCCAGTCACCAACTCCCGGGTGTACGCGCTGGACGCGTTCCTCCAGCCTGTGCCGCCCGGCGTGGCGGGCGAGCTGTATCTCGCCGGGGCGGGAGTCGCCCGCGGCTATCTGGGGCGGCAGGGGCTGACCGCGGAGCGGTTCGTGGCCTGCCCGTTTACGCCCGGCGAGCGGATGTACCGCACCGGCGACCTCGTGCGCTGGACCGACGACGGCGAACTGGTCTTCGCCGGCCGCGCCGACGAACAGGTCAAGGTCCGCGGCCACCGCATCGAGCTGGGCGAGATCGAGGCCGTGCTGCGGGAAGCCGCCGGGGTCGCCGAGGCAGTGGTCGTCGCGCGCGCCGACGGCCCCGGCGAGAAACGGCTCGTCGGCTACGTCGTCCCGGAAGGGCAGGACGTCGACCCGCGGCGGGTGCGCGAAGAGGCGGCCGCGGCGCTGCCGGACTACATGGTGCCGGCCGCGGTGCTCGCACTGCCCGGGCTGCCGCGTACCACCAGCGGAAAGATCGACAGGACCGCCCTGCCCGCACCGGACTTCGCCGAGCACGCCACCGGCCGCCCGCCCGAGGGCGAGACGGAGACGGCACTGTGCGCGCTCTTCGCCGAGGTGCTGGGGCTGGAACGCGTCGGCGCGGACGACGACTTCTTCGCCCTTGGCGGCGACTCCATCACCTCCATGCAGCTCGCCTCCCGCGCCCGCCGCGCCGGCCTCGTGCTCACGCCCCGGCAGGTCTTCGACGAGCGGACCCCCGAGCGCCTGGCCGTGCCCGCAGCCCGGGCGGCGGCGCCCGCGGCGGCCGGCGGCGCGGACAGCGGCGTCGGCGAGGTGCCGTGGACGCCGGTGATGCGCCGGCTCGGCCCACGGACCGCGGGCCGGGAGTTCGCGCAGTGGACGATCGTCGGCGCCCCCGCGGGCCTCGGCCCGGAGGCGCTCGCCAGCGGCATCGGCGCGCTGCTGGACACCCACGACGTGCTACGGGCCAGAGCCGACCTGTCCGACGAGGCGGCCCCCCGGCTCCTCGTCGCGCAGCGCGGCTCGGTGGACCCGGCCGCCCGCGTGACCCGTATCGACGCCGCGGACGTCGACGACCTGGACGGGCTCGCCGAGGAGGCCGCGCGCGCGGCCGTCGCCCGGCTGGACCCGGCGAACGGCGTCATGGTCCACGCCGTGTGGCTCGACGCGGGGCCCGCCCGGGTGGGGCGCATCGCACTCCTCGTCCACCATCTCGTGGTCGACGGGGTGTCATGGCGGATCCTGCTGCCCGACCTGCGGGCCGCCTGCGAGGCGGTGGGCGAGGGGCGGAAGCCGGAGCTGGAGCCGGTGGCGACGTCGTTCCGCCGCTGGTCGCGGGAGCTCGCCGCGCAGGCCGCAAGCAAGGAGCGGCGGGCAGAGCTGGAGCAGTGGACCGCACGACTCGGCGCACGCGCGCCCGCGCTGACCCGCCGGGCACCGGACCCGGCGACCGACACCGTCGTGTCGCTGCAGAACAGGTCGTGGACCGTCCCGTCGGACCAGGCGGTGACGCTGACCGGCCGTACACCGGTCGTCTTCCACTGCGGCGTCCACGAGGTGCTGCTCGCCACCCTCGCCGCCGCGGTGGCCCACTGGCGGCCCGGAGCACGCGGGAGCGTCCTCGTGGACGTCGAGGGCCACGGCCGCGAGCCGGCCTGGGACCTCGACCTGTCCCGCACGGTGGGCTGGTTCACCAGCGTCCACCCGCTGCGCCTCGACCTGCCCGGCATCGACCCGGACGACGTACGCGCCGGCGGACCGGCCGCCGGACGGCTGCTCAAGACAGTCAAGGAGCAGGCCCAGGCCGTACCGGGCGACGGCCTCGGCCACGGGCTGCTGCGCTACCTCAACGCCGAGACGGCCGACGCCATGACGGCGCTGCCGCAGCCGGAGATCGGCTTCAACTACCTCGGCCGGTTCCCCGCCGGGTCCACCGCGGGCCCGGTCGAGGCGTGGCAGCCCGCCGGCGAGACCGCCATCGGCGGCACCGCACCGCTCGACATGCCGATACTGCACGCGCTCGGAGCCAACTCCGTCATCCGCGACACGGCAGCCGGCCCCCAGCTGTCGTTCACCCTCGGCTGGCCACCCGGGCTGCTCGACCGGGCCGACGTCGAACTCCTCGGGCACACCTGGCTGGAGATGCTCGCCGGCCTCGCCGCGCACACCGAGGACCCGGTGGCCGGCGGGCACACCCCTTCCGACTTCCCCCTCCTCGACCTCGGCCAGGACGACGTCGAACAGCTCGAAGAGATCGCCGGCACGATCGAAGGAGGACTGCCCCGGTGAAGACCCACGCCGCCGCCACCCGCCCGGCCCTGGACGTGTGGCCGCTGTCGCCGCTGCAGGAGGGCCTGCTGTTCCACGCCGGCTACGACGACACCGGCCCCGACCTCTACACCGTGCAGTTCGTCCTCCGCCTCGACGGCCCCCTGGACGCCGCGCGCCTGCGCGCCTCCTGGGAGGCGTTACTCGCCCGGCACGGCGCCCTGCGCGCCAGCTTCCACCGGCGCGCCTCCGGAGAAGCCGTCCAGCTCATCGCCCGCGAGGTCCGGCTTCCCTGGCGCGAGGCCGACCTGTCCGCCGCCACCGGCCCGGACGCCGCCGCCCGCCTCGAAAAGCTGGCCGCGGAGGAGCGCGCGCAGCGGCTGAACCCCGCGACGCCGCCGCTGCTGCGGCTGCTCCTCGTCCGGCTCGGCGACCGGCGGCACCGACTGGTGATGACGACCCACCACATCCTGATGGACGGCTGGTCCATGCCCGTGCTGCTCGCCGAGCTGTCCGCGGTGTACGAGGCGGGCGGCGACGCCTCCGCGCTCAAGCGCACCGCTCCGTACGGCGACTACCTGGCCTGGCTGGGCCGGCAGGACAAGGAGGCGGCGCGGGAGGCGTGGCGGGCGGAGCTGTCGGGAGTGGACGAGCCGACGCTCGTCGTGCCCGCGGACCCCGGGCGGGCGGCGGTGCTGCCGGAGCAGACCGAGGCGCGGCTGGGGCGGGAAGCGACGGCTGGACTGGGTGTGTGGGCGCGTGGGCGGGGGCTGACGGTCAACACGGTGGTGCAGGGGGCGTGGGCGTTGGTGCTGGCGCGGTTGGCGCGTCGTTCGGATGTGGTGTTCGGTGCGACGGTGGCGGGGCGTCCGGCGGAGCTGCCGGGTGTCGAGGCGATGGTCGGACTCTTCATCAACACGCTGCCGGTGCGGGTGCGGCTGGACGGCGGGCAGCGGGTGGCGGATCTGCTTGCGGACGTGCAGCGGCGGCAGTCGGCGCTGATGGGGCACCAGCACCTCGGACTCCAGGAGATCCAGAAGCTGGCCGGATCGGGCGCGACCTTCGACACCCTCGTCGTCTACGAGAACTACCCCCGCCCGGCGGAGGAGACCGCGGGCCCCGATGCACTCTCCATCGACGTCCTGGACTCCCGCGAGGCGACCAACTACCCGCTGACGCTTGGCGTCGATGTCGCCGACCAGCTCGAGGTCCGGCTGACCTACCGGCCGGATCTGTTCGGGGCGGACGAGGCGGAGGGGCTGGCGCTTCGGCTGGTGCGGGTGCTGGAGCAGGTGGTGGCGGATCCGGAGGTGCGGGTCGGGGACGTGGAGGTGCTGGACGCTCGCGAGCGGGCGTCGGTGCTGTCGGGGTGGAACGGCACGGGGCTTGCGGTGCCGGAGGGTTCGGTGCTGGACCGGTTCGAGGCTCGGGCGCGGCGGGCACCCGCTGCTGTGGCGGTGCGGTGTGGGGCGGAGGAGCTGTCGTTCGGGGAGTTGGACGCGTGGGCGAATCGGCTGGCTCGGTATCTCCAGCGGCTTGGTGTGGGTCGGGAGTCGCGGGTGGGGCTGTGTCTGCCGCGTGGCGTGGAGATGGTTGCGGGGATCCTCGCGGTGTGGAAGGCCGGGGGTGCGTATGTGCCGCTCGACCCTGCCTATCCGGCGGAGCGGTTGGGCTTCATGGTTGCCGACAGCGGTGCGCAGGTGGTGCTGAGCACCGGAGAGCTGGTACCCGAGGGCGCGGTGCGGCTGGACGAGGCGGCGGTCGATGTCGCGGCGGAGTCGGCTGAGCCGTTGGGCACGATGCTCCAGTCGGGGCAGCTTGCGTATGTGATCTATACGTCGGGATCGACGGGTCGCCCGAAGGGCGTGGCGGTTCCGCATGAGGGCCCGGCGAATCTTGCGGAGGCGATGCGTCCGGTGCTGGGGGTGGCGGAGGGTGTGACGGCGTTGCAGTTCGCGTCGTTCAGCTTCGACGCCGCCGTCCTGGATGTCGCGGTCACGCTGGCGGCGGGCGGCACGTTGGCGATCGCGTCGAGCGAGGAGCGGGAAGAGCCGGCGGCGCTGGCGGAGATGATCCGTAGCGCCGATGTGTCGGTGGCGAGTGTGGTGCCGTCGCTGCTGAGTGTTCTCGATCCGGCGGCGGTGCCGGGGATACGGAACTGGGTGCTCGGCGCCGAACTGCTGACGGCGGACCTGGCGTCCCGCTGGACCCGGCAGGCGCGGGTGTGGAACACGTACGGGCCGACCGAGGCCAGCGTGATCACCACAGCCACGCCGCTGGACGCGGGCATCGAGCCGCACGACGCGCCCCCGCCCATCGGCCGCCCGATCGGCAACGCCCACACCTACGTGCTGGACGACTTCCTCCGGCCCGTACCCCCGGGGGTCGTGGGCGAGTTGTATATCGCCGGGCGCGGCCTGGCTCGTGGCTACATCGGCCGCGGCGGGCTGACCGCCGAACGCTTCGTCGCCTGCCCCTTCGAGGCCGGTGCGCGCATGTACCGCTCCGGCGATCTGGCCCGGTGGTCCGACGACGGGCTGCTGCACTTCGCCGGGCGTGCCGACGAGCAGGTCAAGATCCGCGGCTTCCGTATCGAGCCCGGCGAGATCGAAGCCGTCCTCGCCGCCCATCCCGACGTGTCGCACGCCGCCGTGGTCGTACGCGAAGACCGCCCCGGCGACAAACGACTCGTCGCCTACCTGGTCGGCGACGTCGACACCGACGCCGTACGCGAATTCGCCACCACCCGGCTGCCCGAGCACATGATCCCCGCGGCCTTCGTCGTTCTCGACGCGCTGCCCCTCACCCTCAACGGCAAGACCGACCGCGCCGCCCTGCCGACGCCCGACCTCGCCGACCGCGTCTCCGGCCGTGCTCCCGCGAATCCCACCGAGGCTGCGTTGTGCGCCCTGTTCGCCGAGGTGCTGGGCCTCGAACGGGTCGGCGCGGACGACGACTTCTTTGCTCTCGGCGGCGACTCCATCACCTCCATGCAACTCGCCTCCCGCGCCCGCCGCGAAGGGCTCGTGCTGACCCCGCGGCAGGTCTTCGAGGCCAAGACCCCCGAGCGGCTGGCCGTAATCGCCGAGCCTGGGCCGGCGTCGGCCATCGCGCACACGGGTGTCGGTGACGCGCCCTGGACGCCGGTGATGCGGGCGCACGGCGTACGGGCCGCAGCCCCCGGCTTCGCCCAGTGGACGGTCGTCGGTGCACCTTCCGTGCTGGGGCTCGACGTGCTCACCGCCGGTGTGGCTGCCCTTCTCGACGCGCACGACGTGTTACGGGCCCGCGCGGACCTGTCGGATCGGGCGAACCCTCGCCTCGTCGTCCCGGAACGCGGCACCGTCGACCCGGCCCGTCTCGTCACCCGTATCGGCGCCGCCGACACCACCGACCTCGACGCGCGCGCCGCGCGCGAAGCCCGCACCGCTGCCGCGCAGTTGCGCCCCGAGGACGGGTCGATGGCCCGCATCGTCTGGCTGGATGCCGGGCCGTCCCGGGTCGGCCGGCTGGTCCTCGTCGTCCACCACCTCGTGGTCGACGGCATGTCCTGGCGCATCCTCCTCCCCGACCTCCAGTCCGCATGCGCGGCTCTCGCCGACAACCGGCAGCCCGCCCTCGACCCCGTCCCCACCCCCTTCCGCCACTGGGCACACGAACTCGTCACCCAGGCGGCGAGCAGTCACCGCACCGCCGAACTCCAGCCCTGGACCGACCTCCTCGGCACCCCCGAACCGCCCCTCGGCCACCGCCCCCTCGACCCTGCCACCGACACCGCGGCGACCATGCGTTCGCACAGCTGGACCGTGCCCGCCGAGCAAGCGTCGACGCTTACCACCCGTACGCCCGCCGTCTTCCACACCGGCGTGCACGAGGTGTTGCTGGCGACCCTCGCCGGGGCCGTCGCCCACTGGCGGGCTGGCACCACCGACCACGGCGTGCTGGTCGACATCGAGGGCCACGGCCGTCAGCCGGTCGGGGACATGGACCTGTCGCGTACGGTCGGCTGGTTCGCCGCCGTCCACCCCCTGCGCCTTGATGCCTCTGGCGTCGATCTTTCCGACGCGCGTGCCGGCGGACCGGCGGCCGGTGCGCTGCTGAAGGCGGTCAAGGAGCAGGTGCAGGCCGTGCCCGGTGACGGCCTCGGCCACGGGCTGCTGCGCTACCTCAACCCCAAGACCGCCGACGCCGTGGCCGCCCTGCCGCGCCCGCAGATCGGTTTCAACTACCTCGGCCGCTTCCCTGCCGCCGCGCAAGCCGGTGATCCCGAGCCGTGGCAGGCATCCGGGGAGACCGCGGTCGGCGGCTCCGCCGCGCCGGACCTGCCGGTGGCGCACGCGCTGGAGGCGAATGCGGTGGTCCGCGACACCACCGACGGCCCCGAGCTGACGCTGACCCTGAGCCGGCCGGCCGGTCTCCTCGGCGCTGAGGAGACCGAACGACTGGGCGCCGCCTGGCTGGAGCTGCTGGCCGGGCTCGCCGCGCACACGGAGGATCCGGCGGCCGGCGGGCACACCCCGTCCGACTTCGCGCTGCTCGACCTCGGCCAGGACGAGGTGGACGAGTTCGAAGCCGACCTGGCCGAAGACGACCTTCTGTGACCCCGGCCAAGTAAACCCGCAGAGCCCGGACCAAAAGAAGCCGCAGCCAGCGATCCGCCGTGAGGAGAGACAGAGCGATGACCCGATCCGCCGTCGAGGACGTGTGGCCGCTGTCGCCGCTGCAGGAGGGCCTGCTGTTCCACGCCGCCTTCGATGAGGAGGGCCCCGACGTCTACCAGGGCCAGCGGCTGCTGGAACTGGTCGGTCCCGTGGACCCGGAGCGGCTGCGGGCGTCGTGGGAGGCGCTGCTGGAGCGGCACGCCGCGCTGCGCGCGAGCTTCCGGCGGCGCAAGTCGGGCGAGGCGGTGCAGGTCATCGCGCGGGACGTGACGCTGCCGTGGGAGGTGGCCGACGTCTCCGACCGGCCGGAGGCCGACGCGCTCGCCGAGGCCGGGCGGCTGGGGGCCCGCGCGCGGGCGGAGCGGTTCGACCCGGCCGCCGCGCCGCTGCTGCGGCTGCTCCTCGTCCGGATCGGCGCCGAGCGCCACCGGCTGGTCGTCACCAGCCACCATGTGCTCATGGACGGCTGGTCGATGCCGGTGTTGCTCGGCGAGCTGTCCGCGGTGTACGCGGCGGGTGGTGACACGCGCGGGCTGCCGCCGGTCACGTCGTACCGCGAGTACCTGGCGTGGCTGCGTCGCCAGGACAAAGACGCCGCGCAGGCCGCCTGGCGCGCGGAGCTGGCGGGGGCCGACGAGCCGACGCTCGTGGCACCCGCCGACCCCGGACGGGTGCCGGTCGCTCCGGAGAGCCTGATCGCCGAGATTCCGCAGGAGCTGTACGTGGGCCTGGTCGCGCTGGCGCGCATCCGCGGCCTGACGCTCAACACCGTCGTGCAGGGCGCGTGGGCGCTGGTGCTGGCGCGGCTTGCGGGGCGTACGGATGTCGTGTTCGGCGCCACCGCGTCCGGACGGCCGCCGGAGCTGCCGGGCGTCGAGTCGATGGTCGGCCTGTTCATCAACACCCTGCCGGTGCGCGTCCGGCTCGACGGCGCGCAGCCGGTGGCCGACATGCTCGCCGCGCTCCAGGACCGGCAGTCCGCGCTCGTCGCACACCAGCATCTGGGCCTGCCCGAGGTGCAGCGGATCGCCGGATCCGGCGGTGTCTTCGACACGATCGTCGTCTACGAGAACTACCCGCTGCCGCCCGAAGGCGCGCCTGACCCCGGCATGTTCGCCATGCGCATGGCCGGCGGCCAGGAGGCGGCGCACTACCCGCTGACGCTCGTCGCCGCCCCAGGCGAGCAGATGAGCTTCAAGCTCGACTACCGCCCGGACCTGTTCGACCGGGCCGCGGCCCGGACCGTCTTCGAGCGGCTGGTGCGGGTGCTGGAGCAGATCGCCGCGGATCCGGCTGCGCCCGTGGGCCGGATCGACATGGTCGCCGCCGCGGACCGGGCGCGCGTGGTGGGGGAGTGGAACGCGACGGGGGCGCCGCTGCCCGCCGCTTCCGTGCCGGAGCTGTTCGCCGCCCACGTCGTACGGTCGCCGGACGCGCCCGCCGTGACCGACGGGCTGCGGACGCTGCCGTACGGGGAACTGGACGCCGCCTCCGCGCGGTTCGCGGCGCATCTGACGGACGCCGGGGTGCGCCGCGGGGACCGGGTCGCGGTCGTCATGGAGCGGTCGGCGGACCTGCTGGTGGTGCTGCTCGGCGTGTGGAAGGCAGGCGCCGCGTATGTGCCGGTGGACCCCGGCTACCCCGCGGAGCGGGTCGCGTTCCTGCTGGCCGACTCCGCCCCCGCGGCCGTGGTGTGCACCCGGGAGACGCGGGCGGCGGTGCCCGGTGACGCCGCCGCGGTGCTCGTCGTGCTCGACGACCCGCCGACCGCGGACGCCCTCGCCGACCGCACCGCCGCCGCCCCCGTGCCGGTGGGCGCCGCCGATGTGGCGTACGTGATGTACACCTCCGGTTCGACGGGGACGCCCAAGGGCGTGGCCGTGCCGCACGGCGCCGTCGTGGTGCTGGCCGGCGAGAGCGGCTGGGCGGCCGGCCCGGGCGAGGCGGTGCTGATGCACGCGCCGCACGCGTTCGACATCTCGCTGTACGAGGTGTGGGTGCCGCTCGCCGCCGGCGGCCGGGTCGTGATCGCCGAGCCGGGCGTGGTCGACGCGGAGCGGGTGCGCCGGGCCGTGGCCGGTGCGGGTGTGAGCAGACTGCACGTCACCGCCGGGCTGTTCCGGGTGCTCGCCGAGGAGGCCCCAGAATGCTTCACCGGCCTGCGCGAAGTGCTCACCGGCGGCGACGTGGTGTCGGCCGCGGCGGTCGCGCGCGTCCGCGAGGCGTGCCCCGGCCTCTCCGTACGGCATCTGTACGGGCCCACCGAGATCACGCTCTGCGCGACGTGGCACGCCCTGCGCCCCGGCGACACGGCGGGCGCCGTGCTGCCCATCGGCCGGCCGATGGCCAACAGGCGGGTGTACGTGCTGGACGCGTTCCTGCAGCCGGTGCCCCCGGGCGTCGTCGGCGAGCTGTACGTCGCCGGGCCCGGCCTCGCCCGCGGCTACCTGGGTCGCGCGGCCCCGACCGCCGAGCGGTTCGTGGCCTGCCCGTTCGACGGGGGCGGGCGGATGTACCGCACCGGGGACCTCGCGCGCTGGACGGACGAAGGACTGCTGCACTTCGCGGGCCGCGCCGACGAGCAGGTGAAGATCCGCGGCTACCGGGTGGAGCTGGGCGAGGTGGAGTCCGTCCTCGCCGGCCACGAGGACGTCGCGCAGGCGGTGGTCGTGGCGCGCGAGGACCGGCCGGGCGAGAAGCGGCTCATCGGCTACGTCGTACCGGACGGCAGGACCGTGGAGGCGGAGCAACTGCGCGGGCACGTCGCCGCCGTGCTGCCGGAGTACATGGTTCCGGCCGCGGTGGTGGTGCTGGACGAGCTGCCCCTGACCGTCAACGGCAAGGTCGACTGGGCGGCGCTGCCCGCCCCCGGCTTCGCCGGGCGCGCGACCGGCCGGGCGCCCGCGGGCGCGGCGGAAGAGGCGCTGTGCGCGCTGTTCGCCGAGGTGCTGGCGCTGGAGCGGGTCGGCGCGGACGACGACTTCTTCGCGCTGGGCGGCGACTCCATCACCTCGATGCAGCTCGCCTCCCGCGCCCGGCGTGCGGGGTACGTGCTGACGCCGCGGCAGGTCTTCGAGGAGAAGACCCCGGAGCGCCTCGCCCTGGTCGCCGGCTCTGCGCGGCGCCGGTCCGCGGTACGGGACGACGGCGTGGGCGAAGTGCCGTGGACGCCGGTCATGCGGCGGCTCGGCGTACGGGCCGCGGCGCCCGGGTTCGCGCAGTGGACGGTCGCGGGCGCACCGGCGGGCCTGGAACTCGCGGCGCTGACCGGCGGGCTGGGCGCGGTGCTCGACGCGCACGACATGCTGCGGGCCCGTACCGATCTGGCGGACGCGGCACACCCGCGGCTGACGGTCGGCAAGCGCGGCTCGGTCGACCCGGCCGCGCTCGTCACGCGTATCGACGCGTCGGATGCCGACGACCTGGACGACCCCGACGCCGGCGGCGGTCTCGACGCGCTCGCGGAGCGCGAGGCCCGCGCCGCGGCCGGGCGGCTGGATCCGGTGGCCGGGATCATGGTCCAGGTCGTCTGGCTGGACGCGGGCCCCGCCCGGATCGGGCGGATCGCGCTGGTGGTCCATCACCTGGTCGTCGACGGGGTGTCATGGCGGATTCTGCTGCCGGATCTGCGGGCCGCGTGCGAGGCGGTGGGGGAGGGGCGGAAGCCGGAGCTGGAGCCGGTGGCGACGTCGTTCCGGCGCTGGTCGCGGGAGTTGGCGGTGGAGGCCGGGCAGCCGGAGCGGACGGCGGAGGCCGCCGCCTGGGCCGAACTGCTCGGCGCGCCCGAGCCGCCGCTCGGCACGCGCGCGCTCGACCCGGCGCGCGATACCGCGGCGACCCTGCGCTCGCGCACCTGGACCGTGCCCGCCGGGCAGGCCGAGACGCTGACGGGCCACACGCCGGTCGCGTTCCACACCGGCGTCCACGAGGTGCTGCTCGCCACGCTGGCGGGGGTGGTCGCGGGGTGGCGGCCGGGCGCGTACGACGACGTGCTCGTGGACATCGAGGGGCACGGGCGTGAACCGGTCGGGGACGCGGATCTTGCGCGTACCGTGGGCTGGTTCACCAGCGCCCGGCCCGTGCGGACTTCGCTCTCGGGCATCGATCTCGACGGCATACGGGACGGCGGTGCGGCTGCGGGAGCGCTGCTGAAGGCCGTGAAGGAGCAGGCGCGCGCCGTCCCCGGGGACGGCCTGGGCTACGAACTTCTGCGCTACCTCAACCCCGGGACGGCCGACGCGATGGCAGTGCTGCCGCAGCCGCAGATCGGCTTCAACTACCTGGGCCGCTTCGCCGCCGGCGGCCCCTCGGGGCCGGTCGATGCCTGGCAGCTCGCCGGTGACACCGCCGTCGGCGGCTCCGTCGACCCCGGCCTGCCGCTGGCCCACGCCCTGGAGGCGAGTGCCGCCGTCCGCGACACGGCGGCCGGGCCCGAGCTGACCGTCACCCTCTCGTGGGCAGGCGGGCTGCTGGCCGACGTAGACGCCGAACGCCTGGGCGCCGCCTGGCTGGAGCTGCTGGCCGGCCTCGCCGCGCACACCGAGGACCCGGCGGCCGGCGGGCACTCCCCCTCCGACTTCCCCCTCCTCGACCTCACCCAGGAGGCCGTCGAGGAACTGGAAGCGGCCGTGCCCGCACCAGCGGATATCTGGCCGCTGTCACCGCTCCAGAAAGGCATGCTCTTCCACGCCACCTACGACGACGACAGTCCCGATGTCTACAAGAGCCAGCGCGTCCTGGCCCTCGACGGGCCCCTGGACACCCGGCGGCTGCGCGCCGCCTGGGAGACCGTCCTCGCCCGCCACGCCGCGCTGCGCGCGAGCTTCCACCGGCTGGCCGCGTCGGGAGAGGCGGTGCAGGTCGTCGCGCGTGACGTGCCGCTGCCCTGGCGAACAGTGGATCTGTCGGGGACGGACACCGGCGTGCCTGAAGAGGTGGCACGGCTGGCGGCGGAGGAACTGCAGCAGCCGATGGACCTGGGGCGGGCACCGCTACTGCGGTTCCTGCTGATCCGCCTCGGGGACCGCGCGCACCGCATGGTCATCACCAGCCACCACATCCTGGCCGACGGCTGGTCGATGCCGGTCGTCTTCAACGAGGTGGCCGAGGTGTACGCGGCCGGGGGCACCGACTCCGGTCGCAAACCCGCCGCCTCGTACGGGGACTACCTGGCCTGGCTGGGCCGGCAGGACAAGGAGGCGGCGCGGGAGGCGTGGCGGGCGGAGCTGGCCGGTGCGGACGAGCCGACGCTGGTCGTGCCCGCCGACCCGGGACGTGAACCCGTCGTGCCGGAGGAGTGCCTGGTCGGGCTCACGGAAGAGACGACGGCTGGACTGGGTGTGTGGGCGCGTGGGCGGGGGCTGACGGTCAACACGGTGGTGCAGGGGGCGTGGGCGTTGGTGCTGGCGCGGTTGGCGCGTCGTTCGGATGTGGTGTTCGGTGCGACGGTGGCGGGGCGTCCGGCGGAGCTGCCGGGTGTCGAGGCGATGGTCGGACTCTTCATCAACACGCTGCCGGTGCGGGTGCGGCTGGACGGCGGGCAGCGGGTGGCGGATCTGCTTGCGGACGTGCAGCGGCGGCAGTCGGCGCTGATGGGGCACCAGCACCTCGGACTCCAGGAGATCCAGGAACTCGCGGGGGCCGGCGCCACCTTCGACACGATGCTGATGTTCGAGAACTACCCGCGGAACGACCTGGAGCTTCCCGGCACCGGACCCGCGGACGACACCATCGGCATCACCCAGGTACGCAGCATGGCGGGCACGCACTATCCGCTGGCCATCGGCGTGGTACCGGCGGACCGGCTGCACGTGCGGGTGACGTATCGGCCGGATCTGTTCGGGGCGGACGAGGCGGAGGGGCTGGCGCTTCGGCTGGTGCGGGTGCTGGAGCAGGTGGTGGCGGATCCGGAGGTGCGGGTCGGGGACGTGGAGGTGCTGGACGCTCGCGAGCGGGCGTCGGTGGTGTCGGGGTGGAACGCCACGGGGCTTGCGGTGCCGGAGGGTTCGGTGCTGGACCGGTTCGAGGCGGGGGCGCGGCGGGCGCCCGCTGCTGTGGCGGTGCGGTGTGGGGCGGAGGAGCTGTCGTTCGGGGAGTTGGACGCGTGGGCGAATCGGCTGGCTCGGTATCTCCAGCGGCTTGGTGTGGGTCGGGAGTCGCGGGTGGGGCTGTGTCTGCCGCGTGGCGTGGAGATGGTCGCGGCGATGGTCGCGGTGTGGAAGGCCGGGGGTGCGTATGTGCCGCTCGACCCTGCCTATCCGGCGGAGCGGTTGGCGTTCATGATCGCCGACAGCGGTGCGCAGGTGGTGCTGAGCACCGGAGAGCTGGTACCCGAGGGCGCGGTGCGGCTGGACGAGGCGGCGGTCGATGTCGCGGCGGAGTCGGCTGAGCCGTTGGGCACGATGCTCCAGTCGGGGCAGCTTGCGTATGTGATCTATACGTCGGGATCGACGGGTCGCCCGAAGGGCGTGGCGGTTCCGCATGAGGGCCCGGCGAATCTTGCGGAGGCGATGCGTCCGGTGCTGGGGGTGGCGGAGGGTGTGACGGCGTTGCAGTTCGCGTCGTTCAGCTTCGACGCCGCGGTGCTGGATGTCGCTGTGACGCTGGCGGCGGGCGGCACGTTGGCGATCGCGTCGAGCGAGGAGCGGGAAGAGCCGGCGGCGCTGGCGGAGATGATCCGTACCGCCGGGGTATCCGTGGCCAGCGTGGTGCCGTCGCTCATGAACGTCCTCGACCCCGCTGCCATCACGCGCGTGCGGAACTGGGTGCTGGGCGCCGAATTGCTGACGGCGGACCTGGCGTCCCGCTGGACCCGGCAGGCGCGGGTGTGGAACACGTACGGGCCGACCGAGGCCACCGTCATCACCACCGCCACGCCCCTCGATAGGGATATCAAGCCGCACGACGCGCCCCCGCCCATCGGCCGCCCGATCGGCAACGCCCACACCTACGTGCTGGACGACTTCCTCCGGCCCGTACCCCCGGGAGTCGTGGGCGAGTTGTATATCGCAGGACCGGGCCTGGCCCGCGGCTACATCGGCCGCGGCGGGCTGACCGCTGAGCGCTTCGTCGCCTGCCCCTTCGAGGCCGGTGCGCGCATGTACCGCTCCGGCGATCTGGCCCGGTGGTCCGACGACGGGCTGCTGCACTTCGCCGGGCGTGCCGACGAGCAGGTCAAGATCCGCGGCTTCCGTATCGAGCCCGGCGAGATCGAAGCCGTCCTCGCCGCCCATCCCGACGTGTCGCACGCCGCCGTGGTCGTACGCGAAGACCGCCCCGGCGACAAACGACTCGTCGCCTACCTGGTCGGCGACGTCGACACCGACGCCGTACGCGAATTCGCCACCACCCGGCTGCCCGAGCACATGATCCCCGCGGCCTTCGTCGTTCTCGACGCGCTGCCCCTCACCCTCAACGGCAAGACCGACCGCGCCGCGCTCCCCGCGCCCGACCTCGCCGAGCGGGCGACCGGTCGCGCGCCCGAAGGCGCGACCGAAGAGACGCTGTGCGCCCTCTTCGCCGACGTCCTGTCGCTCAAGCGGGTCGGCGCGGACGACGACTTCTTTGCTCTCGGCGGCGACTCCATCACCTCCATGCAACTCGCCTCCCGCGCCCGCCGCGAAGGGCTGGTGCTCACCCCGCGGCAGGTCTTCGAGCAGCGGACCCCCGAGCGGCTGGCCGTCGTCGCCGGAGCCGCCCGGACCGCTCTCCCGGCATCCGCCCACGCCCGGGACACCGGCGAGGTGCCGTGGACGGCGGCGATGCGGGCGCAGGGCGTACGGGCGGCGGACGCCGACTTCGCACAGTGGATGGTCGTCGGCGCACCCGCGTCTCTCACCCGCCCCGTACTGACCGGCGGCCTCGGCGCCCTGCTCGACACGCACGCCATGCTCCGTTCCCGCGCCGACATCTCCGATCCGGCGAACCCCCGCCTGGTAGTCCCGGAACGCGGCACCGTCGACCCCGCCCGTCTCGTCACCCGTATCGACGCCGCCGACACCACCGACCTCGACGCGCTGACCGCTCGCCAAGCCCGTACCGCCGTCGCGCGACTCGACCCCGCGAACGGGGCGATGGTGCACGTCGTCTGGCTGGACGCCGGGCCGTCCCGGGTCGGCCGGCTGGTCCTCGTCGTCCATCACCTCGTGGTCGACGGCATGTCCTGGCGCATCCTCCTCCCCGACCTCCAGTCCGCATGCGCGGCTCTCGCCGACAACCGGCAGCCCGCCCTCGACCCCGTCCCCACCCCCTTCCGCCACTGGGCACACGAACTCGTCACCCAGGCGGCGAGCAGTCACCGCACCGCCGAACTCCAGCCCTGGACCGACCTCCTCGGCGCCCCCGAGCCACCCCTCGGCCACCGCCCCCTCGACCCCACCGCCGACACCGCCGCGACTCAGCGCCGCCGGGAGTGGACCGTGCCCGCCGCCCAGGCCGCCGTCGTCGCCGGGCGGGTCCCGGCCGCGTTCCACACCGGGGTGCACGAGGTGCTGCTGGCGACACTCGCCGGGGCCGTCGTGCACTGGCGCCCTGACACGACGGACCGCGGCGTGCTCGTGGACATCGAAGGGCACGGCCGCGAGTCGGAAGGGGACGTGGATCTGTCGCGCACGGTGGGCTGGTTCACCAGCTCCCACCCGGTGCGCGTCGACGTCTCCGGCGTACGCCTCGATGACGCCCTTGCCGGGGGCGCCGCCGCCGGCAGTCTGCTGAAGTCCGTGAAGGAGCAGGTCCGGGCGATCCCCGGCGACGGCCTCGGCCACGACCTGCTGCGGCATCTCAACCCCGGGACCGCCGACGCCATGGCCGCCCTGCCGCAGCCGCAGATCGGCTTCAACTACCTCGGCCGCTTCCCCGCCCCCGCGCCGGCTTCGTCCGTACGCGCCTGGCAGCCCGCCGGCGACACCGCCCTCGGCGGCTCCGTCGCCCCCGACATGCCGGTGGCGCACGCGCTGGAGGCAGGCGCCGTTGTCCAGGACGGGCCCGACGGACCGGAGTTGACGCTGACGCTCTCCTGGGCGGGCGGGCTGCTGGACGACGCGGACGCCGACCGCCTGGGCGCCACCTGGCTGCGCATGATCGCCGGTCTCGCCACCCACACCGGAGATCCGGCCGCCGGCGGGCACACTCCTTCCGACTTCCCGCTCCTCACCCCCACCCAGGACGCCGTGAGCGAACTGGAGACGGCCGTGCCCGCGCTGGCCGACGTGTGGCCGCTGTCGCCCCTGCAGCAAGGGCTGCTGTTCCACGCCGACTTCGACGATGCGGGACCGGATGTCTACGAGGGCCGCCGCGCCCTCGCGCTCGACGGTCCGCTGGACACCGACCGGCTGCGCGCCGCCTGGGCGACGGTCCTCGACCGGCACCCCATACTCCGCGCGAGCTTCCACCGGCTCGCGTCGGGCGAGGCGGTGCAGGTCATCGCCCGCGACGTACCGCTGCCCTGGCGCGAGGCCGACCTCTCCGGGCTCGACGGGGCCGACGCGGCGCGCGAGCTGCGGCGGCTGACGGAAGAGGACCGGGCCGAGCGGTTCGACCTCAGCACCGCGCCGCCGCTGCGGTTCCTGCTGGTACGTCTCGGCGCGGACCGGCACCAGCTCCTGGTCAGCAACCACCACATCGTCATGGACGGCTGGTCGCTGCCCCTGCTGATCGGCGAGGTCTCCGCCGCGTACGCCGCGGCCGGCGACGGGAGCCGGCTGCAGGCCGTCGCCTCGTACGCCGACTACCTCGGCTGGCTCGCCCGCCAGGACGAGGACGCGGCGCGGGAGGCGTGGTGCGCGGAGCTGGCCGGGGCGGACGAACCGACGCTCGTCGTGCCTGCGGAGTCGGTGCGGGCGCCGGTGCTGCCGGAGCGGGTGCGCTACGAGTTCGGGGCGGAGCTGTCGGCGGGAGTGGCGGAGCTGGCGCGGACGCACGGGGTGACCGTGAACACCGTGGTGCAAGGCGCGTGGGCGCTGGTGCTGGCGCGGCTCGCGGGCCGGGACGACGTGGTGTTCGGCGCCACCGCCGCGGGCCGCCCGCCCGAGCTGCCGGGCGTGGAGTCGATCATCGGGCTGTTCATCAACACCCTGCCGGTGCGCGTCCGGCTCGACGGCGCGCAGCCGGTGGCCGACATGCTCGCCGGGCTTCAGAAGCGGCAGGTGGCGCTGATGGCGCACCAGCACATCGGGCTCCAGGAGGTGCAGAAGGCGGCAGGCGCGGGCGGTGCGTTCGACACGCTCGTGGTCTTCGAGAACTACCCGGCGCCGCCCGCCGGTTCGCCCGACCCCGAGGCGCTGACGATCCGCCCCGCGGGCGTCACCGAGGACACCGGCCACTACCCGCTGACGCTGATCGCCGTCCCCGGCGAGCGCATCCAGGGCGATTTCATCTACCGCCCCGACGTCTTCGACCGCGACCGCGCCGAGGACGTCCTCGCCTCCTTCGAGCATGTGCTGACGCAACTGGTCGCCGACCCCGCCGCGCCCGTAGGACGCGTGGCCGCCGTGACCGAGGCGAGCCGCGCGCTGGTGACCGACGAGTGGAACCGCACCGCGGCCCCGCTGCCGGCCGCACCACTGCCCGCGCTGTTCGGTGCGCAGGTGGGGCGGTCGCCGGAGGCGGTGGCGTTGGTGGCCGGTGGGGAGTCGCTGTCGTACGGGGAGTTGGGGGACCGTGCGGGGCGGCTGGCCCGGTATCTCGTGGCGGCGGGGGTGGGGCCCGAGGTCCGGGTGGCGGTGGTGGCGGAGCGGTCGGCGGTGCTGGTCGAGGCGCTGCTGGCGGTGTCGCTTGCCGGGGGCGTGTTCGTGCCGGTGGATCCCGACTATCCGGCCGAGCGACTGGGGTTCGTGCTGGGAGAGGCCGATCCCGCCGTGGTCCTGTGCACGTCGGCGACGTACGACGTACTCCCGGACGGCTTCCGCACCGTGGTGCTGGACGATCCGGCGGTGGCCGCCGAGGTGGCCGCGTGCCCGGGCGGGGTGCTCGGGACGGACGAGCGGCGGGGCCCGCTGACAGCCGATCATGCCGCGTACGTCATCTACACCTCCGGCTCGACCGGCACCCCCAAGGGTGTCGTCGTCTCCCACCGCGGCCTGGGCAACCTGGCCCGCGCGCAGATCGACCGCTTCGCGGTCGGCCCGCGGTCCCGGGTCCTGCAGTTCGCGTCGGTGAGCTTCGACGCCGCGGTCTCCGAGCTGTGCATGGCGCTGCTGTCGGGCGCGGCGCTCGTCGTCCCCGCCGCCGGCGAACTGCCGCCGCAGGTCTCCCTGGGCGACGCCCTCCGCGCCGCCGGTGCCACCCACGTGACGGTCCCGCCGAGCGTGCCCGCCGTCGCCGACGAGCTGCCGGACACCCTCGAAACCCTCGTCGTCGCCGGTGAGGCGTGCCCGCCCGGGCTGGTCGACCGCTGGTCGCCGGGGCGGCGGATGATCAACGCGTACGGGCCCACCGAGGTCACCGTCTGCGCCGCGATGAGCGCACCGCTGACCCCCGGTACCGACCCCGTGCCCCTCGGCGCCCCGATGGCGAACGTCCGCGCGTTCGTCCTCGACGCCTTCCTGCAGCCCGTCGCGCCGGGTGTCACCGGCGAGCTGTACGTCGCGGGGCCCGGCCTGGCCCGCGGCTACCGCGGCCGTCCTGGGCTGACCGCGGAGCGGTTCGTGGCCTGTCCGTTCGCGCCCGGGGAGCGGATGTACCGCACCGGCGACCTGGCGCGCTGGACGGGCGAGGGCGAACTGGTCTTCGCCGGCCGGGCCGACGAGCAGGTCAAGGTGCGCGGCCACCGCATCGAGCCCGGCGAGATCGAGGCCGCGCTCGGCGCGCACCCGGACGTCGCCCAGGCCGTGGTCCTCGCCCGGCAGGACCGGCCCGGCGAGAGCAGGCTCGTCGCGTACGTCGTCCCCTCAGGCCCGTACGACGACGGCGAACTGCCGTCCGCGCTGCGCGAGTACGTACGCGAACGGCTCCCCGAGTACATGGTGCCGGCCGCCGTCGTGCCGCTGGAGCGGATGCCGCTCACCCCGCACGGCAAGGTGGACCGCGGGGCGCTGCCCGCCCCCGACTTCGCCGGGCTGGTCTCCGACCGCGAGCCGCGCACGGCGGCGGAGGCGGCGCTGTGCGCGCTGTTCGCCGAGGTGCTGGCGCTGGAGCGGGTCGGGCCCGACGACAGCTTCTTCGCGCTGGGCGGCGACTCCATCACCTCGATGCAGCTCGCCTCCCGCGCCCGGCGTGCGGGGTACGTGCTGACGCCGCGGCAGGTCTTCGAGGAGAAGACCCCGGAGCGGCTGGCGCTGGTCGTACAGGCGGCGGCGGACGGTGCGGCGGCGGTGGCGGACGTGGGCGTCGGCGAGGTGCCGTGGACGCCGGTCATGCGGCGGCTCGGCGAGGGCGTCGCGGGCGGCCGGTTCGCGCAGTGGACCGTCGTCGGCGCCCCCGCGGATCTCACGGCGGACGTGCTGGCCACGGGGCTCGGCGCGCTGCTCGGCACCCACGACATGCTGCGGGCCCGCACCGACCTGTCCGACGCGGCGGCTCCCCGGCTCGTCGTCGCCGAGCGCGGTGCGCTCGACGCGGCGGGACTGGTGACCCGTATCGACGCCGCGGGCGTGCCCGACGACGGTCTTGATGAGGCGGCGAGCGGCATGGCCCGCGAGGCGGTCGCGCGGCTGGACCCCGCGGCGGGCGTGATGGTGCAGGCGGTCTGGCTGGACACCGGCCCCGGACGGGTCGGGCGGGTGGTGCTCGCCGTGCACCACCTGGTGGTCGACGGGGTGTCCTGGCGGATCCTGCTGCCCGACCTCCAGGCCGCGTGCGAGGCCGCGGCCGCGGGGGAGGAGCCCGTACTCGACCCGGTCGCGGTGTCGTTCCGCCGCTGGGCCCGCACGCTCGCGGCCGAGGCCGCGAGCGAGCGGCGGCGGGCGGAGCTGGCGCAGTGGACGGCGCTGCTCGGCGAGCCCGAGCCGCCGCTGGGCCACCGGCCCCTCGACCCGGCGGTCGACACCGCCCCCACGCTGCGCAATCGCTCCTGGACCGTGCCCGCGGACCAGGCCGCCACGCTCGTCGGCCGCACGCCGGGGGTGTTCCACTGCGGAGTCCACGAGGTGCTGCTCGCCACGCTCGCCGGGGCGGTCGCGGGGTGGCGGCCGGGCGCGTACGACGGCGTGCTCGTGGACGTCGAGGGGCACGGCCGCGAGCCCGTCGGCGACCTCGATCTCACGCGGACGGTGGGGTGGTTCACCGGCGTGCACCCGCTGCGGCTGCGGACGTCGGGCATCGACCTCGACGGGGTACGGGCCGGCGGCGCCGCGGCAGGCGAGCTGCTGAAGTCCGTCAAGGAGCAGGCGCAGGAGATCCCCGGCGACGGCCTCGGCCACGAGCTGCTGCGCCACCTCAACCCCGGGACGGCAGAGGCGATGGCGGCGCTGCCGCAGCCGCAGATCGGCTTCAACTACCTCGGCCGCTTCCCCGCCGCCGGCCCCGCGGGTCCCGTACGGGCCTGGCAGCCGGCCGGCGAGACCGCGGTCGGCGGCTCCGCCGCCGCCGGCATGCCCGTGGCGCACGCGCTGGAGGCGGGCGCCGTCGTGCAGGACGGGCCCGCGGGCCCGGCGCTGACGGTGACCCTGTCGTGGGCCGGCGGGCTGCTGGCCGACGCGGACGCCGAACGCCTGGGCGCCGGCTGGCTGGAGCTGCTGGCCGGGCTCGCCGCCCACACCGAGGACCCGGACGCCGGCGGGCACACGCCCTCCGACTTTCCCCTGCTCGACCTCGCCCAGAACCAGATCGAAGAGCTCGAAGCGGCGTTCGCCGACGAGCAGTCCCAGCCGGGCCGACCGGCGCGAAGCCGTTGATGAGGAGAGTGCGATGAGCCGATCCCTGGTCGAGGACGTGTGGCCGCTGTCGCCGCTGCAGGAAGGCATGCTCTTTCACGCGGCGCTCGCCGGCACCGGACCCGACGTCTACACCGTGCAGTCCGCCCTGGACATCGAAGGACCGCTGGACCCCGCCCGGCTGCGCGCGTCGTGGCAGGCGCTGCTCGCCCGGCACGCCGCGCTGCGCGCCTGCTTCCGGCAGGTCAGCGGAGCGAAGATGGTGCAGGTCATCGCCCGTGACGTGGAGCTGCCGTGGCGGGAGGAGGACCTGTCGGGGCTCACCGGGGACGACGCGAGGGCCGAGCTGGACCGGCTCACGGCGCGCCGGCTCGCCGAGCGGATCGACCTGGCGAGCGCGCCGCTGATGCGCTTCCTCCTCGTCCGTCTCGGGGAGGACCGGCACCGGCTGGTGATGACGTTCCACCACATCCTCATGGACGGCTGGTCGATGCCCGTCCTGCTCACCGAGCTGTCCGCCGTCTACGCGGCCGGGGGCGACGCCTCGCGGCTGAAGAGAGTGCCGTCGTACGGCCAGTACCTCGCGTGGCTCGGCCGCCAGGACAAGGACGCGGCGCGCGCCGCCTGGCAGGCGGAGCTGGCCGGAGCCGACGAGCCGACGCTCGTCGTCCCCGCCGACCCCACGCGCGCGGCCGTCTTCCCGGAGCACGTCTTCGGTGACGTCCCCGAGGACGTCACGAAGGGCCTGCGGGACCTGGCCCGCGCGGAGGGCCTGACCCTCAACACCGTGGTGCAGGGCGCCTGGTCGCTCGTCCTGGCCCGGCTGGCGCGCCGCACGGACGTCGTCTTCGGCGCCACCGCCGCCGGGCGGCCCGCGGAGCTGGCGGGCGTCGAGTCGATGGTGGGCCTGCTGCTCAACACGCTGCCGGTGCGCGTACGGCTCGACGGCGGGCAGCCGGTGACGGAGCTGCTGGCCGACCTCCAGCGGCGCCAGTCGGAGCTGATGGCGCACCAGCACCTCGGGCTGCCGGAGGTGCAGCGCCTCGCGGGCCCCGGCGCGGTCTTCGACACGCTGGTGCTCTACGAGAGCTTCCCCCCGCCGCCCGCCGGGGCGGGCGGGTCCGAGGCGCTGACCATCCGCCCCTCGGGCATGTCCCGGGACGCGGCGCACTACCCGCTGACGCTGGTCGTGACCCCGGCCGGGGACCGGCTGCGCTGCAAACTCGACTACCGGCCCGACCTGTTCGACCGCGCCGCGGCCACGGCGATCTTCCAGCGGGTGGTGCGGGTGCTGGAGCAGGTGGTGGCGGACCCTTCGGTGCGGGTGGGGGACGTGGACGTGCTGGCGGCCGGGGAGCGGGCGCCGGTGGTGTCGGGGTGGAACGCGACGCGCCTTGCGGTGCCGGAGGGTTCGGTGCTGGACCGGTTCGAGGAGCGGGCGCGGTGGGCTCCGGAGGCGGTCGCCGTGCGGTGCGGTGCGGAGGAGCTGTCGTACGGGGAGCTGGACGCGCGGGCGAATCGGCTGGCGCGGTATCTGGTCCGCCTCGGGGTGCGCCGGGAGTCGCGGGTGGGGCTGTGTCTGCCGCGTGGCGCGGAGATGGTCGCGGCGATGCTCGCGGTGTGGAAGGCCGGAGGTGCGTACGTGCCGCTCGACCCCGCCTATCCGGCGGAGCGGCTGGCGTTCATGGCCTCCGACAGCGGCGCGCAGGTGGTGCTGAGCACCGGAGACCTAACGCCCGAGGGCGCGGTGCGGCTGGACGAGGCCGCGGGGGAGATCGCGGCGGAGTCGGTGGAGCCGCTGGGCACGGTGCCGGAGCCGGGGCAACTCGCGTACGTGATCTACACCTCCGGTTCCACGGGCCGGCCCAAGGGCGTCGCGGTGCCCCACCGCGGCCCGGCGAACCTGGCTGAGGCGATGCGGCCGGTCCTGGGGATGGCCGAGGACGTGACGGCGCTGCAGTTCGCGTCGTTCAGCTTCGACGCCGCCGTCCTGGACGTCGCCGTCACGCTGGCGGCGGGTGGCACGTTGGCGATCGCGTCGGAAGAGGAGCGGGTGGAGCCCGCGGCGCTGGCCGGGATGGTCCGCAGCGCCGGGGTGTCCGTGGCCAGCGTGGTGCCGTCCCTCATGAGCGTCCTCGACCCGGCCGCGGTCACGGCCGTACGGAACTGGGTGCTGGGCGCCGAACTGCTGACCGCGGACCTGGCGTCCCGCTGGACGCGGCAGGCCAAGGTGTGGAACACGTACGGGCCGACCGAGGCCACCGTCATCACCACCGCCACCCCGCTCGACGCGGACATCACGCCCGCCGACCCGCCGCCCCCCATCGGCCGCCCGATCGGCAACACCCGCACCTACGTGCTGGACGACTTCCTCCGGCCCGTGCCGCAGGGCGTCACCGGCGAGGTGTACATCGCGGGACCGGGCCTGGCCCGCGGCTACATCGGCCGCGGCGGGCTCACCGCCGAGCGCTTCGTCGCCTGCCCCTTCGAGCCCGGCGCACGCATGTACCGCTCCGGCGACCTCGCCGCCTGGACGCCCGACGGGCAACTGGCCTTCCGCGGCCGCGCCGACGAGCAGGTCAAGATCCGCGGCTTCCGTGTCGAACCGGGCGAGATCGAGGCCGTCCTCGCCGCCCACCCCGACGTGTCCCGCGCCGCCGTCGTCGTACGCGAGGACCGCCCCGGTGACAAGAGACTCGTCGCCTACGTCGTCCCCGGCGGCCCGGAGGCGGACATCGACGCGCTTCGCGCACACGCCGCCGCCCGGCTGCCCGCGCACATGGTGCCCGCCGCCGTGCTCGCCCTGGAGAGCCTGCCGCTGACGCCCGGCGGCAAGCTCGACCGCGCGGCCCTGCCCGCCCCGGACTTCGCCGAGCGCGCCACCGGCCGCGCGCCCGAGGGCGAGACCGAGGAGGCGCTGTGCGCGCTCTTCGCCGACGTCCTCGGCGTCGAACGGGTCGGCGCCGACGACAGCTTCTTCGACCTCGGCGGCGACTCCGGCCTCGCGATGCGCCTCGCCGGCCGGATCCGTGAGGACTTCGGCGCCGAGCTGAACATGCGGCAGTTCTTCGGCGCCCCCACCCCCGTGGGCGTGACGCGGATGCTGGCGTCCAAGACCCGCCCCGCGCTGCGCGCCGTCGAGCACCCGGACGAAGTGCCGGCGTCCGCCGGCCAGGTGCATACGTGGCTGATGTCCCGGCTCGCCGAGGACTCCGCCGCGTACCGCACGGCCGTCGCGCTGCGCCTCACCGGCGAGCTGGACCGCGACGCGCTCGGCGCGGCACTCGGCGACGTCGCGGCCCGCCACGACACCCTGCGCACCACCTTCGCCGCCGAAGGCGGCGCCGACCTGCGGCAGCGCGTCCTCGGCCCGGCCGCCGCCCGGCCCGCACCGGAGGTGGTCCCCGCGACCGAAGTGGAGCTGCCGGAGCTGCTTGCGGCCCGCGCGGCGCACGCCTTCGACCTCACCCGCGAACCGCCGTGGACGCAGACCCTGTTCGCTCTGTCGGAGACGGAGCACGTGCTGCTCCTCGTCGTGCACCGCATCGCCGCCGACGACGAGTCGCTGGACGTCATGCTGCGCGATCTGTCGGCGGCGTACGGGGCGCGCCGCGAGGGGCGTACGCCCGAACGCGCGCCGCTGCCGCTGCAGTTCGCCGACTACGCGCTCTGGGAGCGCGAACTCCTCGCCGGCGAGGACGACCCGGAGAGCCTGATCAGCGACCAACTGGCGTACTGGAAGGACGCCCTCGCCGGGCTCGTCCCGGAGCTGCGGCTGCCCGCCGACCGGCCGCGGCCGCGGCTCGCCACGCACCGCACCGGGCAGGTGCCGCTGCGCGTCGAGGGCGAGGTGCACGAGCGGCTGACGGAGCTCGACGAGGCCGGCGAAGGCGCGTTCACCGTCGTGCAGGCGGCCCTGGCGCTGCTGCTCACCCGGCTGGGCGCGGGCACCGACATCACCGTGGGCGCGCTGCTGCCGCGGCGGGACGAGGAGGGTGCGCTGGAGGGCGTGGTGGGCCCCTTCGCCGGCCCGGTCGCGCTGCGCACCGACACCTCCGGCGACCCCACCTTCCGCGAACTCCTCGGCCGCGTACGGGAGGCGAACCTCGAAGCGCGCCGCCACCGGGACCTGCCGTTCGAGCGCCTGGTCGACGTGCTGGAGCTGCCGCCGTCCGCGGCGCGGCACCCCGTCGTGCAGGTCATGCTCGACGTGCGCGACGGCACCACCGAGGAGGAGGACACCTCCGAGCTGCCGGGGCTGAGTACCGGCCGCCTCGACCTCGGCCCCGCCGCGTCCGAGCTGGACCTGTCGGTGAGCCTCAGCGAGTGGTATCGCGCGGACGGTTCGGGGGACGGCCTCGACGGCCACCTGCGCTATGCCGCCGAGTTGTTCGACGCCGACACCGCCGCCGCGCTCGCCCGCCGCCTGGTGCGCGTGCTGCGGCAGGTCGCGGACGACCCGGACGTGCGCCTCGGCGACGTCGACGTGCTGCTGGACCCGGCCGAGCACCACCGGCTCGTACGGGAGTGGAACGACACCGCGGCGCCGCTGCCGGACACCACCGTCGTCGGCCTCCTGGCCGACCGGGCGGCCCGCACCCCCGATGCCGTCGCCGTCACCGACCAGGACGGCGCCCTGACGTACGGGGCGCTGGACACCGCCTCCGGGATGCTCGCCCGCCGGCTGGCCGCCCGCGGCGTCGGCGCGGAGGACGTCGTCGCCGTGGCGCTGCCGCTGGGGGCCCGGCTCGCCGTCGCGCTGCTCGGGGTGCTCAAGGCGGGCGCCGCCTGCCTGTTCACCGGACCCGACCGGCCGATGCAGGCGCTCGCGCCGCTGCGCGGCCACCGGCCCGGCGCGCTGATCTGCACCGCGACCACCGCAGGACTGCTGCCCGCCGACCACGCGATGACGGTCGTCCCGCTCGGCAACCCCGTCCTGGCCGCCGCCCGCGGCACGTACACGGGGCCGGGCCCCGCCGACGAGACGGGCACCGCGCCGCGCCCCGGCCACGCCGCGCTGCTGCTGGACTCCACGACGCCGCACGGTGTGCCCGCGGGCGTCGTGGTCGAACACCGCTCGCTGGTCAGCCACCTCGCGGACGGAGCCGACGAGGCCGCAGACCCCGCGGCCGGCGAGGGCCCGCGACACCTGACCCTGGACGAACGCGCCCCCGTCGAGGCCGTGGTGACCCCGCTGCTGCGCGCGCTCTGCGCCGGCGAGAGCGTCCTGCTCGGCAAGCCCGACCCCCACGCCGCCCGCCGCGCGCTCACCACCCGCGACCTGCTCTGGACCCTGGCCGAACTGCCCGCCGGCGACCCGTCGTTCGCGGAGGTCACCGTCATCGAGGACGGCGCCGCCGCCTCCGACGTCGACGCCCGCGAGTGGCGCGCCCGGCACCCGGACGCCGCCCTGGTCACCGGCTACGGCCCGGCCGGCACCGCGGGACCCTGGCTGCACCACCGCGCCGCCCCCGGCGCACCCCTCCCCGCCGAGGTGCCCACCGGCAGCCTGGGGCCCCACACCCGCGCCTACGTCCTCGACGACCGGCTCCGCCCCGTCCCGCCCGGCGCCGTCGGCGACCTGTACGTCGCCGGCGCCACCCTCGCCCGCGGCTACCACGGCAGCACCCGGCTCACCGGCGACCACTTCGTGGCCTGCCCGTACGGCCCGGCGGGGGAGCGGATGCTGCGCACCGGCGAGCGCGCCAGGTGGAGCACCGCGGGTCTGCTGACCGTACGCGACCGGCAGGCCGAGGAGCACGACGCGGCGCTCGCGCAGGCCCGCCGCCCCGAGGGCGGCGGCGACCTCGGGGTGCTGCTCCCGCTGCGCAAGGAGGGCAGCGGCGCGCCGCTGTTCTGCGTGCACTCCGCGACCGGCCTCGCCTGGAGCTACGCGGTCCTCGTGCCGCATCTCCCGCGGGACCGGCCGGTGTACGGCATCCAGGCGCGCGGTCTCGCGGGGCCCGAGCCGATGCCGAAGAGCGTCGCCGAGATGGCCGCCGACTACGCCGACGAGATGCGGACCGTGCAGCCCGAGGGCCCGTACCACCTGCTCGGCTGGTCCTTCGGCGGCATGCTCGCGCAGGCGGTCGCGGCCCGGCTGGAGGAGCAGGGTGAGCGGGTGGAACTGCTCGCCCTGCTGGACGCCTACCCCGATGGCGGGGCCGGCACTTCGCTGTTCTCCAACGAGGACGCCGCCGGCCGCGCCGCCGCCACCTCCGCCCCGCAGGGCCGGCTCCTCGGCCCCGGCGGCGACGAAGCCGCGGTGCCCGGGGTCAGCGGCCGGCTGCGCTCGCGCATGGAACAGGTCATGCGCAACTCGGCCGGGTTCGCCCCCGAGCACACCCCGCGCCGTACGACGGGCGACCTGCTGCTCTTCGTCGCCACCGAGGACCGCCCGGCGGGGCTCCCCGTCGCCGACGCGGTCGAGAGCTGGAAGCCGTACGTCGCCGGAAACGTCGAACCGCACGAGATCGAGGCCAACCACTTCGGAATGCTGAAATCCGCCCCCGCGGCGCACATCGGCCGCATTCTCGCCGGGCGGCTGGGCATTCCCGGCGGGTCCCCGGAGAAATGAGCCGCGCACCGGGGGATACGGAATCCGGCAACCCGGATTCCGTATCCCCCGGTGCGGCCCGGAAAAGCGCGCCCTCAGGCCCGGCGGCGTGCAGAAAAGACGCACGAATTCAGGGAGAAGGAGCGCGCGCATGGCCAAGTCACCCGAGATTCCCGTACACAACCGCAGGGACGGTCTCGAACCCCTCCCCGAGCTGCGCCGGATGAGCCGGGAGACGCCGCTGCTCGAAACCCCGCGCGACTGGGTCGCCACCGGCCAGGCCGAGGTGCGCCAGATCCTCGGCGACGCCGACCGCTTCAGCACCATGCCCCCTGCCGACACCGAGGAGGACCGGCGGCGCCAGATCCAGGAGGGCAACCTCCTGCAGTACGACCCGCCGGACCACACCCGGCTGCGCCAGATGCTCACCCCCGAGTTCACCAACCGGCGGATGCGCAGGCTGGAGCCCTTCATCGAGGAGATCGTCGCCGAACGCCTCGACGCCCTCGAACGCGCAGGGCGGCCCGCAGACTTCATGCGCCACTTCGCCTGGCCCATCCCCGGGCTCGTCAGTTGCGCGCTGCTCGGCGTGCCCCGCGACGACCAGGCGGAGCTGGCCCGCAACCTCGACATCAGCCGGGCCGGCAACCGCAGCCGCAAACAGCAGATGACCGCCGGAAAGGCGTACGTCGGCTACATGAGCCAACTCGTGGCGCGCAAACGCCGCGACCCCGGCGACGACCTGCTCGGCATGCTGATCCGCGAGCACGGCGACGACGTCAGCGACACCGAGCTGACCGGCATCGGCACCTCGCTGATGGCCGCGGGATACGAGAACGTCGCCGGCACCCTTGGCCTCGGCACGATGCTGCTGCTCAGCCACCCCGGCCAGCTCGCGCTGCTGCTGGAGAAGCCGGAGCTGACCGACCGCGCGGTGGAGGAACTGCTCCGCTACGTCTCCGTGATCGCCACTTCCTCGCCGCGCACCGCCCTCGCCGACGTGCCCGTAGGCGACGCGGTGATCAAGAAGGGCGACGTCGTGGTCTGCTCCCTGCTCGCCGTCAACCGGGCGGCCAGGGACGGCGCCGGCCACGACGGCTTCGACATCACCCGCGAGGTCACCTCCCACATGGCCTTCGGCCACGGCATCCACTACTGCCTCGGCGCCCCGCTGACCCGCGTGCAGCTCAGGATCGCGCTCCCGCGGCTGCTGCACCGCTTCCCCGGGCTGCGCCTGGCCCTACCGCCGGAAGAGCTGCGCTACCGGACGCTCGCGCCCAACTACGGCGTCGAAGCGCTGCCCGTCACCTGGTAGGGGATCCCATGCCACGCCGCCCCGGGCCCGCGCCCGCCTACACCCGCAGAACGCGCTTCGACCCCGCCGCCGAGCTGCGCGCGATCGCCGCGGAACGACCCGTCACCAGGATCGACGTCGGTCCCGGCGACAGCGAGGAGTACGTCTGGCTGGTCACCGGATACGACGAGGTACGCCAAGTCCTCGGCGACCACGTCCGGTTCTCCACCCGCCGCCGCTTCGGCCGCGAGGCGCGCGCGGACGGGACGTACCCCGATGACTACCGCCCGGACGACATGATCGGGCAGCTCATGGACTACGACCCGCCCGAGCACACCCGGCTCAGGAAGATGCTCACCCCGGAGTTCACCGTCCGCCGGATCCGCCGCCTCCGCCCGCGGATCGAGGAGATCGTCGCCGACCGCCTCGACGCCGTGGAGCGCGCGGGACCGCCCGCCGACCTCGTCGAGCAGTTCGCCACCCCCGTCTCCGGCGCGGTGCTCTGCGAGCTGATCGGCGTCCCCCGCGACGACCGCGACGCGTTCCTGCGCCGCGCCCGTCACCACCTCGACCAGGGCCGCGGCCGGCAGGCGCGGGCGGCCGCCGGCGCCGCCTTCTCGCGCTACCTCGCCGCCCTGGTCGCCGGGCAGCGCCGGGACCCGGGCGACGGCTTCCTCGGCATGCTCGTACGGGACCACGGAACCGACGTCACCGACAAGGAACTCCGCGGCGTCTGCGTGCTCCTGATACTCGCCGGCCTCGACAACGTCTCCGGGATGCTGAGCCTCGGCACCCTGGTGCTGCTCGAACACCCCGACCGGCTCGCGGAGATCCGAACGGACCCGGGGGCCGTGGACCGTACCGTCGACGAACTGCTGCGCTACCTGACCGTGCCGCACGCGCCCACGCCCCGCACCGCCCTGGAGGACGTCACCGTCGGCGGACAGCTCGTCAGGGCGGGCGAACACGTCGTCGTCTCCCTGCCGACGGCCAACCGCGACCCGGTCCTGACCGCGGACCCCGACCGCTTCGACCCCGCCCGCGAGCCCGCCGCCCACCTCGCCTTCGGCCACGGCATCCACCACTGCCTGGGCGCCGCGCTCGCCCGCATGGAACTCGGCATCGGCTATACGGCGCTGCTGCGACGCTTCCCGCACCTGCGCCTCGCCGCGCCGGCCCCGGAGGTGCCGTTCCGGCTGCACACGACCGCCTACGGGCTGGAGCGGCTGCCGGTCGCCTGGTGACCGGCGGCCGGGGAGGAGACGACGATGGAGGTACGGGTCGACCGCGCCAGGTGCGTGGGGTCCGGGCTCTGCATGATGCACGTGCCCGCGGTCTTCGACCAGTCCGAGGACGACGGCAAGGTGCTGCTCACCACCGCGCACCCCGGCCCCGCGCTCACCAGGTCCGTACGCGGCGCCGCCGGCCGGTGCCCCGGGCGGGCCATCTCGCTGCATGACGGCACCGGGAGCGAGGGCTCCGACGGCGCCGCCGGCACGGAAAGAGCCGACCGGACTACCGGTTCGGGCAGTCTTGCCTGAAGTTCTTCTGAGGATAAAACGCACCCCCGCGACGCGCTGAGCACCGCCGACAGAACCCCATTCATGGAATTCTCATGAAAGCCGCCGCCGATGCTCTTCGTCGGCGGCGTTCTGTATCCGCCGTGTGACCGGCGCTCGCGTAGAACTTGGGTCCATGTTCACCACACGCAAACGCGCATTCGCGCAGACCCTGCTCGCCTCGTCCGCACTCGTCGTCAGCGTCGTGCTGGCGGGGTGCTCCGACGATTCCGGGGCCGCCTCCTCCGACGGCGGCACGTCCGCCTCTCCGGGCAGCCCGTTCGACCAGGCGGTCGAGTACGCGCAGTGCATGCGTGACAACGGGGTGCCGGAGTTCAAGGACCCGGTGCAGGACACCGGCGGCGTCATGTTCAACCAGGGCGGCTTCGACCCGGAGTCCGCCGAGTTCAAGGCCGCGGAGGAAGCCTGCCGCGACAAGCAGCCGCAGCGCCAGGGCGGCCCCAACGGCGGTGAGCCGCTGGACTCCGAGAAGGTCGCGGAGTGGGCCGAGTGCATCCGCCAGAACGGCGTGCCCGACTTCCCCGACCCGGAGATCGAGGGCAACAGCATGGTCGTCGACATCGGTGCCGCCGACCCGACGACGTTCGAGCCCGCCCGGCAGGCATGCCAGGACAAGTACCCCGGCGGCGGGATGCGGATCGGCGGGGGCCCGCAGTGACCAGCCGTGAGGAGACGGAGGAGCTGAACCTGCGGGAACGGCCACCGGGCACGCTGGAAGTCCGCCCGCCCGGGCCGCTCACCGCGGGCGGTGACCCCGAGGCGGGCGGTCCCGGCGGCGAACTCGCCACCGCGGCCCCGCCGGCCGAAGGCGACGGCGCGCCGAGCGGCCCCGAGCCGGTGCGCAAGAGCCGCAGGCTGCGGATGGCGCTGATCGTGGTGATCGCGATCGGCGTCGCCGCGGCGGCGGGGCTCGCCGCCACCGGCGCGCTCGGCGGCGAGGACTCGGAAGAGCCCGCCGCCGGCCCGTCGGGACCGGCCGCGACTGCCCAGGTGAAACGGACGACGCTCACCAGCAGCGAGACCGTGGACGGCACCCTGGGCTACGGCGACGTGTCCACCGTCGAGGCCATCGCCCCGGCGGCCGGCGGCGCCGACCCCGGCGCGGATCCCGGCTCCGGCCAGCCGGCCGGCGGCGGCGGAACCGCGGCCGGCTCCGCCGGCGACGCCGCGGACACGGGCTCCGGGATCGTCACCTGGACGCCCAACGAGGGCTCCACGATCAGGCGCGGCGACACCGTGTACAGCGTCGACGGCGAGAAGGTCCCGCTGTTCTACGGCGACACACCGCTGTACCGCACGCTGTCCGACGGCAGCGAGGGCGGCGACGTCGAGCTGCTGGAACGCAACCTCGACAAGCTCGGCTACACCGGGTTCACCGTCGACGGGACGTACAGCTCGGACACCGCCGACGCGGTGTCCGAATGGCAGGAGGACATGGGCCGGGAGCAGACCGGCGTCGTCGAGGCCGGCGACGCCGTGACCGCGGAGAGCGCCCGGCGGGTCGCCGCGCTGCAGACCTGGCCGGGCGCCAAGGCCGGGGGCGCGGTCCTGGACTGGACCGGCACCGAGCGGGTCGTCTCCGTGGAGCTGGACGCGCAGTTCGAGGACCTCGTACGGGTCGGTACCAAGGCCGAGATCGAACTGCCCAACGGCACCACCGTGGACGGCAAGGTGACCGACATCGGCACCCCGCCCGCCGCCACGGGCTCCGGCTCCGGCGACGCCGGCGGCCAGGGCGAGGAGGACCAGGAGTCCACGCTGCCCCTGCAGCTGACCGTCGGCGAGCAGGACAAGCTCGGCCGCTACCAGGCCGCGCCTGTCGACGTGGTGCTCAAGGCGGAAACGCGTGAGGACGTGCTCGCGGTGCCCGTGAACGCGCTGGTCGCCCGGCAGGGCGGGGGCTACGCGGTGCAGAAGGTCACCGCGGGCGGGAGCACGGAGTCCGTGCCCGTCGAGCTGGGCATGTTCGCCGACGGGCTGGTCGAGATCACCGGCGACGGCATCGAAGAAGGCATGTCCGTGGGGGTTCCGAAGTGACCGTCCTCTCCCATCCGGTGGTCGAGCTGACCGGGGTCACCAAGACCTACGGTGACGTCGCCGCCCTCCGCTCCGCCGACGTCGTCATCCGGCGCGGCGAGCTGCTGGCCGTCGTCGGCCCGTCCGGCTCGGGCAAGTCCACCATGCTCAACATCATGGGGACGCTCGACCGCCCCTCCGCGGGCACCGTCCGCATCGACGGCCACGACATCGACCGGCTCAGCGACCGGGAGCTGTCGGCCCTGCGGGCGGGCACCATCGGGTTCGTCTTCCAGCAGTTCCACCTCGCCCCCGGAGTCCCGGCGCTCGACAACGTCGCCGACGGGCTGCTCTACAGCGGCCGGACCCGCGCCGAACGGCGCCGCCTCGCCGAGCTGGCCATGCGCCGCGTCGGTCTTGGCCACCGCCTCTACCACGAGCCGCACCAGCTCTCCGGCGGCGAGAAGCAGCGCGTCGCCATCGCCCGCGCGGTCCTCGGCGACCCGCCCCTGCTGCTCGCCGACGAGCCCACCGGCGCGCTCGACTCCCGCTCCGGGGCGGTCGTGATGGAGCTGCTCCACCAGCTCCACGAGGCCGGCACCACCGTCGTCGTCATCACCCACGACCGTGACATCGCGGCCTCCCTGCCCCGCGAAGTCCGCCTCAAGGACGGCAGCATCGAGCACGACTCCGCCCCCGCCGCGGCCCTCCCGGCCGCCCGGCTCTCCCAGGAGGCCGTCCGATGACCGCGCCGCACGCGACAGCGGAGCTCGACCGCGCGCAGCCGCCCGTACCGCCGCCGCCCACCCCGCCGAAGCCCGCCCGGATGACCCCGGCGGACATGCTGCGGGTCGGGGGCTCGGGGCTGCGCTCGCGCCCCATGCGGGTGTTCCTCTCCGCGCTCGGGATCGCCATCGGCATCGCCGCGATGATCGGCGTCGTCGGCATCTCCACCTCCTCCACGGAGGATCTGGACCGCCGGCTGAACGCGCTGGGCACCAACCTGCTCACCGTCACCCCCGGGCAGTCGTTCTCGGGCTCCCAGGCCAGCCTGCCGGCGGAGTCCGTGGGCATGATCGGGGCCATCCCGGAGGTCGAGAACGTCTCCGCCGTCGGACGCGTCGACGCCAACGTCTTCCGCAACGACCGGATCCCCGAAGAGCAGACGGGCGGCCTCAGTGTGAGCGCGGCCCGCATCGATCTGCCGGAGTCCGTCGGGCTGCAGATCACCGAAGGACGCTGGCTGAACGGCGCGAACAGCCGCTACCCCGCGGTGGTCCTCGGGCCCAAGGCCGCCGAGCAGCTCGGGGTCTACGAGGCGGGGCCCGACTCGCAGGTGTGGCTGGGCGGCAGGTGGTTCACGGTCGTGGGCCTCACGGCGTACAACGAGCTGGTGCCCGAGCTGGACTCGGCCGCGCTGGTCGGCTGGGACGTCGCCGAGGACGAGCTGGGCTTCGCCGGCACCCCCACGACGATCTACACCCGCACCGACGAATCCGCCGTCGCGGACGTGCAGTCGGTCCTCGGCGCCACCGCCAACCCGGAGAACCCCAACGAGGCCACCGTCTCCCGCCCCTCCGACGCCCTGGCGGCCAAGGAGGCCACCGACGAGACCCTCAGCGGCCTGCTGCTGGGACTCGGCGGGGTGGCGCTGATCGTCGGCGGCGTGGGCGTGGCCAACACCATGGTCATCTCCGTCCTCGAACGCCGCTCCGAGATCGGCCTGCGCCGCTCGCTGGGCGCCACCCGCGGCCAGATCCGCAGCCAGTTCCTCTGCGAGGCGCTGCTGCTGTCCGCGCTCGGCGGCCTCGGCGGCGTGGTCCTGGGCATCGGCGTGACCGTCGGCTACGCCACGTCCCAGGACTGGGCGACGGTGGTGCCGATATGGGCGATGGCCGGCGGTATCGGCGCGACGCTCCTCATCGGCGGCCTCGCCGGGTTCTACCCGGCGGTGCGCGCCGCCCGGCTGCCTCCGACCGAGGCGCTGGCCACCACCTGACGTACCGGTGCACCGGCCCGGGGGAGTCCGGACGGTGCACCGATACGCAGCCACGCCCACGCAGACCGCGGTGCCCCCGCTGTCCCCCCGAGCAGCGGGGGCTCCGCCCGCGGCGTACGCCCGGCCGCCGGCCGTCCTGCCGCCCGTCGAGACGAGCCGCCTTCGGGCCACCCCAGCCAGGTGACCTCGGCTGTTACCGGGGGCTTACGCGGTCTCCGGCACGCTGACGGCATGCGTGTGCTGATCGTGGAGGATCACCGGGAGCTGGCCGAGACCGTCGCCACCGGGCTGCGCGAGGACGGCATGGACACGGACCTCGCGTACGACGGCCAGGAGGCCATCGACCGTGCCACGAGCAGCGAGTACGACGTGATCGTGCTCGACCGCGACCTGCCCCGGCTGCACGCCGCGTTCGAGGCCCAGCGCCGGTTCGTCGCCAACGCCTCCCACGAGCTGCGCACGCCGCTGACGCTCCAGCGCGCGATGGTCGAAGTGGCGCTCTCCCGCCCGGGCGCGGACGCGGCGTCGCTGCGTGCCGTGTGCGAGCGGGTCGTCGCCGCGGGGAGGAGCAGGAGCGGCTGATCGAGGCGCTGCTGACGCTGGCCGGGAGCCAGAGCGGGCTGGTCGCCGCCGAGCCCGTCGACCTCGCCCGGGTGGTACGGGAGGTGCTGCACGACCGCACCCGGGCCGCGCCCGGCACGCAGGACCTGCACTCCTCGCTGCGCCCCGCGGTCGCCTCGGGCGACGAACGGCTCCTCGCCCGCCTCGTCGGCAACCTGGTGGAGAACGCGCTGCGTTACACCCCGGCAGGCGGCTGGGTGCGGGTCGCCACGGACGTCAGGGAGACGGGCCATCCGATGCTGCGGGTGGTCAACAGCGGCCCGCGGATCCCCGCGGAGCGCATCCCCGACCTGTACGAGCCGTTCCAGCGGCTGCAGCCGCGGGCGGCCGGCGGCGGCTACGGCCTCGGGCTGTCCATCGTCGGCGCCGTCGCCGCCGCGCACCGCGCCGAGGTGACCACGGTGCCGGGTTCTGAGGGCGGGCTCGCGGTCACGGTGGAGTTCCCGCCGCCGGACCCGGCGGACTGGTGAGCGGAACGGGGGGGAGGGCGGTCAGCTCGCGCCGATCATCTCCACCTCGCCGCCGAGCTGTTCGACCTTGCCCTCGTCGGGTACGTGCGCCGCGTTCTGCACGGCGTAGTACTCCCGTACGCCCAGCGGCTCCTTCTCCTTGACGTACAGGCTGGTGGCATCACCCGGGATGATGTGGAAGCCCGGCCGGGTGGCGAAGTCCACGCGCGCGTCGTAGGAGTTGAAGACCGTCAGCGCGCCGCCGTCGGCCGTGCGCAGCGCGTAGACGTCGGGGAAGGCGGGCTTGTACGCGTCGTCCCACTTGCGGTTCTGGGACTCGAACTCGGTCTCGAAGTAGCCGTCGTGCTCGGGCCTGATCCAGTCCCGGCGGGTGGCGTGGTCCTTGACCATGTTCTTGCGCACCTCGCTGTCCGCGAGGAGCTTGCCGTCCTTCTTACCGCCCGAGACATAGAGGTCGTTGACCGCGTCGTCCAGGCCGTCAAGCGCGGTCGTGCCCACCTCGGTGCCGGGGGGCAGCACGGTGGGCAGGCCGCCGTCGCCGCGGGCGACCTCGGGGATCCGGCCCTGGATGCCGACGGACGCGACGTTCTTCCACGTGCCGCCGCCGGCGCGCTCGAAGACCAGCAGGCTGCGGTCGCCCTCGTCGTAACCGGGGCCCTCCACCGGGGCGTCGACCATGTACCAGTCGCCGCGGGCCGGTATGTAGTACTGGGCCTCGTCGGCGCGGTAGCGGAACGGCTTCTTGTAGAGCGCCTGGTACTTCTTCTCGTACGTGGGGAACTGCCGGTACTGCGCCTGGCTCTGCTGGTACAGCGCGCCGCCCTCGACCTCGCCGAGCGCCTTGCGGTCCAGGGCGGCGTTGGCCGCGTTGTTGGTCTCGACGTAGCGCTCCAGCACCTTGCGGGCCTGGCCCTCGCTGATCACCGGGCGGGGCTGCGCCTTCTCGTCGCCGGCGCCGCCCCCGTCGTCGTCCGCACCGCCGCTGCACCCCGTGGCCAGCAGCAGCGCGGTCAGTCCTGCGGCGGCGGTGGAGATGGCGGTCTTCTTCGTGCCCATGGGCGCAAACCCCCCGATGTGGTCAAGATCAGTGGTCGGGGCGAGTCTAGGCACTGGCCCGGTGCCGTACGCGCCTACCCCCGAACGCCGCGGACAGGTAAACCCCGTGGCGGACACCGGGGCCGCGTGGCTACGGTGGGCGCCATGCGAACCGGATTCGTTTGACGCTGACGGGCCCGTGGCCCTCCTCCCGCCCGATGCGCGAGACGACCTGCCATCGAGACGAGAGGAGACGACGTCATGACGTCGTTGTTCAGCCACCAGCAGAGAGAGCACTTCCGCGCCTTCGGGTACGTGGTGCTGCGCGGCCTGCTCACGTACGAGGAGACCGACCGGCTCACCGCCGAGGTGACCGCCGCCCTTACCGACGCCTACGGGGCTCTCGGCACCGACACCGACCCGTACGGCGAAGGCGGCATCCGCGGCGACTACCTGCCGCTTGCCGCCGACCGGACGCCCTTCAGCCAGTCGCTGATCGCCGACGACCCGCGGCTGTTCCAGGGTTCGGCCGAACTGTGCGGGCGGATGACCGTGCCCTCCGTACCCAGTGCGGTGTGCTTCACCGGCAACTCCGGCTGGCACACGGACGTCGGCCCGGATGTGCCCGGGGTCACGTTCCTGGCCCACCTGGAGCCGCGTACCGGGCGGACCGGCGCGCTGCGGGTGGTGCCCGGGTCGCACGACCCGGCGTACGCCCGCCGGCTGGCCGCGTACCACGATCTCGACCCCGCCAACCAGGGGTTCCCCGGCTGGCCGGTGCCCGAGACCGTGCTGCCGACGGAGCCGGGCGACATGCTGGCGTTCGACGCCCACCTGCTGCACTGCTCGGTGGGCGGTGAGAACCGGCTGGCGTGGCGCACCGAGTACCTCGGGTGGCCCGGGCTCGGCGACGCCGACGGCATGCGCACGGTGGGGGAGTTGCTCGCCGAGGACGAGTACGAGGACGCGGGGTTCGACCGCGCGCGCTGGCCGGAGTGGGACGAGTGGGCGGCCGGGGCCGCGGGTATCGCCTCGCGGCAAACGGCGCTCGACCGGCTGCGCCTGCTGGGCGTCGTCCCCGCGGCCCGTACCACCGCGCAGGCCCCGGCGGGATCCTGACGGCGGGGCGGAAGTGAAAGCCGTGGCCCCCGCCGCACAGGCGGGCGCCACGGCCCTTCGGGGTCGCGGGCCCGGCGGCTACCGCCGGATCACTCGCCCGCGGCCGGCAGCCCTTCCTCGGCCGCGGCGAGGATTTCGGTCACGCGCAGCCCGAGGTGTACGTCGCGGGGGTCGGGGCGGCCGCTCTCGGCCGCCTCCAGCAGGGCGTCCACGGCCCGTACGAACGCGGGCACGGGCCCGTCGTCGTCCCGGTCCGGCGCCGTCTGCACGCCCGGCGTGCCGTGCAGTTGCACGGTGACGCCAGATGCCTGCGGCGGGATGGTGTGGCTCAGCGTGCAGGTGCTGGACGCCCCCGAGGCGTGCCGCAGCGTGAGGTGCACGGTGTCGCCCGGGCCGCGCGCGGAGGTGACGGCGCCGGGCACCGCCGGGTCCACGTCGCCGAGGACCGGCAGCAGCATCGACAGCGCGTGCGGTCCGACGTCCCACAGCGCGCCCTTCTCGCCGCGCCAGGGCGAGGCTGCGTACGGGCTGTCGGCGCCCGCGAAGACCGGCGAGAGCCAGTCGGCGCGGCCCACCAGCCAGCCCTCCTCGCCGGCCCGCTCGGCCAGCCAGCCGGCGGTCTCGTCGCGGAAGCGCATCGTGAAGAAGACCACGGACGCCACCCCAGCGCGCTCCACCGCGGTCACCACCCGCCTGGCGGCCGCCACTTCGGTGGCGACGGGCTTGTCCAGCAGCAGGTGGCAGCCCGCCGCGGCGGCCCGCTCCGCGAGCGGCGCCTGCACGTCGGGCGGCAGCGCGACGGCCACCGCGTCGCAGTCGGCGAGGAGGGCGTCCACGTCCTCGTACGCGCGGGTGGAGAAGCGGTCGGCGAGCGCGCGGGCCGCCTCAGGACGCCGGCCCCACACGCCGGCGATCTCCGCCCGCGGGTGTGCCTGCAGTCCTGGGCCGTGCGCGCGCTCCGCCCAGGGGCCGGTGCCGAGGAGTCCGAATCGCATGCGCCGAGTCTACGATCACACCGTACGCCGCAGGCCGGGCGGCCCGTGCCCGGGCCGCCGCGCACGGCATCGGCGGCGCCGTCCCGCGCCCGCGGTCACTCCTCCGGCCGCGCCCTGCTGGGCTGTACGCGCTTCGGTTCGCCCGCCATCTTCGGGTGGTCCGGCGGGTAGGGCATGTCGCCGTGGCCGTGGTCCCGCTCCTGCCGCGCGGACAGCTCAAGCAGCGAGGTGATGTCGAAGGCGTGGTCGTCCATGTCCGCGTGCACGTCGCCGACCTCGGCGAAGCGTTTCACCATGGTCACCAGGTCGAAGTCGTCCGGCTCGGCGTCGTCCACCTCCTCCCAGCGCAGCGGCGCGGAGACGGGCGCGTGCGGGTGGGGCCGCACGGAGTAGGCGGACGCGATGGTGCGGTCGCGGGCCATCTGGTTGTAGTCGACGAAGACCTTCTCGCCCCGCTCCTCCTTCCACCACGCGGTGGTGACCTGCTCCGGCATCCGCCGCTCCAGTTCCCGCCCGGCGGCGATCACCGCGCGGCGCACCTGCACGAACGTCCAGCGCGGCGCGATCGGCACGAACAGGTGCATCCCGCGGCCGCCGGAGGTCTTCGGCCAGCCGGTGAGCCCGTGTTCGCCGAGGACGGCGCGCATCTCGTGCGCGGCGCGCACGGCGTCGGCGTAGTCCGTGCCGGGCTGCGGGTCGAGGTCGATGCGCAGCTCGTCCGGGTGCTCGGTGTCGCCGCGCCGCACCGGCCAGGGGTGGAACGTCAGCGTGCCGTACTGGGCCGCCCAGACGACCGCCGCCGGTTCGGTGGGGCACATCTCGTCCGCGTACCGGCCGCTGGGGAAGGTGATGCGGGCGGTGGGGATCCAGTCGGGCGTGTTCTTCGGCGCACGCTTCTGGAAGAACGACTCACCGCTTATCCCCTCGGGATAGCGCTCAAGGGTCGTCGGCCGGTCCCGCAGCGCCCGTACGATGCCGTCGCCGACGGCGATGTAGTACTGCGCGAGGTCGAGCTTCGTGTACCCCTTCGCCGGGAAGAAGACCCGGTCAGGGCTGGACAGCCGCACTGTTCTGTCGCCCGCCTGGAGCTGAATCGCTGCACCCATGTGCGTAACGGTAAGGCGGATGTCCGAATCCCGCCTTACCGTTGCGCACATGGATCTGCCGGTGATGCCCCCCGTGAAGCCGATGCTCGCCAAGCCGCAGAAGAAGCTCCCGCCCGGGATGCTCTACGAGGCGAAGTGGGACGGCTTCCGCGCCATCGTCTTCCGCGACGGCGCCGAGGTCGAGATCGGCAGCCGCACCGGCAAGCCGCTCACCCGCTACTTCCCCGAGCTGGTCGAGGCGCTGAAGGCCAACCTGCCCGAGCGGTGCGTCGTGGACGGCGAGATCGTCATCGTGCGCGGCGACCGGCTCGACTTCGACGCCCTCACCGAGCGCATCCACCCCGCGGACTCGCGGGTGCGGATGCTCGCCGAGCAGACGCCGGCGAGCTTCGTCGCGTTCGACCTGCTGGCGCTCGGCGACGACTCGCTGCTGGACACCGCGCAGTCCGAGCGGCGCGCGGCGCTGCTGCGCGCGCTGGCCGACGCCCGGGCGCCCGTGCACATCGCGCCGGCGACGACGGACCTGGCGGTCGCGGGGGAGTGGTTCGAGCAGTACGAGGGCGCCGGGCTCGACGGGATAATCGCCAAGCCGACCGATCTGCCGTACCGGCAGAACGAGCGGGTGCTCGTCAAGGTCAAGCACGAGCGCACGGCAGACGTGGTGCTCGCCGGCTTCCGCTGGCACAAGTCGGGGCCGGTGGTCGGCTCCCTGCTGCTCGGCATCAACGACGACAAGGGCGTGCTGCAGCACGTGGGGGTGTGCGCGGCGTTCCCGATGAAGCGGCGGGCCGAACTGGTCGAGGAGCTGGCGCCGCTGCGGATGGAGACGCCCGAGGAGCAGGCGACGCACCCGTGGGCCGACTGGACGAAGGAGGAGGCGCACGAGTCGGCGCGGCTGCCGGGGGCGCCGAGCCGGTGGAGCGGGCAGAAGGACCTGTCGTGGGTGCCGCTGCGGCCGGAGCGGGTGCTGGAGGTCGCGTACGACCACATGGAGAACGGGGCCCGCTTCCGGCACACCGCGCAGTTCCGCCGCTGGCGCCCCGACCGCACGCCGGAGAGCTGCACCTACGAGCAGCTGGAGGAGCCGGTCACGTACGACCTGCACGAGGTGCTTGCCACCCGCAAGGAGGAGTGAGCGGCCGGCACCCGGCGACTTTTCGGAACCTACCGGTCAGCCGGAGTTGGCCTGGCGGACCCGCCGCCTTCGCCGGCCCCCGGCACCATGCCTCCATGGATGCCACCGCCCTGGCGCGCTCGCTGTTAGAGCCCGTGCCCGCCCACCGCACCGCCGGACTCACGGTGCTGCGCGCCATCGACGGTGCCGCCGAGGTCGCCGTCGAGGCCCCCGGTGTGCTCGGGAACGTCATCGGCTCGCTGCATTCCAGCGGCCTCGCCACCCTCGTCGACGCCGCCGCGCTGGCCGCGATCCTCTCCGCCGGCGACGCGCCCGGCGAACTGGACGGCGTGCTGCCGCTCGGCGCGTCCGCCTCGTTCGAGTACCTGGCGCCCGCCCGCGGCCGGCTCATCGCCTCCTGCAAGCTCAGCTCGTCCGCCGTCCAGGTGCTGCGCCCCGTCCTCGCCGGCACCGCGGACCGGGCCCGCATCAGCACCCACGGCGTGGTGACCGACGAGCGGCACGCGGTGGTGTGCCGCGGCGGCTTCGAGTGGAGCGTCCGCCGCGTCACCCGGAGCGCGAGGATCCGCCCCGGGGGCTGACGCCCTGCAGGCGGGCCCCGCCGCCCGGTTCAGCTCTGCTCGGCCTTGGCGAACTCGGACAGGAACGCCTCGCCGAACGGCTTCAGGTCGCCCGGCTTGCGGCTGGTGACCAGGGTGCTGGGTCCGTCGGCGCAGATCTGGACCGGTACGTCGACCCAGGTGCCGCCCGCGTTGCGGATGTCCGTCTGCAGGCTCGGCCAGGAGGTGAGCGTGCGCCCGCGGACGACGTCCGCCTCGACCAGCAGCCACGGCGCGTGGCAGATCGCCGCCACCGGCTTGCCCGTCCGGAAGAACTCCCGGGCGAAGGACACCGCGTCCGCGTCCATCCGCAGGAAGTCGGGGTTGGCGACGCCGCCCGGCAGCACCAGCGCGTCGTACTCGTCGGCGGTGGCGTCGGCGACGACCTGGTCGATCTCGAAGGTGTCCGCCTTGTCCAGGTGGTGGAACCCCTGGGCCCGGCCCGGCCGGGTGGAGACCAGCCGGGGGGTGTGGCCGGATTCCGTGACGGCCTGCCAGGGCTCGGTCAGCTCGACCTGCTCGACCCCCTCGGGGGCGATGAGGAATGCGATGCGCATACGGGCACGTCCTTTCGACGATCACGGTGGTCACCGGTCACGGCATGTGCTGCCGATGATCACCTCCGATCTCTTCGCGGGAGTGCGACCCGCGGGTACCCGGCGTGGCGCGATCGAACACCCCTGCGCAGACAGCCGGGGGCATCCGAGGTCGCATGGGGGTGCACCGCCCGGCGCGTCGTGGACGGGGAGAACCGGCGCCCGCGAGGATGGGGGCATGGGAGCCACGCTGCCGACGGCCATGCGGGCCTGGGTCGTCACCGCGAAGGGCCGGCTGGAGCCGGTGGAGCTGCCGGTGCCCGAGCCGGGGCCCGACGAACTGCTGGTCCGGGTCGAGGCGTGCGGCGTCTGCCGTACGGACCTCCACGTCCGCGACCACGACCTCCCGCCGCACAAGACGCCGGTCGTGCCCGGTCACGAGGCGGTCGGTGAGGTCGTCGCGGCCGGCGCCGCCGCCGAACGGCGCATCGGATCCCGCGTCGGCATCCCCTGGCTGCGCCACACCTGCGGACAGTGCCGCTGGTGCGAGCGGGGCCAGGAGAACCTGTGCCCCCACTCCCGCTACACCGGCTGGGACGCGGACGGCGGCTACGCCGAATACGCCGTGGTGCCCGCCCCGTACGCGTACGCGCTGCCCAAGGAGCCCGCCGCCGAGGACCTGGCGCCGCTGCTGTGCGCCGGGATCATCGGCTACCGCGCGCTGCGCCTGGCGCACCTGCCGCCCGGCGGCCGGCTCGGCCTCTACGGCTTCGGCGGCTCCGCGCACCTGACCGCCCAGCTCGCCCTCGCCGAGGGCGCCGAGGTGCACGTGCGCACCCGCTCCCGGGCGGCGCAGCGGCTCGCGCTGGAGCTGGGCGCCGCGACCGCGGCGGGGGCCGACGAGCCGGCGCTGGAGCCGTTCGACTCGGCGGTGCTGTTCGCGCCCGTCGGCGAGCTGGTGCCGGTCGCGCTGGAGGCGCTGGACGCCGGCGGCACGCTCAGCGTGGCGGGCATCCACCTCACCACCATCCCGGAGCTGGACTACGAGCGGCACCTGTTCCGCGAGCGGGTGCTGCGCAGCGTCACCGCCAACACCCGCGCCGACGGCCGGGAGTTCCTCGCCGCCGCGGCCGCGCACGGGGTGCGTGCGACCGTCACCCCGTACCCCTTCGCCCGGGCGGACGAGGCGCTCGACGACCTCGCGGCGGACCGGGTCAGGGGCGCGGCGGTGCTGCGGATGGCCGCGGGCTGAGGGCGCGTACGACGGGACCGGTGCCCGGCGCGGTCAGCCTCGCGGCACGTACACGACCCACACCTGGCCCTCCGCCACCGGCATCGTCCGCCCGTCCGGCGTCGTGAACACCGTGCGGTCCGCCTCCGTCGGCCGGTCCCACTCGGCGGCGTACGCGCGGCCGTCGCGCAGCACCGTCGCGTCGCCGGAGCCGACGGTCTCGGTGAACGGCGAGTTGTTGCCCCACCGGTCGCCGAACCCGCCCTTGCGGATCGTCGTCTCCTGGAGCACCACCGTCGGCGGCGCGAGCCGCGTGCCGCCGCTGGTGGCGGGCGTGCCGTCCATGGAGACCTCCCAGCCGCGGCGCTCGGCCGACCAGTCGAAGGTGAAGCTCGCGGCCGGCATCTCCACCGTGCGCTCGGCGGTCTTCCGGCCGCCTGCCGGGGCCTCGCCGGTCTCGTAGAGCGACGCGGCGTCCATGCCGGCGAGTTCGGGGGCGGCGTCGGTGACGCGCTCGGGGCGCAGGTACAGGTTGTGGGGTATGGGGCGGTCGGTGCCGCGGAAGTACGCGCCGGGCAGTTGCTCGGGCGGCACGGGGCGCAGCGGGGCGCGGTTGATGTACGGCTTGAGCTTGGACTGCGCGCCGGAGTACGCGAGTACGGGGTCGTCGTACTGCGCGAGCAGCTCCAGGTCCGTTTCGCGGGCGCTGCGCACCGGCCCGACGACGTCGGGGAGCCCGGAGGCGTAGACGGCGAGGAACCGGCTGATGCCGGCCTCGACGCGCTCCACGTGCACCACGTCGGCCTGTTCCAGGCCGGTGTGCGGCCGGGCGGCCGCGGCGTTGTCCAGCTTCACGCCGAGCACCGGGCCCTCGGTCGCGGGCGGCTCGTCGGCCGGTGTGGGCGAGGGCGAGGGGGACGCCGCCGGGGAGACGGGGGAGGAGCGGGCCTGGGGGCGGTGCGCCGTCTCCTCGGTGCCGCCGTGCGACCGGGCGAACAGCACCGCGGCGACGGCGACCGCGGGCACCAGGAGCGCCGCCGCTGCGGCCGCGTGCTTCTTGTTCAACGAACCCCCCACTCGGCGTACTACCGATGACCTACCCGCCCCGGCCGCCCTCTACCGCGGTGGTGCTAGCGCAGCAACTGGTCCGTGACCACGAACGCGAAGCCGGCGGCCAGCACCGCCATCGCGACCCGGGTGCGGCCCGCGCGGCTGAGCATGATCGCGGTGCCGGAGAGGACGAGCGCGCCGCCGTAGAGGGCGAACGTCAGCAGCGACGGCTCCGTGCGGAACCGCACCACCATCGCCACGCCGACGGCCACCATCACGCCGGCGGAGGTCAGGGCCCGTACACGGCGCGCCTGCCGCGGCGTCAGCCGGGGCGGCGGCGGCTCTTCGCCGTCCTCGCCCTCCTCGCCGTCGAGCGGGCCGGGCAGTCCTGCCGCCGCACCGGAGTCACCGGCGCCGGGCGTGTGGGGGTCGCCCGTGTCGGTGCCGGCCGCGGCTATGCCGGTCTTTCCGGCTTTTCCGGTCTTTTCGGTCTCGTCGAGACCCGTGTCGTCGATGTCCGTGTCGTCGCGGGAGGTCATGTGCGCCGAGCGTAGTCGCCCGGCCGCGGCGCGGGAGGGTCGGGCCGCGATCCGGCCCGGGATTCAACCGGCGTTGCCGCTCCCGCCGGAGCCGCCGGGGGGCGGGTGCTACGTGCGGCCCTCGTCCTCCTGCGCCGCGCGCAGCGGCTCGGCGTGAGGCATCCAGTCGGCCCGTACGACCGGGAAGCCGGCCTTCTCGTACGCCTGGCAGACCGGTTCGTCGTCGTCCACGACCACCGCGACGGTCCGCCCGCGGGCCACCCGGCGCAGCAACTCCGGCTTCGCCACCCGGGCCGGCCGCCGGTCGCCCGCGCGGCGCATCCAGAGCGGGCCCTCGGGCAGGCCGTGCGCGGCGAGCCAGGCCACGGTGTCCCGGCGGGTGCGCTCCGGGCGGCCGGTGACGTAGCAGACCTCGCAGCTCTCGGCCCACTGAAGGGCCAGCGCCACGCCCTCGGGCAGCGGCGGGTCGAAGGGGGCCGCGCGGAAGAAGCCGTCCCAGTCCTTGGGGGAGGACGTGAGGTGGTGCAGCCGGTGCCGGGTGTCGGTGAGGGTGCCGTCCAGGTCGAACACCGCGAGGTCTCGCTTCGCCACGCCGCCAGCCTACGGGCGCCCGCGGGCCGCGTCCCACCGGGCGCCTTACGGATCTCTGGCCCCGCCCGTTACCGTGCCCCGATGGAGCGACGCCAGACCGCCGGCGCCGGGATAGCCCTCGCCCTGCTGCTCGTCGTGGGCCTCGTCGTCGTGCTCACCGACGACGACTCCGGCGAGGACGCCGGGGCCTGCACGGGCCTCGCCGTCTCCGGCTGGAGCGCCGACGCCGCGACGACGGACGAGTTCGCGCGCTACGGAGACGACGCCGCTCGCACGGACGACTGGACCGGCGGCGACGGCAACCACTCCGTCCGGCTGCCCGACGGCCGTACCCTGTGGCTGGTCTCCGACCCGTACCTCGGCCGGGTCCAGCCGCCGCCCAACAAGCAGGGCCAGCCGCACGCCTGGCGCGACACCTCCCTCGGCACCCCCGCGTGGACCCGCAACGCCGCCCTTGTCATGTCCCCGGACGGCCGGCTCGAACGCACCCTCCTCGGCGGCGCCCCCGGCGCGCCCGCCTCCCTCTTCCCCGAACCCGGCGCCCCGGTGCGGCAGTGGCGCTGGCCGGTGCACGCCGTGGTGGAGCCGCGGGCGCCCGGCTCCGCCGAGCAGGTGCTGCGGGTGCTGCTCTGGCACCGGCAGGAGGCGCAGCAGCCGTGGATCTACGGCGTGCCGCTGGCCACCGAGGTCGCCACGCTCTCGCTGCCCGACCTGCGGCTGGAGGGCATCACCCAGGTCGACGACCAGTCGCGGGTCGCCGACCCCGCCGACCGCCTCGTCTACGGTGCGGCCGCGGTGCGGCGGGGGGACTTCACGTACGTGTGGGGCGGCACCGACGGCCGCACTCCCGAGCAGGCCGAGCGCAGCTCCCGCGCGCACCTCGCGCGCGTGCCGGTGGGCCGGCTCGGGGACCGGTCGGCGTGGCGGTACTGGGACGGCGAGCGGTGGCGCACGGAGGCGGCCCGCTCCCGGCCGGTGCTGGGGGACGGCGGACGCAGGGGCGTCGGCAGCGCGTTCAGCGTCGTGCGGCAGGGCGACACCTGGGTGCTGTTCACCATGGACGCGGGCGGGCCGGCCGGGAGCGGGCTGACGACCGTCGCGTCGTACTGGGCGTGCCGGCCGGAAGGCCCGTGGCACGGGCCGGACAAGGCGTTCACCGCGCCGCTGCCCGAGGACGCGGCCGGCGGCTCCGGCGCCGCCGCGTACAACCCGCAGGCGCATCCCGGCGTCGGCTCCGGCGACGGGCTGCTCCTGGGCTACGACGTCAACTGGCTGGACGCCTCGCCCGAGAACGTCTCCGCCCACGTGCACCGCAACGTCGCCCTGTACCGCCCCCGGTTCGTCCGCCTGCACCTCGATACGGTGGAGTGATGCGTACCGACGAGGCGGCGGACCCCGGAGACGGCACGCCCGAAGCCGACTTCTGGTTCGACCCCGTGTGCCCCTGGACGTGGACGACGGCCCGCTGGCTGACGGAGGTGCGGCGGCTCACCGGCATCCGGGTGCGCTGGCGGGTCATGAGCCTGGAGGTCCTCAACGAGGGCCGCGAGGTCAACCCCGAGGATCCCGAGGGGGAGTGGGGCGCCTACCTCAGGCAGCCGGTGCGGGTCTGCGCCGCCGTCGCCGAGCACCACGGGTCCGACGCCCTGGGCCGCTACTACGCGGCGCTCGCCGTGCGCCTGCACGAGCGCGGCGAGTGGGACGGCCTCGCCCGTGCGCTCGACGACACCGGGCTCCCCACCGAACTGGCCGCGGCAGCCGAGTCGGAGGCGTACGACGAGGCGGTACGCGCCTCGCACGCCGAGGGCATCGCCCTGGTCGGCACGGACGTCGGCAGCCCGGTCCTCGCGGTCACCCCGCCCGGCGGCGCCCGCTTCGCCTTCTTCGGCCCCGTCGTCTCGCCCGCGCCGCGCGGCGCCGACGCGCTGCGGCTGTGGGACGGGCTGCTGACGCTGGGCGGCCTGCCGGGCCTGTACGAGATCAAGCGCACCCGCACCCGTGAGATGCCGTCGTTCGACTGACCGCCGCCCGGCCCGGCGCGACCCGGCCCGGCTCGTACAAGAATTCGGCGCCGGAGCGGCAGCAGGCACGGAACAATGCCGTCCCATGCAGCCTCACGCCGACGACCTCATCCGCGCCCTCGAACCCCTGCCGTACCCGCGGCGCCTGCGCGAGCTGGCCCTCGCCGCCCGCCGGGCCGCCGGGCGCGGCGAACTGGCCGCGCTCCTCGACGGGCTGGAGGGGCACGGCGGGTACGGCCGCCGGCTCGCGGCGTTCGCCGCCCTCGTCGGGCGCGACACCGGCTTCCTCGCCGCCCGGCTCGCCCACGCCGACCAAGCGGTGCGCGCCCAGGGGATGAAGGCCGTACGGCGCGGCCTGCTGCCCGACGACATCGTCGTCGCCGCGTTCGAGGACGCGCCGGCCGTGGTGCGCGGGCAGCTCGTCCGGGCCGTGGTCCGCGGCCGGCGCACCGCCGTCGCGGAGGCGCTGATCGGGCCCGTCGGCGAGCGGTGGGGTGACGCCGAGGCCGCGCGGCTGCTGCCCGCGTGCACCGAGGAGACCGTACGCCGCCTGCTGCCCGCGCTCTGGCCCGCGCTCAGCGGCCCCGCCGCCCTCGCCGGCCGGCACCCCGGGCCCGTACTGGACGAGGCGGAGCGGCAGTTGGCCCTGCTGGCGCGTGGCGGCCGGGCGGCATGGTGGACCGCGTACTCCGGCGTCGTCGCGCCGCTCGCCGACGCCGCCCCGGACCGCGTGCTCGACCTGCTGGAGCGGTTCTGCCACGGCGGGCTCCAGCCGCTCGTGCACGAGCGGCTGAACCGCCTCGTGGCCGCCGATCCCGGCCGCACCCTGCGCCTGCTGCTCGCCCCGGAGCGCCGCCGGGGGACCGCCGCGACCCGGCTCCCGCGCACCGTGCTCGACCGGCTCGTCGTCGCCGCGCCGCCCGAGCTGACCGAACTCGCCCGGCTCTGGCAGGAGAACACCTCCTCGCTCACCGACCTGCTGCGCCGTACCCCGCCGTCCCGCCGCGAGGCGCTCTTCGACGCCGCCATGGCCGGACGGGACACCGCCCGCGACGACTTCCCGCCCGACCTCCTCGACGCCCTGCCCCACCGGCGCCGCGCGGCGGAGGCGCGCCGCATGGCGGCGCAGGCCCGGGAGCGCGACGCGCACCCGTCGGTCGTGCTGGGCGCGGTGGCCTGCCTGCCCGTCGCCGAGGCCCGCGGCGAACTGCTCGCCGCGCTGCGCCGCTCCGACGCCGACGAGCGCGCCGAGGCGTACCGGCTGCTCGTCGCCAACGCCGCCCGCTCCGGCCACCCCGAGGACGTCACCAGCGCCGTCCGGCTGCTGGCCGAGCGGCTGCGCAACGACCAGGACCCGGTGCGCTCCGTCGCACTGCGGCAGCTCGCCGGGACCCACCCCGCGCTGTTCACCGCCGACGCCGCCGACCACCTCCACCTCATCGCCGCCGATGCGATCGCCGCCCGCGACTCCTCGTCGGCCACCCGCGGGGCGCTGCGCACGCTGGCGGTCGCGCTGCTCCGCGAGCACGCGGCCGGCGGCCGGCCCGAGCTGGTGAGCTTCTCGCTGCGTACGATCACCCGGCTCACCGGCCACACCGGCGGCGCCGACCTCGGCCGGCTGGACACCTCGCTGCGCCGCGGGCAGGAGCACGAGGTCTTCGACGCCCTCGAACCGTGGCTGGAGGCGGGCGCGGACAAGGTCGACCACGGGCTGACGTTCGCGCTCGCGCGGGCGCTCGGGCGGCGTGCCTGGGGCATGCCCAAGCTGCAGGAATACCTGTGGCAGGCGGTGCAGTTCGGCAACGACGCGACCGTGCGCACCGCCGTGTCGCTGTGGCTGGAGCCGTGGGCGGGCCGCGGCGAGCGCGTCGGCCGGCTGCTGGCGCTGGAGCCGTCCGCGGCGGTCCTCCCGCCGGTGTACGCGGTGCTCGCCCGCAGCCGTACGGACCTGCTGGACGGCGTCCTCGGCGACACCCCGCCGTGGGGCAGGTTCCTGACGCGGCGCGCCTCCTGGACCCCGCCCGTCATCACGCCCGAGCGCTGGACGCCCGCCCAGCAGGCCGCCGCCGCCCGGTTGCTGGCCCGCGCGGCGGCCGACGCCGGGCTGCCGCTGTACGACCGCACCCGGGCCCTCGCGGAGGTCGCCCGCATACCCGGCCACGGCTTCGACGTCGTCTTCCGCTACACCGGGGCGGACGACGTCGTGCTCGCCGAGGCCGCGCTCGCCGCCCTGGTGTGGACCGACCGGCCCGCGGAGGCGCTGCCGCTGCTGCTCGCGCACGCCGGCGGCGACCGCGCCCGCGTCGCCGTGTACGCCGCCACCCGAGCCACCCGGCACGCCGCGCCCTCGCGCGTCGAGGCGGCCCTGCGTCCGCTGCTGCTGCCAGGACCCGACGGGTCCCCCGCCGCGAAGGTGACGAGCCGCAAGGAGGCCGTCCGCCTCGCCGCCGCCCGGCTGCCGGCCGAACGCGCGGCGGCGCTGGTGGCCGGTGCGTACGAACTGCCCGAGCAGCACCGCGACGTACGCGCCGCGTGCGTGGCGTTCGCCGGCGGCCTGCTCGGCAGGCCGGAGGTGTGGCGGATGCTGGAGGCGGCCGCGGCCGACGACTCGGAGGTGCGGCTCCCGCTGCTCCGGCCGCAGCCGCGCGACCTGCGCGAGGAGTACCGGCCGCGGTACGCGGGCCTGGTGGAGGCCGCAAGCCGCACCGAAGACCCGCAGCTCGCCTGGACCGCGTACACCAGCCTCGCCGGCTGGGCACCGTGGTCGCCGACCGCGGCGGACGTGCTGTGCCGCGCGGTCACCGACCTCGGCAACCGCGGCACGTGGGAGCCCGCGGCCGATGCCCTCGTCACCCTGGCGATCAACGCCCCCGCGGACGATCCGGCGCGCGAGCCTGTCGTACGCGCCGCGCGTGAACTCCGCGTCCGCGCCCTCGGCCAGCCCGACGCGGAGCAGGACCGCGACCTGCCCGCGCGCCGGCGGCTGGTCTCCCTCGTCCGGCGGCTGACCATGCGGACGCGGGTACTCCGCCCCCTGCTGCGGCCCACGCTGCACGCGTTCGCCGACGTGCTCGCCGTGGACGACGACTTCGTGCCGCAGGCGGCGGTGCTGCGCACCGAGGCCCTCGATCTGGAGGCCGGGGCGGCGGAGCTGACGGCGGCGCTGCGGGAACTGGCTGCGCTGCACGAGGGGCGCCCGGTGCTCGCCGAGGCCACGGCGGGCACGCTGAGGCACCGGCTCGACCGGGACGCCCGGCCGGGCACGCCGGACGCCCGGGCGGAGGCGGCCCGCGCGCTGGCGGCTGCGGGCGGCCACGCGGAGGGCCTGTTCGCGGTCGCGCTCACCGAGGTCGGCGGTACGCGCGCGGGCTGGCCGGAGCCCTGGCGGGCCACCCTGCGCACCCTGCGCGCACACCCGCAGCGCGAGGTGCGGGACGCGGCCCTGGAGGTGCAGACGGCCGAAGAGTAGGCCGTACGGAGCGGGGCGCCCGGCTCGTACGACCGCCGGCGGCGGGCCCGTTCAGCGCGGTCCCGCCCGCCCCGGCTACGGCGACGCGACCCAGACCCGGAAACCCATCCCCGCCGTCACCAGCCGCGCCGTCAGCGCCTCACCCATCGCCTGCGCCGTCGTGACCTGCCCCGACGTCTCCGGCAGCGGGTCGTACGCCAGGCACATCGACGCCTCCGCCAGCATCTTCGCCGACTCGTCGTATCCCGGGTCGCCGCCGCTGACCTCCGTCACCACCCGCCGGCCGCCGCCCGTGCCCACGAAGCGGGCGGAGAACCAACTGCGCGCCCGGCGCTCCTCCACCGGGCCCGTGCCCGGCGACAGCCGGGACGCCATCAGCTTCCGCAGCGGCGGCAGTTGGGCCGCCGCGGCGAACGCTCCGGCGCCCAGCACGCTGCCCGCGGCGACCGGCAGCCGCCTGACGGCGGCGTAGTGGCGGTAGCGGAAGTCGGGCCCGTACCGCGGCAGCGCCGCCGCCGACCGCGCCACCACCCGCGGCTCCAGCGTCGGCAGCGGCACCCCCCAGGCGCGCAGCGCGCCGCTGCGCGTCGGCGCGCCCAGCGGCGCCCGCACCCGGCGCTCCGTCACCCGCGGCTCCGCCCGGCGGCGGGCCCGCGCCGCGCGCGCCCCCGGCAGCGGCCGGGAGACGACCCCGAGCGCAGACGCCAGCGTGCCCCCGGAGATCCGGCCCGCGGCGCGCAGGAAGCCGTCGATGCGCAGCGGCACGTCCTCCGGCAGTTGTTCGACGGTGAAGCGCACGCCGAGGTCGAACGGCGTGCACTCGAACCCGCAGGAGTGGACCAGCCGCGCCCCGGTCTCCCGGGCCCGCTCGTGGTGGCGCACGTACACCCGGTCGACGAACTCCCGCTCGCCGGTCAGGTCGGCGTAGTCCGTCCCGGCCGCGGCGCACGCGGCGGCCAGCGGTTCGCCGTGGCGCAGGAACGGCCCGACCGCCGTGGCCACCACCCGGGTCTGCTCGGCCAGCCCGCGCAGCGCCGCGGGGTCCGCCGCGTCCGCGGTGAGCAGCGGCAGGTCGCCCCACTCCGGCCGGATCGCGGCCACCCGGTCGCGTACCTCCGCCAGCCTGCCGGTGTCGCGCCCGGCCAGCGCCCACCGGCAGCGGGCCGGCGCGTACCGGGCCAGGTACTCGGCGGTGAGTCCGCCGGTGAAGCCGGTGGCGCCGAAGAGGATGAGGTCGTGCGGCCGGGGCTCGTCTGCCATGGCACCCAGGGTGGTTCATGAGGTGCCGTCACGTATACGCGCCGGACGGCGGATTCCCGTCCCGTGCCGCCCGGCGGTGTGTCCGACCCGCGCGGGGTGTCCCCGCACTTGTGCCCGCTGAAACGTGTTCTTATCATCTCTGGTGTTACACAGTTGGTGTCACACCGCTGGGGGCTTGATGGGGAGCACGGGGCACGGCCCGCTGCACGGCGTACGCGTGGTCGAACTGGCCGGCATCGGCCCCGGGCCGTTCGCCGCCATGCTCCTGGCCGACCTCGGCGCCGACGTCGTACGGGTCGACCGGCCCGGCGGCCCGGGACTCGGCATCGACCCCGCGCACGACCTCACCAACCGCAACAAGCGCTCCGTCGTCCTCGACCTCAAGTCCGTGTCCGGCGCCGCCGCCGCACTGGCCCTCGCCGAGCGCGCCGACATCCTCGTCGAGGGCTTCCGCCCCGGCGTCGCCGAACGCCTCGGCGTCGGCCCCGGCGACTGCCTCGCGCGCAACCCCCGGCTGGTGTACGGGCGGATGACCGGCTGGGGCCAGGAGGGACCGCTGGCGGAGACCGCGGGACACGACATCGGCTACGTCGCCGTCACCGGAGCGCTCGGCATGATCGGCCCCGCCGGCGGCCCGCCCGCCGTCCCCGCCAACCTCCTCGGTGACTACGCCGGCGGCTCGCTCTACCTCGTCGTCGGCGTGCTGTCCGCACTGCAGCACGCGCGTACCACCGGGGAGGGGCAGGTCGTGGACGCGGCCATCGTGGACGGCACCGCGCACCTCACCGCGATGATCCACGCCATGGTCGCCGCCGGCGCCTGGCGCGACCGCCGCGCCGCCAACCTCCTCGACGGCGGCGCGCCGTTCTACGGCGTCTACGAGACCGCGGACGGGCAGTACATGGCCGTCGGCGCGCTGGAACCCGCTTTCTACGAGGAGTTCGTCCGCCTCCTCGGCGCCCCCGGCACCCTGCCCGACCGCGGCGATCCCGCCGCCTGGGCGGAGCTGCGCGAGCGGCTGGCCGCCCGGTTCCGGGAGCGTACGCGCGCGGAGTGGACCGAGGTCTTCGCCGGCTCCGACGCCTGCGTCGCCCCCGTGCTGTCCCTGCGCGAGGCCCGCGACCACCCGCACCTCGCCGCCCGCGGCACCTTCACCGAGGAGTACGGCACCGTCCAGCCCGCCCCCGCGCCCCGGTTCTCCGCCACCCCCGGCGCCGTACGCCGTCCGCCCGCCGTCCCGGGCGCCGACACCGCGGCCGTCGCCCGCGACTGGGACGTCCCCGGCCTCCCCGAACCCACCCCCGCCCCCACCCCCGCCCCGACCCAGGAGGAGCGTTGAAGCGCCGGCTGTACGGGCCCGAGCACCTGGCCTTCCGCGAGACCGTGCGAACCTTCCTCGCCAAGGAGGTCGCCCCCCACTACGCGAGCTGGGAGGCCGACGGCATCGTCTCCCGCGACGCCTGGCGCGCCGCCGGGCGGCAGGGCCTGCTCGGCCTCGCCGTCCCCGAGGAGTACGGCGGCGGGGGCCACGACGACTACCGCTTCGCGGCCGTGCTGGCCGAGGAGTTCGCCCGCGCCGGCGCCGCCGGACTCGCCGTGGGCCTGCACAACGACGTCATCGGCCCGTACCTGACCTCCCTGGCCACCGACGAGCAGAAGCGCCGCTGGCTGCCCGGCTTCTGCACGGGTGAGCTGATCACGGCCATCGCCATGACGGAGCCCGGCGCCGGCTCCGACCTCCAGGGCATCCGCACCACCGCAGAGGACCGCGGCGACCACTGGCTGCTCAACGGCGCCAAGACGTTCATCTCCAACGGCATCCTCGCCGACCTCGTCGTCGTGGTCGCCAGGACCACCCCCGAGGGCGGGGCGCGCGGGCTCAGCCTGCTGGTCGTCGAGCGCGGCGCGGCCGGCTTCGAGCGCGGCCGGAACCTGGACAAGATCGGCCAGAAGGCCCAGGACACCGCCGAGTTGTTCTTCACCGACGTACGGGTGCCGAAGGACAACCTGCTGGGGGAGCGCGACGGCGCGTTCGGCCACCTCATGACCAACCTGCCGCAGGAGCGGATGGCCATCGCCGTCGCCGCGGTCGCCGCCGCCGAGCACCTGGTCGAGGCCACCACGGCGTACGTCAAGGAGCGCGAGGCGTTCGGCCGGCCGCTCGGCCGGTTCCAGCACATCCGCTTCGAGATCGCCGAAATGGCCACCGAGTGCGCCGTGACCCGGACGTTCGTCGACCGCTGCATCGAGGACCTGGCCGCCGGCGAGCTGGACGCGGTGCACGCCTCGATGGCCAAGTGGTGGGCCACCGAGCTGCAGAAACGCACCGCGGACCGCTGTCTGCAACTGCACGGCGGCTACGGCTACATGAGCGAGTTCCCCGTGGCCCGTGCCTTCACCGACGGGCGTGTCCAGACCATCTACGGCGGCACCACCGAGATCATGAAAGAGATCATCGGCCGCTCCCTGCTCTCCTGAGAGGCGCACCAACCGTGACCACAACCGCCAGGCCGTCCGTCACCGACGCCTACGTCTACGACGCGATCCGCACCCCCCGCGGCCGCGGAAAGGCCAACGGCGCCCTGCACGGGACCAAGCCGATCGACCTCGTCGTCGGCCTCGTCCACGAGCTGCGCCGCCGCTTCCCAGGTCTCGACCCGGCCGCCGTCGACGACGTCGTGCTCGGCGTCGTCAGCCCGCACGGCGACCAGGGCTCCGACATCGCCAAGATCGCGGCCATCGCCGCCGGGCTGCCCGACAGCGTCGCCGGGGTGCAGGAGAACCGCTTCTGTGCCTCGGGACTGGAGGCCGTCAACATCGCCGCGGCCAAGATCCGCTCCGGCTGGGAGGACCTGATCCTCGCCGGCGGCGTCGAGTCGATGTCGCGGGTGCCGATCGGCTCGGACGGCGGCGCCTGGTTCAACGACCCGATGACCAACATGGAGGTCGGCTTCGTACCCCAGGGCATCGGCGCCGACCTCATCGCCACGATCGGGGGCTACAGCCGCCGGGACGTGGACGAGTTCGCCGCGCTGTCGCAGGAGCGGGCCGTCGAGGCGTGGAAGGAGGGCCGGTTCGAGCGCTCCGTGGTGCCGGTCGTGGACCGCGCCGGGCTCACCGTCCTGGACCGGGACGAGCACATCAGGCCCGGCACCACGGCCGACAGCCTGGCCAAGCTGAAGCCGGCCTTCGCGGACATCGGCGAGCTGGGCGGCTTCGACGCCGTGGCGCTGCAGAAGTACCACTGGGTGGAGCGGATCGACCACGTCCACCACGCGGGCAACTCCTCCGGCATCGTCGACGGCGCCGCCCTCGTCGCCGTCGGCTCGGCCGAGGTCGGCCGGCGGTACGGGCTCACCCCCCGGGCCCGTATCGTCTCCGCCGCCGTCACCGGCTCCGAGCCCACGATCATGCTCACCGGGCCCGCGCCCGCGACCCGCAAGGCGCTCGCCAGGGCCGGTCTCGGCATCGAGGACATCGACCTGGTCGAGATCAACGAGGCGTTCGCCGCCGTCGTGCTGCGCTTCATCGAGGACATGGGCGTCAGCCCGGACAAGGTCAACGTCAACGGCGGCGCCATCGCCATGGGCCACCCCCTCGGCGCCACCGGCGCCATGATCCTCGGCACCCTCGTCGACGAGCTGGAGCGCCGCGACCTGCGCTACGGCCTCGCCACCCTCTGCGTCGGCGGCGGCATGGGCATCGCCACCGTCGTCGAGCGCGTCTGACCCCGTCCCGCCCCTGCCTACGGAGACCACCTCATCGCCATGAGCCACACGAACACGATCCGCTGGGAGCAGGACGACACCGGCGTCGTCACCCTCGTCCTGGACGACCCGAACCAGTCCGCCAACACCATGAACGCGGACTTCATCCAGTCGCTGACCGCCGTCGCCGACCGGCTGGAGGCCGAGCGGGACAGCGTGCGCGGCGTCGTCTTCGCCTCGGCGAAGAAGACCTTCTTCGCCGGCGGCGACCTGCACGACCTCATCCGCATCGACCGCGAGCACGCGCGCGAGGCGTTCGACGCCGGCATGGCCGTCAAGCACGCGCTGCGCCGCATCGAGACGCTCGGCAAGCCCGTCGTCGCGGCCCTCAACGGCGCGGCGCTGGGCGGCGGCTACGAGATCGCGCTCGCCTGCCACCACCGCGTCGCCCTGGACGCGCCCGGCTCGAAGATCGGGCTGCCCGAGGTCACCCTCGGGCTGCTGCCCGCGGGCGGCGGCGTCACCCGTACCGTACGGCTGATGGGCATCACCGACGCGCTGCTGAAGGTGCTGCTCCAGGGCACCCAGTACCGGCCGCGGCGGGCGCTGGAGAACGGGCTCGTGCACGAGGTCGTCGGGACCGAGGAGGAACTGCGCGCCGCCGCCCGCGCGTTCGTGGACGCCCACCCGGAGTCCCGGCAGCCCTGGGACGAGCCCGGCTACCGGATCCCCGGCGGCACGCCGAAGAACCCGGCGTTCGCGGCCAACCTCCCCGCGTTCCCCGCCAACCTGAAGAAGCAGCTCGGCGGCGCCCCGTTCCCCGCCCCGCGCAACATCATGGCGGCGGCCGTCGAGGGCTCCCAGGTCGACTTCGAGACCGCGCAGGTGATCGAGGCCCGCTACTTCGTCGACCTGGCCGTCGGGCAGACCGCCAAGAACATGATCCAGGCGTTCTTCTTCGACCTCCAGGCCGTCAACGCCGGCCGCTCCCGCCCGTCCGGCGTCCCCGAGCGGCGCGTGGCGAAGGTCGCCGTGCTGGGCGCCGGGATGATGGGCGCGGGCATCGCCTACGCCTGCGCGCGCGCCGGCATCGAGGTCGTGCTGAAGGACGTGTCGCTTGAGGCGGCCGAGAAGGGCAGGGCCTACTCCGCCGGGCTGCTCGACAAGCAGCTCGCCAAGGGCCGTACGACGCAGGAGAAGCGGGACGAGCTGCTGGCCCGCATCACGCCGGCCGCGGACCCGGCGGAGCTGGCCGGCTGCGACGCCGTGATCGAGGCGGTCTTCGAGGACCCCGCGCTCAAGCACAAGGTGTTCCAGGAGATCCAGGACGTCGTCGCGCCCGACGCCCTGCTCTGTTCCAACACCTCCACCCTGCCCATCACGGTGCTCGCCGAAGGCGTCGCCCGTCCGCAGGACTTCGTCGGGCTGCACTTCTTCTCGCCCGTCGACAGGATGCCGCTGGTCGAGATCATCAAGGGCGAGCGCACCGGCGACGAGGCGCTGGCCCGCGCCTTCGACCTCGTACGGCAGCTCGCCAAGACCCCGATCGTCGTGAACGACTCGCGCGGCTTCTTCACCTCCCGGGTGATCGGCCACTTCATCAACGAGGGCGTCGCCATGGTCGGCGAGGGGATCGAGCCCGCGACCGTCGAGCAGGCCGCCGCCCAGGCCGGCTACCCGGCCAAGGTGCTGTCCCTGCTGGACGAGCTGACCCTGACGCTGCCCCGGAAGATCCGCAACGAAACGCGCGCGGCCGTCGAGTCCGCCGGCGGCAGCTACCCCGTGCACCCGGCGGAGGCGGTCATCGACCGCATGGTCGACGAGTTCGGCCGCACCGGGCGGGCCGGGGGAGCGGGCTTCTACGACTACGAGGACGGGAAGCGGACCCGGCTGTGGCCGGGGCTGCGGGAGCACTTCACCAGGCAGGACCAGGAGCCGCCGGCGCTGCGCGACCTCCAGGAGCGGATGCTCTTCGCGGAGGCGCTGGACACCGTGCGGCTGGTCGAAGAGGGCGTGCTGACGTCCGTCGCGGACGCGAACATCGGCTCGGTCTTCGGCATCGGCTTCCCCGCCTGGACCGGCGGCGTGCTGCAGTACATCAACGGCTACGAGGGCGGGCTGCCCGGCTTCGTGGCGCGGGCGCGGGAGCTGGCGGCGGCGTACGGCGAGCGCTTCGAGCCGCCCGCGCTGCTGCTGGCGAAGGCGGAGCGGGGCGAGCCGTTCATGGACGCCGTCTGAGCGGGCCGGGCCCCCGCCGCGCCGGTGCCGGCGTGGGCGGGGGCCGCGGCGTGCGGCGGGGTCGTCGTCAGCCGACGCGCATGGTGCGGATCGTGCCGATCTTGGCGTAGAGCTTCGCGCCGGGGCAGGCGGTCGGATAGAGCCTGCGGTGGGACGTAACGCGGTAGACGGTGGTCGAGTCGCCCTTGTCGTACTTGCCGTTGGACTTCCCCGCGGTCAGCCTGACCTTGCCGGTGCGGGTGTGCCCTGCGACGTCGAGGCGCCACTTGGAGAGCCGGGCCAGCGCGCCGGTGACCTTCGAGGGGACGGACGCCGAGCCGTAGGAGCCGATGACCGCGGCGCCGCTGGTGTTCTTGTTGAAGCCGAGGGTGTGGGCGCCGGTCACCGGCTTGGTGACGCCGCCGCGGCGGCCCTCGTAGATGCGGCCGCACTTGTCCACGAGGAAGTTGTAGCCGATGTCGTTCCAGCCGTTGGTGCGGGTGTGGTAGCGGTAGATCGCGCGGATGATCGCCGGGGCCTCCGAGCAGGAGTAGCCGTTGCTGTCCACCGTGTGGTGGACGATGAACGCCCTGGTGTTGGTGCCGTACTCGGGCGGTCCGTCGCGCCAGGACTCGTTGGCACCCCACTGCTTGCGCGAGATGATCGCCGGTCGCGTCGCGGTCGTGGTGTACGCGGGCTCCGCGGGCACCCCCGGTCCTTCGGCGGGGTCGACCAGCTCCAGCCGGGCCCGCCCGGGCAGCGGCGCCGTCCCGCCGTCGCCGCGGAGCAGCCGGCCCTGGGCGGCGTCGGAGTCGCCCACCCACAGCGGCGCGGTGGCGGCCCGTGACGGCGCGTCCGCGCCGGGGTCGGCCAGCCGGGGCTCGGCCTCCAGCGACCGCCACGCCGTCCAGCGGCCGGTGCCGGCGTCCCGCGTGCGTACCTGCGGCGTGCCGTCGAGCGCGCCGCCGCCGCCCGGCCAGGAGACGCCGACGAGGCTGAAGCGGCCGCCGTCCGGCTCCGCTTCCGGGCTGGCGAGGGCGCCGGGGACGGTGAGCCCCGCGGCGGTGAGCAGGACGGCGAGTACGGGGAAGGCCCAGCGGCGTCCCCGTCGGGGGCGTGCGCTCATGTTCCGACTCCTCGGCGCGGACGGCGGTTTGCGACTGCGACGCGGATGAGCATGACAACACAGTGGGGCCCGGGCAAGAGCGGCCGCGGCCTTCGCACATGTCGTTGCCAAAGAACGCCGGTCGGACCTCAGCCGTCACAGGCGTACGTGCGCAAGGTCACTCCGCCGGAAGGGCCGCGGGGGGAAGAGGTCACTCCGCGGGGAAGGAGGCCCGCAGCTCCGCCTTCATCGACCGCTGGAAGGCCGTCACGAGCGCCTGCACCACCAACGGCTGCATGTGCGCGGAGAGCGACTTCATCGTCTCGACCTGCTCCGGGTCGGGGTCCGCCTCGCCGAACGGCTCCCACACCTCGTCGTGGAAGAGCCGGGTCAGCTCGCGGGCCACCGCGCGGGAGTGCTCCTGCACCACGTCCCGCGCGGCGAGGACGGTCTCCAGCCGGATGGGCACGTCGAGGAGGCGTACGCCGAGGTGGAGGACGACCGGGTCGACCCGGAAGGTGTCGCCGCCGCCGTCCGCGCCGGATCCCGCGTCGGACGCACCGGCCGCGGCGTCGTACGTACCGGAGCCCGCATCGTGCGCACCTGGCCCCGGCGGCGTACGCTCCAGCACCCCCATCGCCGCCAGCCGCGCCACGTCGTCGTCGGTCAGCGACCGCCCCGCGCGCCGCTCCAGCTCCGCCCGGCTCACCTCGGTCTCCGCGTCCGGCACCCAGGTGGCCACCAGCGCGCGGTGCAGCGCGTGGTCCTCTGCGCTCAGCCCGGGCGGCAACTGCTGCACGTACCGCTCGATCGCCGCCAGCGTCAGCCCCTGGTGCTGCAACTCCTCGATGAGCGCGAGCCGGGACAGATGCTCGTGGCCGTAGCGCCCCACCCGTCGCGGGCCGATGACCGGCGGGGGCAGCAGCCCGCGGGTGGAGTAGAAGCGGACCGTGCGCACGGTGACGCCCGCGCGTGCGGCCAGCTCGTCCACGGTCAGCCCGGCCGCCTCCGTCTCCTGGGTCATGGTCCAACAATATTGCTGTCTCACCGGTCCTGTGAAAGACCGCGGCACCCCCCGGATGCCGGGCGGCCGCGGAGATTTCGTGCGCGGAGGCTTCTGCGGCGGGTCACCCTCCGCTATCTTCTGGCCACCCTCGTCGCGCTCCGCCCCCGGGAGACCGCCCATGCGCATACGCGCCCCCCGTCTCACCGTGCTCCGCACGGCCACCCTCGCGGCCTGCGCCGCGGCCGTCGTGCTGGCGCCGCTCACCGGCCCGCCCGCCGAGGCCGCCAACCCGCCGCGTACCGGCTTCGAGGAGAGCGACGGCACCCGCTGGACCGGCGAGCAGGAGGAGGCGGAGTTCCTGGCCACCGTCGCCGAGGACAGCGAGCGCGTCGCCGTCGACCGCATCGGCACCACCGAGCAGGGCCGCCCCCTGAACCTCGTCCGCATCGGCGCCCCCCGCCCGCCCACGCCGGCCGAGGCCGCCCGCGGCAGCGTCGTCCTGCTGATCTGCAGCCAGCACGGCGACGAACCGGCCGGCCGCGAGGCGTGCCTGACCAGCCTGCGCGACCTCGCCTACGCCAAGGACGCCGAGACCCGCCGCTTCCTGGCCCGCAACTCCGTCCTCGTCGTCCCCAGCGCCAACCCCGACGGCCGCGCCGCCGACACCCGCGGCAATGCCGACGGCGTCGACGTCAACCGCGACCACGTCGCCCTGGAGACCGCGGAAGGCCGCGCCATGGCCGCCGTCATCCGCGACTACCGCCCCGACGTCGTCCACGACCTGCACGAGTTCGACGCCACCGAGCCGTACTACGTCAAGGACGTGCTCGCGCTCTGGCCGCGCAACCTCAACACCCACGACGCCGTCCACCGCGAGGCCCGGCACCTGACCGAGGACCACGTCCGTGCCGGCGTCGAGGAAGCCGGCTACAGCAGCGGCGTCTACGGCATCTGGACCGACCCGCAGACCGGCGAGCCGATCCGCCAGGTCGCCGGCGACGGCCAGGAGCGCATCCTGCGCAACACGGCGGGCCTCAAGCACGCGGCCGGGCTGCTCGTCGAGACCCGCATCACGGCGCTCACCGACGACGAGCGCGGCAACCCCGCCGCCAACCACCGCCGCCGGGTCGCCTCCCAGCTCACCGCGCTCGACGCCACGTTCGCCTACGCCGCGGACCACCGCGGCCGGCTGGCCACCGCCACCGCGGCGGCCCGCGCCCGCGGCCTCGCCGACACCGGTCCCGTCTACCTCGGCGGCGCCGACAACGAGCCGCCCGCGCCCGGCCAGATCATCGACGACCCGCCCTGCGGCTACGAACTCGACGCCGCGCAGTACGACGCGGTCGGCGACGAGCTGGCGCTGCACGGCATCGAGGTCCGCGAACGGCCGGACGGCGGCGCGCTGGTGAAGCTGCGGCAGCCGCTGCGCGCACTGGTGCCGCTGCTGCTGGACCAGCGGGCGGTCTACGAGCTGACGGACGGCAGGCCGCTGGAACGCTGCCGCTGAGCGGGGCGGGGCGGCCGGCGAGCCGTAGCGGCAGGGTGCGGCGGTCTCGGCGCGTGGGCGCGTAGGCGCGTAGGCGTGCACGAGGGCTGTACGTGGGGCGGCGGCCTGGCTGTACGCGCGGCGGCTCGGCTGTCGGTGGGCCCGCCTACCCTTGGGCGGGTGTGCGGGGATGTGCGGGATGTGCTGTCTTGTGCTGGCCTTACGCCTCCAGGAGTTCCGCGGCCTCCTCGGCGCAGCCCCACGCCACCGTCACACCGGCGCCCCCGTGCCCGTAGTTGTGCACGCACAGCGCCCCGCCCGGCAGCCGCTCCGCCTCCAGCCGCACGGCGGGCCTGGCCGGGCGCAGCCCGACGCGGTGGCCGAGGACCCGGGCCCGGGCCACCTCGGGGACGATCGCCGCGCAGCGCGCCACGATGCCCGCGGCCACCGCCGGATCCGGCTCGGTGCCCCAGGCGTCCTCGACGGCCGTGCCGCCGAGCACCAGCCCGTACGGCTGCGGGAGCGCGTACAGCGTGGCCGTCGCATCCTTGTACGCCGAGACCAGCCACTCCTCGACGCCCGGGTTCTCCACGACGACGAGCTGCCCCTGCACCGGGCGTACACCGGGGTCCGGCACCAGCTCGCGGGCGCCGAGGCCGGTGCAGTTGACGACGTACGGGGCCGTGCGCCCGGCCTCGTCGAGGGAGCCGGCGGCGCGCCGCTCGACCCGGCCGCCGGCCGCGGTCAGCCGGTCGCGCAGGTGGGCCAGGTGCGTGCCGGTGTCCACGATCGGCACCGTCGCGCGCACGCCCGTGACGTACTCCCCGCGCAGCTCGGCGGAGTTGGCGGCGCGCATGTCGCGCAGGGCGCGCCGCCACGGTCCTAGGCCGGCGAGTTCGGCGCCGAGCTGCAGCCCCGTCCGCATCCGCACGCCCGTCACCGCCGCGTGCTCCGCCTGCTGCGCGTACACGTCGAACGACCGCACCGACCAGTCCGCGACCCGGTGTTCCGGCTCGATCCGGTACGGCCACCACAGCCCGCCCGCGACCGCCGACGTCGTCTCCTCCGCCGGCTCCCGCGCCCACACCGTGACCCGCCGCCCGCCTTCCGCGAGGACGACCGCGGTGGTCAGGCCGATGATGCCGCTGCCGAGCACGATGACTTCGGAATCCATCACGGCAGTCTGCCGCACCGGTCGGGAGCACGCGCGGGGTGGTGGACGGCCGAGGATGATCGCTACTCTGTTCGCATGTCGAATGACGTGAGTACTACAAGCGATCGGGGGGCGCGCGCCCCGCGCCGATGAGCGCCCGCCCGGGGGTCGGCCGGCCCGGCACGGACGCGCCGGCCATCCGCACCCGCACCCCCCGCGAGTTGAGGCGCAGCCGCCGCCCCCGCGCCCACTCCTGCTGGGACCACCTCTACGCCGCCCCGCTCTGGCCGCTCCACGGCGCCAACCTCGGTACGCTCCTGCGCACCTGTGACGCCGTCGGCGCCTGCCTCGTCGTGCCCCGCTTCCCCTGGGTGCCCGAGGCGCTGGCCCGCGGCAACACGCTGCGCCGCCCCGTCTGCGTGCACTGGACCGGCGACCCGCTGCGCTGGCTGGAGCGGCAGCGCGCCGCGGGCAAGAGCGTCCTCGGCGTCGAACTCGCCGACGAGGCCGTGCGCCTGGCCGACCTGCCGGCCGCGCGCCGGGCCACGGTGATGGTGCTCGGCCACGAGCAGCACGGCATCCCGCCTGACGCGCTCGACCTGCTCGACGAGGCCGTCGAGATACCCATGGTCGGCACCGGCGCCAGCCTCAACGTCGCCGTGGCCGGCTCCCTCGTCCTCTACCGGCTGGCCGGGCTGCTGTGACCGGTGACGTCCTGCTCATGGCCGGAGTCCTGCTGCTCGGCGCGTCCGTGCAGCGGCTCGCGGGCATCGGCCTCGCGCTGGTCGCGGGGCCCGCGCTCGCGCTGGTGCTCGGCCCGGCGGAGGGCGTCCGGCTCTCCAACTGCGCCGCGGGTGCCATCAGCGCGTTCGGCCTGGCCACCGTCTGGCGGCAGGTCAGGCCCCGCGCCATGGTGCCGCTGCTGGCCGCCGCCGTCTGTACCGTGCCGATCGGCGCCGTCACGGCGTCCCGGCTGCCCGCGCCCGTACTCCTCACCGGCATGGGCGCGATGGTCTGCGGCGCCGTCGGGCTCGTCATGGCCGGTGCGCGCACCGAGTCCCTGCGCGGCACCGGCGGGGCGGTCACGGCCGGCGCGGTGAGCGGCTTCATGAACTCCTCCGCCGGCATCGGCGGCCCCGCCGTCTCCCTGTACGCCGTGAACGCGGGCTGGACGGTACGGGAGTTCGTGCCGAACGCGCTCTTCTACGGCGTCGTCATCAACCTCTTCTCGGTCACCGCGAAGGGCCCGCCCGACCTGTCGGCCGAGGCCTGGGCGCTCTGCGCGGCGGCCGTCGCCGCGGGCGCGCTCATCGGCCGCGCCCTGGGCGACCGGGTGCCCGAGGCGCCCGCGCGCTGGCTCGTGCTGATCCTCGGGCTGGCCGGCGGCGCGGCGACCCTGACGAAGGGCCTGCTGGGGCTGTGACCGGGCGCCGGCCCTGCGGCCGGTACCGGAGCAGCGCCTTCGGTGAGTCTGCGGACGGCCGGCGCACGTCCGGCGGCCGCGGCGGCTGCCGCCGCGCCCTACGGCACCGGCGGGGCGAGGATCCGGCGCGGACCGGACCCCGTTCACCGCAACGCGGCGTACGGGGCCCGGCGGGTTCTCGTGCTGCCGTGCCCGTGCAGCGATCAGCGCTTGCCGCGGCGGCCGTTGCCGCCACCGCCACCGCCGCCGCTCCGGCCACCGCCGCCGAGCAGCCCCGCGCGGCGCAGCGCGTCCGCCATCTCGCTGTTCTCCGGCTGCGCCTCACGGCGCCGGCCGCCGCTACCGCCGCCGCGCTGCCGGCCGCCGCCCGCGCCCTGGCCGCCACCGCCCTGGCCACCGCCGCGCTGCCGCGGCGGGCCCTGCCGGTCGCGCTCGCGCCCGCCGCCCCGGCCGCCGCCGCCCGCCGGCTTGCCCGGCTCGTCGTCCAGCCGCAGCGTCAGCGAGATCCGCTTCCGCGGCACGTCCACGTCCAGCACCTTCACCTTCACGATGTCGCCGGGCTTGGCGACTTCGCGCGGGTCCTTCACGAACGTCTTCGACATCGCCGACACGTGCACCAGCCCGTCCTGGTGTACGCCCACGTCCACGAACGCCCCGAACGCGGCCACGTTCGTCACCACGCCCTCCAGCACCATCCCCTGCTGCAGGTCGCCGATCTTCTCCACGCCCTCCTTGAACACCGCGGTCCGGAACGCCGGCCGCGGGTCGCGCCCCGGCTTCTCCAGCTCCTTGAGGATGTCCGTCACCGTCGGCAGCCCGAACCGCTCGTCGGTGAAGTCCTGCGGATTGAGCGACCGCAGCGTCCGCGTGTCGCCGATCAGCGCCGCCACCTCCGCGCCGCCCGCCTTCACCATCCGCCGCACCACCGGGTACGCCTCGGGGTGCACGCCGGAGGCGTCCAGCGGGTCCTCGCCGCCGCGGATGCGCAGGAAGCCCGCGCACTGCTCGAACGCCTTCGGCCCCAGCCGCGGCACGTCCTTCAGCGCCGCGCGGCTGCGGAAAGGACCGTGGGAGTCGCGGTGCGCCACGATGTTCTCCGCGAGCCCCGCGCCGATGCCGGAGACGCGGGCCAGCAGCGGCGCCGAGGCGGTGTTGAGGTCGACGCCCACGCCGTTGACGCAGTCCTCCACGACCGTGTCCAGGGAGCGCGACAGCTTCGCCTCCGACAGATCGTGCTGGTACTGGCCGACGCCGATCGACTTCGGGTCGATCTTCACCAGCTCGGCCAGCGGGTCCTGCAGCCGCCGCGCGATGGACACCGCGCCGCGCAGCGACACGTCAAGCTCGGGCAGCTCCTGCGAGGCGAACGCCGACGCCGAGTACACCGACGCCCCGGCCTCCGAGACCATCACCTTCGTCAGCTTCAGCTCGGGCTGTGCGGCGATCAGGTCGGCGGCCAGCTTGTCGGTCTCCCGCGAGGCCGTGCCGTTGCCGATCGCGACCAGCTCCACCTCGTGCACCCGCGCCAGTTCGGCAAGGACGGCAAGCGCCTCGTCCCACTTGCGGGCCGGCGCGTGCGGGTAGACCGTCGCGGTGGCGGCGACCTTGCCGGTGGCGTCGACGACGGCGACCTTCACGCCCGTACGCAGCCCGGGGTCCAGGCCCAGCGTGGGGCGGGTCCCCGCCGGGGCGGCCAGCAGCAGGTCCCGCAGGTTGGCGGCGAAGACGTCCACCGCCTGGTCCTCCGCGGCCGTGCGCAGCCGCAGCCGCAGGTCGATGCCGAGGTGCACCAGGATGCGCGTGCGCCACGCCCAGCGGACCGTCTCGGCGAGCCAGGGGTCGGCGGGCCGGCCCCGGTTCTCCACGCCGAACCGGGCCGCGATGGCGCGCTCGTACGCCGACGGGCCCTCCTGCTCCGCCTCGCCGGGCGCGTCCGGCTCCAGGGCGAGGTCGAGGACCTCCTCCTTCTCGCCGCGGAAGAGGGCGAGGATGCGGTGCGACGGCAGGTCGGTCAGCGGCTCGGCGAAGTCGAAGTAGTCCGAGAACTTCGCGCCCGCCTCCTCCTTGCCCTCGCGCACCTTGGCGGCCGCGCGGCCGTGCGTCCACATCCGCTCGCGCAGCTCGCCGATCAGGTCGGCGTCCTCGCCGAACCGCTCGGTGAGGATGGCCCGCGCGCCCTCCAGGGCCGCGGCCGGGTCGGCCACGCCCTTGTCCGCGTCCACGAACGCGGTGGCCGCCGCGAGCGGCGCCACCGAGGGGTCGGCCAGCAGCCCGTCGGCCAGCGGCTCCAGACCGGCCTCGCGGGCGATCTGCGCCTTGGTGCGCCGCTTCGGCTTGTACGGCAGATAGACGTCCTCCAGCCGGGCCTTGGAGTCGGCGGCGCGGATCTGCGCCTCCAGCTCCTCGGTCAGCTTGCCCTGCCCGCGCACGGACTCCAGGATCGCCGCCCGCCGCTCCTCCAGCTCCCGCAGATACCGCAGCCGCTCCTCGGCGGTGCGCAACTGGGCGTCGTCGAGCATCTCCGTCGCCTCTTTGCGGTAGCGGGCGATGAACGGCACCGTGGCGCCGTCGTCGAGCAGCCGCACCGCCGCCGTGATCTGCCGCTCGCGTACGCCGAGCTCCTCGGCGATCCTGGCCTCAATCGATACCGACGCCGTCACGTCCGCCCCGCTTTCTGTCATCTGTGGCGGAGTGCATTGTGGCAGGTCCGACTGACAGCCGGGCGCCCGGCGCGACCTGCCCCGGTCGCCCGGCGGGTCGGAACAGGGCCGGATGGGCGCCGGACCGTGGCGAAGACGCGTCCCGGGCCCCCGGCCGACGTGCGGTCAGACGGTGCGGCGGCGGGCCCTGCGGCCGCCCCGGGAGGCAGCGCTGAAGAGGCGGGCGGCCAGTCGGAAGGGGAGCGTCACGATGGCGGCAATGGCGCCGCCGACCATGCGCAGGGCGTCGGCGATGGCTCGCATGGCTGTTCACCTCGCTACTCGGTCGAGAACTGCGGGTAGCCGTCGCAGCGTTGCGCAAACACCGGCCGCCTCCCGCCGCTCCGCGGCCCGTCCGCACCTCAGCCCTTGCCGAAGATGTCCTTCGGCATCGCGCCCGCGGCCAGCGCGGCGGTGGTGTAGCCGGTGGCCAGCTCGGTGAGCCGCGCCACACCCGCGGCGCCCAGCCGGGTGTACGGGCCGAGGTCCACCCGGTCCGTCTCGTCCTCCAGCTCCTTGCGCAGCGCCGTGCCCGCCTCGGTCAGCTCGCCGTCCGCCGCCAGCAGCCCGCGGGCCCGCAGCCGGTCCTGCGCCGCGGCCCACTCCTCGGCCTCCCAGCCGCGCGAGTACCGGGCGAACTCCGGGGTGAAGCCGAATCCGGTGGCGGTGTGGGTCACCTGGGACTCCAGCCCGTCGAGCCCCGCGTGGGCGAGCACCGCGTCGTGGCTGTCGCCGCGGTGCTCGCGCAGTTGGGTGGCGGCGTGCCAGAGGGCCAGGTGCGGGGCGTCCGGCACCGGCAGTTCCGCCTCCGCCGCGTAGAGCGGCCGCCCGGCGCGCCCGCCGCCCGCCGCCGCGCGCTGCGCCAGCTCCGCGGCCTCGGCCAGCTCGGGCGAGGCGATCGTCTCCTCGCCCAGCAGCCGCCGCAGCACCGCGTCGGCGACCCGCAGCCGGGCCGCCAGCACGGTGGCCGGGTCCGCGGTCGTCCAGGCGGCGGGCAGGTGCTGCGCGGCCAGCCGGTGGCTGTAGTTGTAGAAGACGGCGGCGACCACGCCGGGTCCGACGGGGCCCATGGCGGCGGACCGGGCGGTGAAGTACGCGGCGTGCCAGCCGTCGATGCCGATGCCGGCGAACTCCTCGGTGAACTCCGGCGCGAAGTAGATCGCCGAGTGCAGCGGGTTGAGGACCTGTTGGCAGCGGCGGCCGGCGCGCGGCGGGAGTGACGTCATGCCGCCAGGCTACTGAGCGGACGCTTAGCGCGAGAAGGGGGGCGCGACCTCCCGTTCGTACGCCCGGGGGCCGCGCGGCCGTCAGACGGACCAGGTGAAGCGCGGCTCGCGGCGCTCCAGAAAGGCGGCGACGCCCTCCGCGGTGTCGCCCGCCGCGCGCGCCTGCCGGGCCCAGTGCGCGATACGCGCCGCGTCCGCCCCGGCGTCGCCGGCCGCGCCGCCGTCCCCGTACACCGCGGCCGTGTCGGCGAAGTCCTTCGCCGCCGCCTGGGTGAGCTGCGAGCGCGCCGCGAGCACCGCGGTGAACTCCGACACCCGCGCGCCGAGTTCCGCCGCGGGCAGCACCTCGTCCGCGAGGCCGGTGCGCAGCGCCCGCGCGGCGCCGATCAACTCGGCGGAGAACAGCAGGTACTTCGCCGTCGCCGGGCCCACCAGACGCACCAGCCGGCGCGTCGCACCGGCCGGGTAGATGATCCCCAGCTTCGCCGGGGTGACCCCGAACAGCGCGTCCTCGGCGGCGAACCGCAGGTCGCAAGCCGCCGCGAGCTGGCAGCCGCCGCCCACGCAGTGCCCGCGTACGGCCGCGAGCGTCGGCTTGGGGAAGGCGGCGAGCGCCTCCTCCGCGGCCTCGGCGAGGCCCTGCGTGCCCTCGCTGCCGGCCCGCAGCGAGCCGATGTCGGCGCCCGCGCAGAACGTGCCGCCGGCGCCGGTGAGCACGACCGCGCGCACCGCCCGGTCCGCCGCCAGCCCCGCCAGCACCCCGGGCAGCGCGCGCCACATGTCCGGCGTCATCGCGTTGCGCTTGGCCGGGTTGCTGATGACCACCGTCGCCACGCCGCCGTCGACGCCGCACCGCAGCTCGCCTTCGCTCATGACCGGCAGCCTCTCACGGCCGGCCGCGCACCCGGGACCGGACGCGGGCGCGTCCCGGGTGCGTCCCGCCTACAGCGGCTCGATGTCGCTCAACTCCTCGTCCAGCAGCAGCCAGCGCGTGATCCCGATGTCGCGCAGGAACCGCACGTCGTGGCTGGCGACCACGAGCGCCCCCTCGTACGACTCCAGCGCCTTCACCAACTGCCGCACGCTTGCCATGTCCAGGTTGTTCGTCGGCTCGTCCAGCATCAGCAACTGCGGCGCGGGATCCGCCAGCATCAGCGCCGCCAGCGTGGCGCGGAACCGCTCCCCGCCGGACAGCGTGCCGACGATCTGGTCCGCCCGGCCCTGCCGGAAGAGGAAGCGGGCCAGCCGCGAGCGGATCTCCTGGTTGGTCGCCGCGGGCGCCAGCAGGGCCACGTTCTCGACGATGCTCAGCGCGTCGTCCAGCACGTCGAGCCGCTGGGGCAGGTAGCGCAGCGGTACGTGCACCGACGCCGAGCCCGCCACCGGTGCGAGCTGACCGGCGATCGTGCGCAGCAGCGTGGACTTGCCCGCGCCGTTGCGCCCGGTCAGCGCGATCCGCTCCGGGCCGCGCACCTGCAGCGCCGAGACCCGCGCGCCGTAGCGCAGCTCCAGCTCGCGCAGCATGAGCACGTCCCGGCCCGCGGGCACGGCGGTGTACGACAGGTCGACGCGGATCTCGTCGTCGTCCCGTACCGCCGCCTCCGCCTCGTCGAGCCGCTCCTTGGCGTCCCGCAGCCGCTCCTCGTGCATGATGCGGTGCTTGCCCGCGGAGACCTGGGCCTCCCGCTTGCGCAGGTTCATGACGATCTTCGGCTCGCGCTTGTTCGCGAACTGCTTGTCGGCGTACCGCTTGCGCTTGCTCAGCTTCTCGTGCGCGTCGGCAAGCTCGCGCTTCTGCCGCCGCAGGTCCGCCTCCGCGGAGCGCACCGTGCGCTCGGCGGCCTCCTGCTCGACGGCCAGCGCCTCCTCGTACGCCGTGAAGTTGCCGCCGTACCAGGTGACCTCCCCGTCCCGCAGGTCGGCGACCTGGTCGACGCGGTCGAGCAGCTCGCGGTCGTGGCTGACGATCACCATCACGCCCGGCCACGACTCCACGGCCGCGTACAGCCGGCGGCGGGCCTTCAGGTCGAGGTTGTTCGTCGGCTCGTCCAGCAGCAGCACGTCCGGCCGCCGCATCAGCAGCGCCGCCAGCCGCAGCAGCACCGACTCGCCGCCGGAGACCTCGCCGATGGTGCGGTCGAGGCCGACGTGCGCCAGGCCGAGCTGGTCGAGGGTGGCGCGGGCGCGCTCCTCGACGTCCCAGTCGTCGCCGACGGCCGTGAAGTGCTCCTCGGCGACGTCACCGGACTCGATGGCGTGCAGGGCACGCCGCACCCCGTCGATGCCCAGCACCTCGTCGACCCGCGCGGCGGTGTCCAGGACGAGGTTCTGCGGCAGATAGCCGACCGTGCCGGCGGCCTTGACCGTGCCGGCGGCGGGGGCCAGCTCCCCGGCCATCAGCCGCAGCAGCGTGGACTTGCCCGTGCCGTTGCGGCCGATCAGCCCGGTGCGGCCGGGGCCGACCGCGAGGTCGAAGTCCTCGAAGACGGTGGTGCCGTCGGGCCAGCTGAAGGCCAGCCCGGCGCAGATGACGGAGGCCGCGGCGCGCGGCGTGGAGGGAAATGACATGGCGTCTCCCGGTGAGCTCGTAGGGGTGCGACGGGGCGGCGTCGGCACCGGACGGCGACCTGGGAGAGCCGGGTGGAACGGGGGCGGGGCTGGGTGCCCTGCAGGAGAGGAAGGTGGCTCGAGCCATGAGGTCGCACGTGCCGCACACGGGAAATGCCGCGGGCACGGTGCCGTAGAGACCTCAGACGAGCAACACCTTCTCCAATCGTCGACTGCAGGGCACTGCGAAGGTACGACTCTTCAACGGGAATCGGCAACCGATTATTTCGATCTCAACGCAGGCCGGTCATTGCGCAGCCGGTCGGAAGGTGACGAAAGCCAGTCAACTTCTGCTCGATGGGGGGGTGGGCTCCGGTGATTGCCAACACTCGGAGGGTGAGTGGTGGCGAAAGCAGGTGCCGGCGGTGAGCGACGGCGGCAGTCTGAGACCCGAGCCCGGCCAGGTGGTCCCGGCGGCGTACGAGGGCACCTGGAAGTTCGACGCCCCGGCGCTCGACTCCTCCGTGCCCCAGTCCCGGCACGCCGTACGCGACCTCCTCGTCCGGCGGCGCGTCCCCATCGGCGACGACCTGCTGCAGGGCGTGCTGCTGATCGTCTCGGAGCTGGTGACGAACGCGGTCCGGCACGCCGGCGTGCTCTCCCCGGAGATCGGCGTCGAGCTGTCGGTCGGCGCCGGCTGGGTCCGCGTCGCCGTCCGTGACCAGCACCCGTACCGCCCGAAGGCCCTGCAGGCGGACGACGAGGAGACGGGCGGCCGGGGACTGCTGCTGGTCAAGGCGATCACGAAAGAGGCGGGCGGTGCCTGCGACGTGCAGCACACCGTCGACGGCGGGAAGGTGATCTGGGCCTCCCTCCCGCTCGCCGGCGTCACCAGCCCGAGGACGGCCCCGTCAGCTCCCGGATGGCCGGCCTGGCCGCGTCGAGCACCGTCATGAACCACGCCGAGAACGGGTTCTCGGCGTGCCGCTTGGCCAGCTCGTCCGGCGTGACGAAGGCGACCGCGCCGACCTCGTCGGCGGCCGGCCGCGGCTCGGCCCGCAGCAGCCCGGCGAAGAGGTGGTTGTACTCGTGCTCCACCAGCCCCGAGGCGGGGTCCGGGTGGTGGTAGGTGACCGTCCCCGCCTCGGCGAGCAGCGCGGGCGAGACGCCCAGCTCCTCGAAGGTGCGGCGGGCCGCGGCGGCGAGCGGCGACTCGCCGGGGTAGGGGTGGCCGCAGCAGGTGTTGGACCACACGCCGGGGGAGTGGTATTTGCCGAGCGCGCGCTGCTGGATCAGCATCCGGCCGCCGGTGTCGAAGAGGAACACGGAGAACGCCCGGTGCAGCCGGCCCGGCGCCTGGTGCGCGGAGAGCTTCTCTGCGGTGCCGATCGTGGCGCCGTTCTCGTCGACGAGCTCCAGCATGATCTCTTCGGTGGTAGCGGCCGGCATGACCATCCTTTGCGTCCGATCTACGGCGTCCGGGGCACGGGCGTCCCGGCCTCCGCGACGGGCGGAGACGGTGGGACACCTCATTCAGTCTGCCTTACCGGTGACGGCTCAATGACAGAGATTTGCCTCATGCTCCGCGTGTCCGACCGGCTCGATCTGGAACGTGCAGTGGGCGACATCGAAGTGATCGCCGAGGCACCCCTGCAGATCGTGCAGCAACCTCTCCTGACCCACCGCCTGCAGCACGTTCTCCTTGACCACCACATGGGCCGATATCACCGGCATCCCCGAGGTGATCGTCCACACGTGCAGATCGTGCAGCTCCACCACGCCCGGCAGCGCCAGGATGTGCGTCCGTACCTCGGAGACGTCCACGTCCTTCGGCGCCGCCTCCAGCAGCACGTCCAGCGCCTCGCGCAGCAGCCGGAACGTCCGCGGGATGATCATCGAGCCGATGGCGAGCGAGGCGACCGGGTCCGCGTACTGCCAGCCGGTGGTGACGATGACCAGCGCCGAGATGATCACCGCGACCGAGCCCAGCGCGTCCGCCAGCACCTCCAGGAAGGCGCCGCGCACGTTCAGGCTCTCCTGCCGGCCGCGCATCAGCAGGGCCAGCGAGATCAGGTTGACCACCAGGCCCGCGGCACCGAAGGCGAAGGTCAGCCCGCCCTCGATCTCCGGCGGGTCCATGAAGCGCGTGACCGCCTGGTAGAGGATGTAGCCGCCGACGCCGAAGAGCAGCAGACAGTTGGCCAGCGCCGCCAGGATCTCGGCCCGCGCGAAGCCGAAGGTGCGCCGCTCGCTCGTCGGCCGGTTCGCGAAGTGGATCGCCAGCAGCGCCATGGAGAGCCCGACCACGTCGGTCGCCATGTGCCCGGCGTCCGCGACGAGCGCCAGCGAGCCGGTGATCACCCCACCGGCCACCTGCAGCCCCAGCACCGACAGGGTGAGGATCAGGGCGATGCGCAGCCGGCCGAGGTGGGCGGCGGAGGCCGTGCCGCCGGACGGTCCGTGGGAGTGGTCGTGCCCTGCACCCATGCCGCGTGCCCTCCGGTTCCCAGGCGGTCGCGGACAGGCCCTCGTGCCTGCCCGACGATCTCAGTGAACTACGGGCAGGGGGTATTCGCCAAACCTTGACATGAAGTCGGTTTTCATCGTCTGACCTGCGGAAACGCTACTGCGGGCGTCTCGGCAGGTCAGCCGCGCCGCGCCTCCGGATGGCTGTGCAGCCAGCCCGCCCAGGCGGACTCGACCATGGCGCGCACGTCCAGCCGCGGCAGCCAGCCCAGCTCCTTGGCCGCCAGGTCGTACGACGCGACCACCCGGGCCGGGTCCCCGGGGCGGCGGGGGAGGGCCTCGGGGGCGTGCTCGCGCCGCCCCGTGACCTCGGCCACGACGTCGGCCAGCTCCCGGACCGACACGCCGGTGCCGCTGCCGAGGTTCACCGTCAGGTCGCCGGAGACCGCCGGGGCGGCGACGCGGCGGGCCGCTGCCAGGTGGGCGTCGGCGAGGTCGACGACGTGCACGTAGTCACGGATGCAGGTGCCGTCGGGGGTGGGGTAGTCGTCGCCGAAGATCCGCATCGGCTGGTGCGCGGTCAGCCGCTCGAAGAACATCGGGACCACGTTGAACACCCCGGTGTCCGCCAGCTCGGGAGTGGCGGACCCGGCGACGTTGAAGTAGCGCAGGCAGGCGGTGGCCAGCCCGTGCGCGCGCGCGGTGGCCCGCAGCAGCCACTCGCCGGCGAGCTTGGTCTCGCCGTACGGGTTGATCGGCAGGCAGGGGGTGTCCTCGGTGACGAGGTCGACGTCGGGCATGCCGTAGACGGCGGCCGAGGAGGAGAGGACGAAGCGGCGGACGCCCGCGGCCACCACCGCCTCCAGCAGCACCCCCAGGCCGTGCACGTTCTCCCGGTAGTACGAGAGCGGCTGCTCCACCGACTCGCCGACCTGCTTCTTCGCCGCCAGGTGCAGCACGCCGGTGACGTCGTACTCGGCGATCGTGCGGTCGAGCAGCAGCCGGTCCAGGAACGTACCGCGCACCAGCGGTACGTCCGCGGGCAGCCGGGCCGGATTGCCGGTGGACACGTCGTCCAGCACGACGACCCGCTCCCCGGCACCCACCATGGTCCGCACGACATGCGCGCCGATATAACCGGCCCCGCCGGTGATCAACCACGTCATGCCGGAACACTACCGCCCCGGTTTGGAGCACGGGTGCGAGCTGCGAAATGATGATCGCCACCCGGTCGAGGCGAACGGGCGGTGAACCCGTGGTTCCACGGATCCGCTAACCTCTGCCGACAGCCGCCCGGCCGGACGGGGGAGGGGCGGTCCCGCCTGCCGCCCCGCTTGCCAAGGAGTGAGTTCGTCTGCGGACCGCAATCCTGATCGGCCCGCCCGTCCACGGGTCCCCCCTGGAGAGCGACCTGAGGTCGCTGGGCTACGACGACGTGCGTACCGCCGCGGACGTGGCCGACGCCGCCACCGTCCTCGCGCTGCTGCCCGAGGACGGCCGGGTCGCGCTCATCGACAGCCGCTTCGTCGGCCACCGGCACAGCCTGCGCCTCACCCTCGCCGACCCCCGCTTCCCGGGCGCGGCCGTGCCCGGGGTGGTCGCGGTGCGGACGCCCGCGGCCCGCAGCGCGCTCGCCCGCGCGGTGATGCGCAGCCACTCCCTGGACGGCGTCGCCGAGCAGACCGCCGCGCAGCTCGCGGAGGCCGACGGGCCGCTGGCCCGGCCGGAGCTGGGAGTGCTGGTGGCGGCCGTACCCGAAGACGCCCTCGCGCGGGCGAAGGCCACGGACGCCGTCGCCGCCGTGGACGAGGAGAAGGCCCGGCTGCGCGCCGCGGTCAAGAGCCGCGACGGGTTCTTCACCACCTTCTTCATCAGCCCCTACTCGCGCTACCTCGCCCGCTGGTGCGCCAACCGCGGCCTCACCCCGAACCAGGTCACCACCGCCTCCCTGGCCACCGCCGTGCTCGCGGCCGGCTGCGCGGCCACCGGCACCCGCGGCGGCTTCGTCGCCGCCGGCGTGCTGCTCATGCTCTCCTTCGTGCTGGACTGCACCGACGGCCAGCTCGCCCGCTACTCGCTGCAGTACTCCACGCTGGGCGCCTGGCTCGACGCCACCTTCGACCGCGCCAAGGAGTACGCCTACTTCGCGGGCCTCGCCATCGGCGCCGCCAACGCCGACGGCGACGACGTGTGGGCCCTCGCGCTCGGCGCCATGGTGCTGCAGACCTGCCGGCACGTCGTGGACTTCGCCTTCAACGAGTCCATCGCCGGCACCGCCGCCGCGGCGGCCAACACCAGCCCCACCGCGGCGCTCTCCGAACGGCTCGACCGGCTCGGCTGGACGGTGTGGCTGCGCCGCATGGTGGTGCTGCCGATCGGCGAGCGCTGGGCGCTGATCGCCGTGCTCACCGCCGTCACCACCCCGCGCGTCGTCTTCGTCGTCCTGCTGATCGGCATGGGGCTCGCCGCCTCCTACACCACCGCGGGCCGGGTGCTGCGCTCCCTCAAGCGCCGCGTCCCGCGCACCGAGCAGGCCCTCAGGGCGCTGGACGAGCTGACCGACACCGGCCCGCTCGCCGAAGCCGCCGCCCACCCCCTGCGCGCCCCCGTGCGCTCCCTGCCGTCGTACGCCGCGCCCGCCCTCGCCGTCGCCGGCGGCGTGCTCCTCGTGGCGCTGGCGCTCTTCACCCCGTACGGCACCTGGTGGCCCCTGATAGGCGCCGCCGGCTACGTCCTGACCTCGGCACTCGCCGTCGCCCGGCCGCTCGCGGGCCCGCTGGACTGGCTCGTGCCGCCGGTCTTCCGGGCCGCCGAGTACGGCCTCGTCCTCGCGCTCGCGGCCCGCTCCGAGGTGAACGGAGCGCTTCCTGCGGCTTTCGGACTGGTGGCCGCGGTCGCCTACCATCACTACGACACCGTGTACCGCATCCGCGGCGGCACGGGTGCGCCCCCGCGCCTGCTGGTGCGGGCGATCGGCGGGCACGAGGGACGTGCGCTGGCGGTCACGCTGGCGGCAGCCCTGCTGACCGGCACGCGCTTCACGTTCGCGCTCGCGGCCATCGCCGTGGCCGTGGCGCTGGTGGTGCTCACCGAGAGCATCCGCTTCTGGGTCTCCTCCGGAGCCCCCGCTGTACACGACGAAACAGGAGAACCCGCATGATCGGCCTCGTGCTGGCGGCCGGCGCCGGAAGGCGTCTGCGCCCCTACACCGACACCCTGCCGAAGGCCCTGGTGCCTGTGGACGGCGAGACCACCGTCCTCGACCTCACCCTCGGCAACTTCGCCGAGATCGGGCTCACCGAGGCGGCGATCATCGTCGGCTACCGCAAGGAGGCCGTGTACGAGCGCAAGGAGGCTCTGGAGCGCACGTACGGGCTGAAGCTCACGCTGATCGACAACGACAAGGCAGAGGAGTGGAACAACGCCTACTCCCTCTGGTGCGGCCGGGATTCGGTCCGGCACGACGTGATCCTCGCCAACGGCGACACCGTCCACCCCGTCTCCGTCGAGAAGACGCTGCTCGCCGCCCGCGGCGGCGGCAAGCAGATCATCCTCGCCCTCGACACGGTCAAGAAGCTCGCCGACGAGGAGATGAAGGTCGTCGCCGACGAGAAGGGCGTCCGGAAGATCACCAAGCTGATGGACCCGGCCGAGGCCACCGGCGAGTACATCGGCGTCACCCTCATCGAGGGCGGCGCGGCCGACGAGCTGGCCGACGCGCTGAAGACCACCTTCGAGCGCGACCCCGACCTCTACTACGAGGACGGCTACCAGGAGCTGGTCAACCGCGGCTTCAGGATCGACGTCGAGCCCATCGGCGACGTCGCCTGGGTCGAGATCGACAACCACGACGACCTCGCCAAGGGCAGGGAGATCGCGTGCCGGTACTGACCCGCCTGATCCCGTCGCCGCTGACGGTCGACATCCGGGCCGGGGCGCTGGACGACCTCGCTGACCTCCTCTCCGACCAGCGGGTCGCGCCGTCGGGCCGGCTTGCCTTCGCCATCAGCCCGCGCTCCGGGCAGGCGCTGCGCGACCGCTTCGCGCCGGCGCTGCCCGGCGCCGACTGGTTCGCCGACGCCGACGGCACCATCGACGGCGCCGTGCGGCTCGCCGAGTCCATCAAGCGCACCGGCCGCTACGACGCCGTCGTCGGCCTCGGCGGCGGCAAGGTCATCGACTCCGCGAAGTACGCCGCCGCGCGCGTCGGCCTGCCGATGGTCGCCGTGGCCACCAACCTCGCCAACGACGGCCTCTGCTCGCCGGTCTCGACGCTCGACAACGACGCCGGGCGCGGCTCGTACGGCGTGCCGAACCCCATCGCGATCGTCATCGACCTCGACGTCATCCGCGAGGCCCCGGCGCGCTTCGTCCGGGCAGGCATCGGCGACGTGACGTGCAAGCTTTCCGCCGTCGCCGACTGGGAGCTGTCCCACCGCGAGACCGGCGAGCCCATCGACGGGCTGGCCGCCGCGATGGCCCGCAGCGCCGGCGACTCGGTGCTGCGCCACCCCGGCGGGATCGGCGACGACGACTTCCTCGTCATCCTCGCCGAGGCGCTGGTGCTCTGCGGCATCGCGATGTCCGTCGCCGGCGACAGCCGGCCGGCCTCCGGCGCCTGCCATGAGATCAGCCACGCCTTCGACCTGCTCTACCCGAAGCGCTGCGCGCTCCACGGCGAGCAGTGCGGCATCGGCGGGACCTTCGCCACGTTCCTGCGCGGCGACCGGGAGACGGCGCTGCTGATGGCGCAGGTGCTGCGCAGGCACGGGCTGCCGGTGCTGGCCGACGACATCGGCTTCGCGGACGACGAGTTCGTGAAGGCCATCGAGTTCGCGCCGCAGACCCGGCCCGGCCGGTACACGATCCTCGAACACCTCGACCTGTCCACCGACGAGATCAGAGACGCCTACGCCGACTATGCCAAAGCCATCGGTAGCTGAGCTACGGCCCGTGGTCCACCCCCCGGGGGTGAAGGACCGGCGCAGCGGGGAGCACTGGGCCGGCCGCCTGTACATGCGCGAGATCTCGCTGCGCGTCGACCGGCACCTGGTGAACACCCGGGTCACGCCCAACCAACTGACGTACGTCATGACCCTCGCCGGCGTCCTCGCCGCCCCGGCGCTGCTGGTCCCCGGGATCACCGGGGCCCTGCTGGGCGTGCTGATGGTCCAGTTGTACCTGCTGCTCGACTGCGTCGACGGGGAGGTCGCCCGCTGGAAGCAGCAGTTCTCCATCGGCGGCGTGTACCTCGACCGGGTCGGCGCGTACCTCTGCGACGCCGCGGTGCTGGTGGGCTTCGGCCTGCGCGCCGCCGACCCGTGGGGCGAGGGCTCCGCCGACTGGCTCTGGGCCTTCCTCGGCACCCTCGCCGCACTGGGTGCCGTGCTGATCAAGGCGGAGACCGACCTCGTCGGCGTCGCCCGCCACCAGCAGGGCCTGCCGCCGGTCAAGGAGTCCGCGGCCGAGCCGCGCTCGTCGGGAGTCGCCGTGGCCCGCAAGGCGGCGTCGGCGCTGAAGTTCCACCGGCTGATCCTGGGGATCGAGGCGTCGCTCCTCATCCTCCTGCTGGCGATCCTCGACCTGATCAAGGGGGACCTTTACTTCTCCCGGCTCGGTGTCGCCGTACTCGCCGCGATAGCCATGCTCCAGACCCTCCTTCACCTGGTCAGCATTCTGGCCTCCAGTAGGTTGCGGTGAGCCGAATGACATATGAACACCAGCCCCGGCAGACGGAGGCCACGCGTCCGGAGGACGTCAGGGTCGGCGCCGTCGTGATCACGATGGGCCAGCGCCCCGAGGAGCTGCGCGCGCTGCTGGAGTCGGTCGCCAAGCAGGACGGCGCGCCGGTCGAGGTGGTCGTCGTCGCCCAGGGCGTGACCGTGCCGAACATCCCGCAGGGCGTACGGGTCGTGGAGCTGCCCGAGAACCTGGGCATCCCCGGCGGGCGCAACGTCGGCATCGAGGCGTTCGGCGAGGGCGGCCGCGATGTCGACGTCTTGCTCTTTCTCGACGACGACGGTCTTCTGCCACAACAGGACACGGCCCGGCTGGTGCGCGAGGCGTTCGCCGCCGACCCGCGCCTGGGCATCGTCAGCTTCCGCATCGCCGACCCCGAGACCGGGGTCACCCAGCGCCGGCACGTGCCCCGGTTGCGCGCCTCCGACCCGATGCGCTCCTCGCGCGTCACCACCTTCCTCGGCGGCGCCAACGCGGTGCGCACGGAGGTGTTCCAGGAGGTCGGCGGGCTGCCGGACGACTTCTTCTACGCCCACGAGGAGACCGACCTCGCCTGGCGGGCGCTGGACGCGGGCTGGCACATCGACTACCGCGCCGACATGGTGCTGCACCACCCGACGATGCCGCCCAGCAGGCATGCCACGTACCACCACAACGTGGCCCGCAACCGCGTCTGGCTGGCCCGCCGGAACCTGCCCGCGCCGCTGGTCCCGGTCTATCTGGGTGTCTGGTTCCTGCTCACAGTGGCACGCAGCCCCTCCCCGGCTGTGCTGAAATCATGGCTCGTAGGCTTCCGAGAGGGCTGGCGCGCGCCGTGCGGGCCGCGCAAGCCCATGAAGTGGCGTACGGTGTGGCGGCTGACCCGGCTGGGACGACCGCCCGTGATCTGACAAGCTCGTACCGTTGAGTGTCTGAGGACGAAAGTTACCGACTGTGAGCGAAACGGCAGTGGGCGCTCCGCCCAAGCGCCATCCCGATGACGGGCTGACCCCGGCCGAGTTGGCCGCCAAGTACGGCCTCACGGTGAGCGGCGCCCGACCCGGACTGCCCGAGTACGTGCGGCAGCTCTGGGCGCGCCGCCACTTCATCCTGACCTTCTCGCGGGCCAAGCTCACCGCGCAGTACAGCCGGGCGAAGCTGGGCCAGGTCTGGCAGGTGCTGACCCCGCTGCTGAACGCGACGGTCTTCTTCTTCATCTTCGGCGTGCTGCTCGGCGGCCGCGCCGGGATGAGCAACGACGTCTACATCCCGTTCCTGGTCACGGGGGTGTTCGTCTGGACGTTCACCCAGCAGTCCGTGATGTCGGGCGTCCGGTCGATCTCGGGGAACCTGGGCCTGGTGCGGGCGCTGCACTTCCCGCGGGCCGCGCTGCCGATCTCGTTCTCGCTGCAGCAACTGCAGCAACTGCTCTACTCCATGACGGTGCTGGCCGTCATCCTGGTCGCCTTCGGCTGGTACCCGACGTGGACGTGGCTGCTGATCGTGCCGATCCTGGCGCTCCAGTACGTCTTCAACACCGGCCTGGCGATGGTCGTGGCCCGGCTGGGCAGCGACACGCCGGACCTCGCGCAGCTCATGCCGTTCATCCTGCGCGCCTGGATGTACGGCTCGGGCGTGATGTTCCCGCTGCAGTACATGATGACGGTGCGGGCGGACGCGCCGCAGTGGGCCGCCGACCTCGTCGCGATGAACCCGGCCGCTGTATACATGGACCTCATGCGCTACGCCCTCATGGGGGACTTCCCGAAGGCCTACCTGCCGCCGAACGTCTGGCTGCTGGCGGCGGGCTGGGCCGTGGTGATCGGCGCGTTCGGTTTCGTGTTCTTCTGGAAGGCTGAGGAGCGATATGGCCGTGGCTGAACATCCGACGAGCCGCGCCGAGACCGACACGCCCGCCGACCAGCGGGTGCCGACGGTCATCGCGGACGACGTGCACATCGTGTACCGGGTGCAGGGCGGCTCCCGTGGCAAGGGCAGCGGCGCCGCCGCGCTGAACCGCATCCTGCGCCGGGAAAAGGGCGACAGGGTGCGCGAGGTGCACGCGGTGCGCGGCGTGAGCTTCACGGCGTACCGCGGCCAGGCCATCGGCCTGATCGGCTCCAACGGCTCCGGCAAGTCGACGCTGCTGAAGGCCATCGCCGGCGTGCTGCCCACGCACAGCGGCAAGGTGTACACGAACGGCCAGCCCTCGCTCCTCGGCGTCAACGCGGCCCTGATGAACGACCTCACGGGCGAGCGGAACGTGATGCTCGGCGGGCTGGCGATGGGAATGACCCGCGAGCAGATCCGCGAGCGGTACCAGAGCATCGTCGACTTCTCCGGCATAAACGAGAAGGGCGACTTCATCACCCTGCCCATGCGGACGTACTCGTCCGGCATGGCGGCGCGGCTGCGGTTCTCCATCGCCGCGGCCAAGGACCACGAGGTGCTGATGATCGACGAGGCGCTGGCCACCGGCGACTTGAGGTTCCGCAAGCGCTCCGAGGCGCGGCTGCGCGAGCTGCGCAAGGAGGCCGGCACGGTGTTCCTGGTCAGCCACACCAACAAGTCCATCCGTGACACCTGCGACCGGGTGCTGTGGCTGGAGAAGGGCGAGTTGGTGATGGACGGGCCGACGGACGACGTGCTGAAGGAGTACCAGGAGTTTTCCAAGCGGTAGCCGCGCGTACGCGCAAAAGGGCCCCGCCGCGTGTCGCGGCGGGGCCCTTGCCGTACGTCCTCGGTGCTCACACCCCGGCCGGGGCGCGCTCCGACTCCCGCTCGGGCGCGGCGGGCCCTGGCCCGGCCTCGCTCAGGCCCACCCGGCCGTGCACCCGGCGGAGCCAGCGCGGCGCGTACCAGGCGTGCCTGCCCAGCAGCCGCATCGCGGCCGGCACCAGCACGCCGCGTACCGCGATCGCGTCGATGAGGATGGCGAGCCCGCTGCCCAGGCCGAACATCTGGATGAAGCTGACCTCACCGGTGCCGAAGGCGAAGAAGCTCACGGCCAGCAGGCCGGCGGCCATGGTCACGATCCGGCCGGTGCGGGCGAGCCCGCTCGTCACCGCCGTGGCCGGGTCCGCGCCCGCGTCGTGCAGCTCCTTGATCCGGCTGGTGAGGAAGACCTCGTAGTCCATCGACAGACCGAAGGCGATGCAGAACATCAGGACGGTCATCGCCGTGTCCATCGGCTGCGGCGTGAAGCCGAGCATCCCGCTGAGATGGCCGTCCTGGAAGATCCACACCATCACGCCCATGGCCGCGGCCAGGCTGACGGCGTTGAGGACGACCGCCCGCAGCGGCTGGACGACGCTGCCGGTGAAGAGGAACAGCAGCACGAACGTCGTGATCAGGACCATTCCCACGGCCAGCGGCAGCCGGCTGCCGATGCTGTCCTTGGCGTCGACCAGCTCCGCGTCGGTGCCGCCGACCAGGGTCTCCACCCCGCCGGGCGCGGGCACCGCGCGGACCTCCTCGACCAGGTGCTGGGCCGCGCCCGACTTGGGCGCGGGCTCTACGGAGACGGTGAGCCGCTGTGCTTCGGGCCGGCCGAGCGCCTCGGCCGCGGGGCCCGCGGGGCCGGCCGCGCCGTCGGCGTACGTGCCGTTGCTCGCGGCGACCCGGGCGACGCCGTCCAGCCGGGACAGCTCGGTGGCGTACGCGGTGAGGTCGGGCCCGGCGACGGCGCCGGTGGTCACCACGTCGATGGCGGTGCTGTCGTCGACGGCGAAGTCCTCGCGCAGCGCGGTGGCCACCTGCCGGCCCTGCGCGCTCTCCGGCAGCACCCGCTCGTCCGGGGTGCCGTAGCTGACGCCCAGCAGCGGGGAGGCGGCCAGCAGCAGCACGCCGAGGACCGGCAGCGCGGTGAGCGCGGGGCGGCGCATGACGGCGCCGGCGATCCGCCCCCACAGCGGCGCGTCGGTGCGCCGCATGGCCCGGGCGCCCGGGATCCGGCCGCGGTTGACGCGGTGGCCGAGGACGGCGAGCAGCGCGGGGATGATCACCAGCGCGCTGATCGCGGAGATGGCCACGACGCCGATGCCCGCGTAGGCGAAGGACCGCAGGAAGTACTGCGGGAAGACCAGCAGCGCGGCGAGCGCGGCGACGATCGTCGCGGAGGAGAACGCGATCGTACGGCCGGCGGTCGCCACCGTACGCCGGATGGCCGCAGGCACCTCGTCGCCCGCGGCCAACTGCTCGCGGAACCGGCTGACCAGCAGCAGCCCGTAGTCGATGCCGAGGCCGAGCCCCAGCGCGATGGTGAGGTTGACGGAGAACACCGAGACGTCGGTGAGGCTGCCCAGCACCCACAGCTCGGCGAAGGTGCCGAAGATGGCGACCAGCCCGATCGCGAGCGGCAGCAGCGCCGCGATGACGCTGCCGAAGGCGAGGACCAGCAGCACGAGGGTGAGGGGTACGGCGATCGCCTCGGCCAGCGCCAGGTCGGCGGCGACCTGCATGGAGACGTCGTTGCTCACCGCCGCGCCGCCGCCGGCCCTGACGGTGACGCCGTCGCTGGTGCCGGCGTACTCGTCGGTCAGCGTCTTGGCGTGGTCGGCCTCCTTCTCGTCGCCGCCGGCGACATGCGCGAGGACGAGCGCCTGGCTCCCGTCCTGCGACGTCAGTCCTTCGCCGCCGCGGTCCCAGTAGGACATGACGCTGGTGACGGTGGACTCCGCCCGCAGCCCCTCGGTCACCTCAAGACCGCGCTCGCGGGCCGCGTCCCCGCCGAGCCCCCCGGACTCGGCGGAGACGAGCAGGACCAGGTTCGTATCGCCCCCGAATCTGTCGTCGATCACCTCCTGCGCCTTGCTCGACGGCGACCCCGGATCGCTGAAGCCGCCGGCGCTGAGCTTGCCGAAGGCCCCGAAGCCGAGCGCCGCCATGGCGACGACCGCGACGACGGCGAGCGCGAGCACGAGCCGGGTCCTGCGCAGTACGAGCTCCGCAATGCGTGTCAGCACGGTGCTCCCCTTCCCATGTTTATAGCGTTAACATTGAGCCTTGCAGGTGATGTTAATGCTGTCAACATGAGGCATGATGCGACTATGAGCGAGGTCAGGAGCGGGAAGGCCGGTTACCACCATGGCGACCTGCGGAACGCGCTGGTCGACGCGGCTTCGGAGCTGGCCCGCGGCGGCGGGCCCGAGGCGGTCGTGCTGCGCGAGGCGGCCCGGCGCGTCGGCGTGTCGCCGACGGCCGCGTACCGCCACTTCGCCAACCAGGCCGATCTGCTGCAGGCGGTCAAGGACGAGGGCCAGCGGCGGCTGGCGGACTCCATGGAGAAGGTGATCGCCGAGACCGAGGGGCCACCGGGCGGGGATCCCGCCGGGGCGGCCAAGGGCCGGCTCATGGCGCTCGGCCTCGGCTACGTGCGCTTCGCCGTCACCGAGCCCGGCATGTACCGCGCGGCCTTCTGCCGGGTCGAGCTGGGCCGGCAGCCGTGGAACCAAGGCGACGGCGTCGGGGACCTGCACCCCGGAGACGTCCGCTCCTTCCGGCTGCTCATCGGTGCCATGGACGCCCTCGACGCCGCCGGCGTGATGCGACCGGGCGTACGGACCGGCGCGGAGTTCGCCGCCTGGTCCTCCGTGCACGGGCTGGCGATGCTCCTCCTCGACGGGCCGCTGAGCGACCTGCCGCCCCCGCAGCGGGACGCGATCGTCACCCGCACGCTCACCATGATCTTGGACGGCCTCACCGTGTGATCCGGCAAACCCCTTGCGCACGACGGCGTTTCGCGCTCCTTCCGGCGCGCGCGGATTGAGGTGACCACCGCATGCCGCGTCTTCGTCCTGTACGGCGTACGCTGGACCGGTGCTGTTTGGCGGCATGTGGGCGATAAGGGAGCTTGGGGGTCGCCCCGGACCTGCTCGGGGTCACGACGCCGGCGGCGGCGTGTCCGGAATGGGCACATCTGGGTACGCGGTGTAGAACGGGAGGCGTGACGGCTATGGCGAAGACGAAACCCCAGCTCGAATGCGCGCCCGCCGTCTGCTCCCCGGGGGCGGCAGCCCAGGGCAGTCGCCGGTGACCCCGGCGGACGACGCTCCGTCGCGCGCCGTACTCGGCCAGGCCGCCGACGAGAACTTCCCCGTGGCCCCGTTCTTCCTGCCCCGTGCCTGGCGCGCGGACCTCATGGCGCTCTACGGCTACGCCCGGCTGGTCGACGACATCGGGGACGGCGACCTCGCCCCCGGCGGCGCCGACGCCGCCGCCCTCGGCCTCGGCCCCGACGAGGCCGACGACACGCTCGCGCTCCTCGACGCGCTGGAGGCCGACCTGGAGCGGGTCTTCACCCCCGGGGCCACGCCCGGCCACCCCCTGCTGCGCAGGCTGCGGCCCACGGTCCGCCGCCACCGGCTGTCCCCGCAGCCGTTCCACGGCCTGCTCCAGGCCAACCGGCAGGACCAGAAGGTGCGGCGCTACGAGACGTACGCCGAGCTGGAGGGCTACTGCGAGCTGTCCGCCAACCCGGTCGGCCGGCTCGTCCTCGCCGTGACCGGTACCGAGAGTCCCGAGCGCATCCGGCGCTCGGACGCGATCTGCACCGCTCTGCAGATCGTCGAGCACATCCAGGACGTGGCCGAGGACCTCGGCCGGGACCGCATCTACCTCCCGGCGGAGGACATGCGCCGCTTCGGCGTCACCGAGGCGGACCTCGCCAGACCCCGCGCCGGCGAGCCGGTGCGCGCCCTGCTCGGGTACGAAGCCGACCGCGCCGCGCGGCTCCTCGATGAGGGCGCGCCCCTCGTCGCCAGCGTGCGCGGCCGGCTGCGGCTGCTGCTCGCCGGCTTCGTGGCCGGCGGGCGCGCGGCCCTCGCCGCCGTCGCCGCCGCCGGTCACGACGTGCTCCCCGGACCCCCGAAGCCCACCCGGCGCAGGCTGCTGCGCGAGGTGGGGTCGACCCTGCGACGAGAGGGGTGACCGCACCGTGACGACACCGTCGCGCGCGGCCTACGCATCCGCACAGGTGCTCACCGCGTACCGGTACTGCGAGGCCGTCACCGGCCAGCAGGCCCGGAACTTCGCGTACGGCATCAGACTGCTGCCGTACGACAAGCGGCTGGCGATGTCCGCGCTGTACGCGTTCTCGCGCCGCGTGGACGACATCGGCGACGGCGAGCTGCCACCCGAGGCCAAGCGCGCCCGGCTGGAGGACACCCGCGGCCAGCTCGACCGCATCCGGGCCGGCCAGGTCGCCGAGGACGACACCGACCCCGTCGCCGTGGCCCTCGCCCACGCCGCACGCCGGTTCCCGATCCCCCTCGGCGGGCTCGACGAGCTGATCGACGGCGTCCTCGCGGACGTACGCGGCCAGGAGTACGAGACCTGGGAGGACCTGAAGGACTACTGCCGCTGCGTGGCCGGCGCCATCGGGCGGCTCTCCCTCGGCGTGTTCGGCACCGTCCCCGGCACCCGGCACTCGGAGCGCGCCCCGGGCTACGCCGACACGCTCGGGCTCGCGCTGCAACTGACGAACATCCTGCGGGACCTGCGCGAGGACGCCGCCGAGGGCCGCAGCTATCTGCCGGCGGTCGACCTCGCCAAGTTCGGCTGCTCCGCGGGCTTCCACGGCGACACCGCGCCGGCCGGCTCGGACTTCCCCGGGCTGGTGCAGTTCGAGGTGCGCCGCGCCCGCGCGCTCTTCGCCGACGGCTACCGGCTGCTGCCCATGCTCGACCGGCGCAGCGGCGCCTGCGTCGCGGCGATGGCCGGGATCTACCACCGGCTGCTGGAGCGGATCGCCGCCGACCCCGAGGCCGTGCTGCGCGGGCGGGTGTCGCTGCCGGGCCGGGAGAAGGCGTACGTCGCGGTCCGCGGCCTGGCCGGGGTCGACGCCCGGCAGGCGAGCCGGAGGTCCCGGTGAGCCCCGCGTCCGGCGCCCCCGCGGCCCAGCCGGACGTACGCGGGGAAGGCCCCGTAAACACGGCGCGCGAGACGGATCGGGAGCGCCCGGAGGCGCCCTCGGCGTGGGCCGCGGCGCATGGGGCGCAGGGTTGTGCGCCGCGGCCCGCCAAGGTGTGCGGCGCGGGACGGCGGGCCAGACATAGTGGGTGGCGATACGGGTGGGGAGGTGGCCGGTGATGGCTGATCCCGGCCCGGACAGACGGCCGCGGGCCGTGGTCGTCGGCGGCGGGCTCGCCGGGATGACCGCCGCGATGGGACTCGCCGACTCCGGCGTCGACGTCACGCTCCTCGAAGGCCGGCCGCGCCTGGGCGGACTCGCCTTCTCCTTCCGCCGCGGCGAGTTGTCCGTCGACAACGGCCAGCACGTCTACCTGCGTTGCTGCACCGCGTACCGCTGGTTCCTCGACCAGGTCGGCGGCACGGGGCTCGCACCGCTGCAGGAGCGCCTGGACGTGCGCGTGCTGGACGCCGCCACCCCGGCCCGCAAGGGCGTGGGCCCGCGCACCGGCACGCTCGGCCGCACCGACCTGCCGGTGCCGCTGCACCTCGCCGCCGGCCTCTCGCGCTACCCGCACCTGTCGCTCGCGGAGCGCGCGAGCGTGGGCCGCGCCGCGCTGGCGATGCGCCGGCTCGACCCCGCGGACCCCGCCCTGGACGGCGTGGACTTCGCCAGTTGGCTGCACAAGCACGGCCAGTCGCCGCGCGCCGTCACGGCGCTGTGGGACATGGTCGGCGTCGCCACCCTCAACGCCTTCGCCCCGCAGGTCTCCCTCGGGCTGGCGGCGATGGTCTTCAAGACCGGGCTGCTCACCGAGCGCGGCGCCGCCGACATCGGCTGGGCCCGGGTACCGCTCGGCGAACTGCACGACACGCTCGCCCGCCGCCGCCTGGAGCGCTCCGGCACCCGCATCATGATGCGCACCCGCGCCACCGAGCTGCGCCGCGGCCCCGCCGGCGGCTGGCAGGTCGACGTCGCCACCGGACCCGAACGCGCGGGGGGCACCCCCGCGACGCTCGACGCCGACGCCGTGGTCCTCGCCGTACCGCAGCGCGAGGCGCACGGGCTGCTGCCGGCCGGCGCGCTCGACCACAAGGACCGGCTGCTGCAGATCGGCACCGCGCCCATCCTCAACCTCCATGTCGTGTACGACCGGCGGGTGCTGCACTCCCCGTTCGTCGCCGCGATCAACACCCCCGTGCAGTGGATCTTCGACCGCACGGACACCTCCGGCCTCGCCGACACCCCCGGGGGCCGGGGCTGCCAGTACGTGGCGGTCTCCCAGTCCGCCGCGCAGGACGACATCGAGCGGCCCGTCGGCGAGCTGCGCGAGCGTTACCTCCCCGAGCTGGCGAAGCTGCTGCCCGACGCCCGCGGCGCCGAGGTACGCGACTTCTTCGTCACCCGCGAGCGCACCGCGACCTTCGCCCCGGCACCGGGCGTCGGCCGGCTGCGCCCGGGTCCCCGGACCCACGCGCCCGGCCTCGCACTCGCGGGCGCGTGGACCGCCACCGGCTGGCCCGCGACCATGGAGAGCGCCGTTCTCAGCGGCCTCGCCGCGGTCCGCGAGACCCTCGGCGGCCTGGGTCGAGAAGTGCCGCGGAACCTGCTGGAAGCAGTTTGAGATCCGTCATCGGAGGAGAGAACGTGCCCCGTCCAGAACCGGACACCGACACCGCGGCCACCCCCGGCGCCGCCGAAGTCCTGGCCCTGCTGGACCATGCCCGGGAGCTGACCAACCCCGTGCTGCGTACCGTCGTCGACCGGCTCGTACCCCCCATGGACACCGTCGCCGCCTACCACTTCGGCTGGATCGACGCGCAGGGCAACCCCGCTGAAGGAGACAGCGGCAAGGCCGTACGCCCCCTCCTCTCGCTGCTCGCCGCCGAGGCCGCCGGCGCCTCCCCGGAGACCGGCGTCCCCGGCGCCGTCGCCGTGGAGCTGGTGCACAACTTCTCCCTCCTGCACGACGACCTGATGGACGGCGACGAGCAGCGGCGCCACCGCGACACGGTGTGGAAGGTGCACGGCCCCGCGCAGGCCATCCTCGTCGGGGACGCCCTCTTCGCGCTCGCCTGCGAACTGCTGCTGGAACTCGACACGCCCGAGGCGGCGCGCGCCGCCCGCCGGCTGAACACCGCCACCCGCAGGCTCATCGACGGCCAGGCGCAGGACATCTCGTACGAGCACCGCGAGAGCGTCAGCGTCGCCGAGTGCCTGGAGATGGAGGGCAACAAGACCGGCGCGCTGCTCGCCTGCGCCTGCTCCATCGGCGCCGTGCTCGCCGGCGCGGGCGACGAGGCGGCCAACGGTCTGGAGCGCTTCGGCCTCCATCTGGGCCTGGCCTTCCAGGCCGTCGACGACGTGCTCGGCATCTGGGGCGAGCCCGCCGTCACCGGCAAGCAGACCTGGAGCGATCTGCGCCAGCGCAAGAAGTCCCTGCCGGTGTGCGCGGCGCTCGCCGCGGGAGGCCCCGCCTCCGCCGAACTGGCGAAGACCCTCGCCGCCGACGCCAAACGCGCCGACGGCCGAAATACCGATGCAAAAAGCGACTTCGACGAGGAAGAATTCGCTGCCCGGGCCGCGTTGATCGAAGAAGCCGGGGGACGCCGGTGGACTCAGGAGGAGGCACAGAGGCAGCACGAGAGCGCTCTCGCCTCGCTCGACGGGGTGAAGATGCCCGACGACATCCGCGAACGGTTCGTCGCACTCGCCGACTTCGTCGTCGTACGCCGGCACTGACACCGACGCCCGGGCCCGGGCCCGGACGTCCCTTCGAAAGGGGTGTGCATGAAAGCCACTGCCGATGGCGGCAACGCAACCGACACTGCCCCCGCAGGGGCGGCGGCTGCCTTACTGGCCGCGAGGCAGGCCGTCGAGCGGGCAAGCGCCAACCTGCTCGGCCGGCAGGACGTCGAAGGCTGGTGGAAGGGCGACCTGGAGACCAACGTCACCATGGACGCCGAGGATCTGCTGCTCCGCGAGTTCCTGGGCGTACGGGACGAGCACACCACCCGTGCCGCCGCCCGCTTCATCCGCGGCCGGCAGGGCGCGGAGGGCGCCTGGGCGACGTTCTACGGCGGCCCCGGCGACGTCTCCGCGACCGTCGAGGCGTACGTCGCGCTGCGGCTCGCCGGCGACGCGCCCGACGAGGAGCACATGGCGCAGGCCGCTGCCTGGGTGCGCGCGCACGGCGGCATCGCCGCCACCCGCGTCTTCACCCGCATCTGGCTGGCGCTGTTCGGCTGGTGGCGCTGGGAGGACCTACCCGAGCTGCCGCCCGAGCTGATCTACCTGCCGTCCTGGTTCCCGCTGAACATCTACGACTTCGGCTGCTGGGCCCGGCAGACGGTCGTGCCGCTGACCGTCGTCTCCGCCAAGCGCCCGGTGCACCCGGCGCCGTTCGCCCTCGACGAGCTGCACACCGACCCCGCCGTGCCCAACCCGCCCCGGCCGCAGGCGCCGGCGGCGAGCTGGGACGGCCTCTTCCAGCGGCTGGACCGGGCGCTGCACGTGTACCGCAAGGTCGCCGTGCGCCCGCTGCGCAAGGCGGCGCTGCGCAGTTGCGCCCGCTGGATCATCGAGCGCCAGGAGAGCGACGGCTGCTGGGGCGGCATCCAGCCGCCCGCCGTCTACTCGGTGATGGCGCTGCACCTGCTCGGCTACGACCTCGAACACCCGGTGCTGAAGGCCGGGCTCGAGTCCCTGGACCGCTTCGCGGTCTGGACCGACGCCGTGGAGAAGCCCGCGGCGGACACCGGCGCCGCGAGTGACACGGGAGACACGCGCGACGAAGGACCGGTCCGGATGATCGAGGCGTGCCAGTCCCCGGTCTGGGACACCTGTCTGGCGACCATCGCGCTCGTCGACGCCGGCGTGCCCGCCGACCACCCCCAGCTCGTCAAGGCCGCCGACTGGATGCTGGCGGAACAGGTGCTGGCCACCGGCGACTGGTCGGTGCGGCGCCCCGGGCTCACCCCCGGCGGCTGGGCGTTCGAGTTCCACAACGACAACTACCCCGACACCGACGACACCGCGGAGGTCGTCCTGGCCCTGCGCCGCGTCGCCCACCCCGACCAGGCGCGCGTCGACGCCGCCGTGGAGCGCGCCGTGCGCTGGCTGGCGGGCATGCAGTCGAAGAACGGCGCCTGGGGCGCGTTCGACGCGGACAACACCTCGGCGCTCCCCAACAAGCTGCCGTTCTGCGACTTCGGCGAGGTCATCGACCCGCCGTCGGCGGACGTCACCGCGCACGTCGTGGAGATGCTCGCCGGCGAGAAGCTCGGCGACGACCCGCACGCCCGCCGCGGCGTCGCCTGGCTGCTCGCCGAGCAGGAGGCGGCCGGCGGCTGGTTCGGCCGCTGGGGCGTCAACTACGTGTACGGTACGGGCTCCGCGGTGCCCGCGCTGGTCGCCGCCGGGCTGCCCACGTCGCACCCGGCGATCCGGCGGGCCGTCTCGTGGCTGGAGAGCGTGCAGAACGAGGACGGCGGCTGGGGCGAGGACCTGCGCTCGTATCCGGACCCGAAGTGGATCGCCCGCGGCGACTCCACCGCCTCGCAGACCGGGTGGGCGCTGCTGGCGCTGCTGGCCGCGGGCGAGCACGACAGCGCGGCCGTCGAGCGCGGCGTCGCCTGGCTGGCCCGTACCCAACTGCCCGACGGGTCCTGGGACGAGCCGCAGTTCACCGGCACCGGCTTCCCGTGGGACTTCTCCATCAACTACCACCTGTACCGGATGGTCTTCCCGCTCACCGCGCTCGGCCGCTATCTGTCCGCGACCGCCGGCCTGACGCCGGCCGCCGGTGACAGCCGGGAGGTCTGATGCCCGACGCACCCGCGCCACTGCTCGTCGTCTGCGCCCTCGGCATCGAGCGCCGGGCGCTGGCCTCGGGCACCGGCCGCGCCGAGGGCGCGGCGGGCGGCGCGGGTCCGGTCGATGTACTGCGCACCGGCATGGGTCCCGAGCGGGCCACGCGGGCCGTGGCCCGCCGGCTCGCGGAGGAGCCGTACCGGGAGGCGCCGGTGATCGCCGCCGGCTTCTGCGCCGGGCTGCTGCCCGACATGCGCCCCGGCGACGTCGTCGTCGCCGACGCCGTACGGGCCGACGGCGAGGGCACCGAGACCACCGGCTGCCCGGACAACGGGTCGCTGCACGACGCCCTCGCCCTCCTCGACGCCCGGGTGCACACCGGGCTGCTGATCGGCACCGACCACGTCGTACGCGGCGCGGCCGGCCGAGCCGCACTGCGCGAGCGCGGCGCGGTCGCCGCCGACATGGAGTCGGCCGCCACGCTGCGCACGGCCGCGGCGACCTCCGGGACCCGGCCGGTGGCCGCCGTCCGGGTGGTCGTGGACGCGCCCGAGCATGAACTCGTCCGTTTCGGAACGCTGCGCGGTGGCATCGCCGCGTACCGCGTGCTCAGCTCAGTTCTTCCTGCATTTTTCGAATGGCACCGTCATGTGATGATCCCCAGGAGGCGAACCTGATGGCCATGCCACTGCGTCAATCGCTCAAGGTTGCCGGTTATCTCTTCTCGCAGCGGACGATCAAGCGACGGGAGAAGTTCCCGCTGATCGTGGAGCTGGAACCACTCTTCGCCTGCAACCTCAAGTGCGAGGGCTGCGGGAAGATCCAGCATCCCGCGGGCGTGCTCAAGCAGCGCATGCCGGTGGCCCAGGCGGTCGGCGCCGTGCTGGAGTCGGGCGCGCCGATGGTCTCGATCGCGGGCGGCGAGCCGCTGATGCACCCGCAGATCGACGAGATCGTACGGCAGCTCGTGGCCCGCAAGAAGTTCGTCTTCCTCTGCACCAACGCCATGCTGCTGCGCAAGAAGCTCGACAAGTTCGAGCCCTCGCCCTACTTCGCCTTCGCCGTGCACATCGACGGGCTGCGCGAGCGGCACGACGAGTCGGTCGCCAAGGAAGGCGTCTTCGACGAGGCCGTGGCGGCGATGAAGGAGGCGAAGCGGCGCGGGTTCCGGGTCACGACGAACTCCACGTTCTTCAACACCGACACCCCGCAGACCGTCGTCGAAGTCCTCGACTTCCTCAACGACGACCTCCAGGTGGACGAGATGATGATCTCGCCCGCGTACGCCTACGAGAAGGCGCCCGACCAGGAGCACTTCCTCGGCGTCGAGCAGACCCGCGAGCTGTTCAAGAAGGCCTTCGCCGGCGGCAACCGCAAGCGCTGGCGGCTCAACCACAGCCCGCTGTTCCTCGACTTCCTGGAGGGCAAGGTCGACTTCCCGTGCACGGCCTGGGCCATCCCCAACTACTCGCTCTTCGGCTGGCAGCGCCCCTGCTATCTGATGAGCGACGGGTACGTGCCGACGTACCGGGAGCTGGTCGAGGATACTGACTGGGACAAGTACGGCCGCGGCCGGGACGACCGGTGCGCCAACTGCATGGCCCACTGCGGCTACGAGCCCACCTCGATCCTCGCCACCACCGCGTCGCTGAAGGAGTCGCTGCGCGCCGCGCGGGAGACCGTCGGCGGCAACCGCACCCGAGGGGGAGCGCGAACGGGAGGGGAATGAGATGCCGCTCCTGGAGAGCATCGGCGGCCCCCGCGACCTGAAGGCGCTGCCGCCGGAGCGGCTGGACGAACTGGCGGGGGAGATCCGCGAGTTCCTCGTCCACGCCGTCGCCCGCACCGGCGGCCACCTCGGGCCGAACCTCGGCGTCGTCGAGCTGACCCTCGCGCTGCACCGGGTCTTCGACTCGCCGGCCGACCGCATCCTGTGGGACACCGGCCACCAGTCGTACGTACACAAACTGCTCACCGGCCGCCGGGACTTCGCCCGGTTGCGCGGCAAGGGCGGCCTGTCCGGCTATCCGTCGCGGGCCGAGTCCGACCACGACGTGATCGAGAACAGCCACGCCTCCACGGTCCTCGGCTGGGCCGACGGCCTGGCCAAGGCCAACGAGGTGCGGGGCGCCGACGACCACGTCGTCGCGGTCATCGGCGACGGCGCGCTGACCGGCGGCATGGCCTGGGAGGCGCTGAACAACATCGCCGCCGCCCGGGACCGGCCGCTGGTCATCGTCGTCAACGACAACGAGCGCTCCTATTCGCCGACCATCGGCGGCCTCGCCGACCACCTGGCGACCCTGCGCACCACCGACGGCTACGAGCGCTTCCTGTCCTGGGGCAAGGAACTGCTCGACCGCACCCCGGTGGTGGGCAAGCCGCTGTACGACTCGCTGCACGGCGCGAAGAAGGGCTTCAAGGACGCCTTCGCGCCGCAGGGCATGTTCGAGGACCTGGGCCTGAAGTACGTCGGCCCGGTCGACGGGCACGACATCGCCGCCGTCGAGTCCGCGCTGCGCCGCGCCCAGCGGTTCCACGGGCCGGTCCTCGTGCACTGCCTGACCGAGAAGGGCCGCGGCTACCAGCCCGCGCTGGACGACGAGGCCGACCACTTCCACACGGTCGGCGTCATGGACCCGTTCACCTGCGAGCCGGTCGCCCCGCCCAGTGCGCCGTCGTGGACCTCGGTCTTCTCCGACGAGTTGGTACGGATCGGCGCCGAGCGCAAGGACGTGGTGGCGATCACCGCCGCCATGCTCCACCCGACCGGGCTGGCCGCGTTCGCCGCGGCGTACCCGGAGCGGGTGTGGGACGTCGGCATCGCCGAGCAGCACGCCGCGGTGTCCGCCGCGGGCCTGGCGACCGGCGGGCTGCACCCCGTCGTCGCCGTCTACGCCACGTTCCTGAACCGGGCGTTCGACCAGGTGCTGATGGACGTCGCGCTGCACCGCTGCGGGGCGACGTTCGTGCTCGACCGGGCCGGTGTGACCGGTCCCGACGGCGCCTCGCACCACGGCATGTGGGACATGTCGATCCTCCAGGTCGTCCCCGGGCTGCGGATCGCCGCCCCTCGCGACGCGGACCAACTGCGCGCCCAGTTGGGCGAGGCCGTCGCCGTCGACGACGCGCCCACCGTCGTGCGCTTCCCGCGGGGCACGGTGTCCGAGCCCATACCCGCCCTCGCGCGTGTCGGCGGCATGGACGTGCTGCGCCGCGACGAGCGCGAGGACGTGCTCCTCGTCGGCGTCGGCGCCATGGCGTCCGTCTGCCTGGAGGCCGCGGACCTGCTCGCCGCGCGGGGGCTGGGCTGCACGGTCGTGGACCCGCGCTGGGTCAAGCCCGTCGACGGGCACCTGCCGCCGCTGGCCGACCGGTTCCGCACCGTCGCCGTGGTGGAGGACAACTGCGCCGCCTCGGGCGTGGGCGCCGCCGTCGGGCGGGCGCTGCGGGACGCCGAAGTCGACGTACCCTTGCGCACGTTCGGCCTGCCGGCGGAGTTCCTGCCGCACGGCACGCGGGCCGAGGTCCTGGCCGAGGCCGGGCTGACCCCGGCCCGGATCGCCGCCGCCGTCGGCGGGGTGCCCGCCGCCAGGGCCGGGGAGCCGGCCCGTACCAGGGAGAGGGAAGAAAGCACCCGATGAGCTTCGACATCGGGGCGCTGCTGGCCGAGCGCGGGGGAGAGCGCTACGACCTGCACGCCCGGTACCTCAACCACCAACTGCCGCGGATGCTGCACACGCTGGGCTTCGACAAGACGTACGTGCGCGGTCAGGGCGCGTACTTCTACGACGAGGAGGGCCGGGACTACCTCGACCTCCTCGCCGGCTTCGGGGTCATGGGCCTCGGCCGCAACCACCCGGTGGTCCGCAAGGCCCTGCACGACGTGCTCGACCTGGACCTCGCCGACCTCACCCGCTTCGACTGCCAGCCGCTGCCCGGGCTGCTGGCGGAGAAGCTGCTGGGCCACGCGCCGCACCTGGGCCGGGTGTTCTTCTCCAACAGCGGCACGGAAGCCGTCGAGACCGCGCTGAAGTTCGCCCGCTACGCGACCGGCAAGCCGCGCGTCCTCTACTGCGACCAGGCGTTCCACGGGCTGACCACCGGCTCGCTCTCCGTCAACGGCGTCGAGGCGTTCCGCGACGGCTTCGCGCCGCTGCTGCCGGACACCTCGGTCCCGCTGGGCGACCTGGACGCGCTGGCGCGGGAGCTGCGCGCCGGGGACGTCGCGGCGCTCGTGGTCGAGCCGATCCAGGGCAAGGGCGTGCACGCGCCGCCGCCCGGGTATCTGCGCGCGGCACGGGAGTTGCTGCACAAGCACGGCGGGCTGCTCGTCGCGGACGAGGTGCAGACGGGCATGGGGCGCACCGGGGAGTTCTTCGCGTACGACCACGAGGAGGGCGTCGAGCCGGACCTCGTCTGCCTGGCGAAGGCGCTCTCCGGCGGGTACGTGCCCGTGGGTGCCACCCTGGGCCGGGAGTGGATCTTCAAGAAGGTCTACTCGTCCATGGACCGCGTGCTGGTGCACTCGGCGAGCTTCGGCACCAACGCGCCCGCGATGGCCGCGGGGCTCGCCACCCTGCACGTGCTGGAGGACGAGCGGCTCGTCGAGAACGCCCGGCACACCGGCGACCTGCTGCGCACCAAGCTCGCCGGGCTGATCGACCGGTACGAGCTGCTGCACGACGTGCGCGGGCGCGGGCTGATGGTCGGCATCGAGTTCGGCAAGCCGGCGTCGCTGAAGCTGCGCGGGCGCTGGACGCTGCTCCAGGCCGCCCGCAAGGGGCTGTTCGCGCAGTTGATCGTCGTGCCGCTGCTGCAGCGCCACCGCATCCTCACCCAGGTCTCCGGCGACCGGCAGGAGGTCATCAAGCTGCTGCCGCCGCTGGTGATCGGGGAGGCGGAGGTGCAGCGGTTCCTGGACGCGTTCACGTCGGTGATGGACGAGGCGCACGCGGGCGGCGGGCTGATCTGGGAGTTCGGCCGCACCCTGGCCAAGCAGGCGGTCTCCGGGCGCTGACCGGGTCAGGCGGTCAGCAGGTTGGCGCGCAGGCGGTCGCGGGTGGTGTCGCTGAGGTGCAGGGCCTCGTGGAGGTAGCGGTCGACGGTGCCCCAGCGCTCGGCGATCGTGGCGAAGGCCGCACCCAGGTAGCTCGCCCGGGCGTCGAACAGCGGGCTCAGCAGCTCCATCACCTCCGGCGACGTGCCGCCCTGCGCGCCCTCGCCGCGCTGGACCCGGTAGCGGCGGTGCTGCGCGTTGGATTCCAGGTAGTCCGCCTCGATCGCTTCCCGCTCGACGCCCACCGCCAGCAGCGCGAGCGCGATGGTCAGCCCGGCGCGGTCCTTGCCCGCCGCGCAGTGCAGCAGCGCGGGGGTGCCGTCGTCGGCCAGCGAGTGGAGGATCCGGGAGTGCTCCGCGTTGCGGTTGAGGACCATGTCCCGGTACGAGTCCTCCATGCGCGCCGCCGCCTGGCCGTCGCCGAGCAGCGAGCGCAGCGTCGGTATGTCGCCGTCGCGGACGAGCTTCCAGAACTCCTTGCCCTCCGCGGGGTCGTTGAGCGGCACGTTGATGTTCCGTACGCCCGGCAGGTCGACGTCGGGGCCGTCGAGGCGGATGTCGGCGGCGTTGCGGAAGTCGTAGACCGTACGCAGGCCGAGCGAGCCGAGGAAGGCGGCGTCCTCGGCGGTGGCGTGGGCCAGGTGCCCGCTGCGGTAGAGCCGGCCGGGCCGGGTCCTGCCGCCGCCGGTGGTGGGCAGCCCGCCGACGTCGCGGAAGTTGCGGACACCGGTCAGCTCAGGCTCGGTCGTCTGCGTCATCGGGGCTCCGTAACGTCGGGAGGGCGCGGCACTTTGACAGTACGACAAAGGCACGCTGGACAAGGATCCCCCCGGCTGCGATGTTGTGTATCTCTGTTGAGTTATGGGAGACGTGATGGTCGAGGTCGGTGGGAACGGTCGGATCTGGCTGCTGTCGGGCCCGCACAGCAGCTACGCCCTGCGGCTGAACCGGCGCGACGAGCTGCTGCACCTCCACTGGGGACCGCGGCTCAGCCTCGCCGACGCCGAGGCGCTGGCCGCGGAACCGGCGCCGCGCTTCCGCTCCTTCGAATCGCGCCTCGACGGCCGCGAGGAGTACCCCGTCGAGGGCGGCCCCCGCTTCGTGCGGCCCGCGCTCGCCGTACGCGCCGCGGACGGCGCCGGCGGGCGCGGCAGCGAATGGGAGTTCCGCGGCGCCGGGACCGAGGGCGGCGTGCTGCGGCTCACCTTCCACGACCCCGTGCACCGCCTCGCCGTCACCCTGCACTACCGCATGCGCGCAGGCGCCGACGTGCTGGAGCGCTGGGCCACCGCCGTCCACGAGGGCGGCGCGGGCGACCCCGCGCTGGAGCTGCTGCGGCTCGACTCCGCGGCCTGGACCCTGCCGCGCGCCGACCGCCGCCGCCTCTCCCACCTGCACGGCCGCTGGGCCGCCGAGAGCCTGCTCGCCCGCGCCGAGCTGACCCCGGGCGAGACCGTCATCGGCAGCCGCCGCGGCCACACCTCGCACCGCCACCTGCCCTGGATCGCCCTGGACGACGGCACCGCGGGCGAGGAGCACGGCGAGGTCTACGGCTGCGCGCTGGCCTGGTCGGGATCCTGGCGCATCGCCGTGCAGCAGCTCGACGACGGCGTCGTGCAGGCCGTCGGCGGCGCCGGGCACGACGACTCAGGACTGGTCCGGCTCGCGCCCGGCGAGTCCTACACCGCGCCCGTCTTCGCCGGCCTCTACACCGACGGCGGCTTCGGCGCCGCCTCCCGCGCCTGGCACGCCTGGCAGCTCGCGCACGTCGTACCGGACGCGCACATCCCCCGGCCCGTCCTCTACAACTCGTGGGAGGCCACCAAGTTCGATGTCGAGCTGGAGCACCAGCGCGAGCTGGCGCGCCGGGCCGCGGCGATGGGCGTGGAGCTGTTCGTCGTCGACGACGGCTGGTTCGGCGCCCGTACGCACGCGAAGGCCGGCCTCGGCGACTGGACGCCCAACCCCGACCGCTTCCCCGACGGGCTGAAGCCGCTCGCCGACGAAGTCCACGCCCTCGGCATGCACTTCGGCATCTGGGTCGAGCCGGAGATGGTCAACCCCGACAGCGACCTCTACCGCGCCCACCCCGACTGGGTGCACCACCGGCCGGACCGCCGGCGTACCGAGTTCCGCCACCAGCTCGTGCTGGACCTCGGCCGCCCCGAGGTCAGGGCGTATCTGTGGGAGCAGCTCGACGAACTGCTGCGCTCCGCGCCCATCGACTACGTCAAGTGGGACTTCAACCGCTCCCTCACCGAGCCGGGCGCGCACACCGACCCCTCGGTGCCGCACGTGCAGGGGCTGTACGACCTGCTCGACCGGCTGCGCGCCGCGCACCCGCACGTCGCCTTCGAGTCCTGCTCGGGCGGTGGCGGCCGGATCGACCTCGGCATCCTGTCCCGTACGGACCAGGTGTGGACCTCCGACAACACCGACCCGCTCGACCGGCTGCCCATCCAGCACGGCATCGGCCAGATCCACCCCGCCCGGGTCACCGCCGCCTGGGTCACCGACAGCCCCAACGAGCAGATGCAGGACCGCGTCAGCAGCCTGCGCTACCGCTTCGTCAGCGCCATGGCAGGCGTGCTCGGCGTCGGCGGCGACCTCGCCCGGTGGAGCGGCGAGGAGCTGGCCGAGGCCGGGCGCTGGGTGGAGCTGTACAAGCGGATCCGCCCCGCCGTCCAGCTCGGCCGGCTCTACCGGCTGCGGGAGCCGCAGGAGGGCCTGAGCGCCGTGCAGTACGTCCTCGGCGACGACCCGGAGCGCGCCGACGAGGTCGTCGTCCTGGCCTGGCTGCAGGCGCAGCGCTACAACGAGTCGCTGCCGCCGCTGCGCCTCCCCGCGGTCGACCCGGCCGCGGAGTACGAGGTGCTGGCCGGCGGCGAGCCGGGGGAGGTGCTGCGGGGCGGGGTGCTCGCGCACCGGGGGCTGCACACCGGGCTGCACGGGGACCTCGACGCCACGGTGGTGCACCTGCGCCGCCGCTGACGGCCGCGGGGCCCGTACCGCAGGACCGTGCGCGCGAGGTGCGTGACGCCCCGGACCGTCGCACAATGTGACGTGACCGGGGGGACCCCGACGGAGCGGGACCATGCGCTTCCACGACCGTAGCGAGGCGGGCCGCGCGCTCGCCCGGCGGCTGCGGGACAGCCGGCCCGAGGCCGGCGCCGCGCCCGCCGCCGGCGCCCCGCGCGGCGCCGTGGTGCTCGCGTTGCCGCGCGGCGGCGTGCCCGTCGCGTACGAGGTCGCCCGCGCCCTCGGCGCCCCGCTCGACGTGCTCCTCGTCCGCAAGATCGGCCACCCGCACCACCCCGAGTACGGGCTCGGCGCGGTGGCGGGCGACGCCCCGCCGCTCTACGACCCCGACGCGCTCGCCGGGTCCGGGCTCACCGAGCGTGACCTCGCGGCGACCGCCCGCAGGGAGAGCGCCGAGCTGCGCCGCCGCGAGTCGCTCTACCGCGGCGGCCGGCCCGCACCCGCGCTCGCCGGCCGCTGGGCCGTCGTCGTGGACGACGGGCTCGCCACCGGCGCGACCGCCCGCGCGGCGCTGCGCGCGGCGCGGGCGGCGGGGCCCGCACGGCTCACCCTGGCGGTGCCGGTGGCGTCGCCCGGCGGGCTCAGGGCCGTACGCGGCGAGGCGGACGACGTGACGTGCCTCTACGCGCCGGCGGACTTCGGTGCGGTCGGACTCTGGTACGACGAGTTCGAGCAGCTAACGGATGCCGATGTGCTCGAACTGCTCGGTACTGGCTGAAAAACGGTCGCGACCCGGTCGCTGAGTGATCGTCAACTAACGTGAGGTAGGCGTAGGTTGGACATGCTGAGAACCTATGCCAGCGGCAAGCGGAGCCCACTAAGCTGCTTGCGATGCTCAGCGTGACCGCTTGGCGTCACACAGTCGTTCGACCCTGAGGATGCTCATGGATCCAGCGGGACCCGCCACCGGCGGCCGGCGGACGGGATTCGTCCGCTGGTGGCTGATACCCACCGCCGTCGTGGTCGTGAGCACGGCCATCGCCCTGCCGCTCGTCTCCGCCGACGCGCGTACGCCCGTCGCCGTGTGCGGCGCGGTCGCCACCCTCGTGGTCGCGTTCGCCGCCGCCGAGGCCGAGCGCCGCGGGCGGGCCGCCGGCGCGCCGTCCGCGGAACACGCGGACCACGAGGCCGCGTGGGAGCGGCGGCTCGCCGCCCAGGAAGCCGAGATGATCCGGCTCGCGGGCCTGCTGCCGCAGGCCGTCGCGCGGCTGCAGCGGGGCGAGTACGCCGAGGACGTGCTCACCGACATAGAGGCGGAGAAGTCCCTGACCCCGCAGGTGCGCGCCGCCCACGCGGCCGCGCTGCGCTCCGTCGTCGAGGCGGTGCAGAACGCCGAGGACCTGCGCGTCTCCGCCGAGCGCGGCTTCGTCAACATCGCCCGCCGGGTGCAGGCCATCATCCACCAGCAGGCGCGCAGCCTGCGGGAGATGGAGGACCGGCACGGCCGGCGGCACGAGTTCTTCGCCGACCTGCTCAAGCTCGACCACGGCACCGCGCTGGTCGGCCGGCTCGCCGACAGCATCGCCGTGCTCGGCGGCGACCGCCCCGGCCGCCAGTGGGGCAAGGCCATCGCGCTCTACAGCGTGCTGCGCGGCGGCATGTCCCGGATCATCGACTACCAGCGCGTCGAACTCCACCCCGTGGCCGAGGTCGCCGTCGTCGGCTCCGCCGTCGAGCCGCTGATCCACGCCGTCGCCGAACTCCTCGACAACGCCACCCGCTACTCGCCGCCGCACGCCAAGGTCCATCTCTCGGCCACCGAGGTGCAGTCGGGCGTCGCCATCGAGATCGAGGACGGCGGCGTGGGCCTCAGCGAAGAGGCGCGCGAGCGCGCCGAGCGCATGCTCGCCGAGGCCCAGGCCGGCATCGACCTCAACGACCTCGGCGAGACCCCGCGGCTCGGGCTCGCGGTCGTCGGGCGGCTGGCGCAGACGTACGACTTCCGCGTCTCGCTGCGCCCGTCCGCGTACGGCGGCGTGCGCGCGGTGCTCGTCGTGCCGCAGGTCCTGCTCACCACCACGCCCGCCACCGGCACCGCCCACGGCATCGGCGCCACCTCGGGACCGCGGCCGCTGCGCAACCCCACCCCGGCGCCGGCCGGGATCGAGGGCAGCACCGACGCGCGCGCGGGCCTCAAGCGCAGCCGGGACCGGGTGCCGCCGGCGCGGCAGGCGGGCCCGCAGCCCTCGCCGCCCGCGCACCCCGAGCCGGTCCCCGGCAGCCTGCCGCAGCGCCGCCGCCGTACCCCGGTCGCGCCGCCCGCCGCCCCGGCGGCCGGCGGGCAGGCGTCCGGACGGCGTACGGCCACCGCGGCCCCGGCCGGGACCGAGAACGGCGCGGCGGCGAGCAGCGGCGTCGAACCGGGCCTGTGGCTCGGCGACTTCACCCGCGGCCTGGAGGGCGAGCCGCAGGCCGGCGACGCGGGCGCGGCCGCGGAGCCGCAGGAGCCGGGCGGTACCGCCCGCGGCGAGGACGAGGCGGCCGGGTCGATACGCCCGGAACGCTCTGCCCGCCTCCGGCACGGCGACGGAGCACCGGAATCGTCGAATCCATCATCGGGCGAGGAGGACTGACGTGGCGCAGCGAGCGGACATGGACTGGATGCTCCGGGATCTGGCCGAGAGCGTCCCCGAGACCCGGCACGTCGTGGTCCTGTCCTCCGACGGGCTGCGGATGGCCCAGCACGGCACCGAGCCGGACACGGCCGACCGGCTCGCGGCCGCCTGCGCCGGGCTGCAGAGCCTGGCGAAGTCGATCGCCGGCGTGTTCCCGAACAGCAACGGGAAGATGCGGATGCTGGTCATCGAGGTCAGCGGCGGATTCTTCTATCTCATGGCCGCGGGCGCCGGAGCCTATCTGGCGGTCGCGGCCGACGAAGGAGTCGACGCGGGCCTCATGGGCCAGCGCATGCGCGATCTCGTCGCACGCATCGGGGCACATCTGACAAGCCCACCGCGGAGCGACGGACAGGCCATATGAAGAAAGCGGACCACGAGTGGCACGACGACGGTCCCGAACGGCTTTACGTCATCACCGGCGGGCGCAGCGGCACCGCCGCCCAGGGTGCACCCGACCTGGTCACGCTCGTCATCTCCCGGACGCAGCCGGCGCCCGGGATGCAGCCTGAGCGCGCGGCCATCGTCCGGCTGTGCCGCGCGCCCCTGTCCGTCGCCGAGCTGACCGCCTATCTGCGCCTGCCCTTCAGCGCGGTGGCGGTGCTCGTCGCGGACCTGATGGCGGAGGGCGCGGTCGAGACCCGCTCCACCGTCCCGCCCGTGGCAGACCTGCGACTCCTCGAGGAAGTAATGGATGGACTCGAACAGCTTTGACGCCGTCGTGGGTCCGCGCAGCGAGGACCTCCTGCCCGCCTCGGCGACGACGTCGGTCAAGGTCGTGGTGGTGGGCGGGTTCGGCGTCGGGAAGACGACCATGGTCGGCGCGGTCAGCGAGATCGATCCGATGACGACCGAGGAGACGATGACCCGGGCCGGCGAGGGCGTGGACCACCTCGCCGGCGTGCCGGACAAGAGCGAGACGACCGTCGCCATGGACTTCGGCCGGATCAGCCTCAACGAGCGGCTGGTGCTCTACCTGTTCGGCGCGCCCGGCCAGCAGCGCTTCTGGTTCCTGTGGCAGGGCCTCTTCGAGGGCGCGCTCGGGGCCGTGGTCCTGGTCGACACCCGCCGGCTCGAAGCCTGCTTCGACGTGCTGGGCCGGCTGGAGGAGGGCGGCGTGCCGTTCCTCGTCGCGGTCAACCGCTTCCCGGACGCCCCGTCCCACTCCCTCGACGAGATACGGGCCGCGCTCGACCTGCCCGCGCACGTACCGCTCATCACCTGCGACGCCCGCGATCAGGAGTCCTCCCGCAGCGTCCTGAAGTCCCTGGTGCGCTTCCTGCACTCCATAGCCCTGACCACGGAGGCGTCGTGACGACGGAATCCGACCCCGTACCGGCAGCAGACCCATCGGAGCAGAGCGCCGGCCAGGCCGCGGCGCCACCGCCCGGCTGCCCCGCGCACGCCGGCGGCGCCGGCGGCCCGGCCCGGATGGACGGCCCCGAGGCGGCGTCGAACCCGTACGGGCTGTACGAGAAGCTGCGTGCCGAGCACGGCGCCGTCGCGCCCGTCCTCGTCCACGGCGACCTGCCCGCCTGGCTGGTCCTCGGCTACCGCGAGCTGCTGGACGTCACCCGCAACCCGACCCGCTTCTCCCGCGACTCGCGCAACTGGCGCTTCCTGCGGGACGGCCAGGTCGGCCCGGACAACCCGCTGCTGCCGCTGGTCACCTGGGTGCCGATGTGCTCCTTCGTCGACGGCTCCGAGCACCGGCGGCTGCGCTCCGCGGTCACCGACAGCATGAAGCGCTTCGACCGGCACGGTATCCGGCGCCACGTCACCCGGTTCTCCGGGCAGCTCGTCGACGAGTTCGCGGCCACCGGCCGGGCGGACCTGGTGGGCCAGTTCGCGGAGCACCTGCCGATGCTGGTGATGACGAAGGCGCTCGGCATGGCCGAGTCGTACGGCCCGCAACTGGTCGAGGCCGCCCGGGACATGGTCAAGGGCTCCGAGACGGCGATCGCGAGCAACGACTACATCGTGCAGACGCTGCGCGACCTGGTGGCGCGCAAGCAGGCGGCGCCCGGGCACGACTTCGCCTCCTGGCTGGTGGCGCACGAGTCGGGCCTCCGCGACGACGAGCTGGTCGAGCACCTGCGGCTGGTGCTGATCGCCGCGTACTCCACCACCGCGAACCTGATCGCGAACACCCTGCGCATGGTGCTCACCGACAGCCGCTTCCGCGGCAACCTGGCCGGCGGCCACATGACGCTGCCGGACGCGCTGGAGCAGGTGCTGTGGGACGAGCCGCCGTTCACCGCCGTCTACGGGCGGTACGCCACCGGCGACACGGAGCTGGCCGGGCAGCAGATCAAGGCAGGGGACCTGCTGATCCTGAGCCTGGCCGCGGGCAACCTCGACCCGGAGATCCGCCCCGACCTCGACGTGCCGGTGCACGGAAACCGCTCGCACCTGGCGTTCAGCGGCGGGCCGCACGAGTGCCCGGGCCAGGACATCGGCCGGGCCATCGCCGACACCGGGATCGACACGCTGCTGTCGCGGCTGCCGGACCTGAGCCTGGCGGTCGAGGAGAAGGAGCTGAAGCACCGTACGTCGCTGCTCTCCCGCGAACTGGTCGAGCTGCCGGTGACCTTCACCCCGCCGGGCCCCGCCACGGGCGCGGTCCGGCGGGAGCAGGTGCCCGCCGCTGCCGTACCGGGTCCTTCCGCCCCCGCCGGCGGGGCGCCGGCGCCGGCCGCGCAGGAGCCCGTACCGGCGGCGGTGGCCAGCGCGACCGCGCCGGGGCCCGTGCCCCAGGCCGCCGCCCCCGGGCCCGGGGCGCACCCCGACGGCCCCCCGCCGGGTGCGGGTACGGAGCCGGGCCGGCGGCGGCGGCCGTCGCTGTGGCGGACGCTGGTCGCGTGGTGGCGCGGGAGCTGAGCCGCCGCCGCTAGCCGAGGTGCGGCTCTATGTACGCGGGTGCGCTGCCGACCCTCGTGGTGGCCACTTCCCGGTAGCGCGGCGACCAGCCGTGCCATTCGAGGCTGCCCGCAATCCAGGAGCCGAGGTCGGTGAGCGAGTCCTCGATCACCGCCCACCCGTGGGGGTCGAGGCCGAAGAGCGGCTTCATGCCGCGTACGTCCCGGCAGGCGGACCTGAAGTCCTCGGAGCGCTGCCCGACCATGGCGGCCGCCCGGTCGAGCGCCGCCTGCCAGGTGCCGCCTTCGACGTGCCACAGCACGGCGGCGAGGTGGTCGTGGTCGCCGCGGGCGGTCTCCTTGTGCACCGAGTAGATGTCGTTGGTCCAGGAGACGACGTCGTTGGCGGCGTCCCGGACCGCCCGGTAGGCGTCGCTGGCGGCGACGGCGGCCGGGATCTCGGTGGAGTTCGCGGGCTCGATCAGGTCGAAGCTCATCTCGCAGCCGGAGTTGAGCCGCCGGCGCCGCGCGAAGTCCGCGAGCGTCTGGCCGGCGATCCGGGCGGGTTCCGCGTGCGGCAGGATCGTGTACCACAGGAAGTCGCGGTAGTGCGCGGCGAACCGCTCGCGCCAGGCGCGGGAGAAGGGCTTGGCCGTACGCTCCCACAGCTCGGCGAGCGCGGCGGCGAGGGGCCCGGCGGGCGCCGGCGCGTCGAGGTCGGGGTCTAGCTGGGCGCCCAGCTCGGCGGCCGTGCGCAGCCGCTGGGCGGGGGTGAGGGCCACGTGGCCCTCGTCGAGGTGGTCGTCGACGATCCAGTTGTAGACCTGCCACTCGGCGACCAGTTCGAGACGGTCGGCGCGGGGGTAGACGGTGGCGGCGAACCGGCCGAAGCCGGCGCGGTGGAAGTGGGTGACGGCGGACCCGTCGCGGATCAGGTCGGCGTGGCGCGCCCAGGCGATGATGTGGTCGTCCAGACCGGCCGCCTCGGGGTGCAGCTGAGCCGGAAACGGACACCAGATCGGCGGAAAAGTGACCTCCACTGGAGTCGTTTTGTGAGAAGTTACGCCACTCCTGTTCTTCTTGAGCGTCATGTTCTGTCTCCTCGGGACCGGGATTCGACAGTGACCTGCCCAACCTGCCCGGGTGCCTGCCTCCGGCAACCTGTTCGCATCTTCTTTGGCTATACGTACGACGGAATGCGCCGAGCAATATCGGACAGGGCGTACCCGCGCCCGCCCGCCAATCCACCGAGATAGCCGCAACAGGTGCCCGAGCGCGCCCGCGCGCCCCTATGTTGGGGCGGCCCCCCACGCGTCGCTCAGGACTCAGGTACCGCTCACTGGGAGGCCCCTTGTCTCGTTTCACCAGCACCCCGGGTTTCAGCCGCCGCCGTTTCCTCGCGCTCGGGTCAGGGTTCTCCCTGGCCGCCGCGCTGCCCCTCGCCGGCCTGTCCGCCGCGCCCGCCCGGGCCGAACCCCGCTTCAGCGGCGACCCGTTCGCCCTCGGCGTTGCCTCCGGCGACCCGGCGCCCGACGGCGCCGTGCTCTGGACGCGGCTCGCGCCCGAGCCGCTGGCCGCGGACGGCAGGGGCGGGATGCCCGGCTACAAGGTGCCCGTGACCTGGCAGATCGCCGAGGACCCGGGGTTCCGGCGGGTCCGGCGCGCCGGGGTGGAGTGGGCCGTACCCGAGCTGGGTCACTCCGTGCACGCCGAGGTCCGGGGGCTGGCACCGGACCGGGAGTACTGGTACCGCTTCCGCGCCGGCACGCACGTCAGCGCCACCGGGCGCACCAGGACCGCCCCGGCCGCGGACGCCGGCATCGCCTCGATGGCCTTCGCCTTCGTCAGTTGCCAGAACTACCCCGACGGCCACTTCACCGCCTTCCGCCACCTCGCCGGGGAGGACGTCGACGTCGTCGTCCACCTCGGCGACTACATCTACGAGGGCGGCGGCCAGGGCACCGTCGGCCGGGGCCACCTGCCCGCCCGCGAGCTCCACTCGCTCGCCGACTACCGGGTGCGCTACGGCCAGTACAAGCTGGACCCCGACCTCCAGGCGGAGCACGCCGCCCACCCCTGGATCGTGGTCCTCGACGACCACGAGGTCGACAACAACTGGGCCGACGGCCTCGACGGCGACGACGTCGGCGGCGCCGAGTTCGCGGCCCGGCGCGCCGCCGCCTTCCAGGCGTACTACGAGAACCTGCCGCTGCGCCGCTCCTCCCTGCCCGCCGGCCCGCACATGCAGCTCTACCGCCGGCTGTCCTACGGCACCCTCGCCCAGTTCCACGTCGTCGACACCCGCCAGTTCCGTGACAACCAGGCGTGCGGCGACGGGCGGCAGTTCGACTGCGACGACCGGCTGGACCCGGCGCGCACCATGCTCGGCGCCGAGCAGGAGGCGTGGCTGCTCGACGGGCTCACCCGGTCCCGTACCACCTGGGACGTGATGGCCAACCAGATCATGACCATGCAGGGCGACTCCGCCGAGGGCATCGAGCAGGCGTTCGGCATGGACACCTGGGACGGCTACGCCGCCGCGCGGCAGCGCCTCTTCGACGGCGTCGAAAAGCGCGGCATCGGCAACTTCGTCGTCGTCACCGGCGACGCCCACCGCAGCGTCGCCGCCGACCTCAAGCACGACTTCGACGACCCCGCCTCGGCCACCGTCGGCGTCGAGTTCCTCGGCACCTCCATCTCCTCCGGCGGCAACGGCTCCGACCAGGACGAGTGGGGCCGCGTCTGGCTGCAGGAGAACCCGCACATGAAGTTCCACAACGTCCAGCGCGGCTACGGCGTCTGCGAGGTGACCCGGGAGAGCTGGCGCACCGACTACCGCGTCGTCCCGTACGTCTCCACCCCGGGCGCCCCGGTCGCGACCCGCGCCCGCGTCCACGTGACGGCGGGCCGCCCCGGCATCCAGGAGGTGGAGCAGCCGGCCGCCCCGCAGCCCTGAGCCGGCCCCGGCGGAAGCGCGGGGCGGTTGCGCCGGGGCCGCCAACGCGGGGGCGGGGCACGGAAATGCGGGTGCTTTCGTACGCGGCGGCGGTGCAGGGTGGGCCATGAGCTGGATCACGACGCAGGACCTCGATGCCTTCACCGCCGCCGCGGGGCCCTACCTGCGGGCGGAGCCCGCCCCGCACACCGTCCTGCTGACGGTGACCGCCTCGCTCGACGCCGCCGGCCTCGACCGGTACGGCGGCGGCACGCCCGAGTTCGGATGGTGGCGGGCGCCGGAAGGACGGGTGGCCGGGGCGTATCTGGCCACCCCGCCGTATCCGCTCGTGCTGTCCCGGATGCCGGCGGCCGCCGCCGTGGAGCTGGCGGAGCTGCGGGCCGCCGGGGGGCTGCCCGTGTCCGGCGTGCACGCCGGGCAGGCGGCGGCCGAGGCGTTCGCCGGCGCCTGGACCGCGCGCACCGGCGTAGCCGGCACGGTGGAGGAGCGGCACCGGCTGTACCGGCTGGGGGAGCTGGTGCCCCCGGACCCGGCGCCGCCCGGGCGGGCCAGGCCGGCCACCGAGGCCGACCGGGACCTGCTGGTCGAGTGGACCCGGGAGTTCGCCGCCGAGTCCGGCGGCGGCGCGGGCGACCCGGCCCGCGCCGTCGCCGACCGGCTCGCCTACGGCGGCGCGACGCTCTGGGAGGACGGCGGCCGGCCCGTGTCGTACGCCGGCCTCACCCGGACCGTCGCCGGCATGGTCCGCGTCGCGCCCGTCTACACCCCGCCCCCGCTGCGCCGCCGCGGCTACGCGGCCGCCGTCACCGCCGCCGTCAGCCGTGCGGCGCCGGCCGCCGGCGCTCTCGACGTGCTCCTCTTCACCGACCTCGCCAACCCCACCAGCAACGCGCTGTACCGGCGCCTCGGCTACGAGCCGGTCGAGGACCACGCCGTGATCTCCTTCGACGGCTGATCTGGTGTGCGACGGCCCCGCGAGAGAGGGTGGACCCCGGAAGTCCCGCACCGGACCCGACCGATCGCGAGGAAGGCGAGCCGCATGCACTCCGACCACCTTCAGGCCGCGGACGGCACCCCCGTCGCCGCGTACACCTGGCCGCCCGAGGGCGGCCGGCCGCGGGCGCTGGTGCAGATCGTGCACGGCGCCGCGGAGCACGGCCTGCGCTACGACCGGTTCGCCCGCTTCCTCGCCGACCACGGCTACGCCGTCGCCGCCTCCGACCACCGCGGCCACGGCGCCACCGCCGCCGCCACCGGCGGCTACGGCGTCACCGGCACCGGCGACGCGGACCCCTGGCGCGCCGTCGTCGGCGATCTCACCGCCGTCGGCGACCGGCTGCGCGCGGACCACCCCGGGCTGCCGTTCGTCCTGCTCGGGCACAGCATGGGCTCGATGCTCGCCCGCGACTACGCCCAGGAGCACGGCGAGGGCCTGGCGGGACTCGTGCTCACCGGCATCCTGCGCAGCCTGCCAGGCGTGGAGACGGAGACCGCGGTGCGCCGGCTGGCGGGGGAGGCGGCCGAGCGCGGGCGCGGCGCGCTCTCGGACTTCGTACCGGAGATCTTCGCCTCGTTCAACGATCCGTACGAGCACCGCACCGGCTTCGAGTGGCTCTCCCGGGACACCGCAGAGGTCGACGCCTACGTCGCCGACGAGCGCTGCGGCTTCCCCTTCGACGTCGCGTTGTCGCTGGGCTGGGTGCTCGGCACCCGGAAGATCAACGACCCGTACAACGTGGCCCGGATCCCCGTCGACCTGCCCGTGCACATCGCCGTCGGCGACCGTGATCCGTGCAACCAGGGCCTCACGCACGTCGCCGAGCTGCTGGAGGACTTCCGCTACGCGGGGCTGCGGGAGCCGACCTGGCGCGCGTACCCCGGTGCCCGCCATGAGATCCTCAACGAGACGAACCGCGCCGAGGTCCAGGCGGACCTGCTCGACTGGCTCGACAAGCACGTGTGACCGACGGGGAAGCACCGATGACCCTCACCGCCGAGGACGTACGCAAGACCGCCCTGGCGCTGCCGCAGACCGCGGAGAAGCTGGCGTGGGGCATGCCCACCTTCCGGGTGAAGGGCAAGATGTTCCTCACCCTGCCGGAGGACGAGACGTCGTTCGCGGTGCGCTGCCCCAAGGCGGAGCGGGACGAACTCGCGCTCGCGGAGCCGGAGAAGTTCTGGGTCGCCGACCACGAGGCGCCGTTCGCCTGGGTACGGGTGCGGATCGCGGCCCTGGAAGACCGCGACGAGCTGCAGATCATCGTCGCCGACTCCTGGCGCCAGGCCGCCCCGCCCCGGCTCCTCGCGGAGCACCCGGAGCTGGCCGGCGAGTCCTGACCCGCCCGGCCCGCGCCGGTCAGGCCGCGGCCCGGGTCCCGGCCGGGGCGCCCGTGAACGCCGCGATCCGCTCGCGCAGCGACGCGGGGTCCAGCCCGTGGGCCCGCAGGTGTTCGGGGACCGTGCCGTACCGCCGCAGCTCGCCCCGCGCGGTGCCCAGCCCCAGCACCCGGTGCGGCACGTCGGCCAGGGCGTCGTTCGCGTACGCGGTGGAGGTGCCGGCGAGGTACGGCTCGACCAGGACGACGTCCGCGGGGCCCGAGCCCACCGCGGCGCGCAGTGCGGCGGCGTCGAAGGGGCGCACGGTCGTGGCGTACAGCACCGTCACGTCCAGGCCCTCGGTCGCGGCCAGCACGTCGTCGAGCAGCGGCCCGACCGCCACGACCACGCCCGCGCGGCCCTCGCGCACGGTCAGGAACCCCGCGCCGTCGACCGGCCGGCCCGCCGCGTTCGCCTGCTGCGACAGCCGCACGTACACCTTGTCGTCGCCTGCGGCGACCGCGTGCCGCAGCAGCGTCGCGGCCTCGTCCGGGTGGCCCGGCACATGCACCGTCCAGCCGTCGAGGGTGTCCAGCAGCGCGATGTCGCCGGGCGCCATGTGGGTGTAGCCGCCGGCCGGCCAGTCGTACGAACCGTAGGCGCTGACCAGCACCGCGCCCGCGTCCTGGTGGCCGAGGTCCAGCTTGACCTGCTCGAAGGGGCGTTCCACGAGGAAGCTGGCGAAGGTGTGCAGCACCGGGCGCATCCCGGCCAGGGCGAGCCCGCCGCCGACGCCGACGAGCAGTTGCTCGCGGATGCCGACGTTGAGCACGCGGTCCGGGTGCCGCCGGGCCGCTTCCGCGAAGCCGTCGGTGCCGATCTCGGCGAGCACGACGGCCAGCCGGGGGTCCTCGTCCAGCAGCCGGGAGGTGACGGAGGCGAAGCGCTCGCGCATCGTGTCCATGGTCGGGCGTCCTTTCCAGGTGGGTGGCGCGGGGAGTGGTGCGGGGCGGTCAGACGTACGCGGGCTCGACGCGGGCGATGACGGCGCGCGCCCGCCCGGGGTGCGGCGCGGTGAAGGCGGCGTACAGCGCCTCGTGGTCGCGGCCGTCGACGGTGGCGGTGGACCAGCCGGCGGCCGCGAAGCGGGCGGCGATGCCGCCGGGCAGGGCGTGGCTGGCGGAGGAGTTGTCGATGACGAGGGTGTGCAGGGAGTCCAGGCCGGTGGCGCCGGCGTAGGCGAGGGCTTCGTGGTTGCTGCCCTCGTCCAGCTCGGCGTCGCCGACGAGCACCCACACACGCGGGTCTTGGCTCGGCCGGCCGTACAGCCCCCGGGCGCGCAGCCCGAGCGCGGTGCCGACGGCCAGCGGCAGTCCGTGGCCGAGCGAGCCGCTGCCGATCTCGACGCCGGGCAGCAGGGTGCGGTCCGGGTGGTGGCCGAGGGGCGAGTCGTACGAGCCGAAGCCGGGCAGCCAGTCGGCGGGCAGGAAGCCCTTGGCGGCGAGCACGGCGTAGTACGCCATCGGCCCGTGGCCCTTGGAGAGCAGGAACCGGTCGCGGTCCGGCGCCCCGGCGGTCTCGGGGGTCACCCGCAGAACGCGGTCGTAGAGGACCCACAGGGCGTCGAGGGTGGAGGTGGCCGCGGGGCCGTGCTTCTCGTCGCCGGTCATCAGGCCCATGAGGCGGGGCAGATCGTCGTAGCCGGCGGGCCTTCGCTGTCGTACGGCGGTGGAAGTCGTCATGTGTCCCACCGTGCAACTTGAAGAATGGTTCAAGTCAACAACGGCTGGTCCCAAGCGGGCCGGTGGGTCCGGCGGCGGTCTCAGAGCGGGCGGTGCAGCCGGGCCAGGGCGTCGATCGCCTCCTTCGGCGGCCCCGCCTCCTGCGCCACCGGCCGGCGCACCCGCTCGGCGCGTACGGTCTCCAGCGGGTCGTCCGCGAGGTCCGCCAGCACGTCCTGCGCCGTGAACAGCACCGCCGGCTCCTGCGGCCCGCCGGTGCCCTCCGTGAGGTTCGCCGAGTCGTGCCCGACGACCAGCAGTTCGCCGCCGCCGGCGAGCGCGGCGGCAGCCCGCCGCAGCACCCGGCGCCGCTCCGCGCCCGGCAGGTGCAGATACGCCACCACCACCAGCTCGTACGAGCCCTCCTCCGGGGCGTACTCCAGCAGGTCGGCCCGTACCCACCGGATCCGCTCCGCGGCCTCCGGCGGCAGCTCCGCCGCGCGCCGGCGGCCCCGCTCCAGCGCGACGCGCGAGAAGTCGACCGCCGTCACCCGCCAGCCCCGGGCCGCGAGCCAGAGCGCGTTGCGCCCCTCGCCGGCGGCCAGGTCAAGGGCTCGCGCGGGCGTGATCTCCGCCACCTCGCGCGCCACCCAGCGGTTCGGTTCACCGCCCCAAACGAGGTCTTTCGCGGCATAGCGTTCGTCCCAGGCGCCACTGTCCATAAACCTGATCGCTCCCCGCTGCGTCTAACGAGTAGGAGATCACGTTCTCACAGCCGGGCGGAGGATCCGAGATGACCAGTCACCAACCCCAGCAACCGCACGTCACCGCGCTTGTGCCGGTGTGCCCGCGCTGCGGTCGCGTCCGCTGCATCTGCCCGCCCATGGCGGCCGCCTGAGCGGCCGCCATGGGCTCGCCCCACCGGGGTTCAGGGGTGCTTGCGCTGGTGTCCGAAGCGCACGCCGTCCAGCTTGAATCCGTGCACGGTGGGATCGACCCGGCGCTGCATCGCGCGCCGCTCCGGAGCCGCCTCGATCACCGGCTCCGGCTCGCCCGCCGCGGTGATCCGCGCCAGCAGCCGCGCGCGCAGCCCGTCGGCGAGCGCGCGGTGCGAGGCGAGCCCGACAAGGTTGTCGAGCTCGTACGGGTCGTGGGCCAGGTCGTACAGCGCCGTCTCGACGTACCTGCTGCCGGAGCGGGTACGCCAGCCGTCGGCCGCCGGGTCGACGACGTAGTACTTCCACCGTGAGGTGCGCAGCGCCCGTCCGCACTCGGACTCGCTGACCTGGACGAAGACGTCCTCCGGCCAGTCGGCATCCGGGTCGCGGACCAGCGGCAGGAAGGAGCGCCCGTGCATCTCCTCCGGGACGTCGAGCCCCGCGGCGTCCAGGAGGGTCGGCGGCAGGTCCAGGGTGCTGACCGGAGCGTCGAGGACCCGGCCGCCGGCGAAGCCGGGGCCGCGCAGGGCCAGCGGCACCCGGATCGAACCGTCGTGGCAGGAGCGCTTGTACTCGAAGTTGCGGGTACGGAAGTGGCTGCCGTGATCGGAGGTGAACGCCACGATCGTGTCGTCGAGCAGGTCCATGCTGCGCAGGGCGTCCAGCAGCCGGCCCAGGCCCTCGTCGACGCGCCGGATCTGGCCGCAGTAGCCGGCGATGTGCCGGTGCGCGGTGCCGCCTTCCGCGGACAGCGCGGCCAGGTCCGGCGGCAGCCAGCGGCCGGTGTAGCGCTCCTCGTAGCCGTCGGGGGCCGGGTAGTCGTCGACCTCGTTCTGGTGGTGCGGCTCGATGAGGGAGAGGAAGAGGAAGAACGGCTCCTCGTGGTGGTCGGCGGCGAACCGGATCGCCGCGTCGAACAGTGCGTCCGAGCGGTAGCCGGGCAGCCGCACCGGGTCGCCGTCCTCGTCGTACATCACCGTGCGGTACGCGTCCGAGGTGAACTCCAGCACGTTGGAGGCCAGCCAGTGCTGGTACCCGCCGCGGTCCTCCGGCGGCACCGGGTCCTCGCCGGCCAGGTGCCACTTGCCGATGTATCCGGTGGTGTAGCCGGCGTCGCCGAAGTGGTGCGCGAGCGTTCGGGCGTCGCGCGGCAGCGGGATCCCGTTGCGGTAGCAGCCGGTGTCGGTGGGCCACCGGCCCGTCTGCAGCGCCGCCCGGGCGGGCGCGCAGACGGGCTGCGGGGTGATCGCCGCCGACGCGTACGTGCCCGAGCGGGCCATCCGGTCGAACGCGGGCGTCAGGTCGAGCGGGTTGCCGCCCGCGCCCGTCGTGTCCCAGCGCTGCTGGTCGGTGAAGACGACGATGACATGGGGACGCCGGTCGGGCATCGGGGTCCTTTCCGCACGGTCGGGTGGGGGGTCACTTCAGGCCGGTCAGGGCGATTCCGCGGACGAAGTAGCGCTGGCTGAAGATCAGCAGCAGCGCCGTCGGTACGAACATGATGACCGACCCCGCGGCGGTGAGGTGCCAGAGCTGGAACTGCTCCTGACTGAACTGGGTCAGCCCCACCGGGATCGTCCGCATCCGCTCCGAGGTCGTCACGACCAGCGGCCAGAGGAACTCGTTCCACTGGAAGACGAACGTGAACAGGCCCAGCACGGCCAGCGCCGGCTTGCACTGCGGCAGGATGATCCGCCAGTAGATGGTGAACTCGTTCGCCCCGTCCACCCGGGCCGCGTGGATGAGGTCGTCGGGGATGGGCTGGATGAACTGCCGCATGAGGAAGATGCCGAAGCCGTCCATCAGGAACGGCACGATGAGCCCCTGGTAGCTGTCCAGCCAGCCGAGGTCCGACATCATCACGTACAGCGGGATCATGCGGACGAAGAGCGGGATCATCAGCGTGGCGAGGATCGCGACGAACAGCGTGTTCTTGAACGGGAAGTCGAACTTCGCGAACACGTAGCCCACCAGCGGGTCGAAGATCAGGTGGGAGAGCGCGATCGCGCCCGCGACGACCAGGCTGTTGAGGATGAAGCTGCCGAACGGCGCCTCCTCGAACAGCGTGGAGTAGTTGCCCCACTGCGGCGATTCCGGCCAGAGCACCGACTCCGCCGACAGCATCTCCTTCTCGGTCTGCAGCGACAGCGAGACGGTGTAGAGCAGCGGCACGACGGTGATCAGGCTGGCGACGGTGAGCAACACGTAGGCGATCGTCTTGTACGTCCTTGCGGTCATCAGTGCTGCACCTCCCGGTCCCGGCCGATGCGCAACTGCACCAGCGTGAAGGCCACGATGACGAGCAGCAGGAGCACCGAGAGCGCGGACGCGTAGCCGAAGTTGCGGGCGCGGAACGCCAGCTCGAAGACGTGGAAGACGAAGAGGTCGGAGGCTTCTCCCGGGCCGCCGCGGGTGATGATGTACGCCTGCCCGAACGCCTGCAGCCCGGTGATCACGGCCATCACGGAGACGAACAGCGTGGTCGGGGTGAGCAGCGGCACCGTGATCCGCCGGAAGCGCTGCCAGCCGTTGGCGCCGTCGACTTTGGCGGCCTCGTAGTACACGTCCGGGATGCCCTGGAGTCCGGCCAGGAAGAGGATCATCGTGTAGCCGGTGGTCATCCACAGCGTCACCGCGACGATGGTGGCCACCGGGTGGGTGTTCAGCCACTCCTGGGTGGGCAGGCCGAGGTCGGTCAGTATCCGGTTGAGGATGCCGAGTTCGGGGTCGAGGATGTTGCGCCACATCAGGCCGACCACCGCGATCGACGTCAGGTACGGCACCAGCAGCGCGAGCTTGAACGCCAGGCTGCCGCGCAGCTTCTGGTTGATGAGCACCGCGAGGCCCATGCCCAGCACGATGGCGCCGACGGTGGTGGCGACGGCGAACTGGAGCGTGACCTTGAAGGCGTTGCGCGCCTGCGGGTCCTCGAAGGCGTTGGTGTAGTTGTCGAGCCCGGCGAACTCGTCGGTCCGCTGGCCCGTCAGCATGCTGGTGTTGAGGATGTCGGCGATCGGGTAGTAGAAGAAGACCGCGAAGAAGACCAGCGCCGGCGCCAGGAACAGGTACGCGGTACGCGCCTGGCGCCGGGCGATCGGGGAGCGCTTGGTGCGCTTCGTGCGCTTCGGGAGCTCCACGGGCTCCGGGCGCTGGGGGAGTTCGGCCGGCGTTGCCATGTGCACTTAGCCCTTGAGGATGTTCTTGGCCGCGTCGTCATAGGCGGCGAACGCCTCTTCCGCGCCGACCCCCTCGATCAGCATGCTCTCGTAGAGCGTCTTGTAGATGTCCTCCAGCTCGCCCGCCTTGCCGGTGGTGTAGATGCCGGTGCGGAACTCCTCGGCGTACGGCAGGCCCTCGGTGAACGGCTTGACGTCCGGGTTCTCCTGGACCGCCGGCTCCTTCGCCCACGACTTGCGCGGCATCAGCATGCTGGACTCCTCGGTCGCCGCGGTCTCGGTCTTCAGCGCCGTGATCCGCTTGATGAAGTCCCACGACAGGTCGGGGCGTTTGGCCTGCGCGGGGATGAACAGCGTGGTGCCGCCCGCGATCGTCGACTGCCGCTTGCCCGTCAGCGCCGGCGCGATCCCGTACTCCAGGTCCGGGTTGGACTGCTTGATGATCGGGATGTCCCAGGGGCCGGTGAGGATCATGGCGGTGCGCTCGGCGGCGAAGAACTTCGCGGCGCGCGTCACATCCAGGGAGGTCGTCGGCTTGGGGGAGACCTTGTGCTCGTGGACGAGGTCCCGCTGGAACTGCATCGCCTCCATCGCGGCGGCGCGCGGCTGCAGCAGCTCGCCGCTGTCCGCGTCGTACTCGTGCACGCCGTTCTGGAGCATCCACGGGTAGGAGTAACTGAGCCCGTCGTTGAGCACCGTGCCGTTGACGTCGCCGGAGGTCAGCTCGCGCGTGGCGGAGAGGAAGTCGTCCCAGGTGGCGGGCGGTTCGATGCCCGCGTCGTCGAGCATCTTGCGGTTGTAGAACAGCAGCGTGCAGGTGTAGTGCATCTGGATGCCGTACACCTGGCCCTCGTGGGTGTTGTCGGAGACGGCGACCTCCAGCCAGTCGTCCGGGAACCCGATCTTCGCGCCGTCCTTGTCGAGGTACTTCTGGAGCGACAGCGCGTCCTTGCTGAGCGCGAACTCCTGCACCCAACTGCCCGGCTCCTCCACCACGTCCGGCACGTTGCCGGACTGGAAGTCCGAGACGAGCTTGGTGCGCAGGTCCTCCCACTGGAACTTCTGCAGTTCCACGGTGACCCCGTGGTCCTTCTCGAACTGCGCGACGACGTCCTTGTACGCCTCGTACTCGTGCGCGTTGTTCCAGTACGCGAGGAACGTGCCGCCGCCCCCGCCACCGCCCGACTCCGCCTCGGGCGCGCCCGAGCCGCAGGCGGCCAGGGGGAGTGCCGCGGCGGCACCGCCGGCGACGCCCAGCATCCTGCGCCGGGTCATCCACTGACCGTTGATGGCTGGCCTTGCTGACATGCGGGAGCTCCTCTCGCCGTGCATTCGGTTGGTCATGCGCCCGTCGGACGCGCGCTCGTTCACGTCGACTCCCTGGGTATGAAGGACCAGGGCAGGACGATCTCGCGGGCCGCCGGCGGCTCCGCCGCCGCCAGCCGTTCGAAGAGCAATCCGGCGACGCGGCTGAAGTCGAGCTGCCACTGCCCCACGGTGCTCAGCGCGGGGCGGATCACCGAGCCCTCCTCCAGGTTCCCGACGCCGAGGACCGCCACGTCCGCGGGCACCGTGCGGCCGGTGTCGCGGACCGCCCATATCGCGCTGATCGCCGCCCGGTCGGAGGCCACGAACAGCGCGTCCGGCGGCTCGGGCAGGGCCATGAGCGCGGCGGTGGCGCGGTAGCCCTCGACGCGGCTGTCGGCGCCGGCGCCGACGAGCCGGCCGTCCGGCCGCAGGCCGTGCCGCCGCAGCGCGTCCCGGTACGCGGTCAGCCGCGCGGAGCGGTCGCCCAGCTCCAGGTCGTGCCGGTGGCCGAGGAAGGCGACCCGCCGCCGGCCGGCGGCGAGCAGGTGGTCCAGCGCCTCGCCGCACGCCTCGTACTCCGGGGTGCGCACGACGTCGAAGCCGTCCGGCGCCACGGAGTTGTCGACCACGACCATCGCCAGCCGGCCGCGGGCCAGCTCGCCGAAGTCGCCGAAGTGGCGCGCCGAGTCGAAGAAGACGGCGCCGTCCGCCAGGCCCTGGCGGAGCAGCCGGGCGGCGTGCGCGGCGTGCGCGGGGGAGTCGACGATGAGGGTGAGGACGCCGTAGCCGTCGGCGTCCGCGGCCGCGTGCAGATCGCGTACCAGTTGCTCCTGGACGGGGCTGCCCAGCGAGCCGATCACCAGGCAGACCCGCTCGGTGCGGCGCTTGCGCAGCCCGCGCGCGGAGCTGTTCGGCACGTAGCCGAGATCCCGTACGGCCGCGAGCACCCGTTCGCGGGTGTCGGCGCCGATCCGGTTGTCCCGCCCGTTGACCACGTAGCTCACCGTCGCGACGGACACCCCGGCGAGGGCGGCGACGTCGCGGACCGTGGGACGCGTCTTCTTCGGCATGATGATACGTTTAAGCACCTGGAGCGCGGCAGGGTCAAGCCTTCGTACGTGAAGTCTCGTGACGAATCGTCAAGCCCCAGGTCAGCGCGGTGCGCGTGTGGGCTAGATGCGCACCCCGTGCCCGCGCAGATAGCGCAACGGGTCGACGTCGGACCCGTAGCCGGGGCCGGTGCGGACCTCGAAGTGCAGATGCGGTCCCGTCGAGTTCCCCGTCGATCCGGAGCGGCCGATGCGCTGCCCGGCGTTGACCGGCCGGTCGGCGCTCACGGTGACCGCGGAGAGGTGCGCGTACTGGCTGTAGCGGCCGTCGCGGTGCCGGATGACCACCTCGTAGCCGTACGCGCCCGCCCAGCCGGCGCTGACGACCTCGCCGTCGGCGACGGAGCGCACCCCGGTGCCGACCGGGACGGGGAAGTCGACCCCGGTGTGGTAGCCGCTGGACCAACTGCTGCCGCTCGCGCCGTACGGGGTGCCGATGGAGGCGCCGGCGAGCGGGGAGGTGTAGTCGGCGGCGGGCTTGGCCTCGGGTTTCGGCTTCGGCTTGGCCTTGGGCTCGGCCTGGGGCGCGGGGGCCCGCTTCTTCGCGTCCGGCTTCGTCCGGTCCGGCTTGGACTTCGCCGGCCTGGCCTTGGGCTTGGCCTTCTCGGGCTTCGTCTTGCCGCCGGACTTCGCCTTGTCCGGGGACTTCCGGGACTGCGTCCCGGCCGCCTCCGGCCCGTCGTCGCCGGACTTCTTCTTCCCGGCGGTAGGGGAGTCCGCGCGGGGCTTCGGCGGGGCCGCGGCGCCGCCGCGGAGGGTGAGGCGCTGGCCGGGGAGGATCAGGTCGGGGTCGGCGCCGACGACGCCGCGGTTGCGCTCGTACAGCGCGGGCCACCCGCCGCGTATGCGGTGCTGGTCGGCGATGCCGGACAGGGTCTCCCCGGCGGCGACCTCGTGGTGGCCGGGCTTCTTGCCGACCGTGCCGGCCCGCCCGCCCTGCGGTGCGGCGGCGCTGCCGTCCGCCGCCGTCTCCGTGTCGGCGCGGTCGGATAACGCGCCGTCGGAGGGCGGCTTCAGGCCCTCCTGCGCCCGGCCCTCAGCCGGGCTGTGCAGCGCGTCCGCGGGTGCGCCCGCGGCCGGCGCGGCGGCGCCGGCGACCAGCGGCAGCGCGAGCCCCGCGCCGCTCGCGGTGACGGTGAGGGAGGCCCGCGACACCGGGCCGGGGCGGTAGCGGCGGTGCCTGCCGCGCCCTGTGCGCTCTGACATGACTGAGTCACTTTCCGTGCGCCGAGACCTGAGCGAACGATAGAAGTGCCCGTACGGTTGGACAAGAGGGCGTACGCCGCCGCCTCCGTGACCTCGTACGCAGCAGCCGCCCCGGCCGCTCTCCGGCCCCGCCCGCGGCGCCGTCCCCGAATGGCGTAGCCTGACAAGAAGTTAGACAAAGTCTAATGTAGGATGGGATCCACAAGCACGAGCAAGGAGGCGCCCACACATGACCACGATCCTCGACAAGAAGGCCCTGGACGTCACCGGCGAGGCGCTGCAGGGCGCGCTGGTCGATCTGCTGGATCTCTCCCTCCAGGGCAAGCAGGCGCACTGGAATCTGACCGGACCCCTCTTCCGCGAGCTGCACCTCCAGCTGGACAAGATGGTGAAGCTGGCCCGCGGGCACGCCGACACCCTCGCCGAGCGGGCCGCGGCCCTGGGCGTGAGCCCGGACGGCCGGGCGAAGACCATCGCCGCCGGCAGTCCGCTGCCCGACATCGGCCCCGGGAAGATCTCCGACCAGAAGGTCATCGACGACGTCACCGACATGCTGGAGAAGGCCGCCGCGCGCATGCGGCAGCGGGTGGCGGACACCGACGACACCGACCTCATCACGCAGGACCTGTTCATCACCGCGACGCAGGACCTGGAGCAGCAGGCGTGGTTCTTCCGCTCGCACCGCATCAGCTGACGCGGATCGGCCGACGCGGCTCCTGAGCCGGCCGCGGATCCGTCCCCCGTCGGGTCCGCGGTCCTCCCGGCCGCGGCCGGCGGCGGCACCGTCACCGCCGCCGCCCGCCACGGCCGCCCCCCCGCCCCGGCCCGCACGTGCCCCCCGCGTGCGGGCCGGTGGTGTGTCAGGCCGGGTTCTCGGCGTGGGTCAGGGTCTGCCAGGCCACGAAGAGGTTGTTCGATCCGGCGGGCCGGCTCTGCTCGGTGTAGCGGCCGGTGTTGGTCATGGCGATGCCCATGCGGTGGTGCAGGGCGTTGTAGCCGATCTCGGTGACCGGGCCGAGGCCGCGGTCGACGCTGCCGCCGCAGAGCCAGCCCGGCGGCGCCTCGCCCAGCTCGTAGCGCGACTGGAAGCCGAGCGCGTGCCGCAGCCGCTCGCCGACGTCGGTCCGGTACAGGTCCTCGCCCTGGATCCGGGAGGTCTCGGCGACGTGCGAGATCGAGGCCAGGCCGTATCCGGTGTGGGTGAAGTCCCGGCAGGTCTCCTGCGTCAGCCCGGTGACGAAGGTGGACTGCCCCTGCCAGTAGTCGATGATCTTCTGCCGGGTGTCGAGGTTCTGCTTCGGTACGGTCCTGGGCAGCGCGCCGTCGGACTCCAGGTAGATGAACGCGGGCACGCGGGTGCGGAAGGTCTGCATCGCCCGGTCGTACGCGCCCTTGTCCTCCAGGAAGACGGCGATGCCCACGGCCGCCTCCATCATCGTCAGCTCCCAGTTGCCGTTGGAGGTGGAGCCGCCGATGATCTCCGGCAGATAGACGTTGCGCAGCATCGTCGCGAAGCGCGCCTCGTTCGGCCAGCCGCCGCCGTACGTGTACTTGATGATCTCGGCGGCCTTCGGCCAGGAGGAGCCGGCCCAGCCGGTCTGCAGCGGCGCGTTGCTGTTGGTGTGGTCCCTGAGGGTGGCGGACCAGGCGTCCATCAGCTCGATGGACTTGCGCGCGTAGCGCTCGTCGCGGGTGAAGTACCAGGCGAGCGCGGTGGTGTATGCGGCGATCGCGTCCTCGCGCTCGTCCGTGCAGCCGTAGTTGGGGTTGGAGTACGAGCCGCACTCGACGACCGCGCGGGGCTTGGGCGTGCGGCTGAGGCTCGCGTACCTGCTGCCCATCATCTGGTCGTAGGCGCCCTTCCAGGGCTGGGCGCCGGCGTCGACCTTCTCCCGGGTGAAGTCCAACTGGCCCCGGGAGACGGTGACTCCCGGGTGGGTGAAGTTCGCGGGCGCGGCGTCGGCGCGCTCGGTGCCCGGCCAGCCGAGGAGCGAGGCGACCAGGGCGGTGACGGCGGCGACGAGGGTGGCGAACAGTGCGGCGCGCGGTCTGCGGCGATGGCGTGCGGGTGTGGGGGTGCCCTGCATGGTGGGGTCCATCCGTTCGCGTATATGAACGTTGAGTGTTCACATGAACACCGTGACAGCCCGTGACCTTAGGTACGTACCAACTGCCCGTCAAGGGCCGGGACATGACCCGTACACACGACGACCGGGACGGGGCGCGCGGCGCCCCGTCCCGGTCGTGAACCGCTGCCGCGGGTCAGTCCCGGCCGGCCGGCCGTACCACCGCCGCCGCGCCCCCGCCGCGGCGCTCCGGCTCCGCCGCCGCGACCCAGCGCCCGTCGGGCAGCCGCTCGACGCCGGTCGCCGCGCCGATCTCGCCGCCGTCGGTGAACCGGTGCCCCAGCTCCGCCAGTTCACCGCGCGCCGGCAGCCCGAGGAATCCCGGCTCCGCCGACGTCGAGGCGGTGTTGCGCTGGCTGGCGCGCGGCGCCGCGATGGCCTCCGGCAGCGTCAGCCCGCGGTCGAGCCGGCCGGTCAGCACCTGGAGCACGGTGGTGATGATCGTCGAACCGCCCGGCGAGCCCGTCGCGAGCAGCGGCTCGCCGTCGTCGAGGACGATCGTCGGCGCCATGGAGGACCGGGGCCGCTTGCCCGGGCCCGGCAGGTTCGGGTCGGGCACGCCCGGCACGGACGGCGTGAAGGAGAAGTCCGTCAGCTCGTTGTTGAGCAGGAAGCCCCGGCCGGGCACGGTGATGCCGCTGCCGCCGGTCTGCTCGATCGTCATCGTGTACGCGACGACGTTGCCCCACTTGTCGGCGGTCGTCAGATGCGTGGTGCTCGGACCCTCGTGCGACGTGCCCTCCGGCGCGCCCTTCGCCGCGCAGGAGGCATCCGGGCGGCGCGGGTCGCCCGGGGCGAGCGGGCTGGTGAGCACGGCGCCGGGGGAGATGAGGCAGGCGCGGGAGTCCGCGTACGACTGGGAGAGCAACTCCCGTGTCGGCACCCGGGAGAAGCGCGGGTCGCCCACCCACCGGCCGCGGTCGGCGAAGGAGACGCGGGATGCCTCCAGGAAGCGGTGCAGGTACTGGGCCTCGGACAGCTCGCCGAGGTCGGTGCCCTCCAGGATGTTCAGCGCCTCGCCGACGGTGGTGCCGCCGGACGACGACGGCGCCATCCCGTAGACGTCGAGCCCGCGGTAGGTGACGTGCGTCGGCTGCTGCCGCGCCACCCGGTACGCGCGCAGGTCGGCGGGGCGCAGGTCGCCGGCGCGTACGACCCGGTCGGCGCCCGGGTCGACCGGCGGGCGGCGCACCGTGTCCGAGACGTCCGCGGCCAGGTCGCCGCGGTACATCGCCCGCGCGCCCTCGTCGGCCAACTGCCCGTAGGTGGCGGCCAGGTCGGGGTTGCGCAGGGTGCTGCCCACCGCGGGCAGGGCGCCGCCGGGCAGGAACAGCTCCCGGGTGGCGGGGAAGTCGCGGAAGCGCGCCTCGTTGGCCGCGGTCTGCGCGCGGAACGTCTCGTCGACGGTGAAGCCCTCCGCCGCCAGCCGCGTCGCCGGCGCCAGCGCCTCGCCGAGCGAGGCCGTACCCCACTGCCGCAGCGCCTGCTCCCAGGTCGCGGGCGTGCCGGGCACGCCGACGGACAGGCCGCTGGTCACCGCCTGGTCGAACGGGATCGCCGCGCCGTCCTCGGTGAAGAGATTCTCGTCGGCGGTGCGCGGGGCCTTCTCACGGCCGTCGAGGGTGGCGACCCGGCCGCTCCTGGCGTCGTAGTAGACGAAGTAGCCGCCGCCCCCGATGCCGCCCGAGTACGGCTCGGTGACCCCGAGCGCGGCGGCGGTGGCGACGGCGGCGTCGACCGCGTTGCCGCCGTCGCGCAGGACCTCGATGCCGGCGGCGGTGGCGTCGGCGTCGACGCTGGCCACGGCGCCGCCGTAGCCCGTCGCCACCGCGGACTTCGGCGGCGCGGGCGCGTCCGCCACGGCGGCCGTCGGCGGTGCGGCGGCCCCCGCGGTGGCAAGGATCGCGGCGAGGGCGAGGGGAACGGTGGGGCGGCGCAACCGCATGGGGGCCTCCCGGCCGGGTGGGCGTCACGGACCCGCCCATTGTGGTGACCGCGGCGCCCGCCGTCACCGGGGCACAGGGAACCGTTCGGGAACGACGGCTCCGATGACTTGGACGGATCGTCTAGAGTTGGACACTATGACTCATCTGGTGGACGAGCGATCCGGCCGCACGTACCCCTTCGACGCCCTCCGCTGGCGCGCAGACGACGGCGCCCCCCTCCAGGTCGGCGGCGTGCCCGGGATCGGCAGGGACGACATCGACACCGCCGAGCGCTCCCTGTGGCGCTACCGCGCCGCCCTGCCCTTCGGTATCGAGGCGCCCGTCTCCCTCGGCGAGGGCCGCACCCCGCTGCTCGCCCGTCGCTGGGGCGGGAGCGACGTGTTCTTCAAGCCGGAGTGGTTCGGCCCCACCGGCAGCTTCAAGGACCGCGGCAGCACCGTGATGATCTCCGCGCTCGCCGGGCTCGGCGTCGCCGAGGTCATCGAGGACAGCTCCGGCAACGGCGGCGCCTCCGTCGCCGCCTACTGCGCCGCCGCCGGCATCCGCGCCCGCATCCTCGCCCCCGAGGGCACCTCCCCGGCGAAGGTGCTGCAGGCCCGCGCGTACGGCGCCGAGGTCGAGCTGGTGCCCGGCGGCCGGGACGCCACCGCCGCCGAGGCCGTACGCAGGGCCGCTGCCGTCCCGTACGCCGGGCACAACTGGCACCCGCTCTTCCTCCAGGGCACCAAGACCCTCGCCTACGAACTCTGGGAGGACCTCGGCTTCGCCGCCCCCGACTGCGTCGTCACCGTCGCCGGCGCCGGCAGCACCGTCCTCGGCCTCGACGCCGGCTTCGGCGAACTCCTCGCCGCCGGCCACATCGACCGCCGCCCCCGCATCCTCGCCGCCCAGCCCGCCAACTGCGCCCCGATCCACGCGAGCTTCGCCGCCGGCGCCGACGGGCCCGTACCCGCGGACTTCGCCCCGACGATCGCCGAGGGCACCGCCATCCGCGAGCCCGTCCGGCTGCCGGAGGTGCTGCGCGCCGTGCGCCGCTCCGGCGGGGACATGGCGGCGATCGGCGAGGACGGCATCCGCGCCGCCCTCGTCCGCCTCGCCGCCCTCGGCCTCTACGCCGAGCCGACCAGCGCCACCGCCGCCGCGGCCGTCGACGTCTTCCGCGCCCGCGGCGCCATCCGGCCGGGCGAGACGACGGCCGTGCTGCTCACCGGCACCGGGCTGAAGGCGGCGCCGGTGCTGGCCGACGTGTTCGGAGGCGGGGCGTGAGCACCGAGGACGAACTGCTGCTGCGCGAGGCCGAGAAGATCGTCACCGCTCTGGGCCGGATGTTCCCCGGCGTCTGCGAGGTCGTCCTGCACGACCTGCGCGACCCGCGGCACGCGGTCCGTACCATCGAGAACCCGCTCTCCGGCCGCAGCCCCGGCGACCCCGCCACCGAGCTGGGCCTCGCCCGCATCGAGGACCCGGACTACCCCGAGGTCATCCAGAACTACCCCAACCGCTTCCCCGACGGCCGGCCCGCGAAGAGCACGTCGATCGGCATCCGGAACTCCTCCGGCGCGTACGTCGCGGCCCTCTGCCTCAACCTCGACGTCTCCGTCCTCGACCGCACGGCCCGTACGCTCCAGGCGCTCACCGCCGTGGCGGACCCCGGGCTGCCGCTGACCGAGACCCTGCGGGCCCGTACGGCGGACGAACTGCGCGCGGCGGTGGAGGAGTTCGCGGCCGCCCGCGGCCAGACACCGCGCTCGCTCGGCTCCGCAGAACGCCGCGAGCTGGTCCGCGACCTGCGCGCCCGCGGGCTGCTGGAGGTCAGGAGCGCGGTCCGGCTGGTCACCGGGCTGCTGGGGGTGTCGCGGGCGACGGTCTACAACTACCTGCGCTGACGCCGGCCGGGACCGTGCCGCCGAACGGGGTGCCCCGGCCGCCCCCGTTCGGCCCCACTCTGGATGCGTACGGACAGCGGGCGTTCGAGTCTGACGGTGGAGGTGTGCCATGGCACCCAGTCGATTCCCCCGCCGCCTCGCGGTCCTGCTCCTCGCGCTGCTCACCGTGGTCGCGGCCGCAGGACCCGCCGAGACGCTGCCCCGCGGGCAGCGCCGCGCGGCGGCCCCGTTCCGCCACCCCGGGGTGCTGGTCAGCGGCCCCCAACTGCGCGCCGTACGCTCCCGGGTGAAGGACGGCGACAGACCCTTCCGCGCGTTCCGCGCGATGCGCCGCAGCCGCTACGGCCGGCTCTCCTACGTCCCGCACCCGGTGCCGGTCGTCGAGTGCCCGCCCGACACCAACCCCGGCGTCGGCTGCACGGACGAGCGCGAGGACGCCATCGCCGCGTACACCCACGCGCTGATCTGGGCCGTCACCCGCGACCGCGCGCACGCCGAGAAGGCCGTGCAGATCATGGACGCCTGGTCCGGCAGGCTCACCGACCACACCGAGGGCAACGCCCCGCTCCAGGCCGCCTGGGCCGGCTCCTCCTGGGCGCGGGCCGCCGAACTGGTCCGCGCCACCTACGACGGCTGGCCGCGTGCGGACGTACGCCGCTTCGAGCGGCTGCTGCGCGAGGTCTACCTCCCCGAGGTCACCGGCGCCGTCCCCGACTACAACGGCAACTGGGACCTGGCGATGACCGACGCCGCCACCGGCATCGCCGTCTTCCTCGGCGACCGCACCGCCTACGACGCGGCGCTGCGCCGCTTCCGCGCCCGCGTGCCCGCGTACTTCTACGTCCACGCCGACGGGCCCCGGCCCAAGCCGCCGCCCGGCGGCCAGATCGACACCGCCAAGGAGATCACCGCCTACTGGTTCGGCCAGCGCACCTACCCCGAGGGCCTGGCCCAGGAGGCGTGCCGCAACCTGATGCACGTCGGCTATGCCCTCGCCGCCACCGCACACATCGCCGAGACCGCCTGGCACCAGGGCACGGACCTCTACGCCGAGGTACAGCCGCGGATCACCGCCGCGCTGGAGCTGCACGCCCGCTACCAGCTCGGCGAGCGCCCGCCCGCGTCGCTGTGCGGCGGCCGGGTGGAGCGCACCATGGGCCCCGACCTGGAGGTGGCGTACCACCACTACCACGACCGGCTCGGCGTCGACCTGCCGCAGACCGCGAAGCTGCTCGCACGGCAGCGGCCCGCGGGCACGGACGACCTCTTCGTCGCCTGGGAGACCCTGACGCACGCGGCCAACCCCGGCTGACGCCCGGCCACCCGCCGGCCACCAGCCGTCCACCACGAACCGAGGAGCCGTCACATGCTCACGACCGCCGGCACCGCCGCCCAGCCGGACAGCCCGCCCCCGCACGCGGAGGCCGCCCACGGACCCGCGGTGACCGCGACCGCCGTGGTGCAGGACCGCGCCGGGCGCGTCCTCGTGCTGCTGCCCGCCGAGCCGGCCGCCGACGCCGAGCCCGTGCTGCCCGGCGTCGCCGTCTCCGGCCGGCAGACGCCGGAGGAGGCGCTGACCCGCGCGCTGCGTGACGCCCTCGGCGCCGACCTGCCGGCCGGGCGGCTCCTCGCGGTGGACTCCGTCCCCCCGGCCGGCGGCCGCGCCGGGCTCGTCCACCTCTACGCGGCCGCGCCGCCGCCCGCCGCCCTGACCGCCGCGCCCGGCGCCGCCGGTGACGGGGACCCCGCCGGGTTCACCACGAGCTGGCTGGACCGCGGCGCCGCCCTCGCCGCCCTGCCCGCACTCGCCGCCCGCCGGCTGCGCGCCGCGCTGGACGCCTGGGACACCGGGGCCGTCGCCCACCTCGTCGGCGGCGAACCGCAGCCCGGCTCGTGCGCCGCCGTCTCCGCCGGCCGCCGCGCAGAACTGGAGCACGCCGCCGCGCTGGACCCGTCCTCGTACCTCGCCGTGCGCCCGCACGTGCTCGTCGGCGCCGGCGCACTGGTGCGCGACAGCGCGGGCCGGCTGCTGCTGGTCCGCGCCGGCTACCGCGACGACGGCCGCTGGCAACTGCCGGGCGGCGGCGTGGACAGCGACCTCGGCGAGACCCCGCGCCCCGCGGCGCGGCGGGAGCTGCGCGAGGAGACCGGACTCGACCGGCCGCTGGGCCGGCTGCTCGCCGTCGACTTCGCCTCGCGCAGGCCCGCGCCCGCGCTCGTCGTGTACGTGTACGACGGCGGGGTGCTGGACGCCGCCGACCTGGCCGGCGTGCGGGTCGACGGCACCGAGATCGTGGACTGGCGGCTGGCGGCGCCCGACGAGTTCGACGACCTGCTGCCGCCGCGCGGCGCCGCCATCGCGCGGGCCGGCCTCGGTGCGCTGGAGGACGGCGGCGGGCCGCTCGACCTCGTCGCGGGCCGGCCGGCCTGAGCGGAGGGCCGGTCCGTACCGTAAGGACCGGGCGTACCGGCGGCGCATCTGCCCGTTCTCCCGCTGCCCTACGCGCTGGTAACGTCCGGTCATGAGCGGACACGTACGCATCGAGCGCACCGGCCCCGTCACCACCGTCGTCCTCGCCCGCCCCGGGGTCCGCAACGCCGTCGACGGCCCCACCGCCGCCGAACTCGCCGCCGCCTTCCGGGACTTCGACGCCGACCCCGGCGCCCGCGCCGCCGTGCTGTGGGGCGAGGGCGGCACGTTCTGCGCGGGCGCCGACCTCAAGGCCATCGGCACCCCCGCGGGCAACCGCGTCGCGCCCGACGGCGACGGGCCCATGGGCCCCACCCGGATGCGCCTGACCAAGCCCGTCATCGCCGCCGTCAGCGGGCACGCGGTCGCCGGCGGGCTGGAGCTGGCGCTCTGGTGCGACCTGCGGGTGGCGGAGGAGGACGCGGTGTTCGGCGTCTTCTGCCGCCGCTGGGGCGTGCCGCTGATCGACGGCGGCACCGTACGGCTGCCGCGGCTCATCGGCACCGGCCGCGCCCTCGACCTCATCCTCACCGGACGCCCCGTCCCGGCCTCCGAGGCGTACGAGATGGGGCTCGCCAACCGGCTCGTGCCGCCCGGCCAGGCGCGCGCCGCGGCCGAGGAACTGGCCGCGGAGATCGCCAGGTTCCCGCAGACCTGCCTGCGCGCCGACCGCGCCTCCGTGCTGGAGCAGCATGGCCTGCCGGAGGCGGAGGCCATGGCGGCGGAGCTGCGCCACGGCAGCGCCGCGCTCGGCGAGGCGGCGGCCGGGGCCGGGCGCTTCGCCGCGGGGGAGGGGCGGCACGGGGCGTTCTGAGCCGCGGGCCGCCGCTCAGCCGGGGACCGGGAGCATGAACGACCCGCGCGGCGAGCCCCAGTGGCCCCCGTCCGCGATGTGCGCCACCACGGCGCGCTCCAGCGTCGTACGCGCCGGGAGCGCCGCGACGTCCGCGGGCGTACGCACGACGCGCCGGAACACGAACTCGACGATCCCGCGGTCGGGCACCGCCAGCCCGTGCTCGTCCGGCTCGGGCACGCGCGCCGGCTCGTGGGGATCGAGGGTGAAGCGGCGCTGGAAGCGGATGATGTTGCTGTCGGCCGGCAGATACTGCCCGAGTCGCGGATCGAGCAGCCACGAGGCGCAGTTCAGCCGCAGCTCACCACCGCCTGCCGCACCCTCCGTGGCGCCGTAAAGGAACGCACCGAAGCGGCGCGGGAAGAACTCCGCGGCCCGCGCGTACGACTCCTCGCACGCCCGCGGGTCCAGCGGGCCGCCCTCCGGGATGTGCACCTCCAGGCCGCGGCCCGCCTCCGGATCGTGGTCGAGGTTGAACTGCAGCCGGCCGAGCCGGTAGAGGATGCCGCCGTACGGGAGCGTCATCCACCGCTGGTTGCCCATGCCGCCCTCGCCGTGCAGCCGGCGGTGGACGCCCACCTTGCTGCCCAGGTCGGCGAGCGTCGCCCGGGACACGTCATCCGGCACGTCGCGGCGCGCATGGTACGCCCGCACCTCCGGCACGGCGGCGAGGAACACCGCGGTGTGGAACCAGCGCCCCGCCGCGCCCAGCGCCGCAGGCAGCGCGGGACCGCTGCCGGGACCGCCCCGGTCGTCGCCGACCGACCCCATCGCGGCGGCCAGCGCGGCGACGGCGCGGTCCAGCAGCCACGCGTACGGCGACCCCGCGGCGGTCACCTCAGCCAGCGCGGCGGTCAGCTCGGCGTCCTCGCGCTCGGGGACGCCGACGGCGCGCAGCAGCGCGGTCAGCTCCGCGCCCCGCGGCACACCGGCGGGCGGTGGCGCGGGGTGGGCGGCGGCCAGGGCGTCGGTCCACGGGGCGTACGTGCCGTCGAGGCCGAGCTGGTCCCGTACGGCGGCGGCGTTCAGGTCGGTCACACCAGGATCATCTCAGCACACCGGCAGCCCCGGGACGGGGGCGTCGTTGGCACCGCCCTTGATGTAGACCACGCTGACCCAGACCCCGGCGTTGCCCGAGTCGTCGTCCGTCTTGCCCCACCACACGTTCGTCCACTCGCCGGACGTCTCGCGGTAGGACTTCTTCTCCTGGCAGAAGAAATAGTTGGTGCCGGCGTAGAGCGTGCCGACCGGGCTGTGCGCCGCGTCGTACGACGAGGCGGTGCGCCACACCTCGCAGTTGTACTTCCCGCCGCCGATGGGCGTGCACGACGGGTCGGGGGCCGAGCCGCCGCCGGTGCCGTCGCCCGACGTGCTCCCGCCGCCGGCGTCACTCCCGCCGCTGCTGCCGTCCCCGGTGCTGCCGCCGCCCGAGCCGGAACCGCCGCCGGAGCCGTCGCCCGCGCCGCCGTCGCCACCGCCTTCCGTACCGTCGGGGTCGCCGCCCGCGGCGCCCTCCTCCTCGGCGGGGGAGCCGTCGCCGTCCGCGGCCGGCCCGTCCTCCTCGTCCCCGCCCTGGTCGTCCTTGCCGTCCTTCTCGCCCTTCTCTTCCTTCTCGCCCTTGCCGTCCTGCTTCTTGCCCTCGTCGCCCGTCCCGGGCGACGGCGAAACGACCTCGGCGGCCGGCTCCTCCGTCTCCTCGCGCGCGGTCGGCTCGCCGTCGTCGCCCCCGGCGAGCGCGTACGTCACGCCGCCGCCGGTGAGCAGCACCGTGGCCGCCGCCGCGGCGACCGGCACCCACCGGCGTCCGCCGCGGCGCCGCTGCGGCGCCGTCTGCTCGGCGGTACGGGACTCCGTCCCCGGCGGGCCGAGCTGCGGCGGGCCGAACTGCCCCTGCGGGGCGGCGGGTCCGGTGGCCGCGAGCCCGGCCGGCGGTCCGTACGCGCCGGGCGGCGGCGCGGCCGGCACCCGGCCCAGCCGCACCGTGTCCGGCCCCTGCGCCGCCGGCGGCGCCGGCGGCGCCGCCGTCCCGGCGATCGGCTCCAGCAGGGCGCGCGCCCGGTCGACGTCGGCGCGCTCGCCCGGGTCCTTGGCCATCAGCGCCTGCAGCACGGGCGCGAGCGGGCCCGCCCGGCGCGGCTCCGGCAGCGGGTCCACGATGATCGCGGTGATCGTCGACCACGTCGACGTACGGCGGAACGGCGAGATGCCCTCCACCGCCGCGTACAGCGTGGCGCCCAGCGACCACAGGTCGGAGGGCGGCCCCGGCTGCTCGCCGCGCGCCCGTTCCGGCGCCAGGTAGTCGAGCGAGCCGACCAGCTCGCCGCTGCGCGTCAGATGCGTGCTGTTGCCGTCGGCCGGCTCCTCCATGGCGGCGATGCCGAAGTCGGTGAGCACGACCCGGCCGCCGCGCTCCAGCAGGATGTTGCCCGGCTTCACGTCCCGGTGCAGCACCCCCGCGCGGTGCGCGGCGCCGAGCGCGTCGACCACCTTCAGCCCGATCTGCGCCGCCTCGGCCGGCGTGACGCCGCCGCGCTCGCGCAGCACGTCGTCCAGCGACGGGCCGTCGACCAGCTCCATCACGATGACCGGTCGGCCGTCGTGCTCCGTCACGTCGTGCACGGCGACGACGCCCGGATGCCGCACCCGTGCGGCGGCGCGCGCCTCCCGCTCCGTACGCAGCCTCATCTCGGCGAGGTCGCGCGCGTCCGAATCGCTGAACGCCCGCAGCTCCTTCACCGCGACCTCGCGCCCCAGCCGCTCGTCGACGGCCCGCCACACGGTGCCCATGCCCCCGCGTCCGAGCTGCGTCACCACCCGGTAGCGCCCGGCGAGTATCCGCCCAGGCCCTTCCGCCCCGTTGTCCCCCAGTTGCATGTTCTGCCCCGTATCACGTGTCCAAGAAGTGGCAGCTTACGTCGCGTGGGGCGGGCGGGACGGGTGACTGGTCAGTAGTACATGAAGACTTCGACGTGATCGCGGTGGCGGAGGGGCCCGCCTGCGGTTGCTGCCGGCCCCTCGCCGGCCGCGAGCGGAGCGGGGGAGCCGGTCCGTAGCGGGGACGGGGCGTCGTGTGCGGCGAGGAACGCGGCGGTCGCCGCCGACCACGTGTAGCCCTCCGCGCGCAGCCGCGCCGCCCGGCGCCGTTCGCCCTCCGGGCGGGCGAGCCGCCGCTGCACCCCGTCCGCGTACGACCGGCCGGTGTCCTCCGCGGCCGCGCCCGCCGTGCCGATCAGGGCCGGCAGCGCGGAGCGGGCGCTGACCACCACCGGCGTGCCCGCGGCCAGCGCCTCCAGCGCGGACAGCCCGAAGGTCTCCGCGGGACCCGGGGCCAGCACCACGTCGGCGGTGGCCTGCGGCCGGGCCAGCTCCGAGGCGTCCGAGACCTGGCCCAGGAACGTCGCCGGCAGCCGCTCCGCGCGCGCCCGCCGCCGCAACCCCCGCAGCAGCGGCCCGTCGCCCGCGACCACCAGCCGCGCCGGCACGCCCCGGCCGCGCAGCACCGCGAGCGCGTCCAGGGCGCGGCCCGGCCGCTTCTCCGGGTGCAGCCGCGAGCACAGCACCAGCAGCACGGTGCCCGGCTCCGGCGCGTACCGCGCGCGCAGCCGCTCCACGCGGCGCCGGTCGGCGAGCACCCGGTAGCCGCCGGCGCCGGGCACGCGCGGCCCGGGCAGGGTGATGACGCGGCCCTGCTCCTCGCGGATGTCGGCGTACCGGGGTCCCGGGACGACGAGGACGGGCTCCTGGCCCGCGGCCCGGTAGCCGGTGCCGAGTTCGCGCAGGGCGGTGCGGAGGCCGCCGGAGACGCGGGTGACGAAGCTGGCAGAAGGTCTCGTACGGTCCTGTGTGCACGAAGACGTCGAGCGAGGCGAACAGCCGCGCCAGCTCGGCACCGGTGAGCCGGCCGGTGACGTGCGCGCCCGGCAGCGCGGCGCGCAGCGCGCCCTCGCTGGGTCCTTCGCCGGTGACGACGACCCGTATCCCGGGCTCCGCGCACACCTCGCGCAGCAGGGCGACGTGCTTCCCCGGCGCCAGCCGGCCCACGTAGCCGACGAGCAGGTCGCCGCCCGGGGCGAGTTCGCGGCGCAGCCTCTCGTCGCGGTGCCCGGGTTGGAAGCGCCGCGCGTCGACGCCGCGGGCCCAGAGGCGTACCCGCGGGACGCCGTGCGCGGCGAGGTCCGCGGCCGCGGTGAGGGACGGGGCGAGGGTACGGTCCGCCCGGCGGTGCACGGCGCGCAGCCGGCGCCAGGTCAGCGCGGTGCCGCGCCGAGATAGGTGCGGGCGTACGTGGCCAGGTCGGTCTGGTACACGGCGACGGTGGGGAGGCCGAGCCGGGCGGCGGACATGCCCCGGGCGCCGAGGACGAAGGGGGCGGCGAGACGGACGCCCTTGTTTGCGTTCTGGTGCAATCCCCCGGCCCGGGGCCGCCGAGCCGGGCGATCCTGCCGTGACCGACCGGAACACAGGGGGACAGCAGATGAACTCGTGGCAGTACCGCACACTTCTGGGCGCCGCCGCGCTGGCGGCGCCCTTCGTCCTGGCGTCGCCGGCGCCCGCCTCGGGGCCCGCGGACGCCGCGGAGACGGGCACGGTGGCGGCCGCCGAGGCGGTGCCGAACGACGACCCGTCGTTCCTCCAGGTCTACGACGCCAACGTGGAGAACCTGCCGACCACGACGGAGTCCTGCCCCGGCGACTGGCACGACCTCATGTACTACATGCGGCTCCAGGAGTACCGGCCGGACATCTACCTCGTGCAGCAGATCAGCAACCGCGAGCAGCTCGACCTGCTGCTGACGCGGATGAAGGAGCACTTCGGCGAGAGCTACGCCGGCGTCCTCGCGGAGGACGCCCCCAAGTCGCTCGACAACGGCTGCGCCGGGAAGAAGCAGCAGACCAACGGCATCATCTGGCGCACCGACCGGCTCTCGCTGAAGACGTCCGCCTCCCCGGACAACCGGTGGCAGGCGCAGCGCGAGACCCCTCTCGGCTCGACGAACTGCGAGAACAACGACCAGCCGCGGACCAAGGGCGTCAAGGCCCTGCTCCTCGACAAGCGCTCCGGCAAGACCGTCACCGCCGCCTCCTTCCACTGGCCGCAGCAGTCGTACGGCGGCACCTACTGCAACGTCTCCAACGCCGCGGAGCTGAGCAACGAGCTGACCGAGGACGGCTACGGCGTCGCCGACCTCTTCGTCGCCGGCGGCGACGCCAACCACTCCGCCAGCACCACCAACGGCCAGGACAACTGGACCACCTGGTACAAGGCCACCAACGGCGACATCGGCGGCGCCCACCGCTTCCGCGACGCCGTCTACGCCGGCTGCGCCGACGCGGGCGGCTCCATCCCCGACTGCCTGGCCGACAAGTGGACGCTGCACACGACGACGCCGCGCCGCATCGACTTCCTCCTCGCCCGCAACCCGAGCGGCGCCCCGCCGCGCACGAGCCACCCGGTCGTGCCGACCTTCGACGAGGGCGACGCGGCCGACCTGGAGCTGACCGGCAGCGACGACCAGGACATGGACTACTCCGACCACCGGGCAGTAGGGGCACACATCCACTACTGACCGCGAACCGCCCCGGGCAGGGGGACGCGCGCCGGCGCTGCTGCGGGCCGGCGCGGGTGGCCGGGGCTCGCCGGAGCCGGGATCTCCCGGGTCCGGTACGGGGCCGGGGTCGGCGGTCGCGCGGACCGCTGCCCCTGGTCCCGCCCACCGGCCGGCTCCGAAAGGCCCGGCCCCGCGCCACCGCCCGGCGCGGGGCGGGCGCCGCTCTCAGCGCAGCATCTCCAGGACCGACGCCACCGTGTCCGCCTCCGCCGCCGTCTTGTCGTCCCGGTACCGCACCACCCGCGCGAACCGCAGCGTCACCCCCTCCGGATAGCGCGGCGAGCGCTGCACCCCGTCGAACGCGACCTCCACCACCAGCTCGGGCAGCACCACCACCCCCCAGTCCTTCTGCGCCACCGCCAGCTCCTGCAGCCGCTCCGTCTGCCACGCCAGCAGCGCGTCCGTCATCCCCTTGAAGGTCTTGCCGAGCATCGCGAACGAGCCGTCCTCGCGCCGCGCGCCGAGGTGCAGGTTCGACAGCGTGCCCGTACGCCGCCCGTGGCCCCACTCCGCCCCCAGCACCACCAGGTCCAGCGTGTGCACCGGCTTCACCTTCAGCCAGGCCGCGCCGCGGCGGCCCGCGCTGTACTCCGAGTCCAGCGCCTTGACGACGACGCCCTCGTGGCCCCGCGCCAGCGTCGCCGCGGCGAACTCCCGCGCCGCCGCCCGCTGCGCCGCGTCCTCGGGGTCGGCGACCTCGACCCGGCGCACCCGGCGCGGCTCCGGCGTGATCCGGGCCAGCTCGGCGTGGCGCTCGCGCATCGGCGTGGTCAGCAGGTCGCGGCCGTCGACGGCGAGGAGGTCGAAGAAGACCGGGTACACCGGCAGCGTCTGCTGCGCCCCCGCCACGTCCACCCGGGAGCCGACGCGGCCGGCGACCTCCTGGAACGGCCGCGGGTCCCCGCCGGCCCCGAGGGCGATCACCTCGCCGTCGAGCACGGCGTCCGCCGCGGTCAGCTCGTGGGCGGCGGCGACGACCTCGGGGAGCCGGGCGGTGATCTCGTCGAGCGTGCGGGTGTAGATCCGTACGTCGTCGCCGTCCCGGTGCACCTGCACCCGGATGCCGTCGAGCTTCTCCTCGACGGCGCACGGCCCGAGCCGGTCGACCGCCTCGTCCACGTCCTTTGCGGACTGTGCGAGCATCGGCTGCACGGGACTGCCGACCGACAGCTTGAAGTCCGCCAGCGCCTCCGGGCCGCGGGCGAGCACCGCCTCGGCGACCGTGCCCACGGAACCGGCGAGCATCACCGCGCGCCGCACCCGCGCCGGGTCGGCGTCCACCGTGGCCGCCAGGCCCTCGACCGCGAGCGCGTCCAGCGCGCCCTGCCGCAGCTCGCCGCCGATCAGCCCGGCGAGGAAGCGCTGCTCCTCCGTCGTGGCGGCGCCCAGCAGCTCGTGCACCAGCCGGCGCCGCTCGGCCTGGGCGCCCTTGCCGGAGACGGCGGCGATGACGTCGAACGCGTCGTGCACCTCGCGCACGGTCAGCCGCGGCTGCCGGGCGGCGGTGGGCGCGTCCTTGAGCGCGCTCCAGCCCACGCCGGTCCTGCGCTGCGGCAGCCGCCCTGCCAGATACGTGACCACGAGGGGCACGTCGGCGGGCTCGGCCTCGCGGAACAGCGCGGCGAGCAGCGCGGTCTTCTCCGAGCGGGCCCGGGTGGCGGCGATCTCCCGCGAGGTACGGGCGAGGTCGGCGAACAGCATGTCCCCATCGTCACCCACCCCGCTGACATCCGCCCCGCGACGGACGCCGGGGGACGGACAGCGGCGCGGGCTGTGCGTCGGTGGGGGAAGCCGGGCCCGGATCAGCCGCCGCCCATGAACCGGCCCAGCGGCGCCACCAGCTCGTCCTCCTCGTACGACAGGTGCGACAGCAGCGCCTCCGCGAGCAGGTCGACCGCGCCGCGCAGCTCCGCCGCCCCCTCCGGGCCCGCGACGAAGGCGACCAGCGCACGGTCGACGCGCTCCAGGACGTCGTGGATGACGAGGTGCTCCTCCGACAGCCGGTCGAGCACGGGCGCGAGCCGCGGGTCGAACCGGCGCAGCTCCGGGAACAACTGCCGGTCTTCGGTGGTGTGGTGGAGGGTGACGAACCGGCAGTATGCGGCGCAGTGGGCGCCGAGGGACCAGTTGTTCTGCCGCAGGGTCATCGCCGCGATGTGCGAGCGGGCGGCGGAGGCGGTGAGGGCGCCTTCGGCCACCTGGACGACCAGCTCGCGCAGCCGCGCCAGCTCCTCGCGCAGGTGGTCGTGGACCTCGACGAGGTGGTGGCCGGCGGAGACGTCCTCGCCGGGGCGGGGCGTGCGCGCCTCGGGCACGGTGGGACGGGTGCTCTCGTTCCAGAGCACTGCTCTCGAAGTGGACCGGTGCTCTCGTTCCTCCGTACGGTACGGACCGCCGCCGCCCCGCTGTGCCGGCACCCGGGCCGCCGCCCGCTCGTCGGACACGGGCTCAGGCCCCGCTGCCACGCGACTCGGCCACGAGTTCGCGTACCGCCGGCGCGACCTCGCCGAGGAAGCGCTCGATCTCCCGCGGCTCGCCGGTCATGAGCAGGAACGTGCCCGTGCCGTACGTCAGCGCGAACTCCGCGAGCTGGTCGGCCGGGTGCTCCTCCCCGAGGTTGAGCAGCCGCCGCACGTCCAGGGGCGTCCGCCCCGCCGCCACCGCCGCCTCGTCGATCACGGCGTTGCCGTCGGCGAGCGCGGCGGGCGAGTCGAAGTACGGCAGCGACGGCAGCCAGCCGTCCGCCGCGCGGCCCACGAGGCGCAGCATCCGCGGCTTGTACGCGCCGAGCCAGATCTGCATGTCGTGCGCCGGCCGGGGCCCGCGCTTGGCGCCCTGCACCTGGTAGTGCTGCCCGTCGAAGCGGATCCCGCCGCGGGTGTCGGTGTCCCAGGTGTCGCGGATGATCCGGATCCCCTCGTCCAGCGCCTCGACGGCCTCGCCCGGTGAGCGCCGCGGCCCGCCGAGCGCCGCGATGGCGTCCCAGAACCCGCCGGCGCCGAGCGCCAGCTCGAACCGGCCGCCGCTGAGCAGGTCCAGGCTCGCGGCGCTGCGCGCCAGCAAGGCCGGCGGGCGCAGGGGGAGGGGGTGCACGTTGCCGGACAGGGTGGCCGAGTCCGTGCGGGCGGCGACGTAGGAGAGCAGCGTCCAGGTGTCGAGGAACGCCGGCTGGTACGGGTGGTCCTGGAAGGTGATCAGGTCGGCACCCGCGCGCTCGGAGAGCTGCGCGAGCGCGACAGTCGCCTCCGGGTCCCGGCTGGAGGGGATGAGGTTGATGCCGAAGCGGAGATCGTGGCCGTAGTCGGGCATGGCGCTTCCTCAGCGGAGGGAATTTGGTTCGTGCTGCGAACCAGATTATTTCGCACCACGAACTAGTGTCAAACTGGGCGTGTCCCCGGGAGGTGACATGACGACCGAACAGATGGGACGGACGGCGGAGCCGGCGGCGCAGTCCGTCGACGCCGGCGCGGCCGCGCTGGCGAGCGCGCTGGTACGGCTGACGCACACGCTGCAGCACGTCCTCGCCGAGGCCGGGCGCGGCCACGGCCTCACCCCGCAGCAGGTCCAGTTGCTGTGCGCGCTCAGCAGCGGTCCGGTGGGGATGAGCGAGCTGAGCCGCTGGCTGCGGCTGGGCAAGTCGGGGCTGACCGGCCTGGTGGACCGGGTCGAGCGGCGGGGCCTGGTGGCCCGTACCCCGGATGCCGACGACGGCCGCGCCTGCCGGATCGCGCTGACCGCGGCGGGGGAGCAACTGGCGGGCCGCGCCCACGCCGAGGTGACGACCCGGGTCGCGGCGATGGCCGCGGGGCTGGCCGCAGGCGAGCGCGCCGCGCTGACGGACGCGGTGACCCGTCTCCTCGACGCCGCCCCGTGCCAGTCCCCGTCACCGGAGGCGTGGCCGGAGCAGGCGTGAGCCCGGCCCCGTACGAGCGCGGCACGAGGTCCGTACGCGCTCCGTAGGGGAACGGCGAGGTCCCCGGCGACCCGCCCGCGCGGCCGCGGCGGCACCCTCGTCAGGCGGTGCGGCGGCTGCTACGTTCCTCCGCCATGACGCTGCGGGGAACTCTGAGGCACAAGACCGCCGCCTGCCTGGGCGTGGCGGCACTCGCCGCCGGACCGGTCTACGCCGCCGATACCGCTGCCGGCGCGGATACCGGCACCGACCGCGAACCGGTCGCCCGGCACCTGCCCGGCTGGGAGCTGAAGGACACCGGCAGCAAGGCGCGGCTGCGCGGGCTGTCGGCGGTCAGCCGCGACACCGCGTGGGCGTCCGGCTCCGGCGGCACGGTGCTGCGTACGGCGGACGGCGGGCGGAGCTGGCAGGACGTGTCGCCGCCGGGCACCGAGGCGCTGGAGTTCCGCGACATCGAGGCGCTGGGCCGGCGCAGTGCGATCGCCCTGTCCATCGGGCCGGGCGAGGACTCCCGCATCTACCGCACCGACGATGCCGGTGCGACCTGGACCGAGACGTTCCGCAACGACCACCCCGGCGCCTTCTACGACTGCGTCACGTTCTTCGCCGGCGGCCGCGACGGGCTCGCGCTCAGCGACCCGGTAGACGGCCGGTTCCGCATCCTGTCGACGTCCGACGGCGGCAGGTCCTGGAAGGTGCTCCCCGACGACGGCATGCCGCCGGCACAGCCGGGCGACGCGGCGTTCGCGGCCAGCGGGCAGTGCCTGGTGAGCGCGGGCCGCTCGGACGCCTGGTTCGCCACCGGCGGTGGCGCGACGGCGCGCGTCCTGCACTCCGCCGACCGCGGCCGTACGTGGACGGAGGCCGAGTCCGGCATCCCGGCCGGCGACCCGGCGCGCGGCGTCTTCGCTCTCGCCTTCCGCGACGCCCGCCACGGCCTCGCGGTCGGCGGCGACTTCCAGCCCGGCAACCCGTCGCCGGACGCGGCGGCCCGTACCGGCGACGGCGGCGCGAGCTGGACGGACGCCCGCAAGCCGCCGCCCGAGTACCGCTCGGGCGTGACCTGGTTGCCGCACAGCCGCAGCGCCGCCCTGGCCGTGGGCCCGACGGGCTCGGACGTCACCTTCGACGCCGGGCGCACGTGGCACGGCTTCGACTCCGGTTCGTACGACACCGTGGACTGCTCTGAGGACCTGGGCTGCTGGGCGGCGGGAGAGCAGGGCAGGGTGGCGCGCCTGGAGTAGCTGGCGGGACACTTCGGGACCTAAGACCGTGGTCGTCGCGCGGGTCCCGTCCCTACGGTTGAGCCGTCCCCCGCACGGTGCAGAACCGCTGGAGCCCGCCCGCGTGACCACCCGCACAGCAGCGCTGATACGCCGCCTCGACCTCGACCCCGGGGTGCTGCGGGTGCTGTCGGTGACGTTCCTGTGGGTGGCGCTGACGTGCACTGCGCTGCTGATCCCGATCAGCCTCACGCTGCTCCCGGGCTACGAGGCGTGGAAGTTCACCACCCGCGACATCGCCCCGGCCCTCGGCCTCGCCGCCGGCTTCACCCTCGCCGCGGCGCTCCTCGCCGGCTCCTGTACGTCCCTGAAAGCAGCCGCTGCCCGCCTCGTCACGTCCCTGGGCCTGCGCCCCGGCACCCGCCGCACGGCGACGGTCAGCCTGGCCGCAGGACTCGGCGCGGGCGCCCTGTGCCTGGCGGCCGCCGAACTCCTCGTCCGCATCCCCGCCCTGTCCGCCACCCCCGCGTCGGAAGACCCCCGCAACGCCGCCGTGGCCGGCACCTCCACCACCGTCCACCTGCTCGACGGCGCCCTCTCAGCCCCCGTCCACGAGGAGCTCCTCTTCCGTGCGCCCCTCCTGCTCCTCCTGACCTTCCTCGCCACCCCGGGAGCCCGCGAGACGATCCCGACCCCCTTCCTCCGCCGCACCACCTTCACCGCCGCCGCGGCCCTCTCCGCCCTCGTCTTCACCGCGGGCCACGAACTGGGCGGCCCCGTCAACCTGATCTTCGCCGCCTTCCTGGCAGCGGTCACCACGGCCCTGCTCCTGTGGCGCCGCTCACTCGTCCCCTGCATCGTCGCCCACACCGTCCACAACACCGCGATCACGGCCCTCTGGCTCTTCTGACCCCCGGGACAATCGGCTTTGCGGGACCCCGGGGTGGATGCGGTATGGTTCTCGTGCGCGATCGGCCGGGGCGAAACCCCAGGTCGTCCGGGCACCGGGACGTGGCGCAGTTTGGTAGCGCACTTGACTGGGGGTCAAGGGGTCGTGGGTTCAAATCCCGCCGTCCCGACGGTGCTGAAGAGGCCCTTTGGATGGGAGAAATCCCAGATCAGAGGGCCTTTTGCGATGCGCTGACACGCCGTCAGTCTGACGTCGTGACAGGCTCGCGGGGACCGCTTGGGGACCACGAATCGGGAAAAACCCCTGGGCAGAGCGTTTTCTTGGGAATCAAGATCACGTCCCTTATCGTGGCGGATTGTGCGATTCCTGCAAGGCCCGGAGTGCGACCGCGAGCACCTTCGAGGGTGGCGCCGCACCCGGCAGATGGGCATTGAGCGACTGCCCCGCCCGCGTCAGGGCCTGGAGACCGGGATGCAGGTAGTGCTGGGTGGTTACGGTAACAACCGCCCGTGAACTAACGACTCAGACCACTAGCGGTGACGCGGCGGTTCGACCTGACCGACGCTCAGTGTGCGATCCTGCAGCAGGCGTTACCCGCTGCGCGGCCGGCACGCCGTGGAGTGCGGCATCAAACGCCTCATACGCCACCGCGCGGTAGCCACTCGATTCGACAAAGTCGCCGTCCGCTACCTGGCCACCCTCCACATCACCGCCATCAACGAATGGCCCCAGCTACTTCGAAACACGCCCAGAGGTGTGCTCCCCGCGCCCGCGGGGTGGTCCCTGCGGTACCGGCGGCTCCGGTTCAGCCAGATAGCGGCACCCGGCGGCGTTGAGCGCGTCTAGCTGCCGCTCCAGCTTCTGCCCGCCGGTCGACACCCGGGCGTACCCGATTTTGATCCCGGCGCGTACGAGCGGCTCCGCGACGAGCACGTCCGCGTCGTCTGCCGGCTCCCGAGTGGTCCTCCTTGAAGCTTCGGAGCGGTCCGGGCGACCCGTCGGGAGGGATCTTCAGAAGCGAAGGTTTCTTGAAGGAGGGTGTGCGGCCAGTGGCAGTTTGACGCCGCTTTTAGATAACCGCTATCTATTGGGCTGTCGTAGAAGAATGGGAGGGCAGTCCGTGCAGGACGTGGTGCTGGCGCTTCTGGTCAAGGGACCGTCGCACGGGTACGACCTGCGCGGGCGACTGCTGGCCGCGCTCGGGCCACTGGGCGAGACGCTCAACGCCGGGCAGGTGTACGTCACACTCACCCGGCTTGAGAAGGCAGGTCTGGTCGTACGGGAACGCGAGGACGCATCCGCGCGCGGTCCGCGGCGCAAGGTGTATGCGCTGACCGGAGCCGGACGGGAGCGGGTGGCCGGGTGGCTGGCCGAGCCCGCCGGGCCCCGGGCGGACGTGGCGGAGTTCCATCTGAAGCTGGTGGCCGCCGCCGAGTCGGGCATGGCAGAGCCGCTCGCGCTCGTCGAGGCCCGGCGCCGCGAGCTGAGGCGCAGCCTCGCCCAGGCCCAGCACGCCGTCCTTGCTCACGGCACGGACTCGGAGGCCGGGCTGCTGTTGGAGGGCGTGGCGCTCCGATTGCAGGCCGATCTGCGCTGGTTGGGGGCGTGTGAGCGGACCTGGTCCGCCCGCACGCCGTACGGGAAAGGCGGAGGGAACGGATGACGACACGAGGCGGCCGGCGGGGCAGAGGGCCATCCCGGCGCGGCGACCGTGGGGACGTGACGGCAGGTCCGGTACTGCGGGCCGTCGGCCTGTCGCGGGTCTACGGGCAGGGCGAGAGCACGGTGGTGGCCGTCGACGGGGTCGATCTCGACATACCGGCCGGGCAGACGCTGGCCGTGACCGGCCCCAGTGGCTGCGGCAAGTCGACACTGCTGCATCTCCTTGCCGGCCTCGACCGGCCCGACGGGGGTGAGGTGTGGCTCGGCGGGCGGCGCATCGACCGGCTCGGCCAGCGCGCGCTCGCCCGGCTGCGGCGCCGCGCCGTCGGCTTCGTGCACCAGGACTTCCACCTGATGGGCGAGTTGACCGCGGCCGAGAACGTCGAGTTGCCCGCGCTGCTCGCGGGCGACTCACCGCGCACCGCCCGCCGTCGCGCCGCCGCCCTTCTCGACCGCGTCGGGCTTGCGGACCGGGACCGGCACCTGCCGTCCGGGCTGTCCGGCGGGCAGCGCCAGCGGGTCGCCATCGCCCGCGCCCTGGTCAACGAGCCGCTCGTGGTCCTCGCCGACGAACCCACCGGGAACCTCGACACCGCCGCGACCCACGACGTACTGCGCCTCTTCGCCGACCTGCGGGACGCCGGACAGACCCTCGTACTCGTCACCCATGACGAACGCGTCGCCGCCACCGCGGGCCGGGTCGTCTCCCTCCGCGACGGGGCGCTGTCCGAGGACACAGCCGTGGCTGCGGGTGGCTCGCAGCTCGGCGCGTTCCTCGGATGGGAGGGGTGATGACGGGCCGTCTGCTGCTGATCTGGCGGCTCGTCGCACGGGACATGCGGCGCCGTCCGGGCGAAGCCGTCATGTTCCTGCTCGCCGTCACCGCCGCCACCGCGTCGCTGACCCTGGGCATGGCCACCGACAACGCCGTGGCCGGCGGGTACATGAAGACCCGCGAGGCCACCTCAGGGCCGGACGTCACGGCCGTCACCACCGCCAGGAACCCCTCCGCCCTGGCCGGGCGCATCGCCGACGCCCCCGGCGTGGACACGCTGGCCGCCCCGGTCCCCGGGTTCTCCACCACGGTCCGCGCCAACGGGCAGACGGAGAACACCGCGGTCGAGGGGCGCGAGCACACCGCGTCCGCCGTGGACCGGCCGCTGGTGACCTCCGGCACGTGGGTACGCAGCGGCGGCGCGGTCGTCGAACGCGGCTTCGCCCAGGCACTCGGCGTGCACGTCGGCGACCGCGTCACCATCGGCGGGCGCGCATACCCGGTGGTCGGTACGGCCGTCAGCGCGGCCACCGCCGTCTATCCGTGGGGCAATTGGGCCGAGGGCCCCGGGCCGTCCGAAGGGGGCGGCCGGATCTGGCTCACCACCGACGACGCCCGCGCGGCAGCCGGCGACGAGTCGCTCCTGTACCTGCTGAACATCAAGCTGTCCGACCCCGACACCGCGCGCAGTTGGGCGGACACCATCCTCACCGGCGACCTCCGGGGCCGGGACTGGGTCAACACCCATCCCTGGCAGACCTTCGTCGACGGAGACACCCGGCTGCTGCGTTTCGTCCAACCCGCCCTGGTCGTCGGCGGGGGTCTGCTCGCCGCGGCCTCGCTGGTCACCCTCGCCTCACTCGCCGCCGTGCGCGCACCGCGGGACCACCGGCGCGCGGGCCTGTTCAAGGCGGTCGGCGCCACCCCCCGTACCGTGGCCGCGATGCTGCTCGCGCAGTACCTGCTCCTGACGCTGGTGGCCGCCGCGGTCGGGGTCACCGCGGGATGTCTGACCGCGCCCGCACTGGCCGACCCCAGCGCCGGGCTGCTCAACACCGCCGGCCCGCCGACAACGGGCATCGTCGCGGCCGCGACCGTGCTCGCCCTCCTGGTGACCCTGATCGGCACACTCGGCCCGGTCCTGCGCACCGTGCGCTCCAGCACCGTCGACACCATCGCCGACCCTGCGCACCTGACCGCGTACCGTCCTCGCCTCGCGGCCATGACCGCCTATCTGCCCACGCCGCTCCTGATCGGCGTACGCCTGATCGCACGCCGTCCCGGCCGCGCGGTCCTGAGCGCCGTCGGCACGGCCGCCACCACCGTCATGGTGACCGCGGTCCTCACCTTCCAGGTGTCGCTCGAAGCGGACACCGCTCAGGGAGCGTCCGCCGTCGAGGAGATCCGCAACGCCGTGACCAGCCAGGTCATGCTCGGTGTCACGGTCGCCCTCGTGGCGTTGTCCGTGCTCAACACCGTCTTCGTCAGCTGGAGCACCGCAGTGCAGGCCCGGCGCGCCCTGGCCGTCACCCGCACCCTCGGTGCCACCCCCGGCCAGGTCATCGCGGCGCTGTGCATCGCGCAACTGCTGCCCGCCGTGGGCGCGATCGCGATGGGCATACCGATCGGGATCGGCCTGTTCGCAGTGTTCAGCGCGGCCGTGGTGACACCCCCGGGCAGCTGGCTCGCGACCGCGGTCCCGGCTGTACTCCTTGCCGTAGCGGCGCTGACCGCCCTGCCCGCATGGCTCCATACCCGCAGCCCCGCCGGGCGCGTCCTCAACGCCGAACCAGCCTGACGGGCCCTTCACTCAGGGCCCGCCGATCAGTACTCGTCCTCATCGTCACCGGCGGCGTCCGGGGCACGGAAGGAGCGCAGGCCACCAGTTTCAGCGGTACGGCCTCGTCCGCGGCGAAGACGGCCGGCTCCGCGTAGCGGCGGGCGCCGTCGGCAGTTAGGCGGGTGGTGGCAGCTTCCACGGTGGCGCGCACTGCCTGGCTGCGGCGGGCGGGGTCGTCCAGATCAAGCACCCCGGTCGGGGAGTCCACCCCGGCCGGCCCGTGGGCCCGCAGTTGCTGCAGCAGTGTGGTCGCGGCGTGGGTGGTGTCGGCGCCGGTGGCTGCCTGATCGGCGATCACCCGGTTGGCCAGCCGCAGCAACAGAGCCCACCGGCCCGTCACCTGCAGCAGATCCTCAGCGAGGTCCCGCGGCAGGGGCGACGGCAGCTCCCAGGTCAGCACCTTCATCGCCTGGACGTGGGACATCTCGTCGACCTGGATCGCCTGCGCGCCGGCGGGCAGCAGGCCGGGGCCGCGGGTGGTGATCAGCCGTACGCAGGAGTGGCCACCGTGCAGGAACGGCGCGAGTTGCTCGCTCTCCCACACGTCGTCGAGCACGAGCAGCGTGCGGGGCCGCTGATCCAGCAGCCGGCCCAGGTGGGCGCCGGCATGGTCAGGTCGTCGAACTCCTGGGTGTCGCCGGTGATGAACCGGGTGGCCTGCGCGACTTTCGCCGCGATCGCCGCCCGCCCCCGCACATCCCGGCCGATGGTCACCACATACACCCGGCCGCGAAACCGCCGCCGCACCCGAGGATGCGCGCGTACCAGCATCGCCAGCCTCGTCTTCCCGAAACCGCCGGCACCCCATAAGGACGTGGTGGCCCCCACCGCACGACGATCGCCGCACACCGCGGCCACCGCCTCGCGCGCCTGCGACCGGTCCACCACCCACGGCGGCACCACCGGCGCAGCCGGCGGCGGCGGATCCCCAGCCGCAGCAGAAGGCCGCTCCTGCAGATAGGCGACCACCGCCGTCGCCACGACAGCAAGTGCCGTCAGACCCGCCACCGACCACCACGGATACCGGCGCAGCAGATCCAGCGCCCCCGGCCACCGCTCCGCACCCGTAGCGGCATTCGCCGCCAACGACCCCAAGACACCGACCAGCACCGCGACACCGGCCAGCACCACCATCACGGGACTACGCGCACGCACTTTCCACCCCCGCCGAGCCGCACGCTTCGACGACCCGACCCTACCGACCACGCACTCAGCGACAACTCGGAATATGCGTCGAGCGCCGTACAGACCTGCCGCAGCCGTCCCGCTCTAGCGTCCCGGGGACCCAGGGATGTACCAACGCATCGGCCACCGACAGCTACAGAGCCGCGGGCACATGACGAAGCGCTGTCGCACCTTGACCATCCGAGGCGAACCGCTGCTCCAGCCAAGGCGCACGGTCACGGCACCGATTCCGGGCCGTCGGCAGGGGCGATGCCGGCCCGGGTTGGTTGGGCGGTGCCAGCCTGTGGGGCGGCGAGGCGTTTGCGGACGACCTGGCGGTTGCCGCGGTAGCAGCCGCGTTCGTGGGTCTCCGGGAACAGGCTGAAGCCGCTGACCTGCCCATGAGCCTCGGCGAAGTGCGCATCGAGATATCTCTTGAACAACTCCAGTACACCGTCAGGGCAGCGCTGGCGGGCCGAGGCGAGCGGCCGTAGCCTGCCAGTCGCCGTCGCTTGCGGATCTGCCGGCAGGACGGGCTGACCGTCCTGCCGGCTCGGCTCGGCTCAGCGCACGGCGAGGGCGACGACCTGGGTGACCGCGTCCTTGTCGAAGTTGTCGTCGCTGACCAGGATCAATGACCGCTCACCGGAGGGAAGTTCAGGCCCCCAGGTCATTCCCTCGGTATTGTCGACGGTGGATAGGCCGAGGGTGTCGAAGTCCGCGACGAGCTTCTTGCGCATCGGCACGACGTGCCGCTCGGCGAGGGAGTCCACGGCCCGTACGTCACTTGCGCCCCGGGTTGTGGCGTCGTACAGGCGGATCTTGTATCCCGAACCGGCGACCCAGGTGCGTTCCAGAACGAGGAAGCGGTGCGGGTCGTCGGGGAAGGCGAGGATCGACGGGACCCCGGTGTCCGGGCCCCACGGGCTGTCCGGGTCGGACTCGGCGAAGATCTTCTCGATCGGGTACGCGTACTGGCCGAGCACTCTGCCGCCGCGGGTCTGCTGCGTGACCCGCACGAGAGCGCCGTGGTGGGTGTCGGGCACCGGGCCGTCCTGGATCAGCGGCCCCTCGACCGCGCTGGTCACCACCCCGCTCCGGAAGCCGAAGGTAAACGCCTCGAGCGACTGGTTGCGGCGCGGGCCGCGCTCGTCCCTGGTGATCGCGTAGTTGTCCGGAAGCCGCAACTGCCCACGGTAGGCGCCCGTGCGGGAGGCGACCTGGATCGACGGCTGCACCAGCGGCGCGCCGGCCGCCGCAGGCCGGTCGCCCTCCTGCGCCCACCAGTAGCGACAGGTCCGGGGGTCGACCCGGACCTCCTCGGGATCGACAGCCTTCGCAGCATCGGCGGAGGGTGATGGATAGAGCGCGCCGTCGGGCTGGCGGAATGGACGGGTGCCGGTGAAGCGGACGGAGTGCACGCCGTCGGCGTCCACGTCCACCTCGGCGGTGTAGAAGCGGGCAGGCTGCAGGAACGAGCGGTCGTCGCTGATGAACACGTACTCGCCGGTGCACCGGTCGCGGTCGACGCCAGACAGGCCACCGACCGTGGTACCCCGGAAGTCCAGCTTGAACGGAACGATCTCCTCGCCCAGGAGGCGGGCTTGTGCCGCGGGCTGCGACGGCCGGGCGGTATGGCCCGGTGGAGGGGCGGCCGCGGCCACCACGGAAGCCAGCGTCGTCGTCAGGAACAGAGCCGTGCCGCATGCCCGGCGCATCAGGGGAGCTCTCATGCCGACCATCTTGTTCTGACGTGTCCCGTAACGCAGTCACCCACGCGGGTATTGCTGCCAACGGCTGCTTATCGCCTATCATGTGAGTTGTCGTCAGAACTGATGTACGTATGGCCCGCTCGGTAATGGAGTTCACCCCACCGGCACGGTCGCCCGCCGACCCGGCCGACGCGGACCGGTCGTCGTCCGCCGACAGCAGCGTGGCGAAGAGCGCATCGTCGGGGCCGATCTCACGCAGCTCCTCACGGAACGACGTCGACCATACCGCCGGCGTATCCGGCACCTCCTGGCGCGCCATCGCGGGCCAGTCCCGGTGCCGTACGGCACGGGCCCAGCACATGGCGCTGCCCTGAAGGCGCTCCCAGTGCCTTGGACGTATAGTCCGCCGACTCGAATAGACAGTCGATCGCATCTGCTTCGGAGCTGGCCGCCTCGTCGGCCTTGTTCTGCGAGTTCGCGGCGGTGACGAGGGAGAACGCGAGCACGAGCACCGTCAGCGTCTGCAGCGGGCCGAACAGGTCCTTCACGCTGACCGTCGCCCCGTCGTCATCCATGAGGCGGCCACGCAGGAAGCGGTTGAGCCTGATGCCTACGACGAGGGCACAGACCGCACGTGAAGCCTCTGGCGGAACGGGTGATCTTGGTCGTGAACCCGTCTACCAGGGGCTTCACTCGTCTGTCACGCCAACCGCCGGACTACATCAGCAGGTTGGAAAAGGCTCAATACCTCGACCCCGTCCCGTGAGACCTCGGGCGGGGTGAGCATGCCGTGGCTTGCGCCGATCTCCCACAGCAGCGACCAGTCGCCGAGCACGGCCAGGCGGCCGATGGTGTAGATGGTCTTCACGTCGATGCGTGCGTCTCCTTCACGCGGTGTCATGTCGGGCAGTTGTTCCACCGGGCCGCCGGCCACGCGTTCGGCGAGTTGTAGCGGGATGATTTCCACGGGCCAGGGTGAGGTAGTAGTTGATGCTGCCGCGCTCCCACGCATCGGCGAACCATGCTGCTGCGGTCATGGCCGAAGCCTCCGGATTCCGTCTCGTTGCTGGCCTGCGGGGGCCGGAGATGCCTCCGCCCCCGCAGGTGTTGATCGGGTGCGTCAGCCTGTCAGGGCTGGGGGACGGTGCACAGCACTCTGGCTGTGCTGGTGTTGCAGTGGCGGAAATAGGGGAAGTCCATCCAGTACGCGTCCGCGTCCAGCAGCCGGTACTTGGTGGAGAAGCTGTTAGTGAACGCGTTTCCCGTCGATGGGGACTGCTGCATGATCGGGTGACACCTGACCTGGCTTGCTGAGAGGCGGCCTGGAAGGATGTTGCAGTGCCCAAGCCGTATCCGAAGGAGTTCCGCGAGGACGTCGTGCGGGTCGCGCGCAACCGCGAGCCCGGCGTCACGCTGGAACAGATCGCCGCCGACTTCGGGGGCCACCCGATCACGCTGTCGAAGTGGCTGCGCCGCGCCGACATCGACCAGGGCACCAGGCCCGCGGCGACGTCGGGTGAGTCGGCGGAGCTGCGCGAGGCCCGCGAGCGGATCCGGCTGCTGGAGCAGGAGAACGAGGTGCTGCGGAGGGCCGCGGCGTATTTGTCGCAGGCGGGTCTGCCGGCAGAATGATGTACCCGCTCGTCCGCGAGCTGGCCGCCGCTGATGCCCGGATGCGGGTGCCGGTGGCGGCGGATGTGCCGGGTGCTGAAGCTCGCCCGCCAGCCCTCCTACCGGTGGCTGGCCCGGCGGGTCACCGAGGCGGAACTGACCGAGGGGTACCGGGCCGACGCCCTGTTTGACGCGCACCGCGACGACCCCGAGTTCGGGCACCGCTTCCTCCTCGACGAAGCGCGGGCCGCGGGTCAGGTGATGGCCGAGCGGACCGCCTGGCGGATCTGCCGGGACAACCGCTGCTGGAGCGCCTTCGGGAAGCGCACAGGTCGCGGCAAGAACGCCACGGCCGGGCCACCGGTGCACGATGACCGGGTGCGGCGCGACTTCACCGCCGCCGCTCCCAACCGGCTGTGGCTCACGGACATCACCGAGCACCCGACCGGCGAGGGCAAGCTGTATCTGTGCGCCGTCAAGGACGTGTACTCCGGTCGCATCGTGGGCTATTCCATCGACGCCCGGATGAAGTCCCGCCTTGCGGTGGCCGCGCTTCAATCCGCGGTCGCCCGCCGCGGCCAGGTGGCCGGACGTGTGGTGCATTCGGATCGCAGATCGCAGATCGCGGATCGCGGTTCCGGTCACGGAAGGTGGCCGCCGTGCTGGTCCGGCACGGCCTGGTCGGCTCGATGGGCCGGTCGGTGCGGCCGGCGACAACGCCGCGATGGGGAGCTTCTTCGCGCTGTTGTCGGCGTTCGCGTGAACGTCCAGGTGTACGCCGACACCCGCGGGCGCGGGGAGCACTGCCGCCAGCTCCCAGGCCCAGCCGGACGTGCGCCTGCTGGTCGCCGGTCCCGGGCTGGCCGGCGAGCTCCCCGCTGAGACACTTCACGATCGCCTCGGCACGCTGGTAGCCGCCCTGTCTCCCAGCCATGTCGCCGGCATCGCTCACGTGCTGCGCTGGCACGCATCCGAAGCATCCGTGCTGCTTGCTGCCACCCTGCACGGAACCCGGGGTCTGTGCGAGATCCGCGATGCCGGACGGACTACGGCCCCAAGATCTGCCAGCCAGATCTCCAGTCCCCCCTCCAAGCCAACGCGCTCGCCCACACCCTGTTCCACACCGTCAGCCTCGACGCAGCGGAACAGAAGTGCCGGCACGTCTGCGGGCTCCAGGCCGAGATGCGCGGCATGGACAAGCAGACGGCGGCGCGCCGGGCCGACGAGCTGATCGAGCTGACGGGCCTGAAGGGCTTCGAGGACGCCCTGCCGTACGAGTTGTCCGGCGGCATGCAGCAGCGCGTCGCCCTGTGTCGCGCGCTGCTGCACGAGCCGCCGGTGCTGCTGCTCGACGAGCCGTTCGGCGCGCTGGACGCGCCGACGGCGGAGCACCTGAACGTCGGGCTGAACCGCATCTGGCGGGAGACGGGCACGACCATCGTGCTGGTCACCCACTCCATCGCGGAGGCCGTCTGCCTCGGCACCCGGGTCGAGGGCGATGAGCGCCCGCCCGGGCCGGATCATCGAGACGATGCCGGTGGACCTGCCGCCGGGGCCCGCTACCGCACGGTCACGGCTTGGGGAATCGTTACGGCCAGATCGAGTCGACCCACTCCGGGTGGTCGATGAAGGGGTTCCGGTTGTGCTGGATCTGGTCGAAGATCACCTGGTTGCGGTTCTTTTCGAAATCGCTGGGCGGGTCCTGGTCGTTCCACTCCTTGAGGACTGAGAGCTTGCCGATGGCAGGCGACGAGCCGTTGTTGACCTGGTCGTTGGGCTCCAGGTCGGCGAAACCGTCGTCGCCGTCGTAGCGGACGGCCATGTAGAGGATCATGCGGGCGACGTCGCCCTTGACCTCGTCGCGGGGCTCGAAGGAGTCGTCGTCGCTGAAGCTCCCCGGGGCCTGGTCGACCGGGCTGCCGCCGTAGTCGAAGTCCTTGTTCCCGCGGGTGCTGTTGACCGTCACGTCTGTGGGGCGCAGGTGGTGCACATCGGTGCCCGGGCCGGTCGAGGTACCGAAGTCGCCGTGGCTCTTGGCCCAGACGTGCTCGCGGTTCCAGTCGTCGGCGTTGCCGCCGTTGGAGTCCTTGCTCCGCGAGTCGCCGCTGTAGAGGAGGATGACGTTGTCCGGGTTCGCCGGGTCCTCGTCAGTCTCCATGAGTGCGTCCCAGACCTGGCTGTATGAGATCTTGGTCTGGTCGCTGATGATCGTGTGCAGGGCGCTCTTGAGCTCGTCGCCCTCCTTGCCGAGCGCGTCCTTGTAGTACGTGTCGTCGTACACGACGACGGAGGACGTTGCGGGTTCGGCGGGCGTTGCCGCGACGGAGGGCAGCGTACCGGTGGCCGCCGCGGCCAGAGCCACGGCGGAGATCAGCGCGGCGCGCGATATTCGGGACGTGTCCACGGAAGGACCTCTCTCCGGGAGTCGGCACCTGCCGGTGCCGGGTGTGGGGGGTGGCACGTGGGCCGGCCGGGTGCCGGACCTCCAACGAGCGTGACAGCACGCGCAGTTGGCTTCAAGTGCGTGCCCGCAGGTGGCCGCGCGTAGACCTGATATCCCGTGTTGTCGCGGTGTCCGGCGCGAGCGGTGCTTTCGCGTTCGGTGGTGATGGTCACGACGGCGGCTCGGTCCGGCGGGCAGTCGAGTGCGGAGAAGGCGGCGACGGTGTGCGGGGCCGTGATCTGCTCGCGCAGCATCGGAATCAGCGCTACCAGCCACGGCAGCCCCTGCTTGTCCATCCCGGCCGTAGGTCGGTCGGGGTAGTGGCCGGCGGAGTTAGATGCACCTGGGCGGGCCGACTCCGGCCATCAACGACCTGCGCCGACTGACCGAGGCCGGGCGGCGGGTCGTCGTCTACTCGAGGTCGTTTTGTCCCGGTGATTCAACCTGGAATTGGCGTTTGATCCTGTGGTGTCGGGTCACGCCCAAGGCTGGAGCGTGATGATGGTCCCGGCCGATGAGGAGGGGCCGGCGTTTGCCTGCACCGGCGGGCTGTGGCACACCCACGGGTCGCCTGCGGGTCACCCGCGGTCGGGAGTACGCGGATGCTCCATGCCGGAGAGCCAGGTCGTGAGCAGCGTTTCGAGTGACTCGGCCTCGGCGGGCGTCAGCAGATCCACCAGGCGGCGTTCGTTGCGCATGTGGTCCGTGAATGCTCGGTCGATCAGTTCGCGTCCGGGTCCGGTGAGGGCAACGATCCGGCCGCGCTGGTCGTAGTCGGAGCGGCGGCGGGTGACGAGCCCGGCTCGCTCCAGGCGGTCGATTCTCTTCGTCATCGCGCCGGTGGTGACCATCGTGTGCGCGGCGAGTTCGCCGGGTGCCCGCTCGTAGGGGGCCCCGGCGCGGCGCAGGGCACACAGGACATCGAACTCGCCCTCGCTGAGACCGTAGCGGCCGTAGACGAGGCAGAGTTCCCCGGTAAGCCGGTCGGCCAGGCGGTGCAGTCGGCCGATCACGCCCTGCGGGGCGACGTCGATGTCGGGGCGCTCGCGGCGCCAGTCGGCCTGGATGCGGGCCACCCTGTCCAGCGGTTCATCGTGCTCCATGGACTCCATAGTAGCTTCCCGGGAAGTTACATTAGCTTCCATGGAAGCCAATATGCGCTGGGTGGCACTGACCGCGGTCGCGCCGGCGGCCTGGGGGACCAACTACTTCGTCACCCACGAGTACCTGCCGGCCGACCGCCCGCTCTACGGGGCCGCCCTGCGGGCACTGCCCGCCGGCCTCGTCCTGCTCGCCCTGCGCAGGCAGCGGCCACGCGGCGCCTGGTGGTGGCGCTCCGCGGTGCTCGGACTGCTCAACATGAGCGTGTTCTTCGTCCTCGTCTACGTCGCCTCCCAACTGCTTCCGACGAGCATCGCCTCGACCGTCATGGCGGCGTCCCCGCTGACGATGATGCTCATCGCCTGGCCCCTGGTGTCCGAGCGGCCCCGGACCGCCGGCTTGGCCGCTGCCGCGATCGGACTCGGCGGGGTCTGTCTCATGCTGCTCACCGGGGTGAAAGGGGCGAGCGTACCGGGAGTCCTCGCCTCGGCCGCCGCCATGCTGGTGTCGTCCTTCGGTCACATCCTGACCAAACGGTGGAGCGCCGACACCGATGTGCTCGCCTCGACCGCCTGGCAACTCACCGCCGGAGGTCTGTTCCTGCTCCCGGTCGCCGCAGCCGTGGAGGGCCCACCGCCCGAGCTCTCCACACCGACGCTCCTCGCGTTCGGCTACGTCGCCGTGGTAGCCACCGCGCTGGCCTTCGCCGCCTGGTTCACCGGGCTGCGGCACCTGCCCGCGGGGACAGTCGGACTGATCGGGTTGCTCAACCCCGTTACGGGCGTCCTGCTCGGCACAGCCGTCGCCGGAGAGGTGCTGACCCTCCAGCAACTGTGCGGATTGGTCCTGGTCCTGGCCGGAGTCGTCCTGGGCCAGTCCAAGCGCACGGGCCGGCGCGACAGCAGTCAGGCACCTCCCGACCCGGTATCGGACGTGTGTCCCGCGCAAGCGCCCCTCCCTACCCGATCCCCGTGAGGATCAGAGGTAGGGGAAGGGCGCCCGGCCCGGACGTGTACGAGGCCGAGTTGAGCCCCGCCGACTCGCCGCAGGGCGTTGGCACCACGGACAGTGATCACCCCACGGAACTTGTGCCAGACCCGGTTCTCGTGAACAGAGCCCCTTCTGGACACCCTTCGATCCCGAGCGCATCTTCCTGCTGGTCCAGGGAGGCACCTGACCCGGCCGAGTTCGTCAGGCGCCGGCGAGGAGGGGGTCGTACGGGGTGCTCGTGCGGCGGCCGGCCATGAAGGAGAGGAAGTCGCCCACGAAGGCGCTCCGGCCGTAGGTGCCGTCGGTGGCGGTGAGGTCGCGGTGAAAGGCGGTGCGGAAGAGGGTTCGGTACTCGTCCGCGTCGATGCTCCCGTTGCCGTCCTTGTCGGTGGCGTCGAAGAGGACCTCGGCTACGCGGATGAGCGCGGGTCCGGCGAGGGAGGGGACGGCGGTGGCGTACTCCTCGGCGCTGACGCGGCCGTCGCCGTCCGTGTCGAGGGCGGCCTGGAGCTCCCGCCACCAGGCGGCGAAGGCGTCGTAGAGCCGGGCCTCCTCGGGTTCGTCCAGGTCGAGGCGGGTGGAGAGTTCGCGTGCCATGGCGGCGAGGTCGGGCCAGTCGAGGTGGCCGTCGCCGGTCTGGTCCAGCACCCGGCGGAAGAACTCCTCCGCCGAGCGTCGGTTCTCTCCCGTGGCCGCCGAAGGTGCCGGGCCGGGGTCGGTGTCGCCGCTCAGTGGTGTGAGGAGGCGGAGCAGGGCCGATGCCCGCTTCATACGGGCGCGCAGGGCGGTTACGGTACGGGCGCGGGGGTCGTCGCTGCCGGGCGGGAGTGAGACGGCTTCGATGATGCTCTCGGCGTTGATCCAGCCCTCGGGCAGGAATCGGGTGAGCCCGGCGGCGAGGTAGGCGCCCTGCATGAGGGTCGGGGCGCCGGGCATCTCGGGCAGGCCGGCCCGGCGCCGGTAGGGCTCGGGGAGCGACGCGACGGTGATCGCGCCGATGAGCGGACCGGCGACGGCGCGGCCGGCCGCCCACAGTGTCGGCGCGCCGTCGAGCAGCGCGGGGGCGGGCAGGTGGTCGAAGAGCCGGTAGAGGATGACGCGGGCCGCCTCGGTGTTCTCCAGCTCGTTTTCGACGACCCGGTCGAAGTATCGCCAGAAGTCGTTCAGGTCCTCGGGGAGTTCCGCGGCGTCGCCGTCGAGCGCGGCGAGGAACCCGCGGTACTCGGCGTACATCCGCTCCATCGCGTCCTGGTCGAGCGGCTGGCCGCTCAGCCGGCACATGGTGACGGCGCTCTCGAAGAGGGTGGCGACCACCCAGGCGCGGGTCGCGCGGTCCATCGCGTCGTAGGCGCGGCCGCGGGAGTCGGAGCCGCTCATACGGGCGTGCAGCCGGTTGAGCCGGGCGGCCTCCCGTTCGCGTACCGCCGGGTCGGCGCCGAACATGCGCCGCATGCTGAGGAAGGTGTTGCGCAGGCGGCGCCAGGGGTGGGCGACGAAAACGGAGTTGTCGACGAGGGCGGCGCCGACCTGCGGGTGAGCGGCCTCCAGCACGGTGGCGCGGATGATGGCCAGGGCCCAGCGCGGGTCGTCGAAGAAGCCGCTGAACTTCGATTCCGGGCCGAACAGGAATGCCCCGTCGGCCGTTCCCGTGGTTTCGGTGGTCATGAGGGGTCTCCGTTCGTCCGGGCGGGCACGTCGCCGAAGCGGCGGTCGCGGCGCCGGTAGGCGTGCAGGGAGGCGAGGAAGTCGGGAGCACGGAAGTCCGGCCAGAGCACCTCGGGGAAGACCCACTCGGCGTAGGCGACCTGCCAGAGCATGAAGTTGGAGATGCGCTGCTCACCGGAGGTGCGGATGACCAGATCCACATCGGGGGTGTCGGGGAAAGGCAGGTGGTCCGCGAAGAGCCGCTCGGTCACCTCGTCGGCGGGCGTCCCGCTGCGGATCAGCGACCTCGCAGCCTCGACGATGTCCCGGCGCCCGCCGTGGTCGAAGGCGACGGTCAGCGTCATCCCCCGGTTGCCGGCGGTGAGTGCCGCCAAGTCGTAGAAGTCCTGGGCCAGTCCACGGGGGATGCGCGGGTCGGCGACCCCGAGGAAACGGCAGCGGATGCCGCGCGCGAGCAGCAGCGGCGCGTGCTTGCGCACGACCCTGCGCACCAGACGCATCAGGAACTCGACCTCGGTGCCGGGGCGGTTCCAGTTCTCGGTGGAGAAGGCGTACAGGCTGAGCCACTCCACGCCGGCGGTCCGGGCCGCCTCGATGACGTCGATGACGGCGGTCACCGCGGCCCGGTGGCCCGCCGTACGGGGAAGCGAACGCCGCTGCGCCCAACGGCCGTTGCCGTCCATCACGCAGGCCACGTGCCGCGGCCCAGCACGTGGCGTCCCCTTCTCCCGCCGCTGATCGCCGGGTCCGCCAACGCGCTGTCGCCGGCCCGGCCGGTCCTCCGTCACCGCGCGTGCAGGCGGGACGCCGTAGTCCGTCACGCCAGGACCCGCCCCGTCCGGAACGGGGCCGCCCGCACCGCGCTCGGTCACGCCCACCCTGTGCCGCTCCCGCCTCGCCCACGCCCCACCGGTGCGTTCTCTCCTGGGAGTCTGACAGCGCGAACGGGCCCTTCACGGCCGAACGAGTGGCCGTCACCCTCGACTTGTACGTTCGAATCTGTCCGGGTTCCAGAGCGTCGAACTCGTGCGGAGGTCCTTGCAAAGCCCCGTCGATACGCGGGTTGCGGAGACGGCGGGGGTGCCTCCGGGGGCCGGGAGTACCGTGCCGGGTGCGGAGGGCACGGCCGGTGCGGATCGACACCCGCCGCGGGTGCGGGGGTGAACGGGCGCCGAGCCCCCTCCGGCAGCTACGCGTCCCAGCTCTCCCGGTGCTCCGCCACCAGCGCCTCGTTCTCCCGCTCGACGGCCTCCGGCCGCCGCCCGGGGCGACGCGCGCCCACCGCCCTACGGTGAACAGATATCGGTCTATCGGACCGCAGATCATTCCTTCGAGTGCTATGTGGGGCCGAGTGCCGGAATATCCAGTACGCGCTGGCACGATGATCCACATCTCCCCACGAGGGCCGAAGTGCCCCAAGCCACCGTTCTCCAGCAGAGATTGCCGGCACCAGCAGGAGGTACGCCGTTGTCCCGTAGCCAGGTCTCCGCAGCGCACGGCGGCGCCGGCGCGCCGCCCCGCGACCGGTCCGCCGATGCGCCGGACACCCTGCCGGTCACCGCGGGGCAGCGGGAGGTGTGGCTCGCCGAGCAGCACTCCCCGCACCACAGGTCCGCCCTGCGCCTCGGCGAGTACCTGGCGATCGACGGGCCCGTGGATCCTGACCTGTTCGAGGCGGCGCTGCGCCAAGTCGTCGGCGAGGCCGACGCGTTGCGCGTACGGCTGGTGCCGGGCGCGGAAGGGCCCGTGCAGGTGCTGGAGTGCGAACCGCCGTGGAAGCTCGCCTTCGTCGACCTGAGCGGTGCCCCCGACCCCGAGGCGGCCGGGCGGGCGTGGGCCGACGCCGACGTCGCCAGGCCCATGGACCTGGCCGCGGGGCCGCTGTTCAGCTTCGCGCTGCTCAAGCTCGGTCCCGACCGGTTCTGGTGGTATCACACCTACCACCACGCGGCGGTCGACGCGTTCGGCTACGCGCTGGTGGCCCGCCGGGTCGCCGAGGTCTACACGGCTCTCGTACAGGGCCGGGATGCGGGCCCTTCGCCCTTCGGCCCGCTGGCGGCCCTGGTCCAAGCCGATCGGGAGTACCAGGACTCGGCGGACCGGGCCGCGGACCGGGCGTACTGGAAGCGGCAGTTGGCCGGCTGGACCCGCGCCGCCACCGCCGACCCGGGCGCCGTGGACGACGCGGCAGCGCGGCTGCCGCAGCAGCGCCCGGCGCCCGGGGGACCCGCGGGGGAGGGGCCCGTCGCCGCGGATCCCGCGCAGCCGACCGTGCCGCGCACCCCGCTGCTGCCGCTGCTGCGCCCCGCGGCGCTGCGCGCCGCGGCCCGGCGTGCCGGGATCTCCCGCTTCCGCCTGGTGTTCGCCGCCGTCGCCCTGTACGAGCACCAACTGACCGGCGCCCAGGATGTCGTACTCGGGCTGACCGTAGCCGGCCGGGTTGATCCGGCCTCCAGCTCCACCCCGGGGATGCTGGCCAACGGCGTTCCCGTACGCCTGGCCGTACGCCCCGACATGCCGCTGCGGGACCTGCTGACACAGGTCGACGAGCGGATGCGCGAGGCCCTCGAGCACCAGCGCTACCGCGCCGAGGACCTGCACCGTGACCTCGGGGTGCCCGCGGGCGCGACGTTCCCGACCATGGTCAACCTCATCGGATTCGACTACGACATCTCCTTCGCCGGCCACCGCTGCACCGCGCACAACCTCTCCTTCCCGTCTGGCGCCGATCTGGTGATCATGGTGTGGGACCGGCGGGACGGCACCGGCCCGCACATGAGGCTGCACGCGCCGCCGGGGCAGGGCGACCGCACGGACCTCGTGGACACCCAGCGGCGTCTGATGAACTTCCTCGCCGACCTGGCGGACACCGATCCCGGCACTCCGGTTGGCCGGCTCAGCGCGACGCCGGAAGGCGAGCAACGGCGCCTGCTCGCCATGGGAGACGCGGCCGCAGCCGGCGCCCCCGCCGCCCCGCTGCCGCAGCTCTTCGTGCGGCAGGTGCGCCGCACGCCCGACGCCACTGCGGTCGTCGCCGACGGCACCACCGTGACGTACAGGGAACTGAACGCCCGCGCGAACAGGCTCGCGCACGCGCTGGCGGCCCGCGGAGTCGGGCCGGAGGAGGTCGTGGCCCTCGTCCTGCCGCGCACGCCGGAGCTCGTCGTCGCCGTCCTCGGGGTGCTCAAAGCAGGCGCCGCCTATCTGCCGGTGGACCCGGCGTATCCGGAGGCGCGGAAGGCGTACATGCTCGGCGACGCCCGCCCCGCGCTGGTGATCGACGATCCGCGGATGGTGGCCGAGTTGTCCCACGGCTGGCCGGACACCGCACCGGACCTCGCCGCCGACCCGCGGCACCCGGCGTACGTCATCTACACCTCGGGTTCGACCGGGCGGCCCAAGGGGGTGGCGGTGACCCACACGGGCATCGCCTCCCTGGGCAGGACCCACGCCGAGCATCTCGGCGTCGACCCCAACAGCAGGGTGCTGCAGTTCGCCTCGCCCGGCTTCGACGCCTTCACCTGGGAGGTGTGCGCCGCGCTGCTGTCCGGGGCGGCGCTGGTGTTCGCCCCTCCGGACGGGCTCCGTGCGGCCCTGGACGACGTCACGCACGCCACCGTGCCGCCGTCCGCGCTGGCCGCGGCGGCCGACCCGGGCGCACGTGTCGCGACGCTGGTGGTGGCGGGCGAACCGTGTCCGCCGGGGCTCGTGGCACGGTGGGCGCCGCGGCGGCGCATGCTGAACGCGTACGGACCCACGGAGACTACGGTGTGCACGACGATCAGCGCGCCGCTGGCGCCCTCGGACACCAGCCCGCCGATCGGCCGGGTCATCCCGGGCACCCGCGTCTACGTGCTGAACGGCCTGCTGCGGCCGGTGCCCCCGGGGACCGCCGGGGAGTTGTACGTCGCCGGGCCCTCGCTTGCCCGCGGCTATCTGCACCGGCCGGCGCTGACGGCCGAGCGGTTCGTGGCCGACCCGTACGGCCCGGCGGGGACGCGGATGTACCGGACCGGCGACGTGGTGCGCTGGCGGGCGGACGGCCAGCTGGAGTACGTCGGCCGCGCCGACCGCCAGGTCAAAGTCCGCGGTTTCCGTATCGAACCGGGGGAGGTCGAGGCCGGGCTCACCGCGATCCCCGGCGTCACGCAGGCCGCGGTCGTCGCCCGCCCGGACCCGCACGGCGACCTCCGGCTCGTCGCGTACGTCGTGGCCGGCGACGGCGGGACGGATCCCCACCGGCTGCGGGAGCACCTGCGGGAGCGGCTGCCCGGCCACCTGGTGCCGTCCGCGTTCGTGATGCTCGGCGAACTCCCTCTGACTCCGAACGGCAAGCTCGACCGCGACGTGCTGCCGGAGCCTGACGAGCAGCCCGCCGCGTCCCTCGGACGAGTCCCGCGCACCCCCCGCGAACACGTGCTCTGCGAGCTGTTCGCCGACGTGCTCGGCGTGCCGCAGATCGGCGCGGACACCGACTTCTTCGCCGCCAGCGGCCACTCGCTCCAGGCCATCCGCCTGGTCGCCAGGATCCGCACCGCCCTCGGCGCCGACCTCGCGCTCAGCGCGCTCTTCGAGGCGCCGACCCCCGCCCGGCTCGCGGCCCGGCTCGACGGCGCGGGCCCGGCACGGCCGGCGCTCACCGCGGCGCCGCTGCCGGCGGCCGAGGCGGCGCCACTGTCGTACGCGCAGCAGCGGCTGTGGTTTCTGCACCGCGCCGAGGGCCCGGCCGCCACGTACAACATCCCCCTCGCGCAGCGGTTCACGGGCGAGCTCGACCGGGACGCGCTGGAGCGGGCCCTGGGCGACGTCGTGGCCCGGCACGAGAGCCTGCGCACCGTCTTCCCCGACACCCGCGACGACGGCGCCGGGCCGCGGCAGCGGATCCTCGGCTCCGCCGCGGCCCGGCCCGCGCTGCCCGTCACCGAGGTGGCCGGCGCGGCGGAGCTGCGGCGGAAGCTGGCGGAGGCCGTACGCTACGGCTTCGACCTGGCCGTCGAACCGCCGCTGCGCGCCGAGCTGTTCGTGCTCGGCCCCGCCGACGCCGTCCTGTGCCTGGTCATCCACCACATCGCCGCCGACGGCTGGTCCATGGCCCCGCTCACCCGCGACCTGGCGACCGCGTACGCCGCCCGCCTGCGCGGAGAGAAGCCCGACTGGGCGCCGCTGCCGGTCCGTTACACCGACTACACCCTCTGGCAGCGCCGCCTCCTCGGCGCCCCAGAAGACCCCGACGGCCTGCTGCACCGCCAGCTCGCCCACTGGACGGCGGCGCTCGCCGGCCTGCCCGACGAGATCGCGCTGCCCCGCGACCGGCCCCGGCCCGCCGTCGCCTCGTACGCGGGCGGCCGGGTCCTGCTGCACATCGACGCCGAACTGCACGCGGCGCTCGCGGAGGTGGGCGGCCGCTCGGGCGCCAGTCTGTTCATGGTGCTGCACGCAAGCCTCGCGGCGCTGCTCACGAGGCTCGGCGCGGGCACCGACCTGCCCGTCGGCAGCGTCATCGCCGGCCGCACCGACGAGGCGCTCGACGACCTGGTGGGCTTCTTCGTCAACACGCTGGTGCTGCGCACCGACACCTCGGGCGACCCCGCCTTCACGGAGCTGGTGGAGCGGGTACGGGACACCGCACTGGCGGCGTACGCCCACCAGGACGTGCCCTTCGAGCGGCTCGTCGAAGCGCTCAACCCGCCCCGCTCGCCGGGCCGCCACCCGCTGTTCCAGGTCGCGCTGTCCGTCGACGCCGACGAGACCGCGGAGTTCACGCTCCCCGGGCTGCGCACCTCCCGGATCCGGGTGCCCACGCGGACCGCCAAGTTCGACCTGGACATCGGCATCGGCGAACAGCGCACCGCGGCGGGCGAACGCCTCGGCCTGACCGGCACCCTCGACTACGCCACCGACCTCTTCGACCACGCCACGGTGGAGGAGTTCGCCGACCGCTGGGTGCGCCTGCTGCGGGCGGCCGTGGCCGAACCCGGGATGCCGATCAGCCGGATCGACGTGCTGTCCGGCGCCGAGCGCCGGCTCCTCGTGGGCAGCGCAGACGCAGAGACGGAAGCAGACGCAGACACGGACACGGACGCGGAGGGCGACGGCGAGCCGGTGCCCGCCCGCACGCTGACCGAGCTGTTCGCCGCGCGGGTACGCGCCACCCCCGGCGCGGTCGCCGTCGCGGCGGCCGGTACGGAGCTGACGTACGCAGGACTTGACGCCCGCGCCAGCCGGCTCGCGCACGCCCTCACCGCCCGCGGCCCCGGCCCCGAGGACGTCGTGGCCGTCGCCCTGCCCCGCTCCGCCGACCTCGTCGTGGCCCTGCTCGCGGTCCTCAAGGCCGGCGCCGCCTACCTGCCCCTCGACCCCGGCTACCCGGCCCCGCGCCTCGCCGCCATGGTCGCCGACGCCCGCCCCGTGCTGCTGCTCACGGACACCGCCACCGCTTCCGCCGGCACCCTCGGCGCCGGCGGCCCGCGGCTGCTGCTCGACGACCCGGCGCTGGCCGCCGGATCGGCGGCCCTGCCCGGTACGGAACCCGCGCCGGGACCGCGGCCCGATCACCCGGCGTACGTCATCTACACCTCAGGCTCGACCGGCGCGCCCAAGGGCGTCGTCGCGCGGCACGCGAGCGTCGCCGCCGTCGCGGAGCGGTACGGGGAGCAGGTGTTCGGCCCGGTGGCCCGGCGCGCCGGCGGCCGGCCGCTGCGGGTCGCGCTGACCGCCTCGGTGTCCTTCGACGCCTCCTGGGGGCAGCTCGCGGCCCTCACCGCGGGCCACGAGCTGCACGTGCCGGACGACGGTACGTGGACGGACGCGGACCGGTTCGTGGCGTGGCTCGCCGAACGGCGCATCGACAGCGTCGACGTCACGCCCTCGTACATGCAGGTCCTCTGCGACCGCGGCCTGTTCGCGGACGGGCGCCCGCGGCCCGCCCTCGCGGTCCTCGGCGGCGAGGCGCTGCCGGCGGAGCTGTGGCGGGAGCTGCGCGCGGTCCCCGGGCTGACCGCCCACAACATGTACGGGCCCACCGAGTGCACCGTCGACTGCGTGCAGGCGCGGCTCGACGACACCGGCACGCCCGTGCTCGGCCGGCCCGTCCCCGGCGCCCGCGCGTACGTCCTGGACGCGGCGCTGCGGCCGGTGCCGCCAGGCGTGACCGGCGAGCTGTACGTCGCCGGGGCCGGCCTGGCGCGCGGCTACCTGCGCCGCCCCGGCGAGACCGCCCTGCGGTTCGTGGCCGACCCGTACGGCCCGCCGGGCGCGCGGATGTACCGCACCGGGGACCTCGCCCGCCCCCGCCGCGACGGCCGGCTCGACTTCGCCGGACGCGCCGACGACCAGGTCAAGATCCGCGGCCACCGCGTCGAACCCGGCGAGGTCGAAGCCGCCCTCGCCGCCCATCCCGCGGTCGCCCGCGCCGCGGTGGTCGCGCGCGCCGACCACCGCGGCGACAGCCGGCTCGTCGGCTACGCGGTGCCCGCCGCCGGTGAGCCGGAAACGGCGGCACTGCGCGCCTTCCTCCGCGCGCGGCTGCCCGCCCACGCCGTACCGGCCGCGATCGTGGCGCTGCCCGCGCTGCCGCTGACGCCCAACGGCAAACTCGACCGTCGCGCCCTGCCGGCCCCGGGCACTCCCGCGTCCCCCGGAGCCGGCCGCGCGCCGCGCACCCCGTACGAGAAGGCCCTCTGCGAGCTGTTCGCCGAAGTGCTGGAGCTGCCCGCCGTCGGCGTCGACGACGACTTCTTCGCGCTCGGCGGCCACTCGCTGCTCGCCACCCGGCTCGCCGGCCGCATCGGCGAACGCCTCGCCGTCCCCTTCGGCCTCTCCGCGCTCCTGGAGGCCCCCACCCCGGCAGGACTCGCCCGGCAACTCGGCGCGGAAGGACTCCGGGCCGCGCCCTCCTGGGTGCCGGACTCCGAGGCGAAGCTCAGCCCCGCGCTCCGGTTCACCGCCGCCGTGCCCCCGGTCGGCGGCCCTCGCGAGGTGCTGCTGACCGGCGCCACGGGCTTCGTCGGGGCCTTTCTGCTCGCGGAGTTGCTGCGGGCCACGACGGCCCGGGTGCACTGCCTCGTACGGGCGGGCACCGCCGCCGGGGCGCGTGAGCGGCTGGCCGCGGCGCTGCGCGCGTACGGCCTCGACGCCGCGGTGGGCGACCCGCGGACCGTCGCCGTCCCCGGCGACCTCGGCGCCGTCGACCTCGGCGCAGGGCCGGAGGGCTGGGCCCGGCTGCGGGACGGCGTCGACACGATCGTGCACGCGGGCGCGCGCGTCCACCACGTCTCGCCCTACGCCCTGCTGAAGCCGGCCAACGTCGAGGGCACCCGCACCCTGCTGGGCCTTGCGGCGGAGGGGCGGCCGAAGGCGTTCCACCACCTGTCGACCCTCGGCGTGTTCCGGGCGTACGGCGCCGGCGCCCTGCCCGTCACCGAGGAGTCGCCGACCGGCGGCGAGCAACACCCGTACGGCAAGGGCTACTCCGCGAGCAAGTGGGTCGCCGACCGGCTGGTGGAGCGGGCGTTCGCGCGCGGTGCGAGCGGCGGCATCCACCGGCTGGGCCGCATCTGGGCGCACTCCGCGATCGGCGCCGTCAACCGTGACGACATGTTCTCCCGGCTCCTGGTGAGCTGCGCGGAACTCGGCTGCCACCCGGTGGATCCCGCGCTCGACGAGGCGCTGCTCCCCGTCGACGCCCTCGCCCGCGCCGTCGTCGCGCTGGTGCTGCGGGACGACGGCGGCCCGGGATCCGTCCACCACCTGCACCACCCGCGCCGCATCGGGCCCGGCGCCTTCATGGCGGGGCACGGCCGGCTGCACGGGACGCGCTCCGCGGCGGTCCCGCTCGCCTCCTGGCTGGGGCGGCTGCGTGCCGCGGGCGCACGCGGCCGGGAGCTGCCGATCGCGCCGTACCGCGAATACCTGGAGGACCTGGCCGGGACTGCCGGCACGAGAGCCCAACCGGTGTTCGACAACGGCCGGACGGTCGGGCTGCTGCGGCGGTACGGGGTCGGGATCCCGGACGTCGACGAGGCCGCCGTCGACGCGTACTGGACCTTCATGAAGCGCTAGCGCACGCCTGCCGTACGAGACCGACCGTCCGCGCCGCCGCCGCGGCGCACCGTATGAGAGAACCGGTGGTTGCTTCCGATGACCTCGACCCTGGCCGCAGGCCCCCACGCCAACGGCGTGGCCGTGGCGGCACCGCGCGCCCGCAGCAGGACCGGGAGCCGCGCCGTGCCCCGGCCGCGCTCGATCCTGCCCGGTCGGCAGCGCTGGGAAATCGACCTCTTCCGCGGCAGACCGGGGCTTGCCCGGGTCGCGGAGGCGTCGCTGCGCCAGGCCCCGGGCATCGAGGACGTACGCGTCAACCCGGTCACCGGCCGGGTGCTGCTGCGGCACGACCACACCCTCGCCGCGCGCGACGCCGCCCGGCTGCTGCACGTCGCGGTCGACCGCGTGCTCACCGCCCTGCACACGCCCGAGGCGAACGCGCTGGGCGCTGGCCCCGCCGCCCCGCCCGCGTACCTGCCCGAGGCCCGCCCCCCGCGCGGCGCGGAAGGCACCGCCCGCCGGCTGCCCCGGATCCTGGGCCTCGGCTGCGCGGCAGCGGCGGCGGTCGCCGGCGGGCCGCTGCTGCTGCGGTTCCTCAGACGCCCCCTGCTCACCCTCGGCGCGGCCGCCGTGGCGACGGCCGTCGTCGTCCGGCGCGCCTGGCGCAGAACCGACCGGGCCCGGGAGGGGCCGGACGGGCCAGGGCCGCGGCGGCACGCGGTGCGGCGCATCGTCGGTCGGCACCGGCGTAAGTTCGGCGTGGCGGCGCTGCTTTCCGCGCTCTCCACGCTGGCGGAGATGGCGCTCTTCGCGCTCACCCCCTCGATCGTGCTGCTCGTCGCGCGCGGCGGCAGCGCCACCCTCACCCGGTACGGCATCGCCGGCATCTCCGCCCAGCTGGGCACCCTCGCCGCCGCCGGCGCGCTCGCCTGCGCCGTCATGGCGGGCACCGGGTACGCCGCCGGCGTCGCCTGGCGCGGCGTGGCCCAGGACGTCGAGGACGACTGGCGCACCCGCACCTACGCCCACGTCCAGAGCGTGGCGCCGGCCGACCTGGAGAACGAGCGCGTCAGCCGCGTGAACGCCGTGCTGTCCGAGGACATCGGCCAGCTCGGCACGTTCGTCGGCACGAACATGCACGACGTGGTGCAGATGGGCGCCGGACTGGCGCTCCTCGTCCCGATGTTCCTGCTGCTCGCGCCGCAGCTCGCCTGGATCGCGTTCGCGCCGATCCCGCTCGTGGCCTGGCTCTCGTTCCGCTTCCACGAGCGCGCGGTGGCCGACACCGCCGCCTGCGGCGAACGCCGGGCGCAGCTCAACAGCCGGGTGACGGAGAACCTGCACGCCCACACCACCATCAAGTCCGCCACGACGGAGGCGCACGAGATCACCCGTATCGGCGAGCTGAACGGCCGGTGCAGCGAGGCCAACAGGTCCGCCGGGCGCAGCGCCGCGCTGCCGCCGCAGATCCTGCGGCTGGCCGGCGGCTCCGCGTTGGTGGGCACGGTGCTGCTCGGCGGACGGGCCGTACTGCGGGGCGAGCTGGCGACGGCGGCGTTCGGCCCGCTGATCGAACTCCCGGGCATCGCCATGCTGAAGCTGTCCCGCGTCGGCAGCGCCTCCGACCACTACCAGCGCACCCTCGCCGCGCTGGAGCGGATCGAGCGGCTGCACGAGCTGCCCGTGGAGCCGCAGGGCCCCGCCGGGACCGACGGCCCGGCCGCCGCGGGCAGGGAACTGCCCCTGCGCAGTCTGCGGGGGCGGATCGAGCTGCGGAAGGTGACCTTCGCCTACCCCGGCCGCGCACCCGTGCTGCGCGACACCTCGCTGATCATCCCGCCGGGCCGGACCACCGCCCTCGTCGGCACCACCGGCGCGGGCAAGACCACCATCGCCAAGCTCCTCATGCGCTTCCGCCATCCCGAGCGGGGGCAGGTCCTGCTCGACGGCACCGACGTGCGCACCCTGGGCCTGCCGGACCTGCGCCGGGCGATCGGGTACGTCACGCAGGAGCCGTTCCTCTTCGACGCGACCATCGCGGAGAACATCCGCTACGGCACCTTCCACGCCACCGAGGCCCAACTCGTCGCCGCCGCCCGCACGGCGGGAGCGCACGCGTTCATCGACGGCCTCCCCGACGGCTACGACACCCGGGTCGGCGAGCGGGGCGCGGCGCTCTCCGGCGGGCAGCGCCAGCGGATCGCGCTGGCCCGTACCGTCCTGCGCGACCCGCCGGTCGTCATCCTCGACGAGGCCACGTCCGCCGTGGACAACGAGACCGAGGCCACCATCCAGCGGGCCCTGCAGGTCTTCGGCACCGACCGCACGATGCTCGTCATCGCGCACCGGCTCTCCACCGTCCAGTGCGCGGACCGCATCTACGTCATGGGCTCCGGGGGAGCGGTCGCGGAGCGCGGGACGCACGACGAACTGGTCGCGCTCGGCGGTGTCTACAGCTCGCTGTGGAAGCTCCAGTCAGGCGGGCCGGCGCTGACATAGCAGGTGGTCATTCGTTCGAGTGGTAACGACACGCGGAGCCTCAAGAAATGCCGCTGAACCGAGACAATGAACGTCCGTTGAGAACCAGGAGCGTGGAATGACGCACGCGACCAATCCGTTCGAGGACGACGAAGCCCGTTTCCTGGTGCTCGTCAACGACGAGGGCGAGCATTCGCTCTGGCCGGCCTTCGCCGACGCACCGCGGGGCTGGCGCGTCGCCCTCTCCGAGGACACCCGGCAGGCGTGCCTGGAGTACGTCGAGAGGACGTGGACCGACATGCGGCCGCGCAGCCTCGCCGAGGCCGGGGACGGTGGCCGATGACACTGCCACGGGCCGCATCCGCGCCGACCGGCTCGGCACCGCCCGGCTCCGCACCGGGGCCCCGCACCGCCCGCGAACTTCCGCCCGCCGGCGGTCCGTACGTGCCCTCACCGGAACTCCGCGCCGTCCTCGCCCGCCATCCCGCGCTCGCGGACTTCACCGCCCGCGTCACGGACTTCCTCGACCGGCATCTGCCCGAGCCCGTCACGGAGGAGGTGCCCCGGCCGCCCTGGCTCGAACTGCGCGGGCACGCGGCCCGGGCCGGGCTGACGGGCTTCGACGTGCCCGCGCGGGGCGGCGGCGGGGACGCGGGCGACGGCGCCGGCCAGGCGCCCGGCGGGGGCCGGGGCGCGGCCGTGCCCGCGGGTCTCGAACGGGTGGCGCAGGGGCTCGCGATGTACCTGGCCGGACGGCGCGACTGCGACGCGCGCGAGGTCTTCAGCTCGGGCCACGGCGCGATGGCCCTGCGCTACGGCCCGCCCGCCGTCGCCCTGGCGGTACGCGACCGGGTGGTCGAGCGCGGCGAGTTGGCGGGCGTCGCCTCCAGCGAGCCGCACTCCGGCTCGGATCTGCGCGGCCTGCGCACCGTGGCGGTGGACCACGGTGACCACCTGGTGGTGTCGGGTACCAAGGGGCTGGTGAGCCGGGTGGAGGAGGCCGTCGGCTTCGTGGTCTTCTGCAAGGTGGTCGCGCCCGAGCAGGCCGCCGCCCTGACCGCGGAGGGCGCCGACACCGGTGCCCGCACGGCCCTGCGGGAGGTGCCGCTGTCGGCGCTCTGGCTGCCGATGGACGCCCCCGGCGTGCGCACCCAGACCGCCACCCCGCTGGGCCTGCGCGGCTGGAGCCTGGGCCACCTGCACTTCGACGGCGTACGGGTCGGGCGCGACCTGCTGCTCGGCGCCCCGGGCGACGGCCGCCGGATCTTCGACGCGCACTTCGCCGGCTGGCGGCTGATGATGGCGCTGGTCTGCCTGGGCACGGCGGGCGCCGCGATCGACGAGGCGATGGCGCGCACCCGCCGGCACAGCGTCGGCAGGACGTCGCTGGCGAGCATCCCGTCCGTGGCGTCCCGGCTCGGTACCGCGGCGGCGGAGGTGCAGGCGGCCACCGCCTGGTGCTTCTCGCTGCTGGAGGGCCTCGACCGGGACGCGGACGGGGCCGACGTGGCGGCCTGCTCCGCGGCGAAGGCCCTGGCCACGGACGCCTCGTACCGCGCGGTCGACCTCGGGCTCCAGCTCCACGGCAGCGACGGGTACACGTGCCACACCCCGATGGAGAAGCGTCTCCGCGACATCCGCGGGCTCCGTATCGCCGACGGTCCGAACGACGTCCTCTACAGCGTGCTGGCGCACTCGCTGCTCGAAGGCGCCAGGGCGGGTGCGCGGGTGGTGCGGCAGCGGCAGGTCTGAGCGGAGGTCAGGGGAGCTTGCCGCGCAGTGCGGAGAGATAGAAGGGGATTCTCTTCACGGCCTTGCGTGACACCGGGACGACCTCGATTTCGCCGCACCTGTGGTCGTTGATGGTGAGTAGGTATTCGCCGTCCGCATGCCGCAGTTCCGCAGAATAGAGAAGGTCGTCGTCCCGGTTTTCTCGTTCATTCACACGGGAAACGATAGGTCACATCGGGATACGGAAGATCGACTCAATCCCGTGGCACTCGAAAGAGTGAAGATTCGCAGGTCAGGGTGGTGAGAAGTCCGCTTCGTCCGCTAGTCTCTGAATTGGTAGTCCGGGAACGTGAAATAGATGTGAAGGGGCGGGTGCCGACGATGCTCCCAGTGCTTCCAGTGTTTTTGGTCGGGGCGGTTTCCGCGCCTCTTATCAAGAAAGTGATCAGGCCGGTCGTCCGCGGCACGATCAAGACGTCCGTGAAACTCGCGGTCGATGTGAAACGGGCGGCGCACGAGATCAACGAGGACATCAGCGACATCGCCGCCGAGGCGAGCGCCGAAGCCTTCGCCGCGGACGTCCGGGGCGACGCGGACGTGCCGCGCCAGAGCGCCAAGAAGCCGCGCGCGGGCAAGGCGGTCGCGACCGACTGACCCGGACGGCGGGCCCGGCGGCATCGCGATGCCGGAGCCGTATCGCTCCGAGCTGCGTTGCCTGCTGGGCCGCCGGTGGTCACGGGCGTCTGCGGGTGAAGTGCTACCGGCTGTGGCCTTCGACGGCGCGCAGCGTTCTGAGGCAGGCGGCCCGGGGGCCAGGGTTGGCATGCGCCCGAGCGGGCAGCCGCCCGCAGAGATCCCTGTCGCGGAGGTCGTCATGCCGGTCGCCACCTTCAGCCTGGTCGCTCTGGACTGCCCCGACCCGGAAGCACTGGCCGGTTTCTACGCGGGCCTGCTCGGGGGCGAGGTGCAGAAGTACAACGACATCTGGTGCGACCTCCGCACGCCCGACGGCATCCGGATCGGCTTCCAGCGTGCGCCCGGGCTGAGGCCGCCGTCCTGGCCTCGCGCGGACGACAACGCACAGCAGCTCCACCTGGATCTCACCGTCTCGGACATGGAAGCCGCCCAGGAGCGCGCCCTCGCGCTCGGGGCGAGGCCGCTGGACCTTGACGACGACGGTGGCGAGCGGAACTTCCGCGTGTACGCGGACCCGGCGGGACACCCCTTCTGCCTCTGCCGCACCTGACGCCGCACCCTGGGGAAGCAGCGCAGTACGCGCCGGGCAAGCGGACACCCGCCGCAGGGCAGCGCCCGGGCCTGGAGCCGGCTCGCGCAGCATGACGGTGGCGACAACTCCGGCTACGCGATGCCGGTTGCCGCCCCCGCTCCTCATATGGACCACCGCCACGTGCGCGGATATCGGAGCCGCCACAGACTGGGCCTGTGTCCGAGCAACGCGAACGGCGGGCCCGACCTGCCACGAAGTCCACCTCGAAGCGCGCCTCCGGGAGCAAGGCCGACCACGCGGTCGACGGGCCCGAGGAGGCCGCTCGCCGTGCGTGCCGCAGCCTGGCCCGCCTCATCACCCACGAGACCGAAGGCGTGTCGGCCGTGCGCCGGGCCGAGGACGGCTGGCGGGTGAACGTGGACGTGCTCGAGGTGCCGCGGATCCCGGACACGACCAGCCTGCTGGCGACCTACGCGGTGGAACTCGACAACGGGGGACGCCTCGTCGAGTACGAGCGGATCAGGCGCTACCGGCGCGGCGCGCGGGACGACTGACGGCGACAAAGCCGTCCCCTGGAAGAGGAAGAGCCCCTATGTCGACGAGCACCACCACGTACAACGAGGCCGCAGTCTGTGTCCCGCGTGCCGGAACCCTCTACGACGTCCTTGAACTGATCCTCGACCGCGGCATGGTCATCGACATCTTCGTCCGGGTGTCGCTCGTCGGCATCGAGATTCTGAAGATCGACGCCCGCATCGTGGTCGCCAGCGTCGACACCTACCTCCGCTTCGCCGAAGTCTGCAACCGTCTCGACCTCAACGAGGACGCCTCCAGCAGGACGGTCCCCGACCTCTTCGCCGGCATGTCCCGCAGCGTCGTCACCACGGGGGCCAGGAGGACCGCCAAGTCCCTCGGCGGTCGCGTGAAGGAGGCGGTCGGGATCGACGAGGACGACGACCGGGAGGACGAGTACGACGAGCGGGACGAGGAGGAGAGGGAGAAGGCACCGCCCCGCAAACGCGCTTCGGGCACCCGCTCCAGGCCGGCCAAGAAGAAGACCGCCTCGAAAACCTCCGGCCGTTCGAGCCGGCACTCCAGGGCGGCGTGAGCGGTGGCCCCCTCTCCGCTCTACGTGTACGCGGTCGTCCACGCCGACCTGGCGCTGCCGCTCGGCCTCCGGGGCGTGGGCAGGCCGCCGGCCCCGGTCCGGCTGCTGTCCGCGGGCGAGCTGGCGGCGGTCGTCAGCGACGTGCCGCCCGATCTGCGCGCACGCAGGCGCGATCTGACCGGCCACCAGGACCTGCTGCTGGCCCTCTGCGCGGGGGCCCCCGTCCTGCCGATGCGGTTCGGGATGGTCGCCGACGGCGAGGAGACGGTGCGACGCGCCCTCGACGCCGCGGCCGCGACGCACCTCGCCACCCTGCGACGGCTCGATCGCCGCACCGAGATGAACCTCAAGGCCATGCCCGCGCAGAGCGGCGTGGAGGCCCTCGTACGGGACGACCCGGCCGTACGGCGGCTGGCGGCGGACGTCCGCCGGCGGCCGTCCTACGAGGGCAACGTCAGGCTCGGCTCGGCGATCGCCGAGGGCCTCGCCCGGCGGGCCGCCCAAGCCGCCGACGGCGTCGCGCAAAAGCTGGCGGTGCTCGCCGACGAGTGCGTTCAGGGCGCCGAGGTGCCCGGCTGCGTGCTCAACACCTCCTATCTCATGCCGCACGCGCACGCGGAGCGCTGCAGAGAGCTGGTCGGCCGCAGGTCGGCCGAGCTGCGGGACCTGGTGGAGCTGCGGCTGACAGGCCCGCTGCCCTGCTACAGCTTCGTTCCCCGGGAGGGCAGCCGTGCCGCCGCCGGTACCGCCCCGCGGCCCGTAGCGGTGAGGAGCTGACATGGGTCTGCTCAGCGGGCTGATGCTGCTGCCGCTGGTGCCCGTGCGGGGCGTGGAGTGGGTGGCGGGCCGGCTGCTCGACGCCGCGGAGCAGGAGCTCTACGACCCGGCCACGCTGCGGGTTCAGCTCGGCGAACTGAACCGCGCGTACGAGGCGGGGGAACTCGGTGAGGAGGAGTTCGAGCGCGAGGAGGAGCGCATCCTCGACCTGCTGGAGCAGCCCGGCACCATCCTCGCGGCGGCGCCGGCCGATCCCGGTGGCCCCGGCCACGCCGGTGGCCCCCACCACCCCCACCACCCCGACCACCCTCTCAACTCAGGAAGTGGGTCATGACGGACAGCTATAAGACGACCGTGCTTGCCGGAGTCGCCGGGGGCTATCTCCTCGGCAGGACGAGGAAGGCCAAGCTCGCCCTCACCCTCGCCGCCCTCGTCGCGGGCAGGCGGCTCGCCCCGCAGGACCTGTTGGGCATGGGCGCCCGGAGGATCGCGGACACGCCGCAGGTCGCAGCGGCGTCCGGCCAGGCCACGGACCAGATGATGACGGCCGCGCGGGCGGCGATCGGCTCGCTCGTCGACCGCCGGGTCGCGTCCCTCAGCGACTCGCTGCGCGAGCGTACGGACCGCCTCGGCGCACTGGGGGAGGAGCGCGAGGCCCGTGACGCCCGTGCGGGACGGGATGAGGACGAGGAGGGCCGCAGCCGGCACACGGCCGCGTCGAAGCGGAGGCCCCCGGCCCGTAGGAAGACGGCGGGCAACGCCCGGCCCACCGCCTCCGGGCCGCGGCAGAAGGCGGCCGCCGGCGCCGAGCGCGGCAGCCGCGGCACCGCGAAGAGCACGCGCACGAAGACGGCCGACCGGCCCTCCGGGAGGCAGCGGTCATGACACAGCAGCGCGGAAGTACGGACACCGACGAGACCGCCGACGTTGCGCCGCTGGCGCGCTTGCGCGACGAACTGCTGGAGTACCTGGGCGCGGTCGGCAAGCACGCGGTCGGCAAGGCCACCGACAAGCTCACCGACATCGCCGACCCGGGCAAGCTCGCGCACGACGGCGGCGGCGCCCTCGCCGAGACCGCCGCCCGCGCCGTCAAGGGTGAGAACCCCGTGAAGGTGATGGCGGCCGAGAAGGCGAAGGACGCCAAGGACAAGGTCGTGGGCAAGGCGAAGGAGGCCGTCGGCGCGGACGGCGGCGGGAGCAAGCCGGGCGACCTCAAAGCGATCAACATCATCGAGCACGTCGACATCGGCCGCCCCCTGCGTGTGGTCTACGACCACTTCACGCAGTTCGAGGAGTTCGGCGGCTTCATGAACGGCGTCAGCAACGTCACCCGGGACCCCGAGGACGAGACCAAGACCACCTGGAAAGTGCGCGTCTGGCCCTCCTCCCGCAGCTACGAGGCAACCGTCTCGGAGCAGGTCCCGGACCAGCGGATCGTGTGGTCGTCCGAAGGGTCGAAGGGAACGACGAGCGGCGCCGTGAGCTTCCACGTCCTCGACGACGAGCTGACGCGCGTGACGGTGGTCGTCGAGTACTACCCGTCCGGGTTCGTCGAGAAGACCGGCAACATCTGGCGCGCCCAGGGTCGTCGGCTCCGGCTCGACCTCAAGCACTTCCAGCGCTACGTCACGCTCCAGTCGGAGGACGCGGAGGGCTGGCGCGGTGAGATCCGCGACGGCGAGGTCGTGCGCAGCCACGACGAGGCCATGGAGGAAGAGGAACGCGAGGAGGACGAGCAGGACGAGGACGAGGACCACGAAGACGAAGGCGGCGAGGAAGAGGAGGACGAGGAGGACGAGGAAGAGGAAGAGGAAGACGACGGGCGGCGGCGAGGGGGCCGGAGAACGTGACGGATCACGTCCTTGACCGGCCCATCACCCACCTGCCCTCCACCCCCTCGGGACCGGCCAACCTCGCCGACATCCTCGAACGCGTCCTCGACAAGGGCATCGTCATCGCCGGAGACATCAAGATCGACCTGCTCGACATCGAGCTGCTGACCATCCGCCTCCGCCTGTTCGTCGCGTCCGTCGAGACGGCCAAGAAAGCGGGCATCGACTGGTGGGAGACCGACCCCGCGCTCTCCACCCGTGCGCACCGCGACGCCGTCGACGAGGAGAACGCGCGGCTGCGCGAGCGGGTCGCGGAGCTTGAGGCGAGCGTGGAGGGCGACCGGCCCGAGCGTGCCGGGGCGGGCGGCTGGGAGTCCGTACGGAAGGGGCGCCACCGATGACCGGGACGGTACGCGGGGCGGCGCCGCCGGACGCGCCCGCAACCACGGCCACGTACGTCTACGCGGTCTGCCGCGGCGGTGACGAGTCCGCCCTGGCCGGGCTGCCGGGGCAGGCACCCGGCGCCCCCGTGCGGCTGCTCCGGTTCGGCGATCTCGCCGCCGTGGTGCAGGACGTACCGGCCGCGGAGTTCGGCGAGGACGCCCTGCGCGAGCGGCTGACGGACCGTACGGAGCTGGAACGCTGCGCCCGCGCCCACCACGCCGTCGTCGCCGCCGCGGCCACCGCGGCACCGGTCCTGCCCCTCCCGCTGGCGACGATCTATCGCGGCGACGCGCGGGCCCTGGCCGCGCTCGGCGCCGGCCGTGACCGCTTCACCGCGGCTCTGCGGCGGATCGCGGGCCGGGCGGAGTGGGGCGTGAAGGTCTACGCGCGGCCGGCCGAGCGCCGCTCCGTGCCTGCCGCGCACACGCCGGAACGCCGCGAGGACGAGCGCGCGCCAGCCCGTCCGGGTCACGCGTATCTGGACCGGCTGCGCGGCGTGCGGCACGAGCGCGAACGCCGGCAGGAGGCCGGTCTCCAGGTCGTCGAGGAGGTGGACCGGGTCTTCGCGAATCTCGCCGTCGCCGGACGGCGGCTGCGTCCGCACGACACCAACGTCACCCCGGGGCGCGGCGCGCATCTCCTGAACGGCGCCTACCTCGTCGACGAGGCGCGCGCCGGCGAGGTCGTCGACGCGGTACACCGCCTGCGGCAGAGCCCGGAGTGCCGGGACGTCGAGATCGAACTGACCGGCCCGTGGGTGCCGTACTCGTTCGCGGAAGCAGGTGTGACCGGTGCCGGTGGGTGAGCACGTGGGCGAGGTCGTCGCCTGGGAGGAACCGGACCGCGGCGCACCCATCGGGGTGCCGCTGGTGGACCTGCTCGACCGCGTGCTCAACACGGGTGTCGTGGTCAGCGGCGACCTCGTGCTGGCGATCGCGGAGGTGCCGCTCGTGCGCGTTTCCCTGCACGCGCTGCTGTCGTCCATCAACGAGCGCGTGGCCGCCCCGTGGGGAGACGGTGGTCCGCTGTGACACTGACCTCGCACGGGACGGCCCGCGGTCCGGCGACCGGCCGGCTGGACCTCGACCCCGACCGGGTCGGCCGCGACCTGGTCTCCCTCGTTCTGACCGTCGTCGAGCTGCTCCGCCAGCTCATGGAGCGGCAGGCGCTGCGCCGCTGCGACCACGACGACCTCACCGACGAACAGGTGGAGCGGATCGGCACGACGCTGATGCTGCTCGACCAGCGCATGGATGAACTCTGCGCGGAGCACGGGCTGACCCGCGACGAGCTGAACCTGGACCTCGGGCCGCTCGGCACCCTGCTCGCACGCTGAGCAGGTCCGCCCCGGACACGCAGGGCCGGGGTGCCTTGGCTGTTACGCATGCATGCGGTGGTTTCGCGGTACCCGGATCGGACGGCCGCGGGTTCGCGCGGCCGGTCGAGTTCTGGAGCGTTCCGTCGTGATGTCGTGGTTCCCCCTGTTGGGGACGGTCGGCTACGTGGCCGGCATACCGCTCGCCGCCCGGTTGTTCTACGCGCTCCTCCGGCGGCAGATCATCTCTCTCGACGGCCGCGAGCGAAGGGCCCGGTCGGGTACTTCGATACCCACGACCGTCCCGAGGTGGCCGCCGCCGCGGTGGCCGCCGGGCTGCTCTGGCCCCTGACCGTCCCGGTGTACGCCGCCGGGCGGATCGTGGTCACCGTCGTCACCGCGCGTCCCAGGCGCAGCCGGTACGAGCGCCGCCTGGACGCCCGGCACGTACCCGAGCGTATCCGGGAACTCGAAGAAGAATTCGGCGTCCCGGACGAAGCCCTGGAACGGGACCGGACCCGGCGGTGACGGATCCGGTCCCGGCAGCGCGGAGGCGGCGGCGCCCCGCCGCGGGGGCGGGTCAGTTGTTGGGCATCGCCATGCTGATGTCGCTCAGGGCGGACGTCGGGTCCCGTTCCACCGCCACGTCGCCCAGGGAGACGACCCCGAGGACGCCGCCGCCCTCGTCGACGACGGGCAGCCGGCGCAGCGCGTGCTTGCGCATCAACTCCACGGCGTGGTCCACCCGTTCACCCGGCCCGACGCTGACCAGCTCCTGGCTGCAGGCGTCGGCGACGGTGGTGTCGCCGGCGTAGCGGCCGGCGGCCAGGACGCGCACGACGAGGTCGCGGTCGGTGACCAGCCCGCGCAGCTCGTTGTCGTCGGTGACCAGGACGGCGCCGATGTCGTCGTCGCGCATCCTGCGGGCGACTTCCGGCACCGCGGTCAGCGTACCCACCGCCACCGGGGCCGCGGTCATGATCTCGTGGACCTGCTGATCGGCCATGGCTGTCTCCTTCGCCTGGGGATACGACGGCCCGGTGCCGTCGAGCGGGACTTCCCCGGTACCCGTCAGCCCGACGTTCAGACACCTGTTTCCGCCCCTGTGTCAGGCGACCGGTGCGGGCCCCTCGCCGGCGAGCACCCGGACCGTGCGCAGCCGGGGGTCCGCGGCGTCCGGGACGTACATGCCCGCGCGGATCCCGGTGGCCAGGTACTTCAGCACCGGGCCGTTCAGCCGCTCCCCGGGCAGGGCGACGGGGATCCCCGGCGGATAGGGCGTGAGCATCTCGGCCGCCACCCGCCCCGCGGCCTCGCCGAGCGGCACGTCCGCCACGGCGCCGAAATACGCATCGCGCGGCAGGCAGGTCTGCTCCAGCCGCAGTTCGGCCGCGGACGGCACGGCAACGGGGGCCGGCCGGGGGAGTTCCGCGGCGTGCGCGGCGAGGTCCCGTAGCGCCTCCAGCAGCGCGCCGGCGGTCGACTCGTCGTCGGCGTGGGTGAGTTGGGTGCTGATGCGGCGATGGTCGGCCAGGTGGGTGGTGAGCCGGTGGTGCCGGCGCAGCCAGTCGGCCGCGGCGTAGCCGGCGAGGCCCAGCCCGGCCAGGTCGATGACGACGGGCAGCGGGTCGAGGCCGGCGGCGCGCCCGGTGCCGGTGTACTCGGCGCGGCCGTCCACGTGGAGTCCGGGGATGTCCTCGATCCGCGCGCGTACGCGTGCGGCCAGGTCCAGCGCGCGGTCGAGCAGCCGGGGGCCGTGCAGGGCCATCTGCCGGCGCCAGCCGTCCAGGCCGGCGTAGATGAGGACCGACGGGCTGGTGGTGCCCAGCAGGTCGGCGCGGGAACGGAGCACCGCGGGATCGATGCGGTCGCCCTGCAGGTGGAACACGGAACCCTGCTCCAGGCCGCTGCCCATCTTGTGGATGCTCGTCACGCACACGTCCGCGCCGGCGTCCATCGCCCAGGTCGGCACCCGGTCGGAGAACGGGAGGTGGGCGCCCCACGCCTCGTCCACCAGCAGCGGACGTCCGCGCCGGTGGCAGATGTCGGCCAGCGCCGCCAGGTCCGCGCACGAGCCGTACGGCGTCGGGCTGGTCACCAGCGCACCGCGGGCGTCGGGGTGCTCGGCGAAGGCCCGCTCGTACGCCGCCGGGGACGGCGGATGCGCCAGGTGCCGCTCGTCGTCGAAGCACGGCTCGACCCACACCGGGCGCAGCCCGGACAGGATGAGCCCGGAGACCACGGACTTGTGCGCGTCCCGGCCCATCATCAGCTTCTCGTACGGCCCTGCCACCGCCAGCATCGCCGCCTTGACCGACAGCGAGCTGCCGCAGGTGGAGAAGAAGGTGTGCTCCGCCCGTACGGCGTCCGCCATCAGCACCTCGGCGTCGCGCAGCACGCCGCCCGAGGCCCGCCGGTCGTCCAGGCCGCTGATCGCCAGCACGTCGGAGGCGAACACCGCGTCCCCCAGCACCTCGCGCACCTCGGGATCCGCGCCCCGGGCCTGCTTGTGCCCGGGCGGGGTGAAGGGGAGCAGGCCGTCCCGGCGGTAGTGGCCGAGTGCCTCAAGCACCGGCGCGCGCGAGTGATCCATGCCTCCGCCCTATCCGGTCGTACGGCGGTGGCCGTCTCCGACTGCCGTCTGCCCCGGCGCTTCGGCCGGCACGGTGCCGACGGCTGTCGCCGGCTTCCCCACGGTCCGGGTGGACGTCACTGTTCCTCGCGGGAGTCCGGCCGGTCTTCACGGCGGTCGCTGCCCGGCAGCATCTCCTGGGCTTTGGCCTTGACGCCCTGGCGGACCATGGCGGCGCGGTCGCTGTCGCCCTTGAGCACGGAGGCCGCGGCGGCTTCGATCTGGTCGAGGGTCGCGTGCGGTGGGATGGGGGGTACGGCCGGGTCGGTGTGGAAGTCGAGGACGTAGGGCTGTTCTGCGGCCAGGGCCGTCTCCCAGGCGTGCTGCACCTGGTCCGGCTTGTCCACCCGGATGCCGCCCAGGCCGAGGGAGCGTGCGAAGTCGGCGTAGGCGACGTCGGGCAGGGACTGCGAGGGCAGGAACTGGGGTGCGCCGTTCATGGCGCGCATCTCCCAGGTGACCTGGTTGAGGTCGTGGTTGTTGAAGACCGCCACGATCAGTCGGGGGTCTTCCCAGTCCTGCCAGTACTTCTGGATCGTGATCAGCTCCGCGAGGCCGTTCATCTGCATCGCGCCGTCGCCGACCAGGGCGATCGCGGGCCGCTCGCCATGGGCGAACTTCGCCCCGATCGCGTACGGGACGCCGGGGCCCATGGTGGCCAGGGTGCCGGAGAGCGATCCGCGCATGCCGTCGCGCAGCCGCAGGTGGCGGGCGTACCAGTTGGCGGCGGAGCCGGAGTCGGCGGTGAGGATGACGTTCCTGGGCAGCAGGCCGTTGAGGCTGTGCACCACGTACTCGGGGTTGACCGGGTCGGCGTCGACCGCGGCGCGCCGCTCCATGACCTGCCACCAGCGCGCGTTCTTCTGCTCGATCTTCTTGCGCCAGCCGCCGTTCCCGGCCTGCCGCAGTTGCGGCAGGAGCCGCTGGAGCGTCGCGCGGGCGTCGCCGACGAGGTTGACCTCGAACGGGTAGCGCAGACCGATCATGTGCGCGTCGACGTCGATCTGCACGGCACGCGCCTGGCCGTACTCGGGGAGGAACTGGGTGTAGGGGAAGCTGGAGCCGATGACCAGCAGCGTGTCGCAGTCCTGCATCAGGTCGTACGAGGGCCGGGTGCCCAGCAGGCCGATCGCCCCGGTGACGCAGGGGAGTTCGTCGTCGAGCACGTCCTTGCCGAGGAGCGCCTTGGCCACGCCGGCGCCCAGCCGGTCGGCGACCTCCATGACCTCCCGCCGGGCGCCGCGCGCACCCTGGCCGACGAGGACGGCGACCCTCTCACCCGCGTTCAGCAACTCCGCGGCCCGTTCGATGTCGGGCTCGGCCGGGACGGGGGCGTAGTTCGACATGTCGAGGCTGGAGGGCACCATCTTGAACGCGTGCTCGGGCGCGGAGTAGTCGAGGTCCTGCACGTCGGCAGGGATGATGAGGGCGGTCACCGTGCGGCGGGCGATGGCGGTGCGCATGGCGCGGTCGAGGACGTTGGGCAACTGCTCCGGGACGGTGACCATCTCGCAGAAGTCGGAGGCGACGTCCTTGTAGAGGCTGAGTAGGTCGACCTCCTGCTGGTAGGAGCCGCCCATGGCGCTGCGGTTGGTCTGTCCGACGATCGCGACCACGGGGACGTGGTCGAGCTTGGCGTCGTACAGGCCGTTGAGGAGGTGGATGGCGCCGGGCCCGGACGTGGCGGCGCACACGCCGACCCGGCCGGAGAACTTGGCGTAGCCGACGGCCTGGAAGGCGGACATCTCCTCGTGCCTGGCCTGGACGAACCGTGGGTTGTTGTCGGCCCGGCCCCAGGCGGCGAGGAGTTCGTTGATGCCGTCGCCGGGATAGGCGAAGACATGCTCGACCTTCCACGCGCGCAGCCGTTCGAGGACGTAGTCCGAGACTTTGGTCGGCATGCTGTGGCCTTTCGATGACGCGGGTGCGGGTGGGGGACCCGGACGCCCGCACTCGGCCGTGCGGGTGGCGACCGGGCCCCGGCCGCGGCTCTCAGCGCCCGAGCTTGCGCTTGAGCTGGGCCTTGTTCATGGACGAGCGACCATGGATGTTGCGGCGCCGGGCCTCCGCGTAGAGCTGGTCGTACGTCGGCCCTCCGGGGCCCGAGTGGGAGCGGAGACCGCCCCTGCGGCCGGAGGAGATGTCCCTGGTGGAGGTACGGCTCGCGGTGCGCGCCTCGCCGGTGCGGGCCCGTTCCTTGTTCACCGTGCGGGCGGCGATCTCCTTCGCCCGCCGGGGACCGGTGCCGCGCCTCTGCGCGCCCTCCTTGATGTGCTCGTACTGACGTTCCCGTTTCTGGCTGGATCCGCTCGGCATGGTGCCTCCTGTCGGCTTCGTACGGTCGGACCACACCATCGTGTGCCACCCCCGAGACGACATCAAACGGGCAAGAGGTGCCTTCGGGGCATCAAGGGCGGAAGGGGCCGCCGCCCGCGTCCGCGCGGGTGCTGTCCACCGGGCCGCCGGGCGGCTTGGTGCATCCCGGGATCTGGGCAGAACTCGTCTGTCGGCGGCGTGAGAGGTGCCCTGCTCGCGACGACCGGGGAAACGTGCTCTTATGCTGCAAATCGGATACACGATGATGACCGAGCAGGCGGGACCGAGGGAACTGGTCGAACACGTCGTCGCGGCCGAGGAAGCGGGTTTCGACTTCTCGGTCACCTCTGACCACTACTCCCCGTGGCTGCGCTCCCAGGGGCACAGCCCGTACGCCTGTCGGCCGCGGCTGGCCCGGTGTCGACGTCCGGCACGAGATGCTGGAGGAGGCCGTCGGCATCATCCGGGACCTCTTCGGCGGCGGTCACGTCACCCGGCACGGCACACACTTCTCCGTCGACTCGGCGCGGCTGTGGGACCTGCCGGACCGGCCCCCGCCGATCGGCATCGCGGTCTCGGGCGAGCAGTCCTGCGCGCTGGCCGGCCGGCTCGCCGACCTGGTCATCGCCACGGAGCCCCAAGCCGGGCTGCTGGAGTCCTTCGACCGGCACGGCGGTGCGGGCAAGCCGCGCGTCGGGCAGTTGCCCGTCAGCTACGACCCGGACCGCGAGGCGGCTCCCGCGCCCCCCGCCCGGCGGGCCACGGCGGACTTCCCCGGGCCGGCTACCGGCCCCGGCCCGTGAGGAGGTCGCGGGCCCGGTCGACCATCCCCATGCCGGGGTCGACGAGCCTGTTGGCAGGCGGGGTCGACGGCATCCGGGGGTGCGGGCGGGTGGGGGAGGTCTTCTTCGCCGTACGGACCCTCTCGCCCAGGTCCCACAGCACGTCCTCGCCGCAGTCCCGGCGCATCCGCACGAAGAGCGTGCTCTCCTCGTCGTGGATGTGGGCGATCACCTCGCGCTGAAGCGCGCGGACCGCCGGGTCGAAGGCGGGATCGCGGGGCTCCATGCCCTCCAGTTCCTTGAGCATCTGCTCGACCTGGGCGTGATCGGCGAGTTCCTTGTCGGCGATCTTCCCGCCATTCGGCAGATGCTCGCGCACCGCGGGGTAGAGGTGCTGTTCCTCCGCGACCGAGTGCCGCACCAGCTCGACGGTCAACTGGTCCAGCAGCCGCTTACGGTCATGACTGCCGGGCGGGGTCTGGTGGAACTGCCCGAAGAAATCCGCCACCTCGCGATGGTCGGTGGTCAGTTCGTCGATGACGTCTCCGCCGTGTCCCATCATGATCTCCTTCCACTGTGATCCGCGAACTCCCGCGGGGACGTTCGCGGGTACGGGACGCGGCGAGTACCCCGATTCCCGGAGCCGATGCGGCCGGCCGGCGGCCCGCGCAGGCGGAGCGCTCCGCGTGGCGCCCGGGAAGGTCAAGATCGGGGTGTTTTCCCTGATATGCAGGGGTTCGGCGCGGCATCTACGGAGAGCGCCGCCGCGGACGCGGCCGATCGGCGGTGTGCGGCGCGGGGGCCGAGGTACCCGTGGTGCCGACGAGCGCCGGCCGGGTTCGCATGGACCGGTGGGCCGGGCAGGGCAGGAGGCGTCATGACGGGCAGCAGGATCGACGACGTGTGGGGCGCGCGTACGCCGTATCCCGCGGGCGGCCAGTGGCCGGGGCGGGTGGACCGGTTCCTGACGGTCGCCGAGGACCGGGGTGGAGCGCTGGGTGCCCTCGGCCTGCGTGCTGTGCTCCAACGGGTGCGCCATGGACGTGGCGGTCACGGACGGCCGGATCGTGGGCGTACGCGGCCGGGCCGGGGAACGGATCAACCACGGCCGGCTCGGCCCCAAGGGCCTGTACGGCTGGCAGGCGAACCACGCCCGTGACCGGCTGACCGACCCCCTCGTCCGCGGCAGCGACGGCGAACTGCGGCCCGCCGACTGGGACACCGCCATGGACGCCATGACCGCGCGCTCCGCCCGGGTGCTCGTCGAGCACGGCCCGCGGGGGCTCGCCTTCCACACCTCCGGCCAGCTCTTCGCCGAGGAGTACTACACGCAGGCCGTCATCGCCCGCGGCGGCATCGGCACCCCGCACCTGGACGGCAACACCCGGCTGTGCACCGCGACCGCCGACCGGCGCGCCGCACGGGCCCGGCGAGTACGCCGCCCACGACCCGGGCGGCCGGGCGTTCCGCAGGGCCGCGGCGTACGAGCCGCCGGAGGAGCCGGTCGACGACGACTACCCGCTGCATATGACCACCGGTCGCCGGGTGTATCACTGGCACACCCGCACCAAGACCGCCCGCGTCCCCGAACTCGACGCGGCGGCACCGCACGTGTGGGTCGAGCTGTGCCCCGACGACGCCAGGGCCCGCGGCATCCGCGACGGTGACCTCGTACGCGTCACGTCCCGCCGCGGCGAGGTCGTGGCCCCGGCCCTGCTCACCGGCAGCCGTGCCGGCACCGTCTTCGTCCCGTTCCACTACGGCTACTTCGACCAGCCCGACCCCCGCCGCCGCACCCCCGCCGCCGCACCCGCGCCGCCAACGAACTCACCCGCACCGCCTGGGACCCGGTCTCCAAGCAGCCCTTGTTCAAGACCGCCGCAGTCCGGGTCGAGAAGGCCGGCCCCCGGGCCGAGGCCGAGCCTGTTGATTCCCCGGGCCTCCGGTGAGCCGCCCGCCCCCTCGCGGGCGACGAGGTGGACCGGAGGGTGACGCAGCTTCCCGCCGGGGCCTCCCCGGAGGAGCACGTTCTACGCGGCGGTCCGGTCCACCTCCACGCCCTCGTACACGCGCTCGCAGGTACGGCTGATCAGGCGGGAGACGTGCATCTGCGAGATGCCCAGGTGGTCGGCGATTCTCCTTTGGGTCATGTCGCGGAAGAAGCGCAGGTAGAGGATCTCGCGTTCGCGTTCCGGCAGCCGGCTCAGGTGCGGTCGCACGGCCTCGCGGTCCACGGCCTGGTCGAACCCGGGTTCGGCGCTGCCGACGGTGTCGGCGAGCGAGTAGCCGTCCTCGGTGTCGGTCAGGTTGGCGTCGAGGGAGAGGGTGGCGTAGCTCTCCAGGGCCCCCAGTCCCGTGCGTACCTCGTCCTCGGTCAGGCCGGCCGCCTCGGCGATGTCCGCGGTCGGGGGGAAGCGGTCGTCGGCGCTGGTGACCAGCGCCATGCTCGCGCTGCGGACGCGGTTGCGCAGGTCCTGGACCCGGCGGGGCACGTGGACGCCCCACATGTGGTCGCGGAAGTGGCGCTTCAGCTCGCCGACGATCGTGGGCACGGCGAAGCTCTCGAAGGCGTGGCCGCGCTCGGGGTCGTAGCGCCCGACGGCCTTGACCAGGCCGAGGTGCGCGACCTGTTCCAGGTCCTCCAGCGCTTCGCCACGGTTCTTGAAGCGGCGGGCGAGCCGCGCCGCCATCGGCATCCAGGCGCGTACGACCTCCTGTTGCAGCGCCGTCTTGCCGGCACCTTCCGGCATGCCGGCGAGCCGGCGGAACTGCGCGGAGGTGTCGGGTGCGTCATCGTGGGGGTGTTTCCCGTTCCCTGCCCGGACATACGCCACGGGGGCCTCCCTCGGGCGAGTTGCGAACGTTCGGTTCTTACGGGAGGGAGGCTGCGGCGTGATACCGGCGCACCGGTGAGCGGGCCGCAGACGACGCTCCGGACCGTACGCAGCCGGAGCGACGGCTGACAAGCCATCCACTCCCGCGGCGTGCCTCTGGTCCGAAGCACGTCAGTCCACCTGCCCGCAGTCGGACGCCGCAAACGCGAATCGCCCGGCTTACGGCCACGCCACACGCCGTACGACCGGGACCTGAACGGTCCTTCCCGGGTACGGCGCCGCACCCAGTGCCCGCGCCCCTGCCCGCCCTCGCGGGTGCCCCGGCCACGACGACCCTCACCCGCGCCCGCCGCCGTCCGGGTGCCACCGGCGGGCGTCCGGCGACTCGGCGACCTGGCGCAGCGTACGGCCGCTGCGCGCGGAGCGGGCCCGCTGAGGGTCTGGCGTGCCGCCGGTGCCGCGCCCGGATCCGGTCCGTACGAGCAGCCACATCGGCTTCTCACCGGAGCCGTCACCCTGGGCGCCGCCTTGGGCACCGCCGCGGAAGCGGGTGAGCGCGTACCGGCCGTGCAGCTTCCGGCCGTGCAGCTCGAAGACGGCGTGGCCGTCGTCGACGGCCTGCCCGAACGGCACCGGCCGCCCGCGCCTGTCGTGGCTGACCGGGCGATAGGTGCCGGTGTCCCAGACGATGACGGTGCCGCCGCCGTACTCCCCCTCGGGGATCACGCCCTCGAACCCCAGGTAGTCCAGGGGGTGGTCCTCGGTGGGGATGGCGAGCCTCTTGTCGTGGGGATCGGTGGAGGGCCCCTTGGGGACCGCCCAGGACTTCAGGACGCCGTCGACCTCCAGGCGGAAGTCGAAGTGCAGCGTGCTCGCGTCGTGGATCTGCACCACGAACGCCGGCTCGTCCTCGTCGCCCGGCGCCGCTTCGTCGCGCGCGGCGCGCTCGCCGCCCGGCTCGCTCGTCCTGTCGAAATGCCGCTTCTCGCGGTAGGCCCGCAGCTCGTCCTTCTTGCCCAAGACAGCCCCTTGCGTCGCCTCGCTCGTCCGCCTCGCTCGTCCGCCTCGCTCGTCCGCCTCGCTCGTCCGCCTCGCTCGTCCGCCTCGGCCGGGTGCTCCCGCCGTGCCTTCGCGGCACATGCGCTCCGGATCATCATCATCCGCCGGGCCGGGTTGTGCGGCGTGTTACTCCTCCGACCGGGTGCGGAACGAGCGCGTCGACGCACGGACCGGCATGTGGGTGATGCGGCCCCCTGCCCAGGACCGTCGATGCCCCAGGCTTGGCGGCCGTTGCTATCGCTGCCGGTCGGTGTCCCCGTCCGGTGGCGGGTGCGGGAGGGCCGGGGGCGCGAGGTTCGACTGGTTTCCGGGCTCTTCGTGCCGCGCCAGGAGGGTCAGGAGGGTGGCCACGGTCAGGCCGGACTCGGCTGGGTGGCGCAGAGGGACGTCTTCTTGGATGCGGTAGGTGTTGGAGCGGCCGTGCCGGGTGCGGGAGAGATAGCCGGCCTGCTCCAGGTCGGCGATGATCCGCTGGCAGGCGCGCTCGGTGAGTCGGCAATGTGCTGCTATGTCGCGGATCCGCACGGAGGGGTTGTCGGCGATCGTGGCCAGGACGCGGGCGTGGTTGGTGAGGAAGGTCCAGCCGGTGTGTGATTCGGGTGCGGTAGCCATCACCGGTATCGTACGATGCCACGTTCGCGTACCGTAATACGCGAAATCCATGTCGTGAATCGTCGTGCATCATCGAGTGAGGCGAGCAGGAGACCGTCATGCCCTCTCCGCATATGGACCCCGGGATGCCCCACATACCGCCTGTGGCCGACAACGACACCACCGCTCAGCCATCTCAGCAGCCGGAGGGAGAGTCCGGGGCGGCCCTCGGCGGGCTGCCGCCGTGGGTCCGGCACCGGCTGGCCGAGTTGAGCGAGGAGAACGCCCAACTCAAACAGGCCATCCGGACCAGGCCGGTGGTCGATCAGGCCCGCGGGGTCCTGATGGCCGTCCTCGACGGCGATGCCGACGACGCCTGGCAGGTGCTTCGGCAGACCTCCCAGCACGCCAACGTCCCGCTGCGCGACGTGGCCTCATGGGTGGTTTCCTCCACCGGCGGCACACCGATCTGCGAAGACCTTCGGGTTCCGATGCGCAAGGCGATCGAACGGGTGTGGAGGCAGCGAGATGGTGAAGGCAGCAGACGCACCGCATCTGCTTCTTGACGAGGTCTGCCAACTCCTGACCGCCGCCGGCTTCGACGTCACCGCCGGTGGCGGAGAAGGGGCGGCGGGCCTGCACGTGCGGCGCAACGTCGATGCCGTGGTGGTGCGGTGGGAGCCCGGCGCCGCGCTCGATCCCGCCGGACGTGGCGACAACGAGCACGACGGCATCCGGGCGGCCCTGCGTTACGCACTGCTGGCGACCCTCACCCGAGCCGGCCATGCCGTCCACGTCGACCACGACAGCGACGACGTCCACGTCAGAGGGGGACCGGCGCCAACGGAGCGCGGCGTGGTGATCGGTGATGCCGGCGGGTAACCGGCGACGCCCCCACCGCCGTCGGCGCGCTCGCGACCTGGGGCGCGCGCCCGCACTCCGGGTGTGCTCCGGCCGCATGGAACTCGTCCCGACGACCGCTACTGGACGGGGTGAGCCGACTGGCGCGGCGTCCCGCGGCACACCGTGTCTGTGCTCGTCGGCGCCGCGGTCGGCACCTGCCGCGACAACGCCGATGCGCTGCGCCCGCCGCGTCCCGCGTAACCCTCGGGTTCCCCGCCGGCTCCGAGACGGACGCGTGCCGTCGCGGCGCCAGAGCACTTCAGGTGACAGGTCGTAGGCTGCAGAGTATTGCCATGGCGGATGCGACGACGCTCTACAGCCTCATCAGCGGAATCGGCGGCGCCTTGATCGGCGGGATTGCCGGCGTGTACCCGACAGCGTCAGTCCGAGTTCGGCTGCGAGTGGCAGACCCCGGTGCCCCGACGATCCGTCTTGGTGGCCTTCGCTGAAGGTTTTCTCGTAACTGTGAGGGCCGGTGTGTTGGTCACGCCGTTCAGACGTCAGCACCTGTACCAGCCCTCACAGTTACGCAACAGCCACCATGACGTGCCCGCCATGGCCCCGGGAAATCGGCGCGCTCATCGCCGAGCAGGTCGCCCCGCTGGCGCCCGGGGGGCGTAGCCGTTCGCCAAGGCCACGTGAGCGGGCAGGGCGCCGTCCGCCGTGAGCGAGAGCCCGCCGGGAGCCCTCGCTCACACGGTGCTCGATGCCGGGCTCGGCCGTGGCCGCAGTCCCGGTCATCCCGTCCGCCGCGAGGATACGGCGGGGTTCCCGGGGGAAAAGACCAATCGGCATCGACTTCCGGGAAGGGGAGGCGCCGCTAGTACGGCCCGCCGTGCGGGCCCGGCGCCGTGAGCGCCGCGACGATCTCATCTCCCATCTGGTCGACGAGGGCTGCTCGGACCAGGAGGTCCTGGGGGAATGCCTCACCTTCGCGGCGGCGGGCATGGTCACCACCCGTGAGTTCATCAGCGCCGCCGCCTGGCATCCGTTCGCAGACAAGGCATTGCTGACGCACTATCGGGCGGGGGACGAGGACGGGCGGCTCGCGGTGCTCAACGAGATTCTTCGTGTCGAACCGGTCATCGGCCGGCTCAGTCGCCGGGCCACCGAGCCGCTCGACCTGTCCGGCCAGGGCGACGAGACGCTGACGGTGCAGACAGGGGACCGCATCGACATTCTCATCGACCGCACGAACCTCGACGAACGCTCCGTGGGTCCGGTGCCACCCCGTATCCGTCCCGGGCGCGCCATGAAAGACGGTGTCGGGTCCCCCGGTCTCTCCTTCGGTGACGGCCCACACAAATGCCCCGGAATCCACGTCGCACTTCAGGAGACGGACATCTTCCTCAGCCGGCTGTTCGCGATTCCGGGACTACGGATGGCGACACCGCCCACGGTCGGTTTCATCGAGGGCATCAGCAGCTACGAACTCCGCCACTGCGTCCTGGAGGTCGCCACCGCGCCGTGACCGAACGGGTCCGGTACCGCGAGCACAACCGGTCCCTTGCCGGAGTACGGATCGGTATCAGGGGCGGTGTCAGGTCACGTTTGCCGCCTGCGGGCCGAGCGTTGGGACGCCGACCGCGGGCCGGTCGTCGAAGAACCGTGACGACCGGCCTGGTCGGTGGGGGAGACCCGCGTGGAGCGGATCCGCTGCTGGGTGCGGCTGGTTCCGATCAAACGGTCACGGCGTGCACTTGTCTGCGCCGCCCTGGCCGGCCGCCCAGCCGATGCCTCCGGCAAGGTGCTTGACGAGGTTGTTGTTCCCGCCGTTCTCCGTGTAGGACTCGGCGAAGTGGCCCATCCCGGTGACCCAGATGCGGCCGCCGTCGTACCGCTTGCACCAGGAGATCGGGTGGTCCTCGCCCATCGCGTTGGGGCCGGGGTCGTACGACTCCTCGTCGAGCGTTGCCAGCACCCGCGCGTCGCCGCGCACGCTGCGGGCGAAGTTGTAGTGCTCGTCCCCGAAGGCGAACTCCTTGGGGAGGTTGCGCGTCGACGGGTGGTGGCGGTCGGCGACCCGCACCGTGGCGACGTTGTTCAGGTCGCTGGCGGCGTGGCCGGTCATCAGCGTGCCGACCGCGCTGTCGGCCGCGCCGTCCCACCAGTCCCAGGTGGTGACGCCGGCGCCCATGTCGACCGCGTTGTGGTTCGCGGCGATCCCGCCGCCGGCGTTGACGAACCCCCGGATCGCGGCGCGCTGCTCCTCGTCCCACAGCGGGCCCGGACGGCCGCCGCCGAGCCACTGTGACGAGGAGTTGAAGAGGAAGATCGCGTCGTACTGGGCCAGGTTCTCCGGGGTGAAGACGCGGGGGTTCGCGTCCGGGTGGTCGCAGTTGCCGACAGCCCCGCCGAGACCGTCGCAGTCCTCCCGTACCCATGAGATCCCGGCCTTGTCCAGCGCGTTCTGGATCGGGCCGATGCCCCCGTCGATCGATCCGGCGTGGCGGTACCCGGTCGTCCCGGTGTAGATCAGGACTTTCGGCTCGGACTTGGCCTCGGCAGGTACGGCCGATGTCGCGACGAGCCCGATCGCCGCCACCGCCAACAACGCGCGGTGAACTCCTTGTCGTGCGTAACGCATGGCACTCCCCTCACCTCTGGTGTCTTCATCAACTACGGCCTCTTTTCGAGGACATGTCAAGACGACCATGCTGGCCCGGTCACTTGCCGTGCCCCCGTGGGGCACCTCCGACCTGGCTTTTGAGCTGTGCCGCAAGTGCATGTCCGTGCCGGCGCCGGTGTGCGAGGCTCTCCGGCAACGCAATCACGAAATGATCTGCAGCCCGTCGGGTTCCTTTCCGGCCCCGGGCGGGCCGCGGCACCCGCTCACGGCGGTCCGTTGCCCAGCAGGACCACTGCCCCGTACGTGCCCGAGGCCACGGCCACCGCCCCTGCCACCGCCGTGCTTCTTCCCGCGGGCCAGCGCGCCATGGGCGCCGCCAGGGGGAGCAGGAGGGGGAAGGCCGGGGTCATCAGGCGGGGGCGGGAGCCGAAGTAGGCGGCGCTGATGAGGGAGAGGGCGACGACGGCGCAGGCGTACGTGAACAGGGCGAGCGGCTGGCGTTGCCGGGCGGCGGCGACCAGGAGCGCGCCGACCAGGCCCAGCGCGGCGCACACCCCGGCGCCGCCGAGCGGGGACGGCCAGGGGCCGGTGAGCAGGTCCCAGGTGAAGCCCGCGAGCGCCGCGCCGCCGTCGATGCGGTTGCCCCAGGCCGCCTGAACGTGGAAGTAACCCAAGGGACTTCCCGCACGCACCCCGACGTAGGCCATGTACGCGACCCAGCCCAGCGGGGCGAGGAGCATCCCGGTCAGCAGCCGCCCGTTCCGGCGCAGCAGCGTGCCGGCCGGCGTGCCGCCGCGGGCCTGCGCCACCAGGTGTGCCGCCCCGGCGGCCGCGAGCGCGGCGAGCAGCGCGGCGGCCGTCGGGCGGCACAGCCCCGCCACCGCGGCCAGCAGGCCCGCCGTCCGCCAGCGGCCGGTCAGGGCGGCGTGGAGGGACCACGCTGTGAGCGCCGTGAACAGGGACTCGGTGTACGCCATCCACTGCACGAACCCCGTCGGCAGCGCGCCCCACAGGGCGGCCAGGAGGACCCCGGCGCGGTGCCCGGCGAGGTGGGCGCCCACCGCGTAGATGCCCCACGCGGCGACGAACGACGAGACCCCCGCCACCAGCAGCCCGGCGTCCGCGGCCCCGAGCGGCGAGCCCGCCGCGAGCAGCCGCTCAAGACCGGGCAGGAGCGGGAAGAAGGCGAGGTCGGGGTGCACGCTCCCGTCCGGCAGCCGGGCCTCGTAGCCGTAGCCGTTCTCCGCGATGCGCCGGTACCAGACCGCGTCCCAGCGGCCGTCGCCGCCGGACTCGCGGCGGCCGCGGTGCTCTTCGTCCCCCCGCTGCTGCGCAACGGCGGGCTGCCGGGGGTGGTCCTCGTGGCGTTCGCCGCCTGGGCGGCGGGAGGGGGCAGCTCCCCGTGGCCGCGGCTGCGGGGCGCCGTCGCGGCGGGCGGGATCATAGCCGTCGAGTTCGCCGTGCGCGGCAGCCTCGGCAGTCCGCTCGACGGCTACTTCGCCTTCGGCACGAACAGATCCGTCCTGTCGGTCGTCGAGACCCCCGTCTTCGCCGCACCTCTCCTCGGCGTCACCGCCGGCGTCGCGGCCTGGTTGTTCGCGATGCCCCACGGCCGGGGAGTGCCCCTGCGGGCCCGGTTCGCCCTCGTCGCGTACCTCGGGACGCTGATCGGCTTCTGCGCCGTGCTCGTGATCACGTCCAAGATGGCGGAGGTCAACGGCGGGACCCTCGGCTGGGGCCCGGCCGAGTTCCAAGGGGAGCTGCTCTACCTGGCGCAGGCCACCGCCGTCGTGATCGGCACCGTCGCCTGGGTGACGGCCGGACAGGCGCTGCGTCCCGTGGACGCCATCCGCCGGGAGCTGGAGGACATCACCCTCCGCTCGCTGGACCGGCGCGTGCCCGTACCGAGGAGCGGTGACGAGCTGACCCGGCTGGCGCTGACCACGAACGCGATCCTGGTACGCCTGGAGCGCTCGACCGAACTCCAGCAGCAGTTCATCGGCGACGCGTCGCACGAGCTGCGCAGCCCGGTGGCGGCGGTGCGGGCGTCGCTCGAATCGCTGCTCGCGCACCCGGAGCAGGTCGACTGGCCGACCGCCGTACGCAGCGCCCTGCACGAGTTGGAGCGGCTGCAGGGCCTCAGCGAGGACCTGCTGCTGCTGGCCCGGCTGGACGGCACCGCGGCCGTCCCCCGCGAGCCCGTCAACCTCACCGACCTCGCCCACGACCTGGTCGAGGAGCACCGCCATCTGCGCCGTTCGCGCCCGCTGGAGATCCGCCTCGGCGCGTCGGGACCGCCGGTGTGGGTGACGGGTATCGGCAGCCAACTGGAGCGCATGCTGCGGAACGTGCTGAGCAACGCCTGCCGCTACGCCGACAAGGAGATCGAGGTGGCCGTCGGCACCGAGCGGCGCGAGGGCGTCGCGACGGTCCGGGTCGACGTACGCGACGACGGCCCCGGGATACCGGCGGCCGACCGGGAGCGGGTCTTCGAGCGGTTCAGCCGGCTGGAGGACGCGCGTGCCCGCAGGTCCGGCGGAGCCGGCCTCGGGCTGGCCATCGCCCGGGAGATCGCTGACCACCACGGCGGCACCCTGCACTTCACCGACGCGCCGCGGGGCGCACACGCCGTCGGCCGGCTCCCCGCCGCCGGGCCGGGGACGGCTGCGGGGCACTGAACGGGACTGCGGCGCGCAAGGGGGAAGGGGAACGTTCAGCGGGCCGGCCGGGACCGCGTGGTCCGGGCCGGCCCGCGCGGGGCGGCGGCCGGGGAGGCAGGAGGCTCAGGCGGTGGTCTCGTTGACCGCGTACGAGTGGGCGCCGGGACCACGGGCCGGCGGCGAGGTGCGCGTACAGGCCGGCGACGGTGTCGGACTCGACGGCGGGGGAGGCGGTGGCACCTTCCGCGGCGAAGTTCTCGTCGAGGACGCGGCGGTTGCGCATGCGCGGGCCTCCGGACCGGCGGCAGCCGAACCCGCCCGTGAGTCCCCGAGCCCTCCCGGGGCCGCGGGGTCAGCTCCGGCGCCTGCGCGCCTGCCGTACGAGCAGAATGCTCCGCACCAGCGCCGACACGAGCGTCGCGACCAGCGTCGGCACCCCGAAGAGCGTCACGAGCCCGGCGCCGAGGTTGGCGCCGATGCCACCGGCGGTGAGGATCCGCCAGCCGTACCCGGTGCCGATCCCGGCGAGGACCAGCGGCCCGATCACCTGCCGCCACCGCCGGTCGAGCCACTCCAGAGAGGTGGCGACCAGCAGCACCAGCGCGCAGAGGACGGCGACGGCCATCCCGCTGATCCCGAGCGCCGGCTCCAGTCCCGGGGGCAGCTCCGGCGGCCGGATGTAGTAGTCCAGGTCGTCGAAGTCCGCGTCCAACTGACCGACGACCCACCACACCCAGACCGGGCAGGCCAGTACGAGACCCGCGGCCGCGATGGCAGAGAGCTGCCTCATGAAGCCATGGTGCGCCGCGCGCGGGATACGGGCATGAGTATGCGTACCCATCCCGGCGGGCCGGCAGGCAGGGACGCGGAGACGCAGGCCACGCCGGCTCGTGAACCGGAGCCGACGGCCGGCCGCTGACGAGCCCCGCCCCGGCCCCTCCGGCGAGGGCCGGGCCCGGACGAGGGAGGGCCGCGATTCCCTCCTTGAGGGCCTCCGCGGGTCGGGAAGGAACCTGTTGTTGCAGGGTTGTTGCCCTACGCGGTGAGGACATTGAAGGAAAGTCGGTACGCTCCCGTTGACTTCGGGGTGTCGGCAGGAATTCGACTGCCGTGAACAGAGGATGATCACCATGACCAGTGGACCTTCGGCGAACCTTTTCCGGCCGCTTGAGCAGAGCGACCCGGCCGTCGTCGGCGGTTACCGGCTCGCCGCCGTGCTCGGCACGGGCGGGATGGGCAAGGTGTACCTCTCCTACACACCCGGCGGCCGGCCCATCGCGATCAAGGTGATCCGGCCCGAGTTCAGCGAGGACCCCGAGTTCCGGCGGCGCTTCCAGCGGGAGGTCCAGGCCGCGCAGCGGGTGCAGGGCCTGTACACCGCGCCGGTCATCGACTCCGACACCGAGGGGCCGCAGCCCTGGCTGGCCACGGCGTACGTGCCGGGTCCCTCGCTCGCGCACGCCGTGGCGCAGCACGGCGCGCTGCCGCTGCGCAGTGTGCTGCTGCTGTCCGTCGGCGTCGCCGAGGCGCTGCACGTCATCCACGGCGCGGGCATCGTCCACCGCGACCTCAAGCCCGCCAACGTGCTGCTCGCCTCCGACGGCCCGCGCGTGATCGACTTCGGCATCGCGCGCGCCGCGGAGACCACCGCGCTGACCGGCACCGGGGTCAGCGTGGGCACTCCGTCGTTCATGGCGCCGGAGCAGGCGGCGGCGGGGACGATCAGCAAGGCGACGGACATCTTCGCCCTCGGCCAGATCGCGGCGTACGCGGCGATCGGCTCACCCGCCTACGGCGAAGGGCCCTCGCACGCGGTGCTCTACCGGATCGTGCACGAGGACCCCGATCTCAGCCGGGTGCCCGCAGAGCTGCTGCCCCTGGTGACGCGCTGTCTGACGCGCGACCCGGACGACCGGCCGAGCCTGACGGAGATCATCGAGCAGTGCCACGAGATCTCGCCGGAACCGCTGCGCCAGGGCGAAGACTGGCTGCCCCAGTCGGTCGTCGGCTCGATCACCGAGCGGCTGCAGTTGCCGGAACCGGCGAAGACCCCGCCGCCCCAGCCGACCGCCGCGCCGACCCCGACGCAGGCCGCGCCGCAGCACCCGCCGACCCAGTTCGCACCGCAGCATCCGGCACCGGCGCCGGGCCAGATGCACCCGCAGGCCGCGTTCTCCCCGACCGCCGCCGCGCCGACGCAGAGCGCGCCGGGGGTTCCCGGAGCGCCGCCACCGCCCGGGCACCCGATGCAGCCCGCGCCCCCGCCCGGCTACCGCACGCCCCCGCCCGGCTACCGCCCCCCGCCGCCGGGTGCCCGTATGCCCTACGCGGCCCCGCAGCCGCCCAAGAAGAAGCGGACCGGGCTGATCGTCGCCGCCTCGGTGGTGGGGGCGCTCGTGGTCCTCGGAATCATCGGCTCGCTGCTGCCCGACGGCTCCGACAAGGACAACGAGAGCAAGGCGCCCGCTAGCAACAGCACCGGCGGCGGCTCGCACAGTTCGGGTGAGGGCGCGGCCTCGGGTGGGGAGAAGGAGAAGGAGCGGACGGATCCGAAGCCGGCCACGTACACCGGCGTCGACGTGACCCAGAACTACTCCCTCAACCTCGCCGACAACCCCCCGCGGCCGGCGGAAGGGGACGTGGTCTACAGCGGCCAGGACTTGTACTACTACGTCGACACCCTCTTCACGGACTCCTGGATCGGCACAGACAACGGGAAGTTCATCCTGCTGAACAACTCGGAGAAGGGCTCCCTGGAGACCTGCCGTACGGAGACCCGCTACACCGAGAGGATCACCCTCGACCAGGTCGGCGACGGCTCGCAGTTCTGCGTGCTCAGCGACGCCGGCCATATCGCGGTGGCGACGTATCGCGGCAAGCGGGAGTCGGGTGACGCGTCGTACGTCACCTTCGACCTCACGATCTGGCGCAACGCGGAGGAGCCCAAGGCGGACGACTAGCACGCAGTCCGCTTCCCCCGGCGCCCGGCGCGTACCTCGCGCCGGGCGCCGCTGTCCGCCGCAAGGAGCCGACGCGCCGGTGTACGGCCCCAACACACCGCGCTACGAGCCGAGTTGGCTGCCGGGCCGGTCCGGGCGCCGGCGGGGCGGCGCCAAGCACTCTTGCGAGGCGCATTCTTTCGTGGTCCGATATCAACGACCTTGATAGTCAATATCAGTTCGACCGTCGCAAGCGAATCAGTGCCGCCCAAAAGCGAAGCAAGAGGTTCGAATGCGGAACGAAGCGCTGGCGAGCCTCGTCCTCGGTGACGTACTCCGAGAGCGGGCCGAAACCCATCGGACAGAGACCTTCCTCAAATTCCGCGAGGGCGAGGTCACCTACGGCGAGGTCGACTCGATGGCCGACCGCGTGGCCCAGGGGCTGGCCACCGCGGGCATCGACCGGGGCGACCACGTCGGCGTGATGCTCCCCAACTGCGCCGACTTCATCCACGTGATCTTCGCGCTGGCCCGGCTGGGGGCCGTCGCCGTGCCGATCAACGTCGGCTACCGCGGCGAACTGCTCCGGCACGTCCTGCACTCCTCCGACGCCTCGGCGCTGATCATCGACGCGCCGTACGCCGACAGACTCCCGGAGGTGGCCCGGCACCTGCCCGATCTGGGCCGCCTCATCGTACGGACGGAAGGCGCGTCCGACGTCCGGCTCGGCGCGCTCGGCAAGCCCGCCGCGACGCTGTCCAGCCTGCTGTCCAACGGCGTGGAGGCGCCCCGCGTCGACGTCGGCTTCGGCGACCTCCAGGCGATCATGTACACCTCGGGCACCACGGGCCCCTCCAAGGGCGCGATGGTCCCGCACGCCCTGGCGCTGACCTGCGCGCTGGACTCGCTCGACTTCCTCGACCGGTGGGGCAAGACGACGTACTGCCCGCTGCCACTCTTCCACGCCGCCGGGCTCTGGGACGGCGTGATGTCGGCGCTGCTCGCCGGCGGGGCCATCGCCATCGTCGAGCGCTTCAGCGCCTCGCGGTTCTGGGACGACGTGCGCATGTTCGACGCGCAGGTCGCCATGAGCGTCTTCTCGATGATCCCGATCCTGCTCAACCAGCCGCGCACCGAGCGCGACAAGGAACACCCGCTGGAGACCTTCTACATGGGCAAGTCGAGCCTCGACGAGCCGCTGTGGGAACGTTTCGGCGTCCGCTCGGTGGAGACGTACACCAGCACGGAGGTCGGGATCGCCACCGCCAGCCCGTACGGCGAGTGGCGGCTCGGGTCGTGCGGGCAGGCCCACGAGGAGCGGTTCGAGGTGGCGGTGGTCGACGAGTGGGACCGCGAGGTCGGGGCGGACGAGCCCGGCGAGCTGGTCGTACGGCCCAGGCAGCCGTTCGTGATCACCACCGGGTACTACGGCGCCCCCGAGGCCACCGCCGACTGCTTCCGCAACATGTGGTTCCACACCGGGGACCGCGTGTGGCGCGACGCCGACGGCTACTTCTACTTCCTCGACCGGATGAAGGACGCCATCCGGCGCCGCGGCGAGAACATCTCGGCCTTCGACCTGGAGTGCGAGGTCAACCTGCACCCGTCGATCCTGGAGTCGGCCGCCATCGGCGTGCCCTCCGACCTGGGCGACGAGGACGTCAAGCTGGCGGTCGTGCTGCAGCCGGGAGCGGCGCTGGAGCCCGCCGAACTGGTGGCGTTCTGCGCGGAGCGGCTGCCCCGCTCGATGGTCCCGCGCTACATCGAGTTCATCGACGCCCTGCCGCGTACGCCCACCGACAAGGTCGCCAAGTACCGGCTGCGGGCCGAGGGCGACCACGGCCTCACCCCCGGCACCTGGGACCGGGAGGAGACGCCGTGAACTGGGCGGACACCCCGGAGCAGGCGGCCTTCAGGGAAGAGGTGCGCGCCTTCGTACGCGACCGCTTCCCGCCGGCCTACGTGCCGGAACCCGAGGCCGAGCAGAGCCTCGAACCCGAGGACGTCTGGGGCTACAACTGGCCGGTCGACCGGCTCTCCGACGACCCGGCGCGCCGCGAAGGGGCCCGCGCCTGGGCGGCGGTCCTCGCCGAGCGCGGCTGGATCGCGCCGCACTGGCCGGCCGAGTACGGCGGGGCGGGGCTGTCGGCGCTGGAGGAGTTCGTCCTCCAGGAGGAGATGATGCGCGCCCGCGTCCCCACCGTGAACGGGATCGGCGCCTTCCTGCTCGGCCCGACGCTCCTGGAGCACGGCACCGACGGGCAGCGCGCCGCGCACCTGCCGCCGATCGCCCGCGGCGAGGTCACCTGGGCGCAGGGCTTCTCGGAGCCGGGCTCCGGCTCCGACCTCGCCTCGCTGCGCACCCGCGCGGTCCGCGAAGGCGACGAGGCCACCGGCACGTACACGGTCAACGGACAGAAGGTGTGGACCTCGCTCGGGCAGTACGCGGACTGGCTGTTCGTGCTCGTACGCACCGATCCGGAGGCGGCGCGGCCGCACCGCGGCATCACGTTCCTGCTCGTCGACGCGACCGCTCCCGGGGTGACCATCCGCCCGATCACCGACATCCGCGGGGCGACGCCGTTCTGCGAGATCTTCTTCGAGGACGTCCGGGTGCCGGCGGCCAACCGGGTCGGCGAGGAGAACCGCGGCTGGTACGTCGCGATGACCGCGCTGAGCTTCGAACGGGCCGGCATCGGCGCCACGATCAAGTACGAGCAGGCGCTGTCGGAGCTGGTCGGCTACATCGGCTCCGACGAGGGCCGCGCGTTCCTCAGGGACGACACCAGGGCCGCGCTGCGCCGGGAGATCGCCCGCCGCCACACCGAGATCCGGGTGCAGTACAACCTCGCCCGCTACACCGTGTCCAAGCAGGCGGCAGGCGGCGTGCCCGGCTACGAGGCGTCGGTCAACCAGCTCTTCGGCGCGGAGCTGCACCAGCGCCTGGCCCGTACCGGCGCCTCGGCCTTCGGCCGGTCCGCCCAGCTCTGGCAGCGCCGCGACGCCCCGCTCGGCGGCGTCTTCACCCACATGTCGCGCGACTCCGTCGCATCCACCTTCCTCGGCGGCGCGTCGGAGATCCAGCGCGACGTCATCGCCACCCGGGGCCTGAACCTGCCTCGCAGCCGATAACGACCAAGGAGGAATCCTCTCCATGTACGAGACCCTCGACCTGAAGATCGAGGAGCGGGTCGCCTGGCTGACCCTGAACCGGCCCGAGAAGCTCAACGCGCTCACCCCGACGACGATGCGCGAACTCCGCCGGTTCTTCAGCGAGGTGGACGACGACGAGGACGTCTGCGTGGTGGTGCTGCGGGGGGCCGGCGAGCGGGCGTTCTGCGCCGGCATGGACCTCGGCTGGTCGGAGCAGCTCACCAAGCAGGAGCGGGTGGAGCAGGGCCGGCTCGGCGAGAAGACGTTCGCGATGATGGAACGGCTGTCCGTCCCGGTCGTCGCGGCGGTGCACGGCTACGCCGTCGGCGGCGGTCTTGAGCTGGCGCTGGCCGCCGACTTCATCGTCGCCTCCGACGACGCGAAGATGGGCCTGGTCGAGATCACGCTGTCCGCCCGCCCGCCGTACCGGCCGAAGATGACCGAGGACGGCGACCCCGACCAGCCGGAGTTCGGCGGGTCCGCGCCCGGCTGGGGCGGCGTCAAGCGGCTCCCGCGCCGGGTCGGCAAGGCGATGGCCAAGGAGCTGCTCTTCACCGGCGTCCGGCTCGACGCCGCGCGGGCGCAGCGGATCGGCCTGGTCAACGACGTGTATCCGGCGGACGAGTTCGACAAGCGGGTCGGCGAACTGGCCGAACGGATCGCGGCGATGAACCGGTACAACCTGCGCCTCGTCAAGGAACTGGTCACCAACGAGTACGACTGGATCGAACCGCACCCGAGCTGAGCGCTGCCCGGCCCGAGAGTCGAAACGAGCGAGGAGGATCTGTGCGGATTTACCGGATCGACCACATCGGCCAGGTCGCGCCGGAGCTGGAGCCGCAGGTGGCGCTGCTGGAGGGCCTGTTCGGGTTCCGCCGCACGCGAAGCTGGGACAACCCCGCGGAGGGCTGCCGCGGCGTACGGCTTGAGCTGCCCGGGAACCCGGGGCACACCTGGGAGGTGCTGGCGCCGGCCGGCGAGCGGTCCGCGATCCAGGAGTTCCTCGACGGCCAGGGCGGCCGCCCGGGGCTGCACCACGTCGCCGCGGAGGTCCCCGACCTCGATGCCGTACGCGCCGAACTGGAGGCGCTCGGCGTCAAGCCGGCGGCCGGCGGGGCCGGCGGCTGGCTGGAGGCGTCGCTGTCGCCGCCCGAGCGCGGCCCCGGCGTGCTGTTCCGGCTGCGCGGTCCCGGCGGTCTCGCCCTGTGCGGCGACGGTCCCGCCGTACCGGTGACCGCCGAGCCCCCGGACGCGCCCTCGCTCGGCATCGCCGCCCTCGACCACGTCTGCCAGGCGTTTCCCGACCGAGACGAGCTGGCCCGCTGGTACGAGCGGCTCGCCGGCTTCGTGCAGGTCTGGCGGACGCCCGAGGACGAGCACCCGGACATGGCGGACCTCGTGCTGAACATCCCCGGATCGACGATCTGCTGGGAGGTCATCATGCCGCGCGGCGAGGACTCGTTCATCGAGCGGTTCTGGGACAGGAACGGCGCCGCCGCGCACCACGTGACGTTCGAGGTCGCCGACTGGGACCGGGCGGCGGCGGCCTGCGCGCACCACGGCGTGCCGACGTTCGGCGAGAACGAGGGCAGCACCGACGGCGCCGCCTGGCGCGACACGTTCATCCACCCCAAGCACACCGGAGGAGTGCTCGTGCAGCTCTTCTGGGAGGAGCGGCCCGGCGTGTGGGTGCGGTCCGACAAGATCCCGCCGGTGGACTGATGGACCTGACACTCACCGGGGACCAGGAGCTGATCAAGGACACCGCCCGCGGGCTGCTGGAGTCGCGGAGCGTGATCGCCGGGGCCCGCGCGGTGGCCGACGAGCCCGCCGGCTACTCCGCCGCGCTGTGGAAGGAGATGGTCGAGCTCGGCTGGACCGGACTGGCGCTGCCGGAGGCCCACGGCGGAGTCGGCACCGGGTTCCTGGAGCTGTGCCTGGTCGTGGAGGAGATGGGGTACGCCCTGGTGCCGAGCCCGTTCCTGGCCACGGTGGCGTGCTGCGGGCTGCCCCTCGCCCGGTTCGGCACACAGGCGCAGCAGGCGCGGTGGCTCGGGGCGATCGCCCGCGGCCGGGTCATGAGCGCCGTGCCGGGCCGCTGGGACGGCACGGGCGGCGAGATCGCCGCGGTCGGGTCGGACGACGGCTTCGTGCTCGACGGCGCGGCGCAGTTCGTGCCGTACGCGCACGCCGCGGGGGACCTGCTCGTCGTGCCCGGCGAGGGGCCCGCGCTGCTGGTGGACGCCTCGTCGCCCGGCGTCGTACGCGAGCGGCTCGACGCCATCGGCGCCGACCGGCCGTGTCACGTCCGCTTCGACGGGGTGAGGGTGCCCCGCGACCGCGCCCTGACCGCCGGCCGCGAGGTCGCCGAGGCGATCGACGCGTACGGCGCCGCCGCCACCTGCGCCGCGATGGTCGGCGCGGCCCAGCGGGTCCTCGACCTGACGGTCGCGTACGCCGCGGAGCGCGAGCAGTTCGGCCGGCCCATCGGCTCCTTCCAGGCGGTCCAGCACCACTGCGCGAACATGGCCATCGACGTGCTGAGTTCGCGCTTCATGGCGTACGAGGCGATCTGGCGGCTGTCGGAGGGGCTGGACGCCGCCGCGGAGGTGCCGATGGCCAAGGCGTGGGTGAGCGAGGCGTGCCGGCGGGTCTGCGACACCGGCCACCAGGTGCACGGCGCGATCGGCTTCACGCACGAGCACGACCTGCACTTCTTCTCCGGCCAGATGGCGGCGTGGGCGCTGGCCTTCGGCGACCCCGACCACCACTGGGACCGCGTGGCGGACCACCTGGGCTGGCCCGCCTGAGCGGCTCATCACCGCGACAGCCATCGACTCCGTGCTGTCGACGTGGTTGTGGAAGGACCCTGCGGCGTCCCCGCCGTGTCGGTGATGTCGTTTGTCCCGCCGCCGTGGCGGAGAGCCCGGTAGGTGGGCAAGGTCCCTTCCTCCGTCTCCGGCGGCTCGGCGGGCGGGGCTCAGTCGCCGGCGGCGTAGTGCAGGAGGAAGTCGCGGTCACGGTCGCGCCCGCTGTCGGGGTCGTGCCTCGGCGTGGCCGGCTGGGTGGCGATCGTGTCGTCCAGCGCGATACGCGGAGGGAGGTGCCGGTAGCGCTCGGATCCCCGCTCCTCGTCCGCGTCGCGGGCCGGGGAGTCCTCGCGTCCGGGGAGCCCCGTGGCGATCTCCATGACGACCCAGCCGTTGCCGTCCGGGTCGCTGAACGAGAGGAACGAGCCGTAGCCGCGGTGCTCCGGATCCGCCCCGGGAACCCGGACGTCGGTGTCGGCGTGGTGGAAGACCTCGCTCGGCCCGGCCCCGAGCTGCGTCAGCTCGGCGTACGCGGCGCCGATGTCGTCGACGACCAGGTGCAGGCCCTGCGCCGAGCCCGGCGCCTGGGACGTCACGGAGGTGCCGAAGACGACGGAAGCGGACGAGCCCGGCGGAGTCACCTGCACGGCCCGGAAGCGCGCGTCCGGGGTGACGTCGGCGTCGAGGCGCCACCCCAGCGCGAGGTAGAAGTCCTTGGCCCGGTCGACGTCGGCGACGGGTATGACGACGACTTCGAGTCTCATGTCCATGATCTGCGCTTTCTGGGTCGGTGGGCGGGGAGCGGCTCCCTCTCCGGGGGCGCAGCCGCGGCCCCCCTGCGGGCGAGGGGGCGGCTCGGCGGGCGGTGGCCCGTGCGGCCTTCTCGGTGGCCTCGGTCGGTCACCGTGTCCGGTGCGCACGGCGCTCCTGAGTGGCTATAACGGCTCATGAGGGGATGTTCTTCCAGGCGGCGGAACTCGCTACCCGGCGATGTCACGCTCTCGCCCTGTCCTGGCCGAACGCCGTCACATACACCAGCGCCTTGACCTGGGGTTTCGGATTCGGCCCGGCCTATCGCCACGTCCTCGACGTCACCCTCACCGGGTACTCTCGCGCCACACCCCGGGGCCTCGCCGGCCGGCAGGGCGTCCGCGGCACCTTGCGTGGCGGCGTGCCGTGGATGGGCCCCGCCACCGGCCGACCCCGGGGGGATCGTCCCGCCCCGCCGGTGGCCGGGAGGCAGGAGGGCCGGTCGGGGTGCGGGTGCGCCGTCGGGTGAGCCTGTCGTGCGCCGGTGCACGCAGCCCGGCGGCGATGTCAGTGGCGGGTGCGACGATCCGGGTATGACGAACTCCGCCGCCATCGGCGCCTACTGGGACGGTCAGGCAGGCAGTTTCGACGACGAGCCCGATCACGGGCTGCGGGACGGGGCCACGCGGGCCGCCTGGGCTGCCCGGCTGGACGCGTGGATCGCGCGGCCCGCTGCCGACGTGCTCGACGCCGGCTGCGGGACCGGCTCGCTGACCTGTCTGCTGGCCGCCGCCGGGCACCGGGTCACCGGTGTGGACCTGGCGCCGCGGATGGTCGGGCAGGCGCGGGCCAAGGTGGCGGCGGCGGGGCTGCGGGCCCGGCTGCTCGTGGCGGACGCTTCCGTTCCGCCCACGGGAGACGAGAAGTTCGATGCCGTGCTCTCCCGGCATCTGGTGTGGACCCTGCCGGAGCCCGAGGCCGCGCTACGGGAGTGGGTGGCGCGGCTCCGCCCCGGCGGGGTGCTCGTGCTGGTCGAGGGGCGCTGGGGCGGCGCAGAGCCGGCCGCCGAGCCGTACGGGGCGGGCACGGGAGTGCTGCCGTGGAGCGGCGGCGTCGGGGCGGAAGCGCTGGCCGGAGCGGTGCGGCCGCTGGTGGCCGACGTACGGGTCGAAGACCTCGTCGGCGACGAGCAGTTGTGGGGCGGGCCGGTCGCCGACGAGCGTTACGTCCTGATAGGCAGGGTGTGAACGGGCCGCCTCCGGCGGCCCGTTCGGCCTGCTAAACCTCAGTGCTTCCGGGAGCACCCATCGTGTGGTCTCCATCCTCGTGGGATCTAAGTGGCGGGCGGGGAGGGGACACCGACGTTGGTGCAGTGAGCCGGATGGGTGACCACCGGCCGCACCTGTCGCGCTCGTCACTGGCGCGGCGCAGTCACTCCCTCCCGTCGCGATCCGCGAGGGGACGACTCTTGGAGGCAAGATGTCCGTACAGACGACCCCGGCTCGGGCCGGCGTGGCCGAGAGGGCCGCGTTCACGGCGCTGGTCGACGAGCCGGAGGCACCGTTCAGCGACGCGCCCGTGTACACCCCGCAGGGCACCGGCGTCCTGCTGCTCCTGGGGCTCGTGTCCCCGAGGGTCCCGAAGGAGTCGCGTCCCTCGTAACGGTCCGCGGACCTGAAACCCGCACGATCACGTCTGTGACCGACAGCAGAAGGTGAGCGCCCGATGTCGAATGCCGCACTGGGGGCCGACTACGCCCGAGCGGTGGAGCAATTGGCCGGGCGCGTCCTGGGTGCCCTCCGGGGCACCCAGGTTCCGCTGCCGGCGGTGTCCGACGCGGACCGGCCGGCAGACACCACCGCGCTGGCCGCCGTGCGCGTCCTGGGTCCCGACTTGTTCGCGCCGGCGCTCTTCTGCCGCCAGCCGCTGCCGCGGCACGACCGGGAGACCCTGGGATCGGCCCTGCGGGTCTTCCCGCCCCGCCCCGGGGACAGCACCGAGGCCCGCTGGCGCGACCGCACCACCGCCGCGCTGCTCGCCCGCGGCGCGGCCGGGACCCGGGCGGCCGTTCCGTACGCGGAGGAGGACTCCGAGCGCGCCGCGATCACCGAGGTGGTCGAGATCGCCGGGATCGTCGAGGACGCCGAGGGCACCGAGCTGACGTGGAAGGAGCGGTCGCAGCGCATGGCGCGGCTCGCCCCGCTGGCGCTTCCGGAGGTGGACGGGCCCTACCAGCAGCGGGCCTGTCTGCACGTCCGCGCGCTCAGCCAGGGCGCCGTCCGCTCCCTGATGCGCCGCGACTACCCCACCGCGGCCCGGCTCGTACGCTGGCTCGCCCTGGCCCAGAGCCGCGGCGCCTCGCCCGCCCTCGACGTCCCGACGGCGCTGGAGCACCTGCGCCTGTGGGGCGCCCCCAGCGCCCGTACGGCACTCGACCTCGCCATCGCCGGAAGACTCCTGGCCGGGCCCGAAGGGGGCCTGCGGTGACCGCCCCGGGGCCGGTGGATCCGGTGCATACCGCGGCGCTGCGGCTGGGCACCGGGGCGCTGGGCTGGCTGCACCGCAACCGCGCGCTGGGCACGTTCGCCGACGGCGCGACAGCCGAGCTGGCCGAGCCCGACAGCGTCTACAAGCCGCTGGCCGAGCTGGCACTGGCCGCGTCCCTGGTGATGCGCGACGCCTCGCTCCCCGACGCCGAGCGCGACGCGGCGGGCGAGCTCCTCGACTTCGCCTGGGACCAACTCCGCCGCGGCGACCTGCTCTACGAGCGGCAGTTGCGGTTCCCCGCCATGACCGACCCGCTGGAGACGTACGTCCACTTCCACCGCGCCGGCCACCGGCACGAGCCGCTGCAGGCGCTGCTCGCCCACCTGACGTCCCTCACGTCGTACCGCGAGTACGAGCACCTGCCCAACCGCCGCATGGCGGTGGCCAACGCGACCCGGATCATCGGCCCCGCCGACCGCACCGACTGGACCGCGCGCACCGCGGCCACCTGGCTCGGGACGACGCCCGAGGCGTGGACCATGGACTGGATGACGGCATACCACGTGACCCACACCGTCTTCCATCTCACCGACTGGGGCGCGCAACCGCAGGCCCTGCCGCCCCGCCTGCGCGACTATCTGGCGACCTGGCTGCCGGTGTGGACGGACGTGTGGCTGGAGATCGAGGAGTGGGACCTCGTCGCCGAACTCCTCATCGTCGACGCCTGCATGCCCGAGCCGTCCTTCGAACCGGCCGCCTGGCGGCGGCTGGCCGCCGCGCAGCACGACGACGGGCTGCTCCCGCGCGACGGGCGGACCGAGGTGGCCGGCGAGGACGGGCGGTTCGACGACCACTACCACACCGCAGTGGTCGCCACGGCTGCCGCGTCTCTCGTGCTCTCGCGCCTGGGCGCCTAGCCGGGCGGCGGCGACGTGAACTTCCGCGACCAACCCCTCAAAGCGGTGGCCGCCGCCGCGGAACCGCGGGCGGCGGTCGTCGTCGCGGTCTTCGCGACGGGCACGTACCGCGCGCTGTGCCGCGGCGGCATCGACCGTAATGGCACCGCCTCGGTCACCGACCGCACGCGCTTCGAAGTCGGCTCGGTGACCAAGACCTTCACCGGGCTGCTGCTCGCCGACACCGCCGCGCGGGGCGAGGTCAGCCTGACGGGGCGGATCGCGGAACGGCTCCCGTACGCCGCCCTCCCGCGCGGCCACGGCAGGGCCATCACCTACGAGCACCTGGCGACCCACACCTCCGGCCTGCCCCGGCTCCCGCCCGGGCTGCTGCTCAAGGGGCTGCCGTCCTGGTTCGCCAACCCGTACCGGTCGTTCACCCCCGACATGCTGCTGCCCGCGCTCGGCCGCGCCATCGTGCACCACCCGCCCGGCACCCTCATGCGCTACTCCAACCTCGGCATCGGCCTGCTCGGCCGGCTGCTGTCCGACGGCGCAGGGACGGACTACGGATCGATGCTCCGCGAGCGCGTCCTCGACCCGCTGGACCTCACCGACACCGGCACCGCGGCCCCGGCCGCCCCGGACCCCGCCTACGCCGTCGGCTACTGGCACGGCCGCCGCCGCCCGCCCTGGGCCATCCCGGCCCTCCCCGGCGCGGGGGCGGTGCGCTCCAGCGCCCATGACCTGATCCGCTTCCTCCGCGCGCACCTCGACCCGGAGGGCTCGGACGCGCCGCGGTCGCTGCGGATTCCGCTGGCGGAGGTCGTACGGATCCGTGAACTGCCGGCGGGGGACGAGGAGAAGTCGGGCCTGGCGTGGAGCGTCCGCACCCTGGCGGGGGCGACGCTGTACTTCCACAGCGGCGCGACCCGCGGCTGCACGGCGTTCGTGGGTCTGAGCCCGGAACGGGAGGTGTGCGTGGTGGCCCTGACCAACTCGGGGGTCACGTTACGTAGCCGATTCGTCCAGTCGGCGTACCTGCTGCTGCGGGCGCTGGCGCTCGGAGAGGCCAAATGACGCTGCGGGGGCGTGTAGTGCGGGTGACGGTGCCTTCGGGGGGAAGTGCTCGATGCGGTGGCCCGTGCCCGCGGCCATGGCGCCGCCGTCGGTGACGGCGGTGTGCGGGGGGCGAGGTCGAGGCTGAGGTAGGCGGCGTCCAGGGGCCAGCGGGCCCGGTCGGAGGGCGACAGGTCTGGGCCGCCTTCGGCGCGACCCTCACCGTGGCGACCGCCCTGCTCGCCCTCGTCGTCGGCGCGCTGACGTGACTCCTGCTACGCCTCCGTCTCCGCCGCCTCCGTCAGCCGCGCCGCCAGCGCCGCGACCGCCGCGCGCAGCTCCGGTCCGCCCTCGACGCGGAACGCGAACGGCATCCGGGCCAGCCAGTCCCGCGCGTACATCGTCGGCGCGCTCGTGCTGCCGACCAGCACGCAGCCGTCGCCCGCCGCCTCCAGGCGGCCCATCGGCGGCCGCACCCAGCGCGCGACCTCCGCCGCCGGGGCGTCGAATGCCACCCGGGTCGGGTACTCCCAGCCCGCGCCGAGGTTCTCCTCCAGCACCGAGACCGGGTCGAGGCCGTCGGGCGGGGCGAAGGCGCGGGTCGTCCGCTGGACCTCGCCGATGCGGTCGACGCGGTACGTGCGGATCGCGTCCGCGCGGTGGGAGCGGCACAGCAGATACCAGCGCCCGTGGCGTACGACCACCGCCCACGGGTCGACCAGCCCCTCCGACTCCCGTCCCGCCTCGCTGCGGTACGTGACCCGCACACTCGTCCGCTCCGCGCACGCCGCGACCAGCGCGCCGGTCGTCGCCGGGTCGGGGCGGGCCGAGTTCGGGTCGGGGGCGGCCGCGGCGTGGTCCCGCAGCGTGGCCGCCTGCCGGCCGACGTGCTCCGGGCAGCACCCGGATCACCTTGTCCAGCGCCTTGCCCACCAGCTCGTCCGCGTCGTCCAGCGCCGCCATGACCAGCGCCAGGGCCTGGGCCTCGGTGAAGACCACCGGCGGCAGCCGCGCGCCGCGCCCCAGCCGGTAGCCGCCGTACGGGCCGCGGGCCGACTCCACCGGGACCCCGGCCTCCCGGAGGATCCCGACGTACCGGCGCGCCGCCCGCTCGGTGACGCCCAGCTCCACGGCGAGTTCGTCCGCGGTCGCGCCGGGGCGGGCGCGGAGGATCTCCATCGTGCGCAGGGCCCGCGCGGTGGGGCTGAGGTCGGTCGGCATCAGGGCAGGTTAGGCGGCCTTTGCGTATTCCGGAAGTGGATTGTCCGGAACCGGTCGTAGCGTGTCGGGCGTCCCACCCCAGGAAGCAGGGAAACCGATCATGGACATCCCACGGTCCGCCGCCGCACGCCCCCGTGTACTCGTCGTCGGCGGCAGGCTCGCGCAGGTGCGCAAGGCCCGGGCGCTCGGCCTGGACGTCGTGCACGTCCAGTACCCGGACGCGTACGGCAGCGGCCACTGGCCGTACGTCGACCAGGCGCTGCTGCTCGACTACGCCGACACCGATCGGCTCCTGCCGCTGGTGCGGGCGCTGCACGCGGCGTATCCGGTACGGGCGGCGGTGTCGCTGTTCGAGCTGGGGCTGCTGCCCGCGGCGCGGATCAACGAGGCGCTCGGGCTGGGCGGCGAGTCCGTCGAGACCGTGGAGCTGCTGCTCGACAAAGGGCGGATGCGCCGGCGCCTGGCGGAGCGCGGGGTGAGCCCGGTGGCCGCCGCGGTCGGCCGGTCGGCGGCCGACGTCCGCGAGTTCACCGCGGCCCACGGGCTGCCGGTCATCGTCAAGCCGGTCCGCGAGTCCGGCAGCCTGGGCGTGTTCCACGTACGGGACCGGGCCGCGGCCGACACCGTCGCCGACCGCTTCCGGGCGCTCGACGGCGACTGGACCGCGCGCGACCTCTCCGACGCCGGTTCGTTCGAGGAGTTCCTGATGGAGGAGTACCTCGAAGGGCCGGAGATCAGCGTGGAGACCCTGAGTTTCGACGGCCGGCACGTGGTGGTCGCGGTGACCGACAAGGAGACCGGCGGCGTCGGCTTCGTGGAGATCGGCCACGCGCAGCCCAGCGCGGTCGCGCCCGGCACGCTGCGCGACGTCACGCGGCTCGTCACGGATTTCCTCGACGCGGTCGGGCTGCGCAACGGCCCCGGGCACACCGAGGTCAAGCTGACCTCCCGCGGCCCGCGGATCGTCGAGTCCCACAACCGCGTCGGCGGCGACCGTATCAACGAGCTGACCGAGATCGCCTACGGCGTCGACATGGAGAGCCACGCCCTGGCCGCCGGGCTCGGCGTCCTCGCGCCTCTGACCGCCGCGCCCGAGCCGCGGGGCGGTGCGGCCGTACGGTTCCTCACCCCGGAACCCGGCCGCGTGGTGGCGGTTACCGGCGCCGACGAGGTGCGCGCCGACCCCGCCTGCGTCGAACTCCGGCTCGGCGTGCGGCCCGGCGCCGTCGTGTCCCCGCTGACCTGGAACGAGGACAAGGCCGGCCACGTCCTCACCCGCGGCGCCACCGCCGCCGAGGCCGCCGCCCACGCCCGCCGCCTGGCCGCCGCGGTCCGGATACGCACCGAGCCCGCCCCGTGACCGCCGCCCCGCCGGGCCGGCCGGACGCCGCCGAGCAGCCGTTCCGCGACGCCCTGCGCGGCCTGCCCGGCCGGGTGTGGATCGTGAGCCTCGGCATCCTGGTCAACCGGGTCGGCAACTTCCTGCCCGTGTTCATCGTGCTCTACCTCACCGAGCGCGGTCACTCCGCCGGCGCCGCGGGCCTCGTGCTCGGCGTCTCCGGCCTCGGCAACGTGCTCGGCAACACCCTCGGCGGCTACCTCGCCGACACCCTCGGCCGCCGCTGGACCATCGTGCTGTCCGGCGTCACCACCGCGGGACTGACGGCCGCCGTGCCGTACCTCGGACCGCTGTCGGCCATCGTCGCCGTCGTCGGGCTCATCGGCGTCACCTCGCACGTCTACCGCCCGGCCGCCGCCGCGGCGCTGCTCGACTCCGTGACGACCAACCGGCAACGCCTCGCCGCCTTCGGCGTGTTCCGGGCCGCGATGAACACCGGCGCGGCGCTCGGCGGGGTCGTCGGCGGCGTGCTGGCCGGCGCCTCGTACACGCAGCTCTTCCTCGGCAACGCCGCCGCCTGCCTGCTCTTCGGCGTGGTCGTGGCGGCGCTGCTGCGCGACGCGCCCCGCCCGCGGGCGGCGGAGGACCGGCCGGCCGAACGGGCCGCCGGATACCGCCGGGCGCTCGCCGACCGCACCCTGCTGCGCTTCCTGCTGATGACCGCGGTCGCCGAGTTCGTCTACATCCAGTCCACCGTCGGCCTGCCCCTGCACGTCACCGACGCGGGGCTCGGCGCCCGCGACTTCGGCCTCCTCATCGGGCTGAACGGCCTGCTGGTGCTGGCCCTGGAACTGCCCGCGACCGGCGCGGTCGCCCGCTACCGGCCGGAGTACGTCCTCGCCGCCGGGAACCTCCTCGTCGGCGCCGGGCTCGCGCTCACCGGGCTGATGACGGACATGACCCTGCTGGCGGCGACAGTCGTGGTGTGGACGTGCGGGGAGATGATCACCAGCTCCGTCGCGTACGCGTACCTCGGCGGCCTGACCCCGCCGCACATGACCGGCCGCTACCAGGGCCTGCACGGCGCCGCGTACACCGTGGGCACCGGTGCCGGGCCGCTCCTCGGCGGCGCCGCGTACGCCGTCGGGCCCTGGGCGCTGTGGAGCCTGGTCCCCGCCGCCGGGGCGCTGTCCGCGTACCTCTGCCTGCCGCGCCGCCGTGCCCCGGCCGGCTGACGCCCCCGCCGGTCTCAGGAGCGGCGGGGCGCGAACTCCGTCGTGGCGAACGTCACCGCGTCGCGGTCCGTCGCGCCCTCGGTGATCCACCAGTACGCGGGCTTCTCCCCGTAGAGCGCGAAGAGCGGGTCGGGCGCCCAGTTGAGGATCAGCTCGTCGCCGCCGTCCCCGTCGAAGTCCGCGGCGCCCACCGGCCGGGCGTTGCGGTCCTTCGCCTTCGTCCGCTTGCCGTCCGCGGTCCGCGCCGGGCCCTCGCGCAGCACGGGCGTGCGCTCGTCGCCGTCGAGGAGCACGGCGCCGTCGTACGTCGCGACGAGCAGTGCGTCGCGGCCGTCGCCGTCCGGGTCGGCGGCGGCGAAGCCGCCGGGGCCGTAGTACGAGTCCTCGCCTGCCGGCGGCTCGGGCAGGTCGAGGACGACGGGCTCGTCGCCGCTGCCGGGGTAGAGCGTGGCCTTGCCGTCGACCTCCGGCGCCTCCGTCTCGTATCCGGGCTCGTTGTTGCGGCCGCCGTCGTCGCCCACGGCGACGTCGCGCTGTCCGTCGCCGTCGAAGTCCCCGAAGGCGAAACCGCTGCCGGCGGTCAACTCGCGGGCCTCGCCGGTCAGTCCGGTGCCGGGGCGCGTCGGGTAGAGCGTGTTCGGGTCCTGCCCGCCGTCGCTGAGCCCCTGCAGCAGCAGCGCGGTCGCGCGCGGCTCGCCGGTGGGGTCGATCCCGTCGGCGGAGAGCGTGCCTTCTTCGTACGGCAGGCTCGTGTCGGTGCGCGCGGGCTCGCCCGCCCGGCTGAACGGGCCGTACATCACGACCAGTCTCGCGCCCGGGGTGGCCCGCTCCGGCACCGCCAGGTCGTGGTGGCCGTCGGCGTCGAAGTCCCCGCGCACCAGCGAGCCAGGCTCCACGCCGGCCACGCCGGGCAGCCGCAGCGGCACCGCCTCGGGCTTCGCGGCGGGCTGTTCCGGGCCGCCGAAGGTCACGTACGGCGTCTCCGGCTTCCCCATCAGGTCCTCCTGGCGCTCGGCGGTCTCGGAGGAGGTCGTCACGAAGTCGGGGAAGCCGTCGTCGTCCAGGTCGGCGGTGGTCACGTCGGCCGCGCGGAGGAGGTCCGGCGCGGGGAAGTCGGCGGGCAGGGCGGGCAGGCCGAGGTCGCGGCGTCCGTAGACGGTACGGGTCTCCGGGTCCAGGCCGTCCGCCGAGCCGTAGACGACGGCGACGCGCTCCTCTGCGTTCTGCGGGTCGTCGCCGAGGAAGACGGGCACGAGGAGGTCGCGGTGCCCGTCGCCGTTGATGTCGTCGGGGTCCTTCGAGCCGTCGCCGGGCGCCGGGGCCCGGCTCGCGGCCGGAGGCGCGGGCACGCCGGGCTCCGGCGCGCCGTCCGCCGTGGGGGACGGCCCGCCGCCCGCCTCGTCCTCACCGCAGGCGGTGAGGACGAGCAGGGGGCACAGGACGAGCGCGGGGAGCGTAGCGCGACGGATCATGTGCGCCACTGTCGCAGCGCGCGAACGGCGGTCGGCCAGCCGAACGGGCGATCGTTGCACGTTCGTTGGCAATCCGCCGCCCGCGTACGGGAGGCTCCGTCAGCGCGGCAGGACGGCCTCGACGGCCGCGATCAGCGCGGCGTCGTCCGGCGTGGTCCGCGGACGGAACCGGGCGACCGGCCTGCCCTCCGGGTCGAGCAGGAACTTCTCGAAGTTCCACTGGATGTCGCCCGCCGCGCCGTCCGCGTCCGGCGTCTGCACCAGCTCCCGGTAGAGGGGGTGCCGGTCCGGGCCGTTGACCTCGATCTTCTCGAACATCGGGAAGGTCACGCCGTACGTCGCCGAGCAGAACGTCGCGATCTCCTCGGCCGTGCCCGGCTCCTGGCCGCCGAACTGGTTGCACGGGAACCCGGCGACCGCGAACCCGCGGGCCGCGTACTGCGCGTGCAGCTTCTCCAGGCCCGCGTACTGGGGCGTGAGACTGCACTTCGACGCCATGTTGACGGCGAGCACCGCGGTGCCCCGGAATTGCCCCAGCGAGGCGGGTTCGCCGGCCAGGGTGCGCAGCTCGACGTCGTAGACGCTCATGGGCAAGCAGGTCCTCTCCGCGTGTGGTCATCGCCTCGGTTACGGCATCACCCGCACCCGCCGCAAGTCTGCCATCTGCGGATGAACGGAAGGGCACCCGGTGGGCCTACGCTTCGGCTGGTCGGCACGGTGGTCCTGGTGCGGAGGGGAGGGGGCGTTGGCGGAGCTGGACTGGGGCGACCCGCGGGAGATCGGCGGGTACCGCGTGCTGAAGCGGCTCGGCGCCGGCGGGATGGGCGTCGTCTATCTCGGCCGCTCGCCCGCCGGGACGCTCGTCGCGGTCAAGGTCGTACGCCCCCGGCTGGTCGGCGACGGCCGCTACCGCGCCCGCTTCCGCCGCGAGGTCGCCGCCGCCCGCAGGGTCACGGGCGCGTACACCGCACCGCTCGTCGACGCCGACCCGGACGCGGACCCGCCGTGGCTGGCGACCGCGTATCTGCCGGGGCTCTCCCTGGACGAGGCCGTCGGGACCTTCGGCGCGCTGCCCGCCGCCGTGGTGCGGCTGCTCGCCGCGGCGCTCGCGGAGGCGCTGGCCGGGATCCACGGCGCCGGTCTCGTGCACCGCGACTTCAAGCCCGGCAACATCATGCTCACGCCCGGCGGCCCGCGCGTCATCGACTTCGGCATCGCCCGCCCCGAGGACTCCGCGACCCTCACCCAGGACGGCGCGCTGATCGGCACGCCCGGGTTCATGTCGCCGGAGCAGGCCGCCGGGGGCCGGGCCGGGCCGCCTGCCGACGTGTTCGCCCTCGGCTCGGTGCTCGCGTACGCGACCGCGGGCAGGGCGCCGTTCGACGCGGGCAACCGGATCGACACGCTGCAGCGCATCCAGCGCGGGCAGGCCGACCTCGCGGGCGTGACGGACCGCAGACTGCGGAGCGTCGTCGCAGCCTGCCTGCGCGCGGAGCCGCGCCGCAGGCCGGCCGCGGCGGCGGTGCTCGATCTGCTGGGGGAGCCCGCGGAGAGCGTGCACGGCACGCGCTGGCTGCCCGCCGCGCTCGCCGAGGAGATCGACGCCCGCAGCGCCCGCGCGCCGTGGCCGGGAGGAGGCGCGGCCGGGGCGGTACGGCCCGGGGAGGCGACCGCGGACCCGTTCGCCGAGACGGCCGCGACCGGCACGGGGGAGGTGGGGGAGGCGGCGGAGGAGGGCGAGTCCCGCGGCGCGCCGCGGCCCCGCCGCCGCGCCCTGCTCGTCGCGCTGACCGCCGCGGGGGTCGCCGGAGCCGGGGCCCTCGCGCGCCCGCTGCTGGACGCGTTCGACGACTCCCCGCCCTCCGGCGACCGCCGCCCGCGCACGGACTCCGGTGCCAGGGCCGCGCCGCCCGCCGAGGCGGCGGAGGTCTGGCGGGTACGGGCCCGCTACCGCGGTGAGAGCACCACCGGCCTCGACGTCGCCGACGGCGTGGTGTTCGCCCACGGCGGTGAGAAGGGCGGCGTGCAGGCCCTCGATCCCCGTACCGGCGACGAGTTGTGGCGCCGCCGCTGGGGCTCCGGCGGCGACGGGGGGTTCGTCACCGGCGACGGCGCCGCCTACCTCGTCGGTCCGCGGGGGGCCGAGACCCCGCGCGTCCTGGCCCTCGACCCCGCCTCGGGCGGCGAACGCTGGACGTACGCGGAGGAGTTCGGCATCTTCCACGCCGTGGCCGCCGCCGACGGCCTCACCTACCTCGGCACCGGAGGCATCGTCGCGCTGGACAGCCGCAGCGGCGACGAGCGCTGGTCCGACGGGACCACCGCCTTCTCCTTCGCCACCGGCTCCGGGTTCGTGGTCGCCGACGACGGCGAGGAGGTCCACGCGCTCGACGCCGCCGGTGGCGGGAAGCGCTGGAGCCACCCGTCCGAGAACTCCACCGCCGTGCTCGCCGCGGACGGCCTCGTCTTCGTCTGCGACGCCTACCTCCGCCTCGTCGCCCTCGCCGCGGCGGACGGAGCCGTCGCCTGGGAGAAGGAACTGGAGTACCCCAGCACCGTCCACGCCGCCGGCGACGGCATGCTCTACCTCACCGAGGACCGCCGGTTCCACGCGTGGCACGCGGACACCGGAGACCCCGACTGGTCGTTGCCGGACGCGGAGTTCGCCGGCCTCGCCGGCGGTGCCGTGCACGTCTGGGGGAGCGTCGCCGAAGACGGCACCACGGGCGGCCGCCCGCGGCTGTACGCTCTGGACCCGGCCGGCGGAGACGTCCTGTGGACGTACGACGGCGCCGAGTACGTCCACGCCGTCGCCGCCGGCCCCGCCGGGCTGGTCTTCGCCGCCCTCCCGGACGGGTACGTACAAGCACTCAGACCCCCCACCGCACGCCGGCCGAACGGAGGCACGAGTGGAGCCCCTTGAGCACGACGACCCCCGCTCCCTGGGCGGACACCGCATCCTGGCGCGCCTGGGCGCCGGCGCCACGGCCGTCGTCTACCTCGGCCGCTCCCGCGGCGGGCGGCTGGTGGCCGTGAAGGTCGTGCACGCCGAACGGGCCGGACGTCCTGAGGCGCGGGACCACTTCGTACGGGAGGTCGCGGCCACCGCCGCCGCGGGCGGCGTGCACAGCCCGCCGGTCGTCGCGGCCGACCCCGGCGGCCGGGTGCCGTGGATGGCGACGGAATTCGTGCCGTCCGTGTCGCTGCACGAGGCGGTGGAGCGGTTCGGGCCGCTGCCCGCCCATTCGGTACGCCGGCTGGCCGCCGGGCTCGCGGAGGCGCTGGTCGCGGTGCACCGCGCCGGGGTGGTCCACCGCGACGTCAAGCCCGCCAACGTGCTGCTGACCGCCGACGGGCCGAGGCTCGTCGACTTCGGCATCGCCGCCGCGGCACAGCCCGCGGAAGTCGCCGGCACCCCCGGCTTCATGTCGCCCGAGCAGGTCGCGGGCGCCGTGGTCGGGCCGGCCACCGACGTGTACTCGCTCGGCTCCACCCTCGCGTACGCCTGCGCCCGCGGCGGCAGCGACTCCGGCGACCCGCCCGGCCCCGGGGACGACGCCGCCCTGCGCGAACTGATCGCCGACTGCCGCCGCCTGGAGCCGTCGGAACGCCCCACGCCCGCCGCGCTCGGCGCCCGCCTCGCCGCGGACCCCGGCGCCCCGCCGCCCGGCGCCGCCTGGCTGCCCGCGCCGGTCCTCGCGGCGATCGACGCGCACGCCGGCGAGGCCGCCAACCCGCCACTGGCACCGGCCGGTTCCCCGCGCCGCCGCCTGCTCCTCGGCGGCGCTGCGGCCCTCGCGGCCGGCGCCGGCGCCGTCGTCCTGCTCAGCCTGCGCGAGGACGACCCGCAGCCCGGGACGCGGGACAACGCCCGCCCCGCGGCGGAGGACTCCGCCCCGCCCGCCCGGAAACCCGAACCCGCGCCGCCGCCGCCCGAGCCGGTCCCGGTCGAGATCGCCCTGACCGGCGACGGACCCGTCGAGGAGATGACGTACGCCGTCAACCGCGAGCCCGTCACGCTCAAGGACGTCGCGCTGCCCTGGCGCAAGACCGTCGAGGTCCCCCGGGAGAAGGGCAAGGCCGCCTGGAGCATCGACCTGTCCCACTACGGCGAGGTCACCTACGAGATCCACGTCGACGGCGTTGAGAGGATGTCCCAGCGCTCGCCGAACCCCGGCCTCCCCGCCGCCATGCGCGGTCCCGGCCCGCACAGCGTCAACGCCGGCGGCGAAATCGCCTGGGGCGCCCCGCCCGCCGACTCGAACGCCTAGTCTCCCGGGCTCGGGACCCCTCCGGGGCGGGCATGGTTACGGTGAGGCGCAGTTACCCGGAGAAGGGGGCACCCGCCATGGCGAGCAAGATCATTCTGTTGCCGAAGGAAGTCGGCAGCCTCAGCCGCGGGTTGCCGCCCGCCGACGTGCCGCCGCAGCCGGAGACGCTGTTCGTGCTCGGTGCGAACGGCGGCATGAGCGTGGCGCCCGACGCGGGCTTCACGGTGGTGTTCGGGCGCAACGAGCCGGAGGTGCACGTCTGCGTCGGCGGCGGCGACCAGCACGTCAGCCGCCGGCAGGGGATCCTGACCCGCCAGTACGCGCGCTGGGTCCTGACCAACACCGGGAAGCGGCCCATCCGTTTCCCCGACTCCCGGCTGGTGCACCGCGGCGACCAGGCGTTCCTGCCCGCCGGCTACACCCCGCTGTTCGTCGTCTCGCCCCGCCAGGACCACCTGCTCGAGGTACGGATCTCCGCGGCCAGGCCCGGCGGCGCGGCCGGTGGCCCGACCCTGCAGGAGGAGTCGACCCTCAGCGACGAGCGCGACCTCGAGGACGACGAGCGGCTCGTGATCGTCTGCCTCGCCCAGCGCTATTTGCAGGGCGACCCGCAGCCGCACCCGCTGACCTGGGCCCAGGTCGCGGACGAGCTGAAGCGGCGCGAACCGCACCGCAACTGGACGGAGAAGACGACCGCGCACCTCGTCTCGGGCGTGCGGCGGAAGCTCAGCCGCAAGGGGGTGCACGGGCTGCTGGCGAAGGAGGTGCCGCCGCCGGTGGGCAACGCGCTCAACCACAACCTCATCACCGACCTGCTGGAGACCGCGACGATCACGAAGGACGACCTGTCGCTGCTGGGGCCGTGAACCCGCGGGGCCCTCGGACGGGTTACGGGGCGCCGGGGTCGAACGGGACGCCCGCGGGCAGGGCCTTCTCCAGGTGGGAGACGAAGGAGGAGTCCTTGAGGCCGAAGTTGGCGCTGCCGAAGTCCGTCGTGGAGAGCTTGTCGCGCAGCCCCGCGGGATAGCCGTTCCAGCCCACCAGGTCGGGGAACTGCCAGCCGCCGTGGTGGTTCTCCGGCGGTTCGTCGTTGCCGGTGGCGGGGCGGAAGGCGTGGGTGCCGACGCCGTCCTTGTGGTAGACGACCTTGGGGTGGGTGCCGTCCCAGCGGATCTGGTCGCGGGGGTACGTGTCGAAGTCGCCGTGGGCGGAGGTCGAGACGTACTGCGCCTGGTCGTTCCGGATCCACACCACGACGTGTTCCCAGTCGTGCCGGTGCCCGAAGAGACCCGTGCCGGGCAGGGCCTGGTCCTTCTCGAAATACAGGCCGTAGACGACGGCGCACCAGCCGTTGTTGCACTTCGCGCGCGCGTAGCCGTTGGTGTTGTCCAGGTCCGCCGCGTCGCGGCAGCCGCCGTCGAGCGCACCGCCCGGCTCCAGCCCCGGGTTGACCGTGCCGTCGGGGCCGATGGCCGGGGTGGGATAGCAGCCGTCGGTGTCGTAGTCGTACGCGGGCTGGAAGGTCTGCTCCAGGCCCTCCGCGTTGGCCGGCAGCGCCTGCGGCGGTGCGGCGGCCGCCGCGGAGGCGGCGTGCGGTACGGCGACGACGAGCGTGAACGCGCCGCCCAGGACGGCGGATACGCGGCGGATCCGGCTGCTCGACCTCATGCGGCCTCCCCAGGCGGCTTCGTGGAGCCCCGACGACCGCCATCCTCCGGCCACGGTCACCGGCCGGGCAACGGCGCAAAGCCGCCCATGGGCGACATGTGACGCGGCGGTCGGGCGAAGTGCCGGTGGCCGCGCGGTGGCGCCGCGCCGTCGCCGCGGTGCGCGCAGGCCGGCCGGCCGGTCAGCCGGGTCGGCCGGTCAGCGGGATGAGGCCCGCGGGCGTCGGCTCGAAGCCGCAGCCGTCGAAGTAGAACGGGCGCAACTCGTCGTCGAAGTCGACGTGCAGCCACTCGCACCCGGCCGCGCGGGCACCGGCCACCGCCGCCGCGACCAGGGCGACGCCGATGCCCTCGCGCCGCCGTGCCGCGGGCACGACGGTGTCCAGGACGAAGGCGTGCACGCCGCCGTCCCAGGCGACGTTGACGAAGCCGACGAGCGCGCCGCCGTCCCGGGCGCACACCCAGCCGAGGCTGTGCCGGTCCAGTTGCGCGCGCCAGTCGGTGTCCAGGACCCGGTGGTGGAAGCCTTCGGCGTGCAGGACGTTGACGTCGGCGTTGTCGAACTCGCCGCGCCACTCGTACGTGATCGTCATGGGCCGAGCGTACGGGCGCGGGGCGCCGCCGGGCGCGGGGCAGCGGCCGTACGCCCGCCGGCCGGCGCCGTACCGGCCGGGGCGCCGCCGGGGCAGCGGCAACTACTCCAGGACGGCGGGGATCTCGCGGCGCGAGGTGATCCCCAGCTTGGCGAAGATGTGCTCCACGTGCGCGTCCGCTGTCCGCTTGGAGATCACCAGTCGCTCCGCGACCTCCCGGTTGGACAGCCCTTGCGCCACCAGCGCGGCCACCTCGCGCTCCCGCCGCGTCAGGGCGGGCGCCGCGGTCCTGCCGTCCGCCTCCGGAAGCGCCGTCGCCGCGTGGTCCGCCGCCGCGCCGGGCGGCTCGTCCGCGTCGGCCCGTACCGCCGCGAGGACCGCCGCCCCCGGCAGCCGCGCCCCGCGCCCGCGCCACCGGCCGAACTCCTCGGCGCCCAGCGCCTCCGCCACCGCCTCCTCCACCGACTCCTGCTCCTCCAGCAGCGACGGCAGCATGCTCACCGGGTCGCCGTTGAGCCGCCGGGTGTTCTCCGCGTAGCCGAGCAGCCAGGCGGCCCTGACGTACCGCTCCTCGCGGGCGGCGTGCCAGGACAGCGCCAGGCACGCCAGCGCCACGATCAGCGCCTCGCCGATCTCGCTCGCCGCCTCCAGCCCCCGGTGCAGCGGCTCCAGACTCGTCTCGTACTCCCCGGCGAGCCACTGGATGGCGCCCTGGACCACCAGCGTGGAGGCGAACAACTGCCGGTCGCCCGTGCCCTCCAGATACCCGAGGCCCGCCTCGCAGAGCCGCAGCGCCTCGGCGGTGTCGCCCAGCACGGCGCGCAGCAGCGCCTCCTCGTAGTGCACGACCCCCCTCCCCAGGCCGTCCCTGGCCGCCATGGTCCGCTGCCGCGCCTCCGCCAGCGCCGCCAGGGCCGCCAGGCCCTCGACCCCACCGTCCAGCGCTGTCAGCGCCCCCAGATACGCGTCGGCGAACCGGCTGACGCGCTCCGTCCCCGCTTGCTCCGCGGCGTCCCGCGCCAGCGGGAAGCGCTCCGCCGCCGTCGGCAGGTCGGCCGTCCAGATCCCGAGGATCCCGGTCATCAGCAGGCCCCAGGCCCGCTGCTCGCAGACCGCGGGGGCCAGGTCGAGCCCCTTGTCGATCCGGTGCCGGCCCTCGGACAGGGTGCCCACGGCGCGCCAGTACGGCGCGAGCTGAGCCGCCAGCCACAGACCGTCGCGGGCCCGCTCGGGGGTGCCGTACGCGTAGGCCATGGCCAGCCGGATGTCGGCGATCCGGTCCCGTACGGCCGCGTGCAGCCCGAGCTGCGCGGGGGTCAGCAGCTCGTCCCAGAAGCGCTGCCCGAACTCCCGCATGAACGCCAGAGGCCGCTCGCGCACCGCCTCGACGTCGCCGGCGCGGGCCAGCCAGTCGGCGCCGTACTCGCGGATGGAGTCCAGCAGCCGGTAGCGGTCGCCGTCCTCGCCGGTGCGCTGGACCACGGACTTGTCGACGAGCCCGATCAGCGCCGGCAGCACGTCCTCGCGCGCCAGCTTGCCGCCCGCGCACACCCGCTCCGCGGCCGAGACGTCGAAGGGGCCGGCGAAGACCGACAGCCGGGCCCACAGCAGCCGCTCGTGCGGGGTGCACAGCTCGTGGGACCAGCCGATGGCGGTACGGAGCGTCTGGTGCCGGGTGTGCGCGGTGCGCCGGCCGCCGGTCAGCACCTCGAAGCGGCGGTCGAGCCGGCTGGCCAGCTCCGCGAGCGGCACCGCCCGCAGCCGTACCGCGGCCAGCTCCAGTGCCAGCGGCATCCCGTCGAGCCGGCCGACGAGTGCGAGCAACTGCTCGCGGTTGGCGTCGGTGACCGCGAAACCCGGCACCACGGACGCCGCGCGCTGCACGAACAGCTCCAGCGAGTCGGCGGGGTCCAGCGGCGCTATCGTCAGGCAGCGCTCGCCCGGCACGTCGAGCGGCTGCCGGCTGGTGGCCAGCACGCTGACGCCGGGGGCCTCGCGCAGCAGCACGTCGGAGACCATCGCGCAGGCGTCCAGCAGGTGCTCGCAGGTGTCGAGGACGATCAGCAGCGTCCGCTCGCGCAGATGCGCCACCATCGCGTCCAGCGTGCCCATGCCCGGCTGCTCCGGCAGCTCCAGCACCGCGGCGAGCGAGGTGAGCAGCAGCTCGGGATCCCGCAGCCCCGACAGCTCCGCCAGCCATACGCCGTCGGGGAAGCGGGCGGGGAGCCCGGCGGCGGCGCGCATCGCCGTACGGCTCTTGCCGACCCCGCCGGGGCCGGCAAGCGTGACGAGCCGCGACCGCGCCAACTCGGCGCGGATCAGGGTGATCTCCTCCGTCCTGCCGACGAAGCCGGTGAGCTCCACCGGGAGTTCTCCGCCGCGCCGCTGGCCGAAGCCGAATCCCATGGCACCCCCGGGGGCAGTCCGTCCACGTCGTGGTCGCGATCCCACCTCAGCGTACGCAGACAGCTGCACAGCGTGCAGGCCGTACGGCCGCCCTCACCCGTTCGGGACGAAGGCGCGGCCCGAAGCTGGTAATGGAGCCGGTGCGGGGCCGGGGGGCGGGGCCCGGGGGCGCAGTCGTAGGCTGCACGGGTGACTGGGAAGCTGTGGCAGATCGAGCCGTCCGGACCGCTCCGCGGTGACGTCACCGTGCGCGGGGCGAAGAACGCGGTGAGCAAGCACATGGTGGCCGCGATGCTCGGCTCCGGGCCGAGCACCATACGCAACGCGCCCGACGTCGGCGAGGTCGGCATCACCGCCCGGATGCTGGAGCACGTGGGCATGAAGGTCGAGCGCACCGACGGCGAGGTCACCGTCGTTCCGGCGCCGGTGGCGGACCCGAGCGTCGACAAGGCGTTCACCGGGCTCAACCGGATCCCGATCCTGCTGCTCGGGCCGCTGCTGCACCTGACCGGCGAGGCGTTCGTGCCGATGGTCGGCGGCGATCCGATCGGCCGCCGTCCCGTCGACTTCCACCTGGACGCGCTGCGCCGCTTCGGCGCCGAGGTGGAGCTGGCCGAGGACGGCATCCACGCCAGGGCCGCCCGGCTGCGCGGCACCCGCGTCGACCTGCCGTACCCCAGCGTCGGCGCCACCGAGACGGTGCTGCTGACCGCCGTACGGGCCGAGGGCCGCACCGTCATCCGCAACGCCGCGACCGAGCCGGAGATCGTCGAGCTGGCGCTGTTCCTGCAGCGCATGGGCGCGCGGATCTCCCTCTATCCGGACCGCCGCATCGTCGTCGAGGGCGTCGACGCGCTCGGCGGCGCCACCACCCGGCTCGGCGGCGACCGGATCGAGGCGTTCTCCTACCTGGTCGCCGGGCTGGTCACCGGGGGAGAGGTGCGGGTGCACGGCTGCCCGCAGGACCGGCTGGTGACGCCGATCACCACGCTGGCGCGGATGGGCGCCCGGTTCGAGATCACCGACGAGTGGATCACGGCCTCGGCCCCGCGGACGCTGCGCGCCGCGGCCGTGCAGACCGACACCCACCCGGGCTTCGCCACCGACTGGCAGACGCCGCTGATGGTGCTCTTCACGCAGGCCGAGGGGATGTCGGTGCTGCACGAGACGGTGTACGAGAACCGGCTGGCGTACGTCTCCGCGCTGCAGGGCATGGGCGCCGAGATCGAGGTGTACGACACCTGCCTGGGCGGCCCCGCCTGCCGCTACCACGACACGGGCGCGCTGCACTCCGCCGTCGTGCGCGGCGTCAGCGGCCTGCGCGGCGGTGACGTCACGATGCCCGACATCCGCGCCGGGTTCTCCGCCGTGCTGGCGGCGGCGGTCGCCACCGGCGGCTCGACGCTGCGCGGGGTGCACCACATCGAGCGCGGCTACCACCGGCCCGTCGAGCAGTTCCGCGCGCTCGGCCTGGAGCTGCGCAGCCGCGAGGAGTAGCGGCGGCGAGGAGCAGGGGCGGCCGCGGGAGGCGGTGCACCGGGGGATGCGCGGTCCCGGCGTACGGAACCCGCGGCTCGCGGGGCCGGATGCCGGGTGCGGGTGCCGGGTGCGGGGCGTGTTCGGGGACGGGAACCGGGAGGGGACTCACGTGGAGTGGTGGTGGGTGGCGGCCGCCGTGCTGCTGGGCGGGGCCGGGGTGGTGGCCGCGGGCTTCCGGCAGGCCGCCGACTCGCCGCGGCGGCTGTCGGGGCGCTCGCAGCGCGCGGCGCGCGGCCTTTCCGTGGTGCTGATCGGCGTCGCGGTGTTCTTCGGGCTGCTGGTGGCGGTGGGCAAGTTCCTGCTCACGACGGGGAACGGCGGGCTCTGAGCGCCGCCAGCATCCGCTGCTGGTGGCGGTGGCCGACCGTCTCGTAGCCGATGACGGTGACGAACGGGGCGAGTATCACGACGAGCAGGCACACCGCGACCGGCGTCCCGGCGACGGAGAGCAGCACCGCCGCGCCCAGCACGGCGAGCGTGAGCGAGATCAGCAGCACGTGGAAGAGGTCCCTGGCGGACAGCAGCAGGGTGTGCAGCGCGTAGACGACGAGCAGGTACAGGCCGACGGGCAGCGCGAGGGAGAGCACCACGGCCGTCTCGCCGATCGCCGCGTGGTGCTCCAGGTACAGCCCGGCCACGTGCAGCCCGGCGCCGGCGCCCGCGATGCCGGCGAAGACGGGGATGTGCCCGTACCCGAAGAGGTATCCGCGGGCGCGCCGGTGCACCAGGATGTCGCCGAAGGGCGTGGTGAAGTACACCCACCACATGCCGAAGGTCAGCCCGACGCCGGCGACGACGACGGCCACGGCGTTCGCGGTCCACTCGGTGCCGTTCGGGCCGCCGAGGAGGCTGCCGGAGGAGGCGACGGTGCCGACGACGCCCTCGCCGAGGGTGATGATCGCGAAGAGGCTGTACCGCTCGGCGACGTGGTGCGGGTGCCACGGCGTCCCGCCAGCGCCGCCCTGGGTGAACACCGGCAGCAGCAGCTCCAGCGCCGTGAACACCACGTAGGCGACGATCACCAGCGCGAACGACAGCCTGGTGAACCCCACCACGAGCCAGCCGGCCTGGGCGATCACGGTCCAGCGGATGTTGGCCATGCACACGTCGTGGTATTCGGGTGACTCCTGCGCGGCCCGCCACCACTGCGCCACCATCGCGATCCGCATCACGACGTAGCCGATGACGATCGCGCGGATCTCCAGGTGGTGGCCTTCCGCGACGGAATGGAACATCGCCGGCAGGCCGAGCGCGAAGATGACGACGCCGATCATCTGCAGCATCGTCAGCGACCGGAAGAGCCAGTCGTCGGTGCCGAACGCGGACGCGAACCAGCTGAAGCTGATCCACGCGATGCTGATGGCGAACATCGCCAGCGTGAACGCCACCACCGCCCGCCAGGCGTGGTCGCCGGCGGACATCTCGGCGAGGAACGACGCGGCGGTGCCGACGGCGACCACGAACGTCAGGTCGAACAGCAGCTCCAGCGGGGTGACGGCCCGGCCGCGCTCCCCGGGGTCGCGGCCCGTCATCGGCACCCGGCCGTGTGCCACCCGCCCGCCGCCCGCGGCGGCTGCGGAGTCGGTCATGGCGCGATGATGCCCCATCGGACGGCGCTCGCCGCGGGGGCTCGCGCGGGGTGCCGTGGGCGCGTACGCCGCCGCCGTACGGACCGCGCGGCGCACCCGGCGCCCACGGCGAACCCGTCCCGCGGGCAACGCGACACTCCGCGGGCACCATTGACACCGCCCCGAGCCCCGCTAGCCTCGATTCACGACCGCACGTGACAACGATGTCAGGCGCGTCGGGGGGCGCGTCCACACCGCGAAGGGGCAGCATCGATGGGCACCGCCGCACACCACCGCACCCCTCTCTCCCGCCGCCGGCTGCTGGCAGCCGCCGCCGCGACGTCCGCCGCAGGCGCCGGCGCCCTGGCGCAGGCCGCGCCCGCGCGGGCCGTGCCGGGACCCGCCGCGCACCCCGCGGCCGCCGTGCGCGTACCCGCGGGGGCGCACGCCGCGCGCGAGATCCGCGCCGAGTTCCTGCACGCCTGGAACGGCTACCGCGCCGCCGCCTGGGGCCACGACGAGGTACGGCCCGTCTCCGGCACCTCGAACGAGTTCTTCGCCGCGGGCCACCCCGTGGGCCTGTCCGTGATCGAGGCGCTGGACACCCTGTACGTGATGGAGCTGGACGACGACCTGACGGAGGCCACCGACTGGCTGGAGCAGAACCTCGACTTCGACATCGACGCCGACTTCCACGTCTTCGAGGCCATCATCCGCGTCGTCGGCGGGCTGCTCGCCGGCCATCTCGTCACCGGCCGGCAGTCGCTGCTCGACCTGTGCGTCGACTTCACCGACCGGCTGCTGCCGGCGTTCACCAAGTCGCCCACCGGCATGCCGTACACCCGCGCCAACCTGCGCACCGGCGAGGTGCACGGCACCACCCCGCCGCTCGCCGAGATCGGCACGAACATCCTGGAGTTCGGGATGCTCTCGAAGCTCACCGGCGACGGCAAGTACTACGAGGCGGCCAAGCGCGCCTACCGCGCCGTGCTCGACCGGCGCTCCTCGCTGGACCTCCTCGGCACCCGGCTCGACGTCGAGACCGGCCGCTGGACCGACCCGACCGACCAGGGCCCCAACCCGCCCGTCGACTCCTTCTACGAGTATCTGTGGGGCGCCTGGGAGCTGTTCGGCGACCGGGACTGCCTGCGCTGGTGGCGGCTGCTCAACGGCGCCATGACCGAGCACCTGGTGGAGGAGTGGGACGGCCATGTCTGGTACCGCCAGGTCGACTTCGCCACCGGCGAGACCACCGGGCGCCGCCAGTCCGAGCTGGCGTCGTTCTGGGGCGGCCTGGTAGCCAAGGGCGGCGACCGGCGCCTGGGCGAGCGCTACCACCGGTCGTGGGAGTCGGTCCTGCAGCGCTGGCCCGTGCTGCCCGAGGAGATCGACTACGGCACCATGACCCCGACCTCGCGCGGCAACCAGTTCCGGCCCGAGTACGTCAACGGCGCCTTCGACCTGTACTGGCTGACGAAGGACGACTTCTACCGCCGCACGGCGTGGCAGTACTTCGAGGGCATGAAGGCCCACGCCCGGGTCCCCGGCGGCTACACGATCCTGGAGGACGTGACGACCTCCCCGATGCGCCAGGGCGACCTGTTCCCCGCCTACGCCTTCGCGGAGAACTTCAAGTACCTGTACCTGATGTTCGCGCGCACCCGCCGCTTCGACGGCGGCGACTACGTGCTGTCGACCGAGGGCAAGATCCTTCGCGGCCTGCCCCGCCGCCTGTGAGAGCCGCCGGGGCCCGCCCTCCCGCGGACGGGCCCCGGCGCACCCGGCGGGGTGTCAGGCGGCGTAGCCCTTCGGCGGGATGAGCGTGGCGAGCTGGTCGAAGGAGAGCCAGTAGATCTGGTTGCCGCCGAAGGACGCCGGGTCGGCGATGAGGACGGTGCGCTGGGCGTCGTCGTAGCCGATCACCGTGAAGTAGTGGTAGATCGTCTGGTCCGGCGGGTAGCCGGGCGGCTGGTTGCCGGGCGGCGCGACGATGTTCGCGACGACGGGGTAGCCGTTGTCGACGTCGAGCACGATGTCCTGCCACAGCAGGTCGCGCTGGGCCTGCGTGGGCGGGTCGTTCGGCATCTCCTTGGTCTCGTACCAGCCGGTGCCGAGGTTGGCGTTGAGCACGCCGGTGACCTGACTGATGTGGTCGGTCCCCGCCTCGGTGGTGCCGAGCTGGGTCGCCAGCGCGCCCTGGCTGGGCGGGGCTGTGCGCGCGGACAGCGCGATGCGGGTGGCGGCCGGGCCGCACCAGTAACCGGTCTCCTGGACCTGGTAGTCGACGTCCAGCGTACGGGCGGCCGCGGTCCTTTCGCCGTCGACGTGCAGCCGGGTGCCGGGGCGGTTCTGGCCGCTGACGACGGCGGTGCCGGAGGCGGTGCCGCGCGCCAGGACGGAGGCCACGGTGGGGCCGGGGGCGGGGACAGGCGCGGCGGTGGCCGGGGCGGCGAGCACGGCGCAGGCGGCGGTGGCCGCGAGCGCGGTGGCGATGGCCGTCGGGACGAGGCGGGAGCGGGGAGCGCGTGGAGTGCGGTGCTGACGCATCGGGTCTCCTGGAGTGGGGGGTCGTGGGGGCGTACGGGCGCGGACGGGCCCGTACCGGATCCGGCTGCTACGCCTTGCGCAGCCGGGCGATGATGCCGTCGAGGTCCTGGCGGAACATCTCCGGGCGGAAGACGTGCCCGCCGGGCTCCTCGCGCCATTCGTGCGGGATGCCGGCGCCGGCGAGGGCGCCGCGGAACTCCCGCTGGCCGGCCAGGACCTGGGTCTCGTTGGCGGTGTCGAACCAGTTCACCGGGTCGGGGCTGGTGCCCGCAACCAGGAACACCCGCTTGTTGCGGTAACTGCCAAGCCGTTCCATCGGGTTGTCGGCGCTGACCCGCGCCTCGTTCCACAGCGGCGCGCCGTAGACCGTGCCGCCCGCCAGCTCCACGGCGGCCGACGACACGTTCGCCCAGTGCACCACGAGCCCGGCGTCCCGGCGCAGGCTCGCCGGGCCCGAGTGGGAGCTGACCGAGGCGAAGTGCCCGTAGTACTTGGCCGCGTACTTCAGCGCGCCGAAGCCGCCCATCGAGAACCCGCCGACCGCGCGCCCGTCGTACTCCGCGTACGTGCGGAAGTTGGCGTCGATCCACGGCAGCAACTGGGCGATGTGGAACGTCTCCCAGTTGCGCGGCCCGGCGTTGGAGGAGACGGGGTTGGAGTACCAGCCGGCGTGGCCGCCGTCCGGCATCACGACGATGACGCGCCTGCCGGCGGTCAGCGCGCGGATGCCGAGCCGGTCGAACTGGATGAAGTCCGCGTCGGTGCCGCCGCCGTGCAGCAGGTAGAGCACCGGGTAGCGGAGCCCGCTGTCGTGGTAGCCGTCGGGAAGCAGGACGTTGACGCCCGGGTCCCAGCCGATCGCGTCGGTCGCGAAGCGGTAGTACCACATGCGCGGGTCGGACTCGTTGCGCTCGGTGATCCGCAGGCCGAAGCCGTCGTTCGCGGCGCCGGCGGGCGCCGCCGCGGCGAGGATGCCGGCGCCGCCGGCTGCCACCGCCGCCGTGAGGCCGCCCGCGGCCCTGAGCACGCGCCGGCGGGTGGGACGGGTCTCGCTCACCATGACCTCCTGGGCCGTGTCGATTCGTGTCGCCGGGCCGGGGTCCGCCGGCCCGGGCCGGTGCGCTCCCGTGTCAGGCCACGGATCGTAGGCGGCGGCCCGCGGCGCGGCGGGCGGGGCTTTTCCGGCTCGGTCGAAAAGCCCACGGCCGCCGCGGCGTTGGAGGGCCTAGCGTGACGGAATGGCCGGCACGCTCCGCATCCACTTCGGCGACCGGGACTTCCGGCACGTGCAGTTGACCGGGACCGCCGACCCCATGTGGGAGGCGATCCTCGGGCTGCACGTGCTCAGCACGCCCCCGGCCCGGCTGCCCGCCCGGCTGCGCCCGTGGCGGCGGCGCGCGGCGGCGCGGCTGCACGACCGCGAACTGCGCGCCGCCTGCCGGCTGCTGCGCGACCTGGCGCCCGCCGACGCCGCGTACTTCCCCGACTTCCTCACCCCGGTCGAGTCCGAGGAGGGCCTGTCCGCGGCGCTGGAGACGCTGCTCGCCACGCCCGGCCGGCGGCTCGCCCGCGAGCTGCGCGAGGCCGCCCGGCACCGGCCGCTGCCCGCATGGACCCGGCGGCTTGCGGCGGGGGACCGGGCGCAGCTCGGCCGGGTCGCGGACGCCGTACGGCAGTTCCACGCGCGGCTCATCGTGCCGGAGTGGAGCGAGGTGGAGGCCACCATCGCCGCGGACCGCGAGTGGCGGACGGCCGCGCTGGACGGCGGGATGCCCGCGGTGCTGGGCACGCTGCGGCCGTTCCGGTGGCGGGGCGGGGTGCTGACCGCGCCGTACCCGGTCGACTACGACCTGCGGCTGCGCGGCCGGGGCGTCCGGCTCATCCCGTCCTTCTTCTGCCACACCGCGCCGATCGCCATCGCCGACCCCAGCCTGCCGCCGGTCGTGGTCTATCCGGTACGCCGCCACCCGGCCGGGCCGGGACCGGGGCGGCCGCCGCCGGCGCTCGCCGCGCTGCTCGGCACGGCCCGCGCCCGGGTGCTCGACGCGCTGGCCGCCACCGCCACCACCGGGTGGGTCGCCGCCCGCCTCGGCATGCCGGCGTCGACCGTCAGCGGCCATCTGACGGTGCTGCGCGGCGCCGGGCTGGTGCGCAGCGAGCGCGCGGGCGCGCACGTCGTGCACCGGCTGACCGGCCGCGGCCGGCACCTCCTCGGCCGCTGACCCCTCACCCGGGTCCGCCGAGGAAGTGGAAGCCGGGGTGCGGGTGCATGAGGAAGCCGTGGTGCGAGATGTTCCAGGCGTACGCGCCCGCCAGCGAGAACACCACCAGGTCGCCGGCGCGCAGCCCCGCCGCCGGAACGCCCCGCGCCAGCACGTCCTTCGGCGTGCACAACTGCCCGGATACCGTGACCTCCGCCCCGCGCGCCGCCGGCCGCGGCCAGGGGTGCGGCCACGGGCGGGGCGAGGGGAGGACGGTGCAGGGCTGGTCGTGGCCCTTCGTCGCCGGGGTGCGCAGATGGTGGGTGCCGCCGCGGACCACGGCGAACTCCTCGCCGTGGCTGCGCTTGACGTCCAGCACCTCGGTCGCGTACCAGCCGCAGTACGCGGTCAGCGCCCGCCCCGGCTCGACGCGCAGCGTCAGACCGGGGTGCGCCACGGCCAGCTCCGCGAGGCCGCTGCCGTACGCGCGCCAGTCGAACCGGCCCTCGGGATCGGCGTAGTCGACGGCCATGCCGCCGCCGACGTTGACCTCCAGGCCCTGCGCGCCGAGCCCGGCCCGCCCGGCGAGCCGCAGCGCCCCGGCCACCACCGAGCGCGCCACGCCGAGCAGCCGCGGCGCGTCCAGCCCGCTGGCCAGGTGCGCGTGCACGCCGCGCAGCCGCAGCCGCGGGTACGCGCCCCCCGCGAGCAGCCGCGCGGCCTCCCCGGCGTCGGCGGGATCCAGGCCGAAGGGGGACGGGCGGCCGCCCATGTCCAGCGCGCTGCCCGCCAGCGAGCCGTCGGCGACGGGCAGGTTGACGCGCAGCAGGACGTCCGTCCCCGCGTCCGGCGCGGCGTCCGCGGTCTGCGCGCCGAGCACGCGCAGCTCGTGCAGGCTCTCGACGTGCACACGGTGCACCCCCGCCGCGCGTCCGGCGGCCAGCTCGTCCGGCGTCTTTCCGGGCGCGCCGAAGGCGAGGCGGCGGCCGGGCACGGCGGCGGCGACGTGGGCGAGTTCGCCGCCGGAGGAGACCTCGTAGCCGTCGACGTACGGCGCGAGGGCGGCCAGGACCGCCGGTTCCGGGTTGGCCTTGGCGGCGTAGTACAGCTCGACGGGCGCCGGGAGCGCGGCGCGTACGGCGGCCGCGTGGGTGCGCAGGGCCGCCAGGTCGTAGACGTACGCGGGCAGCTCCCCGGGCGCCAGGGCGTCGAGGCGGGCCAGCACGGCGGGGGTCGGGGCGGTCAACGGTGGCTCCGGCGGGGCGAGTCGGGAGGCGGGTCGGCGAGCGGGTTCGGCAGGTGGACGTAGCCCGCCTCGCGGTCCGCGCGGCGGCCCCAGCGGGTCAGCAGGTTGGCCTTGGCGGGCAGCGGCGCCCCGCCGAGCAGGGCGCGCAGCCGGGGCGGGTCGCCGAGATCGCGGGCGCAGTCCAGCAGCACGGCGCGGACCCGCGCCCACAGCGCGGCCTCGGCCCGCGGGTGCAGGTCGGCGAGCGCGGCGAGCATGTCGGCGACGTGGTTGACCAGCAGGCAGTACACCACCCGGTGCCAGCCGCGGCTCGCGTCGTACGTCATCGGCCCCGCCACCTCCGCGGGCAGCGCGGCGAGGGCGACGGCGTGCCGGTCGGGGAGCAGCTTGGTGCCCTCCAGGTCGCGGAAGACCACCTGCGCCGGCATCCCCTCGGCGTCGACGCACAGCAGCACGTTCTGCAGGTGCGGCTCCAGCACCACGCCGTGGTCGAAGTAGGCGGCGAGGACGGGCGGGACGAGCAGTTCCAGATACGCGGACCACCAGTCGAGGGCGGTCTGCGGGGCGGCGGTGGGCGGCAGCCGGGAGAGGTGCGCGGGGCCCGCCGGGTACTCGTCGGCGACGGCGGCGGCGAGCAGCGGCGTGACGCCGGGGCGCAGCACACCGGCCAGCCCGTCGCGCACGATCACCCCGAAGCCTTCGAGAAGCGCCGGGTCCGGCGCGCCGCCGGGTCCCGGCAGCGCCAGGCTGCGGTAGGCCGGTTCGCGGAGCAGGGCGGCGGCCGGGTGGCGGGCGGCGAGGGCGTCGAGCACGGGGTGCAGCAGCCGGGTCAGGGCGACCGCGCCGGACAGCTCGTAACGGGAGTTCTTGCGCACGCAGTTGGTGATGCGCACGTTGAGGCTGAACTTCAGGAAGCCGTCCCCGGTGTGCAGCGTGCGCACGGAGGCGGTCGGGGTGCACGGCGGGCCGCCGGTGCCGAGGTCCAGTACGTCGCCGCGGTCGAGGGCGGCGCGCAGCGCCGGGTGGCCGGCGAGGAGTTCGTGCTGCCAGGGGTGGACGGGCAGCAGCCGGTAGCCGTCGGGGACCGGGCGGAGCCGGTCGAGCGGGGCGGCGGCGCCGGGCCGCGCGGTCTCCTCAGCGGCCAGACGGGCCCGTACCGCGAGGTGGCGCAGCGGGAAGGCGCCGCCCGCCTCGGGGGCGTACGCGGACCAGGCGGCGGTGCCGCCGTCGCGGGCCTTGGGCGTGGGGTGGAAGCGGTGGCCGAGCGGTAGCGACTGCTCGGAGTCCAGATACGCGGCGAGCGGCCCGGCGCCGGCCGCGGGCGCCGACCGTTCGCGTACGGCCGCCAGCGCGTCGGCCGTACCGCGGTGGCTGGCGGCGACCTGCTCCAGGAACTCGTCGTTGCGCACGCCCGTACGCGCCGACAGCTCGTCCTGCACCAGCTCCGCCAGCCGCCGCCAGCCGGCCTCCGCCCAGTCGCCGTCGCGCCATTCGGCGGCCGGACCGCGGAAGCGGTGCGCGCCCAGCAGCGAGGTGCGGCGCACCGCCACGCGCAGCAGCACGCCCCGGCGGGGCAGCCGCAGCAGCAGCCGGCCGCCGTCGACGGTGGCCTGCCGCGCGGGTCCGCAGACCTCCCGCAGCAGGCAGTTGAGCAGGGTGTGCGCCACGGCCTCGTCGGCGGTCGGCAGGCCGGCGGGGGAGGCCGTCGCGGGCACGGTGGCGGGTGAGGCGGTAAGGGGCATCAACGGTTCCAGCCGGTGGACGGGTACGGGACGGTGCCGGGCCGCGGCCCGGGGGCGGCGGCGCGGAGGTAGTTCGGTCCTGTGGTGTAGTGCTTGTTGATGTCGGCCGCCCCCGAGCGCTCCTTGGACAGGAGCGTCCCGGCGGTGACCATCGCCTTCACCGGCAGGTGCCCGGCGGTCAGCACGTGCGCGCGCAGCACGGCGCCCGGCTCGCCCGGTCCGGTGCCGAGCCGGCCGACGGCCTCGGCGAGGCGGTCGCGTACGAGGGCGAGCAGCGCCGCGAGCGGGGCGCGGCCGTGCCGGGCGAGCCCGAACGCGTAGGCCCCGGCGCACAGATGGACGGTGATCGTGGCGAAGACGTCCGCGACCGGACCGTCGCCGTCGCACAGCGTGCGGGCGTCGGCGAAGTCGCCGGGGCCCGGCGCGTCGGGCCCGAGGGCGGCGCGCAGCCGGGCGTGGTGGATGCGCGGCCCGTCGTCGTCCTTGAACAGCAGCCGTACGCGCGGGCGGCCGTTCGCGGTGCGGCCGGGCGGGTCGAGGACGAGCGAGACGTTCTGCTGGTGCGACTCCAGCGCGACGCCGTAGCCGAAGAGTGTGGTCTGGAAGTCGAAGAGCAGGGTGAACAGGTCGTCGAGCAGGGCGAGGGGGTCGCCGCCGTGGCAGCGGTCGGCGAGGTGGTCGAGGACCAGCCGGCCGCCGGGGGCGGGGGCCAGCAGGGCGGCCAGCGGGACGACGAGCGCGCCGTCGAGCCCGGCGGGCTGGCGGCGGCAGAGCGCGGCGAGGAGGTCGTGGTCCGCGTGCGCGTAGGCGGTCTCGTCGGCGTGCAGCACGGTGCCGCGGAAGCGCGGCTCGCGCCGGACGACGGCCTCCAGCAGGCGCTGGACGGTCGCCCCGTCGGCGAGGGTGGCGGGCTTGACGGTGCGCCGGTTGCGCAGGCCGAGGGTGGCGGTGGCCAGCGGCAGCTTGAGGTGCAGCCGGGGGTCGGCGGCCGAGGCGACGGTACGCATCGAGAGCGTCGGCACCACGTCGAGGTACGGAACGGGGGCGAGCGCCGCCCGTTCTGCCAGGCCGCTGGCGCGCAGCGCGCCGTCCAGCGGGGCGCCGAGGGTCAGCGGGTGGACGGGCAGGGCGAGATGGGTGCGGTCGAGCGCGGCCGGCAGCCCGAGGGCGGAGGGGGCGGGCCAGGCGGCGGGCGGGTCCGGCGCGGCTCCCGGGTCGAGGGCGCCGCGCAGGGTGAGGGCGTCGTACGGCAGGGCGAGCCAGCGCAGGGCGAAGCGGGGGTGGAACTCGGGGGCGTAGGCGCGCAGTTCCGCCTCGCCGAGGCCGGCGCGCCCGCGCGAGGCGGGGTAGACGGGGTGGTCGAGGCGGGCGGCGAGCGTGTCGTACGCGAGGGTGCCGGCGTGCCCGGTCCAGCGCGCCGGTTCTGCCCCGTACCGCGCGGTGAGCGCCGCGGCCGTCGCGTCCCGGGAGGCGCTGTGCAGCCGCGCCGCGGCCAGCGCCTGCCGGCACTCCCCGGCGAAGTCGGCGAAGCCGCCGCGGTCTTCGGGCCCGGCGCGGCCCGCCAGGGCGTCGAGGACGGCGTCGAGCCCGGTGATCTCGGCGGTCGCGTCGCCGCTCTCGCGGAGCAGCAGCGGCAGGCGGGCGCCGTACGTGCCCTGGAAGCCGTCCGGCGCCACGGGCAGCAGCAGCGCGCCGGGTCCTGCGGGGTCTGCGAGGCGCAGCCAGCGCCCGTCCGCCCGGTCGTGCGCCGTCGTACGGGTGCGCAGCCCGGCGGCGTCCTCGCGCAGCAGCGTGCTCAGCACCCGCAGCGTCAGCTCCGCCTCCTCGCCGTCCACGCCGCCCGTGGAGCCCGGCGCGGCCCCGGTCACGGCGTGATCTCCCAGCGCTGCGCGGCCAGGAAGTCCGCCACCACCCGGTCCACCCGCCGCTGGTCGGTGCCGATGCCGCGGGCCACGCCGAGGAAGTCGCGGTTGGTGCGGTGCAGTTCGTGCCGCTCGCCCACCGCGCGCAGCGGCCGGTACGTCAGCTCCACCCCGTCCACCACCAGGTCCGCGGGACCCGGCGCGGCCGTCAGCGTTCCGGCGGCGCGGGCGCACGGGTAGGACAGCCGGGCCCGCCCGTCGGTCCGCGTCCCCAGGTCCGCGGGCAGCGGCTCGCCCAGGTGCGTGCGGAGGATGTGCGCGAAGAGCGGGATGCCGAGCAGCCGGGCGAGCAGCAGGTCGCACTGGTCGCCGATGGCGCGGTAGTTGACCTCCACGAGCCGGGCCCGGCCCGCGCTCACCACGAACTCGGTGTGGCAGGCGCCGAACCCGACGCCCAGCGCGTCGAGCTGCCCGAGCACCTGGGCCGTGACGGGGCCGGGGTGCGCGGGCACGTAGGACATGTGCTCCTCGACGAAGTACGGCGGCGGCGACAGCTCGGTGTGGAAGCCGCCGAGGAGGTGGCGTACGCGGCCGTCGCCCAGCGTCTCCAGCGTGTACAGCTCGCCCGCCAGGAACTCCTCCACCACCAGCGCCTCGCCCGGCCGCCGCGCCCGGATCTCCGCGCACCGCCGCACCAGCTCCGCCGCGTCGGCCGCCAGCACCACGTCCTCGCTGGCGACGCCCTCGCGCGGCTTGACCACGCACGGGTACGGCACGTCCAGCGCCGCCGGGTCCGCCCCGGCCGGCAGCTCCGCCGCCCGCACCGGATCGGCGCCCGCGGCGGCGAGCCTGCGGCGCATCTCGGCCTTGTCCTTGGTGGCGTGGGCTGCCCGCCAGCTCTTGGCGGGCAGCCCGAAGTAGCCGGCGGCGAGCGCGGCCTGCGTCTGCAGGTGGTCGCTGTTGGTGAAGACCGCGTCCGGCCGGTGGTGGGCGGAGATGCGGGCGATCACGGCGCGGAAGTCGCGTACGTCGCAGCCGAGGGTCTCCGGCTCCGGGGCGCGCAGCCGGTGGGCGGCGGGCTGGTCGGTGAGTACGGTGACGTCGAGGCCGAGGCGGCGTGCGGCGGGGAGGAAGCCGTCCGTGACCGAGTCGGTGGGGTTGCGCGCCAGCAGATATAACCGCACGGAATCCTGACCTGACACCTTCCTGGAAGCACCCGCCACCGCGGCAGAGGTAAGGCTTACCTTACTCTGTCGATCACTCGCCGGTGCACGGGGCGGGAAAACCCGCCGGGGGTCCGCGCCGCCCCGGCGCCGTACGGCCGCGCGGCGGCCGCGGGAGTCCACGTACCGAAATGGGTTTGAGCCCGCGGCGGGGTCGGAACGACACTGCGGGAGGAGCCGTGCCGCGACACGGTTCCCCTGCCATGCCCGCGCGGCCGTCGCCCCGGCGCTGACGAGTCACCGTTTCGAAAGAGAGCCCCCGATGGCCACCGCCTCGCGCCGCCGGCGCCTGTCGCTGTCCCTGATGTTCCTCATACCAGGGCTGTCGCTCTCGTCGTGGGTGACGCGTACCCCCGACGTCCGCGACGAGCTGGGGGCGTCCACCGCGGAGATGGGCCTGATCCTCTTCGGTCTGTCCGTGGGCTCCACCATCGGCATCGCCACTTCTGGGGCGCTGGTGGCCCGGATGGGCACCCGGCCGGTGATCGGCGGCGGCACGGTGCTGATCGCGCTCGGGGTCGCGGGGGTGGGGACGGGGGCGCTCGCCTCGTCGGCGGCCCTCGTCACCGCCGGGCTCTTCGTGTTCGGCCTCGGCGGCGGCTCCGGCGAGGTCGCGCTGAACGTGGAGGGGGCGGAAGTCGAGCGGCTGCTCGGCAGGTCCGTGATGACGGCGCTGCACGGCTTCTTCAGCCTCGGCACCGTGCTCGGCGCGAGCCTCGGCATGCTGGCCACGGCCGCCGGCTTCCCCGTGCAGTGGCATCTGATCATCATGTCCGGCGTCGCGCTCGCCGTCTTCCTCGCCTCCTTCGGCGACGTACCGGGCGGCGTCGGCAAGCGGACCGCCACGGCCGCGGAGGCGGACGCCGCCGAGGGGAGCGAGGGTGCGGCCGGCGGCCGACCGCTGTGGAAGGACACCCGGCTGCTGCTGATCGGCGCGGTCGTCCTGGCCATGGCGCTCGCCGAGGGCGCGGCGACCGACTGGCTGCCGCTGCTGATGGTCGACGGCCACGACCTCGACGCCGCGCTGGGCTCGCTGGTGTACGTGGGCTTCGCCACCGCCATGACCGTCGGCCGCTTCTGCGGCGGCTTCTTCATCGACCGCTTCGGGCGCTATCTGGTGATCCGCACCAGCGCGATCTCGGCGGCCCTCGGGCTGGTCGTGGTGATCTTCGTCGACCATCCGGCGGCCGCCGGCGCCGCGGTGCTCTTCTGGGGTCTCGGCGCCTCGCTGGGCTTCCCGGTCGCCATCTCGGCCGCCGGCGACTCCGGCCCGAACCCCACGGCCCGGGTGAGCATGGTGGCGATGATCGCGTACGCGGCCTTCCTGGTCGGCCCGCCGGGACTCGGCTTCCTGGGCGACCACTACGGGCTGCGCTCCGCGATGATCGCCGTCCTCGCGCTGGTCGCCACGGCGATCTTCCTCGCCCCCGCGGTGGGCGAGCGCCGCCCCGCGGTGGCGGACGTCAAGAACGACCCCGAGACCGCCCCGTGGCGCGCCCCCGAACCGGCGGACGACGCCGCATGCGCGGACCGCGACCGCTGAGGCTCCGGCGTCCCGGCCCGGTATTCAGCGCGGGCCGAGCAGGCGGAGCAGCCGGCCGGCCGGCAGGGCGTACCGGGTGCGGCCCGCCGGGCCCGTCGTCGTCGTGGCGGCGAGCAGGGAGTTGAGCACGGCCTCCTCGACGGCGTCCATGACGCCCTCGAAGAGCGGGTCGAGAGCGGCGTCCGGCGGCGGCGGGCCGCCGGGCCGTACGCCGAAGGCGATCGCGTAGTCGCCGCTCCCGTGCCCGTACGCCGCGCCCGTCCTGGCCAGCGCGAAGACCGCCCGCCGCGCCACCCGGGTCAACTGCCGGGCGTCCAGCGGCGCGTCGGTGGCCGCGACGACCATGCACGAGCCGGCCTCTGGCGCGGCTCCGGGGCCGGGGACGCCGAGGTCCGCGGGAGTGACGGTGCGGCCGAGGACGCGCAGCGTGCCGCCGAAGTTCGCCTGGACGAGGACACCGACGCACGCGCCCCGCCCGCCGGTCTCCACCAGCCGCGACGCCGTGCCCACACCCGACTTGAAGCCCAGCGCCGCCACGCCCGTGCCCGCGCCCGTGCACCCCTCGGCGACCGGGCCGCCGGCCGCCGTGTCGAGTGCGGCGCGCACGTGCTCCTCCCGTACCGGCCGGGCGCGGATGTCCGACAGTAGGCCGTCGTTGCACTCGCCGACGACCGGGTTGAGACTGGTCACGTCCGCGCACGCGGGCCGCTCCAGCATCCAGCCGACGAGCGCGTCGGCCGCCCGGAACGCCGACAGGGTCGAGGTGAGCAGCACCGGCGTCTCCAGCGCGCCCAGCTCGGCGAGCTGCGTGCTGCCGATCAGCTTGCCGTACCCGTTCCCGGCGAACACCCCGGCGGGCAGCGGCGCCCCCGGGTGCACGTCCCCGGGCACGATCGCTGTGACGCCGCTGTGCAGCAGCGGGGGTTCGCGCAGCGTCACGTGCCCCACGCGCACGCCCGGCACGTCGGTGATCGCTCCGTAAGGACCGGCCGGGAGCCGGCCCGCCACCAGCCCCAGGTCCCGGGCGCGGCGCCCGGCGGGCGCGGCGAGTTCGTCCATGAAGCCGCAGGCTACGCCTCCTTCGCCGGCGGCGGCATGTTCCACACCTGCACACGCCGGTGTTGCGGGACGCGGTGACGAAGCGCCGGCCGTCCGGGGAGACCGCCACCGCGGCGACCAGCTTGTGCGCCTGGATCGACCGCGCGGCCGGGACGCCGCTCTCCAGGGCGAGCACGTGCACCTTCCCCTCGCCGCCGCCGGTGACGATCCGCCGGGCGTGAGCGCGGCGTGTACGAAGAGCGCGATGCCCCATTCGCCCGTGTGCCGGTGCACGTCCAGCGGCCCGGTGACCGGCTCGGCGGTCCTGAGTTCCCACACCCCCACCGTGCCGTGGCCCGCCGGCCACGACGCGCTCGCCGTCCGGTGTCACCGCGACCGACTTGACGATGTTCGCGTACGTGTCGATCTCGCCGAGCAGCTTCCACGGCGCGAGGCGCCGGATGCGCAGCAGCCCGTCGCCGCCTCCGGCGATCACGCGGCGCCCGTCCGGCGTCATCGCCGGCGACTGGATCCCGCCGCGCTGCTGCGCGCGGGCACCCGGCCTCGACAACAGCCGTTCCCGCCACCCTGCCACGCCGTACTCCCCTCCGCGGGCACCGCCGGATCACCGAAGGCCGCGACGGACCACCGCGGTCCGCTCGCCGGCGCCCCAGGCTCACACGCGGGGCCGGGGACCCCTCCCGTGACCGTATGCGGACATGCCGGACCCGGCGGCGGGGGCGCCGCGCCACCGGGCCCGTACCGTCAGTGGGCGAAGAGCAGTTCGGCGGCGATCACCACGTCCACGACCCCGCACCACTCGGCGAACGTCGGGGACACGATCCCGTCGAGCCTGCGCATCCGCAGGTGGACGAAGTCCCACACGCCGTGGAAGAGCCAGCCCGCCGCCACCAGATACCGCCCCAGGCCGGGGTCCACCGCGAGCCCCGCCAGCGCGAGTCCGCAGAACAGCACCGCGCCCGCGCTCTGCAGCCCGAAGACGGCCCCGCCGTGCGGCGTGCCGCGGACGGCCCCCCACAGCAGCAGGCCCGCCGCGACCGCCACCAGCACGGTCGACGGCGCCACGAGCCCCGTCGTCCGCAGCGCGACCATCACCGCGACGCCCGCGCCGAGCGTAGGCCAGGTCCAGCGCGGCCGGCCCGCCTGGGTGACGATCAGGTAGAGCAGCGGCAGCAGGGGCAGCGCCTCGCCGAAGGCGTCGACCGCGCCGCCCGGGTCGCCGTCGCCGCCGGAGAACAGGCCGGGCACGGTCAGCGCGAGCGCCAGCGCCGTCGGCCAGCGGCGCAGCAGCGCCCGCGCGGGGCCGTTCCCGGCGGGGGCGCTCTCGCCGGCGGGGGGCTTCGGGTACGTCGTCACGGACATGGGAACTCCGTAAGTTGTTGGGCGGCCCGGGAGGGCCGGATGTGGCTTATGGGTTCTTGCCTTCAGTGGCTTCCAAGGAGTGGCCGTCCGGTTCTCCGGGGCGCCCTGGCTGCTGATTGAGATGTGCGCGCTGTGTGCGGTCGCTGATTACGGAGATGACAGCGGGGTGTTCCTCGGGCCGGCGGCATGCTGTACGGAACGAGGAGGGGCGAGTGAGTAAGCGACAGGTCCGGGTCTGGGCCGGTATCGACGCGGGCAAGGGCCATCACTGGGCCGCGGTGGTCGACGACACCGGCGCCACGCTGTGGTCGAAGAAGATCGACAACGACGAGTCCGCGATCCTGACCGCGCTGGGGGAGATCCTCGGCCTGGCGGACGAGGTCTGCTGGGCGGTGGACATTGCCGGCACGTCCTCCGCGCTGCTGCTGGCTCTGCTCGCCGCCCACGGCCAGCGGGCCGTCTACGTGCCCGGCCGCACGGTCAACCGCATGGCCGGGGCTTACCGGGGCGAGGCCAAGACCGACGCCCGTGACGCCTACGTCATCGCCGAAACCGCCCGCCACCGCCGGGACTTCGCCACGATCGACGTGCCCGCGCAGCTGGCCGCCGACCTCGCACTGCTGACCGCCCACCGCGCCGACCTGGTCGCCGACCGGGTGCGGATGATCAACCGGCTCCGCGACATGCTGACCGGCGTCTTCCCCGCGCTGGAACGGGCCTTCGACTACTCCGCACACAAAGGTGCGCTGGTCCTGCTGACGGGCTACCAGACACCGGCCGCGATCCGGCGCCGTGGCCGGGCGAGACTGACGGCCTGGCTGGCCAACCGCAGCGTGCGCGGCGCCGACGCCGTTGCCGAGACCGCACTGGATGCCGCCCAGGCACAGCAGACCGCGCTGCCCGGCGAGGACGTCGCCGCTCAGCTCGTCGCCGACCTGGCCACGCAGATCCTGGCCCTGGACGACCGGCTCAAGCAGATCGACAAGCAGATCCGTGAGGTGTTCCGCAGCCACCCCCAAGCCGAGATCATCGAGTCCCTGCCCGGCATGGGCCCGATCCTCGGCGCCGAGTTCATCGTCGCCGCCGGCGACCTGACCGCCTACACCGACGCCGGCCACCTCGCCTCCGCAGCCGGCCTCGTGCCCGTCCCACGCGACTCCGGCCGGCGCACCGGCAACATGCACCGGCCCAAGCGCTACAGCCGCCGCCTGCGACGGGTGTTCTACCTCTCCGCGCAGACCAGCATCATCCGCGAAGGCCCGAACCGGGACTTCTACCTCAAGAAGCGCGGCGAAGGCTGCAAACACGTCCAGGCCGTCATCGCCCTGGCCCGCCGACGCGCCAGCGTCTTGTGGGCACTCCTGCGCGACAACCGAGCATTCACCCCCGCCCCGCCGGCCACGCAGACGGCTTGACTTCATCATTGAGACTCCTCGGTACGCAAGGGGGATCGGGCGGGGTCAGGCGCCGTACTCGGCGCGGCGGCGCAGCATGACCAGCAGCATCAGCGGCAGCATCGCCAGGTGCTCCAGCACCGGCAGCGAGTCCGGCGGCACCGCGCCCAGCCACAGCAGCGGGAACAGCACCGCCGCGGGCAGGAACATCGCGCCGCACATCTCGGCCGTGTTCCGCACGCCGTGGCCGCGGTGGCGCATCCACAGCGCCATGCCCGCCGACATGCTGAACGCCATCTCCAGGCTCGCCAGTTCTGGGTGGCGCTCCGCGGACAGCTCGAAGCCGGCGAGCGCCAGCCCGCCGCGGACCAGCGCGCCGAGCACGAGCATGCCGGCGGCCATCGCCACCACCATCTCCACGTAGTGGCGCGCGAAGTGCCACCAGCCGTGGCCCTGCTGCGCCGCGGGCCGGGCCGCGGTCTCGACGGGTGTCTGCACTGCGGTCTCCTTCGGGTACGGGGCCGGGGTATCCCGGCGCCGTTCCAGACTGGCGCCGCGGCGGGCCCGCCAGTAGTGCCGAAGCCGCACGTCCGGGCGTGCCGCCGTCACCTCCGCGCATGACATCTGTCATGCGGGTACGGGCCGTACGGCACGGGCCGCGGGCGTGCGGCTGCTGCCACAATGTCGGCGTGCGCGACGGGGTGAGCGAACGCGGGACCGGGCTGACCGGCTTCCGCCGGTACACGTGGTGGGCGGTGCCCGGCACGGCCGTGCTGTGCCTGCTGCCGCTGTACGGCGGCTGGCTGCTGGACGGCGACGTGCCGGCGTGGGCCCCGGTACCGGCCGTGGCGGCGCTCGCCGTCGCGGCGGTGGCCGGTGCGGTGCTGCTCAGCGCCCGGCTGGCACCGCAGGACCCGGACGGCGCCGGTCCCGTACGCCCGCCGCGCGGCTGGCTCTTCGCCGACCTCGCCGCCACCGCCGTGCTCGCCGTCATGCCGCTGCTGCGGCAGAACTACGGCCTGTGGGGCCTCGCCCCCGCGATCGCCGTCGCGATCGGCGCCACGTATCTGACCGGCCGCCGCCGGCTGGCGTTCGTCGGCGGGGCCGTCGCGCTGGCGACGCTGCCGGGCGGCAGCGTCGCCCTCGCCGCCGGGGACGGGGAGTTCCTGTACGCCGCGCTCTTCCCGGCGGGGCTGGTCGCGTTCAGCGTCTGGATGCTGCTCGGGCCGCTGTGGGCCTGGGACGTCGCGGGGCGGCTTGACCGGGCGCGGCGGCTGGAGGCGGAGGTCGCGGTCAAGGACGAGCGGCTGCGGTTCGCCGCCGACCTGCACGACATCCAGGGGCACCACCTCCAGGTCATCGCGCTCAAGAGCGAGTTGGCCGCCCGGCTCGCCGAGCGCGACCCGGCGCGCGCCGCCGCCGAGATGCGCGACGTACGGCAGTTGGCCGCTGACGCGCTGCACGACACCCGCGCCGTGGTGCACGGCTACCGCAGCACGACGCTCGACGACGAGATCGCCAACGCCACCCGGGTGCTCGCCGCGGCCGACATCGACGCCCGGATGACGCTCGACCCCGCGGCGGTCGCCGCGGGCCGCGCCGCGCCCGCGCGTCATCTGCTGGGCCTGGTCGTACGGGAGGCCACCACCAACGTGCTCCGGCACAGCAGCGCCCGGCGCGCCGAGGTCGACTACCGGCTGGCAGGCGGTCTCGCGCGGCTGCGGTTCAGCAACGACGGCGCCTCGGAACCATCCGCTGCCTCCCGGCCATCCGGCTCCGGCCTGCCCGGTCTCGCCGAGCGGCTGCGCGCCGCCGGCGGCGAGCTGACCTGGGCCCGCGACGGCGACCGCTTCGAGGTCGTCGCCTCGCTGCCGGGCCGGGCGAACGGCGCCGCCCGGTGATCCGGCTGCTCCTCGCCGACGACGAGGACCTCCTCAGAAGCGCTCTCGCCGCGCTGCTCGCGCTGGAGGACGACCTCGACGTGGTCGCCGAGGCGGCCACCGCCACCGACGCGGTGCTGCGTGCCCGCGAGCACCGCCCCGACATCGCCGTGCTCGACCTGGAGATGCCGCCCACCGACGGGCTCACGGCCGCCGGGGAGATCCGCGCGGAACTGCCCACCCAGGTCGTCATCGTCACCCGGCACGCCCGGCCCGCCGTGCTGCGCCGCGCGCTGGCGGCGGGGGTCCGCGGCTTCGTGCCCAAGACGACCCCCGCGGCGCGGCTCGCGGAGATCGTCCGGGACGTCGCCGCCGGCCGCCGCTACGTCGACCCGGACATCGCCGCCGCCGCGCTGACCGAGGACGACTGCCCGCTCAGCGACCGGGAGCTGGAGGTGCTGCGTGCGGCCCGTACCGGCGCGTCGGTCGCGGAGATCGCCGCCGAGGTGCACCTCGCGCCCGGGACCGTACGCAACTACCTCTCCGCCGCGATGGCCAAACTCGGCGCGAACTCGCGGCACGCCGCCGCGCACCGGGCCTGGCAGCAGGGCTGGATCTGAGCGGTGCGCCGACGGCCCCCGCCCGGGGGTGAATCGAGCCCCGAGCGGGTCAAGGGACGGTGAAATTTAGGGGGATTGGTCCAGTCCTTGGCCGATGGCGGCGCCAACGGCGAGTGGCACAGCGCCAACGGGGCCGCGCCCGGCCAGTTCCAGGAGGAGGCCGGCAACCGCGGCTACGACAACCTGGTCGCCATGGTGCACCGTGCACCACGACACCCAGTCCGTGGCCACGTACGGGTACACCGGGCCGAACGGCCAGTGGTGGTCCTTCGACGACACCTGGGCGATCGACCAGAAGACCGCGTACATCAGACAGAAGGGGCTGCTCGGCGGGATGGTTTGGGAGATGTCCGGAGACCTGCCGAACGGCACCTTGTTCAACGCGCTGGACCGCGGACTCCCGTAGATCGGGGAGGGTCCGTACGGTACGCCACCGGCCGTACGGACCGGGCCCGGCCGCAGCCCCGCGGCCGGGCCCGCCGTCCCGCCCGCGCCGCGCCGTCCGGGCGCCGCGGGCGCCGGCGCTGCGCCGGGCGCCGGGCGATCGCGTCCGCGTACGGGCGCGTACCGGACGGTCAGCGCGCGAGCAGCGCGCAGCGACGGCAGGCGCGGGCGGAGGCCGCGAGCCGGGTGTGCGCGACGAGGGTGACCGCGCCGGCCAGCGCGCCCGCCGGCCAGTCCTGCGCCAGCACGGCACCGGCGGTGAGCGTGAGCGCGCTGACCGCGAGCGCCACGGCCGCGGTGGTGCCGGTCCAGGCCACCACGAGCGGCAGTTGCCGCGGGGTGGCCGCCCGGCGGGCGACGGCGCCGGTGGCGGCCAGCGACCCGGCCGCGAGCAGCGCCGCCAGCGCGGCGAGGCCGCCGAGGTTGGCGGCGAGCACGTGGACGGCTGCGGGCAGCCGCCCGCCGGCGTCCTCCGCCGTGGCCCCGACCAGATACCAGCAGGCCATCAGGAACGGGACGACGAGCGCGACGATCCGGGCGGTCTGCCGGGCCTGCGCGACGGTCAGCTCGCGCTGGAACGCGGGGCCGACCTCCGCCACGGTGCCGAAGTCGCGCACCGCGCGGGCCGCCGCGGCGGCGGGGGAGGGCGCGCCCGCCTCGGCGTGCGCGTCGGCGGCGTCGGTGAGCCCGTCGCGTACCTCCGCCAGCATCCGGGACTTGACGCGGGCGGGGCCGTGCAGCGCGGCGTCCAGGGCGGCGAGGTGGTCCTCGACGGCGCCGTGTCCGGGGGCGGCGGCGCCCTCGGCGCCCCCGCCGTGGTGCTCCGCGGCCGTCACGTCGCCGGCCTCGGCGCGCGGCCCGGGTCCAGGACCGAGCCGATCGCGCTCGTGAACTCCCGCCAGGCGGTGCGCTCGTCGGCCAGCGCGCGGCGGCCCGCGTCGGTCAGCTCGTAACAGCGGCGCCGCCGCTCGCCCACCGACTCCCAGGTGCTGCGTAGCAGGCCCGTGCGCTCCAGCCGGTTCAGCGCCGGGTAGACCGTGCCCGTACGCAGCTCCAGCGCGCCCGCGCTGCGCTGCTGCACGGCGGTGATGATCGCGTAGCCGTGCAGCGGGCCGCCTTCGAGCGCGGCGAGCAGCAGTCCGTCCAAGTGTCCGCGTACCGGATCGCCTCTCATGGGCGCCCACCCTACCTCCTGTTGTTGGTGTGCTATGTATTGGTAGCCAACATATAGACCACCGGGAGGGTGCGGTGACGAAGGTCCTGCTGTCCATCCATGTGCTCGCGGCGATCCTGGCCATCGGGCCGATCGCCGTGGCGGCGTCGGTGTTCCCCCGGATCGCCCGCGAGTCGGCCGCCGCCGGCCCCCCGCACCGCGACCGGACACCCGCGTTCCTGCACCGCGTCTGCCGCGCCTACGCCGTCGTGGGTCTGGCCGTGCCCGCCTTCGGCGTGGCCACCGGGGCGCAGCTCGGGGTGCTGACCGACGCCTGGCTGCTCGCCTCGATCGTGCTGACGACCGGCGCCGCGGCCCTGCTCGCGCTCGCGATCCTGCCGGGACAGCAGCGCCTGCTCACCCGGGTGAGCGGCGACGCCCCCGCCGTGGAGGGTGACGGGCTGCGACCCGCGGCGGGCCGGCTGGCCATGCTCACCGGGGTCTTCAACCTGCTGTGGGCGGTCGTCGTCGTGCTGATGATCGTCCGCCCCGGCTCCACCACGGGGGCCTGAGCCGTGCGCGCGCTGCGGATCGCCGCCGCCGTCGAACTGGTCACGCTCGCGGCCCTGCTGGTCAACCTGGTCACCGTGCACACCGACGCCGTCACCGCCCTCGGCGGCCCCGTGCACGGCACCGCCTACCTCGCGGTCATCGCCCTCACCTGGGCGACGACCCCGGCGCACACCACCCCCGGCACCCGGCCGCGGGCGGTCGTCCCGGGCGTCGGCGGACTGCTGGTGCTGCGCCGGCTGCGCGGCGGGCGACCGCCGGCCCCGCCCGTCAGTTGACGGGTCCGCCGAGCCGGGCGAGGTAGCGGCGGCGGCGGGCGGCGAAGCCGTGCGCCGTGAGGTCGGTGCTGTCGGCGTACTGGTCCACGGACCCCACCGGCGGCAGCGCCGCCAGCTCCGGGTCGCCGACCGTGGCCAGCAGCGCGGCGCAGAAGCGCTCGGCGCCCAGGACGAGGAACGGCCGCTCGTAGAACGGGCGCACCTCCGGCGCCAGCGGCTCCGTGAGGCCCAGCTCGTTGTGCAGCCGCGCCACCCGCTCGTACGCGGGCGACAACTGCCGCTCGCGCTCCCGCCAGCCGCGCGCCGCCAGCGTCCCGGAGAGCAGCGGCGCCAACTCCGCCGCCTCCGGGAGCGCGGCGAAGGCGGAGCCGAGCCACTTGCCGTACGGCGGGTAGACCCGGCGCATCAGCAGGCACAGCCGCATCAGCTCCCGCGCCTGCCGGGCGGCGGTCACCGCGGACCCCAGGTCGTCCCCGACCTCACCGCAGCGCCCGACGAACGGCTCCTCCTGGTGCAGCCGCTGCCACTGGCACGCCAGCACATAGCGCCACACCGGGTCCGGGTACCAGCCGAGGTGCTCCCGGTACGCGGTGAGCACCCCGGCGCCGTCGTGGAACACCGCGCCGCCCGTCAGCTCCCGCAGCACCTGCCACGGCGCCGCCAGCCAACCGGCCACCGACAGCCCGCCGTCCGGCACCTCGCCGAGCTGCTCCGCGAAGTACGCGCCGGTGTCGAGCACGTCGACCCAGTGCCGCGGCGCCGTGCCGCCGGGGAACGCGAAGCGCACCGGGTGGCCGCCGAACCGCTCGGGCAGCTCCCGGTCGAGCAGCGCGGTCAGCGCCGCGGCGTGCGTCCGGTGGTCGGCCGGGGCGAGGAACACCTGCAGCCGCGGGCCCCAGGCGTGGTCCGTCGAGCGCGGGGAGTCGAAGCCCTGCACCTCCGAGCCCCAGCCCAGCAGCGCGGCCGCGTACGGCGTCCCGGCGAGCACCCGGTCCAGGAGAGGGGCGACGGCCTCGGCGTGGAAGTCCCGGGCCAGCGCGAGACCGGGACGGAATGCGGCGTTCATCGCCGTCACCCTCGCAGACCGCGGCGGCCCGCTGCCACCGTGTTTCTTCGGCCGCACCGGCCGCCCTAGAGTGCCCGGATGATCCCCTCGGAGTCCCCCGGCACGGGCGCCGCCCTGGCCGAGACCGTACGCGGGCTGCAGGAGCGGGCGGCGCGGGCGCTGCCCGCGGAGTTCGTCGAGCACGCGGACGGCTGGTGGCTGCGGCACGACTCGGGCAGTTCGTGGTGGGTGGCCTCGGTGCTGCCGCACGGACCCGACGGGCTCGACGGTTCTGATGCGTCTGTCGCCACGGAGCTGACGCGCCGGGTGGCGCGCGCCGAGGAGTTCTACGCCCGGCACGGGGGCACGGCGCGGTTCCAGATCACCCCGGCCGCCTGCCCCGCTGGGCTCGACGGCCTGCTCGCCGGGCGCGGCTACGGCCGCGCGCACCCGGTGTCCCTCCAGGCCGCCGCGGTCGCCGAGGTGCCGGGGCAGCGGGCCGGGGGCCCGCTTCGGGTACGTATCGAAGACCGCCCGGGCGACGCGTGGTTCGGCGTCTGGCACGCCGTCCGCGGCGGGGGCGCGGGGGCCGCCGCGTGGGGGCTCCTCGACCGGGTCGCGGGACCGTCCGCGTACGCCCGCCTCCTGGACGGCGACGAGACGGTGGCCGTGGGCCGCGCGGTCGCCGACTCCGGCTGGGCCGGCGTCTTCGCCATGGCCACCCTGCCCGCCGCGCGGGGGAGGGGCGCCGGCGGACGGGTGCTCGGCGCGCTGGCGGACTGGGCCGGGGCGCACGGCGCGGCGCATCTGTACCTCCAGGTGGAGCGCGGCAACCCGGCGGCCCTGCGGCTCTACGCACGCGCCGGGTTCCGCGAGCTGTGCACGTACCACTACCGCACCGCCGGAGCAAAGCCCTGATCCGGCCGTGTGGCGACGCGCCCGGCGGGCACCCCATCGCCTGACAGCGGGCGGGGCCGCACTGGACAATGGGGCCGGTGGTGTCAGGCAGGTCGACGAAGGAGCCGGTGATGAGCAGCAGCCCGAGCGACGGGGCAGGTCAGGGGAACACGGAGTACGGCAGGAAGCGCTTCAAGCGCTCCCGCAGCCACTTCGCCGACCGGATCACCGCGGCCGGCGAGGACGGCTGGCCCGTCGAGGCCGGGCGCTACCGCCTCGTCGTCAACCGCGCCTGCCCCTGGGCCAACCGCACCCTGATCTCCCGGCGGCTGCTCGGCCTGGAGCCCGCGATCTCCATCGGGGTCACCGACCCGATCCAGGACGACCGGAGCTGGCGCTTCACCCTCGACCCCGGCGACCGCGACCCGGTGCTGGGCATCCGCTTCCTCAGCGAGGCGTACGACGCGCGCGAGACCGGCTACCCGGGCGGCGTCAGCGTGCCCGCGATCGTCGACGTGCCCAGCGGCAAGCTCGTCACCAACGACTTCCAGCAGATCACCCTGGACTTCGCCACCGAGTGGACCGCCCTGCACCGCGAGGGCGCGCCCGACCTCTACCCCGAGGCGCTCCGCGACGAGATCGACGAGGTGATGGACGGCGTCTACCGGAACGTCAACAACGGCGTCTACCGGGCCGGCTTCGCCACCACCCAGGACGAGTACGAGGTCGCGTACCACGACGTGTTCCGGCAACTGGACGAGCTGTCCGCGCGGCTGTCCGGCCGCCGCTACCTGGTCGGCGACACCATCACGGAAGCCGACATCCGGCTGTTCACCACCCTGGTCCGCTTCGACCCCGTCTACCAGGGCCACTTCAAGTGCAACCGCAACAAGATCGCGGAAGACCGGGTGCTGTGGGCGTACGCCCGCGACCTCTACCAGACGCCGGGCTTCGGCGACACGGTCGACTTCGACCACATCAAGCGCCACTACTACGAGGTCCACACGGGCATCAACCCCACCGGCGTCGTCCCCGCAGGGCCCGACCTCTCCGGCTGGCTGACCCCGCACCACCGCGAGCAGTTGGGCGGGTACCCCTTCGGCGAAGGCACCCCGCCGGCCCCGCCGCCCGAGGGGGAGCTCGTCCCCGCAGCCGGCCGCCCCTGACTCGGCGGCCGCCCGGCCCGCACCGGCCGCCGCGCCATCCGCCCGCCCGGGAAATGACGTTGGCGGCGCGGGGCTGCCTCCGCCATCCTGTGTCGGATGAGATTCCGGCTGGCGGACGGCGTGGTGACCACGGGACAGGCGGCGTGGGCCGCCCGCTCCGGCGTGCCCGTACGGCTGGCGGAGCAGGCCGACGCCCCCGCTGGCACACCCGTCGCGCTCGGTCCGCCGGAGGCGGGGGAGGAGCCCGCCGGGGCCGCCGTCGCCGCGCTGGAGCGGCTGGTCGCGGCGGGCGGCGCGGTCGCCGCCGGCGCGGGCGTCGACCTCGGCGGCGGCTTCCGCTCCGCGCGGCTCGCGGGCGCCCGCGGCGACAAGCGCGACGCCGTCCTCGCCGCGCTGCGCGCGCTGGACCGCGAGGACGCCGGGCGGCTCGGCGACCGGGCCGCGGCCATGGTGGCGCTCTTCGGCCCCGCCGCGACCAAGCGCGTCGGCGCCGCCGCCGCGCGGGCCGTGGCGGAGGAGCGCTGGGGTGCCGTCCGGCTCGCGGCCGCCGCCAGCGACGTGCTGGGCCCCGAACAGGTCGAGCAGGTCCTCGCCCTCGACGCACCCGCGGGCGTCGACCCCGTCGACGGCGGCGCCCCCTCCGTACTCGCGGAGCATCTGGGCCGCGTGCTCGCGCCGCTGCCGCGGCCCCGCCGCCCGGCGGTGCTGACCGACCTGTGGGACCGGGTACTCGACGGCCGCGCCCGGCAGGCCCGCCGCGAGCGGCTGCTCGCCACCCAGGGCCGCCAGGACCGGGTGGCGGAACTGCGCACGCGGCGGGCGAAGTTCGAGGAGGAGCTGGTGTTCCGGTGGGCGCCGCACGACGGGCCGCCCGGCGGGACACCGCTGCTCGCGGCGGCGTGGTGGACGCCCAGCGACGCCTACTGGCACGCCCTGCTGCACCGGATCGTGCAGGACGCCCAGGCCGCAACCGTGCTGCTGCGCACCGCCGTCGCCGTCACCGACCACGGCCCGGCCGTCGGACTCGCGCACATGGAGGCGCAGTTGGCCGCCGCCGTGGCGGCCACCGGCGACGACGCCGCGGCCCGCGCCGCCCGCCGCGTCCCGGGGCTGACCGGCCTGCCCGCCCGGCCCGCGAGCCACGCCCGCGAGTTGCACCGGCAGGTGCTCAAGCACGGCCCGGCCAAGGTGCCGTACGAGACGCAGGTGCGCCCGCGCCTGGCGCGCGCCCGCGACTACGCGCTGGTCGCCGCCGAGGAGGTCGACCGGCTGCTCCGCGGTGAGCTGCCGGTGCCCGAGGAGGTGCTGCACGACTGGGCGGCGGGCGACCTCCGCGGCTGGCGGCGCACGACCGGCTACAGCCCCGTCCGCCCGCCCGAGGAGTGGGCCGAGAGCCCGCCGTGGGTGCTCGGCCGCCTCGGCACCCGCGACACCCTCGCCGCCCGGCTGCGCGCCCGGCGCGCGCAGGGCGAGCCTGCGGCGCCCCGCGACGCCGAGGTGCTGGGCGACCTGCTGTGGTACGCGGAACTCGCCGACGCGCTCGCGCAGTTGTACGGCCACGAGGCCGCCGCCGTCACCCCGCACGGCGGCCCGCTCGGTCTGGACCACGATCCGCCGCCGGCCGCCGAGCCGCTGGTGCCCCGGCTGGACTCGGTGAGCCTCGCGGTCTCCGGCGCCGCACAGCTCGTCGCCCTCGGCGGCACCCTGGGCAAGGGCGTGAAGACCTGGGCGGGGCTGGTCGACAGCCTGCGCGCGGACGTCGACGTGGCGGAGGCGCTGAGCGGCGAGTTCCCCGTGCCGCCGCCGCTGGCCGCGGTCGACGCCACCCTCGTGCCCGGCACCCGCGCCCGCTTCCGGCTCGCCCGCAGCGCCCGCACCCTCGCCGAGTGGGCGGACTACATGGGCAACTGCATCGCCACCCCGTACTACGTCGACGCCGCGCTGAAGGGCCGCAGCGCGCTGGCCGCGCTCCACGACGACAAGGGCCGCATCCTCGTCAACGCCGAGCTGCGCCCGGCCCGCCCCGCAGAACGCGGCTGGCTCGTCGGCGAATTCGCCGGCCGCTTCAACGACGCCGCCGACCAGACGCTGGAGGAGCGCTTCCGGCGCTGGGTCGCCACCCTGCCCGGCGCCGAGCCGCCGGAGCAGGCGCCCGCGCCGGGCGACGAGACACCGGCCGCGCCCGTGCGCCGCGGGCGGGCGGCGCCGCGGCTGGTGGCGGACGCCGGGCCCGAGCTGGCCCGGCTCGCGGAGGCGGCGTGGGCGGAGCAGGTCACGGACCGGACGGCGGCGGTTTACGCCGCGCTGGCCGCCACCGTGCCGGCCGCCCCCGCCGGTGCCGTACGCGGCGCCCGTACCGGCACCGCGGCCGCCGCCCCCGCGGCAGCCCTGACCCGGCTGCGCCGCCTCGGCCCCGCGTCGCTGGCCCACGCCTGCCGCCGTGCCCTGGACGACGGGACGGTGCGCCCGGCGGACCTGTGGGCCGCCACCGGCGTCCGCCCGCTGGCCGCCGCCGTGGCGGCGCTGGACCCGGCGCTGCGCGACCGCTTCGAGCAGCTCGAACTCCTCGACGGCGCCGGGCCGTTGCCCAAGGCACTGCGCGGCCTGGTCCGGCGCCCCGCGGTGGCGCCCGCGTACGCGATCGGGCTCATGGGCCTGCGGGTCCGGGAGGCGCTCGGGCACCTGCTGCACGAGGACGACGCCGCGCTGGCCCGCGCGGTCTCGCGGCGCCCGCCGGCCGCGCTGCTGTGCGCGGCGGCCGTCGCCGTCACCAGCCGCGCGCCCGCGATATCCCTGGCAGTCGTCGCGGAGCCGCGCGCCGTCACCGTGCCGGGCTTCCCGGCGACCAGCCTCGACGACCCGGAGGGCCCCTGGCAGCGCGCCTTCCCCGCGGCCCGCGAACTGGGCGCGGACACCGCGGCGTTCTGGGACGGCGTCGCGGCCGACGGCCTGCGGGCCCCCGCGTCCTGGCTCGCCGCCGCCGGCTGGCCCGCCCTCTGGGCCCGCGCCCACCGCTGACCCAGCGCTCCCGATCCACTGGCCCCCGGGCACCCGGCCACCCGGCGGCCCCGACTCCCGGCCGTGAGCCCTCACGCGCCACGGACCCGCCGGCCCGGCCCGTAGGACCGCGGCCGCCGCTCACGACACCTGCCCCGCCCCGCGCGCCGCCTCCTCCTCCGACTGCTCCCGGGATTCCGGCGCGCCCGCCGCGACCAGGCGGGCCTTCCCGCGCGGCAGGGCCAGCGCCGCCAGGACCGCCGGCAGCAGGGCGACCGCCAGCACGAACGTCGCGTCCCGCATCCCGGCGGCCGTCGCCTCCCGCAGCGCCTGCCCGGCCCGCCCGTCGACGCCCCGGTTCGCGACGGCGACGAGCACGGCGATCCCCGTGGCCGTGCCGATCTGCAGCGCCGTGGACGCCACCCCGGAGGCCAGGCCCTGCTCCTCCTCCGCCTCCCCGGTGCCCGCGGCGATCCACATGCACTCGTACGTGACGCCCATGCCCAGCCCGACCACCACGATCCCGGCCAGCACGGTGAGGAACGACCCGTCCGCCCGGAAGCCCCGCGCAAGCAGCGCCGCGCCCGCGGCGTTGAGCAGGGTGCCGCCCGTGAGCGAGGCGCGGTTGCCGAAGCGGTGGACCAGCTTTTCGCTCAGGAAGTTGCCCGCCGTGATGGCCAGGGTGGGGCCGAGGAAGGCGAGCCCGGTCTCCAGCGCGCTGAAGCCCAGCACGCTCTGGAAGTGGATCGTCAGGAAGTACGGCAGGCCGCTGCTCTGTCTCGTCGACGACGCCCAGTGGGTCGACCGGTCGTCCGCGGAGGCGCTGCTGTTCGCCGCGCGGCGGCTGGCCGCCGAGGGCGTCGCGATGGTGTTCGCGGTACGGGACGAAGGGCTGGCCGGCCACGGCCTGGCGGAGCTGCCGCTGCCGCGGCTCGGCGCCCGGGACGCCGCGGACCTGATCGCGGACCGCGGGTTCGCGGCGGAGCTGCGCGACCGGATCGTCGCCGAGTCGGCGGGGAACCCGCTGGCGCTGCTGGAGTTCGCCGCCGCGGCCGGGTCCTGGCCGGGCGCCGCCCCCGGGGCGCGGGAGCCGCTGCCGTCGCCGACCGGGTGCTCGCCGGGTTCCGGGCCCGGCTCGACGGCCTGCCCGAGCGGGCCCGGCTGATGGCGGTGCTCGCCGCCGCCGAGGCCCGCGGCGACCTGCCGCTGCTGCGCGCCGCGGAGGCGCTCGGCACCGGACTCGACGAACTCGACCGCTCCGGGCTGCTGCACACCACCGGCACCGCGGTCGCCTTCCGGCACCCGCTGATCGCCACCGCCGCGTACCGGGGCGCGCCGCTGGCGGCCCGGATCGCCGCCCACCGCGCGCTGGCCGGGGCCACCGGCGACCCCGACTGCCGCGCACACCACCTCGCGGTCGCCACCACGGCCCCGGACGCGGGCGCCGCCGCCGAGATCGCGGCGGCGGCGGAGCGCGCCCGGCGCCGTACCGCCTACGCCGCCCGCGCCCGGCCCGCCGACCGGCTCACCCCGCAGGAGCTGCAGGTGGCCCGGCTGGCGGCGCAGGGGCTGAGCAGCCGGCAGATCGGCGCGCGGCTCTTCCTGAGCCCGCGCACCGTCGAGCACCACCTGTACCAGGCGTACCCCAAGCTGGGTGTGGCGTCCCGGGCCGAGCTGGCCCGGGTGGAGCTGGCCGGGCCGGGGGACGGCTGAGGCGGCGGCCCGGGGGCTTAAGGAGGAGGGGCTTAAGGAGGAGGGGCGTTCAGGAAGAGACGTATCCGACGTGCGCGAGTGCCTGCTTGAGCAGGTGGCCCTGGCCGCCGGGCATCTCCTGCTGGACGACGGGAGAGACCGCCTCCTGGGGCGTGAACCAGACGAAGTCCAGCGCGTCCTGCCGCGGCCGGCAGTCGCCCGCCACCGGCACGATGTAGGCCAGCGACACCGCGTGCTGCCGCGGGTCGTGGTACGGGGTGATGCCCTGCGTCGGGAAGTACTCGGCGATCGTGAACGGCTGCGGCGACGACGGCACCCGCGGCAGCGCCACCGGGCCGAGGTCCTTCTCCAGATGCCGCAGCAGCGCGTCCCTGACCCGCTCGTGGTGCAGCACCCGGCCGGAGACCAGGGCCCGGCTCACCGCACCGTCCGGGCCGATCCGCAGCAGCAGGCCGACGTGGGTGACCTCACCCCGGTCGTCGACGCGGACGGGCACCGCGTCGACGTAGAGGACCGGCATCCGGGCGCGCGCCGACTCCAGCTCCTCGGGAGCCAGCCAGCCGGGTGTGGTTTCGGTCAAGTCAGCCATTGGCCGATCTTACGCCGAACCGTCAGCGGGCGTGGACGCCGACCTCGTAGAGCGAATAGCCGTGCGCGGTGCCCCGCTGCACGCCGACGACGCGGACATAGCGGGCGTCTGTGGGGTCGAACACCGCGGTGTCGAGTCCGCCGTCACCGCTGTCCGTGACCCACACCGTGCGCCAGGCGTTCCCGTCCGCGGAGACCTCGATGCGGTACGCCCTGGCGTAGGCCCGCTCCCAGTCGAGCGTGACCCGGCCGATCCGGCGGCTCTCGCCGAGGTCGAGGCGCAGCCACTGGTCGTCGTTCCAGTGGCTGGCCCAGCGGGTGCCGCGGTCGCCGTCGACGGCGCGGCCGGGCGCGTAGCTCGTCAGCAGGCTGAACTCGGTGGAGCTGGCCGTCGCGGCGGCGCCCGCGGCGAGGTTCGCCGGCCGCTCGTGGCTCTGGGTGGCGCCCCAGGTCGTCAGGTACGACTCGGCGCCCGCCATCAGGTCCTCGACCACGTCGCCGCCGCCGTGCAGCCGCATCTGCTCGATCCAGTCCGGTACGAGGCCCGCGTGCGCGCCGCCGTCGGTGTTGAAGTCCCAGGTGCGCTCGCCGGTGACCTGCCGGTCGAGGACCGAGCCGCCGTCGGCGCTCCTGAAGGGGTACGCGACCTTGTCCGGGGCGTCGGCGCCGCGGGGCGCGGGCCAGCCGCCGACGCCGTTCATGTCCGTGCCGTAGCCGTATCCGGCGCCGTACTTGTCGCGCAGCTCCGCGCCGCGCCGGCCCTGCTCCACGAAGTCCTCGGCCGCGTTCATGTACTGGGCGGAGAAGCCGCCGAGGCGGTAGAGCCGCTCGGTCCAGTCCAGGTCCATCCAACTGTGGCTGGACAGCACGCCCGGATACGACTCCGACTCCAGGATGTCCAGCGCCCGGCCGGCGGCCTTGACGCTCATGTGGTCCAGCTCCAGCATCATGTTGCGTTCCATCATCCCGCGCACCGCGTACTCGCCGAGCTCGCTCAGCCCGCGGGTGTTGCACCGGGCCTCCTGGTCGTACGACGGGACGGACACCCCCGCGGGCAGCAGCTTCGCCGCCTCGGCGGGCGGGTCCGCCAGGCCGATGGGGTTGTCCTGCTGCCGGCCGGTGCACTTCTCCGTGGTCCAGAACGTGCCGGTGGAGAGGAACTGCCCGATGTTGACCGCCGCGCCGATCGTGCCGGAGTCGAAGCGCACGCCGCACAGCGCGTTGTCGAACTTGTGGCAGAGGAACATGCTGCGCACGCCCATGCCGTACAGCTCGTCCAGGCCACGGTCGATGTCGCCCTTGTCGCACTGCGCGACGCCCAGCACCTGCTTGCAGCCGAACGGCTCGGAGGTCTCCACGCCCAGCACGACGGCGAGCTTGCCCTGTTCGACCACCGCGCGGGCCTGCTCGGCGTCGGTGACGATACGGAACCAGCCGCGCCCTGCGCCGCCGTACATCGCGTCGACGTAGTCCTGCATCTCGTAGGTCTTCTCGGCCTGCAGCCTGATCGAGTCCATCTCGTCGCAGCCGCGGTCCTTGGCCGGATAGACCGAGCAGAGCAGGCCGTTGGTGACCAGGTCCTGCACCAGGACCCGCTGCCCGCCGCGCCAGGCGCGCTCCAGCCAGGCGTAGTAGTTCTGCTGGTGGCTGAGCGAGTCGTTGGCCGGCCAGTGCTCGAACGTCGGCCAGCCGACCGGGTCGTGGTGGCCGTCGGCGCCGCCGGTGACGTTCTCGAAGAGGGCGAGCGCTCCGTCCGGGTAGTGCTCGGGACAGTCCTTCAGCGCCTCGGTGACGCCCCGTTGGTCGAACGGCTCGCCGCAGATGATCCGGCCGCCGAAGCCCTCGTTGGACATCACGTGGTTGTGCGCGTCGACGAAGCCGCGCACCTTGCCCTGGGCGTCGGTGCCGCGGAACGGCTCGCCGGTGACGTTCACCCCGGAGTCCGGGGCGGGCCGGGCGACGGGGTCCCACCAGTCGTTCGCCGCGGCGGCGGTGCCCGGCCCGGTGCCGAGCGCCGTCAGGGCGGCGAAGAGGACCGTGACGAGGGTGATCAGGCCGGCCTTGCGCAGGTACGGCTGTCGGGTCATGGGGGTCCCGCCTCCGGTGGCGCGAAAAGGTGAGGAACTTTTCTACGACTGAGTAACCAGAGGATCGCGGCGGATTGACACCCCGTCAAGACACGGGGGAGCGCTTTCCCGTACCGGCCGGAAGCGCGTGGAGCCGCGCCGCCGCGGGCCGGGGAGGTGGGCCCCGGGCGCCGCGGCGGCGCGGGTCTGGGTGCGGCCCGGCCGGATCGCGGACGGGCCGCGGCTCTCAGGCGGCCTGCCGGAGGGCGGGTACGTTCGGCGGCTCCCAGCCGGGGGAGGCCCTGTGCGCCTGGAGGCAGCGGTAGGTCACGCCGCCGTACGTGACGGTGTCACCGGCCCAGGTGGGGCGGGGTGATCGGCCATCTGCGCTGGTCGACCACGTGGTGCCCGCGGCCGGCGCGGACGTAGACGATCTCGTGGAACGTGTGCCGGTGCGGGAAGCCGGCGCGGGACAGCGGGCCGATCGAGTCGAACGACCCGAGGGCGAAGGGGAGGGCCTCCGGGGCGGGGACCTCCAGCCGGTGCATGGGGACGGGGTCTGCGGACACCTCGTGTTCACCCTCCTCGACATTGGTCCGGACCAAAAGGTTGCCGGGGCCGCCGCAGGACCGCAAGCTGACCGCATGGACCTGGAGTTGCGGCACCTGAAGACCATTCGGGCCATCGCCGAGGAGGGCAGCCTCACCCGGGCCGCCACCGCGCTCGGGCTCGCCCAGCCCGCGCTGAGCGCACAGTTGAAGCGCATCGAGCGCGCACTCGGCGGCCCGCTCTTCGACCGAGGCAGGCACGGCGTGCGCCCCACGGCGCTCGGCGAGCTCGTCCCCGACCGCGCCCGGGTGCTGCTGCCCGGCGTGCTCGAACTGGTCCGATTCCCCTGGCACGCCCGACTCGGCCTCGGGGCAGTACTCCCCGGGCCTGCTCAAGGCGATGCAGCGGGATCTCGGCCTCACCGCGGATCAGGCCGAGAGACGGCTGGCCAACGAGAGCGAGGCCGGCGCCGTCGCCGGCACGCTGCGGCTGTCGCTGCACCGCAGTGACGGGGGAGCGTGGGTGTCGGGCAAGACCTCCGCCGAGGTCGTGGTGGCGACGACCGACTCCACCGAGGCGCGGAAGATCGCCGACGAGGGCGCCCGGGCGAAGGTCGTCGACCACAGCCTCGCCGAGCTGGACGCGTCCAAGGCCGACCTCGACCGGGTCGCCGAGCGCTCCTCGCCCGCCCACGTGCCCGTCTGGTACGTGGACACCACCGCCAACCGCGTCGTCCTGCACACCTCCAGGCCCGCCGCGGCCGAGCGCTTCGCCGCCGCGGCCGGGGTCGACGCGAGCCTGCTGAAGGTCCAGCGGTCCGACGAGAAGCCCCGTACCTACGCGGACATCGTCGGCGGCGACGCTTACTACATCGGCAGCGGCAGCCGCTGTTCCGTCGGCTTCTCCGTCAACCGCGGCGGCCGGAGCGGCTTCGTCACCGCCGGCCACTGCGGCACTGCGCGGACCGGCAGAGAACCGGCAGAGAAGGGGATGAAGACGCCGCGGCGGCAGGCGGCCGGAGGGGCCCTGGGGGTGTGCCCTCAGGCCGTGCCGCGTCCCGGCGGCCCGGCCCGGCCCGTTCGAACTCGCCTGCCCGGCACGGCCGTTGACGCCGAGCCGGGCTTTCGGGGTCCGGCGTGTACGCCGCCGGGCGGGCCCCTACGATGGGGCGCCGATCGGCGGAGGACGCCGGCGGAGCGCGGCGGGGGGATGCAGCGTGGCTGACGAGTACGGGCAGAACGGGCAGGCGGGCGGCTTCGGACCACCGCCGACGAACGGCCCCGGTGTGCCGCCCGGAACGCCGGCACCGCCGCCGGGACCCCCGCCCGCGGGACCCCCGCCCGCGGGACCGCCCCCCGTCCCGCCGCAGCAGCCGGCCGGCGGACCGTACGGACCGCCGCAGCACCCCCAGCCCATGGCCGCGCCCGGCATGCCGGCGCAGCCCGGGCCGGCCGCCCCGCCCCCGTACGCGTACCCCGCGCCGCCCCCGCCCGGCTCCGGCGGCGGCAAGAAGGCCGTCGGCATCGTGCTGTCGGTGCTCCTCGTCCTCGCGGTGCTCGGCGGCGGCGCCGCGGTCGTCTTCCTCTCCGGCGGCGACGACGGCGGTGGCGGAAGCAGCGCGCAGGACGAACTGCCCGCGAACGCGCTGGAGCAACTGTGGTCCACACCGCTGGAGGGCAGCCACGTCGCCGGCGGCGACTCCAGCAGCCTGCCCGGGATGTGGACGGCCGGCGACCACGTCGTCTACGGCGACGAGGACGGTGGCATGCGCGCGTACGACGTAGGCTCCGGCAAGGAGAAGTGGCGGGTGAAGCCGCCGAAGCGCGCCGGCGAGCTGTGCGCCATGTCCCGCCGCATCAGCCCCGGCGGCATCGGCGCCGTCGCCTTCGACGCCGGCGGCGACGACTGCGCGTACCTCGCGGCCGTCGAGGTCGACACCGGCACCGTGCTGTGGTCGGAGAACCTCGCCGACGAGTACGGCACCACCAACCCTGTGCTCACCGTCAACGACTCCACCATCAGCACCACCATCGGCACCTACGTCAACAACTGGAACTCCAAGGGCGGCGGCCCCGGCCTGGACTTCACCTCCCGCGGCCGGGAGTGCGACTCCTCCCTCGTCCTCGGCGACGAGCACGCCGTCGGCAGCAGCGAATGCACCGACGTCTCCCCGCGCCACCAGCTCACCGTCCTCGACACCCGCGGCGGGGAGGACCCGTGGCGGTTCCCCGGCGTGGACCTCGACGTCCAGCGCGTCCTGGGCGAGAACCCGCTGACCGTGCTGCTCCAGGACGACGACGAGAACAGGTTCGTGCAGTCCTTCACCGACGACGGCGGGGAGGGCAAGCTGGTACCCCTCACCGGCGCCCTCGCCGAGCTGCAGTTCGAGGAGCACACCACCTTCGTCACCGAGGACGGGGTGCTCGTCGCCGAGTACGGGGACAACGTCCACTTCGCCGCCGTGGACCTGAAGTCCGGCGAACTGCTGTGGAAGACGCCGAAGAGCGCCTGGCTCCAGATGATCGGCTACGACGCCACCGACGGCCGGCTCATCGCCAGCGCGAAGCCCGAGGAGGGCTTCCACCTGGAGCTCACGGAGTACGACGTGCGCAGCGGCAAGCCGAAGGTCATCGGCGCGCTGGCGGTCAAGGGCGAGTCGATGGGCTCGCCGTCCACGGCCACGTACGCCTGGGACGGCAGCACGGTCTACGTGGTCGCGGAGAACGCCAAGGGCCAGGCGGTGCTGCGCGCCTTCCGCGGCACCGCCTGACCCTCCTTCACCCGGCGGCGACCTCGGCGGCGGAGGCGTAGCTTCCGCCGCTGGCCGTGTGCGCCTCCAGGCGTACGTACCGGGCGTCGGCCGCCGCGAAGGAGGCCGTCTTCAGCCGCGCGTCCCGGTCCCAGGTGCCGGCGGCGACCTCGGTGAACTCCCGGCCGTCGGCGGAGACGTACACCTTGTACTGCAGGATCGTGCCGTTGAGGTTGCCGTCGATCCGCGGCTGGTACGTCACCCGGTCCACCTGCCGGACCGCGCCCAGGTTCAGCGTCAGCGACTGCGGCAGCGGCGTGACGGGGACGTACTCCGAGTGCCAGAAGGTGTTCGGGTCGCCGTCCACCGCGCGCTCGGGCTCCGAGCCGGAGTGCCAGCTCGTGGCGTACACCCGCGGCTCCGTGCACTCCGGGGTGACGGTGACCGGCACCGTGAACGCCTCGTCCCCGACCCGGACGCGCACCGGGTACTCGCCCGGCGGGGTGTCCGCGGCGGCGGTCAGGGAGATCCGCGCGGCCCGCGCCTGCCCCGCGGGCACCTGGAGCGTCGCGGCGGCCGGCGATACGGACAGCGGCGCGTCGGCCGCCGCCGTGACCTCGCGGGTGACCGGTTCCGCGGTGTAGTTGGCGACCCGGGCCACCGCGTCGCCGACCCGCTCGCCCAGCTCGCAGCGCGACATCTCGGCCCGGCCCGGGACCACGGCGGTCGCGGTCGGCGGCGGGGCGGCGAGCCGCGCGAAGGAGAAGGGCTGGTCGGCGTAGTACGTGCCGCGGCACTCCGGCGGCGCGCTCGCGCCCTCGCCGCGGTCGAACGCCTCCTTGCACGCCCGCGCGTCGGGCAGCTCCTGCCGGTAGGCGGCGTCGACGTAGCCGTCGCGTACGTCGCCGCGGGCGAAGAGGTAGGTGCGGTACGCCGACCAGGGCTCGGCCCCGCGCTCGTACGCCGTGTCGCGGTACGCCCGCTGCGCGGTCAGGGCGTCCCAGAACGGGGCCGGCGCGCAGCCGATCGCCAGGTACGCCACCGGCTCCGCACAGCGGCCGGCGCGGAAGTCGCCGCCGAGCACGTCGACCTGCGGCGTACCGGCCTGCGCCGGGTGGCGCTCGGCGAGGAAGCCGGCGAGCGCCTCGGCGGCCGGCGCCGGGCTGCCGGCGACGTGCGCGCTGACCAGCGGCGCCCGCAGGACCGGGTGGGCGCGGGTCTCCACGACGGCGTACGCCTGGTCCTCGCTCTGCACCCGGTGGAAGCCGGGGGTGCCGACGGTCCGTACGGTGTCGGCGTTGACGACGATCGCCGACTCCCGCACCGCGCCGTCCGGCAGGTACGGGCTGTCGCCGGGGGCGACGGCGACGCGGTAGCGCTGGCCGGTGGCGCGGCCGAGCTGCGCGGCGACGTGCCGGGCGCCGGGGCCCAGCACCTCGGTGAGCAGCAGCGCGTCCGGCGGGGCCGGGGCGGCGGCGGTGAGGCGGTCGACGAAGGTGTCGAGGTCGGCGGTCTCGGCCGCGTCGGCGGGACGTACCGCCTCCTGGAGGCTGGCCTGCACGACCAGCAGTTCTCCGGCCGCCACCGGCTCCCGCGCCGCGGCGCCCGCCGGGGCGGCGGGCGCGGTGAGCGGCGACAGGGCGGCGAACGCGGCCAGCGCGGCGACGGCGGCGCCGGCCCTTCTGCGTATCGGGTGCATGCTCACGCCTCCTGGAGCTCGGGCCGGCCGGCTTCCACGACGAACGAACGGCGGGTGCTCACCGCGCCGTCCGGCACGGAGACCTTGTCCACGACGAGGTAGTCCGCGCGCCACTCGCCGGGGGAGACGGTGCAGCGGACGTAGCCGCGCTGGCCGTTGTAGAACGTCAGGTGCGGGTTGGCCGCCAGCCACTCCTCGGCCTGCGGGCTGCTGTCGGCCCCGTTGCCGCCGGAGGTGATCGAGGTGGTCACGAACTCCGGTGCCACGGCGGGGGAGGAGGGGTCGGCGAAGTCCCGCTTGACGGTGCCGGCCATGTTGACGTGCATGTCGCCGGTGAGGACGACCGGGTTGGCCACGCGCCGCTCGGCGATGCCCGCGAGGAGGCGGCCGCGGGTGGCGGTGTAGCCGTCCCAGGCGTCGCCGTTGAGCTGCTGGAGCCCGGGGTCGGTGAGCCGGTCGAGCTGCATCATCAGCACCTGCTGGGTGAGGACGTTCCAGACGGCGCCGGAGTCCGCGAGGCCGTCGAGCAGCCAGCGCTCCTGCGCGGCGCCGAGCATGGAGCGGGCCGGGTCGTCGCGGCGGGTGATGTCGATGGGGTCGCGGAACTGCCGGGCGTCCAGGACGTGGAAGCGGGCCAGCCGGCCGTAGTCGAGGGTGCGGTGCAGCCGCATGTCCGGGCCCTGCGGCAGCGAGGAGGCGCGCAGCGGGAGGTGCTCGTAGTACGCGCGGAAGGCGGCGGCGCGGCGGCGGAGCAGGTCCTCGGGGGAGGCGCCGCTGAAGGACGTCTCGCCGGACCAGTTGTCCTCCACGTCGTGGTCGTCGACGGTGACGATCCACGGGGCGGCGGCGTGCGCGGCCTGGAGGTCGGGGTCGGTGCGGTAGAGCGCGTAGCGCAGCCGGTACTGGTCCAGCGTCAGGGTCTCGGCGTTGTGCGCGGCGGACAGGTCGGTGCCGCGGGGGCCGCTGGTGCGGCCCACCGGGTACTCGTAGATGTAGTCCCCGAGGTGCGCGATCAGGTCGACGTCCTGCGCCGCGAGGTGGCGGTAGGCGGTGTAGAAGCCGTCCGACCAGCTCTGGCAGGTGGCGAACGCGAGCGTCATGGGGGTCAGCGAACCGGCCGTCGGCGCGGTCTTCGTCCGGCCCACCGGGCTCAGCTCGCCGCCCGTGCGGAAGCGGTACCAGTACTCGCGCCCGGGCCGCAGCCCCGTCACCTCGACGTGGACGGAGTGGGCGAAGTCCTGCTTGGCGGCGGCCGTACCGCGGCGTACCACCCGGCGCATCCCGGGGTCCTCCGCGACCTCCCAGCGCACCGCCACGTCCTGCGGCGGCATCCCGCCGAGGCCGTCCTCGGCCAGCGGCACCGGAGCCAGCCGGGTCCACAGCACGACGCCGTGCGGCAGCGGCTCGCCGGAGGCGACGCCGAGGGTGAAGGGGTTGTCGTGGTACCGGGGCGCGGCGCTGGCGGGCGCCGGCGTGAACTGCGCGGCCGCGGCCATCCCGGCGAGGGCACCGGTGAGCCGGAGCACGTGGCGTCTGCTGGGGCGGGTGGGCCGCACGGGTCTGCCCGGGCGCCCGTGACGGGGGTGCAGGGGAGAGGTGGAAGACATCCGTGCAGTGTTGGCGCGCCCCGGATCAAGGTCAAGACCCGCCCGGCGAACGGGCGTTGAACCCGCGGTGCGGACGGTCCCGGCAGCGCGGAGCCCCGGAGGGCGTCCCGGCTTGGGCCGGCCGGGACGCCCTCCGGGGCGGGGAGGGGTGGTTCCTTACTGGTGCTCGTGGTCCTCGGCCGCGCTGGCCTTCGGGGGGTTCGCCCCCGGGTACCACTCGTTCGCGGCCTTGCCGTTGAGGTCCCAGACGGCCTGGCCGGCGCGGAAGGTGGTCTCGGCGACCAGCTTCTGGTTGCCGTCGATCCGCCAGCCGAAGCTGTCTGTGTAGCCGAACGTGCCGCGCTCCAGCGCGAAGACGGAGATGTCCGCGGGCGCCCCGACCGACAGGTTGCCGAGGTCGGGCCGCTGGATGGTCTGGGCCGGCGTCCAGGTGGACGCCTCGACGACGTCCTTCAGCGGCATACCGAGCGTCAGGAACTTCGACATGACGTTCGACATGTCCTTCATGCCGCTGTTCATGCTGGAGATGTGCAGGTCGGTGGAGATGACGTCGGGCGTGAAGCCCTCCTTCATCCCGGGCACAGCCACGTCCCAGGAGAAGCTGCCGCCGCCGTGGCCGACCTCGAAGACGACGCCGCGGTCGCGGCCCTGCTGCATGGCCGGGTTGAGCTTGCCGTCCTTGCCCAGCTCGCCGCGGAGCCCGGAGAACATGTGCGAGTAGACGTCGCCGGGCCGCAGCTTCTCGTTGAGCAGTTGCGACAGCGGGCGCTCCGGCGTGTTCGCGCCGAAGTCGACCATGACCGGGATGCCGGCTTCCTCGCCCGCCGCGAGGGAGTTCTCCACCGGGTCCCACTCGGGGCCGTTGTAGTGCGCCGTCTTGATGCCGACGATGGTCCCCGGGTTCGCCTTGGCCACCTCGGCCGCGGGCCCGGGCTTCATGTCCGCGAGGTCCTGCTCGTACGGGTGGCCGGCCATGCCCTTGCCGACGATGTTCAGGAAGGACAGCACCCGGGTCTTGGACTTGTCGATGACCTCGGTCTTGAACTGGTCGAAGTTGCTCGCGCCCGCCGAGCCGGTGTCCACGGCCGTGGTGACGCCCGCCCGGAGGGTGAAGCCGTCGGGGGCCACGCCGTTCCAGCCGTTGGCGTAGTCCTGCTTCGGGCCCGGGAACATGTGCGCGTGCATGTCGATCAGGCCGGGGGTGACGTAGTTGCCACGCGCGTCGACCGTCTTCTTCGCACCCGAGGCGTCGATGCTCGGCGCCACCTTGGCGATCTTGCCGTCCTTGACGGCGACGTCACGCACGCCGTCGATGTCGTTCTTCGGGTCGATGACGTGACCCCGCCTGATGACGAGGTCGTACGCGACGCCCTCGTCCTTCCCCTCGGCCTGGGCGCCCGCGGGCGCCGTGGCGCCGACGGTGGAGGCGCCCAGTACGAGGGTCAGCGCCGCGGGAAGTACCGTCCAGGAAACTCGCGATCTCACGTGCATGCCGGCTCGATTCCCCATCTCTGTGTCAGGTGGTGGCGCGTGCGCTACGGATCGTCAGATGACGGCGATGCAGTCGATCTCGACCAGGGAGTCGCCGGGGATGCCGGCGGCGGCGGCGATGGTGGTGCGCACGCCCGGCTCCTTGCCCCAGCGGCCGAGGAAGACCTCGTTCATCCCGGCGTAGTCGTCCAGGGTGTTGAGGTAGACGTTGACCTTGAGGACCTTCTCCATGGACGAGCCGACCGACTCCAGGTAGCGCTCGATCTCGTTGAGCACGTGGTCGGTGTGGGAGCGGATGTCGCCCTCGAAGTGCGCGCCGATACCCGAGATGAAGACCATGTTGCCGTAGGTCACGATCGGGCTGAACAGCGGGTTCTCCGGCGGCTCGCCGCCGCCGGGGTAGTGGACCTCCTTGCGGGGCGGTCGGCCGTGGCCCGTGCTCTGGTCGTTGTCGCTGGCCATCGCCTGGCCGCCCGCGACCACCGGCACGGCGGCCACCGCGGCCACCGGGGCCGCCTTGCGGATGAAGTCCCTGCGGTTGGAGGACATGCGGTTACTCCTTGGTGAATGTTCGGTGCATGACATGTGGGGATATGGGTCGGCGCGCGCCGGCCGCGGCTGGCCGGCCGGCGCGCGCCGGCCGTCAGGACCGGGTCGCGGTCCAGGAGCCCTTCAGGTACTCGCCCATGTCGAGTTCGCCGCTGATCTTGTCGCCGTCGACGGTGCCGGTGAAGGTGTAGCTCAGCGAGTCGCCGTGCTCCTCGCCGTAGTTGCTGCGCACCGTGACCTGCTTGTCGCTGACGCTGCCCGAGGCCGGCCGGCTGACGAACTCGCCGGCGTGCGTGCCGGTGACCTTCGCGCCGTCCTGGGCCAGTTCGAGCTTGTGTGCGCTCGACGTGCCCGCGGCGTACGTGATCTCCACGGACCAGGTGCCGGCCACGTCCACCGTCGGCGGCTTGGGCGACTCCGGCGCGGGCGGCGGGTCGCGCAGCATCCGGACGAGTTCGTCGGCGATGGTCCGCCAGTCCTCGGGCTCCATCATGTACGGCGTGATGGAGACGCCGGTCTGGTCCGGGTCGGAGCCGCCGGCGGCGTTGAGCGCGATGCGCGGCTCGCCGTTCCACATCGCGTTCACGATGGTGCTGCCGGTGACCTCCATGCGCTTGGCGCTCCACAGGATGCGCAGCGAAGGCGTCCGGTTCGACAGCCCCTCGGGCTGGGTGATCTCGGTGGTCACACCGCTCACCGACGACACCCGGCGGGAGATCTGCTTGAGCCAGCCCGTCCACTCGGCGTATTCGGCGTCGTGGTCGCGCTGGACCCACATCTCGACGGCCGCGAGCATGCCCATGGCCTCTTCCTTGCCGACCTTGAAGCCGCGCGCGTAGCCGTGGTGCGGGGCGCTGTGCACCCACGCGGCCCGTACGAGGTCCTCGCGGCCCAGGATCAGACCGGCCGACTGCGGGCCCCGCATGCACTTGCCGCCGCTGTAGCCGACGAGGTCGGCGCCGCGCTCGATGTGCACGTTGGGGATGGTGAGGATCTCCGCGGCCGCGTCGACCAGCAGCGGGACCCCGGCGGGCTTGGTCACCGACGCGATCGTCTCGGTGTCCAGCTCGCTGTCGTCCACCCGCGGCCCGGCCATGATGTAGACCAGCGCGGTCTGCGGGCCGATGGCGGCCTCCAGCTCCTCCTTCGTCTCGACCTGGACGACCTTGAGGCCCACCGCGGTGATCGCGGCCTCGTACACGTTCCGCGAGTGCCGCGGGATGATCGCCTCGGTCTTCTGGAACCCGGTCAGGTCCGGGATGTTGACGTGCAGGTCCGGGTTGCCGCCGGCGGTACACGCCGCCGCCGCGTGCGTGAGCCCCGCCGAACAGCCGGCGCTGACCAGCCCGAACTCCGTCTTGGTGAGCTCGCCGATACGGCGGCCGACGGCGTCGGCCAGCTCGTCGAGCTGTACGTACTGCCGCGCCGCCGCGTCGATCGCGTCCCGCACCTCGGGCAGTATCAGCGAGCCGCTGAGCACGGTGTACGTTCCCCGCGCGTTGATCAGCGGACGGACCCCGATGCGGCCGTAGACGTCCTCGGCGGGGCCCTGGCCCGGGTTCGCCGCGGACGGCGCCCCGGACGTGGCCGCGAACGCCTCACCCGCCAGCAGCGGACCCAGCGCGAGTGCTCCCCCGGCCGCCGCGCCTCTTCCGAGCATGGTGCGACGAGAAAGTGCCTCAGCAGGCATTCTGGCCCCCTGTCACCTCGTAAGTTGTGGTGCCGTAGACGTTAGAAAGATCGTGAGGCGGCGTTAAGGCCCTCTTTCCGATGCGGCTATTCGGAACCCGGATCCTCCCCAGTCAGCCCGCGACTTGGGCTTCTCCGCCGCCACCGCCCGCGGGGCGCACCGCACGCCGCCTGCCGTGTTCCGGCCCGGCGAGACGCAGATCACATGTGTCCGGCCATTGACGGCCGGGTTACGCGAGAGCAACATACGTAAACGTTTCCAGCGGCTGTAAACCTTTACAGGAGCGGCCGGTTGGGCCGGGCCGTATACGAAGCGAAGGGGCGGGTGCGATGTCCTCCGGGGGGCCACCCACGATCGTGTCGATCGCCGAACGCGCCGGGGTGTCCATCGCCTCCGTCTCGCGCGTCCTCAACGGCCTCGGCGCCCGCCCCGAGACCGAGGACCGGGTCCGCCGCGCCGCCGCCGAGCTGGGCTACGTGCCCAACGCCGTGGCCCGCTCCCTGAAGGACGGCCACACCCGCCAGTTGACCTTCGCCGTCCCGGACATCGGCAACCCCGTCTACGTCGCCATGGTCCGCGAGATCCAGGCCGTCGCGAAGGCCGCCGGCTACCGCCTGCTGCTGCACTCCACCGACGCCGACGTCACCGAGGAGCTGGGCGTCGTACGCAGCCTCGCCGACCGCACCAGCGACGGCCTCGTCCTCGTGCCGATCCGCATCACCCCCGAGCACGTCGAGGCGCTGACCGCCGCCCCCGGCCCCGTCGTCGTCATCGGCTCGCTGCCCGACGGCGTGCCTGTCGACGCCGTCCAGGCCGACTCCGTCACCGGTGCGGAACTGGCCGTACGCCACCTCGTCGAGACCGGCCGCCGCCGGATCGCCTTCGTCAACGGCCCCGTCGACACCGTCCCCGGCGGCAACCGCGGCCGCGGCTACCGCGCCGCGCTCGCCGCCTGCGGCATCTCCTACGACCCCGGCCTGGTCGCCGCCACCGAGTTCGGCGTCGGCGCCGGCGCCCGTGCCACCGCCCGTCTGCTCGACGCCCGCCCCGGCCTCGACGCCGTGTTCTGCGCCAACGACCAGCTCGCCATCGGCGCCGCCCAGGCGCTGCACGCCCGCGGCCGGCGCATACCCGAGGACACCGCCGTCGCCGGCATGGACGACAGCGAGCTGGCCGTCGCCGCCTGGCCGCCGCTGACCAGCGTCGACCTCGGCGCCGGCGAACGCGGCCGGCGCGCCGCCCGGATGCTTCTCGAACGGCTCGGTCCGAAGGACGGCGAGCCTGTTCCCGCCCGCCGCACGACCGCCGCGCCGCGGCTCGTCGTGCGCGGCTCCACCTCCCCGGGCGCCTCGCCCGCGGGCTCCGACGAGCAGGAAGGCGCGAAGTCCGCATGAGCGTTGCCGCACCACCTCCACCGAGGGCCGCGGGCCGCGGCACCCCGCCACCGCGCACGCCACGCGCCCGCAAGGCCGCCCTCGGCCTCGACGGCGGCACCTGGTTCCTGCTGCTGCCCGCGCTCATACCCATCCTGGTGCTGAGCGTCGGCCCCCTTCTCTACGGCGCCTCGCTCGCGTTCACCGACGCGCAGGCCGGCCGCACCGAGCCCACCGAGTTCATCGGCCTCACGAACCTCGCGGACCTGCGGCACGACACCCTCTTCTGGGACTCGTTCCGCGTCGGGCTCGTATGGGCGGTCTGCGTCACCGCCCTGCAGTTCGTGCTCGCGCTGGGCCTGGCCCTGCTGCTCAACCAGAACCTTCGCTTCCGCTGGTTCGCCCGCACCCTCGCGCTCGTCCCCTGGGCGATGCCCGAGGTCGTCGTCGGCATCATGTGGCGGCTGGTCTACCACCAGGACGCGGGCATCCTCAACGAGACGCTGAGCCGGCTCCACCTCATCGACGAGAACGTCGACTGGCTCACCAGCCTCTCCCTGGCCCTGCCCGCCGTCATCGCCGTCGGCGTCTGGGCCGGCATGCCGCAGACCACCGTCGTGCTCCTCGCCGGGCTGCAGAACGTCCCGTACGAGCTGAAGGAGGCCGCGGCCCTCGACGGCGCCGGCGTCTGGCGCCGCTTCACGGCCGTCACCTGGCCGGCGATCAAGCCGGTGGTCATCGCCATCACCGCGCTCAACTTCATCTGGAACTTCAACTCCTTCAGCCTGGTCTTCGTGCTCACCCAGGGCGGCCCGGGCGGCGAGACCCGGCTGCCGATGCTCTTCGCGTACGAAGAGGCCTTCGCCTACGGCCAGTACGGCTACGCCGCCGCCATGGGCCTGGCGATGATCGCGGTCATCGCGGTGTTCCTGACCCTGTTCCTGCGCAAGCGACTGAAGGAGGAGGCAAGCTGATGAGCAGCCTCACGGGTCTGCGCACCAAGCGCGCCGCCGGCCGCACCGGGCAGTACCTCGCCCTGCTGGCCTACCTGGTCTTCCTCGCCTTCCCGCTGGTGTGGCTGGTCTCCACGGCCTTCAAGTCGCCGCAGGAGCTGGGGAAGATCGACCCCACCTGGATCCCCCGGGAACCCACCCTGGAGAACTTCCGCGCCGCCTTCGACGCCCAGCCGCTGCTGCGGTCCGCCGCCAACAGCCTGCTCGTCGCCGGCAGCGCCGCCCTCATCGCCGTGGCCATCGCCGTGCCCGCCGCGTACGCCATGGTCCGGTACCGCTCGAAGGTCACCACGGCCGCCACCGGCTGGATCCTGGTCAGCCAGATGTTCCCGTTCGTGCTCATCATCATCCCGCTGTTCATGCTGCTCAAGGAAGCGCGGATGATCGACTCGCTGCCCGGGCTGATCCTCGTCTACGTGGTGTGGAACCTGCCCTTCTCGCTCTGGATGCTCCAGGGCTACGTCAAGGCGGTGCCCGTCTCCCTGGAGGAGGCCGCCGCCGTGGACGGCGCGGGCCGGCTGCGCACCATCGTCAGCGTCGTGCTCCCGCTGCTCGCCCCCGGCCTGGTGGCGACGCTGATGTTCTCCTTCGTCACCGCCTGGAACGAGTTCTTCTTCGCCCTCGTGCTGCTCAAGTCCCCGGAGAATCAGACGATGTCGGTCATCCTCACCCAGTTCCTCGGCGCCGAGGGCGTCGTGGACCTCGGCCCGCTCGCCGCGGCCGCGACCCTCGCCACCATCCCCAGCCTGCTGTTCTTCGCGCTCCTCCAGCGCCGGCTGGTCAGCGGGATGCTCGCCGGGGCGGTGAAGGGATGAGGCCCGCCGCACGCATCCGCCACGCCGCCACCGCGGCCGGCGCCGCCGCCCTGAGCCTGGCGCTGCTAGCAGGCTGCAGCGGCGACGGCGGCTCCGACGACGGCACGGTGACCCTCGACTACCTCAGCCTCGCCTGGCAGGAGGAGTCCGTCGCGGCCAACAAGCGGCTTGTCGAGGAGTGGAACGAGGAGCACCCGAAGGTTCAGGTCCGCTACGTACAGGGCATCTGGGACACCGTGCACGACCAGTTGCTGACCTCCTTCGAGGGCGGCGAGGCGCCGGACATCATCCACGACGCCGCCGACGACCTCACCGACTTCGCCTACGGCGGCTATCTCGCCGACCTCACCGACCTGCTGCCCGAGTCGCTGCGCACCGACATACCGGAGCAGTCGTGGCGGACCACCACCATGAACGGCGGCATCTACGGCGTCCCCTTCCTCCAGGAGCCGCGGATGATGTTCGCCAACACCGCGCTGCTGGAGGAGTCGGGGGTGCGGGTGCCGACCGCGGCCGACCCGTGGAGCTGGCAGGAGTTCGAGGACGCGGCGAAGGAGCTGACCGCCGACACCGACGGCGACGGCACGACCGACCGGTACGGCGTCGCCTGGGGCATGAAGGAGCCCGTCAGCCAGTCGGTGAACCTCTCCCTGTCCACCGGCGGCGGGCTGTTCTCCCGGGAGCAGACCGACGACGGCCCGAAGAACCGCGTCGGCTACGGACCCGAGGACTCCGCCGTCGCCGAGACCATCGACCGCCAGGTCAACGAGGACCGCACCGCCCCGCGCAGCAGCCTGGGCATGTCCGGCTCCGACACCCTGCCGGGCTTCTTCGCCGGGCGGTACGCGATGGTGCCGCTGAACTTCTCGTACCGCCAGCTCGTCACCCAGCAGGCGCCCGACGACTTCGAGTGGTCGGTGCTGCCGATGCCCGTGGGCGAGGGACCCGCGGGCGGGCTCGCGCAGGGCGTCAGCCCGCAGACGCTGTCGGTGGCCGAGGACAGCGGCCACCAGCAGGCGGCGGCCGACTTCATCGCCTTCATGACCCGGCCGGAGCACATGGCCGAGCTGGCCGCGGGCGACTGGATGCTGCCCACCGGCGCGGAGGCGCTCAAGGATCCGGCCCTGAACACCGAGAAGTACGGGTGGCGTACGGGCGTGGAGGTGGCCCGCTCACTGCGGCCCGCCCCGGTGCTCGGCGTCCGCGGGTACCGCGAGTGGTCGGACAAGATCGCCACCCCGGCCTTCCAGCGGTACTTCAACGGCGACACCGACCTGGACGAGCTGCGCGAGTCGCTGGTCGAGGACGGCAACCTCGTCCTCGACCGGTACCAGAGATGACGGCGGCGGCCGGCCGGAACGTACGAGCAGGCATCAGAAGCACCCGAGCAGGCGCACGAGGAAAGAGCACGAACAGCACCATGAGCACCGCACGATGAGCGCAGCAGCCGGCCCCGAACCGCCCGTCCGTCCCGCCTCCGCCCACTCCGCCCCCGCCCACTCCGCCCCCGCCCACTCCGTTCCGGTCCGCCTGCGCCCCGTCGCCCGCGGCGCCGGGCAGGCCGCCCCGACCGCCCGCGACCGGGCCCGCGGCGCCATGCTCGGCCTCGCGGTCGGCGACGCCCTCGGCGCGCCCGTCGAGAACATGAAGCCCTCCCAGATCCGCGAGCGCTGGGGCCGCATCGAGGACTTCGTGGCCGCCGCCCCGGCGGGCACGGACGACACCGAGTACGCCATCTTCTCCGGGCTGCTGCTCGCCGAGCACGGCGCGGCCCTCAGCCTCGCGCACGTGGAGTCCGCCTGGCACGAGCGCATCGCCGACCTCGACGAAGGCCCGTTCCGCGGCGCCGGGTTCAGCGAGCGCGGCACCCTGGAGAACCTGCGCCGCGGGCTGGCCGCCCCGATCACCGCGCAGCACCGGCACGCCTGGAGCGACGGACTCGCCATGCGCGCCGCGCCCTTCGGCGTCTTCGCCGCGGGCCGCCCGGCGGAGGCGGCGCGGCTGGTCGCCATCGACGGCACCGTCAGCCACGAGGGCGAGGGCATCTACGGCGGCCAGGCCGTCGCCGCCGGGGTGGCCGCCGCCATGGCCGGCGACTCCCCGGACGTCGTCGTGCAGGCCGCCCTGTCCGTCATCCCCGAGGACTCCTGGACCTCGCGCTCCCTCCAGCGCGCGGTCTCCGCGGGCCGCCGCGCGCGCCGCGCCCCCGGCGCCACGCCGCTGAGCGTCGAACGCGCCGTCCGCTCCTCGGTCGTCATCGGCGGCTACCCCTGGTCGGACCTGGCACCGGAGGCCGTCGGGCTCGCGCTCGGCGCCTTCGCCGCCGCCCGCGGCGACTTCGCGGACTCCGTCCTCGCCGCCGTCAACATGGGCCGCGACGCCGACACCACCGCCGCCGTCGCCGGCGCGCTGGCGGGTGCGCTGCGCGGCGAGTCCGCCATTCCCGGCGCCTGGGCCGCGGCCATCAAGCCGGTACGCGGCACGTGCCTGCCGTCCATGGCAGGACACCACGTGCTCGACATCGCGGACCGGCTCGCCCCCGCAGACGAGGAGGTCGCCTCGTGAGCGCACCGCTGCCCGGGTCCCGCCGCGCCCCGGAGTCCGGGGCGGCGCGTGACGCGTCGGGTGCGCCGGACGGCGCCGCCGGGGGCGCGGCCCGTACGGGCGCGGCCGCGGGTGCACCCGCGAGCCCCGCCGAGGGCGCGGAGCGTCCCGTCGTCGCCGCGCCGCGCGCGGAGCGGCCCGCCGCGGAACCGGGTGCGCCCGCCGCCGGACGTCCCGTCGCCGCCGCCGGCTTCGCCGAGGCGGGCGGCGACCTGCGGCGCGTGGAGGGGCTGCTGCTGGGCATCGCCGCCGGCGACGCCGCGGGCTGGCCCGCCGGCCGGCACCGCGCGGCCCGGATGCCCGAGTGGACCCGCCGGCTCACCCGTGAGCTGGACACCTTCGCCGAGCAGAACGCGACGACCACCCTGCCGGTGCCCATCGCGCTCAACCAGCCGCCCGAGCCGCTGCGCCTGGGCCCGTCGGACGACGCGGAGTGGGCCGCGTTCACCGCGTACGCCGTGCTCTCCGCCGGCAGCGGGCTGCACACCGACCTCACCTCCGACCGGCGCGTCCGCTCCGCGCTCACCCTCGCCTGGAGCGCGCTGGCCGACGAGGTCGCGGTCGCCGCCGAACGCGCGGACGAGATCGAGTCGGCGGAGATCCCGCTGCGCGCCCGTATCTCCGTACGGGCCGGGCTCGGCAACCTCGCCGCCGGCCTGCGCCCGCCCGCCACCGGCCACGACAACCCGCACTACTTCGACGACGCCGCCTGCGTACGGGCCGCCGTGCTCGCCGCCGTCCACCCCGGCGACCCGGAACGGGCCGCCGACCTCGCCGAGTTCGACGCCCGCTACACCCAGGACGGCGACGGCGTGCACGGCGCCCGCGCCACCGCCGCCGCGATCGCCGCGGCGCTCGGCGGCCGGCCCGTCGACGCCTGCGTGGACGCCGCCCTCGCCCAGCTCCCGCAGGGCACCGAGATCCTGCGCAACGCCGAACGCGCGGTGCAGCTCGGCCGCACCGCCGTCGCCACCCGCCCCGGGCTGCCCGGCAACGCCTTCGCCCTCGTGCCCGTGCTGGAGCACGAGATCGTCGACCACGTCTACAGCTACGGCATCGCCGCCGCCGAGACCGTGCCCGTCGCGCTCGCCGTCGCCACCGCCGCGGCCGGCGCCATCTCCGAGGCCGTACCCGCCGCCGCGTGCCTCTCGCGCGTCGCCGACTCCGCGCCGGCCCTGGCCGGCGCCCTCACCGGGGCGCTCGGCGGCGCCGCCGGACTCCCCGCCACCTGGCGGGACGCCTGCCGGATCCTCTCCGGCTGCGCCCTGCCCCAGCTCGCCGGCGCCGACCTCGTCGACCTCGCCCGGCAGTTGGCCGACAAGCAGTTCAGCACTCCCGCGGAAGGACCCCTCGCCTCATGACCCCCACGACCGCTTCCGCCACGCCCGGCGACCCCGCAGCCACCGCAGCCACCGCAGCCACGGGGGGGCCCGGCCTCGCCGACCGCACCGCGGGATGCCTCGTCGGCGCCGCCGTCGGCGACGCCCTCGGCGGGCCCGTCGAGGGCTGGACCCCCGAGGCCATCGCCGAGCGCTACGGCGGCCGGGTGCGCGGCATCGTCGAGCCGTTCCACCGCGACGAGTGGCGCACCGCCCGCCCCATCGCCCCGTACCACAAGGGCGACGGGCACGTCACCGACGACACCCTCATGACCCACGCCCTCATCCGCGTCTACGACAAGGTCCGCGACCACCTCGACGCCTACGCCGTCGCCGACCACCTCGTGCCCGACCTCATGGGCACGCCGCGCTGGATCCCCGAGCTGGAGGCCGAGGCGCTGCCGCTGCAGCGGATCTTCCTCGCCGAGAAGTGGATCGTCGCACGGCTGCACTACGGCCACGTCGACCCGCGCGAGGCGGGCGTCGGCAACATCGTCAACTGCGGCGCCGCGATGTACATGGCGCCCGTCGGCGCCGTCAACGCCGGCAACCCCGCGGCGGCCTACGCCGAGGCGCTGGACGTCGCCGGCGCGCACCAGTCGTCGTACGGGCGCGAGGCCGCCGGGGTCTTCGCCGCCTGCGTCGCGGCGGCCTTCGCGCCGGGCGCCACGCCCGAGTCCGTGGTCGAGGCGGCGCTCGCGCTGGCCAAGGACGGCACCCGCGCCGCCATCGAGGCGGTCTGCGAAGCGGCCGCCGGCTGCAAGGACTTCGAAGAGGCGCTGGCGCCGCTGCGCGCGGCGGTCGAGCCGTACGACACGGTCGGCCCCGAGTACCGCAATCCCTCGCTCGGCGCCCGGCGGCCCTCGCGGCTGCACGCGATAGAGGAGCTGCCGGTGGCGCTGGGCATGCTGCTCGTCGGCCGCGGCGACTACCGGCACACGGTCCTCGGCGCGGTCAACTACGGCCGCGACTGTGACTCGATCGCCACCATGGGCGGCGCCATCGCCGGTGCGCTCGGCGGCGCCGCGGCGGTGCCGGGGGAGTGGGCCGGGGAGGTCGCGCGGGCCAGCCGGCTGGACCTGCTCGCCCCCGCCGCCACGCTCACGGAGGTCGCGCGCGAGGTCTTCGTACGGGACGTGGCGCGCCGCCGCGCCCACGAGGCCGTGTTCGGCGCGCTGGCGGAGGCGTCGTGACGGCCCCGGCGGACGTGCACGGGGCGCCGCTCCGGCTGACCTGGGTGCAGCCCGAAGACCTCGTCGGCCACGAGCTGCGGCAGGCGGCGGAGGACGGCCGCGCCGCCGGGCCGCTGCACCGCCGCTGGCTCGGCGCCGGCGGCCACCAGGCGCCGGAGCGCGCGGGCGCCTCGCCGGGCCCGCCGAAGCCGCGGCTGCGGGCCCTCGCGCTGGAGCTGCTGGACGAACTCGCCGCGCTGGAGACCCCGCTGGCGGCGGTCGAGCCGACCGACCTGGACGAGATCAGGGCCGCCTGCCCGCGCTGGCCCGTGCCCGCACCCGCGCCCGGGCCGTCCACGGACGGCGCGTACCCGGACCGGCTGTGCACCCGGCTGCACGCCGCGTGGCTCGGCCGCGCCGCCGGGTGCGTCCTGGGCAAGCCCGTCGAGAAGGTGACCCTGGAGGGCATCCGGGCCATCGCCCGCTCCACCGGCAACTGGCCGGTCCACACCTGGTTCACCGCCGAAGGGCTCGACCCCGCCGTCGCCGCCGCGCACCCCTGGAACCGCCGCAGCGCCGCGACCTCCCTGGCCGAGACCATCGACGGCGCACCCGAGGACGACGACCTCAACTACCCGCTGCTCGCCCTGCTCCTCCTCGACCGCCACGGCCACGCCTTCACCACCGCGGACGTCGGGCAGCTCTGGCTCGACGAGCTGCCCGCGGGCCGTACGTTCACCGCCGAGCGGGTCGCGTACCGCAACCTGCTCGACGGGGTGGAACCCCCGCACACCGGCGCGTACCGCAACCCGTTCCGGGAGTGGATCGGCGCCCAGATCCGCGCCGACGTGCACGGCTGGACCCACCCCGGCGACCCGGCGGGCGCCGCCGCCGCCGCGCACCGCGACGCCGTGCTCACCCACACCGCGAACGGCGTCTACGGCGCCATGTTCGCCGCCGCCGCCCTCGCCGCCGCGGCGGGCGGCGGCACCGACGTGGACGAGGTGCTGCGCACCGGCCTCGCCGTCGTGCCGCCGCGCTCCCGGCTGGCCCGCGCCGTACGGCACGGCATCGAGCTGGCCCGCAGCGAACCCACCGGCACCCCGGAGGGCTTCGCGGCCGTCGTCGACGACCTGCACGCCGCGCACGAGGGACGGCACTGGGTGCACGTCGTCCCCAACGCCGCGCTGCTCGCCGCCGCGCTCACCCACGCGGGCGGCGACTTCACCGGCGCCATCTGCCGCGTCGTCTCCGGCGGCTGGGACACCGACTCCAACGGCGCCACCGCCGGGTCCGTCGCCGGGCTGCTGGCCGGTTCGCCCGGGGCGCTGCCGGAGCGGTGGACGGCGCCGCTGCGTAACCGGCTGGCGACCACCGTCGGCGGCATGGACGGCATCGGCTTCGACGAACTCGCCGCCCGCACCGCCGCCCACGCCCTCCCCCCGCCCGCGCCGGCCGGCGCCCCCGCGGCCGCCGGTACCGGACCCGTACCACCGCACGAACCCCGGAGGCCCTCCCCATGACGACCACCCTCCAAGCGACGCTCGCCGTCTTCGGCAGCGTCAACATGGACCTCGTGGCGTACGCCGCCACCGCCCCGCTGCGCGGCGAGACCGTCTCGGGACGGGAGTTCCGCACCGTGCCCGGCGGCAAGGGCGCCAACCAGGCCGTCGCCGCCGCCCGCGCGGGCGGGGCGGTGACGATGATCGGCGCGGTCGGCGCCGACGCCTTCGGCGGCGAGCTGCGCGCCGCCCTCGACGGCGCAGGCGTGGACACCGCGGGGCTGCGCACCGCCCCGGGCGCCAGCGGCACCGCGCACATCGTCGTCGACGACGACGGGGGCAACTCCATCGTCGTCGTCCCGGGCGCCAACGGCACCGTCACCGGGCTCGCCCCCGGCGACGACGAGCGCATCGCCGCCGCCGGCACGCTCCTACTCCAACTGGAGCTGCCGATGGACGGCGTCGTGGCCGCCGCCGAGGCGGCCCGCGGGCACGGCGTACGCACCGTGCTGACCCCCGCGCCCGCCCGGCCGCTGCCCGGCCGGCTGCTCGCCGCCACCGACCTGCTCATCCCCAACGAGCACGAGGCCGCCGCGCTCACCGGCAGATCCGACCCGCACCGGGCCGCGGCGGCGCTGCTGGACCAGGTGCCGGAGGTCGTCGTCACGCTCGGCGGCGCGGGCAGCCTGTACGCGGCGCGCGGTCAGGAGCCCGTCGTGGTGCCGGCGCTCGCGGTCCGTGCCGTCGACACCACGGCCGCGGGCGACACCTTCGTCGGCGCGCTGTGCGTGGCGTACGCCGAGGGCCGGCCGATGCCGGCGGCGCTGGCGTGGGCGGCGGCCGCCGCCGCGCTCGCCGTCCAGCGGCCGGGCGCGTCGTCGTCCATGCCGGAGCGCGCGGAGATCGACCGGCTGGCGGCCGAGGGCCCGTGACCCGCGTACCGCCGCACCACCCCGCGGGGCCACGGGCGTACGGCCCGCGCACGGAACCGCAACGCACCACCGAGGAAGGCGCGAAACCATGACCGACACCCCCGCCTCCGCCGCTTCCGATGCCCCCGCCACCGCCACCGACACCCCCGCCTCCCCGGCGCCGCAGGCCCCGCTCGCCGGGCTGCGCGTCCTGGACCTCGCGACGCTCTTCGCCGGGCCGCTGGCCGCGACCATGCTCGGCGACTTCGGCGCCGAGGTCGTCAAAGTCGAGCACCCCGCCAAGCCCGACCCCTCGCGCGGCCACGGCCCCGCCAAGGACGGCGTCGGCCTGTGGTGGAAGCTGCTCGGCCGCAACAAGAGGAACCTCACCCTCGACCTGTCCACCCCCGGCGGGCGTGACGTGCTGCTGCGGCTGGCCGCAGGATCCGACGTGATCATCGAGAACTTCCGCCCCGGCACGCTGGAGAAGTGGGGCCTCGGCTGGGCGGAGCTGTCCGCGGCCAACCCCCGGCTGGTGCTCGCCCGGGTCACCGGCTTCGGCCAGTTCGGCCCGTACGCCGGCCGCCCCGGGTTCGGCACCCTCGCCGAGGCGATGAGCGGCTTCGCCGCGGTCACCGGCGAGCCGGACGGGCCGCCGACGCTGCCGCCGTTCGGCCTCGCGGACTCCGTCGCCGCGCTCTCCACCGCGTACGCCGTGATGACGGCGCTCGCCGGGCGGGAGCGCACCGGGCGCGGGCAGGTGGTCGACATGGCCATCATCGAGCCGATGCTGACGGTGCTCGGCCCGCAGCCCCTCTGGTACGACCAGCTCGGCTACGTCCAGCCGCGTACCGGCAACCGCTCCACCAACAACGCGCCGCGCAACACCTACCGCACCGCCGACGGCCGCTGGCTCGCCGTCTCCACCTCCGCGCAGTCGATCGCGGAGCGCGTGATGCGGCTCGTCGGGCGGCCCGAGCTGATCGACGAGCCGTGGTTCGGCACCGGCGCCGGCCGGGCGGCGCACGCCGAGGAGCTGGACGAGGCGGTCGGCGGGTGGATCGCGCGGCACGACGCGGCGACGGTCGTCGCGGCCTTCGAGAAGGCGCAGGCGGCGGTGGCGCCCGTGTACGACATACGCGACGTGATGGCCGACGAGCAGTACCGGGCGCTGGGTTCGATCACCGAGGTCGAGGACGAGGAACTGGGCACGGTGAAGATGCAGAACGTGCTCTTCCGGCTCTCCGAGACCCCGGGCGCGATCCGCTGGGCAGGCCGGCCGCACGGCGCGGACACCGACGCGGTGCTGGCAGGGCTTGGGCTGACCGGCGCGGAGATAGCCGGGCTGCGCGACGAGGGGGCGGTGTGAGCGCGCCGCGCGCGTCCGCGGTCGCGGCGGATCCGGCGGGCGGCGGCGGGCCGGGGGACACCGGGGACACGTATCTCACCTGGCTGTACGTGCCCGGGGACCGGCCCGCGGTGGTGGCCAAGGCGCTGCGCAGCGGCGCGGACGTGGTGCTGGTCGACCTGGAGGACGCGGTGGCGCCCGAGCGCAAGGCGTACGCGCTGGCGGCCACCGCGGAGCTGCTGGGCGAACCGCGCCCCGGCCCGGTGCCGGTGCACGTCCGCGTCAACGCGCTCGCCGGCCCGCTGGCGGACGGCGAACTGCGCACGCTGGCCCCGCTCCCCGGCCTGGCCGGACTCCGGCTGCCGAAGACCGGCGGCCGGGAGGAGGTCCTGCGCGTGGCAACGGCCGCCCTGGCGGCCCGAGCCGGCGCCCCCGCGCCCGTACCGGCGCCCGGGGACCGCACACCCGTCTCCGGTCCCGGCACCGCGGGCCCGGACGACGTACCCGGCCCGGAAGGCCCGTATCCCGCCCACACCCCCGCGCCCGGCCAACGGCCCGGTCCCGCCGGGGCGGACGGCCTCCCGGCGCCGCCCCTCGGCCACGCCGCGACCGGCGGTGTCCCGCCCCTCTACCCGCTCCTCGAATCCGCCCTCGGCATCGAGCGCGCCTACGAGATCGCCGCCGCGCACCCCGCCGTGCGCGGCATCGCCCTCGGCGAGGCCGACCTGCGGGCGGAGCTGGGCGTGGCCGATGACGCGGGGCTGGCCTGGCCGCGCAGCCGCGCGGTCGTCGCCGCCCGGGCCGCGGGGCTCGCCCCGCCGGCCCAGTCGGTCTACCCGGACGTCGCCGACCTCGAAGGACTCGCCCGCTCCTGCGCCGCGGGACGGGCCCTGGGCTTCCTGGGCCGTACGGCGATACACCCCCGCCAACTGCCCGTGATCGAGCGCGCGTTCCTGCCCACCCCGCAGGAGGTCGAACGGGCCGAGGAGATCGTCGCCGCCGCGACCGCGGACGCCGGCGCCCTCGCGCTGCCGGACGGCCGCTTCGTCGACGCCGCCGTGGTCGCCGAGGCCCGCCGCACCCTCCGGCTGGCCCACCGCCGCACCGCCTGACACACCACCGCCCCGGCCGGGATTCCGGCCGGGGCGGTGGCGGCGGTACGGGCGCGGCGCCCCCTCGCGGGGGCCCGCTGGTACTCAGCTCAGCGCCGACAGCGCCTCGTTGAGCGTCTTCGACGGGCGCATGACCGCCGCGGCCTTCTCCGGGTCCGGCTGGTAGTAGCCGCCGATGTCGGCCGGCTTGCCCTGCACCGCCAGCAGCTCCTCGACGATCTTCTCCTCCCGCTCCGCCAGCGTCGCCGCCAGCGGCGCGAACGCCTCCGCGAGCTTCGCGTCGGCGGTCTGGCCCGCCAGCTCCTGCGCCCAGTACAGCGCCAGGTAGAAGTGGCTGCCGCGGTTGTCGATGCCGCCGACGCGGCGGGTGGGCGACTTGTTCTCGTTCAGGAACGTCGCCGTCGCCCGGTCCAGGGTGTCGGCGAGGACCTGGGCGCGGGCGTTGTCCGTCGTCTGCGCCAGGTGCTCGAAGGAGACGGCCAGCGCCAGGAACTCGCCGAGGCTGTCCCAGCGCAGGTAGTCCTCCTTGACGAGCTGCTGTACGTGCTTGGGCGCCGAGCCGCCGGCGCCGGTCTCGAAGAGGCCGCCGCCGTTCATCAGCGGGACGACGGAGAGCATCTTGGCGCTGGTACCCAGCTCCAGGATGGGGAAGAGGTCGGTGAGGTAGTCGCGCAGCACGTTGCCGGTGACCGAGATGGTGTTCTCGCCGCGGCGGATCCGCTCCAGCGACAGCGCCATCGCGTCGGCCGGGGCGAGGATGCGGATGTCCAGGCCCTCGGTGTCGTGCTCCGGCAGGTACTCCCGCACCTTGGCGATCAGCCGGGCGTCGTGCGCCCGGTCCTCGTCCAGCCAGAAGACGGCCGGGTCGCCGGTGGCGCGGGCGCGGGTGACGGCGAGCTTCACCCAGTCGCGGATCGGCGCGTCCTTGGTCTGGCACATGCGGAAGATGTCGCCCTCGGCGACCGGCTGCTCCAGGAGGACGGCGCCGGCCGCGTCGACGACGCGTACGGTGCCGGGCGCGGCGGCCTCGAAGGTCTTGTCGTGGCTGCCGTACTCCTCCGCCTTCTGCGCCATCAGGCCGACGTTGGGCACCGAGCCCATCGTCGACGGGTCGAAGGCGCCGTGGGCGCGGCAGTCGTCGATGACGACCTGGTAGATGCCCGCGTAGCTGCTGTCGGGGATGACGGCGAGGGTGTCGGCCTCGGCGCCGTCGGGGCCCCACATGTGGCCGGAGGTACGGATCATCGCGGGCATCGAGGCGTCCACGATGACGTCGCTGGGGACGTGCAGGTTGGTGATGCCGCGGTCGGAGTCGACCATCGCCAGCGCCGGGCCCTCGGCCAGCTCGGCGTCGAACGACGCCTTGATCTCGGCGCCCTCGGGCAGCGCGTCGAGGCCGGCGAGGATGCCGCCGAGCCCGTCGTTCGGGGTCAGGCCCGCGGCGGCCAGCGTCGCGCCGTACTGCGCGAACGTCCGGGGGAAGAAGGCCCGTACCGCGTGGCCGAAGACGATCGGGTCGGAGACCTTCATCATCGTGGCCTTCAGGTGCAGCGAGAACAGCACGTCGTCGGTCTTCGCGCGGGCGACCTGCTCGCCGAGGAACGCGCGCAGCGCCTCCACGTGCATCACGGAGGCGTCGACCACCTCGCCGGCGAGCACCGGCACCGCCTCGCGCAGGACCTCGGTGGTGCCGTCGGCACGGGCCAGCTCGATGCGCAGGCTGCCATCGCGCTCGACGACCGCGGACTTCTCGGTGGAGCGGAAGTCGTCGGCGATCATGTGCGCGACGTTCGTCTTCGACTCCGGGGTCCACGCGCCCATGCGGTGCGGGTGGTTGCGGGCGTAGTTCTTCACCGAGGCGGGGGCGCGGCGGTCGGAGTTGCCCTCGCGCAGCACGGGGTTGACGGCGCTGCCCTTGACCTTGTCGTAGCGGGCGCGGATGTCGCGCTCCTCGTCGGTCTTGGGCTCGTCCGGGTAGTCCGGCAGGTCGTAGCCGTGCGTGCGCAGCTCGGCGATGGCGGCCTTGAGCTGCGGGATGGACGCCGAGATGTTCGGCAACTTGATGATGTTCGCCTGCGGCGTCTGCGCCAGCGCGCCCAGCTCGGCGAGCGCGTCGGCCACCTGCCGCTCGGCCGGCAGCCGCTCGGGGAAGTGGGCGAGGATCCGCCCGGACAGGGAGATGTCGCGGGTCTCCACCTCGACCCCGGCGGTCGCGGCGTACGCCTGGACCACCGGCAGGAACGAGTACGTGGCCAGGGCCGGGGCCTCGTCGGTGTGGGTGTAGATGATCGTCGATGCTGATTCGGTCACCGGGTGCTCCAGTCCGCGTCGCTGCTCTGCCGGATTGCTTGATATCAAGATATCCCCTGCGTGGCGGGCGCCGGACAGCGCCCCCGGGGGACCGGATAGGCTCCCGGAACCGACACTCCCGGGGGGGACCTGTCTCATGCGTGGACTGCGAATCGTGCTCGTGGTGTGTCTCGTGCTCGGAGTGCTCTTCGTCGCCGCCGACCGGCTGACCGTCTACATCGCGGAGGGGAAGGTCGCGGAGAAGATCCAGGCCAGACAGGGCCTGGAGGGCAGCACCGAGGTGTCCATCAACGGCTTCCCGTTCCTCACCCAGATCTACGGCAAGCACCTCGACGACGTCGACGTCACCATGACCGGCATCCGCGCGGATGCGGCCGCCGCCGGCACCGGCGAGCGGCTGATGATCTCCGAGTTCAGCGTGGACCTCGGCGGCGTCGAGCTGGACGGGGACTACGGCGGCGCGACCGCGGAGACCGCCGAGGGCTCCGCCGTCATCGCGTACGAGGCCCTGTCGGTCGTGGCCGGGCAGCAGGGCGTCAGCTTCGCCTACGGCGGCGAAGGCAAGGTGAAGGTCACCGCGAGCGCGGAGGCGCTGAACGCGCCGGAGCCGGCCGAGGTGCTCTCCACCGTCACCACCGAGGGCGGCGACACCATCCGGCTGGAGGCGGACGAGGTCCCGGCCTCCGGTGTGCCCGGTGCCGAGGACGCGGTGCGCGCCGCCGTCGACCTCGACCGGCGGGTCGGCGGGCTGCCGGACGGCGTGCGGCTCGACATGGTCACCGCGACCGGGGACGGCATCGTGGTCGACGTGACGGGCGAGGGGATCCGGGTAGCGGGCTGACCGCGGGCGGCGCCCGGGGCTCAGGCGAGGTTCACCAGGAAGTCGTGGCACGCCTGCTCGCAGCGGCGGCACGCCGCCGCCCGCTCGGCCGCCCCCGGCGCCTCGGCGGCCAGCCGCTCGTAGTCCTCGGCACACGCCGCGCACGTCGCCGCGCACAGCTCGACCTGGGCCCGCAGCCCCGGTGCGTCGTGCCGGCCGTGCTGCGAGAGTATCCGGGCGGTCTGCTCGCACACGTCCGCGCAGCGCAGGTCCAGCCGCTGCACCGCGCCCGGCTCGGCCGCGCCCGCGGGCTGCAGGCACGCCGTCGCGCACTCCGCGCACGCCTGCGCACAGACGAAGCCGTCCTCGATGTAGCGGACGAGGGCTTCACGATCGAGTTCGTCGGCCGAAACGGCCACCTGGATCGCCTCCTTCACCGTGACGTGCCGCCCCTCTGCTCTCAGCCCACGGGGCCCGGCTGCGGATCCGGCTCCGGCACCGGGTCGGGGCCGGGCGGCCGGGGGATCGGATCCGGCTCGGGCGGCGGCTGCGGTACGGGTTGGGGCCTTGGTCCTGGTCCTGGTCCCGGCCCGGGCCCCGGCCCTGGTCCCGGCCCGGGCCCCGGCCCTGGCCCTGGCCCGGGACCCGGCCCCGGCCCGGGGCGCGGATCCGGGCCGGGGCCGGGCGGTGCGGGGGGCGTCGGCGGCGGCATCGGCGGTACGGGGTCGGGCTCCCGGTCCGCCGCCGGGGCCCGGCGGGTCCCGGTGGTCGCTGCCGGCACCCGGGTCGGCTGCGTCGACATGTCGTCCTCCCGTGACGGGGCGTGCGCGTGTGTCCGTAGCGGTCAAGGGGGCGGGTGCCCCGCCGCGCCCCGCTTCACGCCCCCGCGCGGGAAGATCCGCCCGATTGCCGTCGCCCGGGACCGGGTGCGGTGCCGGCGGGCGGAGTGCCCCCGCCTCAGCGGCGGTGCTGCCGGTGCCTGGCGGGCCGGGTGCCGGAGTTGCCGTGGCCCCGGAGCCGGTGCGGGGTCAGCCGGCGCCCGTCCGGGGGCAGCTCCGCGGGTTCGCGCTCCTCCGTGACCCGGCCGACCGGGCCGGACGCCGGCGGCTGCGGCTGCTCCCCGGGCCGTGGCGGGGCGGGCTCACGGGACCGTATCCGGATGCCGAACCACACCGCGCCGATCAGCACGGCGACCACGACGAGGCCGAGGAGGAAGGGGAGCAGGCCGGCGGTGACCGCGGTGTCGGCGGCGGTGCCGGAAGCGCGTGTGTGCGGGTCGGTATGCATGGGTCTCGGGGTACCCGCGGACGGCTCTTCTGCACCTGCGGCTTCGGGCCGTACCGCCGCGTTCGTCTGATCGCACCGGCCCGCCGCCGCACGCCCGGACGATCCGTCCGGGGGCGATACCGCGGCCACGTGGGACACTCAGGTACGTGCGTTTCCTGAATGACTCTCCCGCCCCGTACGACCTGACGTACGACGACGTGTTCATGGTCCCCCGCCGCTCCGGCGTGGGCTCCCGCCAGGCCGTGGACCTGTCCTCCGCCGACGGCACCGGCACCACCATCCCGCTCGTCGTCGCCAACATGACGGCCATCGCCGGCCGCCGGATGGCCGAGACCGTGGCGCGCCGCGGCGGGCTCGTCGTCATCCCGCAGGACATCCCCATCGACGTGGTCACCGAGGTCGTCTCCTGGGTCAAGGAGCGCGACCTGGTGCTCGACACGCCCATCGTGCTCGGCCCCCACTCCACCGTCGCCGACGCGCTGGCGCTGCTGCCCAAGCGGGCGCACGGCGCCGCCGTCGTCGTCGAGGACGGCCGCCCCGTGGGCGTCGTCACCGAGGCCGACCTGAACGGCGTGGACCGCTTCACCCAGCTCTCCGAGGTCATGTCCCGCGAGCTGCTGACCCTCGACGCGGACATCGACCCGCGCGAGGCGTTCAACCGGCTGGACGGCGCCCACCGCAGGCTCGCTCCCGCCGTCGGCCCCGACGGGCGGCTCGTCGGCCTCCTCACCCGCAAGGGCGCCCTGCGGGCCACCCTCTACACCCCCGCCACCGACGCCCGCGGCCGGCTGCGCGTCGCCGCCGCCGTGGGCATCAACGGCGACGTCGCAGGACGCACCAAACAGCTCCTCGACGCGGGCATCGACACCCTCGTGGTGGACACCGCGCACGGCCACCAGGAGCAGATGATCCACACGCTGCGCGCCGTCCGCGCCCTGGGCCCCGAGGTGCCGGTGGTGGCCGGCAACATCGTCGCCGCCGAGGGCGTACGCGACCTCGTCGAGGCCGGCGCCGACATCGTCAAGGTCGGCGTCGGGCCCGGCGCGATGTGCACCACCCGCATGATGACCGGCGTCGGCCGCCCGCAGTTCTCCGCCGTGCTGGAGTGCGCCGCCGAGGCGCGCCGGCTCGGCAAGCACGTGTGGGCCGACGGCGGCGTGCGGCACCCCCGCGACGTCGCCATGGCGCTGGCCGCCGGCGCCTCGAACGTCATGATCGGCTCCTGGTTCGCCGGCACCTACGAGTCCCCGGGCGACCTCCAGCAGACCGCGGACGGACGGCTGTACAAGGAGAGCTTCGGCATGGCCTCGGCGCGCGCCGTACGCGGCCGCACGGTCGAGGAGTCCGCGTACGACCGCGCCCGCAAGGGGCTCTTCGAGGAGGGCATCTCGACCTCGCGGATGTTCCTGGACCCGGCGCGTCCCGGCGTCGAGGACGTCATCGACGCCGTCGTCGCGGGCGTGCGCAGCGCGTGCACCTACGCCGGGGCGGCGACGCTGGAGGAGTTCCACGAGCGGGCCGTGGTCGGCGTGCAGAGCGCCGCGGGGTACGCCGAGGGCAAGCCGCTGCACGCGAGCTGGCAGTAGCCGCGGTACGGGCGGGTGCACCGGGCAGGCCGCACCGGGAGCCGCCCGGCCGGCCGTGGTGTACTGCGGACATGCGACTCGACGAGCTGGACGAGCGGATCGTGCGCGCCCTCGCCGAGGACGCCCGCCGCACCTACGCCGACATCGGCACCGAGGTCGGCCTGTCCGCGCCCGCGGTCAAGCGGCGCGTGGACAGGCTGCGCGCCGCCGGCGCCATCACCGGCTTCACCGTACGGGTCGACCCCGCCGCGCTCGGCTGGGCCACCGAGGGCTACGTCGAGCTGTACTGCCGCTCCAACACCGGCCCCGGCGACATCCGCCGCGCGCTGTCGCGCTACGCCGAGGTGGCCGCCGCCTCCACGGTCACCGGCGACGCCGACGCCATCGTGCAGATCTTCGCCACCGACATGCGCCACTTCGAGGACGTGCTGGAACGGATCGCGGGCGAGCCCTTCGTCGAGCGCACCAGATCGGTCCTCGTCCTCTCCCCGCTCGTCCGCCGCTACGCCCCCGACCCGCCGCTCTGAGCCGCACCGCCCGGCACGCAACGGATCACCGCCGAGGCCCGAGGAGACGCAACGAATCGCCTGGTCGGACGCAATCGACGGGCCTTGTTCCGGGCCTCGCGCAGGACGTACCGTCGGGGGAAACGGACCCACCACCCTCATGCGAGGTTGCCCATGGCGCCGCTGCGCACCGCCCTGCTCCAGGGGCCGGCCGGGGTGCCCCCGAGCAGACGGGAGGCCCTCGCCGCACTGGAGGCCGCCGCACGGACCGCCGCCGCCGGGGGCGCGCGGCTGCTCGTCGCCTCCGAGCTGTTCCTCAGCGGGTACGCCACCGACCCCGCGGGCAGCGCCGAGCCGGCCGGAGGACCCGGGGCCCGCGCCGTCGCCGGGATCGCCGCCGACCACGGCCTTTCCATCGCCTACGGCTACCCGGAGCGGGACGGCTCCGACGTGTACAACGCCGTCCAGCTCGTCTCCCCGTACGGCTATCCGCTGGCCAACTACCGCAAGACGCACCTCTTCGGCGACTTCGAGCGCCAGTTCTTCACCCCCGGCGACACCCCCGTGGTCCAGGCCGACGTCGACGGCATCCGCGTCGGCATCCTGATCTGCTACGACGTGGAGTTCCCCGAGCCCGTGCGGGCGCACGCCCTGGCCGGCACGGAGCTGCTGCTCGTGCCGACCGCGCTGATGCGCCCGTACGAGATCGTGCCCCGCACCCTCGTCCCGGCGCGCGCCTATGAGAGCCAGCTCTACGTCGCGTACGCCAACCGCGTCGGCGCGGAGGGCGAGCACCACTTCGCCGGGCTGAGCTGCCTGGCCGCACCCGACGGCACCGTGCGCGCCCGGGCCGGGCACGACGGCGAGGACCTGCTGCTCGCCGACGTCGACCCGGCCCGGATCGCCGCCGCGCGCCGCGACAACACCTATCTCGCGGACCTGAGGCCCGAGTTGTACGCCTGACGCCCCGCGCCAAAGTCCCGCACCCCCGTAGCCCGTAGCCCCCCAGACCCGTACCCACGCACGCCCCGGCGGCGGCCGCGCGCCGCCCTGCCCGCACGCCCGAGGAGCCCCGCCCGATGACGTCCACCGTGCCCACCGCCGTCCACCCCGCGGGGGAGGAGACCGCCCGGCGGCCGATCACGATGTTCGGCCCCGACTTCCCCTTCGCGTACGACGACTACCTCGCTCACCCCGCCGGGCTCGGCCAGATACCGGCGACGGAGCACGGCACCGAGGTCGCCGTGATCGGCGGCGGGCTCTCCGGCCTCGTCACCGCGTACGAGCTGATGAAGATGGGCCTGAAGCCGGTGGTCTACGAGGCGGACCGGATCGGCGGCCGGCTGCGTACCGAGACGTTCCCCGGCTGCGACCCCGCGCTCACCGCCGAGATGGGCGCGATGCGCTTCCCGCCGTCGTCCACGGCGCTGCGGCACTACATCGACCTCGCGGGCCTCGCGACCCGCCCGTTCCCCAACCCGCTGGCCCCCGGCACCCCCTCGACCGTCGTCGACCTCAAGGGCGAGTCGCACTACGCCCGCTCCATCGACGACCTGCCGCAGGTCTACCGCGACGTCGCCGCCGCCTGGGCCGACTGCCTGGAGGAGGGCGCGGACTTCAGCGCCATGAACCGCGCCATCCGCGAGCGCGACGTGCCGCGGATCCGCGAGCTGTGGGCGGCGCTGGTCGAACGGCTCGACAACCAGACGTTCTACGGCTTCCTCTGCGACTCGGCCGCCTTCCGCTCCTTCCGGCACCGGGAGATCTTCGGCCAGGTCGGCTTCGGCACGGGCGGCTGGGACACCGACTTCCCCAACTCCATCCTGGAGATCCTGCGCGTCGTCTACACCGAGGCCGACGACGACCACCACGGCATCGTCGGCGGCAGCCGGCAGTTGCCGCTGCGGCTCTGGGACCGCGCACCCGGCAAGCTCGTGCACTGGCCGCAGGGCACCTCGCTGGCCGCCCTGCACCCCGGCGGCGCCCCCCGCCCGGCGGTCACCAGGCTCGCCCGCGCCGCCGGCGAGGGGATCACCGTCACCGACTCCGCCGGCGACGTACGCACCTACCGGGCCGCGGTCTTCACCGCCCAGTCGTGGATGCTGCTGTCGAAGATCGACTGCGCCGACGAACTGCTGCCCATCGACCACTGGACCGCCGTCGAACGCACCCACTACATGGCCTCGTCCAAGCTCTTCGTGCCCGTGGACCGGCCGTTCTGGCTGGACCAGGCCGTCGACGACAAGGGGCGGCCGACCGGGCGCGACGTGATGTCCATGACGCTCACCGACCGCATGACCCGCGGCACCTACCTCCTCGACGACGGCCCGGACCGCCCGGCGGCGATCTGCCTGTCGTACACCTGGTGCGACGACAGCCTGAAGTGGCTGCCGCTGCCGGCCGAGGAGCGGATGGAGGTCATGCTGAAGTCGCTCGGCGAGATCTACCCGGGCGTCGACATCAGGAAGCACGTCATCGGCCCGCCCGTGACGGTCTCCTGGGAGGACGAGCCGTACTTCATGGGCGCGTTCAAGGCCAACCTGCCCGGCCACTACCGCTACCAGCGGCGGCTGTTCACCCACTTCATGCAGGAGGCGCTGCCCGAGGACAAGCGCGGGCTGTTCCTGGCCGGCGACGACATCTCCTGGACGGCGGGCTGGGCCGAGGGCGCGGTGCAGACCGCGCTGAACGCGGTGTGGGGCGTGATGCGGCAATTCGGCGGCGCCACCGACCCGGCCAACCCCGGGCCGGGCGACGTCTTCGACGCCATCGCCCCGGTGGAGCTGCCGGAGGACTGACGACGGCGGCGGCCGGGCGCCCGGTCCGTACGGCATGAGCGAGATGCCGCGCTGCGGAAGCGGGATGCCGCGCTGCGGACCGGCCGCCGGCTCAGCCGTCCGGCCGGCCGCCCAGCGGCACCAGCAGACAGCGCGAGACCAGCCCCACCGACTGATCCAGCCGCTCGGTGAACTCCTCGCCCACCTCCGGCAGTCCGCGCAGCCCCCACAGCACCCGGGCCGCCGCCCACGCCGCGTCCCGCGCGCGCTCCAGGCTCCAGGCGCCCGCGAGGTGGGTGAGCGGATCCGCGACGTCCAGCAGGTCGGGCCCCGGCATGAGCTGCTCGCGGATCCGCTCCTCCAGCAGTACGAGCAGCTCGCCCACCCGCTCGTAGTCGCCCTCGACGTCCTGGGGGTCGCGCCCCAGCGCGCGGCAGGTGGCGACGACGGCGAGCGGGAGGTCGTAGCCGATGTGGGCGTTGATGCCGGCGAGCGCGAACTGCAGGGTGTGCACGCCGGAATGGCGGCGGGCCTCGAACAGCGGCCGCCAGCAGGCCGGCGGGCGGCGGCCCGCGGAGGCGTCGTCCACCGCGGCCAGGAACCGGCCGGCGAAGTCCGCGGCGAGCCCGGCGGCCGCGGTCCGGTCGGCGAAGCGGCCGGCCGGAAGCTGCAGCAGTACCTCGTCGGTCACCGCGAGATAGACCGAGGTGAAGACCGCCACCCCGTCGCGCCGGGGCAGCTCGCACGTCAGCGCGCGCATCCGTTCCGCGGCGGCGGCGAGGGCGCCGGGGGCCGCCGTGTCCTGCACAGACGTCATGGCGGTCACCCTGGCAGCCGGGCGACCGCGCGGCCATCACCCGCCCGGGCGGGGCCCGGAGCACCCCTCGTACGAGTGGTGCCCGCCGCCCCGCCGGGGCCGCCCCGGGCCGCGCGGAGGTGATCCAGCCCACAGGATCCGGCGGATTGACCGCCGCCGCGGCGTGGCAGACTGGAGGCGTACCAGTGACGTACGCGCACTCCGGGGTCGGTGAAAATCCGAACCGGCGGTTAAAGTCCGCGACCCGGCCGCTGCCAGCGGCCGGTTGACCAGGTGAAATTCCTGGACCGACGGTGAAAGTCCGGATGGGAGGCAGTGCGCGGCGGGATGCCACAGGTGCGCCGCCGGCGGCGGCCCGCCCCTTTCCGGGCGGTCCACCCGTTTCCCGGCCGGCGCTCCGGTGATCGCGTTCCGTGACTGTCGTGAAGACAGGCCCCGGAGTCCGTGCCCGACGAGGCAGGAGGACCCGGTGGCCACCCCAGCCGAAGCGCAGGCGATGCGCCGCGCCATCGCGCTCGCCTCCCGGTCGCTCGGCGACACCAGCCCCAACCCCGTCGTCGGCTGCGTGATCCTCGACGCCGCCGGGCACCCGGCGGGCGAGGGCCACCACGCCCGCGCCGGCGGCCCGCACGCCGAGGTCGCCGCGCTGGCCGACGCGGGGGAGCGGGCCCGCGGCGGCACCGCCGTCGTCACCCTCGAACCCTGCAGCCACACCGGCCGCACGGGTCCCTGCGTCCGCGCCCTCGCCGAAGCCGGCGTGGTCCGCGTCGTCTACGCCGTCGCCGACCCCACCCCCGCGGCCGGCGGCGGGGCCGCCGCGCTCGCCGCCGCCGGCATCGAGGTCGAGGGCGGCCTGCTCGCCGACGAGGCCGCGGCCGGGAACGAGCCGTGGCTGACCTCCGTGCTCCGCGGCCGCCCCTACGTGCTGTGGAAGTACGCCGCCACCCTCGACGGCCGCAGCGCCGCCGCCGACGGCACCAGCCGCTGGATCACCTCGCCGGCCGCCCGCGCCGACGTCCACCGGCTGCGCGCCGAGGCCGACGCCGTCGTCGTGGGCTCCGGCACCCTGCGCGCCGACGACCCGCAACTCGCCGTCCGCGGCCCCCGCGCCGAGGCCGGCGTCACCCAGCCGCTGCGGGTCGTCGCCGACACCGGGGGCACCGCGCTCACCCCCGGCGCCCGGATCCTCGACGGCGCCGCCCCCACCCTCGTCGCCGTGGCCGCCGACGCCGCCGACTCCGCCCTCGGCCACCTCACCGCCGTCCTCGACGCCGCCGCCGCCCGCGCCGGCCGCCGCGCCGACGTGGTGCGGCTGCCGCGCGCCGCCGGCGGCCGCGGCCTCGACGTCGCCGCGCTGCTCGCCGCGCTGTACGGGCGGGACGTGCGCTCCGTACTGCTGGAGGGCGGCCCGGCCCTGGCCGGGGCGTTCCTCGCCGCCGGCGTCGTCGACCGGGTCGTCTGCTACCTCGCCCCCGTCCTGCTGGGCGCCGGGCCCGCCGCGCTCGCCGACGCCGGAATCGGGACGATCGGCGAGGCGTTGCGCCTCGATGTGACCGCCGTCGATCACCTCGGCCCCGACCTGCGGCTGACCGCCGTGCCGGGTCCCGCGCCCGAGCCGCCCGCCACCAAGGAGAGCTGACGTTGTTCACCGGAATCGTTGAAGAGCTCGGCGAGGTCGTCGCCGTCGAGGAACTGCCCGACGCCGCCCGCTACCGGCTGCGCGGCCCCGTCGTCACCGAGGGCGCCCGGCACGGCGACTCCATCGCCGTCAACGGCGTGTGCCTGACCGTCGTCGACCACGAGGGCGCGGAGTTCACCGCCGACGTGATGGCCGAGACGCTGGACCGCTCCAGCCTCGGCGGCCTCGGCCCCGGCGACCGGGTCAACCTGGAGCGCCCCACCGCCGTCGGCGGGCGCCTCGGCGGGCACCTGGTGCAGGGCCACGTGGACGGCACCGGCGAGATCACGGGGCGCAAGACCTCCGACAACTGGGAGGTCGTCACCGTCTCGCTGCCGGCCGATCTCGCCCGCTACGTCGTGGAGAAGGGCTCCATCACCGTCGACGGCGTCAGCCTCACCGTCGTGGAGGCGGGCCCCGACTTCTTCACGATCAGCCTCATCCCCACGACGCTCGCGCTGACCACCCTCGGCTTCAAACAGCCGGGGGACAGGGTCAACCTGGAGGTCGACATCGTCGCCAAGTACGTCGAGCGGCTCGTCGCCCCGCACGCGGCCCGCGCGGGCGGAGCCGGGGAGTGAGCGCCCTCGACTCCCTCAACGGCGTGGCCTTCTCGGTCTTCGGCGAGGACATCAAGTGGGCCGACATGACCGGCAACGTGCTGGGCCTGGGGGCCTTCGCCCTCGGCTGGCGCCGCTCCGTGGCGGTCTGGCCGGCCCAGTTGCTCTCCGGCGCGGTGCTCGTCGTCGCGTACGCCTCCGCCGGCCTCACCGGCGGCGTCGGCAAGCAACTGCTCGTCGTCGGCGTCTCGGTGTGGGGCTGGGCGCAGTGGACGCGCGGCCGGCGCGAGAGCGGGGCGATACGGGTGCGCTTCGCCACCTGGACCGAGCGCGCCTGGCTCGTCGCCGCCACCGCGGCCGGCACCACCGCCGTCGCCCTGCTCTTCCTCGCCGTCCCGTCGCTGTCCTGGAACCCCTGGCCGGACGCCTACCTGTTCACCGGCTCCGTCGCCGCCATGGTCGCCATGGCCCGCGGCTGGGTCGAGTTCTGGTTCGCCTGGCTCGCCGTGGACGCGGTCGGCGTCCCCCTCGCGTACTCCAGCGACCTGAAGTTCTCCGCCCTCGTGTACGTCGTCTACGGCGTCGTCGTCCTCCTCGGCCTGCGTGCCTGGTGGACCGCGAGCCGCCGCACCGCCCCGCCCGCCGCCGGGCGGCCGGAGGCACTGGAAGGAGCCGCCGCATGACCGCTCTTACGACCTGGCAGCCCGCCGGGGACGTGGAGGATCTCCGCCTCGACCCGGTCGAGCGCGCGATAGAGGAGATCGCCGCCGGCCGGCCCGTGGTCGTCGTGGACGACGAGGACCGCGAGAACGAGGGCGACCTCGTCGTCGCCGCCGAGCTGATCACGCCCGCCACCGTGGCGTTCATGATGCGCGAGTGCAGCGGCATGATCTGCGTGCCGATGACGGGCGGGGAGCTGGACCGGCTCGGCATCCCGCAGATGGTCCAGCGGAACAACGAGTCCCTGCGCACCGCCTTCACCGTCACCGTGGACGCCTCCGCCGCCCACGGCGTCAGCACCGGCATCTCCGCCTCGGACCGGGCGGCCACGATCCGGCTGCTCGCCGACCCCGCCGCCGTCGCCGCGGACTTCGTCCGCCCCGGGCACATCTTCCCGCTGCGCGCCCGCGAGGGCGGCGTGCTCGCCCGCGACGGGCACACCGAGGCGAGCGTGGACCTGGCCCGGCTCGCCGGGCTGCGGCCGGCCGCCGCGATCGTGGAGATCGCCGGCGAGGACGGCGAGATGCTGCGGCTGCCGCAGCTCGTGCCGTTCGCCCGCAGGCACGGCTTCGCGATCATCTCCATCGCCGACCTCATCGAGTACCGCCGGACCACCGAGCCCGCCCCGGCCGACCCGGAGCCTCCCGCGGGACCGGCCGCCGCCGAGCCCCCCGCCGTGCCCGCGGACGCCCCCGCGGTACGCCGCGAGGCCGCGACCCGGCTGCCCACCGCGTACGGCGACTTCACCGCGTACGGCTACCGCTCGGCGGCCGACGGCGTCGAGCACATCGCCCTGGTCATGGGCGACGTCGGCGGGGACGACGACCTCGACGAGGGGGTGCTCGTACGCCTCCACTCCGAGTGCCTGACCGGCGACGTCTTCGGCTCCCAGCGCTGCGACTGCGGCCCACAGCTCCACGCCTCGCTGCGCCGCGTGGCCGCCGAGGGCCGCGGCGTCGTGATCTACCTGCGCGGCCACGAGGGCCGCGGCATCGGCCTGCTGTCCAAGCTGCGCGCGTACGAACTCCAGGAGCGCGGCCGCGACACCCTCGACGCCAACCTGGAGCTGGGCCTGCCCGCCGACGCCCGCGACTACGCCGCCGGCGCCCGGATGCTGGCCGACCTCGGCGTCACCTCCGTGCGGCTCATGACCAACAACCCGGAGAAGGTCGACGCCCTGCTCCGCCACGGCCTGGCCGTCACCGGCCGCGAGCCCACCCCCGTCGAGGCCGGCGAGCACAACCTGCGCTACCTGCGCACCAAGCGCGACCGCATGGGCCACCACCTGCCGTGGCTGGACGGCGCGCCCGTCGCGGTGTGCAGCAACCAGTGACCCCGTAGCGGCACCGCTACCCGAACACCCCGCACATCCGTAGAGCACAGCGAACGAGGAGAGCCGTGAGCGGCAAGGGCGCACCAGAACTGACCGTGAAGAACTGCGAGGACCTGCGGGTCGCCGTCGTCGCCGCGCTCTGGCACGAGCAGGTGATGGACGGGCTCGTCGACGGCGCCCTGCGCGCCCTCGGCGAGCTGGGCATCGCCGAGCCCACGCTGCTGCGCGTGCCCGGCAGCTTCGAGCTGCCGGTGGTCGCCAAGGCGATGGCCGGCCGCGGCTACGACGCCGTCGTCGCCCTCGGCGTCGTCATCCGCGGCGGCACCCCGCACTTCGACTACGTGTGCCAGGGCGTCACCCAGGGCCTGACCGGCGTCGGCGTGGAGACCGGCGTGCCCGTCGGCTTCGGCGTGCTCACCTGCGACACCGAGGAGCAGGCGCTCGCCCGCGCCGGGCTCGCGGACTCCGTGGAGGACAAGGGCCACGAGGCGGCCACCGCCGCCGTGGCCACCGCCACGGCGCTGCGGACCGTCGCGGAACCCTGGCGCTGAGTGCCCCCGCGGACCCCGTAGACTTGGGCCCACCATGGCCAGCAAGACATTCGAGGAGCTCTTCGCCGAGCTCCGCCAGAAGGCCGCCACCGGCGACCCCGCCACCTCCCGCACCGCCCAGCTCGTCGAGCAGGGCGTGCACGCCATCGGCAAGAAGGTCGTCGAGGAGGCGGCGGAGGTCTGGATGGCCGCCGAGCACGAGGGCGAGGAGCGCACCGCGGAGGAGATCTCCCAACTCCTCTACCACCTCCAGGTGATGATGGTCGCCCGGGGCATCTCCCTGGACGACGTCTACGCCCACCTCTGACGCCCGTACGCACCCGTCAGCCGACCCGGCAGAACAGGAAGAGTCACGACCATGCTGCGCATCGCCGTCCCCAACAAGGGTTCCCTCGCCGAGCCTGCGTCGGCGATGCTCCATGAGGCCGGCTACCGGCAGCGCACGGACCGCCACGAACTGGTGCTCACCGACGCCGACAACGACGTCGAGTTCTTCTTCCTGCGCCCCCGCGACATCGCCGTCTACGTCGGCTCCGGCCGCCTGGACATCGGCATCACCGGCCGCGACCTGCTGCTCGACTCCGGCGCCGGCGCCGAGGAGATCATGCAGCTCGGCTTCGGCGCCTCCACCTTCCGCTACGCCACCCGCCCCGGCACCGCCGCCGGCGTCGCCGACTTCGGCGGCAAGACGGTCGCCACGTCCTTCTCCGGGCTGGTCGCCAAGCACCTGGCGGACAACGGCGTGGACGCCGAGGTCGTCCACCTCGACGGCGCCGTGGAGACCGCGATCAAGCTCGGCGTCGCCGAGATCATCGCCGATGTCGTGGAGACCGGCACCACGCTGCGGCAGGCCGGTCTGGAGATCATCGGCGAGCCGATCCTCACCTCCGAGGCGATCGTCATCCGCGGCACCGGCTCGCCCCGGGAGGAGCCGAAGGTACGGCAGTTCCTGCGCCGGATGCAGGGCGTCCTCGTCGCCCGACGGTACGTGATGATGGACTACGACATCCGCGCCGAGCACCTGGAGAAGGCGGTGGCCCTCACCCCCGGGCTGGAGTCGCCCACCGTCTCGCCGCTGCACCACGAGGGATGGGTCGCCGTCCGCTCGATGGTGCCCACCGCCGATGCCCAGCGGATCATGGACGAGCTGTACGAGCTGGGGGCGCGGGCCATCCTCACCACCACGATCCACGCCTGCCGCCTGTGAGCGCCGCCGAGCTGCCGGTCACGTTCCGGCCCCACCGCACCCGGGTGGTGCTCGTCGGCGCCGGCCTGGTCATCTTCGCCACGCTCACCGCGATCGGCCTGACGCTGAGCCTGAACGTGGGGGAGCGGATCAGCTTCGTCGTCGTCGGGCTGCTCTTCCTCGGCGGCCTGCTGCTGCTCGGCCGCCCCAAAGTGGTCGCGGACGACGCCGGCGTCACCGTCACCAACCTCACCCACCGCCGGCACCTGGCCTGGGCCGAGATCCTCCGCGTCAACCTGGGGCCCGGCGACCCCTGGGTCTCCCTGGACCTCGCCGACGGCACGAGCCTGCCGGTGATGGGCATCCAGCCGGGCATCGCCAGGGAGCAGGCCGAGCAGGACGCGCGGGCGCTCGCCGGGATGGCCGCGGAGCGCGGCACGGCCGGCGCCTGACTCTGCCCCGCGCCCCCGAGTCGTGTTTACTCTGGTGCGCAGGGCCCCCGAGGGGCCCTCCCGGAGCCGCGCGCACCGGGTCACCCGGCGACCCGAGGAGTGAGCCCCCCAGGGCGATGGACGGATCCTCCTGCAGTACCGTCGCCGCCCCCCGCCCGGAGGCGGCGCGATGATCACCTCACTGGCCCTGCTGGGCCTCGCGTTCCTGCTGATCCTGGCCAACGGCTTCTTCGTGGCGGCCGAGTTCGGGCTGGTCGCGGTGGAGCGCCCGCAGGCGGAGCGGGCCGCCGCGGCGGGCGACCGGCGCGCCGCCCGCGTCGTGGCCGCGCTGCGGCAGTTGTCGTTCCAGCTCTCCGGCACCCAGCTCGGCATCACCCTCACCTCGCTGGTCGTCGGCATGCTCGCCGAGCCCGCGCTCGGCCGGCTGCTGCGCGGCCCGCTGACCGCCGCGGGGCTGCCCGCGGGCGCGGTGCCCGGCACCGCGCTGGCCGCCGGGGTGCTGCTCGCCTCGGCGGCGCAGATGGTCCTCGGCGAGCTGGTGCCGAAGAACTGGGCGGTGTCCAGGCCGCTGGCCGTCGCCCGCTTCGTCGCCGGGCCGCAGGCCGCGTTCTCGCGCTTCTTCCGCCCGCTCATCGCGCTGCTCAACGCCGCGGCCAACCGGCTGGTGCGGCTGCTGGGTGTGGAGCCGGCCGAGGAGCTGGCGTCGGCCCGTACGCCCACCGAGCTGGGGTCGCTGGCGCGCAGTTCCGCGCAGGCCGGGATGATCGAGCCGGACGCCGCCGACCTGTTCGTACGCACCCTCTCGCTCGGCGAGCTGACTGCGCAGCACGTGATGACCCCGCGGGTACGGGTCGTCGCGCTGCAGTCCTCTGCCACCGCCGCGGACGTCCTCAACCTCACCCGCGCCACCGGACTGTCCCGCTTCCCCGTCTACGCAGGACGGCTGGACGAGGTGACCGGCATGGTCCACCTCAAGGACGCCCTGGCCGTCCCCGCCGCCCGCCGGGCGCGCACCCCCGTCGCGCGGATCGCGGTGCCGCCGCTGCTGGTGCCGGGGACGCTGCCGGCGCAGCCGCTGCTGGAGAAGCTGCGCGGCGGGCAGCCGATAGCCGTGGTCGTCGACGAGTACGGCGGCACGGCGGGCGTCGTGACGCTGGAGGACATCGTCGAGGAACTGGTCGGCGAGGTCCGCGACGAGCACGACCGGGAGGTCGACGGCGTCCCCGACCTGCGGGCCGCCCCCGCCGTCGACGGCCGCCCGGCGTGGGATGCCGACGGCGGCTGCCGCCTCGACGCGCTGCGCCGGATCGGGCTGACGGCGCCGGAGGGCCCGTACGAGACGGTGGCGGGGCTCGTCGCCGCGCTGCTGGGCCGGATTCCGGCGGCCGGGGACACGGCGGCGCTGCCGGGCTGGCGGCTCGCCGTACGGCACGTCGACCACCACCGGGCGGCGCTGGTACGGCTGGTGCGTACCGCCGGCGACGCGACCCCGGTGCCCGCCGCGGCGGGCCGGGGCGGGGTGGAGGGGAGGGCCGCGTGAGCGCGCTCCAACTGGCCTTCGCCGCGCTGCTGGTGCTGGCCAACGGGTTCTTCGTCGGTGCCGAGTTCGCCCTCGTCTCCGTACGCCGCAGCCAGATCGAGCCGCATGCCGCCGCCGGCTCCGCCCGCGCCCGCCGGGTGCTCCACGGCCTCGAGCACCTGCCGCAGATGATGGCCGCCGCGCAGTTCGGCATCACGGTCTGCTCGCTGACCCTCGGCGCGCTCGCCGAACCCGCCATCGCCTCGCTGCTGGAGCCCGCCTTCCACGCCGCCCACGTGCCGCACGGCCTCATCCACCCGCTGGGCTACGCCGTCTCGCTGGCCGTCGTCGTCTGCCTCCACCTCGTGATCGGCGAGATGGTGCCCAAGAACCTCGCGCTGGCCGCGCCCGCCGCGGCGGCGCTGTGGCTCGCGCCCGCGCTGGTCGCGTTCGCCCGGCTGTGCCGCCCCGTCACGGCGCTGCTCGGCGCCCTGGCCCGGCACCTGCTGAGGCTGGTGCGGGTGGAGCCGCGCTCGGCGCTCACCAGCGTGTACACCACCGAGCAACTGACCGACCTGGTCGCCGACTCCCGCGACGCCGGGCTGCTCGGCGACGGCGAGCAGCGGCGGCTCAACGACGCGCTCGGCCTCGGCTCGCGGCCGGTGACCGACGTGCTGCTCGACCCCGACTCGATGGTCGCCGTCACCGCCTCCGCCACCCCGCGGCAGGTCGAGGAGCTGACGGTACGCACCGGCTACTCGCGCTTCCCGGTGCGCGACGCCGACGCCACCCGCGCGGCGGGACCCACGTATCTCGGCTATCTGCACGTGAAGGACGTCCTCGACCTGGACGAGCGTGAACGGGCCGTGCCCGCACACCTGTTCCGGCCGATGACCGTGCTGCGCCCGGAGCTGCCGCTGGACGACGCGCTGGCCGCGATGCGGCGCGGCGCCTCCCACCTGGCGGCGGTGGCCGACCCGGCGGCGCCGGGGCGGGTGCTGGGGCTGGTGACGCTGGAGGACGTGCTGGAGCTGCTGGTCGGCGAGGTACGGGATCCCGCCCACCGGCTGACGGTGCGGCAGCGCACGGCGGGCGGGACGGCCGCGGAGTCCGTGCCCACCTCGGTCGGCTGACCGGAGGCGGGCGGGCCTCGGCCGGCCGGAACCGGCTTGGTGCGGCCGGTCAGCCGGCGTCCGGCTCGGCCTTCGGCTCGCGGCCGGACAGTATCTCGCCGTACGCCTGCATCAGGTCCGGCAGCCGCAGCGTCGCCAGGTCCTCGCGGCCCGGCGGCCCCGGGTAGGCCGACAGCCGCAGGTCGCGGTAGGCGCAGCTCTTCTCGTACAGCGTGCGCAGGAAGCGGCCGTTGCCCAGCTCGTCGATCCAGCCCTGCTCGACGACGTGCCCGCAGATGCTGCGCAGCTCCTCGACCGACTCCTCGTCCCACTTGTCGCCGTTCTGCGCGGCCAGCACCTCGCCGATGGCGGTCAGCTCCAGCGGGCGGTAGCTGGGGAAGTCGACGCGCGTCGTGAAGCGGGACGTGAGGCCCGGGTTGCTGGAGAGCAGGCGGTCCATGCCCTTGGGGTAGCCGGCGAGGATGACGACGAGCCGGTCGCGGTTGTCCTCGGCGCGCTTGAGCAGCACCTGGAGGGCCTCGTCGCCGTACGCGTCGCCGCGGGAGTAGCCGACGCCGGCGAGGCTGTACGCCTCGTCGATGAAGAGCACGCCGCCGAGCGCCGAGTCGATGAGGTCGTTGGCCTTCACCGCGGTCTGGCCGAGGAACTCGCCGACGAGATCGGCCCGTCCGGCCTCCACCAGCCGGTCGCTCGCGAGCAGCCCGAGGGCGTAGAAGACCCGGCCCAGGATGCGCGCCACGGTGGTCTTGCCCGTACCGGAGGGGCCGGAGAAGACGAAGTGCCGCTTCGGCGGCTGCACCGGCAGGCCCTCGCCGGCCCGCAGCCGCGCCATGTTGAGCTGCGCCGACAGCGCCCGCACCTGCCGCTTGACGGGGTCGAGGCCCACCATCCGGTCGAGGTCGGCCAGCGCCTCGGCGAGCATCCCGGGGTCGGCGGCGGCCGGCTGGTGCGCGGAGCCCGCGTGCAGCGAGGCGCGCTCGCGCAGGATGCCCGAGCCGCCGGCGGGGGGCGGCGGGCGCAGCACCTCGTCGGCGGGCACCAGTTCCCGGCCGTCGGGCGCCGGGGGAGCGGGGTCGCCCGGCGCGGTCTCCTGCTCGGCGCCGCCGAGGGACACCGACGCAAGGCCCGGCACCGGGTCCAGGCCGTCGAAGTCGTCGAGCCCGTCGATGGCGGCGATCCGGGCCGCGGTGTCCATGAAGGAGGGGTCGATCCGGTGCACCGCGCGGTACAGCGGCAGCGCGGCGGCGCTGCGGCCGGAGCCCTCCTGCGCACGGGCCAGCCAGTAGCGCAGCTCCTTGCGCTGCGGCTGCTCGCTGCGGCAGCGCATCAGCGCCGCGGAGAGCATCGGCACGGCCTGCCCGTACATCTCCAGCCGTACCCGCGCCATGCCGGCGAACAGCCCCGCCTCGATGCCCAGCAGCGGGTCGTCCGTCAGCGGCACGGTCAGCCGGACGAGCTGTTCCCAGTCCTTGACCAGGTACGCGCGGCAGGCGTGCAGGAAGCGCACCTGCGGGTCGGCCTCGGCCGGCGGACAGGCGGCGAGCGCCTGCTCCAGCTCGGCGACGTGCCGGCCGTCCAGCCAGTGCGAGGCGTGCGCGAGCAGCAGGTCGCGGCCGGAGTCGAGCACGGGCTGCACCCACCAGCCCAGCCAGTACCAGGAGTTGAGGGGGCGGCGGTGCCGGGAACGCTGCTCGCCGAAGCGGTCGCGGTGCCGGTACATCTCCAGCAGCGCCGTGGCGGTGTCCGCCCGCAGCGCGTGCAGCCCCAGCCAGGCGTCGGCCATCTGCGGGTCCAGCCGCACGGCGGACCTGAACTCCTCCTCGGCCCGGGTGTACGCGCCCATGGTGTAGGCGTCGACGCCCCGCAGCCAGGCGAGCTCCGCGGGGGCCTCGGGCCCGCGCGCGCCGTTGTCCATCACGTAGCCACCAACCGTTCCCCCGTGGATCTCCTCGGGTCGCTGGTCGGCCGCCTCCTGCCAACTCCCTTGCAGAAGAGGGGAGTTGCAGCAAAGACGGCCTGCTCGCATGGTACCCGCGGCGGCGATGCGGGCCGACGGCACGTATCGGACGCGCGCGCGGGGGACCCGGCCGCCCGCCGCGGTGACCGTGGGTGAGGGGCGGCCGGTACGTAAGTCATCCCATTGTTCCCTCTTGAGGACAGAACGAAGCCCCCGATCACGGGGGAACAATCGGGGGCTTCGCGCGTGAGGCGGTGCCGGTGGGGCCCGCTCACTGAGAACGTAAGTCCTGTACTACCCCTGGGTCAAGCGGAGTTGGGGCCTGGAGGGGCCGATTCCGGCCGGGCCTCCGACCGGCTACGCAGGGTGTGCGCACCGCCTGGTCAGCGGGCGGTCGCAGGGCCCGGGACCAGCCGGTACGCGTCCCCCCGGCGCACCACCAGAAGACCGGCGTACGGGCGGGACGGGTCGGCCGAGAAGTGCGCCCGCTCCGCCCGCTCCCAGTCGTCCCAGAACCCCGCGAGCCCGGGGCCGTCGCGCTCCCGCCCGCGGGCCCACGCCTCCGCGGCCGGCACCTCCATCCACAGCAGCCGGGCGAGGGACGGGCGCAGCTCCCGGCGGCCCGCGCCGACGCCCTCGACGAGCACCACGGGCGCCGGCGGCAGGGTGCGGCGCGCGGTGAACGCGCGGGCGTCCCAGTCGTACGCGTCGTAGACCGCGGGGCGCCCCGCGGCCAGCGGGTCGAGAACCTGGCGGCGCAGCCGTCCGGTCCAGCCGAAGAACTCGCGGTGTGTCGCGAAGTCGTCCAGCCGGAGTACCGGCGCCCCGCCCAGCGCCGCGGCGAGCCGGCCGGCGAACGTCGTCTTGCCGGACCCGGCGTGCCCGTCGACGGCCACCAGCCGCACGGGTCCGCAGGACGGTTCGAGGTCCCGCAGCTCGCGGGCCAGGGCGGCCGGCGCGGGGCCGGACGCCGGGGGGTCGGGTGCGCTCATCGCCGCAAGGCTACGGCGACCGCCCGGCGGGCCCGTTCTCCGCCCCAGGTCACACCAGTGGTATGAACCAATGTTCACCCATCTCATAGCACGGATTGACTTCCTAACGGCAGAGCGAGGGTGAATAGTTGTGGCCTGCCCCCCAGCACGCGACGCAATCGTCTGGAGAGTCCGCCATGCCCCGAAGTGCGTCACGGCGCGCCGTGCTGGCTGCCGCCCTGGCAGCCGCAGCGGCCGGAGCCGCCCCGGCCGCGTCCGCCGCCGCGCTCAGCGCCCCCGCCGCTCCGGGCGGCACGGCCGGCCGGCCGCCGCTCGGCAGCTCCCTCGTCGACTACCACGGCTGGGCCTCCGCGCCGGCCTGGCGCCACGGCAGCGCCCGCGGCACGAAGGTCGTCTCCGACGGCCGCCCCGGCATCGTGATCGGCCGCCCCGCGGGCCGTACGGAGTACGCCGACCCGCATACCGGGACCACCGCCTCCTGGGAGTACGCCACCTGGACCTCCCCGGTCCACCGGCTCGCCCCGGCCGCCACCGAGGTCGTCGCCTCCTGGAACGCCGCCACCCCGGCCGGCACCTGGCTGATGGTCGAGCTGCGCGGCACGTACAACGACGGCGGCCGCACGCCCTGGTACGTGATGGGCCGCTGGGCCGCCGGCGACGGGGACATCCGCCGCACCACGGTCGACGACCAGTCGGACGGCAAGAGCAGCATCTGGACCGACACCTTCTCGGTCGACGACGCGGCGAGCGGACTGCGGCTCGTCGACTACCAGTTGCGGGTGACGCTCTACCGCAAGCCCGGCAGCGACGCGACGCCGCAGGTGTGGCGGGTCGGCGCGATGGGCTCCGACGTGCCGGACCGCTTCGAGGCGCCCGCGAGCACGCCGCGGCTGTCGCGCGAGCTGATCGTCCCGCGCTACTCGCAGAACATCCACGCCGGCCGCTACCCGGAGTACGACAACGGCGGCGAGGCCTGGTGCAGCCCCACCTCCGCGCAGATGATCATCGAGTACTGGGGCCGCAAGCCCACCGCCGGGGACCTGGAGTGGGTCAACCCCGACTACGACGACCCGCAGGTCTGCCACGCCGCCCGCTTCACGTACGACTACCAGTACGAGGGCTGCGGCAACTGGCCGTTCAACACCGCCTACGCGAGCACGTACCGCGACATGCACGGCGTCGTCACCCGGCTCGGCTCGCTCGCCGACGCCGAACTCCTCGTGGCCGCCGGCATCCCGCTGATAACGTCCCAGTCCTTCATCGAGGCGGAGCTGGACGGTGCGGGCTACGGCACGTCGGGCCACCTGATGACCGTCGTCGGCTTCACCAAGGACGGTGACGTCGTCGCCAACGACCCGGCCTCGCCGAACAACCCGGCGGTCCGGCACGTCTACAAGCGCCGCCAGTGGGAGAATATCTGGCTCCGCACGAAGCGCTACGACGCCGCAGGCAAGGTCCGCTCCGGCACCGGCGGCATCTGCTACGTGCTGTGGGGCAGCGAGATCACCGGTGCCCAGCAGGCGGCGCTGGCCGCCGTCGGCATCCGCTGAGGCCGCGGCGCCACGTCACCGAGGATCCGCCGCCGGACGGCGGGCGGGTCCTCGGCGTACTCGCCGGGGAGCACACGGGGAGATCAACGGCCGGTCTACCGCCGGAACCGGAACCCGAACCGGCGGCGAGGCATGCCCCGGCGCCGCCCGGGCGGCGCCGCGACCGGGCTCCGCGGCCCGCCGGCGAAGCCGCCCGGCCGGAACGGATCGCCGGGGGCGGCGACCGGCGCCCGGCGGTCTGCCGCAGCGCGGACCTCGTGATGGGAGTCGTGCGAGGTGATGCGTATCGCCTCCTCGCACGCGGCCAGTGCACTCTGAACCGCCGAACCGGCGAGCCCGCGGCGGCGCACGACACCCTTGAGCCAGGTGAAGAAGCCCATCACCGCAACGAGGCAGCCGAACACCACCAGATACGGCACGACGTCACCCATACAACCCCCCTTCCGTCCCCGGCCTCCGGACGACGCAGCCGTGCGACGCCCGCAACCACCGCCGTCGCGTCCATGCACGGGACAACTCCCGGTGCGCCCGCGGGGTTCCGCGCGGTCAGCCCTCGACGAACTTCAGCCCGATGACGCCCACGAGGATCAGCCCCAGGCACGCCAGCCGGGCCGGCGACGCGCTCTCGCCCAGCGCGAGGATGCCCACGGCGGCCACCCCCAGCGAGCCGAGCCCGACCCACACGGCGTACGCCGTGCCGACGGGCAGGCTGCGCAGCGCCATCGTCAGCACGACGACGCTCGCCATGGCCATCACCAGCCCGATCGTCGAGGGCCAGAGGCGGGTGAGGCCGTCGGACTGCTTCAGGGCGGTGGCCCACACGAGTTCGAGGCCGGCGGCGATCAGCAGGAATATCCAGGGCACGGTGTCTCCCGGGTCGGTCGTTCGGGTGGTACGGGGAGGGGCGCGCGGGGCCGCGGGCGGCCGCACTACGCGGCGAAGCCCCCGTCGACGGCGATCGCCGCGCCGGTGATCTGCGCGCCGCCGGGGCCCGCGAGGTGGGCCACGGTGGCGGCGACGTCCTCGGGGCTGCCGTAGCGGCCCAGCGCGCTGAGCGCGCGGGCGGCGTCGGCGTCGGGGGAGTCGGCGGGGTTCATCTCGGTGTCGGTGTCGCCGGGGTGGACGACGGTGACGGCGATGCCCTGCGACCCCAGGTCGCGGGCGAGCCCGCGGGTGAGGCCCGTCAGCGCGGACTTGCTGGCGGCGTAGAGGGTCCAGCCCGGTATCGGCACCCGCTCGGCGAAGCTGCTGCCGATGCTGATGATCCGGCCGCCGGGGCCGAGGTGGCGGGCGGCCGCCTGGGAGGCGAGGAAGACCGCGCGGACGTGGATGGCGAGCACCGCGTCCACGTCCTCCCGGCGCACCTCGGCCAGCGGCCCGTACGGCGCGATGCCCGCGTTGTTCACCAGCACGTCCAGCCGGCCGAGTTCGGCGGCGGCGCGGTCGACCGCGGCGACGACGGCGTCGGGGTCCGCGGCGTCGGCCGGGATGGCCAGCCCCCGGCGGCCGGTCTTCTCCACGGCCCGTACGACCTCCGCGGCCCGTTCGGGCGAGCGGTGGTACGTCAGCGCCACATCGGCGCCCTCCTCGGCCAGCCGCCGCACGATCGCGGCGCCGATGCCGCGGCTGCCGCCGGTGACCAGGGCCGTCCGGCCCGCGAGCTGCGTCATGTTCGTTCCCTTCGATATCCGGAGAGTTCTCCGGTTGGCACTCGAAGGGTAACCGGAGAGTTCTCCGGATGCCAGCAGGAACCGGAGAAGTCTCCTGTTCGCTATCCTCCGGACAGGAAGGAGCGCAGGTGACACACGACGACGCGACGAGCCGGCGGCGCCCGGCCGGCGCCGGGCTGCCCCTGGTCGGCGGGCCGCCGGCGGAGCGCGCGGACGCCGCGCAGAACCGCCGCAGGATCCTCGCCGCCGCGGCCGCGATGGTCGCCGAGCGCGGCCCGGACGCGCTGTCCATGGACGAGGTGGCCAAGGCCGCGGGCGTCGGTGTCGGCACCGTCTACCGCCGCTTCGGCGACCGGGCGGGGCTGGCGTACGCGGTCATCGACGACCGCGAGGTGCAGTTCCAGGCCGCGTTCCTCCAGGGCCCGCCGCCGCTCGGGCCGGGGGCGGCCGCGCCGGAGCGCATCCGCGCCTTCCTGCACGCCCTCGTCGACCGCACCGAGGACCAGCTCGGGCTGCTGCTCGTGGCCGAGATGGACTCCGCCGACGCCCGGTTCACCGAGGGCTCGTACGAGCTGTACCGGCAGCACCTCGCACTGCTCGTCGGCCGGATCCGGCCGGAGGCCGACGTGCGCTGGCTCGCCGACGCCCTGCTCGCCCCGCTGGCCGCCAATCTCTACGGCTATCAGCGCCGCACCGGCGGCATGAGCGTCGCCCGCGTCAAGGCCGGCTACGACGACCTGCTCGCGGGCCTCGCCGCCGACGGCGGTGCCGCCGCCCCCTGACACCGGAACCCGCCCCGGCCGGTGGCCGGTTCGGTGCGTACCCCGTCTGTCTCGGCATACCGCCGATCGGGCATACTCCCCTTCACCGCAGCCTGACATGCCGGCTCGCCGCAATCCGGCGGGGCAGCATCGGGCTGCACGAACACAACGGGCGGCGCCGCCATATCCCGGCCGGTGCCGCCGTCGACAGCGCCGTACGCGCGCCCGGCGAAGAAGGAGTGCACCGCATGGCCGTACGTGGTCCGCTGCCCGTGGAACGCGAGCTGCCCACCGAGGAGTCACGCGACCTGCTGGCCCTCGTCCGCGAGCTGGTCCGGCGGGAGATCGCTCCCGTGGCCGCAGAAGAAGAGGAAGCGGGCCGCTTCCCCCGGGAGTTGTTCACCACCCTGTCGCAGTCGGGACTCCTCGCGCTGCCCTACGCGGCCGAGTACGGCGGCGGGGAGCAGCCGTACACGGTCTACCTGCAGGTGCTGGAGGAGTTCGCCGCCGCCCGGCTGACCGTCGGCCTCGGCACCTCCGTGCACACCCTCGCCACCCACGCGGTCGCCGGCTACGGCACCGAGGAGCAGCGCAAGGAGTTCCTTCCGGCCATCCTCGGCGGCGGCCTGCTCGGCGCGTACTGCCTCTCCGAGCCCGCCTCGGGCTCCGACGCCGCCGCCCTGACCACCCGGGCCGTACGCGACGGCGACACCTGGACCCTGGACGGCACCAAGGCGTGGATCACCCACGCCGGCGTCGCCGACTTCTACACCGTCCTCGCCCGCAGCGGCGGCCCCGGCGCCGGCGGCATCACGGCCTTCCTCGTGCCCGGCGACGCCCCCGGGCTGACCGCCGCGCCGCCGGAGAAGAAGATGGGCATGAAGGGCTCGCCCACCGGCCTGCTGCACTTCGACGGAGTACGGATCCCCGACGCGCGCCGCATCGGCGAGGAGGGGCAGGGCTTCGCCATCGCGCTCGACGCCCTCGACTCCGGCCGGCTCGGGATCGCGGCGTGCGCGATCGGGGTGGCGCAGGGGGCGCTCGACACGGCGCACGGATACGCGCTGGAGCGGCAGCAGTTCGGCCGGCCCGTCGCCGACTTCCAGGGGCTGCGCTTCCTGCTCGCCGACATGGCGACGCAGATCGCGGCCGGGCGGGCGATGTACCTCGCCGCCGCGCGGCGGCGCGACGCGGGCCTGCCCTTCGCCCAGGACGCCGCGATGGCCAAGCTGTTCTGCACGGACGCGGCGATGCGGGTGACGACCGATGCCGTGCAGGTGCTCGGCGGCTACGGCTACACGGCCGACTTCCCCGCGGAGCGCTACATGCGCGAGGCGAAGGTGCTGCAGATCGTGGAGGGCACCAACCAGATCCAGCGCGTGGTCGTTGCGCGGCACCTGCTGGGCGCGGAGACCGACCGGGGCTAGGGGCCGGTCCGCAGCGCTTCGGGAGCGCGGGACGGGGCCGGGGCGCGGGCGGGTGCCGCGGGGCGGCGTGCGGGCGTTACTTGCGCCGGCGCATCCCCGGCAGCCGCCGCCGCACCGGGTCGTTCCCCGGGCCGCCGACGTGCGAGAAGGGCTGGCGGCGCCAGTCGAGGCCCTCGGGCAGCGTGAGCAGCACGGCGGTGTCCTCGGCGCGCGCGTCCAGCCGCGCGTCCTCGGGCACCGCGGCCGACAGCGGGCTGCCGGAGCCGGTGCACACGGTCAGGCCGAAGGGGTTCGCCGGGGTCACGCGGGCGTGCTCGGGGAGCACGTCCTCGCCCTCCAGCAGGGCGATGGGCTGGACGCAGTCCGGGCAGAGCACCCGGAAGATCAGCGAGGTCTCGGCGTAACTGCCGCCCTCCTCGTCGTCGACGGCGTCGGGATCGACGAGTTCGACATGCTCGGAACGGCGCATGCTGCTCCCCCTCAGGTTGGGCCACCTGGACGGTCACGTGGTGGTCTCGACCACAGCAAGGATTTCCCTCGCTGTCATCCGAATAATCGTCCGCAGGGTCCCCCTCGCCCCCCGATGGACTGTGGCCTTCGTCACACGCCACCGCGTGCGCCCCGTGCGCCCCCGAAGGCGCCCTCCCCGGCCGACCCGGCGGCCCCGGATGTACCTGACCGCCGCAAACGAAGTAGGTTGATGCGTTGTGGAGGAGTTGGACAGGCACATCGTGGAGCTGCTCGTCAGAGACGGGCGGATGAGCTATACGGACCTGGGCAAGGCCACCGGCCTGTCCACCTCCGCCGTGCACCAGCGGGTGCGGCGGCTGGAGCAGCGCGGCGTGATCCGCGGCTACGGCGCCATTGTCGACCCGGAGGCCATCGGCCTGCCGATGACCGCGTTCATCTCGGTCAAGCCCTTCGACCCCAGCGCCCCCGACGACATCGCGGACCGGCTCGCCGAAGTCCCCGAGATCGAGGCGTGCCACAGCGTGGCGGGGGAGGAGAACTACATCCTCAAGGTGCGCGTCGCCGCCCCGGCGGAGCTGGAGGACCTGCTCGCCCGCATCCGCTCGCTCGCCGGCGTCTCCACCCGCACGACCGTCGTGCTCTCCACGCCGTACGAAGCCAGGCCGCCGCGCATCTGACGGCGCGGCGCCCCCGATCCGAATCCGAGGCACCGCAGCCGTGACCGCCGACAGCCCCGCCGCCCGACCCGCGGAACCCGCGAACTCCGCGCCTTCCCGGGCCGGTTCCGCCCGCCGCACCGTGCTGCTGCGCGGCGGCACCGTCCACAGCCCCGCCGACCCGTTCGCCACCGCCATGGTGGTCGAGGGCGACCGTGTCGCCTGGGTCGGCTCCGAGGGAGCGGCCGACGGCTTCGCCGACGCCGCCGACGAGGTCGTCCACCTCGAAGGCGCCCTTGTCACCCCGGCGTTCACCGACGCGCACGTGCATGTGACCGCCACCGGACTGGCGCTGACGGGGCTCGACCTCTCCGGCGCCACCGGGCTGGCCGACGCGCTGGCCAGGATCCGCGCGCACGCCGCCCGACGTCCCGCGGAGCGGGCGCTCATCGGCCAGGGGTACGACGAGACCGGTTGGCCCGAGGGCCGCCCCCCGACCCGCGCGGAACTCGACGAGGCCGCCGGCGGCAGGCCGCTCTACCTCACCCGCGTCGACGTCCACTCCGCCGCCGTCAGCACCGCCCTGCTCGACCTGGTGCCCGGCGTCGCGGACCGCGACGGCTACGCCGCCGACGCGCCGCTGACCCGCGACGCCCACCACGCCGTACGCCGCGCCGCGTACGCCGCCATGTCGCCCGCCCAGCGCGCCGCCGCGCAGGGCGCCGCGCTCGACCGGGCCGCGGCCGTCGGCATCGGCTCCGTGCACGAGTGCGCGGGCCCCGACCTCAGCGGCGAGGACGACTTCGCGGCGCTGCTCGCGCTCGCCGCCGAGCGGCCGGGGCCGCGGGTGACCGGCTACTGGGGCGAGGCCGTCACCGGCCCCGCGGACGCCCGGCGCCTCCGCGAACTCGGCGCCTTCGGCGCGGCCGGCGACTTCTGCGCCGACGGCTCCCTCGGCTCACGTACCGCCCACCTGACGCAGCCGTACGCCGACCGCCCCGGGCACCGCGGCAACGGCTACCTCGACTCAGCCGCCGTCGCCGCCCACGTCGCCGCCTGCACCGAGGCGGGGCTCCAGGCGGGGTTCCACGCCATCGGGGACGCCGCCGTGGCCGCCGTGGTCGACGGCGTACGGGCCGCGGCCGAGCGGGTCGGCCTGGACCGCGTACGGGCGCTGCGGCACCGCGTGGAGCACGCGGAGATGCTCACCCCCGAGACCGTCGCCGGGTTCGCGGAGCTGGCGCTCACGGCGTCCGTGCAGCCGGCGTTCGACGCCGCCTGGGGCGGCGAGGAGGGCATGTACGCGCGCCGGCTGGGACCGGAGCGGGCGCGGGCCCTCAACCCGTACGCGGCCCTCCTGCGCGCCGGTGTGCCGCTCGCCCTCGGCTCCGACGCCCCGGTGACCCCGCTCGACCCCTGGCGCACCGTCCAGGCCGCCGCGTTCCACCGCACGCCCGAGCACCGCATCTCCGCCCGCGCCGCCTTCACCGCCCACACCCGCGGCGGCTGGCGGGCCGTCGGCCGCGACGACGCCGGCGTGCTCGTGCCCGGCGCGCCCGCGGACTACGCCGTCTGGGCGGCCGGCGACCTCGTCGTACAGGTGCCCGACGAGCGGGTCGCGAACTGGTCGACCGACCCGCGCTCCGGCACTCCGGGCCTGCCCGACCTCACGCCCGGCGCGGAACTGCCCGTGTGCCTGCGTACCGTCGTGGCCGGAAACACCGTCCACCCGGGGCCGATCGGGTGAGTTAACGATCTTCGATAGGCCGAACGAAGGCCGTCCCGGGCGTGGGACCGCGGCCTGATTTCGGGACTGACCAGCCGCTTCGGCAAAACGCCACAGGTGACACGGCTGTTGACACGCAACGGGCAACGGCGGGTAGTTTCGGCCGAGTCCACCACAGGACGTCCGGCTGGATCACCTCCGCGCAGTCGTGGAACGCTCTGGGCCACGGATGGTGTGCCGCACCGGCGCCCCATCGCAGGCAGCCAGGTCCAGGACTCCGGCACGGGGGCGAGGGAGGATGGCATCCGTCGGGCTGGTGTGACCCCGGGTGGGGCCCGGACGCTCAGTAGACAACGGCCCTCGGTCGATCCGCAGCCAGCGGGTCCCAGGTCGGACCGAAGGGCGCCGGGCCCGACCCGCAGCGGCGACGGCCGTGCGGGCACGGCCCCGCGAGCCACCGGCCGCCACTCCCGATTCCCCTTCCTCCGCGGTCTCCGCGACCGTCCGGGTCATGTCCCCGGACCGTCCCGCGGTACCGTTGCGCACCGCCTCGGTGCCGGACTCCGCCGGACTCTGGCTATGGTGGGCGTCCGTCCCGTGCGGCCGTGTGCGTGCGTGGACGGCTCGAGCGGGAATTGCGGAAGGGACGGCAGTGACAGACGGGGTTCAGGGGCGCTACGGCCCGCTGGGCAGGATCCTGGTGATCATCCCCACGTACAACGAGGCCCTGAACCTCGAGTCGATCGTCTCCAGGGTGCGGGCCGCGGTGCCGGATGCCGACGTCCTGGTCGTCGACGACAACAGCCCGGACGGCACCGGGAAGCTCGCCGACGAGCTGAGCAACGACGACGCGCACGTACACGTGCTGCACCGGGCGGGCAAGGAGGGCCTGGGCGCCGCGTACCTGGCCGGCTTCGCCTGGGGGCTGGAGCGGGACTACGGCGTCCTGGTCGAGATGGACGCCGACGGCTCGCACCGGCCGGAGGAACTGCCCCGGCTGCTCACCGCGCTCAAGGGCGCCGACCTGGTACTCGGCTCCCGATGGGTGCCCGGCGGCCGGGTGGTCAACTGGCCCAAGTCCCGGGAGTTCATCTCCCGCGGCGGCAGCGCCTACTCGCGGCTCTGGCTCGGGCTGCGCATCCGGGACGTCACCGGCGGCTACCGCGCGTTCCGCCGGGAGACCCTGGAGGGCATCGGGCTGGCGAACATCGCCTCGCAGGGGTACTGCTTCCAGGTGGATCTGGCCCGGCGGGTGGCCGACGCCGGCTACCACGTCGTGGAGGTCCCGATCACCTTCGTCGAGCGCGAGCGCGGCGACTCCAAGATGAGCAAGGACATCTTCGCCGAGGCGGCCTGGCGGGTGCCGGCCTGGGGCGTACGGTCCCGGCTGGGGCGGATTCTCGGCCGCAGGCACACTTGAGTCATGAGCGATCGCATTCCGCAGCCGTACGAGGACCCGGCAGGCTCCGACGACCGGGGGGCGGGCCCCGGCGGCCCGGGCCGTCGCAACGGCCCCGGTGACGGCCGCGGCCGTCCGCCGCGCAGGCGCCGGTCGCTCGCCCGCACCCTGGCCCCGCTGGGCGTCGCCGCCTGGGCGTTGCTGGAGCTGTGGCTGCTGATCATGCTCGGCTCCCAGATCGGCGTCCTGGGCGTCTTCGCGGTGCTGGTGGGCGGGCTGATCCTGGGCTCGGTCGTCATCAAGCGGGCCGGCCGGCGGGCCTGGCGCTCGCTCGCCGAGCAACTCCAGCGGCAGCAGCGCGGCGAGGCGCCGGAGCCGGACCGCGCGCGCGGCTCGGGCAACGGGCTGACGATGCTCGCCGGGCTGCTGCTGATGGTCCCGGGCCTGGTCACGGACGCCGCGGGGCTGCTTCTGCTGCTGCCGCCGGTACGGGCGCTGGTGCGCCGGAGGCTGACCCGGGCGATCGAGCGTTCGGCCTCCGGAAGCGATCTGGGACAGGCGTACACACAGGCGCGCATCCACCGCCCGGACGGCAAGGTCGTCCAGGGCGAGGTGATTCGGGACGAGGACGAGGACCGGCCGCCGGAGCGCTGAGCCCCGGCCACCGGTCCTCGCCCGGCCGTCCGTCACCTCAGGCCCGGCCGCCTTCGCGGCGTACGCGCCCGGAGGTCACTGTGCGCCGTCCACCGTTTTCGGGCACCCGGAAGGGCCCGTCCCACTGCGGGACGGGCCCTTGCCGATGCCGTTCGTCCGGAAGCCGCGCCGCGCCTCAGGCCGACTTGCGGCTGTCGCGTGGATGCACGGCGATGTTCATCGCGCCGGAGCGCAGTACCGCGAGCCGCTCGGCCAGGACCTCTTCAAGCTCGTCGCGGGTGCGCCGCTCCATGAGCATGTCCCAGTGCGTCCGGGCGGGCTTGACCTTCTTCTCCTCCGGTCCCTCGCCGTCGACGAGCAGCGCCTGCGCGCCGCACGTCTTGCACTCCCACTCCGGCGGGATCTCCGCCTCGACCGAGAACGGCATCTCGAACCGATGGCCGTTCTGGCATGCGTACTCCACCGCCTGGCGCGGGGCCAGGTCGATGCCGCGGTCCGTCTCGTAGCTGGTCACCACGAGTCGCGTGCCGCGAAGAGCTCGCTCACTCATGAATCGTTGCCTCCCGGGCTTGTCGCCCACAGGACAGGTGTCGCTGTCGTCGTCATCCGGTCAACGTCCGGTCGGCGATGAAGATTCCCGTTCCGGGACATGCGTCGCCCGTCGTGCCGCCCCATTGCTTCTACCCACAGGCGTCCGCTTTGTCACATGTGACGGAGATGTCACCGACTGATTTCATCTCACTGCATGCTGTAACGGTCCGCCTGCCGAGCCGGAGGCGTACACTACCGCTCCGCGCCAGGCGGCACATAATTCACCTCGCGGGTGTCGCGTCGCACTCCGCCCCGCCGGGCCGTCTCCGGCCCGGTCTGCGCCGGTTCCGGGATCGCGAAGACGCGCAGGAAGTACTGGGCCAGGGGGCCGATCGCGAGGGCGTAGACGACCGTGCCGGCGCCGACCGCACCGCCGAGCGCCCAGCCGGAGGCCAGCACGGTGATCTCGATCAGGGTGCGCACCAGCCGGACGGACAGGCCGGTGCGCCGGTGCAGCCCGGTCATGAGGCCGTCGCGGGGGCCGGGGCCGTAGCGGGCGGAGATGTACAGGCCGGTGGCCACGCCGTTGAGGGCGACGCCGGCGAGCATCTGCGGGATCTGCAGGGCCAGGCCGTGCACGTCGGGCAGGACGGCGAGCGAGGCGTCCATGGCGACGCCGATCACCACCACGTTCGACACCGTGCCGAGCCCCGGGCGCTGCCGGATCGGTATCCACAGCAGCAGCACCGCCGCGCCGACCACGATCGTCGCGACGCCCATCGACCATCCGGTCTGCTTGCCGAGCCCCTGGTGGAAGGTGTCCCACGGGTCGAGCCCGATCCCGGCGCGCACCATCAGCGCGCAGCTCAGCCCGTACAGCGTCAGGCCGACGTACAGATGCGCGAGCCGGCGGGCCGTACGAGATCCCCTCCAGCGCGACAAGACTGGCTCCCCTCTGGTCCTGTTGGATGGCTGCGTGCCACTATGTGGACTGGGCTTGTGCAGGTGATATGGCCAATCGGGGAAAGGTGGCCTGGTTCTCATGGCGGAATGGACGTCGGCCGTCGGTGCGGTTCAGCTCGCGCGCCTGCTGCGGTCGCAGGAGAGCGCGGGCGCCGTGGCCCTCGACCGGCCGGGCCGCCGCCTGCCCGCGTACCGCGCCCTGGCCGACGGCGTGCGCCTGCTGGTGCTCGAAGGGCGCATCCCGGTGGCCACCCGGCTCCCCGCCGAGCGCGAGCTGGCCGCCGCCCTCGGCGTCAGCCGCACCACCATCGCCGCGGCGTACGAACACCTGCGCGCGGCCGGCTTCCTCGAATCCCGCCGCGGCGCCGGAAGCTGGACCTCCGTGCCGGCCGGGCACCCGCTGCCCACCCGCGGCCTGGAACCGCTGCCGCCGGACGCCACCGGCTCGATGATCGACCTCGGCTGCGCCGCGCTGCCCGCCCCCGAGCCCTGGCTCACCCGCGCCATGCACGGCGCACTGGAGCAACTCCCGCTCTACGCCCACACCCACGGCGACTACCCCGCGGGGCTGCCGGGCCTGCGTGCCGCCATCGCCGAGCGGTACACCGCCCGCGGGGTGCCGACCATGCCCGAGCAGATCATGATCACGACCGGCGCGATGGGCGCGATGATCGCCCTGTGCCGGCTCTTCGCCGGCCGCGGCGAGCGCATCGCGGTGGACTCGCCGAGCTACGCCAACATCCTGCAGCTCATGCGCGAGGACGGCGCCCGGCTCGTGCCCGTGGCCATGGGCGAGGGGCTGACCGGCTGGGACGTCGATACCTGGCGGCAGACCCTGCGCGACGCCGCCCCGCGGCTGGCGTACGTCATCCCCGACTACCACAACCCCACCGGCGCCCTGGCCGACGACGACCAGCGCCGCGCGCTCGTCGACGCCGCCCGCCGCGCCGGCACCGTCGTCGTCGCCGACGAGACGATGAGCGAACTGCGCCTGGACGACACCGGCGAACGCCCCCGGCCCGTCGCCGCATACGACCCGGCGGGCTCCACCGTCGTCACCGTCGGCTCGGCCAGCAAGGCGTTCTGGGCGGGCCTGCGCATCGGCTGGGTGCGCGCCGCGCCCGAGGTGATCCGCAGCCTGGTCTCCGCCCGCGCGTACGCCGACCTCGGCTCGCCCGTGGTGGAGCAACTGGCCACCACCTGGCTGCTGGAGGGCGGCGGCTGGGCCGCGGCCACCGGCCTGCGCCGCTCCCAGGCGCGCGCCAACCGCGACGCGATCGTCGCCGCCCTGCGGCGCCATCTGCCCGACTGGGAGTACACCGTGCCGCACGGCGGGCTGACCCTGTGGGTGCGCACGGGCGGTCTGTCCGGCTCGCGGATCGCCGAGGCGGGCGAGCGGGTGGGGGTACGGATCCCGTCGGGCCCGCGGTTCGGCGTCGGCGGGGCCTTCGAGGGGTACGTGCGGCTGCCGTTCACCGTCACCGGGGCGGTCGCGGAGGAGGCGGTCGGCCGGCTCGCGGCGGCGGCCCGCGCCGTGTCGGAGGGCGGTGGGCCCGTGGCGGCGGAGCCGGCGGGGGCGTTCATCGCCTGACGGGCCGGTCACCGGGGAGGGACGGGGGCGCGGGAGGGACCAGCGCTGACGACCGCGATCACGCGTGGGCGGTGCGGACCGGCGGGGCCGGGACCCGCACCCGCCTGCTGGTCCGGCCGCCGAGGGCTGGCCGGCGCCGTGGATACCGGCCGTGCCGGCCGGTGCCGTCCGTCAGCCGCCGGCCTGGGCCGCCGCCGTGCCGGCCGCGGAGCCGTCGGCCGGCGGGTCCGGCAGCAACTCCAGCACCGCCCGGCGCAGCGCCTCCGGCGTCTCGCGGTGGTGCGGGTCGGGCGTCGCGGGCACCTGCAGCCGGTGCACCTCACCCTGGCCGAGGCGTACGTAGCCGCGCCCGGGAGGGACCTCGTACACCGGCGTGGTGTGCGGCGGGGCGCCGAGGACGGAGGCGACCTGCGCCGCCGAGGCGGGGCCCAGCACGACGCGGGCGCGGGTGTGGTCCCGTACGGCGGGCCCCAGGGAGGCGGCGCAGTCGAACTGGTCCGCCACCACCACGGTGACGTTCGCCCTCCGGCCGTGCCGCAGCGGCACCTCCAGCAGCCCCTGCGGATCCTCCTGCCCGGCCGCGGCGGCCAGATGGCTCAGGGCCGCGGGCCGGTCCACGACGACCCACAGCGGCCGCGGCCCCGCCGCCCGGCCGCCGTCCGCCGCGTCGCCCCCGGCGGCGACCGGGCGCTGCAGCCGGCGCTCCGTCTCCTCCGCCGCCCAGCGCAGCAGCGCCAGCGCGCCGGCCACCGTGGACTCCACCCCGAGCACCCCGGGACGCCCCGCCAGGAGGGCGAACTCGCCCGCGCAGCCGCCGTCGACCACCAGCACCTCGCCGTGCGGCAGCGCCTGCAGCGCCAGCGACCGCAGCAGCGTCGTCGTGCCGGTGCCGGGCTGGCCGAGGGCGAGCAGATGGGGCTCGGTGGAGCGCGGTCCGGTACGCCACAGCACCGGCGGCTCGTCCCGGTCGCCGTCCTCGGTGCGCACCGGCAGCGTCCGCCGCACGCCCTCGGCGTCGGTGAAGCCGAGCACCGACTCGCCGTGCGCCGTGACGTAGGGCTGCGCGCCGATATCGGTGGGCAGCGGGTCGAGGACGGCGAGGTCGAGGCGGTTGTCGTCCTCGTGCCAGTCGAAGAGGTACTCGCGCCCGCGTCCGCACTTGGCGTACAGCAGTTGCTCGATGCGCGCCCGGGACTCCGGCTCGCCGTCGCGGAAGTACGGCGGGTAGCGCAGCCGCAGCGCGGTCAGCCGGTCGTCGCCGTCGAACTCGGCGTCGCCGAAGACCTGCTCGATGTCGCCCTCGTGGGCGTAGAGGGGGTGCGGGTCGTCGCGGGAGGAGAAGTACGGCACCAGCGCCTCGTACAGCGCCGCCAGCCGCTCCTGCCGCCGGGCCGCCGCGTCCGCTTCCTCCGCCGGGTCCTTCTCCCCCCGGTCGCGGCCGGCCCACACCGCCGCGGCCAGCAGCGCCACGGCGGCGGCGAGCGGCCCGTACGGCATCAGGTACACCAGCAGCAGGCAGGCACCGGCGAGGAAGGCCGTCGGCCCGCGCCGCTCCTTCGGGGTCGCGCTCCAGCGCCGCCGGGCGGCGGCCGCGAGCCGGCCCGCGCCGCGGGTCACGACCACCACAGGACGCAGCACGTCCGCGGCGCCGTCCGCCGCCGTCCTGGCCGGCTCGCGGCCGCGGGCCGCCGGGGGCGTCTCGCGGCCGAGCAGCCGGGCCAACGGTCGTCGCATCGTCGGGTCTCCGAGTCCTGGGTGCGGGACGCCGGCGGGGGCGCCCTAGAGCTTGATGCCGCCCAGCAGGCTGGCCAGGCTCTGGCCGCCGGCCTTGATGCTGGGTGCGATCGCGGTGCCCGCCAAGTAGAACCCGAAGAGGGCGCAGATGATGGCATGGGACGGCTTCAGCCCGTCCTTGCGGAAGAACAGGAAGACGATCACTCCCAGCAGGACAACGCCTGAGATCGACAGAATCACGGAAATCTCCAGGGGCGACGGAGCCGTCAGAGGTCGTTTGCCAGCCTGGCAGTGAGATTTACCGAAGAAAAGCGGCAATTGGGTGATTTACCCCATGCTCACCCGAGTGGCCGGAGAGCGGTCGCCGCCCCGCGCCGGCCGTGCACCGGCGGGCGGGCCGCGCTGCCCGCGCGGGCCGCGTCACTCGTCCAGCCGCGGCTGGTGCGCGGGCGCGGGGCAGACGCGGCGGCCCTGCTGGTCGAAGACGTACAGGTGTTCCAGGTCGATCAGCAGCGGCACGTGCGTGCCGGGCCGGACCTGGACGTCGGGCCCGGTCCGTACGACGAGGTCGCCCCCGGCGATCGCGGCGCGCTCGGCGCTCTGCGGCGGCGCGGCCGGCACCGGGGGCTCCTCCAGCACGCCCACCGCCCCCTCGCCCCGGTCGTCCTGGCCGAGGCCGTGCAGATGGGCCACCGCCCTGTCGCGCAGCCGCCCGAGGACCGTGCCCTCCTTGTTCTTGCGGTGGCCGCCGGGCGCGGTGTCCGTACGCGGACCTTCCAGCGCCGGTACGAGGGCCGCGCGCGAGCCCGTGTTCAGATGCAGCAGCGCCTCGTGGCCCAGGTACTCCACGTGCTCCACGATCCCGCTCATCGCGCACTCGCCGGCGCGCGCCAGCGACGGCCGGGCGATGCGCACGGCCTCGGAGCGCAGGCCGACGATCACCGGCCGGCCCTGCTGGATGCGGAGCATCTGGTGGTCGGGGGAGAGGGGTTCGGGCGGCACCAGGCTCTGCCGGCCGAGGTCGATGGTCATGCGGCCGGGCAGCGGGGCGTGCACGACGGCTTCGAGGAGGTTGATCCGCGGGGTGCCGATGAACGCGGCGACGAAGATGTTCTTCGGCAGCGCGTACGCCTCGCGGGGCGAACCCACCTGCTGCAGCACGCCGTCGCGCATCACGGCGATCCGGTCGCCGAGCGACATCGCCTCGGCCTGATCGTGCGTCACGTAGACCGTGGTGACCGCCAACTCGCGGTTCAGCCGGGCGACTTCCGCGCGCAGGTGGTTGCGCAGCTTGGCGTCGATGTTGGACAGCGGCTCGTCCATGAGGAACGCGGTGGGCTCCCGCGAGATCGCCCGGCCGATCGCGACGCGCTGCCGCTCGCCGCCGGAGAGCTGCGCGGGGTAGCGGTCGAGCAGATCCTCGATGCCGAGCAGCCGGGCGGTGGCGTCCACCCGCGGGCCGACGTCGCCGCGGGCCTCCAGCTTCAGCGGGAAGCCGATGTTGTCCCGGTTGGTCATCCGTGGGTAGAGGGCGAAGTTCTGGAACACCATCGCCATGCCGCGCTGCCCGGGCGCCAGTTCGGCGGCGTCCTCGCCGTCGAGCAGCAACTGCCCCTCGGTGACGGACTCCAGTCCTGCGATCATGCGCAGCACGGTGGACTTGCCGCATCCGGAGGGGCCGAGCAGGACGACGAACTCGCCGGGCTCGATGTCGAGCGAGAAGCGGTCGACGGCCCGGATGCCGCGCTCGTAGACCTTGGTGACGCAGTCCAGTGATATCGCACGTGACATGGTGTTTTGTTCCATTTTTCGGCGACAAGGATGCGGTAGACGTGCACAGTTGGATTACGGGCCCCGAAAGATAGCGAAGTTCACCCGGGCTGGGAACGCCTCGCGCAGGCCGATGCGCAGGCCGGCAGGCGAATCCGCCGGAACGGGCCTGCGGCCGCCCGTACAGGGGCAGTTACAGCAGTTCCCGCTCGTCCGCCCGCACGAGCCGGGTGCCGCCGCCCTCCTCGCGGGCCTGCTCCAGCCGCAGCCGGGCGGTGTCGCGGCCGCCGAGGGTGAGGGTCATCAACTGGTTGCCGAACCACGGGCCGCCGGTCTTGCGCCACTCGATCGGCGGCGCGGCGAGCCGGCCGTGCCGGGCGAGGACCCGGCCGAGGAGCCGCCCCGCACGGCTCCAGCCGAAGCGGAAGCCGGCCCTGATGGGGGCGGGGACGCTGTTGTGCATCGGCGAGCAGGTGAGCTGCGCGACCACCGGCCGCGGGCCCCCGGGACCGGCCGCCTCCGGCCACCGCGGCTCGGCCACGTAGGCGTGGTGGACGTCGCCGGAGAGCACCAGCACCGAGGCCGGCGCCCGGTCGGCGCGGCCGACCTCGGCGATGAGGTCCGCCAGTTCGGCGAAGGACCGCGGGAACGCCGCCCAGTGCTCCAGGTCTGCACGCCGCCGCAGCTTCTCGCCCAGCCGCGCCCAGCGCGCGCCCCGCTCACCGGCGCACAGCGCCGCGTTCCACCCCTCGGCGTTGTGCACCGCGGGCGGCAGCAGCCACGGCAGCGACGTTCCGATCAGGAGGTGGTCGTACGCGCCCGGGTCGGCCAGCGCCTGCCGGCGCACCCAGTCCATCTCGTCCGGGTCGACCAGCGCGCGGCTCTTCTCCTCCAGCACCCGCGCGGCGCGCGAGTCGACCATCAGCAGCCGGGTGCGCCCGAGGTCACGGCGGTAGCTCCAGCGCACGGCGGCCGGGTCCGCGTCGGCGCGCTCGGCGAACTCCCGCAGCAGCTCCGTGCCGTCGCCGGCCTCGCGCACGGCCGCGTAGAGCGGGTCGGCCGCCAGCTCGTCGGGGGAGAGGTTGCCGAGGTGCTGGTAGACCCAGTACGACATCAGCCCGCCGAGGATCCGCTCGCGCCACCAGGGCTCGGCGCGGATCGCCTCCAGCCAGGAGGCGGAGGTGTTCCAGTCGTCGATCACGTCGTGGTCGTCGAAGATCATGCAGGAGGGCACGGAGGCCAGCAGCCGGCGCACCTCGGGGTCGAGCCAGGACTCGTCGTAGAGGTGGGTGTACTCCTCGTAGTCCGCGATCTGGTCGCCCGGCGGCACGTCGAGGTCGCGGCGCCCGGCGAGGTACTCGCGGGTGGCGGCGGAGGTCTCGTCCGCGTACACCTGGTCGCCGAGGAGGAGCAGGATGTCGGGGCGCTCGGCGTCCGGATCCGTGTCGAGCCGGCGCGAGAGGGTGTCGAGGGCGTCGGGCCCGACGGGGTCGTGGCCGCCGCCGGGCTTGGCGGCCCAGCGGCAGGAGCCGAACGCCACGCGCAGCGCGGCGCCGGGGCGCGGGGTGCGGATGGTGCTCGCGGGGGCGCCGGGCAGCGGCCAGACCTCGCGGCCGTCGAGGAGCACGCGGTACGGGGTGGGGGCACCCGGCGTCAGCCCTGTCACGGTGATCAGCGCGTAGTGGTGGCCGCCGACCTGCCAGGTGCGGGCGCTGCCGCCGGCGCCGTCCCCGCAGCGGACCTGGGCCTCGCACGGGCCGCCGGTCTCCACCCAGACGGTGGCGCGGGTGTCGTCGGCGTACCGCAGCAGCGGCCCGAGCCGCAGTTCCGCCATGGTCGCCTCCTCGTCCCGGTGGCCGGGCGCCACTGCGGGGGAACGCGCGGACCCGCCGGGAGGTTCCGTGGGGCGCGGCTGCTTCGTACCGGAGGCGGTCAGGCGACGGCCGGGGCGGGGTCGGCACGCCCGGGCACGAGCGACTCCAGCAGTGCCAGGCAGCGGGCGAAGGACTGCCACTCGCGATCCCGGTCGCAGTCCCCGCCGGCGCCCACGTCCGCCGGGCCGCCGGTCCCGGCGGGCGCGGTGAACCGGGACCACACGGCCTTGCCGAACGGCCCCGGGGCACTCCAGCCCCACGCGTCGCTGAGCGTCGCCACTATCTGCAGCCCCCGGCCGGACTCGGCGACCTCGTCGGCCTCGCAGGGCGCCGGCACGCCCTCGCCAGGGTCGAAGACCGCGCAGACGACCTCGCCGCCGCGGCGGACGAGGGTGAGGGTCACCGGCTGCGGCTCGGCGACGGGCAGCGGGGGGCAGCCGGGCACGCCGTGGCGTACGGCGTTGGTCACCAGCTCGGAGACGACGCACTCGACGCTGTCGGCCAGCTCGGCGAGATCCCAGTCACGCAGCGTCGCGCGGACCGTGCGCCGGGCTTCGGCTATCGACCGCGGATGGGCATCGAGGGCGCAGGCAGCGAACGCCGACGCCTCGGCCCGCTCCCCGAAAGCTGCCGCCATGCCGATTCCCCGATCGATGCTGTCGCCTTGGAACGTGCTGGTTGTTCAATGGTGAGTGATATAGACCTCCGGATGCAAGTACAGATGCACTTTCATCCGCAAGCACAGGTGCACGTCCCCCGGCAAGTCGGGCATACGGGCCGCACCGGGCCCGGCGGGGTGGATCCGAGGACGCGTCCGGCGCCCGGTCAGTCACGCAGCGCGTTCGCCGCCGTCGTCGTGTAGGTCTCCACGGCGTCGACCCCCGCCTTGTGGGAGTCGTGCCCGTCGGAGAGGACGGCGACGAGCAGGGTGTGGCCGCGGTGCTCGACGCGGCCGATGCTGTTGATGTCCCACAGCCCGGTCGCCGAGCGCGGCAGCCAGCCGTTCTTCAGCGCCGCTGCCCCGGCGTCGTCCGCCGCCGCGGACACGCCCCAGCGCTGGTCCTCGACCACCGAGGTCATCAGTTTCTCGACGTAGTGGCGGGAGTCGCCGTTCAGCGGCGAGCGGCCGTCGCCGTACACCGCTTCGAGGAGCGCCAGCTGGTCGGACGCGGTGGTCTGCGTCAGCCCCCAGGTGCGGCCGTCGCCGGGCGCGGTCTCGGTCAGGCCGAGGCGGCGGTTGGCGTCCGCGAGGCCGGAGCCGCCGCCGATGTCCGACCAGAGCGCGTCGGTGGCGTCGTTGTCGCTGCTGCGTATCATCTCCGCGGCCAGCTTCTTCTGCGCGCCGGTCAGCGTGCCGCCGTCGTCCTGGGCCTGGAGCAGCAGGGCGGCGAGGATGTCGACCTTGACGATGCTCGCGGTGTCGAACGAGTCCTTGCCCGAGGCGTACGTGGCCTGGGCGCCCGAGTCGAGGTCCGCCACGGCGAGGTCGTACGCCCCGGCCGGCTTCGGCAGCGCCTTCAGCGCCTTCGTCACGGCCTTGTCCGCGGAGGGCGCCGGAGCCGGTGCCTTCCCGGCCGCCGGTGCGTACTGGACGTAGCGCGTGCGGGGCGCACCCGCTGCCTCCGCGGTGTCCGCCACGAGGGGAGCGGAGGACGACGCGGTCGCGGCGATCACGGCGAGCGTGCCCGCGGCGACCGCCGCGGAGCGCAGCGAGGGGAGGTTTCTCGACACGCTGCCGGAGGCTAGGGGACCCGGGTGCGGAAACGACAGGGAATCAGATGAACATTCGATGAGAAAATGGGCGCCGGTGGCATTTGTCCGGACCTGGCGTGATGTCCCGTGCGCCGTCGGTCAGCGGATGATCGACACGATGCGGCAGGCGGCCTCCGCGAGGGCCCGGTCACCGGCGACCTCGGCGCGGGCGAGGGCCGCCGTCGGCTCCACGCCCCGTACGCACAGCCGCCAGGCGGTCTCCGCGTCCAGCCGTACCAGCGCGTCCGGCTCGCCGTCCCCGGGCGGGGCGGCCAGCGACCAGCGGGTGCCGCCGGCCGGAGCGGGCCGAGTGGCCGTCGCCGTCCAGGCGCCGCCGGCCGGTCCCGGCACGGACATCACAACCCGGGTCCCGGGCGGCGCGGCGGTGTCGCGCAGGGTGTGCGGCAGGGCCCGCATGAAGGTGTCGAGCACCGCGGCCAGCGGGCCGGCCTCCGGGTCGGTGGGCAGTCCCGCGGCGTGCCGGATCTGCTGCCGGTGGGTCCAGAACTCGGTGAAGTCCCGCGCCACGTCCAGCCAGCGCGGCGCCGGCTCGGCGCCCGCCCACGACACGCCCAGCGACGGGCCGCGCAGCGCGTCGCCCGCGAAGTGGGCGGCGATGCCGGCGCCGGCCGCGTCGAGCGCGGCGGTCAGCGACGCGGGGCTGACCCGGGCGTGGGCGTCGACCCACTCCTGGTTGATGCGGTGGATGAACGCCGCCAGCGGCTCGCCGGGCGCGGGCACCGGGCCGCCCGTGTGCCCGTCGCGCTCGCGGGCGAGGCGGCCGTAGAAGTCACCGAGCAGGTGCGCGGCCACGTCGTGCACCGTCCAGCCGGGCACCGCCGCGCGCCGCCAGTCGTCCGGCCGCAGTGCGCGCAGCGTCGACATGAGCGCGCGCTGCTCGGGGGCGAACAGCGGCCGGGCGTCGATGGGCGGGCCGAGCCAGGGGAGGTCCGGCTCCGCGGGTGTCACCTGCGGTTCCATGGCCGGATCCTGCCACCGGCGGGCGGAGCGCGGCCAACCGATTACGGCGCCGCAGCGGCCGGTCAGAAGGGGCCGGTCAGAAGAGACGGGTCAGAAGAGACGGGTCAGCGCCGTGGCGTCCACCGGGTGCAGCGGCTCCTCGCCCGCCAGCAGCCGCAGCACCTCGGTGACCGCGGACTCGCCCAGCCGCTCCCGGCACTCCGCCGTGCCCGCCGCCTGGTGCGGGGTCAGCAGCACGTTCGGCAACTGCCGGAACGGGTGCCCGGCGGGCAGCGGCTCGGTGTCGAAGACGTCGAGGGCCGCGTCGATACGGCCGCCGCGCACCTCCGCGAGCAGCGCGTCCTCGTCCACGAGCCACGAGCGCGCGGTGTTCACCAGACCTGCACCGTCCGGCAGCAGCGCCAACTGCGGCGCGCCCAGCAGCCGCCGGGTGGCCTCGGTGGCCGGGGCGTGCACCGCCACGACGCGGCTGGTGCGCAGCAGCTCGTCCAGCGGCAGGATGCGTACGCCCAGCTCCGCCGCGTCCGCCTCGGACAGGAACGGGTCGGTCACCGACACCCGCGCGCCGAAGGCGCGGACCAGCTCGATGTACGCGCGGCCGGTGCGGGAGGCGCCGATGACGCCCACCCCGCTCGCGCCCAGCTCGTGCCGCGGCGGCGCCTGCGCGGCGCTCTCCCAGTCCGCGCCGCGGCGCATGGCGTGGTCGAAGCGGTGGATCCGGTGCAGCAGCGCGAGGGTGAACGCGAGCGCGACCTCGGCGACCGGCCGCGCCATCGCGTCGCCGGCCTGCGTGACCCGTACGCCGCGGACGAAGGCGTCCTCCGTGACGTACGGGGCGACGGCGGAGCCGGTGTGCGCGAGGAGTTCGAGGCGGTCGGCCACCGCGAGCAGCTCCGCGTCCAACCGCGGCGCGCCCCACGCGGTGACCAGCGCCCGGGCCCCGGGCAGGGCGGCGGCCAGCGCCGCCCGGTCGCGGTGCTCGTCGAGCACCGTCAGCTCCGCGGCGTCCGCGAGCCGCCGCCACACCGCGCCGGTGAAGAACTGCGCGCGCAGCTCCGGGGGTACGCACACCACCACCCGGTCCCGGGCGGCGCCGCGGTCAGCGGAGCCAGGCATCCAGGTGCTCCTTCACGAAGTCGTCGTCGGTCAGCCACGGGTATGCGGCCGCCACCCGGGTCAGCTCGTCGGCCTGCCCCGGCGAAAGCACCTCGCCGGGGTCGAGGCACCAGGTGCCCGCGAGCAGCCCCTGCCGCCGCAGCACCTCGTGCACCCCGGCGATGCAGCCGCGGAACCCGCCCCGTACGTCGAAGACCGCGCTGTTGGCGTCGGTGAGCTGCGGCCGGCGCGCCAGGCAGCGCAGCAGCGCCCCGTGGTCGCCCGCGCGGGCCCGGCGCACGTCGGCCAGCAGCCCGGCCGCCGGCCGGGTCCACACCGCCCACTGCCCGAGGAGCCCGCCGGCGAACCAGCACTGGCCCCCGGCCGTGTCGTACGGGGTGAGGAGGTCGCCGACGATGTCGTCGTCGTTGCCGGTGTAGAGGGCGACCTCCGGACCGCGGTCGGCGCCGGCGACCGCGCGCACCACGTCCGCCGTGCGGTAGCGGTCGAACGGCGCGATCTTGATGGCCGCCGTCGAGGGCTGGTCGGCGAGCGCCGCCCAGAACGCCGGGGACAAGTACCGCCCGCCGACCGCCTCCTGCAGATAGAAGCCGATGACCGGCAGCACCTCGCCCACGGCGCGGGCCCGTTCCAGCAGCCCGTCCTCGTTGGCGCCCGGTACGGCAGGGCTGAGCAGCACGGCGTCGTAGCCGAGGGAGGCGGCCAGCTCCGCCTCGGCGACGGCCTGCGCGGTGTAGCCGCAGGCACCGGCGATCTTCACCGCCGGCCGGCCCGAGGCGGCGGCGCTCTCCGCCGCGGTCTCCGCGGCGAGTTCGAGCACCGGTCGCAGCAGGCCGACCTGCGGCTCGCGGATCGCGAACTGGGTGGTGTGCACGGCGACGGCGATGCCGCCGGCGCCGGCGTCGAGGTAGTAGCGGGTCAGGGCGCGCTGGCGGCGCTCGTCCAGGCGCCGGTCCTCGGTCAGGGCGAGCGGGTGGGCGGGGATGACGGCGCCGTCGGCGAGGACGTCCAGCGGGGTGGGGCGGTCGGTGGGCATGGGGCGGCTCAGAACCTTCCGTCGCGTACCTGGAACTTGGTGGGCTTGCCGGACAGCGGGAGCCCGCGGCGCAGCCAGTCGGCCTGCCAGCCGACGAGGGTGCCGAGCGGCACGTCCGGGTAGCCGAAGAGAGCGTGGCAGGCCGCGGCGTCGGAGAGGAGGGCCGTGGGGGCCTCGGTTCCCTCGAAGACCGGCTCGGTGCCGAACTCGTCGCCGAACCGGTGCGCCAGCCGGCGCACGGCGGCGGTCTCGGGCCCGGTGACGTTGAGGGTGAACGGCTCCCCGTCGCGGGCGTGCAGCAGTGCGCGCAGGGCGACTTCGTTGGCGTACCCCTGCCAGACGACGTTGACGTGCCCGGTGGTGACGTCCACGGGCGCGCCGGCGTGCACCCGCTGGGCGACGTCGGCGAGGACGCCGTAGCGCAGGTCCACCGCGTAGTTGAGGCGCAGCAGCGCGACCTTCGTGCCGCGGGTGAGCGCCGCGTGCGCGAAGAGCCGTTCGCGGCCCAGGCACGACATGGCGTACTCGCCCACAGGACCCACCGGGTCCGACTCGGCCGAGCCGCCGGTGCCCACGGACACCAGCGGATAGACGTTGCCCGTGGAGAACGCCGCGACCCGGGCGTCCGCCCAGCGGCGGGCGATCCGCTCCGGCAGCCCCGCGTTCACCGCCCAGGCGTGCGAAGGCGCCCCGGCGGAGCCGAACTTGGCACCGACCATGAACACGACGTTCCCCGCGTCCGGCAGCGCGGCCAGATCGGCGTCCGGGTCCATCAGGTCCGCGGCCACGGTGCATACGCCCGCGGCCTGGAGCCGCTCGGCCGCGGCCGGGTCCGACCAGCGGGACACCGCGTGCACCGCCACGTCCGTACGTCCCGCGGCATCCAGCGCCCGCCGCGCCAGCCGGCACAGGCTCGGGCCCATCTTGCCGCCGGCGCCGAGCACCAGCAGGTCGCCCTCCAGCCGGGCCATGTCCTCGGTCAGCCCCGGCGAGGGGGTGGCCAGGCGCTCCACGAGCGCCTTCTCGTCAGCGAACACGATCGGTTCTCACCCCTTGATCCCGGACGCCGTGACGCCCTCGGTGAAGTAGCGCTGGCCCACCAGATACGCGGCGAAGATGGGCACGAACGCGATGACGGAGCCGGACAGCACGACGTTCAGCGGCACGTTCTGCTGCTGCAGGGACGCGATGCCGACGGTGAGCGTGCGCATGTCCGTGGACTGCCCGATGACCAGCGGCCACAGGAAGTCGTTCCAGTGCCACAGGAAGACGAAGACGCCGAGCGTGGCCAGGATGGGCTTGAGCAGCGGCAGCACGATGCGGCCGAAGATCTGCAGCTCGCTGCAGCCGTCCAGGCGCGCCGCCTCGAACAGCTCGTCCGGCAGCCCCTGGATGAACTGCCGCATGAGGAAGACCGCCTGGGCGTTGGCGAGCGTCGGCACGATCAGGCCCCAGTAGGTGTCCACGCCGCCGAGCTTCGCGATCATCGCGAACGTCGGGATCATCGTGACGTGGTACGGGACCATCACCATCGACAGGAACGACCAGAACATCGCCTCGCGGCCGGGGAAGCGCTTCTTGGCGAAGGCGTAGCCCGCCAGCGACGACAGCAGCAGCACGCCCGCCACCGACACCAGCGAGTACAGCAGCGTGTTGAAGAGCCAGCGCGGCACGTCCTGGGAGTTCATGACGCTCTCGTACGCCTCGCCGCCCAGCGGCCACGGCACCAGGCTGCCGGGGAACTCCACCGCCGCGGCGGGCTTCAGCGACAGCACCACCATGGCGTAGAAGGGGAAGACGGTGACGACGGCGGCCAGGGCCAGCAGCAGGCCGCGGGCGATCCGGCCGCCGGTGCTGCCGCGCATCGCGTGCGGTACGGAGTCGCGGTTCGCGGCGCGGCGCAGCCGGCGCTCGGCGCGCCGGGCGGCGCGTCCCGGCGCGCGGCCCTTGCCGGGCCCGGGCGCCGAGGGCGGTCCTGCCGGTATCTCTCGGTGCGGGGTCTTCGCGGGGGCCGAGGTCATGGTCAGTCGTCCTTCCCGATCGTCAGCCGCTGGATCAGCGCGACCACCAGCGTCAGCGCGAAGAGCGCCACGCCGATCGCCGCCGCGTAGCCCAGGTCGAAGTACTTGAAGCCGGCGTCGTAGAGCTGGAAGACCAGCGTGTAGCTGGAGTTGGCGGGGCCGCCGCCGGTCATCGTGTAGACCGCGTCGAAGACCTGGAACGAGGCCGTCGTCTCGATCACCGCGAGGAAGAACAGCGCCGGCCGCAACTGCGGCAGCACGATGTGCCGGAACCGCTGCCAGGGGCCGGCCCCGTCGGTGAGCGCGGCCTCCTCCAGCTCGCGCGGGATGTCCTGCATCCGGGCCAGCAGGATGAGCATCCCGTAGCCGAACCGCGACCAGACGCCCACCAGCGCCAGCGCGGGCACCACCAGCGTGTCGTGGGAGAGCCACGACTCCTCCGGCAGCCCGATCCAGCCCATCGCCGTCGACCAGGGGCCGCCGGTGGAGAAGATCCACACGAACACGGTGGCCGCCAGCACCAGCGAGGTGACGACCGGCAGGAAGAACACCGAGCGGAAGACCTTCGAGCCGCGGAACGCCCGCCGGGTCAGCAGCGCGAGCCCCACCGAGACCGCGATGGTGCCGGGCACGGCAAGCACCGTGTAGAGCACCGTGACCTTCAGCGCGTCCCAGAACAGCGGGTCGTCCTTCAGCCGGGTGAAGTTGTCGGCGCCGATGAAGCTGCCGCCCCCGGTGAGGGTGTAGTCGGTGAAGCTCATCAGCACCCCGGCGACCGCGGGGCCGAACCGGAAGGCGAGGAAGAGCAGGAAGCAGGGCAGGACGAACAGCAGGCCGATCCGGGCCTCCCGGCGCGCGTGCGGCCCGCTGCGGCGCCTTCGCCTGTTCCGGGTGGGTTCCGCGACGACTGCCACGGTGGGTCTCCTTGCGGTACGGGGGTGGTGCGGGTGGATGCGCGGCCCGGCCGGCGGCAGGGGTTCGGCGCCGCCGGCCGGGCGCGCGGTCCGTGGGGCCCGCGGCCGGCCCGGAGCAGTCGGTGGTCCGGGCCGCGCGGGCTACGGGAGGGGAGGGGGCCGCGGCCCCGCGGGGTCAGCGGGCGATCTGGGCGTCGGCCGCCTCGGCCGCCGTCTTCAGCGCGTCCTCGGGGCTCTTCTTGCCCAGCAGCGCGGCCTGCAGCTCGGGCGCGAGCACGCCCATCACCTCGCGCGCCTTCTCCTCCAACGGACCCGCGTTCATCGCGGGCAGCGTGTCGGCGACGGCCTGCTGCAGCTCGTCGTCCGGGTAGAGGTCGTCGGCCGAGGTACGGGCCGGGAAGTAGCCGGCGCCCTTCTCCAGGTCCGCGGCGTTCTCCGGCCGGGCGACGAAGTTGATCCACTTGCCGGCGGCCTCGGTGTCGGCGCCCTTCAGCATCGACAGCGCGCCGACCGTGCCGTAGCCCACCGACTCCTCGCCGGTCAGCGGCGGCTGGACGACGATGTTCTCGCGGCCCCAGAACGGCTCGACGTCGGCCGTGACGTTGGTCCACGTACAGGCGACCTTGCCCTTGGCGACCGGGGTCTGCTCCAGGTTCGGCGTGGTGGTGATGAGGTCCTTGGGCGTCCAGCCCTCCTCGACGAACTCCGTCAGGTACGTCAGCGCCTCGACGCCCGCCGCGTCGTCGAACGCCACGGACTCGCCGTCCTCGGCGAACACCTCGCCGCCGGCCTGCCAGAGCAGCGGGTAGAATGTCATGTTCAGCGTCTGCGCGGTGTCACCGGTGTAGCTGAGGGCGTAGTAGCCCTCGTCCTTCATCTTCGGCCCGAGCGCCTTCAGGTCCTCCCAGGTCTCCGGGTAGGAGTCCTCGCCGACCGCATCGAAGACGCGCTTGTCGCATATCAGCGGGTTGGCGCTGGTGAGGACCGGGGTGCCGAGCACGTCCTCGCCCACGGTCACGGACTTCCGCGCGAAGTCGGTGTAGTCGGACTGGGCGTCGGCCGGCATGTAGTCGGCGGCCGGCACGATGTTCGGCGCGTACTTCGGCAACTGGTCCGGCACCAGGTAGACCACGTCCGGCCCCTTGCCGGAGGCGATGGCGGTGCCGAGCGCGGTGTCGCGGTCGGCCCACGGGTAGGTCTCCACCTTGACCGAGATGTCCTTGTTCTCCTTCTCGAACTTCTCGACCATGCCGTCCCAGTACGCCTTGTTCTCCGCCTCGTCGAAGATCACGGGGTACGTCCACATGGTGACGGAGCCCTTCCCGCCGCCCGCGCCGTCGCTGCCGCCGCAGCCGGCGAGCGCGACGCCGGCCAGCGCGGTGGCGAGCAGCGGTACGGCGACGGCTCTGGTCCGTGAACGCCGGTAGTGGATCAGGGTCATGGCACTTCCTTAAGGGGATGGGGCGGGATAAAAGGGTCGTGGGGGCGGTGCGGATGTCAGCGGGCCGGCACCGCCTGGACGGTGCCGGTGTGCCGGGCGCGCTCCGCGGCGAACGCGGCGAGGTGGCTGCCGAGCGACGCGGCGGGGCCGGAGCGCAGCACGCCGGAATCGCCGGTGGCGACGGCCCGTACGAAGGCGTCCATCAGCCCGGCGTCGCCGCCGCCGTGGCCCTCGGCCGCGTTGGAGCCGGCGGCGCCGACGGTGCGCACGGTGGTCTCGCCGGTGCGGAAGTCCTGCACGGTGACGCTCTCGCCGTCGCCGCGCAGCCAGCCGTGGGAGCCGAAGACGCGGGTCTGGCGGTGCGTCTGCTCGGTGAAGGCGACCATCTGGAAGGTGGCGGCGACCCCGCCGGACAGCAGCATCGCGAGGACCTGGTGGTCGACGACGTCGTTGTCCGCGCGGTAGGCGCACACCCCGTACGGGCCGGTGCGCAGCGCCTCGATCAGCCCGGCTTCGTCGGTCGCGCCGGTGACGTGGGTGACCGGCCAGACCGCGCCCTTCTCGCGCAGCACCGGCAGGTAGAGCTTCGGCGCGCTGTACGGGCAGTCCGCCTCGACGGCGCAGTCCGTGCAGCGCTCCCCGGCACCGGCCGGGGCGTTCTCGGGGCGGAAGTGCTTGAGCCCGCCGAAGCCGGTGACCTGCTCGATGCGGGCGCCGGTGACGTACGCGATCCAGTCCAGGTCGTGGCAGGACTTGGCAAGCAGCATCGGCGAGGACAGCTCCTCCTTGCGCCACGGGCCGCGCACGTAGCTGTGCGCGTAGTGCCACCAGCCGACCGGCTCCAGATGGTCCAGCGAGACCAGCTCGCCGAGCACGCCGGAGTCGACGACCTCCTTTACCAGGTCGGTGTACGGCATGTAGCGCATGACGTGGCAGACCGCGAAGAGCACGCCCGTCCGCTCGACGCCCTCGACGATGCGCCGGGTCTCCTCCTCGGTGGGTGCGAGCGGCTTCTCGGCCAGGACCGCGTAGCCGGCCTCGGCGAACGCGAGTACCGGGTCGACGTGGTCGCGGTCCTGGGTGGCGACGACGACTGCGTCGGCCTCCACCCCGGCCGCGGCGAGCGCGCGCCAGTCGTCGAACTCGCGCGGCGCGCCCACCGCCGCCCGGGCGGCCGGGCTCGGGTCGGCGACCGCGACCAGCTCGGCCCGCTCCGGGTGCGCCCGCACCCAGTCGGCGTACGTGCGCCCGCGGTTCCCGGCGCCGGCGACGGCGACGCGGACGGGCCTGGCGGTGATCGGGGGATGCGTGGACACGGCGACTCCTGTGCTGGGTACGGGCGGTCGGGGGTGCGGGGTGCGGGGGTGCGGGGGTGCGGGGGAGAGGTCAGAGCCGCAGGTTGCCCGCGGTGTGGACGACGCGGTCGCCCTCGTCCGGCAGCGCCGTCCGCGTCACGCCGTCCTCGACGCAGCCGGCGTGCAGCAGGTGCGAGCCGGCGTCCGCGAAGGCGGCGGGCGCCAGCTCCAGCCGGCCGCCGGTGAAGGTGCAGCCCTGCGCCCGGTAGCGGTTGACGCCGCCGTCGAGCGCGAGGTGCGCGGTGCCGTCTTCCGCGGTGGCGTCGACGCCGGTCAACTGCCAGGTGACGGTGCGGTCCCCGCCGCCGCGGGAGAGCAGCGCGCCCGCCTTGTTGGTGCCCGAGAGCCGCGCGCCGTCCAGGCGCAGCCGCTGCCCGCCCGCGCCGGTCAGCCTGATCCCGGTGTCCGTGAACGCCCCGCCCTCGACGGCGATGTCGGCGTGCGCGTACGAGACGGGCTCCGCGCCCGGGGCGCCGGTGACCCGGCAGTGGTCGAGGACCAGCGGCCCGGTGCCGCGGAACGCCGCGCCTTCGGCGCCGCCGAGCACGACGCGCTCCAGCGTCAGCGCGGCCTTCACCCCGGGGGCGGTGATCTCGGCGCCGGGCGCGAAGGAGAACGCGGAGTCGGCGATGACGTTCGGCCGGGCGGAACGGTCGGACGCCTGGGAGACGATCAGCGGGCCGCTGGCCGTACAGCCGCGCATCTGTACGCCGTCGGCGTTCACCCACAGCATCCCCGAGCCGTCCAGTGACTCCTTGCCGATGACGGTGACGTCCTCCAGCGTCAGGTCGGTGACCTTGACGCGGGCGACGAACCAGGAGCACACGTGCCGGCGGACGGTGATCCGCTTGGCCGCGCCGCCCCAGGCGGCACCGGAGTTGGCGAACGTCATCAGGCCCGAGTTGCCGGTGTAGACGAGGTCGTGCTCGAACTGGCCGTGGGTGACGAACGGGCCCTGGTCGTCGCCGTCGCCGTGGCAGTTGGTGACGTAGCAGTAGGCGGAGGCGGTGAAGTCGTTGAGGTGGCGGGCGTTGGAGGTGCGGCAGTCCGTGACGTGCCCGTAGAGGCAGTAGATCTGCTGGGTGAGGTAGCCCGCGCCGCCGTAGGTGACCGATCTGGGGTTGGCCAGGCTGCAGTTCTCGGTACGGAACCGGGTGCACCAGCGGCGCATGATCACGGGCCAGAAGGTGCCGGTCGCCTCGATGCCGGAGACGTCGCAGCCGACGGCGTACTCGTACGCCACCGGGTGCGAGCCGGTGTACTGGTCGTCGCCGGCGCCCTCGAAGACGAGGTTGCGCACGTGCGCCCGCTCGACGGGCTCGACCCGGGTCCAGGTCAGCGTGCGCCCGGCGGCCAGCGGCCAGCCGGTCTGGTAGCCGACCCGGATGTGCGTACCGTCGACGATCCCGGTGACCTGGACCAGCCGCTGGATCTCCTTCTCGTACTTCCCGGCCCCGGCGGCGTCCGACTCGACCGCCCACCACTGGCCGACGCCGAACGCGCCGGAGTCGCCGACCTCGTACACGTCGGACAGCTCGGGCAGTTCGGCGCCGAGCCTGTGTTCGTGGACGGTGTCCGTGACCTTGCCGCGGAAGAACAGCACCGCGCCGAAGGGGTTGTCGTGGCCGTTCTCCTCGATACCCTCGGTGAGCATCCGGTTGCCGCCGAAGTCCAGCTCGACGTCCGAGCGGTCCGTGGTGTGGCGGCGGGTGAAGAGCAGGTCGGTGTGGGCCTCGATGCGGTGGATGCTCTTGTCGGCGAGCATCTTGTCCAGCGCGTCGTCGGCCGGACGCCCGGGGCCGGAGTGGCCGTAGTCGCGGAAGTCCGCGACACCGCCCCGGCGGCGGCCGTTGGTGCCGCTGGTGCCGCGCGCGGGGGCGGCCTGGGCGGTGCCGGCGGTGGCCGCGGCGGCACCGGCGGCGGCCAGGCCGGCCAGACCGGTGACGCGCAGCATGCTGCGGCGGGCGGTGCTCGGGTGCTGCGGAACGCTCATGGCGGACTTCGCCTTCCGAGAAGGTCCGGATCGTGAGAGGCGTTCCTGCGGTGACTGCCGTGACGGCGGATGGCCTTGCGGACCGCGGGCCGCCGGCGGGGGGCCGGTGGCCGGTCCCGGGCGTGAAGGGCAGGCGCCGGGGACGGGTCCAGTTCATGTCGCGCCGGTGACCATGAGGCTGCGGCGGTTGGCTGGAAAGGTACGGCTGCCCCCGCCGATCGGTCAAGGGCCGATTTTCGCGGGCCGGCCGCCGGGTGGCCCGCGGGTGCGCTAGCGGACGGCGGGCCGGGGCGCCGCGCCGTCCGGTGCGCCGGACGCGTCCGCGCCCTCGCCCGGCCAGCCCAGCTCGCGGCTGATCCGGTGGGCCGCGTCCCGCACCTCGCCGCCCAACTCCTGGTAGCGCCAGGCCGGGAGGCCGAGCTTGAGGCCGGTGATGCTGACCGCCCCGGCGCAGGCGCCGCGGTCGTCCCGTACCGGCGCGCCGATGCAGATGATGCCCTCGGCGTCCTCCTCGTCGTCCAGCGCGTAGCCGACGCGGGCGATGTCGCGCAGATGGGCCAGGAACGTGTCCGGGTCGGTGATCGTCCTGCCGGTGCGCCGCGGCAGGCCGTGCCGCTCGATCACGGCCGCCGCCTCCGCCTCGGGCATCGCCGACAGCAGGGCCTTGCCGAGTCCCGTGCAGTGGGGGAGTTCGCGCTCGCCCATGCGCAGGTCGAGCCGGACGCGGTGGTCGACCTCGACCTGGTCCACGACGACGGCGAGGCCGCCCTCGGGCACGGCCACGCGGGAGGCCATGCCGGTACGGGTGCTGAGGTCGCGCAGCACCGGGTAGGCCAGCCGGCGCAGCGAGACCTGGGACCTGGCGCGGTCGCCGAGCCGGGCCAGGCCCATGCCGAGCCGGTAGCGCCGGCTCATGCCCTCGCCGTCGTCCGAGACCAGGCCGAAGGCGCGCAGCGTCTGCAGGGTGCCGAACGCGGTGCTCTTCGAGACGCCGCACCGCTGGGCGATCTCCGTGACGCTCAGCCCGTCGCCGGGCGGCGGGCTCGCCAGGGCCTCCAGGATCTCGGCCGCCCGCCCCACGCTCTTGACCCAGTACTTCGGCTGGTCGGCATCCGCTCTGTTCGTCATGACCGAACAGCTTAGGGGGTGAGGCCGGGGTTACGTCGAATCCAAGGGGTTGACCGGCGCATTTTTCGGCCGTAGAGTCTGGCTCTGTTCGGTAAGGCAGAACGGTGTTCTGAAAAACTCAACCCACCGTTCACGACTCACCGTTCGTACGACCTTCCTGCGACGACTGCCGGGCGGATGGCGCCAGGGTTCACGGGCCGGGCAGGGCCCGTGGAACCGAGACACTCGACGCAAGGAGCACGCACCATGAGCCCAGGCCCGGACGTCACCACCGCCGGAGCCGGAGCAGCCCTCGCCGAGCGCGCCCAGCGGGTCGTGCCCGGCGGGGTGAACAGCGGCCAGCGCAGCATCCCGGGCCTGCCCGGACTCGTCGTCGCCGGCACCGGCGGCGCCCGCTTCCGCACCGCGGACGGGGCCGAGTTCACCGACTACCACGCGGCCTTCGGCCCGCCGCTGCTCGGCCACAACGACCCCGACGTGGCCCGCGCCGCCGCCGAGGCCGGCGCCGCGCTCGGCCACATGGGCGTCGGGGTCACCGAGGGCGAGATCGAACTCGCCGAGGAGCTGTGCGCGCTGGTGCCCTCGCTGGAGAAGGTGCTGCTCACCAGCACGGGCAGCGAGGCGACGTTCCACGCGCTGCGCGTCGCCAGGGCCGCCACCGGACGCCGGCTGGTGGTCAAGTTCCAGGGCTGCTACCACGGCTGGCACGACTCGGTCAGCCTCAACGTGATCTCCGCGCCCGACCGCGTCGGCGGCCACGACCCGATCTCGGCCGGCATCCTGCCCGAGGTCCTCGACGCCACCCTGGTGCTGCCGTTCAACGACAGCGCCGCCGTGCGCCGCTGCTTCGCCGAGCACGGCGACGACATCGCCGCCGTCATCGTCGAGCCCGTACCGCACAACGTCGGCGCGCTCCTGCCGCACCAGGAGTTCCTGACCACGCTGCGCGAGGAGACCGCCAGGGCCGGCAGCGTGCTCGTCTTCGACGAGGTCATCACCGGTGTCCGCCACGGCCTCGGCGGCTGGCAGCAGATCTCCGGCGTCACCCCCGACCTCACCACCCTCGGCAAGGCCATCGCCAACGGCGCCCCCGCCGGCGCCATCGGCGGCCGGGCCGACCTCATGGAGCTGTTCTCCACCCGCCCCGGCGCCCCCGCGTTCTTCGCCGGCACGTACAACGGGCACCCCTCCGTCGTCGCCGCCGCGCTCGCCACGCTGCGCAAGCTGCGCGAGGAGCCGGTCCACGACCACGTCTTCCGGCTGGGCGAGCGGGTACGCACCGGGCTGCGCACCGTCTACGCGCGCCTCGGCGTGCCCGTCGCCGTCACCGGCTACGGCTCCGTCTTCGTCACGTACTTCATGCCGGGCTACGACGGCGGTGCCGCCGGCGCCGAGGGCCCCACCCCGCGGACGTACGCCGATCTGCTCGCCAACGACGCGGCCCTCTTCGTCGGCTACCGCCGCAGGCTGCTGGAGCACGGGATCTTCGAGCTGCCGCTGAACCTCAAGCGCAGCCACCTCTCCTACGCCCACGCCGACGCCGACGTCGACCGGCTGCTGGAGGCCACCGAGGCCGCCGTCGCCGCCGCGCTCGCCGACGGCGGCGCCCGCGACCTGGAGCATGCCTCCACCATGGGCGGCGCCGCCCCGGCCGCCGCCGGGCGGCCGGAAGAGGCGGGCCGCTGATGCTCACCGTCGACACCACCCGCCCCACCGGACCCGCCGGCCGGATCAGCCGCGTCGAGACCCTGATGCTCGGCACCGCCTGGCGTGACTTCGGTTACGTCCGCGTGCACACCGACGAGGGCCTGTCCGGCGTCGGCGAGATCACCCACCCGTACCGCGGCCGCGAGGTCTGCGCGCTCGCCGAGGCGATGTCCCGCCGGCACCTGCTGGGCGCCGACCCCTTCGACGTCGAGGAGATCTGGCTGCGGCTGCACCAGGGCGACTTCCTGCGCGGCGGCGACGTCGGCGGCATCGTCCTGTCCGGCCTCGACCAGGCGCTCTACGACCTCATGGGCAAGGCCCTCGGCGTGCCCGCCTACCGCCTCACCGGCGGTGCCTGCCGCGACAGCGTCCCCGTCTACGCCAACGGCTGGTACGACGGCGAGCGCGACCCCGAGGTGTTCGCCGCCAAGGCCCGCGCGACCGTCGCCAAGGGCTACGGTGCGCTGAAGTTCGACCCCTTCGGCTCCGGGCTGCACGAGCTGAGCCCCGCCGAACTGCGCCGCTCCGTCGGCCTCGTCGCCGCCGTCCGGGAGGCGATCGGACCGGACGTCGAGCTGTTCGTCGAGGGCCACGCCCGCTTCGCCATGCCCACCGCGGTGCGGCTGCTGCACGAGCTGGAGCCGTACGGCATCGGCTGGCTGGAGGAGCCGCTGCCCTGGACGCACATCGAGCGCTACGCCGAGCTGCGGCAGCGGGCGTCGTTCCCCATCGCCGGCGGCGAGCACTTCCACGACCGCTACGAGTACAAGCAGCTCTTCGCCACCCACGCCGTCGACATCGTGCAGCCCGACCTGTCCATGGCCGGCGGCCTCACCGAAGTGCGCAAGATCGCGGCCATCGCCGACGCGCACGGCATGCTCGTCGCCCCGCACAACTCCAACTCACCGCTGTGCACCACCGTCTCCGTACACGCGGCACTCGGCATCCCCAACCTCAAGGTGCTGGAGACCTTCGACGGCCTGCTGGAGCCCTACGTCTTCGAGGCCCTGCGCGGCACGCTGCCCATCGCCGACGGCCGTATCGGCCTGCCCACGGCACCCGGCCTCGGCGTCGAGCTGGCCGACGAGGTCTTCGCCGAGCACCCGCCCACCCACCGCTTCTGGAACATGTTCGAGGACGGCTGGGAGAAGCGGGACAGGAGCGCACCGGCGTGATCACCGACGTCCACTCCCATCTCTTCCGGCCCGGCGCGGACTTCGACGACGCGTTCCGCACCGAGGCCGCCCGCGCCCACGCGGGCGAGGTGGACCTCACGGTGCGCTGGGAGGAGTACGCGGCCGCCGCCCCCGGTGACACCCGCACCATCGTCGTCGGGGGCAAGGCCCGGCGCAGCGGGCTGTGGGTCGACGACGCCGCGGTGGCCGCGTACACCGCGGCGCACCCCGACCGGCTCGTCGGCTACCTCTCCCTCGACCCCACCCAGCCCGGCTGGCGGGAAGAACTGCGCCACGGCCACCAGGAGCTGGGGCTGCGCGGCATCAAACTGATGCCGATGTACGCGGGCTTCGACCCCGCCGCCGAGGAGTACGACGACCTCTTCGGCTACGCGGAACGCCACGGCCTGCCGCTGCTGGTGCACACCGGCACGACGTTCGTCTCGGCCGCCCCGCTGGAGTACGCGATGCCCCGGCACCTCGACGCCGTCGCCATCCGCCACCCCGGGCTGCGCATGGTCCTCGCCCACCTCGGCCATCCCTTCGAGGGCGAGTGCCTTGCCGTCATCCGCAAGCACCCGCACGTCTACGCCGACGTCAGCGCCCTGCACTACCGGCCGTTCCAGCTCTGGCACAGCCTGCGCCTCGCGCAGGACTACGGCGTCTGGCACAAGCTGCTCTTCGGCAGCGACTACCCCTTCACCACGGTCGACGCCTCGGTCGCCGGGCTGCGCGAGATCGCCCGGATCCCGGGGATCCCCGGGCTGCCGCCGCTGGACCGGGACGAGGTGGAGAAGCTGATCCACCGCCCGGCCCTCGACCTGCTGGGGCTGACGTGACCGGGGCGGGGGAGCGGCTGCCCGGCGCGGGGGACCGGGTCGCCGGCCGGTTCGACCTCACCGGGCGCACCGCCATCGTCACCGGCGCCGCCCGCGGCCTCGGCCGGGCCTTCGCCACCGGGCTCGCCGAGGCGGGCGCCGACCTCGTGCTCGTCGACCTGCCGGACGCCCCCGGGCTGGCGGAGACGGCCGCGGCGGTACGGGCCCACGGCCGGCGGGTGCGGACGTACGGGCAGGACCTGGCGCGCACCGGCGAGCTGGCCGGGCTCGCCGACCGGATCCGCGCGGCGGCCGGGCCGGTGCACATCCTGGTCAACAACGCCGGCACCGCGGCCCTGGAGCGCTTCAACGAGATCACCCCGGAGAGCTGGTCGCACGTCATGAAGGTGAACGCCGACGCGGTGTTCTTCCTCTCCCAGCGGCTCGCCGAGCACATGGCCGCCGACCGGGTGCCGGGCCGGATCGTCACCGTCACCTCGAAGAACGCGCTCGTCGCCGAGGCGGGGCTGGCCCACTACAACGCCGCCAAGGCCGCCGCCCAACTGCTCACCGAGACGCTGGCGGTGGAGCTGGCGCCGCACGGCATCACCGCCAACACGCTGGCGCCCGGCATGGTCGACACGCCCATCGACGGCGAGTTCCCGCTGGAGCGCGCGGGGTTCGAGGCCGCGTACCGCGAGCGGATCCCGCTCGGCCGCTACGCCCGGCCCGAGGAGTGCGTCGGCGCGCTGCTGCTGCTCGCCTCGGACGCCGGGGCGTACATCACCGGCGCGAGGATCGTCGTGGACGGCGGCGTGCTCGCCGACCAGATGCCGCGGATGCGCTTCATGCCCCCGTACCGCAGCAGCCTGCCGCCCGACGACGGCGCCGGGGCCGGTGCCCGGGTCGGGTGACCGGAGAAGTCAGCCCCCGGCCAGCGGGCGGAACGCCAGCCGGGCGCGCTTCGGCGGCAAGTGCACCTCCGGCAGGTCCACTTCGGGCAGCGTGACCTCCGGTCCCAGCGCGAAGCCCTCGCGGCGCAGCCGGTCGATCGCGGGCCCGTTGCCCGCGTCCGGCTCGGCCACCAGCCGCCGCGCGCCCGCCGCCGCGGCGAAGCCGGTGATCACCCGCATCAGCGCGGCCGTGAAACCGGGCTCCGCCGCGCCGTCCGCGGGGCCGACCAGCAGGTGGAGGCCGAGGTCGCCGGGCTCGGCGGGGTAGCACTCCGAGACCCGGTCGGCGGCCGGTTCGTACGTCTGCACCAGCGCGACCGGCGCGCCGTCACGCAGCAGCAGGTGGGCGTGGTGGGTGGGGAGGGTGTCCATGTGCGCGTAGACGTCGCGGACCTGGGCGCGGGACAGCCCGGCCATGCCCCAGAAGCGGGCGCGCTCCGCGGTGACCCAGCCGTGCAGCAGGGCCGCGTCCGCGTCCGGGACGACCGGCACGACGCGCACCGTGCCGAAGCCGCCCGCCTGCTGCTCGTGGCGCGGCGTCCGGTCGCGGGGTGCGGGGTCAGCGGTCGCCATGGGACTCCTTGAGGGCCTGCCAGTCGGTGAGTACGGGGATCAGCTCGCCGCGCCGCCAGGGCGCGAGCTGGTCGCGGTGGTGCGGGGCGCCGGGGACGCCGCAGGCGCCGAACGGCACCACCCAGCGGCTCTCCTCGCGGCGCGCGACGTCCCAGACGTAGCGGGCGGCAGGGCCGCGGGCGCACAGGTCGGTGACGCCGGGGACGGCGGCGGTGGCCAGCACGCAGTCGTGGTCGCCGGCCAGCCCGGGCCACGGCTCGCCGGAGCCGCCCGTGCCGCCGGGCAGCGCCTGCCAGGGCGCCAGCCGGTGCGCCTCGCCCCAGGTCGCGGGGGCGCCCGGCGCCACTGCGGCGAGCTGCGCGGCGGTCGCCTCGGCGGCGGCCCGCACCAGCGCGGGCCGGTCGATCTCCGGTAGCCGGTCGGTGGTGAGCAGGGTGCCCAGGGCGTACCCGATCCGGGTGTGCAGGTCCAGCCAGGGCTGCAGCAGCGCGGGGTACGGGGGCGGGTCGGCCAGCGGCACCAGCGCGGGGTGCGCGGCCAGGGCGCGGACGACGGCGGAGCGCAGCCGCGCGTACGCCAGCGCGTCGGTGCTGTCCGCCCCCATCCGCAGATCCCAGCGCAGCAGCCGGTCGCGCAACTCCGCGGCGGCGGGGCCGAGTCCGTCGAGCCCGGCGAGCAGTTCAAGCAGCGGCCGGGCCGCGGCGTTGAGGGTGTCGGTGTGGACGGCGGCCATGTCCCCGGCGCGCCAGGACGCGCCGCCGGCGAGCAGCTCGCGGATGCGCTCCGCGCGGTACGGCGGGGCGAACTCGGCGCCGAACGGGGCGGCCGGGCCACGCTCGTTGGCCATCACGGCGATCCCGCCGGCCACCGGCACCGACGGCATCGGCCCGTGCCGCCCGCGCCACGCGTACGCCGCCTCCCACGCCGGTACGGCGCCGCGCAGGTTGGCCTCGTCGCGTACCGGCACCGTTCCGGCGACCCGGTGCAGCAGCCCGCCCGCGGTGTCGGCGGCCAGCACCACGTTGACCGGCTCGACCCAGCGGTCCAGCGCCGCGTCCACGTCGGCGACGCCGCGGGCCCTGAGCAGCGCGGGCAGCGCCGGGAAGCCCAGCTCCCCGTACACCCGCGGCGGATACCGCAGGCTCAGCGCCTCCCACTCGCCGTCCGCCGCGCTCCCCGGCACCTCGGCGATCACCGGCCCGCGGCCGGTCTCGACCACCTCGATGCCGCTGGACTCCGCGCCCGCGACCTCGACGGTCTCGGTGTGCGCCGCGGCCGGCTGCCAGCCGTCCGGGCCCAGCGCCTCGATACGGCCCGCGCGGCGGCGCAGCCGCTCGCGGTAGAGGTCCTGGTAGTCGGCCATCGCGTTGGTGATGGCCCAGGCGACGCCGCCGGTGTGGCCGAAGTGCGGCAGCCCGGGGACGCCGGGGACGGCGAAGCCGACGACGTCGTACTCCGGGCAGGCCAGATGGAGCTGCTGGTAGACCCCGGGGTTCTCGATGAACCGGTGCGGGTCCCCGGCGATCAGCGCGCCGCCGTCCGCGGTGCGCTCCCCGGACACCAGCCAGCCGTTGCTGCCCGCGGTGCCGGGGCCGTCGGTGGCGAACAGCTCCACCGCCCCGGCGCCCAGGTACCCGGCGACCATCCGGCGCCACAGCTTGGCGGGGAAGCCGGCGAAGAGGATGTGGGTGGACAGCCACACGGCCAGCGGCGTCCACGGCGACCAGCGGCCGGGCGCGAGCCCCGTGGCCGCGAACTCCGGGGCCCGCGCGGCGCCTTCGGCGAGCCCGGCGTTGACCCCGTCGACGTACGACGACACCCAGCCGGCGGTCTCGCGGTCCTCCTCGGCCAGGCGGCGGAAGCAGCGGCGCGCGGTGTCGTCCAGCCGGACCCGGCGGGCGAAGACGTCCCAGTCGCGGGCCGCCTCGCCCAGGAACGCCGCGGAGGTGCCGGCGGCGCGGTGGCGTTCGACCTCCAGTTGCCAGCCGCGGTCGAAGGCGGCGTTGTGCCCCTGGGCGTAGGCGAGTTCGCGATGGTCGGCGGCGCGGATGTGGGGGATGCCCCAGGAGTCGCGGTACACCTCGATGCCCAACGCCGTCGCCACCCCTCGCTCGAAGAAACTTAGGGTAGCCTAACCAAAAAAGTCGGGTGGGGCGCGGTCGGGGGTCCGCGCCCCACCCGGTCGGGGGCCTGCCTCAGTGCCGGATGAGGGCCGTCGGGGGGCCGTACCTCATCCGGACGAGGGGCCGCCCGGGCTCTCGTCCGCGGATTCGAGCTCGCGTGACCCGCTGCCTGCCGGCAGCTCCGCGTGCTCGTGGTCGTGTGCGACCGCGCGGTATTCCTCGATGGTCGGCTTCGGGATGCGCGTGTGGGGGCCGAACATGGCGTGCGCCAGCTTGGCGCGTACCCGGTTGGTGATGCCGGCCGGAGGCCGGCGGACGCCGTTGGCGTCGGTCTCCGGGCCGAGTTCGTACGGCTGCGGCTGCTCGTGCGAGGTGAGCTTGTGCAGCTCGGCCTGCGACAGCGGCTCGTGCACCTCGATGTACTCGCCGTGCGGCAGCCGCTTGATCATGCCGGTCTCGCGGCCGTGCAGCACCTTGTCGCGGTCGCGCCGCTGCAGCGCCAGGCAGATGCGCTTGGTGAGGATGAAGGTGAGCACGGGCACCACGAACACCATGATCCGCAGGGCCCAGGTGACGTTGTTGACCGAGACGTGGAAGTGCGTGGCGAAGATGTCGTTGCCGCCGCCGATGAGGAACAGGGCGTACAGCGACAGCCAGGAGGTGCCGAGCGCCGTCCGCACGGGCACGTTGCGCGGCCGCTGCAGCAGGTGGTGCTCCCGCTTGTCTCCCGTGACCCACGCCTCGATGAACGGGTACGCGCCGATGACGACCAGCATGAGCGGGAAGAGGGCGATGGGGATGAACACCCCGAGCGAGAGTGTGTGGCCCCAGGCGTTGATCTCCCAGCCGGGCATGATGCGCACCATGCCTTCGGCGAAGCCCAGGTACCAGTCCGGTTGGGCGCCCGTCGACACTTGGTCCGGCCGGTAGGGTCCCACGTTCCAGATCGGGTTGATCGACGCCACGGCCGCGATGATCGTGACGAGGCCGAAGACCAGGAAGAAGAACCCGCCCGCCTTGGCCACGTACACCGGCATGAACGGCGCGCCGACGACGTTCTTCTCGGTCTTGCCGGCACCGCCCCACTGGGTGTGCTTGTGGTAGAAGACCAGGATCAGGTGCGCCACCAGCAGGGCGAGCATCAGCCCTGGCAGCACCAGGATATGGAGTGCGTAGAAGCGCGGGATGATGTCGTGGCCTGGGAACTCGCCGCCGAACAGGAAGAACGAGAGGTACGTTCCGATCACCGGCGTGGAGATCGTCGCACCCTCCACGAACCGCAGGCCCGTACCGGAGAGCAGGTCGTCGGGGAGCGAGTACCCGAGCAGGCCCTCGAAGAGGCCGATGAACAGCATCGTCCAGCCGAACACCCAGTTGATCTCACGCGGCTTGCGGAACGAGCCGGTGAAGAAGTGCCGCATCATGTGGACGAGCATGCCGACGACGAAGATGAGCGCGGCCCAGTGGTGTATCTGACGCACCAGCAGACCGCCGCGCACGTCGAACGAGATGTCCAGCGTGGAGGCGTACGCCTCGGACATCCGCACGCCGTTCAGGGGAGCGTACGAGCCGTCGTACACGACCTCGGTCATCGAGGGGTTGAAGAACAGCGTCAGGTAGACGCCCGTCAGCAGGATGACGATGAAGCTGTAGAGGCAGATCTCACCAAGGAGGAACGACCAGTGGTCAGGGAAGACCTTTCTCGCGTACTTACGCCCGGCGCCATGTATCCCGAGCCGGCCATCGGCCCAGTCCGCGAGGCGCTCGCCGGACTTCGCCCGGGTGGGCGGACGGGTGCCCATCGCGCCCTGCGATGAGTCTTCCGTCTGGGTTACGGACATGCGGTTGCTCCTGCCTCCCTGGTGCACTCCCACCTAAAGGACAGGAACAGGCGGCCGAATGTGACGTGAAACGAGAAGGTGTGAGCCACATCACAGCAGGGCTCAACTACCCGGGATCTCCTGCTCAGTCCAGACGACTTTGCCCCGGGGCGAGTACCGCACACCCCAGCGGTCCGCCAGCTGGGCGACGAGGAACAGCCCGCGCCCGCCCTCGTCGTTGCTCGTCGCGTGCCGCAGATGCGGCGAGACGTGGCTGGTGTCGGAGACCTCGCAGGTCAGCACCGACTGCAGGATGAGCTTGAGCCCGATGGGGCCGGGCGCGTGCCGGACCGCGTTGGCGAGGAGTTCGCTGACGATGAGTTCGGTGGGCAGGGTCAGCTCCCGCAGCCCCCAGTCCGTGAGCCGCCGGCGCACCAGGTCGCGGGCATCGGAGAGGGCGGAGTGGTCCACCGGCAGCCGGACGGAGACCACGCGGTCCGGCGGCAGCGCCCGGAGCCGGGCCGCCAGCAGCACCGCGTCGTCACTCGGCCGGGCGGGCAGCAGATCGCGTACGGCCGCGTCGCACAGGTCCTGCACCGGGCGCCCCGGGCGGGCGAGCGTACGGCGCAGCCGGGCCAGCGCCTCCTCGTGCCGCTCGGGCAGCAGGCCGTTGGTGTAGAGCGCGAGCAGACTGCCCTCGGGCAGTTCGAGTTCCGCGCAGCCGAACGTGCCGGAGCCGCCGCCCAGCGCCGGGCCGGTCGCCGCCTCGACGACCTCGCTGCTGCCGTCCGGCCGCACGACGACCGGCGGCGGATGCCCGGCGAGCGCCAGGGTCACCCGCATGGCGATGGGGTCGTGGACGGCGTAGACGCAGGTCGCCGCGGGCGTCGGCCGGTTGCGCTGCGGGTCGGCGAACGGGTCGGGCGGCTCCTGCATCAGCCGGGACACCAGCGCGTCCAGATGGGTCAGCAGCTCGTCCGGCGGCAGGTCGAGGCCCGCCATGGTGTCGATCGCCGAGCGCAGCCGGCCCATGGTCGCCGCGGCGTGCAGCCCGGTGCCGATGACGTCGCCCACCACCAGCGCCACGCGGGCGCCGGAGAGCCCGATGACGTCGAACCAGTCGCCGCCCGCGCCGCCGGTGCCGGGGAAGGTGCCCGGCACGTACGCCAGGCCCGCCTCGATCGCGCTGTTCTCCGGCAGGTGCGCGGGCAGCAGACTGCGCTGGAGGGCGGAGGCGGTGGTGTGGGTGCGGGTCTGGCGGCGGGCGTTGTCGACGCTCACCGCCGCCAGTTCGGCGACCTCGGTGGCCAGCCGCAGGTCGGCGTCGTCGAAGGGCGTGGGGCGCTCGGAGCGGTAGAGGGTGACCAGGCCGAGGAGTGCGCCGCGCGCGGTCAGCGGCACGAGGATGAGCGAGTGCGCGTCGTCCGCGGCGTCGGGCAGGGTCACGGGCGTGCCCTGCACGCCCGGGGGTCCGCTCGCGGGATCGGGCTCCGGTACGGAGTGCCGCCGGTCCCCGTCGCCGCCGACCGCGGGCCCGGGGTGCGCGGGGTGCTGGATGAGCCGCGGCCGCAAATCCGTCAGCGCGCTGGACTGCGGGGAGGCGTACGGGTAGCGCACCTGCGCGCCGACGCCGTCCTCCTCCCGGTACGCCGACGGCGCCACCGCCGCCCGCCGCAGCGCCAGTACCTCCACGCCCTGCGCGGGCGCCGACTGCTCGCCCCGCCACACCGAGTCGGCGATGTCGACCATCACCGCGTCCGCCAGCGCGGGCACGACGACCGCGGCCAGCTCCTGCGCCACCCGGCCGACGTCGAGCAGCGCGCCGATGCGCGCCTCCGCGGCGTACAGCAGCTCCAGCCGGGACCGGGCCCGGCGCCGCTCGGTGATGTCGCGGACGTGGGCGAGCGCGGCCACAGGGGCGCCGTCGCCGTCCCCCATCGGGAAGGCGGAGACCGACAGCACCCGGTCGCCGTCGCCGGCCATCCGCACACCGCGTACCGGGTCGCCGGACGCGAGCACATGCCGGAGCAGTTGCTGCAGTTCGGCGCCGTCGGCGACCGCCCCCACGTCCCGCGCGGCCGGAGCGCTTCGCTCCGTACGCTCCCCGTTCTCCTCCGCCGGCTCCTCAGGCACCCCCGGCAGCAGGCGCGCGGAGGCGTTGGCGCGCAGCAGCCGCAGCTCGGAGTCGAAGACCAGCAGCGCGGAGCGTGCCCGGTCGAAGAGGACGCCGAGCAGCAGCGCGTCGAGCTGCGCGTCGCGGGGCGCGCTCGGTTGGGCACCGGCCATGCCTCCAATCTCGCCTCCGCACGGGGATCGCGCATCCGCACACCCCTGCGGGCACCGCGCGCAGCGGCTCCGGGCTCACCCGTTCGGGTGCCGGTCGCCCTGCCCGTCCGGCCGGCTGCGCTCCTGTTCGCCCTCCTCGCCCTCGCTGCCGGTGGGCGCCGGGGTGGGCGAGTGGGAGGGGAGGAGGACTGCGAGCCCGACGGGGTGGCGCTCGGCGCCGACACCGTCGCCCGCGAGGAGGCGGTCGACGACGGGCTGCCGGGCGCCGTGGAGCTGCCGCTGGGGCTGGGCCCCGGGGTCGCCGGGTCCGCCGTCGGAGCGGGCGGCGGGGCCGTGGAGGGCCGGGAGCGCTGCGCGCGGTCCGGCGCGTCGGCCCGCGCGGCCGGCGGGCTCGTCGCCGGCGGGGTGCCGGGGGCGTCGGGGGTGCCGGCGGAGTGCGTCGGCAGCGGGCCGAACGGGGCGTCGGGGCGCTCGTCGGCGCGGTCGGCGTCGGGCCTGCCGTCACCGCCGAGCACGTTCGCCGCGACCAGCCCGCCGGAGATCGCCGCCACCCCGGCCGCCGCGAGGGCCGCGAGCCGGGCGCGGGGCGGGCGCCGGCGCCGCCCCCGGCCGTGCCGGGCACGGCCGGGGGCGACGGGGTGCTCCAGCGTGTCGTCGTCCGGCGGCACCTGCGCGTACGGGGCGGTGTCCGGGTACGCCGCGCGCCCCTCGGCGAACAGCTCCAGATCCCGCGGATCCGGCCCCGGCACCGCGGGGCCCGGCTCCTGGAGCGGGACGGGCCCGCCGCCCACCGGGGCGTCCGGGGCCGGGCCGGCGGCGGCGCACCAGGACGCGCCGCCCGCGTCGTGCCACCTGCCGCAGGCCGGACAGTCCATCATGGCCACCTGACCTCGCCGTCCTTCCGTGGCGTGGAGGGGTCTGCCGACAACTCCTCAGTCTGCCAGCGGGCAACTGCGGCTGTAGCGTACTGAATCGGCATATATGAGTGCCGCCTGAGACTCGTCTCACACGGCGCCCACACCGGCCCCGGCGGTCACGGCACCACCACGATCTTCCGGCCTTTCCCCGAGGCGAACTGCTCTAGGGCGGCCGGGTATTGCTCCAGCGGCAGCCGGTCGCTGATGAGCAGCTCGGGGTCGAGCACGTCCGCGGCGAACAGCTCCGCCGCGCGCTCGTAGCTGTGCAGCACGGCCATCGAGCCGGTGATGGTGATCTCCTGGTTGTAGATGCGGTACGGCTCGATGGTCGCCGTCGTCGCGTAGTCCGCCACCCCGAACTGCAGGAACGTGCCGGCCTTCCCGACCCGGCCCAGGCCGTCCTGGATCGCCGCCGCGTTGCCGGTGGCGTCGATGACGACGTCCCACCCCTCCGGCTGCCCGAACTCCTCCGGCGTGGCCGCCGCCCGGCTGCACCCCACCTTCTGCGCGGTGGCCAGCCGCTCGGGGTTGAGGTCGACCACGTCCACCCCCGCGGCGCCGGTGCGCTTGGCCAGCTCCAGCATCATCAGCCCCATCGTGCCCGTGCCGTAGATCAGCACATGGGCGGCGAGCTTGCTGTTGAGCACGTCGTAGCCGCGCACCGCGCACGACAGCGGCTCGATCAGCGCCGCGTCCTGGGTGCGTACGTGGTCGGGCAGCCGGACGCAGTTGGCGACCGGTGCGACGGCGTACTCCGCCGCCCCGCCGGCGACGGTGACGCCGATGGCCCCCCACCGCTCGCACAGGTTGCCGTGGCCCGTACGGCACTTGCGGCACTCGTGGCAGTACAGCGACGGGTCGACGGCGACCCGGTCGCCGACGGCGACCTCGGTGACGTCGCGGCCGATGCCGACGACCTCGCCCGCGAACTCGTGCCCCGGCACCACCGGCAGCGTGGGCGCGAACTCGCCCTGCAGGATGTGCAGATCGGTTCCGCACAGCCCGCACGCCGCCACGTCCACCACGACCTCGCGCGGGCCGGGGGAGGGGTCGGGGACGTCGGTCACGGTGACCGTGCCGGGGGCTTCGATGACGGCGGCCCTCATTTGACGGCTCCTAGGGACAGGCCCTGGACCAGCTTGTCCTGGGCGGCGAACCCGGCGGCGAGCACCGGGAGGGAGATGACGACGGAGGCGGCGCAGACCTGGGCGAGGAAGAGCCCCTGACTGGTGATGAAGCGGGTGAGGAAGACGGGGGCGGTCTCCGCCGTCACCCCCGTGAGCACCCGCGCGAACAGCATCTCGTTCCAGCTGAAGATGAAGCAGATCAGCGAGGTGGCGGCGATGCCGGGACCGGCGACCGGGGCGATCACCCGGGTCAGCACGGTGGTGAGCTTCGCCCCGTCGATCTGCGCGGCCTCCACGATCGAGACGGGGATGTCCGCGAGGAACGACTGCAGCATCCACACCGCGATCGGCAGGTTCATCGACGTGTACAGCAGGACGAGCAGCCAGATGTTGTCGAGCATCCCGGTGTTCTTGGCGAACAGGTAGATCGGGAGCAGCCCGGCGACCACCGGCAGCATCTTGGTGGAGAGGAAGAAGAACAGCACGTCGGTCCAGCGCTTCACGCGCCGGATGGACAGCGCGTACGCGGCCGGCAGCGCCAGCGCGAGCACCAGCACGGTCGAGAACACGCTCGCCATCACCGAGTTGAGCAGCGCGGGCCACGGGCTGGGGCCGCCGCCGGAGCCGAAGAACGTGCGGTAGCCGTCGAGCGTGAGCGACGCGGCGACCGCCGGCGGGTTGGCGGCGGCGTCGGTCTCCGCGTGCAGCGAGGTGAGCACCATCCACGCCACCGGCAGGAAGAACGCGATGCCGACGAGCCAGGCGAGCAGCCCGAGCCCGGCGCTGCGGCGCCGCGCCTTGCGCAGGGCGGGCGGCAGCGCGGCGCGGCCGGTGCGGGCCGGCTTCCGGGCCGTCGCTACGGTCGTGGTCATGCGCGGGACGCCTCCTCCCGGAACAGGGACGACACGACGCGCAGCGCGAAGGTCGCGATGACGATGGAGCCGATGACGACGAGCACGCCGGCGGCCGAGGCCAGCCCGTACTCGTGCGCCTGGTAGAAGGTCTGGTAGATCGTGTACGGCAGGTTGGCGGTGCCGAGCCCGCCCGAGGTGATGGTGAACACCGCGTCGAAGTTCTGCACGATGTACACCGAGCCCAGCAGCACGCCCAGTTCGAGATAGCGGCGCAGATGCGGCAGCGTGAGGTAGCGGAAGATCTGGAAGCTCGTGGCGCCGTCGAGCCTGGCGGCCTCGACCATCTCCGTCGGCCGGCTCTGCAGCCCGGCCAGCAGGATCAGCATCATGAACGGCGTCCACTGCCAGATCAGCGCGGCTTCGACGGCGATCAGCGGCATGTCCGACACCCAGTCCGGCTGCGGCGGCGAGTCGTCGCCGAACAGCTCCGCGACCCAGGTGAGGGCGCCGTTGAAGAGGCCGTACTCGGGGTTGTAGAGCGCGTGCTTCCACAGCAGCGCGGCCGCGACCGGCACCAGCAGGAACGGCGCGATGAGCAGCGTGCGCACCACCCCGCGGCCGGGGAACGCGCGGTCCAGCAGCAGCGCGATGAGCAGCCCGAGCACCACACTGACCAGCACGACCGCGGCGGTCAGCAGCGCCGTGGTCACCACCGACTCGCGCAGACTCTCGTCGCTCGCCACCTGGCTGTAGTTGTCGAGCCCGGTGAAGCTGCGGTCGTCGGGGCGCAGCGAGTTCCAGTCGAAGAGGGAGATCACCAGCGTCGCCACGAACGGCAGTTGGGTGACGGCGATCAGGAACACCAGAGCCGGCAGCAGCGGCGCGCGGGTGGCCCAGGCCCGGGCCCCGCGGCCCGGCCGGCGGGGTGCCGGCCGGCCCGCGCGCGGCGCCGGGCGCTCGGTGCGTACGGCGGTCGGGGTACTCATCGGTCCCGGTACTCCCCGCCGACCTCCTCGGCCAGTTCCTGGGAGTTCTCCAGCGCGTCCTCGACGGACTGCTTGCCCGCGATGGCCGAGCTGATCTCCTGGGAGACCTTGGTGCCCAGATCGGAGAACTCGGGGATGCCGACGAACTGGATGCCGGGCGCGGGCCGCGGCTGGGTGCCCGGGTCGCGCGGGTCTGCGCCCTCGATCGCCTCGCGGGTGATGTCGGCGAAGGAGCCGGCGGCCTTCAGGTAGTCCGGGTTGGAGTACGTCGACGCGCGCTTGCCCGCGGGTGCGTTGGCCCAGCCCAGCTCCTTCCCGACCAGCTCCTCGTACTCCTTGCTCGACGCCCAGGAGATGAACTTCCAGGCGCTCTCGGGCCGTTCCGACGCCTTCTGCACGCCCCACGCCCAGGTGTAGAGCCAGCCGGAGGACTCGGTCTTGTCGACCGGCGCCGGCGCGTAGCCGATCTTGCCGCGGACGGGGGAGTCCTCGGCCTCCAGCGAGCCGGTGGCCGCGGTGGCGTCATACCACATGGCGGTCTTGCCCTGGGTGAGGTTGTTCAGGCACTCGGCGTACCCGGACTGGGCCGCGCCGGCCTCGCCGTGCTCGCGGACCAGGTCGACGTAGAACTTCGCCGCCTTGGTGAACTCGGGCGACGTGAGCTGCGCTTCCCAGTTCTCGTCGAACCAGGTGCCGCCCATGGTGTTGACCACCGTCGTCAGCGGCGCGATGACCTCGCCCCAGCCGGGCAGGCCGCGCAGGCAGATGCCCTTCATGCCGGGCTCGGCGCCGTCCGCCTCGGCGGCGAGGTCGGCGACCTGCTGCCAGGTGGGCTTGTCGGGCATCTTCAGGCCGTTCTCGGCGAAGACGTCCTTGCGGTACATGAGGAACGACGACTCGCCGTAGAAGGGCTCGGCGTACAGCTTGCCGTCCTCGGCCGTCAGCGACTCGCGCATCGGCGCGAGGACGTCCTCCTGGTCGAACTTCGCGTCGTCCGCGGCGTATTCGTCGAGCGGCAGCAGCCAGTCGTTCTCAGCGAAGAAGGGCACCTCGAAGTTGCTGATGGTGGCCACGTCGTACTGGCCCGCCTGGTTGGCGAAGTCCTGGCTGATCTTGTCGCGGACCTCGTTCTCCGGCAGCACGGTGAAGTTCACCTCGATGCCGGTCTTCTTCGTGAAGTGCTTGGCCGTCAGCTTCTGCAGCTCGACCATCTGCGGATTGTTGACCATGACGACGTTGACGGAGTCGTCGCCCCCGGAGCTGCCGCCGCCCCCCGCGCCGCTGCACGCGGCGAGCAGGGCCGCGGCGGTGGCCACGGGCACGAGGGTGCGGATGGTGCGCTTGCTGCGGGTCGGAGTGAGCATCGCATGCTCCCAAAGAGGGTCGGGGGCGGGAATCGGGGCGTATGGAGCCGGGCCACCCGGCTTGTTACTCGTTCCGGGAAGGCGGGGCGTACACGGGTATGGGGTGTGGTGAGCGGACGTGCGGAACGGGCGCCGGTCCTTGGTCAGGTCCTGATGACCTGCGGGCCCAGCAGCGAATAGCGGTGGGCCTCCGCGGCGGGCAGCCCGGTGTCGGTGATGATCACGTCGAACTCCGAGACCTCGGCGAAGCGGCAGAAGCTCACCGCGCCGAACTTGGTGTGGATCCCGGCGAAGACCTTCCGCCGGGCCACCCGCATCGCCTGCGCCTTGACCTCGCTGACCGCCGGGTCCGGGGTGGTCAGCCCGTAGGCGCGGGAGATGCCGTTGGCGCCGACGTACGCCAGGTCGATGACGAAGCCGGCGAGCATCCTGGTCGTCCAGTGGTCCACGGTGGCCAGGGTGCTGCCGCGCACCCGCCCGCCGAGCAGTAACACCGTGACCCGGTCGTCCCCGGCCAGGGCGCTCGCGGTGGCGAGCGAGGCCGTGACGATGGTCAGCGGGCGGGGCCGCGGCAGCGCCTCGGCGATGAGCTGGGGGTTGAAGCCCTCGTCGATGAAGACCGTCTCGGCGTCGCCGAGAAGCTCCGCCGCCGCGGTGGCGATGCGCGACTTCTCCGGCACGTGCATGGTCGTGCGGTACGCGAGCGTGGTCTCGAACCCCGCGCTCTCCACCGGATACGCGCCGCCGTGCGTGCGCCGGACGAGCCCGTGGTCCTCCAGGAGCGTCAGGTCACGCCGCACGGTCTCCCGGGACACACCCAGGTCGGCGGCCAGCTTGGCGACGTCCACCTTGCCGGTGCGCCGAGCCGTCTCCAGGATGACCCGTCTGCGTTCTTCTCCGTCCACGACGACCACCTGCCTTCGCGGTTTGGCTGTGGGGGGTGCTGTCGGAGTGGTGAAGCCCTGCCCGTTCGGGCTTCCGAAGGCATTTCTACAGGCGGCGGAACCCACAGGCCAGGCTTCATACACCGCACGTCGTGACCGACTGTGCCCGCTTTCACCGCCGTATCGCCGCTGGGGAGCGGCAGTCGGCCGCTTTCGGCGCGCGCCGGGCGTGCCCGCCCCGGCCAGGACGCGTGCCCGTTCGGTGCCCGGTTGGGCAACGGGCGTGGGTTCGGGCCCCGTTCGCTTCGGGAGGTGAACGCGGCGGGATCCGCCGGATCCATTGACGGCGCCCGCGCGAAGGAGTTCACTTTCGCACCGAAACAGGTCTGGACCAAGCTCGATACCCGGCTGACCAGTCGGGACGCCCGGCACCAGCGGCGTTCCCCCGGTCGGCAACCCCCCACCAGAGGATCGAGGCGCACCTTCATGACATCACGGAGCAAACGGCGTCGCCGTACGCCCGCCGTCCTGCTGCTCGCGGCCGTCTGCGCCGGGCTGAGCTGGACACCCGGCTCTGCGGGCGCCGCACCGGACGGCGCCCAGGCTGTGACCTTCGAAGACAACTTCGACGGACCCGCGGGTTCCGCCGTCGACGGCGGCAAGTGGCTGATCGAGACCGGCGACAACGTCAACAACCACGAGCGGCAGTACTACACCGCCGGCAACGCCAACGCCGCGCTCGACGGCCAGGGCAACCTGGTCATCACCGCGCGCAAGGAGAACCCCGGCGACTACCAGTGCTGGTATGGCCGGTGCGAGTACACCTCCGCCCGGCTCAACACCTCCGGGCGGTTCACCACCACGTACGGCCACGTCGAGGCGCGGATGAAGCTGCCGCGCGGCCAGGGCATGTGGCCGGCGTTCTGGATGCTCGGCGACGACATCGGCCAGGTCGGCTGGCCCGCCAGCGGCGAGATCGACGTGATGGAGAACGTCGGCTTCGAGCCGGGCACCGTCCACGGCACCTTGCACGGTCCCGACTACTCCGGCTCCGGCGGCATCGGGGCCGGCTACTCGCTGCCGGGCGGCGAGGCGTTCGCCGACGGGTTCCACACCTTCGCCGTGGACTGGTCGCCGAACGAGATCACCTGGTCCGTGGACGGCACCGTCTACCAGACGCGCACGCCCGCCGACCTCGGCGGCAAGCGGTGGGTGTTCGACAAGCCGTTCTTCCTGATCCTCAACCTCGCGGTCGGCGGCTACTGGCCCGGGGACCCGGACGGCAGCACGTCCTTCCCGCAGCAGCTCGTCATGGACTACGTCCGCGTCACCACGCCCGACCCCGCGCGGTAGCCCGGCGGGCCTACGTGCCGTAGCTCTGGATCCGGCGGCCGTGGCCGCGCTCGGTCAGCGCCGCGAGGCGCGGCGCGAGCTCGGCCGCGACCTCCGGCACGTCGACGGTCAGCAGCCGCCGGTCGCGCATGAGGATCCGGCCGTCGACGATCGTCGTGCGCACGTCGCCCGCGCGGGCGCTGTGCACCAGGGTGGCGGCGAGGTCGTGCACGGGCTGCGTGTGCGGCCCGGTCAGATCGACCAGGATCACGTCGGCCCGGCGGCCGGACGCCAGCGAACCCACCCGGTCGCCGAGGCCGACGACCCGCGCGCTCTGGGTCGTCGCGTGGTGCAGCACCTGGCGCGCGGTGGCCCAGCCGGCGTCCCGCTCGGCCGACTTCTGCACCAGCGCGGTGAGCGCCATGCTCTCCCACACGTCGAGCGTGTTGTTGGACGCGGCCCCGTCGGTCGCCAGCCCCACCGGCACGCCGGCCGCCCGCAGCGCGCGCACGGGCGTGGTGTCCCAGCCGAACTTCAGATAGCCGCGCGGCGCGGTCGCCACCCCGGCGGCCGGCGCCCGGCCCAGCAACTCGATGTCGGCGTCCGTGAGCCCCGTGCCGTGCGCGATCAGCACGCCGGTGTCGAGGAGCCCGCAGCGCTGGAGCACCTCGATCGGCGTACGGCCGTGCCGGGCGAGGCTGGCATCGGTCTGCTCCCGGTTCTCCGCGGCGTGCAGATGGACCAGCAGCCCGTGCTCCCGCGCGAGCCCGGCGGTGGCCGCCAGGTCGTCGTCCGTCACGGTGTACGGTGCGTGCGGCGCCAGGCACGTGGTGATCCGCCCGTCCGCGCCGCCGGCGCGACGCAGCGCGAAGTCCAGTGACCGCTCGCGGCCTTCCGCGCCCTGGGACGAGAAGTACGCCAGGCCCAGCACCGCGCGCAGCCCGGTGGCCGTGACGGCGTCGGCGACCCGGTCCATGGCGAAGTAGTGGTCGGCGAACGTCGTCACGCCGCCGCGGATCATCTCGGCGCAGGCCAGCAGCGCGCCCAACTCGACGTCCCGGTCGGTGAGGTTGCTCTCCACCGGCCAGATCCAGTCGTTGAACCACTCCTCGACCGGCACGTCCTCGGCGAACCCGCGCAGGAAGACCATCGGCGCGTGCGTATGACAGTTGACCAGCCCCGGCATGGCGACCTGGCCGCGGGCGTCGATGCGCTCGGCCGCCGGCACCCGCGCGGCCCGGGCCGCCGTCGTCACCGCCGCGATGGCGCCGTCCCTGATCACGATCCCGGCGTCCTCGGCGAAGTCCACCTCGCCGCCGGGACCGTGGACCAGCGCGGTGCAGCCCTCGATCACGAGTCCGGCGGGCTCCGCGCCCGGCCCGGCGTCCGCGGTGCGCTCCGGCTGCGCCATGGTCGACTCCTCGATCGGCCCGGGGATCTCTTCGGGAACGCTACCGGCCGCGACTGACAGCGCGCGGCGCGTTCTGTCCGTACGCGGACGGCCGCGGACGGCGCTCGCTGCCGCGGGCCTTGACGCGCGCCGCCGCGAGTGGATGTATGGGAGCGCTCCCATATTCCGCGTCACCGACTTGCGAGGAGCCGCACATGAGCGCACCGAGAACCACACCCCCCACCGCTCGCGGACGCCGCCGGCGCGGCCGGACCCGTACCGGACGCGCCCTGCTCGCCGCCCTGCTCGGCCTGGCCGCCGCCGTCGCCGGGTTCGGCCCCGGCGCGCAGGCCGAGCCCGCCGCCGCGGCCGTGGGACTGCACACCGAGGGCGGCCGGCTGCTGGAGGGCAACGGCAGCGACTTCGTGCTGCGCGGCGTGAACCACCCGCACGCCTGGTACACCGGCGAGCTGGACTCGCTGCGCGAGATCAAGCAACTGGGCGCGAACAGCGTGCGCGTGGTCCTGGCCACCGGCGACCGCTGGCCGCGCAGCGACACCGCCGACGTCGACAACGTTGTCTCCCAGTGCAAGGCGAACCGGCTGATCTGCGTGCTGGAGGTCCACGACACCACCGGCTACGGCGAGGAGGGCGCCGCCGTCTCCCTCGACCGCGCCGCCGACTACTGGATCAGCGTCCGCGACGCCCTCGTCGGCGAGGAGGACTACGTCATCGTCAACCTCGGCAACGAGCCGCACGGCAACCAGGGCTACGAACGCTGGACCGCCGACACCCGGGGCGCCATCGCCAAGCTGCGCGCCGCCGGACTGCAGCACACCCTGATGGCCGACGCCCCCAACTGGGGCCAGGACTGGACGAACACCATGCGCACCAACGCGCGCGCCGTCGCCGACTCCGACCCGCAGGGCGACACGCTCTTCTCGATCCACATGTACGGCGTCTACGACACCGCCGCGGAGATCGAGGACTACCTGACGTCGTTCACCGCGGCGGGACTGCCCATCGCCGTCGGCGAGTTCGGGCACAACCACTCCGACGGCAACCCCGACGAGGACGCCGTCATGCGCCTCACCCGGGAGCTGGGCCTCGGCTATCTGGGCTGGTCGTACAGCGGCAACGGCGGCGGCGTCGAATACCTCGACATGGTGCGGAACTTCGACCCGGCCGCGCTGACCGACTGGGGGCGGCGCTTCTTCCAGGGCCAGGACGGCATCGCGGCCACCGCGAAGGAGGCCACCGTCTACGGCGGCTGAGCCCCGGCCACCGCCACGCCCGCCCGGCGGTACGGGGCCGGCCCCCGGCCGCCGGGCGGGCAGCGGCGCCGTGCCGCCGCCCGGCCCGTACGGCGGCCAGGCCAGGCCCGCACCGCCGCCGCCCGCGCCCGTGGTGCCCCTGCCCGCTCCGCCCGGGGCGCCGCTCAGCTTCCCGCGCTGCCCGGCCCGCCGAAGCTCGTGTACACCGCGGCCACGTCCTCGCGGCCGTGCCCCGCCGCCGACGCCTGCCCGTACAGCCCGCGCAGCGCCGCCAGCAGCGTCGTGTCGACCCCCGCGCCGCGCGCCGCGCCGTCGATCAGGTCGACGTCCTTGAGCGCGGCGTCGAGCGCGAACTGCGGCTCGTACGAGCCCGCGAGCATCCCCTCGCCCTTCGCGTGCGCGTACCCGCAGTCCGCGGGCGAGCCCTCGATGGCCGCGAGGAACAGCTTCGGGTCCAGCCCGAGCGCGCCGGCCAGGACGAGCGACTGGGCGGCCGCAGCCGTGATCGAGGCGATCCAGGCGTTGCACGCCAGCTTCAGCGCCGTACCCGCGCCGACCTCGGGACCGGTCCACACCGTCTTCGCCGCGATTGCCGCCGTCAGCGGCTCGATCCGGGCGAAGACGGCAGGGTCGCCCGCCGTCAGCAGCGTCAGGCGGCCGGTCTCCGCGGGCTTCCTGGTGCCCAGCAGCATGGCCTCCACCAGCGTGCGCCCCGCCTGCGCGGCGAACTCGGCGGCCCTGCGGGTGCCCTCGGGGCCGACGGTGGCCGTCTGCACCCACACGGTGTCCTCGGGCGACGCCGCCAGCGCGTCGCCCAGGACGGCGAGCACGGCGTCCGCGTCGTACAGCGCGATCAGTACCGCGTCGGCGTCGCGCACCGCCTCCGCCGCGCTCGGCGCGACCCGCGCGCCGTCGGCGGCGAGCGGCTGCGCGCGCTCCGGCGTGCGGTTCCAGACCGTCACCTCGACGCCGCCGCGGAGCAGCGAGCGCGCCATGCCCGCGCCCATCACGCCCGTTCCCAGTACTGCTGCTTTCACCTTGCGGACTCCTCTGTGGTTGCTCGGCTGCGCGGTGCCGTATCCGACGGACCGCGGGTCACAACTCCTCGTGTTCGTCCGGGTCGCCGCCCACGCGCCGCTGCGGCCGGCCGGCGACCGCGGCCATCTCGGCGGCCGACAGCTCGAAGCCGAAGACGCCGAGGTTCTCGCGCTGCCGCACCGGATCCGCGGACTTCGGGATGGGCACGGCGTCGAGCTGCGTGTGCCAGCGCAGCACCGCCTGGGCGGGCGTCACGCCGTGCGCCTCGGCCACCCGCGCGATCGACGCGTCGCGCAGCACGTCGGTGCCCCGGCCCAGCGGGCTCCAGCTCTCCGTGACGATGCCCTTCTCGGCGTGGTACGAGCGCAGTTCCTCCTGCGGGAAGTGCGGGTGCAGCTCGATCTGGTTGACCGCCGGCAGGACGCCCGTCTCCCGCTCCAGCCGGTCCAGTTGGGCGACGGTGAAGTTGGAGACGCCGATGGAGCGTACGAGGTCCTCCTCGCGCAGCCTGATCATCGCGCGCCAGGAGTCGGTGTACAGGTCCACGCGCGGCAGCGGCCAGTGGATCAGGTACAGGTCGACGTAGCCCACGCCCAGTCGCATGCGGGACTCCTCGAAGGAGGCGAGCGTCTCCTCGTAGCCGTGGTGGCGGCCGGGGAGCTTGGTGGTGACCACGACGTCCTGGCGGGGCACGCCGCTGCGGGCGATGCCGCGGCCGGTGCCCGTCTCGTTGCCGTAGTTGAGCGCGGTGTCGACCAGCCGGTAGCCGGTCTCCAGGGCGGTGGCGACCGCCCGCTCGGCCTGCGCGTCGTCCATCGGGTACGTGCCGAGGCCGAGGGCGGGGAGCTTCGTACCGTCGTTGAGCCTGCGGACCGGGACGCTGGTCACACGTGCTCCTTCCCTTTATCGTACGGTGCGTTCAGTATAAGGCGGACGCCGGAGGCGGGCATGGGCGAAACGGGCGGGCCGCGCTCGCCGCGGGGCAGGCCGCGCAGCGAGCGGGCCAGGGCCGCGGTGCTCGCCGCCGCCACGGAACTGCTGGTGGCCGGCGGGGTGCAGGCGGTCACCATGGAGGCGATCGCCGCCCGGGCGCGGGTCAGCAAGTCGACGGTCTACAAGTGGTGGCCCACGCGCGGGCACGTGATGCTCGACAGCCTGGCGCACGTCACCGGGGACCCGCCCGCCGGGCCGGCCGCCGGCACGAGCCTCGCCGACGCCCTCGCCGCCGAGGCCGGCGCGCTCGTCCGGATCTTCCGCGAGACCGCCGCCGGGCCCCTGGTGGCCGACCTCGCCGCCGCCGCGCAGGCCGACCCCGGCATCCGTACCGCGCTCGACGAGCGGTGGGTGCGCCCGCGGCGCGCCGCCTGCGCCCGGCTGCTCCACGACGCCGTGGCCCGCGGCGAACTCCGGCCGGACACCGACGTCACCGCGGCCCTCGACCAGCTCTTCGCGCCCGTCTACCACCGGCTGCTCTTCGGCCACGCCCCGCTCGCCGACGACCTCGCCGCCACCCTCGTACGCCAGCTCCTCGACGGCCTCGGCAGCGGCCGCGGGCGATCGGACGAAGATCAGTGACCATCCGGGCGACGGCCCCGCACACGACCCATTCGGTGCAAGAACTCCCTTACGTCCCAAGCGGTGTGGCCGGGTGTCCGCGGACTGGACGCGATCCCGCGGCGGGCCGTAGCGTGCTCTTCCGCGCGGGCGGACAGCGAAGGCATGTGGTCGGCCTCCCGATCAACCGGCACCTGGGGGGTGCTTACCGAATGGATCCGTTCTGTATGCGCCCGGCCAGCGGGCCACGGACGGGCTGACCCGGCATGGCAGAGGCTGACGCACCGCTCGCGGAGGCGATACGCGCCGCACAGGCCGGCGACGAGACCGCGTTCGTGCATCTCTACAGATCCCTGCACCCCTGCCTCGTCCGCTACGTCGGCACCCTCGTCGGCGATGCCGCGGGCGACGGCGACGCGGAGGAGGTCACCGCGGGCGCCTGGCAGGACATCGCCCGCGATCTGCGCGCGTTCGACGGCGACGCCCTGAGCTTTCGCGCCTGGTGCGCCCGCATCGCCCGCACCCGCGCGCTCGCGCGCCTCCGCGACCGCCCCGGCGGCCCCGGCCGCGGTCCGCGGGACCCCGGCGGCGGCCCGCGGACCGAGGGGGTCCCGGAGCGGCCGGAGGGCGGGCGTACCCTTGCCCTGATCGCCTGGCTGCCGCGCGCGGAAGCCGAGGCCGTCGCGCTGCGGGCGATCGTGGGGCTGGACGCCGAGCGAGCCGCCTACGTGCTCGGCACGAGCCCCGCCGCGGCCCGCTCCGCCACCCTGCGCGGCCTGCGCCTGCTGGCGGACCAGCTCGGCGACGCCGCGGTCGGCGCCTGTCCGGCCGGCGCACCGGCAGGTGACGCGACCTGCACGGCCACGTGGATGCTCAGGGGTATGTGATGGGCGACGACGACCGGAACACCTGGCTCGACCAGCGCGCCGCCGAGCGGCTGATCGCCGGCGAGCAGTTGGACGCCGGGCCCGCGCTGCCGCCCGCCGACCGGGACACCGCCGAGCGGCTGGCGGCGCTGCTGGACACCGCGGCCCGCGCCGCCCGCCCGGCGCTCGACACCGAACTGCCGGGGGAGCAGGCGGCGCTGGCCGCGTTCCGCGCCGCCCGCGCCGCGGGCCCGCTGGAGCCGGCCCGCGGTGAGGAGGCGGCCGGCGACCGGGCGCCGGGCGGCCGGGCAGCCAACGGCCGGGCGGTGAACGGCCGCGCCGTCAACGGTTCCCGCCCCGGCTGCGAGGTCGGCGTGCCGCGGAGGCCGGTGCCCGCCGAGCAGGTGGTGCGGCTCGCGCCGTCCGCCGCGGGTGCCGCCCCCGCACGCCGTACGCCCCGGCGGCTGCGGCGCCTGCGCACCGCCGCCGCGGTCACCGCGGCCGGCTGCGTACTCGGCGGCGTGGCGCTCGGGGCAGGCGCGATCCTGCGCACGCCGCCCGACACCCCCGGCCCCTCCACGGGCCCCGCCGTCTCGCCGACGGCCACCCCGGATCAGGACCCCACCGGTGGCGACTACGCCAACGAGGGTGCCGCGTCCGCGGGCGGCAGCCGGTTGGACGACAGACCCGAGGGCAGACGCGACGAGCCCGACACCGGCACCGCGCCCGGCGGCGGCGCCGACGGCACCGCCGAGCCGGACGGCACGCAGGACGAGGACGCCGGCCAGGGCGGCTCGGGCCAGGGCGAGGAGCAGGGCGCGCCGGGCAACTCGGTGCACCGGCAGTGCGAGATGTTCCTCGCCGAACGCGACGGCGAGGGCCCGGTCAACGACAACAAGTCCTGGAACCGGCTCGTCCGCGAGGCCGGCGGCGAGAAGGCCGTCGCCGGCTTCTGCGAGAAGCACTTCGGCGACGGCGCCCGGAGCGACCACGGCGGCAGCGACGGCGGCCACGGCGAGGACGAAGAAGGCGACGAGGACGACTGAGCGCCCGGCGCCCCCGGCCTCCGCCGCGCCCGGCACCCGGCCCGTACGCCCCTCACCCGAACTGCGTCAGCACCATCGTCACCAGCCACAGCACGATGGCGCACCCGATCGTGACCACCGGCCAGCTCCGCGCCGTCTCGCCCAGCGGATGCCGCCGCCGGACCGAGGTCCATACCACCCAGAACGCCTCCGCCTCCGCGGGCTCCACGCGCTCACCGTCCAGCAGCCACAGCACGGGCCCGTCGCCGCCCGGCGCCGCTAAGCCCGAGGGTGCGCGGTCGTCGCGCACCTGCTCGACCTCCTTCACCAGCCGGCCGCCGCAGTAGCTCTCGCGTCGGATCAAGGGGGCGTTCCTCTCGGTGGCGGCTGCCGCGAAATGACGATGCACGGGCAAGGAAGCCGATCATAAGGTGAGGCGGTGACAGACGACGAACGCGAGCGCCTGCGGGCGACCTTCACCGAGGCGCCGGAGCTGTACGACCGCGCCCGTCCCCGCTACCCCCGGGAGATGTACGGCGACCTCGACGCCGCCGCGCCCGGCGGCCTCGGTCCCGGCTGCCGGGTGCTGGAGATCGGCTGCGGCACCGGGCAGGCGACCGTGCCGGTCGCCGAGCGCGGCTGCCGGGTGACCGCGGTGGAGCTGGGCGCGGGCATGGCGCGGGTGGCGCGCCGCAACCTCGCCGCGTTCCCGGAGGTGCGGGTCGAGAACGCGGTGTTCGAGGAGTGGCCGCTGCCGCCCGAGCCGTTCGACGTGGTGCTCGCCGCCACCGCGTTCGCCTGGGTCGACCCCGCGGTCCGGGTGCCGAAGTCGGCGGACGCGCTGCGCCCCGGCGGGGTGCTGGCCACCGTCCGCACGCACCATGTGGCCGGCGGCAGCGAGGAGTTCTTCGCCGCGGCACAGGGCTGCTACGAGCGGTTCGACCCGGCGACGCCGCCGGGCCTGCGGCTGCGGCCCGCGGCCGCCGTCCCCGAGGACCGCGACGACCTCCGCGGCGAGGAGCGCTTCGCGGCGCCGGTCTTCCACCGGTACGAGTGGGAGCTGCCGTACTCCACCGCGGAGTACCTCGACGTGCTGCGCACGTACTCCGGCCACCGGGCGCTGCCCGCCCCGGCCAGGGACGCGCTGCTGGCCTGTCTCGCGGGCCTGATCGACGGGCGGCACGGCGGCCGGATCGTCAAGCGCTACCTCACCGAGCTGCGGATCGCCCGCCGCCTCGGCTGACGGTCCGTCAGCCGTCCCGGTAGCGCAGCAGCAGCATCGCCGCGTCGTCGTGCAGCGGCGCCCGGACGTGCTCGATCACGTCCTGGCGCAGGGCGGTCAGCGCCCCCTCCGGATCGGGGTCCTTGAGCAGCCCGGCGCGCTGCTCCAGCGGGTAGAAGGCCCCGGCGCGGTCGCGGGCCTCGGTGACGCCGTCGGTGTAGAACAGCAGTTGGTCTCCGGGCGCGAACCCCGCCGTGTGCGGCTGCGGCTGGGCGACGCCGTGCTCCCCGAGACCCAGCGGTAAAGCCCGCTGCGGCGGCGCGAGATAGCGCACGTCGCCGTCCTGGCGCACCGCCAGCGGCGCGGGGTGCCCGAAGTTGAGCAGCGTCACCTCCTGGCCGGAGCCCACCTCGGCGAGGATGGCGGTGACGAACTTCTCGCCGTCGAGCTGCCGGTCGAGCGCCCGCTCCAGCCGCTCCCCGACGGCCGTCAGGTCCGGTTCGTCGTACGCCGCCTCGCGGAAGGCGCTGAGCACCACCGCCGCGGTCTCCACGGCCTCCAGACCCTTGCCCTGGACGTCCCCGACGATCAGCCGGACGCCCGCCGGCGAGGTCACCACCTCGTACAGATCGCCCCCGATCCGCGCCTCCGCCACGGCCGAGGTGTACGAGACCGCCGCCCGCAGCCGCCCCGCGCTGCGGGGTACCGGGCGCAGCAGCACGCGCTGCGCCACTTCGGCGATCGACCGCACGCTCGCGAGTTCCTCCTCGCGGCGATGCCGCATCCGCACCGCGAGCAGGGCGGCGACCGTGACGCCGACGACGGACAGCAGGGCCACGTAGCCGCGCCGCGACTCGAACATCACGTCGGAGATGCCCAGCAGGACGCAGAGCACCAGCGCGATCCCGCCGACGAACACCGTGCGCTGCCAGCCGCCGACCAGGCCGGCGAAGGCCGGCCCCAGGGAGACCAGGGGGAGGAACCCGATGTCGGGCCCCGCGGTGACGTCCACGACCGCGACGCAGCCCATGACGGCGTACGGCAGCGCGTTGAGCGTGCGGTGATGCGGCAACTTCCGGTCGGTCATGCGCTACTCGCTACTCCAGCCGCTGGTCGGCCCTGCACCTCGGACGGCGCGGAGATACGGCCCCCGCCGCGGCCGGCCCCACCCCGTGAGGCTAGGCAAGGATCGGCCCATCCGGGACCGATGCGGCCGAATCGTTGCCTGTCCGGCACCGGTCCGGCGCCCCGTCCGTCGTACGGCCGGGGCAAAACCCCCGCAACCGGGCGGTGCGCGGGCGGTGGTTCCCGCCGGGCGTAGCCGGATCCGAACAGGCCACGGTCGAAGCAGGTCGCGACGCGAACGAACGTCCATTGTCCCGCAGAGGCGGCCCCGCCGTCATGGGTCCGGACGGGGTAGTGGCGGCCGGCTTCCGTGCGGCGCCCCGCCCGCGGCCCGGCACGTGCTCCCGCGCTGAGGCAACTACTCCGGTACAACCCCGGGTTGTCCAGCGGGGCGTGTTTGTTGTTTGAAACGGTCCGCGACCCGGGGCTTTGATGGCGCTCCTGACAACGCCCCGTTGTGTGAGGAGCCGTCGTGGCCAAGCCGCCTTTTACGCATCTGCATGTGCACACGCAGTATTCGCTGCTGGATGGGGCGGCGCGGTTGAAGGATATGTTCGCGGCGTGTCGTGAGATGGGGATGTCGCATATCGCGATGACGGATCATGGGAATCTTCATGGTGCGTATGACTTCTTTGCGCAGGCGTCGGCGGCGGGGGTGACGCCGATCATCGGTATCGAGGCGTATGTGGCGCCGGAGTCGCGGCGGAACAAGCGGAAGGTGCAGTGGGGGCAGCCGCATCAGAAGCGTGATGACGTGTCGGGTTCCGGTGGGTATACGCACAAGACGATCTGGGCGTCTTCTCGTACGGGTTTGCATAATTTGTTCCGGTTGTCGTCGGATGCGTACAAGGAGGGGTGGCTGCAGAAGTGGCCGCGGATGGACAAGGAGGTGATCGCGGAGCATGCGGAGGGGTTGATCGCTTCTACGGGGTGTCCTTCGGGTGAGGTGCAGACGCGGTTGCGTCTTGGGCAGTTCGACGAGGCGCTGGCGGCGGCGGCGTGGTATCAGGAGGTGTTCGGGAAGCAGCGGTATTTCCTGGAGTTGATGGATCACGGGATGGGGATCGAGCGGCGGGTGCGGGACGGGCTGCTGGAGATCGGGCGGAAGCTGGGTATTCCGCCGCTGGTGACGAATGATTCGCATTACACGTATGCGCAGGAGGCGGGGGCGCATGATGCGTTGTTGTGTATTCAGACGGGGAAGAATCTTTCTGATCCCGACCGGTTCAGGTTCGACGGGACGGGTTATTACCTGAAGTCGACCGAGGAGATGTATGCGGTCGATTCCTCGGACGCCTGGCAGGAGGGGTGTGCGAACACGCTGCTGGTGGCGGAGCAGATCGACACCGCGGGGTGGTTCGAGAAGCGCGACCTGATGCCCCGCTTCGAGGTGCCCGACGGCTACAGCGAGGTCACCTGGTTCCGCGAGGAAGTGTGGAACGGCATGCGCCGCCGCTACCCGGACGGCTGGGACGAGACCTACCACAAGCAGGCCGAGTACGAGATGGACGTCATCATCCAGATGGGGTTCCCTGGATACTTCCTGGTGGTCGCGGACTTCATCATGTGGGCGAAGAACAACGGGATCGCGGTCGGTCCCGGCCGCGGCTCGGCGGCGGGTTCGCTCGTCTCGTACGCGATGGGGATCACGGACCTGGACCCGATCGAGCACGGGCTGATCTTCGAGCGGTTCCTGAATCCGGAGCGGGTGTCGATGCCGGATGTGGACATCGACTTCGACGAGCGCAGGCGGGCGGAGGTGATCCGCTATGTGACGGAGAAGTACGGTGCCGACAAGGTCGCGATGATCGGCACGTACGGCACGATCAAGGCGAAGAACGCGATCAAGGACTCCGCGCGGGTGCTGGGGTATCCGTACGCGATGGGCGACCGCATCACCAAGGCCATGCCCGCCGACGTCGGCGGCCACGGCATCGACCTCGCGGGCATCACCGACCCCGCGCACCCCCGCCACGCCGAGGCGGGCGAGGTCCGGTCGATGTACGAGAACGAGCCCGACGTGAAGAAGGTCATCGACACAGCGCGCGGAGTCGAAGGGCTCGTGCGGCAGATGGGCGTGCATGCGGCCGGCGTGATCATGTCCAGCGAGCCGATCGTCGACCACGTCCCGGTCTGGGTGCGCCACAGCGACCAGGTGACGATCACGCAGTGGGACTACCCGACCTGTGAGTCGCTCGGCCTGCTGAAGATGGACTTCCTCGGCCTGCGCAACCTCACCATCATGGACGACGCCGTGAAAATGGTGCGCGCCAACAAGGGGACCGACATCGAGCTGCTGTCCCTGCCACTGAGCGACGCCAGGACCTTCGAACTGCTGGGCCGGGGCGACACCCTCGGCGTCTTCCAGTTCGACGGCAGCGCGATGCGCTCGCTGCTCCGGCTGATGCGCCCCGACCACTTCGAGGACATCACCGCCGTCACCGCCCTCTACCGGCCGGGTCCCATGGGCATGAACTCGCACATCAACTACGCGCTGCGCAAGAACGGCCGCCAGGAGATCACCCCGATCCACCCGGCGCTCGCCGAGCCGCTGAAGGAAGTCCTCGACATCACCTACGGGCTCGTCGTCTACCAGGAGCAGGTGCAGAAAGCCGCGCAGGTGCTCGCCGGCTATTCGCTCGGCCAGGCGGACCTGCTGCGCCGGGCGATGGGCAAGAAGAAGCAGGAAGTGCTCGACAAGGAGTTCGTCCCCTTCCGCGACGGCTGCCGGCAGCGCGGCTATCCGGACGAGGCGGTGCAGGCGGTCTGGGACGTCCTGGTGCCCTTCGCCGGCTACGCGTACAACAAGGCGCATGCGGCGGCGTATGCGCTCGTGTCGTACTGGACGGCGTATCTCAAGGCGAACTATCCCGCCGAGTACATGGCCGCGCTGCTGACGTCCGTACGCGACGACAAGGACAAGTCCGCGGTCTATCTCAACGAGTGCCGGAAGATGGGCATCAAGGTGCTCCCGCCGGACGTCAACGAGTCCGACGCCGACTTCACCCCCCGCGGCGACGACACGATCGTCTTCGGCCTCACCGCCGTCCGCAACGTCGGCAGGAACGTCGTGGACTCCATCGTGCGCGGCCGGCAGTCCAGAGGGCCCTATGTCTCCTTTCCCGACTACCTCGACAAGTCCGAACCGGTCGTCTGCAACAAGCGCACCACCGAATCCCTGATCAAGGCGGGTGCCTTCGACGCTCTCGGACACACCCGCAAAGGTCTCCTCGCCCGGTACGAGCCGATGATCGACGCCGTCGTCCAGGTCAAGCGGAAGGAGGCGGAAGGGCAGTTCGACCTCTTCGGCGACATGGGGGAGGCAGGCGCGGCGGACGAGCCGGGCCTCGGGCTCGACGTGCAGTTCACGGACGAGGAGTGGGAGAAGTCCTATCTGCTCGCCCAGGAGCGGGAGATGCTCGGCCTCTACGTCTCCGACCACCCGCTCTTCGGCATCGAGCACGTCCTGAACGACAAGGCCGACGCCTCCATCGCCGCGCTCAACGGGGGTGACCACGCCGACGGGGCCATCGTCACCATCGGCGGCATCATCTCCGGCCTGCAACGCAAGATGACCAAGCAGGGCAACGCCTGGGCCATCGCCACCGTCGAGGACCTCGGCGGCTCCATCGACTGCATGTTCTTCCCCGCCACCTACCAGCTCGTGGCGACCCAACTCGTCGAGGATGCCGTCGTCTTCGTCAAGGGACGGCTCGACAAGCGCGAGGACGTGCCCCGGCTGGTCGCCATGGAACTCGCCGTCCCCGACCTCAGTACCGCGGGCGAACGCGCCCCCGTCCGCCTCGACATCACCGAGGCCCAGGTCACGCCCGAGTCCGTGGGCCGGCTCAAGGCCGTGCTCCAGGCCCACCCCGGCCCGTCCGACGTGCACCTGCGGGTGCGCGGCCGGTCCCGTACGACGGTCTACCGCCTCGGCCACCGCATCGCGGCGCGCCCGGAGTTCTGGGCGGACCTGAAGGCGGCGGTGGCGGTGAGCCGGGAGCCCGGGGCGTAGGCCGTACGTCCTGGGCGTGCCGGGACCCGCGTCAGCGCGGCGTCGGGCGGCCGCTGGCGGCCTCGTACCAGGCCAGCGAGCCGCTGATGCGGGTGGCCAGGGCCGTCTCGCGGCGGCGGGTGGCGCCGTCGAGGGCCTCGCGCAGGTTGGCGATCTCCGCATCCAGCCGGCCGATCCAGCGCTGCCGCGCGTGGCCCGCCCGCTCCGCCTCGGCGCACTCCGCGAGCCGGACGTAGTAGTCGTCGCGGCGCCGCAGCACCTCCGCCGTCTCGCCGGCTTCCTCCAGCCGCTCCCAGGCGTACGCCGCGACGGTCTCCAGCAGCCGGAAGCGCTCGCCGTCCCGGGAGACCAGCGACCGGTCGACCAGCCGCGCCAGCAGCCCCGGCACCTCCTCCGCGGTCAGCCCCGCGGGCGGCGCCTGCTCGCCGCCGGCCTCGATGGACACCCCGCCGTCCGGGCCCGCGCCGGTGTCCGCGCAGACGTAGATCGCCCCGCTCAGCGTGCAGCCCGCGCCGTGCACCGCCAGCCGCCGCAGCGCCGCGCGCTCCCGGTCGTCCAGCAGCCGCCAGCTCCACTCCAGGGCCGCCCGCAGCGTGCGCTGCCGCTCCGGCAGGCCGCGCGGGCCGTCGTCCAGGAGCCGGAAGCGGTCGTCGAGCCCGGCGGCCAGGCCCCGTACGCCCAGACCGCGGACGCGGGAGGCGGCCAGCTCCAGCGCCAGCGGGATGCCGTCGAGCCGGCGGCACACCTCGGCGACCTCCGCCGCGTTCCCGGCGCCGAGCGCGAAGCCCGGCGCGGATGCGGCGGCGCGGTCGGCGAAGAGCCGCACCGCGTCCGCCTCGGCCAGCGGCGCCACCGTCCGCACCACCTCGCCAGCGATGCCCAGCGGCTCCCGGCCGGTGGCCAGCACCCGCAGCCCGGGCGCCGCGCGCAGCAGCCGGTCGGCGAGCTTGGCGGCCTGCTCGACGACGTGCTCCGCATTGTCGAGCAGCAGCACCGCGGGGGCGTCGCCCAGCGCCGCGGCGATCCGGTCCTCGTCGGGCACGCCGAACGCCGTCGCCACCACGTCGGCGACGCTCCCGCCGCCGGCCCCCGCCAGTTCCGCGACGTAGCCCGGCTCGGGGCGCTCGCCCAGCAGGGCCAGCGCCAGCCGGGTCTTGCCCACGCCGCCGGGTCCGGTGAGCGTCACCAGCCGCTCCCCGCCGAGCAGCGGCCCGAGTTCCGCAATCTCCGCCGCCCGGCCGACAAGCGGCGTCAGCGGCGCCGGCAGCCGCGGCGGGCGCAGCCGCGGCGCCGCGGGCCGCGCGGCGGCCAGCGCCTCGTCGCCCGCCAGGATCCGCTGCTGCAACCCGGCCAGCTCCGGCCCCGGGTCGAGCCCCGCCTCCTCGCGCAGCCGCACCCGCAGCGCACGGTAGGCGGCCAGCGCCTCGCTCTGCCGGCCGGATCCGTACAGCGCCCGCATCAGCAGCCCGGTCAGCCGCTCGCGCACCGGATGGGCGCCCACCAGGTCCGTCAACTCGGCCACCAGCGGCCCGTGTTCGCCCAGCTCCAGCCGGGCCTGCGCCAGCTCCTCCAGCGCGGTCAGCCGCTGCTCCTCCAGCCGCGCGGCGGTGGCGCGGGCGAAGGGCGCGTCCTCGTACGGGCTGAAGGCCGGCCCGCGCCACAGCGCCAGCGCCTCGGTGAGCAGGTCGGCGGCGCGCGCGGGACCCGGCGCCGTACGGGCCCGCCGGACAAGCTTCGCGAAGTCCCCGGCGTCGGTGGCGGCCTCCAGCACGTACCCCGCGGCGCCCGAGGCGACCAGCTCCCGCCCGCCCGGCTCGGCGTCCCCCAGCGCCCGGCGCAACTGGGAGACCTTCGCCCTGAGCGCGCCCGTCGGCTTCCCCGGCGGATGGGCGTCCCACAGGTCGTCGACCAGCCGCCACGGCGGCACCGGCCGCCCCTCGCGGGCGAGCAGCGCGGCCAGCAGCACGCGTACCTTCAGCTCCGGGACCCTCACCGGCCGTCCGCCGTCGGTCCAGACCCGCACGGGACCGAGCACTCCGAAGCGCATGACACCACCATAAGCAAACCCGAACACCGCGCGGCGACCGTGAACCCATGACCACGACCACCGCCACGAAGGCCGGGCCCCGGGCATGGCTCGGCCTGAGCGTCCTCGCCCTGCCCATGCTGCTCGCCTCGGTCGACAACAGCGTGCTCTACCTCGCGCTGCCGCATCTGACCGCGGATCTGGAGCCGTCCCCCACCCAAGTCCTGTGGATCATGGACGTCTACGGGTTCATGATGGCCGGCTTCCTCCTCACCATGGGCACCCTCGGCGACCGGATCGGCCGCCGCCGGCTGCTCACCATCGGCGCGGCGGCCTTCGGCGCCGCGTCGGTGCTCGCCGCGTACGCCGTGAGCGCGGAGATGCTCATCGCCGCCCGCATCCTGCTCGGCATCTCGGCCTCCGCGCTCGCGCCCTCGGCGCTGGCCCTGGTCGGCACCATGTTCACCGACGCGCGCCAGCGTGCCCTGGCCATCGGCGTGTTCACCGCCTGCTTCATGGGCGGCGCGGCGCTCGGCCCGGTGGTCGGCGGGGTGATGCTGGAGAATTTCTGGTGGGGCTCGGTCTTCCTGCTCGGCCTGCCGGTGGCGCTGCTGCTGGTGCTCACGGCCAGGCCGCTGCTGCCGGAGTCCGGCGGCGAGGGCGGCGAGGGCGGCGGGCGGCTCGACCCGGCGAGCGTCGGGCTGTCGCTGCTGACGGTCATCCCGCTCGTGTACGGGCTGAAGGAGCTGGCCGACGACCCGGACGCACGGGCGGCCCTGGCCATCGCCGCCGGGCTCGCCTTCGGCTCCGCCTTCGCCCGCCGCCAGCTCCGGCTGGCCGAACCGCTGCTCGACCTGCGGCTGTTCCGCAACCGGTCGTTCTCCGCGGCGCTGGTGGTGCTGCTGTTCACGATGCTCGTGCAGGGCGGCAGCTACTTCTTCTTCAGCCAGCACCTGCAGATGATCGAGGGCTTCTCGCCGCTGAAGGCCGGCTTCTGGATGGCGCCGCCGGCGCTGGCGCTGGTCGCGGGCTCCCTGCTGGCGCCGGTGGTGGCGCGGACGGTGCGGCCGGCGGTCGTGGTCGGCGCGGGCCTGGCGGTCTCCGCGGCCGGGTTCCTGTACGCGGCCGTCAGCGACGACCTCGTACCGCTGGTGATCGGGTTCACGCTGGGCTTCCTCGGCGCCGCGCCGGTCGGCGCGCTGGGGCTGAACCTCATCGTGGGCAGCGCGCCCCCGGAGAAGGCCGGCTCCGCCTCGGCCACCGCGGAGAGCAGCGGCGAGATGGGCGTCTCGCTGGGCATCGCCGTCTTCGGCAGCCTCGGCGCCGCCGTCTACACCGCCGGGTTCGACGGCCCCGCGGGGGCGCCGGAGCGGGCGGGGGAGTCCCTCGCCGACGCCGACGCGGCGGCCGCGGCGCTGCCGGAGCGCCTCCGCGGCGAACTGCTCGACGCCGCCCACGCCGCCTTCGGCTCCGGGATGACCGCCGTCGCCGTGGCCGCCGCCCTGGTCTGCGCGGGCCTCGCGGTGCTGGCCGCCGTGCTGCTGCGGCAGCTGCGCCCGATCGGCGCGGAGGACGCCGACGGCTGAGGCGTACGGCGGCGGATCAGGGCTGCGTCGCCGCGCGCTCGGCGGCGCTGCGCAGCACGCAGAACTCGTTGCCCTCGGGGTCGGCGAGGACGGCCCACCCGGTGCCGTCCGGGTTGCGGTGGTCGGCGACGAAGGACGCGCCGAGGCCGAGCAGCCGCTCGACCTCCTCCTCGCGCCCGGTCTCCGGGCGCAGGCACAGATGGATCCGGTTCTTGCCGCTCTTCCGCTCCGGCACCTGGTTGAAGTGCAGCACCGGCCCCTCGGGCAGGAGCACCTGCGTCTCCGGCGCGCCCGGTCCGTCCTCCGGATGGACCGGGCTGCCGGTAACCCTGCTCCAGAAGAGCGACAGCCCGTAGGCGTCGGCACAGTCGATCGCGATGTTCAGCACCACGGAGGTCATGGACGCACCCTTCCTCAGCGCCCCGCGCGCCGCCACCCGATTACGCCCCGGCGGCCCGCCGCCGTCAGGCGGACTCCGCCGCGGCCAGCAACTGGTCCTCGGTGGTGCCGCGGCGCCAGTAGCCGGAGAACGTCACCGCCCGGCGGTCGAAGCCCCGTTCGCGCACCAGATGGCGGCGCACCGCCCTGACCGTCGCCGACTCCCCGGCGACCCAGGCGTACGGCGCGCCCCCGGGCAGCTCCGCGGCCCGTACGGCCTCCTCCACCGGCGCGTCCTCGCCGCGTACGAGCCAGGTGACCTCCGCGTCCGCCGCGGTCGCCGGCTCCAGGCGGTCGCCGGCGTCGGCGACCTCGATCCAGGCGCGTACGGGCAGGTCCGCGGGCAGCGCCGCGAAGATGCCGGCGACGGCGGGCAGCGCGGTCTCGTCGGCGGTGACCAGCAGCCAGTCGGTGCCGGCCGGCGGGCGGAAGTCGTACGCCACGTTCTCCGCGACGATGGGGGCCAGCACGCTGAGCCGGTCGCCTGGGGCGGCGTGCAGCGCCCAGCGGGATCCCGGGCCGGTCTCGCCGTGCACGGCGAAGTCGACCACGAGCCGGTCGGGGTCGCGGGTGAGGCCGCGCGTCGTGTACGTGCGCATGATGCCGCGCACCGCCGGGTCGAGCGCCTGCCAGGCCGGGTACCAGTTGCTGCCGTCGTCGTCCGGCATGACCGGCGCGTCCTGGCCGGGGTGCGGGAAGAACAGCTTGATGCGCTGGTCGCGGCCCGCGGACTCCATCGAGGCCAGTGCCGGTCCTGCGAACGCGACCCGGATCATGGTCGGCGACAGGCGCTCGACGCCGGCCACGACGATGTCGAAGAAGCGGAACGGGGCGACGGTCGCGGTGCTCACCGGACCACCTGCTTCGCGTCGCGCAGGGCGTCGGCCAGCGCCTCCATGAGCGGCGCGTGGCCGGCGTAGCTGTGGTGCGCCTCGCTCTGCCACGGGATCACCTGCCCGGCGGCGACGGCGGGCAGCCGGCGCCAGGTCGGTTTGGACTCCGCGAGCTGGTCCGGCTGGAGGTTGCCGGTGCGCCGGTCGACCATGACGACGTCGGCGCGGTACCGGTCGGCGGTCTCCCAGCTCGACTCCTCCCAGAAGCCGCGCTCGCCGGGGTTGTCCAGGGTGACGAACTCGACGCCGAGCTGCTCGTAGTAGCGCAGGTCGCCGAAGTCCCGGGCGACGGCGGCGTAGAGCATCTCGGCGCTGCCGGAGACGGCGAGGACCTTGAGACCGCGTCGGTCCTCGGCGGTCTTGGCCAGCGTCTGCGACGCCTGCTCGAAGCGGGACTTGGCGCGTACGACCTTCTCGGCCTCCAGGTCGGCGCCGAGCGCCGCGGCCAGCTCCGCGTAGCGCTCGATGGCGGTCTTGAGGGAGGTGCCGGAGGTGCGGATGCCGACGGCGGGGGCGAGGGAGGTGATCTCCTCGGTGCTCTCCTCCGGCACGTACCAGAGCACCGGCGGCTCCTGCATGTTGGTGACCAGCAGCTCAGGCTGGAGCGAGGCGTACTTCTCGACGCTGAACTGGCCGTAGGTGTTGCCGAGGACGGTCAGTCCGCCCACGTCGAGGCCGCCGGCCTGGAGGTCGCGCTCTCCGTCGGGCGTCGTGGTGGGGCCGAAGACGCCGGTGCACTCGATGCCGAAGTCGTGCAGCGCGGCGGCCGACGCGACGTAGCCGACGATGCGCTCGGGGGTGCGGTCGGCCTTCGCGACCTCCCCGCGGTCGTCCTTGAAGCGCCAAGTGCCGCCCGCGCCACCGGAGTCCGATCCGCCGGAGCCGGAGTCGCCGCCGCAGGCGGCGAGTACGGCGCCGAGGCCGAGCGCCCCGCCGGCGGCGAGCAGGCCGCGGCGGGTGGGGTGGGCGACGTCGGGGCGTGGCCGGAAACGGCTGTCGCGTATCAACATGAAGGTTAGGCTAACCTAACTGCCGCGGGCCGGGGGAGCGGTCCGGCCCGTGTCAGTCGCCCGGCCGCCGCTCCGGACGTACGCGCACCGCCCGACTGCCCGGCGGACGGCGGCAGTTCAGCGCGGTGCCCCCGGCTCGCGCAGCGGCCCCAGGAGCAGCAGCCCCACCGCCGGCAGGGCGATCAGCGGGCTGAGCGCCGCGGTCAGCGACGTCGCGTCCGCGAGTACGCCGATGACCGGGCTCGCCAGCCCGCCCGCGCTCACGGCGAGACCCAGCGTGACGCCGCCCGCGGTGCCGACGTGCCGGGGCAGGTAGTCCTGGCCGAGCGTGATGTGCAGGGAGAAGGGCACGTACAGCCCGGCGGAGGTGAGGGCCACGAAGACGTAGACCGCGGGCCCCGGCACGAACACCACCCCGGCGACCGCGGGGCAGGACAGCGCGTACGACCACCGCACCACCGGCAGCCGCCCGAACCGCGAGGCCAGCCGCCCGCCCGCCACCGTGCCCACCGCGCCGCCCAGATAGAGCACGAACAGCGCCGCCGTGCCCGCCGCCGTACCGCCCGCCGTGCGCCCGGGTACGTACAGCGAGACGAACGCGCTCAGCCCCACGAACACCACCGACCGGCACACCACCGCCCCGGTCAGCCGCGCGAACGAGGCCCAGTCGTCCCGGCCCCCGGGTACGCCCGCCGGGCCCGCGCCGTCCGCCGGCTGCTCCGGCGCGTACGGCCGCAGCCCACGCAGCGCCGCCGCGCACAGCGCCGCCCCCGCCAGCGCAGGCAGCACCAGCAGCGGCGAGGCCCGCAGCCCGCCGGCCGCGGCGACGGCGGCCACCAGCGGGGGAGCGGTGGCGAACCCGAGGTTGCCGCCGAGGGAGAACCAGCCCATCGCCGTGTGACTGCCTGCGCTCGCCCGCCGCGCCACCCGCGCGGCCTCCGGGTGGTACGCGGCCACCCCGATGCCCGACAGCGCGACGACCGCGAGCGTCACGGCGTACGAGCCGGAGACCCCGGCCAGCGCCACCCCCGCACCGGCCGCCAGCGTGCTCACCGGCAGCAGCCACGGCAGCGGCCGCCGGTCGGTCAGCACCCCGAACAGCGGCTGCACCACCGACGACAGCAGCGACGCCGCAAGCACCACACCGGAGGCCGCGGCGTACGAGTACGCCCGCTCGGCGACGAAGAACGGCACCAGCGCCGCCACCGCCCCCTGGTACACATCGACGCAGGCGTGCCCCACGGACAGCAGGGTCAGCGGCCGGAAGCGGGCGGCGCGAGGCTCGGGCATCCCCCGATCGTCACCGAGTCACCCCTGGCGAACTTCCGATAAAGTGCCAATCGATGCCGGATATCCGCCACACCCCCGAGGCGCCCACCCGGGCCACGACGCTGGCCGCGGGCGCGCGCATCGACGCGCACCGGCACGACGACCACCAACTCGTCTACGCCGGCGCCGGCGTGCTCGCCGTCACCACCGACGCGGGCACCTGGTTCGCGCCCGGCACCCGGGCGCTGTGGGTGCCCGCGGGCTGCGTCCACGCCCACCGCGCGTACGGCCACCTCGACCTGCACCTCATCGGCGTGCCCGCCGCCACCGACCCCCTCGGGCTCGGCGCGCCCGGCGTCCTGGCCGTCAGCCCGCTGCTGCGCGAGCTGATTCTCGCCTGCACCCGCGCACCGCACGACGAGACCCCCGAGCGGCAGCGGCTGCACACCGTCCTGCTGGACCAACTGCGCGCCGCCGCCGCAGCCGGCGCCTCGGGGCGGCCGGTGCCGCTGCCCGCACCCGCGGACTCGCGGCTCGCCGCCGTCTGCGACGCGCTCTACGCCGACCCAGCCGACCAGCGCACGCTGGCCGTCCTGGGCCGGGCCGCGGGCGCGGGGGAGCGGACCCTCAGCCGCCTCTTCCGCCGCGAGACGGGGATGACGTTCCCGCAATGGCGCACGCAGGTGCGCCTCTACCACGCGCTGCGGCTGCTCGCCGACGACGTACCGGTGACGACGGTCGCGCACCGCTGCGGCTGGTCCTCGGCGAGCGCCTTCATCGACGTCTACCGCCGCGCCTACGGCACCACCCCGGGCAGCAGTCGCCGGAGCTGAGCGTCCGCGGGCGGTCAGGTGCCGGACAGCTTCCCGATCTCGGCGACCACGTACTCCGTGTGCGGACGCACCGCCGCCCTCAGCTCCTCGCTCCAGCTCTCCTCCGCGTACCGGCTGCCGAGGTACAGCTCCCGCGCGTGCTCCAGCACCGGCCGGTGCTCCGGCGACAGCCGGTCCAGCGCCCACGCGGCGGCGGCGTCCTTGGGGCGGATCTCCCCGGTGGCCAGCGTGCTCCAGATCCGCGCCAGGGTGAGCAGCACGTTGCGGGTGTCGTCGTCCGCCTCGGCCAGCAGCTCCGGGATGCCGGCCGTCGCGGCGCGGGCCACGTCCTCGTACGGCACCGGATCCAGCACCCGCGCGGGCGGCGGTCCCGCGAGCGCGTGGTCGCCGGCCAGCGTCATCGTGAGCACGATCGCCAGGTCCGGCATGGGCTCCGGCCGCGGCGGCCCGCCCGTCTCGAACTCCTCGCGCAGCCACTCCCCGTACAGGAAGTCGCCGGTCGGCGGGTAGCGCCACGGCCGGACCTCGGACTCCACGACCACCGTCAGCTCCACCGGGCGCAGCCCCCCGGTGAAGCCGGACACCCGCAGCAGTCCGTCGAGGAGCGCCCGCCGCTCGCCGTCGGTCAGCGAGCGGCGGGCGACGACGAGGACGTCCACGTCGCTGGCGGGGCGCAGCCCGCCGAGGACGGCGGAGCCGTGCAGGTAGGCGCCGGCGACCTCGGGGCCCAGCACGTCGTCGACCAGCGTCATGACCGTGCGCACCTGATCTTCCATCGGACCAGTGTCGGTCATGGGCGGCCGGCGCCGTGACTCAGGTGATCTCGATGCTGTCGAGCTCGGCGTAGTACGTGCCGCGGCCGAGGCGGACCGTGTTCCAGCCCGCGTCGAGCCGCACCCGCTGGTCCACCGTGGCCCACTTCTCCCAGCCGGTGAACGGGTAGTCCACCCTCCCGGCCGCCTTGCCGCCGACCGTCAGCAGGTGCGACGACGTCACGGGGGCGGAGTCGGCCAGGGAGCCGTTGGCGTAGCGGACGGAGAGGGTGCGGTGGCCCGCGGCGGGGGCGAAGACGGAGAACTCCACGTAGCTGCTGGCGTAGTCGATGTGCCCGACGGCGCCGCCGTCGTGCGCGCCGGCGGAGTCGCGGATCCGCGCGTTGTTCACGACGGCGTTCTCCGCCTGGTACAGGACCTTGCTGCCCTCCACCACGGGACGGCCGCCCGCCCAGCCGATGCCGGTCGCGTACATCGCGCGCCGCGAGCGGTCCGCGCTCCAGCCGTGGAAGAGGATCCGGTCGCGCCCGTCCGGGCCGGTGACGACGTCCTGGCCGCCGGGGCCGCGGACGGCGCCGCCGAAGGTGTCGGTGCTCAGCAGCGGGTCGGCCACCTTGGTGTACGGGCCGGTGAGGCGGTCGGCGACGGCATAGCCCGTCTTGTAGCGGTTGCCGTCGTAGAAGGAGGCGGAGTACAGCAGCACGTACTTGCCGTCGCGCTTGAGGAGCGTCGGCGCCTCGATGACGTTGCCCTCCCAGGCGCGGTCCTGGCGGATGAGCGGCGTGGGCTTGCCCTTGACGGCGGTGCCGTCGTCGTTCATGGGCTGGACGTACAGCCAGGTGTCCGTGCTGCAGCAGTTGCCGTCGTTCTTCCAGAGCATGTAGCGCTGGCCGCCCTCGGTGTAGCTGGAGGCGTCGATGGCGCCGCCCTGGCGTTCGGGGCAGACCAGCGGGCCGCGGCCGGCGGGCTCGAAGGGACCCTCGGGGGTGGCGGCCAGGGCGACGCCGATGCACTGCTTGTCGCTGGCGCGGTCGCGCGCGGTGTAGTGCATGGTGAACCCGGCGCCGTTGTCGAAGACTTCGGGGGCCCAGACCAGACCCCGCTCCGGCACGGCCCAGTCGCCGAGCCGGGGCAGTACGTCGTCGCCGTCCAGCGACCAGGAGGCGAGGTCGGTGGAGGTGGCGTGCTGGATGTTCTTGCCGGCGCCGTTGGTGGCGTAGGCGTGGTACGTGTCGCCGGCCTTGACGATGTCGGGGTCGGGGAAGTTGACGTCGAGCACCGGCGGTCCGGGGGCGGGCTCGGCGGCGGGTTCGGCGGCCGCGGACGAGCCGGGGGCCGCGAAGGCGGCGAGGGCGGCGAGTACCGCCGCGGCGGCGGTGACGGCTCTGAAGGGGCGCGGGGACACGGAAGCTCCTTCCGGTAGCGGACTCCGGGCGGCCGGCCGCGGGGCCGGCCGCCCGGCGAGGCGAGCTGCGCGCGCTATTACATCGTTGTAATCGCCTGACACGGTAAGGAGCCGCACCTGAGGTGTCAACGACCCCCGCGGGGGCGGGTGTTGCCGGGGCGGCGGTCCGTCGCATGCCGCCGCCCCGACCCTACTGAATGGTTTCAATCGCGCTCACGCCGCGGGCGCCACCGCGCTCACGGCTTCCCGGTGAACGTCCACGAGCCGTGCGGCACCCGGTACACCGCGAAGCCGGGCTCGGTCCGTACGAACTCCGCGCCCTCCGGCTCCCGTACGTCCGCGCGCGACCCGCTCGGCACGTGCACCTCCGCCGTCGACCCCACCGGGACCCGCACCGCCAGCCGCACCGTCCGGTCGATCCGCGACCACGACACGGCCGCCGGACCGCGCACCGTGTGCAGCTCCGTACGCGCCCAGTCGACCCCGGTGCGCGCGTCCGGGCGTACGGCGAACGTGCGGTAGCCGGCATCGCCCGGCCGCAGCCCGGCCACGTTCTCGTACAGCCACTGCACCACCGTGCCCTGGAAGTAGTGGTCCCGCGAGCGCGAGTCGACCTGCCACATCTCCCACATGGTGTCGGCGCCGTTGTCGAACCAGTAGCCCCAACTGGGGTACGTGCGCTGCGTCGCGATGGCGTGCGCGACGTCGGCGTGGCCCTCGGCGGTCAGTGCGCGCAGCAGCACGCTGGTGCCCAGCGCGCCGGTGTTGAGGTGGTTGCCGCGCTTCTCGATGTCGGCGAGCAGCGACGCGGTGACGCTCGCCCGCGCCCCGGCCGGCACCAGGCCGAAGGCCAGCGGAATGCAGTTGTTCGTCTGCCGGTAGCCCGGGTCCTTCGCCGTGCGGTAATGGCCCTCCGGCGCCAGGAACGCCGCGTTCAGCGCCTCCTTGAGGCCGTCGGCGGCGGCCAGGTAGCGGTCCCGGATACCGGACTCGCCCGCCAGGTCCGCCATCGCCGCGGTGTCGGTGAGCGCCCGGTGCAGATACGAGGTGGCGGTCAGCCGGGTGTCCTCGGGCGGGTTGCCGCCGTAGCCCGGCGGCAGGTAGTCGCCGAGCGCGGTGACCGCCAGGCCGTCCACCAGCCGGTCCAGCTCCCAGTCCAAGTACCGTGTCAGCGCAGGCAGATGGTCGCGTACGACGCGCTCGTCGCCGTACACGCGGTACATCTCCCGGATCAGGAACGGGTAGACCGTCGTCCACTCCGGCGAGGGGCCGAGGTCGCCGTAGCCCCAGCCGCCGCTGGGCACGATCACCGGCAACTGGCCCGCCGCGTTCTGGCTGTCGCGGATGTCGTCCAGCCATTTGCCGAGCATCCGGTGCATGCCCAGCGCGTACATCATCACGGGCGCGCCCACCTGCGCGTCGCCGGTCCAGCCGTTCTTCTCGTACATCGGGGTGTCGGTGGGGATGCCGTGCAGGTTGTTCTGCACGGTGCGGCGCATGGCGCGCTCCAACTGCTCGTAGAAGGGCTCCGAGCAGCCGAACGTGCCGGTGTCGTCGACCGGCGTGTGCACCACCCGGGCGAGGACGTCGCCGGGCTCCGGCTTGGCGGGCAGCCCGCTGATCTGCACGTAACGGAAGCCCTTGTACGAGAACTTGGGCTCCCACACCTCCGCGGACCCGCCGCCCGCGCAGACGTACTCGTCGGTCTGGAAGCGGCCCGGCACATGTCCGGTCTCGGCGTGCACGCTGCCGTCGGCCTTCAGCTTCTCGCCGTGCACGAGCCGCACGACGGTGCCCGCAGGAGCCCGTACCGACAGCCGCGACCAGCCGGCCAGGGTGCGGCCCATGTCGACGATCCAGGTGTCGCCGTGGGCGGTGACGGCGGCCGGCCGGACGGTGTCGATGACCCGGATCGCGTCGTGGGGCTGGGCGCGCAGCGCCCCCTTGGGCGGGTCCTGGCGGGCGGGGCGCGCCCAGGCGGTGTCGTCGAAGCCAGGCCGGGTCCAGCCCGCCGGGTGTTTGCGGGCGTCGTAGGTCTCGCCGGCGTAGAGGCAGTCGGAGCGGGTGGGGCCCTCGGTGATGCGCCAACTGCCGTCGGTGGCCACCGTGGTACGGGCGCCGCCCGGGTGCTCGATCTCCAACTGGGCGAGCAGGCGGGGCTCGCCGTGCCACGGCGGCTGGTGCCAGTTCCAGACGTTGGGCGTCGTCATGCCGAAGAACCCGCGGCCCAGGGTGACGCCGATGGCGTTGGCGCCGGGCGTGACGAGGTCGGTGACGTCGTGGACGGCGTACAGCACGGTCTCGTCGTAGTCGGTGAAGCCCGGGTCGAGGACCTGGCGGCCGACGCGGCGGCCGTTGATCTCGGCGTCGTAGTAGGCGAGTCCGCTGAGGTACAGCCGGGCGCGCCGCACCGGCCGGCCGACGGTGAACTCGCGGCGCAGCAGCGGCGCGGGCCGCACCTCGGCGGGCACCGCCGCGCCGCTGCCCCAGGGGCCCTGGCCGTACGGCGCGAGCACCGTCGCCGCCGCCCACGCGCCGTCGTCGAAGCCGGGCTCCTGCCAGCCGTCCTGCTCCTCTCCGGCGCACCGCCAGCCTGGCCCGGTGACCAGCTCGGTGACGTCGTCGCCGCGGTGCACCATGAGGCGTACGAGCAGACCGCCCGGGTTGACCGAGGCGCCGCCGCGGTTGGTGGCCCGTACGGCGACGACCACCCGGCCGTCAGCGGCGCGGACCGCGTCGGTGACGTCGGCCTGCCGGCCGGCGCGCCAGCCGTCGGTCTGCTGCGGGGCGTGCAGCACCTGGGTGCCGTCGAGGAAGAGGGTGAAGTCGTCGTCGGCGGTGGCCACGATCCGCGCCGCCGAGACCTCGGCACCGGCGGGCAGTTCGAGCGCGGCGCGGAACCAGACCGGTCCCGCGGGGGCGTTCTGCGGGGTGGCGCCGGGCGCCCAGATCCACGACGCCCCGGCGAAGCCGGGCGGCGCGGGCGCGGCGTCGGCGCCGATCCAGTGGCCGAGCCAGTCGCCGTCCGCCAGCGCGGTCTCCCACCAGCTCCATCTGCTCCAGGCGGACGGCCGGTCCCGGCCGTCCCAGACCCGCACCTGCCAGTGGTAGCGGGTACGGGTCTTCAGCGCGGGACCGCCGTAGGCGACGCCGACGGTCCGCGCCGAGGCGACCCGCCCGGAGTCCCACACCAGGGGACCGTCGCCCTCGGGGTCCGGCGCCACCCGGACCTGGTACGCGCTCTGCCGCGCGCCGCTGCCCGGCGCGGACAGCTCCCAGCTCAGCCGGGGTGCGGCGACGTCGGTGCCGAGGAGGGAGGGCGCGTACTCGACGGTGGTGCGCTCGACGCGCAGCCCCTCCTCGCCGCCGTCCCCGCCGCCCCGGCCGGCCGCGGCGGCGGGGACGGCGCCCTGGCCGAGGCCGACGACGCCGGCTGTCGCGCCGGCGGCGGCGGAGGTGCGCAGAAAGGCCCGCCGGTTCCATGCACTTCCGTTGTTCGTCTCGCGCTCGTGGCTCATCGCACGTCCCTTGGTTGAGGATGGCGTGTCCGGCCCAATCGTTCTCGATTGAATCGTTTCAATCGCACTCTTCGAAAATCCTAGATCGACGGGCCGGACAGCTCAAGAGTCGTGCAGCGAACGGCGGCAGACGGCGCCCCGCCGCGACCGGGGCGGCGGGGGAGAAGCCCGGCTGCTCGGCAGGGGGCCGGGCTACGCGGAGGCGGAGGCGCGGGCCGGCGCTTCGTCGGACCTGCGGGCCGGCTCGGGACCGCCGGCCCCGTCGAGGGCGCCGTGGCCGTCGAGCGCCTCGATCACCGCCGCGCCGTGCTGCTCCGCCCAGGTGGTCAGCGCCGCGATCGCGGGCAGCAGGGTGCGCCCCAGCTCCGTCAGCTCGTACTCCACCCGGCGGGGCACCTCGGCGTACTCGTGCCGGCGCACCATCCCGTACCGCTCCAGCCGCCGCAGCGTCTGCGTCAGCACCTTGGAGCTGACGCCGCCGATGAGTTCGCGCAGTTCACCGTGGCGCCACGGCCGGGAGCCGAGCGCGTACAGCGTCACCATGCTCCACTTGTCCGAGATCACCTCAAGCGTCAGCCGGGCCGGGCAGTCGGCGAGGAACACATCCCCTGGCCGGTCGAAACGCACGACGAACTCCCCCTGGTCCGTAGGTACCGCATGGTTCGTACGGCGCTTCCTAGCGTAGTGCGGGTTCCGGTGGCACGTCAGCGCCGGATTCGTCAACGGGAGGCAAACAAGCGTGAGTTCGGCACAGTCATCCGACGGCGTGGCGCCGCCGCGCAGCACGTCGCCGGACCCCGCCCCCGGCCCCGGCGCACCGGGCCTTTCCAAGGCGATGGTCACGCTCTTCGCGGTCGCCGCGGGCTTCGCCGTCGCCAACATCTACTACTGCCAGCCGCTGCTGACCGCCATCGCGGACACCTTCGACGTCAGCAGCGACACCGCGTCGCTGATCGTGATCGCCAGCACCGTCGGCTACGCCGCCGGGCTCGCGCTGCTGCTGCCGCTGGGCGACATCGTCAACAAGAAGCGCCTGGTGGTGAATCTGCTCCTGGTCGTCGCCGCGATGCAGGCGCTGTCCGCGGCGGCGTTCTCCGTCTCCATGCTCATCGCCGCCTCCGCGGTGATGTCGCTGACCGCCGTCGTCGCGCCGATCCTGGTGCCGTTCGCCGCGGGGCTCGCCGCCCCGCAGGAGCGCGGCCGGGTCACCGGCTCGGTGATGAGCGGCGTGCTCATGGGTGTGCTGCTGGCCCGCACCGGCGGCGGGCTCATCGCCGAACTGGGCGGCTGGCGCACCGTGTTCGCGGTGGCCGCCGCGCTGATGGTCGCGCTCGCGCTGGTGCTCAGGCGGGCGCTGCCCGACGCGCCGCCGGCCGCGCAGATGCCGTACGGGAAGCTGCTGCGCTCCATCTTCACGATCATCCGCGAAGAGCCGGTGCTGCGGCTTCGCTGCCTGTACGGGTTCATGTCCTTCGCCGGCTTCAACGCGCTGTGGACCTCGATCGCGTTCCTGCTCGACGACCCGCCGTACTCCTACGGAGCCGGCGTCATCGGCCTGTTCGGCCTCGCCGGCGTCGTCGGCGCCTACGCGGCGCGGATCACCGGGCCGCAGGTCGACCGGGGCCGGGACAACGCGGTCACCGGGGTCCTGTTCACGGTGATCCTGGCGAGCTGGGGCCTGATGGGCCTGGACGGCGGCACCTGGCTGTGGGCGCTGCTGCTCGGGGTCGTCGTGCTCGACCTCGGCGTGCAGGGCATGCAGGTCGTCAACCTCGCGGTCAACTTCCGGCAGCGCCCCGAGGCGCGCAGCCGCATCACCACCGCGTACATGGTGGCCTACTTCAGCGGCGCCATCGCCGGTTCCAGCGCGTCGGCGGCGGCGTACGCGGCCGGCGGCTGGGACGCCGTGGTGCTGACCGGCGCCGCCTTCGCGGCGGTCAACCTGCTGGCGTGGTGCGGCGAGATGGCGCTGCGCGCGCGCCGGGCTCCGGCCGGGCAGGCGTGACTCCGGTGCCCGCGCGGCGTGGCCCGCGGCCGGTGCGTACGGTCTCAGCCCGCGGCCGGGACACGCTCGGTCTCCCAGCGGAAGTCCTGCCCCGCGTAGTCCCGCCGGGCCAGCTCGACAGCCTCCTCGACGGCCATCACCGGCTCCCAGCCGAAGATGCCGGCGATGGTCTCCAGCCGCTCGGGCATGGTGCCGCTGACGATGTGGTAAGGGATCTCCAGCTCGTCGAGCGTCTCCAGCAGCATCCCGTCCACCGTCGCGCGGAACCTGTCGTTCATCGGGCGGTGGCCGTCGGCGGCCACGGGCAGTTCGTTGCGCAGGTGCACGTACGCGTCGAACGTCGCCTTCACGTGCTGCCGCATCGCCCGGCCGTACTGCTCCACGACCTCCGCGAAGAAGCGCATCTCGGGGGTGGCCTCGACCGGGCGGAACGACGGGTCGCCGGCGCTGGCGTTCGGGTTCATGCCGTACCGGATGCGGCCCTCGCCGTAGAGCCACTCCTGCAGCGACGACCCGTCGGAGATGAAGCGGTCGCCGAGCTGCGCCTCGGCCACGGCGCGGCCGGTGTGCCGGCGCATCACGAGCTGGAGGAACTCCGCCGGCGTCACGTCCGCCAGCTTCTTGCCCGGCAGCGTCTCGGGCATGATCTCCCGGATCGTGCGCGCGAGAGTTCGCGGAATCCCCGTGTAGTGCGAAAGTGCCATCACGGTCGACGTCTTACCGGCGGAGTAGGTGCCGGATATGGCGATCTTCATGGCGGTGAAGTCCTCGGTTCTGTCGGTGCCGGGCGGTTCGGACGAACCGGCCGGAATGCCGGGTCTGGGTCGTACTCGGACCGGTTCACCGTACTACTCGGGTACGGCGGGAAAGCGGGTGGGCGGCGGTAGCAAGATATTGCTCTAAAGCGCGGGCACGACGGGTTCCCCCACGCGGTGCCGACTATGGTGAACTGCCATCGATAACGTTTTCTCAGCCTGAATCGCGATCGGCGCGGCGGTGCCGATGCACCCCCACGTCGATACGGGCCGGAGGTCACCGAAAAACGCGTCTGCACGGGGGAGAGCCCGATCATGCAATTCATCGCGCAAACAGCACAGGAGCTGTATGCAGGCTCCGTGGACGATATTCTGGGGGACCGGCGCGAGCGATTCCTCGGTGAGGGATTCAAACGCGTCACCAACGTCCTCACCGACATCGCCGTCCGGCCCGCGGGTGACGGCGGGCGGGCCCGTATCGACGCGACCGCGGGCTTGCGCATCGACGGCACCTGGTCGCGGAAGGGCACCGTCCGGCAGCGCCCGCACCTGTCCACGATCGACGCCATGGTCTACGGGGCGTGGCTGGCCGGCCTGCTCGTCGCCCACACCCGCGACCTGCCCGCCGAGGCGCCGTTCGCGGTCCGCTCGCTGTCCGTCAAGGCGGGCAACGAGCCCGTCGAGGACGGCCTCGGCCACTTCCCGGTCGGCGCCACCGAGGACGCCGTGACCACCGGGTCCGAGCCCGGGCTGCGGCGTACGACCGCGGACTGCCGGGTCGGCGCGATGGCCGTGCGGGTGGAGGTGGAGCACCCCGCGGGCGACCGGACGGGCGTGGCGGAAGGGACGTACGCGACGGCCGAGATGCGGCCGGGTCCCTGGAACGACGCCCCCTTCGGCGCGTCCCACTTCGAGCGCAGCCAGTTCGTCACCGGCGTCGTCGCCGAGGGCGACGAGGCCATGAGCGCCGACATGTCCGTCACCGCCGGCACCGGACCCGGCGGAGCCGAACTCAGACCCACGATGATCGACCTGTTCGTCACCGCGCTCCAGCTCGGGCAGGTGCTCCTCTACCGCTACGACGGCATCGAGCGGGCCGCCTCCCACACGCTCTGGATGCGCACCACCTCGATCGCCCTCGACGACACGGCCGTCGCCGGCGGCGGGACGGTGCACGACGACGGCCGGCTGCGGGTGGCGCTCCGCCGCCCCGTGAAGCTGACGACCGAGCGCGGCACCTGGCGCGTCGGCCGGCTGAGCAGCACCTCCGCCGGCATGCGTCTCGCCTGCAACGTCGCGCACCTGCTGCCCTGACCCCGCAGCACGCAGTCCGCGCGCCGGCATACCGCGCCGCGCCGTCCGAAGGGGAACCACACATGACGCAGCACGCCGCGCTCATCGGGCTGGGCGCACACCTGCCGCCCCGGCAGGTGACCAACGACGACCTCAGCCGCACCCTCGACACCTCCGACGAGTGGATCACCACCAGAACCGGCATCCGCACCCGCCGCTGGGCCACCCCGGGCCAGGCCACCGGCGACCTCGCGGTCGAGGCGGGCGAACGCGCGCTGAAGTCCGCGGGCCTGGCGGCCGAGCCGGGCGCGGTCGACGCCCTGGTCCTCGCCACCACCACTCCCGACCACCCGTGCCCGGCCACGGCGCCGCAGGTCGCGGCCCGGCTGGGCCTCGGCCCGGTGGCGGCGTACGACATGGGCGCCGCGTGCTCCGGCTTCCTCTACGCGCTGGCGGCCGCGGCGGGGCAGATCGCCGCGGGGCAGGCGCGGCGGGTGCTGGTGATCGGCGCGGAGACGATGTCGAGCCTGCTGGACAAGGACGACCGCACGACGGCGGTGATCTTCGGCGACGGCGCCGGCGCGGCCGTGCTCGCCGCCGAGCCGGACGCCGCCGCGGCGGGGGTGCTGCTCGCCACCGACCTCGGCTCCGACGGCTCAGGCTTCGACCTCGCGTACGTGCCCGGCGGCGGTTCGAGGGAGGCCGCCGCCGCGCCCGTACGCGACCCCGGGGCCCACCGTCTGACGATGCAGGGCGAGAAGGTCTTCGCGCACGCGGTCGCCAGGATGGCGGGCTCCGTGACGGCGCTGCTGGGGCGCGCCGGCTGGGAGGCGGGCGAGGTGGACCGGCTCGTCGGCCACCAGGCGAACATACGGATCCTCACCTCCCTGGCGCGCAGGCTGGATTTCCCCGCGGACCGGCTCGTCGTCAATATCGACCGCGTGGGAAACACCTCCGCCGCCTCCATCCCACTCGCCCTGACGGACGCCGTCACGGCCGGCGAACTGAAGGAAGGGGACCGTGTCGTCCTCGCCGCCTTCGGCGGCGGACTTACGTGGGGATCGGTCGCGCTCACCTGGCCAGGAATCACCGCGGTATGACCACGGAGCCGCGGCCCCCCGCACACGTAGGAAAAGCAGGGAAGCAAGAATATACGGAAAAGGAGAGAACCTGTGACGTCGTCGACGCGGCAATCCGCGGAAGAACTTCTGGATCTGCTCACCACCGAATTCGGGGCACCCGAGGGAAGCACGGCGGAAACGCCCTTCGACATCATGGAGTTCGACTCGCTGGTACTCGTGGAAGTCGCCGTGGAACTGAGTCGGCGATTCGACACGGAAGTCTCCCACGAGGAAGTCCAGGAGGCCGGAAACGTCACCGGCACGGTCGAGTTACTGAAATCGAAGGGCGTGGCGGTCTGACCCGCCCCGCGGAGCTTCCCGCGGGCGCGCCCCCGGCGGGTGTGACGCGGGAAGTCCGCCGGGCCCGTCGTCCCGTTTCCCGCCCGCCCCGGCCGGCGGGAGCATGGCGGCGGCCATGACCTCCGGATCCCCTCCGCGGCGCCCGCGACCACACCGGGCCCCGCCGATCGGCTCGCGCACCGGGCAGCCGGTGAGCTGACACCGTGCTCGGTCACGTCCGGCCACCGGCCGCACCGTACCGCCGCCATCGCGGCCGTTCAGCCGCCGAACGCGTCCAGGATCCGCTCCGCCGCCCGCGTCGCCGTCAACTCGCCGTCCCTGACCTGCCGTTCCAGCTCCGGCGCCAGCGCGCCGACCGCCGGGTCGGCACGCAGCCGGCCCAGCAGCTCGTCGCGCACCATCGTCCACGTCCAGTCCACCTGCTGATCGCGCCGCCGGCCGGCCAGCCGCCCGGTGCCCTCCAGCAGTTCGCGGTGGCGCTCCAGCCGGTCCCAGACCGTGTCGAGCCCCGTCGCCTCGCGCGCACTGCAGTGCAGCACCGGCGGCGTCCAGAACGCGCCCTTGCCGTGCATCAGCCGCAGCGCGCCCGCCAGTTCACGCGCCGCCGCCCGGGCGTCGCGCTCGTGCGGCCCGTCCGCCTTGTTGACGGCGATGACGTCCGCCAGCTCCAGCACGCCCTTCTTGATGCCCTGCAACTGGTCCCCGGTCCTGGCCAGTGTCAGCAGCAGGAAGGAGTCGACCATGTTCGCGACGGAGGTCTCGGACTGGCCGACGCCGACGGTCTCGACCAGCACCACGTCGTAGCCGGCGGCCTCCATCACCACGATCGACTCGCGCGTCGCCTTCGCGACCCCGCCGAGCGTGCCCGCGGTGGGGGAGGGGCGCACGAACGCCGCCGGATCCACGGCCAGCCGCTCCATGCGGGTCTTGTCGCCCAGGATCGAGCCGCCGGTGCGGCTGGACGACGGGTCGACGGCCAGCACCGCCACCCGGTGGCCCAGCCCCGTCAGCATGCTGCCGAAGGCGTCGACGAACGTCGACTTGCCCACCCCCGGCACCCCGCTGACCCCGATGCGCCGGGCCTTCCCGCTGTGCGGCAGCAGCTCGGTCAGCAACTCCTGCGCCAGCGCCCGGTGCTGCGGCCGGGTGGACTCCACCAGCGTGATCGCGCGGGCGACGAGCGCGCGCTTGCCGTCGAGGACGCCCTTGACGTACGTGTCGAGATCGATGGCCACGGGTTCACCCGCTCACGCGGCGTCGTGCCCGAGGCCGGCGGCCAACTGCGTCACCAGGTCGTACGCGGCGTCCGGGATCACCGTGCCCGGCGGGAACACCGCCGTCGCGCCCATCTCCAGCAGCGTCGCCGCGTCCTGCGGCGGGATCACCCCGCCCACCACGACCATGATGTCCTCGCGTCCCTCCGCCGCCAGCGCCTCGCGCAGCGCGGGTACGAGCGTCAGGTGCCCGGCCGCCAGCGACGACACCCCCACGATGTGCACGTCCGCCTCCACGGCCTGCCGCGCCACCTCCGCCGGGGTCTGGAAGAGCGGGCCGACGTCCACGTCGAAGCCGAGGTCGGCGAAGGCCGTGGCGATCACCTTCTGCCCGCGGTCGTGCCCGTCCTGGCCCATCTTGGCGACCAGGATGCGCGGCCGCCGGCCCTCGGCCTCCGCGAACGTGCCCACCCGCGCCCTGGTCCGCTCCACCGACGGCGACTCGCCCGCCTCGTTCCGGTACACACCGGAGATCGTACGGATCTGCCCGGCGTGCCGCCCGTAGCTCTTCTCCAGGGCGTACGAGATCTCGCCCACCGTCGCCCGGGCGCGTGCGGCCCGTACCGCCAGCTCCAGCAGGTTGCCCTCGCCGCCGGCCGCCCGCGCCAGGTCGTCCAGCGCGTCCCGGCACGCGGTCTCGTCGCGCTCCGCGCGCAGCCGCTCCAGCTTCGCGATCTGCTGCGCCCGCACCGCGGAGTTGTCGACCTTCAGCACCTCGATCTGCTCGTCGGACGCCACCCGGTACTTGTTCACGCCGATCACCGGCTGCCGCCCCGAGTCGATACGGGCCTGGGTGCGCGCCGCCGCCTCCTCCACCCGCAGCTTCGGGATGCCCGCGTCGATCGCCTGCGCCATCCCGCCGGCCTGCTCGACCTCCTCGATGTGCTGCCAGGCCCGCCGCGCCAGGTCGTACGTCAGCCGCTCCACGTACGCGCTGCCGCCCCACGGGTCGATCACCCGGGTCGTGCCGGACTCCTGCTGGAGCAGCAACTGCGTGTTGCGGGCGATCCGGGCGGAGAAGTCCGTCGGCAGCGCCAGCGCCTCGTCCAGGGCGTTGGTGTGCAGCGACTGCGTGTGGCCCTGGGTGGCCGCCATCGCCTCGACGCAGGTGCGCGTCACGTTGTTGTAGACGTCCTGCGCCGTCAGCGACCAGCCGGAGGTCTGCGAGTGCGTGCGCAGCGACAGCGACTTGGGATTCTGCGGATCGAAGCGCTTGACGAGCTTCGCCCACAGCAGGCGTGCCGCGCGCAGCTTCGCGATCTCCATGAAGAAGTTCATGCCGATCGCCCAGAAGAACGACAGCCGCGGCGCGAACGCGTCCACGTCCAGGCCCGCTTCCCGGCCCGCCCGGATGTACTCCACCCCGTCGGCGAGGGTGTACGCCAGCTCCAGGTCGGCCGTCGCTCCCGCCTCCTGGATGTGGTAGCCGGAGATCGAGATCGAGTTGTAGCGCGGCATCTTCCGCGAGGTGAAGGCGAAGATGTCGGAGATGATCCGCATCGACGGCTTCGGCGGGTAGATGTAGGTGTTGCGGACCATGAACTCCTTGAGGATGTCGTTCTGGATGGTCCCCGCCAGCTTTTCCGGCGGCACCCCCTGCTCCTCGGCCGCCACGATGTACAGCGCCAGCACCGGCAGCACCGCGCCGTTCATCGTCATCGACACCGTCATCCGGTCCAGCGGGATGCCGTCGAAGAGCTGGCGCATGTCGAGGATCGAGTCGATCGCCACCCCCGCCATGCCGACGTCGCCCGTCACCCGCGGGTGGTCGCTGTCGTAGCCGCGGTGGGTGGGCAGGTCGAAGGCGACGGACAGGCCCTTCTGCCCGGCCGCCAGGTTGCGGCGGTAGAAGGCGTTGGACTCCTCGGCGGTGGAGAAGCCCGCGTACTGCCGGATCGTCCAGGGCTGGTTGACGTACATCGTCGGGTACGGGCCGCGCAGGTACGGCGCGATGCCCGGGTAGGTGTCCAGGAAGTCCAGGTCCGCCAGGTCCTGCCCGGTGTACAGCGGCCGGACGGCGATGCCCTCGGGCGTCTCCCAGCCGAGGTCGCCGCCGTCGCCGCCGCGCTTGACCGCGGCGCGCCACTCGTCGGCGCCGGTCGCGGGGGCCGGAGTGCCCAGCTCGATGTCCGAGAAGTCGGGGACGGTCATCGGGCCACTCCCATGCGGTCGAGTGCGTCGGTCAGCACGGCCACGGCGTCGCAGTCGGCGTGGACGTAGGTGTCGGCGCCGTCGTACGCGCCCGGCCGCCCGGCGAGGTACACGTGCCGCGCCCCCGCGGCCCGCAGCTCCGCCGCGGCGTCGGCGCCCTGCTCGGCGTACACCGCGTCGCCGGAGCACAGGCACGCCTCGCGCGCCCCGCTGTCCGCGAACGTGCCGCCGGTGACGGGCTCGACGCCGCCGGCCTGGAACAGGTTCGCCGCGAAGGTCAGCCGCGGGGTGTGCACGGCGGCCGGGCCCAGGGCGGCGAGGAAGACGCGCGGCCGGGCACCGGTCGCGGCCAGATGCGCGTCGGAGCGCGCCCGCAGCGCCTCGAACGCCTCGTCCCTGCGCACCCGCGGCAGCCCGCCGGACGGCGGCTCGGGCGCGGGCTCGCGGACGACGGGCTTCTCCGCCAGGTCGGGGAACTCGCTGACCCCGGTCACCGGCTCGCGGCGGGTGGCGAGCCTCCTGCCGCGCTCCGCCCAGGTCCGTGCCAGCCGCTCGCCGACCATCCCGGAGCGCAGCGCGGCCGCCTGGCCGCCGGCCCGCTCGATCTCCTGGAAGAACGCCCAGCCGGCGTGCGCGAGTTCGTCGGTCAGCCCCTCCACGTACCAGGAGCCGCCCGCCGGGTCGATGACCCGGGCCAGGTGGGACTCCTCGACGAGGACGGCCGAGGTGTTGCGGGCGACGCGCCGGGAGAACGCGTCCGGCAGGCCGATCGCGTGGTCGAAGGGGAGCACCGTCACCGCGTCCGCGCCGCCGACCCCGGCGGCCAGGGTGGCGACCGTGGTGCGCAGCATGTTCACCCACGGGTCGCGGCGCGTCGCCATCACCGGCGAAGTCACCGCGTGCTGGAGCTGGGCCCCTGCCGTGGGCGCCCCGCAGACCTCCGCGACCCGCGCGAACAGCCGGCGCGCCGCCCGCAGCTTGGCGACCGTCAGGAACTGGTCGGCGGTGGCCGCGTAGCGGAACTCCAGTTGGGCACACGCCTGCGCGGTGCTCAGCCCGGCCGCGGTCAGCTCCCGCAGATAGGCGACCGCGGTGGCCAGCGAGCAGCCCAGTTCCTGCGCCGCGGACCCGCCGGCCTCGTGGTACGGCAGGGCGTCCACGGTGACGGCCCGCTGGCCCGGGTGGCGGTCGGCGCACAGCCGGGCGAGTCCGGTCATGGCCTCGGGGTCCCCCGGCTGTCCGGTACGGGCCTCGTGGCCGAGCGGGTCGGCGCCCAGGCCGCCCCGGGCGGCGCCGGCGGCGACGCCGCGCTCCTCGTACAGCCGCAGCAGTTCCCGCGCGGCCGGCCCGGTCTCCGCGCCGGCGTCCAGGACGACGGGCGCGAGATCGAGGTAGACGTCCCTCAGGACGTCCCCCAGCGCCGCCACGGGGATGCCGCCGTCGCCGACGGCGAGCCACAGGGAGGTGGCGCCGTTCTCCAGGTCGCCGAGCACGGCCCCCGCGTCGGGCACGGCGTGCCGCTGGCGTACGTCCCAGCCGCCCGCGGCGTTCCCCTCGGGCCGCCCGCCGCGGACGAAGGGCGCGAAGCCGGGCAGGCCCGGGTCGGGGGCGCGGTCGCGCGCGGTGTAGAGCGGCGGGGTGCGCAGCCCGTCCTCGAGCGCGGTGGACAGCAGGGACTCCGCCTCGGCGCCGGAGACCTCCTTGCCGGACTTGCGCAGCACGCCGGCCACCAGGTGCTGCCACTCCTCGTGCGACGCGTCGGCGAACTCGGCCGCCAGGGAGAGCCCGTCATCGGGCAGGACAGTCATGGTCGGATGCTAGCCAGGTCGGCTAATGGATAGGCGATGCCGGCCTTGGCTGTGACTTTGTTCTCGTCAAGGCCCCGCCCGGCGGCCCTCTCGCCGCCCGGGCGTCCGGGGCCGAACGCGGCCGCCGCCGCCCGGGCCCGCACGGCGCGCCGGGACCGGAGAGGACGGGCGAACGGATTCCTGGCCGAAAGTGTGCGTTATTCCGCCGGGGAAGGCGCAATTCAGGACAGGGCTGAAATTGCACCGTTCCGCCAACGCCCGGTAAAGACAGTTTCCCGATGCAACCAAATGGCCGGAATGCGGTTCCCGCAGGACCGGGAAAAGGGGCACGCTGCGGTCGATCGGAGTTGTGGTGCGCCGGCCGCCTCCGCGCTTTCGGCGTACCCGTCACCCGGAAGGGGTTGCCACGTGGTCCGGAGCCGGACGAAAGCCAGGGCGGAGCGCGCGGCCGACGCCGCCGCCGAACGCCTGCTGCGAGCTGGGCAGTTACTGCGCAGGTCGGCGGAGACGGCGGACGGCCGCGCCGTCTTCCGCGCGGACCAGGACGTCAACGACGCCCCGTACCGCGACCGTTGGGCCCACGACAAAGTCGTCCGCTCGACCCACGGCGTCAACTGCACCGGCTCTTGTTCATGGCAGGTGTATGTCAAAGACGGGCTTATCACCTGGGAGACCCAGGCGACCGACTATCCGTCGACGGGACCCGACCGGCCGGATTACGAGCCGCGCGGCTGCCCGCGCGGCGCGTCATTTTCGTGGTACACGTACTCGCCCACGCGCGTGCGTTATCCGTACGCGCGCGGAGTTCTCGTCCAGATGTACCGCGACGCCAAACGCCGCCTCGACGACCCGGTCGCCGCCTGGGCGGAGATCACCGGGGATCCCGAGCGGCGGCGCCGCTACCAGAGCGCCCGCGGCAAGGGCGGCCTGGTGCGCATCGGCTGGGACGAGGCGCTGGAGATCGCCGCCGCGGCGCACGTGCAGACCCTCCGGGCGTACGGCCCCGACCGGATCGCCGGCTTCTCCCCGATCCCCGCCATGTCGATGGCCTCGCACGCCGTCGGCGCCCGCTTCCACGCGCTCATCGGCGCCCCCATGCTGTCGTTCTACGACTGGTACGCCGACCTGCCCATCGCCTCCCCGCAGGTCTTCGGCGACCAGACCGACGTGCCCGAGTCCGGCGACTGGTGGGACGCCGCCTACCTGATGCTCTGGGGCTCCAACGTCCCGGTCACCCGCACCCCCGACGCCCACTGGATGGCCGAGGCCCGCTACCGCGGCCAGAAGGTCGTCGTCGTCTCGCCCGACTACGCCGACGCCACCAAGTTCGCCGACGAGTGGCTGCACCCGCATCCGGGCACCGACGGTGCGCTGGCCATGGCGATGGGGCACGTGATCCTCAAGGAGTGCTTCGTCGACAGGCAGGTGCCCTACTTCACCGGGTACGTCAAGCAGTTCACCGACCTGCCGTTCCTCGTCGAGCTGGAGGAGACCGGCGACGGTGCGTACACCCCGGGCCGGTTCGTCACCGCCGCCGACGCCGGGCTCGCCGGCGGGGACCCCGCCGCCCGCCACCGACCCGTCCTCCTCGACGCCGCCACCGGCCGCGTCGTCGCGCCGCCCGGCACGCTCGGCGACCGCTGGTCCAAGCCGGGGGAGGGGCGCTGGCACCTCGACCTCGGCGACACGGACCCGCAGCTCACCCTGTACGGGGAGCAGGGCCCCACCGCCACCGTCGTCCTCGGCCGGTTCGACGAGCCGGGCGCCACCGTGCGGCGCGCCGTCCCCGTCCGCGAGGTCGGCGGACGCCGGGTGACGACCGTCTTCGACCTGTTGCTCGCGCGCTACGGCGTCCGGCGCCCCGGCCTCGACGGCCGCTGGCCCGCCTCGTACGACGACGCCGCCGTGCCCTGCACCCCCGCCTGGCAGGAGGCGATCACCTCCGTGCCCGCCGGCGCCGCCGTCCGCGCCGCCCGCGAGTGGGCCCGTACCGCCGAGCAGACCCGCGGCCGCTGCATGATCGTGATGGGCGCGGGCACCAACCACTGGTTCCACTCCGACACGATCTACCGCGCCTTCCTCTCCCTGCTCCTGCTCACGGGCTGCCAGGGCGTCAACGGCGGCGGCTGGGCACACTACGTCGGCCAGGAGAAGGTCCGCCCGTACGGCGGCTGGCAGCAGCTCGCCACCGCCGCCGACTGGGTCCGCCCCTCGCGGCAGATGGCCGGCACCCCGTACTGGTACCTGCACACCGGCCAGTGGCGCTACGACCGCGCCCCCGCCGACGCGCTGTCCTCGCCCACCGCCCGCGGCACGTTCGCCGGCCGGCACACCGCCGACCTCGTCGCCGAGTCCGCCCGCCGCGGCTGGATGCCCGCCGCGCCCGCCTTCTCCGCCAACCCCCTCGACCTCGGCCGCCGCGCGCACGACGCCGGCGCTGAACCCGCCGCCTGGGTCGCGGAGGAACTGCGCGCCGGCAGGCTCTCGTTCGCCTGCGACGACCCCGACGACCCCGCCAACTGGCCGCGGGTGCTGACCGTCTGGCGTGCCAACCTCATCGGCTCCTCCGCCAAGGGCAACGAGTTCTTCCTGCGCCACCTCCTGGGCGCCGACGACAACGCCACCGCCGCCGAGACCCCGCCCGAGCACCGCCCGCGCGACGTCACCTGGCGCGCCGAGGCGCCCCGCGGCAAGCTCGACCTGCTCCTCGCCCTCGACTTCCGCATGACCTCCACCACCCTCTTCGCCGACCTCGTGCTGCCCGCCGCCACCTGGTACGAGAAGCACGACCTGTCCAGCACGGACATGCACCCCTACGTGCACGCCTTCTCGCCCGCCATCAGCCCGCCCTGGCAGGCGCGCACCGACTTCGAGATCTTCCACGGCCTCGCCGCCGAGGTGAGCAGGCTCGCGCACGGGCGGCTGGAGAGCGCGTACGACCTGGTCGCCACCCCGCTGCAGCACGACACCCCCGGCGAGGTACCCGCCGGCGGGCCCACCACCCCCGCGTACACCCTCGTCCGCCGCGACTACACCGCGCTCGCCGACCGGCTCGCCGCCCTCGGCCCGCTGCCGGAACAGGACGGCATGCAGGTCAAGGGCGTGACCGTGCACGCGGGCCCGGAGGCCGCGTGGCTCGCCGAGCGCTGCGGCACCGCCGCCGCCGGGGCGGCCCGCGGCCGGCCGCTGCTCGACACCGACGTCAAGTTCTGCGAGGGCATCCTCGCCCTGTCCGGCACCACCAACGGCCGCCTCGCCGCCGAGGGCTTCGCCCGCCTCGCCGAGCGCTGCGGGCCCGGCAGCGGGCTCGCCGGGCTGGGCGCCGCCAACGCCGAGCGGCGCGTCGTCTTCTCCGACACCCAGGCCCGCCCCGTGCAGGTCTCGACCAGCTTCGAGTGGTCCGGCAAGGAAGCGCACGACCGGCGCTACGCCCCGTTCACCGTCAACACCGAGCACAAGAAGCCCTGGCACACCCTCACCGGCCGCCAGCACTTCTACCTCGACCACGAGTGGATCCGCGAGTTCGGCGAGCAACTGCCCGTCTACCGCCCGCCGCTGGACCTCGCCGCGCTCGGCGAGCAGCCCCGCGGCGACGGCGCCGGACAGCGCCAGGTGACCGTCCGCTACGTCACCCCGCACTCGAAGTGGTCCATCCACTCCGAGTACCAGGAGAACCTGCTCATGCAGACCCTCGCCCGCGGCGGCCCCGTCATCTGGCTGGCCCCGCAGGACGCCGACGCCATCGGCGCCGCCGACAACGACTGGATCGAGGCGGTCAACGCCAACGGCGTCGTCGTCGCCCGCGCCGTCGTCTCCCACCGCATGCCGCCCGGCACCGTGTTCATGTACCACGTGCAGGAACGCCTCGTGAACGTGCCCAAGTCCGAGGCCACCGGCCGCCGCGGCGGCGTCCACAACGCCCTCACCCGGCTGCTGATCAAGCCCACCCACCTCATCGGCGGCCACGGCCAGCTCTCCTTCGCCCCCAACTACTACGGGCCCACCGGCAACCAGCGCGACGCGGTCACCGTCATCCGCCGCCGCGCCCAGGAGGTGACCTACTGATGCGTGTCATGGCACAGGTCGCGATGGTCATGAACCTCGACAAGTGCATCGGCTGCCACACCTGCTCCGTCACCTGCAAGCAGACGTGGACCAACCGCAGCGGCACGGAGTACGTGTGGTTCAACAACGTCGAGACCCGCCCGGGCCAGGGCTACCCGCGCGGCTACCAGGACCAGGAGCGCTGGCGCGGCGGCTGGCGGCTGAAGAACGGCCGCCTCGTGCCGCGCAGCGGCGGCCGCGCCCGCAGGCTCGCCCGGATCTTCGCCAACCCCGAACTGCCCGCGCTTTCCGACTACTACGAGCCCTGGACGTACGACTACGACAACCTCACCACCGCCCCCCTCGGCGACGACGTGCCTACCGCCCCGCCCCGCTCCCTCGTCGACGGCCGCCCCACCGCCGTCACCTGGGGGCCGAACTGGGACGACGACCTCGGCGGCGGCCCGGAGCACCTCGCCGGGGACCCGGTGCTGCAGCGCATGAACGAGAAGGTGCGGCTGGAGTACGAGCAGGCGTTCATGTTCTACCTGCCGCGGATCTGCGAGCACTGCCTGAACCCCTCGTGCGTCGCGGTCTGCCCCTCGGGGGCGCTGTACAAGCGCATCGAGGACGGCATCGTCCTGGTCGACCAGGACCGCTGCCGCGGCTGGCGGATGTGCGTCACCGGCTGCCCGTACAAGAAGGTCTACTTCAACCACCGCACCGGCAAGGCCGAGAAGTGCACCCTGTGCTACCCGCGCATCGAGGCCGGCCAGCCGACGGTCTGCTCCGAGACCTGCGTCGGCCGGCTGCGCTACCTCGGCGTCATGCTCTACGACGCCGACAAGGTCGGCGAGGCCGCCGCGACCGAGGACGAGAAGGGCCTCTACGAGGCCCAGCTCGGCTGCTTCCTCGACCCCGACGACCCCGAAGTGGCCCGCGCCGCCGAGGACTCCGGCATCCCGCACGACTGGATCACCGCCGCCCGCCGCTCCCCGGTGCGGGCGCTGATCAGCACGTACCGGATCGCGCTGCCGCTGCACCCGGAGTACCGCACGATGCCGATGGTCTGGTACATTCCGCCGCTCTCCCCGGTGGTGGACTCGCTGACCGCCACCGGCCACGACGGCGAGGACCCCGCCCGGCTCTTCGCCGCCATCGACGCGCTGCGCATCCCGGCCGCGTACCTCGCCGAACTGTTCACCGCGGGCGACACCGCGCCCGTCGAGGCTGTGCTCTGCCGGCTGGCTGCGATGCGCTCCCACATGCGGCGCGTCAACCTCGGCGAGGAGCAGGACCCGGCCATCGCCGGGGCCGTCGGCATGGACGCCGAAAGCATCGAGGCGATGTACCGGCTGCTGGCCGTCGCCAAGTACGAGGACCGCTACGTCATCCCCACCGGCTACACGACCCGGGACGGCGGCGGCCCCGGCCCGTCCGGCTGCAGCCTGGAGGGCGAGGGCGGCCCCGGCATGTACGACGCCGACGCCTTCCACCGCCCGCTGCCCGACCCGCGCCAGGGCCCGCACGCGTCACAAGAGTCCGAGCACGCCGGGATGCCGCTGCGCGGCCGGGTCAACCTGCTCGACTGGGACGGCAGGAGCCGCCCCGACGGCCTCTTCCCCCGCCCGAAGGAGCAGCCGTGACCGCCGCCGCCCGCCCCGCGCTGCTGCACCAGGCCGCCTCCCTGCTCCTGCTCCACCCCGGCGACGACTGGCCCGAGCGCCGCCGCCTCGTACGCACCGCGCTGACCGGCGCCCCCGGCCGCCCCGCCGGTCTGCTCCGCCGCTGCTGCGACGCCCTCGCCCCCGTGCCCGTGCTGACGCTCTCCGACCGCTACGTCACCACCTTCGACCGCAGCCGCCGCCGCACCCTGCACCTGACGTACTACACCGACGGCGACACCCGCCGCCGCGGCGGCTCCCTGCTGCGCTGGCAGCGGCTCTACCGCGCCCACGGCTGGCAGCCGCCCGCCGACGAACTGCCCGACTTCCTGCCGCTGGCCCTGGAGTTCGCCGCCCGCTGCCCCACCCCTGGGCGGCAGGCACTCCAGGACCACCGCGCCGCTCTGGAACTGCTGCGCCTCGCGCTGACCGACCACGGGAGCCCGTACGCCGACGTGCTGGACGCCGTCTGCCGCACCCTGCCCGGCGCCTCGCCCGCCGACCGGGCCGCCGCCCTGCGGCTGGCGCGCAGCGGGCCGCCCGCCGAGTCCGTGGGCCTGCTGCCGTTCCCCGCCCGCCTGCCCGGTCAGCCGGGTGCGCCGAGCGGTCCCGGTCCTTCCGATCACCCGGTACGGCCGGAGGAGACCGCCCGATGAGCCACGTCCACACCGCCCTGTGGGGCGTCCTGCCGTACCTCGTCCTCACCCTGCTGGTCGCCGGCACCGCCTGGCGCTACCGCTACGACCGCTTCGGCTTCACCACCCGCTCCAGCCAGCTCCACGAGCACCGCCTGCTGCGGATCGGCGGACCCCTGTTCCACTACGGGCTGCTCTTCGTCGTCGCCGGGCACGCCATCGGGCTGCTGATCCCGGAGGAGGCCACAGAGCGCGTGCACGTCACCGAGGCCGTGTACCACGCCAACGCCCTCCTCCTCGGCGGCGTTTCCGGCGTCGCCGCCACCGCGGGCCTGGCCCTGCTGCTCTACCGCCGCGTCTCCCGGCCCGCGGTACGCGCCGCCACCAGCCGCGGCGACCGCGTGGTCTACCCCGTCCTCGTCACCGTGATCGTCGCCGGGCTGACCGCCACGGCCACCACCCTCCCCGCCGGCCGCTACGACTACCGCGAGGGCGTCTCGGTGTGGTTCCGCTCGCTCTTCGCCCTCGACCCGGACGCCGGCGCGATGGCCGACGCGCCGCTGGTCTTCCAGCTCCACACCCTGTTCGGCATGGTGCTCTTCGCGCTCTGGCCGTTCAGCCGCCTGGTGCACGCCTTCACCGCGCCGCTGGGGTACCTCAACCGCCCGTACGTCGTCTACCGTTCGCGCGCCCCGCGCAGCGGCACCGTCCAGCCGCCGGAGCCGCGGCCCGTCCCCGCCCCGCGCGCCCGCGCCCGAGCCCGCGCGCTGCGGCGATGACCGGGGCGGCGGCCCGGATCCGCGCGCGCACCGCAGGGCTGGCACCGGGCTGCTTCGCCCCGGTCATGGCCACCGGCATCGTCTCGCGCGCCCTGGACGCGGCCGGCGCCCACCGCCCCGCCGTGCTCCTGCTGGCGGTGGCCGCGGCGGCGTTCGTACCCCTGCTCGCCGGGACGGCGCTGCGGGCCGTGCACCACCGCGACCGCCTCGCCGCCGATCTCGCCCACCCCGCCCGCGCGTTCGGCGCCTTCACCCTCACCGCGGCGGCCGGCGTCCTCGCCACCCGCCTCGCCGACGAGGGCGCCCGGCCCGCGGCCCTCGCCCTGCTGGCGGTCGCCGCGCCGGGATGGGCGCTCGCCGCCGCCGGCGTACTGCGCATGCTCCGCCGCCACGGCCGCACCGCACTCGCACGGACCGACGGCACCTGGTTCCTGGCGACCGTCGGACTCCAGTCGCTGACGCTGACCGTCACCGCCACCCTGCCCGGCCCGGCCGCGGCCGGGCTCGCGTGCGCGCTCTGGCTCGCCGGTCTCGTCCTGTACGGGCTCACGCTGGCCGCCGTCGCGCACCGCCTGCGCCACCACCCGCCCGGCGCGGCGGGCCTCGGCCCCGCGTACTGGATCACCATGGGAGCCGTCGCCATCTCGCTGCTCGCCGGCGCCCGACTCCAGTACCGCGTCGGCCTGTTGCGCCACGGCCCCGGCCACGTCCTGCTCCCCGCGCTCTGGCTCTGGGCGACCGCCCTGCTCCCCGTACTCCTCGCCGCGGGCGCCTGGCGCCACCTCCACCGCCGCCGGCCGCTGCGCTACGAGCCGGCGCTGTGGTGCATCGTCTTCCCGGCCGGCATGTACGCCACCGCCACCGCCGCCCTCGACCCCCTCCCGCGCCCCTTCACCCGCGCCGCCACCGTCTGCGCCCTGGCCGCCTGGACGGCGGTCACCGCACTGCTGCTGCACCACCGCGCCACGGCACCCGCCCGGCTGCCGGTACGCCCGTAGCGGGTCAGGGGTCGCGGAGCAGACCGTCGAGGACGCGCCCGAAGACCCTGCGCGCGGTCCACGCCACCACCGGATCCAGCGCCCGCGGCAGACGCCGCACCCTCAGCTGCTCCCGCCACACCACCCGCACGGGCCCCGCGGCACCGTCGCCCGCCTCCGGCCCGTACACCTCGATTTCAGCCCAACCGAGCACGACCCGCCCACGCTTGACGAGCCGGCACCGCCCCACCGCCCGCCCCGCCCCCGGCGGGGACCACTCGACGACCTCCATCGGATCGTCGAAGCCCACCCTGCCCACACCGGTACGCGCCGTGAACCCCGCCCCGACGCCCTCCGCGGGCACGGACACGCCGGCGATCCGGGTCAGCGGCACCCGCCCGCCGTGGGCCGGCCAGTCCGTCAGCCGCTCCCAGACCGCCACCGCCGGCGCCCGCACCGTACGCTCCACCTCGAACAGGGCCATGCCTCAAGGCTAGGCCGCCGCCGGATACCCTGCCGGAGGCCGGAGGCCGGAGGCAGGAGCGGCACGTGCCGCCGCGAGCCGGAGAGGCGGGGTGCGGGTGACGGACGCGGTACGCCGGGTGGTGCTCGTCGCGTACGACGACGCGCAGATACTCGACATCGCCTGCCCCGCCGGTGCCCTGGACGCCGCGAACCGCTTCGGCGCGGCGCCTCCGTACGCCATCGGGCTCGCCACCGCCACCGGACGCGGCGTGCTCAGCTCCGCCGGCATCGGCGTCGGCGGCGGGCAGCGCCTCGCCGAGGTGCCGGCGCGGCCGGACACCCTCATGGTCGTCGGCGGCATCGGGCACGAGCGGGCCGCCGTGGACGGGGAGTTGGTCAAGCAGGTACGCAGGCTCGCCACCGGCGCCCGCCGGGTCGCGGCGGTGTGCACCGGGGTGTTCGTACTGGCCGCCGCGGGTCTGGTGGACCAGCGGCGGGTGACCACCCACTGGCGCTACGGCGCCGAACTCGCCGCCCGCCACCCGGCCGTCGCCGTCGACCCGGCCCCGCTGTACGTACGCGACGGGCACGTCTACACCTCCGCCGGGGTGACCAGCGCGCTGGACCTGACGCTCGCGCTCGTCGAGGACGACCACGGCCCCACCCTCGCGCGCGCCGTCGCCCGCGAGCTGGTGACGTATCTGCACCGCCCCGCCGACCAGGCGCAGATCAGCATGTTCCTTGCTGCCCCGCCCAGCGGCGACCGCCTCGTCCGCGACCTCCTCGGGTACGTCTCGGGACACCTCGCCGACGACCTCGGCCCGGGCGCGCTCGCCGCCCGCGCGGGCGTCAGCACCCGCCACCTCACCCGGCTGTTCGCCCGGCACCTCGGCACCACCCCGGCGCGCGCCGTGCGCGCCGCCCGTACCGAGGGCGCCGCCCACCTCGTCCGCTCCAGCGGGCTGACGCTCGCCGCGATCGCGCGCCGCTGCGGGTTCCGCTCCGCCGAGACGCTGCGGCAGGCGTTCCTGGAGCGCTACGGGGCCACGGGGGACACGATTCGCAGGATGCCGGACATGCCGCGGGCCCGCCCCCGCCCCGATCGGCAGACTCCCGGAGCATGACGAACAGCCACACGGAGACCGACAGGAAGACCACCCGCAGGGCCGCCCTCGGCGGCGCGATGGCGCTCGCCGCGGCGGGCCTGGCAGCCGGACTCCCGGCCGGGACGGCCCACGCCGGCACGAAGGTGAGCACGGGAGGGCGGAGCGGCCCGCGGATCGGGGTCGTGCTCTACGACGGCTTCAGCCTGCTCGACCCGACGGGCCCGGTCGAGGTGCTGTCCCGGCTGCCCGGCGCCGACGTCACGATGATCGCCGAGCGCCGCGGCCCCGTCCGCACCGACACCGGGCACACCGCGGTCGTCGCCGACCGGTCGTTCGCCGAGACCGGCGAGCTGGACGTGGTCCTGGTACCGGGCGCCGGCAACCGCGGCACCATCGCCGCCATGGAGAACCCGGCGATCCTGGACTTCCTGCGCCGGGCCCACCGCCGCACCCGCTTCACCACCTCGGTGTGCACCGGCTCCCTCGTCCTCGGCGCCGCCGGCCTGCTCGGCACCCGCGCCACCACCTACTGGGCGTCGAAGGACTATCTGGAGGCGACCTTCGGCGTCACCTACGTGCCCGAACGCTACGTCCGCGACGGCAAGGTGATCACCGCCGCGGGCGTCTCGGCGGGCATCGACATGTCCGTCCACCTGACAGCGCTGCTCACCGACGAGTTGACGGCGCGCGCCATCCAGCTCGCCGTCGAGTACGACCCGCAGCCCCCGTACGACTCGGGCGACGCGGCCGAGGCGAGCCCGGAACTGAGGGAGATGGCGCTGCGCCTGCTCGCGGAGTCGCAGACGTAGGGCCGTCGTCGTCAGGTGAGGCCGGTCTCGTGCGCGTAGATGACGGCCTGCGTACGGTCCCGCAGGCCCAGCTTCGCGAGGACCGCCGTCACATGGGTCTTCACGGTCGACCTGCCGATGCCGAGGACGGCGGCGATCTCGGGTTGCTCAGCCCCTTCGCCACCTGCCGCAGCACCTCGGCCTCCCGCTCCGTCAGCGCGTCCAGCCGGTCGTCCCGCGCCGCACGCGGGACGACCGCGCCGGACACGAAGGCGTCGATCAGCCCGCGCACGACCGCCGGCGCGAGCAGTGCCTCGCCGGCCGCGACGGTGCGGATGGCGTCCACCAGGTCCTGCGGGTAGCCCGCGCGCAGCGCCTCGAAGACGTAGTCGTCACGCCGGAACGTGGTCAGGATCAGCACCCGCCCCGGCGGGGAGAGCGCGGTCAGCTCCCGGGCGGCGGCCAGGCCGTCCATGCCCCGCATCCGGATGTCCATGAGCGCACCACGTCGGGCGCGGTCGTACGGGCCAGTCGCAGCGCCTCCGCGCCGTCGCCGGCCTCGGCGGCGACCGTCAGGTCCGGCTCGGCGCCGATGACCGCAGCGAAGCCGGCCCGTACCACCGCCTGGTCGTCCACCACCAGCACCCGCACGCTCATCCCCGTACCTCCGCCAACCGGCCCGCGGGCGCGCTCGCGCCGGCGGCGTCGAACATGTCCAGCAGGTCGCGCAGCGCCGCCAGCGCCCGCCGCGCCTCGCCCGTCACCTCGGCCAGCGCGGCGGCGTGCCCGACGCGGCCCGTGAGCCCCGACTCGGCGCCGCGGACGAGCCGCGCGGTGCGCTCGGCCACGGCTCCCTGCAGCCCGGCGGCGACGCGCCGCCGCTCCGCGGCCACCGCCTCGCCGACGCGGGCATGGTAGAACCCGGCAACAACTCCGGGCTGGCATGTCAGCCGATCTTCATCGTGGACGCCCACCCGCGACCAGCCGGAGTGTCCCGCCCGTCCCTCACCAGACCCGTGACCTGCGGACTTCACTCTGCACAGACCTCAATCGGTCAGTTGGGCTGCTTCTATATGTGTGAGGACACGGTTCGAGGTCCGGGTGAGCGCGCCGAGGTCTTCAGAGGTGAGGGCGTCGATGAATGGTCGGCGGGCGTGCTCGGCGTGTGGGGGAGTGGCTTCCTCGGTTGCCTTGTAGCGGGCTGGGGTGGTGGCGATGAACGCTCCGCGTCCGTGGGCGGGGCGGTCTTTCTTGGTCATCAGTCCGCGCTTCGTCATCCGCGCGACTTGGTGGGACATTCGGTTCTTCTCCCGCTCCACCAGGTTCGTCAGGTCCGTGGAGCGGATCGTTCCGCTGCTGGTTTCGGTGGGTTTGGCCAGCATGGTGTAGTCGGAGGCGGGCATCCCGGAGTCGGCCTGGGCGCGGCGGGAAAGGCGTCCGGTGAGCTTCTCCTGCATGCGGGTGGAACTGTCCCAGGCGGTCTTGTCCTCTGAGGTCGGCCGGCGAGGTGTTGTGTTCGTGGAGGGAGCGTCACGGCGCGGCCGGGACGGGGTGTCCGTCCGCCTGGCAAGGGCCGGCAAAGTCGCCCCACCCGGTGCTAGTTGACGCTTCAACGATCGACCGCCTAGTGTCGATGACGCATCAACCAAAGTGTGGGCCGCCGGCCGGTCAGCCCGTGTGAGTCTCTCCGCAGGCGCTGAGCCCTCCCGGCGGCGCAGGCCGGGTCACCGCCGTGAACGCCGTGGAACAAGCGTCGGCCTGAAAGAGCAATAATGTCAGGAAAGGAAGAGATCGTGGGTTACATCACGGTAGGCACGGAGAACAGCGCGCCGGTCGAGCTGTACTACGAGGACCAGGGTTCGGGCCAGCCGGTCGTCCTGATCCACGGGTATCCGCTGAACGGGCACAGCTGGGAGCGTCAGACGCGCGAACTGCTGGCCCAGGGCTACCGGGTCATCACGTACGACCGTCGCGGATTCGGCCAGTCGTCGAAGGTGAGCACCGGCTACGACTACGACACCTTCGCCGCCGACCTGAGCACGGTCCTTGAGACCCTCGACCTGACGGACGTCGTGCTTGTCGGCTTCTCCATGGGCACCGGAGAACTCGCCCGCTACGTGAGCCGTCACGGACACGAGCGCGTCGCGAAACTCGCCTTCCTCGCCTCACTCGAGCCGTTCCTCGTCGCCCGCGACGACAACCCCGACGGGGTGCCGCAGACGGTCTTCGACAGCATCGCCGCGACCGCGAAGAGCGACCGGTACGCCTGGTTCACGCAGTTCTACAAGGACTTCTACAACCTCGGTGAGAACCTCGGCACGCGTATCAGCCAGGAGGTCGTGACCGGCAGTTGGAACGTCGCTGTCGGCAGCGCCCCGGTGGCTGCACACGCCGTGGTCCCGGCATGGATCGAGGACTTCCGCGGCGACGTCGAGGCGGTCCGCGCGAGCGGCAAGCCCGCCCTGATCCTCCACGGCACGGAGGACAACATCCTCCCGATCGACGCCACCGCGCGCCGATTCCACAAGGCCTTCCCCGAGGCCGACTACGTCGAGATCGAAGGAGCACCGCACGGCCTGCTCTGGACGCACGCGGACGAAGTGAACGCGGCCCTGCGTGACTTCCTGACGAAGTGAGGCGCGGCGGCAGCACAGTCGCAGGTGAAAGCGGAAGACAGGCAGGCACTGCCTGTCTTCCGCGGAAAAGGAAATGATGCGCCCGTTCTTGGACAAGGTCATGCCCGAGGCGTGGCAGGCAGCGGGAGCGTTCTCGTCGGCGATTCGCGAGGCGGCGTTGCAGCGCGGACTCTCGCTGCAGGAACTCGAGTTCATCAAGCTGCGTGCGTCGCAGATCCACGCGTGCACCTTCTGCATGGATGCTTTCTGCGCCGATGTGGCGAATACGCCTGCGCGGCCGCCACCCGCATCAGTGGTCCGCGGGCGCCGTGGCCCCGAGGGACAGAACAGTACCCCGCTCCCCGCCACCCTCTACAGACCTCCCTGCGCGCAGCCCGTACTCCGCCGGCCAGCGCCCCTTCGAAGTTGGAGCACATCCATGCGTTCACCGCATCACCCCGGTCCGGTCGCGGACGAGCCCTCCTTTAGCCCGTCCCGGCGCAGCCTGCTGCGAACCGCCACCATCGCCGGACTGGCGACCGCCGTACCGGCCGCCCTGGGCACGGACCTCGCCTCCGCCACCACCTCCGCCACCACCTCCGCCGGCGCCGTCGGCCCGCTGAACCTGCCGAAGGCCACCAGCCGGATCACACCGCTGGACCTGCGCGTCCCGGAGGCCCTGCTGACGGACCTGCGCCAACGGCTGGCCCATGTCCGGCTGCCCGAGCAGGAGACCGTCACCGACAACTCCCAGGGTGTCCAACTCGCCAAGCTGACCGGCCTGCTGCAGTACTGGCGCACTCAGTACGACTGGCGCCGCTTCGAACGGCAGATCAACGCCCTGGGCCAGTACCGCACGCAGATCGACGGCCTGGGCATCCACTTCCTGCACGTCCGCTCCCGGCACACGAACGCCACGCCGCTCATCCTCACCCACGGCTGGCCGGGCTCCTTCGTGGAGTTCGTGAAGGCGATCGGCCCCCTGACCGACCCCACGGCGCACGGCGGCAGCCCACAGGACGCCTTCCACGTGGTCGTCCCCTCGCTGCCGGGGTTCGGCTTCTCCGACCGGCCCGACACCACCGGCTGGACCAACGCCCGCATCGCGGCGGCCTGGGCCACCCTCATGGAACGCCTGGGCTACACCCGGTACGTCGCCCAGGGCGGCGACTGGGGCGGCGCCGTCACCACCCAACTGGGCAAGCTGCGGCCCAAGGGCCTGCTGGGAGTGCAGCTGAACTTCCCCGAGTACACCTTCAGCCCGCCGGTCACCGACACGACCACTCCCGCCGAACAGACGGCACTCGCCCAGATCCAGACCTTCTTCAGCCAGCTCTCCGGATACTCCCTGGAACAGTCGACCCGTCCGCAGACCATCGGCTACGCCCTCGCCGACTCTCCCTCAGGACAAGCCGCCTGGATCTATGAGAAGTTGCTCGACTGGACCGACAACACCGGCCGGCCCGAGGGTGTCCTGTCACTGAACGACATGCTGGACAACATCACCCTGTACTGGCTCACCGACACCGCCGCCTCCTCCGCCCGCCTGTACTGGGAGAACTACGGCGCCTCCGACCTGACCAAGCTCGACCTGCCGGTCGGACTGAGCGTCTTCCCCCACGAACTGGTCCGCAGCCCGAAGATCTGGGCCGAGCGCGCCTACAGCAACCTGGTCTACTACAACGACCAGATCCCCTACGGCGGCCACTTCGCGGCGTTCGAGCAGCCCCAGCTGTTCACCCAGGAGGTCAGGAAGTTCGCCCGACTGGTGAAGTAAGCCGCCCCCCGGCGGCGAACGGGCCGCAGCGAGGGCGGCGGCGGTAGATGTGAGGACACGTCCACCGCCGCCGCCCTCGTGGCATCTACGGGCTGCACAGCACCCGCGCCCATAACATTGAACATTCAGCGGGGTGGCGCCAACCCGATGCGGTCCACTCCACCGCACGCACCACCACACAGGGTGTGTCCAGTAGACGGCTGATCTGTGGTTGGCGATGGTCAGCGGCGGGCTGCCGCGAGGCGTCCTTCGAAGGCGATCTCGAAGGCGTTCAAGGGGGCCTTCCAGCGCATCGTCCAGCGTCGGCGGCCCTTTCCGGTCGGGTCCAGCGACATCGGCGCCAGTAGACGCACTTCAGGGCGGCTTGTTCGTTGGGGAAGTGCCCGCGGGGCCGGACGGCCTTGCGGATGCGGGCGTTGACGCTTGTCGCGGTGGCCGTCGACGGTGACGGCCATGACGACGTAGATCGGCCGGTTGGCGACCTGCGCGTCATGGATCTTCACGTGGATGGCGTCCACGAACAACACCGGATACACCGCTTGAGTTCTATCGGTGGTTGCGAACGCTTCGAGAGGAGACGTACGCATGCCCCGTGGAGGACAGAACCGGATGGTGATCGTGGTGACGGTCGACTTCGACACACTCGCGCCGTAGACCTCGGCCAGGTGAGCGGATATTTCGCCGTGCGTGAGGCCCTTGGCGGACAGCGACAGCACCATCCCGCCAACCCCGGTCAGGCGACGCTGCCGCTTCTTCACCAGCTGGGGCTCGAAGCTGCCCTCGACGTCCCTCGGCACGCTGATCTCCACCGGGCCGACCTCGGTGGTCACGGTCTTGGACCGGCGGCCGTTGCGGGAGTTGCCGCCGTCCCGGCCAGCCGCGTCGTGCTTTTCGTAGCCGAGATGGTCGGTCGTCTCGCCATCCAACGCGGACTCGATGACCCGCTTGGTCAACTGCTGCAGCAGCCCGCCCTCACCGGTCAGCTGCAGGCCCTCCGCCCGGGCCCGGTCCACCAGCATTCCGACCAGCTGGTCGTCCACCACCGGCGCCGCAGTGGCCCCCGGCTCCGACGGCGTCTCGTTCTCAACCCCGGCTACAACGTCAGTCATTCGGTGTCACTCCATGCCTCTTAGGATCGGTGGACCGGAACGATGATGGGGTGGGTACGGGATGAAGCGCGCGACGGGGGCACTGCTGGGGCTGGCCATCGGGGATGCCATGGGTTTCCCCACCGAGTTCAACACCCTCGCCCAGATCGAGGGGAAGTTCGGGCCGTGGCGTTCGCTTCCGCTGCCGGTCTCCTCGGGCACGGCTTACGTCACGGACGACACGCAGATGACGCTCGCGCTCGGCGAGGCGCTGCAAGCGGCACTGGCCGATGGCCCGCTTACCGCCGCACGGATGGAACCGCCGGTCCGGGCGCACTTCGTGAGTTGGTACCACTCGCCGGAGAACAACCGGGCTCCCGGGGGCACCTGCCTGCGTGCGTGCGAGGCGCTGGAGCGGGGCGGAGCCTGGCAGCGGGCCAGCGAGGTGGGGTCCAAGGGCTGCGGGGCGAACATGCGGGTCGCGCCGCTGGGCCTGATCCCGGGGCTGAGCGCTGAACAGCGCTCCGGCGCAGCGCAGTTGCAGTCGGGCCTCACCCACGGGCACCCCACCGCGCTGGCGGCCAGCGACGTGACCGCGCACACCGTCCACCTGCTGGCCCAGGGCACGGTCCCGCAGGAGCTGCTGTCCCTGCTGCGCGCCTACGCGGAGGCGAACCGGGCGGTGTACCGGGCCGACTGGCTGGGCGATCTGGCCGAGCACGCCCAGGATCCGGATCGGATCTCCTTCATCTCCCGTGGCTGGCAGGAGTGCCTGGCCGTCCTGGACCGGGTCGAGGCCGAGCTGCCGGAGGCAGATCCGGACGCCGACCCGTGCCTGGCCACCGGCGAGGGCTGGATCGCCGAGGAGGCGTTCGCCACCGCGCTGTTCTGCTTCCTCCAGCACCCCGACGATCCGCCGGCCGTCGTGCGCCGTGGCGCCTATTCCTGCGGCGACTCCGACTCGATTGCCGCGCTGGCCGGGGCGTTCGCCGGCGCGCGCCACGGGGCGGCGGCCTGGCCGTCGGAGTGGGTCGAGGTCATCGAGTACCGCGAGCGCCTGCTGGCGCTCGGTGCAGCCTGGGACCAGTAGCCAAGCAGGAGCCGGGACCACCGCGCTTAACACAATGAGGTGGAGCGGTCCGGGTTGCCGTGTCCAGGTCGGGAGTTGCGCGTTCGATCACGTGGGAGCGTCGCTGTGGATCGTGTCGGATGAGCTGGATCGTCTGGAGCGGCTGCTGCCGCAGCGTGAGCGGCGCTTTCGGTATCCGGGCCGCAGGCCGTTACCGGACCGGGCCTCAACGACACCTTCTCGGGCCCCGCCCCAGCCGAACGCGAGCAAGTCTCCGCGCTGCTCGTCAAACTCCTGCGGCTCCGCCCCTCACGCAGTTCGGTCGGGGGGCGATGTCCGCCGAACTGCGCGGCACCGGCCTGACGCCTACTGCGAAAAGTCGAACTCCCAGTCCAGTTCCCACACGCGACCGACACCGTTGTGGTCGAGCGACGTGACGATGCGGCCGTTGCCGCTGATGGCGAGGCCTTCTACGGAGGCGTCGTGGCGGCCCAGTACGCGCAGGCACGCGCCGCTGTCCACGTCCCATACCCGCACCTGGTCGTCCCGGCCTTCGGTGACCGCGAAGCGGCCGTCGTCACCGATCGCGACGAACCACGCGTCCACGTCCTCGGCGCCTGCGGCGCGCCGGCCCTCGCCGGAGCGGAGATCCCACATCCACGTCCTACCGTCGTCGCCCAGCGAGACGCCGGCCGTGCCGTCGGCGGAGACGGCGACCCTCCGCACGGACCCACCGTGGCCGCTCATCGTGTGGAGCGCGCTCCCGGTCCGGAGGTCCCACACGCGTATGCTCCCGTCCCGATGGCCCGACAGCAGCACATCGCCGTGGCTGCCCAGGGCCAGGGCGTCGATGCCCCAGCCTCCGCCGAGGTCCCGCTGCAGAATCTGCGGGCGGTGCCCGTTCGGGACGTCCCAGATGTGCGGGGCCCAGCCATCGCCAGAAGCGGTTGAGACGAGCCGACTTCCGTCGGCGCTCAGCAGGAGCCGGCTGATACCCGTGCTGTGCTGGTCGGTGAGGTGCGCGAGGCGTTCGGCCGTCTCCGGATTCCAGACCTGGACCGCCCTGTCCTCTCCGCCCGTCACTCCGACGCGGCCGTCGGCGCTGACCGCCACGGTTACCTCGCCCCGATGGCCGTGCAGCACATGCAGGCAGACACCCGACTCGACGTCCCAGACGCGTGCGGTGCCGTCCTCGCCGCCCGACAGCGCGACCGGCCCGTCGCCTGGGAGAGCCAGGCTGTGGATCCGCCCGCCGTGACCCGCCAGGGCATGGCGCAGGCTGCCCCGGGCGAGGTCCCAGACCCGTACCCGCCCGTCCTCACCGCCGGTCAGCACCAGCGAGCCGTCGTGGCTCGCCGCGGGCGGGACGCGGGATCCGCCCACGACCGAGGGGGCGTCGCGGACCCACGCGTCGGACAGCGCGGTGCGCCGTCCCGCCCGCGCCACCTCCTGCCAGCGGTCGAGGAGCATACGGTGCCGCCGGTAGCCGGGAACCGCGCGGGCCCGGCGGATCTCGTCCGCGGCCTCGCCGATGCGGCCCTCGGCCATCAGCTCAGTCGTCCGGTCGAGTGCGCGGTCCACCACCTCGTCGTCCCGGAGCCGCTCGGCCTCGGCACGCGGAAGTGGATAGCTCCAGGGGGCCGCCGGCCCCGGCACCGGCATGTCCCACAGGGCGACTTCGCCCTCGTCGTCGCCGATGAGGGCCTGGCTGCCGTCGGGGCCCAGGGCCGCTACCATCGCCTGCTCAGGCGTCGGCCAGGCCCGCAGGCGCCGTCCGGTGTCCAGCTCCCAGAGCTCCATGGCGTTCACGCCACAGGAGATCGCGTAGCGACCGTCACCGCTCACGGCGAACTGGTCCCCCATGCCGCCCGGTCGGCTCAGCGCGCGGACTTCCCGGCCGGACTCCCGGTCCCAGATCCGCACCCGGGTTGCGTGCCCGTGGTCCTCCTGGGTGACGACGGTCCCGCCGTCGCGACTCATCGCGGCCATGAAGGACGGTTCGCCGAACGTGCGCAGCACCGTGCCCGTACGGGTGTCCCAGGTGTGCGTCACTCGGGTCTCCCAGTCCTGTCCGAACGCGACGCCGCCGTCCGGGTCGACGTGCACTGAGGCGAAGTGGGCGTACGCGCTCCCGTACCCGTCCGCCAGCCGCCGCCGACAGCGGCCGGTGGCGGCGTCCCACACCCTGATGGCTCCGTCGCCGTGCACGGTCAGCGCGAGCCGCGCGTCCCCGCTCATCGCCACGTCCACGGTGGGGACGTACGGCGCGGCGCCCCCGATCAGCGCCCCGAGAAGTCCCCCGGGCCCCTCGTCGTCCATTCCCGGCCCCGCGGTGAGCCGGTGGCGGAGCCGTCCGGCGCGCAGATCCCAGATCTCGGCGGGGCCGTCGTGCCCGCCGAAGACCGCATACGTACCCTCCGCGTCGACCGCGATCGCCCAGATGCCGTACGAGGCCCCCGGCACCTTCAGGGTCCGCACCCGGCGTGGCCCCGCCCTGCCGGCTATCCGCAGCCGGCGCCGGGTCAGATCCCACACGCGGACCTTCGCGTCCTGGCCCGCGGAGAGGCAGAACCGGCCGTCCCCGCTGAACGCGACGGCGTTCACCGGCCCGTCGTGCCCGGTCAGAGCCGTGGGAGCGGCGGGCCGGCGCACGGAGCCTGCACGGTGGAGCGCGGCGGTGATCTCGGGGACGTCCGGTGCCCGCCGGCCGGCGGTTCGCAGCACCTCCTCGGCGGCCTCCGGGTCACCGCGCTCCAGATGCACCTGGCCCAGCAGGTATTCCGGCTCCCAGTCCTCGGGGTGAGCCGCGCGGACTCCTTCCAGGTCCGCGATCACTTCGGCGTCGGTCAGCTCCCCGGTACGCCACAGATGGAGACCGCGGTTGTACGTCACGTGCGGGTTACGCGGATCCGCCTCGGCGGCGCGCTGCCACAGCTCCCCGGCTTCGTCGTCGCGTCCCAGGTCCAGCATCGACAGGGCCTGGTTGGACAGGTCGTCGGCCAGCCGCGTGGCCGTTTGGGGCTCCGGCCTGGGATAGGGCTCGCCGATAGCCTCGGCGTAGACCTCCGTTACGGCGTGGGCGATACGGCCCATGTCCTTGGGCCGGTCCGCCGGTTGCGGAGCCAGGCAGTCCCGCAGCACGGCCACCAGGCCGGCGGGCATCGCGGGGATGGCGGCGAGCCGTGCGGTCTCCTCTCCGGCTTCTCCGGCGAAGGCGTCGGCGCGGGCGCCGGAGTCGACGAACGCGGCGAACACCTCGGCACCGAGCTGCCCGACAGGGCACGGCGGGTGTCCGACGAACATCTCCAGGACGGTCAGCGCCCACGACCAGGTGTCGCTCGCCCGCGTCAGCTTCGGCCGGGACCCGCCGGACTCCCGCATCCGCAGGGCCGCCTCCGCCTGCTCGGGCGAGCAGTACGCCGGCGTCATCCCCCCGTACCCGGCGAGCAGACTCGCGCCGGGCGGAACGGCGGTGCTCTCCCCAGCCGCAGCACGCGCACCGGCCAGCCCGAAGTCGGTCACCTTGGCCACCCCGTCCCGGTCCAGCAGCACGTTCGCGGGCTTGATGTCCTGGTGGATGTGGCCGTTCTGGTGCGCGTGCTCGAGCCCTCGCGCGCTCTGGGCGGCGACATCGAGGATGCGGCGCAGGGCTGCGCGCTGGCCGCCGGTGTAGAGCCGCCCGTCGCGCACCGCGTCGGCGAGGCTGCCCCCGTCGAGCCATTCGGCGAACACCCGGGGAACGCTCCCCAGGGTGCGCACGTAGACGCACTTCACCGTGTTCGGATGCGCGCCCAGACCGACCCACGTCGCCGCCTCGGTCTCGAACTCCCGCACCCCGGCTCCCGTGGCCACGAGGTCGGGCCGCGGCACCTTCACCGCCAGCTCCACGTTCCACCCGCGGTGCAGGACCCGGTAGACGACCCCCATCCCGCCGCTGGTGATCTTCTCGCGGACCGTGTACAGCCCGAGGATCACCTCCCCCGGCCGCCACACCAGGGCAACGTCCTCACCCACCACAGCTCACATGCCTTCCGTCGAAGCCGCCGACTCGATGGCCGACAGCGGCCGCTGACAGCTGTGCACCATCCTGCCGTCGGCAGCGCCTTGAGTCTGCGACTCTCCACGGAAGCCTGGCGTCTCCGCCCTCCCGCCTCCGGAGCCGCACCCGCCGGCCACCAGGAAGTCCCTCGTGTTCAGTGCGTAGCTGGCCGGCGGTTGCCGGGGGTGTGGGGTGGTGTTGGTGCCGTGAGTCGGCCGGCTCTCCCCGAAGGACGGCGCGACGGTCGCCGGCCCGGCGGTCCGGCTGCGCGCCCGGGGGAGTGGGGGAGGGGACGGCGTCGGTGCCGCGGCGGTCGTCCCCCGATCCGGTCCCGGCGGGCGGACACGTCCGAAAGGTTCAAGACCGCCGCCCGCGCCGCTGCGATCGTGGGCGTATGACCGCAGACCTCTTTGCCGCCGCTTCCTTCATGTCCACCCACGCGCGGCTCCTCGACCGGCGCCGCTTCGAGCTGCTGCTCGGCGGGACCGATCCCGCCGCCGTGCTCGCCGCGGTTGACGGCTACCGCAACCCCGACGGCGGCTACGGCTGGGGTCTGGAGCCGGACCTGCGGGCGCCGGAGAGCCAGCCCGGCGGTGCGCTGCACGCTTTCGAGGCGTTCGTGGATGCCGCCCCGGCCACCACTCCGCATGCGGCACGGCTGTGCGACTGGCTGCTGTCCGTCACGCTGCCCGACGGCGGGCTGCCCTTCGCGCTGCCCGTGGCGGACCCCGCCGGCTGCGCGCCGTTCTGGACGCAGGCCGACCCGGGGGCCTCCGCTCTGCAGAGCACGGCGTTCGCCGCCGGCACCGCGCTGCGGCTGGCCGCGCACGACCCCGCCGTCGCCGCCCACCCCTGGCTGGAGCGGGCCACGCGCTACTGCCTGGACGCCGTCGAGAACATCGGCGATGAGCCGCATGCCATCGAGCTGTCCTTCGCGATCCGCTTCCTTGATGCCGCCGCGGACACGCGCCCGCAGGCCACCGCCCTGCTGGAACGGCTGCGCCCGCTCATCCCCGACGACGGGGTGCTGCCCGTCGCGGGCGGCTCGGAGGGCGAGGCGATCCGGCCGCTCGACGTCGCCCCCGAGCCCGGCCGCCCCGCGCGCACGCTGTACGCCCCGGAGGTCGTCGACGCCGAACTGCGCCGGCTGGCCGCGGGGCAGCAGGAAGACGGCGGCTGGCTGGTCGACTTCGGTTCGTTCTCGCCGGCCGCGGCGCTGGAGTGGCGCGGCTACCGTACGGTCGGCGCGGTGGCGGTGCTGAAGCAGAACTCCCTGCTCTGAGCCGCCGCCGCGGGCTCAGCCGCGGGCGGCCGCGGGCTGGGGAACGGCGCGCGCCGGCTCCGGGGCCCGAGGCACCTCCGGGGCATCCGTGCCGGGTGCCGCCTGCGCTGCCTCGGCGAGAGTGTCGACGGCAGACTGCACGAAGGCCCGTACCAGCGGTGTCTCGTGCGCCGTACGCCAGATCAGCCCCCAGACGCCCATCGGCTGCTCTGTGATCGGCACGTAGGCGATGCCCGGGCGCGGGAAGTGCCGCGCCGCCTCGCCCTGCACTACGCAGACCGCGTCGCCGGCCGCGACGACCGCCTGGGCCTCCTGGAAGGTGGCGATCTTCGGCCCGTCCGCGGGGATGGGCCGCCCCGACGGCGTACGCGCCGGCATCAGGGCCTCCATCCAGTACGCCGGGACCGGGTTCACCGGCTGCGGGAAGGAGCAGTCGACGAGGTCTTCGAGGCTCACGGACCCGCGGGCGGCGAAGGGGTGGCCTTCCGCGACCATTAGCACGTGCGGCTCGCGGGCCAGCACCGGGCCGGCCGTCAGGTCCGGCTCGCGCACCGGGAGCCAGGTGACCTCCAGGTCCACCTCGCCCGCCCGCAGCATCCCGAACGGGTCGCTGAAGACCACCTCGCGGAAGCGCAGCTCGACCCCGGGGTAGCGGTCCTTGAAGCGCGCGAGGATCGACGCCTGGTCGAACGCCTGGGCGCACATCAGCCCCAGCGTCAGCACCCCCGTCGTGCCGCGGGCCGCTGCGGCGGCGGAGTCGATGCCGTCCTGGATCCGCTGGTAGCCCGCCTTCAGGTCGTCGTGGAGCCGTGCCCCGATGGCTGTGAGTTCCACCCGGCGGCTGGTGCGCTCGAAGAGCGGGGCGCCGATGCGGCGTTCTTGCTTGGCGATCGACTGGCTGACGCGGGCCTGGGAGACGTGCAGCCGCTCGGCGGTACGGCCGAAGTGCAGTTCCTCGGCGAGCGCGAGGAATATCTCTATGTCCCGCAGCTCCATCCCGCACCCCTGTATCGCCTGGCCGTGGCCGGTATCCGGCTCCGTCCCGGGAGCGTATCCCGCCTGCCCCGCCCCCGTCACCCTCAGGCCGCCGCGCCGTGACCTGCGGCGGAGGCGGAGGCGGACGCGGGGGCGGATACCGGGCCGGTGGCCTCCCGGCGGCGGGCCGCGGCGCCGTCGACGAGCCGCAGCAGCGCACCGGCGTCCGGCCGGCCGCCGACGACGCTGATGTCGACGCCGACGCGCGCCGCCTCGCACGCCGCCGCCCGGCTCAGCGCCACCACCGCGCAGGTGCCGGCCCGGTCCAGCGCGGCGCCCGGCGCGCCCGGCGGACCGACGGAACCGCAGAGCTGCAGCAGATGGCCGGAGCGCTGCTCGTACAGCAACGGCAGCACGGCCTGCGCGACCCACAGCGGACCGAAGAACGCCGACTCCATCCGCGCCCGCGCCGCCGCCTGGGGTATCCACCCGACCGGCGCGGCCGCGTCCTCGGTGCCGGGGGAGCGGCGCGGCGGGCGGGCGTCGTTGACGATCGCGTCGAGGCGGCCGAACCGGTCGGCTGCCGCGCATACGGTGGCGTTCACCGACCAGTTGTCGGTCACGTCGAGGGCCCGGACGAACAGCCTGCGCCGGTGCTCGTCGTGGCGCGCCAGCAGCCTCTCCCGGGCTGCCTCGTCCGGTACGACGGCGGCGACCCGTTCGCCGCGCGCCAGCGCGGCCGCGGTGACGGCCCTGCCCGTGCCGTGTCCGGCCGTGGTGACGAACCAGACCCGGCCCGTACGTGCGGTGGCGGTCATGGACCTTGCGCCCCCTTCGGTGGCTGCGTGTGCTCCTGCTCTTTCGTTTGCGTGGATCAGCCTCGGCCCGGCGCGCCCCGCGAACAACGGCCGATCCGGCAACGACGGATAACCCGTCGGTTATGAATCCCCCGCCCCCATCGATAACCGACGGGTTATGGCACGTTCCGGGATCGGCCGTTGTTCGCCGGGCGGGGCGCGGCGAGGCTGGAGCCATGAGTTCACCGGTGGAGATCGCCGTCGTACGCGACGCCGCGCCGGCCGCGGCCGCCTGGCGTGCGGTCGTCGCCGCCGCGCGGGCGGCGGACCTGCCCGGCGTTCCCGCGCCGGTACGGGAAGAGGTCCTCGCCGGACTGCGGGGGGACGCCCACGCCGGCGGCAGGATGCCGCCGGCGTGGGCGGCCACGGGGGCGGAGGGCGAGGTGACGGCTGTTGCGGGGGTGCGGCCGTCCACCTCGCCCGGCCCGGCCCGTACCGCAGCGGACCTCCAGCTCTACGTCCACCCCGCTGCTCGCCGCCGCGGCACCGGCACCCTGTTGCTGGCCGCCGTCGCCGGCGCGGCCAGGGAGGACGGCTGGGCTGCTCTGCGGGCGGCCGTCCCGGCGTGCACGCCGGGGGACGTCTTCTGTCTGCGTCACGGCTTCGTCCGCGAGCGTGTCGTCCATCATTTGCTGCTGCCGCTGGCCGAAGTGCACCGTGCCTGGCTGGCCGAGCTGGTCTACGCCGATCATCCGGGCTACCGACTCACCACCTGGTACACCCCCGCCATCCCTGCCCCGGCCCGTATTGGATTCGCGCTGGCCGGTCCGGAGGAGTCTGGTGGGTTTGCGGTGGTGGTTCCGGGTTTGGTGTTTGGTTCTGCTGCCACCGTGGTGGGGTCTGGTTGGGGGTGGTTGTTGAGGGTGGGGGCTCTGGATGCCGGTACGGGTGCGGTGGTGGGCTATACGGAAGTGTTCATTCCGCCTGCTCCGGCGGTGCGTGCCCAGCACTGCCGTGTGGTGGTCGTGCCGGTTCATCGTCGGCGTGGTCTGGGGCGCTGGGTGACGGCGGAGTTGCTGCGCCGGTTGCGTGCCGAGTATCCGCGGATCAGCGAGGTGGAGACCGTCGCGGCTGACGGCGATGCCGCGGTTCTTGCGTTGGGTGAGGAGTTCGGTTTCCGTGCGTACCGCCGTACGCACGACTATCGTCTGCGTCTGCCTGGCTGAGTGCGCGGCCGGTGCCGGGGTGGTCAGTTGGGGCTGGGGCTGGGGCTGGGGGTGGGGGTGGGTGGGCCGAGGAGGGCGGGTGTTTCGGCGCTGGGTGAGTCTGGTTCCGCGTGGTAGGCGGCTGGTTCCTGTCCTGGGGTGGCGTGTGCGCCGAATGTCTGCGTCGTCAGCGTCAGCGGGTCCACGGCGGGGTGTGCGATGCGTTTGTGTTCCAGTGCTTTGCTGCGGGCGTCGTGCCGCACCCGCAGCTCCGTGAGCTTTGGGCTGGTTTCGAGTGGTCCGGTGAGGACCTGCCGTATCCGTGGGTCCTTGGGGGGCGGTGCCGTGGTTGAGGCGGAAGCGGCGATGGAGTTGCGTGTCACGTCGTGCCAGTCGCGGTAGAAGGAGCGGGCGGCGGGGTCGGTGAACACGGTCTCCATGGGGTTGCGCGAGTATGTCCGGCCGAGGAGGAGCGCGTCGGCGATGGTGTTGGAGGCGAGTACGTCGTAGGCGTGGTTGTGGACGAGTGCCGGGTTGTGGGGCCAGGTGTCCGTGAGCGTGAGCAGGCTCGGCTCTGCCCGGTCCGGCGCTGTGGCGGCGCGGGTGGGGGGGCGAGTCCGGCCAGCCGGAACAGGTGCAGTCTGGCGTCTTCGTCCAGCCGCGGTGCGGCGGCCAGTGCGTCGAGGACCTGCGCGGAGGGGGATCGTTCCCGGCCCTGTTCCAGCCGTATGTAGTAGTCGGCGCTGACTCCTGCGAGCAGGGCGACCTCTTCGCGCCGCAGTCCCGGCACCCGGCGCTGTCCGGTGGCCGGGAGGTTCACTGCGGCGGGGGTGAGGTGTGCAGGGCGGCGGGCATTTCGTGACGGTTGCCAGTGTCGGTGCGCATGAGGTGGTGCTGAGCAGTGCGGTGTATTCCGCTACCAAGCATGCGGCGTGGGTGGTTACCGAGGGTCTGCGGCAGGAGGCCGACCTTTCGGTGCGGGTGACGGCCGTTTCGCCCGGCGTGGTGACCTCCGAGTTCGCCGGCACCATCGCCGACGCCGGTGCCGCGGAGGTCATGTGTACCTCCCGTGCGCATGCGATCGCCCCTGGTGCTATCGCCGCCGCTGTCTCCTGTGCCCTGTCGCAGCCGGTGGAGGTGGACGTCAACGAGATCGTCGTGCGCCCGGCCCGCCAGCGCTGAACTCAGCGCTGGCCCGGGGGCTGCCCCAGCGCTGGCCCGGGGCTGGCTCGGGGCGGGCCCCGGGGTGGGCCCCGGGGTGGGCCCCGGGGTGGGCCCTGGGGTGGGCCCGGGGCCGTCCGGGGGCTGGTCTGTCGGGGCAGCCGCTGTGCGGGGGCTGCTGTGTGGGGCGGGACGGGTAGGTTGGGTGTATGACTGCGGCGGCGGCGGGTGGGCCCGCGGAACCGGGGACGGCCGGGGACGCGCAGGCACTGCGGTTTCTCATGCGTGCGGACCTCCGCGCCGCGATGAAGGCACGCAGGCGTGAAGTCGTCTCCGCGCTGCGCACCGCTCTGGCTGCGATCGACAACGCTGAAGCGGTCGAGGCCCCCGCCGCCGAGGCGGAGCAGGGGAGCGGGTACGTCGCCGGGGCCCGTGCCGGTGTCGGTTCGGCGGAGGCGGCCCGCCGGGTGCTTTCCGCCGGGGAGGTACGTGCCCTGCTGCGGGTGCAGATCACCGAGCGCCGCGCCGAGGCCGGGGTCTACGAGAGGGCCGGCCGGGCCGGGGCCGCGGAGCGTCTGCGTCGTGAAGCCGATGTGCTCGCCGCGTACCTCACCTCGTAGGCAGTCTGCTTCCTTCTTGCCCCGGGGGTCAATCGGCGCCGGTGGTGGGGGAGTTCGCGGTGGCCGGTGTCAGTGGCTTTCGGCAGAATGTGGGCGTGCGGCATGTCCGGTGAACGGAGGCGATGATGGCGGACGACACCGCCGAGGTGACCGCGGCTCAGGCATACCGGCGGCTGGTGCGCAGCGTGCAGGCGGCGCTGGCCGAGCCCGGCGGGTCCGGGCCGGCTGCGGCGGTGGTGCTGGCCGGGCCGCTGGCTGATGCGGACCGGGCGCTGGCGGCTGCGGGTCTGGCCGGGAACGAGCCGCGGTTCTTCGCTGTCGTGCGCAGTGTGGCGGTGATCCCCGCTCCGGCGCCCGGTCCCGCACCGGCGTAACACGCGGGCCGCGCACCGACATAGGACGCGGGCCCGCGCACTGATGTATCTACGCGGCCGCGTTCCGGCGTAACACGCGGGCCCCGCACCGGCGTAGCGTACGGACGCGGGGTGCGGGCCGTGTACGGAGGTATCTGGGCGGGCCGTGTACGGATGTAGCGTGCGGGCCGCGCTCCGGCGCGCCGGGGCGGGCCGTGGAGGTTAGCGGCTGTTTCCAGAAGCTGCAGTGGTGGTCGGCCGTGAACGGGGTGGGTGCGATGGTGCCGTCGGCGAGCCCGAGTACCGTGGTCCTGCCTTGTGCCTGTAGCGGGCGGCATCGGGGCAGGCCGGTGTGGTGGGGGTCGCCGTGGTGGGCGAAGGCGGTCCAGTAGCCGGTCATCGTGGCGGTCGGGTCTTCAGGGGCCGGGGTCGGTCCACGGCAGGCCGAACAGGTAGGGCAGGTCGGAGCGGTGGTGGGCGCCGTAGGGGAAGCCGTCGGTGGCGGTGCCGCTGTCCTGGGCCAGTTCGTGCGCGTATACGGGTGCGTGCCGGGCGGCGAAGGCGGTGGCGGCCGGTGTCGGGCAGGTGCTGATCCTTGCGCCCCGGTCGGTCAGCGGCCGCGAGAGTGCGAGTACCGGGCTCGGGTCGCCGGTGGCGGGGTAGTGCCGCAGGACGGCCGGGGCGTCGTCGCCGATGGTGTCGGTGACGACGTCGGCGTAGCCCCGGGCGGTCAGCGGGCGGCCGGCGAGGTCGTATGCGTCGGGGACGAGGGAAGGTATCTCGTCCCGGGTGCTGCCGGTGAGCGGCGGGATCCCGGCTGCCGAGCCGTGCCGCAGTGCTGTTTCGGGCTGCTGCGGCAGGAACGGTGTGCCGGCGACCGGGCCCCGGGCGTCGTCGGTGGTCGTCCCGGTGACCGGCGCCGTGATGTCTGCCAGCGCGTTGAGCAGGTCGGTGGCCGGCGTGTGGCGCGGGCAGGCCGCGATGTCCGCGGCCCCGGCGCAGCCGGCGTCACGGGCCGCCCGCGCGCCTGTGGCGTCGGCGGCGGTCTTCGCCAGGACCGGGTTGGTGCAGGCGCCGCTTTGCGCGACGGCCCGCTGGAAGAGGCCGCGGGAGGCGGGTGAGGCCAGGTGCGCGCAGACGCTGCGGGCGCCGGCCGGCTGCCCGGCCGGCGTGACGCGCCCGGGATCGCCGCCCAACGCCGCGGCGTTGGCCCGGACCCAGCCGAGCGCCCGGGTCTGGTTCATCAGCCCGTGGTTGCCCGAGACGCCGCCTTGGCCGTCCAGCGCCGGGTGGGAGCCGAACCCCCTCACACCGAGGCGGTAGTTGACGCTCACCACGATCACGTCGCCGGCGGCGGCCGGCCGGGCGGCGTCGTAGTCGGATCCGGCGCCGGTGGTCAGGCCGCCGCCGTGCAGCCAGACGATCACCGGCAGCGGCCCGGGCCGTGCCGGCCGCAGCGGCGCGGTGACCTCGGTGTACAGGCAGTCCTCGCCGCCGCCGGCCGGCTGCGCGCACCTGGGCCCCGCCGCGCCCGTGGTCGCGCACGCCGGACCACGGGCGCGGCGGCCGGGGCGCACGCCGGCGCAGTGCGCCGGCCGGCGGCCGCGCGTACGGCACGCCCCTTGAACCGCAGGGCGCCGCCCGTCGCGCACGCCGCGCAGCAGCCCTGCGTCCACCCGTACCAGGGCGGGATCGGGTGCTTCGGCGGCGGCCGGCGCGGCCGCCGGGGGACAGCGCGCAGACGGCGGCCAGGCACAGCGCGGTGATACGGGCGCGTAAGGACATGCCCCACAGCATCGGCCGCGCTGCGCCGGGCCCGCGTCCCCCGCCGGACGTCTTCGCCGCTGCTCCCGGTGCGTAGCCGGCGCGCACGCGGGACCCCTCCCGGGCTCGGGGCCGCACAGTGGGAGCCGGCGGGCCGCCCGGCGGCGCCCGTACGCGGCCGGAGAGCCGGCATCGCGCAGCGCTCTGCGCCGGCGCGGCCTTCCGCCGGCCCGGACGCCGCCGGCACCGCGGCCTGCGGGCCGGCGGCGTTGACGCCGGTATCCAGGAAGGGGACGGCCCATGAAGACGATCGCCCGTACCGCGATGGCGTCCGTGCTGGCGCTCATCGCGGTCCTCGGCCTCGCCGCCTGCGAGGACGACTCCAGCCAGGGCAGGGAGAACGCCGCCAAGCAGAGCAACTACGACGCCCTGGTGGCGAACCAGCCGGCGGGGAAGATGACCTACTCGCCGACCCGCGAGGCCATCAACGAGTGGGTGAAGACCTGGGGCAAGCGCGGCAAGCTGTCCTACGTTTACATCCAGAACGGCAAGGGCGAGTACGGGTACTTCGTCATGAAGGGCCTGCCCGTGCCCCGCTGCAAGAAGCTCACGCCGACCGAGGCGGTGGACTCCTCGTCGAACGGCAAGGTCGTGGTGGCGCAGCCGGGTATGGACGGCACCTACGACTCGGGCTCGGCGTGCAACGCCTACTTCGGCTTCGATGCGACGACGGGCGCGTACGTGGAGTTCACGGTCGGGACGAACCAGTCGTTCTTCCTGTTCGACCGGCCTATGAAGATGCCGGAGTACGCGGACGCCACGCAGCTCGGCCCGACGTCGGCAAAGGACGTCGAGGACTGAGACGGGGCGGGCGCACCCCGCAACGCTTGATAGGCAAGCCGCTGCTCAAGGCGCTGGCGGGCCCCACCCGGCGGCGTATCCTCGACGAACTGGCGGAACGCAACGGCCAGTCGCTGTTCGAGATCTGCGGCCGGCTGACGACCAGACACGGCCTGGGCCTGTCCCGCCAGGCGATCAGCCGGCACCTGGCGGTGCTTCAGGCGGCGGGTCTGGCCAGGACCCGCCGCGAGGGCCGCTGCAAGTTCCACGACCTGGACACCGAACCGCTGGGGCACACCGTGAACCGATGGCTGACCCCCGACGGCCAGGAGAAGACCCCATGAGGATCAACCTCACCAGCGTGTGCGTGGACGACCAGAGCAGGGCTCTGGGCTTCTACACCGACGTCCTGGGCTTCGTCCCCAAGCACGATGTGCCGCTCGGCGAGCACCGCTGGGTCACCGTGGTCTCCCCCCAGGACCCGGACGGCACCGAACTCGCCCTGGAACCGGGCCACCCCGCAACGGCGGCGTACAAGGCGGCCCTGGCCGAGGACGGCATCCCGGCGACGTCCTTCGCGGTGGACGACGTACGCGCGCACTACGCCCGCCTGCGCGGACTCGGCGTACGGTGCACGCAGGAGCCGGTGGACATGGGCCCGGTCACCACGGCGGTCCTGGACGACACCTGCGGCAACCTCATCCAGATCGCCGAGTACACGTAGGCGGGCACCGCACCGGCCCGGGTACCGCACCGGCCCGCCGGTGTCCGGGCCGCTCACCGGTTCTCGCCGTACCTGCGCGCCTCGTACAGCATGATCGACGCGGCCACCCCGATGTTCAGCGAGTCGACCGTACCCACCATGGGAATGCGCACCCGCCGCGACGCCCGGGCCAGCAGGTCCTCCGCCAGCCCCTCCCGCTCGCTGCCGAGCAGGAACGCCAGCGGCGGATCGTACGCGGCACCCCAGTGGTCCTCCTCCGCGGAACCCGACGTGGCCACCACCGCGACACCCCGCTCCGCGGCCCAGGAGAAGAACTCCGCGGCGTCGGGGGTGCGCACCACGTCGACGGCGAACAGCGACCCCATGCTGGCCTTGACCGCCGCCGGAGCATACGGGTCCACCGTGTCCCCGATCAGGATCACCCCCGCCCCGCCCACCGCGTCCACGGTGCGGATGATCGTGCCGAGATTGCCCGGGTTGGCGATGCGGTCCAGGGCGACGAAGACCGCCCCGCCCCGCGCGCTCAGACCGCCCAGCCCGCCGTCCCGGCTGCGCACGATAGCGGCGAGGCCGCCGGGCCCGTCACGGTCGACCAGACGCTGGAACAACTCCGCCCCCAGCCGCGCCACGGCCACACCCGCCCGCTCCTGCTCCTCGACCATGCGCCAGGCCGCCTGATGCGTCAGCAGCCCGGGCGCGACGAGAAGCGTCTCGACCTGCCACCCCGCCTCGACGGCGGCCCACACCGGCTGCAGCCCCTCGACGACGAACGCCCCCTCCCGCCGCCGGTGCTTACGGCCGGCGAGCAGCTTCACCCGCTTCGCGAGCGGGTTGGCGGCACTGGTGATGATGTCGGTCATGACGCTCTCTCGTGGTCGCGGGTCCGGGTGAGGGTACCCAAGCAGGCGACAGGCACCAAAACCGCCCCACGAAGGGAAGTCCCGCACCGGAATTCCCCCCTCTCAACCACCGCTTCACGGGCGGGATTGCAGAGAAATAAACAGGCACCCGAATTCCCCGCCGGAACGCTTATCCGGCCGAACGCGGACCCTTGCTCTTCTTGAATCAGCCAGGGCGGCACAGGGCCGCTCTCCGGATCCAGGAGGATTCATGCCCAGGACAGGTGCTCTCGCCGTCGCGCTGTCGTCGGCAGCGCTGCTCGGCTTCACCGCGCTGGCCGCCGCCCCCGCAGCCTCGGCCGCCGGCCCCGGCGACGGGAAGCCCACCGGGGCCCCCGCGCACAAGGCGACCGCGACCGCCGACGAGGGCAGGGGCGGCGACGAGATGCCCTACGGCGTGGCCCTGCGGATGCTCGACGACGGCTCGATGCCGATCGTCGCACTGACCCAGGACGACATCGACGACGACAGCGGCGACTGGCACCCCGCCGGATAACCCCTCCCGCCGAGCAGCCCCCGGGCACCCACCCGGCGCCCGGGGGCCGCGCTGCGCCAGAACATCGAGTCGCCGATCACACGGTGCGCCCGCATCATGGAAAGGAGCATCCGCCCTGGCACCCGGACCCGCGGCTACCGGCAGCGAGGAGACGCCGTGCACGACAAGCTGCTCCACAGGGCAGGCGGCCGGCTCACCCACCGCCACGACACCCACCCCTCCTCCTCCGCCGCCGCCGCGACCCGCCCCGAAGAACTCGTACTCGACCCCGCGAAGGTACGCGGACTCGGCGCAGGCACACTCGGCCCGCACGACGAGGCCGCACTCGCCCTGGAAGTCGCGGAGCTCCTGCCCCACGGCTGGGACCTGCCCTACAAACTGAAAGCGGCACTCCAGGACGTCATCGCACACCTCGGCAGCGAAGCCGACCTGATGAAATGGCTCGACGCCTTCCCCGGCCGCCCCCGCCTCACGGCACGGGTCTACGCCTTCCTCGGCCTCCTGGACCACTACGGCGACGCTCCCGAAGTCGTCGATGCCCTGCGCGATGCCCGCACCCGGGAGCCCTACCCGGCGGGCCTGCGCGACGTCCTCGTGCCCCAGACCGACACGGAAACCCTGTCCGACATGGGCTACCGCGTCGAGGCACTCCTCGCGGACGGCAACGTCGAGCAGGCCACCACGCTCGCCCTCGCCATCGCCGACTGGCTACGCCGCTCGCTCACCGGCCCCGCAGCCGACCTGATGGGTCACGCCCGGGCGGACATCGCTCAGGCGGCCGGCGAGGCGGCCGTTCCCCGGAGTCCGGCGGGCCCGTGACGGCCCGGTCACGTCGGCCGCCGGCAGATGCCCCAGGATGCGCACCCGCCCGTCGAATTGAGCAATTCCTTTACGGCGCGCCCCTCACCGATACGCGTTCCCCGCCTGCTGGAGCACTCCGCCACGGCGATGGTGCTGATTGCCGCGGTACTCGTCGCGGACTGGTTCCAGGGCCCGAACGTCGCCTTCGGCTCCGTGCTCGTGGCCGTGCCCGCGGCGGCCGCCGTCAACGGCAGCCGGCGCGCCACCGTGTTCTACGAGGTGATCGACTCCCCGTGGGGCGTACGCGCCATCATGGGCGACGTCCGGGGAAAGGGCCTGCGCGCGGTCCGGAAGCGCCACCGTCCTCGGCGTCTTCCGCGAAGCGGCCTACGACGAACCGGATCTGGCGCTCGTGGGCACCCGCATGCCGGACATTATGTCGACAAGCAGCGCTCACTCGGCGTTTTCGGGTTGCTTCCCCGCCCCAACTCTTGACGGCACCCACTTTGTGCGTGACTCTCCCGCAATATGGATCTCTCATTCACTGCGGGTCGGCGCCGTCTGCTGACTGCCGCCGCGCTCGCTCCGGCCGCCGCGCTCCTCGGCCCCGCCGCCCGCGTGCAGGCCGCCCCCGCATCCCCCACCGCCCCGGTCCTGGTGCCGTATCCGATGGACTCCTCCAACCAGGCCGCCTGGTGGACACCGGTCGCCACCTACCGCGGCGCCGGCGAGTACACGTACTTCGCCTTCGACGAGCCGGGCTCCTCCGCGGGCACGCACAGGGTCGCGATCGCCCGCCGCGACCCGGCGGGGCAGTGGACCCGCATCCCGGTCATGCAGGGAGGCGCGCAGGCCGAGTTCACGGACGACCCCGGCCACAACCAGCCGTCGATCGCCCGGGACGGCAGCGGCAGGTTCCACGTCTTCGCCTCGATGCACAACAACCCCTGGCGGTACTTCCGCTCGGACACCACCGGCTCCGCCCCCGTCGACCACTCCGCCGACCTGCCCGACCAGGGCGCCGGAGTCACGTATCCGGTGGTGGCCACGGCCCCCGACGGCGACGTGTGGCTGATCGCCCGGATCGACGAGGCGGACCGCCGCACCGGCAGGCTCTACCGGTGGCACGACGCCCAGTCGCGGTGGAGCAGGGCCGCGGTCTTCGCCGGCGCGGCGGACCGCGCCGTCTACCCGGACGACCTGCAGTTCGACACGGCCGGGAACGTACACCTGCTCTTCCAGTGGAGCCGCTTCCCGTCCTCGGCGTTCCGGCACGAGCTGTCGTACCTGAAGTACGCCCCGGCCACCGGCGCGTTCACCGACTCCCGGGGCGCCGCCGTCACCGCGCCCGTCTCCCCGGCCACCGCCGACGTGCTCCAGCCCCTCGGCCCCGGCGAGGTCTACAGCAGCGACAACACCTACACCGGGCCGGCCGTGCAGAGCGCGAAGCTCACCCTCAACGGCGCGGCGCCCAGGGTCGCGTACCGCTACCGGCCGACGGACGGGGGCAGCTTCCAGGTCCGCTACGCCTACCCCCAGGGCACCGCATGGGCCCGCCAGATGGTGCACCGCGGATCCGGGACCCGCGCGGCGCTCGGCATCACCTGGGACGCGGACGAGGGCAAGCGCGTCTACTACGTCACCGAGTCCGGCGCCGACCGCGCGTTCGTCGCCACCGAGTCGGGCGGCGCATGGACCGCCGCGACCGTCGCCCCCGGCCTGCCGGTCGACCGCCTCGCGGTCCGCCGCAACGCGAGCGGGCAGGACGTGCTGTACCTGGTGGACACCGCGGGCGGGCGGCTCTTCTACGGCCGCAACGACTAGACCCGCTCCGCCTCCGTGCCTTTCCGGGCAGGGCAGGATGGAAGAAGTACGCGGGCTGCGGTGGGCCGCTGAGATCATGGAGCAGGGCTTCGACCCGGCCCGGCACATCTAGGACGACCCCACCCGCGACGCGACGGGGAGGAGTGAGCGGTGGCGACGATCGGCGAATCCCTCGAAGCGGCGCTGCAGGCCACGGCCACCCGACCCATCCCGGTGAGCCCGCAGGCGCGGATGCGGTTCCTCGTCAGGACGGAGCAGCGCTCCCACCGCCGCGCCGCGGCCCGGCCCGGCTGCTCCCAGCGCCAGGTCGAGCGCTACCTGACCGGGAAGGCCCGGCGCCCCACCCCGCGCTCGCTGCCGCCCTGGAGCGCGAGGTCCGCAAGAGCTGGCAGCCCCGCGTACGGGCCCGCGCCATCCGCCAGGCCGCCCAGCGCGGCGCCATCGCGGAAACCCGCGCCCGCTTCGGGTTCACCGCCGCCCCACCGGTCTGATGGAACTTGACCTGGCTCATCGAAAATTGACCGTTCTCATCGAACCTTGAGCAGCCCGCCACAGGGACCGGGCTGAAGAGTTCAGGCTGTCTTCTCCGTCGGTGTGAGGCCCTTGTTGGAGATCTCTACTCGCCGAGGGGCTCCTTCCCGGAGACCGTCTTGTCGACGGTCTCCGGCACGCCATCATGCGGATCTCCCGCTCACCTCTCCGCGTTTCGGGCCCTGTCCTCCCGCGGGGAGCGGGCTTCTGCCGGCGCGCCACCAGCGGGGTGACGCCAGTGCGGCCAGACCGGCGCCGGCGGTGTTGAGCAGTATGTCGTCCACGGACGACACCCGGTCCAGCTGAAGGACGTACTGCGCTGTCTCGACCAGGACCGAGCAGCCGGCCCCGAGCGCGAGAACCCGCCGTACCGATGCCAGCGCCGCGAACTGCAGCGGGGCGAGGAACCCCAGCGCCGCGAACACCAGCAGGTTGCCGACGATCTGGCCCGTGTCCATCGTGAGCAGGTCCCGCAGCGGCACCAGGTTCACGACCGCTCCGTCCTCGTCGCCCGGCAGCAGGATCAACCAGACCGGCGGCACCGTCCCGTAGACGATGCCGACCTCGGCGAGCGACATGCGCCACGCCCTCGCCGCCCTGGCACCGGCGAGCCTCCGCCGGCGGGCCAGAGCCCACGCCGCCAGAGCCGCCAACGGCAGTGCGGCCACCGTGAGGAGCACCACCCCGGTGAACGTGCCGACCCAGCCGTGCCACCCTTCGAGTCGCACCCTGCCACCTCTGCTTCCATCCGGCTGTCATCGGCATTCTCACCGGCGGCACATATCGGCGGCGTATGGACCGGCGTTCGATGTCGTAACGAACAAGATCATCGCGACGGCAAACCCTGAGCTCAGCGCCGCTCAAGGTTCGGTGAGAACGGTCAGCCTTCGATGAGACAGGACACCGCGGCCAGCGGCCGCGGACGGCCGGCACCACTGTCGACCACACCAGCTCGCTCATCGCCGGATCCAGCAACGCCTCAGCGACCGCCACCACTTCGGGGAAGACAGCCGCATCCCGGCCGACCGTCCGCCACCGCATGAACTCGCCCCCCGCATCACCGCCCGCCAGCACATGCAGCCGCTGCGGCCAGAACTCCCCCCGCTCCCCATACAGCGCCTCCTCCCACCATCGGCACACCACCGCCCGGGCCAGCGCGAACACCCGCCCCGGCTCCGTACCCGCCCGCACTGCCCGCCGCGCCACCCGCGGCCACCGCCGCTGCGCCACCACCTCCGCAAGGCCGCGCACGTCGAGGTACTCGAGCTCCTGAGCGGCGTCGGCATCCAGAGGTGTGCTCGACGTCGAAGCGTCGCAGGAAGGACTGCCAGCAGCGGTCGACGTCCGCCTTGGTGGCGCCGGTGCCGGACCACCACAGCCAGACCGGCCGGTTCACTCCGTGGCCGGGCAGTTTCTCGACGGTCAGCCGGATGACGGTGCTCTTGATGAGCGGCAGCGGTCCCTCGTGGTCGATCCAGGCCGCCCGTCGGGTCAGCCTCGGGTGGAGCTGGTCCCACGCTCGCGCGGTCGCCGTGCCGTAGAGGCGTGTGTCGGTGGTGCTGGCGGCCTGCTCGGCGCCCCAGGCGGCGGGGTCGCCGAAGATGAACTCGCCGCCGTGCCTGGGCGGTCGGCCGCCCGTGGGGTGGGCCAGGTGGAACTCCTTGCGGGAGGGTGCCGGGCGGCGCATGACCCCCTCCGAGCGCATCCGGCCCAGGATCTGTACCGGCAGGCGGCCGAGCAGGTGGGCGATGCGGGGTGCGTCGTAGCCGGAGTCGAGCACGACCAGGATCTCCGGGTCACCTTCACGCCACTGGCCGGCGGCGATGAGCCGCTGGACGACCTCGCGGAGCTGGCGCGTGGTGACGGCCGCGAGGTCGGCGCCGGGCTGAAGGCGGACGGCGTCCAGCAGCGCGGTCCAGGAGGTGCGGCCGGCCTCCAGTGCGGCCACGATCGAGTACGGCCAGCCGGGGATCATCTGGTGCTTGGCCTCCCCCGCGGCCGTAGGTGTGGCAGAACGAGCGGTCCGGGCAGGTCGCCGCGTCCGGCCGCAGCCACGGCGAGACATCGACCGCCAGGACCAGACGGCCGTCCGCGGCCCTCGGCAGCGGTGTTGCGGTGATCGTCTGCCGGAGCTGGTCGACGTCCAAGCGGCCCTTGTTCAAGCCGCCGTACAAGGCGCCGTGGCCCCGGCGGTGTTCCGGGGCGAGCGCCAGGTCGACCAGCGTCTTGACCGGCCCGTCCGTACACGGCCGGGCGTCAGCCAGCTCGAACAGCGCGTCCTCACGTCCGCGCAGGCAGTCGTAGAAGGCGCCACGGAAGCGTGACAGCGTCCCCAACGCGTCCTGCGGGGCGTCTTGTTGCAGCACACTCGTCTCCACGGGCCTCGGTCTGATCGGTGCGTCCTTGGCCGGAGCACATGATCAAGCCGAGGCCCGGCCCGAGTCCGGCGAATGCCCAGGTGAGCGACCCAGTTCGAGGCCCGTTTCGACCTCTTCAGATAAACGACTTCCCAATGAGGATGTCAAGCAGCCATCGTGACTGGTGGTGCAGTTTGATAGCACGCTCCGTCGCGGATCATGGCCCAGAGAACGTTGGCCCTTCGACGGGCGAGGGACAGCACGGCCTGCTTGTGACCTTTCCCCTCAGCACGCTTCCGTTCGTAGTACGCCCGTGACGCGGGACACGACCTCAAGCTGGCCATGGAGGAGAGGTAGAAGGCCCGCAGGAGGCCACGGTGGTAGCGGCGGGGTCGGCGCATGTTTCCGCTGACGCGGCCGGAGTCGCGTGGAACCGGTGACAGGCCGGCGAAAGCAGCCAGCCGGTCTGATGTGCCGAAGGCTTCCATGTCGCCGCCGGTCGCGGCGATGAAGGTGGCCCCGAGCATGGCGCCCATGCCGGGCAGGCTGCGGATCACTTCGGCATGCGGGTGTTCGTGAAACCGGGCCTCGATTAGTGCGTCGAGCTCGGCGATCTCCTCTTCGAGGGCCATCACCCCCTTCGCGAGGCGGCCCACCATCGAGGCGGCCAGCTTCTCGCCGGGCAGTGCGGTGTGCTGGGCCTGGGCGGCCTCGACGGCGGCCTGGGCGAGTGCGGCGGCGCCTTTGACCTTGCGGTTCTTCAGCCACGTCTCGATTCGCTTGGCGCCGCTGCGGCGGATTGCGGCTGGCGTCTGGTAGCCGGTCAGCAGCAGGATCGGCCCCTTGTTCGTCAGACTGAGCGCACGCTCCAAGGCCGGGCAGACTTCGAGGAGTTGTTCCCTGAGCCGGTTGATCTGGCGGGTGCGGTCGTTGACGAGGTCGGTGCGGCGCCTGACCAGGATCTTGAGGTCTACGGCTATCTCGTCACCGGGACGGAGCACGCCGAGGTCCTTGCGCATGCGGGCCTGGTCGGCGATGACGAAGGCGTCCTTGGCGTCCGTCTTGCCCTGGCCTCGGTAGGCGGCTGATGCCTGGTGAACGGCGAGGCCGGTGAGGTAGACCATCGGCTGGTCGTGGCCGAGCAGCAGGCCGATGAGCAAGGCGGCGCCGCCGTGGTTGATATCCACCGCCCACAGCGCGTCCTCAGAGAGTGCGAGTACGTCGCCGATCAGCTCCAGCAGCGCGGACTCGTCGTTCAGGACTCGCCGTGACAGGAGGCGTTCGCCGTGCGCGTCGATCACCACGCAGTGGTGGTGTTCCTTGCCGATGTCCACCCCGGCCCAGATCTCGGGCACGGTCACCTCCGCCAGCTCGTCGTCACAGTAGTCCCGCAGACGACCTCGCCGACGTTGTCCTACACAGCGATCGAGTCGCGTATCCCAATTAGCGGTCGAGTCGTCGCGGGGCTCCGGGCGGCCAAGTCATTTGAGCCATCGAGCGGCGACAAGCTGACAGCCATACCCGGAACCCCTGGGCCAGACGATCCTACGAATGACCGCCTCAGGCCCACGCTTGGAAGGTAGGACAAGCTGAGCCAGTCGTAGGTCAAGGTTGAGCCAGACAAGATGGCTCGCCGCCATCGTGCAAAGGGGAGGCGACGCTGTTCAATTGGTCGAGGTCTTCCATCTTGACCATGTGGTCGCTTGTGGAGACACCACCTGCGTCACGGAGGCTACGCACTGCCTTGTGGATAACGGGCTCCGTCGACCCGGTGAGCAGCCAACTCCGGCATCTTGATGGGAATCTCCCTTGGCACGCTGACCCGTTCGCCGTGGGTGATTGCCAGATGCTGGGGCAGATGCGCCGCTCGCTGGGGTCCAGGGCGCTCGGCAAAGTCGACCCGACGTCTGGCGGCCACGTCACGGCGACGGCGATACGGGGGCGCAGGGTTAGGCACTGGCGGAACTCGTCGCACGTGATGATCCGGCTACCGCAGGCCTGCAGGTCGTTACCGTTGTCGGTCGCGGTTGTCATTCGACCGAGTTCTCTCTGGCGCCCGAGGCGATTCAGGCACTACACACGATGCAGTGAGCCAGTGATGGCACGGGCGAACGGGGAACCATATGGATCCGGAGCTTGCGGGCCTTGCTTCCGTGGCCGCTGCGACAGTGGTGCAACTGCTGACGACGGCCGGTTGGGAGCGGGCACAGAACTCGATGGGTGCGCTATGGCGTCGCGTGTACCCAGACCGGGCGGACACAGTGGAGTCCGAACTCGAAGAATCCCGTGCGGTGTTGCTCGCCGCACGAGAGGATGCCAACGAACCGGCCGAGGCCGAACTGGCCGAAGCGGAGTTGGTCAGCGAGTGGCAGGGCCGACTGCGCAGGCTGCTCGCGGCCGAGCCCGCACTCGCCGCGGAACTGCGCAGAATCCTCGCCGTCGATCTGAGCCCGGAGCCGCCCGGCAGCGGCCGGGAGGAGCCGTCGGTGACGGTGTCCGTGCGGGCCTTGGACAGCAGCCGGGTCTACGTCGCCGGGCGGGATCAGCACATCACCGGCGGGGGTGATCGATGAGCCCCGAAGAGCCGCAGATGGATCGCGGCACTGAACGCCCGGACTCCGCAGACCCCCCGGCGGACAGCGGGCACGGCACGTCACGTGCTGCGGGCGACGGCATCCACATCGAGGCATACGCCCGCGATAGCGCAGGCGTCAACGTCGCTGGCCGTGACCAGCACTTCCACTACGTCGATGGAGTGCGTGAACGCCGCCGCGCTGAGGCGGGCGGACCGGTGCCGGACTGCCCCTATCCAGGGCTGGCCGCCTTCGGACAAGAACACGAGCGGTGGTTCTTCGGACGAGAGGCGCTCATCGCCGAGTTGACCGACCGCCTCGACCGACGCCTGGACTCGGGCCGGCTCCAGGCGGTCGTGGCCCCGTCGGGCGCGGGCAAGTCCTCGCTGCTTCGGGCCGGGCTGCTGCCGCACCTGGACCGGGCCGCGCTGCCCGGCTCCGACCGGTGGCCGAAACTCTTGCTTACCCCCAGCGCCCACCCGCTCCGTGCCCTGGCTGACCAGATCGTGGCGCTCCGCGGCGCAGGCCTGGACTTGACGGCCGCTGATCTCGTCGCCGACCCACCGCGGTGTCTCTCGGTCCTAGACGAGGCCCTGCGCAACGACCTGCCGACGCAGCCGACGCGGGCAGTCATCGTGGTCGACCAGTTCGAGGAACTCTTCACGCTCTGTACCGACGAGCAGGAACGGCGCTCTTTCGTCACACTGCTCGCCCGCCTTGCGGGCGGCCAAGCCTACCCCGACACGGAGGACCCCCCGCGTGCCCTTGTAGTCCTGGGCATCCGGTCCGACTTCTACGCCGCGTGCGTCGATCACCCTCCCCTGCGCGCCGCGCTGCAAGACGCCCCGCTGGTAGTCGGCCCCATGACAGACGAGGAGTTGCGCGAGGCAGTCCTGCTGCCCGCCAGAGACGTGGGGCTCGACGTAGAGGACGGACTGGTCGAGCTGCTCCTGCACGACCTGGGGGCCACCAAGGCGATGGGTCCCGCCGGGGAAGCGCGCTACGAGGCCGGGCGCCTGCCGCTGCTCGCACACGCCCTGCGAGTCTGCTGGCAGCAACGGCACGGCGCCACCCTCACCGTGCGCGGGTACCGCGACACCGGAGGCATCCAAGGCGCCATCGCCTCGACCGCCGAACACGTCTATAGCGGCCTCGACGATGACGAGCGGCGCGTGGCGCAGTCGCTCTTCCTGCGGATGGTACGGGTCGCAGACAGCACGGAGGACGTCCGGCGGCGCCTGGGCCGCGCAGAGTTGGCGGATGCCGGCGGCGGCCTCGCCGAGCCGGTGGTGGATGCGTTCACCCGGGCCCGGCTACTCACCCGCGAGCAGGAAACCGTCGAGATCACGCACGAGGCTCTGCTGCACACGTGGCCCCGGCTGCGCGGCTGGATTGACGCCGACCGGGCCGGGCGCCTCATCCACCAGAACCTGGAGGAGGCGGCGGCCACGTGGGACGAGAGTGGCCGTGACTCAGCGCTTCTCTACCGCGGCAGCCGCCTTGAGATTGCGCGCACGTGGGCGCTCAGCGCCCCGCCACACAGCCTGAGTGCGACCGCGCAGGCGTTCCTCGCTGCTGGGGAGCGGGCGCGGCGCCGCACTGCCCGGGTGCGGAACACCGTTATCGCCGTCCTCACCGTTCTTACCCTGCTCGCCTCGGGCGCTGCAGGCGTCGCGTTCAAGCAGCAGGGCGAGGCGGTACACCAGCGGGACCTCGCCGTCTACAACCGGGTCGTCGCCGAAGCCGACCGGCTGCGCGGCACGGACCAGTCACTGGCCGCCCAACTCGACCTGGTGGCGTACCGGATGCGGCCCGGCGACGAGACGTACACCCGGCTGCTGAACTCCGGGAACATCCCGCTGTCCAAGCAGATGAGGGGCCACACCGAACGGGTCTCCTCGGTGGCGTTCAGCCCGGACGGGCGCATCCTGGCCACCGGCAGCGGCGATGCCACGATCCGACTGTGGGACACCTCCGAACCACGCAGCCCTCGCGCCCTGGGACGCCCCCTGACCGGCCACACCAAGGCTGTGATGTCCGTGGCGTTCAGCCCGGACGGGCGCACCCTGGCCACCGCCGGTGACGACCGCGACCGGTGGGTCCGCCTGTGGGATGTGTCAGACCCGTCGGATCCCGAGCCTGTCGGCCAGCCCCTGACCGGCCATGACGCCGTCATCAGCGGGGTGGCGTTCAGCCCGGACGGCGACCTGCTTGCCAGCAGCTCCGGCGATGCCACGGTCCGGCTGTGGGACGTGTCGGACCCGGCCGATGCCAAGCCGGTAGGCAAGCCACTCAAGGACGGTCCGGGCAGGCTCTGGGCTGTGGCTTTCGCCCCGAACGGCAAGACGCTAGCCACCGGGGCCGACGACTTCAGGGCCCGGTTGTGGGATGTTTCGGACCCGAAGAAGCCAAAGCGGCGCGGGGCCCCGCTCAAGGGCCACTCCAACACCGTCGCGTCCCTCGCGTTCAGCCCCGACAGCCGGACCCTCGCCACGGGCAGCGGTGACTCTACCGTTCGGTTGTGGAACGTCGGGGATCCTGACAAGCCCACGTACGCCAACCAACTTCTCATGGGGCGCAGCACCGTGGTCGCCTCGGTGGCGTTCAGCCCGGACGGGCGGACTTTGGCCACCGGCAGCGGAGACTCGACTATGCAGATCTGGAGCGTCTCCGACCCGACACGTCCCAAGGCACTGGGGCAGCCTTGGACGGGCCACAGCAACACCGTCGCGGCGGTGGCGTTCAGCCCCGACGGACGCACCCTCGCCTCCGGCAGCTACGACCAGACGGCACGGCTGTGGGACATACCGCGCACGCTGCTGACCGGCCACTTCAACGGTGTGATCGGGGTGGCGTTCAGCCCGGACGGGCGGCTCTTTGCCACCGGCGGCCACGACGGGGCGGTGCGGTTGTGGGACACGTCGGAGCATGGGCGTCCCAAGCTGCTCGGCCGGGGGTTTCAGGCTCATACCGAGGGCGTCAGGTCCCTGGCGTTCAGCCCAGACGGGGAGTTCCTCGCGAGTGCCGGGTATGACGGCGTGATCCAGCTGTGGGACATCTCCGATCCGTCCACACCCAAGTACCTGGGTGATCCTCTGACCGGACACGAGGGCGGTATCTGGACCATGGCGTTCAGCCCGGACGGAAAGACCCTGGCCACCGGCGGCCAGGACGCCACGATCCGCCTGTGGGATGTCACGGAGCCGGACCGTGCCGGGCCGATCGGCCGTCCGGTGCGGCACCACGAGGGCATGGTGCTCACCGTGGCGTTCAGTCCGGACGGCGACATGCTGGCCAGCGGCAGCTACGACACCACGGCTCAGCTGTGGGACGTCCGCGACCGGGCCAGACCCGAGCGCGTCGGCCGGCCGCTGAAGGGCCACATCAATGGCGTCGCCTCCCTTGCGTTCAGCCCGGACGGAAAGACCCTCGCCACCGGCAGCAATGACTTCTCGGTGCGCTTGTGGAACATCTCCCGGCCCAAGCACCCCACCGCCCTCGGCGAGCCGCTGACCGGGCACACCGATTCCGTGTTCGCCCTCGCCTTCAGCCCAGACGGCAGCACCCTCGCCACGGGCAGCTACGGCCAGTCGTCGGTGCAGCTGTGGGATGTCCGCGCGCCTGCCCGGCCGAGCCGTCGCGGCCTGCCGCTGAAAGCCCACGCCGACTCTGTGTACGCCGTTGCCTTCAGCCGGGACGGGAAGACGCTGGCCACCGGTAGCCTCGATCAGTCGGCCCGGTTGTGGCAGCTCGACGTGGGGACGAGTATCGAGAGAATCTGCGTCGACACCCAGCCCCTCAGCCCCCGGCAATGGCGCCGCTTCGTCGGAGACGGCCCCGCGTACGCCCTACCGTGCCCCTGACCTGCATAGGCCAAGGCTGATCGAAAGGCGTTGTTGTGGCGGAGCAATGATCTTCAGGGGGCTGGACTGCTTTGGTCTGGTGTTTCGTCTTTAGGGGTGGGACTCGGGATCGCTGGAGCGGTTGCGTTCGGGCGTGGTGGGCGTGGCTTGGGGGTGTGTGCGGTTTGGTTGTTCGGGGGTCTGGTCTGCGGTCCGGTAGTTGTGTGGGATTGATCTTGGGTTTCTCGTAGGTGTGGTGGTGCGTCTATAAACGGCTGCGTTTTCTGGGGGCTTTGGGGTGCGGTGTGGCTGGTCAGTGGCGTGTATGGGTGAGGAAGACCCGGAGGGGATCGTTCGCGTTGCTGGCCAGGCGGGGCAGCCCGAGTCGCTGGGCGATGAGGCTGAGGGCGTCGTCGGCGGTGCGATGTGGCCGGTTCGGCAGGGTGGCGAGTGCGCGGGCGAGAGCAACGGTTTCGGGGTAGGTGATCAGGTCGCGCGCCAGGAGTGTGGGGGAGGCGCTGCCCGTGGTGGTCAGGTGGGGGTTGGTCGCGCAGAGCTGGTTGAGGCGGGTGTGCCAGCGGTGGGTGAGGTGTTGCTGGTGGTCGTACCAACGGGTGGTGATGGCGCGCGCTGTGGTCCAGGCGGTGGCGGCGCGTGGGTGCCGTAGGAGTCGCTGGTGTGCGTGGTGCGCCATGGCGAGTCCGGGCGCGGCCCAGGTGCGGACGGTGGTGGTGAGTCGTGGGTCGGAGGCGGCTTGGTGGTGGCGCGGGCACACCAGTCGGTGCGGCGGCCGATGAGCCCAGGCGGTGCCGGTTGTGCCGTGGCTGCGATGGCGGGTGCACAGGGTGCAGGCGCGGACGGGCTGCTGCTCGGCCTCGAGTCGTTTCCAGCGTGCAGCGGCTGCGGTGCGGTGGGCGTCGTCGTTGGGGGCGAGGCGGGGCAGGGCGCGCGCCAGGTGGGGGAGTGGGATGCGGGTCAGGGCGGCGAGGTGGTGGCAGGCGGCATGGCTGAGGTGGAGTTCAGCTGTCGGCAGCGTGCCGTGGCCGGTCAGGGTGACGCCGGCGCCGTCAAGGAGTTGGGGGAGCGTCAGCCGGAAAGTTTCGGCGAGGCGCTGGCCGTATGAGGCGGTCGCCTCGCCGAGCAGCGGCCGTACGCGGAGCACGCCCGGTGCTGCTGATGGGGCCCGTAGCCATGCCGCTGCGGGTGAGGACGCCGCGCTGCGCGGGGGCGGCTGCGGCCGCGGTACGGGCCGTGGCGTCTGTCCGGGTCACGGGGTGTTGGTATTCCGGCTCCGGGACCGGGTGCGGGGTTGGTAGTGCTGTTCGGCAAGGTGGTCGAGGCGGATGGCGTCGAGGGTGGTTTTGGTGATGCGTTCGGTGCCTTGTCGATGAGGGCGGTGATGGCGGCCTGGCGGATGAGTCGGGCGAGGCTGCCGATGCGGCCGGCGGTGCGTTCGTGCAGGTACGGGGCCAGCCGGGGGAGGGCTCCGGGCCAATGGTGGCGCAGGTCGAGCGCGCCTTCCATGGCGGTGATGAGGTCGCGGAAGGGCTCTTCGTTGCCGAGGCGGGCGGGGAAGGCGGCGCAGTCGATGAGGGAGGCGCGTCCGGCGAGCTGCGCACCGCGTACCCCGGTGAACAGGGGTGTGGTGGTGACGTCGATGCCGGCGTAGACGAAGGTGGCGCCGATGCGTTCGGTGAGGTCTTTGATCAGGTCGGCGCTCTGGGCGCCGGTGGTGGTGCGGGGGTTGAGCCGGTGGATCTCGTCGATCATCACCAGCTGGACACCTGCAGAGGTGTAGGTGTGGCAGACGGCGTTGGTGATCTGGGCCTGGGACATGCCGGCTGTGACGGGGATGCCGAGGTAGCGGGCGAACTCGATGGCGAGGGTCTTGGCGCTGGCGGCGGGTGGGACCAGGACGTAGGCGACCGGGGCCTGACCGGCTGTTGCTGTGGGGCCGTGGCGGCGGGTGTGGCGAGGTGGCAAGCGCGGCCGACCTGGAGCAGGGCGGTGGTCTTTCCGGCGCCTGCGGGGCCGGTGACGATCAGGGATGGCCGTGCGGTGACGGCCTGGTGGCGACCGAGGATCATCAAGGTGCGCACGTTCTTGGCGAGCGCGTCGATGGCAGGGGTGCGCACGGTGACGAACCGCGAGTGGTAGGCCAGGCGTTCCTCGAGGCTGCGGGGCGGTGCGCCGGGCAGGGGAGGGGCTGCCACGGGGGTGGTGGCGAAGGCATGGAAGCCGTCCCAGGCGGTCACCGACTGAAGCTGCGGATCAGGGGCGTCGTCGGCGGTGCTTGCCGCGGCCCCGGGAGACCGGTCCGCCGTCGACGGGGACCTGCGGGCCGATGCATCGCTCGTGCGCGGCGAGGCGTTCACCACTGCTCGGCTTCCGCTTCGGCGTCCCACAGCCCGTAGCCGCCTGCCTCGGCCGGCGCCGCGCTTGTGCCTTCCGGATCGCCAGTGCCCGGCTCCGTGGCCGGGTCGGTGCCGATGAGGTCGTCCAGGCTTTCGTTCCAGTCTGGTTCCGGGGCTGGTGCGGTCTCTGCTGCGAGCGGGCGCCGCTGCCCGGGCAGGTCGGGCAGATGCACGGTCGTACGGCGGGCATGACGTTGCTCTCGGCGGCCGGTTTCGTGTTCTGTCCCAGCAGAGCTGCGAGTACGGCGCAAGAGCTGGTCCAGGGCGTCGGCGAGATCGGCTTCGTGCTGCTCGCGGTCCCCGCGCTGTTCGACCTCGGCCTGGATGTGGCGCCAGACGCTGTCGTTGAAAGGCTGGTGGACGTGGTCGCGATGGATCCACGGGATTTCGTGGAGCTGTCCGTCGGTGAGGCGGACGAAGATCTGGCGGGCGTCGTGGGGGTTGTGGTGGACCTCCCACTTTCCGTCCTTGGCGGGCGACGGGGGAGCGCTGGCTGCGGTGGGGGTCAAGGATGTCGTGGTTGTAGGTGCGGTAGTCGAGGCGGATGCCGCGTTCGGTGATGGGCTGCCAGCGAACGGGCAGCAGTTCGAGGTAGTCGGCCCTACTCAGTGGTACCGGCACGTAGCCGCTGATGGTGAGCAGCGCGGCCCACATCCGGTTCGGTGTGAGGGCGGTTTTGGGCAGGACGGGGTGGCGCAGTCCGTCGTGGGGCCGGTTCTGCCAGCCACAGGTGATCCATTCGTCGAGGAAGTCCTGCAACTGAGGGATCGTCCACCGCGTCTCGGCCGCAGTCTTGGAGCCGCGGCGCTGGGGGTTGGAGCCGGTGTGGCCAGCGACGTGCTGGCAGAACAGGTCGTTGATCGAGCCGAAGGTCCGCTCCACCACGGCCTTGGCCTGCGGCCGCCTCGGTGGAGCGGGCTGCACACTCACTCCGAGTGCTTCGCAGGCGGTGACGAAGCCCTGTGAGAGGTAGATCTTCCCGCGGTCGACGACGATCGTCTCGGGCACGATCACCGGGCGGGCGGCTGCTCCCTCCAGGCGTTCGTCCAGTGACAGCATCCGCTCGAAGGGCACCTCGGCCCGCGACAGGTGAAGTGACTGGGGCCAGGCTGGCCTGGCTGGATGCGGGACGGCCATTTCCGCCAGGAGGAGGGCGGCGTCGACAGCTTTGGTGCTGTGCGGGCGCAGGACGGCGGCCAGGATGGAGCGGGTGGCGACGTCGACGGCGATCGTCAGCTCCGGCCGACCAAGGCTGCCGTCCTCAAGGAGAGCCATGATGTCCAGGCGATCTGCACCTGCTCCCCGGGCCGCTGCACCACCGGCGACGCCGACGAGGCGCGGGCGGGTGCGGTGGCGGTACGCGCCGGGCGATCGGCCGGGTCGGCCAGCACGCTCACCAGCCGGTAGAACGTCGAGCGTGACGGCATCTCCACCACCCCACGCCCGTGCGTGTCCTCCAGGATCTGCCCGACCAGTACCTGCAATCCCTTCACCGTCCCCTTCGACCGGCCCCGCTGGCGCCGCAGCGCTTCGCACCGCGGCCACGACCCGCTCGTCGGCATACCCTGTCGGATGACGACCACGGGCCGGCACCGCGCGCTTGTCGACCAGCCCCCACAAACCCTGCTTGCGGTAGGCGTGCCGCATCCGCTCCACCGTCGTACGCGTCACCCGGGCGAAGCCGAGCGCCGCCAGCTCCTTCGCTTTGGCCGCGTCCCGCTGCGCCAGGGTCCACCGCTCGGGGTCGTACTCCGGCCGCATCGTCTGGCCGTCACGACCACTCTCAGGGCGCGGCCATCCGGTCTCCACCTCCCGGATGCGCCCGCTGCTGGGCCGCCACCGGAACGGTCTCGAACAGTCCCCACTGCGGCACCGCGTCCGGTGCCCGCGCGCCCACTACTTCGAAGTCTGGGTCGGCGAACAACCGCCCCAGCAGCAGTCTCGTTTCGGTGCCGTCCTCCTGCAGCAGGTAGACCTGCTGGCCCTGCAGGGCGGCGACCTGCCAGGTCTGTCCCCGGTAGGCGACGTGCGCGCCGACCTCCACCACCGGCCGCTGGCTTTTACCGTGCGTGCCGCACACTGCGCTCGTCCCTTCCTTCGCCGCCCCTGGAGCCCAGCCGCTCTTCGACACCCCTACCACCACGTTCTGCGTCAGCGCAGACCAGTGCCTCCTCGTGCAGCGGCTCATCAAGAGGCGTCGTCAGATGCCCGCACCACAGCGCGTGATAGACGGCCGGCAGCACTCGCAGAGGATCACCTACTGCGGCTGCACCGTCGGCCAGCGGCCCGGGCCCGGCGAACGCCTCAGCCAACGCGGCCCGCAGCTCGGGCGGCCCCTGATTGCCTGGGTGGCGGTAGCCGGCCAGCCACCGCAGGTTCGCCGCCGCCACCGCTGGAGGTGGCTCGAGGCGACGGTACACCCAGCCCACGCGGGCACACACCGCCTCCATAACCATCCGCGCCCGCTGCGCCCTGTCTCCACCGGTGGCCGGGCTGGAGGGACAGTCGGCGAGCAGGCCGGTGCCGGCCGCGTATCGGGCGAACAGCTGAGGCACCCACGAGCGCACCCGCCCGTCGGCCGTGTCCCGCCACAGCAGCCGTACCGGACGTGCGGCCTGGCCGGTCACGTCGGGACTCCGGTCCAGGACCATCAGCTGGGTGCGCATCGCTGCCGAACCGTGTACGACGTGCCGTCCGGTGGTCACCGACCACCACCAGCCCGGCCCTCACCGGCGGCCCGGAACGACCGGAAACGCCGATACCGGCGCCAGATCCTCGAACCGCACCGACGCCGCCGCCTGATCCCACGGCAACTGCGTCAACCGTCCGGCGGCCGTGACGAACGCGGCCTCGATTCCCTCACCGCCGCCCCCTGCGGTAGCCTGCTGCACCCGCCTGCCGTGCTCGTGCCCTTCCACACCCAACAGCCAAGTCCATGGCGGGCTGCTGAACGCCGTGATCCGGATCCCCCACCCGAACGGGTGAACGGAGATCGCGTCGATGACTACCTGGACCTGCTCGGAACATGCCGCCGCGACCTTGCCGCCTTGCGCGCCGCGTTCTCCGAGCTGCTCACCGGCTGCGATGCCGACCGCGTCCCATACGGCAGGCACACGGCAGGCACGAAGAAGGCCGCGTCAACCGGTTGCTGCGGCGCTTGGCGCCCGTCGTCCCGGCCGGCCACTGTCCCGTGTGCGCGCAGCCGCTCCCGCCCACCGGACCCCGGCCCGGGCACTGTGCTCCCGCTGGTGCTCCGTACGGGCCAAGACCTTCCGGAAGAAGGGATGGCTCTAGTACTACAGGGCTAGATCTTGATCATGGGGTTGGGAGAGACTTCGTCCATGGCAGCGACGCAAGCCCGTGATCAAGATCTCCCGCAAGGCGCGGTAACCCGTGCTGAATTAGCCGTGTGGAAGCGCGAGTTCACTGCGCTGCGCGAGCGGATCAGTCCGCTGTTCTACCGCCCTGAATCCCGCGAGCACGCCCACCAGTACCTGCGTGGGCTCCTTTCGCCGCTCCAGCGGAAGAACGGCTGGACCATTGCCGAGTTCGCTGGCGCCAAGGAACCCAAGGCGCTCCAGCGGTTCTTGAATCTCACCCCCTGGAGCGCGGACCTGCTGCGGGACCTGACCCGCGACTACGCCATGGAACATTTCGCGGACCCCCGGGGCGTGCTCATCGCCGATCCCACCGGATTCGCCAAGAAAGGGAGGAAGTCGGCCGGGGTCCAGCGCCAGTACTCCGGCTCCCTCGGGCGTATCGATAACTGCCAGATCGGGACATTCCTGGCCTACGCAAACCGCAGCGGCGACCGCGTCCTGATCGATCGGGAGCTGTATTTGCCGCAGGAGTCCTGGTGCGCTGACTTCGAGCGCCGCCGCGAGGCGGGAATCGATGACGAGGTGGTCTTCCGTACCCGTCCGCAGCAGGTCCAGGCCATGATCGAGCGCGCGGTGGCGGCTGGGGTGCCGTTCTCGTGGTTCACGGCGGACGAGGAGTTCGGTCAGAACCGCGGGCTGCGCAGATTCCTGGAAGAAGGCGGCACCGCGTACTGCATGGCCGTTCCGAAGTCCACCGACATCAACACCGGGGGCGTCACCACCAACCCTGATTGCCCGACCCGCTTGGACGTCCTGGCGGCCGGCTTGCGGCCGGGGGACTTCACGCGCCGCGCCTGCGGTATCGGCGCGAAGGGGTTTCGGACCTACGACTGGGCCGTGATCGCCGGGCGCGAGAGACACCTGTATGTGATCCGGCGCAACATCGACAACGGAGAGATCTCCTACTTCCACTGCCACAACCCGCGCCAGGAATCGCTGTCGGAATTGGTCGCGGTCATCGGACTGCGCTGGCCGGTCGAGGAGTGCTTTGAGGCCGCGAAACAGCAGGCCGGGCTGGACAACTACCAGGTGCGCAAGTACGACGCCTGGTATCGCCACATCACCATGTCCATGCTGGCGTTGGCATTCTTGGCGGCGATGGCGCGGGTCGCGAAAAAAGGGCTCCGCAAGACCGGACGAGCCCAGGAGGCCACGAGTGCACGCACGCCGACTCGCAGCCTTGACCATCGCCGAGGTTCGACGGTTGTTCAACTTGATCGGTTCCGCTCGCACCCTGGTTGACCTCGGGCTTCGCTGGTCGATCTGGCGTCGTGAGCATCAGGCCGAAGCTCGTCGCCATCATTTTCGGAGGCGATTGCCACTCCAGATGATCAAAATCTAGCCCTGTAGTACTAGGACGCGTATTTGGTTGTGATCAACGGGTGGTCCGGGTGAGGTCCTTGAGCCAGATCACCGAGGCGCGCAGGTGGAGTCCGGCGAGGTAGCTTGCGGGTGACTTGTCGTATCGAGTGGCGATGCCTCGCCATGCCTTGAGCTTGTTGATCAGGCGTTCGACGGTGTTCCGCTCCTTGTAGAGGTCGGCGTCGTGGCTGAGGGGCCGGCCTCCTGCGGAGCCCTTCTTCTTCCGGTTGGCGGCCTGGTCCTTCTTCTCCGGGATGACCGCCTTGATGCGGCGTTTGCGCAGGTGGGCGCGGTTTCCACGGGACGAGTACGCCTTGTCCGCGGCGACTGCGCCGGGCCGGGTACGGGGACGGCCGACGGGCCCGCGGACCCGTACCTTCTTGAGCACGGGGATGAACTGCGGGCTGTCGGCGGCCTGTCCCGCGGTCAGGATGAACGCCAGTGGGCGGCACTTCCGGTCGCCGGCAACATGGATCTTGCTGGTCTGTCCGCCCCTGGAGCGTCCGAGCAGAGCGGCCTTCAGCCGGAGTCTGCGTCGGCGCCGGATGCGCCGTCGTTCTTCCCGCTCGGGACCGCCTCCGGCCTCCTGCCCGGTTTGTTCGCCGCAGCCGCCCCCCTTGACCTGGCCTTCTCCGCCTCGGTGGCAGCCTTCTCCAAAGCGGTGAGGACGCCCTCGTCCAGGTGCATCCCGGCAGCGTCGTGGTGGGCCCGCGCCGTGGTGGAGTCGATGCTGACCAGGGACAGGTCTACCTCACCCCGCTTCGCGGCTTCCGCGATCAGGCCCTCCAGCAGGGCATCGAAGACCCCGGCGTCACGCCACTGCCGGAAGCGGTTGTGGACGGTCGACCAGGCGCCGAACTCCACCGGCATCTCCCGCCACTGCCCGCCCGTCTTGAACCGCCAGATCACGCCCTCGAACTGCTGCCGCAGCCGCTCGGGGTACGGGCCGTACTCGCCGATCGGCAGATACGGCGCGATGAACTCCCACTCCGCATCCGTCAGTTGCACTCGCGTCACCCAGGAAGGTCTACCGGTCCAGGCCCTGCCGCGAAGGCAAACCCCGCAGATTGATCACGACGCAATACGCGCCCTAGGCCCGCTCCGCCCCGTGGAGCACAACAGTCCGCGGACAGACAGGGGCCTTCGGGCGCCGCGGCCCGGGGTGTGTGGACTGCCGGGCGGTGGCCCGGCCCTCGCGGCAGGGCGGCTAGAGGCCGCCGCGCCTGGATGGGAAGTGGGTCGGCCTCGCCACCACGGTGTCGGGGTGTGCGGGGTCGACGAATTCCACCGGCCTGACCAGCCCGTACGGCCCGCTTCGGTGCCCTCGGAGCTTGGGGGGCTCGGAACGGCGCCGCGAGGCGCGCACGCGGCCGTACAACGCCGCCCCCGCCGCGCTGCGTTCGCTCCTCACGCCGCGGAGAGCGGCCTCAGCCTCCCAGGACGAAGCGGTCGGCCGGATCTCGAACACACGCTGGCCGCGCCGAAGGGGTGGTGATGGTTCCGAGGGCGGTGGCGTAGCAACTCGAATTATGAGTAGAACGACAAAATATTGAGTCAACTGTGCTAGGTTGGCGCCATGGCACTCAGTACCGAGGAAGCGCTGCGGCTGACGGTGGCCGCGCTCATGAGTCGTACCCGTGAGACCCAGACCGCTCTGGCTGCGGCGATCGGTATGGACCAGCGGGCCCTGTCGCGTCGTCAGACCGGGGCGAGTCACTGGCTGTTGGACGACGTCGACCGCCTGGCCGCTCACTGGGGTATGACCTCGCTGGACCTGCTGGCCGGCCCCACGCATGCCGCCACGAAGCTCCCGGCCCCACCGTCCACCGGCAGTCGAACTTCTGCCCCTGCCCCTGCCGAACCGCCGGTGCGGCCGTCGGCCGGCTCCGAACCGGCCCCGGCGGCAACCCCCCGGCGCGCCACCAGTTCGTCGGCGAGTTCGTTCGCGCAGCCGGCCGGTTCGTTGGGCGACATGATCCGTGACCGGGTCGCGGCGGAGTTGTCTCAGCACCAGGGCGACATGCAGGCCGCCCAGGCCGCTCTGATCCACAAGGCGATCCCGGACGTGATGAAGCTGTTCAAGGCATCTCGGATCGGCGGCCGGTACGAGCACTCCGAGTTCCCTCCGACCGAGACCGACGTCCTGGCCAAGCGCTCTCAGAAGGACCCCGACCTGATCTGGGAAGGCCGGCCCAAGTGGCGCGCCGTCGAGCTGCACCGCGAGGCGCGTGCCGGCCACATCACCCTCGATGTGACCGCTCTGGACGCCAACGCCGCGTATCTGGCGGCGTTCACGTGCTGGTTGCCGATCGGCCGGCTGGTGGCCTCCGAGCCCTCCTACCAGTCCAAGCGCGCAGGCATCTACCGCATCACCCCGCCGGAGTGGGACAACCCCGACCTCCCGAATCCGCTGGGGGACCGCAAGACTCAAGGGGACCTCTGGATCACCACCCCCACCCTCAAGCTGCTGCTGGACTGCGCGAAGAACGGCCTGTGCGCCGCCCCGGAAATCCACGAGGCGTACACGTCCGGTGCCACGGAAAGCCTGCTGCGAAGCCTCAAGGAAGCCCTCAGGGACGCCCGGCAAGAGGCAATCGACAATGACGACATTGTCACCCTGGAGTACGTGAAATCCATGTATTCTAAGTTCGTGTCCACTATCGGGGAATCGACCAACAACCGTGAACTCCGCCGCCCGGACTGGATGCACACCATCCGCTCTCAAGCATTCGCGAACCTGTGGCGCAAAGCCTACAAGGCACACCAGGCCGGGTTGACCGTCGTGCAAATGGCAGGAACCGACGAACTCCACGTGAGCGGCGGCGACTGGCGACAGGTCTTCACCGAGGGACGGAAACTCACCGACATGAAGGAAAAGGAAACCTACACCCTCGGAGGCGACTAAATGAGAAGCGTCTACGAGGAGTGGGGGGAATTCGGAAGGTACAACGCCCGGGGAATCAAAGGCGGTGAAGCCCTCGCCCGCGAAATCGAGAGAGTCGCGCAGGAACTCGCCGACCACGGCGGCATCGCCACCCCGCCCGACCGCCCCCGGGGCCGCAACGCCCGCCTGCGCTACCTGGATTCACCGGCCGGCCGTGATGCCCTGGCCCGCCACGGCATCAGCCGCCGCCTCATCAAGTCCTGGGAGACCAGCGGCCGGCAACCCTCCGCCCGCAAGCTCCAGGCACTCGATGACGCCTACCGCGAGGTACGCCGCACGAACGTCAGAAAATACGGTCGCAAGAACATCGTTGAGCGTCTCAATAACGGTGGGCACGGCACCCGAATGGAAATCTATACCGTCGACCAAAGCCAGGTACCCGAAAGCCGCCGCCGCGACCTGGAAAACCTCGCACAGGACCGGTCCCTCCAAGTCCGCTACGTCTGGGAAGACGCCGTCACCGGATGGGCAGAAGGAGATGACACCCTCCTCGGCGATGTCTGGGAAGACATCATTGCCGACCTCGATTCCGACTGGGCCGCCTACTCCTACGTCGGCGCAGTCACCCTCGGCGCATGAGCGATTCAATCGGGTACGTACGGGATGCAGTATTCGACGAAGACACCCAACGGCTTGTCCCTCTCGATTACTTGTGCAGGAGCGGGAATCACCTCCAGGATTGGGGCGATATCTGCGACGGGTGCGGAGTTTCCGAGTGGTGATTTTAGAAGAATGCCGGGACCTGGCGGCGCACGTCGGCCGCCAGATCCCGGAGTGTGTGAAGCTTTTCCCGCGGCAGGTAGTGGTATAGACCTATTGGGCGGGGTGTTTCTGAGGTGCCGTCAGTTTTGTCCGGCCCAACTCGGCTCCGCCCTTCGTCTTCCGGGGTCGCGGGTGCCGTCACTCTTTGTGTATACTCGACGGGTCAGCCGCCAAGGGGCCGCGCAGCAGGGAGGGGCAGGGACATGGAGATCCACACCAGTCGCCACACCCCAACTCCCCGAACCACCAGCACACTTGAGCCCCACGGCCGTCGCCCTGTAGCCAGCCAAAGGGCCAGGGCCGAAGGCCCGGCCCTCCAGGGGCCGCAGGCCCCGCAGTCACCGAAGGTGACTGCGGGTCGGCCGGAGGCCGACCGCCGGGCCGAAGGCCCGGAGTCCCCTGACGCCCCGCAGGGGCGTCGCGTCGTGTCTCC